>NZ_JAFBCK010000001.1:0-2530000 GCF_016907695.1 Actinokineospora baliensis | reverse complement strand
ACGTTGTGGCGCAACAACTTCACTGCGTCCGGGTCGGGCTCGACGACCACGACGGTGCCGCTGGTGCCCAAGCGGCTGAGCACCCGGATGGCGTGGTAGCCGACGTACCCACCCACGTCGAGGAAGACGCTGTCGGGCTCTATGAGCGAGTCGACCAGTTCCGCGATCTCCGGCTCCCAGACCCCGTTGCTCGATAGGACCGCGGACATGATGCTGTCCTGCGACGGCAGCCGTAGGAGCCCCGCGTCACAGAGGACGGGTGCGCTCGGGACGTCGACTGAGATCGCGCGCTCATGCTGTCGGACGACGACACGGCGGAGTGCGTCAGTCGCACGTAGAGCCTGATCAGCGGACCAAGAGCCCATCGCGAGCCTGCTGTCAGCCTCGGCTTGTTGGGTGGTCAGCCGTGCTTCTAGTGCATCGAGCCGCGCGTTGCTCGCCGCTAGGGCGGCGGTCAGCTTGTGGACCTCGTCGGAGTTGTCGTGCTGCTCGCGCGCGGGCATGTCACGGATCTGCGCAGCGAGGTCATCAATGGCTCTTGCACCGACAGTCGTCTCCCCCCGTAGGCGGACAACCTCCTCGCCGGTGGCAGAGACCTGCTTGCCCAGTTGGCCCATCCGTTCGACGACGAGGTCGAGGTCGGCGCGAAGCAGATCCGTGTCGAGTCCCGCTCCCGCGCTAGAGAGCCTGTCTTGGCGTTCGACGAGCTCAACCGCCGTGCGCTCTATGCCGTCGATGAGCGATGCGAGCACCGAGGTGAGGTGGGCGTCGTAGTGGTTGAGCACGCGTAGGACCGCGCGGCGCAGTTGCGGCGCCATGGGGATCTTGTGACCGACGTCTGTGTCGGGACGGCGGTGCAGTGCGTGCCTAGCGGCGCGTAGTGCGCGTAGCGGGTCGTCCTCGGTAGCGACGGCAAGAGCGCGGCCTGCGCGCCAACTGCGATAGGCGAGTTCCACGCGCCTACGAACCGCAGCACCAGCGGCGGCAGGTGCCAACCGCTCGAGAACGTGGGTGCGGGCCGCGGAGCCGATCTTGTCCGCAGTGGCGTGGTCGTCGACCAAGTCCCGGATGGCACCGGCAACCATCGTGTCGGCCGCGAACTCATCGGTCGGCAGTGGCACACAGCTGTCGGGTCCTAGCAGGTCAGCAGCGGTGCTCCCGGCCAGCGTGATGGTCGGGACGCCGCGCAGGGACACCTCCGCCAGCCACCGGTTGATCCGCGCGGTGTCCGGGCTGTCGGGTTGGTCCAGGGACAGCACCCAGGTCGCCGCGTCGGCGATGGCGGTGAACGCGGACTCCTCGGAAACCAGCCGAACCCTGGGGTCGGTTCCCGCAGAGAGGCGGAGTCTCTCCGCGCCTTCGGAGCGGGCGAAGGCTGAAGGCACCAAGAGGACCAGGCGAACGTCGTCGCGGTCGGGGAAGGCTGCGGCGAACGCGGCCAAGAGGTCGTCGCCGCGGTCCGCGAAGGCCACGAAGGTTGGCTCGTCGCCTGCGCCTAGGCGATGTCTGGCCTGGTCGCGGGCAACCTCGTCGCGCGCGCCCGGGTCAGGTAGCGGAAGAGGGACCGTGTGCGTCGCTATGCCGTCGGGGGCGGGGGCGACGGTGGGCCAGACAAGCCAACGTTCGTCGGCGCGGAACGGGATCGGGGTGAAGTCATCGCGGACGGCGATGATGTGCCGCTGCCGTGGCAGGCCGGTCTGCCCCCCGCAGGCGAGGACGACCGGGTAGATGGGCTCGTTGGAGATGGGCAAGCCGGACGCTTCCGCGGCTAGGCGCACGCGGTCGGCCAATGGGCCGACGCCCATGACGGACACGCCGATCTGGTCGATGAGCGTGACGTCGATGGTGTGCTGCCCGGGGACCGCGCGTTGGTGCAGGCGCCCGCTGAGCACGGCATCGGTCGCGCACCAATCGCGATAGGCGGCGGTATCCACTCCAAACGGATCGGGGAACCGTTCGCGCAGGTCCGGGTCTTCTTCCCAGAGGGCCAAAGCCCACTTGGTCGCGTCTGGCGTGCCTGGCTCGGGTGCGCATGCCCAGCGCAAGAAGCCCGCGGGGTCGACACCGGCGGGCGGGGGCGAGTCTTGGGAGGAGCGGGCAGCGCGATAGGCGGCGCGCAGTGGCGCGGGGAACAGCGTGCCATCTGCGAGCTTGCCGAAACGCACTGTCGGCTGAGGGAGGTCGTAGACGTCGTCGATCTCGTTGGCGTAGTCCGTGACGACTGCGGACAACAGGGGGTGTTCGGAGAGCAAGACCCGCGGGTCGTCGGTGATGTCGGCCGTAAGAAGCCAAGGCTTGGCCGGGTCGAAGCCCTTGAAGGTGGCGGTGCGTAGGACAACACCGCCAGCAGTAAGGCTGCTGGACGAGTCACGGGCTAGTGCGCGTTGTGCTGCGTTCCAGGACGAGAGCCCTAGGCCGGGATCCCGCAAGACGTGGTGGTCGACCATGGCAGGCGCGCCGTCGAGGAACGCACCAGCTCGGCTGGGGTCCGCAAGGCAGGCTTCCGCCCATGCGTGCAAGAAGGGTTCGACGCCATGGGTGACGCCGATGAGGCCGTCGTCATAGATGCCCGCGCCCAGCAGCTCTTGTTGGGTGGGGCGCAGCCCGTCAGCGGGTAGCGGGCGCAGCACCCTGGGGACCAAGACGAGCGCGACATCGTCCAGCGCCGCGGTGATGGTGTTCGCGAAGGGCGCGTACACCCGCGTCCAAGGTGCCAGGTAGAGCACCGGGCAGGTGTGGTTGGCCAGCAGCGATTCCAGCAGCCTCGGCCGCAGCGCCGCGCAAGCCTCCGCCGCGGTGTGGCCGGTCGCGAGGTCGGCGAGTTCCGCCGGGTGCACGCCGATGTCTTCGGGGACCAGGACCCCCTCTGACCGTTCGCCGTCGACCAGCAGGATCACGAACCGGGCGCTGGGGTGGTGGTCGAGGAAGGTCCGCTCGGCCACTCGCGCGGCGGCGAGGTCCTGTGCGGCCACCGCGGTGCAGGCGATCAGAGGCGTCACGGCGTCGGGGGGCACATCGGGCACCCGGCCAACCTAGTCGCTCAACGGGTGCTTGTGGGTCTCACTGTCGAGCGAAAAGGTGACCCGTCTATAGCATCGGCAGGAGAGTGCGCAGCTCATAGGGGGTGACGCTGCGGCGATACGTGTCCCACTCGGTCCGCTTGTTGCGCAAGAAGTAGTCGAAGACGTGCTCACCGAGGGTCTCGGCCAGCAACTCCGAGTTCTCCATCTCGGCCAGGGCCTCGCCGAGGTTCTGCGGGAGGTTGGCGTAACCGGCGGCGCGGCGCTCGGCGTCGGACAACGACCAGACGTCGTCCTCGGCCGCGGGCGGGAGCGAGTAGCCCTCGGCGACGCCCTTGAGCCCGGCGGCGAGGATCACCGAGAACGCCAGGTACGGGTTGCACGCCGAGTCGAGTGAGCGGATCTCCACGCGGCGCGAGGACGCCTTGGTCGGTGAGTACATGGGAACTCGCACCAGAGCGGAGCGGTTGGCGTGGCCCCAGCACACAGCGGTAGGTGCTTCACCACCGACGATCAGCCTCTTATAAGAGTTGACCCACTGGTTGGTGACCGCGGAGATCTCGCGCGCGTGCTTGAGCAGGCCCGCGACGAACGCCTTGCCTGTGGCGGATAGCTGATAAGGGTCTTCGTTGTCGTAGAAGGCGTTCCGGTCGCCTTCGAACAGGCTGACGTGGGTGTGCATGCCGGAGCCGGGCTGCTCCGAGAAGGGCTTGGGCATGAAGGACGCGAACACGCCCTGGGTGAGCGCGACCTCCTTGACCACGTACCGGAAGGTCATGACGTTGTCGGCCATGGTCAGCGCGTCGGCGTAGCGCAGGTCGATCTCCTGCTGACCGGGGGCGCCCTCGTGGTGGCTGAACTCCACGGAGATGCCCATCGCCTCGAGGGTCTCGATGGCGTGCCTGCGGAAGTGCGTCGCGGTGGCGTGGCTGGCCTGGTCGAAGTAGCCGCCGTTGTCGGCCGGGGTGGGTTCGCTCCCGTCGTGCGGCAGGTTGTTGAGCAGGAAGAACTCGATCTCCGGGTGCACGTAGCAGGTGAACCCGGCCTCGCTGGCCTTCGACAGCGTGCGGCGCAGCACGTGCCGGGGGTCCGCCCAGGACGGTGAGCCGTCCGGCATCGCGATGTCGCAGAACATGCGCGCGGAGTAGGGCTCGCCGTCCGGGGTCTCCCAGGGCAGCACCTGGAAGGTCGCCGGGTCGGGTTTGGCGATCATGTCCGACTCGTACACCCGGGAGAATCCCTCGATCGCCGAACCGTCGAAGCCGATGCCCTCGGCGAAGGCGCCCTCGAGCTCGGCGGGCGCCACCGCGACCGACTTCAGGAAGCCGAGCACGTCGGTGAACCACAGCCGGACGAACCGGATGTCGCGCTCTTCGAGCGTGCGCAGGACGAACTCTTGCTGGCGATCCATGAGCGCAGCGTAGACATCAACTGGCGGTGCGCGCCTTACTTGACCCGTGTGAGGTGATCCGCAGGGACATCAGCGCCGCCGCCGCGCACAGTCCGCCCGCGACGTACCAGGCGGGGTCGTAGCTGCCGTGGTGGTCGCGGGTGAGTCCGGCGCCCAGGGCCGCGAGAGCCGCGCCGACCTGGTGGGAGGCGAAGACCCAGCCGAACACGATGGGTCCGTCGTGGCCGTAGACCCTCCGGCACAGGGCGACCGTCGGCGGGACGGTGGCGACCCAGTCGAGGCCGTAGAAGACGATGAACGCCCACATGGGTGGTTCGGTGGTGGCGGCGAACAGGTGCGGCAGGATCAGCAGCGACGCACCGCGCAGGGTGTAGTAGGCGCCGAGCAGGTAGCGCGGGTCGATCTTGTCGGTGAGCCAACCGGAAGCGATCGTGCCGATCACGTCGAAGAGGCCGACCAGGGCCAAGAGGCCCGCCGCGGTCGTAGTGGGCATGCCGTGGTCGTGGGCGGCCGGAACGAAGTGGGTGCCGATGAGGCCGTTGGTGGAGGCCCCGCAGATGGCGAACCCGCCTGCGAGGAGCCAGAACGTGCCAGTGCGTGATGCCTGGCCCAGGACTTGTAGTGCGCGGGACGCGGTTCGGCCACTGGTCGCTGGGATGGGGTCTTCGGTTCCGGTTGCGCCATAGGCGGTGGTGCCAACGTCGCTGGGCTTGTCGCGGAGTGCGATAAGGACAAGAGGGACAACAGCGAGTGCGGTGAAGGAGATGGCGAGGGATGCGGTCCGCCATCCACTGTGGGTGGCCAGTTGGGCCACTACGGGCAAGAAGACCAACTGCCCCGCGGCCCCTGCCGCCGTAAGAACGCCACTGACGAGGCCTTGGTGCTTGACGAACCAGCGTGAGGTGACTGTGGCGACGAAGGTGAGCGCCATAGAGCCGGTGCCAACACCTACGAGGACTCCCCACAGCAGTAGGAGTTGCCAGCTGGCCGTCATGAAGACGGTGAGTCCGCTTCCCGCGGCGACGAGCACCAGCGCACCCGCGACAACCTTGCGCATGCCTAGGCGTTCCATGAGCGCGGCGGCGAAAGGCGAGATCAGTCCATAGAGGAGCAGGTTGATGCTGACCGCGGTGGAGATGGTGGCGGTGGACCAACCGAACTCGTTGTGCAGTGGATCGATGAGCACGCTGGGGGCCGCCCGGAATCCCGCGGCGCCGACGAGGGCGACGAAGGCGACGCCCGCGACGAACCAGGCCCAGTGCGGCCGCCGGACCCGGATCTGTGTCTGTGTCACGGCGTCAAGGGTGCGGGCAGCGGGCCACCTCGGCCTAGTGGCCTGATTGCCAATATGTGCAAGAATCTGGCCATGGTGCACCGGGTGGTCGTCCTGGCGGTCGAGGAGGCCGTCGGCTACGACCTGACCATCCCGCCGCAGGTCATGCGGGCCGCGGTCGGGTCGACCGGTGAGCCGCTCTACGAGGTCGTGGTGTGCGGGGTGGACGCGAAGCCGGTGCGGATGACGACGGGGTTCACCGCACTGCTCGACCACGGTCCTGAGGTGCTGGAGACCGCGGACACGGTGATCGTGCCGGGCACTCGGTCGCCCGGACCGCGCCTGCTGGGCACACTTCCGGGTGACGTCGCCGAGGCCCTCGCGCGCGTGCGGCCGGGCGCGCGGGTGATGTCGATCTGCACGGGGGCGTTCGTGCTGGGCGCGGCGGGTCTGCTGGACGGGCGGCCCGCGACGACGCACTGGAAGTTCGCCGACGAGTTCCGCGAGCTCTACCCGGCGGTGCGGCTGGACCCGGACGTGCTGTTCGTCGACGACGGGGACGTGCTGACCTCGGCCGGGCTCGGCGCGGGGGTGGACCTGTGCCTGCACGTCATCCGCACGGACTTCGGCTCGGAGGTCGCGAACCGGGCCGCCCGGTACTGCGTGGTGCCACCGTGGCGGGAGGGTGGTCAGTCGCAGTTCATCGATCGCCCGCTGCCCGAGGGCGGGTCCGACGGTGTCGCCCCTACGCGCGCGTGGGCGCTGGGCAGGCTGCACGAGCCGTTGGAGTTGGCGGTGCTGGCGGAGCACGCCGCGATGAGCGTCCGGACGTTCTCGCGCCACTTCCGCGCGGAGACGGGTCTGTCGCCGGGGGTGTGGCTGGTCCAGCAGCGGATCCGGCTGGCGCGCAGGCTCCTGGAGACCACCGACCTGCCGGTGGACCAGGTCGCAGAGCAGGCGGGCCTCGGCAGTGCCGCCTCGTTGCGCCAGCACCTGCGGTCGGCGATCGGGGTGTCCCCGCTGGCCTACCGGAAGATGTTCCGGCCTAGACCAGGACCGGCGTGAGGTCGCGGTCGAGGCTCCACTCGATCAGCTCCATGCGCTCGGACAACCGGTAGAGGAAGTCCTCGAAGTCGCGGCTGTGGTCGGGGCAGACGAGGGCGGCGGTGGCGCCGACGGCCTGCTCGACGAGTCGGGACGGGACGCGGCGCAGGCCGAGCGAGGGGGTCTGGTCGACCCAGGCGAGCAGCTGGTCGCGCATCGCCGGGTTGGCGCAGTGCACCGCGACCAGGCGGCGCCTGCGCAGGGCGAGGGTCAGGTCGGTGCTGGTGAACAGCGGGGCGTGGTCGGCGCGGCGGACGACGGCCGCGATCTCCTCGAACCCCTCCTCGGCGATGGAACCCAGCCCGGCCACCGAGGACATCTCGGCCGAGGTGAGCTGTCCTTCGGCCACGACCCTGGCGAGCGGGGTCGCGCCCCGGCTCGCGGGGGCGGCCAGGTAGCTCACCATGCGCCCGGCGAGCGGGCCCACCCGGTCGGTGACCTCGAGGAAGACCGAGGAGGCGTAGGGGACCAGGTCCGCCCACACGATGGCCCGCGCCGGGCTTGCCTGCTGGGGACCGAGAGCCACGTCACTCAATGAACACCTGCCGCTGCGGTTCGTCGTCAATATGGACAACCTTGATTCCCCGAATGGGGGAACTCAAGCACTCTCCGAAACCAACACCCGAAAGGTTGAAACTTGTAACAGCGGGTGTCACCGCCCGCTGTGGACAACTTCCGCGGCCCTCAGCGACGGCCGCCTACGATCTGGGCCATGGTCAAACGCGGGTGGGTTGTTGCGGTGCTGGCGCTCGTCGGGGCGCTGGTGACCGGGTGCACGTCGGACGAGCCGACCGGGGGTGGCGGCGGGAACCTGCCGGACGGGACCGCGCTGCTGCGCGACGCGTCCACGGCGACGAAGGCGATCAAGAGCGCGCACTTCACGCTCAAGGTCAACGGCACGGTGTCGGCCATCCCGGTGCAGAACGCCGAGGGTGACCTCACCCGGGAAGGCGGGCCGTCGGGCGCCGCCAAGGGCACCGTGAAGCTGACCCTGCTCGGGCAGCTCATCGAAGGCGAGTTCGTGCTGGTCGACGACTCCCTCTACATCAAGGGCCCCACCGGGGGCTTCCAGAAGTACCCGGCGTCGCTGAGCTCCAACATCTACGACCCGTCCGCGATCCTCGACCCGGACAAGGGCATCGCCAACGTCCTCGGCAAGATCCAGAACCCGCGGACCGAGAGCAAGGAGTCGCTGGAGGGCACCTCGGTCTACAAGGTGTCCGGCAAGGCCACCAAGGACGTGGTCAGCGCCGTGGTGCCCGGGGTGAACAGCGATGTGGACATCACGGTGTGGGTGCGCGAGGACAACAAGCAGCCCGTCAAGGCCTCGGTGACGCTGCCGAGCGGGGAGGGCCAGACCGCGACGGTCGACCTGACCCTGTCCGACGTGGACAAGCCGGTGACGATCACCGCGCCATGAGCAGGGGACGCACTGTCGCGATCAGCGCTGGGGCGCTGGCCGTGCTGCTGGGGGCGCTGGACACCTACGTGGTGGTCAGCGTCCTGAGGCAGATCATGGCCGACCTCGAGATCGCGGTGAACCGCCTGGAGCAGGTGACCCCGATCATCACCGGGTACCTGCTCGGCTACATCGCGGCGATGCCGCTGCTCGGGCAGGCCTCGGACCGGTTCGGCCGCAAGCTCCTGCTCCAACTGTGCCTGGTCGGGTTCCTGGCCGGGTCGATCGTGACCGCGCTGGCCGACGACCTGCCGGTGCTGGTCGCGGGCCGGGTCGTGCAGGGCGTGGCGAGCGGCGCGCTGCTGCCGGTGACCATGGCGCTCGCCGCCGACCTGTGGGACGAGCGCCGCCGCTCCACCGTCCTCGGGACCGTGGGCGCCGCCCAAGAGCTGGGCAGCGTGATCGGCCCGCTTTACGGAGTCGCCCTGGCAGCTCTGCCGCTGTGGGGCGACGCCTTCGGGATCAGCGGCTGGCGCGGGGTCTTCTGGGTCAACGTGCCCTTGGCCGTGCTGGCGATGGTGGCCATCCAGTTCACCGTCCCCGCGCACCGCAAGGCAGACGCACCGGTGCGCGTGGATGTCGTAGGCGGGTTGCTGCTGGCACTGACTCTTGGGCTGGCCGTAGTGGGTTTGTACAACCCGGACCCGCGCAACGCGGTCCTGCCGCCGTGGGGTCTGCCGGTGCTCTTGGGAGCGGCGGTTGCGCTGATCGCGTTCCTGCTGTGGGAACGCCGAACGCCTACGAAACTGATCGACCCCGCTGGCGTCGACATGCGCGCCTTCCTGGCCGCGCTCGCCGTGTCAGCGGTAGCGGGCGCTGCCCTGATGGTCACCCTGGTCGACGTGGACCTGTTCGCCCAGGCCCTGATGGGCAAGGACGACAAGGGTGGCGTCCTGCTGTTGCTGCGGTTCCTGATCGCGCTCCCCGTCGGAGCGGTCGCAGGCGGGCTGCTGGCGGGACGGTTCGGGGAATGGGCCGTCACCGTCGTGGGGATGGCCATCGCGGGCGGCGGCTACCTGCTGATGGCGGGGTGGCCCGCGAACCCGGCGGCGGCCGAGTCGCTGTTCGGACTGTCGCGGGTGGACGTGGACCTGGTGATCGCCGGGCTCGGGCTGGGCCTGGTGATCGCACCGCTGTCCTCAGTGGTGCTGCGCGTGGTCCCCGCCGAACGCCACGGGGTGGCCTCCGCCGGGGTCGTGGTCGCTCGGATGACGGGCATGCTGGTGGGCGTGGCAGCGCTGTCCGCGTGGGGCCTGCACCGGTTCCACTCCCTGACGGCGGGCCTGGCGTTGCCGCTGCCCTGGGGCAAGGCGCCGGAGGTGGCGGCGCGGGAGCAGCGCGAGTATTTGGATGCGCTGCAGGCCGCCCTGGTCACACAATTCACCGACATCTTCTTGATCACCTCGGTGCTCTGCGGGGTGGGGGTGGTCGTGGCCGCGGTGCTGTGGATCCGCGGGCGGCGCGAGGTGAGCGCGGGGTGACCTCCCGCGGCGGGGGGAACGCCATGTGGCAGCGGATACGCGAGTTCGAGGAGGGGTTCGCCCGGGCCCAGGCCTCCGAAGTGGTGGAGTTGGGCTGGGGCTACGCGCTGCTGCAGGCGGAGTTCCCGGCGTCGTGGCACCACAACCGGCTGGTGGTGACAGGAGCGGTCGAGCCGGGCGTTGTGGCGGCCGCCGCCGAGGACGTGCTCGGCGGTCGCGGGTTCGCCCACCGGCTGGTGCAGTTCGATGACGAGGCGCGCGGAGCGGCCGCAAGTGCCGCGTTCGGCGACTACGACGTGCACGAGCGGATCGTCACGATGGCGCACTCGGGGGTGCTGCCCGCTCAGCCGGAGTCCAGGGTCGAGGCGCTGTCACTGGCGCAACTGCGCCCGTCGTTGATCGCGGACTGGCGGGCGAACTTCCCGGACGAGGGCGAGGACCGCCTTGTCCAGCTCGCCGACCGGTGCGCCCTCTACGAGCAGGGTGCCGACATCACGTTCCTGGGGGTTCGCGACAAGACCGGTGACGTCGTGGCTCGGGGCGAGCTCTACGTGCGCGACGGCATCGCCCAGTTCGAGAACGTGGTCGTGCGGCCCGAGTGGCGCGGGCAGGGCCTTGGGCGGCAACTGGTCGTGGAAGCGCTGCACCGGTCCTCGCGAGCCGGGGCCGACACCTGGTTCCTGATCGCCGAGGCGACCGACTGGCCCCTGGGCTGGTACGAGCGGCTGGGCTACCGCGCGGGGCCTGCTGTGCACATCTACCAGCGGACGCCTAGCAGGTGATGTCCTGCAGGGGCGGGCTCAGGGTTACCAGGTAGTCGATGCCCGCGTTGTCCACGCAGGAGGAGCCGTCCAGGAACGCGGTGTGTTGGGTGGCCTTGTAGGTGATCAGGCGGGCGTTGAGGGCCTTGGCGAGGTTGACGCCCGCCGTGTACGGGGTGGCTGGGTCTCCTGTGGTGGAGATGACCAGGAGAGGCGGGATGCCGTCGACCTTCGGCTGGTGGGGCTCGCTGGTGTTGGGCACGGGCCAGAAGGCGCAGGTGTCGAGGGCGGGCAGGGGCGGGTCGGTGTCGGCCATGAAGGTGCCCTTGGTGGCCTCGATGATCTGCTGGGACGTCGCCTCGAGGGTTGCCCGGTCGGTGATGCGGGGTTCGTCGACACAGCGGATCGCGTTGAGGGCGGCCATGAGGTTCGAGTACCCGCCCTTGGAGTCGCGGCCGATGTAGGCGTCGGCCAGGAGCATCAAGGTGTCGCCCTTGCGCGCTGCGAGTTCATCGAGGGCCTTGGTGAGGATGACCCAGTACTCGTCGTTGTAGAGGGCCGCGGCGATACCGGTCGACGCGTCGCTGAGGGAGAGTTTGCGGTTGCCGACGGCGAGCGGGCTGCTCTCCAGCGGCGTGAGCAGGGCCTCCAGCTCGATCTTCGTGGTGACCTTGCAGCGGCCGCACTGCGCGAAGTAGGCGTCGAGGGCCTGCTCGAAGCCCTTGACCTGGCCGATCATCTGCTGGGCCGGGTCCTCGTTCGGGTCGACCGCGCCGTCGAGGATCATGGCGCGGACGTTGCCGGGGAAGGTCTCCGCGTAGGCGGTGCCGATCCGGGTGCCGTACGAGTAGCCCAGGTAGCTCAGCTTGTCCTCGCCGAGCGCGGACCGCAGGACGTCCATGTCCCGGATGACGTCGCGGGTGCCGACGTTGGCGAGCACCTCGGGGCCGCCGCTGAGCTTGGTGCAGCCCTCGGCGTACGCCTTGTTCTCGGCCTCCAACTCGGCGACCGTGTCCGCCTCGGGCTGGACCCGCTTGGCGTCCATCTCCGCGTCGGTGAGGCATTCGATCCTGGGCTCGCTGACCCCAACACCACGCGGGTCGAAGCCGATGATGTCGAACTTCTCCACCAGCGCGGTCTTCTTGGCCTTACCTGCGATGTACACCGCAGCGGACATACCCGACGCCCCGGGGCCGCCAGGGTTGAGCAGCAGCGAGCCGACCTTCTCCCCTGTGGCGCGTTGGCGTAGGACACCAACGGAGATCGCGCGTCCGTCCGGCTTGGCGTAGTCCAGCGGAACGCTGAGCAGCGTGCACTCGACCCCCTTAGCGCCGAACGCGCTCTTACTCTCGTCGTCGTGGCTCAACGAACGGCAGTCACGCCAAGTAAGAGGCTGGCCGTAGTAGCGCTCAAGGCCAGCGGGCACCGGTCCCTTAGGACCCAACTGCTCGGTCTGCCCCGCCGTGGGGGTACCGGTGATGGTGCTGGTGCAGGCGCTCAAGAGGAGTGCGGCCGCGGCCAACACACCCACGCGGGATGTACGCACGTTCCCATCCTGTCAGGCTGAGCAGCGCACGCCCTCCGGCGGCAAGCGCAGCTCGGTGAGATAAGCGGCACCGGCATCGTCGACACAGCGCACACCCTGGAGGAACGCGGTGTGCTGGGTGGCCTCGTAGGTCAGCAACCGGCCGCCCAATGCACCCGCTAGAGCGACACCGGCCTCGTAAGGCGTGGCCGGATCACCAGTGGTCGAGATGACCAACACCGGCGGCAGGCCCTTCACCGACGGCAGGTGCGCAGTGCTGGTCGGAGGCACTGGCCAGAACGCGCACGCGTCGAGCGCGTCGGATGCCGGTCCTCCGTCGTCGAGGAACGGAGCGGCGGCCTTGTAGCGGCGTTGGGCGTCTAGGACAGCGGCCCGGTCCGTAATGCGGGTGTCGTCGACACAGCGAACGGCGACGAACGCGTCTTGCGTGGTTGTGTATTGGCCGTGCCTGTCGCGCTCCATGTAGGCGTCGGATAAGCCCATCAACGTCTGGGCGCGGTTCTGCTTGAGCTCGTTGAGGCCGGTGTTGAGCAGCTCCCAGAGCTTCTCCGAGTAGAGGGCCTGGGTGACGCCGGTGGTCGCGTCGGAGAACGACAGCCGCCGCCCGTCGCCGGTCTCGATCGGACGTGTCGCCAAGGGCCGCACCAAGCGCTGGAAGGCCGACTGGGCGCGGGTCGCGTCGCTGCCCAGTGCGCAGTCCTGGCGCTGCACGCACCAGGCGATGAAGTCGGTGAAGGCGGACTGGAAGCCGGTGGCTTGGGCGACGAGCTCGGCGACGGCGTCCTGGGTCGGGTCGACGGCGCCGTCGAGGACCATGGCGCGGACGTTGCCGGGGAACGCCTCGGCGTAGGCGCTGCCGATCCGGGTGCCGTAGGAGTAGCCCAAATAGGTCAACTTCTCGTCGCCGAGGGCCGACCGCAGGACGTCGATGTCGCGCACGACGTCGCGGGTGCCGATGTTGGCGAGCATGGCCGTGCCGTGCCCGGTGCGGTCGGCGCACTTGGCCGCGTAGTCGCGTTGGTCGGCCTCCACCTTGGCCACCCCGGACGGCGAAGCGTCCAGTTCGTCGTCGTCGGCGCGCTCCGCGTCGCGCTCGGCGTCGGTCAGGCAGCGCACCACCGGTTCACTCGAACCGGTACCGCGCGGGTCGAACCCGACGAAGTCGAGCCGCGCGTTGACCCCGGCCACACCGGACAAACGCACCGCAGTGGACAAACCCGCCACTCCGGGCCCGCCGGGGTTGATGATGAGCGACCCGATGCGCGACCCGTTCTCAGTTGCCGGTTTTCGGACGATCCCCAGGGTGATCGTGTCGCCGTCGGGTTTGGCGTAGTCGAGCGGCACGGTCAACCGCGCGCACCGGACCCCCTCGCTCCGCAGCGGCTCCCGGTCGGCGTCGGTCTTGGCGTAAGGGGCACAGTCTTCCCAGGTCATCGCCTGGCCGTAGTACCGTTCGAGCCCGGCGGGGACGGTTCCGCGGGGACCGCGCTGCTCGGTGACCGGCGCCGGAGGGCCCGCCGAGCACGCCACGAGCGCGCTCGCGGTCAGGGCGAGCGCGGCAACCAGAGCACTCGCGACCGACCTCCGCACCGGGCTGATCCTGCCACCCGGATGCGGAACTCACCTGCCGTGCTGCACCGTTAGGTGGCAGGGCGAGAATTGCGTCACGTGGTGGACGAGGGAAGAGGTGGCCGGGACCGTGGCTGCGTTTCTGACACGGGTCAAGAGCGGGTTCCAGCGACTGCTGGAGCGCCCGTCGACCGTCGACCTCAAGCGGTACGCCGAGGTCCTGACCTCGATCGAGTGGCGTGAGGAGCGGGTCGCCAAGCTCGACGACGCCGAGCTGACCGAGGCGGCGGCCGCGCTGCGGGCGAAGGTCGACGGCAAGTCGATGGACAGCCAGGCGATGGTCGAGCTGTGCGCGCTCGGCCGGGAAGCCGCGCGGCGGGCCCTGGACCAGCGGCCCTACGACATGCAGCTGGTCGGCGCGATGGAGCTGCTGCACGGGCGGATCGTGGAGATGGGCACCGGCGAGGGCAAGACCCTCGCGGGCGCGCTCGCCGCGGCCGGGTACGCGCTGCAGGGCCGGGCGGTGCACGTCATGTCGGTCAACGACTACCTGGCGCGCCGCGACGCCGAGTGGATGCGGCCGGTGTACGAGCTGCTCGGCGTGTCGGTCGGCTGGGTCGACCAGGAGTCCAGCTCCGAGCAGCGGCGCGAGGCCTACGGCAGGGACGTGACCTACGGCGCGGTCAGCGAGATCGGCTTCGACGTGCTGCGCGACCGGCTGTGCGTCGACCCCGAGGAGCTGGTCCAGCGGGAGCCGGACGTGGCGCTGATCGACGAGGCCGACTCGGTGCTGGTCGACGAGGCGCGGGTGCCGCTGGTGATGGCCGGGTCCACCGACGACAGCCAGGGCGACCCCGAGGTGGCCCAGATCGTGCGGACCCTGCGCGCCGGGCAGCACTACGAGCGCGACGAGGACAACCGCAACGCCTGGCTGACCAGCCGCGGCGCGAAGGTCGTGGAGAAGGCGCTCGGCGACATCGACCTGTACTCCGGCGACCACTCCGACCGGCTCGCCGCGGTCAACGCCGCCCTGCACGCGCACGCCCTGCTGCAGCGCGACGTCGACTACATCGTGCGCGACGGCAAGGTCCACCTGATCAACACCTCGCGCGGGCGGATCGCGCTGCTGCAGCGCTGGCCGGACGGGCTGCAGGCGGCGGTGGAGGCCAAGGAGCGGCTCAAGCCCACCGAGAGCGGCGAGGTGCTCGACTCGATCTCGGTGCAGGGCCTGGTCGGCCGCTACCAGCGGGTGTGCGGGATGACCGGCACCGCGCAGGCGGTCGCCGAGCAGCTGCGGGAGTTCTACGAGCTGAAGGTGTCGGTGATCCCGCCGAACAAGCCGTGCGTGCGCGAGGACGAGCCGGACCGGGTGTACGACACGGTCGAGGCCAAGGAGTCCGCGCTGGTCAAGGAGATCGTCGCCCAGCACGAGACCGGGCGGCCGATCCTGGTGGGCACCATGGACGTGGCCGAGTCGGAGCGGATCGCCGAGAAGCTGACCGGGGCAGGCGTGTCGAGCGTGGTGCTCAACGCGAAGAACGACGCCGAGGAGGCCGCGATCGTGGCCGAGGCGGGGGCGTTGAACGCGGTGACGGTGTCGACGCAGATGGCCGGTCGCGGTACCGACATCCGGCTCGGCGGCGCCGAGGGCGACGACACCGACCACGACAAGGTCGCCGACCTCGGCGGGCTGTACGTGATCGGCTGCGGGCACTACACGAGCAGCCGGTTGGACAACCAGCTGCGCGGCCGGTCCGGGCGCCAGGGCGACCCCGGCGGGTCGGTGGTGTTCGCGAGCCTGACCGACGACCTGGTCACCCAGTACGCGCCGGACGCGACCGCGGGCACCGACGCCGAGGACGACGGCCGCCACGACGACCCGACCTCCCGCCGGTTCATCGAGCACGCCCAACGCGTCGCCGAGGGCGTCAACCTCGACATCCACCGCAACACCTGGCGCTACACCCGCCTGATCGAACACCAGCGCGGCATCGTCCTGGCCTACCGCGACGACGTCCTGAACACGCCGCTGGCCGCCAAGCAGCTCAAGGAACGGCTGCCGGAGCGCTGGGACGAGCTGGCCGCGGACCTCGACGAGGACGTCCTGGAGGCGGCGGCCCGGCACGTGCTGCTGTTCCACCTGGACACCCGGTGGTCGCAGCACCTGGCATACCTGTCGGACGTGCGGGAAACGATCCACCTGCGGGCGCTCGCACGGGAAACACCGATCGACGAGTTCCACCGGGCGGCGATCAGCGAGTTCCGGGGCCTGCTGAAGGACATCGGGGACCTGGCGGAGGAGACGTTCTCCACGGCCACGGTGACCGCCGACGGGGTGGACCTCGAGCAGGCCGGACTGCGGCGCCCGACGTCCACGTGGACGTACATGGTGCACGACAACCCGTTCGACTCGGACGCCGAACAGGCGCTGCAGCGGGTTCGGGCCTCGCTGAAGAAGGTGAAGGCGGCCAAGGCCAAGGCGTGACGCGCTGTTGGCAAGATCGAACTGGGCTGAGCAGCCCCCGAATCAAGAGTACGGGCGGGGGCTGACAGTTCGGGCGCGCGGCGAGGGGACCTGTGGACAACGAGTGCGGTTGTCCACAGGCGGGCGTGGGGTTAGGCCAGTGGGCGGCTGTAGGCGATGAAACCCCTATAGACGGCCACCTTGTCGTAGAAGGCGCGGGCGGTGTGGTTGAGAGGCAGGGCAAACGACGCCCACAAGAAAGGGAGAAGTTCCGGCCGGAACAAGCCTTGGTTGGCCTAGGTAGTGCCAGGCCCTGCCAGGGCGGCGGTCAGTTCGGCTCGGGCGGTCACCAAGGAGGGGCCGTACCAGGTCAGGTAGCGGCCAATTACCAAGGCGGATCGCTTGTGGGGGAACCAGTTTGGGCCGTCGTCGGCTGTGAACTCGTAGGGTTCGTCGGGTAGGACGACCAGGTCGGCCGTGGTGGCGTTGAGGTCGTCTATAGAGGGGCGGGGGTAGCGTTCGGGGTCTGCTGCGTAGGCGTTCGCGATTCCTAGGCGCAGTAAGACGTCTCCGGCGAAGGTGTCTCTTCCTACTACCACCCATGGTTTGCGCCAGACGGGGATGATGGCCGTTGCCCATAGCGGCTCGACGGTCGACCAAGAGGCGTCTGCTTCGTCGAGCCAGGTGGGACTGACGCCTAGGCCTGACAAGAGGCGGCGGGTGGAGGCCAGGCCGGCGGGAACCGTTGCGGGGGCGTCAGTCACCCAGACCGGGACGCCCGCCGCGCGCAGCTCTTCGGCGTCGGCGAGGCGGTTCTCCTCGGTGTTGGTGATCACCAGGTCCGGCCGCAGGTCGCGCACCGCGGCCAGGTCCGGGTACTTCGAGCCGCCGACCCTGGCGGCGTCCAAAGTGGACGGGTGGGTGCAGTAGTCCGTGGCACCGACCAGCAGGCCGGGCGCCGACACCTCGACCGCCTCGGTCAGCGACGGCACCAGGCTGACCACCCGGCGGAACGAACCGACCCGGCCGACGACGCCCCCGTGGTCGTCGACCGCGTCAGACATCGGTGATCCGCAGACCCGCGTGGGACTTGTACCGGCGGTTGATCGCGATCAGGTTCGCGGTGAGCGCCTCGACCTGGTGGGCGTTGCGCAGCCGACCGCCGTAGACGCCGCGCATGCCGGGGATGGCGTCGGCGAGTTCGCGCACCGTGTCGGTCGCCTCGCGGTCGTCGCCGAGGACCAGGACATCGATGTCGACCTCGGCCACCGACAGGTCGGCCAGCAGCACCGCGGACACGTGGTGGAAGGCGGCGGTGACCCGCGACTCCGGCAACACCTGCTCGGCCTGCTGCGCGGCGCTGCCCTCCTCGACCGGCAGCGCGAACGGGCCCTGCTTGTCGAAGCCCAGCGGGTTCACGCAGTCGATGACGATCTTGCCGGCGAGCTGGTCGCGCAGGCTCTCCAGCAGGTCGCGGTGCCCGTCCCAGGGCACGGCCACCAGCACGACGTCCGCATCGGCGGCACACCCGGCGTTGTCCAGACCCGTCACGTGCTCGACGCCCGCCAGCTCGCGCAACTCCGCCGCGGCCGCTTCAGCCCGGTCGGCCGCGCGCGAACCGATGACCACCGGGATGCCCGCCTTCGCCCAGCGCAGCGCCAGCCCGCGGCCCTGCGGCCCGGTCCCGCCCAGCACTCCGACCTTCAGCTGCCCCAACTGCGCCACGTGCGTTTCCCTTCACCAGAGCCAATGCCGTGCACGGTAGCGACTCACGCCCGCTCGAAGGCGACCCGGCGGCGGATCGGGTCGGTGGCGGTCAGCCGGACCCGCACCCGCTCGCCCTCGCGCTGCCCCTCCCCCGCCGCCTTGGCCAGCACCGGCGGTTCCGGGATGAAGATCTCCGCGACGGTCGCCTCCGCGCGCAGTACCACCGCGTCGAACTCCGCGCCGACCCGGTCGCCCAACACCCACGCCTCGACCTGGTCCAGGCAGGCCCGGTCGACCTTGGCCGCGTGCGAGTCGGAGGTCTCCATCAGGCCCGGCAGCAACGGCAGCGCCTCGCGCACCCACTCCGGGACCGGCTCACCCGCCGACACGGCCAGGCAGATCTCGATGCCGAACCGGTCGACCAGGCGCCGCAGCGGCGCGGTGACGTGGGCGTAGGCGGCCGCGATGCCCGCGTGCGTGGTGATCTCTGGCAGTTCGCCGTCGAACACCGTGTACCCGGCGCCGCGCAGCAGCCGAGTCGCGTCCATGAACAGCGCCAAAGCCGCGGGATCCGTCGGGTCCAGGGTCGCGAGCAGCTCGGCGGCACTGGCGTCGGCGGGCCACTCGATGCCCAACGCCTCGGCGGACCGGCGCAGCCACTCGACGGCGCCGTCGTCGGCCGGGGGCAGGGTCCGCAGCACGCCGATCCCGGCGCGCAGCATCATCTGGGCCGCGCACATGCCGGTCAGCAGGGACAGCTCCGCGTTCCAGGCGTCGACCGGGGTGCGCGGGCGCAGCACCAGCCCCCAGCCGTCCCCGTCGCGTTCGATGTCCTGCTCCGGCAACTGCAACTCGACCGCGCCGCGCTTGATCGCCAGAGCCCGCCGCAGCGCGCCCACCTCGGGCAGCAGGGCCAGCGACGGATGCGCCCGGCCCGCGTCGATGTCGGCGTGCACGGTCTCGTAGTCGAACTGGGCGACCGAACGGACCCAGGCGCGCCGCACGTCGGCGCCGACCGGGTTGCCGTCGTGGTCCAGGTCGATCGTCCACAACGCGGCGGCGCGGCGCTGGTCCGGCAGCAGGCTCGCGGCGCCCTCGGACAGGGCCGTCGGGTGCAGCGGCACGTTGCCGTCGGGCAGGTACACGGTCTGGCCGCGGGTGCGGGCCACGGCGTCGATCGCGCCACCGGGGTCGACGAACGCGCCCAGGTCGGCGATCGCGTAGTGCAGCCGGTACCCGCCGTCGCGGCGGGCCAGGTGCATGGCCTGGTCGAGGTCCTTGGCGCCGGGCGGGTCGACGGTGACGAACGGCACGTCCGTCGCGTCCACCCGGCTGCCGCGCGGTCCGGCGGAGACGGCCTGGTCGGCCTCGGTCAGCGCGGCGGCCGGGAAGCGGTCCGGGAGGTCGAAGTCGGCGCGGACCCGCGCGAAGTCCCCGCCCGTCTGGTTCAGCGCGGAGTCCACGCTCGCACCCTAACCGGTGAACGCGGTCAGCGGGTGCCCTCCCGCCAGGCGTTGGTGATCGGCAGCCTGCGGTCCCTGCCGAACGCCCGGAAGCTGATCTTGGTGCCCGGCGGGTACTGGCGGCGCTTGTACTCGGCGAGGTCGACCATCCGCAGCACCCGGTCCACCACCTCGGCGGTGAACCCGGCGTCGAGCAGGTCCTGGTAGCCGCGGTCGCCCTCGACGTAGTCGTCGAGCACGGCGTCGAGCAGCGCGTAGTCGGGCAGCGAGTCGCTGTCGAGCTGGCCGGGCCGCAGCTCGGCCGAGGGTTCCTTGCTGATCGAGTTCTCCGGGATCGGCGGCACCTCACCGAGCTTGTCCGCCTCGGCGTTGCGCCAGCGGGCCAGCTCCCAGACCAGCGTCTTGGGCACGTCCTTGATCGGGGCGAACCCGCCGACCGCGTCGCCGTAGATGGTCGAGTAGCCGACCGCGAGCTCGGTCTTGTTGCCGGTGGCCAGCACCAGGTGACCGTGCTGGTTGGACAGGCCCATCAGCGTGACGCCCCGGCAGCGGGCCTGCACGTTCTCCTCGGCGAGGCCGGTGAGGGCGAGCTGGTCGACGAACACGTCCACCATCCGCGCGATCGGCTGGACGCTGTAGTGCAGGCCGGTGCGGTCGGCGAGGTCCTTGGCGTCCGAGCGCGAGTGCTCCGACGAGTAGCCCGAGGGCATCGAGACACCGTGCACGGCGTCGGCGCCGAGCGCGTCGACGGCCAGCGCGGCGACCACGGCCGAGTCGATGCCGCCGGAGAGCCCCAGCACCACCGAGCGGAAGCCGTTCTTGCGGACGTAGTCGCGCAGGCCGGTGACCAGCGCGGCCCACACCTCGGCCTCCTCGGGAAGCGGCTCGGCGAGGGTCGGGCCGTGCTGCGGCTCGTAGGCGGGCACCGGGTCCGCGGAGATCGTGGTCCGGCGGACGGCGAACTCGTCGTCGGCCTTGGCGTCGGTCTTGGCGGCCCCGCCGGGCAGGTCGAGGTCGACGACCATCAGGTGCTCGACGAACTGCGGCGCGCGGGCCAGCAGCGTGCCGTCGGCGGCGACCACCATCGAGTCGCCGTCGAACACGAGGTCGTCTTGGCCACCGACCTGGTTGACGTACACCAGCGGCGCCCCGGCCTCCGCGGCCCGCCTGGCGACCAGCGGCAGCCGGGCGTCGTCCTTCTTGCGCTCGTAGGGCGAGGCGTTCGGCGAGACGACCAGGTCCACCCCGGCCCGGCCGAGCGCGGCGATCGGGCCGCCCTCCTGCCAGATGTCCTCGCAGATGACCATGCCCACCTCGAGGCCGCGGATGCGGACGATGTCGAGGCCGCGGCCGGGCTTGAAGTACCGGCGCTCGTCGAACACGCCGTAGTTGGGCAGGTGGTGCTTGAACTGGTGGGCGACGACCTGCCCGCCGTGCAGGACGGCGGCGGCGTTGCGGGGGCCCTCGGCGTCGTGGTCGAGGTAGCCGACGTAGGTGGGCAGGTCGCCGCAGCCCGCGTCGGCGAGGTCGACGGCGAGGCGGGTCAGCGCCTCCTTGGCGGCGGCCCCGAAGGACCGGCGCAGCGCCAGGTCCTCGACGGGGTAGCCGGTGAGGACCATCTCCGGGAACACCACCAGGTGCGCCCCGGCCTCCGCGGCCCTGCGGGCCCAGGACACGCCCCCGGACGCGTTGCCGTCTAGATCCCCGACGGTGGGGTTGACCTGGGCGAGTGCGATCCGGAGCTGTGCCATGTCCTCATCCTCCACCATGTTTTCGCCTCAGAGGCGAAAATACGGGTCGTGGGTGAGGAACACCATAGGCGCTGGTGGCCCGACCAGGGCTTCATGACCGAATCAGCGGAACTCGTCCGTCGCCGAGCGGAGGGCTTCGAGGACCCCGGGGTCGCCGGTGGAGTGGCCCGCCTGCGGCAGGATCACCAGCTTCGCGGTCGGCCAGGCCTGGGCGAGGTGCCAGGCGGCGGCAGGCGGGCACACCATGTCGTAGCGGCCCTGGATGACCCTGCCGGGGATTCCCGCCAGCAGGTGGGCGTCCCGCAGGAGTTGGTCTTCTTCCAGCCAGCCGTCGTGCGCGAAGTAGTGCAGGGCGAGGCGGGTGAAGGGGACCGCGAAAGCCGGGTCCGCGTACTGGGCCACTAGTGCCGGGCTTGGCACAAGAGACACCGTTGCGCCCTCCCAGTTGCTCCACGCCTCTGCGGCACGCGCACGCACTACGGGATCCGCGCTGGCGATGAGCTCCTGGTAGACGCCGAGCGGGTCACGACCCGCAGGCACTAGGCGCAAGAACTCCGCCCATGCCTCTGGGAACACCGCGCCCGCTCCCCCGCGATAGAGCCAGTCCAGTTCCGCCCTACGCAACAGGAAGACGCCGCGCAGGATGATCTCGGTGACCCGATCGGGATGGCGCTGCGCGTAGGCGAGGGCGAGCGTGGTGCCCCAGGAACCGCCGAACAGCTGCCAGCGGTCGATGCGCAGGTGCTCGCGCAGGTGCTCCAGGTCAGCGACCAGGTGCCAGGTGGTGTTGGTGGCCAGGCTCGCCGTCGCGTCGCCGACGTGCGGCCAACTCAGGCCCGCACCGCGCTGGTCGACCAGCACGATCCGGTAGGCGGCCGGGTCGAAGTGCCTGCGCTGGACCGGGTTCGTCCCCGCGCCCGGCCCGCCGTGCAGGACGACCACCGGCTTGCCCCGGGGGTTCCCGCTGACCTCCCAGTACACGCGCTGGCCGTCGCCAACGTCGAGCATGCCCCGCTCGTGCGGCTCGATCGGCGGGTACAAGGAGAGCATGTGCCCCATGCTGCCCTAGAGACCGGCGCGCGGCTCGGGTCGGCGGGGAAACGACCCCGCACGGCCCGGGAGCTGCCGTGCGGGGTCGGCGCGCGTCAGTGGAAAGCGTGCTCCGGCGCGGGGAAGTCCCCGCCGCGCACGTCGTCGGCGAACGCCTTCGCCGCGCCGAGCAGCGTGTCGGCGATGTTGGCGTAGCGCTTCACGAACCGCGGCGCCTTCGCCCGGCGCAGCCCGGCCATGTCCTGCCACACCAGCACCTGGCCGTCGCAGTCCGGCCCGGCACCGATCCCCACGGTCGGCACCCGCAGCTCGTGGGTGACCCGCTTGGCGACCTCGGCGGGCACCATCTCCATCACCACCGCGAACGCCCCGGCCGCCTGCAGCGCCACCGCGTCGGCGACGATCCCGTCCCCGGTCTCGCCGCGGCCCTGCACCCGGTAACCACCGAGGTTGTGCTCGCTCTGCGGGGTGAACCCGATGTGGCCCATGACCGGGATGCCCGCGTTGGTGATCGCCTGGACGTGCGGGGCGAACACGCGCCCGCCCTCCAGCTTCACCGCGTGCGCGCGGCCCTCCTTCATGAACCGCACCGCCGTGGCGACCGCCTGCTCGACCGACACCTGGTAGGACCCGAACGGCAGGTCGGCCACGACCAGGGCCCGGCTGGTGGCGCCCGCGACCGCGCGGACCAGGGGGATCAGCTCGTCCACGGTCACCGGCAGCGAGGTCTCGTAGCCGAAGACGTTGTTGGCCGCGGAGTCGCCGACCAGCAGGACCGGGATGCCCGCCTCGTCGAACAGCTCGGCGGTGTACATGTCGTAGGTGGTGAGCATCGGCCACGGCTCGCCGCGGTCCTTGAGCTCCTGCAGGTGGTGCACGCGCACGCGCTTGACGGGCTTTCGGGTGGTTCCCGTGCCGTAGGGTGCGGCGACTTCCGGGTTGGGCTCGGTTGGCATCGCTGTCGACCGTCCTTCCCTCGAGGCCCGCGTCATCGCGGGTCCCCGGGTAGTGGCGGGGTGCTTACCCGTCCCAGCGTCGCACCGGCCGTCGCGGCAGGCGAGACCGTGGGACAGACCTCACAGGGAGGTGACACCATTCCCCCGTGCCCACAAGATCACTGGCCGACGACGTCACCGCCAAACCAGGCGCGAACGCCGCCACCCGAGCCGCGGCCGGGGTCGCGATCGTGGTCTACCTCGGCACCGCGGGCCTGCTGGTCCTGGCCGCGTGGCTGCTGACCGGCCACCGCACGGCGCTCGCCTGGGTCCTGGCCGCCGCCCTGGTCGCCTTCGCCGTGCTGATCCGCCCCCGGCTCGGCCGCGGGCACCCCGACACGACCCCGGTCTCGCGCCCGGCCGCCCCGGCGACCTACGCGGTGGTCGACGCCGTCACCGCGCGGCTCGGCGGCCGCAAGGTGTGGCGGATCGCGGTCTCCGCCGAGTTCACCGCGTCCTACCGGGTGGTCGGCTTCCGCAGGCGCGTGGTGCTCACCGTCGGCTACCCCCTCTGGAACCTCCTCGACCCGGACGAGCGCGTCGCCCTCCTGGCCCACGAACAAGCCCACGGCGTCAACGGCGACACGAGCCGGGGCACCCTCATCGCGCCCTCGCTCAACGCCCTGGTCGAAGGTCTCCACACGTTGCGCGGACGCGGCGAGGTCTCGGGGCCGCGGGTACTGGGCGCCCTCGTGTCGTCCCCGCTGCTGGGGCTGCTGCGGCTGCAGGAAAAGCTGCTGCTGGCCGCGTCCCAACGAGCCGAGTTCTACGCCGACCACCTCGCCGCGACCGTCGCCGGTGCCGACGCCCAGGTGTCACTGCTGCGCAAACTGCACCTCGCCGAACCCGCCATGCGAGCCCTCCGCACCGGCATCACCCGAGGCGACACCGACATCTGGGCCGACTCCCGCGCCTGGCTGACCGACCTGGGACCGGTGGTGGTCGAGGACGGGGAGAGCACGGACTCCACCCACCCGCCGACGGATCGCCGCGTCGCCGCCCTGCTCGGGCGGGCCTACGGCCCCGCGGCTGTGGTGTCCACAGTGGAGGACGCGCGGCGGGCGGACCACGAACTGGCCCCCGCAGCACGTGACGTCGTGTCCGCACTGCGCCGTGAGTGAGTCGGACCTGCCTGCCAAGCCCGGCGCGGACACCGCCACCCGGACCGCAGGCCTCCTCGCTGTCCTCTCGTACCTGGTGACGGCCGGGGTCATGGCGTTCTGCGGGTGGCTGGCTTACGTGGCGAGCACGCTGGAAGGGTTCGACAAGTACGCCCTCTACGGATTCGCGCTGGTCCTGTTCGGCATGGCTCTGGCCACCGGCCCGCGACTGGGCCTGCTGTACGCCGAGCACAACGTGGTGCAGCGGGAGTCCGCGCCCGCCTTGTACGCCCTGGCCGACCAGATCGCCGACGAGCTCGGCACCCGGCGGGTGTGGCGGTTCGAGGTGTCGGCGGAGTTCAACGCCAACTACCGGATGATCTGGTTCCGCAGGCGCCCGGTGATCACCCTGGGCTACCCGCTGTGGAACCTGCTCACCGCGCAGGAGAGGGTGGCCCTGCTCGCCCACGAACTGGCCCACGGCGCGAACGGCGACCCCCGGCGATCCGCGCTGATCGGCCCCTCACTCGACGGGTTGGTCCAAGGAGCGGACCAGCTCAGCATCCCGCTGGACGACACCGACTCGGAGTTCATGGTCGTCCTCGCGATCCTGTGGCACCCGATCAGGTGGCTGCTGACCTTCCCGATGCTCGCGCTGATGGCGGCGCAGGATCGGCTGCTGCTGCGGTCATCGCGGCGTGCCGAGCTCTACGCCGACCACCTGGCCGCCCGAGTGGCGGGAGCGGCGGCACTGGTGTCGCTGCTGCGCAAGACGCACCTGGGCGACCGGGCGGTGGATGACCTGCTGGCCGCGGTTCGACGCGAGGACGACGACGTCTGGGCGGCGCAGTTGGTGTGCCTGGAGGGCCTCGACGAGGTGGTCATCGGGGACGAGGACTCGACGGACTCCACGCACCCGTCCACCCGGGAGCGGATCGACGCGGTGGCCGGGCGCGAGTACGGGCCCGCCGTGGTGGAGGGTGAGGACGAGCTGGACGGGGAGCTGGCGGAACAACTCCCAGCGGTGCTGACCGAACTGCGCGACGCCGCCTGAGCGGCTTGGGCGGCCAAGCGATGAGACCCGAGGCGACATAGCGCGCGTCCGCCTACGGTGCTGGCCGAGCCGCGCGATGACGTCTGGGCAGCTAGGGCGTGCGCCTTGAGGCTGATGACCGGCACATCGGGACGGCGAGTCGGGTGCCGCGGTGGACGCGAGCACGAGACTGCTGCGGTGGTGTGGGAGGACGACCGGGACGGGAGCAGGCGGAACAGCTGCAGGCGGGGCAGCTGCGCGACAACGCCTGAGCGGCCATGCGATGAAGGCCCGAACGGCGCGACCGATGTGGTGACCGGGCCGGGAGTGCGGGGTCGCCGCAGCGGCGGGCGGGGCGGGCTGGGCGGGGATGCTGAACGCCCCCTGCGGGGCCAACCCGCATGAGAGACCACGCCGGGAGCGGCCCCGGATGGGGCCGCTCGGGGTGGGGTCAGTCGTCGTTGTCCCAGCGGTCGGCTTTGTCTGCGGCGGCGGTGCGTTCGCGGGCGATGTCGAGGGCTCGTTCGGCGGTCGCCCGGTCGGGGTAGGGGCCGAGCAGGTCAACCGAGCGGGACCGGGTGCCGTGTTCCACCTGGTTGGTCTTGGTGTTGTAGTACCAGCCGGGGTCGGGGTTCGGGTCGTCTGTCATACCGATCACCTAACCCCAGTTGGGTGACTGCTGCACCGGGAAACCGCGCGGCGGGGTGTCCTGGTTGGCGTTGTGGTGCTGGCTGGGGATCGGGTCGAGGCAGGACACCAGGACCTCCTGGCGCTCCGGGTTCTCGATGCGGCGGCCGTTGCGCTCGCGGTAGACCAGTTCGCCCTCGGCGTCGATCTCGACCATGCAGCCGACCTCGGCGAGCTGGTCCTCGTCGAGGTCGACCAGGCGCTCGCGGCGCGACGGCACGACCCGGTACTCCGGCCAGTCGAGGTGGGCGTAGACCTGGTGGAACTCGTGCAGCAGGTGGGCCATGTGCTGCTGCCAGGGCAGCGGCATGGCCTCGGCGAGCGAGCGCGGCAGCACCACGTACCCCTCGCTGACCCCGGGGCGCGCGGCCGAGTTGAGGAAGTCGCGCACCGGCGCGCCGGAGGCCGGTGGTCCGGGGTGGCGGGGGATCGGCCCCGGTGGGTACATGTTCAACGGTTCTCCTCAGACCCCCGGCCGCACGGCCTGGTTCATCAGCTCGCCCTCGGTCCAGGAGACCGGCCGGATGTGCACGGGGACGCCGGTCTGCTGGGCCTCCACGATCTTGCCATCGCCGAGGTACATCGCCACGTGGTGGATGGTCGTCGGGTCCGACTCGTCGTAGGCCCAGAACAGCAGGTCACCCGGCTGCGCCTGCTCCAGCGGCAGCAGCGCGCCCGCCCGGTACTGCTCGCGCGAGGTGCGCGGGAGGCTGATGCCGCCGGAGCGGTAGGACTGGACCATGAGGCTGGAGCAGTCGTAGGAGTTCTGCTGGTTGGTGGCCGCGCCCCACACGTAGGGCTTGCCCTGCTGGCCCAACGCGAACTGCATGGCCGTGCCCGCGGCCGCGGTCGGCGCGGGCAGCAGGTTGCCGAAGCCGGTGCCGCAGCCGGTGAAGTTCTCGACGTGGCCGAGTTCGCCGATGAGGTGGGCGGCCATGGCCTCCCACTGGTGGTAGCGGTCGGGGAACCCGGAGCGCTCCACGTCCTGCGCCGAGTCGCCGGGGCGCTGGGTGTCCCAGTTGGGCACGTTGAGCAGCACGTCGTAGAACTTGTTGATGGCGTAGGTCGGGTTGGTGACCTCCTGCGGGGTGCCCCAGCCCATCGACGGCCGCATCTGGAAGATGCCCAGCGAGTCGCGGTCGCCGTAGTCGAGGCTGCGCAGGCCGGACTCGGTCATGCCCGCCTGGATCGCGATCTGCCAGGCCCGCGAGCCGAGGTCGCGCTGCTTGCCGATGGCGATGATCATGGCGACGGTGCCGCGCTGCTCCTCGGTGAGCCTGCCCGCGTCCGCGGCGCCGGAGCCCGCGGGGCCGGTGCTCGCCGGGCCGAGCGCGGCGTTGCAGTTGCCCAGTCCGGCCGCTTTGGCCTCCGCGGCCTGGTCCTGCTGGACGACCTGGTTGATCGCTCCGGTGGAGATGACCGTGGTGAACACGGCGACCACGACGGTCCCGACGATCAAGGCCGTTTTCATGCCGACCCCTGCTCGTAGTTGGCGACCTTCCAGCCCTGCCCGGTGTCGATGACCGTCACGTGCAGCGGTTTGTCGTCGGTGGGCACCAGCGCCTCGACGGACTTGGCGAACGAGGTCTCGGTGCGGATCGGGCCGGTCACCTTCGTCGCGGTGATGTTGGCCGGGTCGACGCTGGCCATGACCCCGAGGTACTCGTCGGTGGTGAACGGGCGCAGCCGCTCCAGCCAGTCCTGGGCGGTGATGCCGGTCGGGTGGTCGACCCAGCGCTCGGCCCACTTGGTGACCACGTCCAGCGCCTCCTGCGGCGCGCTCGGCCGCGGGGTGGGGCTCGGCGTCGAGGTGAGCCTGGTCGGCAGCGGGCTGGTGGTGGTCTGGGTGCCCAGGCCGCCGTCGGGGACCTGACCGGGGCGGGTGGTGGTCGTGGCGGAGACCGAGGACTGGCTGCCCGCGGTGACCTGGTTACCCCCCTTCGTGCCCACGACCTTGGGGATGACGATCCCGGCCGCGGTGAGCACGAGCGCGGCGATGAACACCGCGACCCCTAAGTGCCGGGGCGAGCGCAGCGGCCAGCCCCACAGCTTGCGGTACACCGCGGCCCGGCCGCGGTTGGTGCGGATCGGCACGGGTCACCTCACCACCGCGTCGGTCTCGCGGGGCCCGTCGTGCAGCGGCATCCGGCGCGGCGGGGCGTTGTCGGCGACTTCGAGGCCGCGCGAGGGCCGGTAGACCACGTGCACCGGCCTGCCTGCGACCATCTCGACGTCGGCGACCCTGGGCGCCGGGTTGCTGGGCCTCGGCTCGACCGGGGCCTCGAACTCGCCGCGCCTGCTGGGCACCATCGACGGGATCACCACGGCGTCCTCGCCGCGGTCCCAGCCGCGGTCGGCGACCGGGGACGTGTCGACCATCCGGCTGGCCCGACCGCTGCCGATGGCCAGCCTGGTCGCGCCCGCGGCCCCTGGCAGGTTGTTGAGCACGACCTCGCCGTGCACCTCGCCGCGCGCGGATTCCAGGCTCGGCCGCGGCGCGCCGATGGCCGCCTGGGTCCGGCGCACGTCCATCCGCTCGGCGTGCACGGTGACCGGGTTGCTCGCCTCCGGTCGGGGCCTGCGGCCGCTGGTGCGGGCCAAGGCGCCCGCCTCGGCGGCCTCCTCGGCCTCGCCGTCGCGCACGTGCTCCCAGAAGTCGTCCTGCGGGGTCGGTCCCTGGTGCTTGTTGCGGCGGAACCGGGAGAAGATCCCCGCGCCCGCCCCCGGCATCGACGCGCCCGCAGCCCCGACGGAGAGCTCCATCATCTGCCACATGCGCCTGCCGGGGCGGCCGACCAGGAAGAACACCAGGGTCACGATGGCCGCGAGCAGCATCTGGGTCAGCAGCGAGAGCTTGGCCTCCGGGGAGAAGATCAGCTCGAGGAACTTGAAGTGGACGCCCGCCAGCACCGCCAGCACCAGCACGTTGAGCACCACGGCGCCGACCGCGCGGCCGACCTTGCGCAGGATGTCGTGGTGCACCAGGGCGACCAGGCCGATCACCGGGGCGGTCAGCGCGAGGACGCGCAGCAGCAGCTGCGCGAGCAGCACGGCGAGCTTGGCGAACAGCTGGAACAGCGAGTACACGATCGACTGGAACAGGGCGAGCACGCCAGCACCGGTGCGCGAGCCGTCGGTGCCCTTGAAGTAGCCGGTCGCCGGGCCGAGCTGGGTGGCGATCGTCTTGTACTCGTTCTTCTTGGCCTGCTCGGCGGCGTTGTCGGCGTCGCGGCCGGTCACCAGGTCGTCGCGGGTCCACGCCTGCGCGTCGAGCAGCTTGCGGCCGTAGTCGCGCGCCTGCGGTGACTGCGGGTCGCCGAACTCGCCGCGCAGCCAGTTCTCGTAGACGACCTTGTTGTGCAGGTCGGTCGGCAGGATGTGCCGCACGACCCGGTCTTCCTCCGGGTCGACGAAGCCGCCCTGGATGCCGGTGGTGGTCCGCACGATCACGTCGTCGACGCGGTCGTAGTTGGCCACCAGCACCGCCGACGACGCTGCCAACCACATGCCCGCGAAGGCGAACAGCGCCCGTTTGCTGACCGTGGCCAGGTCGCCCTTCCAGATCTGGCGGAACAGCAGCACGGCCAGCAGCAGCATGAAGATGCTGAACAGCTGGGTGTAGATGTTGTTGAAGATCGAGTCGGCCGCCTTGCCGATCTGCTCGTTGAGACCGCCGAGCACACCGCCGTTCATCAGCGTGTAGTGCAACGAGTTCGTGGCGCCGACGATGTTCTTCGCCATGTTGAACAGCTCGTTGCCCGCCCAGTTGTCGATCGTGGCGCCCGGGTCGGACATGCCAGCCGGGATGACGCCGCCGCACGACTCGTCGTAGACGTGCCAGACCATGCCCGCGTACCCGTAGACCAGGTACGCGCTGTCGGCCTCGCCGTTGCCCTGGGGCGGGTCGAGCGCGCCGACCATGCCCGCGCCTGGGCGTTCCGGGTTGGGCACGCAGGAGTCGTTGGCCTGCGCCATGGCGGGACTGCCGATCACCGCCTGGAAGGTCAGCACGCCGATGACGGCGAGCATGGACCAGCCGCGCCGGGTCAGCGCTTCGCCGCGTTGTCTCCTCCGCCGCCGCGCCGCGAGCAGCAGCGTGGCGGCGGCCACCACCAGGAGCGTGATCATGTGACGTCCACCAACCTCGCCGGGCTCGGGTTACCAGACACGAGTGCCACTAGCTTGATCAACTTAGCCAACCGGTCACGGTCGCGGACAGGGTCCGCGCCGAGGTTCATGCCGCGTCCTCGCGGTCGCGCTTCTTCTTGCCCTCCGGGTCGTCCCCGCCGCCGGGCACCGGCTCCCCGACGAAGTCCTCCTCGGTCAGACCCAGCTCGAACTCCGCCGCCCGCTCGAACTCCTCGTCGGTGGCGACGGTGCCGTCGAGCGGCTCGAACTCGTACTCGCTCGGCGGGGTCGGCGCCGGGAGCTCGGGCGCCGCGACGGCGCGCGCGGACTCGCGCTGCGCGTCGGGGGTGGTGTCCATGACGGTGCGCAGGTGGTCGAGGTGCTCACCGGAGAGGTCGATGCGGATGCGCTCCACACCACCGGCGCCGTCGCCGAAGATGAACTGCCGGGGCGCGGTGTCGCGCTCGACCATGCCGCGGTGCGCGCCGGGGCGGCGGCCCAGGCTGGCCACCACCTGCTCGTAGCCCGCGCCGACCGGCACCTTGAGCAGCCGCAACGCGTCCGCCTGGGCGGCGTCGTCGTCGAGCCTGCCGATGAACACCGAGTCCAGCAGCGCCACGAAGCCCTGGATCTTGAGGAAGTCGGCCGGGATCTGCGAGGACAGCAGCACCCGCACGTTCCACTTGCGGGAGTCGCGGGCGAACCGGTTCATCAGCACCCGGCCGGTGGGCACCTCGGAGAGGAAGAACGCCTCGTCGATCCACACGCCCTTGCGCATGTCCTTGGGGCGGTCGTAGATGGAGCGCTGCGTGAGCCAGGCGGCCAGGTTGAGCATCTCGACGCCGAGGGACTCCGCGTCGGTCCAGTGCTCGCGGCCTACGCCGTCCTTGGGCAGCGTTAGGCCCGCCATGGTCAGCACGGTCATCCGGTCGTCGCGCTGCTCGTTGTAGGGGTCGGCGCCGCGCTCGGGGATGAGCAGCGACATCCGCTCCTTCATCTCGTCGAGGAAGTCCGCGACCACTACGGCGTGCTCGTGGTGCTCGCTGGCGTCGCGGCGCAGTGCGTCGAACACCAGGCTCGGGTCCGCGTCGGCGCGCCCGCCCACGGTCCGCACAGCGCGCAGCAGCACGATCCGGCTCTGCGGCAGCCGGGCGACCTCGTAGGGCAGCAAGCCGGTGAGCACGTCGAGCACCAAGCGGCGGCGGGTCGCGGCGGCGAGCGCCTTCTCCCGACGCCAAGCGCGCTCGGGATCCTCCTCGTCGAGGAAGTGGTCGATCTTGGGCTCGGCCACCACCCGGTACGGGTTGAGGATGCCCGCCTGCGCGTTGAGCAGGTTGATCGGCCGGGCGTAAGGCCGCAGCTCCGGCAGGTCGCACAGCCGGGCGAGCGGACCGGACGGGTCGAGGATCGTCCAGTGCGCCCCTGCACGCAGCGTCTTGTAGACGATGCCGCCGCCGAGGAAGGACTTACCGCCACCGAGGCCCGCGACCATCGCCGTGAGCCCAGAGCCGTCGCGGATCTCCTGCGCCATCCACGGGTCCCAGGCGACCGGGCGGCGGGTGGCGGTGCAGGTCTCGCCGAGCAGGATGCCGCGGCGGTCACCCACCTCGGCGGTCGCGGTCGGCACCGCCGAAGCCGCCCAGACCACGGACCCGCGGCGCAGGTAGGCGCTGGAGGCCAGCGGTTCGCCCGGGATGAACTCGCGGGCCATCGCGTACTGGGCCTCGGGGTGCTCGATGGCCACCTTCGGCTTGTAGAGGTCGAGCAGCTGCTGGGCCAGCCGCAACGCGTCGCGCTCGGTCGGGCCGGACACCGCCAGCCGCCACCACGAGCGGACCCGGGTGGCCAGCGCGGTGAAGCCGGAGGTCATCTCGTCGTCGATCTCCAGCACCCGGCTCGCCTGCCTGGCCAGCGACTGCGGCGGCTCCAGCTCGTGCTCGTCGGTGTAGTGCTTGACCTGCGAGCGGACCTTGTTCATCTGCCGCTGCAGCTCGCCGGAGACCTCCTCCGGCTTGCGCACGTAGATCCGCGCCGACCACTCCACCGAGGCGGGCAGCCGGTCGCTGCGCTGGACCCACGGGTCGTCGATCTCGGGGATCTGCAGGCCGTGCATCATGCCCACGGTCAGCACGGTGACGTGCCGGGTGACCCCGGCGTTGGACCCGGTTCGGCCGCGCACGGTGACCGTCGGGGCGTACGGGTCCTGGTGGAAGTCGGCGGCGTCGGTGAAGCTGGCCAGGTCCTCCGGCTCCCAGGCGGCCCCGGGCACCGCGGGCATGTTGCGCGGCGCGGGCAGCCCCAGCGAGCAGGACCGGTGCATCAGCCAGGACATCTCCTCGGCGGTGGCCGGGCGGCCCTCCAGCCCGGCGGACCCGATGACCTGGTCGAGGTGCTCGACCTCGCTCTCGATGGCCAGCAGCTCGGCGTCCACCGCGTCCGGGAAGACCTTGCGCAGCAACGGGGCGGCGCGCTCGACGGCCCGGTCGACCACGTTGCGGGTCTGCACCTGGACGCCGAGGTAGACCTCCTTCTCGGCCATGGAGCGGCCGAGGAGCTGCTGCTGCTCGCCGATGAGGTAGTCGTCGAAGCTCAACGCGCCCGGCACGTCCGGCAGCCGGTTGACCGCGTTGTGCACGTGCGCCTCGGCCCACATCCGGATCGGGTACGGCCGGGTGGTGACCCGCAGGTGCAGCCAGCGGCCCGCCAGCTCGGCGTACTGGCCCGCGATGGCGGCGATCAGGTCCTGGCGCTGCGAGTCGGAGCGGAACGACCAGCGCTGCGGGGCGAGGCGGTACCAGGCGTAGACGTCGGTGCCGGTGCGCAGCAGGTGCCCGTCGATGGTGCGGGCGGAGATCTCGGGGGTGTAGCTGGGGATGGCGGACTCACCGGGCAGGCGCTTGCCCCCGCGCGGCGCCTGGGCCTGCTGGTAGCGCGCGCTGTGCCTGGTGCGACCGGGTTGCGGTGCTCGGTCGTGCGGATGTCCCGCCGGATAGGGCGCGAGGGCGTCCCGCTCGCGCTTACGGCGTCCGAACACCGCTGACCTCCCTGTTCCTCGTGCTCCTGGCATAACCGGACGTGCGGGGCGGCTGCGGGTTCGCCGTGCGCGCCGCCCTGGCGCGGCGGCGGGCCTGCTCGGCCCGGCGCGCGGTCTTGGCGCGCCTGCGGTCGGACCCGCGCTGGTCGCGCCGCGGTAATTCCGCGCGCACCTTGAGCCCGCCCGCGCTGACGGCGCCGCCGGTGCCCGAGGTGCTCTCGCGGGGGGAGTTGAGCTCGCGCAGCCACATGGTCAGCACGGCGCCGAGCGGGCGCTCGTGGCTGATCCGCGAGCAGATGACCATGGTCAGCGCGATGGTGGCCACCAGGCCCCAGGCGAAGGACCAGAACAGGCTGACCCCGAGGTTGCGCAGCAGCGTGAGCACGACGAGGAAGACAACGGTGCCGACCCCCCACGCCACGTACCGCGCGCGGAACGGGAAGGTGGCCTTGGGCGGGCCGAGCCACACGGCGTCGACCCGGTAGACCTCGTCGTCGGTGCGTATCCGCACGTCTGTTCCCCGCGCCTGATCAGCCGGTCAGCAAGCTGGCGAGCCAAGACCCGATCTTCTCGCCCGCGTCGTTGCTGATCGCCAGGCCGATCACGGCCAGCGCGACGATCACGCCGCCCAGCCTGCGCATCACGCCCGCGTTGTCTCCCTTTCCACCGCCCAACCACAGCAGCATGAGCGCGATGGCGAGCAGGCCCAACGGGATGATGTTGTCCAGCAACCACCCCTGCACACCCTTGGTGTCGAGGTCGGTCTGATCCGGTTGTTGCTGCTGGGCGAAGTCGATGAGGGCGGCGATGGTCGGGGTAGTCATCTCGATCTCCCAAGTGCGCGGGGGCTGGCCGGGGGCGTGGTGCTCTCGCGCGACAGGTCTGTGCGGTGCCAGTCGAGTACAGCACGATCGGCACATCGTTGTCATTACTAACGGTAGCTAGGAGGATGCGTTCCGTTGAACCTGGTGGCCTTCCTCTGTCCCGTCGGGCTGCAATCTGACCACACCATCATCATCCTGGGCGGGCCGGTCAGGACCCACGACCACCCGATTTTCCTAGTCCGGCGGCTGTTTCACCCGCACGCGCGATCATCGACCACTCTGAGTGACGCATCTCACAGAGAAATTCCCGGCGCGCCGCGTGCGCAGTTACTCCAATCGGTGTAGGGCCATTCGGGTCACCTAGGGCGGGCGAGCCGACTTCTAAGCCGGATCCTGTCCCCGAGACCCGCGTCTCGGGTGGCGACCATCCATCTAGGCCTGCCGTCGCCGGCAGGCTCGTGCGGCCTACCCGCAGACTCGGGCGGGCCGCCCTCGAACGTCTGCGCAGGGGTCTCGCGACCCCCTCTTGGCCTTGCTCCGGGTGGGGTTTACCTAGCCACCCCGGTCACCCGGGGTGCTGGTGGTCTCTTACACCACCGTTTCACCCTTACCCGGCCTGTGCGGCCGGGCGGTCTCTTCTCTGTGGCACTGTCCCGCGAGTCACCTCGGGTTGCCGTTAGCAACCACCCTGCCCTGCGGAGTCCGGACTTTCCTCGTCGGTGCGCGCACCGCCGCGGCCGCCCTGTCGACTCGCCCGCGGGGACAAGGATACGGGGGTCCACCCAGCGGTCCGCACGTCCCATGGCGTGGACGCCGTTGAGCGCCCGCCACCTGGACTGATCTACTGCGGGCATGTCCGGTGACCGAGTTCTCACGCGGCGCAGGCACGTGGACTTCCTGCTGCTCGCCGGTGGCGGCTGTCGCGGCTGACGCCAGCGCAGGCAAGGAACGCCACTTCCACCCAGGGAGACCCCGTGGGCTCGATCCTGATCATCTCCGGCAGCCCGTCACCAGCCGCGCGCGCGGGCGTGCTCGTGCGCCACGTCGCCGACGAGCTGCGCGCCCTCGGGGAGAGCACCCGGGTGCTCAGCGTGCGCGACCTGCCGACGGTGGCGCTGCTCGCCGAGGACACCGCGGACCCGGCGATCATCGACGCCGTCGACGCGGTGGCCGCGGCGGACGGGCTCATCGTCGCCAGCCCGGTGTACCGGGCGGCCTATAGCGGCTTGGTGAAGTCGCTACTCGATCTGCTGCCCTCGGGCACCCTCGCGGGCAAGGCGGTGCTGCCGCTGGCCACTGGAGGCACCCAGGGGCACCTCGTGGCCATAGACGGGGTGCTGCGGCCGCTGCTGTTCGCCATGGGGGCCACGAAGGTGCTCGCGGGTCACTTCGTGCTCGACCAGATGATCGCCGACGAGCACGAGGGTTCGCACGTGCGCCCGCTGGCCGCCGCTGCGCTGGGTGAGGTGCTGACGGGGTTCGCCGAAACGGTCCGCCGCAGGCGTCCGGCGGCGGCACACCTGACCCCGGTGCCGCTCACCGGCTGAGCCCGCCTCAGTTCAGGTGCCCGATGTCGTTCACAAGACGCACAGAAGCGTTGCCATCCGGGTAGAACTCGACGATCGACAGCGACGCCAGGTCCAGGTGCAGCCGGAACAGCAGCGACGGGCCGACGTCCAATCCCAGGCGCAGCAGCGACTTGATGGGCGTGACGTGGCTGACCACCAGCAAGGTGCGGCCCGCGTACCGCTCCACGAGCTCGTCGCGCGCGGCGCTGACCCTGCGGTGCACCGCGTCGAAGCTCTCGCCGCCCGGGGCGGGCACCGAGGTGTCCGACAGCCAGCGCCGGTGCAGGTCCGGGTCCCGCTCGGCCGCCTCGGTGAAGGTCATGCCCTCCCAGCGGCCGAAGTCGGTCTCCAGCAACCCGTCGTGGGTGGCCACGGTGCCGCCGGTCGCCGCCGCCACGGCGGCGGCGGTCTGGGCGGTGCGGGTCAGCGGGGAGGCGATGATCGGGGTGTCCGCGTCGACGCCGTCGAGCTTGGCGATGCGGCGGGCGGCCGCCTCGACCTGGGTGGCGCCGAGATCGGTCAACGCGACGTCGCCGCGGCCGGAGTAGCGGCGGTCGACCGACATCGGGGTTTGCCCGTGCCGCAACAGCAGGATCTTGGTCGGGTTGCCGGTCGCACCGGTCCACGAGGCCGGGGAGGCACGGGTCGGCTGGGGGGCTCGGGTCGGTTCGGGGGCAGCGGCCCCGTCCATGGCCCGGTTTGCGAGCCGGTCGGCGTGCTGGTTTCGCTCGCGCGGGATCCACGTGTAGGTCACGTGCTCGAACCCGGCGGCGAGCTCGCCCGCCCGACGGGCCAGCGGTTTCATCGACGGGTGCTTGACCTGCCACCGGCCGGACATCTGCTCGACGACGAGCTTGGAGTCCATCGCCACCTCGACCGCGTCCGCACCGACCTCGGCGGCGGCCTCCAAGCCCGCGATCAACCCGCGGTACTCGGCGACGTTGTTGGTCGCGACGCCGATCGCCTCGGCCCGCTCGGCGAGAACCTCACCGGTGTCGGCGGCCAGCACGACGGCGCCGTAGCCCGCGGGCCCCGGGTTGCCCCGCGACCCGCCGTCGGCCTCGACCCGAACCCTCACAGACCGGACTCCGGCGTGCGGACCATGATCGCCCCGCACTCCTCGCACTCGAGCACCTCGTCGGCGGCCGCCTCGCGGATGCGCGAGATCTCCCGGCTGTCGAGCTCGAGCCTGCACGCGCCGCAGCGGCGGGCCCGCAGCAGCGCGGCACCGATGCGGCCCTGCGACACCCGGCGCTCGTAGCCCGCGAGCAGGTCGGCAGGCAGGCCGGGCAGGATCTTCGCCCGCTCCGCGGTGCGCCTGGCCTCGGTGGTGTCGAGGTCGGCCAGGTTCTCGTCGCGCCTGCCGGTCGCCTCGGCGAGCACGTGCTCGGCCTTGGCCAGCTCGACCTCGGCGTGCTTGACGTCGAGCTCGACGGCCTCGCGGCGCTCCATCAGCTCCAGCAGGTCGTCCTCGAGGACGCTCTGCCGCCGCTCCAACGAGTGCAGCTCGTGTTCGAGGTCGGCCAGCTGCTTGGCGCCGACGGTGCCGCCCTGCAGGAGCTTGCGGTCGCGGTCCTCGCGGGCGCGGACGGCGTCGATCTCCTTCTCCTGCCTGGCCGCCTCCCGGTCCAGGTCGTCGAGCTGGGTGCGCACGGCGACCCCGGCGTCGCGGCGGGCGCGCACGGCGGTCTCGGCGGCGGTGATCTCGGCGAGCTCGGGCATCGTGGTGCGCCGGTGGCGCACCCGGCCGAGTTCGGTGTCGACCTCGGCGAGGTCGAGCAGGCGGCGCTGGGCGGCTGGATCGGCTTTCACCCGGTGAACCTCCCGGTTCGGCTTGGCGCCCCGGTGGACTGGGCGGTCCAGGGATCGGTGCGGAGTGTGGAGACGTCGACGGTGACCGTACCGCCGAGCCCGGCGCGCAGGATCCCCGCCGCCTGGCCGCACCAGGGCCACTCGCTGGCCCAGTGCGCCACGTCGACCAGAGCGGGAGCGCCGGGTACCGCGAGGTGCTCTCCGGCGGGGTGGTGCCGTAGGTCGGCGGTCACGTAGGCGTCGACTCCGGCCGCAGTTGCGGTAGCGAGGTAAGAGTCGCCCGCGCCTCCGGAGACAGCGACCCGCTTTATCTGACGGCTAGGGTCACCGGCCGCTCTTACGCCGCCTTCGGTGACGGGCAAGGCTTGCGCGACACGGTCTACGAAGAGCGCGAACGGCTCGGCTTCGGGAAGCTCGCCGATCCTGCCTATGCCAGTGCGGCCATCGGCGTTCGGATTCAGCGGTGCGGTGACTACGAGCCCGATCGCCTCCGCGAGCGCATCGGAGACCCCGGGGTCAGCGGCGTCCGCGTTGGTGTGCGCGCAATAGAGGGCGATGCCGTTGCGGATGAGCTTGTGCACGAGAGAGCCCTTAGGCGTGTCGGCAGGGACACCGTGGACACCCTTGAGCATGAGGGGGTGGTGGGCGACGATGAGCTGGGCGCCGCTCTCGACCGCTTCATCCACAGTGGACCGCGTGGGGTCGACGCAGACGAGGACCTTGGTGAGCGCTTCCGCGCGGTCCCCGCAGACCAGGCCCACCGCGTCCCACCCCTCGGCGAGCGCGGGCGGGTAGGCGGCCTCCAGGACGCGGATCGCGTCGGCGACGGTGCTCACGGTCGTACCTCCAGTTCACGCAGCGCCGCGACCAGCGGCTCGCACTCCTGCGGCGACCGCACGGCGACCCGCAGGTGGTCGCTCCCCAGTCCGGGGAAGGTGTCGCCCCTGCGCACCGCGATCCCCAGATCGCGCAGGGCCAGCCGGACCCGCTCGCCGTCGGGGACCTCCAGGAGCAGGAAGGGCGCTCGCGGGTCACCGACCACGAACCCGGCCAACCGCTCCCGCAGAGCCTCCCGGTGCGCTTGGGCGTCGAGGGCGGCCACCTCGGACTCCGCCAGCGCGGGCGCCTCGCAGCAGGCGACCACGGCCTCCAGGACCAGGGTGCCAACCGGCCACTGTGGACGGTTGTGGGCGAGGCGGGCCAGCAGGTCCGGGTGCCCGATGGCGTACCCGGCGCGCAGACCGGGCAACGCCCACATCTTCGTCAGGCTGCGGAACACCAGGATCCCGGCCTCCCCCGCGAGCGTCTCGGGCTCACCGGGGATGGCGTCCATGAAGGCCTCGTCGACCAGCACCGCCCGCCCGTGGGCGAGCCCGCGGATCGCCTCGGCGGGGTGCAGCACCGAGGTCGGGTTCGTCGGGTTGCCGATCACCACGAGGTCGGCGTCGCCGGGCACCCGGTCCGGGTGGAGCACGAACCCGTCCGCCTGGTCCAGCAGCACCCGGTGCACGGGGATCCCGCCCGCCCGCAACGCCACCTCCGGCTCGGTGAACGACGGGTGCACAACCGCCGCCTTCCGCGACCCGAGGTTGGGCAGCAGCGAGAACCCCTCCGCCGACCCGTTGAGGATCAACACCTCGTCCGGCGCGCACCCGTGCCTGCCCGCGACCGCCTCCCGGGCCCTGAGGTCGTCCGCCGCGGACGGGTAGGCCCCCACGCGATCCAGCGCCTGCGCCAACCGCTCCCGCAACCAGGCCGGTGGCCGTCCGCCTCGGACGTTGACCGCGAAGTCGACCAACCCGGGTGTGGCATCCACGTCCCCGTGGTGCCGGAGCAAGTCGTCGCTGGTCATCCCCACAATCCTAGGCAGCCTGCCCGGCCTATAGGCGCGCGGGTGTTCGCCTAGGTCAGTCGCAGTCGGCGAGCGGCGTCAGGTCGTTGGCGCGGAGCCAATGGCAGGCTCGGCGGCGCGCTAGCTCGTCCGAGGAGACGCGGAGCGTTATGTGGTGCTCTACCGCCAAGAGGAGGCGGTCGGGGACAGGGTCAGCAGGGTCGAGCGTCCACCACGGCTTGTCCATGTGAGGCCCCTTCCTCTTAGTCTGACCGCGTGCACATCTGCTTCGTCTGTACCGGGAACATCTGCCGGTCCCCGATGGCCGCCCTCGTGTTCGGTGAACACCTGCGCCGGGCCGGGCTGGCCGACCGGGTGCGGGTGAGCAGCGCGGGCACCGACGGCTGGCACGTGGGCGAAGCCGCCGACCCGAGGACCGCGCGGGTGCTGGCCAGGCACGGCTACCCGACGTCGCACGTGGCGGCGCAGGTGGGTGCCGACCACCTCGACGCCGACCTGCTCGTCGCGATGGACTCCGGGCACGCGCGCGCTCTGCGGTCCCGGGTGCCTGACCCCGAACGCGTGACATTGTTCCGGGTTTTCGACCCCGGTGCCGAGACGGATCTTGACATTCCGGACCCCTACTACGGCGGGCCGGACGGGTTCGACCAGGTGTTGGCCATGGTCGAGGCCGCCTGCCCCGGGCTGGTGCGGTGGGTCCAGGAGAACTGAACCCGGCCGCGGCCGTGGCGGAGCTCACCGGGCTGACCCCGGTGGGCGTGCACGCGATCGCCGGGCACGTGTTCGAGGTGGACACCGAGGACGGCGACCTCGTGGTGGCCAAGTACGACCCGCGGCCGGGGGCGGTCACCGCCGAAGTGGCCGGGCTGACCTGGCTGGCCGAGCCGGGAGCGGTAGCGCTGCCGAACGTGCGCGCGCACGACTACCGCTGGCTGGTCATGGAGCAGGTCGAACCGTCGGAGCCGACCCGGGCAGCCGCCGAGGCGCTGGGGCGGGACCTCGCTGACCTGCACGCTTGGGGCGCGGAGGGGTTCGGCGCGTCCACCGGCCCGGAGAACGCGTGGATCGGTCTCGCGCCGATGCGGTGCGTGCCCAGCCCCGACTGGGCCCAGTGGTACGTCGCCGACCGCGTCCAGCCGTACCTGCGCAACGCCGCGGATCGCCACCTGATCGACCCCGACGGTGTCTCGATGATCGAGGCGGCGTGCGCCCGGATCGACGTTCCGCGAGAACCTCCCGCGCGGCTGCACGGCGACCTGTGGAGCGGGAACGTCGTCTGGTCGAACCAGGCGTGGCTCATAGATCCGGCGGCACATGGAGGTCACCGGGAGACCGACCTGGCGATGCTGGCCCTCTTCGGCTGCCCGCACCTAGAGACGATCCTCGCCGCCTATGACGAACACCGGCCATTGGCCGACGGGTGGCGTGCCCGGGTTCCGTTGCACCAACTGTTCCCACTGCTCGTGCACACCGTCTTGTTCGGCTCCGGCTACGCACGGCAGGCGGTCACGGCAGCCCAGGCGGCACTACGGGCATGAGCCTGGCCTACCGTGGTGGGGTGCGGTTGAAACTGCTGCTGCGTCCGGGCTGGCTGATGCTGGCCCTGGTCGTCGTGGCCTTCGCCGTGACCTGCTTCACGCTCTTGGCGCCATGGCAGTTCCAACGGCACGACGAGCGCCAGGCCACCAATGACGCCGTTCAGTCCTCGTTCGACGCTCCCCCGGCGCCGATCGGCTCGGTGCCGTCGGACCCGTGGCGTCGTGTCACCCTCACCGGCAGCTACCTGCCCGAGGGCGAGGCTCTGGCACGCCTGCGGACAGTGCAAGGCAACGCCGCCTTCGAGGTCTTGACCCCGTTCCGCCTCGCCAATGGCAGCGTTGTCCTGGTCGACCGGGGTTACGTGCGTCCTGGCGAAGGTGTCCGCGTGCCGGACTACGCGCAGGCGCCTGCAGGGCAGGTCAACCTGCTCGCCCGCGTTCGCGGCGGGGAAAGCACCGAGCGCGAGGCGTTCGAGGAAGACGGCCATCGGCAGGTCTATGCGATCGACCCGGGCGTAGTGGGCCGCGCGGCGAACCTGAAGATCGAGCCGGGCTACGTGCAACTCGAGGAGGGCTCACCGGGCGTCCTCGGTGCGCTGCCACTCCCCCAACTAGAGGCGGGCCCGTTCCTCTCTTACGCGTTGCAGTGGATCGCGTTCGGGGCGATGGCGCTGCTAGGGCTTTTCTACTTCACCTGGCGCGAGATCAAGCCAGGGGGCTCGCTCACGGAGGACCGGCCTAAGCGCCAGTCGGTCGCCGAGATCCTCGCCGAGGATGAGGCCCGCGAGCGCGCCGCTTCAGGCTGATCAAAGCCGCCAGACCAGCAGTGAGCAGCCCTACGACCCGCGACAGGGTCACCGCCCGTGCGACATCGGTCGCGTCAGGCGCTCGCCCCTCCCCCAGCGTCGGCCGTTCTTCTACGCCGTAGGAGTACTCGGTGCGCCCACCCAACTGGACTCCGAGCGCGCCCGCGAACGCGGCTTCCACCTGACCGGCGTTAGGGCTCGGATGAGCCCCGGCATCCCGCCTCCATGCCTCCACTGCGCGCTGACGATCCCCCTTAACGGCAGGCGCGCCTACGACCGTCAGCGCCGCCGCGACTCGGGCGGGGACAAGGTTGACCAGGTCGTCCAAACGCGCGGAGGCCCAGCCGAACCGCAGGTACCGGGGTGACTTGTGGCCGACCATGGCGTCCATCGTGTTCACCGCTCGGTACCCGAGAAGCCCGGGTACACCGGCGACGGCACCCCACAGCAGCGGCGCCACTACGGCGTCGGAGGTGTTCTCGGCCACGGACTCCACCGTCGCCCGCGCCAGCCCGGCCTCGTCCAGCGTCGACGGATCCCGCCCGCACAGGTGGGGCAACCGCTCCCGGGCAGCGTCGACGTCCCCCTCGCTCAACCGTGCCCCGATGGCCCACCCTTCGGCCGCCAACGACCGCCCGCCCAGCACGACCCAGGTGGCCGCCGCCGTGCCCACGATCCGCACGATCGGGTTGTTCGCGCGATCGACCAACACACCGAGACCCACCGCGCCACCAGCCAGAACAGCCGTGTAGACGGCTCCCGCGCCCCGGTTGTCCCGGTGGACGACCCGCTCCACGCGCTGGGCGAGCTGCCCGAACCCGGCGACCGGGTGCCAGCGGCGGGGGTCACCGAAGGCCGCGTCCGCCGCGACCCCCAGGAGCAGGCCAAACGCGCGCGTCGCGGACATCGGCGGACCTCCCGGTCGGTTTCCCCCTGGCGGGGGAACCGTAGCGCCGCGGGCGGCCGGGGTGCGCGGCTGTCGGCCGGTCGGGCTATCGTGGCCCGCCGTGGACGACGCGCAGGGGGACGCAGGTCAAGAGGCCGCTGGACGGCTCCAGCTCTACGCCTACCTGCAGCCACGTGAGCACCACCACACCTACCTCGCGATCATGCGGCTGTTCACCTCGACCCTGCTGGCCGACCTGTCCGCGGGTGAGGTGTCCAGCGCGTTGGCCGCCGCCGAGCGCGACGGGCGCATCGACATCGGTGAGTCGCACATCGACGTGGTGATCCCGCGGCTGCGGCAGCTGGTCGAGTGGGGCAACCTCGTGCACGGCCGCCGCGAGACGATCGCGGCGAGCATCGCGGAGTTCCAACAGGGCTCTATGCGCTACCAGGTGTCCAAGCTCGCGGTGCGCGTTCAGCGCGATGTTGACGAGTTGCTCCGGGTGCCTGAAGGCGCCCGCGAGGTCTCGCGCGAGCTGCTGCCCGCTATCGAGCGGGGCCTAGGTGAGCTGGGTGAGGCTCTAGCGGTCGCCGTGGCCCGTAGCCAACGTGACCCCGGCTCACTACCGGCGCGGCGGGCCCGCGAGCAGTTGGCTGAGCGGGTCACCACCCTCTTCCTGCAACACGCGGAGCTCGCTGCCACGGTTCGCGACTTCTATGCCTACCTCGGCCAGATCCTCACTCGCCACCACCTGGCACCGGAAGAGATCTCGGGCTTCCGCAACCTGCTAGTCGAGTACATCCAGGTCGTGGTTGAAGACGTCCTGAGGCACACCCCGGCGATCGCGACGGCGTTGTCGACGCTGGCCCGGTCGCGCACGGAAGTGCTGCGGCTGCTGCGGCCCGCGGAGCAACTGGGCGTCGCGGTCGAGCGCACCCGGGGACGCGGCGAAGCCGACTGGCAGGAGCTGACGGACTGGTTCGTCGACCGGCCGGGCAACCCTTCGCAGGTCACCGCGCTGCGCGAGGCGACGACCAGGGCGATCGGGGCGCTGCTGGCGACCGTGCGGCGGGCGACGACCGGTGGCGGGCTGCTGCCGAGCAGGCGCGCGGAACTGGTGCGCCTGGCGGCCTGGCTGGACGCGTCGACGCCCAAGCGGGCGCACGCGGTGTACGCGGCGGCGTTCGGGCTGCACTCGGCGCGCAACCTGCTGCCCGCCCCCGAGCACGACGGCGACGACGAGCACACGCCGTGGCGGGACGGTCCGGCGATCGACGTGTCGGTCAGCGTGCGCGGGCGTGGTGACCGGGGTGCCCGCGGGCGGACCTCGCGGATCATGGACGACCCGATCACCGAGCAGGGCCTGCTCGCCCAAGCCAGGGAAGCCGACGAGCTGCGGGAAGCGGCAGCGGCGGAGTTGGCGGCAGCGGCGGAGAACCTGGACGAGGCGACGTTGTCCGGCGAGGCACTAAGTGCGTTCTGCGAGCTTCTTACCTTGGCGATGGCGCAGCGCGAGGGGGCATCCGACCCTGGGGCGGCGACCGATCAGGTAAGAGGCTTGGCCCTGACGCTGACACCGCAAGTAGGGCAGGTCACGCGGATTCGCAGCACGTCAGGCACCTTGACCCTGCGGGACACCGTGGTCGGGATCTCTCGCGTCGTCACTAGGGGTCGCAGTGGCCGTTAAGAGCCGTCCCGACGTCCTAGGCGACCTGTCCGACATCGACGCGGCCAACGTCGCCCGGTGCGCGAAGGTCTTGCTGCGGCATCCCCTCCTGCGCCCGGGTGGACCCGATGGCGACCTACTGCCCTTGGTCTACCGCTATCGGATCTCGCTTCAAGAGATGTTCGCGAGCCTGCTCGGGTATCGGCTCGTAGTGGAGCGTCGCTTCGCGCGCCTCTATAAGAGCGGTCCAGGTGAGGACCACACCCGTGGCGAGGCAGCACTGTCACCACGCGCCTACGCATACGTCTGCCTGACAATGGCCGCGCTAACCGGTGTCGGACGCCAGGTGCTGTTGTCGCGACTGGTGGCCGATGTAAGGGCTGCCGCCTCGGAAGCCGGGCTCGACGTGGTCGATGACGTGGGTGACCGACGGGCGTTGACCGCTGCACTGCGCCACCTGATCACGCTGGGCGTGATCACCGAAACCGACGGCACCGTGGCCGGGCTGATCTCCGAGACACCACCGGAAGCGCTGATCACCATCCACACGGACCTCCTCGGTCAACTGCTCGCGGGCCCACTTGCTGAGGCCGGGAGCGCCGACGAACTGGTGGAACTGGCCTCTGCTCCGGGACGGCTGGGGGTCGAGCACGCGGTCCGGCGCAGGCTGGTCGAGGACCCGGTGACGCTGCACGCGGATCTTCCGCCGGACCAGGCCGAGTGGCTGCTGCGCAACCAGCGCCGGGAATCGGTGGTGCTCGAGCGCTGCTTCGGGCTGGTCACCGAGATCCGCGCGGAGGGTGTGGCGGTGACAGACCCCGAGGAGTACCTGACCGACGTGGTGTTCCCGTCCACCGGCACGGTCGCGCGGATCACGCTCTTGGCGCTACCGGAACTCGTTGACCAGACTGACGTCTCCGACGAAGAGCCTGAGTACCGGCCGGACGGTCGGATACCGGTGAGCCAAGAACGGCTCCTAGAGGTGTGCCGGAACTTGGTAGAGGACTACCCGGCGGCATGGTCGCGGCAGGCAACCGATGATGTGGCCGCGCTGGCCGAGGACGTCACGGACTTGCTCGTGCGCCTAACGCTCGCGGTGCCGGAGGGCGACGGATGGCTCATCAGCCCCGCAGCGCACCGGTGGCTGCCACAGCCGGATGATTCTCCGGGCCGCCCAGTGGCGGTATCAGAGATCCCACCGGAGCCGGGGTGGTCGCTGTTCGACGATGAGGGGGCGCGGTGACCGAGCCGATCGAAACCGACCTGGAGCAGGTCGCGACCGAGCCGGTGGTCGGGCGGTGGCGGCTGCACCGGGGTGGGATCGTCAACATCTGGCAGTACCGCGAGCAGACCTTCGACTTCTCCGGCGGGCGCGCGATCTTCCAGGGCACCAACGGGTCCGGCAAGTCGCGCACCCTGGAATTGCTGCTGCCGCTGTGCCTCGACGGCGACTTGCGCTACCTGGGGTCCAAAGGCGCGGGCACCGTGTCGATCCGCCGCCTGATGCTCGACGACTACGACGGTGGGCCCAACCGCATCGGCTACGCGTGGATCGAACTGCACCGCACTACGGCGACCGGCGGGGACGAGTACCTCACCTGCGGTCTCGGCGTTAAGGCGTCTGCGACGTCGCAGCAGATCAGCGACTCGTGGCGGTTCGTGACCCCTTCGCGGGTGGGTACCCACTTCCAGTTGGCTTCTGCGGATCGTGTGCCTCTAGGCCCGGCGGCGCTAAGAGAGGTTCTCGGCGCAGACCGCGTCTATGACGAAGCTGCGTTCCGCGCCAAGGTCGCCGAAACTGTCTATGGCGTGCCAGGTGGGCGTTATGGCGATCTCTTGCACCTACAGCGAACTCTGCGCAACCCCGACATCGGGTTGAAGGTGCAAGACGGTCAGCTGGAGCAGATCCTCACGGACGCCCTACCGCCGTTGGACGCCGGTGTGGTGGAGCAGCTGGCGACCTCCTTCGAAGACCTCGAGTCGATCCGGGAGAACATCGGCAGGCTGAGCGCGGCCGACTCGGCCATGAGCGCGTTCCTGACCACCTACTCTGGCTACGCTCTTAGCGCTCTGCACGCCTCTGGCACCAAAGCGCAGGCTGCTACGAAGGCGTTGGACAGCGCGCACGCCGAGATCCACAAGCTGGAACAGCGACTGCTGACCGACGCCGAACGGCACGCCGAGGCGGAAGAACGCGTTGGCGTGCTGGAGGAGCGGGACGCCGAGCTGGAGAACAGCATCGACTCGCTCAAGTCGCTGCCCGCCTATCAGGGCCTACGCGACCTGCAAGACCGGGAGAAGCTGGTCGAGCGGACGCGGGAAGCCGCCGGGGCGGCTCTCGACAACGCTGGCGTGCAGCGCAACCACGCCGACCGCGCGGTGGAAACGGTGCTGACCGTGCTGCGCAGGCTGGGCGGCGACATCGAGGACGCCACCGAGCTCGCACTGTCCACTGCAGACGCGGTGGCAGCCGCCGGGCTGGACGCCGGGCTGTGCCCCGCCGTGCCCGCGGCGCCGGAACCCGTACCGGGGACCGTGACCGACCGGGTGCGGGCCAAGCCGGACCCGGAGGCAGAGCCGCTGACCATCCAGCGCCGCACCCCGCCGCAGGTCGCGCCCGACGAGCTGTCGACCGCGCTGGCCTCAGCCGCAGGCCGAGCGGGCGATCTGGCGAGCGTGGTGGCGCAGCGGGCGGCGTTGGCGATGTCGCTGCACGACCGCGCGATGTCGCTCGACGCGGACCGGCAGGAGCTGGACAAGCTGCAGGCCAAGGCCAGGGACGCGCAGATCGAGGCGACCGAGTCGGCCGGGCGGCGCAACGAGGCCAGGCAGCGGTTCACCGTCGCGGCCGAGGTGTGGTGCGAGAAGGCGGCGGCGTGGACCGCGGCCGGACCGTTCGCCGGTGACCACGCGGCCCGTCCGCCGCGCCCGCCCGCCGCGGACGCGGTGCTGACCGGCCCAGAGGCCACCCGGCAGGCCAGGGACGCGGCACGCCAGTGGGCCGCGCCGCACCTGACCGGGCTGCGGCAGCGGGTCGCCGCGGCGCGCCAGACCGTGGACGACCTGGTCGGCCGGGTCAAGTCGGCCGAAGCGCGGCTGATCGAGCTGCGCAAGGGCGTGGACGCGGCCCCACCCGGGCTGGTCGACCAAGGCCCGGGTGCGCCGTTCTACCGGCTGGTGGACTTCACCGGGCTGGCGCCGGACGAGCGCGCGGGGCTGGAAGCGGCGCTGCAGGGCAGTGGGCTGCTGACCGCCTGGGTGCGGCCGGACGGCGGCATCGGCGAGACACCGCAGGCCGGGGTGATCGCGGCCGCGCTGGCGGTGAACGACGCGGTGGCGTCGCCGTTGGATTCGGTGCTGACACCAGCGGTCGAGCCCGATGGGCCGGTGCCCGCTGGTGTCGTCGCAGGGCTGTTGGCGTCGGTGTCGTATGGCGAGGAGTACGCCGGGCTCGCGGTGTGGCCGGACGGGCGTTGGCGGGCGGGAGTGCTGCGCGGGGCGGGGACCAAGCCGGACGCGGAGTTCGTCGGCGCGGGCGCCCGCGAGGCCGCGCGGCAGCGGGCGATCGCGGAACTGGCGGAAGCGCTGGAGGTCCTGCACACCGAACTGTCGGCGGCGGAGTCGGAACTGCGGGACCGGTCGCGGACGGTGGAGGTGTGGGACCGCCACCTCGACGCGTTCCCCGACGACCGGGAGCTGATCGGCGCCAGGGTGACCGCGGAGCAGGCGGGACGCCAAGCCGAGGAGACCGCGACCAAGGCCGAGCGGCGGCGGTCCGAGCACGTGGCCGCCGAGGGCCGGGTCCGCGCGATGGAGACCGGACTGGCGCAGGACGCGGGCGCGGCGGGGCTGACCGCCGACACGGAGGCGCTGCGGCACGCGCACCGGGCCGCGACGCAGGCGCGCGGGTCGGCGGAGAGCCTGCGCGACGCGCTGGCGAAGCGGTGCGTCGGCACGGTGCGCGACCTGGTCGAGGCACTGCACGACCACAACGCGGCGGTGGACGACCGGGAGACCGCCGAGCGGGTGGCAGACGAGAAGTGCGTGGCGTTCCACCGCGAGGCGGCCGCGTTGGCGGAGCTGACGGCGGCGGTCGGTGGCGCGGCGGAGGAGGTCTCGCGGCAGCTCGGCGAGCTGGAGAAGGCCCGCCGGGCGGCGCGCGCCGAACTGCCGGAGGCCAGGCGGACGGCCGGTGAGCTGTCGAACCAGGTGGTGAAGACGCAGACCCTGCTCGACACCAGGGGCGCGGAGATCGACGGCAAGGGCGCGGCGGCCGGATCCGCCGCGCAAGCGTTTGCCGAGGCCCTGTCGGCGCCGGGTGTGTGGCAGGCCGCGGTCACCGAGGACCGGCCGGACGACGACGCCCAGGCGTGGGAGGTGCTGGCCACGGCGGTCGCCGAGGCCAAGCGGCTGCCCAGCGAGGAGAACGTCCTCGGCAAGCTGCAGAACCTGCAGGCGTCGCTGGCCGGGACGCACAACGTCCTGCCGGAGCGGCACGCCGGGATCCTGACCGTGGTGGTCTCGGCCGAGGAGGGCCCGGCCCCGGTCGCGGTGTCGGCCAGGCGGGTCGCCACCCGGCTTGCCGAGCGGCGCGGGTTCCTCACCGAGCAGTACCAGGGGATCTTCGCCCTGCACCTGGTCAGGGAACTGGCCGACCGGCTCTCGGCGCAGATCGCCGTCGCCGAGGACCTGACCCGCCGGATGAACGACGTGCTGGACACGGCCCGGTCGAGCCAGGGCGTGCACGTCCGGCTGGACTGGCAGCCCGCGGCGTGGCTGGACGAGTCCACCCTGGAGGCGCTGCGGTTGCTGCGGATCCCGTTCGCGCAGCGGACCGAGGAGCAGGACACCCGGCTGCAGCAGGTGTTCACCGAGCGGATCGAGTCCGAACGCGACAGTGCGACCGGCGGGTACACCGAGATCCTGGCGCGGGCCCTGGACTACCGGTCCTGGTTCGCCTTCACCGTCCGCGTCCGCGACACCGGCCCGGACGGCAAGCCCCGCTCGCGCAGGCTGCGCCAGCTGTCCTCCGGCGAAACCCGCCTGATCTCGTACGTGACCCTGTTCGCCGCCGCCGCCGCGTTCTACGGCGCCATCTCGGCGGGCCTGGCGTCGACGATGTCCCCGCTGCGCCTGGTCCTGCTCGACGAGGCCTTCGAGCGCCTCGACGACCCGACGATCGCCCGCATGCTCGAGCTCCTGGTGGACCTCGACATGGACTGGATCATCACCTGGCCCAGCGGCTGGGGCGTCTCCGACCGCATCCCCCGCATGCACATCTACGACGTCCTCCGCCCCAAATCCGGCCACGGCGTCGCCTGCACCCACACCACCTGGGACGGCTCCTCCCTGGACCGGGACGACCCGTGACCGCTCACCCCGATCCGGGCCGCCCGGAGTTCGCCGTGTTGTGGCGGCAAGCCCGTACGGCGGTGGCGCGCGGGCAGGTGAAGCTGGGCTACAAGGCCCCTGACCCGGCGGCGGCTTCGGCCGTCGGTGCGGTGATCGGGCGCGAGCTGACCGCGGGCATCGGGACGACGATCGTCGTCGCTGAGCTCGATGCGCGGGTTCGCGCTGTGTTCAGTTGTGGGTTGGGGGAATTGCTCTCCTCTCTCTTCGGGGAACGGGCAGGCGAGGTGGTGGCCCCGGCGGAAGCGGACGACGTCCTCGGGGCAGCGGTCTCAGCGCACGGGATCAGCGGCGGCTGGGTGCGGGCGTGGGTGGATCAGGCCCGCCGGTACGCGAAGATCTCCGCCGCGGAGCTGGCCGAGGTCGCGCCGAAGGCCGCTGCGGCGATCGCGCGGCTGCACCTGGGCGAAGGCGCGCCCACCGAGTGGATTGTGTTGTCGGACCTCGGTGTGGTTCGAGGAACACGACTGGCCGGGCTGGTGCTGCGGGCGGCGGCAGTGGCGCACGGGGTGGCGGTGCCGAAGGCAGCAGCGGACGAAAGGCGACTGTGGGAGCGCAGCGGCGTGCTGCTGGACGCGGTGTCGACGACGGTGTTGACATGGGCATTCCCCGGGTGTGAGGCGCGGACGGAATTGGGCTTGCCCACCCATCTGACCATCCGCGACACCATCCCGTCAGGGGTGAACGCCGTGGTGTGCACAAGTCCGGCGGTTGTGGACAACTGCATCACCGCAGGCGTCCGCCACCCGGTGATCTGCCTGTCCGGACATCTCAACCCGGTGGCCCGCACGATCCTGTCGAAGCTGCACACCCCCCGAATCCACAGCGATTTCGACGCCCACGGCCTGTTCATCGCCCAACAAGCCCTGACCCTCACCAACGGCACCCCCTGGCGCATGTCCGCCAACGACTACCGCGCCGCCCTCACCGCAGGTCACGACCTGCCCGCCCTGGGCCCCGATCCCCTCATCGCCCCCTGGGACCCGGCCCTCCCCGAAGCCATGCGCGCAGGCTGGTCCGTCCCCGAACACCTCCTGGCAGCGGACCTGGTCGCGGAGCTGCTCACCTTCTAGCCGGGGAGCTCGTCCAGGACTTCGGTGACGATGGCCCGCATGGCGGCTTCGGCGCGGGCCGGGTCGCCCGCGGCCACGGCTTCGGCTACTTCCACGTGGAGGCGGACAGCGTGGGGTTTGGGGGTTTGGGGCATGAGGTGGTGGTGGGTGCGACCGGTGAGGACGGCGGCGACGACGTCGCCTAGTTGGGTGAACATGTCGTTGCCGGAGGCGGTGAGCAGGGCTCGGTGGAAGGCGATGTCGTGCACCAGGAAGGCGTCGAGGTCGTGGGTGCTGGAGCGGAGTTCGACGGCCAGGGCGGTGAGGGTGCCTGCTTGGTCCGGGGTCGCGCGCGCGGCGGCGAGGGCGGCGGCGACGGGTTCGGTGGCGCAGCGGAGTTCGGTGAGGGACCGCAACTGGGCGGGGCGGTCGGAACCGTCGAGGCGCCAGCGGATGACGCGGGGGTCGTAGAGGTTCCACTCGGCGCGGGGCAGGACGGTGATCCCGACCCGGCGGCGGCTGTTGACCAGCCGCATGGCCTCCAGGACCCGCAGCGCCTCGCGGACGACGGTGCGGGAGACCTGGAACGCGCGCTCCAACTCTTCGGTGCGCAACACGGCGCCGGTGGGGTACTCGCCGCTGACGATGGCCGGGCCGAGGTCGTCGAGCAGTCGCCCGGGGAGTCCTGAGGTCACCGGAGCAGTGTCTCACTCATATGACCAATACGTGTCGCCCTCTTGAATAAGTAGTACTTTTGGGTTTCACTGGGTCGATGCACACAGTCGTGGTCGTGATGGGCGTCGCGGGGTCGGGCAAGACCACCGTCGCCGGGTCATTGGCCGCGCGGCTGGGGGTCCCGCTGGCCGAGGCCGACGAGTTCCACCCGGCGGCCAACATCGCCAAGATGCGCTCCGGTGTCCCGCTCACCGACGACGACCGCTGGCCGTGGCTGGCCGCGATCGCCGACTGGATCGCCGAGCGCGGGCACGACGGCGGCGGGATCGTCACCTGCTCGGCGCTCAAGCACTCCTACCGCGACCTGCTCGCCGCCGACGCGCGCGTGTTCTTCGTGCACCTCACCGGCTCGCGGGACCTGCTGGCGCAGCGCATGCGCGGCCGCAGCGGGCACTTCATGCCGGTGTCGCTGCTGGACTCGCAACTGGCCGACCTGCAGCCGCTCACCGACACCGAACCCGGCGTCGCGCTCGACATCTCCGCATCCCCGGACCACCTCGTCGAGGCCGCCGCGCGCGCCGTCGCCGAGTTCGAAGGAGCCAAGCCATGATCACCGCGGCGGCCTGGACCGGTCACGACACCCGGCTCATCGGGGCGGCGGTGCTGGGCATCGCGCTCATCGTCGTGCTGATCACCAAGGTCAAGTTCCACCCGTTCCTGGCCCTGGTGCTCGGCGCTGGCACGCTCGGGCTGGTCGCCGGGATGCCGGTTGGCGCGCTGGTGGACAGCTTCACCAAGGGCGTCGGGTCCACCGTGGCAGGCGTCGGGGTGCTGATCGCGCTCGGTGCGATGCTCGGCAAGCTGCTCGCCGACTCCGGTGGCGCCGACCAGATCGTCGACACCATCCTCAACCGCACCCCCGGCCGCGGCCTGCCCTGGGCGATGGCGCTGGTGGCGGCGCTGATCGGGCTGCCGATGTTCTTCGAGATCGGCCTGGTCATGCTGATCCCGGTGGTCCTGCTGACCGCGCGGCGCAGCGGGCGGCCGCTGATGCTGCTGGCGATCCCGGCGCTGGCGGGTCTGTCGGTGCTGCACGGGCTGGTGCCGCCGCACCCCGGTCCGCTGGTGGCAGTGGACGCGCTGAAGGCGGACCTCGGCCTGACGCTCGGTCTCGGTGTGCTGGTCGCGATCCCGACCGTGATCATCGCGGGCCCGCTGTTCGCCCGCCTGGCCGCCCGGTGGGTGCCGGTGACCGCGCCGGAGGTGGAGGTCGAGCAGGAGCGGCCGACCGAGCGGCCGAGCTTCGCGGCCACGCTGGGGACGGTGCTGCTGCCGGTCGCGCTGATGCTCGGCAAGGCGCTCGCGGACATCCTGCTCGACAAGCAGAACCCCGTCCGGCACGTGCTGGACTTCCTGGGCACGCCACTGGTGGCGCTGCTGCTCGCGGTGCTGGTCGGGATGGTGACCCTGGGCCGGGGTTTCGGCCGCGACCGCCTCGCCGAGTCGATCGGCTCGTCGCTGCCGCCGATCGCCGGGATCCTGCTGATCGTCGGCGCGGGCGGCGGGTTCAAGCAGACCCTGGTCGACGCGGGCATCGGTGACGTGATCACCGGCCTGGCGAAGGACGCCAACTTCTCACCGCTGCTGCTCGGCTGGCTCATCGCCGTGGCCATCCGCCTGGCGACCGGCTCCGCGACCGTGGCCACGATCTCCGCGGCGGGCATCATCGCCCCGCTGGCGGCGGGGATGGAACCCGCTCAGGCCGCGCTGCTCGCCCTGGCGATCGGCGCCGGGTCGCTGTTCTTCTCGCACGTCAACGACGCCGGGTTCTGGCTGGTGAAGGAGTACTTCGGGCTCAGCGTCGGCGACACGGTCAAGACGTGGTCGATCATGGAGACGGTGATCTCGGTGGTCGGGATCGCGATCATCCTGCCGCTGAGCTGGCTGCTCTAAGCCGGGGCCGACACCCAGCTCTCGATCATCTGGCGGGCGATGGAGGTCTCGCCGGGCAGGATCAGGGTGGGGGTCTGGCCGCCGTTGGCCAGGGCCTGGGTGATCTCCGCGCGGGGGACCCAGCGGGCGTGCTCGATCTCGCCGTCGGCGGGGGTCAGCGGCGCGGCGGGGTCGGCCGTGGCGGTGAAGCCGATCATGATGGAGCGCGGGAACGGCCACGGCTGACTGCCCAGGTAATGGATGTCGGCCACCTCGACGCCCACCTCCTCGGCGATCTCCCGCGCCACGCAGGCCTCCAACGACTCGCCGGTCTCGACGAAGCCCGCGAGGATCGAGTAGCGGTGTTCCGGCCAGATCGGTTGCCGGGCCAGGAGAACCTGGTCGGCGCCGTCGTGGACCAGGCAGATCACGGCGGGATCGGTGCGGGGGTACTCCTCGCGACCGCAACCGGTGCAGGTGGTCGACCACCCGGCGGCGGAAGCGGTGACCGGGGAGCCGCACTTGGCGCAGAAACGGGCCCTGGCGTGCCAGTTGACCAGCCCGACTGCGGTGGTGAACAAACCCGCGGCGGTGTCGTCGAGCAGGGCACCGATGCCGCGCAGGTCGTGCCACTCCTCGCCGGTGTCGGAGACCGCGCCACCCCACAGACCCCAGGCGCCGGGCGGGGCGTTGGTGGGACGCAGATCCACGACGGTCGACAACGCCCAGTAAGCCGTGTCGCCCTCTTCGCCCAAGAGCATCGCGGCGCCGGGGCGGTCGGCGGCGATCTCCTGGGCCGGGCGGGGCGCCAGAGCGGTACCGGCGTCGCGGACCGGGGTGCGGCCGTGCCGGTCGACCAGGAGGACCTGACCGGACTTCCACAGCTGGTCAAGCCGATCCGCGTCCTTGCGGGCGGTCTCGTCCCGAGCGGCGGTGGCCCGCGACAACGCGGGCAGCGCGACGAGCTGGAACGGTGCACGGGCGGTCATGCAGCGCCTCCCCAGGCAACTGGTCGGACGGGCACGGGACGGCACCCGGCGCCAACCCTACGCACTCAGGGATGGCCGGTGGCAGCGGTTTCCGCACCGCCCGGATGAACCGGACCACACCCCGCACTGCCCTGTGTGGACAGTGCGGGGTGCTCGGTCACGGGAGGCGGATGCCGCCGATGCGGGTGAGGGGGGACAGTTTGGCCACGTCGCCGACGATGATGCCGGTGAAGCGGGTGGGGGCGAAGAACTCGGCGGCGGCTTCGGCGACCTGGTCTGCGGTGACGGCCTTGAGGCGCTCGGGGTGGGTGACCAGCCAGTCGACGCCGAGGCCGAGGACGGCGAGGGCGGCGATCTGGGAGGCGAGGCCGCCCTGGGAGGAGGTGCTGGTGAGCAGGGAACCGATGGCGTACTGGCGCACGATGTCCACTTCGGACTCCGCTGGCGCGACCAGTGCCATCCTGCCCAGCTCGTAGCGGATCTCCAGCAGCGCCGCGGCGGTGACGTCGCTGGCGGTGTCGGTGTCGATGAGCAGCGTCGCGCCGTCCGGGGTGAACTCCGGGTAGGAGCGGGCGTGGTAGGTGTAGCCCTTGTCCTCGCGGATGTTCTCCACCAGGCGGGAGGAGAAGAACCCGCCGAAGGCCAGGTTGGCCAACTGCAGGGCCGGGTAGCGCGGGTCGGTGCGAGTGATCGACTGCGCGCTGAGCCGGATCTGCGACTGGACCGCGCCCGGCCGGTCGATGACCAGCAGGTCGCCCGGGGTGAGCGGGGGCAGCGGCGGCAGCACCGACGCCGCCCCGTCACCGCGCCAGTCGGCCAGGGCGGCGGCGACCCCGGCGACAGCCTCGACCGGCTCGACGTCACCGACGACCACGAGGACCGCGCCCCGCGGCAGCACCGCGGCCCGGTGCAGCGCCCGGACGTCGGCTGGCTCGACCTTGGCCACCTCGGCGGCCTCGGGGATCTCCTTGGTGAACGGGTGGTCGCCGTAGCGGTGCCGCTGCAACGCCTGGCGGGCGATGACGCTGGGCTTGGACCTGGCCACGGTGATCCGCTCGACCAGCCGCGCCTTCTCCCCCGCCACCTCCTCGTCGGCGTACGTCGCCGCCGTCAGCGCGTCGGCGAGCACGGCGAGCAGCGTGTCGAACCCGCTGGCCAGCGCGTTGCCGCCGAGGGAGAGCAACTCCGGGTCCACCGCGGCGTTGAGCTCACCGCCGACCAGCGCGAGCTCGGTGTCCACCGCGACCCGGTCGCGGGTCGCGGTCCCGGTGAGCAGGGCCGCGGCCAACACCTCGGAGGTCGGCGCGTGCGCCGGATCCGTGCCCGCGAACGGGATCCGCAACCGCAGCTCGACCATCGGCACCGTCGGCTGGTGCACGGCGATGACCCGCAACCCGTTGTCGAGCACGGTGTCCACAACGGACAGGTTGGTGGCCGCCCGTTGCTCGCCGAGCGGGGGGAGCGGTCGGGGCCCGAGCTCGGTGCGCCCGATCTGCTCTGCGGTGCGGCTCACTGCTGTCCTCCTGCGGGAAGGTGGGGTGACCGCGGGGACCCGCCCGCGGCACCGGGGGAAATGGTTCGGACGGCGCCAATGCCCGCTGGGGCACGGAGCGCACCCGCCGCGGCATCGAGAGCGACGGCGCTGATCACACGACACCGCCGGGTGGCGGTGGCACCACGACTGTCACTCGCCACCGCCGAGCCCGACCAGCCGATGACGACGGCGCGAGAAGCGGGGCGCAGCAAGGCCCCGACAGCGGCCGGGGTGTAGGCGCGTTCGGGGAGTTCGTAGACCAGGCCCACTACTCGACACCGCCAATGGGTTGACGGTGACGACGGCGCGAGAAGCGGGGCGCAGGGCCCCTGAAAGCGGCTGGGGTGCAGGCGCGCTCGAGGAACTCGTAGACCAAGCCCATCACCCGACACCGCCAACGGGACCGATGGCACGGGAAACGAGACGCACGGCCCCAACCGCAACCGGGGCAGAAGGAGCAGCGCACTCGGGGAACCGCAAACCAGGCCCGTCGCTCGACACCGCCAAGGGGGTGACGGTGCCGATGGCACGAGAAGCGGGCTGTTCAGCCCCGACAGCGGCCGGGATGAAGGGAGCAGTGCGCTCCGAGAGCTCGTAGGCCAGGCCCATCACTCGGCACCGCCGAAGGGAGTGACAGTGACGCGAGCAGCGGGACCCACGGCCCCGACCGCAGCCGAGGCACAAGGAGAGGCGTGCTCGACGAGCCCGCAAACCAGGCCCATCACTGGCCACCGCCGGGCAGGCCGCCGGTGGCGACGGCGTGGGAAACGGGGCGTGCGAGGCCGACAGCGGCCGGGGTGAAGGGGGTGGCGCCTGCGGGGAGATCCGTCACTCGGCACCGCCGGAGGGGGTGATGGTGAGGATGGCTCGGGAGTCGGGGCGCAGGGCCTTGGCGGCGGCGGAGACGGCGTCGGGGGTGATGGCGTTGATGCGTTCGGGGAGTTCGTAGACCAGGCCGGGGTTGCCGTAGAGGAGTTCGAAGGCGCCGAGGGCCAGGGTGCGGCTGACGATGCGGTCGTGTTCCTTGTGCAGGCTGGCGGCCCAGCGGGCGGTGATCTTGGCCAGTTCCGCGGGGTCCGGCGGGGTGCTGGCCAGGCGCTCGAGTTCCTCGTCGATGGCGGCCAGGACCGGGTCCAGCGCCACCTCGGGGGAGTACATCGCGGTGATGGTGAAGGTGTCCGGGTCGCGGGCCTCGAAGGGGCCGAACATGCCGCAGCCCGCGCTGACCTCGGTGACCAGCTGGTCGCCGTAGACCAGGCGCTGCTGCAGGCGGGAGCCGTCGCCGTCGGTGAGGACGCCCGCGAGGACCAGGTACGCCAGGTAGGCGTCGAGTTCTTCGATCGGGTCCGGGATGCGGTACCCGATCGCGACGGCGGGCAGCGGGGCCAGCGGGTCCGGGTGGTCGGCGCGGACCTCGGCGGTGGGCGGCGGCTCGGCGAAGGAGGGGCGCTGCGGCCGGGGCCGGGCCGGGACGTCGCCGAAGTGGCGTTCGACGAGCTCCTTGGCCGCCTCGACGGTGAAGTCGCCCGCGACGGTGAGCACGGCGTTGGCCGGGGCGTAGTAGGTGTCGAAGAACGCGGCGCAGTCGGCGACCGTGGCCTGCTCGAGGTCCTCGAACCCGCCGTAGCCGTTGTGCGCGTTGGGGAAGGTGTCGAACAGCACCGGCGGGAGCAGGATCCACGGGAAACCGCCGTAGGGGCGGTTGAGCACGTTGAGCCGGATCTCCTCCTTCACCACGTCGATCTGGTTGCGCAGGTTCTCCTCGGTGAGCTTGGGGGCGCGCATCCGGTCGGCCTCCAGGAACAGCGCGCGCTCCAGGGCGGCCGAGGGCAGGACCTCGAAGTAGTCGGTGTAGTCCGGGTGGGTGGACCCGTTGAAGGTGCCGCCGGAGGATTGCACGTGCCGGAAGTGCGCCAGCTTCTCCAAGCTCTCGCTGCCCTGGAACATCAGGTGCTCGAACAGGTGCGCGAACCCGGTCCTGCCCTCCGGCTCGGAGCGGAAGCCCACGTCGTAGTGCACGCTGACGCCGACGACCGGCGCGGTGTCGTCGGGGGCGAGGACAACCCGCAGGCCGTTGGCGAGGGTGTAGCGGTACGGCTGGGAAACGGTCACCTGGCGAGCCTACGGGAGGTGCACCACAGGCGGACACCGTGCGTGTCCGCCTGTGGAGGAACCCGTGGGTTGTGGATAACTCCGCTAGGCGGAGCGCTTGCGCCGCTGCACGAGCAGCAGGAAGGCGCCGCCGCCGAGCGCGGCCAGGCCGAGCAGGACCAGGCCGCCGACCGCGGCACCGGTGACCGGCAGGCCGCCGGAGCCGTCGTCGGTGGTCGGGGGCACGCCGCCCTGCGGGGCCGGGCTGGTGGTGGTGCTGCTCGGCGCCGAGCTGTCGACGGTGGCGGTGGTCGACGGCGGGGCGGTCGTGGTGTCCGGGGTGGACGGTGTGGTCGTCGGCGTGGTGTCGCGCTCGCAGTCGACGGTGAACTTCTCGGTGGTGTTCAGGCCGGAACCGGTCAGGTGCGCGGTGTAGCTGCCGTCGGCGAAGACCCCGACGTGGCGGGTCCACTGGTAGACGCCATCGCCGTCGAAGCGGACGGTCTCCTCGAAGCCGGGCTTGCCCTCGACGGTGAACTTCCGCTCGGCCGGGTACGGGCCGACCGCGTAGTACCGGATGGTCACGACCGACTGCTCGTCGACGCAGCGGGTGGACACCTGCAGGCCGTCGCGGTCGACCTTGACGTCCTCGCAGAAGTCGACGGAGACGCCGGTGACGACCTCGGTGCCGTCGGAGCCCTTCACGATGACCTTGTAGTCACCCGCGGGGACGGGGCCGAGGTCGGCGCTGCCGTGCGCGACCGCGGGGACGGTGACCGTCTTGGTGGCCTCGTGCGCGGTCACGGTGTAGTCCACCGAGATGCGGTTGGGGTTGTCGAGCTCGACCCACAGCGTGGGCTGGCTGGTGACGTTCTCCTTGGCGTCGCACTGCGCGTAGGTGCCCACGCCCGGCGCGTTGCCGGAGCGGCAGTTGACGCTGAAGTTCTTGATGATCGGCGGGTCGAACCCGGGGCCGTGCAGCTTGATCTGGTACTTGTCGCGGTCCTCGTAGGCGTTGTCGACGACCGTGAACGCGACGCCCGGGGAGATCTCGCCGGAGTGCGTGTAGGGCAGGTCGATGTCGATCGCGTACTCGCGCACCTCGTCGGTGGACGGGTTGGTGATCTTGGCGGTGACGATGCCCCAGCCGCCGCGGCACTGGACGGAGACCTCGAGCGGGTCGTCCGACGGGGTGTCCTCGGTGCACGGCTTGACCACGACCGGCAGGCCGTCGGACTTCTCGCCCGCGCCGTCGATCTCGACGGTGTACTCGCCGGGGGGCACCGGCTTGAAGGTCACCTTGGGGTCGTCGGTGGCCTTGGTGGTCTTGGCCGGGAGGTCGGAGCCGACCAGGCGGACCGTGAACGGGCCGCTGTCGTGCACGTTGACCTCGACCGAGCGCACGCCCTTCTTGCAGATGCTGGCGACCGTGGCCGGGGTGGGGCTGACCACCTCGTCCATCGGGTAGTCCGGGAAGGACAGGTCCGGGTCGTCCTGGGCCAGAGCGGGTACCGCGGTGGCGACCAGGGTCAACCCGGTCACGACTGCCACGGCTGCGCGCTTCACGAACGTGAGCAACGGACCTCCCAGGACACGCGATGAAGTGGGCGAAACGTACACCGCGTGATGGTTGATCCGCTAATTACCCCCGAAAGTGTGTAATGCCAGGTCGGACGCGTGATGGATTGGCGACGGTCAGTGTTTTTCCGACGGGTTCAGCACCCGACCCAGGGAGTCGGCGAATGCCGCCACCTGGTCGACGAACTTCCCCTGGTCAGCGGCGACTTCGGCGTCCTGGGTGGCGTACCAGTGGACCGCCGCGGGGTCGATCGGGCCGAACCCGGACAGCCAGCGCTCGGACTCGCCGAGGGCGACCGCGTAGGGCAGCGCCCGGGAGAACACGACCTCGCGTTCGGCCGCCACCGTGTCCGGCTGGACGCTCGCCAGGTACAGCGCGACACCACGCACCCTCTGGGCCAGCGCGGAACCGCGCTTGGTGCGCACAGGCGCCAACCGGCCGCCGATGAAGAGCCCCAGCCCTCCCACGGTCACCGCGATGCCGAGCAGGGCAGGACCAGCGGTCAGCGCGAGCACGACGGTCCCAACAGCACCAAGCGCCAGCACTACCGCTCCCGCGATCTGCCAGCGGCCCGGTCGATCAGGGTGCCGAGCGAACCACCCGCGATTGACGGCGTCCGCGTGTAGCGCCGAGCGCGCCGCAGTGAGGTCGAGCGGGGCATTACGCAGTGCGGAGAGAGTGACCGACTCGGTCCCCTCTGGAAGAAAGGCCGTGTAGACGGCAGCTTCATAGCCGCTAAGAGCGTCGTCTGCGGGGTTGCGGCGAACGATCTGCCAGTCACCACTGGACTCGGTCACCCAGAGGTAGTTGCGGACCGCCAAGTCGACAATGGTGGCTGCGAGCTCGTTCTCACCAGCCCGTTCCGCGAGCACGGTTCCAGCTTGTCCAGGTAGGACACCATCCGGCGAGGCGAAGGTGGTCTTACCGTCGTTGTCGACTACGAGCCCGACTGGGCCTACTTCAGCGAGGATCGCGTTGGCGTCGCGCTCACGAGAACGCCAGAGGAAGACGAATCCGCCTAGAAGCAGGAGCGCGGCCAACCCCAGCCCGGCACCGCTAAGAGGCGTGACCGCGAAGGCGGTGGAAGGCGCCTTCTCAAAGCGCGCATTCGCAGGGACGAGACCGGCGGGCAACTGGGCGGTGAGATCGACCCGCCCTCCGGTGTCCAGGTCGGACTGCACAACCCGGAGGATGCCGCTGCCGTCGGTGAGGGCCGAATCGCAGACCTGGTCCGTGCCCGGTTGCCCCGCCAGGCAGACGAAGTCGCGGCCAGGCCGCGGCGTGAGCAGGGAGACCCGCACGAGAGCCAGCTTGGTGTCCCACCCGCTGGCGGGCTGCCACCGGAACTCCTGCCGGTCGTCGGCGTCGGCGATGGTGCCGTCCACGGTGTAGTGCACCGTCGAAGCGCCTTCACCGAGGCGGATCGTGAGCGCGTCGGCGGTCGCGTCGACAGCGCCGTTGCCCTCGACCCGCGCGTCGCGGACGGTGAACACCCGGTCACCGATCCGCAGCGGCGCGACGCGGACCATCTGCTGCTTCGCCTGCACGATGACCTGTTCGCGCACGGTGAGCCCGCCGTCGCGCTCGACCTTGAGCTGGACGTTGACGCTGCGCGGGAGGATCGGCTGAATGCCGCCCGGCGGCCGGGTGGGGCCACCTGTGGGCGGGATCGGGTCGATGACCGGCGGTTTCACCGTCCCCGTCGGGCCGGGCTTCGGGATGGGGAAGTCGATGCTCGGGGCTGTCGGCGGCAAGGAGGGCAGGGACGGGAACGTCGGCTGGACCGCCGCGCCCGCGCCCGCGGCCATACCCACGATCAACACGGCCGTCGCGGAGGTGACGACGGCGACCCCCCATTTCCTCAACACGGCAGCGAACGATAGCCGAGCGCCCTTATGCTCACCGCCGGTCTGGCCGAATTGGCCAACTCCAGCCGACACGGGGGAACGATGAGCCATCCGCCCATGGGTCCATGGCGTCCACATGGCCCATACCCGCCGCCTATGCCGGTGGCGCCGCCGCCGATGGTCTTACCGCCCTACTCGCACCAGGGCTACCCGCAGCAGGGCTATCCACAACAGCACTACCAGCAGCAGTATCCACAAAGGACCTGGTACGGCCCGCCGCCCGGATATGCCCCCATGCGGCCAAAGTCCAACACCGGCCTGGTTGTCGCGATCAGCTTCGTGACCCTCCTACTCGCGGGCGCGGCTTTCGTCGGATACGTCCAACTGGCGGGCAAGCGCCCCAACGACGTCGGCTACTCGGCCCCCACCACCACAGCGCCGTCACGCTCTAAGACGACAACAACCACCACTACGACGTCCCGGCCGACCCGCACCACCGCGACCACCGCAACGACGCGCGGTACTACGCGGTCCTCGCAGCCAACGACCACTACGCAGTCCGGCCCGCAGCCCGTTCACGCGCTAGGCGACAACCCCGTCTTCAGCACCACCAATGGCGTCAACGTCGTCACCTGCAACCTCCCGGCGTGGCGTAGTGACCCGCAGAGCGCGCAAGCGTTCTTCACGGCTGCCCTACCGTGCTTCGACAAGGCGTGGGCGCCGGTGATGCAACGCGCGAACCTGCCTTACTTCACCCCCGCGCTGAAGTTCCCGCCCGGTAAGACCTGGTCCAGTGCCTGCGGTACCGCCGCGTCCACGTGGGCGGCTTTCTACTGCGGCCAGGACAACACGATCTACATGCCGTACGAGGGCCTGCAGATCGACCAGTACGGCAACAAGGCCGGGGTGTACCTGGCGCTGTTCTCCCACGAGTTCGCCCACCACATCCAGGCGATGTCCGGCATCAACGACGCCTACTGGGATGCCCGCTACGAGGCGGGCGACCAGACCCCGGCGGGGCTGGAGCTGTCGCGGCGCTCGGAGTTGCAGGCGCAGTGCTTCGGCGGCATGTGGTTCGCGGGCGGCCAGCACGGCGGCGGCTCTATCACCGACGACTTCATCCGGGACATGCTCGCCGACGGTTACACCCGGGGCGATTGGCAGCAGGGGGTTCCACCCGACCACGGCTCCCCACAGCACTACGGCGCGTGGCAAGAGCACGGGTTCAAGAACAACCGGACCACACCGTGCAACACCTGGCTCGCGGCCCCAGGGGACGTCTCTTAGTCCCGGCGCTTGATCTGGGTGAACCAGGCCCCGGCGATCCCCGCGAAGATGAGGAGAACCACGGCGAACGGGCGCGCGTCCACCGTCGCCCCCGCCGTGGCTCGTGCCAGGTGGACGACCCCGTCGCCGACGGTGACCTCCACCTTCTCCCCCGCCTCGTGCCCACAGGCGTCCAGCCGGGCCTCTTGCGTACCGCCGCCACTGGGGTAAGAGACCCGTTCCAGGCCGTCACCGTTGCAGGGGCTCCCGGCGAGGACCGTCGCTTGAACGGTCGTGGCCGTCGTGGGACCGCTGGACCAGTGCCCCAAGGCGCCCGCCATCGCCAGCCCCAGCGCCACGACGACGCTGAACACCGCGACCGCCGCCAACTTCAAGGCGGGAGCCGGGATGGCGAACGGGACTCGCATCCCCGGATCGTCGCAGACCGCGCAAGGAGCCGTCAGTCCTCGGCCGGGGTCACCTTCCGGATGTAGAGCAACCGGTCGCCGTACTCGATGGCGTCGGCCTCGGAGGAGTCGACCCGGTAGAGCTTCCCGGCCCGCACGAGCCCGAGCACGATGTCGGGCAGGTGTCTCGGCGAACCGCCCACCTCGCCCGGCTCGACCTCGCGCTCGGCGATGGCCAAGCCCTCGTCCGGGGTGATGAGGTCCTCGACCATGTCCACGACCGTGGGCGTGTGGGTGGCCATGCCGAGCAGCCGACCGGCCGTCTCGCTCGACACCACGACCTGGTTGGCCCCGGATTGCCGCAAGAGGTGGACGTTCTCGGTCTCCCGCACTGCGGCGACGATCTGGGCGCTAGGCGCCATCTCGCGCGCAGTGAGGGTGATCAGCACCGCGGAGTCGTCGCGGCTCGCGGCCACCACCACCGACTTCGCCCTGGGCACGCCAGCCACCCGCAAGACGTCCGCGCGGGTACCCGACCCGTGCACGGTCACCAGCCCCAGCGACGACGCCGCGTCCAGCATGGCCTGGTCGGTGTCGACGATGACGATGCGGCTGGGTTCGACCCCGTCGGACAGGACCGCGCTCACCGCCGACCGCCCCTTGGTGCCGTAGCCGACGACGACCACGTGGTCCCGCACCTTCGACCTCCACCGTTGGATCTTGAAAGCCTGCCGTGAGCGCTCGGTCAGCACCGCGAGGGTGGTGCCGACCAGGACGATGAGGAACAGGACGCGCAGCGGGGTGATGACCAGGATGTTGGTCAGCCGCGCCGAGTCGCTGTAGGGGGTGATGTCGCCGTAGCCGGTGGTCGAGAGCGACACCGTGGCGTAGTACACCGCGTCGAGGAAGGAGATCCCGTCGTCGTTGACGTCGCGGTAGCCGTCGCGGTCGAGGTAGACCAGCAGCACGGCCGCGAACAGCGCGACCAGCGCCCACACGATCCGGCGCATGATCGAGGTGACCGGGCTGACGCTGCTCTCCGGCATGCGGATGATGCCGACCAGGTCGTGCTCGGCCCGCGCCGCGAGGTCATCAGACCGTCGAGGGCGGATCACCGCCACTGCCCCACCGTGCGACTCACGGCGGGAAGGCTACCGACCCGGACCCGCGCGCGCTCGCTCCCACCCTCAGACGATCTCGGCGCTGCTGCCGGACGCGCGCACCTTGGCCAGCAGCCCGTCGGCCTTCTCCCTGCTCAGCGCGGTGGCGATGGTGATCGGCACACTGGCCTCGACCAGGTCCTTGGCGTCCTTGAGGCTGAGCCCGAGCTGCTCGCGCAGCACCCTGATCAGCTGGATGCGGAACTCGCCGACCTCGGTGACCACCAGGTCGAAGGCGATCCGGCGGACGCTGACCACCTCGGACAGGTAGATGTAGCCGTCGAGGGCGGCGCCGTCGCGGCGCACCAACTCGGCCAGCTTGGCCACCGAGATGTCGTTGATCTTGTTGACCGTCTTGTCGGGACCGTTGGCGACCAGCGCCTGCCGCGAGTCGGCGATCTCCTTGTAGAACGCGGGCCACCGGTACTGCACGATCAGCAGGTAGGCCAGCACCTCGGGGTCGTACGGGCGCCCGTCGAAGATCTGCTTGGCCAGCTCGTTGTTGAGGATGAACGAGTTGACGAACCGCTTGAGCCCGCGCGGGTTGGCGTCGAGGCCCGCGACGATGTGCTCGGTGAGGTCGGCCAGGTCGGCGGGCAGCAGCGAGCGGACGAACCGGTCCGCGGCGGACCTGGTGATCGGCGGCAGCGCGAACGGGACCTGGACGATCTTGTCGAGGTAGTGCTCGCTGATGCCCTCGTCGCCGTAGCGGGTGCGGATCGTGCTCTCCAGCGCGTCCCGGTCGACCCCGAGGACGAACACGCAGTCGGGCAGGTTCAGGAACAGCTTGAGGGCCTCAAGGGTCTTGAGGATGTACTCGGGCAGGCAGCGGTCCAGGTCGTCTATGAAGAACGTCAGCCGGATGGCACCGCCCTTGGTGGCCTTGCTGAGCAGCTTGGTCAGGTGTTGGCGTAGGAGGATCTGCTGCTCTCTGGCAGCGAACCGCTCCTCTAGGAACCTCTTGCGGAGCTGGTCCAACTGCGCGGAAGTGTCCACAACCGGCTGAACCCACTGGGTGAGGTCGGTGAAGGCACCCGCCACTGAGGTGAGCAGCAACTGGGCTTCCTCGTCGTCACCGAGGCCCAACTGGGTCACCATGGTGTGCAGCAGGCCTATAGCGGGGTTGTCGTCGAACTGGTGCTGCCAGGAGTCGAACCAGACCGTGTAGTAGTCGGGATCCTGGACCAGGTCCTGCTCGACCAGCCGCATCAACGAGGTCTTGCCGGTCCCCCACGACCCGTAGACGCCCACCACCAGGGGGGTGCCGCACACGCGCACCGCCGAGGCCAGGGCCCGCGCCATCTTCGCGCGGTCGAGGGAGTCGACCGAGGCGGGCTCGTCGTTGCGGATTCCGGTGGGCCGTGGCATCACGCCACTGTAGATCGCCTGCGGAGTCGACCCGTTACTCGGCGTGCGGGACCCCGCGGAGCAGGGCGCGGAGGCCGTCGGCGTCGAGGAGGTCGGCCGGCCGCAGGGTGGTGTTGGGGCGCACGTAGTGGAAGGCGGCGCGGACCTGGACGAGCGGGACACCGGAGAGGCCGGACCAGGCGAGGCGGTAGGCGGCCAGCTGGACGGTCAAGGCGGGCAGCTGGTCGGCGTCGGGGACCCGACCGGTCTTCCAGTCCACGACGGTCCAGCCGCCGTCGGGGTCGAGGTAGACGGCGTCCATCCGGCCGCGGATGGCGACGCCGTCGATCTCGGTGGCGAACGGGACCTCGACCTCGTGCGGGGTCCGGTTCGCCCAGGCACCGGCCAGGAAGGCCTCGCGCAGCGCGTCGAGCTCGGTGTCCGGGGCGGCGTCGGCGTCGGCGGCGCCGGGGAGCTCGTCGAGGTCGAGCAGGGCGCGGGAGCCGAAGCGGCGCTCCAGCCAGGCGTGGAAGGCGGTACCGCGGCGGGCCACCGGGTTGGGCGGGAACGGCAGCGGCCTGCGCAACCGGCGGGCCAGCGCGGTCGGGTCGGTGGCGAGCTCGACGAGCTGGCTGACCGAGAGCTGGTCGGGCAGCCGCACCTGCTCTTGGCGGCCACCGGCGGCGCGCTCGGCCAGCAGCACGTCGGTGTCGCGCACCCAGCCGTCCGGGTCGTCCTCCTCGGCGACCGGTTCCTCCCCCGCCCGCAACGCGGCCAGCTCGGCGCGCACCAGCTCAGCGCCCTCCGCGACGTCCGGGCGGCGCTCCCGCAGCGGGTCGGCGGGCCAGCGCGCGGAGCGGACCACCGCTGCCAGCGGGTTGTCGGCGCCCTCTTCCGGCTCGTCGGCCCACACGTCCACGAAGGACTCGTAGCCCGCCAGTTCGGTGAGCAGCTCCGAGGGGCCGCGCGGGGCCGACCCGGTGCGGGCCCACCAGTGCCCTGACACCAGCAGCGTGCGCTCCGCCCTGGTCAGCGCGACGTAGAACAGCCGCCGCTCCTCCAGCAGCCCGCGCTCGGCGAACTCCTCGTTGTGGATCTTCAGCAGCTGCTCGACCTCCTTGCGGTTCGCCACGCCCGCCAGGTTCAGCTTGGGCAGGTCGACGGCGTCGCCACGCAGGTCGGCGGGCAGTTCGGTGACCGTCCGCAGCCAGCTGCCGCCGCGCCGACCGCTGGGGAACACCTCGCGCACCACGTGCGGGACCGCGACGACCTCCCACTCCAGGCCCTTCGCGGAGTGCACGGTGACGATCTGCACCCTGTCCTCAGCGACCTGCACCTCGCCCGGCTCCAGCCCGTCCTCGGCGGCCTCGGCGGTGGCCAGGTAGTCCAGCAGAGCGGCCAGGCTCGCCGCCGGGGCCGCCTGCGCGTAGTCGGCCACGACGTCGGCGAAGGCGTCCAAGTGCGCCCGACCCGCGCCGCCGCGCCTGGCGGTGGCCTCGATGTCGAGCAGCATGGTGCGCTCCACGTCGGCGACCAGCTCGGGCAGCGGCTGGTCGAGCCTGCGGCGCAGCATGGTCAGCTCGCGCCCGAGGTGGCGGATGCGCTGGAAACCGGCGGCCGAGTACACGTCCGCGTCGCCGGGGTCGTCGATCGCGTCGACCAGCCCGGCCTGTTCAGCGCCTTCGCCGGGGACGAGGGCGCCAGGTTCGGTGGCGTAGGCACCGGCGAGAATGCGGGCCCGGTTCCACAGGGCGGCCAAGTCCGCGGCACCGACCCGCCAGCGAGAACCGGTGAGCAGCCGGGCGGCCGCTGTTCCGGCAAGCGGGTCGATCAGCACGCGCAGGGTGCTGACCAGGTCGCGGACCTCGGGCTCGTCGAGCAGCCCGCCGAGTCCGACGACCTCCACCGGCAGTCCCCGCTCGCGCAGGGCGGTCGCGATGTCGGCCATGTCCGCGCGGCGGCGGACGAGGACCGCGGCCGTCGGCGGGGTCCCGTGTTCCTCGACCGTGGCGTGCCAGCGGGCGGCGACCTGGTCGGCCATCCAGGCCACCTCGGTGTCCACATCGGACAACAAGGCGAGCCGGATGTCACCTGGCGGGGCCTCCTCGCGGGCGCGCAGCTCGTCGACCTCCAGGCCGCTGCGGCGCAACGGCCCGGAGACGGCGTTGGCGAGTTCGAGGACCTCTGGCGGGTTGCGGAAGCTGGTGAGCAGGCCGTAGCGCTTCGCGGGTTCCTTGCGGCCGCGGTGCTTCTGCGGGAAGTCGGTGGTGAAGCGGGGCAGGTTCGCCGCGCTCGCACCGCGCCAGCCGTAGATCGCCTGGGCGGGGTCACCGACCGCGGTCACCGGCATCGGCTCGGCGTTCGGGTACTCCAACGAGCTGCCGAACAGCGACCGCAGCAGAACGCGCTGCGAGTGCCCGGTGTCTTGGTACTCGTCGAGCAGTACCGCGCCGAAGCGGACCCGTTCGCCTTGTACTACCTCAGGGTGGCCCGCGGCGAGTTTCGCGGCCAAGGACATCTGGTCGCCGAAGTCCAGGGCACCCTCGCGGCGCTTGCGGTCCGCGTAGGCCTGCACCAGCGGCAGCAGTGCGATCCGGAACCGTTGCGTGACAAGTACCTTCTGCAAGTCCTGGGAAGGCTCAGCCCGCTGCCCCTTCGCGCGGGGAGCCGACTCAATCGCCGCACACACAGCCTCCGCGTGCCTACGCAAGGCATCCGCGTCTACAAGGTGCTCGGCGAGCTCACCAGCGAGCGACAGCAAGAACTGCGTGACCGTCGCGGGCACGTAGTCGGTGTCGAGATCGTGCCCCCAGGTGGACACAACGCGGTGCGCGGTCTGCCATGAAGCGGTCTCCGTCAGCAACCGCGCACCGGGCTCCACCGGTAGACGCAGCCCGTGCTCCGCGACGAGCCTGCCCGCGTAGGCGTGGTAGGTGAGGATCGTGGGCTCACCGGCGAACACAGCCGCCTTGCGTTCACCGGTGGGGTCGAGTTTGTCGAGCAGGCGCGACCCGGCGAGACGGCGCAACCGGGCACGGACGCGATCAGCGAGCTGGCGAGCCGCCTTACGCGTGAAGGTGAGCCCTAGGACCCGCTCAGGTGTCACTAGGCCGTTCGCGACCAGCCACACAACGCGACCGGCCATGGTCTCGGTCTTGCCCGCCCCGGCCCCGGCGACGACCAGCGCGGGCTCCGGCGGGGCCGAGATGACCTCGGCCTGCTCCCGGGTCGGCGGCGCAAGCCCCAGCTCGGCCGCCAACTCCCGAGGGCTGACCAGCGCCAACCCAGGCAGCGGCAGGCTCACCGGCGACTCGACCTCATGGGCGACAATCTACCTCGCGGCACCGGCGAACCCCGTCACTCACCGCAGTCGATCACGCTACTCGGTGACCTGGCGACCACTGGGGTGCAGCGGGCACGCCGTGCGCACCGGGCACCGCGGGCAATCCGGATTCTCGTAGGCCGCGTACTCCGGCCCCACGGTGGACGCCGCCGCCTCGCGCACGATCTTCAGCCAGTGCTCGGCCGACTCGCCCTGCACCGGGGTCTGGACGCGTTCGGTGGCACCGGTCTTCTTGTTCGGCTTGGCGACGTAGAGCAGCCGCGCGCCGCCGGGCTCGGTGCCGACGTCGGTGAACGCCCCGTAGGCCACCGCGAGCTGGTACACGGCCAACTGCGGGTGCTCCTGCGCGTCGTTCGCGCTGACCGGGGACTTGCCGGTCTTGATGTCCACGATCACCGGGCGCCCGTCGGCGTCGACCTCCAGCCGGTCCACCCGACCGGCGACGGTGATCTTGTCGGGCAGCTCGACGGTGACCTCGCGCTCGACAGCGACCTGGGTCAGCTCGGTGCGGGTCGAGCCCATCCAGCCCAGGAAGGTGTCGACCATCGCGCGCACCCGCTGCTGCTCGCGCCGGGAGAACCACGGGGCGCCCGCGTCGACCGCGTGCCACGCCTTGTCCAGCTCCGACATCAGCTCGGCGCGCGGCACCCCGGACGCGGCGGCCTGGGCCAGGGCGTGCACGAGCGTCCCGGTGATCGCGGCGAGCTCGGCCGGGTCCTGTCCGCCGTGCCGCTCGACCATCCAGCGCAGCGGGCACTTCGCCAGGATCTCCACTGTGGACGGTGACACGCGCACCGGCTGGTCGACGTCGCGCAGCGGGACCGCGGTGGTCAGCTCCGGCAGCCCGTACCAGCTGTCCGGGTTCGCGCCCGGCACGCCAGCCTCCGCCAGCCTGGCCAACTGCCGGGCCGCCTGGCCGCGTCGAGCCGGGTCTGCGGCGGCGTCGCACACCACCTGCCGCAGCTCACCGACCAGGTCCGCCAGCACGAGGGCCCGCTCCTGCTCGGCCATCGGCACCGGCATGTCGGTGTCGGCGGTGTCGGCGCCCGCCAGTTCGGCGAGGAACCGCGACGGCTGCTCCTCCTCCCCGCGCACGGCGCTGACCAGCAGCTTCGACCGGGCCCGGGACGCCGCGACCAGCAGCAAGCGGCGCTCCTCGGCCAGCAGCGGTGCCGTGGCCGACGCCTCCTCACCGACCCCGGCCAGCAGGTCGACCAGCCGCTCGACACCCAGCAGCGACCCGCGCAGCCGCAGGTCCGGCCAGGCCCCCTCCTGGACACCGGGAACCGCGACGACCGTCCACTCACGACCGGCGGCGGCGTGCGCGGTCAACACGGCCACGGCATCGCCCTTCGGCGCGCTCGGCGCCAGCGTGTCGCCCGCGATCCGCTGGGACACGATGTGGTCGACGAACCCGGCGACCCCGGACCCGGGCAGCCGCTCGGCGTAGCGCTGGGCGGTGTGGAACAGGGCGACGATCGCGTCCAGGTCCCGGTCCGCCTGCGCCCCGACCGGCCCCCCGCGCGAGGCGACGCCGACCCACCTGGCTTCCAACCCGCTGGTCTGCCACACGTCCCACAGGATCTGCTCGAGCCCCGCGCCTTCCTCGATCCCCTTGCGCGCCAAGGCGATCAGACCCGCGACCCGGCGGACCGGGCCTGCCTCGGTGTCGGCGAGGGCGCTGAGCCGGTCGTCGTCGTTGATGACCTCGACCAACAGCTCATCGCTGGACTTGTCGCCGCCGGAGGTGAGCTCCAGGCGGCGCAGACCGCGCCGCAACCGCCGCAACGCCAAGGGATCCGCGCCGCCGAGCTGCGAGGCGAGCAGCATCTCCGCGTACGCGGGATCGAGGACGGACGGGACGGCCGCGCACCGCAGCAGAGCCAACAACGGTCGAACCGCGGGCTGCTGCGACAGCGGGAGCTCGTCACCGGGCGCGGCGACGGGAACCCCGGCGGCGGCGAGCGCCCGGTGCAGCACGGGGACCGAACGGGTCGCGGACCGGACCAGCACGGCCATATCCGCCCACGGCACCCCATCGATCAGATGCGCGCGGCGCAACTGGTTCGCGACCCAGCTAGCCTCGGCCGCCGCCGACGGGTGCAGCCGAACGGTGACCGTGCCGCCCTTGTCACTGCCCTTGTCCACGCGGCGAACGGCACCCGGCAACCGCGCGGCCAGGTGCGACACCGCTTTGCGCACAGCCGGCGCCATCCGGTGACCAGCGCCGAGAACCACCGTCCCGCCACCGGGATCGGCATCGCGCAGTAAAGCCGGGTCTGCACCGCGGAAGGAGAAGATCGCCTGGTCCGGGTCGCCCGCGACGACGAACTCCTTGGCCGCACCGCCCAAAGTCCGCAACAGCGCGTACTGCAGCGGATCCAGGTGCTGGGCGTCGTCGACGAGCAGGTACCTGACCCGCTCGCGCTCGGCGGTCAGCAGGGTGTTGTCGGTGTCAAAGGCGAGCAGCGCGCTCGCGACGAGCTCGGCGGCGTCGAGCGCGGGCGCCGTGGTGTGCGCGATACCGCTGTCCGCCGAACCGAGGAGCAGCGTGACCTGTTCGTACTGTCGTCCAAACCGGCCTGCCGCGACCCACTCGTCGCGGCCTTCCCGCTCACCCAGCCCGATCAGGTCCTCGGGGCCGAGACCGCGCTCGGACGCCCGCAGGATCAGATCCCGCAACTCCTCGGCGAACCCGGGCACCGCAAGCGCGGGCTGCAGTCGTTCGGGCCAGTGCTTCGCGCCCATCTCGATGTCGCCCTCGAGCAGCTCGCGGATCACCGCGTCCTGCTCGGGACCCGACAGCAGCCGAGGACCGGGACCGTCGTGCAACATCGCCTGGATGCGCAGCACAGCGAAGGCGTACGAGTGCACGGTGCGCACCAGCGGCTCGCGGACCGTGCGCGGGGCACCCTGGTCTGTGAGCAGCGCTGTGATGCGTCCACGCAGGTCAGCGGCGGCGCGGCGGCTGGCGGTGAGCACCAGCAACTGCTCGGGGTCCACCCCGCCGCGCAGGATCCGGTCGGCCGCCAACTCCGCGAGCAGGGTCGTCTTGCCGGACCCGGGACCGCCGAGGACGCGGACGAAGCCGTCGGCACCGGCGAGCACGCGGCGGGCGTCCTCGCCCCAGCGCAGTGCCCGCTGGCGCGGCTCGGGGACGCGGACGAGCCGAGGAGCGAGCGACGACCTCCCGGCGACCATCCGCCGATTGGACCACGGCCACCACCGGCACCCCGACGCGGCACGCCCGTGGACCGCGGGTGGAATGATTCACGGCATGTCCGACGCCCTCACCGTGCACGTCTTCGGCCCGCCCGACGGGCCGCCGCTGCTGGCACTGCACGGGGTCACCGGGCACGGCGGCCGCTACCGCGCGCTCGCCGAGGATCACCTGGCCGGGTACCGCGTGATCGCGCCCGACCTGCGCGGGCACGGGCACTCGCCGTGGCTGCCGCCGTGGACGCTGGAGCAGCACGCGGCCGACGTCCTCGCGGTGATCGAGCGGTTCGGGCTCGAAGCGCCGCCGATGATCGCGCACTCGTTCGGCGGGGTGGTGGCGCTGCATCTGCCCCGGCACCGGGTGGGTCAGCTGGTGCTGCTCGACCCCGCGGTGAGCGTGCGGCCGCAACAAGCGTTGGAGTACGCGGAGAACGCCGCCGCGACAGCGAGTGATCCGCACGCCGCGCAACGTGGTGACTGGCCCGCGGCGTCCGAAGCCGTGGTGGCCGAGGAAGTCGCGGCGCACTGGGTGCGGGTCGGGGACGGCTGGCGGCCGCGCTACTGCCCGGCCGCGGTGATCACGGCGTGGAGCGAGATGTGCCGACCGGTGCCCAAGCCGACCGGGGAGACCCTGGTCGTGCGGGCCCTCGGCGCCGACTTCGTCGACCCCGGCTTCAGCGCCACGGTCGACCTCGACTGCGGCCACGTGGTCTACGTGGACGCCCCGGAGCGCGTCGGCGCTCTGGTGACCGACTTCGTGGGGTGAGTGGCGTGGACGAAGAACTGCACGAACGGGTGCGCGCGGCGATCAAGTCGATCCCCGAGGGCAGCGTCGCCACCTACGGCGACATCGCCACCCTCACCGGAGCGCCGTCACCGCGGCTGATCGGCAAGGTCCTGGCCGAGGACGGTCACGACCTGCCGTGGCACCGGGTGCTGCGGGCGAACGGGACCCCTGCCCCGCACCTGGCGCGCGAGCAGCTCGAGCGGTTGCGCGCGGAGGGGGTGCTGGCCGACGAGGAGCGCGTCGACCTGCGGCGGCACCGGTGGGCCGAGGTGGTCGAGGAGCCGGAACCCGGGTTGTTCTAGTGGGTCTCGTACCACTCAGGTCCGTTTGCCCACCGCGGGGTCGAGGCCGAGCATGTCGAGCAGGCGCAGGCAGTCCGCGGCGTCGGACGAGTGGTCGGCCACCGTGCGCGCCGCCTTGCTGCACTGCTCGGCGTTGTGCATGGACTCGACCTCCCGTGCGGCGGCGATCCTGGTCGGGGACGTCGGTGTCCCGTTCGCGAGCGTCATGACGACTACCTTCCTGGAGACGGCCGCCACCACGAAGGGCGTCGAGGTGCCCACAGGGGATTCGCGCGGCGTGCCGGCCGGAGTGTGCGTCACTCTTTCAGCCCAATGCGTCAGCCGCAAGGGGCCCAACGGACCTGTTGTGTTACGCCGCCGTGAATGTCACGGATCGCGATGGGGTGAGCACAATCACTGCTTGATCCGCCGCTTGGTGAAGGCGACCAGGCTGCCCACGAGCAACAACGCCCCCACGACTACCGCGATGAGACCAATGTCCATGGCGTGAAGACGTCGTGGCGACCCGATGGGTTGCCCTGATTGGGCGAAAGGTTTTCCGCCCGCCCAATCAGCGCGCATTCCGGAAACGCTAAGTGAGCCGGGCCTCGCACTCAGCGAGCGCGGCACCCGCCTCGGCCGAACCCGTCATCACCGCGGCCAACCGCAGGTACGGCACCGCCTCGGCGTGCTTGCTCTGCCTGACCAGCGACCGCCCCAGCAGGGTCAGCGCGAACGCGTCCGACGGGTCGAGTTCGACGAGCGCACGCGCAGTGGTCTCGGCCTTACCCAGTGCAGCGGACTGGAAGTGCGCCAAGGCCAACTCGGTCAGCACCGCTCGCGAACTGGGGTCCTCCTCGGCCGCCTGCGCGAGGTAGCGGGCGGCCGTGGTGGGGTCGCCGCCCTCCCGGTAGCGGCGGCCGAGTTCGTAGAGCGTGGCGAGATCGGTCATCTATTCCTCCTCCGCGATGTCGGCGCTGGTGCGGTGCGCGACCGGGATCTGCCCGAGCCTGCCCGCTTGGTAGTCCTCGAACGCCTGCAGGATCTCCTGTCGGGTGTTCATCACGAACGGACCGTATCGGGCCACCGGCTCGTTGATCGGCAGACCGCCCAGCACGAGGATTTCCCACGCCCCCTGCTTTTCGGCGGCGCGAAGAGTCAGAGCTTGGCCCTCGTCGAATACCGCGAGTTCGCCCTCTTCCAGCGGCCTGCCTTCCCTGCCCACGGTTCCCTTACCGGAGAGCACATAGACAAGGGCGTTGAAGCGCTCCGGCCATGGCATCGACAACCGGGCGCCAGGCGCCACAGTCGCGTGTAGGTAGTTGATGGGCGTGTAGGTCGAACCCGGCCCCTCGTACCCGGCGAGGTCGCCTGCGATGACGCGGACAAGAGCTCCGCCGTCGTCGCTGGAAAGCAGCTTCGCGTCCCCAGCGGCGATGTCCTGATAACGCGGCGGCGCCATCTTCAGCGCCTTGGGCAGGTTCACCCACAGCTGCACGCCGTGGAACAAACCGCCCTTGGCCACCAACTCCGGCGGGGGCACCTCGTTGTGCAGGATCCCGCTCGCCGCGGTCATCCACTGCGTCGACCCGTCGGTGATGAGCCCACCACCGCCGATCGAGTCGGTGTGCGCCATCGCGCCGTCGATCATGTAGGTGACGGTCTCGAAGCCGCGGTGCGGGTGCCAGGGCGCGCCCTTGGCCTCACCGGGCCCGTACTCGACGGCACCCATGTGGTCGAGCAACAGGAACGGGTCGGCCATCGCCATGTCGACGCCCGGGAAAGGCCTGCGGACCTGGAAGCCCTCCCCCTCGAGGAAGGACCGCGCCCGGACCGTCGTGCGCACCCGGCGCCACGCGGTCGCCTCGGGCAGCACGGGCAGGCGGGGCAGGGTCAACGTGTCGGCGGTGACAGCAGGCATGTCCGCCTCCATCTCCTAGGGCCACCGGGGTGGCGACCACACCCCCGTCAACCTAGTTGCGCGCTCAATTATTCCGTCAGGTCTGGCCCCACATCGAGTAGATGAGGTTGTCCTCGTCCGCGCAGACGACCTGCGCCAAGGCGGGCTCGTCGACCTGGTTGCAGCGCATGGGACCGATCTCGAAGGGCGGCAGGCCGGTCTTCGGGTCGGGGCGCTCGGCGTAGTAGTCGAACAGGATCGCGGCCGCCTGCTCGCAGTTGAGCCTGCCCGCGGGGGTCTCGACCACCGCCGCGTACATGTCCTTGCCGAGGGCACCCTTGAAGGGGCGGTCGCAGTGGGTGGTGGGGGCGCTCTCGTCGATCGTGGGCAGGGTGCTGCTGGGCTTGGGCTTGGTCGTGGTGGTGGTTCGCTTCGTGGTTGTCGTTGTTGTCGTGGTTTTGGTTGTGGTGGTTGTGGGTTCGGGGGTGGTTGTGGTCGCCGCCCCCGACGCGGATCCGGTGACCGGCGCGGAACAGCCCGTGACCACAGCGAGAAGCACCACTACACCGGCGATTGACCTCATGCCCGCAGATTCGACCGTCCCGGATGGTCCGTTACGCGCCCGTGAGCCCTCTCTCTCCACTGCGGACTTCCACGATCGGCTGAATGCCGCCACCGCACCAGGCGACACCGACCGCGAGCCCCTACCGTTTCCGCGTGCTCGCCCGACCCGCCGCCCTCCTGCTGACCGCCCTCACCGCCACCGGCTGCGCCACCTCCACCGCAAGCCCCCGCGCCGAACTGGCCCCCATCCGCGCCGAACCCGCCACCACCACGGCGGTCCAGGTCCCCACCCGAGCCCGCCAACCAGGCATCATGGTCGGCTCCCCCAAAACCGTCCCCACGCCCCTGGACTGCGCCACCTACGTCCCCCTGATCTCCAGGGCCACCGGCGTCAAAGCCGAACCCCTGGCCGAGTCAGCGGGCCTCTGCCGCTACCGCCTCCCCTACCCCCGAGCCACCACCAACGTCGCGGTCTTCTTCCGCGCCGAACCCCCAGGCACCCCCAGCTACGTCCCCACCACCGACCACTTCGGCAACACCAGCTACCAGGTAGTCGGCCCCGACCCCGCCGCCTGCGGCCTGGCGGTGGCCCTCGACCCCTACCTGGCCCCCCACGAACACGGCTCCCACCTCACCGTCCTGGGCAGCTTCGACTCCGCCCCCTGCCCCACGGCCAAGAAAATCACCGAATCCATCTTCGACCGCCTCCCCGACACCCCCGGCTAACCCAGACAGCGTTGCCAGCCACTGGACATCCGGAAGCCGCTGGTGCCACCCCAGCCCACCGCTTTCCCGCCCGCCCCGGTCGCATTGCCAACCACTGGACACTCGGAACAGCCGGTGCCACCTCAACCCCCGAGCCAGCCCACCAACCCAGCCCGCCGAGTCAACCCCGCCACCCCAACCACCCGACTCCGACGGCATTGCCGACCACTGGACACTCGGAAGCCGCCCACCCAAATGCTCGATGGGGCGGACTTGTTTTGCGTGGGGGAGCGGCAGTCGTAGCGTTCCTGCGCTGCAGGGCCATGCTTTTCGGCCCCAGCTTTGCGGTCCTGCCACGGCTGGCGCAGGGGCCCCGCGCAAAACAAGTTCGCCCCATCGAGCACACCCAGCCACCACGGATCCAGCGCAATGCCGCAGGCGAGCCGACCCCTCACCGATGCCCGCACAACCGATGCGGCACCAACCCCTGATCCGCCGCCACCAGCAACCGCTCCCCGATCAAATAATCCGCCACCTCATGCCGGTGCCCCTGCGCTTCCCCCCACACCTCCGCCACCACATCGTTCAACGCCCGTTCCAACGCCGTGAACGACGTCAGCCCCATGCACAGCCGCGTCCGCGTCCGGTCCAGCGGCTTGGGCGACTCGATCCCAGGCGTGAAGTACTCCCGGTAGTACGCGGCAAGAACCGCCCGGTGCCGCGGTTTGCGCGACAGCAGCAGCGCCACCCGCACCGCTGCCCCGTTCAGGCCGATCGAGGTTTCCGGGCCGCTCGGGTCGGGGATGTGCCATTCGACAGAATCACGCACCACCAGCCGCACGCGCGCGTCCCACACGCGGACCTCTGATTCGCCGTCTGGCAAGGGGAAAGCGCAGCGCTCGCCGACCATGAACCGGCGGCTCTCCGCGGCTACCCAGACCGCGAGTTTGTCGCGGCTGTTGACCAGCCACCAGCGGCCGTCCATGTGCCGCAGGAACGGGGCGTTGGGGGCTCGGGAGATGCGTTCGTCGGTTCCCCCGCTGAGGAAGTCGCGGTCGAGGGACAGCTGGTCGGTCGGGGGGATCACCGCGGGGTGCGGGAGGGCGTGGTAGTCGACGATCAGTTCAGCCAACCGGCACCTCCGCGCACATCACCCACTACCGCCGTCACATTGTCTCTTGGGCCCGCGGCGGTGGCCGCGCGGAGGAGTTCGTCGACGCAGGTTTCGGGTGGGGCGGTGCGGAGGGAGTCGAGCAGCGGCCACAGGGCGTCGCCGAGGGTGTTGGTGAGGCCGTCGGTGCAGAGGAGGTAGCGGTCGCCCCTGGTGGCGGGGAGTTCCCAGAGGTCGGGGCGGATGTCGGGTTCCAGGCCGACCGCGCGGACGAGGGCGGCGCGGTTGGGGTGGCGGGCCCCCTCTTCCTCGGTGAGGTGACCGGCGGCGATCAGCTCGTTGGCCAGGGTGTGGCCGGTGGTCAGCACCCGGGTCCCGGCGTCGGACTGGACGACGGTCACGCTGTCGCCGATGTGCGCGCCGCGGACCAGCCAGCGGCCCTTGGACCGGACCAGCACGGCGAGGTCGAGGGTGGTGCCCATGCCCGCGGTGCTCGGGTCGACCGCCGAGTGCGCCAGCACGGCCGCGTTCGCCAGCTCGACCATGCTCTCCGGTGCGTCACCGCGCTGGTCGACCACGGTGGCGATGGTCAGCGCGGACGCGACCTCGCCAGCCGGGGCACCGCCGACGCCGTCGGCCACCGCCAGCAGGCGCTCCGCGGCGTGGGCCGCGTCCTGGTTGGTCGGGCGCCCGCCCAGGGCCGTTCTGCTCGCCGCCGAGAAGATCATGCTCCTACGGTGCCCGGTCGGCGGCCGCCGCGGCAGGGGGAGGGCTCACCCCGGGGGAACCGACCTCAGTCGTGCGGGTGGAACGGGAAGCCGCCACCGATGCCGCGCCAGGCCAGGTTGGAGATGAGGTTGATGGCCTCCTCCTTGGGCAGGGCGCGGTTGTCGGCCAGCCACGCGCGCGCGGCGACCTGGCTGGCGCCGACCAGGCCGACGGCCAGCAGCCGGGCCCTGGTGGAGTCGAGGCTGGCGTCGGCGGTGATGGTCGCGGCGATGGCGTCCACGCTGGCGCTGGTCGCCCGCTCGATGGCGTCCTGCACCAGCGGCTCGCCGCGCAGGTCGGACTCGAACACCAGCCGGAACGCCTGGCTCTCGCCGTCGACGAAGTCGAAGTAGGCGCCGACCGCGTTGCGCACCCTGGCCTTGTTGTCGGTGGTGGCGTCCATCGCCTCGCTGACCCGGCGGACCAGCTCGTCGACGTGCTTGTCCAGCAGCGCCATGTACAGCTCGAGCTTGCCGGGGAAGTGCTGGTAGAGCACCGGCTTGCTGACGCCTGCGCGCTCGGCGATCTCATCCATGCCCGCGGCGTGGTAGCCGTTCGCCGCGAACACGTCCTGGGCCGCGGCGAGCAGTTGCGCGCGCCTGGCGGTGCGCGGCAGTCTCGCCCCTCGGCCGACCCCGTTCGACTGAACCGTCTCGGACATGCGTCTCCACCCTCGTTCACCGCTATGCCGGGTCAGGATCGCCAACCCGCGGCTGGGTCGACCGTACTCGCCGGTATCCCCGTTCGGGGCAATTTCATGGACGTTCGTGCTCCCCGACAAGTATCCAGTGTGACCCACGTCGCATTGCGGCGAGCCCCGGGGATCGCGTGCACACTTATTCGATGAGTGTCTCAACCAGCCGTGGCGCCGCGACCGCGCAGGTCCCCCTGTCGGACGCGGAGTTGCCGGTGCTCGACCCGGCGACCGCGGCGTGGCCCGGCGAGGTCGTCGAGTCGGCCGGGATCCGGTTGCACGTGCGCCGCACCCCCGGCGTCGGCGACGTCACCGCGGTGTACGTGCACGGCCTCGGCGGGTCGGCCACCAACTGGACCGACCTGGCCGCCTCGCTGGCCGGGTACGCCCCCGGCATCGCCGTCGACCTGCCCGGCTTCGGCCACAGCGAGCCGCCGAAGGGCTACACCTACGCGCTCACCGCGCACGCCGACGCGCTGGCCACCTGGCTGCGCGGCCTCGACCTGGGCCCGGTCCACCTGCTGGGCAACTCGATGGGCGGGGCGATCAGCATCCTGCTCGCCGCCAGGCACCCGGACCTGGTCCGCACGCTCACCCTGGTCTCCCCCGCCGTGCCCGACCTGCGGCCCAAGGCCAGCCGGATGTCCGACCGGCGGATCCCGCTCGCCTTCCTGCCCGTCGTCGGCCCCCGGGTGCGCCGCGCGCTGGCGAACCTCACCCCGGCCGAGCGGGCCAGGCAGATGCTGGACCTGTGCTACGCCGAGCCGTGGACGGTCACCGAGGGCAGGCTCGCCGAGGCCACCGCGGAGTACGCCGAGCGCGCGGGCATGACCTGGGCCGGTCCGGCGCTGGCGGCCAGCACCATCGGCCTCATCCGGGCCTGGTTCGCCACCGGCCCCCGCTCGCTGTGGCGGGCGTTGCCGCACATCAAGGCACCGACGCTGGTCATCTGGGGTGACCGCGACCGGCTGATGAGCGTCCGCAAGGCGCCCCGCACCACCAGGCTGATCCCGCGCGCCCGGCTGCTGGTGCTCCAGCACACCGGGCACGTCGCGCAGATGGAGCGGCCCTCGACCGTCGCCAGGGCGGTGCTCGGGCTGTGGGAGACCGCCGAGGCCGGCGACTGGTGACACGCTCCGTCGTCGGGAAATCGCACCGCGTGGCGGTGCCGCCAGTGGTCAACCGAGCGCTGGGTGATGTGGCACCCTGGGGCCCGTGAGCCGAATGACGCAAGGCGAGCCGGACACGGCCCCCCGGTCGTCACGCTCCGCAGCTGAACCCGGTGACCGCGCGCGCCCCGGCGGCAGGCGCACCGCGGCCGAGCCGCTGGCGGCCAGCTGGACACCGCAACGCCCCCGCCCGGCGCGCAAGCGCGGTTTCGTGGCCACCTACGGCTGGCGCATCTACGCGGTCCCGGTCCTCGTCGCCATCACCGCCCTGGTCGCCGTGCGCACCGCCGGCGACAAGGCGGAGCCGGTGGCTTCCGGGCCCACCGCGGAGGCCGGTACCCCGGTGAACCCGGTCACAGACGGCGGCAACACCCCGCCGGATGTCACCGAGCGCCCCAGCGGCCCGGTCGACCTGAACATCCCGTCGGCGGAGCTGCCCAACGGCGGCGCGTACACCCAGGCCGGGGCGGGCACCTTCCACGTGGTGCCCGGCAGCGGCCAGAAGGTGGGCACGGGGCCCAAGTTCTTCACCTACACCGTCGAGGTCGAGAACGGCGTCGACGCGGCCTCCTTCGGCGGCGACGAGGCCTTCGCCAGCCTGGTCGACTCCACGCTGGCCGACCCGCGCGGCTGGACCGGCCTCGGCGAGATCTCCGTGCAGCGGGTGGCCGCCGACTTCCCCAACCCCAGCTTCCGGATCAGCCTGACCAGCCCGGACACCGCGCACCGCCCCGACATGTGCGGGTACTCGATCAAGTACGAGTCCTCCTGCTACCGCTCAAGCGAGAAGCGGGTCATGATCAACCTGGCCAGGTGGTCGCGCGGCGCGGTGGCCTTCGGCGGCGACATGCTCACCTACCGGCAGTACGCGCTCAACCACGAGGTCGGGCACGCCTTCCGCAACAACCACGTCGGCTGCCCGCAGGCCGGGGCGCTGGCGCCGGTGATGATGCAGCAGAGCTTCGGCGTGGCCAACGACTACGTCGCGCAGCTCAACAAGCAGGTCGGCAACCCGGACCCGGTCAAGGCCGACGGGCTGGTCTGCAAGCCCAACGCGTGGCCCAACCCACAGGCGCGGCCCGCGGGCTGACCCCCGCTCCCGGATCGTGGGATACGGGAAGAGGCGAGTGGGATTCCGGCGTTGTACCGGGGGAGAATCCGGCACACATCCGTGCTTGTAGGAGGAGCAGATGCCAGGCAGTTTGCCGCCGCTTGTCGAGCCCGCCCAGGAGCTCACCCGCGACGAGGTGGCCCGCTACAGCCGTCACCTGATCATCCCCGACGTGGGCATGGACGGGCAGAAGCGGCTCAAGAACGCGAAGGTCCTCGTCGTCGGCGCGGGCGGGCTGGGCAGCCCGGCGCTGCTCTACCTGGCCGCGGCCGGTGTCGGCACCCTCGGCATCGTCGACTTCGACGTCGTCGACGAGTCGAACCTGCAGCGCCAGGTGATCCACGGCCAGTCCGACATCGGCAAGCCGAAGGCGGTCTCGGCCAAGGAGTCCATCGCCGAGATCAACCCGCTGATCACGGTGAACCTGCACCAGGAGCACCTGAACTCCACCAACGCGCTGGAGATCTTCGCCCCGTACGACCTGATCCTCGACGGCACCGACAACTTCGCCACCAGGTACCTGGTCAACGACGCCGCGGTGCTGCTCGGCAAGCCGTACGTGTGGGGCTCGATCTTCCGGTTCGAGGGCCAGGTCAGCGTGTTCTGGGAGGACGCGCCCAACGGGCAGGGCCTCAACTACCGCGACCTCTACCCCGAGCCGCCGCCGCCGGGGATGGTCCCGTCCTGCGCCGAGGGCGGTGTGCTGGGCGTGCTGTGCGCCTCCATCGGCTCGGTGATGGTGACCGAGGCGATCAAGCTGCTCACCGGCATCGGCGAGCCGCTGCTGGGTCGGCTGATGGTCTACGACGCGCTGGAGATGTCCTACCGGACCATCAAGATCCGCAAGGACCCGGAGACCAAGCCGATCGAGGGCCTCATCGACTACGACGCGTTCTGCGGCGTGGTCAGCGACGACGCCCAGCAGGCCGCCGCGGGCTCGACGATCACCCCGCAGGAGCTCAAGGCCAAGTTCGACCGGGGCGACTCGTTCGCGCTGATCGACGTCCGCGAGCCGCACGAGTACGAGATCGTCCGGATCGAGGGCTCCACCCTGGTGCCCAAGGACAAGATCATCTCCGGTGAGGCGCTCGCCGGACTGCCGCACGACCGGCAGATCGTGCTGCACTGCAAGTCGGGTGTGCGCTCGGCCGAGGCGCTCGCGGTGCTGCACAAGGCCGGGTTCAAGGACGCGGTGCACGTGGGCAGCGGTGTGCTCGGCTGGGCCCGCGACGTGGACACCAGCCTGCCCACCTACTGATCTTTCGTTCGGCCGTCGTGGCAACGGTCCCGGTTCCCCCGTGAACCGGGACCGTTCCCGTTTTCCCACCCCGAGATCAACCATCCGGGGGCACGTGTCGCGCCCCCTCGGGTGCGCACCGGGCAGGTAGCGTCCCCGCCCGTGAGAACACCGCCCCCGCCGCACGTCCGCGCCGCCTTCGGTGCCCGCACCGCCGAGCCGGTGCTGGTCGAGCACGGGCCCGTGTGGCGCTGCGGGGACATCGCGCTGCGGCAGGCGGTCAACCCCGCCGAGGCGTCCTGGGTCGCGCAGACCCTCGGTGAGCTGGAGGTCCCCGAGCTGCGGGTGGCCAGGCCGGTGCGCTCCTCCGACGGCCGCTACGTGGTCGGCGGCTGGGTGGCGTTCCGGTTCATCCCCGGCCGCGCCGAGCCGCGCTACGACGAGGTGATCTCCGCGTCGCTGCGGCTGCACAAGGCCACCGCCGAGCTGCGCAGGCCGCGGTTCCTGCAGCTGCGCGCGGACGTGTTCGCCACGGCCGACCGGTTGGCCTGGGGCGAGGAGAAGAAGGTCAAGCTCGACCCGCACCTGGGTGGGCGGCTGTTCGAGATCTACGCCGAGTCGCGCAAGGACGTCGGCCTCACCGCGCAGGTCGTGCACGGCGACCTGTTCGGCAACCTGCTCTTCGACGGCGACGCCGACCCGGGGATCATCGACTTCACCGCCTTCTTCCGGCCACCGGAGTGGGCGGCGGCCGTGGTCGTGGTGGACGCGATGGCGTGGGGCGGGGCCGACGAGGCCATCGCCAAGCGCTGGGGCCACCTGCCGGAGTGGCCGCAGGCGCTGCTGCGGGCCCTGCTGTTCCGCTTGGCCGTGCACGCGCTGCACCCGAAGTCCACGCCGCGGTCGATGCGCGGCCTGGAGCGGGCCGCGCAGGTGATCGGGCAGTTGATCTGACCCCTATTAGTGGCTCGACCCAGAGGGTTGGTGGGGTATCGGCCTGTCCACGGCGTTCCTGGCAAGGCGCCGGAACGGCCTCGTACTGGGCGTACTCGGTCGTTTCGGCAACGCAGCCAGGGACGTCGTGGGCAGGTCGAGATCCCGTCAACCTTCTGGGTCGGGCCACTAGCGGCCGTTCTGGCAAGTTCCTGCCGGCGAAGTCTGGACGGCGCGACGCGACATACGTTCTCCTAGGGGTAGGTGCCGACACAGGGGGAACGCGTGAGGCGACTGGCCGCGCCCGGCCGGGTGGACACCCACTGCCCGTATTGCGCGCTGCAGTGCGGGATGCGGCTTTCCGGCAGCACCGTCGAACCCAGGGACTTCCCGGTGAACCGGGGTGGCCTGTGCCAGAAGGGGTGGACATCCGGCGCGCTGCTGGACACACCGGCCCGGCTCACCACCCCGTTGGTGCGTGTGGACGGCGAACTGCGGGCGACCTCCTGGGACGCCGCCCTCGACCACGTCGCGGCGGAGTTGGCGCGAACACGGGATAGGCACGGCGCGGACGCGGTGGCAGTGTTCGGCGGTGGTGGGTTGACCAACGAGAAGGCTTACCAGCTCGGCAAGTTCGCGCGGGTCGCGCTGGGCACGGCGCAGATCGACTACAACGGCCGGTTCTGCATGTCCTCGGCCGCGGCGGCCGGGACGCGCGCGTTCGGACTGGACCGGGGGATGCCGTTCCCCGTCGAGGACCTGGCCGGCTCGGACGTCGTGGTGCTCGCGGGCGCCAACCCCGCCGAGACCATGCCGCCGTTCGTGCAGCACCTGAAGGGCACGCTGATCGTGGTGGATCCCCGGCGCACGGCCACGGCCGAGCGGGCGCAGCTGCACCTGCGGCCGCGCCCGGGCACGGATCTGGCCCTGGCACTGGGGATCCTGCACGCGGTGGTCGCCGACGGGCACTTGCGCGCCGACTACACCGCCGAGCGCACCACCGGTTTCGAGGAGACGTGGCGGGTCGTCGCGGCGTGGTGGCCCGAGCGGGTGGAACGGGTGACCGGGGTCGCCGCGCGGGACCAACGCGAGGCCGCGGCCCTGCTGGCGGGCGCGCGCAACGCGCACATCCTGACCGGTCGCGGTTCGGAGCAGCACGCCAACGGGACCGACACCGTCGGCGCGTGGATCAACCTGGCGCTCGCCCTCGGGCTGCCGGGACGGCCCGGCTCGGGCTACGGATGCCTTACCGGGCAAGGCAACGGCCAGGGCGGGCGCGAGCACGGGCAGAAAGCCGACCAGCTCCCCGGGTACCGCAAGATCGTCGACCCCGCCGCCCGCGCGCACGTCGCCTCGGTCTGGGGCGTGCCAGCGGAGTCGTTGCCGGGTCCTGGGCGGTCGGCGTACGAACTGCTCGATTCGCTTGGCACCGAGGGCGGGCCGCGCGCGCTGCTCGTCTTCGGCAGCAACGTCGTGGTGTCAGCGCCCCGGTCGAGCCACATCGCGGACCGACTGTCCACATTAGACCTCTTGGTGGTCGCGGACTTCGTGCTCTCGGAGACCGCCGCGCTCGCCGACGTGGTGTTCCCGGTGACCCAGTGGGCCGAGGAGAGCGGCACGATGACCAACCTCGAGGGCCGGGTCCTGCTGCGCTCCCCCGCCGTCGCCGTTCCCGACGGTGTGCGCAGCGACCTGGACCTGGTGCACGGCTTGGCCATCCGCCTCGGGCAGCCGGAACACCGGTTCCCCACCGACCCCGAGGCGGTGTTCGAGGAACTGCGCCGAGCGTCCCAGGGCGGTCCTGCCGACTACTCCGGCATCACCTACCAGCGCTTGCGCGACGGCGAACCGCTGCACTGGCCCGTGCCGTCGACCGAGCACCCCGGCACGCCGAGGATGTTCCTCGACCGCTTCGCCCACCCCGACGGCCGCGCCCGGTTCACCCCCGTCGAGCACACCGGCCCCGCCGAGCCGGTCGACGACGAGTACCCGCTGATCGCCACCACCGGCCGCGTCCTGCAGCACTACCAGTCCGGCGCGCAGACCAGGCTGGTCCCCGAGCTCACCGCCGCCGTGCCGGAGGTGTTCGTGCAGGTGCACCCCGACACAGCGACCCGCGCCGGACTGGTCGACGGGCGCCGCGCACGGGTCGTGTCCCGCCGAGGGGCGACCGAGGCGGTGGTGCGGTGCGACCCGACGATGCGGCTGGACACCGTCTTCCTGCCCTTCCACTTCCCCGGCGCGCAACGCGCCAACCTGCTGACGAACCCGGCGTTGGACCCGTACAGCCGGATGCCCGAGTTCAAGGTGTGCGCGGTCCGCTTGGAGGCGCTGTGACCCCGCGCCGGGTTGTCGTCGTCGGCTACGGCATGGCGGGCGCCCGGTTCGCCGACGAGGTCCGCCGCCGCGACCCCGGTGGCGAACGGGTGGCGCTGACGGTGGTCGGGGCCGAGCCGCACCCGGCGTACAACCGGGTCCTGCTCTCCGCCGTGCTCGCGGGGTCGATCCCCGCGTCGCTGGTCGGCCTGCACGGGCCGGAGTGGGCCGCTGAGACCGGTGTCGACCTGCGGGTCGGGGTCAGCGTGGAGTCGGTGGACCGGGTTGGGCGGACGGTGTCGCTGTCCGATGGGTCCACTGTGGAATACGACTCGCTGGTGCTGGCAACGGGAAGCTGCGCCTGGGTCCCACCGGTAGACGGCCTGGTCGCCGAGAACGGCTCGCTGGCACCGGATGTGGCGACGTTCCGCGACCTGGACGACTGCACGGCGATCATCGACCGGGTGCGGCCGGGCGCGCCGATCACCGTGCTCGGGGGCGGTTTGCTCGGACTGGAGGCGGCACGCGGGCTGTTGGGGCGCGGCTGCCTGGTGACCGTGGTCCACCCGGTCGGCCACCTGATGGAGCGACAACTCGACCCGGCGGCGGGCGGCGTGCTGGCCAAGACCCTGGCTGGCCTGGGCATCGACATCCGGCTGGGCCGCTCCGCCGCGCAGCACGTCAGCGGGGACGGCTTGAAGCTCGACGACGGCAGCCACGTCCCAGCGGAGCTCGTGGTGGTCGCCGCCGGGACCCGAGCCGAAGTGGGCGTCGCCGAGTCGATCGGGTTGTCGGTACGCGGCGGGATCGTGGTCGACGACCTGTTGCGCACCAGCGATCCCCGGATCCACGCGATCGGCGACTGCGCGGCCCACCCCGGCACTGTGGCGGGTCTCGTCCAGCCCGCGTGGGACCAAGCCGTTGTCCTGGCGGACCTGCTGACCGGCACGAACCCGGCGGCCCGCTACCGCGCCACACCCCCGGTCACGCGGCTGAAGGCTCGCGGCATCGACCTGGCCGCGCTCGGCGAAACCCACGCCGAGGACGCTGAGGTCATCACGCTGCACGACCCGACTCGCGACCGGTACGCCAAACTCGTCCTGCGCGAGGACCGGGTGGCGGGGGCCATCGTCCTCGGGTTCCCGGACGCGGCCGCCGCCATCACCGAGTTCTTCGACACCGGCGCCCCGGCCCCCACCGACCGCCTCGCCCTGCTGCTGGGCCGGGCCAACCCCGGTGGCGCCCAGTCCGGCACCCCGGACCGGCTCCCCGACGACGCGCTCGTCTGCCGCTGCAACACCGTCACCAAGGCCCGCCTCGTCCAGGCGTGGCGCGACGGCGCCACCGACGTGCCCGCCCTCGTGGCGGCCACCCGCGCCACCACCGGGTGCGGCACCTGCACCGACACGACCAGGGCCGTCGCCGACTGGCTCGCCACCACCAGCCCGGAGGGGCCATGAACCGCTGGATCGACCACTGGGACCCCGAGGACGAGCGGTTCTGGGCCACCACGGGCAAGCGGGTCGCCAGGCGCAACCTGGTCTTCTCGATCTTCGCCGAGCACCTGGGTTTCTCCATCTGGGTCCTGTGGTCGGTCGTCGTGCTCAACCTGACCAACGCGGGCTTCGGCGGCGGCACCCCGTTCACCCCCAGCGAGCTCTTCTGGCTGACCGCCGCCCCCAACCTGGTCGGCTCGGCCCTGCGCATCCCCTACACCTTCGCCGTCCCCCGCTTCGGCGGTCGCTTGTGGACGGCGATCAGCGCCGCGCTCCTGCTCATCCCCACCCTCACCCTCGCCGCCCTCGTCCACTTCGACTTCGTCCGCGCCCAAACCCACGACACCCAGTTCACCCTGCTGCTCGTAGCCGCCTCCCTAGCGGGCGTCGGCGGTGGCAACTTCTCCTCCTCCATGGCCAACATCTCGTTCTTCTACCCGGAGAAGCGCAAAGGCCTGGCCCTCGGCCTCAACGCCGCGGGCGGCAACCTCGGCGTGGCAGTGGTGCAGCTGCTGACCCCCCTGGTCATCATCGTCGGCGTTCCCTACGCGATCGCCAAGAACCCGGTGCACCCGGTCCACCTGGCGTACGCGGGCCTGATGTGGATCCCATTCATCGTGGCGGCCGTCGTGTGTGCGTGGCTATTCATGGACAGCCTGACAATGGCCCGCTCGGACGCGAGCTCCTATGCGGCGTGCTTGAGCCGGGGGCAGACCTGGATCATGTCGGTGCTCTACATCGGGACCTTCGGATCGTTCATCGGGTTCTCGTTCGCACTACCACTGGTGATCAAGCTGACGTTCCCGGAATTCCTTGCCTCGCACCCGTTCATCGGGACCTACCTGGCGGGACTGGGGTTCTTGGGGGCGTTGATCGGCTCGATCACACGTCCGCTGGGCGGATGGCTGTCCGATCGGCTGGGCGGTGCGCGGGTGACGCTGTGGGTGTTCGTGCTGATGGCCGCGTTCACGTTGGTCGCGATGCTGGGGGTCACGCAGCGGGACTTCGGGGTTTTCTTCGGCGCTTACATGGTGATCTTCGCGCTTTCGGGGGCGGGGAACGGGTCTACGTACCGGATGATCCCGGTGATCTTCGGGGCGCTGGGGCGGCGGGAGTCGGATGATGAGACTACGGCGTTGCGGTACAAGCGAATGGGGGCTGCGGTGATCGGGATCGCGGGGGCTATCGGGGCGTTTGGTGGGTTCTTGATCCAGCAGGTTTTTCGGGTGGCCAGTGGGCCGGTGGGGTCGGCGGTTGCTGCTGCGCGGACGGTGGAGGAGAAGGCGGCTGCTGCTGCGGCGCATGCGGATTGGTCTACGTCGGCGTTGTGGGTGTTTGTGGGGGCTTATGTGGTGTTCGCTTGGATGACGTGGTTCTTCTATTTGCGGAGGGCGGGGGTGGAGGCGCGGGTGCCTAGCCTGGCGCACGCCGGAGTGTGAGCCGTTTGTCCGGGGCGGTTGTCCACAAGGGCCTTGGTTGTGCACAGGGTTTCTTTGGCGCGCCTGGATTGTCAGTGCGCTTCGGTAGGATGGATATCGGGGGCTTCTTAGCGCGTTGATCTTGGGCGCGGGTCTCTTGTTTCGGCTTCGCCGTCGGGTCGTCGGCTCGCCTTCGGCATTGCGCTGGATCCGCGATTTGAGTGCAGGCTCGATGCGGTGGACCTGTTTTGCGTGGGGCCCCTACGACACCCGTGCTGGGCTTAAAAGCTGGGGGCCAAAGGGACGGCCCAGCCAGCCGCCGGTCAGGCTACGGGTGCCGCTCCCCCACACAAAACAGGTCCACCCCATCGAGCAGTTGGCACCAGCGACTCCTCGGAGCGGTGGTCGGGTTCGGTGGGCTGACCCGGTGGGTTGGTTTGGCACGCCTGCTTCTGGGAGCGGTGGTCGACCAGGTGGGTTGGCTCGGTGGGCTGGGGTGGCACCGGCGACTTCCGGAGCGGTGGCCGAGTTGGCGGGGCTGACTCGGTGGGCTGGCCTGGCACCAGCAACTCCCGGGAACGGTGAGTTGGCGGGGCTGGCTCAGTGGGCTGAGCTAGCACCAGCGACTTCCGGGAGCGGTGGCCGACCAGGTGGGCTGGCTCGATGGGCTGGGGTGGCACCAGCAACTCCCGGGAACGGTGGCCGGGCTGGCGGGGCCGACTCGGTGGGCTGGGTTGGGTGGGCTGGCTCGGGGAGTTGGGTTGGCACGCCTGCCTCCGGAAGCGGCGGCGGCGCTCGCGGGACTGACTCGACGGGCCGGGGTGGGCGGGCTGACTCGAGGAGTTGGATTGGCACGCCTGCCTCCGGAAGCGGCGGCCGGGCCGGCGGGACTGACTCGGCGGGCAGGGGTGGGCGGGCTGACTCAGGGGCCTGGGGTGGCACCAGCAGCTTCCGGGAGCGGTGGCCGGGCTCGCGGTTTGGGTGGGTTGGCTCGGTGGGTTGTTCTGGCACCAACGACTTCGGAGTGGCCAGCGGATGGCAATGCTTGGGGCGCCGGGAGCGCAGCGGGTTGTCCCGAGCGTCCGGCGGCCTCGCCAGCAACGCGGCGGCGGTCAGTCCACCCGGAATCAGGGCGCCAGCCCATTCATCGCTGCGGGGTTCGCAGCCTGAAGTCCTAGTCCAGCCAGGATTTCCAGGTGGGGAGGAGGGCGGCCAGGAGGGCGCCCGGGTTCTCTATGGCTGGGGAGTGGGCGGCGGACTCGATGGTGGCGAAGTCGGCTTCTAGGCGGTCGGCCATGTCTCTTTGGGTGGTGGGGGGCCAGGCGTCGTCCAGGGCGCCGCAGGTCACTAGGCAGGGGGTGTTGGTTCGGCGCAGGGTGCGGGCCAGGTCGGTCACGAGGTCTGGTTCGGTGCGCAGGCCGTTGCTCATGCCGAGCAACACCTCCGACCTGTTGCTCAGGAATCGGAGCTTCAGGTACTCGCGGACCTGCGGGGGCTGCGCCAGCCACCGGGGGTTGGCGGCGTTCATCACTTCCAGGCCGCGGTGGACGGCGGCTAGGCCTTGTTCTCGGAGCAGGACCTCGGCCATGTCGAGGACGTGGCGGCGGGGGCCGAGGGGGAGTTCGGCTGGGCCGGTGCTCATCAGGGTGAGGCCGATGACCTTCGCGCCTGCGAGGACCGCTCGGCGGGCGACCAGGCCGCCGTAGGAGTGGCCCAGGAGCAGGGCTGGGCGGTCGAGGGTGGCGATGAGGGCGGCGACCGCTTGGCCGAGGGGTTCTGGGAGGTAGGCGCTCTCGTCGTCGGGGCCCGGGGAGTCGACTTGGCCGGGGAGGTCGATGGCCAGGGGGCTCAGGCCCGCGGCGGCGATCTCGTCGATGATCGGGGCGAAGTCCTCCTTCGACCCCGTGTACCCGGGCACCAGCAGCGCGTACGGGCCGCCGGTGTCCACGCGCAGTGCGGCGATCGAGTGGGCCAACTCGACCGGCTCGGCCGAGTGGCTGCTCAGCTGCGAGTGCATGCCGCCAGTCTGCCACCCGGCCACGACACGGCGAGCCGATCAGTGCAGGGCGACCAGCACCGGTCCGCGCTGCTCCAGCACCATCGGGCCGACCGCGCCCAGGGTGACCGGGCCGCGGTAGCCCTCGCGGTTGACCGGGATGGTGCCGATCCTGGCGCCGTCGGCCTGGCTGAGGACCGCGAGCCCGTCGGGGACCGGGACCAGCGCGCGGCCTGCGAACACGACGCCGGGGCCGAGGGTGTCGGGGATGGTCCACAGCGGGCGCAACTCGGTGGCCGACAGCACGATCGTGCGGGAGCCGGTGTACCAGTAGTAGGCGCCGGTGGCGGTGGTGACCAGGGGGCTGCGGCCGGGGGCGTCGGTGGTGAGGTCGTCCGGGCCCAGGTCGATGTCGAAGTTGCCGGTGCGCTGGCCCTGCTCGTTGTAGATCACGAGCCGACCGGGGTTGGGCAGGGCGATGGCGGTCAGGCCGTTGTTCATGGCCACCACCTGCGCGCCCCTGCCGTCGAGGACCTGGCTGGTGACCTCTTCCGGCTTCTCCCACTCCGCGGGCGCCGCGCGCAGCACGGTCAGGCGGTCGGAGCTCTCGTCCGGGCAGCTCTCGACCACGGCGACCTTGCCTGCCGCGGCGAGGACCGAGTGGTACTCGCAGCCGGTCCTTGGCTGCCTGCCCGGGTTGACCTTGGCGGGCACCGCGCCGTACTCCTGGGTCTTGACCAGGTCGGAGCGGATCGACACGAGCAGCTTGGCGCCGGTGGCGGTCAGGTAGTCCTGCCCGTCGAAGAGGAACTTGGCGTCCGGCTCGGCGTCCCAGTTGCGCTGGCCGCCGTTGGACTCGCCGTTGTTCTGGTTGTCGCGCACCCCGGTGGTCGGGTCGAGCGAGGTGACCTCGCTGCACCCGCCGGACGAGCGCGGGTCCTTCGCGGGCAGCAGGTTCCCGTCGGTGCGGTAGACGGTGACGATCTTGTTCCAGGCCGAGGTGAGCCCGCACAGCGGCAGGTCGCGACCGTAGGTCCAGCGGACCTCGCCGGTCTCGGGGTCGCGCCCGGAGACCACGCCGCCGTCGCCGGTGACCACGGTGGACGCGGCGGGCGGGGTGCTCTGGTCGGGCAGCGGGGTGGCGAACACGGGCTGCCAGGTGGCCGGGCTGTTGACCCGCCACGCCTCACCCAGCGAAGGCGGGAACACCTCGGGCGGCTGGAGCGCCTTGTAGGTGCCGGTGCCCGGCTCCGACTCGGTGGCCGCGAAGTCGCTGGTCTGCCACACCACCACCCCGGCGGCGACCAAGGAGATCAGCACGAGCCCGAGCAGTGCCCAGTCGCGCTTGGTGTTGAACCCGTTGCGCGGACCGCGCACCCGTGCGGCCGGGGTGGCCCCGGCCAGCACGTCCTCGTCGGCCACGGCAACCTGGCCGTTGGCCGACCCGTAGTGCGGGGCCGGGCCGGTTTGCTCCCGGTCCCCGCTGTCGTCCCTGGTCTCGCCGAGCGTCACGGGCGCTAGTCTGCCCCGCCCGGTGTGTCGCCAGCGTTGGCCCCCGCCTCACCAGCGGAGTCGCCGCCACCGCGGCGCCGCCTGCGCCGGACCCTGGCGGGCTTGTCCGCCTTGGCCTCGGCCTGCTCGGGCTGCTGCTTCTGCTCGGCGTTGACCTCGACCGGGGTTCCGGCTTCGCCGACCTCGGCACCGCCGCGCCTGCGCCGCCGCCTGCGCGGCCTGCTGTCGCCCTCGCCCGCCTCGTCGCCCGCGGGTCGGGCGGCCGCCTCGGCCTTGGCCCGGCTCGCCCCGGACGCGCGGACCCGCCTGGTCCGGCTCGCGCCAGCGGCGCCACCGCCGCGCCGCTTGCCGCCGAAGTCCTCCTCCGGCTCGGCGTCGAGCCCGGCCCTGGTCCGCTGCGACATCGGCAGCCTGCCGGTGGAGCCCTCGGGGATGCCCAGGTCGCTGAACAGGTGCTCGGAGGTGGAGTAGGTCTCCACCGGGGCGGGCTTGTCCAGGCCGAGCGCGTCGCTGATCTCCTTCCAGCGGGTCTCCTCGTCCCAGTCGACCAGGGTGATCGCGACGCCGGTCTTGCCAGCGCGGCCGGTGCGGCCGATGCGGTGCACGTAGGTCTTCTCGTCCTCGGGGCACTGGTAGTTGATCACGTGCGTGACGTCGGTCACGTCGATGCCGCGCGCGGCGACGTCGGTGCAGACCAGCACGTCGACCTTGCCGGAGCGGAACGCCCGCAGCGCCTGCTCGCGCGCGCCCTGGCCGAGGTCGCCGTGCACCGCGCCTGCGGCGAACCCGCGCTCGGTGAGCTCGTCGGCCACCTTCTGCGCGGTCCGCTTGGTCCTGGTGAAGATCATCGTCAGGCCGCGGCCCTCGGCCTGCAGCGAGCGGGCCACCACCTCGACCTTGTCCAGCGAGTGCGCCCGGTAGACGAACTGCTCGGTGCGCTCGTGCACCGCGCTGGCGTCGTTCTCCTCGGCCCGGATGTGCGTCGGGCGGGTGAGGAAGGTGCGGGCCAGGGTGATGATCGGGCCGGGCATGGTCGCCGAGAACAGCATGGTCTGCCGCTGGTCGGGCACCATCCGCAGGATCCGCTCGATGTCGGGCAGGAAGCCCAGGTCGAGCATCTCGTCGGCCTCGTCGAGGACCAGGCCGCGGACCTTGCCCAGCACCAGGTGCTTCTGCTCGGCGAGGTCGAGCAGGCGGCCGGGGGTGCCGACCACGATGTCCACGCCCTTGCGCAGCGCGGCCACCTGCGGCTCGTACGGGCGGCCGCCGTAGATGGACAGCACCCGGATGCCCAGGTGCTTGCCCGCGTCGCGGATGTCCGCGGTGACCTGCAGGCACAGCTCGCGGGTCGGCACCACCACGAGTGCCTGCGGGGTGCCGTCGCCCGGGGTGACGATCCGCTGCAGCAGCGGCACGCCGAAGCCCAGCGTCTTGCCGGTGCCGGTGCGCGCCTGACCGATGAGGTCCTCACCGGCCAGCGCCAGCGGCAGCGTCAGCTCCTGGATGGCGAAGGTGCGCTCGATGCCCGCCTCGGCGAGCGCGCGCACGATCTCGGCCTTCACGCCCAGCTCGGCGAAGGTCGGTGCGGTCGGTTTGACCGGGGCACCCGCGGTGAGCGGGTGCGATGTGTCGTTGTCGGGCAGCCCGGCCTCGCTGTGCTCCAGCGTGACCGGGTCGAGCCCGGCGGTCGCGGCGGCGGTGTCGCCGCCCTGGGTGTCGTCCTGCGTCAGGGTGATCAGCCTCTCTCGTACCAGCGCGCACTGCCCTGGAGGGCCCTTCTCGACCGCGCCGGTCCCGCCCCGGTCCTGCGCTGATCTGCGCGGCCCGGGTGGGGCGCGGGAGGGCCTGCGAGGTAGGCGCGCACCCTCTCACTCGGTCCCGCGGGCAGGGTGCCCGCGGCGTTCCCCGAGGTCTTCGTGGTCGTCCGGCGCCACCCGCCCTCGGGCGGTGGCGAGCCAGGCGTCCTGGCGAGTCTACCCGCGACGGCCGCCGGATACGCTGCCAACCATGGAGAACGCGGAGTCGGGAGTGTCCGGGAGCGGCCTGTCGGCGGGGGTGGTCGACCTGCTCGGCGTGCTCGCCTACGGGGAGCTGTCGGCGTTCGACCGGCTGTCGGAGGACGCCAGGTCGGCCCCGACGGTGTCCGGGCGCGCCGCGCTCTCGGAGATGGCCGCCGCCGAGGTGGGGCACTACGCCAAGATCGAGAAGTACCTCGCGGCGCACGGCGTGTCGATCGAGGACGCGATCGCGCCGTTCATCGCCCACATCGACACCTGGCACGCCTCGACCGCGCCCCGCTCGTGGCTGGAGTCGCTGGTCAAGGCCTACGTCGGCGACGGGCTGGCCGCCGACCTGTACCGGGAGATCGCCGCGTGGCTCGACGCCGACAGCGGGGAGCTGGTGCTGGCGGTGCTGGCCGACACCGGGCACTCGGCGTTCGCCGAGCGGGAGGTCACCGCGGCCATCGAGCGGGACAGGACGGTGCGCGACCGGCTGGCGCTGTGGGGGCGGCGGCTGCTGGGCGAGGCGCTCACCCAGGCCCAGTACGTGGTGGCCGAGCGCGACGGGCTCTCCGAGCTGATCGTCGCCGGAACGGGTGACCTCGCGGGCATCGCGGCGCTGTTCCGCCGCCTGCAGCAGCAGCACGGCAAGCGGATGACCGCGCTGGGGCTGGGCTAGGTTTCGCGATCGGTGAACGCGCCCCTGCGCGCCCGGGGCCCCGCGCTCCACTAGCCTTGCCGACGAAGGTCTTTTCGATTCGATGCCCGGAGGTTCGGCGTGGAGGTCAAGATCGGTGTCGCGGACACCGCGCGGGAGCTCGTGCTCAACAGCTCGCAGACCCCCGACGAGGTCGAGGCCCTGGTCGCCGACGCGCTGCGCACCGGCAGCGGCCACCTGGCCCTGGTCGACGACAAGGGTCGCCGGTACGTGATCCCGGCAGCGCGGGTCGCCTACGTGGAGATCGGCAGCGCCGACTCCCGCAAGGTCGGCTTCGCCCCCTGATCGGGGCACCCGTCGAGGCCGCTGTCCACACCGGACAGCGGCCTTTTCGTTGCGCCGATCAGACCTCCAGCGCCGCGTCCAGCTCGGTCAGCACGGTGAACGGCGGCGTCGAGGTGCCCATGACCCGGTAGCGGTCCCACGGGTCCGGATCAGACAGCTCGCCGGAGGCGCTGCCCTGCGGGGTGGTGAGGGTGGCCGGGGTCTTGCGGCCCGCGAGCGCGGCGGAGAGCTCCTGGTCGGCCGACACCCGGCCGTACCAGCGGTAGTAGCCGTCGATCGGCTGGAAGTGGCCGCGCAGGTCGACGGTCACGGCGAACTCCCGCTCGCCGACGCGCAGCCGCGCCGGTCCACGGTAGCCGTCGTCGTCGGGCAGTTCGCTCATGGTCTGCTCCCTCAGCCAGCGGCGGCGTCGCCGGTGGACAGTGTGATGATCTTGTTGATTTCCAGGGGTTTGTGCGGGTCGATGGTCACGCCGTAGCCGCGCATGGTGCCGTCGATGGCGGCCCAGATGGTCATCGTCAGGTACTCCACCACCGCGTCGCGGCTCATCGTGCGCCGCTCCAGCCACCACTCGCCGACGTTCTGCACCATGCCGACGATGCCGTGGCCCCAGACCTCGGCCCCGCCGGAGTCGATCTGGTACGCCCGCATGTAGTCGCCGAGCAGCGAGGCCAGCGCGTTGGCGATGACCTCCTTGTCCTCGGCGACGATGTCGTTGTCGATCTTGCGGTCGGCGAAGGTGCTGCGCACCAGCAGCCGGTAGAGGTTCGGGTACTCCTCGATGATCGAGAAGAACGCGTCGAGGCTGCGGCGGATCCTGGGCAGCGGCGCCTCCTCGCGGCTCATCGCCGGGATCAGCCGCTCGAAGAGGATCTCGGTGCCGCGGTGGCCGAGCGCGACGAACAGGTCCGCCTTGTCGGCGAAGTGCCGGTAGAGCACCGGCTTGGTCACCCCCGCCGCCGCCGCGACGTGCTCCATGCCCAGGTCGGGGCCGTGTTCGGCGAGCGCGCGCAGCGCCGCCGCGACGAACTCCTCGCGCCGGGCGGCGCGGTGGGACTTCCAGCGGTCGCGCCGCGCGTCCCCGGTGTCGTCGGTGCTGTGGCGCTTGACACGGTCAGCCATGCCACCCATGCTACCAGAAGTAACTGTTACCCGAAGTTACGCGTGCTGGAACCGCCGCGTAAGAGGAGTGACTCGACGATGAGCCGCGCGACGCAGGTTGCCAAGTTAGCCGATCGGGAGAAGACCGCGGGTCGTTTGCTGAAGTCCTCCGCGGACAAGTTCTACGACCCCGACATCGATATCGACTGGGACGCCGAGATCCCGGCCGACCTGCACTTCCACCCGGAACACCGGATCTCCTTGTACGGCACCGAGTTGTGGGAGCGGATGACCCCGCAGCAGCGGCTCGACCTCGGCAAGCACGAGATCGCCAGCATCGCCAGCACCGGGATCTTCTTCGAGGTCCTGCTGATGCAGATGCTGCTCAAGCAGGTCTACAAGCACGACCCGACCACCGACCACGTGCACTACCTGCTGGCCGAGATCGCCGACGAGTGCCGCCACTCCACGATGTTCGGCAAGGCGTGCAAGCGCTTCGGGGTCCCCGCCTACGGTCCGCGCAAGTGGGTCAAGCAGTTGGCCAAGGTCCTGCCCGTGCTCGGGCGCGGTCCCTCGGCGTACGCGGCGATCCTGGTGGCCGAGGAGGTGCTGGACCGGATGCAGCGGGAGAACATGGTCGACCCCGGCCTGCAGCCGCTGATCCGCATGGTGAACCGGATCCACGTGCTGGAGGAGGCGCGGCACGTCACCTTCGCCCGCCAGGAGGTCGTGCAGGGCATGGCCAAGGCGGGATGGCTGGCCAGGCACTACCACCGGCTGCTGACCGCGGTCGTGTCGTACTTCGTGGCGCTGAGCCTGATCAACCCGCAGGTCTACCGCGCGGTCGGGCTCGACCCCAAGCAGGCGTGGAAGGCGGCCAAGAACAACCCGCACTTCCAGGAGACCATGCGCTACTGGGGCGAGCGGATCATGAAGTTCCTCGACGAGTCCGACCTGGTCGGCGGGCCGGGCGCGGTCCTGTGGCGCCGCTCGATGCTGGTCGCGAAATGAGCACCGTGCGCACCTCTGACGGTGTCGACCTCACCGTCGTGACCAGCGGCGACGGGCCGACAACGGTCGTGCTGGTGCACGGCTGGACCATGGACCACACCTCCTGGGACCTGGTGGCCGAAGACCTGCCCGGTGCCCGCGTGGTCCGGTTCGACCTGCGCGGCCACGGCGCCTCCGGCCCCGCCCCGAAGGGCACCGCCACCATCGCCCGCATCGCCGACGACCTGGCCGAGGTCATCGCCGCGGTCGCCCCGACAGGACCCCTGGTGCTCGGCGGCCACTCGCTCGGCGGGATGACCCTGATGGCCCTCGCCGAACGGCACCCCGACCTGATCGCCAGCCGGGTCACCGGCGTCGCGTTCGTGGCGACCACCTCAGGCGGACTGTCCACTTTGACCCTGGGCCTCCCGCGCTGGGTCGCCGCACCGGTGCTGTACGCGGAGAAAATGGTCAACCGGCGGATCGCCAGGATCCGCAGACCCGCCCTGCTGGGCAAGCGCACCGGCTACGCCAGACCCGGCGTGCGGTGGCTGGTGTTCGGCAAACGCCCGTCCCCCACCCACATCGCCGCGACCGCCGCCCAAGTAGGCCGCTGCAACCCGGCGAACATGGTCGAGTTCCGCAACGCCCTCAACGAACACGAACGCCTGCACGCCCTGCCGGTGTACCGGGGCGTACGCGCGGTGGTGATGGCAGGCGGCCGGGATCGGCTGTGCACGGTGGCGGACGCGCGGATCATCGCGGGCGCACTGCCCTCCGCATCACTGCTGATCTACCCAGGCGCCGGGCACATGCTCAACTACGAACGCGCGGCCGAGGTGCGGGCCCAACTAGCCGGACTCGTGGCGAGCGGGACCCCGATGGCCGCTGGCGTAGAGGTAGCCGCGGCTGGGTAGCTAAGGCCCACTCGCCGGGCCCGGGGGCTAGGAAAGCTCAGTCCACGAGAACCGAATCGCCGTACCGGCCGCGATCACCACCACGGCCGACGCGCATCGGCAGCGGCGCGCGGTTGCGGTGCCGAGTCGCCAACTCCGTCCGAGGCTTCATAACCGGCAGTGGCTGATCACCTGCAGGTATGCAGCGGTGGGGGGTGGCTCACGCCCACCAGAAGAACCAGATCGCGACACCCGTCGCGATCGCCACCACGACCACCGCCAGCGCGGCCTCCGGGCCCCGGCGCCGGTCGGCGAAGCGCTGGGCCACGAGGGCCGCGCCCGCCGCCGCGAAGTGGCCGAGCACCACGCCGATCCCCGGTCCTGGCACGCCTCGGGTCCACGCGATCACCTGCAGCACCAGCACGACCAGTGCCAGCCCGCTCAACCCGACGGCCAGGGCTCCCGAGAGTTCGCGCCAGAAGCCGGAGCGCACCCGTTCGGCGGGGGTCCGCGGGAGCTCCACGGTGACGTCGTCGGGGCGGGTTTGCGGGTCGGGGTGGGTCACGGGGACAGCATCGCCCATGGGTCGATCGCCGGTCCAGCGGCCTGGCCTTCGGCGCAGTTGCGGCGGAAGTCGCACCAGGAGCACTGGCGGCCGGGGTTGGGCGGGAAGAGGACCTCCTGGTCGCCGCCCGCCTTGTGGGTGTCGATGGCGAGTTGGAACTCGTCGGCGGACTCCTCGGCGCGGGCCAGGTGCCTGGCGAGGGAGTCGTCGGTGTGGTCCCAGGTGGCCACGCCGCCGGTGGGCAGGTGGTGCAGTTCCACACGGGTGCAGGGTCGGCGCAGCGTGCGGCGCGCGGCCAGCACGTACAGGGCCAGCGCCTGCGAGCCGCGGGCGTCGTCGGTGGTCAGCGCGTGGCGGCCGGTCTTGTAGTCGACGATCACCAGTTCGCCGCCGCGCTGGTCGATGCGGTCCACCCGGCCCTCGGCGACGATCGTGCCGACCGGGGCGGACACCCAGCGCTCGAGGCCGACCGGGTCGTCGGCGACGTCGGTGTCCTTGACGTAGTCGTGCACCCAGCCCGCGGCGCGCTCGCGGAACTGCCCCGCCTGCTCGGCGTCGGCGAACCCGTCGTCCTTCCAGTGCGTGCCGACCAGCGCGGCGGCGGTCTCCGGGGTGCGGCGCTCGACGGGGAGGTCGAACAGGGCCTTGAGCGCGTTGTGCACGACCGCGCCCAGCGTGCTGTGCGCCCACGGACCACCGCGCGGCGGTGTCGGCCGGTCCACGTAGGTCATCCGGAACCGGCGCCTGCAGTCGTTCCACACCCCCAGCCGCGACGGCGTCACCTTGATCAGCTTGCGCGGCATGCTGTCGAACCCGAGTTGACCTTGCACGAGGTACACGGTACGCACCGGCACCGACAACCCCGGTGGGGGCACAATCGACGCGTGGAGATCTGGCACAACCCGCGCTGCTCGAAGTCGCGCACCGCCAAGGCCGCGCTCGACGCCGCCGCCCCCGAGCACACCGTCCGCCGCTACCTCGACGAGCCGCCGACCGCGGCGCACCTGGACGAGGTCCTGACCAAGCTCGACAAGCAGCCCTGGGACATCACCCGGCTCAAGGAACCACTGGCGAAGGACCTCGGCCTGGCGACCAAGCCGAAGGACCGCGCCGAGTGGATCGCGGTACTCGCGGCCAACCCGGCACTGATCGAACGCCCCATCATCATCACCGACGACGGCCATGCCTTCGTGGCAAGGACCCAGGCGGAGATCGACGCGGCGCTGCGCCCTCGCCAGTGACGTTGCCGCGCCCGGAGTTGGCGACTAGTAGCACCGCAACTGCGACAAGCAGCGGACTCGAGATCCCGGCGGGCTCATTGAGCCGTTGACGAGGGGCGCGCCTGGCCGACCAACCATTCGGCCGAGCCGGGTGGATCACGTACCGGCGACTAACTCGGCACTGATCGAACGCCCCATCATCATCACCGACGACGGCCGTGCCTTCGTCGCCAGAAGCCAAGCGGAGATCGACGCGGCTCTGCGCACCGGCGGGTGATCAGCCGCTGCCGGTGATGAACCCTCGAACCGAGTTGGCGATCAGTTGGACCGCGATGGCGGCCAGGAGCAGGCCTGCGATCTTGGCGAGCAGGGTGATCCCGCTGTCCTTCACTAGGCGGATCACTGCGCCTGAGAACCTCAAGCAGAGGTACAGGATCAGGTGCACGGCCAGGATCGCGAGCCCCAGCGCGACGTAAGAGGCTATGTGTCCGCCCGCTTCTCGGACGAACACGATCGTGGCGGCGATGGCGCCGGGACCTGCCAGTAGTGGGGTGCCCAGCGGTACCAGGGCCACGTTGACGTCCTCGACGGCTTCTGGCTCGTTGGCGTTCTTGCCGGTCAGCAGGTCCAGGGCGATCAGCAGGAGGAGGAGCCCGCCCGCGCCCTGCAGGGCCGGGATGCCGATGCCCAGGTAGCGCAGGATGGCCTCGCCGCTGATCGCGAAGAGGCTGATCACCATGAGGGACACCAGCACGGCCTGGCGGGCGGCGCGGTTGCGGGTCTGCTTGGTCTTGCGGCCGGTCAGGCTGAGGAACACCGGGACGGTGCCCGGCGGGTCCATGATCACCACCAGGGTGATCGTGGCCTCGGCGAACAGCGCGGCGTCGAACACCGCCATCAGGCACCCACCAGCAGGTCGGCGCCGCTGGCGCGGGCGACGATCTCGTCGAGCATGGCGGGCGCGGTGGTCTCCGCGCCGAGCCCGATCGTCTTGTTGGTGCCGTGGTAATCACTCGATCCGGTGACGATCAGGTCGTGCCGGTCGGCGATCTCGCGCAGCCGGGCCCTGGACTCGCCGTCGTGGTCGGGGTGGTCGATCTCGACCCCGTCGAGCCCGGCGCCGACCAGGTCGACCAGGACGTCCCCGGTGATCGTCGGGCCACGCTTGTGCGCGAAGCCGTGCGCCAGCACGGTCACCCCGCCCGCGGCGCGGACCATCTCGATAGCGTCGGCGACCGGGGTCTTGGAGCTGGGCACGTAGTAGCCGTTGCGGCCGTGCAGCAGGCTGGCGAACGCCTCGGTGACCGAGCCGACCACCCCGGCGCGCACGAGCGCCTGCGCCAGGTGCGGGCGCCCGGCGGGGGCGTCCGGCGGCAGGTCGGCCATCAGCGAGTCGGGGTCGACGGGGAAGCCGTCGGCTGCCATGCGGGTGGCCATGGTGTGCAGCCTGCTGCGCCGTTCGGCCCTGGTGCGGGCGTATTCGCGGACCACGGCCTCAGCGTGCGGGTCGAACAGGTAGGCCAGCAAGTGGATCGTGCAGTGCCCGCCGCGGCCGTCCTCGGACACGCAGGTCAGCTCGGCGCCGCGGACCAGCCGCAGCCCAGCGGGCAACGCCTCGGCGGCGGGCAGCCAGCCCGCGGTGGTGTCGTGGTCGGTGATCGCCACGGCGTCCAGGCCCGCGCGCGCGGCGGCGAGCACCAGCTCGGCCGGGCTGTCGGTGCCGTCGGAGGCGTTCGAGTGGCAGTGGAGGTCGATCCGCACCGGACCAGTGTTCCCGATGACCCAGGTCACCGGCGGTCCGGGCGGGTCAGCCGACCGGCTTGCGCGCCTTGCGGGTCCCCCTGGCCATGCGCTGCGCCTTGATCATGGAGAACCGCTCGGCCTGGGCCTTCTTGTCGCCGAAGACCAGCTCCGAGATGGCGTCGTAGACCTGCTCCGGCCGGGGCAGGAACTCGATGTTGTTGAGCGCCTGGATCTGCCCGGCCGACTCCACGACCATGGTGCCGTAGCCGAACACCCGGCCGGTCGCGGTTCGCTTGTAGGTGAGGTCGGTGACCTTGCTGATCGGCATCATGAGCACCCGGGTGGTGAACACCCCGGTGGTCATCATGAACCGCTTGTCGGTGACCACGATCCGCTCCACCCACCACTCGATCACCTGGTAGGTGAACCGGAGCACCACCACCAGCGCGACGTACCAGAGGATGTTCTGGACCAGCCACGCTGCGGGCGGCAGCAGGTAGGAGATCATCACGCACACCGCGAGCAGGGCGACGGCCTCGAACACCTGCCACGCCAAGCTCGCCCAGTGCCTGCGGACGCGGATCACCCGCCGTTCGGAGTCGAGCAGGTACTCGTCAGGGTCCCTGGGCGCGAACATCCTCCGACGCTACTTCGTCTCAGCCCTGGAAGACAGTGCGGACGAAGGTGATCACCGCTTCGGCCCCCTCGCGGAGGCTGGTGAGGATGGAGTTCACGATCCCCGCGGACTGGACCGGCTGCGTCACCAGGAAGAAGACGAGCAAAGCGGCCCCAGTGATGATCAAGATCTTCTTGATGTCCACTGCGATCTACCCCGTTCCGTACGCACCCTGCATGGCGCCTGTTGAAAACCGTTGTACCGCACTGGGCGGCGGTTAGGGAGAGTAGTCAAGCTCTTGGGGCAACGCGGAGCGTGATCACCCGGTGATCGCTACTCTGTGTCGTCATGAACGCGGATCACATTCGGCGGATCAGGTGCGTCGGCGGCCTCGTGCGCGACGGCGGCGGGCGGCTTCTGCTGATCCGGCGCGGCCGCGAACCCGGCGCCGGACTGTGGTCCATCCCTGGTGGGAAGGTGGAGCAAGGCGAGTCCGACCACGAGGCACTGACGCGGGAGATGCGCGAGGAGACCGGGCTCGTGGTGGCCGTCGGTGACCACGTGGGCATGGTGGAGCGCCCGGCGCCCAGTGGGCTGTTCGAGATACACGACTACCGCTGCGCGGTCACCGCGGGTGATCTTTCGCCGGGTGACGACGCCGATGCGGCCAGGTGGGTGGATCTTGCGATGTTCACCACATTGGATGACCGTAATGCCCTGGTGGCAGGCCTTTTCGAGACGTTGAGCGGCTGGGGTGAGCTGCCGGGATGACGGGAATCAGACAAGCCACACCATGCGCTCGCCGTGCATGGCCGCGCGGGCGAGAGCGGCAGAAGTCGGCACCCCGCCATCCCACCTGGTGAGCCCGACGACGCTGAACGCGGGCTGCCCGGGAACCGGGACGAGGTCCTCGCGGTCGGGCAGCACGTGCCGCAGCCCGACGGTGTAGACCTCGTCGCTGACCCACCACAGCGGTCGCGTTCCCGCCAGTGCGGCCACGGCGGCGACGAAGTCCGCGCGGTCGTCCTCGGACAGGTACGGCAGGACGTGGCTGGTGATGACGACCAGCGGGACGGTGGTCGGGATGAGCGCCGCGGCCTTCTCGAGGTCGGCGATCGCGTCGCCCTCGACGAACTGGGGCGGGCTCTTGCGCTGCAGGGCGGCGGCGGTGCTGAACAACCGTTGGCGCTCGGGCTGGTCGGCCCAGATGCAGGCCTCCAGCCACGCGGCGGCGTCCTCGTCGCCCAGGTCCACCGGAGCCCGGTCGAGACCGACCCGCTCGGCGACGGCCAGCTTCTTGGGGATGGACGGCAGAGCCGCCTCCGGGCCCAACTCCAGCGCGCAGTGCAGTCCCAGGGGTGTCTTGGCGGGCCCGACGACGATCTGACCGGACTGCTCGGTCTGGTACCGGTAGCCGTAGCGGTCGAGGTTGAGCAGGAGCCCTGCCGAGCAGCCGACCTCGAGGAGGCCTATAGGCGCACCGGCCTGCTTGGCGGCCAACGACACCGCGGGGTAGAGCAGCGCGGCGCGGCGCACTTCGTTGGTCTGCGTGGTGTGCGCGGCGACCAGTGCGCGGATCTTCTCCGCCCGCTCGACCACGAACTGCCGGAACAGCGGCCAGATCGCCGCGTCCACGCCGTAACTGCCACCCATGGACGGGTAGTAGTTGACCAACTCGTGGAATGGCTCGGCCTGCACCGCCCGGTGGATCGCGGCGAAGAGCAGGGTCGCGGTCTCGAACCCGGGCTGGGCGGCGGTCAGCAGCGCGGCGACGTCGTCGTCCTCGGCGGCCCGCTCGGCCAGGTGCTGGTAGAGCGGGGACACCCCGGCGGCCTCGACCTCGGCGAAGCGCCGCAACCGGTTCTTGGCCTCCTCCAGCGACACGGTCACGGCTGTTCCTTCCCTCCGCCCGGGCTGGTCCCAACCCGGCAGTTAAGCCTTCGGCTCCGGTCGTCCCGGCTGCTCACCTCCGCGCGCTTCACCGTAAGAGCGCTTCGGCACCATCACCTTCCGGCGGAAGGTGCAGACGACTGTCCCGTCCTGCTTGTAGCCCCGTGTCTCGACATGCACAACCCCCCTGTCGTCTTTCGACTTGGAGGGCGTTTTGTCGAGTACCTCGGTCTCACCGTAGATGGTGTCACCGTGGAAGGTCGGCTTCACGTGCCGCAGCGACTCGACCTCGAGGTTGGCGATGGCCTTGCCGGACACGTCCGGCACGGACATGCCCAGCAGCAGCGAGTAGACGTAGTTGCCCACCACGACGTTCTTGCCGAAGTCGGTGGTGTTCTCGGCGTAGTTGGCGTCCGTGTGCAGCGGGTGGTGGTTCATCGTGAGCAGGCAGAACAGGTGGTCGTCGTACTCGGTGACCGTCTTGCCCGGCCAGTGCTTGTAGACCGCGCCGACCTCGAACTCCTCGTAGTACCGCCCGAACTGCACGTCGACCTCCCGCATGTGACCGGCCAGTAGGGGACCTGTGTACGGCCGCGCGGGCCGGGGTGCAACCGGTGTGTGAGGCAGGGCACCGCGTGTGAAACGCGTTCGGTTTCCCCGCCTGGTGCCCGGCCCCGCCGCGATCGGGAGTACGCTGTCCTCCCGGCAGGCCCGCGCGTACCGCGCCAGACCGCCGCCGACCAGAGGAGGTGAGACGCATGGGCGACCCGAACGGTCATGAACCCGAGATCGGTTGCAGTAGTCCCCGCGTCCCCTCCGGAGGTGCCCGCCGCTAGGCGGTGAGCACCGCGTTACCGGCCGGGGCGCTCCGCCACCGGTCAGCCGATCGGCCAACCGGTTCGCCGCGTCCGCGCGCCTGGAGGTCTGATGCCCACCATCCCGTCGTTCGGCGGCCTGAGAGGCCGCGCGAACCGAGTGGCCCCGCCCGCCCCGCCGATCCCGGTGCCGCTGTCGGCCTACGTCGTCGACTGCGGCGTGTACGTCGACGGGGTGCGGCTGCCCGGTCGCTGGACGCACATCGACGCCGTCGCCGAGGTGCGCCGCCGGGGTGAGGGCTTCGTCTGGATCGGCCTGCACGAACCGGACGAACGCCAGATCCAGGGCGTGGCCGAGACCTTCGGGCTGCACGAGCTCGCGGTCGAGGACGCCGTCACCGCGCACCAGCGGCCCAAGCTGGAGCGCTACGACGACAACCTGTTCATGGTGCTCAAAACGGTGCGCTACGTGGAGCACGAGTCGCCGACCACGGCCAACGAGATCGTCGAGACCGGCGAGATCATGGCCTTCCTCGGCGCGGACTACGTGGTGACCGTCCGGCACGGCAAGCACTCCGGTCTGCACGACCTGCGCTCCGGGCTGGAGAAGACCCCGGAGCGGCTGCGCGGCGGCCCCGCAGCGGTGCTGCACGCGATCGCCGACCACGTGGTGGACACCTACCTCGCGGTCACCGACGCGTTCGAGACCGACATCGACCTGATCGAGAAGGCGGTCTTCGCACCGCGCAGCCCGGTCAGCGCCGAGCAGATGTACCTGATGAAGCGGGAGATCCTCGAGCTGCGGCGCGCGGTGATGCCGCTGGCCAACCCGCTGCGGCGGCTGGCGGAGGGCTGCTCGCCGCTGGTGCCCGACACGATCCGCTCGTACTTCCGCGACGTCGACGACCACCTGACGACGGTGTCCGAGCGGGTCACCAGCTTCGACGAGCTGCTCACCACGCTGGTCGACGCCACCCTGGCCAAGATCACGCTGCAGCAGAACACCGACATGCGCAAGATCACCTCGTGGGCGGCGATCATCGCGGTGCCCACCATGGTGGTCGGCGTCTACGGCATGAACTTCGACTACATGCCCGAGACCCAGTGGCGCTTCGGGTACCCCGCGGTGATGGTCGTGATCTTCCTGGCCTGCATCGTGCTCTACCGCATCTTCCGCAAGAACCGGTGGCTCTGAGCCGCCCGTCCCCCAGTCCGTCCCCCCTGACGGGAGGTTTCCCCATGGCCCGGCTGCTCACCAACGTGAAGTTCTGGTTGCTCGCGGTGATCGTCACCTGGATCACGGTGGTAACCGTGATCATCGCGGAAACCCCGACGTCCTAACGGTTCTCGGCTAGTCCACTGTGGACTAGCCGCGGGCGGCGTACGCCAGCGAGCGCAGGGCGGCCAGCAGGTCGTCGCGACCGAGCGGGTTGACGCTGAGCCAGGAACCGTCCACACCGGACACCGAGGCCAGCCGGTACCTGCCGCGCCCGGTGTCCAACCACCGGAGCTCGTCGCCGACCCGGCGCCACTGGTCCTCGGTCTCGTCGCGGACCGCGACCCCGGACTGGCCGTTGCCCAGCACGGGTTGCAGGTGCGCGACCATGCGCCGGGTGACGCGGTCGTCGATGCCGTGCGCGCGCAGCAGGTCGTCGATCTCGGCCTGGCCCATCGGGTTCGGCGCGCCCGGCTGGTCGGGCTCGGGCATCCGCGCGAGCATCACCGCGAACGCCTCTTCCAAGGGGCGCAACGGAACGCTGAACGGCGCGGTGAGCGGGGTGTCGGCGCGCGGGATCATCCGGCTGACGCGGTCGAGCGCCTCGTCGAGGGTGGCCGCCCACATCCGGATGAGCCCGTTGGGGTCGGCCTGGTCCTGGGTGAGCACCAGCGCCTCGTCGCCGGTGACCAGCACGGCGACGGCGAGGGTGCCCGTGCCGCCGTTGACCACCACGTCCAGCACCCCGGTGCAGGCGCGCAGCAGGTAGACGAACTCCTCGGCGACGTCGAGCGGACCGCTGTCGTCGGCCAAGCCGCGCGCGGCGAGCTCCTCGGCGGCGGCCCGGTACAGCGCGCCGCGCTCCTGGTCGGAGGCCGCAGCGGCGGGCACCTCGATCGGGAACGGCGGCTGGACCTCGGCGAACGCGCACAGCAGGTCCACCTCGACCGGGTGCAGCGCGACGCCGGGGACCGGCGCGGTCACGGGGTGGTGAAGCGTTGCGCGGAGTTGTCGTCGCTGTCCTGGTAGGCCGCCGACGAGCGCTCGGCGCTGGCCACGAACTCCTCCATCCGGCGCAGCGCCTCCTCCAACTGCCCCTTGAGCCCGGTCTCCCCGGCCAGCCGCTCGGTGAACTTGTCCGAGAGCTCCTGGCCGACCGGGCTGGTGCCCAGCATCGGCAGGTACGCCGGGGTCGCCAGGTCGGCCACCTCGGCGAAGATCGAGTTCAGGTCCGCGCGGACCTCCTCGACCGCCGCGGCGAACTCGCGCACCTGCTCCGGCTCGACCTGCCAGCCACCGTTGTCGCTCATGTCGCTCCCTCGCTCGGCGGTCAGGCGCCGATGACCGGCGGTGCCGCTGTCAGGTCGGCCGTGGTGAACGGGTCCTCTTCGATCGGCACCCGCCGCTGGTGCGTGCCGTCCTCTTCCTTGTCCTTGGCGCCACCGGGCATGCCGTACCCGCTGCCGGAGCGCCCGTGCGGGTCGCTGCCGAAGCCGGTGCCGCGGCCGAACCTGCTGGCACCCCGGCTGCCGTCGCGACCGCGACCCCCACCAGGACCACCCGCGCCCACGCCGGAGGTGCCGCGACCCGAACCGCCCGAACCGCGAGCGCCGTCCGCACCACGACCACCAGCGCCGAAACCGGAGCCCAGGCCCGCGCGACCGGAACCCGCACCGCCGCCGCGACCGCTCGTGCCGAGACCTCCGGGCAGGAAGCCTCCGTTGCCCAAGCCGATGGAGCCAGGACCGTTGCCGACGTTGTTGCCGATGCCGCCGGGGAGCTGACCGCCGGGGCCCATGCCGGTGAGGCCGCGCCAGTGGTTCTCCCAGCCCTTGTCGAAGCCGGGGGCGAACGACGGGGTGGTGCCCATGCTGGGGCCGCCGCCGAAACCGGGCACCGGGGCGGACGGGTCCGAGGGACCACGGCCGGGGCCGCCGGGCACGGTGACACCCGGGCCGGGCAGGCCTGGGCGCGGCGCCGGGGGCAGCGGGCGCTGCACGCCAGGGTCGACACCGTCAGCGGGCCTGCCGAAGCGCGGGGTGGTGCCGTCGATGCCGAGCACCGCGGTCTCGAAGCGCTGCATCGTCTGGACCGCTTTGCGCTTCATCTTCTTCTTGTTGCTGCCGAAGCCGAACGCGCTGGCGATGCCGCCGATCGCGGCGCCGAAAGCGGCACCGACCGGACCGCCGATCGCGAAGCCCGCCGCCGCGCCGCCACCGGCGGTCGCCAGGAACGGGCTGCTCGGGGAACCGCCGGGCATCGTGCTCTGCGCCGAGCGCAACGCGCCACCGGCGTCCTGGATCGGGTCGGCCATCTGCGCGGCGGTGCCGCCGAGCTGCGAGATCCAGGCGGCGTTGCTCACCACGGTCCGCGAGGCGTCCTGGGAGGCGCCGCCGGACCAGAACTGCATCAGCTTGGCCATCGAGCGGGACAGGTCGCTCGAGGCCTCAGCGACCTTCTGGCCGTAGCGGGACCACTCGGCGGCCAGCATGTCCAACTGGGCCGCGTTGGCGCGGTCACCGACCATGCGCTGCAGGGCCTTGAGGGAGTAACCGTCCCAGTGCACGCCGCCGGTGACGTAGCTGTCGTCGACATCGCGGCGCCGTCTGCGCTCCTGCTCGGCCGCCCGGCGCGCCTGCGCCGCGCGCTCGGCCTGCTCAGCCAACCGGCGCACCACGTCGTCGAGATCGGCGATCATGCCCCTGCCCCTCCCTCAACCGGCCACTCCCGCGCTGCCACCGTAGCCGATCGGACGGACGATCCGGGAATGTCCGCCATGGTCAGTACCACAGTTGGCCTGCGAGGGACCGCACTCCCGCCCGCAGGTCGTCGCGGGTGAGCGGGTTGACGCTCACCCAGCCGTCGGTGTCGGTGCCCAGGCGGAACCGGCCCTTGCCGGTGTCCAGCCACCGCAGCTCGTCGCCGAGGCGCCCCCACACGTCGGCGTACCCGCGGCGCACAGCGGCGCCGACCTGGCCGTTGCCGAGCACCGGGTGGAGGTGCGTAGTCATCCGCCGCGCGGTGGTCTCGTCGATGCCGCTATCGCGCAGCAGCCGGTCCACGTCGTCGGCGTGCAGCTTGCGCGGCTGTCTCGACTCACCGATGGCGGCCTGGATCGCCCTATAGGCCTTGTCCAACGCCCGCTGCGACAGGCTGAACGGAGCTGCCATCCCAGCACCGTGCTCCGGCACAAGGTCAACCAAGCGCTCAATCGCGTCATAGAGCGAGAGCGCCTCCAAGTACACCCGCGCGCCCGGCAAGCCAATGTCCTGACGCACCAGCAGCGCCTCGTCGCGCTGCGCGAGGATCAACGCACCGCGGCTCTGACCGAGCCGGGCGATCATCAGGTCCAGCGTGCCCGCGCTGTTGCGCAGCAGGTGCACGAAGTCACTGGCCACCCCGCGCGGCCCCCGCCCATCGGCCAGCCCCCGCCGCGCCAACTCCGCCCGCGCGGTCGCGAAAGCCGACGCGCGGTCCATGGCGCCACCGACCCGCAACGGGAACGGCGTCGCCACTTCGGCGAACGTGCACAGCAGATCGACCTCCACCGGGTGCAGCGACGCGTCGCCGCCGTCCCGGTAGTCGGTCCCGAGCTCAAGGCCGGTGGACAGTTCCGTCACGTGGTACCGCCTGCGGACTGGTCACGCAGGTTCATGTCCACCCGCGCGTTGTCGTCGGCCTCGACGTAGTTGTCGCGCACCCGCTCGGCGCTGAGGATGAACCCGTCCATCTTCTTGATGGCCTGGTCGAGCAGGGTGCGCAGCCCGTTCGGCCCGTTGAGCCGGTCGTCGAACTTCTTGGCCAACTGGGCGCCGACCGGGCTGGTGCCCAGCTTGGGCTCCTTGCCCTCCATGCCCTTGACCTTCTCCTGCACCCCGTGCAGCCCGGTCCGCGCGGCCTTGACCGCCCGCTCGAAACCGGCGAGCTCGTCGGGGTCGATCCGCCAGTAGCCCTGGGTGGTGCCGTTGGACGGCTGCACCGGCGCGGTGCCGGGAAAGGTCGTGTTGTCCGGCTTGGCCCCGCTGGAGGGGTGCGTCGCGTCCGCGGGGCTGGTCCTGCCCGGCTCGGTCGTCCCGGGGGTGCCGGTGTTGTTGCCACCGGTGTTGGGCGGCCTGGAGTCCGGGAAGTTGCCGCCGCCACCCTGCTGCGGGGGCGGCTTGCTGCCGTAGTCCGGGGTGGGCGCGGAGCCTGCGGGCGGTGGCGTACCTGGCTTGGGGTAGTGCTCGGCCCTGCCGGGCTTGGGGCTCCAGTGCGGACCGCTGGGGACCGGGATCGGCTGCGGTGCCGGGGTGGGGTTCCCGGTCACGGGAGCGGGTAATGGGTAGGGCTGGGCGTCCGGGTCGACGGTCGGGTACCCGGTTCCGGCGAGGTTCGTGGCGTTGTTCGGGTGCGGCGCGTACTGGTGGGTCGCCGGGCCGGGCTGGTACTGGGGATATGCCCCCGGCTGGTAGGCCTCCGGCGCCGCGACGGGCGCGACCGGCACGGAGAACGGCGCCGCCTGGGCGAGCGGCCCCGGGCCGGGGACCGGGTCCGGAGTGGGCGGCAGCGGTGCCGGGTCCGCAGCAGCCGCCGCGGGGGTCGCGTCCGGCTGCGGGGCCGGGGTGGCTACCGGCGGCGTGAGAGCCCCGATGACCGGCACCGAAACGGTGTTGCCGTCAGGGATCTGGCTGCCATCGGGGAACTGGTCGAACTCGCGCATCGTCGTGGTCTCCCTGGCCTCAGAGCCCGATCACCGGCGGGGAAGCCTTCTGGTCCAACAGGAACGGGTCTTCCCCGTCGTACGGGTAGCGCCTGCGGTGCTCGCCGCCCGCCTCTTGACCGCCGCCCGCACCCGCCCCACCCATCGGCATACCGCCCATGCCCGTGGCACCCGCGCCCGCGGCCGCCGCGACCGGCGCCCCCGCGCCGGTGAGCGCGGGCCGCGCGTTGGTGCCGGTGACGGCTTCCGTCGCACCGACAGCACCGCCGGACTGCAACGGCGGCCGGGACGCGTCGGCGCTCAGCGGAGCGGCGCCACCCGAGTAACCGCCGCCGCCCGAGTAGCCGGTCTCGCCGACACCCTGCGCGGCGGTGCTCGGGTCGGCCTTGGTCAGGTCGTCCCAGCGCTTCTCCGGGTCGGTCGGGTACGGGGTCGGCGGCGTGGTGCCCGGCGGCGGGGTCGGCGTCGGGACCGGCTCACCCGGGTTCAGGTGCTCGCCGTCGCGGCGCTCGCTGAACTGCGGGATCTTCTCGTCGATGCTGATCACCGCGCCCTCGAAGCGGCGCATGGCCTCGACGGCGCGGGCCTTGAGGGCGTTGTGCTCCTGCTCGGCGCCGAACGCGCTCTCGGTACCCGCGGCGGTGCCGTTGATCGCGGCCACCAACGGGCCACCCGACTGGTAGCCGCGCAGGGCGCTGTCCGGTGCGAGCGCGGGCTGCACGGCCGGGGCGGTGGGCAGCTCCGGCATCGCCGCCTGCACGGCGGACAAGGCGTTGGCCGCCTCATCGATCGACGGGCCGATCTCGTGCGCGGTGTGGCCGAGGTCGCCGACCCAGCGCGCGTTGAGGTCGACGTCCTCGCGGGCCTGCTCGGCGGCGCTGCCCGCCCAGAACTCCATCAGCTGCGACAGCGCGATGGAGAGCAGCTCCGAGGCCGCGACCACCTGGTCGCCCATGCTGCGCCAGTCGGTGGCCAACTGCTCCAGCTGCGGAGCGCTCGCCTGGTCCTCCACCATCTTGATCAGCTGTTCCAGCGTGTAGTCCTCCCACGGGACCCCACCCGTGACGTACTGGTCGTAGCCGTGCTGTCCACTCACCATCGCTCGCTCCCCTCGGTGGCTGACCGGACCACCGCTCCCCTGCGCCCCGCGGACGATCGCTTTCGACGATCACGCTATCCGGTTGGACGCGCGCCGGACACCGACAGTTCCCTTCCCACCACTCCTCGTTCCCGACACCCGCATCGATACCGAACGAGACCGGGAAGTTGCCCGGTGTGCGCATCTTCGTACCAGCCGAGCACGACAGCCCGACCACAGGTCACGGCCCCCTGCGCGAACGGCAGGTTACCGAGCGTTCACGCGCGGGCGGCGCACGTCACCCGTTCCCCAGCCACAGTCCGGAAACGGACCGCGGACGCCCACCCAGACGCGGTGCCCGCACCCGCCGATTTCACCCGGGCGGCGCAGTGTGCGGGCGGCCGATCAGGGGAGAAGACTGGGGGCCTCCGCAGATCCCGGGAGCCAGCCATGCCGCGTGACACCGGATTCCCCGCCGCCGACGCCGAGTACGACTTCCTGCGGGCGCGCCGCGGCCAGGTGCTGGCCCGGCTCGGCGCGTGGCTGCGCCGAGAACCCGACGACGTGAACATCATGCTGCCCTTCGACGAGGTCGTCGCCGCCCTCGGCCGCACCGGCGAACGGCGACTGGGCAGGCAGGTCGTCCCCCTGGACTCCATCGTCGGCAGCGTCGACCGCGGCCGGGAGTTCGACCGCCGCTTCCGGCCGACGTCCGCCCAGTCGCGGCAGCGGTGGGAACGCCTGGCCCGCGCCGCCCGCCGCGGCGAGCCGACCCCACCGGTCGACCTCTACCGCATCGGCGACCTCCACTTCGTCGTCGACGGCCACCACCGCGTGTCCGTGGCCCACGCCCTCGGCCTGGGGACCATCGACGCGGTCGTCACCCAGATCACCACCCGGGTCCCCGCCACCGGCATCCGCCTGCGCGGCGACCTGATCACCAAGGACTTCCACCGGATCTTCCTCGACCGCGTCCCCCTCGACCCCGCGGCGCGGGCGACGATCAGCCTGACCGACCCGTGGGACTACGCGGAACTGAGCGAAGCGGTCGAAGCCTGGGGTTTCCGCCTGATGCAGGACGAACAGCGCTTCCTCGACCGCCCCACGGTGGCCTCCCGCTGGCACACCGAGGAGTTCACCCCGGTCGTCGAGATGGTCCGCCAAGCGGGCATCGCCACCGACCGCACCAACGCCGAGGTCTACCTCTGGGCCGTGGGCGAGCGCTACCGCCTGATCCGCTCCCACAACTGGGACGACAGCGTGCTCACCACCCTGCGCACCCGCGACTGACGCTATTCGGTGGTGGCCGAGGGTTGGGCGCGTTGGACGACCTGGTCGGCGAAGGTGTCGAGCAGGCGGGTGCCCACCTGCTGGGAGTAGCCGAGCACCAGGGCGAAGGTGAGCAGCGCGGCCTGACTGGTCACGACGTCGGTGAGCAGACCGGCGCGCAGGATCAGGACGCCGATCACGGAGAGGATGGAGCCGAGGAGGACTTTGACGAGGGCCTGGTACGGGGTCAGGGTGTAGGGGACGACGCTGGGTTTGGTGCGCAGGAGCAGGACCACCACGGCGATCGAGGCGCCCAGCATCCCCATGAGCTGCAGCCACCAGACGTCGCCACTGGTGGGGGTGGCGCCGCCGGTGGGGCAGGTGGTGGTGGACCCGCTGGTGAGGCAGAGCGGCAGCATGTGCTCGTGGTAGGCGGTCAACCAGCCGACGGCGAGGTTGATCCCGAGCAGCAGCAAGCCGAACAGGATGATCCGGTTCCGCAGGCTGCGCACCGCCGTCGCCGCGTCGTGCGAGGCCTGGTGCGCCGCGCGCAGGGCGGCGAGGACGACCTCCCGCTGCGCGGACGCCGCCAACCCGTCAAAGACGGCGGGCTCCAGCGCCTTCACCCTGGCGTCCTTGGCGGACAACTTGCGGGCGACGGTCGCGCGGATCGCAGGCATCCGCCCGACCAGGTCCGGACTGGAGGCGACCAGCACCTCGTCGGCCAGGTGCACCGCGCGCCACGCCCGCTCCAAGTTCACCCCGGAGTACCACCGGGGTAAGGAACTCTTCAGCAGCACCGCCCGCGCCGCGATCCCCATGGCCGTGTGCACGGCCCGCGGGACATCGCCGCCCCGGTGGTCGATCTCGGCCTGCAACCGCTGCAGCCGCTCCACCACCGACATCCGCCAAGCCGAAGCCGGGTGCCGCCCCTCAACCGGCACCGACCAGTCCCGCTCAGCACCCTCACCGACCACCTCGGACGCCACGCGCACCGCCCCCTATGCAGGGAAAAGATCACCTCCTATCCACGTCGAACCCCACCAGCCGGACATAACCACCCAGCACGATCCCTGCCCGAACGGGCAACCACCCGGCCCACCCGAGACCGCCCGAACCGCACCAGCGCAGTGGCGGCCCGCGATGGACGGTGGCGCCACCGTCGACGGATTCCCACGCGCGGCAGCGAGTGGGATCGACCACCGTGCCCAGTGGATCGGTGCACGAGGCGGCCGGGTCCGGCGCGGTCACCGACGCGGCGGTGTTGATCGAGAACGTGGGCGCCACGAACTCGGCGACCACACCCAGCACCACGTCGGCGATGAACGACAGCCCAGGCGCCAGGGTGCCCACGATGCAGCTGAGCGCTCCCGCGGAGACGGTGCAGCCGTCAGTGGCAGGCCGCTCCGAGGCCAAGCAGGCCCTGGTCGCCGAGCCGGGCACACACGACACCTTCGAGTCCGACGCCCGCCTGCCCGGGCGGGTGGACGCCGTCTTCGAGACGGTGGGCAAAGCCACCTGGTGGCAGTCGATGCGCGCCCTCAAGCCACACAACGCCGTCGCCGTCGAGCCGCGGGATGTGCCGCACAGCCAGGAGATGGACCGCCCGGGCAACTCAACCCGCAGAGGCGGAAGCCGGTCAGCGGTGCGCCCCACCCTCATCCCGACCACGGCCAGCCACACCACCTCCGATCCGCCGCCCAGCCGATTGGCACCCCACGGCAAACGGCCACACCCCGCGAGCAGAACCCAGCCATCACGCTGGCCAGACCTGGATCGCGCGGACCACGAACGGTGTCGCCGGGACGTAGGTGCCCATCCCCGGGTACGTGGTGAAGTCCGCGGCCGTGGCGCATTCCGCTGACTCGTACACCGTCACCTCCCTCCGCAGCAGGTTCACCAACGACCGCGTCTCCCGGCCCAGCACCAGGCACTCCCCCTCCGCGACGGCCCCCACACCCAGACGGCCGGATTCGCCGCGGAAGGCCAAGCCGGACCACACGCAGAGTTCGCCCCGATCGCACCGAACGGACACCGACGCGCTCGCCGGTGCGGCCAGGCCGAACACCGCGACCAGGCTCAGCACAACAACCCTCAACAGCACCGAAAACTCCTTGATCCCCGTTGGGCGGCTCCCGGTGAGCCGCTCGACGGGGATCAAGGTGACAGAAAGTCCGGGACCGTGCGCGAAGTTGTGCACAGCCCCGATCGGGTTACTTGACGTGGGTGAGGGTTCGGCCGTCGGTGGGGTCGAAGAGGTGGAGCTTGTCGGGGTCGAACCAGACGTCGACGGGGGCGCCTTCGGTGGCGGTGGAGGCGGCCGCGAGGCGGGTGACGATCTGGGGTCCGCTGTCGGTCATCTCGGTCGAGCCGGTCTCGGCGGCCAGGGTGTCGAGTTCGGCCGAGGTCGCCGTTTCGCCCTCCACCGGGAAGTAGGCGAACTTGTCCGAGCCCATGGACTCCAGCACCTCGACGGTCGCGGTGAAGGTGACGCCGCGGCCGCGTTCGGTGTCGTCGAGCAGTTCGGCGTCCTCGAAGTGCTCGGGCCGCAGACCGACGAGCACCTTGCGCGGCGCCTTCGCCGACTCCGCCAGCCGCCGGATCCGGTCCGTCAACGTGACGGCGCCCAGCGGCGTGTTCAGCCTGCCGCCTTCCAGGGTGGCGGGCAGGAAGTTCATCGACGGCGAGCCGATGAAGCCCGCGACGAAGAGGTTGACCGGCTGGTCGTAGAGGTCCTGCGGGGAGCCGATCTGCTGCACCAATCCGCCACGCATCACCACAACGCGGTCGCCGAGGGTCATCGCCTCGGTCTGGTCGTGGGTGACGTAGACCGTGGTGGTGCCCAGCCGCCGCTGCAGCTTGGCGACCGAGGTGCGCATCTGCACCCGCAGCTTGGCGTCCAAATTGGACAGCGGCTCGTCCATCAGGAACGCCTTGGGGTCGCGCACGATCGCCCGCCCCATCGCCACCCGCTGCCGCTGCCCGCCGGACAGGTTGCCCGGTTTGCGGTCCAGGTGCTGCCCGAGGTCGAGGATGCGCGCGGCCTCCTCGACCTTGCTGTTGATCGTCTCCTTGTCCACGTGGGCCAGTCGCAGCGGGAACGCCATGTTCTCCCGCACGCTCATGTGCGGGTACAGCGCGTAGGACTGGAACACCATGGCGATGTCGCGGTCCTTGGGGGCCCGCTCGTTGACCCGCTGCCCGTCGATGCGCAGCTCGCCGTCGGTGATGTCCTCGAGACCGGCGATCATGTTCAGCGTGGTGGACTTCCCGCAGCCGGAGGGCCCGACCAGGATGATGAACTCGCCGTCGGCGATCGTGATGTCCACATCGGACACGGCGAGCGCGCCGTCGGGGTACCGCTTGGTGACCTTGTCCAGAACGATCTCAGCCATGACCTAGCCCTTCACCGCGCCCGAGGTCAGCCCCGCGACGATGCGGCGCTGGAAGAACAACACGAACAGGATGATCGGCACCGTGATGACCACCGCGGCGGCGGAGACGGTGCCGGTCGGGTCCTCGAACTGCGAGGACCCCTGGAAGAACGACAGCGCCGCTGGCACGGTCCGCGACGAGGTCGTCGAGGTCAGCGAGATGGCGAACAGGAAGTCGTTCCAGCAGAAGATGAACACCAGGATGGCCGTGGTGAACACCCCTGGCGCGGCGAGCGGCGCGATCACCCTGCGGAACGCCTGCGCCGGGGTCGCCCCGTCCATCTTCGCCGCTTTCTCCAGCTCCCAGGGGATCTCCCGGAAGAAGGCCGACAGCGTGTAGATCGCCAGCGGCAGCGCGAAGGTGATGTAGGGCAGGATCAGCCCCGGCCAGGTGTCGAAGAGCCCGAGCGAGCGCTCCATCTCGAACAGCGGCGTCACCAACGACACCTGCGGGAACATCGCGATCAGCAGCGACACCCCGACCAGCGCCCGCTTGCCGGGGAAGTCCAGCCTGGCGATGGCGTAGGCGGCCATGGTGCCGAGCACGACGGCGATGAGGGTCGCGATCAGCGCGATCCCCACGGAGTTCAGCAACGCCCGCAGGAACTGGTTGGTGGTGAAGATGTCGGCGTAGTTCTGCCAGGTCCACTCGCGCGGGATGAAGTTCTTGTCCGCCAGGGTTTCCTTGGTCTTGAACGACAGCGACACGATCCACAGCACCGGGACCAGGGCGTAGACCAGCACGACGACGTCGATCAGGGCCCACCGGACCTTGGCACCGCTCTCGGTGGTGGCCATCAGCGCTTCCCCCCGTCGTTGCCGGGCGCGGCGGCGCCGAAGACCTTCACGAACAGGAACGCGATGGCGGCCACGGCGATGAAGATGAGCACCGACATCGTCGACCCGATGCCCAGGTTCAAGCCGCGGATCAGGTTGTTGTAGGTCTGCATGGACACCGAGCCGGTCTGTTGCGCGCCGCTGGTGAGCACGAAGATGTTGTCGAAGATGCGGAACGCGTCCAGGGTGCGGAACAGCAGCGCCACCAGGATCGCGGGCTTCATCACCGGCAGCATCACCTTGGTGAACCGCTGCCACGGCCCGGCGCCGTCCATCGACGCCGCCTTGAGCAGGTCTTCCGGCACCAGCGCCAGACCGGCCATCAGCAGCAACGCCATGAACGGCACGGTCTTCCAGACCTCGGCGAGGATGATGATCCCCAGCGCCGAGGCCCGCTGGGTCAGCGGCGCGGCGTCGGGGGCGAACAGCTGGGCCAGGTAACCGGTGTTGTCGTCCCAGGCGTAGCGCCAGGAGAACGCGGCCACCACGGTCACGATGCCGTACGGGATGAGCGCGACCGTCCTGATGAGACCGCGGGCGACCAGCGTCCGGTGCATCACCAGCGCCAACGCCATGCCCAGCACCAATTCGATGGCCACCGAGATGACCGTGATCAGCGTGGTGACCCCGAACGCGCTCCACCAGTAGGAGTTGGTCAGCACGGTGACGTAGTTCTCGATCCCGACGAACTCGCGCTCGGCGGGGAACCGCAGGTCGTAGCGCTGCAGCGACAGCCACACCGAGTAGATGATCGGGTAGGCGGTCACCGCGACCATGACCAGCGCGGCAGGCGCGCATAGCCACAACCCGAGCCTGCGCTCGGCCTTCTTGCCGTCGGTCACGGTCTTCACGGCAGAACCCCCTTCGAGTCGAGAGCGTCCTGCAGTTCCGTGCGCAACCTCGCCGCGGTGGCCTTGGGGTCAATGGCCCCCGGTGGGGACAGGATGGTGGAGATCAGCGTGGAGACGTTCTGGTACGCCGGGGTGATCGGGCGCACGGCCGGGTTCTTGAGCTCGTCGAGGATCGCGTCGCGCATCGGGTACGGCTGTGCCATCTCCGGGTCGTCGTAGACCGACTCGATGGTCGGCGGCACACCGGAGTTGATCGCCGAGTACTTCTGGTTCTCCGCGCTGCGCAAGCACTTCGCCGCCTCGAATGCCTCCGGCTTGTGCTGGGAGTACGAGCTGATCGCGAGGTTGAACCCGCCGAGGGTCGCGGTCCCGGTCTTGCTCGGGTCGATCGCCGGGTAGGGCGCCCACTTGAACACCTTGGCCAGGTCCGGGTTGGACTTGGCCATCGAGGCGTAGACGAACGGCCAGTTCAACTGGAACGCCGCGCTCTTGCCCGACTCGAACTCCTGCCGGATGTTGTCCTCTTTGGCGTTGGACAGCGACGGGCTGGCCGCGGGCGAGTTCGCCAAGTCCCGCAACGCTTCCAGCGCCTTGACCGCGCCGTCGTCGACCACCGCGCGGGTGCTGTCGTCGGAGAGGATCTTGCCGCCCGCACCGGCGGTGAGCGTGGCGAACTGCACCACGAGGCCCTCGTACTGGGCGCCGGTCATCAGGATGCCGCCCGGCTTGCCCTCCGCCTTGAGCCGCTGCGCCTGCTCCAGCATCTCGCCCCACGACTTCGGCGGGGTCGGCACAAGATCGCTGCGGTACCACAGGAGTTGCACGTTGGTGTTCTTCGGCGCGGCGTAGAGCTTGTCCTCCCACTTCGCGGTCGCCAGCGGCCCGGCGAGGGTGCCGTCCTCGACGTCGGCCTTGTCCTGGCCGGTCCACTCGCTGATCCAGCCCGCCTCGGCGAACTCGGCGACCCAGGTGACGTCCAGGCCCAGCACGTCCATGTCGGTGTCGCCAGCCGCCAACCGGCGCACCATCTGCTCGCGCTGGTCGTCGGCGCCGCGCGGCAACACGTTGAGGGCGATGGTGTACCGCCCGGCCGCCGCCGCGTTGCAGTTGGCGACGACCTTGTCGAAGTTCTCCTCAGTGGAGTAGTAGACGTTGACGGTGATCCCGCCACTGTCCGAACCACATGCCGCCACCAACGGGCTAGCGATCACAGCGGCGCACAGCGCCGCTCGCAGGCGTCGTCCTCGGCGGCCGGGTATCCGATGAGCACGCCCCATCGTCCGACCTCCTTCCGACGGGACACGCCGAGGAGACCGACCGACACGAGCTAGCACCTCGACGTGCGCCGTCACGCGGGTAGCTCGGTACCCGCGACCGGGTCACCTGAAACTAAATCCGGTGATCACGGCCCGCAATTCGACGCGCGAACGGCCTAGCCAATGCCGCCGTTCGGCCGCATCGACAGCTTCGCCAGCAGGTCACGGCCCCGCTCGGCGTTGCGCGGCTGGGCGAGCACGTCGTAGCGCCCGGCGACCAACTGCGTCGCCGAGGCGATCTCCCGGCCGCGGCCGCGGGTGCTGGCGTACCCGGCCGCGGCGAAGACCACACCGAACACCACACCGATGCCCAGGCCGACCAGGATCGGGCCGAAGGAGGCCTGCTGCTGGTTGAACAGGCCGAGCAGCAGCCCCACGAACAGGCCGAACCAGGCGCCGGAGAGCGCGCCGGTGCCCAGCACCTTCGGCCAGCTCAGCCGCCCGATCACGCGCTCGACGAGCATGAGGTCGACCCCGACGATGGTCACCTCCTCGACGGGGAACTCGCTCGTCGCCAGGTGCTCCACCGCGCGGTGGGCTTCCTGGTAGGTGTCGTAGGACCCGATCGGCCAGCCGCTGGGCGGGGTCGGGACCTTGGGCAGACCCTGGTTCGCTCGTCCAGGGCCGGAGAACGCACCGGTCATGGCCCCCATCCTGCCAACCAGTTCCCTGCCGTGCTAATCCGACTCGTCCGGTTCAGGCGGGAACCGGGCACCGGGAGCCGGGAACGATGCCGGGCGGGGAAGAGGGGGCGGGTGGTGGGAGAGATCAAGCACCGTACTCGCGCAGCAGGCCGCGCGAGATGATCGTCTTCTGGATCTCGCTGGTGCCCTCGCCGATCAGCAGGAACGGCGCCTCGCGCATCAGCCGCTCGATCTCGTACTCCTTGGAGTAGCCGTAGCCGCCGTGGATGCGGAACGACTCCTGGGTCACCTCGGCGCAGTACTCGCTGGCCAGCAGCTTGGCCATGCCCGCCTCGACGTCGTTGCGCTGCCCGGAGTCCTTGAGCCGCGCGGCGTTGACCATCATCAGGTGCGCCGCCTCGACCTTGGTGGCCATCTCGGCGAGCTTGAAGGCGATCGCCTGGTGCTCGACGATGGCCTTGCCGAAGGTGCGCCGCTGCTGGGCGTAGTCGACGGCGAGCTCGAACGCCCGGATCGCGATGCCGCAGGCGCGGGCGGCGACGTTGACCCTGCCGACCTCGACGCCGTCCATCATGTGCGCGAAGCCCTTGCCCGGCGCGCCGCCGAGGACCTGGTCGGCGCCGATCCGGTAGCCGTCGAAGACCGCCTCGGTGGTGTCGACGCCCTTGTAGCCCATCTTCTCGATCTTGCCGGGGATGGTCAGGCCGGGCGCGACCTCGCCGAAACCCTCCGGCTTGTCGACCAGGAACGCGGTGAGGTTCTGGTGCGGCTTCTCGGCACCCTCGTCGGTGCGGGCCAGCAGTGCGATGAGGTTGGAGCTGCCGCCGTTGGTGAGCCACATCTTGGCGCCGTCGACGGTGTAGGTGTCGCCGTCGCGCCTGGCCCTGGTCTTGATCGCGGCGACGTCGGAACCGAGGTCGGGCTCGGACATGGAGAAGGCGCCGCGAACCTCGCCGGTGGCCATCCTGGGCAGGTAGTGCCGCTTCTGCGCCTCGGTGCCGTGCTGCTTGACCATGTGCGCCACGATGAAGTGGGTGTTGATCACGCCGGACACGCTCATCCAGCCGCGGGCGATCTGCTCGACGACCAGGGCGTAGGTCAGCAGCGACTCGCCGATGCCGCCGTACTCCTCCGGGATGGTCAGGCCGAACAGGCCCATCTCGCGCATGCCCGCGACGATGTCGGCGGGGTAGGCGTCGGCGTGCTCGAGGGCCTGCGCGTGCGGGATGATCTCCTTGTCCACGAAGTCCTTGACCGTGGCCAGGATCTCCCGCTGGATGTCGGTCAGTCCGGCGGTCTGCGCGAGGCGGGCCATGCGAGCTCCCTTGGGCCGAGGTTGTTACCGGTCAGTATGTCGCGGTTAACGCCCGTTCGCGCCGTCGAGTGCGCCACACCACGCGCGACGACCCGGGCACCTTGTCCGGTACCCGGGCCGTCGAGTGGTCTTGTGGGGTTCAGCCAGCGCGCAGTTCCAGGGTGGTCCCGCAGTCCTTGCAGTCCTCGGCGAGCACGTAGACGTCGGCCCCGCAGTCGGTGCAGGAGCGGAAGCTGCGGTCGAACAGGTCATCCCGCTGCCTGCCGCGTCCGCCGAAGAAGCTCAGCACGCCACGCGACTCTTGAGGAAGGCTGTGTCTACCCATGCCGTCTAGGGCACCCCAGGCCGATGGTCACGAGCAAGTCTCCGCCGTGATCTGTGCGTTATGTCACGGCAACCTGGGCAGGTTCGTAACGCCCGCGACCTGCGGCATGTTCAGAGCGTGAACATCACGCCCCGGTCACCTCACTGCCTTTACCGTCGAACTCACCCATCATCTCGACGAGGAGTACCCGGAAGTAATCGTCCCCGGTGACCCCATCGACCCTCACGACGTACCCACCCTCAGGCCGCCGAAACACCAACCGCCGCCGAACCCGCCGCAACACCCGCGGCTTGTACTCCCGCGCCACCGCCCAAGCCATCTCCTCGGCCGCGGTCCGCTCACCCGCCCTGTGCGCCTCGCTGATGTCCCCGGGCTCCCCCACCCGCTCGACCAACACCCACCACTCCCCGCTCCCGGCGGGCACCTCGCTCATACCCGCACTCTGTCAGGCCTGGCGGCACCGCCTGACCGAGTTCACCGAACCTTCAACGGGCTGACGGTCAGTCCCGGCCCGCGATCGCCGCGGCCACCGAGAGAACCCGTTCGGCGTTGGCGACGTGGAGGTTTTCGATCATCTTGCCGTCGACGGTGGCTACGCCCTTGCCTGCGGCTTTGGCCTCCTCGAAGGCGGCGATCACCTTCTCGGCGTGGGCGATCTCGGCTTCGGAGGGGGCGAAGATCCGATTGCACGGTTCGAGTTGGCCCGGGTGGATCAGGGTCTTGCCGTCGAAGCCGTACTGGCGGCCTTGGGTGCACTCCTCAGCGAAGCCGTCCAGGTCCTTCACGTCGTTGTAGACGCCGTCGAGGATGGCTTTGCCTGCGGCTCGGGCGCCGAGCAGGGCCAGCGACAGGGAAGTCAGCAGTGGGCCGCGGCCGGGGACGTGTTCGGCGTGCAGTTCCTTGGCCAGGTCGTTGGTGCCCAGGACGAGGACGGCGACGCGGGGGGAGGCGGAGGCGATCTCGTAGGCGTGCAGCATGGCCAGGGGGGATTCGACCATCGCCCAGATCGGGAGGTCGCTGGGGACGGCGTCGAGGATGCGGTGGACGTCGGCGGCGGAGTTGACCTTGGGGACGACGATGGCGTCCGGGGCGGCGGCGACCGCGGCGCGCACGTCGTCGGCGAACCACTCGGTGTCGAGGCCGTTGACGCGGATCGTCACCTCCCGCTTGCCGTAGGACCCGGCGGCCGCGCACACGAGATCGCGGGCCGCGGCCTTGGCGTCCGGGGACACCGAGTCCTCCAGGTCGAGGATCAGCGCGTCCGCGTCGAGCCCGCGGGCCTTCTCCAGGGCGCGCTCGTTGGCGCCGGGCATGTACAGGGCGGAGCGGCGGGGGTTAGCCACGGGGGTTCTCCTCGGCGGCGTAGGCGCGGGCGAGTTCGGGGTCGCGGGCGGCGAGGGCGTCGGCGAGTTCGACCATCACCCGGCACTGCTTGACGGTGGCGTCGTCCTGCATCTTGCCGTCGAGCATGACCGCGCCGGTGCCGTCCCCCATGGCGGCGATGACGCGGCGGGCCCACGCGACCTCGGCCGGGTCCGGGGAGAACACGCGGCGGGCGATCTCGATCTGGCGGGGGTGCAGGCTCCACGCGCCCACGCAGCCGAGCAGGAACGCGTTGCGGAACTGGTCCTCGCAGGCGACGACGTCGGCGATGTCACCGAAGGGGCCGTAGTACGGCAGGATCCCGGCCGCGGCGCAGGCGTCGACCATCCGCGCGACGGTGTAGTGCCACAGGTCCTGCTGATAGGTGGTGCGGCCCGCGGTCAGGTCCTCGCCGACGGGGTCGGTGCGCACGAGGTATCCGGGGTGACCGCCGCCGACGCGGGTGGTCTTCATCCGGCGGCTCGCGGCGAGGTCGGCGGGGCCGAGCGAGATGCCCTGCATGCGCGGGCTGGCGGTCGCGATGTCCTCGACGTTGGCCACGCCAGCGGCGGTCTCCAGCAGCGCGTGCACCAGGATCGGCCTGGTCAGCCCGGCCCTGGCCTCCAACTGCGCCAGCAACCGGTCGACGTAGTGGATGTCGGCGGCGCTCTCCACCTTGGGCACCATGATCACGTCGAGCTTGTCGCCGATCTCGGTGACCAGGGTGATCAGGTCGTCGAGCACCCACGGCGAGTCGAGGCTGTTGACCCTGGTCCACAGCTGGGTGTCGGCGAAGTCGGTGGCCCGCGCGACGCGCACCAGCCCCTCGCGCGCGGCGACCTTGTGGTCGGCGCGGATGGCGTCCTCGAGGTTGCCGAGCACGACATCGGCCTTGGCCACCAGGTCGGGCACCTTGGCGGCCATCTTCTCGTTGCCCGGGTCGAAGAAGTGGATCATGCGCGAGGGCCGGAACGGGATCTCCCGCACCGGCTCGGGAGCGCCGACGGCGAGCGGGCGGAAGAAGTCCTTGGGGGAGCGCATGCGACCTCCGCGCGAGGTTAACCGACCAGTAACAACCAGTGTTCTAGTCGACCACGCCCCGAGCCGGGCCGCCATTGTGGCCACCGCCACTCCCCCGGCGGCCGGGACCACCCCCCGGTCCCGGCCGCCAGACCCCCAGGACCACAGGAGATCGCGAACCGACCGGTAACCGGAAACCATTCGAAGGCGTTCGAATGCAGCGTTAGCGGCCCGACCCAGATGGTTGACAGGGTCTCGACCCGCCCACGACGTCCCTGGCTGCGTTGCCGAAACGACCGAGTACGCCCAGTACGAGGCCGTTCCGGCGCCTTGCCAGGAACGCCGTGGACAGGCCGATACCCCACCAACCATCTGGGTCGAGCCGCTAGCCTGGCCAGGTGATCACCGCCCGGTTGTCCGCCCCGGTGCTCAGCCGGGTCCGGCTGGCGATCTCCCCCGCGGCGGAGGCCCTGGCCTGGCTGGTGCTGACCGTCGACGGTGGACGGCACCCGATCTTCGGCGCCCCCGGACCGGCCGCGCGGTTCGCCCTGCGCGACCGCGACGTGCGGATGATCGCGAGCACGCTGCCGCAGGGGCCGGGCTACATGCCCGACCTGCTGTCCCCGCCGCCCCCGCGCGGTCCGGCGGAGCGGACGTGGGCGGATCAGCTGGAGGTCACCGCCGCCACCGAGGCGGACGTCGCGGCCAAGCAGGTCCGGTCCAGCATGCGGCCGAACGCCGACGCCGTGCGCGCGGCGGAGTCCGGCACGTTCGCCGCGCGCGCCGCCCAGGGGCTCGCCCGGTTCTGGTCCGCGGCGATGGCCGACAGCTGGTCGGGGCTGCGCGAGCGGCTCGACCTCGACGTGGCCGCGAAGTCGAAGCTGATGGCGACCAGCGGTATCGGTGAGGTGCTCGGCACGCTGCACACCGGCATCCGCTGGAACGGGGAAGCCGTCGAGGTCGCCAAGAACGCCTGCTACTGGGACAAGGCGCCGACCGATCTGGTCATCAGCCCGGTAGCGCTGACCTGGCCCAACTACTACGTGCAGCTCGAAGACCAGGAGAACTCGGTCTTGTACTACCCGCCGCAGGGGCTCGGCGTCCCGACCGACGGCGACCGGGACGCCATCTCGCGGCTGATCGGCTCCACCCGGGCGACGCTCCTGCAAGACCTCCACGTGCCGCGCAGCACGACCGACCTGTCCAAGCGCCACCACCTCGCGGCGGGGACGGTGTCGTACCACCTGTCCGTGCTGCACGGCTCCGGGCTGGTCACCAAGTCGCGGGCCAAGAAGACCGTCCTCTACCAACGCACCGACAGGCTCCAGTGATCACAGCCCACCTCGACGCGGCCGTGCTCAACAAGGTCCGCCTCGCCACGTCCCCCGCCGCCGAGGCCATGGCTTGGCTGTTCCTCACGGTCAACGATCACCAGCACCCGATCTTCGGCAAGCCGGGGGCCGCGGCTCGGTTCGCGATGCGCGACCCAGATGTCCGACTAGTCGCGAGCACGCTCCCCAGCAACGCCAACTACAAGATGGACCTCTTAGCCCCTCTCCCGCCTCTTGTTCCCCCCGACAGGGTTTGGCCTACGCAACTTGAGGTGATGGCGGAGACCTCGGTGGAAGACGCCGCGAGCCAGGTGGCGCAGTTGGACGCCCCGCCGAAGGAGGTCATCGCAGCGGCTGAGGCGGGGACGCTCGCTTCGCGGTTCGCGAACGGGATGAGCAAGTTCTGGTCCACCGCCATGGCCGACAGCTGGCCCGGTCTGAAGGAACGCCTCGACGCCGACATCGCGGCCAGGGCCCGGATCATGGCGACGGAGGGCATCGGTTCCCTCTTGACCTCCCTGCACGGCGACATCACCTGGGACGGCGACACGCTGCGGATCGCCACCCCGTGGGAGCAGGACGGGCGGCCGAGCGACCTGACCGTGACGCCGGTGGCCCTGACGTGGCCAAGGTTCTACATCCAGTTGGGCGACACCGAGAACGCCGTCCTGTACTACCCGCCGCCCACGCTCGGGTCGGCCAACACCGACCCCGCCGCGATGGCCAAGCTCCTGGGGCAGACCCGCGCGGCCCTGCTGCGCGACCTCGAAGCACCGTGCACCACCACGGACCTGGCCAGGCGGCACGGCCTGGCGCCCGCGACCGTCTCCTACCACCTGTCCGTCCTGCACAGCTCCGGCCTGATCAGCAAGTCCCGCGCCAAGCGAACCGTTCTCTACCAACGCACCGACAGGTTCCAGTGATCACGGCCCACCTCGGCGCGGCCGTGCTGAACAAGGTCCGCCTCGCGACGTCGCCCGCCGCTGAAGCGATGGCTTGGCTCTTGAACACCGTCAACGAGCGCCAGCACCCCGTGTTCGGCAAGCCGGGAGCCGCGGCACGCTTCGCGCTGCGCGACCCAGATGTGCGTTTGGTCGCGAGCACGCTGCCTAGCGGTCCCTACTACAAGCCGGACCTCATCACACCGATCCCGCCTATAGTTCCGCCCGACCTCGTCTGGCCTACCCAGTTGGAACTGATGGCGGGGACGTCAGCGGAAGTCGCGGCGCAACAGGTGGCGAAGATGCCAGCCCCGTCGAACGCGGTCGTCGCTGCGGCGGAAGCGGGGACGCTCGCCACACGACTCGCCAACGGGATGGCCAAGTTCTGGACCATAGCCATGGCCGACAGTTGGTCCGGCTTGAAGGAACGCCTGGACGACGACATCTCCGCCAAAGCGCGGATCATGGCGACAGAAGGCGTGGGCGCACTCTTCACGTCCCTGCACAGCAACATCACCTGGGACGGCAGCACGCTGCGGATCGTCAACTCTTGGAACCGTGAAGGCACACCGGGCGACCTAACGGTGACACCGGTGGCCCTGACGTGGCCGGAGTTCTACACGCAACTGGAAGAGGCGGAGAACTCCGTCTTGTACTACCCGCCTCAAGGTCTGGTCGCGCCCAAAGCAGACCCGGCCGCGCTAGCCAAGCTCTTGGGCCCTACGCGCGCGGCCCTGCTGCGCGACCTCGATATGCCCCGCACCACTACGGACCTGGCCAAGCGACACGGCCTGGCACCAGGAACCGTCTCTTACCACCTGTCCGTGCTCTATAGCGCCAGCCTGATCACCAAGGCGCGGGTCAAGCGCGAGGTGCGGTACCAGCGCAACGACCAGGTCATCCGCTGACGCCGACCGGTGCGCGGGCCCGAGTCGGGCTAGCCTGACCGCGTGGCGGGCATGGGCAAGATCTTCGCGGCGCAGTTGCTCGGTCTGCCGGTGTTCGGGCCGGACGGCGAGTCGATCGGCCGGATCCGCGACCTGGTGGCCGGGCTGCGCACCGACGGGTCGCCGCCGAGGGTGCTCGGCGTGGTAATCGAGCTGGCCACCCGGCGGCGGATCTTCGTGCCGATGCTGCGGGTCGCCACGATCGACGCGAACGCGGTCACCCTGGCCACCGGCTCGGTCAACCTGCGGCACTTCCACCAGCGGCCCAACGAGGTCCTGGTCGTCGGCCAACTGCTCGACGCCAGGGTGACGGTGGTGGCCAGCGGCGCGCGGGCCCAGGTGGTCGACACCGCGATGGAGCAGACCAGGACCAGGGACTGGGTGCTCTCGCGGGTCGCCATCCGCGAGCGCACCGGGCGGCTGGGCAGGCGCGGACCGGTGACGGTGCTGGCCTGGTCGGAGATCCGCGCGCCGGGGATCACCGAGCTGTCCACCGCGCCGCAGGCCGCCGACCAGCTGCTGGCCGTGTTCGACACCATGCGGGCCGCCGACGTGGCCACCGCGCTGCAGGACCTGCCGCTCAAGCGCCGCTACGAGGTGGCCGACGCGCTCGACGACGAACGGCTCGCCGACGTCATCGAGGAGCTGCCCGAGGAGGACCAGAAGGAGCTGCTGGCCCACCTCGACGAGGAGCGCGCCGCCGACGTGCTCGAGGCGATGGACCCCGACGACGCGGCCGACCTGCTCGCCGAGCTGTCGGAACCGGACAAGAACCGGCTGCTGGAGCTGATGGAGCCCGAGGAGTCCGCGCCGGTCAAGCGGCTGCTGGAGTACTCCTACGACACCGCGGGCGGCCTGATGACCCCCGAACCGATCGTGCTCACCCCGGACGCGCCGATCTCCGAGGCGCTGGCCCGGGTGCGCAACCCCGACCTGCCGCCCGCGCTGGCCAGCATGGTGTTCGTCTGCAGGCCGCCGACGGCCACCCCGACCGGCCGCTACCTGGGCTGCGTGCACATCCAGCGGCTGCTGCGCGAACCGCCGTTCGACCTGGTCGCGGGCGCGGTCGACAAGGAGTTGGCCCGGCTGCGGCCGACCGACTCGCTGGTCGAGGTGACCCGCTACTTCGCCACCTACAACCTGGTCTGCGCGCCGGTGGTGGACGACGAGGAACACCTGCTCGGCGCGATCACCGTCGACGACGTCCTCGACCACCTGCTGCCGGAGAACTGGCGCGAGCGCGAACCGGTCGGCCGGAACGGGAGCGACAGTGCCTGAGCCAAGCCCCCGGCGCCGCCTCGACCAGCCCCGCCAGCCGCGCGGGTGGCGGCTGGCCATCGACCCGGACGCCTTCGGCCGCTTCTCCGAGCGGCTGGCCCGGTTCCTGGGCACCGGCAAGTTCCTGTTCTGGCAGACGCTGATCGTGCTGGCCTGGATCACCACGAACCTGGTCGCGGTCACCCTGCGCTGGGACCCCTACCCGTTCATCCTGCTCAACCTGGCCTTCTCCACCCAGGCCGCCTACGCCGCGCCGCTGATCCTGCTCGCGCAGAACCGCCAGGACGACCGCGACCGGGTGTCGCTGGAGGAGGACCGGGCGCGCGCGGCGCAGACCAAGGCCGACACCGAGTTCCTCGCCCGCGAGCTCGCCGCGCTGCGGTTGGCCGTCGGCGAGGTCGCCACGCGCGACTACCTGCGCGGCGAGCTCGACAAACTGCGCGGCGACCTCAAGGGCAAGCGGAACAAATCGCGGCCGGACGCGAAAACCCTGCGCGAGGACCCGCGCTGGGACGAGGTCTCGAGCTAGTCGATCAACTTCCCGCAGAGGTCACCCAGATCGCTCAACTGGGTGTCATCCAATCGCGCGACAAAGTGCCGGGCAACACCGGCGAGATGCGTTTTGGACGCGGTGCGCAACACGTCCAGCCCCTGTTCGGTGAGCGCGGCGACCACCCCCCTGCCATCGCCCGCGACCCGTTCCCTGGCCACCATCCCGGCCCGTTCCAGCCGGTCGACCAGCCTGGTCACCCCGGAGCGCGACAGCAGGACCGCGTCGGCGAGTTCTGCCATTCGCAATTTGCGGCCCGGGGCTTCCGCCAACTGGACAAGGACGTCGTAGCCCCCGAGGGAAAGCCGTTGCTCGGCGACCAACTCGGCCTCGAGCACCCGGGTGATGTGCGCGTGCGCCCGCAAAAAGGTGCGCCACGCGTGCAGTTCTTCTCGGGTGGGCCGGGCGGTGCTCTCCGGCACGGTCAAGATTCCTCCTAGCGGCACAAACAGGGTGGTAATGGTACGGAACGGGACCGGGTCCGCACGCGGTGGACTGTGGTTCTGACCATCCGCGCGCACCCCGCCCCGCTACCCGCCCGTAGCATGGGGCGGTGACCACCACCCAACAGGTTCCCGAGGTCGAGGCCGTCCGCAAGGCCCTGGCGGGCGTGCAGGACCCGGAGATCCACCGGCCGATCACCGACCTCGGCATGGTCAAGGACATCGCGGTGCACCCGGACGGCCGGGTCGAGGTCGCGGTCTACCTCACCGTGGCGGGCTGCCCGCTGCGCGACAAGATCACCAAGGACGTCACCGCCGCGGTGGCGGCGCTGCCCGGGGTGGCCTCGGTCGCGGTCGAGCTGGACGTGATGGACGACGCCCAGCGCACCGCCCTGCGCAAGACCCTGCGCGGCGACGCCGAGGAGCCGCGCATCCCGTTCGCCGAACCCGGCTCGCTGACCAGGGTGTACTGCGTGGCCTCCGGCAAGGGCGGCGTCGGCAAGTCCAGCGTCACGGTCAACCTCGCGGTCGCCATGGCCGCGCGCGGGGTCAAGGTCGGCATCGTCGACGCCGACATCTACGGCCACTCCATCCCGCGCATGGTCGGCGCGACGGACAAGCCGACCAAGGTCGAGAAGATGATCCTGCCGCCGCAGGCCAACGGCGTGAAGGTCATCTCGATCGGCATGTTCACCCCGGGCAACACCCCGGTGGTGTGGCGCGGCCCGATGCTGCACCGAGCGCTGCAGCAGTTCCTGGCCGACGTCTTCTGGGGCGACCTGGACGTGCTGCTGCTCGACCTGCCGCCCGGCACCGGCGACATCGCCATCTCGGTCGCCCAGCTGATCCCGAACGCCGAGATCCTGGTCGTGACCACGCCGCAGCAGGCCGCGGCCGAGGTCGCCGAGCGCGCCGGGGCGATCGCCCTGCAGACCCGCCAGCGGGTCGCCGGGGTGATCGAGAACATGTCCTGGTTCGAACTGCCCGACGGCACCCGCGCCGACCTCTTCGGCACCGGCGGCGGCCACACCGTCGCCGACTCCCTGTCGCGTGCAGTGGGCTCGACGGTGCCGCTACTCGGCCAGGTCCCCCTCGACCCCCGCCTACGCGAAGGCGGCGACGCCGGGACGCCCCTGGTCCTGTCCCAGCCCGACACCACAGCGGCGAAGGTCCTGACCGACATCGCGACCAAGCTCTCGGTCCGCGCCCGCGGCCTCGCAGGCCGGATGCTCTCGGTGTCCCCCGCAGGCCGCTAGCGCCCGTCCGATTACCGCCGTTTCACGGGGAACACACAACAGACGAAAGAGACCCGGCGCCTGCGCCGGGTCTCTTCGTCGTCAGGTGGCGTCCGGGTCGATCGGGGGACGCTCACCGGGGTTGAGCTTGGGGGGATCCGCCTTCGGTGCGGGCGGGGCCGGGGGGATGGCCGGTTGCGACGCGGCGAAGCCGTTGGGCTTGGTGCCGTTGGTGTCGTCACCGAAGAGCTGTTTGGCGACCATCTGCTTCGGGTCGAAGTTGCGCAGTTGCTGCAGGTCCTGCAGCGGTTTGCGCAGATCGTCGAAGTCGGTGCCCAGCTCGCCCTTGAGCTGGTCGCGGGCCCCCGTCGCGAACTCGCGCACCTTGCGCATGCTGCGCCCCACCCAGGCGGCCGCACCGGGTAACCGCTCCGGGCCCAAGATGAACAAACCGGCGATGCCGAGTACGAGGATCTCGGCCCAGCCGATGCTTTCGAACACCCTCGCTACCTCCGAACTACGCCTCAGGCCACCAGCGTAGCCGGTCAATCCGACTGCAGGGTTACCTGAATGGTCAGCTCCCGGCCCTGCCTGGCCAACACCACGGGAACGGTCTGCCCCGGCTGGTACTGCCGGACCGCCACGGTCAGCTCGGCGGCGTTGCGGACCTGCCGGTCGCCGACCTTGCGGATCACGTCGCCCTCGGCCAGCCCGGCCTTGGCGGCCGCCCCGCCGTCGGTCACGTTGACCACCTGGGCGCCCTCCGCGGTCTCCGCGGACACCGACTTGACGTTCGCGCCGAGGTCGGCGTGCTTGACCGACCCGTCGCGGATGATCGCCTCGGCGATGCGCTTGGCGTCGTTGGACGGGATGGCGAACCCGAGGCCGACGCTGCCGGTGTTGCCCGCGCTGCTGCGGATCGCCGAGTTGATGCCGACCAGCGCGCCGGTGGAGTCCACCAGCGGGCCGCCGGAGTTGCCCTGGTTCACCGCGGCGTCGGTCTGGATCGCGTCGTAGGTGATCGGGGACTCGCCGTTGTCGCCGCCTGCCACGACCGGCCGGTGCAGCGCGCTGACGATGCCCTCGGTGACGGTGTCGGTGAGGCCCAGCGGCGAGCCGATGGCCAGCACGCTGTCGCCGACCTGCAGCTTGGCCGAGTCGCCGAACTGCAGCACGGTCGGGTTGGTGACCTTCACCTTGATCACCGCGAGGTCGGTCTTGGGGTCGGTGCCGACCAACTGCGCCTCGGCCCTGGTCCCGTCGGTGAACACGGTGGTGATCTTCGCGGAGGCGTCCGCGCGGCCCTCCAGGGTCACCACGTGCCAGTTGGTCACGATGTAGCCGGAGCCGTCGATCACCACCCCGGACCCGGTCCCGCCGCCCTGGGCGATCTTCACCTCGATCGACACCACGGCGGGCCGCACCCGCTTGGCGATGTCGGCGACCGACCCAGCGGGCCGCTCCTTGCCGACGTCGGTCTGCGCGAGGGTCACCTCGCTGGTCAACGCGTCCCCACCCCTGGCGACCAACCACCCGACGAACCCACCGGCCGCCCCGATCACCAGCGCGACCAGCCCGAGCACACCCAGCGCCAACGGCTTGACCCGCCGCCCGAACAGCACATCGCTCAGACTGAGCAGCGGCCCGGTCTTGTCCGGCGCCCCCTCGTCCTCGTCGTCGTCCTTCGCCACCGCGGGCGGCCCGATCACGGCCCCAGCCGCCGGATCCCGCCACGGGTCGGAGTCCGCGGACCAGAGAGCCTCATCGCCCCCCGCCCCCGCCTCCCGACTCCCCGGCGGCCGCTGCAACACCGCGGTCTCCCCCACAGGCCGCCCAAACGCACTAACCAAAGCCTCCGGCGTCGGCGGGGTGGACCGAACCTCCCCCACAGCCACCGGCGCAGCCCCAACCGGGGAGAACGCCCCAGCGACACCAGCAGGACGCCCGAACACCGCCTCAGCGGAAGGATCCACCGCCGGACGCTCCAACGGCCTGGGCGCGAGCCGCTGCTCACCACCCGACTCAGGGTTCTGGTTCATCACCGTCCACCCTGCCAAACCCCCGGTGAAGTGCGCGTGCGGACCCCCACCCCCCGTTCCGGGGACCACCCCCACCACACCAACCCCCACCACACCACTGGGGGGCGTCCCCGGTGCCAGTTTACCGGGGGTGGGGGGCGCGGAAGGGGGTTGCGAAAAGCTGTGGATGGGCGGGCGGGTTGTGGACAAGTGCGGCCTGGGTGAAGCGGGTGGTTGGGGTCAGGTTCACCCGGGAGTGTCGCGGGAGGGGCGGAGGGAGAGACGCGGCGAAGGCGAGCGACGCGGGCAGGGCGGACGGGACGACACGAGAAGGCGCAGCAAAGTGGCAGGAGCGGGACGGAAGCCGGGGACGCGGCCAGGACGGGAGGCGCGGTCAAAGCGAGGGCGGGCGGCTGCGCGAGAAGGAGGGCAGTGAGGACGAGGGAGGCACAGCGCGAAAGAAGGCCGCAGCAAGGACGGGATCGCGGTGCGGGAGGCGGGGGCAGTGAGGGCAGCGGGGAAGGACGGCACGGACGGGGACGGCGCGGGAGAAAGGCGGCAGGGTCAGGGACGACACGGCGCGGAAAGAGGGAGTGCGTCAAGGAGGGGCGGCTGCGAGCACCAAGAGGTGGGCGAGCCGCAAGGCGCGGTGAGCAGTGAGGCGGCGAGGGCCCGCAGCGTGGGCAAAGGACGAGGGCGGTGTGCGGAGAAAGGGCGGCGAGGGCGAGGCGCCGGACGCGGCAGGCAGGCGGCAATGCACGGGTGGGGGATGTGGCATGGGGACGCGGCAGGCGAGCGAACGGTGGAGGAGGGAGAAGCGCTGCGAAAGCAGGACTCGCATGACGAGCGGCCCGACACGGCTGGCGGCACGGCGAGGCGGGTAGCGCTGTGAGCAGCACGGAGAGGGCGAGGGCAAGAAAACGCAGCCCGGAGCGGGGCATAGGGAGGCGAGGGCCGCAGCGGAAGCGACGAGGCGCGGCAAGGGCCAACGGCGTGGCAACGAGGCACGCGGCGAGGGGACGCGGTACGGACGAGGGGACCGCGTGAGTGGCGGCTAGGAGCGCAGCACCGCCTCGGCAGGGACACAGCAAGCATGTGAGCGGCGCCGCGGCGTACGGAGAAGGGTCACGCGGCAGCGGCTGTGGAGTGATCAGGGGACAGCATGAAGGCCACCGCCTTGGTTGGCAGTGGCCTTCACGTGTGGAGAAAGGTCTTAGCGGGCGGCCACCATGCTGTAGTTGGGGAACAGGGACGGCATGGTGCCTTGGCCGACGAAGCCCACGGGCTGGGCTCCGCCGTCGAGGGGCTGGGTGGGCTGTGGGGTGGCCGCTGGGGTTGGGCCGCCGGTGTTGACCAGGGCCAGGGCGCCGAGGACGAGGCCGGACACGACCACGCCTGCGCCTTGGGCGGCTCGGCGGTTGCGCTTGCCGAGGACCACTCGGCCCTCGCCCAGTTTGGGGCCGGAGCCGAAGGGCGCGCCCGCGCCGAACGCGGCGGCGGCCCGGTCGGGGCGTTGGATGGCGACGAGCTGGCCGTCGGCGGTGACGGCGAGGCCGTCGGGGGTGGCGGGCAGTTCGGTCTCCAGCGGGATGGCCCGCAGCGCGGCGAGCAGCCCGGCCGACATGGCCGGGGCGGACGCGGCGCGGACCTCGGCGCTGGCCTGGCGCTGCGCGGTGATCTCGGCGGCGCAGCCGGTGCAGCTGGTCAGGTGGGAGGTCACCCGGTCGTGGGCGGCCCGGCTGAGCTCACCGTCGACGAAGGCGACCACGGCGTCGGGCAGCAGGTGCTGCTCGCCCAGCCCGAGGGCGCGTTCGAGCGTCATGAGTCGACCTCCACACAGGTGGTCATGCCGATGCCTCCCGCGCCAGCGCCCGGCGGCGCTCCAAAGCCACCCGCAGTGCCTGGCGGCCGCGGTGGATCCTGCTGCGCACAGTACCCAGCTTCACCCCGAGGGTGGCGCCGATCTCCTCGTACGACAGCCCTTCGACGTCGCACAGGACGACCGCGGCGCGGAACTCCGGGGGCAGCTCGTCGAGCGCGGCCTGCAGGTCCGGGTCGAGGTGCGTCTCGTCGTAGACCTCTTCGGGGCTGGGTTCGTCGCCCTCGATGCGGTCGGTGTCCTCGGGCAGGCCCTCCATGCGCAGCCGGGAGCGGCGCCGGACCATGTCCAGGAACAGGTTCGTGGTGATCCGGTGCAGCCAGCCCTCGAAGGTGCCGGGCTTGTACGACGCGAGCGAGCGGAACACCCGGATGAACGTCTCCTGGGTGAGGTCCTCGGCGTCGTGCGCGTTGCCGGAGAGGCGGTACGCCAGCCGGTACACCCGGTCGCCGTGCTCGCGCACGACCTCGTCCCAGCTCGGGACCGTCCACTCGGCCTGCTCGGTCAGCTCGACCGGCTTGACCTCGGTCGCGCTCTGCGTCGTGGGGATGCGCACCTCCTGAAGCCCGTCCTGCCCACTACCGTTCCCAACGCCAGCGCGGCCCGCCGTGTTCCCCGCGCTCGCCCTGCTCTTCGACCCCACCGCGCCCAGTCCCACAGCGTCCCCGCTCTCGCCACTTCCCCTGTTGACGACCACGATGCCGCCCGCCCATGTGGCAACCCTCAGAGTGGGCTGAGACGAGGCTGAGAAAACGTGGCCGGGTGACCTTCCGGTCAGGTTCACCCGTTTTGGCCACGAGCGCCGCTAATCTGCGTTCCCGTGGCACCGGAACCGCCCGTCGCTGGCCCGGTGGGGCTCAGCGACTACATCGAGGGTTACCTCGTCGAGGACGACACGCTCGTCGCGGCGCGGACCCTGGGCGCCCAGCTGGGCTGCGCCCCGGTCGGCGCGGCGACCGGCGCGGCGCTGCGGTTCCTGGCCGCGGCGCTGCGGGCCAAGGCGGTCGTGGAGGTCGGGACCGGGGTGGGCGTCAGCGGCCTGCACCTGCTGCGCGGGATGGCCCCCGACGGGGTGCTGACCTCGATCGACGTCGAACCCGAGGTGCAGGCGGTCGCCAAGCGCACCTTCCGCCAGGCTGGCGTCCCGCCCGGCCGCACCCGGTTGATCATGGGGCGGGCTCTCGACGTGCTGCCCAGGCTCAGCGACGGCGGCTACGACCTGCTGTTCGTCGACGCGGCGGCCACCGAGTACCCGGCGTTCCACGAGCACGGCGTGCGGCTGCTGCGCCCCGGCGGGGTGCTCGCCTTCGACAGCGTCCTCTACCAGGGCAACATCGCCAACCCGGCCCGGCGCGACGCCGAGACCCTCGCCCTGCGCGAGGTGGTGCGGGCCGTGCGCGAGGACGACCGGCTGGTCCCGCTGCTGCTCCCGCTGGGTGACGGCCTGCTGCTCGCCGCCAAGATCGCCTAGTCGGCGCGCGCGCCCTTGCCGAGCACGACCACCCCGCTGGAGCTGACCGTGTAGCGCTGCCGGTCGGCCTCCAGGTCCACCCCGAGTCGGACACCGTCGGCGACCACGACGTTCTTGTCCAGGATCGCCCGCCGGACCACGGCGCCCTTGCCGACACGGGCACCGGGCAGCAGCACGCTGCCCTCCACGACCGCCCCGTCCTCGATGACGACGTCGGCGCAGATGACCGAGTCGGTCACAGTGGCGCCGGAGATGACCGATCCGGGTCCGACGATCGACTCGGTGGCAGTGCCGCCGTTGACGAACTTGGCGGGCGGTAGCGGTGGGGTCGCGGTGCGTATCGGCCAGAGCCGGTTATAGAGGTTGAAGACGGGGTGCACCGACACTAAGTCCATGTGCGCGTCGTAGAACGCGTCGATGGTCCCTACGTCGCGCCAGTAGCCCTTGTCGCGTTCGGTCTCCCCTGGCACGACGTTGTCGGCGAAGTCATAGACGTGGGCGGCGCCCTGGTCCACCAGCATCGGGATGATGTCGCCGCCCATGTCGTGCATGGAGTCACGGTCGGCCGCGTCCGCGCGTAGGGCCTCGATCAGCGTCGATGTCGAGAACAGGTAGTTGCCCATAGAGGCGAACGTGACGTCGGGGTCGTCGGGTACTGAGGGCGGGTTGTCCGGCTTCTCCAAGAAGCTGGTGATCCGCCCAGAGGCATCCGAGTCGATGCACCCGAACGCCCTGGCCTCGTGGCGCGGGACCCGGATGCCCGCGACCGTGACGCCCGCCCCGGAGTCGATGTGCTGCTCGAGCATCTGGCCGGGGTCCATGCGGTAGACGTGGTCGGCACCGAACACCGCGATGTAGTCGGGCTGCTCGTCGTAGACGAGGTTGAGCGACTGGTAGATCGCATCGGCACTGCCTTGGTACCAGCGCGGCCCGAGGCGCTGCTGCGCCGGGACCGGGGTCACGTACTGGCCCAGGACGTTGGACAGCCGCCACGTCGTGGAGATGTGCCGGTCCAGGGAGTGGGACTTGTACTGGGTCAACACGCACAGCTGGTGGAACCCGGCGTTGACCAGGTTCGACAGCACGAAGTCGACGAGGCGGTAGTTGCCCGCGAAGGGCACAGCGGGTTTGGCCCGGTCCGCCGTGAGGGGCCACAGGCGTTTGCCCTCGCCACCAGCCAACACGATCCCGAGTACGCGCGGCTTGCCCTTCACACGATGAATCTAACCGTCAGCGTGGTCGTCCTGCCATACGCGCTACTCCGTGTGGGCGCTCGTTGACCGCCCATTGCCCGGGTGTTCACCCGGGCGCCGCACGGCGTTGCGCGCGGCGGACTGCGACTACCGTGGCAGGCGTGCGCATCGGATTGCTGACCAGGGAGTACCCACCGGAGGTCTACGGCGGGGCAGGTGTCCACGTGGGTTACCTGGTGCCGAGGCTGCGGGCGTTGGCCGACGTCGACGTGCACTGCTTCGGCGGTGCGCGCGAGGACGCGACCGCGCACAACCCCGCGCCTGGCCTGGAGCAGGCCAACCCTGCGCTGCGCACGCTGTCGGCGGACCTGTCCATCGCCGCCGCCGTCGAAGGAGTGGATCTGGTCCACTCGCACACCTGGTACGCCAACCACGCAGGGCACCTCGCGCAGCTGCTGCACGGCGTCCCGCACGTGGTGACCGCGCATTCGCTGGAGCCGCGCAGGCCGTGGAAGGCCGAGCAGCTCGGTGGGGGTTACCGGCTGTCCAGCTGGGTCGAGCGCACCGCCTACCTGGCGGCGGACGCGGTGATCGCGGTCAGTGAGGGGATGCGCACGGACGTCCTCGACTGCTACCCCGAGCTCGACCCGGCTCGCGTGCACGTCGTGCGCAACGGGATCGACGCGGCCAACTACCACCCGGTGTCCGAGGTGGACGTTCTCGTCGACAACGGCATCGATCCGGCGAAACCGACGGTCGTGTTCGTGGGCCGCATCACCCGCCAGAAGGGCGTCAACCACCTCATCGCCGCCGCGCACCGGATCGACCCGTCTGCGCAGGTGGTTCTATGCGCGGGTGCACCGGACACGCCGGAGATCGCCGAGGAGACCCGGGCCGCGGTGGAGCTCTTAGCGCAAGAGCGTGGTGGGGTGTTCTGGATCCAGCGGATGCTGCGGCAGCCCGAGGTGCGCCAGCTGCTCAGCCACGCCACCGTGTTCGTGTGCCCGTCGGTCTACGAGCCCCTGGGCATCGTGAACCTAGAGGCGATGGCCTGCGGTACTGCGGTCGTGGCCTCCGATGTCGGCGGTATCCCCGAGGTCGTGGCAGACGGGGAGACCGGCCTGCTGGTGCACTACGACCCCAACGACGCCACTACGTTCCAGGCCGGGCTCGCGGACGCGGTCAACGCACTGCTGTCCACACCGGACCGGGCGGCGGCCATGGGTGCCGCCGGGCGGGCGCGGGCCGAGCGGGAGTTCTCCTGGGAGTCGGTCGCCGAGCGGACGGTCGAGGTGTACCGCGCCGCACTGAGAGGACCATCAGCCGGTGGCTCGTAGGTTGGCGAGGGTGCTGGGACAGAACGTGCGGGTCCGGTTCACCCGCTACACGGTGGCCTCGCTGGTGGCGACCGGGATCAGCCAGCTGGTCCTGTTCGTGCTCTACGGCTGGGGCGTGTTCGGCGCGCTGGTGGCCAGCACGATCGCCTTCGCCGTCGGCGCGGTGCCGCACTTCGTGATGATCCGCTGGTGGGCCTGGGGGCAGCGCGGCATGCCCCGGCTGACCAGGCAGGTCGTCGGGTACCTGGTGGTCACGGTGCTCGGCGGGCTCGTGTCGGTGCTGCTGACCGCCGCCGCGGACTGGCTGGTCGGCCCGCTGGTGGCCGACCGGGCCGCGCGCACGCTGGTGCTCAACGTCACCTACGTGCTCAGCGGCCTGCCGGTGTTCGTGGCGAAGTACGCGTTCCTCGACCGGGTCTTCGCTCAGGAGCCGTACGAGGCGACGAACTCGACCAGCGTGCGGGCGGCGAACCCGGTCGCACCGGGCACGACGTCGGCGTAAGCGCGGTCGGCGCGTGCCGGTCCGGCGATGTCCAGGTGCGCCCACGGGAGGCCACCGGTGAACTCGCGCAGGAACAGCGCCGCGGTGATGGCCCCGGGCCCTGGCGGGCACTGGCGGACGTCCGCGACGTCGCTGTGCACCTCGGCGGCCAAATGGTCCAGCAGCGGCATCCGCCACAAGGACTCACCGGCGGTGGTGCTGGCGGCGGAGATCCGGTCGGCTAGGGCGTCGTCGTCGGTGAAGAGGCCGCCGATGCGGGTGCCTAGAGAGACCTTCATCGCACCAGTGAGCGTGGCGACGTCGACGAGGAGGTCGACTCCTAGGTCCTGGTGGGCGTAGGTGAGGGCGTCCGCGAGGACGACCCTGCCTTCGGCGTCGGTGTTGGTGATCTCGGTGGTCTTACCGCCGTAGTGGCGCACTACGTCGCCAGGGCGGTAAGAGGACCCGGACACGTGGTTCTCCGCGCACGGGACTAGAGCCGTCACGCGAATAGGCAGGCCAAGACGGGCGATTGCGCCAATCGCAGCAAGCACAGCCGCGCCACCGGCCATGTCCGTGCGCATGAGGTGCATGCCCTCGTTCGGCTTGATGGAGATGCCGCCGGTGTCGAAGGTGATGCCCTTGCCGACCAAGCCGATGTGCGGCCCGACGGCGTTGGGCGGCGACCAGGTCACATGCACCAGGCGGGGCGGGCGCGAGGAGCCCCCGCCGACCGCGAGCAGACCGCCGAAACCGTGCTCGGCCAGCCACTTCTCGTCGTGGATGCGCGCGGTGAGGCCCTTGGGCTTGCCGATCGCCTTGACCGCGCTCTTGGCCAGCCAGGCGGGGTCTTTGACGTTGGAGGGCGCGTTGGCCAGGTCACGCGTCAGCGCGGTCGCCGCGGCCAGCACACCGGCCCGCTTGACCGCGGCGGCGATCCGTTCGCGACGGTCGCGTTCGGACACCACCAGGCGCACGGAGCGCAACCGGGGAGCCTGGTCCTCGCCGGTCACCCGGTACCGGTAGCCACCCAACCGCAGCCCGGTCGCGAACCAGGCGGCCTGCTCGGCGTCGACGTCGGCGGGGAGCTCGACCTGCACCGCGTCGCCCGCGTCCGGCCTGGTCTCCAGCAGGGCGTTGACCGCGCGGGCGAGTGCCGCGCCCGCGCCGCGCCAGTGCTTGGGCTCACCAGCGCCGACCCCCACGGCCCACCTGGCCGCCGCGTCAACCGGACCGCGGCGCACTTCGCCCGCCTTGCCCGCCAGGCCCACGGCCTCCGCCCAGGCCGGGCCGAGCTCGTCACCACCGGGGCCGATCTGGGCCGGGCCGTCGTCGGAAGCCCTGGTGAGGACGGCGACCGGGACACCCGCCGCGGACCCGGCGGACACCTCCACGTCGGGCAGCGGCGTCGGCGGGGTCGGCGTGGGCAAGCGGTCCTCCGTGCGGGAGCGTCGAGGGTGTCGGCTGGGGCCGGGGTGCGCCGGGGTGATCACGACCGGAGGCGGTGATCAGGCCCGGCGTTGGGGGATCAGCCCGAGGCGGACTTGAGCGCGTCGCCGAGGTTGCTGGCCTCCTCCGGGGTCATCTCGACCACCAGACGTCCGCCGCCCTCGAGCGGGACGCGCATCACGATGCCCCGGCCCTCCTTGGTCACTTCGAGGGGACCGTCTCCGGTCCGGGGCTTCATGGCCGCCATAGCGTGCTCCCTCCGTCATAGCCTGCCCACCCGACGCAGCGAACCCGCCGGGTCCGGGCCATTCTCCCCCATCCGGCGCGCGGCGGTGAAATCGGAACCGATCATCGCGTGTCGGGTGACCGGCCACGATGGGTGGCGCCGGGGGTCGACGGCCTGCCAGACTCGACGGTCGTGCGCGCCCGTTCCGCCCTCTTCGACGTCTTCGGCGGCCACCTGCGGCAGCGGGACGGCTCGGCGACCATCGCCGCGCTGGTGCGGCTGCTGGAGCCGCTGGGCTTCGGCGCGCCCGCGATCAGGACCGCGGTGTCCAGAATGGTCCGCCAGGGCTGGCTCACCCCGGTCCGCCTCGCCGACGGCCCCGGCTACACCCTCACCACCCGCGCCGAGCTGCGGCTCGACGAGGCGGGCGCCAGGATCTACCGCACCCTCCCGTCCACTTGGGACGGGCGTTGGCACGTGGTCGTGCTGGAGGAGGCGCCGCCGAGGGGCGCGCGCGACCGCCTGGCGTCGTCGTTGCGGTTACTCGGGTACGGGCCGCTGGGACCGTCGACTTGGGTCGCACCCCGGCCGTCGGCGGAGCTGGGCGAGGTGCTGGCCGGGGAGGGGTTGACGGCCAGGGTCTTCCACGGGGCGCAGGACGGGTCGGACGTGGACCTGGCCGCCCGCGCGTGGGATCTCACCGGGTTGGGTGAGCGGTACCGCGAGTTCGTGGCGACCTGGTCACCCGTGATGTCCGCTGTGGACGGAACCGACCCGGCGGAGGCTTTTGCGGCGACCCAGCGGCTGCTGCACGCGTGGCGCAAGTTCCTGTTCGCCGACCCGGGGCTGCCGGTGGACCTGCTGCCCCCGGACTGGCCGGGGTTCGCCGCCGCGGAGTTCTTCGACCGGCACACGGCCCGCCTGGCCCCGGCTGTGACCGAGTTCCTGGACGACTGCCTGCGGCGGGGTGGTAAGCAGAGGTCTACCGCGTGACCAGGAAAGGTGGCGTCCAGTGGCCGAGGTGCTGACGATCTCAGACCGCGACGGGGTGCGCACGCTGACTCTGAACCGACCGGAGTCGTTCAACTCGCTGACCGTGGCGCTGAAGGAAGCGCTGATCACGGCCCTGGAAGAGGCCGGGGCGGACGCCTCGGTGCGGGCGGTGGTGCTGACCGGGGCAGGCAAGGCGTTCTGCGCGGGACAGGACCTGAAGGAGCACCTCGACCTCCTGCGCGCGGACGACCCGGCACCGCTGGCGACGGTCGACAAGCACTACAACCCGATCGTGACGGCCATCACCACGCTGCCCAAGCCGATCATCGCGGCGGTGAACGGGATGGCCGCCGGGGCGGGGGCGTCGTTCGCGTACGCGTGCGACCTGCGGGTCGCGGCCGAATCGACCAAGTTCCTGATGGCCTTCGCGGGGGTCGGGCTGACCGCGGACTCCGGGTCGGCGTGGACCCTGCCGCGCCTGATCGGGTACGGGCGGGCGATGGAGCTGTTCCTGCTGGCGCGGCCGGTGGACGCGGAGGAGGCGCTGCGGATCGGGATGGTCAACCAGGTCGTGCCGGTGGACGAGGTCCTGCCCACGGCCCAGGCTTTGGCCGCCCGACTCGCCACGGGCCCGACGGCGGCTTACGCCAAGATCAAGGAGGCGTTGCTCGCCTCCGCAGGCGCCCCACTCGCTGAGGGGCTGGCTGTCGAGGGCCGCACCCAGCAGGAAGCGGGCGCGACAGCCGACCACCGCGAGGGCGTCGAGGCCTTCGTCGCCAAACGCACCCCCAACTTCGTCGGCCACTAGCCCCGAGAGCAGTGCTCATTGTCGAGAGCAGTGCTCTCGACAATGAGCGGCGTTCGCGAGACCCACAGGCAGAGCGGCGCCTTCATTCGAGAGCACCGCTCTCGCCAAGGATCGACGCGGTCGAGAGCGCCGCTCTCCAACAAGAGCGGTGCTCTCCGCGCGATCCGACATCCGGGAGAGCGGTGCTCACGACGGCGATCAGCGCTCTCGGCGAAGAGCGCCACCCTCCGGGAGCGGTGCTCCACTTCGAGAGCAGTGCTCTCGTTTGTGGTCAGTGCTCCGTGGCGCGGAAGCAGGTGGCGACGTGGTCGTTGACCATGCCGGTGGCTTGCATGAGGGCGTAGCAGGTGGTGGGGCCGACGAAGGCGAAGCCGTGGCGTTTGAGGGCTTTGGCCATCGCCGTGGACTCCGGGGTGATGGCCGGGACGTCCGCGTGGGTGGCTGGGCGGGGGCGGGGGGTGGTGGGGGCGAAGGACCAGAGGAGGTCGTCGAAGGGCTCGTCCAGGGCGACCACGGCCCGAGCGTTGCGAATGGTGGCCTCGATCTTCGCCCGGTTGCGCACGATCCCCGCGTCCGCCATCAGCCGGTCCACCTCGGTCGGGCCGAACCCGGCGACCCGTTCCGGGACGAACTGCTCGAACGCCTCGCGGAACGCCTCCCGCTTGCGCAGGATCGTGATCCAGGACAGCCCGCTCTGGAACGCCTCCAGGCTCACCCGCTCGTACATCGCGTCCCGCCCGCGCAGCGGCACGCCCCACTCGTTGTCGTGGTAGTCCGCGTAGTCCGGCGTCGAGTCACCCCAGGCGCACCGCACCAGCGCCGTCACGCGCGCGCCTCCGCGAACGCCGCGAACCGGCGCAGCGACAGCCGCAGTCCCGCGCGGAACACCGGGCTCACCAGGGCCCACAGCGGTCGCGGCACCCGCAGGTCTTCCCGCCACACGAAGGTCGACCCGGCGGCGCCGCGGTCTTCGACCTCGAACACCCCGGTGCCGCGCACGAGCCAGCCCGTGTGGCGGACGGCGCAGCGGGCCGGGGGCCGCCACTCGGTGATCTCCATGTGGTCAGTGAACCCGATGCCGATGACGCCGGTGAACGCGGCCAGTGTCGACCCGACGCCGCGGCCGTCACCGCCGGTCACCCTGACCGTGGTGCCGAGCATCCAGGTGCCCTGCCGCGCCCAGTCGGTCATCGCCGCCCAGGTCACCTCGGCTGGCGCCTGGATGTCGACGCGTTCAGCGACTCGGATCATCCGCCTTCTCCAGCTCGGCCACCTTGGCCCGCAGCTGGTCGAGCTCGCCGCCGAGGCGCTGCAGCACCCAGTCCACCTCGGTCATCCGGTAGCCGCGGAACACCAGCTGGAACCGCACCGAGCGCACGTCGTCGCCGGTGACGTCGGTGGCGGGCAGCCGGGTCGGGGACGCGCCGGGGGGCAGCGCGGGCAGTTCCTCGCCGCGGCCGAACACCACGGAGGCGAGCAGGAACACCACGGCGGCCACGAGCGCCATGACGACGAGGTAGATGAGCACGGTGGTCACGGGCAGATCGTGTCACGCATCGGCCGGTCCGCACAGCGGGTGAGCGGGAGAAAACCGGTTGCCGGGCCCCCGGCACCCCGGGGAACCTCGCGATCATGGCCATCAGCCGCGCCACCCCAGCCGACTGGTCCGCGATCCGCGCCGTCCGGCTGGCCGCCCTCACCGAGGCCCCGTACGCGTTCGCGTCCACCCTGGCCAAGGAGACGCCCTACGGCGACGACCACTGGCGGGACTGGCCGCGCAAGCACGCCGTCTTCCTGGCCTTCGCCGACGTCGAGCCGGTCGCGATCGCGGCGGGCATCCCCGGCGACCCGGTGGAGATGATCTCGGTGTGGATCGCGCCAGCCGCCAGGGGCACGTCGCTGGCGACCGAGTTGGTGGAGACGCTGGTGGACTGGGCGAAGGCGGAGGGGGCTGGCGCGGTGAACGCCTGGGTGGTGGGCAACAACCCCCGCGCGCGGCGCTTCTACGACCGGCTCGGGTTCACCCCGAACGGCCGGGAGATGCCGTACCCGAACGACCCGAGCATCACCGAGTACCACCTGACCAGGCCGGTCTAGCCGCCGAGCACCCCGGCCATCGGGGGCCGGTCGGCGACGAGCACCTCGGTCCTGTCCGGCAGCCATTCGCCGCCGACCTGTACGAACTGGGTCAGCACGCCGGTCGCGGACGGCACGCCGCAGCGATCGAGAGCGGTGCCGAGGATCTGCCTGGCCATGACGCCCAGTTGCAGCAGCGAGCGGTTGCGGTGCTTGCGGACACCGAGGTTGACCTGGGCGAGCCCGGCGAGGCCGTAGCGGGTGTGCGCGTCGAGCAGCAGGCCGATCTCGACGCCGTAGCCCGCGGCGAACGGGACGGAGGTGAGGAACTCGCGGGTGGCCGCGTACTCGCCGCCGAGGGGTTGGATCACGTCGGCGAGCTCGGGGCGCAGCGCGGACAGGGCGGGTCGGGCCAGCAGTTCGGTGACCCGGCCGCCGCCGGTGCCGACCTCCTCGGTCTCCAGCCGCAGCGGGCGCCGGTAGAAGCCCTTGACCAGGTGCACGCCGTGCGCGGTCAGCAGCGGTCCGAGCAGGTGCGGGACGAACGCGGGGTCGGGGTCGACCAGGTCGGAGTCGAGGAAGACGACCAGGTCACCACTGGTGGCGGCCAGCGAGCGCCACAGGACCTCGCCCTTGCCCGGGCGCGGCGCGACGGCGGGCAGCACGGCGTCGCGGTGCACGACCCGGGCGCCCGCGGCCTCGGCGCGAGCGCGGGTGCGGTCGGTCGACCCGGAGTCGATGACCACGAGCTCGTCGACCAACGTGCCGACCAGGGGCAGCACCGAAGCGACGACAGCACCGACCGTGGCCTCTTCGTTCAACGCGGGTAGGACCACGCTGACGGTCCTGCTCCCCTTGGCGCGCACCAACTGCGTGACAGTCCACTCGGGACTCTGCCAGGTGGTCCGCTCCAGGCTGCTCACGCCAGGGCCCGGGTCACCCGGGCCGGGGGGCGGGTTCCGGCGATGCCCGCGACCATGTCGACGACCTGACGAGTCCTGGCGACCTGGTGCGCGCGGAAGACCTTCGCGCCCGCCCACGCGGAAACGGCCGTGGCGGCAAGGGTTCCGTCCACGCGCTCGTCGAGGCTCACGTCGAGGGTCTCGCCGACGAAGTCCTTGTTGGACAGTGCCATCAGCACCGGCCACCCCGTGGCGACGAGCTCGTCCAAGCGGCGCAGGAGTTCCAGGCCGTGCCAGGTGTTCTTGCCGAAGTCGTGCGTCGGGTCGATGAGCACGCCCTCGCGCGGCACGCCCAGCTCGACCATCCGCTCGGCCCTGGCCACCAGCTCGGTCACGACCTCACCGACGAGGTCGCCGTAGCGGACCCGGTGGGGGTCGGTGCGCGGGGCGGCGCCACCGGTGTGCGAGCAGACGATGCCGACCCCGAACTCGGCGGCGACCTCGGCCAGCCGCGGGTCCGCGCCCGCCCAGGTGTCGTTGATCAGGTCGGCGCCCGCCTCGCACACCGCCCGACCCACCTCGTGCCGCCAGGTGTCGACGCTGATCACCAGGTCGGGGTGGCGCTCGCGCACCGCCGCGACGAACGGGACCACCCGCCGCGCCTCCTCCGCCGAGTCGACCGGCTCGCCGTGCGACCCGGCCCGCACCCCGCCGATGTCGACGATGTCGGCGCCCTCGGCCACCGCCCGGTCGACCGCGGCGAGGGCGGCGGGCTCGGCGAAGGTGGCACCCCGGTCGTAGAAGGAGTCCCTGGTCCGGTTCACGATCGCCATCACCAGGGCGCGGTCCTGGGGGACCTCGCGGGTGCCGAACCGCAGAGCCGTCATGGTTACCGATGGTGCCATGGTGAGCGGCGTCTCCACCGTGCGGTGGTCGCGACCGGCGCCGGCTACAGTTGAGCGCGACCGAGGAGGCCAATCCGTGTTCTACCGCACGCTGCGCGTCGTGCTCTCGTTCCTGGCCAGGCTGTTCCTGCGACCCGTCGTCGAGGGCGCCGAGCGGGTACCCGCCAAGGGCCCGGTGATCCTGGCGATCAACCACCTGGCGGTCATCGACAGCTTCGTGGTGCCGATGATGGTCTCCCGCCGGGTGTCGTTCCTGGCCAAGGCGGAGTACTTCGCCGGGGGCTCACCGAAGAAGCGCCTGGTCGGCGTGCTCTTCCGCGCCCTGGGGGCCATCCCCGTCGAGCGGGACAACAGCCGCGCGGCGCTGGCCTCGCTCGAGGTGGCCGGTGCGGTGCTCGACGCGGGCGACGCGTTCGCGATCCACCCCGAGGGCACGCGCTCCCTCGACGGCAAGCTGCACCGCGGCCGGACCGGGGTGGCGCAGCTGGCGCTGGAGCACAAGGCGCCGGTCGTGCCGGTGGCCCTGATCGGGACGGACAAGGTCCAGCCCGCGGGCCGCAAGTGGCCCCGCCCGCACCGCATCACCGTGCGCTTCGGCGAGCCGCTCGACTTCAGCCGCTACGACGGCCTGGCCAACTCACTGCCCATCCGCCGCGCCGTGACCGACGAGATCATGTACGCGATCCTCGAGCTCAGCGGCCAGGAGTACGTCGACTCGTACCACAAGCGCCCCAGCGAAGCCGCCTAGTCAGGCGCAGGCGGCCAGGGCCTCTTCGGCGGTCCGGGTGACGACGAGGGCGTTGAGGGCGACGTCGTTGACGAAGCCCCTGGAGTGGAGCTCGCGGACCCAGGTCAGCATGCCGGACCAGTGGTCGTCGGGGTCGAGCAGGACCACGGGTTTGGTGTGCATCCCCAGGTAGCGGGACGTCCAGACCTCGAAGAGCTCCTCGCAGGTGCCCAGGCCGCCGGGCAGCGTCAGGAAGGCGTCGGCGCGGTCGTCCATCTCGCGCTTCCGCTCGCGCATCGTGTCGACGACGATCAGCTCGTCGGCGTCGGGGTCCGCGGTTTCCAGCTCCACCAACGCGCGCGGGATGACGCCCACCGTCCGCGATCCGCCGCGCCTTGTCGCGCGGGCCACCGAGCCCATCATGGACACGGCGGATCCGCCCCAGACGAGCGTCCAGCCGCGCGCGGCTATGCCAGCCCCGACTTCGTCAGCTAAGTCCAGGTACGAACGCGGCACGGTCGAGTGCGAGCCGCAGTAGACGGCTACCGAGCGGCTCAATGGGCGTCGCTCCAGGCCTGGTAGGCCTTCTCGACCACACCGACCGCGTCGTCGACGTCGTCGGTCAGGTGCAAGAGGGCCATGTCCTTCTCGCCGATCTTGCCGCCCGCGAGGACCGAACTGCGCAGCCACTCATAGAGGCCGCCCCAGTACTCGGTGCCAAAGAGGACAACCGGGAACTTCGTGACCTTCTTGGTCTGCACGAGGGTAAGAGCCTCGAAAAGCTCGTCGAGCGTGCCGAAGCCACCCGGCAGGCAGATGAAGGCCTGCGAGTACTTGATGAACATCGTCTTGCGCGCGAAGAAGTACCGGAAGTTCACGCCGAGGTCGACCCACGGGTTGAGGCCCTGCTCGAACGGCAGCTCGATGCCCAGCCCGATCGACAGGCCACCGGCCTCGGACGCGCCGCGGTTGACCGCCTCCATCGCGCCGGGGCCGCCACCGGTGATGGTGGCGAAACCGGAAGCCGCCAGCGCGGCGCCGATGTCGCGGCCGAGCTGGTACTCGGGGTCGTCGCGCTTGGTCCTGGCCGAACCGAACACGGTCACCGCACGCGGCACCTCGGCGAGCGCGCCGAACCCCTCGACGAACTCGGCCTGGATGCGCAGGACCCGCCACGGGTCGGTGTGCACCCAGTCCGACGGCCCGCGCGAGTCGAGCAGGCGCTGGTCGGTGGTGGTGGCTTCTTCGCTGCGCTCCCGGCGCAAGGTCACCGGGCCGCGCTGGCGCTCCTTGGGGTGCAGGTCGCTGCCGAGGTCATCGGGTCCGTCAATGGTCACGCGGCCGAGTCTAGGACGATGACCTTGTTCCCGATCGGGCTAATGGCGACTATCCGCCAACGAACAGGCGAAGGACCCGCGCGCACTCGGTGATCTGCCCGACCGGGACGTGCTCGTGCTGGGTGTGGGCCAGCGTCGGGTCGCCCGGTCCGAAGTTGACCGCCGGGATGCCCAGCGCGGCGAACCTGGCCACGTCCGTCCACCCCAGCTTGGCGACGGGCGTGCCGCCTGCGGCAGCCAGCAACTCCTGCGCGGCGGGCGCGGTGAGACCGGGCAACGCACCTGCGGCGCCGTCGACCACGGTGACGTCGTGACCGGCGAAGACCTCCCGCAGGTGGGCCTCGGCCTGCTCGGGGGTGCGGTCGGGGGCGAACCGGAAGTTGATCCGCACCTCGGCCGCGTCCGGGACCACGTTGCCCGCGACGCCGCCGGAGATGTGCACGGCCTGCAGGCCCTCGCGGTAGGTGCAGCCGTCGATGTCGACGACGCGGGTCTCGTAGGCGGTCAGGGTCGCCAGGACCGCGCCGATCGCGTGGATCGCGTTGACACCCATCCAGCCGCGAGCGGTGTGCGCGCGGACGCCGGAGGTGCGGACCGCGATGCGCATGGTGCCCTGGCAACCCGCCTCGATGGTGCCGTTGGACGGCTCGCAGACCACGGCCAGGTCACCGCGCATCCAGTCCGGCAGGTCGCGCTCGACCCGGCCGAGGCCGTTGCGGGCGGCGTCGATCTCCTCGCAGTCGTAGAACAGGAACGTCAGGTCGTGCTTGGGATCGGTCGCCGCGGCGGCCAGGTGCAGCATGACGGCCACCCCGCCCTTCATGTCGACCGCGCCGAGGCCGTGCAGCACGCCGTCGACCAGCCGGGGCGGCAGGTTGTCGTTGACCGGCACGGTGTCGATGTGACCCGCGAACACCACCCGGGACGCGCGGCCGAGGTTGGTGCGGGCCAGCACGGCGTTGCCGCTGCGGACCACCTCCAGGTGCGGCGCCTGGGCCCGCAGCGCGCGCTCGACGGCGTCGGCCAGCACGACCTCGTCCTCGGAGACGCTGGGCACGGCGACGAGGGCGGTGGTGAGGTCGACGGGGTCAGCGGTGAGATCCAGCTCAACGGTCACGGCCCGTCACGCTACTCCCCGCGCGATTGGTTACCGTGTCGCGTGTGAGCAGTGCGGAAGCGACTGAGAGCAAGGGCGCCCACGGCGTCGGCCTGGCGACGGTGACCACGGACGGCACGGTGCTCGACACCTGGTTCCCCTCGCCCCGGCTCGGCGCGGTGGCCGAGGCGGGCACGGTGCGGCTGACCACCGACGAGGCGACCGCGGAACTGGGCGCTGGCGTGGCCGCGCTGCTCGGGCCGGACCCGGCGCGCGGCGTCGAGGTGGTCGCGGTGCGCACCACCGTGGACGACCTGGAGCGCCCGCCGACCGACGCGCACGACGTGTACCTGCGGCTGCACCTGCTGTCGGCGCGCCTGGTGCGCCCGCACGGGCAGAACCTCGACGGCGTGTTCGGCCTGCTGAGCAATGTCGTGTGGACCAACCACGGCCCGTGCCCGGTCGACGGCTTCGAGGCGACCCGGCTGCGGCTGCGCTCCCGCGGCCAGGTGACCGTGTACGGGGTGGACAAGTTCCCGCGGATGGTCGACTACGTGCTGCCCGCCGGGGTGCGCATCGCCGAGGCCGACCGGGTGCGGCTCGGCGCGCACCTGGCGACCGGCACGACCGTGATGCACGAGGGCTTCGTGAACTTCAACGCGGGCACGCTCGGCGCGTCCATGGTGGAGGGTCGGATCTCAGCCGGTGTGGTGGTCGGCGACGGCTCCGACGTCGGCGGCGGCGCGTCGATCATGGGGACGCTCTCCGGCGGCGGCAAGGAGGTCATCAGCGTCGGTGAGCGCTGCCTGCTCGGCGCGAACGCCGGGGTGGGGATCTCCCTCGGCGACGACTGCGTGGTGGAGGCCGGGCTGTACGTGACGGCGGGCACCAAGGTGCGGCTGGGTGACGGGACGCTGGTGAAGGCGCGCGAGCTGTCCGGGGAGTCGGGCCTGCTGTTCCGGCGGAACTCGACGACGGGCGCGGTCGAGGTGGTCGGCCGCGACGGCACCGGTATCGAGCTCAACACCGCGCTGCACGCCAACGACTGAGTGAACCGGGGCCGAACGGCCGAGGAAATATGATGTCCGGTGTGACTGAACTCGTCTCCCGCATCCAGGCCAGGCTCGCCGCGCAGGTCGAGGAGCTCTCGACCCGCACCGAGGGCGCGCGCGAGGGCTCCGACACAGAGCACGTGCACCAGATGCGGGTCGCTGTGCGGCGGGCCCGGGCGGCGCTCAAGGCGGGTCTTCCGCTGCCAGAGCTGGACGCCGAGCTGAAGTGGCTCGGCGCCTCGCTCGGTGCGGTGCGCGACCTCGACGTGCAGCTGGAGAGCCTGCGCGCCCAAGCCGTGGGGTTCGACGAGGCCGAACTGGCGGCGGTGGAGCAGTTACTGCACAGCCTGGTGGTCCGGCGGAAAGACGCCCGCAAGAAGATGCTGGGCGTGCTGCGGAGCAAGCGGTACCGGCGGCTGCTGGAGTCACTGCGCTCGACCGCCACCGGCGACGTGGTCGCGACCGCCCCGGAGGACGACGCCGAGGCACCCGCCCTGGTCAGCGTGATCCGCAAGCCGCACCGGAAGCTGATGCGCGCCGCGGACGCCCTCGGCGAAAACCCCCCGGACGACGACCTGCACGAGCTCCGCATCCACGGCAAGCGCCTGCGCTACGCGGCAGAGATGGCCGAACCGGCCGCCCGCAAGCGAATCCGGGCGCTGGTCGCGGCCACCAAGGAGTTCCAGGACATCCTCGGCGACCACCAGGACGCGGTCATCGCCGAAGACACCATCCGCTCCCTCCTCACCGACCTCGGCGACGGAGTCCCAGTGGACGTCGTCTTCGTGGCCGGCCGCCTGGTCGAACGCGAACGTGCACGCAAAGCCCAGTGCCGCACCCAATGGCGCCCCGCGTTGGCAGACGTCGACGCCGCCGCCGAAGCCGTCCTCACAAGCCCCGAACGCGGTTGAGGTTGTTCCGGATGCCCCGTGTAGTGCGGTGATCCGCGCCTAGTACGCGCGTCGCATCGCTGAGGGTGTCCTCGTACAGCGAGATCGCGCGCTCCAGGTCGCCTAGATCGCGGTAGGCCCCCGCAAGGTTGTTGCGGAGGGTGAGGGTGTGCGGGTGATCGGGGCCTGACACCCGCACGCGGTCCGCCAACGCGGCTTCGAACAACAGAAGCGACCGGTCAACCGCACCCGCCATCCGGTACGCACCCGCGAGGTTGTTGCGGGTCAGCAGTGTGAGTGGGTGATCTGGACCGAGAGTCCGCTTACACTCGGCCAGATTGGTCCGCAGCAGCGAAATGGTTTGATCGAGCTCGCCAGCGTCCCTGTGGAATTCCGCGAGGTTGTTGCGGGAGACCAGGGTGTCAGGGTGGTCGAGACCGAGAACCCGTCCCCGGTCGGCAAGGTTGGCCTCGAACAGCGCACGCCCTCGGGCGCGGTCGCCAACCTTCCAGTGGATTTCCGCCATGTTGTTGCGGGCTTCCAACGTGTGGGGGTGTTCGGGTCCGAGCAGCCGTTCGCGCGCGGCGAGAACGGCCTCGAGCAGGGGAGATGCCTTGTCAAACTCACCTGCGGCCCTGTGCATGCCTGCGAGGTTGCTCATGACCATCAGGGTGCTTAGGTGAGCTGAGCCCAACTCCCGCTCGCAATCAACCAGGAGCTCGCTGAAGAGCGTGGTCGCCAGTTCTTCGGCACCTGCGGCGAAGTGGGCATAAGCCAGGTTGTTGCGGGCCGCCAGCGTTTCCGAGTGGTTTGGTCCAAAGATCCGGACGCGGCTGTCGAGTGCCCGCCTGTGAAAGGCGATGCTCTCAGCGTCCTGACCATCCAAGTACCCGCCGAGTTCGCTGAGGAGAATGCCCGTGTCCTCCGTGTCGTCTTCTGGAGCCGTGCGGTCCATGACCGCTTGCGCGTGAGGCAGAACAGCCTGGTACTTGTGCCAATTCGCGGGCAACAGCGGATCAAGACCGGCCACGTAGGTGGCGAGCGCGAACGTCGCCAGATCGCGGGCCTCGGCGATGGTGTCGGGGTGGCGGTGCGGGTCGGCGGGGTCAGGGGTGCGGGTCACGGCTTGGACCAGGCGGTGCACGGAGATCGTGGCAGGCCCCAGGGTGATCATGCTGTAGGCGGCGAGTCGCCCTAGGGCCTCGTGGACGCCGGGTTCGCTGGCATCGCTGAAGAGGTCTCGGGGGATGGTGTCCGGAGACCACCAGGCGATGAGGTGGAGCAACTGGCCCGCGAGTGGGGTGTCGGCGAGGTGGTCGAGGGTGACGTGCCAGACGCGGGCCATGGTGCGTTGGGCATCGCTGCCCTCGGTGGTGGCGGCGAACATGCGGGCGGGGAACCTGGACAGCAGGTCGAGGTACGCGGTCGGGGAGATCCTGGTCTGGGCGAGGTAGGCAGCGGCCTGCTCCACGGCCAGCGGCAGGTGCCCGAGTTCCTCGCACAGGTCCTCAGCACCGATGAGGTCGGCGTCCGGCCACTGGCCCAGCACGATCTGGGACAGCAACGCCACCGCCTCCGCAGCGGGCAGCACATCCACGGCGACCGTCGTCGCCACGGCGTGCCATCCGACGCCCAGGCGCGAGGTGATGATGATCGTGCCGGTCCGCACCCGTGCCAGCAGATCGGCAACCTCGGCCGGGCCGGTGAGGTTGTCCAGTACCAGCAGCCAGTCGTCGTGGGACGCGAGCCACCGCACGCCCAGTTCGGCCCGCTCCTCCAGCGGCAGTGCCCTGGTCCCCGGGGCCACGGCGGCCGCTACCTCGGCCAGGCCAGCGGTCAGGGCCGAGGGCGAGTCGGCGACCACCCACCACGTGAACGAGAACCGGTCCGCGTGCAGCGCGGCGAACCGCGCCGCCAGCGTGGACTTGCCCACCCCGCCGAGGCCGTGGACAGCGACCACGACCGCACGCCCCGACTCCCCCACCACCGCGTCGAGCCGCGCGAGTTCCGCGGACCGACCCAGGAACAGCCGCGTGGCCGGGATGCGACTGGCCGACCGGGGCGGCGCCACCGACTCCATGGCGGGGACCCCAGCGTGGCCAGCCACCACCACCTGCTCGGCGGTGATGGCGAACTTCTGACCACCGGTCAGCACGTCGCCACCGATCGAGCCGGACTGCACGGTCCTCGACACGTCGGCCGCGTTCGGGATCGTGTTCGCCACCCGGTCACCGGGCTCCGGTGACTCGGTCATCGACACCACCCGCGCGCGCTGCTCCACACCGCAGCGATGCTCCCACCCCCGAACAACCTCCTCTCCGGCACGGTCTAGCCGTCACCCCAACAGAGCAACCGCCCTAGGCAGTCGCGTACTTCGTGAAGTTCCACTGCTCGTTCGCGGTCCCGCGCGGTTCGACCAGGACCACCGCCTGATCACGGTCGAGCGCCAGCACGTCGCCGCTCACCGGGGACACCAGGAGGTACCCGCCGGTGGCGAGTTGGTGCAGGAGCCAGGTGCTCTCCGGCCCCGGGTGGCATTCGACGAGCGCCAGGGTGGTGCTGTCCAGGCAGCGCTCGGTGTGCATCAGGTAGTGCGGCTCCGACTGCTGACGGGGTGGGACCGTCTCGAACGGGCCGCCGGGCATCGGTGGCATGGTCAGGGCCACCGGGCTGATGTCCCACTGCGCGGTCATCTCGCAGGCGCCGAGGGTGGCGACGCCGTCCGCGATGGTGAGGCACTGGCCGGTCGATTCGGACACCGCGAGGTAGTAGTCGGGTGGTAGCGCGGCCGCGCTGGTGCCCGGGAGCAGGAGTGCGGACAGGGTGGCCAGGCCGGTGAGAGCCAGGTGGGCTTTGTTCATGGCTGAGGCTTACCCACCACCCCGGGGTACTGCCCGCCCGCGGGCCCGGTGCCACTCGACCGGGTCGAGTGGTGCTCAGGTGGGTGTCACGTGAACCTCCTTTCGGTGTTGTGGGGAGCGATCGGCCACCGCCCGGGGGTGGCCGATCGCCCGGGTCCTAGTCCCGCTCGGCGAGGGGGACGGCTTCCCAGACCGCGACGGCATCGGGCGGGTTGTGCTGGTTGCCCGCGATGCCGAGCTGCAGGTTCGCCGGGAGCTGGCGATTGCTCAGCACCCTGGCCGAGGCGCCGACCGACCGTCTGCCGTCCTGCTGGACCCGGGTCACGCGGCGGACGTCGGCGTTGGGCCAGGGCAGCGGCGGGCTGCCCGGCTGCATGCCGTCGTTGATCATCGCGTAGCCGTCGTCGCGGGCGGCGACGCCGAAGGCCGGGTTGAGCGTCATCCCGCAGGAGGTGACCAGGTGGACGTCGACCTCCGGCTGGTCGGGGACGCGGGCCTCCATGGTGCGCAGCAGACCGACGTCGGAGTCCGAGCCCGCGTAGGCGACGATGTGCTCCAGGCAGACCTCCAGCCCGAACACCAGCGGCTGGCCCTGCGGTCCCGCCTTGCCGTGCGCGGCGAACACGTGCCAGCGCCAGAACTCGCTGTCGGTGAAGCTGAGCCGGAACATCGGGTTGAGCGAGGCGTCCCATTCGGACCGGTCGACGCCGATCGCGTAGTCGATGTTGGACATCAGCGACTTCTGGTTGGTCGTCGCGGCGCCGACGGTGGCCAGGGCGCGCACGTCGGCGTTGGCGGCGCGTTCCTGCGGGGTGAGCGTGGTGTCCGGACCACCGTTGATCACCAGCGTGGTGTTGAAGTAGCTGGGGTTCACCGGTCCGCGCTTGTGCCAGAACATCGACCCGGCGACGATCACCCAGTCGCGGTAGCCCTGGGCGGCGAAGTGCGGCTTGAGGATCTCCTCCGACAGCCGCGGCAGCAACTGTTCGCCGTCGGGGTAGCTGTCGTTGAGGACCTCCGGTGGATCTGAGGGTCCGCCGTAGCGGAAGAAGAACTCGGGGGCGACGAACACCTTGAGCGTGTCCGGGTCGGCCAGTGCCGACGCCGAGGTGGAGGCGACCCAGTCGGCGACGTCGCACAGGGTGCGGCCGCGGCTGGCCAGGTCGTCGTAGTAGCGGTTGGACTGGTCACCGGTGAGCACCCTGGTGGGGGTGGAGGTCACGGTGCCGTAGCTGATGAGTTGGACCTTGCTGTAGTTGGGCACGGCATTCTCCTTGGCGTGGCGTGGTTTTCGCGCGCGGCACAGCGGGGCGCGGGGGTGCGACCACGCTCCCCGCGCCCCGCCGGACGGCGGCCTCGACCGGGGCGGCGTTCCCGGTGCGCCGCCGTCTGGGTGGGGCTGTCTAGACCACGCCCCCGCTGATCTGCCAGATGTTCTTGGAGTTGAGCACCGCGTTCATCGCGAAGGTGCCGTCGTAGGGGACGGCGGCCTCGTTGGTGATCTGCTCGATGTCGAGCACCTCGCCCGCGCTGAAGGTGCCCGCCGTGATCCAGTACTCCGGGTGCGGGGTGAACACCAGGTTGGTGTTCGGCTGGGCCTGCACGGCGAAGGTCCCCGCGTTGGACATGCCGATGCCGACGGTGGCGGAGTTGGCCGGGACGCCGTTGAGCTCGCGGACGTAGAGCGACCCGAGCTGCGGTGTGCCGACCGCGGGCCCGTCGAGGAAGGTGAACGCGCCTGCCCGGTAGTCGAACTGGACCTGGTTGCTGGCCAGGTTCTCCGGGTCGGCCGCGATGGTCTGCTGCGCCTTGAACGTGACGCCCGGTTGCAGCGAACCGGTCTGCGCCCAGACGAAGCTGTAGTCCAGCGACCAGGTGAAGGTGACGGTGGTGCCCGGCCAGGCTGGCGCGGTCAACCACGCCAGCGACAGCGCGTTGGGCACGCCGAGGTCGACCGGCTTCTGGTAGACACACAGGTCCTGGAACTGGGTCGAATTGTTCGTGACGGTGAGCGAGTACTGGGTGGACATGCTGAATGCTCCCAAGGGAATGGGTGGAATGGTGGTGGCGAGCCGGGCGGCACAGGTGGGGAAGCCGAATAACGCCCGGCGCGGTGACGCTGTGACCCCGTCTCCGAAAGGTGACCCCGACACTCCCGGCCTTTCGAAGACCTTTCCAGTAGACCACCGGTCCGGTTGGCCCGTCAATGAAATAGGGTTCGCTCGATAGTGCCTGGCCTGGACCTACAGAAAGTCAGGACATTCCGTGTCTGACCCTCAGAATCGCCACCCGAACGTGGTGACAAAAGTCTGCGAATACTGCGGGCGCCCCCTGGTTGTGGCGGGCGCCGGGCGGCCGCGCCGGTACTGCACGGCCGCCTGCAGGCAGCGCGCGTACCGCGGCAGGGCGATCGCCGCCGAGGTCAGGGCCCGGATCGAACTGGGCCAACTCGCGCTCCAGTTGCGGGACAACGCGGACAGACTGCTGCTGTTGTCGCAGGGCTGGCACCCCCCGGACGGCACCGACAACGTCGACGACCTCCTCACCACCACCGTCCGCCTGGCCACCGAACTCCAGCGGCACGGGTACCTGCTGGGCAGTGACGAAACCAGTCACGAAACCCCTCTCCCCCGGTCACCCGACTAGGTGGCGACGGGTCAAGTTATCCACAACCCATCAATCCATCCCCAGGTCAAACCACCCCGTTGCGGCCCCGTTGACAACGCGGATAGCTTGGCAATTACGTGCCGCCCGACCTGGCGGACGAGTGGGATGATCTTGAGGAGTGGGGATGTCGAAGGAATGCGAACCGGCCTTTCGTACGGCGCTTTACCGCTACGCGACCTGGGTCCGAGCAATAGCGACAGGCAAGCTGTGGCGCTTGATGTGCGTTGCGCTGGAAAAGGCGTGGGGCTGGTGGAGCGCTCGCCGAACACGGCTACGGATAGGTGTAGGAGGTCGACGAAGGTTGGGGGTGGGAATGCGGGCACCGGAACCGAGCACGGGGACGAGTCCGCCAAGAGGCGCAGTGCACCGGTTGACGCGTGCAGGGCAGACGTTAGGTAGGAGGCCGAGCGTACCTAGGGGGTGGGCCGCGTAGAGAGGAGCTGCCGTGAGTGTTGCTTAGCCAGCTAGGCGGGCGGCGGCGGTGGCTATGCGTTCGTCGGTGGCTGTGAGGGCTATGCGGACGTGGTGGGAGCCGGTGGGGCCGTAGAAGTGGCCCGGAGTCACCAAGATGCCTCGGGCTGCCAGCCACTCCGTTGTGGTCCAGGCGGGCTCGGCGCGGGTGGCCCAGAGGTACAGGCCCGCTTCGGAGTGGTCGATGCGGAAGCCCGCCGCTTCCAGGGCCGGGCGGAGTTGGGCGCGCCGGGCGGCGAAGAGGGCCTTTTGGGTGGCCACGTGGGTGTCGTCGGCCAGTGCCGCCGTCATGGCGGCTTGGACCGGGCGCGGGACGATGAGGCCCGCGTGTTTGCGGACTTCCAGGAGGCCGCGGACCAACACCGGGTCGCCGGTGATGAAGCCTGCTCGGTAGCCGGCCAGGCTTGAGGTTTTGGACAGCGAGTGGACGGCGAGGAGGTTGGTGAAATCGCCATCAGACACGGCGGGGTGTAGGACGGAGACGGGGGTGGTGTCCCAGCCCAGGGACAGGTAGCACTCGTCGGAGACGACGATGGTGCCGCGTTCGCGGGCCCAGGCGAGGACCTTGCGGAGGTGTTCGACCGGCAGGACTCGGCCCGTGGGGTTCGAGGGCGAGTTGAGCCAGATCAGGCCGGGGGCGGCCGGGCCGAGGACGGTGAGGCCGTCGGTGCGGGTGTAGGTCGCGCCAGCCAGGCGGGCGCCCACCTCGTAGGTCGGGTAGGCGAGCTCGGGGATCACCATCGACCGCACGCCCAGCAGGGTCGGCAGCCAGGCGACGAGCTCCTTGGAGCCGATGGTGGGCAGGACCGCGTCCTGGTCCAGCCCGACCACCCCGTACCTGCGCTCCAGGGCGGCCACGGCCGCCGCGCGAAGTTCCGGGATGCCGTGCGTCGTCGGGTACCCGGGGAGCTCGGCCGCGGTGGCCAGGGCGGCCTGGATCAGGGGCGGTACCGGGTCGACCGGGGTGCCCATGGAGAGGTCGACCACGCCGTCCGGGTGCGTCCGGGCCCGGGCGGCGTGGTCGGCGAGGACGTCCCAGGGGAAGTCCGGCAGGTCGGGGAAGCTCACTCGCCCCTGGGCTCCAGCGCCTTGATCCAGTCGGGGTCGGCACTGACCTTGCCCGCCTTGGACGCCCCGCCCGGGGAGCCGAGGTCGTTGAAGAAGTCGACGTTGGCCTTCGTGTAGGTGGACCACTGGTCGGGGACGTCGTCCTCGTAGTAGATGGCCTCCACCGGGCACACCGGCTCGCAGGCGCCGCAGTCCACGCACTCGTCGGGGTGGATGTAGAGCATCCGGTCGCCCTCGTAAATGCAGTCGACCGGGCACTCCTCGATGCAGGCCTTGTCGAGGATGTCGACGCAGGGCTCGGCGATCACGTAGGTCACTGCGCTCTCCTGCTCCTTCATGGTGTTGCGCGCGCATTCGGGAAGATGCGCGACAGCCGACAGTATCTCTCGCCCGTCGCGGGCGCATGCACCCGGTGCTGCCTAGCTCACACACGCATACGGGCCGATAGGGGCCACACTCTCGGGGTGAGCACGGTGGCGACTTTGGAGTCCGTTTGCGCCGACGCGTGGCCGCCGCAGGTCACGCAGGAGCTCGGGCAGTGGCGTCTGCGCGCGGCCAGCGGCTACACCGGCAGGGCCAACAGCGCGCTGCTCCACGGCGACCCTGGCGTACCGACCGCGACCGCGCTAGGCCGCGTCGTTTCCTTTGCCGAAGAGCACGGAATCCGGCCGTACGCGCAGGTCGTGGTCGGGTCGAGGTGGGAACGCGACCTCGCCGCGCAGGGGTGGTCGGTGAACCTGGCCCACCCCAAGGGGGCCGAATCGGCCGTCCTGCACAGTCCCCTGGGGACAGGTCCGACGACCGCCCAGGTGGACACCGAACCGCCACCGGGCTGGCTGGAGCTGGCCGTCGGCGGCGCGGTCTCCGAGGCGCAGCGGCACGTGCTGACCGGGGGCCCGAAAGTCGGTTTCGCCTCTGTCCGCAAGGGCGCCCAGATTGTGGGAGTGGCTCGCGGTTGCGTGGTCGACGACTGGTTGCACATAGCGGTTGTCGAGGTGCGTCACGACTACCGACGGCAAGGGATCGCCACTGAACTCCTCAACGGTCTAGACCGGTGGGCAGCGGGCGCACGAGGTCGGGTGTTGCAGGTGGCGACGGACAACGAGGCGGCTTTGGCCCTCTACCAGCGGCAGGGGTACCGCGAGTCGCACCGCTACCGGTACTGGGTACCGGCGAGCTAGACCGTGTCACTCTGGACCGTGTCGAGCCACCTGCGGCCCTTCTTGGCCGCCCGCTTGAGCGCGCTCCGCTCGCCGAGGTAGTCCCCAGCCATCCCCACGACCGGCAGCATTCCCATTGCCTTGTGGTAAAAGCGGCCCTGCGGGCGTTTGTCCAGTTCGTCACCGAGTGCCCACAGCGTGCGACCGAAGCGCCACAGCGTCTTGGCCGCCGCCTTGGGGGTGATCTTGCCGTGGGCGCGTTGGGACTCGTCGAGGTCGGCGGTCATCTCGGCGGTGGCGGCGTCTTCCTGCTCGTCGGTGAGCAGGTCGCCCTCGCCGCTGGCCAGTACCGGGTCGATGTCGCGGTCGAACAGCACGTGCCCGATCAACCGGACCCTGGTCCCGGTGTCCGCGGCGCCGTGTTCGACCGCCAGCGCGGACAGCACCAGGCCTTGGCCCGCGGTGGCGAGCGTGTCCTGGATCGGCAGCCGGTCGGCGAGGGCGCCGCCGATGCCGGGGATCGAGGCCATCAGCACGGTGAACCTGCCGACCCGGTTGACCCACCAGTCGTCGCGTTCGGCCACCGACATCGCGTGCCAGGCGGCGGTACCGGGGACTTTCACGCTCTCCAGGCCCTTGACCACGCTGCGGTCGACCTTGGCCAGCTCGATCGCCGCCTCGTGCTCCTCCCGCGACCCGAGCACCCGCCGGACCAGGCCGAGCGGGTCGGCGTCGCGCAGGGCGCCGAGCATCGGGGTGGTGGCGCGGACGAAGGGGCGCAGCACCGACACCACGTGCTTGTCAGTGATCAGCTCGCTCATGCGCTTCCTTCATCGTGCCCGCCAGGACATCACCGATCTTGACCGTCGCCGGGAACGCGCCCGCGGCCAACAGCAGCAGCGTCCGCCAATCGGCGATGACGATCGAGTCCCCGCCGGGGGCGACCACGATGAACGCGAGCAGGGTGGCGAGCCAGATGTAGAGCGGCCCGCCCGCGACCACGGCCCTCGCCTTGATCCGACTTGCCCTTACCACCAGCCAGGGCATGGTAAACGCGGCCAGGACGGCGGTGATCGGGAACGGCAGCGACCAGAGGTCCGGCAGCACCCGACCGTCGAGTCGCAACGGGAGGAAGAACAGCTCGAACACGCCGAGCACCACGCTCACGGCGAGCAACCCGCCGTAGCGCAGCCGTTCGCCCAGGGTCACCGGTCGGCGCCGACGTGTTCGACCGGGGCGAGCCCGCCGAACACGTCCGACTCGATCGGATCGGCTGTCCCGCCTGCCAGCACGTAGTACTCGTGGTCGACGACCGGCTGCGCGATGCCGTTCGACAGCGCGTAGGCGTGCGTGCCGTCCTGCCCCTGCCACACGGTCACCTGGGTGGCGTGGGCGCGTAGTGCGCGGAGCTTGGCGGGTAGGTGGTCGCCGATGAAGACGGACGTGGTGATCTCCGCGTCGTCGACGACCGGCAGTTCACCGGCAGCCGGCAGGCGCCAAGGCAGGCCAGCGACCCCGTCGAGCGCGGCCACACCGTCCTCGATCGCCCGCTTGGACACGACGGCGTAGTACAGCCGCGCCACTTCAGGCACCTCCGCGACCGCGGCGGCGGTGATCTCGTGTGCGCGGATGTGGTCCGGGTGGCCATAGCCGCCGTCAGGCCCGTAGGTCACCACGACCTGTGGGCGAACGTCTTGCAGGATCGCGGTAAGAGCGGCGACCTGCTCTGCGACGTCACCGGCAGCGAAGGCCCGCGGGTGGCCATTGGCGCCCACTCCGGCCATGCCCGAGTCGCGCCACCGCCCCATACCGCCCAGGTAGCGGTGGTCGGAAACACCGAGAGAGGCGCAGGCGGCGCGCAGTTCGCCGACCCGGTACCCGCCGAGCTGGTCGGCGGCCTCCGGGCCCAACTGGGCGAGGGAGGCCGGGATGACCTCCCCCTCCTCGCCGAGCGTGCAGGTGACCAGGGTGACCTGGACCCCGGCAGCGGCGTAGCGGGCGATGGTCCCGCCGGTCCACAGGCTCTCGTCGTCCGGGTGGGCGTGGACGAGCAGAAGTCGAGGTGGCGCTGTCAGCATCGGGTTCAGCCTAAGAGTAGGGCGGTGCCGGTGCGTCGAACTTCGCCGCGCACCGGCACCGTACGACCGTCATGGGGCAGGGACCCCGGCGGCAGCACCCTACTACGGCAGGACGTTGCGTTCCTCAGCGAAGTGGCAGGCCGAGAAAGTCGCACCGTGGCGCACCAATGGCGGTTCCTCGACCGCGCACACCTCTTGCGCCTTCCAGCACCGGGTGCGGAACCGGCAGCCGGACGGCGGTGACACGGGGCTGGGCACGTCGCCGGTGAGGACGATCCGCTGCCGCTGCCGTTCCTGCCGCGGGTCCGGTACCGGCACCGCGGACAGCAGCGCCTGGGTGTACGGGTGCGTCGGCCGGGTGTAGATGGACTCCCGGTCGCCGATCTCCACGATCTTGCCCAGGTACATCACGGCGACCCGGTGCGAGATGTGCCGCACCACCGACAGGTCGTGCGCGACGAACAGGTACGCCAGGCCCAGCCGGTGCTGCAGTTCCTCCAGCAGGTTGACCACGCCCGCCTGCACCGACACGTCCAGCGCCGACACCGGCTCGTCGAGCACGATCAGCTTCGGGTCCAGCGCCAGCGCCCTGGCGATGCCGATGCGCTGCCGCTGCCCGCCGGAGAACTCGTGCGGGTACCGGTTGCGGTGCTCGGGGTTGAGCCCGACCAGCTCCAGCAGTTCGTCGACGCGGTGCTGGATCGTCTTGGCCGACCCGACGCCGTGGATGCGCAGCGGCTCGGCCACCACGTCGTTGACCTGCCAGCGCGGGTCGAGCGAGGCGTACGGGTCCTGGAACACGATCTGCAGGTCGCGCCGCAGGGGCCGCATCTGCGCTGGCTTGAGCGTGGTCAGCTCGCGGCCCTCGAACCGGACCGACCCGGAGGTCGGCTTGTGCAGCTGCAGGATGGCCCGCCCGGTCGTCGACTTGCCGCACCCGGACTCGCCGACCAGGCCGAGCGTCTCGCCGCGGTTGAGCTCGAAGCTCACCTCGGAGACCGCCTGTACCTGACCGACCGTGCGCGGGATGATCCCACCTCCACGCACCGGGAACGACTTGACCAGCCTGTCCACCCGCAGCAGCGGGACGGGTCCCTCGGGGGCGGCGTGCCTGCCCGGGGCTGCCTCGGTGTTCGTCATGAGTGGGGCCCTTCGTGCGGCAGCCGCAGTTGCACCGTGTGCGCCTCTTCGGCGACCGGGAGCCCGGGATCGGCCTCGACCAGCGCGGCCGGGTTCTCGATCACCCCGATCTCCTCGTGCTCGAACAGCGACCTCGGCCGGTGCAGCGAGGCGAGGTGCTGCCAGCGGTGGCAGCGGGTGGTGTGGTCGCCGCGCTCGGTGCCCAGCAGCGCGGGCTCCTCGGTGCAGCACTCGTCGACGGCCAGCGGGCAGCGCGGCGAGAACGCGCAGCCGCGCGGCAGGTTGATCAGCGACGGCGGCGCCCCGGTGATCGGGGTGAGCCGCTGGCCGAGCCGGGCGGGGTTGGGCAGCGAGCCGAGCAGGCCGACGGTGTAGGGCATCCTCGGCCGGTCGAAGACCTCCTCGACCGGGCCGGACTCCACCACCGTGCCGCCGTACATGACCTGCACCCGGTCCACCATGCCCGCCACGACGCCGAGGTCGTGGGTGATCATGATGATCCCGGCGTTGACCTCGTCGCGCAGCCGCAGCAGGGTCTCCAGGATCTGCGCCTGCACGGTGACGTCGAGCGCGGTGGTCGGCTCGTCGGCGATGATCACGTCGGGGTCGTTGATGATCGCCATCGCGATCACCACGCGCTGGCGCATGCCGCCGGAGAACTCGTGCGGGTACTGCGCCGCGCGCCGGTCCGGCTGCGGGATGCCGACCAGTTCCAGCGCCTCGACCGCCTTGGCCCACGCGGCCTTCTTGGACACCGCGTGGTGCGCCCGGTACGCCTCGGCCAACTGCCAGCCGATGGTGTAGACCGGGTTGAGCGAGGTCATCGGGTCCTGGAAGATCATCGCGACGCCGTTGTTGCGCACGCTCTGCATGTCCTTGTAGGACAGCCCGACCAGTTCGCGGTCCCGGTAGCGGATGGACCCGGTGACCTTGGCGCTACCGGGCAGCAGCCCCATGACGGCCATGGAGGACACCGACTTGCCCGAGCCGGACTCGCCGACGATGCCGAGCACCTCGCGCGGGCGCAGCTGGTAGGAGACCTCGCGCACCGCGCGGACGTCGCCGTCGTCGGTGGGGAAGGTGACCGACAGGTTCTCCACCGCGAGCACGGTGTCGGTCCTAGCGGCGTCGTGGTGGTTGCCGTGCAGCAGTCCGGTCATCAGGCACGCACCTTCGTCTGCCGGGGGTCGAACGCGTCGCGCAGGCCGTCGCCGATGAAGTTCACCGCGAGCGAGAGCAGCACGATGATCACGAACGGCCCCCAGAACAGCCAGGGCCGGTTGGTGATCTGCGAGTAGTTCTCGTTGATGATCAGCCCGAGCGAGGTGTCCGGGGGCTGCACGCCGAGGCCGATGAACGACAGCGCGGCCTCCGAGAGCACGGCGCTGGCCACGGCGAGCGTGGTGTTCACCGTGATCGTGCCGATCATGTTGGGCACCAGGTGCCGGAAGATGATCCACCGGGTCTTGGCCCCCGCGGCGCGGGCGGCCTCGACGAACTCGCGCTGGGCGAGCGAGAGCGTCTCGCCGCGGGTGATGCGGGCGACGGTCATCCAGCCGAACGCGGCCAGGATGAACGCCACGGTGTACCAGGAGCCGCTCAGCGCGCGGACCAGGATCGCGGCGACGGCGATCTGCGGGATGATCAGCATCAGGTCGACGAACCGGCTGATGGCGCTGTCCACCGCGCCGCGCAGGTAGCCCGCGAGCGCGCCGAGCAGCACCCCGAGCAGGGTGGACCCGAAGGCCACGACCAGCGCGATCTGCACCGAGAGCCGGGTGCCGACGATCAGCTGGGCGAGCATGTCCTTGCCGGTCTGGATGGTGCCCAGCGGGTGCGCCGCGCTGGGCGGCAGGTAGCCGCGGCTGCTGGTGTCCTCGACCGAGATGGTCCAGAACAGCGGGCCGAGGAAGCCGATCGCGCAGATCAGCAGGAAGACCACCAGCGCGGCCACGGCGAGGCGGTGGCGGAAGAAGCGCCGGATGATCAGGGTGCTCTGCTTGCGCGCCTTGGTGGTGTCGAACTCGCTGGCGGTGGCCACGGTGGCGCTACCCGCTGGCGGCAGGCTCGTGGGCCCGAGCGGGTTGAGGGTGGGGTCGCTAGGCAAGGCGGATCCTCGGGTCGAGGATGCCGTACATGATGTCGGCAACCAGGTTGAACACGATGACCAGCGAGGCGGTGACCATCAGCCAGCCCATCAGCATGTAGGGGTCGAAGGTGCGGATGGACTGGACAAGCAGGTTGCCCATGCCCTTCCACCCGAACACGGTCTCGGTGATGATCGCCCCGGAGAACAGCGCCGCCGAGTTGATGGAGAACAGCGTGGTGACCGGGATGAGCGCGTTGCGGAACGCGTGCCGGAAGATCACCCGCCGCTGGGAGATGCCCTTGGCGCGGGCGGTGCGCACGTAGTCGGAGTTGAGCGTCTCGAGCATCGAGGCGCGCTGGAACCGGCTGTAGGCGGCGAAGCTGATCAGCGTGAGGCTCAGCGTCGGCAGCAGGTAGGTGCCGGTGTACTGGAAGAGCACCTCGCCGAAGGACCCCTTGAACCCACCGGCGGCCGGGCTCACGGTGCTCAGCCACCGGTCCATGCCCAGGCTCTCCAGCAGGTTGTTGAACTTGATGCCGTAGGTCTTGAGGATCACCGCCACGCAGACGATGGGCATCGAGAACATCAGGAAGGCGCTGGAGGTGGCCAGGTAGTCGAAGATCGAGTACTGCTTGACGGCGGCGAGCACGCCGACCGAGACGCCGAGCACGATGGCCAGCAGCTCGGCGCCGATGACCAGCCGGGCGGTGATCCACAGGGCCCGCATCACGGACTCGAAGATGTCCACCTTGGCCTGGCCGAGCGCGATGCTCTTGCCCCAGTCGCCCTGCAGGAAGTCCAGCAGCCACTTCCAGTACCGGACGATGATCGGCTGGTCGAGGCCGAGACTGGACTCGAGGTCGCGGATCTGCTGGGCGGTGACGCCCGGCTTGGCCTTCAGCTCGGCGACCGGGTTGCCCGCGGCGGCGACGAGGAAGAAGGCGAGGAGGCTGCCGATGGCCAGGATGGGGACGGAGATCAGCAGCCGACGGATGATGTAGCGAATCACGAGAGCTCCTCGGTGGGGTCCAGGCGGCCGGTGGGCGGCGCTGGTTGTCCCTGCCTGCGTCAGTGTGCGCCCGACCAGGTCAGGTACCCAAGGCCGAGGGGCCGGACTGGTGGTCCGGCCCCTCGGACTTCGTCGACCAGATGACGCCGCCTGGGGGCGGCTGGCATTCGACTACGAGGTCTTGACCCACTCGTTGGCGTTCCAGAGAGCGCCGTTGTACGACTGGAAGTAGACCTTGTCGATGCCCTTGAAGGCCCACATGTTCGGGAGCTGGTAGAGCGGCAGCGAGTAGTTGTCCTCGGCCATCAGGCGGTCGGCCTCCTGGAAGGCCTTGCGCGAAGCGGCCTCGTCGAGGTTGCTGCTCGCGTCCTTGTACGCCGCGTCGACCTTGGAGTTGGCGTAGCTGGACCAGTTCTGGCCACCGCCGGTCTCGTAGATCGCCTTCTGGCTGGACTTGAACGGCGCGGCGGACCAGGCGAAGAGCGCGACGTCGTAGTCGCCCTGGCTGACCCGGGTGTCGAGGAAGTTCGGGTCGGTGTCGTCGATGATCTCCAGGCCAGCGGGCTTGCACTGGGACTGGATCAGCTCGACGGTCTGCTTGCGCCGCGGGATGTCGGTGTGGCTGATCTTGATCGACACCTTCTCGCCGCCCTTGGTGGCGTAGCCGTCGCCACCGATGGTGTAGCCCGCGCCCTCGAGGGTGGCCTTGGCCGCGGCCGCGTCACCCTTGTACTGCGCGTAGTTGTCGGTGTAGCCCTCCTCGGCCTGGAAGAACACCAGCGAGCCGAGCGGCTTGGCGTTCTCCAGCACCGGGCGGATCAGCTTCTCGGCCAGCTCGTCGCGGTTGACGCACTGCATGAACGCCTTGCGCACGGCCTGGTCGGCGAACCACTTGTTCTTGAAGTTGAGGTCCATGTGCTCGAAGGACAGGCCGTTGGAGGCACCGAAGCGCACGCCCTGCGAGGACAGGCCGCGCAGCCGCTCGGCGGCGTTGGCGTCGGGCTGGGCCATCGAGTTGACCTGGACCTCGCCGTTCTCCAGCGCCTGGGCCTGGGCGACCTGGTCGGAGATGCCGCGCAGCACGATCTTGGCCGGGCCGCCTGGCTTGCCGATCCACTTCGGGTTGCGCTCGAGGGTCACCGAGTTGTTCTGCTCGAACGCGGTGATCTGGTAGGCGCCGGAAGCGGGCATCAGCTTCGCGTCGAAGCCGTTCCACTTGGTCTTCCAGAACTCGGCCACCTTGCCGAGCGCGGCCTGGTCACCGCCGGTCGGGGTCAGCTTGGTGACGTCGGCGACGCCGGTCTCCTTCTCCAGGATGTGCGCGGGCATGATGTCCAGCGAGATGCCGAACAGGCCCTTGTAGTCCGGGTAGGAGGTGCTGAAGGTGGTGACCACCTCGGTCGGCGTCGGGCACTCGACCTTGTCGATGAGCTCGTAGCCGGTGGTGTTGGCCGAGGTGAAGATGTCCTTGCCGTCGGCGCCCTTGGACTTGCCGGTCGAGGACAGCCAGGCCAGGTAGAAGTCGTCGCAGTCCCAGGCCTCGCCGTCGGACCAGGTCACGCCCGACTTGATCTTCCAGGTGACGACCTGCGGGGACTTGCTGGTGAGCTCGACGCTCTCCATGACGTCCTTGTTCAGCAGGACCTTGTTGTTGCCGTCGAGCTTGTAGGCGCCCGAGATGACCTGGGCCAGCGCGAAGGTGTTGTACGAGTTGTTCGCGTCGGCCGCGGAGTTGTTGTACGCGGTGTACGGGTTGTCGGTCGACACGACGAAGGTGTCGGTGGACTGCGGGACCTCGGGCGAGGTGTACTCGTCGCCCGACTCGCCCTTGGCGATCGCCATCGAGGCGATGTCGCCGGTCGGTTCCTGCGCCCCGGTGCTGCCGCCGCCGTCGGTGCTGCCGCCGCCACACGCGCTCAGGACGAGCGAGGCGCTGACAATCGCCGCGAACGCCGTCAGTGAGCTTCTCTTAGTTGACACGTGCCCTCCTAGCACAGGGCCAACCGCGACCGATCCGGCCGGGTCGCACCCGTAACCCATCACGCCCCCAACGAAGCGTTGGGCAGCGCACTAGGTGGGCACGCTAGGAATCAACTGTCACCGGGGTCACCTGTGGCGCGTCGATCGTGACCAAAGGGTGACCGGCAGGCGTCCGGGTGCAACGAGACCGTTACCAGTCGGTACCCACCGGTGTCATGTCATGACGGAGAGTGGTCTGAGTCACCCCGAGGGTCTCTGCCACTGAGGGGCCGTCGCGAAGGGACCCGCGCCGGGGGGTCCGGCGGACACCCCGGACATCTCCCGGCGGACCACCAGCGAGTCCGCCTCCTGGTAGAGCGGCAGCGCCACGGCCCGGTTCCACAGGGTCGGTTCGACCAGGCCGGTCGCCTCGGCGAAGGAGATCGACCCGGTGAGCGCCTTGTCGACGACCTCCTGGACGGTCTGGTCGCAGAAGCCGGTCGGGTTGGCCGCCGTCGGCACGCTGCCCGCCTGGACGGGGCCGCAGCCGAACCGGGTCGCCAGGACGGTCGCGGGGTCGCCTGTGGTCGATTGGGGGGCCACTACGAGGTCCACCTGCTCGACGGGCGCGGTGGCGGTGGGGGGTTGCGGGGCGAGCAAGGTGGTGAACAGGTCGGCGGACTCGGGTGTGATCAGCCGCGATTGGACGCCGCCCGCGGACAGTTGGCGTTGGAGCTCCCTGGCGATGTCGACGTAAGCGGACCTACCGGCAGGCGCGGCGATCACCAGGTTAAGTGGGGTCTCACCGAGCGCCCAGCTGCCGTTGAGCTTGGTGTACCCGGCTTGCGCGAGGAGCCCTTCGGCTAGTGCGACGTCTGGCTTCGTAGGCGCCGGGCCGGTCGCTGCGTAGTTCTTGGCGGTCGGAGCTAGGACCAGGGCGTTGGCCGCGAACGTGGAACCGGGACCGCCGCCGGTGCCCGCCTTGATGAGGGCTTCGCGGTCGGTAAGAGCGATCACTGCGGACCGGATGCGCTGATCGGCCATAGCGGCGCCGACCGGCCTAAGCAGGACAGTGGCCACAGACGTTCGCGGGACGACCGAGCTGGTGACGGTAAGACCCAGGTTGGTGTACTCGGGGAGCTCGTCGGCGTCTGGCGCCGTGAGGGCCAGTTGGTCGTGTCCGGACTTAAGAGCGGACGCGATGCCGTCGGCGTCCGCGCGGCGGAGGATGACCCGGTCTAGAGGGACTGGAGTGGACCAGTAGCGGTCGTTGCGCTCTAGGACGATCTCCCCGCGGTCGCGGTCGATGCCGCGGACGGAGAAGGGACCACCGGTGACCGGGAAGTTCTCCCGGAGCACGTTGGACCAGCCGCCGGGGATGTCCTTCAAGAGGTGCGCGGGCAGCAGGTTCGTGAAGAGGCCCCGCCACCCCGGGTACGGCTTGGAGAAGGTCACCTCGACGACCCGGCCCGCGTCCCGCGCGGAGATGTTCGAGATGAGCTGGTACCCGGCGCTGTCGAGCACGCCGGGTTCCTCGCGCAGCTGTTCCCACAGGTAAACGAAGTCCTCGGCGGCTATAGGCGCCGAATCGGACCACGCGGCTTCGGGTCGCAACCGGTAGGTGACCGTGTACGGCTCCGCGCTGGTGACCTCCGCCGAGACCATCAACGTCCGGTCGAGCACGGGCGTGCCGTCCGGACCGGGCCGGAACACCGACGGCAGCAACACCTGCGACAGCGCCGTCGTGATCGCGGACTGGTCGGCCAACTTGTGCGGGTTGTACCCCCCGGTGACGCTGTCGACCCCGACAACGGCCTCGTTCGGCGTCGGCAACTTCGTCGTCTGGGTCCTGGCCACCTCGGTCGTCACCAACGGCGGCGGCGGTGCGTTGGTGCAGGCCGCAGCGCACGCCATGGCCGCCAAGACGGCCACCCACCGCGCTCCCCTAGCCCGCACGAACTCTCCTCCCCAGGCGACCCCCGGATGATCCATGCTCCCAGACCCGCCACGCCACCGGTTATGCAGCCAACCGGATGACGCACGGGCCCGGGACCAGGTTCCGTGTGATCTCCACCGCCCCGGACCCCACAACGCGCTCGGGACCGCGGTGGCAGGCACCGTGGTCCCGAGCGGTCGAAGCGGGGTGGAGGTCAGCGCTGGTCGCGGGCCTTGTCGCGGGAGCGCTGGCGGCCTCGGGTGGTGGCGTCGAGGATGACCTTGCGGACTCGGACCACCTCGGGGGCGACCTCGACGCACTCGTCGTTGGCGCAGAACTCGAGGGCCTCTTCCAGGCTCAGCTTGCGCGGCCGGGCCAGCGTCTCGAAGACGTCCGCCGACGACGAGCGCATGTTGGTGAGCTTCTTCTCCTTGGTGACGTTCACGTCGAGGTCTTCGGCGCGCGGGTTCTCGCCCACGACCATGCCCTCGTAGACGTCAGCGCCCGGGTCGACGAAGAAGGTGCCGCGGTCGGCGAGCTGGAGCATCGCGTACGCGGTGGTCGGGCCCTGCCGGTCGGCGACCAGCGAGCCGGTGTGGCGGCTGCGGATCTCACCGGCCCACGGGAAGTAGCCCTCGAAGATGGCGTTGGCGATGCCGGTGCCGCGGGTCTCGGTGAGGAAGTCGGTGCGGAAGCCGATCAGGCCGCGCGACGGGACGACGTACTCGACCTTGATCCGGCCGGTGCCGTGACCGCCCATGTGCTCCAGGCGGCCCTTGCGGTTGGCCAGCAGCTGCGTGATGGCACCGAGGTGCTCCTCCGGCGCGTCGACCGTCAGGCGCTCGAACGGCTCGCAGAGCTTGCCGTCGATGGTGCGGGTGACGACCTCGGGCTTGCCGACGGTCAGCTCGAAGCCCTCGCGGCGCATCTGCTCGACCAGGATGGCCAGCGCCAGCTCACCGCGGCCCTGCACCTCCCAGGCGTCGGGGCGCTCGGTGGGCAGCACGCGCACGCTGACGTTGCCGACCAGCTCGGTGTCGAGCCGGGCCTTGACCATCCGCGCGGTGAGCTTGTTGCCGCCGTTGCGCCCGGCCAGCGGGGAGGTGTTGACCCCGATGGTCATCGAGATGGCGGGCAGGTCGACGGTCAGCCGGGGCAGCGCCTCGGGGTTGTCCAAGTCGGCGAGGGTGTCGCCGATGGTGATGTCCGGGATGCCCGCGATGGCGACGAGCTCACCGGCGGAGGCCTCCTCGGCGGGCACCCGGTCCAGGGCCTCGGTGACCAGCAGCTCGGTGATGCGGACGTTGGAGATCGAGCCGTCCTCGCGCATCCAGGCCACGGTCTGGCCCTTGCGCAGCCGACCCGAGTGGATCCGGCACAGCGCGATGCGGCCGAGGAAGCTGGACGCGTCGAGGTTGGTGACCAGGGCGCGCAGCGGCCCGCTCGCGTCGGCGAGCGGCGCGGGGACCTTGTCCATCAGCAGGTCGAACAGCGGGTCGAGGTTCTCGCTGTCGGGCAGGCCGCCGTCCTCGGGCTGGTTGAGGCTGGCCATGCCCGCGCGGGCGGAGGCGTAGACGACCGGCAGGTCCAGCACCGACTCGTCGACGTTCTCGAGCTCGGAGGCCAGCTCCAGCAGCAGGTCGTGGGTCTCCTCGACGATCTCGGCGATGCGCGCGTCCGGTCGGTCGACCTTGTTGACCACGAGCACGACCGGCAGGTTCGACGCCAGCGCCTTGCGCAGCACGAACCGGGTCTGCGGCAGCGGGCCCTCGGAGGCGTCGACCAGCAGCAGCACGCCGTCGACCATGGACAGTCCACGCTCGACCTCGCCGCCGAAGTCGGCGTGGCCCGGGGTGTCGACGACGTTGATCACGATCGGCCCGTCCGGCGTCTGGCGGCGCACGGCGGTGTTCTTGGCCAGGATCGTGATGCCCTTCTCCCGCTCGAGCTCGCCGGAGTCCATGACCCGGTCGACCAGCTCGGCACGCGCGGCGAAGGCGCCGGACTGGCGCAGCATGGCGTCGACCAGGGTCGTCTTGCCGTGGTCGACGTGCGCGACGATGGCGACGTTGCGCAGGTCGTTGCGGCGCAGGCCGGAGGTGGCCTGCTCGGCGGATGCGGTCGCTGTGGGCACGCGCGTGCTCCCGGTTCCTTGCTCTGTCGGTTGAGGGCGGCCCGGGCAGGTGTCACGTGGCAGGGGCGCCCGCGCAGCTGATGAGCTGCTGATGGCGTACACCAGGATACCCCGTGGGGTGGTGTGAGCAGCACCACGCACGGGATCTAGAAAGGTTAACCTAACCTCAGTTGCGGGTTTTCGCCGGAGCGCTGGGGGTGTGACGTGGGGAAAAAGCAGCGCACGCCCGCCGAGGCGGTGCGGAAGCTGATGAAGTCGGGGAAGGTCAAGAAGAAGTGCTGCCAGTCGAAACCGCGGTGCGGCAAGTGCCCGGTGCTGGCGTTGAAACGATTGAAGGCGGCGTGACGGCTGCGCTACCGTTCGTCGTGATGAGCACTCGCAACGTCACCCTGTGGTGGGCCACCGACCGGCGGCCCTGACGTTGTGCACCCCACAGGCCGCCCACCCCGGGCGGCCCAGCGGGTCCCGGGACGGGCGGCCCCGGCTTCGAGGAGCGAAGAGATGACCCGCCTGTCGGCGATCACCCCGTCCGGCCACGCCCACCTGGGCAACCACCTGGGCGCAATCCGCCGGTGGGCGCGCGAGGGCACCCCCGGTGACCTGTACTTCGTCAGCGACCTGCACGCGATGACCGTGTCCTACAACCCGTCACGGCTGCGCAAGCTCTCCCGGGAGCTGCTGGCCGTGCTGCTGGCCGCCGGGATCAAGCCGGACCGGGTGTTCGTGCAGTCCGACCTGGTGCGCGAGCTGGGGGCGCTGAGCTGGGTCCTGGAGTGCACCTGCTCGTTCGGCGAGGCCGCCAGGATGACCCAGTTCAAGACCAAGGCCGACGGCCAAGGCACGGTCCGGCTCGGCCTCTTGACGTACCCGGTGCTGATGGCGGCGGACATCTTGTTGCAAGGCGCGACAGAGGTGCCGGTGGGGCAAGACCAGACACAGCACGTCGAACTGGCCCGAAGTCTGGCCCGCCGCTTCAACACGACCTTCGGCGAGGTGTTCGTCGTACCGCGCGCGGTGATGGCACCGACCGCTGCTCGTGTGATGGACCTTTCAGACCCAACCCGCAAGATGTCCAAGTCCACACAGGACAACGCGGGCGTCGTGTTCTTGTTGGACGAGCCAGACCTGGTGCGGCGCAAGGTGATGCGCGCGGTGACGGACAACGAGAATCGCCTGGAGTATCGACCAACGACCCAGCCTGGACTCGCGAACCTATTGGAGATCCTGGCCACGTGCGTTGGCCGGTCGCCTATAGAGGTGGCGGACGAGTACTCCTCGTACGGCGAACTGAAGGAAGCCGTCGCGGAGGCGGTTGTTGAGGAGCTGTCCCCGTTGCGCTCATCGGCGTTGGAGCTGCTGGACGACGTGGCGGGCCTGGACGCGATCCGGGCGGCGGGTGCTGAGCGGGCTCGCGAGCGGGGCCAGCACGTGCTGGAGTCCGCGCTGCGGATGGCGGGGCTCAGCGGGTGAAGTGACCAGGCGGGCGTTGGGGTTCGGTACGGCTTCGGCGGACCCCAACACCCGCCGGGATGTTCACGGCATCAGCAGGTCCCGGATCTCGCCGGGCAGTTCGGTGGAGTCATGCGGGACCTCCCTGCCGACCTTGCCCTTCTCGGTGGCGAAGATGACACCCTTGACCGTCTCCAACTGGGCCTTGGTGAGGCTGCCGAAGGGGGTGTCCCTGGTCACCGGTGGCCCGCCGAGGGCTGTGACGATCTTGTTGGCGTAGGCCACCGGATCGTCGGACGGCATGCTCGCGTACTTGCGCATGGTGTCCACGATTGACCTGCCGCTGAACTCCTTGGCCTGGAACTCCAGGTTCGCCATGGCTGCGGACTGCCCCGTGGCCGAGTCGGGGAATACCAGGAACAAGTCCGGATCGATGTCGGTGTAGCCCCACCCGGGGATTGCCGGGGAAGGTAGCTTAAGAGCACCGGGATTGCTGTTGCGCCAAGCAGGTTCCCCCTCGAACCGAACTGTCGTGGCGTAGACGACGTAGGTCGTGTGGCGCACAGTCAGCGCGTCGCCGGGGCGCAACCGCACATCCGGGGCCAACCCCACCAACTGGCGCAGTTCGTCGCCGGTGATCAGCTTCTGGTTGGCCAGGTTGCGGACGTAGATGAGCGCAGGCATGCGGCCAAGACCGGCGAGCTGGGTCGCCGCCTCACCCCACCGCTTGCCCCAGATGAGGACCCGCAACGCACCACGGATCGCCGCGCCGGGGTCCGCGGCACGCACCGCGGCGTCCACGTTGCTCTTGCCCCCGTGCCAGGCGCCCTCGTTCAACAACTCCAACTGGGTCTTGGACAGGAGCTTGAGCCGCGCCGCGATGTCACCGGACTGCCAGTCGTTGAGCACCCAGGCCGCCCGCCCCCAATCACCGGCTTTGACATACCCGTCGAACTCCGCGCTCTGCTCGGCGGTGGGTTCCCGCTGCAACGCGACGAGCCGCTGCACGGCACGGTTCCCCACCCGCCCCTGCAAGATCTCCAGCGGAGAGCGCACCCGCTCCGGCGCCGCAGGCGGAACCCGGGACCGTTCAGACGGCTCACCCGTGAGGCGCATGACCCGAGGCTAGGCGCCACCACGGGCGGCGCGAAACGCCCATCCGGGCAACCGCACGGTCGTGACCTGGATACAGCAGGCGGCTCGCCGCTGATCACCCCAGCTCAACCCACTCGACACACGTCGGCCGGTCCCCGGTGGTGAGGAACTCCACTGCGGCCCGGCCGATGTCGTCGAAGGGGATCTCGCTGGAGGCCGGGACCGGCCGTTCATGGCCCATGTAGTCGTAGCCGAGCAGGCCCTCCGCCGAGGATGTGCCTTGGCTGAACCACAAGCCCGGCCAGTTCCCGCCGGAGAAGGTGAGCGCGCCCAGATCGCCGTTCACACCGACACCGAACTCCACCGCACCGGGCTCGGCGTCGAGGTACCACTGCGAGAACAACGGCAGATCGTGTTGCCGGGAGTCAGCCCGTGCGCCGTCGAGGAACGCGGTGACCTCTTCGAGAGTACGGACAACGAGCGGCTCGTCGTCCTCGAAGTAGACCCTGACCACGTTCATGGACTCGCCTCCCCGTGATACACGGCACGAAATCCGCCGGATCCATGGACTGTCAAAGTGTATCCACGCGGCAGGATCCGCGGCACCAAGGTGTCGCACCCCCACTCGCCGACGCACGGGATGTTGTTGATCGCGAGCGTCACCTCCCTGATCTCGTTGTCGCGCATGTGCACAGCCACCTTCACCTCCACGTCGGCGGCGGCCATCGGCACTCTCGCACCCGGCTGATCCTTGAACCACCGGACAGCCGCGTGGTACTTGTCGTCCCACCCGCTGATCTCTTCGCGAACTCGACCGTCTGACCCACTCCACCGCCCGTGTGTTTTTGCGGACGGTCGTCGTCGCAAGCGGTCTTTCGTGCTCGGCAAGTCGGGAGGAAGGCCAGCGCGGAGGTCGCGCCTATCAGCTCTCGGACCGGTTACTTGGTTGCCGAGGTGGTGATCCGCGATAGCACGGATCTTGTCTGAAACCTGATCGAGTACGGCGTTCAGGTCTTGCAGGCAGTGTTCGGCTCGTCCGAGCGCGACATTGATGTCGACTGTTCGCGAAGACGGCCCTAGAAGTGCTGCGATGTCCCTATCCACCGCGTCCAACCCACGATGCCAGTCCTTGAGGAAGCGCTGCAGATCCGCTACTGACGCGGCGAGCCTTGCCAACCGCTGTGCGGACTCGGCGATGGACACAGTGTCATCGTAGGGGCCTCCGCCAGTCCGCGAACTCGCCTCAGCGGGCGTGCGCGGTGGAAAGGCAAGTGAGCGTTGAGCGGCGTTAAGTCGATCTGTGGGGTTTCGGCTCCGGGGCGGAATCGGAGCGGCGTTGGGTGTTTTCGATCAGGGTGACGACGAGGTTGGCGAGGGCTTGGGGGCCGTCTGGGTCGTGGGCGGGGCGTTGGAGGGTGAGGGGGGCTACTTGGTCGAGGACGATGTTTTGCTTGGCCAGTACGAAGGTGAGGGCTAGAAGGGCCGAGCGGGCGTTGCCGTCGGGGAAGGGGTGGAAGAAGCAGATGTCGAGGTAGGCGCGGGCGGCGCGGGATGCGATGGGGAGGGCGGGATCCTCGGTCTCTGCTAGGCAAAGGTCGAAGAGGGCGGGGGTATCGGGGTCGAGGCCGTAGTGCTCGCGACCGGCCTTGGCGAATGCTGGGCCGTTGCGGAATGGCGCGTCGTCTACGCCCAGGATGGTTTGTTGCCATTGGGCTAGTAGGCCGAAGGTGAGGGGGCTGGCGGTATCGGCGCGCGCCTGGTCGTAGGCGGCTAGGAGTCTTCGGGCCCGGGCGGGGTCACGGGCTTGGTCGACGGTGGTGATTTGGTGGGTCAGGCCGTCGCGGTGGGCTTGGACGGGGGCGGGTGGCCAGTCGGGGCCGTGGCGGATGTCTTGCCAGGGAACCTGTTCTCGGATCTGGCACCAGATGCGCAGGTGGTCGATCACGGGCTGGTGGCGGCACAGGCGATGTGGCCGGCTATGTCGTCCACCAGGCTGTCGGCTGGCACGATCCAACTGTCGAACCGGCCGCCGATCGCCTGCTCGACCATCCGCGCCGCGACATCGCCGGACACACCCCAGCGCGCGAGGAACCAGGTCAGCACCTGCGCGCAATGCCGGTACCAGGCGTCGCCCGCGCCGGTGCGCTCCACCACGTGGTGCACCAGCCAGACCGCGCCGCGTTCCCAAACCTGGAACCGTTCAGGTTCCCGGAGGTCCGCCAACGGGAACCGCTCGAAGCACCCGGCGAGTTCCTCCAGCCACCCCCGCCACTCGATCAACGAATCGGCCACCCGGGCGACGGTTTCCTCGGCGGTGGTGATGGAGTCCCTCGCACAGCACCAACTACCCACCGGACCACCGCCGTAGTCACTCTCATCCTTGCCCCAACTCCACCCGACGGCCCATGACCCGTAGCGATCCACCAGGCTCGCGGTCATGGCATCCGTCCAGCGCGAGCCCGGATCTTCCGACCAGTCGAGCGCCGCTTCTTCCTCCGCGGTCAGCGGAGCGGGCACTGCCGGGGCCAACTCCCGAACAACGTCGCGCACCGGACCGGCGTCGAACGGGTGGCGACCCGGATCGACCTCGTCCCAGGTCAGCACCCACGGCGACACGGTGTAGTCCATGCCGCCGAGGATGCCATGCCGTCAGCGGGTGAGGGTGGTGAGGAAGTGGCGCCAGGTGGGGATGGTGAGGGTGGCGGAGGGGTTCTTGGAGTCGCGGACGGCGACGAGGCTGCCTTCGGTGAAGCGGACTTCGACGCAGTTGTCGTTGGCGGCGCCGCTGAAGGTGCTCTTGAACCAGGCGGTGGTCATCGGATGGAGTGGATGAGGTGGGACCAGGCGGCGGAGGGGGCAGCGAGGTCGGTGGTGGGGTTCTTGGAGTCGCGGATGGCTACCGGGTTGCCTTCGGTGAAGCGGACTTCGAGGCAGTGGTCGTTGGCGCCGCCGCTGAAGGAGCTCTTGAACCAGCCGGTGTCTTGGGGACCGATCTTCATCTCGCGAACCTTTCCCTATTCGTGGAAACCAGTTTTAGGCTGTCGTCACGACTGAGGGCCAGTTCGCCGAGGCGCGCAAAGGCACGGGCCATCCGCTTGGTGTCCTCAGGGCCGTCCATGTACGTGGATGGCCCGTAGATGACCGGGAGAAACCCGATGGGCCGAAGCAGTTCGCCGAAGCCAAACAGCACGAAGCCACCGTTCTGGGCCGGGTTGTCCCAAGTGGATGCCGGGATGATCCTCACATCGAGGTTGTCATGAGCCTCGACCAAGTCGAGGATGTGCTGGCACTGCTCGCTCATCACGTGCGGTGAGCCGACTCCGGCGTTGAAGGTGTCCTCGGTGAAGAAGAGGCTGATCCGCTTCGGCTCCGCCGAGTCGAAGACCAACTGTTGCCGCTTGAGTCGGAACGCCGCGCGGGTGGCACGAACCTGATCGCCCAGGGAGTCTTGCCATACGCCTTCGGTGGCGCGGATGAGAGCCTCTGCGTAGGAGGCGCTCTGGATCAGAGCAGGGAAGATCCCATACTCATAGTCCTGGATGGACTCTGCCTTCGCCTCTAGGTAGGCGACGCGGCGCCAGGATTCGGGGCCTAGGTCGGTGTAGGGGTCGCCGGTGGGGGATTTTCGGGCTTCGGCGCCTAGGGCTTCTAGCTCCGACAACCGGTCGCCGGTGGCGCCTAGGTGTTGGGCTAGGTGGCGCAACTCCTCCGCGGTGAAGGTGGCTCTGCCTTCGAGGAGGTTCATGAGGCGTTGGCGGGACTTGCCGACGTGCTTGGCCGCCGCTTCCAGGGAGATGCCCGCGTCGGCGCGGAGTTGGGCCAGGGCCACGCCGAGGAAGACTCGGGGCATGGTGGCTGCGCCCTTCGCCATCGATTCTCCTGTCGTCGTGGGCACGGCTATAGCCATCCCACCATCTCGTTGCGCTGGGGGGAACTACACCCGATCGGGCGTCTAGTTCCGGATGCATGTACCCCCTAGGTTATGGGATACATGTAACCCACACCACCGAGGTCGCCTCCGCAGCGTAGCCATGCGGCACCGGAGCGCGATCTCGACCCCACCAACCAGGAGAAACCATGCGACAGGGTCCCGTCATCGTCGACACGTTCGTCACCATCACCGCTGACTGCCCGATGCGCCTCGAGACCGATTCGGACGGCGTCGACGTGCACTTCAACGAGTCCGTCACCGGGCAGGACCTCACCATGCGGTTCACCCGAGGGGCCTTGGAGACCTTGGTCAACCTCATCCAGGTCGAACTGTCCGCCTGACGTCACTAGGGGCGCGCCGACCGCGGCGGCACGTTCTCTTACGGCAACAGGGCGCGTAGGGCAGGCAGCAGTACCTGGTCCGCTGGGAGCCACTCGACGGTCGGTAGGTCTTCTGCTGTGAGCCAGCGCAGGGCTTTGTGTTCTCGGGCGGTGGGTTCTCCATCAACCAGATCAGCCCTATAGACGCGTAGGACCAAGTCTTCGCGCAAAGGCACGTCTGGGCCTACGCGCTCCCCCACAACCACGATCACACCCAGCTCCTCCATGCACTCCCGACGGACGGCCTCTTCCTCCGTCTCGCCCGGCTCTACCCGTCCCCCCGGTACCTCCCACATCCCCGCCACTTCAGGCGGAAACGCGCGCTCTTGCGCCAAGAGCCCCCGTGAGCCGACGATCGCTGTTCCCACCACTACGCGCATGGCGGTCATCCTTACGACACCGACGTCGTGCGCCAACTCACCAAGAACCGCGCGCCGCCCTCGGGTGACTCAGCCACGCGCACAGTCCCACCACGTCGGCGGACTACCTCCGCGACCAATGCGAGCCCTAGGCCTGTGCCGCCGCTACTACGGGCTCGGTCGTCCTGCACGCGATAGAACCTGTCGAACACACGCTGCCTGTGCTCCGCAGCGATGCCTGAGCCGTCGTCGTCGACCACTAGGCGGGTCACTGTGGGGCCGGGGATCACCGTCACCGTTATAAGAGACCGGGCGTGGCGGCTCGCGTTGCGGAGCAGGTTGTCCAAGACCAGGTCGACCTCGTTGTGCGCGGCCCAGACCCAGCACAAGCCGGTCGGTGTGTGGACTACGACCTCTGGGCCGTCGTCGGAGCAGCGGGCGGCGGCATCGTGGGTGGCCGCCGTTAGGTCTACCGGTTCGGCTGGGGGTACTTCGCCCGCGTCAGACCGGGCCAGTGTCAGTAGGCCGTCGACCAAGGCCGATAGGCGCTCGGACTCGTGGACCACCTCGGTCAGGACCTCTTGCGACAGCTCCGGGTCGGGGTGTCGCACGGCTACCTCTGCCTGGACGCGAATCGACGCGACGGGAGACCGGAGTTCGTGAGCCGCGTCCCCCGTGAAGCGGCGCAGGCGGTCCGCTGCCTCGTCTCGGCGGGCCAAGAGGTCGTTCAACGCCCCCGCGAGAGAGCGCAGCTCATCGTGGGAAGTCGGCAGGGGCAAACGTTTGCCCGCACCCAGGCGAGCTGCGGCCAGGCGCATCCTCTGCACCGGTCGCAGCGCCGAGCTGACCGCGAACCACGTGGCCAGCGCACCGGCGGCCGCAACGATGATCGCCGCGATCAAGAGCCACCTGATGGCACTGCCGTGCGCAGCGGAGTACCCGGGCAGCCCGGTGCCAACGATCACCAGGCGCTGGGATCCGTCGGGGGCCGTAGTGACTGTCCCCTGCCACCGCGTTGGAGGCGTGTCCGTCAGTCGTAGGACAGGCGTGCCCGCCTTTAGGACCCGCACATCCGCGTAGGACAACACCGGCGCAGGCTGCCCATCTACCGGGTCTCCTGCAGTGTCCAGAACGTGCACATGGATGTTCGGCGACCCCGGCACCGGAGTCTCACCAGCAGCGACAGACTGAACGGCCGCCGACAGCACAGGCGCGAGCTCGTCATCGGCAGACCTGACCAGCAGCGGCCCGATCATGCGGCTGGTCAGCAGCGCGAGCGCGATCAGCACCGCCAAGGTCACCGCCGTCGCGACCGCGGTGACCCGCAGCCGCATCGAGCGGCGGCGCCACAAGAAGTCGATCACCTGGGTGCCGGGTCGATGGCGGCGTCGAGGTCCGAGGTCGAGGCCAGGTACCCGTGGCCGCGCACGGTCCGCACGATGCCGTCCGCGCCCGCCGCGTCGAGCTTGCGGCGCAGGTAGCCGACGTAGACCTCCACGGCGTTGCGGGTCGCGGCCTGCTCGTCGCCCCACACCGCGCGCAGCAGCTCGTCCTTCGTGACCACCGACCCAGCCCGGCCCGCCAGCGTGTCCAGCACCGCGAACTCCCGCGGGCTCAGCGACACCGGCGCCCCCGCGAACCGCACCTGCCGAGTCCCCCGGTCGATCTCCAGCGCCCCCAGCCGCAGCGTCCGGCCACCGCCCTCATCGGCACCGCGGCGCAACACCGCGCGGACCTGGGCGACCAGCACCACGAACGAGAACGGTTTGACCAGGTACCCGTCCGCGCCCAGGTCGAGCCCGTCGGCCTGGTCGATCTCGCCGTCCTTGGCCGAGACCAGCAGCACCGGCGTGCGCACCCCCTCGCCCCGCAGCCGCTCGAGCACCCGGTACCCGGACAGGCCGGGCAGCATGATGTCGAGCAGGATCACGTCGAACGCCCCGGTCAGCGCCACGCGCAGGGCGCTGGGCCCGTCGGCGGCCACGACCACGTCCATGCCCTCGGCGGTCAGCCCGCGCTGCAGCGCCCGGCGCACGCCGAGCTCGTCGTCGACCACCAACACCCGAGGCTTCACGAGTGCCATCATGGCGCTATCGCCCCGCGCGGGGCGCGGACTCTCAGCCGACTCTCAGCAGCGTGGCCGCTCTCAGCACCATCTCAGCGACCAGGGCGCAGTGTTCTCGGTGCGGGAACGACAACCCGAACAGGGAGAGAGCAATGGACAGGAAGAGGACGGCGCTGACCGTCGCGGCGGCGGGGACGGCGGCGGGGGTCGCCGGGCTGGTCCTGATCGCCAGCCCGGCCGGGGCCGACGAGACACCGCCGGTGCTGCCGCCGATCAGCGCGGAGGCACTGGTGCAGTCGACCATCGAGGCCCACGTGCCGTCGCTGGCTGGCGCGGTCGAGCTGCGCAACGACATCGGCCTGCCCATCCCGGGCCTGCCGCAGGTCTCCGGCGACAACGTCGCGCGGGTCTACGCCGACGGCACCGGCCGCGGCCGGGTCTCGCTCAAGGACGGCAGCGGCGAGCGCACCTTCGTGCAGGACGGCACCACCACCTGGCTGTGGAGCTCGGCGAACCGGTCGGTCACCAAGTTCGACTCGGCCAAGGGCGCCGACCCCAAGGAGGTCGAGGACAAGCTGGCCGACCCGGCTGCCGCGGCCAAGGAGGTCGTCGACCTGATCAAGGAGTCCAGCACCGTCTCGGTGGACGGCACGGCGCGCGTCGCGGGCAGGTCCGTCTACCAGCTGGTGCTGACCCCGAAGCCGACCGAGCGCACGCTGCTGCGCGAGGTCCGGGTGTCGGTCGACTCCGAGACCAGGGTGCCGCTGCGGCTGGAGGTGCTGGCCAACGGCCAGTCCGAGCCCGCGCTGCGGGTCGGGTTCACCGAGTTCAGCACGGGCGCGCAGGACCCGGCGCTGTTCACCTTCACCCCGCCCGCGGGCGCCAAGGTGGTCGAGGGGTCCACCGAGGGCAAGAACGAGGGTGACCGGGAAGACCTGTTCAAGGCGGCCAACCTGAAGATCGTCGGGGACGGCTGGGACACCGTCGCCACCGGGCAGGTGCCCGCGGCGCTGTTGTCGGCGCAGGTCCCGCAGTCGGGTGAGCGGCAGGCGGTCGACGTGACGAGCATGCTCAAGCGGCTCGGCAAGGAGGTCAGCGGTCCGTTCGGCACCGGGTACGCGATCTCGACCAAGGTCGGCACCGCGCTGGTGACCACCGACGGTCGGATCGCCGTGGGTGCCGTGCCGCAGCAGGTCCTCATCGACGCCCTCGGGCAGAAGTGAGCGGCTTGACCGAGCAGGGGGCGGCCGCGGTGGGTACCGCGGCCGCCCGCACCAAGGGCCTGCGCAAGGTCTACCGGGGGACGGTCGCCGTGGACAACGTCGACCTGGAGGTCCCGACGGGCGCGGTGCTGGGGATGCTCGGCCCCAACGGATCAGGCAAGACGACGACCATCCGGATGCTGCTCGGTCTGGTCACGCCCACCGCGGGTGAGGTGGAGCTGCTCGGCGAGAAGATGCCGGACGGGGCGGCCAAGGCGCTGCCCGAGGTGGGGGCGCTGGTGGAGGGGCCCGGGTTCTACCCGTTCCTCTCCGGGCGGGAGAACCTGCTGCGGTTCGGTGCTGCGGAGCCGCTGTTGGCCACCGCGGATGTGCCTAACGCCGTGGGGGCGGCGCTAGAGCGGGTGGGACTTACCGCGGCTGCGGGGCGACGGTTCCGGGGGTACTCGCTCGGCATGAAGCAGCGGCTGGGTTTGGCGGCGGCGCTTCTGGTGCCTCGCAAGTTCGTAGTGCTCGATGAGCCGACCAATGGCTTGGACCCGGCTGGCACTAGGGAGATCCGCACGATCATCGCGGACCTCCACGCGGCGGGGACCACCGTGCTGGTGTCCTCGCACCTGCTAGCTGAGGTTGAGGCGACCTGTACGCACGTCGCGGTTCTCAACCAGGGCACTGTGGTGGCGCAGGGGGAGCTGTCGGCGCTTCTAGAGGCCGGTAGCGGGAGTTTGCTCGTGACGACACCGGAGGCCACGGCCGCGGTCGACGCACTGCGAGACCAGCGGGTGCCTGCGCGACCCACTCCAGACGGGGTGCGCGTGGACCTGTCGGCCACTACCGCGCCCGCTGTCGTAGAGGCACTGGTGCGCGCTGGGGTGCCTGTGTACGAGGTCCGCAAGCAGCGGACCGGACTGGAAGACCTGTTCGCCCGGCTGACCGAGGCATCCTCGACGGCCGACATGACCGAGCTGGACACGCTGATCGCGGAGGAGGCCCGATGAGCACGCTGGTGGTGCGCCGGGCACCGATCACACGGGTGCTGCGCTCGGAACTGCGGATGGTGCTGCGCAGGCCGCGCACGCTGATCGGGCTCGGCCTGCTGGCACTGGTGCCGGTGCTGATGGGTGTCGGGATCGCGATCGCGACCGCCAACGGCGAGGAGGGCGGCACCGAGGGACTGGCGGCGCTGGTCGTCGGCAACGGGATGCTGCTGCCGATCTTCGCGCTGTCCATCGCGATGGCGATGCTGCTGCCGCTGACCGGCGCGATGCTGGCCGCGGACGCGCTGGCGGGGGAATCGGCGCACGGGACGCTGCGCGGCATGCTGATGGCCCCGGTGGGGCGCGGGCGGCTGCTCGCGGTCAAGGCGTTCGGGGTGGCCTCGGTGACCCTGCTCGCCGTGCTGCTGATGGCGCTGACCGGCATCCTCAGCGGGGTCATCCTGCTCGGCGGCGACGGCATGCTGACCGCGTCGGGTACTTCGCTGCCGTTCATGGACGCGCTGGGCCGGGTGCTGATCACGGTCCTGTACGTGACGCTGCAGGTGTGGGCGCTGGCCGCGGTCGCGCTGGCGGTGTCGGCGTTCACCGAGCACCCGCTGATCGTGGTCGTGGTGACGCTGGGCGTGGTGATCGTGTCGGGGGTGCTCTCGGCGATCCCGGCGCTGGACGGGGTGGACCCGGTGCTGGTGACGACGAGCTGGGACGCGGTGTCGGAGGTCGTCCGGGACCCGATCGAGTGGGGCCCGCTCATCGAGGGCAGCCTGCGGGGCCTGTGCTACCTGGTGATCGGCGGGTCGATCGCCTACAGCCGGATGCTCACGCGGGACGGGTGACCTACCCGATGACGGCGATGCCGTCTGGGTCGAGCTCCAGGTGGATCTGTTCTCCGGGGGATGGCGCGGTGGCGATACCAGCCACCGCGTCGACCTCTTGCTCCCCCGTCCGCACTGTGACGCGCACGTGGTCGCGCCTGTGAACGACGGCCTGCACCAGACCTGCGACAGGGCCGCCGCCGACTCTTAGCGCGGACGGCCTAAGACCGAGGTGCGTGGTCCCGTCGGGCACATCAAGCGCGAGAGAACCGAATCGCGTTTGGACAACGCCGTCCTTCGCGGGGGCGTCTACGAAGGTGCTGCAACCCAGGAACCTTGCGGTGTCTTCGTCCACTGGGTGACGCCAGACCTGATCTGGGAGACCGGACTGAACGACCCTGCCCTCTCGCATGACGGCTACCCGGTCAGCCAAGGTGAATGCCTCGTCGTGGTCGTGGGTGACGACCAAGGCAGTGGTCTTGGAGTCTCTTAGGAGCCGAGACAGGTCTATGGCCAGCTGCTCGCGTAGGGATCTGTCCAAGGCAGACAGTGGCTCGTCAAGAAGCAGCAGGCGGGGTCTTGGAGCAAGAGCTCTCGCTAGGGCGACCCGCTGCTGTTCACCGCCAGAGAGCTCCGTGACCCTTCTTGCTCCAAAGCCAGCGAGGCCAACCAGGTCCAGGAGCTCCTCTACGCGGCGGTCGCGTTCGGGGCGGGCGACGCCTGCCATGCGTAGGCCGAAGACGACGTTGCCCGCCACTGTGCGGTGCGGGAACAGTTGGCCGTCTTGGAAGACCAGGCCGAACCCGCGTCGGTGCACTGGGACGCCACTGAGGTCCACGTCGTCCCAGGAGATCGCGCCGTCCGCGGGTTCCAGGCCAGCGACCGCGCGCAGCAGGGTCGACTTGCCGCAGCCGGACGGACCCAGCAGGGCGAGCACCTCCCCGTCGGCGATCCGCAGGTCCACCGCGTCCACCGCTCGCTGGCGGCCGTAGTGCACGGTCAGGTCGGTGATCTGGAGCATGTCAGAACTCCCCTACCGAGCCGACGCGCAACCGGTCGACGACGATCACGATCGCTACCGTGACCAGCATCAACAGGGTGCAACACGCGTAGGCCATCTGGTTGTTGAGCTCGCCGGGGCGGGCGACGAGCCTGCCGATGACGACCGGCAGGGTGGCTGATTCGGGTCGAGCGAGGAAGCTGGTCGCGCCGAACTCGCCAAGGGCGACCGCGAAGGCGAACGCGGTGGCGGCGACGAACGAGCGGGCGGCCAGCGGGAGGTCGACCTCCCGCCACACCCGCAGCGGGGCGGCACCGAGGGTGGCGGCGGCCTGGCGCAGGCGGGTGTCGATGGCGCGCAGCACCGGCAGCAGAGTGCGGATGACCAGCGGCGTCACCACCAGCGCCTGCGCCAGGGGGACCAGTAGGGGCGAGGTGCGCAGGTCACCGGGGAGCAGGTGCAAGGTGATCAGGTACCCGAAGCCGACGGTGACCGCGGAGACGCCGAGCGGGAGCATCAACGCGGTGTCGATGCCCTCGACGAGGCTCGGGCGGGCTCTGGTCCGCCCGAGGGTGACCAGTGCGACGCAGGAGATGCCACCGAGCACCAGGGCGAGCAGGGTGGCATCCGTTGCCGCGCGCAGCGAGTTGAGCACCGCTTCCCAGCCGGTGACCTGCAGCGATCCGCGGAAACCGGTCCCGCCGAGCGCCCGGTAGCCGTCGAGTCCCGATTCGAACGATTTCGCGACCAGCGATGCGATCGGGACGAACAGGGCGAGCACGACGAGGTAGGCGGCGGCAACGATGCCCCACTCACCACCGGCGGGTCGGCGGGTGGTGTCCGCGCGGCCGCGCAGCCGCAGGGTGGTCGACCGGCGGCGCAGGACGGCTCCTATGACTAACACCGCGACGACCGAGGTGATCTGCAGCAGCGACAGCGCCGCCGCGCCGGTGAGGTCGAACAGCTGCACGGTGCGCAGGTAGATCTCGGTCTCCAACGTCGCGTACTCGCCGCCACCGAGGAGCAGGACCACGCCAAAACTGGTGGCGCAGAACAGGAACACCACGGCAGCGGCGGAGGAGATCGCCGGTCGCAGCACGGGCAGGGTGACCGAGGTGAAGGTCCGCAGCCGGGACGCCCCGAGCGACCGGGCGGCGTCTTCGGCCCGTCTGTCCACATGCGACCACAGAGCGGCGACCGTCCTGGCCACCACCGCGACGTTGAAGAACGCGTTGGCCAGGATGATCGCGACCGGGCCGCCCTCGCCGAACAGGGACCGGAACGCCAGCCCAACGACGACGGTCGGCAGCACGAAGGGCACCATCACGGCCGCTCGAATGAAGGCGTTGCCGCGCAGAGAAGTCCGAGCGATCAGGAAGGCCACCGGCATGCCGGTGATCACCGCTACCGCCGTCGCCGCAGCAGCTTGCCCCAAGGTGAAGCCGACGATCTTCCAGGTGCTCGGCGCGAGGAGAACTGCGCCGAGCCCGTCACCGAGGCCGAGCTGGACGATCGCCGCCACCGGCCAGAGGAAGAACACCGCCAGGAAACCCAGCGGCACTGCAGCGGCGGCGAGAGCTCCGGTTAACCCCGGACGACCGTGCGCCACTGCTCGATCCACCGCTCCCGGTTGGCCTGGATGTCCTCGGCGGGCAACGACGCCGGGCTCTCCGGCCGCGGCGACGCCTTCTGCCACGCCTCAGGCAGCGCGATGCCGTCGCGCACCGGGTAGACGTACATCGACTCGGCGACCAGCTTCTGGAAGGTCTCGGAGATCAAGAAGTCGACGACCTTGCGCGCGTCGTCCTGGTTCTTCGCACCGGCGAGCACACCGGCGTACTCGACCTGCCGGAAGCAGGTGTCCAGCACGGCCGCGGTCCTCGGCTTGCCGTCGGTCCCGACCTCCGCGGACGGGGAAGACGCGTAGGAGACGACCAGCGGACGCGGCCCCTTACCCGAAGAGCCGGAGAACTCCTGGGTGTACGCCTCTTCCCAACCGGCGACGACCTTCACGCCGTTGTCCTTGAGGCGCTTCCAGTAGTTGGGCCAGTCCTTGGCGCCGTAGTGCGCGACCGTCGCCATGAGGAAGGCGAGCCCGGGTGAACTGGTCGCCGGGTCCTCGATGACCAGCATGTCCTTGTAGCGCGCGTCGGCCAGGTCTTCGAAGCTGGTCGGCGTGGCCAACTCGCGGCCCGCGAGCGTGGCGAGGTCGACGTTGACGCAGACATCGCCGACGTCGACCGCGGTGAGCCGGTTCAGGCCGTCGACCGCGAACTTCTGCGGCCCCTTGTCGGCGTCCGCGGGCCGGTACTCGGCGAACACGCCCTCCGCCAGCGCCCGCGACGCGAACGTGTTGTCCACCCCGAAGGCCACATCCCCGATCGGCGCCGCCTTCGTCAGCACCAACTGCGTCGTCAACGCCCCGGCGTCGCCGCTCTTGCGGACGTCGACCTTGATCCCGGTGTCGGCGCGGAAGCGGTCGAGCACGGACTGCTCGACGGTGAACGAGTCGTGGGTCACCAGGACGACGGTGCGCTCGCCGTTGCTCTGGGTGCTGCTGGTGCAACTCGCGGTCAGGGTCGCGGCGACCACCAGCAGGAGACTGAGACGGCGCATGGATGTCCTTCCTCGGGCGTGCGCGCCACGAGCACCTCCCTGCGCGGGCATGACCCCGATCAGGTGTGGACGGTCGAGGGCTGCGCGCCCTCCTCTCAGCCCGACATCCGGACTCCCGTGGCGCGATGAGCGTACGCCTGCCGTTGGGGCGAGGATGGACACCATGGCTGAACTGCTGAGCGACCAGGAAATCGGCAAGACCCTTGGCACCCTCCCCCGCTGGCGCCTCAACGAGGGCGGCCTGGTCCGCGTCGCCGAACTCGCCGACTTCGCCGCGGCGATGGCGGTGGTCAACCGGGTCGCCGACCTCGCCGAGGCCGCCGACCACCACCCGGACATCGACATCAGGTGGAACAAGGTGACCTTCCGCTGCACCACCCACTCGGCGAACGGCATCACCGCCAAGGACGCCGCACTGGCGACGCAGATAGAAGCCGTTCTCGCCTAACCGCCGTCAGTTGACCGGGGCACCACGGCGACTACAAAGCAAATCGGTGGAGAACTGAGGGTGGATCAACTCCGGAAGGGGCCGGTCACCTCGTAGGTGATGCCGCCGAAGACATTTCCGGCGGTGCCGCGTTGGGAGGAGAAGTAGAGCCTGCGGCCATCCGGGCTAAAGGCGGGGCCGGTGATTTCCGACGAGGACTGGCCCGCGATCCGCAGGAACGGCGCCACCACACCGGCTGGCGTGATGATGTTGATCTCCATGTCGCCGCCGTCCTCGGCGATGTAGAGGTCGCCGGTGGCCGACCGGGTGATGTTGTCGACACCTGTCAGGGGCGGGGTGCCGGTGACCAGGGAGTCGTCGTAGGTCAGCGCGATGGTGGAGGTGGCGGGGCGGTAGGACCAGACGCGGTTGTCGCCCTTTGTGGTGAACCAGCAGGTGCCCGCCGCGTAGTGGCAGCCCTCGCCGCCGTTGAAGCGCTTGGCGGTGGGGACCTGCTTGCGGGTCGTGATCGGGAAGCCGTCCGGGTCCGGGACCCTTGCCCAGCCGACCGGACCGTCCACCAGGTCGTTCGCGCCGGTCATGACCTCGAGCACGCCGCTGGAGAGGTCACCCCAGGTAGTCGGGCGGAACCGGTAGAAGCACCCGTCCGTGGTGTCCTCGGTCAGGTAGATGTAGCCGTGGTCGGCGTCGGCGGCGCAGGCCTCGTGCTTGAACTTGCCCAGCGCGGGGCGAGCGACCGCAGCGCGCACACCCCACGGGTCGGTCTCGAAGACGCGGCCGTAGTCGATCTCCTCGCAGGACAGCCAGGTCCCCCACGGGGTCGCGCCGCCCGCGCAGTTGACGTTGGTTCCCGACAGGGTCCGGTAGGCACCGGTGATCGCGCCCGACGCGTCGAACCGGACCGCGCCGACCCCGCCGACCAGCGGAACCTCGCTGTTGGACACGTAGATCCAGCCCGCACCGTCGGCGAAGCAGGCGCCGCCGTCGGGGGCAGGGTGCCAGAAGTAGTCGGTGCCCGCGACCTTCTGGCCGGTGCGGGCGATCACCCGGCTGGCGAAGCCGACCGGCAGGTGGATGCCGTTGGCGTCGGCCGCCAGAAGCGCGCCGTAGGGACTGGGACCGGGTTGGGCGGTCGCCGCGAAGGCGGTCCCCCAGGACGCGCCGCCGAACGCGGCGGCGGCACCACCGACGACGGCCACCCGAAGGAAGTTGCGACGCTCCATGGGCCCACTCCGCTCTGTGTGTGCGCGGCCCGACCGTAACTGGATTCAGTGACACCCAGTCGACGGAAAGGTGTACTACGACCGGAATCGTGGTCGCGGCGGAATGTTGTCCCATTTCCCGCAACCCCGAGTTCACCGGGAGATTGGCCGAATATCGCGCTTGTAACGCGCCGCCGGGGTTCGGTGACTACCACAGCAGACGGCGATCACGGCGTCGCGGGCGAACGTTTCGGCGATCGAGGAAAGCGATGACGAGCGCGACCTGCCCGGTGTGCCAGCGCACCGACCCGGTCGGCACGCACTGCCCCGGCTGCGGGTGGCTGCTGTCGGCCGGTCCGTGGGTCGGCCCACCCTCGGCGGCGCGCGCACACTCGTTCGCGACCGCGTTCGCCGCCGCCTGCCGCACCTGGGACCTGACCGCGGCCGCGCTCGCCGCCGGTTACCCGGATGCCGGGGACCCCGTCCGGTTCGCCAGGTTGGTGCTGCGCGCCCGCGGGTCGAGGCCGGAACAATCGGACTTCAGAGCCGCGATCGACGCCGCGGCCGCGCGCAGGCAGGACCTCGGCACGGTCGGTGCCGCGATCGGCCCGGTGCTGCTCACCACCGCGACGATCATCGACATCGGTCCCGCCGGGATCACCGAGTGCCACCTCGAGACCGACGGCCTCGGTCGACCCCGGCTTTCCGGCACCGAGCACCACAGCTGGCAGGCGCTCGGCCTACCCGCCGACGACGACCAGGCCCGGCTCGCGCTGGCCGCGGGCACCGCCGTGCTCGAACCCGACTGGCCGGACGACGCGGTCGTGCTCAACCGGCTCACCGGCTGGCGCACCGCGGACGACCTGGTCGGCGACTGGCCCGCCACCCACCACATCCGCGGCGACGAACCCCCCATCGACGACGACCTCGTCCGCGCCCTCGCCCGTGCCGTTCCCCAGAGCCACGCCTGCGGCCTGGTCCTCGTCGACGTCGCCGCCGACGGCCGCACCAGCACCGTCACCCACCCGCTGTTCCCGCGCGGCGCGACGGCGCTCGACAGCCAGGAGGCGGTGGTCCGGGTCGGCGCGCCGTCGCAGGGCGAACCGGTGCTGCTCGCTGTGGTCGCGGGTCCGCCAGGCGCACCGCCGTGGCGCTGCACACCGATCAGCGCGGCGACGTGCGAACTCGCGCCGGACCGGCAGCACACGATCCGCGTCCGGCTGACCGGACCGTGCGCGGTGGAGATCGTCGAGCCCGCCACCGAGCCGGACCAGTGGGCCGTCGACACCTGGCCCGCTTCGCTGGACCGGGTGCCGCCGCGCTACCGCCGCCACGACCACGCCGTCGACCTGGTCGTCGCCGTGGAACTCGGCGGGGAGGCCTTCGACCGCAGGCGGGACCTGGCGCTGGACCTGTTCGACACCATCGAGCGCGAGCACCCGGACCCGGCGGCGGCGCGGATCGCGGTACTCGGCTACTCCGACCACAAAGGACGCCAACCGCAGCAAGTCCTTGCCGTGCAGGAATTCGGCGCACTCCACTTGGCCCGCGAGTTCGTCGACCGGTTGCGCGCGACACCGCTGGTCGAGCAGTGCGCCGCTCCCGTCGAAGATGCTTTGTGGGCTGCCGCGAGCATGCCGTGGCGGCCGGTACCGCGGACCCTCGTGCTGCTCGGGAGCAGGCCGCCGCACCCGACCGACCTCGGCTACCGGCTGGCGCCGAGTTGCCCCAACCAGCACCGCTGGCCGGACCTGCTGGCCAGGTTGGAGCGCGACGACGTGCACCGGGTGGCGGTGTGGGAGCAGCCCGCGTGGTGCGCGCAGAACAACGAGACCAGCGACAAGGCGGGCGCGGTGTGGGCCGCGCTGACCCGTCCGGGGACCCCGTTGCGCGCCGACTGGGCCACCGCCGACCGGCTCGCCGCCGACGCCCGCGTGCTCGGTCGCGCCGGTCCGGCGACCACCGTGCCGTTCCCGCTGACCAGGGTGGCGCAGGACCGATGACCAGCACGAACGCGGTCGGTATCGACATCGGCACGGCGCGGACCAAGATCGCCGCGGCCGGGTCGGTGCACGAGTGCGCGAGCCCGCCGCTACCGAGCGGGTCACCCACCGGGATCGCCGAGCACGTCTCGACCCGGTCGGCGGCGCGGCGGCTGGCCCGGTTCCTCGGCGAGGTGTTCACCGGGCTGGTGCCGGTGGACCCCGGCGGCGCGAGCGTGGTGTTCGCGGTGCCCGACCGGTGGGCGGTGTTCGACGAGCACGCGGTCGTCGCACCGGAGGCCAGCCAGACCGGCCAGGCGTTCGCGCGGGTGCTGACCACCGAGGTCGGATTCGCCGACGCCCGCCTGGTACCCGGCCTGCAATGCGTCGCCGCCGCACAATGCAGGCCGGGCCGCCCGGCGGGGGCGCTGCTGGCACTCGACGTTGGAGCGTCCGCAGTGGACGCTGCCGTGTACATAGTGGACGGTGTGACCACACGACTGGTCGACGCCGCGCACAGCGACCTGACCAGCGCGGGCTGGCGGGACTCCCCCAGCGAGGTTGCCGCGGCGGCCGTCCGGCGGTTACTGGGCCGGGTCGACGGACCGCTGCTGCCGCACGCGGTGGTGACCGGCGGAAACGCGGCGACGGCGGTGCTGGAGGCGGTCACCGCGGCGGCGGCCGGGCGGGTCACCTCGGTGCGCTGGGCGGACCCGACCGAAACCGCCCGCGGGGCACTGCTGATCGCCCGCGGCGAAGCGGTCGCACTGTCGGAATACCCGCACACCGTTGGCGTACAAGCCCACCGCATCACCGGCGGCGAACTGGAATCCCTGGCGATCCCGCTGACGACCGGCCGCACCCGCCTGACGGTCATCGACGACCACACCGACACCATCCCGGTCGTGATCAAGCTCAACGGCACGGGCCCCTGGCTGCCGACCCGGATCTACGGCACGGGCCCGATCGAACCGGGAACGTACGAGATCTCCTTGCTACCACGGCAAGGCACGCACGGGGCGGTGCTGGTCAGCGGTGAAGACGGGGAATCCAGTCACCGCATCGAACTCTGACGCACGCCTAGTCACTCACCCCTGGCGCGCAGGGCTTCCTCCACCTGCTCCCGGGTGACGCCGTGGTCCGGGGCGATGGTGAGGACGCCGAGGAGGAGGTGTTCCGGCCAGATCTTGTCGCCGCCCAGGCGAAGGGCTTCGCGGTGGCCCAGTTCCAGGGCCTTCTTGGCGGCGGCGGAGAAGGGGATGGCGTCCTCGGTGGGGGCGGTGCCGGTGCCGAGGGTGGTCCTGGTGGTGGTCGAGACCTGGTCGGCGTCGGGGATCAGGGCGGCCACGGCGTCGTCCTGCAGGAGGGCCAGCAGCAGGTGGCCGGGCTGGATCTCGGGCAGGTGCGCGGCGCGGGCCTGCTCCTGGGAGCGGACCACGACCTGGCGGGCGCCGTCGGTGTAGCGGGCGAAGATGCGGATGTCGTCCTCGCCGGTCGCGGGTTCGGTTGGCACGAACCGCTTCTGCGCGGCCTGCTTGGTCACGCCGATGCTGTCGCCGATGGTGGTCCACGAGGCGCCGGAGCGGCGGGCGCGGTCGACGAAGTGGCCGATCAGGTGGTCGGCCACCTCGTCGAGGTGGCGGCCGAGGACAACGGCTTCGGTGAGCCTGCCGAGCGGGTCGTCGGTCCGGTGTTCGATGGCGGCGATCAGGTCGTCGAGTCGAGGTGCGTTCATGCCGTCAACCATAGGTTGACGATGACCGGATCGTCAACCTCTAGTTGACGCTGGCCGCGACGGCCTTCGCGTAGACGTCCCCGGCGAGGGCGGCGTACTCGCGGCTGTGCCTGCTGAACCGCTCGAGCGACACCCCGCTGTTGACCTCCATCACCAGGTGCTCCCCGTCGACCACGACGACGTCCACGGTCGCGAACCGCAGCCCCAGCGCGGTCATCGCGTCGCCGCCGACCTGGGTCAGCCGGTCGAGCACGGCCGGGTCGACGCACACCTCGGGGGTCGCGCCGAGGTGCAGGTTGTGCCGCCACTCGGTCGCCCCGGTGCGGACCTTGCGGAACGCCAGCAGCAGTTCGCCGTCGAGGAACACCGTGCGGTACTCGTCGGCGACGGTCAGGAACGGCGACCACGCGATGGCCCGGTACCGGCCGCTGAGCTCCCTGATCGCCGAGTCCAATTCGGACCGCGTGGCCGCCAGCAGCACCCCCCGACCCCCGGACTCCACGTTCGGCTTGACCACCACCGGCAACTCCCGGTCCCAGTTGACCGGCGCCGACCCGGTCCACCCCGGACGCACCAGCCGGTGCTCGACGCAGGGCACCTTCGCCGCCGCCAACAACACCGTCGTCGCGACCTTGTCGTCAGCGGCCTTCGCCGAGGCGACGTTGTTCAGCGGGAACGAGTACCCGATGATCAACCCCCGCGCCGCGCCCCTGCTGATCTCGCCGATCCAGTGCCCGCTGTGCCAGGTGATCCCCGCACCCAACTCCGCGACCGCCCGCTCCACGTGCCGGACGAAATGCCGATCGGTGATACTGCTCGGCCCCGCGACCCCGTCGAGAAAATCCTTCACCCACACACCCCGTGTCCAATACGCCCCTCAGCGCGCATCGTACCCCGGCCCATTACCCGCACAGCAGGCGCGATGACCACGCGGGCCCCCGATGCGTTCTGCGGCACCAGGATGCGCCGCACGAGGGGCTCCGCGCGTCACTGCCAGATCTCGCGGATCAGGCTCGACAAAAACCCGAGCGCGCTTGGGTGTTTCGATTGTCGGGGCAGCGCGGCAGTGGTCGAATTATACGTTGAACCTGAATTCTGCCACACCCCCTCCTACCAGGCTGTATGTGGGTCAAAGTTGGTCGGAGCCAGCACCGATCCAGCACGGGAGATCCTACGCGGCCACCAAGGCTGGCCGTCTGACCGTGAGCGCAGCCTGCATGACCAGGAGGAACCTGTCCACGGCGTCGGCCATCATGTGGCCGTAGATGTCCGCCGTCGTCTTGAACGACTTGTGCCCGAGCCACCGCGACAGCTCCAAGATGGGCAGATTGTTGGCCAACGCCACCGACGCGAAGAAGTGACGTAGATCATGCGGGGTGTACTTGTGCTTGCCCGACAGTGTCACGAGCCCGCACGCCTTCAGCGCCTTCACCCAGTGGTACCCGTAGGTGGTGGCGGTGGGCATGGTCCCCTTGCCGCGCTGCCGCGGCGCGAAGAAGACCTCCACCTCCTTGTTGCCGCTGATCAACAGGTCGGTCCCGAACTCGTCCAGGTGCCAGTCGATGTCCTGCCTCAGAAGCGGGACGAGGGGGACGTCACGGTACTCCTTCTCCGTTCTGTGCTTCAGAGGAACCAACCGGGTCTTGCAGTCTTCCCGGTTGGCCTTCGAGCTGATCTGCTGTGAGATTCGCATGAAGTCACCACGCGGACAGCCCCTGTTGAACGCCAGAGCCTCACTCACTCGCAGACCGCCGCCGCTCATGAGACGAACCGTCAGCTTGTAATAGTCGACCATGGCTTCATGGATGGCCTCCACCTCTTCCAGAATTGGAATATCATCCTGGTTGACGGCAGCCGCGACGGCCGTAGGAAGGCTGACCCCTTCGCACGGATTGTTCCGAATCCGCTCGGCACGGATCGCTGCGTTCAGCATCTTGTAAAGAATGTCAAACCGGTCAAGGATGGTCGAAGCGGCCAAGCCCGATTCCCGCATCGCCGTGGGGACCGTCTGTACGTGCTCCATTCGGAGTCCCGCCAAGGTGCGATCACCGATGGCTGGAACTACCCAGTTGCGAACGAATCCGCTGTAGTTGGAGAACGTCCCTTCGCTAACATTGATGTTCTTCAGCCACTGATCCGCCCACCACGCGACGCTTACAGCGCCTCGCTTCGGATCGAGGTAGAGGCCCTCGTTCTTCTGGTTCTCGATCCTGGACTCAAAGGCGCGAGCCTCCTTGGCGCGCGGGAAGGACTGCTCCCGCTGGCGCCCCGTACGCCCTCCTGGCTCGCGGTACCGAACGGTCCAGTCGTGACCGCACCGAGCCTTAGTGCAGGGAGGATCCCACTCCTCCTTGCAACGTTGAAACACCTTCGCCAATATCATCTCCCTCGAACCTGACAGAAGTAATGGCCTTGGCTTTGTCGGTCAGTTTCCCCCCAGCCCGCCCCTTGATCGTAGTCAAGAGTCCACGGTTACGGGCTTCTTTCAGGTGTGACCTTATTGTGTCCGGCCGTCGCTGGACAACGTCGGACAAATGCGCCGTCACAGAAGCCACACCGGCCTCCACGAAGGTGACATAGGCAGTCGCCAACCAAGCCAGGTACTCATCACTGAGTCCATCGTTAATCAGCGGCCGAACGATCTTACTGAACCCCTCGGCCGTAATCGCAAGTGTCCGGATTCCCTCCGCACCGCTGATTGCCGCCCCACGGAGCTGGCGCCATCCTTCAGCAGCCCGACGAAAGTCGATTTGCCGAATGACCGTCGAGGAAATGCCGCCGACGGCGTCCTCTGGGTCTGCGGCGGGATCCATCCGGATCTCCAAGTGCCAGGGTCCTCCCTGGTCTGCCCCCTCCGGCCAGCGAAGGCTGACCTGCCAGGGACCTATGGTCTGGAGTATCCCCAGGTCAGCGACCTTGGGAAGCTCCCTGCTTGCTTCTCCCATGAGCCCATCATGCCGGACATACCCAGGTATGGCAAGCATGGTTGACAGACGGGGTAGTCAAGAGGTCTCATGATGCAGGGGCGCGTGCCCCAGTAGCCGACAGGAGACACGCAACGCGTATGGCGAGGTTGATGAACGTTGAAGAGGTAGCTGACTACCTCGGGATCGCGTCGAAGACCGTCTACCAGAACTGGCGTACCTGGGGTGTCCCGGCCGTGCGGATAGGCGGCGGCGATAGCGGCCCGCTGCGGTTCCGCCGAGAGGACATCGAGCGGGTTCTGCTCCGGTGGTCGATCGAGAGCGATGCGACCGCGGCCTGAGCGTCAGCACCAAGCCGCGAGACGACGTCGGTGGTCAAACACAGAAAGCCCCCTCCCGGCTTGGCCGGGAGGGGGCTTTCTGTCTACAGGTCTCGCTCAGGGACCATGTATCCAGCGATCGAGGCGAGGATCACGGTGACTGCGGAGGCGACCACTTCGGGTACGACGACGCCGAGGGAGCCCGCGATCCATACAAGTACGACAGTGAGTGCACCAACCGCAGTGGACACGCCGACCTTGCGAGTGGGCAGGTTCGGGTTGGGGTTCGGGGTAGTCAAGGTTCAGTCCGTTTCTGCTCGGTGAGGGCCTACAGGCCCATTGCGGCCCAGGTCTTCGGGCCAACGACGCCGTCCGCGCTCAGGCCCTTCATGGCTTGATACCGGCGGACCTTCGCTTCGGTCGCGGGGCCGAAGGCGCCATCGGTGGGCAGTCCAAGCCACCGCTGCAGCGTCTCTACGTCTTCGCCCGTCGATCCCCTTCGGATCGTCGGACGGCTCGGGCGCGGCGGCGCAGGTGCAGGAGTCCCGCCCCCAGCAGGTACAGCAGACCCAAGGCCGGACTGGATACGTGCCCAGGTGCTTGGGCCGACGACGCCGTCCACGCTGAGGAGCTGACGGGCCTGGTAGGTCCGGACAGCGGCCTCGGTCGCAGGGCCGAAGATGCCGTCTGCGGGTCGGACGCCGAGATAGCGCTGGACCAAGGCGACGTCTGCGCCGTTGCTTCCCCGCCGGAGTGTGGGGCGGCCGTTGGGAGCGGGTGAGGGGGAGGGGGAGGAACCACCTGCCAGTCGGGCAGCCACGCGAGCGACGTGCTCGTACGAGGCGTTGATCTCGAAGTGCATCTCGTCTGGCCGCCCGACGTAGTCTCCGCCCCAGCGGACCACGTGTTCGACTTCGTTGAGAATGCGGTGGATTTCGGCTACCTGTGCGGCATTGAACGTTCCGCGCACGCCAAGGGGATGCCTTGTCGCGTTTGCGTCTACGGCGGTAGCGCTGGAGTGATTGGATGTCGCGGTGCCGCCGCGGATCGGGCGGCTCGCGTAGCCCCAGTCGTCCAGTTCTCCTCGGGTTGAGGCCAGGTCGAGGTCTTCGACCCGCCGGTCGAACTGCGAGAGGACGTGGAGAAGCACGTCGCCTGCTGGGCCGTTGGCGACGGTGACTCGGACGTTGGTTCCCGGAACGAGCCGGCTGGAGCGCGGGGGGTCTACAGGCCAACCGTTCTGGCTGACTGGCATGGATCTCCTTGAGAGCGCACGACAATGCCCCCCGGCCTGTGGCTGAGGGGCATTGCGTGGTGGGGGTGTTAGTTGCCTGAGAGGGCAAGCCAGATTGTGACCACAATGGACACGATGGTGATCATGGAGCCGATGGACCATCGGACGGTCGACGCCGAGCGCGCTTGTGCTTCCTCGCACGCCTTGCTGACGTCGGCTATCTCTGCTTTGGCCTCGTCCAGTTCGCGGCGCAGGCCAGCGAGGTCCGCTCGGTGTTGGTCGCGGGTGACCACGTGGTCGAGCCGAGAGGACATGTCGCTCAGGGATTGGCTGATCGACGTCAGGACGTAGGAGACCAGTCGGGACAGCTCGCCTAGGCTTTCGGGTTCCCCGATCGGTGGTGGAATCAGAGGGCTCATGGTCGAGTCTTCTCTACGGTGCGGGGCGGACGAGTTCGATGGTCAGCGTGTCGGAGAGACCATCGGTTCTGCTGAAGACGCGTCTGATGCCGTAGATCTGGAGCTTGAGAGATCCCATTGCGTCCGGATCGGCGATGGAGATGCAGTCCCCCAGTTGGAGTCGCGGGTCGCCCGCGATCCTGATCGCGTCTGTCGCCGGGGTGGGACTGCTGGTCTTGCCGAGAAGGGTGGTGGCCAGCGACAGCGCGTCGTAGGACTCCTGGTGCCAATCGCTTGCCAGCTCGAAGTTCCTGCCTCCGAACTTGTTGACCGACGCGAGATTCTTCCGCGTGAAGGTCCACTCGGGATAGTCTTCGACGACCGTGCCGCCGATTGCCAGGCAGGCTTCTCCGTTGTTGTTGGCCAGTCGGCAGGGTTCGCCGTACCCGTTCCATATCTCGATGACCACTCGGCGGGTCTCGTCGAAGTAGGCGCGGATGTCGACACCGCTGGTGCGGGTGTCGTCCTCGACCCATGCCCCGGACTTGAACCACTGGACCACATAGCGGTGCCTGTCCGAGTCGCGCCACGTCGCATTGGTTCGGCGTGAAGGTCTCAGCGGATCGGGTTGAACGACATGGTCGACCGGTACGGTGAAATACTTGACCGTACCGCCTGGCGTGTAGAACTGGTCGACATCGTCGGACTTGAAGATTCGCGCGTAGTGCGAGCGCGAACGCTTGGCCTTGACGGAGTACATGTTTCGGACGGAATCAAGCGAGTTGGTCAACTTGAGGCCGGTGACGTCATCGAGTGTGAACGATCGAACCGCCGTGCTCTGTAACCCGACCACTCGGTCGTAGTTCCAAAAGCGAAAGATGCCTGACTCGTCCCAGAACACCGACCCGTACTCGGCCGCTGCCACCTCCGTGATTACGTCCCAGGCGTCGGTGCCGCTCTGCGCGGCGATGGTGCACAGGCGGTTCTTCGACTGGTCGAGCACGGCGGCGTACTTCGCCGGCCGGGTGACCAGGTACGTCGTCTCCACGGACGGCGAGTTGCCCTCCCAGGTTCCGTAGAAGACGTCACTGAGGGAGTCCTTGTGGGAGAGGACAATGGTGCCCTTGTCCCCATCGTCTTGCCATGTGAAGGGAAACGCGCTTCCAGTGGAAACCCACCCGCCTGTGGTGGCGGTGCCACATCGGAGGAAGACTTGCGGGGTACCGGAACGGAATGGGTCCCAGATCAGCTCTACCCGCTGACTGCTTCCAGTCGTAGGAATAGTCAGCTTGGGTGACGAGAGCGTGGGGCCACCATCCAGATTCCAGAAGTTCGACCAGATCTTGCCGTTGTCACCAATGGCCACGTTGAAGAAGTAGCGAGCCCCGATCCAAACGCCCATGACGCTGTGGTTGGCCGCGGTCTTGTAGTAGTCACTACCTACGCCGTTGGTGACCAGGGTGAAACCCGCGTAGTGGGTTCCCTCTTCGAGAATCTGGTCTCGGTCGAGCACGGAGTAGCGATGCAGGTCCCCGGACGAGGTGCCGAGGGCCGCCAGCGCCAGGGGCGCTGTAGTGGGCTCGGGCGAGTTGGGATGGGTGGGTGCAGTGGCTCGATACATGACGGCGCCGGATGCGTCGGTCGGATAGAGGTTGTCGACCGCGTGTCCGAAGTACCCAACAGTCGGGACCAGCGAGCCGGTACCGGACATCCAGAACTGCGTCCCTGTCGAGGACGAGTCCGGTAGCGAGAACTCCTCGCGGGTCGCGGGTCGGTAGGGAGTCGGCGATGTGTCGCACTGGCGAAGGCACGTGTCGATCACCCACTGGGAGCTGATGAGCTGTGTGCCGTACGCCCCCTCGCGCTCCTGGTAGCTCGACACGGCCCAGTAGGGCAGAGTGACCGGCCTGCGGAGCAGTTCGGCCCGGTCGAGGGCGGTGATCTCCACGGCGCCATCCGACCGGTCCGGCGAGGCGGTTCGGACACGCCCGGTGAACTGGGGGTACCAGATGACACCGCCGGGGGTCTCCACGCCGAGCCGGTAAATGATCTCCGCTCCGATGACATCCTTGCCGTACAGCGGTGACGCGGTGTTGTACGGGGAGAAAACCCCTGAGAACGGCAGCCCGTTGTAGGCGCCGTGAACCGTGGCGACGAGCTCGGCCGCCGCGGCTCCTTCGATCAGCAGCAGCTCTTCCGGGGCCGTGCCACGCAGCGACCGATCGACCGACACGTCGTCGAGGTAGGACGACAGGTCTGACAGCGGATGATCGAACAGACCGTTGCGGTTCCAGTCGACCATCAGTGAAGCGAGGAATCTGCGTTCACGCGATTCGATCGCACCGGCGGCTGCTGTGCCGCCGTGGGTCTGCAAGTCATGCCTCCAGGAGAGTCAGGTCGCAGTCGACCAAGGGGAATCGGGGGGAGGTGAGCGCGAGTTGGTCCAGCACCACCACTGGCGCGCCGCCTCCGGTCTCCCACGCGGCGGGTGTGCTGCCGCGTTCGAACTGGGGTGCGGCTAGCTGGACAGGCGTGGTGTAGGTCTGGCCACGGAACTGGAACACCCCGCTGACCGCCCCTACTGGGGCCAACCGGAACATCGAGAAACGAGTCCACGTGGTGGTGATGGACACGGTGTTGTAGTTGGTGCCCACCTGGGCACCAGTCCGGTCGAACCACTCGAAGCCGATCCGGGCGCTGACCGCAGCGTCGGCCTTGAGCCAGACCGAGCCCACCATCTGTTCCTCGGGGAACACCGCCGTCTTGACCGCCTGGTCGAAGGTGACCGTGTTGGTCTCGCCACCCCAGCCGGTCAGGCGCAACGACCGGTACCCGGGGCCGGCGAGTGCAGGCCAGTCGGTAGTCCAGGTTCGGGTCGCGGTGGGCACTGTGATGCCGGGGCCGTTGAGGGTGACCGCGCTGATGGAGAGTCGGTTGTGGCGCAGGGGGTCGATGAGACGAAACGGTCCGGGGATCAGTCTGGTGTGGAGTGCTTCGAGCCAGAGTCGTTCAGCGGGGTCGATCCAACGCCACTGAAAGGTGTACTCCGCCTTGTGGCCGGTGACGTCCAGCGTGCGAGCACCGGAAAGACCTTGGTGGATACCGCCGTAACGGACCTGGCTGACGGTGATGCCTGGCTCGGGGCAGGTGAGTGCCCGGAGATCCCCGAGGGGGCCTAGGTACCAGGTGCTCACCCGCGCCTCGCATTCCGTGTGTTTGCCTTGTTGACCAGCTTCGCTAAGCCGCCTCCGTCGAGTTGTACTTGCCAGCCCGACAGTGCGTCCGCGACAACCGAGCCGATTCCGCCGAACCCATCGGCTTTGATTTCGCCCTGCCATTCGGCGGAGGCCGCGGTGTTGGTGGCGGCCATCATTTCCTCGATAGCTCCGATCGCGGCCGGCGTGCCGTCGCGGATGCCCTTTGCCCAGTCGCTGACGAGAGCGCGACCGGAATACAGGGTGTAGCCTTTACCTGAGAAAGGACCCTTCTTCGCCGGTGAGAACGGGAACAAGTCTCGAATGTCGGAGACAAGTCCACCCACCCAGTTCAGCGCGGAGTTGAACATCGAGCGGATTCCGTCGATCAGCCCGGAAATGATCGAAGCTCCGGCGTCATACAGGAGGCTGCCAAGATTCCCAAGACTGCGAAGGATCCCCATCGGGATTCCGACGACCAGCTCGTACAGCGCGCGCAATCCGAGCGTGAAGCCATTCTTGAGCGCGACCCAGGCGCCAGACAAGATCTGCTTGGCGCCTTCCCAGGCAAGTTGCCAGTTTCCGGTTAGAAGACCGACGAATAATCGAATCAGACCGATCGCAAAATCGAGGCCGCCTTTGATGATCCCGGAGACCAGTGGCCAAACCGCTCGCGTCGCGACTAGAACAGCATTGAACGCCGGAATCAGGAACTGCACGATCGCGCCAGTGAGTTCCGCGAGAGGAAGCCCACCTAGGATCTTTGCGAGCTGAGCCACCGCAGGCACAGCCAGTCGAACAATATCCACCAGAATCGGGAGCGCCACGCGAGCCAATTCCACGGCGGGCGGGACGAGCTGAGAGAGAACTGCCAGCAGTACGCCGAATCCGACTCGCGCGATCTCAAGCAAAGAAGGCAAAAGCGGAACGGCGGCAATCAGCAATTCGGACAGAATCTTCGAAAGCTCAGTCAGGAGCGGTTCCAGCTCGCGGAACGCACCCGCGAGGAAATCCCCCACGATCCGCCCAAGTTGGACTAGGAAATCGACTAGGGGGCCGATTGCTGGCTGGATGGCGCGAAGCGCCATTACCAGGACGGAATTGACCACCCGAGCCAGCTCTAGGAGAATGGGAGCTAGGCCGCCTATTGCCCCGTCTCCGAGGAGTGTCCCCACCATTTCTGCAAGCAGCTCGAAGGCTGGCTGAAGCGCCTCGACGACGGGAATGAGTGCGCGAAGCCCTTGGGTCAAGACCTTCGAGACCAGATTGGTCAGGGTGCCTAGAATTGGCAGCAGGACCACTGCGGCGTCACCGACCGCCGAAATCAGCTCGGACAACGAGCCGCCGATCTGGCCCATTACTCGGATGCCGGATTCGAACAGCTTTACGAAAACGTCAAGCAGGGAGCTTGTTACTTTTGCAAGCCCAGATATTCCTTGCTTGAAAGAGCCGTCGGAGATGACTCGGTCGGTTGCAGCCCGAAAGTCCTGTGCAAACTTGTTAAGGACTGAGGCCAGAAGGCCGAACTGCTCGCTACCGGCCTTTCCGAGTGCCAAGAATGCGCTCGTGCCGTCCCGAACCATCGGGGAAAGCTGTGTGAAGAACTTCCCCGTGTTGCCTAGGATGGCCTCGATCTGGCGAAGACCTTGCGCGGACGTGACTACGTCCACGAAGGACTGCGCCATGACGATGACGCCGTCAGCGACCTTGTTGAGACCCCGGTCGAGAACGGGGAAGACGCGCTTGAGCTGTGCGAATACCGGCTTAAGACCGCTCTCAAAGTTCGCCGATAGCGACGCCTTGAGCGCTGCGATGTTTGGCTTGAGCTGAGCTGCGGCCCTCTTGATTCCGTCCAGCCCGAGGGATACCGCCGCGATTCCGGCGGCTGCCGCAAGGCCCAATGACGGCAAGCCGGCCAGCAATGTGCTGACGAGTCCGATTGCGGGAGCAGCGAGGGTGAAGACCCCTACGGCGATCCATCCCGCGCGGCCGAGCTTGCCGAGCGAACCGACCGCGCTTCCCAGTGCTGAACCGATGGTGCCGACAGCCGATGCAGCGCCCCGGGCAAGGCGGGTTGTGGTCCGTCCGAGGGTTCTCGTGGCGGCGATCCCGAACCGGCCCATTCGACCGGTGGCACCAGCAAGTGCGTCACCGGTTCGGAGGAGATTCTTATAGAAGCCGTCGGCCTTGATCGCGCGAATAGACTTGGCGGCCTGTGTCAGCTTTCCGCCGACATAGCGCCAGTGTGCGCGAACATTGGCGGTGCGCTTCGCGATGTTCAGTGTCTCGCGGGCTACCTCGACTGCTCTCCGCCGTACCAGACCGAGGAACCTCTCGGTCTGCATCCATTTGACGAGGATGTTGCCGATCAACGTCTCAGTTGGTCCCAGGTCGAGATTCAAACCGGACATGTCGATTCGCGGGAGGCTGGTGTCCAGCTTCTTCGCATCGACTTGGACGGCGACCTTCACGGGCTTGGCGAGATCTCGTCTCAGCCGGGCCATGGACTGTCGTGCGTGTTTGATATCTAGCTCGACTGGCACCGTGAGGCGGAGCATCTTCTTCAGATTCTTGAGAAAAGCCCGGAGCTGCTTGGCGAACTTGCTGGTGTTGGGAGCGACTCGAACGGCTACGCGGTCGACTTCCTTACCGCCGGGGCCTTTCGCCATCCATACCTTCCTTGAGCTTTCTCACCGCTGAGATACGGGCGGCGGCCAAGGCGGAGAAGTCGCCTCGGGCGCGCTTGCGAGCGCGGGTGTCCGGGCGTGTCACGGCATCGGGTGGCTTCGGCTTCCGCTTGGAGTTGGCCGCTACGAACGCGTACGCGTGATTGGTGACGGTGTCGATGAGCCTCGCCATGAGGTACCTGTCAGGCCCCCAGCCGCGAAACCGAGGTCCACCGCGAATTGCGGCGACGGTCGCAGACTCCGGGGGGAGCTGCCTGACCAAGGCGAGCGCCCGGCGAGCGGAGAGGCCGGACCCAGGCACGAGCGCCATACGTAGGTCCAGGCGGTAGTAGAGGAGGAAGTCTGCGACAAGTTCCTCGCCGTGCTTGTCGATCAGCTCGGCGAGTGCTGCGCTTCCCCCGGCTGAGTCGCCTCCGCCCAGGCTTCCATCACCTTCATGGACAGCATCAGGTCTCCACCCAACGCTCGGACGACAGCATCGCCGCGGCCGGGCTCGGCGACGACGGACAGGATCGTCTCGACCGCGCGGGCGAGCCGGGCAAGGTCTTCGGGGGTGGTGGTCGTGGAGTCGTCTTCGGAGTGATGCAGCTCGTCGACCTCGGACAGGGCGGTGAGCACGGTGGCTCGCTCGTCCTCGGAGACACGCATGAGGTTCCTGAGTGTGACAACCCCCTCGCCCAGGTCGAGGGTCAGTGGGGCGAACTCGCGGTCAAGATCCGCGCGGAGGTCGGAGAGGGTGAAGATGTTGGGCATCGGGCGGCGGCGAACCTTTCAACTGGGGTGTTCGGCGGACCATGCCGTGGGGCGGAAAGCGCTGAGGTCCGCCAAGAGCCGCGCGTTCCGGGCCTCAAGGCGCCGGGTTGACGTCGGTGTCGAGAGAGATCCACGAGAACAGTGGGTTCGCACCGTCCTTGAGGAAGGTGGCGCGCAGTGGTAGGCGGGCGAACTCGTCAGTGGCCAGCTCGATGGCGTCTTCGCGTCGGATTGCGGCCTTGCGGGCATAGAAGCCGATCGACGTGGGTCCGTCCACGATGACGATCAGCAGCGCGCGCTCGGTGGCGGACGTCGAGGCCGCCGCGACCGAGAACTCTCCGGTCGTGGACGAACTGTTCGTCACCCCGTAGTAGAGCGACAGGGCCTCTTCGTCGAACTGGTGCAGCGAGAAGGTGACGAAGTCGACCGCCGCTTCCGTGGTCACGGACTTGAGGGCTTCGTTCTGCCACGTTCCCCGGACTTCGGTCTCGCCCCCGTCGAAACCGAACTCGGGTAAGTCCTCCCGTGACGTGTGTCCGATGCTGATCCACGGCGACAGGCCGGTGTTTGGATTGAAGGAGTCGATCGCGGTCGGGGTTGGGGCCGCGGTGCCGACTGGGGCGGTGAGGATGTATCCCTTTGCGGCGGTGAAAACCGCATCGTCATTGAGCGCCATAGATCGGCGAAACTCCTACGGATTGAGCGGGCGAAGCCCGAGTTGGATCAAACCTTGGATTCGCCAGGAGTCGTCGTACGGGCTGTCGAATTGGGACGGGCCCATGGTTTCGAAGTAGCTGTGAAGATATCCGCGTGGAGTGACGGTTTGATCGCGGACCATGTCCCAGAGCACCTGGCGCGCATCCAGATAAAGGTTCTCGGTGGCGATCAGCCCATCGCGGCTGTATGCCGTCATTTCGATGACCGGCATGTCCAGTCGCCGGACGTCCTTCGGAAGTCCACCCAGCCTGCGAATGTTCAGCAGCGGAAAGTCTCGATGGTCTACTTTAGGGACCCAGGATGTGACGGTGACTCCCGGCAGATTTGCCCGCAGTACCGGAATAACCACTTCTTGGATTCGCGGCATTGTTCGCGTAGCCAAAGTCCGTCCTGCGATTAGAACCGGTGAGCGGCACCGGTCACGATGTAGAGCCCTGGGACCCATCGGCCAGTGAAGTTGTGCCGGTGTCCGAACTCGATACTCCGAGCGGCCGGGTCGACAAGCGACACGAACGAGTCGGTCTTACCTCCACGCTCTACCTCGATCCGGGCTTCACCCCGGTACCGGTGGCGGTCGAGTCGAGATTCGGCTTCAATGCCGATGCGGGTGGCGGTGTCGTGAACCGAATCCACCACGCCCGCCAAGTGAGCTACAACATCGTTGATGTACCTGGCTGAATATCGTCGGGCCAAAGCGAGTCTCCACGGAAAGGCGAAGAATGGATCACGTATCGGTTGGCGAGGCCCTGAGCAGGTGGGCAGCGGGAGATCCCACGCTGCGCGATGCATACCTGTGGGGGATGAAGATTCTCTGGTGGGCTCGCCTCGGGAAGCTGCTTACGCTGATCGCTGCGGCCGTCATCGTCGTGGACCTTGTCGGCCCCGAGCGCATACAGGCATGGGCGAACCGTCGCGCCGAGAAGCCGAAGAAGCGACTCGCAGGAATCGACCTGACCGTCCAGGAGCGGGCAGTGACACTGCTGACGATCCCGCTCGTTGTCGCCTTGACAGTGCTGGTCTACTGTGACGCGCCGCGGATCGTTCTTGTATCCGGGATTAGCCTGTTGACTGGCGTCATCGTCACGTCATTTGGCCGGGTGGTGCTTCTGTTCGCCGCGATCTGGGTCTACGGGCACGATCGAACCGTGAAAACCATCAAGCTGTTGAGTTTTGTGGTTTTGCTTTTCGGGTTCGCTCTCGATGGCCTCGGTGCCTGACTAGGTGCGGCGAATCGTGTAGTCGACGTGCGCCGTGCTGCGAGAGCCCGCATAGATTCGGGCCTCGCCGATGATCGCCCAGTATTGGCCACGCCACTCGATGCGCGCTTGTGCGCCCAATCGGTACGGGAAGGACCGGGCGAATCGCAAGCGGTACACTTCCTCGCTTTCGAATCCTTCGTTGTCCTGCTCGGAGCGCCTGGCGGACGTACCGGATTGTGCGAGAACCTGGATCATTGCCCGCGCCGGAAAACCCACGGACGAGGGGCGCGTCACGATGTTGCCATCGGAGTCCGCTGACTTCTCTTCCATGTAGACCACGACGTCGTAGTTCGTTCTGTCCAGAAGGCTAATCTGTGTTCGCCTCTCGAAGGCACAGGCAGGACTCGATGGGATAGTTGGGGTTGCAGCATCGCCCAACGAGGAACGTTGGCACTGGGAGCCGGGGCGCGATGACGAACCGCTTTCGTCGAATCCCCAATAGAGCCCACTCGCTGTCCAGTATCTCCAGCTTTCCGGATGCCACGTCGCGTGAGAGCTGGTAGGAGTAGTTGCCGTCGGTCTCGCCGCTGAATCCGTTCGGGTTGCGAAGGAGTCTCAGGACCGCGTCTGCCTCGATCATGGTGACGACCGAGCGCGGCACAGTGTTCGCGGTGACCCGGGTGTGCAGATCGGGGATCTTGGCGAGGATCAGGGTCTCGGCGTCCTCAAGCCGGGTGTAGACGATCTGGGTCTCGCTGTCGTCCAGCTCGCGGCCAAGGCGGTCTTCGACATCGGAGGATGTCGCGTAGGCCATCACTCACCTACCGGGGCGGAGTCCTCGGTCCGAGTTCGGGGCCTACCGCGCCTGCGGGGCGCCGCGGCCTCGGGCTCGGGCTCATCCGGGGTGACAGGGACGTACCCCAGCAGGGCGAGCTGGGCCACCTTGTCGTCGGCGACGAAGACCTTCACCCCTCGCGGGCTTGTCAGTTGGGCCATGGGTGTTCGGGGACTCTCTCTTATTCGTCCGAGAGGTGGGACGCCCGGTAGGGGGCGTCCCACCCAGGTCACGCGGGGGCAGCGTCTACGACGGCGTCGTCGTAGGCGACGAAAGCTGCGGTGTCGTTGACGATCCAGCCGAAAGTCGCCTCGGCCAGCACCGCGATCTGGTTGGTCTGCCACATGCTGACTCCACCGACCGTGGCCTGGTCGCTCACCTTGACGCGGATCTCGTCGGCGAAGCCCCAGGCGAGCTGAGTCCAGTCGCCGGCGAACATCTTGACCTTCGATCCCGCGTAGGCGCCGAGCTTGCCCTTCACCGACCGTCCGAAGGCGATCGGAACACCGAACAGGTTTCCCATGCGAGCACGCAGATTGATCTGCGCGCCACTGCCCGGGTAGTCACCGATGAAGACGGGGTTACCGTTCTTGTCCCGCTGGGTCGCGAGCTTCGTCCGCATGCGGGAGACCGCCGCGAAGCCACTCACCTCGAAGTTCTTGGCCTCGTCGTCCTCGACTAGGTCCACCCCGGCCAGGAGCTGATCCACGAGATCGGGAGCGGCGTCCCTGCGGAAGTTGAGCTCCACCCTGTTGCTGGTGGCGTTCACGTACGACGAAGCGGTGGTGCCGATCAGCGGAAGACCGGTGATGGCGTCCCGGTTGTGGAAGGCCGCGAGGTCCGCCGCCCTCGCGATCGCCCCGGACAGCTTGGCGGCGAGGTCGGTGTAGAGACCGTCCACATTAGCCTTGGCGAACTCATCGCCAACGGTGACGATGACGGCTAGCTTGATCGGGCTGAAGCTCTTCGAGGTGCCGAACCCGATACCTTGGAGGGGCTTCTCCGCGCCTTCACGGCTGGCGAGCGTGGTGCCGCCGACCTGTCCGGCCTCGGGGAAGGTGTCTCCGGTCGTGATGACCGTTTCGTTGATCGAAACGGGGATCTCTCGACCGAGGGAAAGCAGAATCGACTGATCCTTGGCTTTGGTAAAGATGTCTCCGACCACTTCGCGAGGAAGTCGATTAGCCGGGAGGCGACTCAGATAGCCCTGATCAGTCCGGTTACCAGCAGCAGGCATTAAGTTGGGTGCGTCCTATCGGTGAAGGCTCTCGAACTGTGCGCGGATCATTTCCGCGAAAGCGGCCTGTGGAGTGATTGCGACCGGCGTCTCGTTGCCGCGCCCCTGCGAGGGGTCGATAGCTGGAGCTGAGAAGGTGGAAGCGCCGAAGAGCGACTTGGCGGACTCCGCGTCCACGCGAAGCTCGTCTTCGGTCGAACCCTTCAAACGGGCCGCGAAGTCGGCGGCCTTGTCCCCGGGTACGCCGGACTCCAATGCGATCCTGAGACGTAGGAGTTCCGCACTGGAGGCGACGAGCTGGGCTTCGAGATCAGCGTTCGCGGTGGTCAGCTCCGTGACCCGATTCAGGGCCGCGGTAGCGTCGGCCTCCTTCGCTCGCAGCTCGACACGACGAGTTGCGGCTTCTTGCCGGACGCTGGACAGTTCGTTCCGCGCCCATTCAGGGAGGTCGTTAACATTGGTCGCCGATGCGCTCGGTTCGACCGTGGAACCAGACATAATGAATGCCTCCAGGGCACAAAAAGGGCGCCCACCGGGGGCGCCAAGAGATTGGGAGAAGTGACTAGGCTGCGGGGCGCAAGGGGACGGGAACGTCCTCGTCGCGTTCACCTGCGTAGAGGGCTCTCCGTAGCGCGTTCAACGCGTCTTTGCCACGGAGCCCTTTGGTTGCGGTTTCCCACAGAGACTGCGCCTCTAGATAGGCGTCTCTGCCCGACCATGCGGAAAGTCGGAAAACAGGAACCACCTTGCAGTCGCAGTGGGGGTGCCAGCGGGTCATCAGCTCGTCGACGAGCGTGCTGTCCCCCGACTTGACCAGCTTCTTCGCTGCCTGCCCGGCGGTGAAGTCATCGGTATCGAGACCCGCCGTTGATGCGTAGAGGTAGACCGGTCCGCGGCTGATCAGCATCGTGCAGAACGCGCAGCTCTCACCGCCGCCTGCGACCCTGGCCCACCCGACTGCTTCCTTGTCGTCCTTGATCCCCCGCAACGTGGTCTTACGGCCCGCGTCCTCTGCGTGCTTGGCAGCGATCGAGACGACTTGGGCCAACGCCGTCGCCGAGGCGTTCGGCAGGGACAGTGCGGCGCGATGAGGTTCCAAGGACTCGGCCAGCCACCGAGGGTCGTATCCGGGCAGGTCGACCGGATGCCGACTCCGGGGCGGGTCGTCTCGCCCGGCTGGCACCGCCTGGTGCTCGTTGTCACGTTGCTGTGTCGCTCCGTCCGCGAGCTGGCGGAGACGTTCGGCGTCGTAGAACTCCCTCGCCAGTGATGCCGACAACGTGCGAGCACGATCGACGTGGGGGAAGACCGCCGTCAGGAGCGACTGCCAGAGTCCCGGCCCCAGCCGCAACACGCGATACGGCGCTAGCAGCACCACCAAGATCCGAGCGAGAGCGGACACGATGGCGGCCTGGCGCAGCACGTACTGGCTGTAGGTCAGACCGGGTGCCGGTGCGGTCACGCGGCCGTCTCGAATCGACCTGCGTCCGCGGCTTGTGCGTCGGCAGGGGAACCCACGAGTGCGTTCAACCGAGACAGGGGGTCCGCATCATCGAGGCGCCGCATCTCATCGCGTTGTTCGAGCGTGTACCCCATGTCGATCCTCGCCTGCTCGCGCGGAATGATCCCCGTGCCGCCGGCGTAGAGCTTCATCACGGCGTCTGCCTTGGCGGCGAATGTCGGAGTGGAGGGATCACGCCAGACGACTTCGAGCCGGTTCAACTCTGGCGCCACTGACCCGTCAATGACACGGATGGCCAGCCTCATCACGCTTTCCCACGCTCCGCCGAACATCCGTGCCTTGCGTTCGGACTTCTTCACCAAGCGTGCCTCGCTGCTGCGGATCGCCTCCGCAGATGCAGGGTTGTCGCTGTTGTAGGCGAGATACTGTGGTGGCAGCCCGGTGTAGGACGCGACGTGTTTCGCAAGTTGCTCAAGAACCTCGACGAAGTTGCGAAGCTCAGCCGCAGTGAACTGAAACGCCTTGCCGCCCTCGTTCTCGAAAGCGAGAATGCGGGCGAGATAGGCATCCATGATCTCTGTCGGCGTTCCCCCGCCAGCCACATCTTCGGCTTCGACACCGAAGAGGACACGCTGCGGGACCGCCATGATCTCGGCCGCGGCCTGCATGTCCATCATGATTCGAGAGGCTGCGTCGGTGAGGCTGCGGATCTCTGGGGTGATCTCGCTTCGCCCGTGGCGGTCTGACAGCCGCTCGCGGTTGAGGAGCGGTACCACGGGAACGATGCCCAGGCGGTGTTCCACGACCGGACCGTCGACTTCCCATCTGTCGCGGCGCAGGGTCATCGGGACGGTGCGATCAGGTAGGTAGAGTGTGGCCCATGTCTGATCCGAGCTCCGGTACAGACGCAGGGCGCGGGTGACCCTGCGCGTCCGTGGGTCGGTCTCGGCGAGCATGGATACAGGGGACTCGACACGGATCACCGGAACACCGGGCTCGTCTTCGTCGCTCGGTGCCGCGACGGTGACGTAGGACCTGCCGTAGATGAACGCGTCGAGATGGGCGAGGCCGCTCTCTTCGTCGAGCGAGTTGGCCTGCCACCAGTCGGATAGCCGATCCACCGCGCCGGTGTCCTGGCCGAGCCGGAACCCTTCGATGTCCAGCCGCTCTTCGAGGCTGTCCAAGTACATGCGAGGCCAGCCGATGTGGGCCGTGAGTGCCCTCATCTCAGGGGGGACGGCGAGTCCGATTGCTTGAAGCCGATATGTCGCTTCGTAGTAGTCGGCAGAGAGATCGAGCCGAGGACGATTGGTTGCGATCTGGTGCGCCAACTCTTCCACCGGCCCGGAATAGTCAGCCACGCAGTACAGCCACCTTCCGCCCTCGATTATGTTTGCTCATCAGGATCTCCTGCCGGGCACCGAAAGCGAGTACGGCCGAAACGGCGGCGTCGATCTTTCGGTTGCTGTCTTTGCTCGCTTTTCGGATCGTGATGGCGTCATAGACTGTCGGATGCCTGCGCGCGTTCAGGATGTGCTGGCGGAGCAGCGAGTTCCCGGAGTGGGTGATCTCCAAGGAGAGGACCGCGTCATGGAATCGTTCGCAATCCAGGGCGAATCTCTTCTTGTTCCCGCGCATGTCGAACGCGACCGCGTTGGTCGGTGACGACTTGTACTTGAGTCGCCGGCGATACTTCGCACCCCATTGGTCTACATACGCCTCGAACTCGCGCACATCGGCACGGAAGGCGACCACATCGAATCTGGCGAACGTCCAGTGAACCATCGCGTCGACGTCGTCCCGAGGAATCTGACCGCCATGCAGTTCTGGATTCCAGATCTTCAACGGGAAGATCGCGCCATCGGAGATGCGGCATGCGACGAGCGCGGTGTGGTCGGAGCCCTTGGAACCGTCGAATCCGAGCGTGATTCGGTCTCCCGCTTCCAGCGTGACATCTCCTTGGCAGGAGTCCCACTCCCAAGGCGCGATCCACGCGTCTTCGGATGCGTTGATCTGATTCAGGAACTTCCGGCGTGACTCCGAAACCGGATTGTTGATGTCGAGAATGGACGCGATGATGACGTCCAGGTCGAGCCAGGTCGCGTCTCCTCTTGCGACCGCGATACCGGCACGCAGTTGCTCGATCCCGTCTCGATGCCTTTCAAGGTCATCGTCCGGGTTGGGGATCTCCGATACCGGCGTCGTCGCTGGTGCTTCAAGAGCGTCGTAGAGGATGCGCGTGTCGATTGCTTGTCCGCTCAGGACTGCTTGGTGGTTGTCCCATAGACGTTCACCAATCGAATCCTGGCCCGGGATGTGCGCGTTGCAGATGGCCAGGTAGCGCGCTTCGCCGTCGCGGCTCTTAGTGATGTTTCCTTCGATGACGTTGAACATCGAGTGGCCGTCGTTGGCTTGTAGCCACCATTGCACCTCGTTGAGCACACAGAACGTGGGCCGCTTTCCTTCGAGCGCGAGTGGGCTGGAGGTGACACCCTCGATGATCCCGCCTGCCCTGCTGTAGATGACGGTCTTGTTCAGATCGAGGCCGAACTCTTCTCGAAGCCGCTTCGTGGCCATTGCGGGGAACAGTGAGAAAGTATTCCGCGTTTGGTCCTGGCTGACGGCCGCGATTTGAATCCACGGCGACGAATGCGCCTTGCCGACTGGATCACCTTTTGTGTCGAAGTGTGAAAATAGGGTAGGTCCGCATAGTTCGGCAAGGCTCATCGCCGCACAAATTGGGTCCTTGCCCCATCCTTTGATTCTTCGAAGAATACCTGCGCGATAAACGAACCGGCCGCGTTCGTCAACCGCGTACCACCAGAGAATGAATCGCGCTTGTTCCAGAGTGGGCAAGAAAGGGAGCCCTGCTGTCGGACCATTGGGCTGAGCGACATACGTTGCGAACCAATTGAGGATGGACCAGCCGAGGGTCCGCTGCGGGAGCCACCACTTGCCGTCGTGCGAACGTCGCCAGGTCGGACCGATCATGTGACCCGGCGCAGGGAGGAACTGGTCCTGCGTCATGGAATCCCGTCGATGGAGCCGAAACACGGTCCACAGCCGGTTTCACGTGAGCGAGGTGTGCGCGGAGGCCGCGGTTCGGTCGACGGAGCTGCGACTAGCTGACCCGGATGGTGCCGAGCACGTCGAACACGACTTCGGTTCCGTTGCTCGCCGAGATCCAGACCTTGAGCAGCCCGGTCGGCAGGGGTACTGCTCCGACACCGAGGAGGATGCGGGCCGTCTTGATCGGACTGAGCCACTGCCCGGGATGCCATGTCGTTCCCGGGGCCTGCGCGGCGTAGGGGGTGAAGGCGAACCTGATGACGAGGTCTTCGGTGTCCACTGCCGTGGTCGTGGCGACGGTGACGGCCAGGAACTTCTTCTCGCCGGCGGTTTGACGCAGCTCCACTAGAAGTCCTTCACGTCGAATGTCCATTGTGGCCGAAGCGGAGTCCAGGTGATCGAAAGGTCGTCGACACCGAGCGTGTCCGGGATGACCAAAGTGCCCGAGACATACCGGCGGTTGTCCTGCGCCAGCGTGGGGACCGCGCCGGTCAGCGAGACCGGGCCATGATGATCTTGGACTCCCCAACGGTTTCCCTTGAGGATCAGGCGTCCGTGCACCACATCGACGACCAGTGCGAAGCCGGCGCCGTCGAGGTAGGTGTCCTCGATGCGGACGTCATGATTGCCGCCTTGAGCGTTCTGCAAGAAGACGCAGGAGTTCAGGGTGTCCTTGCCCGCTACGAGCACCCACGGCCCCATGTCGAACGAGCAGTGCCGGATCGTGAGCCCTCGGACTCCTCGGACCTGGAGTCCGTCCGAGTGTGCGTCCTCGATCGGCACGGGGTTGCGGAACACCGAGTCGGAGATGGTGATGTCTGAGCATTGCCCGCTGTCGGAGGTGATGTGCAGAAGATCGGTGCCGGAGTGGTGAACGTCGATCAGTCTCAGGAGAGCGGTGTCGACGCCGGAGAGGGACAAGCCGCCGGCGATCCGGGTGCGTTCCATCGTCAGGCGGTCACCGCGAAGGACCAGGCCACTGTTGAATTCGCAGTCCCGGAAGATCAGGTCGGCCGCGTTGCTGTCGTAGAACCCTCTCGGCGGCAGTTCGGGGAAACGCATCCCGAGGTAGCTGCCTGGTGGGATCGTCGTAGGCCCTGCGTATGTCGTGAACGTGGTGCCGGGCGCGGGGCCGGTCGTGCTCTGGGTGGGAAATCCGGGCGGGATCGTCGTCGGGTCGGTCACCGCGGCCTGCCACACGACGTCCACGCCAAACCACGTGGGCGTGCCGTTGCTCGGGAACACGGCACCGATCGAGTAGTCGAACGCTCCGCCCGTCCCGGTCAGGTCTCCTCGAACGACAGGGCCACCGAGCTTGGCCGGCGTATACGCGTAGTCGCCGCCGCTCGCGCGGGCAGGTAGCCAGACCGCGACGGTCCAGGAGGAGGCCGCGGGCAGCTCCACCGGGGCGGGCAGCGCGACGCGGTTCCATGCCCCCGGTATCGGGGCGGGGAGTGCCACGTGCGCGGCTCGGTCGGACGGGCTTCGATACACCGACGCGTAGACGGTGCCAGCGGCCTGCCACCCGGCGGGGCAGTACCACAACACGGCGGTGATCCGGCCGGCAGTGGTGGATGTCATCCGGGTACCCAGGCTGATCGCACCGTGGTCCGAACTCGATGCCGCTGTTGGCTGCTCCGGCGCGATCAGGCTGGCGTCTTCGCCCCACGAGGCCACGGATTGTCTCCCGGTAGGTGTTGAGCGCCGTCGACCGTCCGCCTAGGACGGGACCTTTACGAGGCGCAAGATCGTTTCGTGTGGACTCGACTCGATCACGGGAGTCGGGCTACTGTGTCGAACATGAGTTCGATGGAGGATCTGCCGAGGACCGAGGGGACCGCCCCACGGGTGATCGACGCGAACCACGGCCTCACGACGCCGCCGGACCGGGTCTTCGTCTGTCTCGACTGGTTGTACGTACGTGGACCTGGCAGGCCCAACCACATCAACGGCGCGGGCATCGACCTGAGTGGCCACGCGCCGGCCACGCTCACGCACTGGGTGCCGACCGTCAGCGGCGACTGGGTCGCCATCGTCAACTTCGGCGTCAAGTACGCCGATGGCAGAAGATCGGAACTGTGGCTTCGCGAGCAGATGGTTCCGGACTACGCGATCCGCCGACGTCCGGATCGCGACGGCTGAGTCGCGCTACGAGGCGGCCGTAAGCTGCTGGCGGAACATCTCCGCGACGTCGATCACGGTGCCCGCAGCCTGCTCGCGCTCGATCTCCAGGCGAACTCGGCGACGCGACCCCTCGGAAACAAGGAGGTCGGTCAGAGCGCTGTTCACCGCCGTAAGCATTTGAGCGCTTGGCTTAGAACTCTTTACCAGCCGGTCGGCGAAGTGAAGAGTGAAACGGGCGAACTGCCAATCAGACGGCTCATAGAATCGGGATTGTGCCGAGTCGATGAGGCTTCGATAGAAGTCCTCGATCATCGGATGGGCATCAGGGATGCTGAGAGCGGGAACGTCTACCGCACCAATAGCTGCAACCTGTTGGATCGGGGCGCCGCTGTCCTTGTTTCGACGAACGCGCTGATCCGACCTCTTGGGGATAGGCCCCCTGGCGGACATGAGGCCACCTCCAACAAACTAAACACTGTATGCGGGTAGTCACCGGAGGCGCTCCGGTCGACGGTCAGGCACGGCCAAGATCAACTTTCCCGCATGTCCGAAATGGGTGGCGTAGGCCCGATCGGACTACTAGGGTGCGCGGCGTCACCGCAGGTCAGGCTTGACATACCGCCGAACGGGTGAATCCCGGCAGGTCGGCACCCCTGCGTGTGCACGATGCACGTGCATCGGCTATACCTAGATCATGACTACGCGTTTCGACGCGCGGTTTGAGACAGTGGAAGCCGCGGTAGATATCGGTCCGTTCAACTCCAGAGAAGAAGCGGAGAAGTTTGGGGTAACACGCGAGAATGAGCAAGTCCGGTTCGCGGGCGTGGCGGCCCGGGGGCGTGTCGAGGCATTCGACGCGACGATTGCCTTATTGAAACGGGTGCAATCGTCCTCGCTCGACGCTGGTCGACGTCACGGTGTCGTCAACCGGCTACTGGCTGGAGAGAAGTTCGGCTTCATCCACGATGAGACGGGACGTTCCTGGTTCTTCTCCAGGACTGATCTCAGCTCAGAAGTCGAGAGCGCTATACGGGCGGGAGACACGGTGTCGTTCACCGGGTCCATCCACCCCCACCCGAACAAGGATTACCCGCAGGCGTTCTCGGTGAAGATCACCGAGGCTCCCTGAATCGCAAGACCGGACACATCGTCCGTCTGGGGATAGGCGCAACCGCGCAAATCTGGGGCAATTCTGCGGTAGGTGCAGGGGGCCGCTCGCGGCTTCCTGCACCTTCGGACTTCACTGGTGATCGAACAGGTTGAGGTCGTCGCCTGGCGGACCTGAAACCCGTACAAGAACGGTCAGGCGCTATGACGGCCGATCAGCGGCGGCCCGGCAGGGGTATACCCCCTGGGGGCCGAACAATATTCTCACTGTCAACCAGCAATGCAAATCCTACCCTAACCCGCGCACTGCACAACCCGAGTGCGGCCTACGCCGCACCCGCAATTCTTCTCTAGCCGCCCTATTCCCAATGCGGTATACGCGGCTGCGCCATTCCTGTCAGCATTCCCGGGTGCCGTGCGGCGGGGCGTCTGCGGAGCAGCGCCAGCCGGGCCCGTGCGGCGTGCCCTTCCTGAGCGGACTTCCCTGCGTGGCAGGGACGGCAGACGGCCCGCAGGTTGGACAGGTCGTGATCGTCACCGGGGCGAACGTGATCGACTTCGGACGCCAGCCCGACACACAGGGGTCCACGGAGCTGGCACCTGTGCCTGTCCCTGGCGAGCGTGGCAGCCCTGCGGGCAGGCCAGTCCCCGGGCAGGCGCCCGGCACGGCTTGAGCCGTTCCAACCGGACACCAACACCCCTATCCCCTCGGGCGCGTTGACGCGCTCCACGGGCCGCGCCAGAGGCCGCGGCCGGGGTGTCACGGGCAAGGGCCGACCAACGGGTCGGCCTAGAGCTGCAGCGCCCCGGCAGGGGGTGTCACCGGGCTCGGGTCGCTGTGCTCCCCTCACCCTTCCTAGGGGGGTCACGTCGGGGGGGTGCGTGACATCCGCCGTGCCCGATCAGGCAGCACCTGGTAAACATCCCACCTTTACCAGGCTGTTTGCGACGCCTTGACCTGCGGAAACAGATGTCGATGTGAGCGCCGTCACTTTAACTGTACTTCGGACAGATCGCCTGCGTACAGTTCTCGTTGTCAGGCCAACCGGGGCCAGGCGGAACGGCCGAAGTCAGGCCGAAGCGCCTCCCCGAGTGCCGCCCTCATCGGCAGACGGTCCCCCTTCACGGAACCGCGCACAGGCCACACCCCGTTCCTTGAGAACTCCATAGCGACTACCCATGTACGACCGACCGGACGGAACCACGCGGCGGTCAGGCAGGCGGGTGCTAGCGCGACGACCCCGGTTCCCCGGGAGAGCGACACGCGATGACCGGCACGGATGGCGAGTAGGAGCCGTGCCCAGAGCCACCCGAACCCCCTGGCCGGCTGATCCGGAACAGCGGGACAGCCCTCGGAAAGCGAGGGTGACCCTTCGATATCGACCCCGGTCAACACGGGGACCGTATGCGCTCCGAGATAGACCATCGCTTCCCCTCGGGGTGAGCGAGGAAATATCGCAAGGTCGCTACCGGAAATCGCAATCGCAGTACACGCAAGGTTTGATCGTTGAATACCCCCACACGGGAATGGCTCAACGTGATGGATTCCGATTAAGCATCGGCCCATCATCTGTCCATTTCCTATCCGTGTGGGGCCTTGAGCGATCGAAAGGGAAGAAGAAATGATCACTGAGCATGCCATCGGCGACGGAACGGATGACCTCGGTGCTGGACGTTGCTACGCATGGCGAACCGCCCCTGGCGGAACGACTGTGTGCGTCCGCTGGTGGTTCGCAACCTGGCTGGGCATCGAGGCCCATTGGGACCCGCATGTCATGGTCTTTCACAACGTCACAAAATCGGTGGCGCAGTTCATGTACGAGGGATGGTACGTCGAAAACGTCCGACCCGCGAAGTTTGGCGTCTGAATCCGGTGGACAGGCAATGTCTGTCCACCGGGGTTGAAACACCAAACTTGAAAGGAATCAAAGATGAGACTACGTCTCTCGATGATCGCCGCGGCCGCGCTGGTGGTGGTCGGGGCCGCTCTGGCGGCCGGAACACAGACCACCCATGCGGTCGATACCCCGATCGGAAGCCTTCGCCCCCCGCAGACGATCTACGTTCCCGAGGACTACGGCCACCAGTTCAACGCCGAACCCGGCGACACGGTCATCCTGGTCATGCGACCCGATGATGGCCACGAGGCCAGGTGCGCCGATGCGGGCGGGCGGATCGAGTCCAACGCGCACACCTGGATCACCGCGTGCGTCGGAGTCGACTTCTGAGTTTCGATCGGGCAAGTCGGGGCACGGACACGCGCCGTGTCCCCCCTTGTCCACTCGACACTCAACTTTCCCAGGTGGAGCAATGAAAATCGCATGGCCCTACTCACCAGCGCAGTACGAACGCGTGGTGAACGCGTGGCAAGGCATCATGGCGAGTCCGAGCGTGCGCGTCGCCGCCGACTGCGGATACCGCAACGCCGCAGGCCCTGTGCCTGACACGACGCTCTACGAGCTCGTCATGTCGGACGGCGCCGCGACCGACGACGTCGAGGCGCACACCCTGACCCTGTTCTCCTGGTCGGACTACTCGGGGGACTGCTGCGACGTGGTCAACGCACGCGTGCTGGCAGAGGAGTTCCCTGGCTGGGTGTGCCTGTCCGAGAACGGCACCCACGGCGATGGGTCAGCGTGGATCCAGGTCGGAGAGGCTTGGCCCGACAGCGAGGACACCGAGGATGCGGTTCAAAGGCTTGAGTTGCTGGCGCGGATTGTCGAATCGACGACGGACAACCCTCTGCTCTCCGACGACGCGCACTCGGAGCACATGACCAGGCTGGCAAACGAGAACTGGGACCAGTACCTAGGTAGCGATCTGTCGATCGAGGTATCCAAGCTGATACACGAGGTCGATGTTCAAGTACCGCTCGTCGCCATGTATTACGGTCATCCGGTCGTGGACCACAATGACTACGCGGACTGGCTGTGGGACACATTCGAGGACAGATTCCGCGTAGCGTACTACGAGTACCCGGACAACGAATGGTACTGCGAAGGGGCGACCAATGTGGTCAACGCCGCCCATGAGAAAGCCATGAAGTACGCCGCCCGCACGGTTTTCGGTTGGATTGTGTGATCGGCGCGATTCGGTGAGGCATGGCCGTCGCCATGCCTGCGCCGTGTTGTACCGGACCGAAGGGTTGGCCATGAATGGCTACATCTGCCTATACCGGCAGAGCAGAACCGATGTCCACGCGGACACGACGCACCTGGCACAGCAGAAGGCCGTGGCAGTTTTCCAGGCCATGCCTGCGTTCAAGCGCAGACGCGTCCGCGCATACGACGTGACCGTCTATCTCGCGGAAGCAGAAGGCCAACACGTCATGCACATTGCCGACTTCTGAACCTGGGAGAGAAAACATGGGATACACAGTCCGATTTTCGGTCACCGTCGACCATGCCTGTTGCATGGAGCGGGCCGCCAGATTGGCGTGGCGCGATATTCGGATGTACGCGCCCATGGTGGATGTCACCAACGACGCGACAGGCGTATCCGATTCGGTCGACATCGGCGAGTTGTCGGACGCCGATCCCGACTGATCGCGCTTGGCGGGGTGCGTCCCTGGTGACGTATCCGGCCATGCGCGATCAGAGAGGAATGGTATGTCTCAGGGATGTTGGTCCGGCTTCTGTGTCGCGACCGTCTGTGACGGCGTGACGCATGTGGATGCCACCGGTGAAACCTGGTGGGAACAGCGGGGCGCGACATGGACAGATCACACAAACGACATCGGGGACTCGTGCCCCTGGTCGGGAGAGCCCACAGGGGCGCTACCCGACAAGGACGCCACTTGTCCGGCTGGTTGCCGCACAAGTCGAATCGAACGGCTGGATCCGAGCTAGGTGATTCGAGAGCGGCCACCGCATTGAGTGGTGTACGGGCACTCCGATGTCCGTACACGGCTCTGTGTGATGACCAACCTAGAGAGAGTCTTGAAATGACGCCACCACGAATCTATGTCGCGTCGTTGTCCGATTACAACGATGGCTACTATCACGGACGATGGTTTGAGATCGACCAGACCACCGAATTCGATGAGTTGATGACAGGCGTTCAGGAGCTGCTAGCCAGTTCACGGAGCGTGTCGGGACCTGCGGAAGAGTGGGCGATTCACGACCACGAGGGATTCTGCGGCTACGACGTAGGTGAGTACGCAAGCCTTCGGGAGGTGGTCGCCGTGGGTGCCGCGATCTCGGAGCATGGCGCAGTCATGGCTGCATGGCTCAACCATGATGCCGACGAGCTTGTAGAAGAGCGCATCGCCGCGTTCGACGATGCATACGTGGGAGAGTTCGGCAGCGTCGAGGATTGGGCTCTGTCGGAGTTCGAGGAACTCTACCCCGAGGTCTACAAGGTGTATTGCGCGAATGTCCTGCCTCTGACCTTCGATTGGCAGAGCTACGCGGAGACGTCCGACTACCTGCTCGTCAAGGGCCTTGGTGGCGAGGTCGCGGTTCTCAGAACCTACGAGTGATGCCACTCTCCCGAACGGATACGAAAGGATTGGGTCGATGACCGCACTCGGCTTATCGGTGCCCGACATCCCCCGCCCACCCACGCTCAGTGCCCGGGAGCAGTACGTCACCGACCTCTTGCTGATGTGGCTGGACAATGAGGAGATCCTGACCGCTCAGGGCCGGAAAGTTTACCTCTTCGGGGGCTCCCGCGCGTTGAAAGACTTCCTGTCAACGGTCGTCAAGTGGGCGCGCCAAGGCTCCGCGGCCTGGTACCTCGCACAGGAACTCGCGAGCAACGACTACGACCGCATCTTCTGGCCAGCTATCGGCATGGCCCTTGAGTCTCCATGACGCTTGTCCTGTTCGGTGAGGCACGGCCGTGGCCGTGCCTGCGCCGTACATGCCCAGCGGAAGGAATGACGTGGACACAAAGACCGAACGACTAAGAAGTGCCGCTGGCACTGTTGTGCTTGCTTTGGGCGCGGGATGGCGGTTGAACCTCGGGCGGGGACATGAGCACCTGATCTACATCGACGGCCCGGAGAACATGAAGATCAAGGTTCGATTCGATGAGAAGATCAACGATCGGCTCGTGTTCGAGGGCGCCTACCCGCAATCGACCTTCTCCCAACTGGGACATGTCGACACTGTGAGCATCGGCGTGTACTACGGGCGAGACCCAAAAGTCATCGTTCGGGAGATCCATCGGAGGCTTCTCCCCGACTACCGGGTCGCGCTCGACAATGTGATCGACCGCCTCAACCGGGACATTGACGAGACCGACCGGCGGACACGCGCGCTCGACAACCTCGCTCGCCAGCTTCCTGGAGCCAGAGTCGCTGACCGGCGGCTCTCTCATTACGCCGACGCACGGGTTCCTGGTGGCACGTGGACTGTGGACCGGGACGGCTCGAACCTCAACACCATCGAGCTGAAGAACGTACCCCTGGCTCTCGCATTGAAGATCGCGCGCCTGGTTGGGGGTACTCGCTAGTCGGAGTCGGTAGGACATGGCCAAGGCCGTGTCCGTCCGTCCCCAACTAGAAAGGCTTGGCATGGAAAACAAGGAGCCAACCCAAGAGCGGTGGGTGTTCGGCGGAGTCCGGGTCCACCAGAACAAGCGAGTCCACTACTGGCTCTCTCCCAACGGAGAGGGCAGGTACTTCAAGGCTGCGGGGTCCTACGCAGTCGGCGCCGTCTACAACGCACGCGTGACGCGGGACGATGACGGCGGCACCTACCTCCACGGTCGACCGGGCTACACGGGTGACCGATCCGAGGACGAAGAGCTGCGAGACCAGCTATCGGCCAAGACCCGCGCCGCAGAGCTGCAGTTGGGCCTCGACGCCCGAGAACGGGCCGCCAAGCGTGAGGATCCGGTCGAGCTCGCCATCAAGCGCTTGGAGTACCTGACCGCGTCGATGCACCCGTCCTCACGCACTGCCTTCGCGACGTACGTTGCCGTTCGCCTCGCACGAGCGTGGAAGTAGGGCACCCGTGACGACAAGACGCCCAGGGGGCGCCACATCCTCGGGAGGTTTGATCTATGGTGGTCGGTGAACCTGGGGACGCGAGTGGGGTAGGTGGGGTGACGATGACGCTGTCGGACGGTCGAACAGTCGACCTCTCCCCGGCCGGTGTCGTCCGCGTCACCGGCAGGAACAACGTCGACTGGGTCCAGTTCGAGATTCCGGCGCGCGTCGAGTCCAGCGGAGCCCGGTTCATGCGATGCCCATTGGTGAGAAGGCATTAGCCTTCACCCAATTCCGGCTAGCCCAATCACTATCCTTGTCCGGTGTCACGAATCGTTCGCGCCTGTACGCCGTGCCCTTGATGCTGCCCATGTGTCTGTCTGGTGCCCCGCTGACGACACCGACGCAGCCGCAGAGGCGAGAGGATTGAACCCTTTCCGTCGCGCACCTGACTTGCATCAGGTGCGTGGCGGTCCTTGTTCAACCCACATTGGAGAAAGCAATGGCTCAGAAGGTCACCATCACCCTGGTGGACGACGTCGATGGTTCGATCGCGGACGAAACAATCGAGTTCGGCCTTGATGGAGTCACCTACGCCATCGACCTGTCGCAGGCCCACGCAGAGGAGCTGCGCGAGGCCCTGGCGAAGTTCGTCACGAGCGCTCGCCGCTCCGGCGGTCGGCGACTGCCCACCCGGGGCGGCGCCAGCGCCGCGGCGGCGCCCATCGGCGTCAACAAGGAGCGCAACCGCCGTATCCGTGCCTGGGCTCAGCAGAACGGATACACGTTGGCGGACCGGGGGCGCATCCCGCTCGACATCGTGAACGCCTACGAGCAGGCCACCGCCAACGGCGCGCCTGACCTGGACGTCGACACCCAGGCCGCTGCTCCTGAGCAGGCGCCGGACGCTCCCGACTTCGCTTCCGTCGACGCAGCCGACACCGAGACCGCACCCAGGAGGCGGGCGAGGAAGTCGACCCGCTCGGCACCGAGGACGGCCCGGTCCAAGGCCCCCGTCATGGACGAGCTCGTCGCGACGGCGGCTCCGGCGGCACCCCGTCGGACTGGCAGGGCCAAGAAGGCGGCCGTCTAGGCGGTCGCCCGAGCGCGGGTAAGAAGGGCTTGGGGCGGAGCCAAGGCCAGGCGTACGACCTGTGGGGACGTACGCCTGGCCTCCCCCACCGGACTGGACGTCGGACACGTTGACCCTGTCCAGGTGCCCGCGTACCGTCTCTGTCCGAGGTGATACAAGTGAGTGCAGGCGACGATGACATGACGACATCCATATCAACAAGCCATTCGACCAATGACGGAATTTCCTACGGCAGACGCAGTGGACTCACGGCGGCGCTTGTCGATCAATTGATGAAACAAGGTCTCACAATCGAGGCTATCGCGGCCCAGTACGGGGTGAGCAAGTCGGCCGTGAGCTGGCATCGTAATAATGGAGGCCAGTTCAGGAAGCCACGCGAGAAAGCCATGGAATACTTTCCGTGGAAGACCATGGACCCTAGGTTCAAGGTCGCCGCACACTATAAGAGGGTTACCGAGCACCTGCTTTTTGCCGTCTGCGGGGTCGACCAACTCTCGGACAACCAGCTCGACCGGCTGAACTCCTTCCACGAAAGCCTCCGTGACAACCGCATCGTCGTGGAGTTCGACCCCGCGTTCCCGGCCAAACCCGGCCTCGCCAGCGGGGGATGGGACTACGTACGGCGCGAGCCTGCCGACGCCGACTTGGTGATCCGAGTTAACGAACACACCACCGTGACCGATGAGGACAGGGGGCTTTGGCGCCTACCACAGGAAGCGATCAAAAGGGCACGGAGGGTCACCAAGCCCTAGCCCGCGCGTGACCGCAGGCCGTATGCCTGCACTGGGGGAGTTACCGTTGCTGCATCTGACCGGCGGCGTGGTTGCCGCGAACGTGCCCTACCTCTCTGCGGTTCTCCTGCCTGTCGAAGCCCTTGGATTGGTGCTCAGGGTCTACGCCAGTGTCCAGGTCAAAGTGGACGATCTGGTCTATCGGCCGGTCGCGGCAGTGCTCGCTACGCGCTGCCACCACGTGAACACCACCGTGGAGATCGAGGACCCGGACATGCTCCACGGTCGAGCCAGGATGACCACTTACGCGGTCTTCCAGGGATGTCCCGGCCCGCACGTGGCCCACGAGTGCAGATCGAGCCCGACAATCCCGGAAGCGAGGACCCCTGCCGACTCAGGAGGAAAGGTATGGCTGACGCTCCGTCCACCGTCCACTACAGATCCGTATCTCAGTACCGGCAGTACTTCGGTGAGTGTCCACACGCCTACTACCTCAGCCGCGTAGTCAAGGCTTGGCAGCGGCCCGCGGCCTGGCTGCCCCAGGGCACCGCCGTACATGCCGCGATCGAGGCGTATGAGCGGTCCGGCCGACTCCTCACGGTGGACCAAGCGCAGGACGTCTTCCGTGAGTCATACGCGGCCGAGGTGAACGCCAGTACCGCCCATACCCCAAACCTGTCGTTCTGGTCCCGCTCCGGACCGTACGACGGAGAACGTGACATCGAACGCCGCTACGGCCTCGGGCTGGAGCAGGTCGCGCGGTACCTGTCGTACTGCGAGGGAGCGGGGGCGGAAGAAACGCCCTGGGTGACCCCGGATGGCACGCTAGCCGTCGAACTCGGCTTCGTGATCGAACTTGGCGGGGTGTGGGTACGGGGGTACATCGACAACGTTTACAAGCACCCCCGGCGGACGAGTCTCACCGTCCGTGACGCCAAGACCGGACGTCTGCCAGGAGACCCCTTTCAACTCGGCGTCTACGCCCTCGCGATCGAGGAGGTCTACGACCACGAGGCCCGCTTCGGGGACTACTGGATGGCTCAGAGTGGGAAGGCCACCTTCCCCTACGACCTGAAGGAGTGGACGAAGCCGCGACTGACGGAGATGTTCGGCGAACTCGATGCCGCCATCACCGCAGAGGATTGGACGCCTCGCCCGGATCCCGCCTCATGTGGACGGTGCTCGGTGAGTTCCGCATGTCCTTTCGCCGTCTAAAACTGCACTTCGGACAGAGATGGGAAGTTGAGTTGCAAGGTATGGCCGCGTCATCGCCGCCTAGCGCGTTGCCGATCGAGGGCCGGACGGCTGACTCGGGTACGGCGCTCCCAAGAGCCCATGAGGCATGGTCCCCGAGGGCCACGTGAGACGCCTGGTAATCGGATCGACGGCCCTGCAAGGCATGGGCCTGTCGGACAGAACCCCCAAGGACCTGGACGTGTTCAGCCCAGACCCGCAAGCCGCGGCAGAGTCCTACTGGGATCCAGCGTTCGCGGACTGGATTCCCGAGGGAACGGATCGTCACGCGACCCGCGACGAGCTATACACGATCAAGGTCTCGCACTCGTACTGGGAGTTGGAGAACGGCTCCTGGGAGAAGCACATCATGGATGCGATGCGCCTGAAAGGCGTTGGCGCACAGTTGATTCCCAGCTTGCACAGGATGTTGTACCGCGTCTGGTCGTCCGAGCACGGCCGGAAGCGGGTGAAGCTCGACCAGGACGCGCCGGACTTCTTCGCAGACGCTGTCACCCGTCGCTACGACCACGACTCGATCCATGCCAGCGTCGCTTACGGCGACAGGCCGCTCTATGAGTCGGTACTCGTCGACGGCGCCTCGGTCGCGATCGACATGTCCAAGGTCCGGGCGCTTTCGTTTGCCGACCAGGTCCGGCTCTACCGGGAGGAGGTCTATGCGACAGCATTGGAACGGTTGATCATCCCCAGTGGATACCGCCAGTCGCCGAGAGCTGCCTACGCCTGGGCCTTGCGGCGGACGATCACCAGCCTCACAAGAGGGTGGTCGGCTCGATTCTTGGTCGAGCACTATGACGTCTTCCGCGCGCCGGACGTCGACTACGTGAAATGGCACAAGGCGAACGGACACAAGTTGATCCTGATTGGACACTAACCGTGCTCTGTGACACCTGTCGGCAACTGATTCCCGACAGCTCGATCGAAGATGCTGTGCTCGAAACGGCGTCGTGGTGGCGTTGGACGCGCTACTTCTCCATCGGCGAGGTCGTGACCTCGCCGGATGGCACGGCCATCACCAAGGTCGCGCAGGGCGCCGAGTACGGCGATCGGATCGACGCCGCGGCCGGGATCTGGATCGTCTTTCAGATCGACGGCAAGCACTACCGCAAGACGGGAACCATCGACAGCTACGGCGGCATGGACTTCAACGGGCCTTTCACCGAGGTCGTAGCGAAGACCAAGTCCGTCACCTACTACGACTGAGAAGAGCCCCCGTGCACACGATGACAGCGCACGACATCGCGACGTTTCTCCGAGCACACGCCCCCAAGGACGACGGCTGGAAGTTCTGGGACTACGAGGCCGAGGCCGACGAGCCCGTCCCGGGCCTGGGTGTCGTGACGGTGGTGGAGAACGTGGGCGGAGAGGACCAGGGGAGCCACGCACACCTGGTGTTCCGCGTGCTCCCCGAGGACGGGCCGGTGCGCTACTTCCGCGTTAACGGCTACTACAGCTCCTATGACGGGACCGAGTGGGACGGAGACCTCTACGAGGTGTTTCCGAGGATCAAGTCAATCACAGTTTACGAGTAGCCAGTTCTTTTCGGCGCACCAGAACTGCACTTCGGACAATCTGCGACGTTGGGAGGTCTTGATCCACTCTCTGATCCAGAGCAAACGCATCAGGGGTGCGGCCGGAGAACCGCTGCCCACCGTCTACCAGAGTCTTGCCGACTCGGGAACGCATTTCCGGCGGGGACAACTCGTTCTCGTACCTGCTGGACCGGGGACGGGAAAGTCCGGATTCACCCTCACGTTGGCCTTGAAGTCAAGAGCTACGTGTATGTACTTTTCGGCCGATTCCGACGCGTTCGAGCAGTTGAAGCGTTGTATCTCCATCAAGACAGGCTGGACGCAGGAACGATCGGCCGCAGTCATTCTCGAAGACCGTCTGGATGAGGTCCGCAAGCATTTGACCGGTCTTCCGATCCGGATGCACTACTCGGCGAGCCCGACACTCGATGTCATCGAAGGTCAACTTGAGGCATACGAGGAAGTCTACGGGGAGTATCCGGACCTGATCATCGTCGACAACGTGACCAACGTCCGCTTGGACCGGCCCAATGGCGACGATGATCCATTCGCAGGTCTGGAAAGCCTAATGGACTACCTGCACACGATGGCACGGGAGACCGAAGCGTGCGTGGTCGGGCTGCATCACGTCACCGGCCCCTTCAATGACTCTGCGAAACCCATCCCTCTCAGTGGCGTCAAGGGCCAGATCACCCGCGTACCTGAAACGGTATTGACGTTGTTTCGCAAGCCTGGCGATGACTTCAACCCGGATGCTCTCTGTGTCTCCACCGTGAAGAACAGGGGCGGGAAAGCGGACCCTTCCGGACAGACTTACGTCGAACTTGATTTCGACGGGGCGACCATGAATATCCGCGATCGAGTGTACGCATAGCGAGGAATGTTGGACCTGATCGACGCCGATGGCGTCAGTGATCTCGGCGCACCAGATCGAGATTCTGACAGTGAAAAATCATTCGGCCCAGAAGACGACTTCTATTGCTGCGAGGAATGCGATCGTCCGCGTAGCGGCGATGACCCGGATCTGCTCGACGACGACTACGACGAAGGGACCGACTGACCATGCACCGCGAGATCGCGGAAGAGTGGGCCGCCGCACTGGAGTCCGGCGAGTTCCGCCAAGGATTCCACGCCCTACGAACCGAAACACCCGCCGGGCCGGTCTGGTGCGTCTGGGGTGTGCTGTGCGAGCTCGCCGTCCGCGCGGGTGCCATCCCGCCGGCCGTCGAGTCGAGTTGGACCACGCTGACTCACTACGACGGAGTCTCGATGGTCCCGCCTCGCTCAGTACTCGCCTGGGCAGGCATTGCCCCTGACATCTTCGCTCACTCCAGCACCACGCTGCTGGGCGATCTTGTCTCGCTAAACGATGGGTTCCGGGAGAGCTTCACCCGTATCGCAGGTCGCCTTCGCGACGAGTTCCTCAATCCGGCCCTGGTGCTGGCCGCCTAGATGCCAGCCACGCCGCGACGCTGCAAGGATTGCCCTGCCGCGGCACCTCGACGACCGGCACCCCATCCCGGCCCTCGGTGCGCGACTCATCAGCGACTGCGACAGCGAGCACTCAGGCAGGCAGCACGGGACCGCCACGTGTTGCGAACCTACGGCTTGACTCCCGGTCAGTACGACGCCCTCTACGCCGCTCAAGGCGGGGCCTGCCACATCTGCCGGAGAGCCAAGGGCACCGGAGGTCGCCGTCTATCGGTCGACCATGACCACCGATGCTGCCCGGGACCGCTCAGTTGCGGCCGATGCGTACGTGGCCTGCTGTGCAAGACCTGCAACAGGGATGTCCTCGGACACCTCCGCGACAATCCCGACGCCCTTCGCCGGGCCGCTGAGTACCTGGAGGACCCGCCCGCGTGGCGGGTACTCTTCGGCCCCTAACTGTACTTCGGACAGACAGTGGATGTTCAGGTTGTACGCGTGATCCAGGTGTACTACCCCGACTGGGAACCGCCGTCCGACAACGGCCGGCCCTGGCTCAGATGTCTGTGCCCGTTCCACGCGGAATCCCGCCCATCAGCCTCGGTCAGCTACACGCACAACGCCTTTAACTGCCACGGCTGCGGCACCAAAGGCGGGGTCATCCAACTGATCATGAGAGAGGAGAAGATCGCTCATGGCGCGGCAGTCCGCCGTGCGGAGGAGATTCTTGGCAGAGGCAACGGGCCGCTACCACGCCAGCCTGCCAGGAAGTCCCGGCGAAGAGCATTTGGCGACGCGCGGCCTGCTGGCACCGAGCATCGCGGACAAGACCGCCACCTACCGCCTTGGCTACGTGTCTGATCCACTACCAGGACACGAGCCCTACCGGGGAATGCTCGCCATCCCTTACCTTCGAGTGAGTCCCGGTCGCGAGTGGTCGGTGGTCTCTATCCGCTTTCGGTGCCTCGATGACGCCTGCTCGCACGAATACCACGGCAAGTACAACACCGTGGCCGGTGACCGCCCTCGGATATACAACACCCTGGAGATCATCCGGAATGACGAACAGATCGCCGTCACGGAGGGAGAGATCGACGCGATAACAGCCACAATTTCCGGTGTGCCCGCGATCGGGATACCCGGGGCCGGGAGCTGGAAGAGTGTGTTTCGAGAGCCCTTGCTCGGCTACGAGCTGGTTCTCATTCTCGCGGATGGTGACCAGGCTGGAATCAAGTTCGCCAACACCGTCGCAGCGGACCTCCCCAACGGTGTGATCATTCGAATGGCTGACGGCGAAGACGTGAACTCCACCGTCGTCAAAAACGGCGCCGGTGAACTCAGGCGAAGAGTCCACAGGTGAGAAAGTGGTGCGACCCGACGCGATCGCCTAGCTGGTGACGCCGAGACACCTTGTACGGCAGATGAACTCTTCTCGCCCGACTGAACGAGATGATCCCGGAGGATAGTGTTTGACCAAACGGTACGTCGTCATATCCGATACCCAGATGCCCTACGAAGACCGCAAAGCACTTCGTTCGGTGATCCGATTCGTAGCCGACTACCAGCCAGACGAGGTCGTGCAGATCGGAGACCTGATGGATTTCCCGCAGCCGTCGCGGTGGTCCAAGGACACGGCCGCGGAGTTCCAAGGATCAGTATTCGAGGACGCCGAGTACGCCAAGAGGAACTTCTTCTCACCACTGCGGGACGTCTACGACGGACCCATCGGAGTGATCGAGGGCAATCACGACCTGCGACCCCGTGAATACCTCGCGAAGTACGCGCCTGCGCTCGCCGAGTCAGGCGCGTTCACGCTGGACGTGATGCTCGACTTCGACGGTTTCGGCGCACGCCTTCTCCCAGACTTCTACCCATTCTCGCCGGGATGGATCATGACACATGGTCACCTCGGGAAGATCGGGCTAAGTCAGATCGCGGGCAACACGGCATTGAACGCCGCGAGACGGTTCGGATCGTCGGTGATCATGGGCCACACCCACCGAATGGGCATCGGTGCCCACACATCCGGCTATGGCGGAGAAGTGGGAAAGACGCTCGTAGGGATGGAAGTCGGAAACCTCATGGACATGAGGCAGGCCGGCTACCTCAAGGGCGGTACGGGCAACTGGCAGCAGGGATTCGCACTCGTCACCACCGAAGAGAAGACAGTGCAACCCGAACTCGTCTTCATCGAGGGAAAGCGATTCTCTGTCGATGGGGTCCTGTACCGCCTATGACGCACAACAAGAATGGAGAGGGATTGGGCCACGCTCTCGCGTCCATCCTGCCCGACATCGAACGAGCGGCGCGCCGAACCTCAGATCGCTGGTCCGACGTGATCGACGCGGACGACCTCACACAAGAGATCGCGCTGCGGTTGCTCGAAGACCGATACGCGACGCAGGCCGCCCAGCTGGACCCCGCGGCCCGTGCCGACGTCCTCAACCGCATCGGCGTCCGCATCGCATCGGAACACCGCGATGACTTCGACGTGTTCAGCGGCCAGTGGCACTACGGAACAGACGAAGTGCGCCGACTCCTCGACAGCGGTGTACTCGACGAGCGGGAGGAAACCGTTGACGTCGAACGGATGGACGCGCACGCAGGTTTGCTTCGGCTCAGCGAAGCCAATCCTGGACACTCCAGAATCATTGGCGAGGTCTACCTGCGCCGCGAACCCGTGGGCGGCTCGACCCGGCGCAAGCACCTACAGCGCGCGATCGAGTCACTCACACGCCACATGAACCGCGCACATCGCGACCACACGAACCAGGTCACCGCCGGTCCGGGATCACGCCAAGTGCTCACGAACGATCAAGCCCAGGCCCTCACCGGCAAGCACTACTGAGTCGGTTCGCCCCGCTGCGGTACCGGAAACCGGACCGCGAACGCATTCCCCATCTTCCATTCCACTGACGGGAGACCCAACCCTCAATGACCTTTGACCCCTTCGAGCACGACGGCGCCGACGAGGCGCAGAAGGACACGACCAGCTCCGGCTCCTGGGAGCAGGACAGCGATCCCGCCTCCGCTCCCAACCAGACGAGTCCGGCCGCCGCCGTGTCGGTGACGCTCAAGGCCGGGACGGGATACGAAGCGCCGTGGATCGTCATCCGTGGCGCGACGGTGGACCACGTCGCCGCCCGCCTTGAGGACCGCCCCGCCATCGGCCGACTCATCACCGCGACCGACGCCGCGGCCAAGGCTCTGCACAAGGCGTACTCGCCCAGTGCGGCCGGTTCCAGCTCGCAACAGCCCGGCAAGCCCGCAGGAGCCGAGCAGGCCCCCGATGGCCAGGAACGCTACTGCAAGCACGGCTCGATGAAGTACATGAGCGGCATTTCGAAGTCGTCGGGCAAGCCCTATCGGGGGTTCTTCTGCTCGGAGCGGGACCGCAACGAGCAGTGCAAGCCCGAGTTCGTCAAGTAGGCAATCCCCTACGTCTCCCCAGAGACGTCGCTCTTCGGCGGAGGAGTTCAGTTGAACGTTTCTGTCATCGCCCACACCCGACTCGCTCCCATCTACGGCGAGGGGCCTCCCTTCGCCATTGACGATTGGATGGATTACAACATCGAGGGAACAGAAGCCGATAACGTCGCCGAGTTCATCGGACGGGCTCAGTCGCTCAGTTTCGATCGGCCACACCCAGCAACGGCGAACAACCGGGCGTTTCTCGGCGAGGCGATCCGGCAAGGAAACATGTCGATCTTCGAGCACGTGAGCATCACGCTCTATGTCGAGGGCGCATCACGAGCGATGATCGCAGAACTCAGTCTGCACCGACGTCTGTCGATCTCGACCCTGTCCCACGGCGAGCTCGATGCCGATCACGTCGGAGTCGTGATGCCACCGGTCCTTGAGAGCCTGGCGGACAGCGATGCCGACCAGGCCGCGGCGATCGTCCACGAGCAGGACGTCCACGCACGTGCCGCCTACGAGCGCTTGATGACCCTGCTTGTGCGGAACGGGCTGGACCGCTCGACAGCGAGGCAGACAGCGCACTCGATCCTGCCCAACAGCACCGAGGCGCCCGTGGTGGTCACCGCGACCGTCCGTGCGTGGCGTGACCTCATGTGGTCTGCCCACAGCACCTCCCAGGGCAGCGAACTCGCGAGCTTCTGCGCAGAGGTCGAGAACGCGCTGTCGGGCATCGCGCCGAACTCAGTACAGGACCTTGCGGGTCGCGCGCCTGGCTTTCCGCGATGACGACCGTCTACGTGCTCGACGTCACCGGCGCAGTATCCATCTTCTCTCCTGCCGAAGTCCTGTTCGAGGACAAAGAACTAGTAATCCACACTCCCGCCGAGGAAGTCGTCTACGCGGCCGAAAAATGGGTCGCCTACTGCAAGAGGGCAGGGACACCTACGTGACGGTAGTCGCATACTCCAGCCGACGTCCGGACCCGTTCGTCAACGTCCAAAGGGAACTCGACGAGCTGCGGGCGCGATACCGTGAGGTTGTGCAAGACCTCGCGGTGATGAAATCCAAGGTCGACAATCGGAAGAAGCTAAGCGTCGCCGAAGTCGCACGAATCCGGAGGTTCAGCAAGGAGGGTCGGTCGCAAGCCTGGATCGCCGATCGCTTCGACCTCAACCGGGCGACCGTGAGTCGAATCGTCCGAGGAATTTACCACCCAGTTTAGCCCGATTCTCGAAGGCCGCCCCGGAGGGCTATTGCGCGAACAGACCTACACCGTTCAAGGTGAGGCCGTCCGCATCCATGTTGTCGAACATGAAAGCGACCTGACTCGGTTCAAGGACTTCGTCCGCCGACACCTGCGCGGTCTGGCAGTGGACTCCGAGACAACGGGCTTGGACATCTATGCCCCGACCAATCGAGTCCGATTGGTGCAGTTTGGCAACAAGACGGATGCGTGGGTAGTTCCGGTGGAGCACGGCCGCCCCTTCGAGGAGGCGGCGCGCCGTGCTCTGCTCGGCCTCGACCAGCTCGTCATCCAGAACGCCTCGTTCGACCTCGCCGTCTTCGACCGACACCTGGGCATACCCCAAGAACAGCTCTGGGACAAGACGGTCGACACGCAGATCCTTGCCAAGCTGATCGACCCCCGAGCACGGGACAAGGGCGGAATCGGTACGTCGCTGGAGGACTTGACGGATCACTACATCAGCACGGAAATCGCTGCCGAAGTAAAAGGACTCATGGCCCGACTGGCCAAAGAGCACAAGACCACCAAGACCAAGATCTGGAAACTGATCGACCTTGCACACCCTGAGTACAACCTCTATGCCGGGATGGACTGCATTCTCGTGGCGCGGCTGGTCGGGATGCTGTTGCCACGAATCCCACACAGTGCTCGTGACCTGATCTCCTTCGAGCACGAAGTGGCGGAGATCTGCTCGTCCATGGCACGGACCGGCTTCCTCGTTGATGTCGAGTACACCCGTGCGCTCTCCTCCCGCTTGAGTGCTGACGAACAGCGATTCACCGAGATCGCCCGGTCTTTCGGGTGCGACAACGTCAACAGCACGGAGCAAGTTGCCGACGTCCTCGAACACCGCGGCGTGATCATCAACGGGCGTACACCCAGCGGAAAGCGGCAAGTCAACTCGACACTGCTGGATACGTTAGTGGCTCAAGGTGACCAGTTCGCCAAAGCAGTGAAAGAAGCCAAGAGGGCGCGAAAGTGGCGGACCACATGGGTCGACACCTTCCTGCGTGAGATGGATGTCGACAGCCGGTGCCACGCCTCGATCAACACTCTGCAAGCACGGACCGGACGAATGTCGATCACCGGCATTCCGGCGCAAACATTGCCCGCAGGCGACTGGATCATCCGCAGATGCTTCATCGCAGACGAAGGCCAACTCATCGCATCTGTTGACTACAAGGCACAAGAACTACGAGTACTTGCCGCCCTTGCCCGAGACCAGACGATGATCCGGGCCTTCGCCGAAGGCGCCGACCTGCACATGATGACCGCCCGAGCCGCATTCGGTCCGGAAGCCAACGACAAACAGCACCGCAAGATCGCCAAGACGGTGAACTTCGGCCGCGTCTACGGCGGCGCCGCCAAGATGGTGCACGAAGCGACCGGCATCAGCATGGACACCGCCAAGAGCGTCGTAGACGCCTTCGACCGCAGGTACCCCGGTGTAGCGGCTTACTCCCGCCAGCTCGCCAAGGTGGCAGCCGGACAGGGCTATGTCACCACCCCATCCGGGCGCCGATTGCCCGTTGACCCAAGCCGTTCATACGCGGCACTCAACTACGTAGTTCAGTCCACCAGTCGCGATGTCACGTGCCGCGGCTTGGTGAAGCTCCACCGCGCGGGGTTCACTCCCTACCTACGCCTTCCAATCCACGACGAGGTCGTTGCGTCCTTACCGTCCGACCGCGCGAACTGGGGCGCTGACCGGATCGCGAACCTTATGGCCGAACAGATGGGGCCAGTTCTGGTCGACACCGACCCAGAAGTGGGTAGTCGGTCCTGGGGCTCATTGTACGGCGCCGAACACTAGAGAGGTTCTCTATCCAAACCCCAGAGAGCACCACCTGATCGGTCTAGTGACTGAAGGAGACACCCTTGCATGAAGCCTCAAGATGTACCCGAGTTCCTCTTGAATCGCGATCACTTCTGCAAAACGGAGGCCGCTTGACCAGGCACCACGACTGCGCAGAGCCGACCCAGTTTCCGGACGACGTGTTTCGAGCTGCCAGCCGCCTGCGCGCGATCGCCGCGGCCGGGCTCGTGGTCCTGCTCCTGACCCTCACTGTCGCTGGGATCGCCTTTGGCTAGCGGAGGACGTAGGGCGCAGCCTTCAAGCACGAAGGACGAGCCACTGGAGCCATTGACAATCGGCTCCCTGTGCACGGGCTACGGGGGACTGGACTTGGCGGTCGAGACCGTCCTTTGGTCGAAGACCGCCTGGTACTCGGATATCGACAAGACCGCTCAGCGGATCTTCGAGCACAACCGCCCCGGCATCCCCAACCTTGGCGATGTGAAGGAGGCCGACTGGCTCGATGTCAGGCGCGTCGACATCTTGACGGCTGGCTATCCGTGCCAGCCTTTCAGCGTTGCTGGCAAAAGACGAGGAGTCGAAGACGAACGGCACATCTGGCCTTACATCGCAGAAGCTATTCGCACACTACGACCCGGACTCGTTGTCCTGGAGAACGTGCGAGGCCATCTCAGCAAGGGGTTCGACGAAGTCCTCGGTAACTTGGCCCAAAGCCGGTATCGTGCGGGATGGCTGTGCGTACGCGCTTCCGACATTGGCGCACCCCACAAACGGGAGCGAATCATTATCGTTGCTAGCGACACCGAGAGCGAGCGACTCTACGAGAGGCATCTGCGCAGCCGAGTACAAACGGGATACGCCGATGATGGTCTCGACCCTGCGAGCCCTGCCGATTGGGGACGCTTCGCGCCAGCCATCACCCGATGGGGTCGCATCCTAGGGCGTCCAGCCCCGTACCCCCTGTCGGTAGGTCCGCGCGGAGGTCGGCGGACCAGCGCGGCTTTCGGCGAATGGGTCATGGGCCTACCAGAAGGATGGTTCTCCCGTGTACCTGGCATCACCTCACGGGAGGTAGAGCAGGCCGCGGGCAACGGCGTTGTGCCAGCACAGGCTGCCTACGCCCTCGCGCGTCTGCTGCCACTCGTAGCTTCCTGACGCGTGCTGTCTCAGTGGTGGAAGGTAGACCTCGCCAGGCCACACCTGACGTGCACCGCTAAGGCCAAAGCCCCGTCCACTCGGACGGGGCTTTTGGCATTTCAGGCTCCGAGAACTTGCTGCTACGGCGAGAGCGGAGTCTTGTCGCACTGATCAAGGCGCCCGGTTTCGAGGACCTCCAGCGCGGAGCCAGAGACGACCAGCGCGCCTTCAAGGTCCAGGCCGAAGTCGTCTACCGTCGCCCTGCCCACGACGTCCAGCCACCTGAACGCGGGGTAGGACTCGAAGTCTTCGATCATGTCGAGTCCCTCAGAAGCCCGCGTGATCGCCGCTTCGCGAAGCTCGAACCCGGTCAACCCGGACTCGTCGAGCTTGTCCGCCATCGCTGCGGTCACCAGGAATATAGGGTCCGAAGTGATCAGGTCATCGCCAAGCCAGTCGTGGAACGCGAACTCCACACGGCGGATTACCCAGGGGGCGGCCGAGCGGTCCACGTCGGAGCCGGGCCCGAGCTCCCCAGGAACCTCCGGTTCAAGCTGATAGTAGTGCGTCACATGCCTCACCTTACCGGAGGACGGAACTCAGTCCCGTGCTTCTCGTCCACTGACGTCGCCCAGTCGAGCAACTTCTCCTTTGTTACCTTCTTGTTCTTGTTCGCTCGATAGAACTTGTTCCACTCCTTCCGTATTGCGCTCAGATGTATTCGATTATTGGTCTCCCCTGTCGGTATCCCCCTCAGATTCTCTAGCGAGTGGATCTCCTCGGATGTTAATCCGGCCTCTGGGAAGCGCTCCATCGCTTGCTGTTCCACGGCATGATGAACCCACACCTTGCCCTTGAGATCCGGATGTGCGGCAAAGAACGTCTTCTTGTAGTTGGTCGAGTCGCTATGCCCGAAGGTGGCGCGCCGCAGTCCATCGTCGTCACTAGCCTGGGCTGTGGGGGCCAGCTCCTGTCGCGTACCTGCCGCAGGCCCCGTCGCCGCAGGACCGCCATGGTGGCTTGCAGCGGTAGCGATCGCGGTGCTTGCCTGGACTACGACTTGTTCGAGCGTGCCGAGGCTTTCTCTTACTAGCTCTAGCAACCCTAGGACCACGCTGATTCGGGCGGACTGGCCAAGGATGGACTGGACGTCACGAGTTGCCTCGTCGACCCACTCGGCGTAGGGCGCTAACGCCACGGCAGACGCCACGACTGACTCTCTCAGAGAGAGTAATCGCTTGACTTCGCTCTCGATTGACACGTGTCCGAACCTTATACGCAACTTGCGATCTTCACGCCACCTTCTCAAGAAGATCCTGTAGTTCGTCGGGTGACATGCCAAGCCGCAAAGCCCAGCCACGTAGTTCTACAGGCTCGACCACATACTCCGAGGTGTTGTACCCTGAAGACACCATGGCGGCCCATCCTTTGAGTGGCCCCAGCTTCTTGGTTCGCGCCTCTGACAACCTGATCAGATTGACCGTAACAGGCTTTTTGGTGACCATATCGACCCGGGCCTGGGCGATTACTTCCGCAGGATCCAGTCGCAGCGTTAGGCATATCTCGACGAAGCGTTCTAGGGACATCGAACGTATGCCAAGTTCGTATGTGGCCAGCGTTTGAGAATGAATTTCAAGATCCAGCAACGCAATAACTTGAGCGCGAGTCAGTTTCAACATTTCACGCTGCCTTCGAATGATCCTGCCTGCTGCTACCTGTACGGGCCCCGCAAGGCCGCGGCGCGCTCCGGGCTCATCACTGGGTTCGGTCGTCGCCATTGGTCGCTATCTTCCGGGTCGATCCAGTGTGGGCTGCGCATCAGATACGGGTAGTGGGCCGCGTGTTTTCCCTCTGATTGACACGCCGCAGACGTCGAGGATTCGCTTTACCTCCCGAATTGAGATACACGTAGCTGTGGAAATCTGGCTCAAGCTCATCCCAGACTTGTATTTCTCCGCGATCACTCCATCCCGGAGCTTCGCGCCGATTCCAAGCAAGTCCGGCCATTCGGGAGAGTGGATACCTTCGTCCTCAAGCAGTCGCCGCGCCGCAGTTGGAGTACGCCCAATTTTCTCTGCGAACTCAAGGATGGATGTCTTGTTCGAGGCCCATCGGAGTGCTAACGCCCTGTCCGAAGCCGGGCGCTGCCGATACGCACTGGTTGGCAAACTGGTTCCGATTTTGGTGGCAACACCGGTTATGCCAGGGCAACGCACGACTCCTCTGCATACTTCTCGTATGTAAGCTACAGGTATCCCGGTTGCCCGTGAGATTGCGGCAGCCGTCATACCCCCAATGGCTTTGGCCTTGACGGCTGACACAAGTCCCTGCGCGTCCAAGCCGAGGAAGTGGGGCCACTCGGGGCGATGCAGTCCCGCTCTAGTAAGGAGCCGCCGCGCGCTGGACGGGCTTATGCCCTGTTCGTCGGCGAACAGGGGTATGGTCTGACGATGTGCGACGTCAACGAACCTTGCGGCAATCTCGCCTGGGATTTTCAACTTCAATGTTTGAACCTTGGGTCTTGAAGTGTTGCCAATTTGGAGGTGTTCGAGAAGCGCATCTAGGAACTAAATTCTGTTCCCGTTGGTGGTAGATTATCACCAGCCACGGATGGTCGACAGTCGGTTCCATTGAGATCTTTCGATTTCTTCCGGTGGATCCTCCTTTTGTTTCGAGCGCATCTCCTGCGAGGAACACGCCGCCCTGGATACGTATACAGCTTCGGCAAGAAGATCCATCCGAGAAGCCCGGCCCATAAGATCATCGCCACAAACGCCAAGCTGGGAAGCCTCCACCAAGGTACTTGCGTCCGAATCTGGATAGACAAGGCTACCCACCCGGAGACGGAGACGGCCGCCATCGCGTACGCAGCCCATATCGCAACCTTGAGCCTGTATCGGTGCGCTTTGAATCGGCCGAACACGGCAACCATCTCCTTGGGTGGCTCAGAGTACTGCTGTAATCCGGGCTAGTTCGACTTGGCGGGCTTGGCGCCGCTGGCAGGCTTAGCGCCGTTTGGCTTGGTGCCTGATTGCTTCAGGGGCTCGCCGGTGCGCTCCTCGTATTGCTTCGCTACACACACGGGGCACCCCATGCATCCGTGGCCGGACGCCGAGAAGGAAGCCGGGCAGCTCATACTTTTCCTTCGCGATGATTAACGCGCATCAGAATGCTAGGGCAAAGTGGAAAGTAGTGGATCTGTTCGAAAGGAGCACTTTCCGAAGATTAGACACACGGCCAACTGTGGCACATCCATCTGACTCGCGGATCGCTCGATCTCTTCCAGCCCGACGGGAGTGTGACCATTTGGGATCTCTAGCGTGTACTTGTCGCTACGATGGTCGCTGCACCCCTCGGTTACCCCTGCCGTGCAGAATCTTGCGAGCAGAGAGTCGTCCTCCTTGTGAAGAGCTACCTCCAGCCCGTTCAAGCCAAACTCGCCAATCGGCACTAGTCGCCTACGCTCTGGCCGCTCCTTGGTCCATTTTCCACCAAAGCTCGCGGGATACCAGAGATATACGTTGCCCGGCTCTAACCCCAGAGTTTCCCACCCTCGGCTAGTCCACCTAGGGAGGATCTGGGCAGTCGATGGGCCTAGTGCCGTCAACTCCAAGAATATTTGGTCGCTATCCAAAGGTTCTACCTCGCATGGGTCATTGGACTTCTGTCTGATTCCGTTCCTGTTGTCTAAGTCGGGACGGCGTCGATCACGTATTGTCTTCAGGGAGCTGGTTCCCCAGCGGCCGTGGAAACTGGATCACATTTGAATGCGTCGGCTCGGACTTGTGTGTGTTGGTCGGGTTCGATCCAGGCAGCTCCGGTGGGGGCGGCCTGAATGCGTACATCCGCTCAACGTACTTGGTCATCCGATCCAGCTCGCCACGTTCAAGCCCGTCGATCAGATGATCCAGATACCGCCGGGCGCCGAGGTCGTCCGTCATTCGACTTCCCTGCCGGTCATCCTCGAATGTCGCTGTGACCAGCGAATCTTCGGCGCAACCTTGTTCGGGTTCCCGACATGGCACTCCGCACTGTCGGCGCGAACAAGCCCCAAATTCTGGGGAAAGTCCCAAAGATCTTGAGTGGGCACTCTTGGGTGCGCTTGTTCAGACATCATCCGAAGCGCGTTGTTGGAGTTCTCTTTCTCGAAGAACCCCCAGATCACCCGGCGTGGTAGAAGTACGTCGACCTCGGCTCCGTTGCTGCCCAGTAGATTGGTTCTGTATACGACGCCATTGAGCGAGCTTCGAAGGATGACCACGTCAGCACAGCCAGCGCCCTCCCAGTAGCGAATTATGGCCACTGCGGGTCTCGTCGCAGGTATCCCGTTGAATAGGAAGGTTGCCCCTGCGTCCCATAGGAGTTGGACCTTTCTATCGCGATACGCGTTGCGGGCGGCAGCTTCGGCATAGACCTTCGGGTCAACGCGGGAGGCCACGTTGACGCCTCTCCGCTGCGCGATGGTCGGGCCAGGGAGCAATACGGCCAATCGCTGCTAGCAGACCAAAGGTCAGCAGCACGGCGGGCATGGCGAGGATGGTCGTCACGAGACGTCGACCGTAGGAGAGTCGCTGCGCCGGAACTTAACAATCGGCGCCCACATGCAGTTCTCTACCGCGTTCTGTGAGGCGACCGAGGCGCCGCGGGGCGTCCGCGTAGAGACTGGAGTACGGCAGCTTGACGATGTAGCTGCGTGCACCTCTGCCAGCGGCCCAGAGGTGGTCGCCGCGGCGTTGGGTTGCTCGTCCTCTGGTGCGTTCAGTGGCCCCCGAGGTGTGAGCAGCGGTGTCGTGTGTCGGGTCGGACTCGTGTCCAAAACTCGTGATCGCTGCTGCACCTGTCACCTCCGCGTCGGGTTGGACCGACGGTAGGCGGACAGATCCTGGACAAGGGGTACAGTTTGGGGCTGTATGGGAAGGGGTACAAAACCTACCCCATCTGACCTGGGGTTATAGGTCAACGCCTAGAGCTCCAGCGAGGGCACGAGCCTCGCGCTGCACGATCTTTCCCCCATTCGTGGCCAGATCGACCGCCAGAGTGCGTGCCAGCGGGTGGCATGACATCGACTCGCGACTGGTGGTAACTGCGCGATGGAGCACGTGCAGCGCAGCAGTCGTGTCCTTGCGCTGTCGGTAACCTCGTGCGACCTCCAGCCAGACCCGGGCGCGACGGTCCAGCGACGGAACTGAGTCAGGGTCGGCGTCCTCAGCGGTCTCGACTGCTCTCCCGCCCTTGCGGAGCTCTACATGCACACTGACGCCCGTGAGCGCGGCGTTGGCTGCTCCGAACAGTGTGCTCGGATGGGCGTAGCTACCCGGTAGCCGACGGACCATACTTGCGGCCTGATCCATCAGATTGAGCGCATCGCCTTCACGGCCCATTCGTGCTGCGGTGATCGCCCCATGCAGCCGAACTGCGCCCCACAGGGCGCGAGCCTCCTCGCTCTCTTCAAGCTGAGCGCTCAGCAGATCTGCTGATTCATGCGCCAACGTCAGAGCTTCGTCCTCTCGCCCAGTTGATCTCCAAACGTTGCCGACGACCCACGCCGCGCTGGCCAGAGCCAAAGGATCGTCGGCCTGTTCCGCGCTGTTCATACACCGGTCAGCGGCAAGCCAGAGCAAGGCACTATCGGCTACCCACGCAAGTAGCTGTTCGGACAGCGCGTACGCGGAAGAGAGCGCTGCGTACGCTTGCCTGCGCTCCAGACCTTCCAGCATTCGTGTAGCGCGACGGCCATCGGTGATGATCCGTGGTAGGACGGCGCCCACAGCCGCTCTGGGCGTCGGGGACGAGTGCCACAGCGCCCAAGCGTCTACGACCCTCGCGGTCAACACTGATGCGTCAGGCAAGGGGTCGCTACCTACCACCAGTATCGGCGCCTCGATGGCATGGCGCATCGCCGGAACCGCGTGGTGCCCAGTGCGTCCTCCGACGGAGATCGTGAGCCCCTTGTCCCCGGTCAACTCAGCAAGATCGTGGAGTTCGAGGGCTTCGGCCAGTCGTACGAGCATGGCCGTCCGTGGCTCTAGGAGCTCCCCACTCTCGACCTTCTTCAACCAGCTCTCTGACTTGCCAACAAGGCCCGCGACTACCGAACGTGACTTGTGCTTACGCTCGCGGATGGCCTTCAAACGGGCGCCCAACGGCAGCCCCGCGAGTTCGTCGACCGACATGCGCCTTCCTCACCTTCGCCCGCAGGGCTTCGCCAGACTGCCCACGCCCGTCGGGCGGGATACAGATCCCCCAGCGAAGATGCTGACACCAGGGTACGGCCCCTCGCGCCCTACACGAACGGATGACGTCGCCCCAGGCGGGCGGGCCGCCCTGCTCGGCCGCTGCCCCGGTCGCGACGAAGCTTGCGTTGGTTCGGGGGTCCCGGCAGCCAGGTGGTTTATTGTCGCGCGTCAAGTCCCCGGGTCTGGCTGGTCAGCACGACAGCCGACCTTGAAGCACGGTCACCTCGCTGCCCCCGAGTGCGGCAGGTGCAGCCAGTCTTCATTCGATCGGGGGATGGTCGCTGCTGGGCGCTTGAGCTACTGTGGCGGTCACAGGCGGAGCTGTGTCCGTCAACCTTCACATCGAAGCTTCGGAAGGCCCCTGGCAACATGCCAGGGGCCTTCTGCATGTCCAGGTATCGGAGAGGAACGACGCGCATGTTCGAGCTTGCAGAGGATCGCATGGCTTTGAAGGTCGAGGAGGTGGTCAAGCTCGTGCTGGCGATGCACCCGAGCATCGACTTCGTCGCACGCCAGTGCGGGCTGAACGACTTCGACATTGCAGGTATGGCACTCGAACTGGTGGAGGAGGCCACCCGCCAGGGTATGGACCTGGCCCAGGCTGACTTCTCGCCTTCGGTCGTCTGGGAGCTGGTGGGGTTCCATGACCCGGCCTACGGCAAGGGCGACTACTCCGCCCTCGCCGCAGCAGCCGTTGAGGCCACTACGAACTGGCCGGGTGAATCGCCCGAGTACGCCTACTTCATCGGCGTGGCGCGGACCGCAGTGGCGAATCTATGCGGGTGGGCAGGGGCGACCCCCGAGGGCATCTCCGACCTCACTGGACTTGACCGCGACATGGTCATCGAGCTTGCGCCCATCTGGTTCAAGGAGGGCCGAGTGAGGGGTCGGAGCGCCCCGGCTGTGATTGCCAGTGATCAGCGTGCGATCGACGAACTCTTGGCTGGCGCAGCCGAATGGCTCCGGAAGCACCAGTAGACATCTCGTTCACATGAACGCCGGGAACTCGGATCGACGGGGTCCCGGCGTTTCGCTTCTGTCACGACGATTGGCGACGCTGTGAGTAGCTGTCTGACCGTAGGTGCCTACGCCCGCTACGTGGGCCCGGCGATTGGTACAACCTTCGTGTTCCGGGTGATCGAGTCGCGCGGGACTCTCCTTGACCGCTGGGTTCACGCTCAGGTTGTCCGCCCGGGGACCACGAAGTACGTGCGGGGGGAGGTCACGCCGATGCTCGTGGACGAGTGTGTGACCGAGATCCTGCGCCTGGTGCCGCGCGAGGTAGACACAAGTGAGCCCAATGTGGGCCGAGGACACGACCGGGCCGTGTCCTCTGAGACTGACTGCCAGCACGGATGACGACGAGCTGTCGAGCTGCCCGCCGCAGCCGGTCAGATTGATGTCCACAAAGGACTAGATACCCCCGTCTGACCCAGCACCAACCCAGCACGGGAGTGAGAAACAGCGGGAACCCCCCATCACGTCCGGGATACGTGATGGGGGGTTCCGCGCCTTCTACCTGGGAGTTTGACAGCAGTGACCTGCAATGATAAGCGTGCGCCTATCTCACGCTAGACGTTGAAGCGGAATTCGACCACGTCGCCGTCGGTCATGGTGTAGTCCTTGCCTTCGATGCGGACCTTGCCCGCGGCCTTCGCGGCGGCCATGGAGCCCGCTTCGACCAGGTCGGCGTAGGAGACGACCTCGGCCTTGATGAAGCCCCGTTCGAAGTCGGTGTGGATCACGCCTGCGGCTTGGGGGGCGGTGGCGCCTTGGGGGATGGTCCAGGCGCGGGCTTCCTTGGGGCCCGCGGTCAGGTAGGTCTGCAGGCCGAGGGTGTGGAAGCCCGCTCGGGCCAGCGCGTTGAGGCCGGGCTCGTCCTGTCCCACCGATTCCAACAGTTCCCGGCGGGACTCCTCGTCGAGTTCGAGGAGTTCGGCTTCGACCTTCGCGTCCAGGAACACCGCGTCGGCGGGGGCGACGAGCTTGGCCAACTCGGCGCGGCGGGCCGGGTCGGTCAGCACGGCCTCGTCGGCGTTGAAGACGTAGAGGAAGGGCTTGGTGGTGAGCAGGGACAGCTCGCGCAGCAGCGCGGTGTCCACACCGGCCGCGAAGAGGGTGCGGCCGCTGTCGAGGACGTCCCTGGCCGCGGTGGCCGCGTCGAGCAGCGGGCGGGCCTCCTTGCGGGTGCGCGCCTCCTTCTCCAGCCTCGGCAGCGCCTTCTCCAGGGTCTGCATGTCGGCCAGGATCAACTCGGTGTTGATCGTCTCGATGTCGGCGAGCGGGTCGACCGCGCCGTCGACGTGCACCACGTCCGGGTCGTCGAAGACCCGGATGACCTGGCAGATGGCGTTGGCCTCGCGGATGTTGGCGAGGAACTTGTTGCCCAGCCCCGCGCCCTCGCTCGCCCCCTTGACGATGCCCGCGATGTCCACGAACGACACCACGGCCGGCACGGTCCGCTCGCTGCTGAACAGCTCGGCGAGCCGGTCGAGCCGGTCGTCCGGCAGCGGCACGATGCCGACGTTGGGCTCGATGGTGGCGAACGGGTAGTTCGCCGCGAGCACGTCGTTGTTGGTCAGCGCGTTGAACAGGGTGGACTTGCCGACGTTGGGCAGGCCGACGATCCCGAGGGTCAAACTCACGGTGCCTGAGTCTACGGACCCCCGCCGAGGATGCCCGGCCACCCGGTCGTGTGCGAAATAGTTACCAACACCGTTCCCAGTTTTGACTACTAAACGATGTATGTCCGGGGCCCTTCATACGCAGCAAACCCCCCGTTCGCTTGGTAACGGGCTGGCCACTTGCGACGATGCGAGCACACTGCGTGCCAAATCGTCTAGAGCCACCCGACGGGATTAGCCCAAATGGACGCTAGTCACCGGGACACCCGCGAAGAACACTCCGTGAGCGCCCCCGCGCTCGTCCACCGACCGGAGGCTCAGGGGCGCGCCCAGCTCACCCGCTGAGGAAGAAGGAAGTGGGATGATTCAACCCCCCAGGCGACGGCGTGGCCGGATCGCGCTCGGGATGGCGTTCACCACCGCGGTGGCAGGCGCCGTCCTGACGACGTTCCCGACCGCCAACGCGGCGCCCGTCCAGACGCCCTCCGAAGAGGGCCCCGGAATCGGCAAGCACGACCAGGAGCTGCTGGCCAAGGCCCAGCAAGCAGGCGAGAAGACCGTGAAGGTCCTCATCGCGACCAAGGAGGGCGACGCCGCCCGCCACGTCGACGAGCTGACCAAGGCAGGCGCCAAGGTCGAGTACCGCGAGGACGAGATCGGCTACGTGCGCGCCGAGGTCCCCGTGGACAAGGTCACCAAGCTGGCCAAGCTGCCCGGCGTGACCGCGCTCGACCTGGACGAGAACGTCCCGCTGCCCGACCCGCGCCCCACCGGCGTCGCGGACCCCACCCCGCAGCCCGCCCCCGGCCCGAACACGCCGCGGGTGAACCCCTACATGCCGACCGGTGACACCAACGCGGCGCAGTTCGTCAACGAGCACCCGACCTGGGACGGCCGCGGCACCACCGTCGCCATCGTCGACAGCGGCGTCGACCTGGACCACCCGTCGCTGAACAAGACCTCCACCGGTGAGCGCAAGATCACCGACTGGGTCACCTACACCGACCCGACCTTCACCGACGGCGTCAACAACGACGACGACCCGACGTGGATCCAGATGTCCACCCCGACCACCGGCCCGGAGAACGGCCTGCCGAACGAGTCGGGCGCGCTGCGCTACGGCGTGTTCAACGAGCGCGACGCCCGCCTCGGCGGCGAGGTCGGCTCGGACGTCAACCGCGACGGCAACCCCGCGGGCAGCAGCGGCCTGTTCGGCGTGCTGTGGAACCCGGCGACCGGCACCGTCTGGGTCGACACCAACCAGAACAAGAACTTCGGCGACGACCAGCCGATGACCGACTACAAGGTCAAGTACGACATCGGCACCTTCGGCAAGGACAACCCGGCCACCGCGGTCAAGGAGTCCATGCCCTACGTCGTGCAGACCGACGTGACCAACAACGTGGTCAACATCGGCATCGTCTCCGGCGCGCACGGCTCGCACGTCGCGGGCATCGTCGCCGGTAACCGCCTCTTCGGCGGCACCGTCAACGGCGCGGCCCCCGGCGCGAAGCTGGTCTCGGTCCGGGTCTGCCTGTTCATCACCGGCTGCACCAACCACGCGCTGCTCGAGGGCATGATCTACTCCGCCCGCGACGCCGGTGCCGACGTGATCAACATGTCGATCGGTGGCCTGCCCGCGCTCAACGACGCCAACAACGCGCGCGCCGAGCTCTACGACCGGCTGATCGACACCTACGACGTCCAGATGTTCATCTCCGCCGGTAACTCGGGCGCGGGCGCGAACACCGTGGGCGACCCGTCGGTGGCCAGCAAGGTGCTCTCCGTCGGCTCCTACATCACCAAGGAGACCTGGAAGAGCAACTACGGCTCCGACCTCGGCCGCTCGGAGAGCCTGCACGGCTTCTCCTCCCGCGGTCCGCGCGAGGACGGCGGCTTCAAGCCGGAGATCGTCGCCCCCGGTTCGGCCATCTCGACCGTGCCGACCTGGCAGCTGGGCCAGCCGGTCCCGGGCACCTACACCCTGCCCCCCGGCTACGCGCAGTTCAACGGCACCTCGATGGCCTCGCCGCAGGCAGCCGGTGCCGCCGCGCTGCTGGTCAGCGCCGCCAAGGCGAAGAACATCTCGCACTCCGCCGCGCAGATCCGCACCGCGTTCCGCTCGACCGCCCGCTTCATCGACGGCCTGGGCGCCTACGAGCAGGGCAACGGCCTCATCGACACCAAGAAGGCCTGGAACCTGCTCAAGGACAACCCCAAGCAGACCGCCATCTCCGCGTCGGTCCCGGTCAACACCGTGCTGTCCCCGCTGCTGAAGACCCCGGGCGTGGGCACCGGCATCTACGACCGCGAGGGCGTCAAGACGGGCGACCGCTACACCCGGACCTACACCTTCAACCGCACCACCGGTTCGGACTACCCGGTCACCTACCAGGCCAAGTGGGTCGGCAACGACGGCACGTTCAGCTCGTCGCCGGTCATCACGCTGCCGAAGAACAGCCCGGTCAAGTACGTCGTGACGGTCAACCCGCGCTCCGCGGGCATCCACTCGGCGATCCTGAACCTCGACAGCCCGCTCACCTCGGGCATCGAGGCGCAGACGCTGAACACCGTCATCGCGGCCGAGGACTTCACCGCGACCAACAGCTACACCGTCCGCAAGGGCGGCCAGCTCGGCCGCAACGAGGTCGCGAAGTTCTACTACCGCGTCCCGGCGGGCACCCCGGCCTTCAAGGTCGACCTGCAGGGCGGCGGCACCGGTGCCGGTGCGGGCCAGCTGCGCTTCCTGCGCTTCCACCCGTACGGCGTCGGCATCGAGGCCAACGCCTCGACCAACTGCTACAACCCCCCGGTCGCCGGGTGTGACGCGGGCAGCCCCACCAGCCGCACGCTGACCAACCCGCAGGCCGGTGTCTGGGAGGTCGTCGTCGAGGCCCGCAGGACCTCGGACGCCGCCTACGCGCCGTTCACCCTGACCGCGTCGGTCCTGGGCGCCTCGGTGTCCCCGAACCCCGACACGATCGCTTCCGCGACCAAGGGCACCCCGGTGACCCGCAGCTACACGCTGAAGAACCTGTTCGGTCCGTTCACCGGCAAGGCGATCGGCACCCCGCTCGGCAGCGCCAAGCTGGGCACGCTGAGCATCACCGACGGCCAGAACCAGCAGTACCAGGTCGTCGTCCCGGCCGGGTCGACCTCGCTGCGCGCCAAGATCGGCAAGACCTCCGACGTCGGGGCCGACCTCGACCTCGCGGTCTTCAACTGCACCTCGGGCAGCTGCGTGCTGGCCGGGCAGCAGGCCGACGGCGACTCGGAGGAGGAGGTGACCATCGCCAACCCGGCGGCGGGCACCTGGATCGTCCTCGTCCAGGGCTACGCGGTGCCCGCGGGTACCACGACCTACAGCTACCTGGACGTGTTCGCCAACCCCGCGTTCGGCACGGTGTCGGTGACCGACACCAACGCCACCCGCGCGGCGGGCGCCCAGTGGACGGTCTCCGGCACGGTGACCGCGAACCAGGCCCCGGCGGCCGGCCGCGTCCTGCTCGGCAACGTCGAGGTCCGCAACGACGGCAACGTGCTCGTCGGAACGGGTGACGTCGTGGTCCAAGCGGTGTCGTAACCGAACCTGATTCCCCAGGGGTAAGCCGGGTGGGACCCGCCGTTCGCGGCGGGTCCCACTTGTTTTGTGGGCCGTACGGATGCAGATGTCTCTTTCCTGCCAGCTCTTGCGCTTGCACGCCGGCAGCATGGTCGGGTGTTGATCGACCCGGAGCTGGGATACCGCGCGGTCGTCTCCCGCGACGCGCGCTTCGACGGTCAGTTCTTCCTCGCCGTGCGACCGACCGGGCTGTACTGCCGACCATCGTGTCCGGCGATCGCGCCGCGGCGGCGCAACGCGGAGTTCTTCCCGACCGCCGCGGCAGCGCAGCAGGCCGGCTACCGCGCCTGCCGCCGCTGCCTGCCCGACGTGGTGCCGGGGTCCCCGGAGTGGGACACCCGCGGCGACCTGGCGGGCCGGGCGATGCGGCTGATCATCGACGGTGTGGTGGAGCGCGAGGGCGTGCCCGGCCTGGCCCGCCGGGTCGGGTACTCGGAACGGCACCTGACCAGGGTGCTGACCGCGGAACTGGGCGCCGGACCGCTGGCGCTGGCCAGGGCGCACCGCGCGCACACCGCGCGGCTGCTGATCGAGACCACCACGATGTCGGTGTCGGACGTGGCCATCGCCTCCGGGTTCGCCAGCGTGCGCCAGTTCAACGACACGATCCGCTCGGTTTTCGCCACCACACCGTCGGAACTGCGGGTCGCGGCCCAGCGCGCCGGACGCGGCAGGCACCACGCGGGCGCCGGTCGGGTCCGCCTCCGCCTACCCGTCCGCACCCCGTTCGACGCCGCCGGGATCCTCGCCTTCCTCTCCGCCAGAGCCATCCCCGGCGTCGAATCCGCCCGCCCCGGCCGCTACGCCAGAACCCTGCGCCTCCCCCACGGCTCGGCGACCGCCCACCTGCGCCCGGCGGGCACCCACGTCGAATGCACGCTGCGCCTGGCCGACCTCCGAGACCTCAGCACCGCCGTCTCCCGCCTCCGCAGGCTCTTCGACCTCGACGCCGACCCGGCCGCCGTGGACGGCGTGCTGGCCGCCGACCCGGCCCTGGCGGTGTCGGTGGCCGCGATACCCGGGATCCGCGTCCCCGGCAGCGTGGACGGCACCGAGACGGTCGTGCGGGCGCTCCTGGGCCAACAGGTCAGCGTGGCCGCCGCCCGCTCAGCCGCCCGCCGCCTCACCGAAGCCGTCGGCGAACAACTCCTCGCCCCCGAAGGCGACCTGACAACCCTGTTCCCCTCAGCAGCGGCCGTGGCCGAACGAGCCCCGGAGATCCTGACCGGCCCAGCTCGCCGAGTGGAGACGATCCGCACCATCTGCGCGGCGATCGCCTCGGGAGACATAGAGCTGCACGTGGGGGTGGACGGGGAAGCCCTACGAAGCCGCCTGCAGTCCTACCCCGGCATCGGCCCGTGGACAGCAGGCTACGTAGTAATGCGCCTCCTCGGCGACCCAGATGTCTTACTACCGCAGGACTTGGCGCTCCGGAACGGAGCCCGAGCCCTCGGCCTCCCCTCCAGTATGGAAGCCCTCTCCGAACACGGCCGCCGTTGGCGCCCCTGGCGCTCCTACGCCGGAATGCACCTACTACGCGCCGCAGGCCCCACTGTCTAGACCATTCGCCCTAACCCCAACCCCTTGTCCCCCAAGCCACTGACACACCACCGCCTTTGAGGCGCCCAGGGCCTATAGGCGCCACCCGACTCCGACCACCGAACCCAGCCACTGGACACTCGGAACTTCCGGTGCCAGATGCTCGATGGGGCGGACTTGGTTTGCGTGGGGTGGCGGTGCCCGTAGCCTTGCCTCGCTGCAGGGCCATGCTTTTCGGCCCCGGCTTTGCGGTCCTGCCACGGGTAGCGCAGGGGCCCCGCGCAAACCAAGTTCGCCCCATCGAGCACACCCACACCCCACGAACCGGCCCCGCCAACCCAGCCCCCCGAGCCGGTCCCGCCAACCCGCCCCACCGAGTCAGCCCCGCGAGCCAACCCACCGCTCCCCGGAAGCCGCCCACCCAATGCTCGATGGGGCGGACTTGGTTTGTGTGGGGTGGCGGTATCCGTAGCGTTGTGCGCTGCAGGGCCATGCTTTTCGGCCCCAGCTTTGCGGTCCTGCCACGGGTAGCGCAGGGGCCCCGCGCAAACCAAGTTCGCCCCATCGAGCCCACCCAGCCACCACGAACCGACCCCGCCACCCCAGCCCCCCGAACCAACCCCGCCAACTCGATCACCGCTCCCGGAACCCGCTGGTGCCACCCCAGCCCCCCGAGCCAACCCCGCCACCCCAACCACCCGACTCCGACAGCATTGCCGACCACTGGACACTCGGAACCCGAGGTGCCAACTGCTCGATGGGGCGGACTTGTTTTGCGTGGGGGAGCGGCAGTCGTAGCGTTTCAGCGCGGACAGGGCCACGCTTTTCGGCCCCAGCTTTGCGGTCCTGCCACGACTGGCGCAGGGGCCCCGCGAAAACAAGTTCGCTCCATCGAGCACACCGCACCACCCCGGATCCAGCGCAATGCCGCAGGCGAGCCGAAGATCATCTAACCCAAGATCCCCCGAATACACAGCCTACCGAGGCGCCCCACCACATCAGGCGACGCAAACAGCCCCTGTGGACAACCAAAGCCGTTGTGGACAACCCCTACACCGTCAACTCCAGCGCAGACCCACCCCGCCCCTTCCGCACCCGCACCCGCGTAGGAATCCGCTGCCGCAACTCGTCCACATGCGACACGACCCCCACCACCCGCCCCCCATCCCTCAGCTCATCCAGGATCGCCATCACCTCATCCAGCGTCCCCGCGTCCAGCGTCCCGAACCCCTCGTCCACGAACAAGGTGTCCAGCAACGCCCCTCCCCCGCTCTCCGCCGCCACCACGTCCGCCAACCCGAGCGCCAGCGCCAGCGAAGCCACGAACGACTCCCCACCCGACAACGTCTTCGCGGGTCGGGTCATCCCCGAGTAGTCGTCCAGCACGTCGAGCCCCAGCCCGCCGCGCGTACCGCGGGCACCCGCCTCAGCCGAATGCTCGAACGAGTACCGCCCCTGGGTCATCTTGCGCAGGCGCGAAGACGCGGCTGTGGCGACTTCCTCTAGGCGTGCTGCCAGCACGTAGGAGCGCAGCGACATCTTTGTGGAGTTCTGGCCGCGTCCGTTGACCACGTCCGTCAGTGCGTCCAGCTCCGCGTACTCGGCCTCTAGCGGCTCCAGCTCGGCCCAGGCCACCCTCAGTCGGCCTCCAAGGCCGGACAGTTGCTCCAACCGGGAGCTCGTCTCTCGCGCGACAGCAACCGCCTCCTCGGCGTCTTCACGAGCAGCCGCAGCGCGGGCGAGTAGCGGGGCCAGGTCGACGTCCAGGTCTGCCTCTAGGCCGAAGAGTTCGGGCTCTAGGAGGGTCGACCGGTGTTGCTGTTCGGCTTCGGCGGCTTCTGTGATCCGGGTTCGCAGTTTGTCGATAATCGGCTCTGTGCGAGCAGCGGCAAGAGCTTCCGCTAGCTCGGCGAAGCCAGCCGAGGAGACCGTGTCTGTAAGAGCGTCGCGCTGCTCACGGACGCGGTCGTGGGCAGTAAGGGCTGCGGTGTGCGCCTCGATCAAGGCGTCTATGGCGGTGACTGTCTCGAGGACGTGGTGGCGGTGGTCGGCTACGGAGGCGTGGGTGCCACGGGCCTGGTCGACAATGGTTTCTCGGCGGTCTATGGCGGACTTCAGTTCGGCGGCCTCAGAGGCGAGCCTGGCAGCCTCACGGTCTTGCTTGGCGTGCCCGTCGCGCAGGGCTTCCTGTTCGCGCTCGACGTTGCGCAGGGCGCGATCTAGGGCCGGGTGGCGTGAGGCGATGTCATTGGCGCGGGTGTACGCCTTGTCGGCGTCGGTGTAGGCGGTTGCTAGGTCGTGTCCGCCCCAAGGGGCAAGGCGCTCGTTGAGTACATCGACGGCGGCGCGGGCCTTGGTGAGAGTGGCGCCTGACTGCTCACGCACGCGCAGAGCCGCTACCTCGGCTGCCTGGGCTTTCCGTTCGTCGGCAGCGGTCGCGGCGCCCGTGGGGGTTGACGCTGGGTTCGGGTGGTCGCGGCCTCCGCAGACCGGGCAGGGGTGGTTGTCGGATAGGCCTGCCGCAAGTTCTGCTGCCATTCCGTCCAAGCGGAGTTGGCGGAGGCGTTGGACCTCTTCGCGGGCGGACTGGTGTGCGTCCGTGGCTGCGCGTTGGGCGTCTTCTGCGCCGACTACGGCCTTCTGCGCGCCAGGTAGGGCCTTTCGGTTACCTAGGGCCGCGTCGATCTCAGACCGGCGAGCGCGCAAGCCGACCAACTCAGCGCGCGCGGTCGTCGCGGCCGTTAGGTCTTCTCGTGCCTTCTTGATCCTGTCTGGGTATAGAGCCAACTTCTTCTCGGCGTCCGCTACCTGCGCGCGGACTTCCTCTTCGCGTAGAACCAGGTCGCGGAACCGACGCTTGTCGGCGTGCTGGCGTTCGGCCTCGGCCACGAGGGTCGCCAAGCCACCGGCTTCTTCGCGCAGCTTGCCCACGGACTCGCGCAGTGTCGGCAATGCGGCGTCTGCCTCGGTATAGCCCCACCCGGCAACGGCTTCAGCGCGGGCGGTGACTACGCCGTCCGCGTCGTCCGCGCGGCGTTCCAGCGTCATCAGTTGCTCGGTGGCCGCGACGACCGGGACCGCGCGCTCAGCGGCCGCCAACTCGTCCCGCCACGCGGCACGGTCGGCTGCCTGGTGTGCCAGCTCGGCGAGGCCGTTGACCGCCCGGTGGACGCGCTTCACCCGCTGCTGCAGGTCGCGACCGTCGACCAGCGCCTCGTCGGCCCGGTCACGCCGCCTACCGGTCGCCGTGGCCGCTTCGGCGGCGTTGGTCGCCGCTTTCTCGGCGTCGGTCAGGACCACCTCCAGCCAGGCCATCTCCGGCTGGTCCGGCGGCTCGATCCCCGCCGCCTGGGCGAACCGGGCGAGCAGCACGTTGGTCGCCGTCAGGCGTTCGTCGCGTTCACGCCCGAGTTCGCGGCGCTGGTCGCGGAACCACTGCTCGACCCGCTCGAAGTGCTCGGTGCCGAACAACTTCTCGAGCAGCTTCTCCCGGTCCTCAGTGGACGACCGCAGGAATCGGGCGAACTCGCCTTGCGGCAGCAGCACCACCTGGAAGAACTGTTCCTTGGTCATCCCGAGCAGCCGCTCGACGACGCGGGCCACCTCGTCGATCCGCGTCACACCCTCAGGCTGGTGGCCAGAGGGGGCCTTCCCGACCCAAGTCAACGATGCTTTGGCGTTCTGCTTCGTAGTGCCGCCGCCGCGCTTCTTAGGGCGTTCGTACTCTGGGCTACGCGTGATGCGGAGCCTGTGTTGCTGGACCGTCAGTTCCAGCGTCACCTCGGTGTGTGTGTCCGGGTCCGCGTAGTCGCACCGCAACCGCCTGGCCTCGGCGCGCGCGCCCGGAACCGCCCCAAAGAGAGCGAAAGCGACCGCGTCGAGCAAGGTGGTCTTACCCGCGCCGGTGTCTCCGTGCAGGAGGAACAGGCCCTCGGCACCTAGAGCGTCGAAGTCGACGGTCTCCCTGTTCACGAAGGGCCCGAACGCCGTCAACTCCAGGTGGTGCAGCCTCACTCGCGCTCCTTACCTGCGACGGCAGCAAGAGCCTCCCGGAGCAGCGCGCGCTCGGTGTCGGTCGGCGGGCTGTTGCGGGTGTCCTGGACGAAGCAGCACGCGACTTCCTCGTCCGTGCGCCCTTTGACAGTCTCGCTGAACCGACGGACGCGCGGCTTACCGCCTTCAGGCATCCAGTCCAGGTGCAGTGCGTGCGGGAAGCGCTCACGCAGCCTGCGCATGGCGTCGATCGGGCGCACCTGGTCGGTGAGCTCTATAGAGAGGAACTTGTCGACCTCGGGCTCGTGCGCCGGGTCTACCAAGAGGTCCTCTAGCTGTCCGCGCAAGGTGCCCAGCGCGCGCGGCACAGGCAACTCTCGACGCTCTACGCCCGCGAGGCCGTGCTGGTCGAGCTCGACGAGCCATACCGATTTGTGGTGGCGCGCTTCGGAGAACGAATACGCCATAGGGCTGCCCGAGTAGCGGAGGTGGTCGGCGAGGGTCTGCGGGCCGTGCAGGTGCCCTAGGGCCGCGTAGTCGATGCCGTCGAAGAGCGCGCCGGGCACGTGCGGGACACCGCCTACGGCGATGGTGCGCTCCGAATCGCTGGTCTCACCGCCGATGACGAACGCGTGCGCGAGCACCACCGATCGCGTCTTACGCGAAGAGAGGTCGGTTTTGATCCGACGCATGGCCTCGCCGAGAACGGCGGCGTGGCCGCGCAGCTCAGGGTCCCCAAGAGCGTGGCGGGCGACCTCGGGCTCGAGGTAGGGAATGCCGTAGAAGGCGACCGGACCGTGCTTGTCGTCGAGCAGGACGGGCTCGTGCAGGTTTGCGATCGCCGTCCGCAGGTGCAGGCCGCCCGCCTTCGCGAACGCGGCGAAGGCCCCGAGCCGGGGCGCCGAGTCGTGGTTGCCCGGGGTGATGACGATCTGCGCGCCCGCCTCGGCGATCCGGTGCAGCACCCGGGCGCAGGTGTCGACCGCCTCGGCTGAGGGCACCGCTCGGTCGTAGAGGTCGCCAGAGACCACCAGCACCTCGACCCGCTCGGTGGCGACCAGGTCGGCCAGGCCGCCGAGCACGGTCTCCTGCTCGGCGAGCAGGTCCCGGCCGTGGAACGTGCGACCCACGTGCCAGTCGGAGGTGTGCAGGACCCGCATGGCGGGCCAGGGTATGCCGATCTTGCGCCCGATCGGGGGAGGCTCGCCGGTCGAACGCCCGTTCGAGCCTGGTTCTGTCGGGGCAATACGGTAGAGATCACTGTTGTCGAGCGGAGTCGGAAGGAGGTGGTGGCGTGACCGCCGTGCTCGGCACCATCGTCGCCGTGCTCGTCCTGCTGCTGGTGGCCGCGGGCGCGCTGTTCTGGCGGCTCTACACCGAGGCGCAGCGCCGCGCCGAGGACGCCCGCGCCGAGGTGGCCGCAGAGCGCCGCCGCTCGGACGGGCACCAGTCCGCGCTGCGCCGCTACGAGGTCGCCTTCGCCTCCATCAGCGGTCGGGGCGAACTGGGCGAGCAGGTCCTGGTCGAGACCGCGCGGGCGCTCGGGCTGCGCGAGGGCCTGCATTACACGCTGCAGACGGACGTTGCGGGCGGAGGCGCCGCGAGACCGGACCTGCTGCTCGTGGTCGGCGACGACCGGCGGGTGCCGGTCGACGCCAAGATGAGCATGGCCACCTGGGCCGAAGCCGTGGAGACCGACGACGCCGAGGAGCGGCTGGACGCGCTGCGCGTGCACGTGCGCAACATCCGCTCGCGCGCGGCGGAGCTGTCCGGCAAGGGCTACCAGCGCTGGGCGGACGCGATCTACGGGACGATCATGTTCGTCCCGTCCGACGCCGCCGTGGTCGCCGCGCTCGACACCGACCCGACGCTGCTGCGCTGGCTGCTCGACCGGCGCGTGTTCCTCTGCGGGCCGACCGGTTTCGCGGTGCTGGCCTCCGCCGCGCTGTTCGCGGCCACCGAACGCACCATCGCCGCCGACGTCGCCGCGGTGCGCGCGAACGCCGCTGGTGCACACCGCACGGCATCGGCCGCGATCGATGCGGTCAACCTGTCCAGCACCCACCTGCAGCGGTTCCTGTCCGCACGCCGCCGGGAACTGGACGCACTGGAGCAGTTCCGCTCCGCGGTCACCCCGCTCAGCGACGCCGCGGGCACTCCGACGCCGGTCCCGGAGCTGCGCCGGGTCGAGGAGGCACTGGTCGCTGGAGGTGAACCGGAGGAGTTGACCGGCTGAAAGGTGCATAACGGACCGGGCGGTCATGATAACGAGTGGACATGCCCCCGGTTACGGCCAAGTCACGGCGCGTCGCGGCCGGGACGGTCTAACGTGTACGGGTGTGACCGCGACCCGCGATCGCCGAAGCGATCTAGACGACTCCCGCGCCGAACCCGCCTGGGACGAACGCCCCATCCTGGGCCGCTCGCGCGGGCTCCCCTGGTGGGGAGCGGTGCTGCTCGCCTTCGGCCTCACCGCCCTGGCCGCCGTGGTCGACATGCAACTGCAGGACACCCTCGGCAAGATCTTCCAAGGCACCTACATCATCAGCTGCATCGCCGCGATCTGCCTGGTCAGGCGCGCGAACCTGTTCGGCCCGATGGTGCAGCCACCGCTGGTCTTCGCCATCACGGCCATCGTGGCCAACGTGGCGCTCGCCCCTGCCGATGACGGTGGGCTGAAGAAGCTCTTGCTGACGATCGGGATCCCGCTGACGAGCAACTTCCCGACGATGGCGCTGACCACGGGGATCACGATCGGGCTCGGGGTGGTGCGGTTGTTCACGCAGCGCGATCCGGCTCGGGGTGAGAAGGCGGTGCGTGCGCGTTCTGACTCTCGTCCTGGTCCCAGGACTGGTTCTCGGGAGCGGGGCGCTGGGGCGCGGAAGCCTCGGGAGACTCGAGAGCGGGATTAGTTATCCACAACGGCTTTGGGTGTCCACAGGGGCTGTTTGCGTCGCCTGATTTGGTGGGGCCGCCTCGGTAGGCTGTGTATTCGGGGGATCTTGGGTTAGATGATCTTCGGCTCGCCTTCGGCATTGCATCGGATCGTCGGCTCGCCTGCGGCATTGCACTGGATCCGCGATTTGAGTGCAGGCTCGATGCGGTGGACCTGTTTTGCGCGGGGCCCCTACGACAGCCGTGGCAGGACCGCAAAAGCAGGGGCCGAAAAGCATGGCCCTGCAGCGAGGCGACGCTACGACTGCCGCCACCCCACACAAAACAGGTCCACCCCATCGAGCAGTTGGCACCAGCGACTTCCGGGAGCGGTGGCCGAGTTGGGTGGGCTGACTCGGCGGGCTGGGTTTGGGTGGGCCGACTCGGTGGGCTGGGTTGGCACCAGCGACTCCGAGGGGCGGTGGTCGGGCTGGCGGGGTTGGCTCGGTGGGTTGGGTTTGGGTGGGCTGACTCGGTGAGTTGGGGTGGCACCAGCGACTTCCGAGTGTCCAGTGGCCGGGCCGGCGGGGTGGACTCGGCGGGCTGGGTTTGGGTGGGCCGACTCGGTGAGTTGGGGTGGCACCAGCGACTTCCGAGTGTCCAGTGGCCGGGCCGGCGGGGTGGACTCGGCGGGCTGGGTTTGGGTGGGCCGACTCGGTGAGTTGGGGTGGCACCAGCGACTTCCGAGTGTCCAGTGGCCGGGCCGGCGGGGTGGACTCGGCGGGCTGGGTTTGGGTGGGCCGACTCGGTGAGTTGGGGTGGCACCAGCGACTTCCGGGCAGCGGTGGTCGACCAAGTGGGTCGGCTCGGCGAGCTGGGTGGCGCGCCTGCTTCTGGGAGCGGTGGTCGGGCGGGGGCAGGGTCGGCCTGAGAGGTGAGCTGGCGGGGTGGGCTCGGTGGGCCTCGGTGGGCTGGGGTGGCACCGGAGGTCCAGCGGGCTGGTCCCCTGGGACTACTTGTCTTCGGCTTCGGCTGCGGCCAGGGCGGTTTCTACGCGTTCCCGTGCGCCTGCCAGGTGGCGGTCGCAGATTTTGGCGAGGGATTCTCCGCGTTCCCACAGGACCAGTGAGTCCTCCAGCGACAGACCGCCCGCTTCCAGTTTGGCGACCACGGACGCCAGTTCGTCGCGGGCTTGTTCATACCCAGGTTCTGTCACCGGTTTCCTGTCGGTTGTTGGCGCGGGCCAGGGCGGTCGCCACTGCTTGGTCGTAGCCGATGAAGGCTTCGGCGAAGTCTTCGCCGTCGCGGTCGGTGAGGGCTTCTTCGATCCTGGTGCGGGCTTGGTCGATCTTGCCGCGGTGTGACTCGGTGGCGTGGGGGGTGGCGGCGGCCGAGAGTTCGCGCAGGCGCTGGGGGAGTTGGTGCTTTCCGGGGGAGTCGCAGCCTGCTAGGAGGGCGGCCCAGCACTCGGCGGCGGCGGAGTCGGCGCGGCGGGCGGTGGCGTGGACGGCCAGGGTGGCCGGGCCGGGGGTGGCTCGGACGACCGTGGACAGGGTGAGCGGGAGGAACGTCGGCTCGCGACAGGTCCGCATCGGCCGGATCAGCTCCCTTCGCCCTCCCGGTCGCCGGTGGCGACCGCGTGCAGTGCGCCGTCGGCGAGCCGGATGCGCAGGGCGGTGCCCTCGGTGGCGTCCTCGATCGAGCGGAGAACCCGGGGAGTCCCGTCGGCATCGGTGTGCTGTACGACCGCGTACCCTCGCGCAAGGGTGGCGGCTGGCCCCAAGGTCGTCAAGCGGGCTTTCGTCGCGGTCAGCGCCGCGCGCTCCTCGGCCACCCGCGCGAGCAGGGCCCGGCGGGCCCGTTCGACCAGGGAATCCACCTGCTCGGCGCGCCGCGCCAGCGGGGTGATCGGGTCGGCGAGCACCGGGCGGCTGCGCAGCTGGGTGAGCAACCGGACCTCCCGATCCACCCATCCGTGCAACGCCCGGCGGGCCCGGTCGCGCAGCTGGCGGACCCTGGCCGACTCCTCGGCGACATCGGGCACCACCCGCTTGCCCGCGTCGGTCGGGGTCGAGCAGCGCACGTCGGCGACGTGGTCGAGCAGCGGGGTGTCCGGTTCGTGGCCGATCGCGCTGAGCACCGGGGTGCGGCAGTCGGCGACCGCGCGGCACAGCGCCTCGTCGGAGAACGGCAGCAGGTCCTCGACGCTGCCGCCGCCGCGGGCGATGACGATCACCTCGACGTCGGGGTCGCGGTCGAGCACGCGCAGCGCGTCGAGGATCTGCGGCACGGCCAGCGCGCCCTGCACCGCGACGTTCTCCACCCGGAACGCCACGGCGGGCCAGCGGGCGGTGGCGTTGGCCAGCACGTCTCGCTCGGCGGCCGAGGCGCGGCCGGTGATCAGGCCGACCTTGGCGGGCAGGAACGGTGGGCGGCGCTTGCGCCTCGGGTCGAACAGGCCCTCGGCGGCCAACAGCCTGCGCAGGCGCTCGACCCTGGCCAGCAGTTCACCGACGCCGACCGCGCGGATCTCGTCGGCGCGCAGGCTCAGCGTGCCGCGGTTGAGGTAGAAGGTGGGCTTGGCGTGCACCACGACCCTGGCGCCGTCGGCCAGCGGCGGCTCCTGCCCGCGCAGCATCTGCGTCGAGCAGGTGACCGTCATCGACACGTCCGCGGCCGGGTCGCGCAGCGTGAGGAACGCGGTTCCGGTGCCGGGTCGCGCGGAGATCTGGGTGACCTGGCCCTCCACCCACACGGTGCCAAGCCGGTTGACCCAGTCGGCGATCTTGCGGGCGACCGTGCGGACCGGCCACGGCTCTTCCGCGGTGGGGGCGCTCACGTGGCGGACGGGTCCTGCCCGGCGGAGTCCCGCACGGTGGCCAAGCGGCGGGTCAGCATGCCCACGAACGACGGCCGGTTCTCCGTGGCCCGCTCGTGCGCCAGCAGCTCCTCCAGCGCTTCGACGTCGAAGCCGCGCAGCCTGGCGCGCAGTTGCGCCAGCGACAGCTCCCCGTAGTTGGGCACCGACGCGGGTCCGGGCACCGCGTCCTCGGCCGGGTCCTCTTCGGTCAGGTCCTCTTCAGTCACCTGGTCGAAGGCGGCCGGCTGGTCGTCGGCGTCGTCGAGGTCCTCGTCGAAGGTCGCCCACTCGGGCTCGTCCTCCACCGGCCGCAGCGCGGCGATCGCCTCGTCGCCCTTGATGGCGAGCTCGGTGACGTGCTGCTGCACCCGCATGGACACCTGCAGCGCCTGGCTGGCCACGGTGACCGGCAGCCCGGCGATCCGGGTGGGCAGGTCGCGGGCGTGCTCCAGCGCGGTGGCGGCGAGCCCGGCCGCGACCCGCAGCGGCAGGGGGAGAGACTTCATGCTCCTAGCCTGCCCGAGTCGGCACGATCTGCACAGTGAGGGCCCCGACACCGACCGAACAGGAGCCCTGGGCCGCACGGCCGTACCCTGGACGGCATGAGCGCCACCACCAAACGCGTCCTGCTGGCCAAGCCGCGCGGCTACTGCGCCGGGGTCGACCGCGCGGTGATCACCGTGGAGAAGGCCCTGGAGACCTACGGCCCACCGGTGTACGTGCGCAAGGAGATCGTCCACAACAAGCACGTCGTGGCGACGCTGCGCGAGCGGGGCGCGATCTTCGTCGACGAGGCGGACGAGGTGCCCGAGGGCGCGCTCGTGGTGTTCTCCGCGCACGGGGTCTCCCCCGCCGTCCACGACCAGGCCGCCCAGCGCAACCTGCGGACCATCGACGCCACCTGCCCGCTGGTCACCAAGGTCCACTTCGAGGCCAAGCGGTTCGCCAAGGACGACTACGACATCCTGCTCATCGGCCACGAGGGCCACGAGGAGGTCGAGGGCACCGCCGGTGAGGCACCCGACCACGTGCAGCTGGTGGACACCGCCGAGGACGTGGCCAAGGTGGAGGTGCGCGACCCGTCCAAGGTGATCTGGCTCTCGCAGACGACGCTGTCGGTCGACGAGACGATGGAACGGGTGGACCAGCTGCGCGAGCGGTTCCCACTGCTGCAGAACCCGCCCAGCGACGACATCTGCTACGCCACGTCGAACCGCCAGTTCGCGGTGAAGGCGATGGCGCCGGAGTGCGAGCTGGTGATCGTGGTCGGCTCGCAGAACTCGTCGAACTCCAAGCGGCTGGTGGAGGTGGCGCTGCAGGCGGGCGCGAAGGCCTCGTACCTGGTGGACTTCGCCCACGAGGTCGACGAGTCGTGGTTGGCCGGGGTCAGCACGGTCGGGGTGACCAGCGGCGCGTCGGTGCCCGACAACCTGGTGATGGACCTGCTGGCCTGGCTGGCCGAGCGCGGCTACGGCGAGATCGAGGAGATCACCACCGCCGAGGAGAAGGTCGCCTTCTCCCTGCCCGCCGAGCTGCGCAAGGGCCTCAAGCAGGCCGCGAAGCCCTAGGCAGCTGCCGCCGCGAGGGTGCGGAACTCCTCGGCGGTGGCGCTGCCGGTGATCAGCAACCGCACCCCGCCCACGTCGGCGACCCAGGCCTGCTCGTCGCGGCGCCCGGGGAAGACCGTCCACTGTGTCCCGTCGACGTCCTCGACGCCGGTGGCCAGCCCCTGGGTGCCGGTCTCGGCGGCGACGAGGTCGGTGAGCTCGGCGTCGGACTGGCTGAGCTGGATGAACCGGTCCGGGGTCAGCCAGCCCGCCCGCACCACCCGGCCCGACGGGTCCACCCGGCCGCTGCTGACCGAGTTGCCCTGCCACGCCGACGGCACGGACGGCACCCGGACCCGGAACGGCGCCTGGGCGCGGCCGAGGCTGTCGGCGACGTCGACCTTGGGCGCCGAGGCCGGGTCGGCCTGGGGCGCGCCGGGGCTGAAGGTGCAGGCCCTGGTGAGCACCAGCGGGGCGCCGATGATGATCAGCAGGGCCAGCAGCGACAGGACGATGTCGCGCGGACCGTGGGTCAGCCGGTTGCCGGGTGCCATCCGCCCATAATCGCAACCGCCGATCGGGGGCCGCGCGGGAGCCACCAGTGACGAGCGGCACGGCGATCGAGCTAGGCAGGTACACACCCTGGTCTGGGAGGATGCGGATTGGTCTGCACTGCCGCAGGCTGCCCGCGCCGATCCGGGAGGCAGTATGAGCACTCCGACCACCAGTTCGAGCCCTGAGCGCCGCCGGGAGGCACCCGACCGCAACCTCGCGCTGGAGTTGGTCCGGGTGACCGAGGCTGCGGCGATGGCGGCGGGTCGCTGGGTGGGCCGGGGCGACAAGAACGGCGGTGACCAGGCCGCGGTCGACGCGATGCGCAAGCTGGTCGGCACGGTCTCGATGCGCGGCGTGGTGGTCATCGGCGAGGGCGAGAAGGACGAGGCGCCGATGCTCTACAACGGCGAGGAGGTCGGCAACGGCGACGGCCCCGACTGCGACGTCGCGGTGGACCCGATCGACGGCACCACGCTGATGTCCAAGGGCATGCCGAACGCGCTCGCGGTGCTCGCGGTCGCCGAGCGCGGCGCGATGTTCGACCCGTCCGCGGTGTTCTACATGGAGAAGCTGGCGGTGGGCCCGGAGGCGGCCGACGTGGTGGACATCACCGCGCCGGTGGCGGAGAACATCCGCCGGGTCGCGCGCGCCAAGAGCACCGACGTCTCCGACGTGACGGTGTGCGTGCTGGACCGGCCCCGGCACGAGAGCCTGGTCAAGGAGGTCCGCGAGGCGGGCGCGCGGATCCACTTCATCTCCGACGGCGACGTGGCTGGCGCGATCTCGGCCGCGCGGCCCAACACCGGGGTCGACCTGCTGCTGGGCATCGGCGGCACCCCCGAGGGGATCATCGCCGCGGCCGCGCTCAAGTGCATGGGCGGGGCGATCCAGGGCCGGTTGTGGCCCAAGGACGACGCGGAGCGGGCCAAGGCCATCGAGGCGGGCCACGACCTGGACCGGGTGCTGCTGACCGACGACCTGGTGCGCGGCGACAACGTGTTCTTCTGCGCCACCGGGGTGACCGACGGTGACCTGCTGCGGGGGGTGCACTACCGCTCGGGTGGCTGCACCACCCAGTCGATCGTCATGCGCTCGAAGTCCGGCACGGTCCGCATGATCGACGGCTTCCACCGGCTGACCAAGCTGCGCGAGTACTCGTCGGTGGACTTCGACCTGGCCGAGGCCGACGCGATCCCGCCGCTTCCGTAAACCGCGCTCCGGGTAACGGATCGGTCGCGGTCGACAACCCCACCACCCCCGTGGTCGTCATTGTTGACGACGGGGCATCCGTGGGGACGCCCGCTGGGGTAGTCGAGGAGCGAGCATGAAGGTCAACCGGCTGATCGCGGCCGCGGGGCTCACCGCGGCCGCGCTGCTGGCAACGGCATGTGGCACCGGTGACGCAGCCCCGGCCGCGCAGGTCCAGCCCGGGTCGGTCCAGTCGACGACCCAGGCGACGACAACGACCCCCACGACCACCACCACAACGACGACCACCGTGGCTCCGACGACTACGACCACCACCACGGTCGCGCCGACCACGACGACCACGGTCAAGAAGCCGACCACCACGACGACGAAGCCCAAGCCCAAGCCGACGACCACCAAGCCCGTCCCGCCGCCCGTCGCGGGTGTGCCGTGCGCGGCGACGGCCTCGGCGTGCATCGACCTGTCGGCGAACCAGTCGTGGCTGCTCAAGGACGGCAAGGTCGTGCTGGGGCCGGTGCCGATCACCCACGGCAGGCCGGGCTACCGGACCCCGGTGGGCACGTTCAAGGTGGGCTGGAAGGACATCGACCACAAGAGCCGGGAGTTCGACAACGCCCCGATGCCCTACTCGGTGTTCTTCAACGGCGGCATCGCCTTCCACCAGGGCAGCCTGAAGGTCCAGAGCCACGGCTGCATCCACCTGTCGGCGTCAGCGGCGAAGGCTTACTACAACGGCCTTTCCGTCGGTGACATCGTTCAGGTCGTCGCTTAGTTCTCACGCAGAAAGGCGGCGGAGTCTCACTCCGCCGCCTTTCTTGCGTCTATAGGCCTATTCGGCGTTGCTGGAGTGTCCGGGGAACAAGTGGGCCTCCGGATTCAACGCCACAGCGATGTTGTTCACCGCTGTGGCCGCTTCCCCGAAGCCTGTCGCGATCAGCTTCACCTTGCCCGGGTAGGCGGCGACATCACCGGCGGCGTAGATCCTCTCCCGCGCGGTGCGCATGGTGGTGTCGACCTTGATCGAGCGGTGGTCGATCTCCAGGCCCCACGCGTCGATGGGCCCCAGGTCCGCGGTGAACCCGAGCGCGGCGACCACTGCTTGAGCCGGGAGCACCACCGCTTCCCCGCCGACCGCCAATTCCACCTCGTGCAGGCCGTCGTCGTCACCGCGCAGTTCGGTGACCTGGGCGTCGGTGATGATGCGGACGCCCAGGGCCTCGACCTGGCGGACGGTCGCGGGCATGGCGCGGAACTTGGCCCTGCGGTGCACCAGGGTCACCGAGGTGGCGATCGGGTGCAGCGCCAGCGCCCAGTCGAACGCCGAGTCGCCGCCGCCGACGATGACCACGTGCTGGTCGCGGTGCACCTCCAGCGAGGGCACGAAGTGCACCACGCCCCGGCCGAGCCACCCCGATCCGGCGGGCAGCGGGCGCGGGGTGAACTCGCCGATCCCGGCCGTGATCAGCACGGCGCCCGCGTCGACCACGGCGCCGCCGTCGAGCTCCACGGTGAACCGTCCGTCCACTTCGGACACGGTGAGGGCCCGGCGGCCGAGCAGGTAGGTCGGTTTCCACTGGTCCGCCTGCTCGACGAGCGCGGTGACCAGGTCGCGGCCGCGCACCGAGGGGAACCCGGCGACGTCGAAGATCTGCTTCTCCGGGTACATGGCGGTGATCTGGCCGCCCGGCTCCGGCAGGGAGTCGACGACGGCGGTGCTGAGATCTCGGAACCCGGCGTAGTAGGCGGCGAACAGACCGGTGGGGCCTGCGCCGACGATGAGGAGGTCGACCTCGGTGGTGGTGGGAGCGGTCATGCGTCCTGCCCTTCCGCGTGGTGGGCGTCCGGTTCCACCCTATTGCCGCGACCGGGCCGGTGGCAGGTTCGGCTGTGGGCAAGCTGACCGTGCCCGGGGCCGGGAAGGGGGTGAGACTGGCGGTATGGCTGAGTTCCGCACCGAACACGACACGATGGGTGAGGTCCAGGTCCCGGCGCAGGCGCTGTGGCGGGCCCAGACGCAGCGGGCGGTGGACAACTTCCCGATCTCCGGCCGCGGCCTGGAGCGGGCCCAGATCCGCGCGCTCGGCCTGCTCAAGGCGGCCACGGCCAGGGTCAACGGGAAGCTGGGCGTGCTGCCAGCCGAGGTCGCCGAGGCGATCGCGGCCGCCGCGACCGAGGTGGCCGACGGCGCGCACGACGAGCACTTCCCGATCGACGTGTTCCAGACCGGGTCGGGCACGTCGTCGAACATGAACGCCAACGAGGTCATCGCGACCCTGGCCAGCCGGACGCTCGGCCGCGACGTACACCCCAACGACCACGTCAACGCCTCGCAGTCGTCCAACGACACCTTCCCGACCACGCTGCGGCTGGCCGCGACCGAGGCCGTGGTGACCGACGTGGTCCCGGCGCTGGAGCAGCTGGCCGGGGCCATCGAGGACCGCGCGGCGCAGTGGGGCTCGGTGGTCAAGTCCGGTCGCACGCACCTGATGGACGCGGTGCCGATCACGCTGGGCCAGGAGGCCGGGGCGTGGGCGGCGCAGGTGCGCTACGGGGTGGAGCGGCTCCAGTCGGTGCTGCCCAGGTTGGGTGAGCTGCCCATCGGGGGGACCGCGGTGGGCAGCGGGCTCAACGCGCCGCCCGGGTTCGGCGCGGCGGTGTCGGCGGAGTTGGCGGCGGCGACCGGGTTGCCGGTGACCGAGGCGCGCGACCACTTCGAGGCGCAGGCAACGCAGGACTCGGTGGTGGAGGCGTCCGGGCAGCTGCGCGCGGTGGCGGTGTCGCTGTTCAAGATCGCCAACGACCTGCGCTGGCTGGGGTCGGGGCCGCGCACCGGGCTGGCCGAGCTGGCCCTGCCGGACCTGCAGCCGGGCTCGTCGATCATGCCCGGCAAGGTGAACCCGGTGATCCCCGAGGCGACGATGATGGTGGTCGCCCAGGTCATCGGCAACGACGCGGCGGTGGCGTTCGCGGGCAGCCAGGGCAACTTCCAGCTCAACGTGATGCTGCCGGTGATCGCCCGCAACATCCTGGAGTCATCCCGGCTGCTGGCCGCGGTGGCCCGACTGCTGGCGGAGAAGGTCATCGCCGGGGTGGAGCCGGACGTGGAACGCCTGCGCGAGTACGCGGAGAGCTCGCCGTCCATCGTGACCCCGCTGAACTCTTACCTCGGCTACGAAGAAGCGGCCTCTATCGCCAAGCAGTCGCTTAAGGAGCGCAAGACGATCCGCGACGTGGTCATGGAACGGGGTCACGTGGCGGCGGGGAAGCTGACCGAACAGCAGTTGGACGAAGCACTCGACGTCCTGCGGATGGCCAAGGGGAACGGCTGAGCAGCCCGATCACACACCCCAACCCCACCACAGCGACACCCGCGAGACCCGCGAGCGTCAAATCCTGGGAGCCGATCGCGACGGACACGAACAACCCCGCCGCGGGCATCACCCCGATGAGCACACCAGCGCGGTCGGCCCCCAGTACAGACACCGTGTGGTACCAGATGACGAAAGCGACCACGGTCAGCACCGCGACGACAGACAGCGCTGTCCACTCGCGATTGGTCGGGGTCCGCCACGTTTCGAAGGCCACAGCGAGGCACGCACCACCGACCGTCGCGATGACGTGACACCACAGCGAGACGGACAGGCCGCCCATCCTGCCGATCACGCCCACGGCGAAGAGGGTGAAGCAGGCCTCGCACACCATCGTCAGCACTGCCAGCAGGAGGCCTGGCCCTTCCCAGCTACCGCCACCGGACAGGACAACCACGCCCGCGACGACGACTGCGGCACCGAGCAGGGTCCTGGCTGCGGGGCCCCGTTTGGCCAGCAGCGGGCCGACGGTGGCGAGCACGAGCGGACTACCGCCGAGAACCGCGGCGACCAGCCCGGGTTCGGCGTGGCGCTGGGCGGCGATCATGACGGCGTTGAAACCGAGCATGCCTACGGCGACGATGGCGATCAGGGCTGGGAAGTCTCTGGGCTTGGGGATGGCGATGGGGGCGCGTTTGGCTAGGGCCCAGGCTGCTAGGAGGAGGGCGCCTGCGCCGTAGCGCAGGGACTGGCCGGTGAACAGGGGGAAGTTGATGAGCATCCCGGAGAGGGGGACGGAGCCGCCGATCATGGCGGAGGTGAGGAGGCCGGTGCCGATGGCTAGGCGGTAGCGGGAAGTGGGCACCCGGTTAGGGTCGCTGGGAAGTGGACCCTGGAGAAGCTCCACTTCGGGTGGTGTGGACTGGTCCACTTGGGGTGGCGGGTTGGGAGATCTCGGCTCGCCTTCGGCATTGCACCGGATCCTCGGCTCGTCGCTTCGCGCCTTGCATCGGATCCGCGATTTAAGTGCAGGCTCGATGCGGTGGACCTGTTTTGCGTGGGGCCCCTACGACAGCCGTGGCAGGACCGCAAAGCAGGGGCCGAAAAGCATGGCCCTGCAGCGAGGCAAGGCTACGACTGCCGTCCCCCCACACAAAACAGGTCCACCCCATCGAGCAGTTGGCACCAGCGACTTCCGAGGAGCGGTGGTGAGGCTGGCGGGGTTGGCTCGGTGAGTTGGGTTTGGGTGGGCTGGCTCGGGGGGCTGGGCGCGGCGGCTCGATGGGGCGGACTTGGTTTGCGTGGGGGAGCGGTGCCCGTAGCGTTGTGCGCGGACAGGGCCATGCTTTTCGGCCCCAGCTTTGCGGTCCTGCCACGGGTAGCGCAGGGGCCCCGCGCAAACCAAGTTCGCCCCATCGAGCAGTTGGGGCGAGCGACTTCCGAGAGCGGCGGCGAGGCTGATGGGGCTGATCCGGGGGGCTGGGTTGGGTGGGCCGGCTCGGGGGGTTGGGTTGGGTGGCTGCTTCCGGGACCGGTGGTCAACCAGGTGGGCCGACTCGGGGGTGCGACTGGGGCGGCGGGAACGGGGGTGGGCCGTAGGCTGGCGGTATGTCCTCCTTCCGCGAACTCCTGGTGCCCGGCATGGGCGAGGTTGGGCGTGGGCAGCGGGGGCGGGCGCTGGAGGCGGCGGTGCGGGCGGCGATTCGGGATGGCCGGTTGACGCAGGGGGCGCGGTTGCCTTCTACGCGGGATTTGGCGGGGCAGCTTGGGTTGTCGCGGGGGACGGTCAGTGCTGTGTACGCGCAGTTGGTGGCTGAGGGGTATCTCCGGGCCAAGCACGGGTCGGGGACGACGGTTGCCGCTACGCCGGTTGGGTCTGAGAGCGTGGCGCCGCCGCCGGTCGCGGTGGTGCCTCGGTGGCGGTACGACTTGCGGCCGGGGGTGCCCGCGCTGTCGGCGTTTCCCCGGTCGGAGTGGCAGGCGGCGACCAGGGCGGGGTTGGCGACGCTGACCGACGACGACCTCGGGTATCCGGATCCGGCGGGGCTGCCCGCGTTGCGCACGGAACTGGCCGCCTACCTGGGGCGGGTGCGGGCGGTCGAGGCCGCTGACGTGGTGGTCACGCATGGGGTCGCGGAGAGCCAGTCGCTCATGGCGCAGGTGCTGCGGGGTCAGGGGCACCGGACCATCGCCGTCGAGGATCCGACGCACCCGGGGTCGGTTGAGGCGCTGACCGCGCACGGGCTGCGTCCGGTGCCGGTCCCGGTCGACGAGGACGGCATGCGGGTGGACCTGTTGCCGCGCACGGGGTGTCGGGCGGTGCTGGTGACGTCGGCCCACCAGTTCCCCCTGGGGGTCGTCCTGAGCCCCCAGCGCCGCCGGGCGCTGGTGAGCTGGGCTCGCGAACGCGACGGGTACGTGCTGGAGGACGACTACGACGCCGAGCACCGGTACGACCGACCGGCCGTGGGGACGACCCAGGTGCTCGACCGCGACCGGGTCGTCTACCTCGGGAGCGTGAGCAAGGTCTTGGCCCCCGCGATCCGGCTGGGGTGGATGGTCGTGCCCGCTGCACTGCGGGACCGGGTGGTCGACCACAAACGCCTGTCCGACCTGGGCTGCTCCCCCATGCCCCAGGCCGCCCTGGCCCACCTGCTGCGCTCGGGCGGGTACGACCGGCACCTGCGCCGCAGCCGCCAGCTCTACCGGCGGCGACGGGACGCCCTGCTCTCCTCCGTGGCCAGTGAACTGCCGGACTGGCAGCCGCACGGCGTCGCCGCGGGCCTGCACCTCGTGTTGCGGCTACCGGCGGGCACCGACGACAAGGCCCTGCAGGAGGAGCTCGCCCGACGCGGCATCAACGCCCCCGCGCTGTCGGGCTACGCGCTGTCGACGAGCCCGTTCCCCGGGCTGGTGGTCGGCTACGCGGCGCTGTCGGTGGACCGGCTGCGGGCGGCCGTCACGGAGATCGCCTCGGTCAGCGCGCTCTGACTATCCACTGTGGAGCCTGAAGCGGCTGTGCTTCGACGGCCTCTTGAACGGGGGGCGGCACCGGGATGGCCACCCGGCTCCTGGACTCGGCGGACGGCGGGGTGCGGTCGGCACACCCGGCGAGCGCCACCGCGGTCATGGTGAGGACGGTGGCGAGGGCAAGACGCATCAAGGAGGGCTCCGCATGGGTACGAGGGGCTCATCCAGGTAGACGCGCGAGCCGGACCGGGGTTGCGGTGGGATCGCGATCTTCTTTCGGCTGCGGTTGTCAGTGGGTGCGGGCACCATGACGGCATGCTGACGATGACCGACGTGGTGACGGCCTCCGCCGAGGTCGGCGGCACCCGCTCGCGGCTGGCCAAAGTCGACACCCTGGCCGCACTGCTGCGCCGCGCCGACCCGGCGGAGATCGCGCCGGTGGTCGGCTTCCTCACCGGGTCGCCGGTCCAGGGCCGGGTGGGCGCCGGGTGGCGGACGCTGCTCGCCCTGGACCACCCACCCGCGACCGAGCCCGCGCTGACCGTCGTCGAACTCGACCGGGTGCTGACCGCGCTGGCCGAGGCCTCCGGCAAGGGGTCGACCGCGACCCGCCGGGCGCTGCTGGACGAGCTGTTCGGTGCCGCGACAGCCGACGAGCAGAGGTTCATCGTCGCCCTGCTCACCGGCGAACTCCGCCAGGGCGCCCTCGAGGGCGTCATGCTCGACGCGGTCGCCAAGGCCGCCGATGCCCCCGTCCCCGCCGTCCGCCGCGCGTTCATGCTCTCCGGCCGCCTGCCCGCCACCGCCGCCATCGCCCTCACCGGCGGCGACCTGTCGGCGGTCGGTCTTCAACTGCACCGCCCGGTCCGCCCGATGCTGGCCTCCCCCGGCTCCTCCCTGGCCGACGCCCTGACCCAGCTCACCCCCTGCGCCATCGAGTACAAGCTGGACGGCGCCCGCATCCAGGTCCACAAGACCCCCGACCGGGTGACGATCTACACCCGCACCCTCCGCGAGATCACCGACAGCGTCCCCGAACTCGTCGCCCTCGTCCGCGACCTCCCCTGCACCACGGTGGTCCTGGACGGCGAAACCCTCGCCCTGTCCGACGACGGCAGGCCCAGGCCGTTCCAGGAGACGATGAGCAGGTTCGGCAGCACCGTCGAGGAGCAGGTGAAGGCCCTCCTGCTGCGGCCGTACTTCTTCGACTGCCTACACCTCGACGGCGAAGACCTGATCGACCTACCCCTGCGTGACCGCGCCGCCGCACTGCGCCGGGCCGTGGGCGAACACGTCATCCCGGGCTTGGTGGACCCGTCCGTCGAGGACGCGGAGGACCTGGCGGCGCGGGCGCTGGCCGAGGGACATGAAGGGGTGATGGTGAAGGACCTGGCCTCGGTGTACGCCGCCGGGCGCCGGGGCAAGGCGTGGCAGAAGGTCAAGCCGGTGCACACGCTGGACCTGGTGGTGCTGGGCGCGGAATGGGGGCACGGTCGGCGGACGGGGTCGCTGTCGAACCTGCACCTGGGCGCGCGGGACCCGGACGGCGGGCCGCCGGTGATGGTCGGGAAGACGTTCAAGGGACTGACCGACGAACTGCTGCGGTGGCAGACGGAGGAATTCCCGCAGTACCGCTCGGGGGGTGACGAGTGGACTGTCTACATGCGACCGGAGCTGGTGGTGGAGATCGCCGTTGACGGGGTGCAGGTGAGCACCCGGTACCCGGGCGGGGTGGCGTTGCGCTTCGCGCGGGTGGTCCGGTACCGACCGGACAAGACAGCCGCCGAGGCGGACACCATCGACGCGGTACGTAGGCTCCTGTGAATCCAGTGGCCGAGGCGATCCCGGTCCGCCCTCCCTTTCTTCGCAGGCGTTACCAACCAGACGGCAAGGGGCGGCCTTCGGCGAAGCCTGCTGCTGATTGGACTCCCACCACCGCTCGGGCGTGGAACTCCGCCAGGTTCGCCGCTCCCGCGTAGGTGCAGGCGGAGCGGACTCCGGAGCAGATCGAGTCCAGCAGGTCTTCCACGCCAGGGGCTTTCGGGTCGAGTCGCATGCGGGAGGAGGAGATGCCTTCTTCGAACAGGGCCTTGCGGGCGCGGTCAAAGCCGCTGTCGGCGCGGGTTCGGGCGGAGACGGCTCGTTTGGAGGCCATGCCGAAGGATTCCTTGTAGGGGCGGCCTTGTTCGTCGCGCAGGAGGTCGCCAGGGGACTCGTAGGTGCCCGCGAACCACGAGCCGACCATCACCGACGACGCGCCCGCTGCCAGGGCCAGTGCCACGTCCCGGGGGTGGCGGACGCCGCCGTCGGCCCAGATGTGTTTGCCGAGGGCGCGGGCCTGGGCGGCGCACTCCAGGACGGCGGAGAACTGGGGGCGGCCCACGCCGGTCATCATGCGGGTGGTGCACATGGCGCCGGGACCGACACCGACCTTGATCACGTCCGCGCCCGCCTCGACCAGGTCGCGGACGCCCTCCGCGGTGACCACGTTGCCCGCGACGACGGGAACGGAAGGCGCCAGATCGCGGACGCGCTGCAACGCGGTGAGCATCTTCTCCTGGTGGCCGTGCGCGGTGTCGACCACCAGAGCGTCCACACCGGACTCCAGCAGAGCAGCCGCCTTCGCCGCGACGTCACCGTTGACCCCGACCGCCGCGGCGATGCGCAAGCGGCCGGAGGCGTCCACCGCGGGGGCGTAGATGTCGGCCCGCAACGCACCCACGGCGGTCAGCACACCCGCGAGCCGACCCGCGGCGTCCACCGCGAGCGCAATCTTGCTCGAGTGCAGCGCGTCGAACACCGCCCGCGGCGCGCTGTCCACCGGGAGGGTGACGATCGCCTGGTCGGCCACCTCGCCGACCCGGGTGAACCGGTCGACGCCCAGGCAGGCGGCCTCGTCGACCACGCCGACCGGGCGCCCGTCGGCGTCGACCACGACGACCGCGCCGTGCGCCCGCTTGGGCAACAGGTTCAGCGCGTCGGCCACCGAGTCGCCCGCGGTCAGCACCAGCGGCGTGTCCCACACCGCGTGCCGCGACTTCACCCAGGTCACGATCTCGCCGACGGCCGCGGGGTCCACGTCCTGCGGCAGCACCACCAGGCCACCGCGGCGGGCCACGGTCTCGGCCATCCGCCGACCGGCCACCGCGGTCATGTTGGCCACCACGATCGGGATGCTCGCGCCGGTGCCGTCGGCGGTGGCCAGGTCGACGTCGAAGCGGCTGGTGATGGCCGAGCGGCCGGGCACCAGGAACACGTCGTCGTAGGTCAGGTCGTTGGCGGGCTCGCCGGTGAGGAAGCGCACCACGTCACGGTACGGGGTGCACCGCCGGGTTCGCCGGGTTCTGCGGCCACTCCAGCGCGATTCCCGCTATCCCGCGGTCCACCCCCGAGTAGTACGCGCTCACCACGTACCCCCGATCGCAGTACAGGTCCTGGGAGACCGACGGCGGGCGCAGGTCGTTGGTCCGGACCTCCTGCACGCAGCGGGCGGGCAGGTCGGCAGGCGGCAGCTCCAACTGGAGCAGGAACGGCCCGCTGGGCTCGCGGAAGATCCGGAAGTACCCGGGGCACTCGAGCCCGGAGCTGTCGTCGACGGCGTAGCTGAGCACCACGGTGTCGCCCTCGGCGAGCCTGCGGTCGAACATCAGCTCGAACGCCACGCAGATCTCCCTGCGGCGCACCCGGCCCAACCGGCACCCGTCGCCCGCGGTGACCCGGACCCGCTCGATGTCGCAGCCCGGCTCCCCGTGGTAGACCGCCACGTACCGGTCGATGCCCGGTTCGCGCGCGATGCTGACCAGCCGGGTGTCGATGCGCCCCTGGGTCCTGTCGGCGGCGATGGTGACCCGCTCGTGGGTCATCTGCAGCTCCAGGCCCGCGTTGCAGCGCTCCGGGTCGACGCCGAGCTGGGCGAGCAGCTCCCGGGTGGTGGGTCCGGCGACGACGAGCTCGGCGAAGGACGCCGAGGGCTTGCGGGCCCGGTTGCCGCGCTGCCGGGGGCCGATCAGGACGACCAGGGAGTCGGTCGGCAGGCCGAGGACGGTCTCCAGCCCGCGCACGGCGGTGAGCGCGTGTGGCATGTCCGGGTGACGCAGGCCCCGCTGCCAGTAGCTGAGTGTGGACTCGGCGACCGATACCTCGATGCGCGAGAGGTGCGCCCGCAACCGCGCCAGCGACAGGCCTCTGTGCTCGATCGCCGTGCGCAGAGCCACGTGGAACGGACCACGGCGGAGCGCGTCTGCCAAGGCGTCTGCGGTCACGGCTGCTCCCGACTGGGCGTTCCCGAACGGGTGAACGACGGTGAATGTTCACAGTAGCCACGCGTAACCGACGGGTAAAGGTGCGCCGTCCGGCTGGAACGCTCCGGGCCCCCTTGCCGGGCCCTTGTCCGCCGAAACGCGGTGATCGCACGCTTCCGAGCACTCCACCCTGCGTTTTCAGGAGGCATCATGTCCCGGCAAGCGACCCGCTCGGCGCTGGCGGCCACCCTCGTGGCCGTCCTCGCCTGGCTGGTCAGCGCACCCGCGTCGGCCCAAGCGGCCGCCGCGTTCACGATGCAGGCCCAGCAGCAGACCAACTGGTGCTGGGCCGCCTCGGGCACGTCGATCGCCGCGTCCCACGGCGTGAACGTGTCGCAGAACTACTTCTGCGCGCTGGCCAAGAACCGCAACACCAACCTCACCTGCCCCAACGACCAGGCCGACCTCGCCCAGGTGCGCAACGGCTTCTCCCGCCTCGGCTTCAGCAGCCCGGGGTCCTACATCTACAACACGATCAGCTACTCGGCGGTGCAGTCCCAGCTCAACGCCAACCAGCCGGTCGAGACCCGCATCCTCTGGAAGTCCGGTGGCGGGCACATGCACGTGCTCTACGGCTACGACTCGGCCAAGAGCTGGGTCTACTGGGGCGACCCGTGGCCGGACAACTACCGCTACAACTGGGCGACCTACAACTACTACGTCAACAACTCCAGCTTCTCGTGGACCCACACGCTGACCGGGATCAGGCGGTGAACGGCATGCGCAAGATCCTCACAACCCTGGCCCTGGCCGCGGTGGGCGTGCTCGGCCTCGCCGGCTACGCGGGCGCCGACCCGACCCCGGTCGACGGCTCGGTCTCGGCGGCCGACGCGGCGAAGGCCAGTGCGGCGGCGTCCACTCCGGACGTCACCGCGACGGTCGGCAAGTTCCTCGGCGCGGCGGGATTCGCCGGGGCGGGCCAGGCCCAGGTCGGCGGCACCTCGGTGCCGGTGTACGAGCTGAGCCCGGAGTTCGTCGCGGGCCGCTCGTCGAAGGTCGGCCGCCTGGCGTACGTGGCCGTCCCGGCCACCGCGTCCGGCGGGGCGAGCGCGTCGGTGTGGACGGTCCGCGACGCCTCCGGCGCGTGGACGGTCGCCAACATCGCCGCGGGCGACCTGGAGTTCCGCAACGCGAGCAAGCTGGGCGCTGGCGCTGTCCTGCTGCGGGAACCGCAGACGAACAGCTGGTACGCGGTCACCGGGAACGCGATCCGCTCCCTGTCGACCGGCAAGACCCAGTCGCTGGCGCAGTACCAGCGCGAGGTCGCGTCCCGCTACGCCGACAAGCTGCCCGGCTCCGCCTACGACCGCTCCGGTCAAGCGGGCGGCTATTCCTCCCCGAGCACGGGCTTGGTCAGCCCCACCGGTACCGGAACGCCCGGTAGCGCGGCCATGCCCTGGGCGGTCCTCGGGATCCTGGTGCTGAGCGTCGCCGCGGTGGTCCTCACGACCGCCGCCCCTGCACTGCGGCGACGTTAGGCCCACGGGGTGGCGGTGGTCCGGGCTTGAGGAGGTCTCGGACCACCGCCACCCTCCGTCCTGAGTGGACGAACTCCTATGCCGACAAACCGCGCGAATCACGCCCTGGTGCGGATTCGCGCGGTCGCATCTCGTTTGACGCGCGGCATATGGTTGCGGGGTGAGAGCAGTCGAGGTCAGGGACCTTGTCAAGCTGTACAAGAAGAACCCCAAGCCCGCGGTGGACGGCCTGGGTTTCAGCGTCGAGGCCGGTGAGGTGTTCGGCCTGCTGGGACCCAACGGCGCCGGGAAGACGACGACCGTGGGGGTGCTGACCACCAGGGTGCTGCCGACGTCGGGGCACGCCGAGGTGCACGGGGTCGACGTGGTCCGCGACGCCAGGCGCGCGCGGCAACTGCTGGCGGTGGTGCCGCAGCGCAACAACCTGGACAGATCGCTCAACATCCGGCAGAACTTGCTGTTCCACGCGGCCTACCACGGGGTGCCGCGGGCCCAGCGCAACGCGCGGGCCGACGAGATCCTGGACAAGATGGGGCTGGCCGACCGGGCCAAGGACAAGATCGACATCGTCTCCGGCGGGCAGGCGCAGCGGGTGATGATCGCGCGCGCGTTGATGCACCAGCCGAAGGTGATGTTCCTGGACGAACCGTCCACCGGCCTGGACCCGCAGGCCCGGCTGTTCGTGCACGACCGGGTGCGCGACCTGCGCGCCGAGGGGGTCACGGTCGTGCTCACCACGCACGACATGGACGAGGCCGCCAAGCTGTGCGACCGGGTCGGCATCGTCGACCACGGCAAGCTGCTCGCCCTGGACACGCCCGCGGCTCTTACGCGCGGATTGCCCGGTAGCACCACCGTGAGCGTCACTGTGAACCTGGCGAGCACTACGGCTGAGCTGGTCGAGAAGGCCCTTGCGGGCATTGACGGCATCGAGCGGGTCGAGCGGATCGCCGCAGGCGCACCTGCTGTGCCCGCTGGACTGCCGCCTGGCGTCCCGCCTGCCGCATTGGCCGCTCTCGCGGCGCAAGCGGCACCCTCGTCCACCGGTCAGTTCCGCCTCTACACCGGGCAGGAGGCCGCGGTGGTCCTGCCGTCCGTGCTGCGGGTCCTCGGCGACACCGCGTGCGAGGTCACCGACCTGTCCATCGGCACCCCGAGCCTCGAAGACGTCTTCATCCACCTCACCGGCCGGGAGCTGCGATGACCACCCACGCCAGTTCCCCGCTGCGCACCTTCGGCTCGGTGCTGTGGCGCGACGTGTTCGTCACCGGCCGCGAACTGCTGCCGTTCCTCGCCCAGGTGATCGTCCAGCCGTTCTTCACCCTGTTCATCTTCGGCAAGGTGCTGGCCAACCTCGGCTACGTCGGCCCCGACTACGCCGCGATCCTGCTGCCCGGCATCGTCGCGCTCAACGGGTTCCTCGGCGCGCTGCAGAACACCACCATGCCGCTGATCATGGACTTCTCCTGGACCAGGGAGATCGAGGACCGGCTGCTCGCGCCGATCCCGATCGCCTGGGTGGCGGTGGAGAAGATGCTCTTCGGCGCGCTGCGCGGGGTGGTCGCGGCGCTGGTGATGATCCCGATCGGGTTCCTCATCCTGGACAACATCAGCTGGCCCGCTTCGGCCTGGCTGCCGGTCCTGCTGATCGTGGCCCTCGGCGCCCTGGTCGGCGCGGCGATCGGGATGACCATCGGCACCTCGGTGCAGCCCAGGCAGATCAACATCCTGTTCGCGGTGATCATGATCCCGCTGATGTTCACCGGCTCCACCCAGTTCCCGTGGATGGGGCTCGAGAGCGTGCGGTGGTTCCAGGTCCTGTGCGCCCTCAACCCGCTGACCTACGTCAGCGAGGGCATGCGCGCGGAACTGGTCCCGCACGTGCCGCACATCCCGATGTGGATCAGCCTCCTGGTCATGGTCGCCGCCTGCGGCGTGTTCGGCACCCTGGGTATCCGCGGCTTCCTCCGCCGAGCACTCGACTGAGCGGTCCGGACCCCGGGATGGCGCATTGTCCCCGGGGTCCGCACCGGAGCAAGATCGGTGACGTCGGGCAACCTCTCGATGACGAGGCGGAACCAGATGACGAAGCCGTTGCGCCGGGTGCTGGTCACGGTCACGCTCCTGTTGGCGGCCTTGACCGCGGGCTGGACACAGGCCGCCGCAGCGCCCGTGGCGGTGGACGCCGAGTGCCTCGGCAGCTTCAGCCGGGCGTTCACCCCGCCGATCACCACCACCCCGCAGACCGTGACCGCCACGGCCACCTACACCTACGGCACCTGCCTGGTCGGCCCCACCGCGACCAGCACCGTGGTCAACAGCGCCACGTTGTCCTGCGTGCCGGTGGTGCCCGGCATCCCGCCGGAGACCGAAGTGGTCACCTGGCTCGACGGAACCGGCGACACCACGACCGTCACGTGGTCCAACTCCACCGTCGTCGGGCAAACCGTGGTCCTGACCGGGGCCGTCACCGCGGGCAGGCACCTCGGCGACAGCGCCACCAAGGTCACCTCCGGCACCAGCTACCTCGGCAGCGTGGTCGGCTGCCTGCTCGGCACCCCGATCAGCAACACCACCGGCCTGGTCGACAGCTTCCTATTGACCAGCTGATCAACGATAGCTACCGATTGACTTTCGATAGATTCCTGGCGACACTCGACGCATGACATCCGTGCATCGAGTGGTCGTCCCACTCCGCGTACTGCTCGTCGTGCTGTTCGGCGTGCTGGTCCTGTTCCAGACCATGTCCCTGCCCGGCCAGTTCGCGCACATGGCGCGCGAGGACCCGGAGTTCGCCCACCTGCGCTGGCCCGCCACCGGCGTGACGGTGTTCTGGGTGCTGTGCGTGCAGGTGGTGATCGTGTCCACCTGGAAGCTGCTCACCCTGGTCAAGACCGACCGGATCTTCACCGAGGAGTCCCTGGTGTGGGTGGACGCGATCGTGTGGGCGATCGCCGGGGGCGGGGTGGTGCTGCTCGGCGTGCTCGGCTTCGTCGGGTTCAACGCGAACGACCCGGGGTTGCCGCTGGTGCTATTCCTGATGTCGGTCGGCGTCACCGTGGTCGGGCTGCTGGTGGTCGTCCTGCGCGCCCTCCTGCGCCAAGCCTCAGCCCTGCGCGCCGACCTGGACTCGGTGATCTGATGCCCATCGTGGTCCGCATCGACGTCCAACTAGCCAAACGAAAAATGAGCGTCGGCGAATTCGCCGAACGAGTCGGCCTCACCCCCGCGAACGTGGCAGTCCTGAAGAACGGCCGTGCGAAAGCCGTCCGCTTCAGCACCCTGGAAGCCATGTGCCGCGTACTCGAGTGCCAACCAGGAGACCTCCTGGAGTGGGTCGAGGACTAGGCGGTGGCCCCCGGAGCGACATCACTCCGAGGGCCATCGCCAGTTCCTAAGCCGTGTGGTCCTCCAGCATCTCCGTCACCAGGGCGGCGATAGGCGACCGCTCCGACCGCGTCAGCGTCACGTGCGCGAACAGCGGGTGCCCCTTCAACTTCTCGATCACCGCGGCGACCCCGTCGTGCCGTCCGACCCGGAGGTTGTCGCGCTGTGCCACGTCATGTGTCAGCACCACGCGTGACCCCGAGCCGAGTCGGGACAGCACGGTCAGCAGGACGTTGCGTTCCAGGGACTGGGCTTCGTCGACGATCACGAAGGTGTCGTGCAGTGATCTGCCGCGGATGTGGGTCAGGGGCAGGACTTCCAGCATGCCCCGGTGCAGCACCTCGTCGATCACCGGCTTGCTGACCAGCGCGCCGAGCGTGTCGAACACCGCCTGCGCCCACGGCAGCATCTTCTCGCTCTCCGTGCCGGGCAGGTAACCGAGGTCCTGCCCGCCGACGGCGTACATCGGGCGGAAGACGACGACCCGCTTGTGCAGGCCGCGTTCCATCACCGCTTCCAGGCCCGCGCACAGCGCCAGCGCGGACTTGCCGGTGCCCGCTCGGCCGCCGAGGGAGACGATGCCGATGTCGGGGTCGAGCAGGAGGTCGAGGGCGATGCGCTGTTCGGCGGAGCGGCCGTGCAGGCCGAAGGCCTCGCGGTCGCCGCGCACGAGGCGGATCTGCTTGTCGGCGGTGACGCGGCCGAGGGCGCTTGAGGTGCCCGCCAGTAACCGGATGCCGGTGTTCGCCGGGAGTTCGGCCGCGTCGGGGACGCCGTAGTCGGCAGGCTCGACCGCGCCGGATTCGAAGAGGGCGGCCACCGCCTCCTGGGGGACGTCCAGGTCGGTCATGCCGGTCCAGCCGGACGGGGCGACCTCGCCCGCCCGGTACTCGTCGGCGTCCAGGCCCACCGCGCCCGCTTTGACCCGCAGCGGGATGTCCTTGGTGACGAGGGTGACCGCCAGGCCCTCGGCGGCCAGGTTGAGCGCGCAGGCCAGGATCCTGGAGTCGTTGCCGTCGGTGCGGAAGCCCGCGGGCAGCACCGACGGGTCGGAGTGGTTGAGCTCGATGTGCAGGGTGCCCTCGCCCACCGCGATGGGCTTGTCGAGCCTGCCGTGCCGTCGTCGCAGGTCGTCGAGCAGGCGCAACGTCTCCCTGGCGAACCACCCGAGTTCCGGGTGGTGCCGCTTGCCCTCCAACTCGCTGATGACCACCAGCGGGACGACGACCGCGTGCTCGGCGAACCGGGTCAACGCCCACGGGTCCGACAGCAGCACGGAGGTGTCGAGGACGTAGGTGCGCCTGGCTGGTTCCGCCTCCTGGGAACTCGACGTACTCGAGGAAAGGCCTGTGGATGAACGCGAAGCGGTCACGGCAACTCCCTCGCGGACGCGGCACCCGCGCCCGCTTCCTCGGTGGGCCGGGCAACCGGCCCTGGCTGGGTCTGCGACTGGCCGACGCGCGGTGGCTACCGGCGTCCACCTCGCTCCCCGCGGGAGCCGGGTGCCGGCCCCCTCGCGATCGTCACTCTCACGACCAGGGCCTCCCGGGTCGAACCGCAGTGGACACGGCCCGACACTTCGAAAGCTACCTGCGAACTCCGACAATCGGCACGCTGCCACACAGGTGATTTTCTATTTCGTCATCACAGTGACATCCCGGCGCCACGCGAGCGCGCAGCGTTATCGGATCCGGCGGCCGCTAGCACACCCGGCGACCGGCGGCAGCGGCCGAACGTGTCGGCGCGTCCACACCTACCGGCGGTTAGGGGTCGGGGCCCCTAGCTGCCTTGACGCGGCGTATCCGGCCGCGGCCGTGACCACCGGCTGGGTGGAAAACCCCGGCCCGGGTGCCCGATGTGGTGCCTAAGACCCGAATCGCCGGTGACGTATTCCGTACGCCCGAAGCGCGCGCAGGAAATCGGTCCGGCGGAAATCCGGCCAGTAGGCCTCGCAGAAGTGGAATTCCGAGTGCGCCGACTGCCAGAGCAGGAAGCCCGACAGTCGCTGTTCACCGGAGGTCCTGATCACCAGGTCCGGGTCCGGCTGCCCGGAGGTGTACAGGTGCTCGGCGATGTGGTCCACGTCGAGCACCTCGGCCAGCGCCTCGATGCTGGTGCCCGCCTCGGCGTGCTGCTGCAGCAGCTTGCGCACCGCGTCGGCGATCTCCTGCCTGCCCCCGTACCCGACCGCGATGTTGACCTCGACGCCCTCGCGCCCACCGGCGCGGCCCGCCGCGGCCTTCAGCCTGGCCGCGGTCTCGGCGGGCAGCCGGTCGAGCGCGCCGATGATCCGCAGCCGCCACGGCGCGCCCGGCTCGGCGAGCTCGTCGACCACGTCGCCGATGATCTCCAGCAGCGGGCGCAGCTCGGATTCGTCGCGGTTGAGGTTGTCGGTGGACAGCAGCCACAGGGTCACCACCTCGACCCCGGCCTCCTCGCACCAGCCGAGCAGGTCGGCGATGCGCCTGGCACCCACCCGGTGCCCGTCGTTGACGTCGGTGAACCCCGCCTCGCGGGCCCAGCGCCGGTTCCCGTCGAGCATCACCCCGACGTGGCGGGGGGTGCGCCCACCCGCTTGCTGGACGAGCCGCTTCTCGTAGATGCCATAGACGATGTCGGCCACACGCCTGCGCAGACTCACGGCCAACGAGGGTACGCCGCCCGGGGGTGATCCGGGGGACACTGGGGACGTGCACCGTACCGAGATCGATCCGATATGGCAGGACCTGGCCGTGCTGGAGCGCCTGGTCAGGGAGTCGCGCACGATCGCGGTCGTCGGCCTCAGCGCCGACCCCGCCCGGCCGAGCCACGGCGTGGCGACCTACCTGCGCTCCAGCGGCCTGACCCTCTTCCCGGTGAACCCGGCGCTGGAGACCTGGGAGGGGCTGCCCGCGTACCGCTCGCTGGCCGACATCCCGGACCCGATCGACGTGGTCGACGTCTTCCGCAGACCCGAGCACGCCGTCGAGGTCGCCGCGGAGGCGGTCGCGGTCGGCGCGGGCGCGCTGTGGCTGCAGCTGGGCGTCATCAGCGACGAGGCGGCCAGGGTGGCGGCGGCGGGCGGGCTGGACGTGGTGATGGACCGCTGCTTCGCCGTCGAGCACCGCGAGGTCGTCGGCTGGTCGTAGCCGGGACTACCGGCCGGTTGTGGTCCGGCGCACACAACCCCGGCGGACCAACCTACGGTCCCGTAACCTCGGGAGCGTGACGGCAGCGACCCAGACCGCGCCCCGGTCCCTCAAGGACAAGCCCCGCATGCGCGGCGTGATCCACCTGTGGTCGTTCTTCATCTCCTTCGCCACCGGCGGCACGCTGATCTCGATGGCCGCGACCATCTCGCCGACCGCGGCCCTGGCGACCTCGGTGTACGGGGCCACCGTGCTCGGCCTCTTCGGCGTGAGCGCGCTCTACCACCGCCGCTGGTGGGTGACCGAGCGCGCCCGCACCATGATGAAGCGCCTCGACCACTCGATGATCTTCCTGTTCATCGCGGGCACCTACACCCCGTTCAGCCTCCTGGCGATGGACCAGCCCACCGGCTACATAGTCCTGTCCGTGGTCTGGGGCGGCGCCATCCTCGGGGTCGGCCTGAAACTGCTGTGGCCGCACGCACCCCGCTGGCTGGGCACCCCCATCTACATCGCCCTGGGCTGGGTGGCCATCTTCGTCCTGCCCCAGCTACTGGCCCACGCAGGCGTTGCCGCCCTCGTACTCCTGCTCGCAGGCGGCCTCTTCTACACCGTCGGCGCGGTGTTCTACGCGACCAAGTGGCCGAACCCCTGGCCCCGAACCTTCGCCCACCACGAGTTCTTCCACGCCGCCACCGTCCTAGCCGCCATCTGCCACTACGTCGCTATCTGGCTGGCGATGTACCCCTAGTCAGCGGTCTCCAGGGCTTGCCACCGCAGCCAGTGCACGACGCGCTCGCCTGTCCGGTCCGAGTCGACGCCGTGCATCTGTGTCGGGTCCAGAGGGGCGATGACGGTGATGGGGGTGCCGTCGGGCAGGGAGGTGTAGGCGCGGGCCTGTGGGTCGTCATCGCAGAACCGCAGCACCAGCGTGGCATGGTCGAGGGTGTCCAGCCACGCCAACAGGTTCGCGCACGCCTGCGGCTGATCGGGGGCGGGGACGAACACCTCGACCCGGCCCGGGCTCTCTCCGGCCGCGTGGACGCCAAGGCTGCCCAACGGTAGGTGCGGGTGGCTGTCCATGTGTCGTCGAACTGCTGTCGTGGCGTGGTCGATCTGTCCCCATGGGACGGTGATGGTGGTCTCCAAAGTCGCGGTCATGCTGCTTGTCCTCCATGCGTTGTGTGCTGTGCCGGTGATGTAGGGGCGCGACTCGACCAGGTTCGGGTCGAGACACCACCCGATGCGGGACGTGAAACGGCAGAGCCATATCGCCCACGTTCTCCCAGTCGGCGCCAACACCGTCCGGGGCCTCGTTGTGTCTCTGCCGTGGACGCGGCGCCTGCAACGTGCGCAACACTCAGAACGTTAGAGGTGTACTAGAGCACTGTCAACACGTGCTCTAGTACACAGTGAACTGGGTTTGAGATCAGGGGGTGCGGGGCTAACCTGTAGGTGCCCTAGAACACGTGGAGTGCTCTACCAAGGAGACGAGTCATGCCGTCGATCGAGCGGCCGGAGCCGCCGTACATGCAGATCGCAGCCGAGATCCGGGCCCGGATCGCAAGCGGGGATCTGAAGGTTGGCGACGCCGTGCCGTCGGCCCGGCAGATCACCCGTGACTGGGAGGTGGCGATGGCCACGGCCGCGAAGGCGCTCGCGCTGCTTGGCTCCGAAGGCCTGGTTCGCTCGGTGTCAGGAGTGGGCACCATCGTCGCGGGCGACTCCCTGCACCTGTCGGCCCAGGACCGCGTCCTTGCCATCGAGCGCACGGGCAAGATCTACCCGCCTGGCCACTACGCGAAGGTCCGGTCTGCTGTGCTGACCGCTGCCCCTGCAGAGGTGGCTGGGGCCCTGGGGCTGGACGAGGGTGAGCAGGTCATCCAGCGGCGGCGGACCACCTACAGCGCGGAAGACGTTGCGCTCTCCACTTCCGTGTCCTGGTACCCCGGCGACCTTGCAGAAGTGGCCCCGCTCTTGCTTGAGACCTCCCGCATTCCCCAGGGGACCAGCCGCTACGTGGAAGAGCTCACCGGCCGCGTTGTCAACGCGACCCACGTGCAGCATGCCGGAGGTGGCGCCAGCGCGGAGGACGCCCAGGAATTGGGCGTTGAAGCCAGCACACCGGTACTGCTCAGCCGCAACCGCTTCCTGGACGCCGCGGGGGCCGTCATCGAGTACGGCGAGTCGACCACACTGCCCGGCCACTGGGTGTTCTACGAGTACACGAACGGTGGCGGTGCTTAACCTCCCGCAGTCTCAGCATCTGCCAGAAGCGGTCACGGCCATCCCCGCTCGCGCGGGGACGACCGGATGAGTAGCCGCCGTCCGCAGAGTCGCAACCAACGTCGCCACTGCCCCCGAGGGGCCTTTCGGCTCGCCTGCGGCATTGCGCTGGATCCGCGATTTAGGTGCGGGCTCGATGTGGTGGACCAGTTCGCGTGGGGCCCCTACGACAGCCGTGGCAGGACCGCAAAGCAGGGGCCGAAAAGCATGGCCCTGCAGCGAGGCAAGGCTACGACTATCGTCCCCCACACAAAACAGGTCCACCCCATCGAGCAGTTGGCACCAGCGACTTCCGGGGGCGGTGGTTGGGCTGGCGGGGTTGGCTCGGCGGGTTGGGTTTGGGTGGGCTGACTCGGTGGGTTGGGGTGGCACCAGCGGCTTCCGAGTGTCCAGTGGTCAGCAATGCTGTCGGAGTCGGGTGGTTGGGCTGGCACCAACGGCTTCCGAGTGTCCAGTGATTGGGCTGGCGGGGCTGACTCGGGGGTTGGGCTGGCACCAGCAGCCTCTGGGAGCCGTGGCTGGGTTGGGTGGCCTGGCTCGGGGTGGGCTGAGCTGGCGCGTCTGGTTCCGGGCTAGTCCTTGTACTCCTCTGCCAGGAGGCTCATGAGGATCTGGTCGTGGAGTTGGCCGTCGCGGCGGAAGGAGTTGCGGCGGCGGCCTTCTTGGACGAAGCCGAGTTTGCGGTAGAGGTGTTCGGCGGCGTCGTTGCCTGCTACTACTTCTAGGTCTATTGCGGTGAGGCGCATGTCGTTGAAGGCCCAGCGGCAGACCATTCTCAGGGCTTCGGTGGCGTAGCCCTTGTTCCAGGTGTCCTTCTCCCCCAGGTACATGTCGAGGGTGGCCCTGCCGACCTCCGGGGTGGCGTCGCGCAGGCCGATGAAGCCGATGAGGCGGGACTCGGCGGTGGTGGTGATGGCGAAGCGGCAGCGTTCGTAGCTGTTCGAGGGGAACTCGGCGAAGCGTTTTCGGACTTCGGCCAGGGACTCGGGGTACGAGGTGGTCATCCACCGCATGGCCACGGGGTCGTGGTGCCAGCGCCAGAACGCGTCGGCGTCTTCGGGTTCGATGGCTCGGAGGTGGACCAGGTCGCCGGTGAGGTTCATGGGACCAGGGTAGGGACCCAGGAGGGTGTAACGTTGTAATCAAGTAATCAGAAGGAGTGGTCATGAGCGACATCGCGGCGTGGTTCTCCGGGCGGCTGCCCGAGGGCTGGTTCACCGGCGAACCCGAGATCACCGTCGACCGGGAGGAGATCCTGCTGGTCGGCACCCTCCCCCCGCTCGCGGACGACTACCCGGACGAGGCCGCCACGGCCGCCGCCGAGGCGGGGCGGATCGCGCGGTGGCGGGAGGACACCCGGGAGCGGCGGATCGAGATCGCCCGGCAGGCCGAGCACCGGTACGGGCGCAAGGTCGCCTGGGGCGCGCGGCAGGGCGGCACCGAGGAGCTGTTCACCACCCTGTCCGTCCCGGTGATGACCCGCCTGCGCCAACCGGAGCGCCGCACCCTCGACACCCTGGTCGACGCCGGGGTGGCCCGGTCCCGGTCGGACGCCCTGGCGTGGGCGGTGCGGCTGGTGGGCAAGCACGCCGAGGAGTGGCTCACCGACCTGCGGGCGGCCATGACCAAGGTGGAGGACCTGCGCACCCAGGGGCCGGACCGCTAGTCGACCCAGCGGAACCACGCCTCGTCGCCGTCCACGTGGAGCAGGTACTCGGCGACGGGGCCCGTCGGGGCGTGGAGGGTGAGGCTGGCGGCGATCTTGGCGTGCACGCTGTCCCACGCGGCGACGTCGGGGGACTCGACGAGGGCGAGTTCCTGGTCGAACAGCGGGCGGAACCGGTCGAAGGCCGGGAGCGGGACGAGGCGCCCGTAGAGCCACGGGAAGTCGCTGTCGTTGATCACGATGTCCGCGACGGGGTCGTCGCCGCTGGTCAGGCGCCACACTTCGCCGATCCTCATGCCCCACCCCTCAAACCGAGATGCCCACCAACAGCCCGCTTTGCCACACTCCACGGGTGTTGTTGACGGTATCGACCACCATGAACCCGGCCACCGATCTGGGCTTCCTGCTGTTCAAGCACCCGGACCGAGCGCAGTCCTTCAGCACCGCTTCCGGCACCGCGCACGTCTTCTACCCGCAAGCGGACGAGGCGCGGTGCACGGCGGCGCTCCTGCTCGAGGTCGATCCCGTCACCCTGGCCAAGAGCCGACCTGGCACCAGCCATGTCGACGAGCGGGCTTACGCGTCCGGTTCGATGCTCGCGGTGGCACTGGGTTCGGTGTTCCGGACCGCGATGACGGGCCGTTGCGACTCGCGCCCCGACTTGCCCGGCACGGCCATCCCGTTGTCGGTGCACCTGCCCGCTGTCGCCTGCAACGGCGGCGTCGACCTGGCGGAGCGGCTGTTCGCGCCGATGGGCTGGCAGGTCGAGGCGCGGCCGGTGCCGTTGGACCCGGCGTTGCCGGAGTGGGGCGACTCCCGCTTCCTGGACCTGCGGCTCACCGGCACGCAGCGGCTGGCCGACGCGTTGCACCACCTGTACGTCCTGCTGCCGGTGCTCGACGACACCAAGCACTACTGGGTGGGCGAGGACGAGGTGGCGAAGCTGGTCCGGGCGGGCGGCGACTGGCTGCCCGCGCACCCCGAGCGGGACCTGGTCAGCCGCCGCTACCTGGCCCACCAGCGCGGGTACGTGCGCAGCGCCCTCACCCAGCTGACCGAGTTGGACGGGACGGCCGAGGAGCCGGAGGTGACCACCACCCGCCCGTTGGCCGCGGCCAGGGCGGACGCCGTGATCGCTGCGCTGCACGAGGTCGGTGCGCGGCGTGTGCTCGATCTGGGCTGCGGTGGCGGAGCGCTGCTGGAGCGGCTGGCGGAAGAGTTTTCCGAGGTCGTCGGTACCGATGTTGCCGCGGGTGCGCTGGACGCGGCCGAGCGCCGGTTGTCGCGGCTGCCGGAGCGGGTCCGCGAGCGGGTGTCGCTGCGGCACTCGTCGGTCACCTACACCGATCCCGAGTTGGCGGGGTTCGACGCGGCGGTGTTGATGGAGGTCATCGAGCACGTCGACCCGCCTCGGCTGCCCGCCGTGGAGCGGGTGGTGTTCGGCGTCGCGAAGCCTGCGCACGTGGTCGTCACCACCCCGAACGTCGAGTACAACCCGCTGCTCGGGTCCGCGGCGACCCGGCACCCCGACCACCGGTTCGAGTGGACCAGGGCGCAGTTCCAGGCTTGGGCGGACGGCGTCGCCGAGCGGACCGGCTACACCGTCCGATTCGGACCCGTCGGCCCGGTCCACCCCGATCTCGGGCCGCCCACCCAGTTGGCCGTGTTCTCCAGGGAGGAAGCGTGAGCATGGACCTCGCCATCCCCGACATGGCCCTGGTGGTGCTCGTCGGCGCCTCCGGGTCCGGCAAGTCGACCTTCGCGCGCAAGCACTTCGCGCCGACCCAGGTGCTCTCCAGCGACTTCTTCCGCGGCCTGGTCAGCGACGACGAGAACAGCCAGGACGCCTCGGCCGAGGCGTTCGACGCGCTGCACTACATCGCGGGCAAGCGCTTGCGGGCAGGCCTGGTGACGGTGGTCGACGCGACCAACACCCAGCGCGGTCCGCGCGCGGACCTGCTGCGGCTGGCCAAGGAGCACGACGTGCTGCCGGTCGCGATCGTGCTGGACCTGCCGGAATCGGTGTGCGTGCGGCGCAACGCCGAGCGACCCGACCGCGACTTCGGCGCCCACGTGGTGCGCAGGCACGTCGACGAGCTGCGCCGGTCGGTGCGGTCGCTGACCAAGGAGGGCTTCCGCCGGGTGCACGTGCTGCGCGGTGAGTCCGAAGTGGACGAGGCGCGGATCGTCGTCGAGCCGCTGCGCAACGACCTGCGCGGCGAGACCGGCCCGTTCGACGTGATCGGCGACGTGCACGGCTGCCGGGCGGAGCTGGAGGAGTTGCTCGGCGAGCTGGGCTACACCCTCGACCGGGACGCCCAGGGCCGCGCGGTCGGCGCGGCGCACCCGCAGGGCAGGCGCGCGGTGTTCGTCGGCGACCTCGTGGACCGGGGGCCGGACACGCCGGGCGTGCTGCGACTGGCGATGGGCATGGTCGAGGCCGGTACGGCGCTGGCCGTGTCGGGCAACCACGAGCACAAGCTGCTGAAGGCGTTGCGCGGCAAGCAGGTCACCGTGCGGCACGGGCTCGCCGAGTCGCTGGAGCAGTTGGGGCGCGAGGAACCCGAGTTCGTCACGCGCGTGGAACGCTTCTGCGACCAGCTGATCGGGCACTACGTGCTCGACGGTGGCGCACTGGTGGTCGCGCACGCGGGCCTGCCGGAGCACTACCACATGCGGGCGTCCGGCCGGGTTCGCTCGTTCGCGCTCTACGGTGACACGACCGGCGAGACAGACGAGTACGGGCTGCCGGTGCGCTACCCGTGGGCCCGTGACTACCGCGGTCGGGCGATGGTCCTGTATGGACACACGCCGGTCCCGGAAGCGGAGTGGATCAACTCGACCATGTGCCTGGACACCGGGTGCGTGTTCGGCGGGAAGCTGACCGCGTTGCGCTACCCGGAGCGGGAACTGGTTTCCGTCGCGGCGCACGAGGTGTGGTACGAGCCGGTGCGGCCGTTGGTGGCACCGGTCGCCGAGCGGGAGCCGACCGCGCTGGCGCTCGACGACGTCCTCGGCCGCCGGGTCGTCCAGACGTGGGCACAGGACGCGGTGACAGTGCGCGGGGAGCGGTCCGCAGCGGCGTTGGAGGTGATGAGCCGGTTCGCGGTGGATCCGCGCTGGCTGGTGTACCTGCCGCCGACGATGGCGCCCGCGGAGACGCATCGGGAAGGCGAGTACCTGGAGCACCCGAGGGAGGCGTTCGCCGGGTACGGGGCGCTTCCCGTGCTGTGCGAGGAGAAGCACATGGGCTCCCGGGCGGTCGTGCTGGTGACCCGCTCGGAGTCCGTCGCTCCTCGGCGGTTCGCGATCGAGGGCGACGGCGCCGTCTACACCCGCACCGGCAGGCCGTTCTTCGACGAAGAGACCACATCCGTCCTCTTGGGACGAGTACGTTCGACCATCCCGTGGGAGGAGCTGGACACCGACTGGGTGTTGCTCGACGCCGAGCTGCTGCCGTGGAACGCCAAGGCGAAGGAGCTGATCACCGGCCAGTTCGCCGCCGTCGCCGCAGCCGCCCACGCCGCGCTCCCGGCCGCGCTGTCAGCATTGCGCTCGGCCGCCGACCGCGGCGTCGGAGTGGCGGACCTGTTGTCCCGCACGGAAATCCGGCTCACCAACGCGGGATCGTTCCGGGACGTCTACCGCCGCTACTGCTGGCCGACAACCGGCCTCGACGGCGTGCGCCTCGCGCCGTTCCAGCTGCTGGCCACCGAAGGCCGGACCTACCACGACCGACCGCACACCTGGCACCTGGAGATCGCCGACCGGCTGCACGCCGCCGACCCGGACCTGTTCACCCGCACCCGGCGGCTGGCGGTCGACCCGACCGACCCGGGCTCGGTGGCCGAGGGCGTGGCCTGGTGGGAGTCGCTGACCGCGGCGGGCGGCGAGGGCATGGTCGTCAAACCGGCGGCGAACTTCGTGCGCACCGGCCGCAAGCTGACCCTGCCCGGCCTCAAGGTCCGCGGCCGCGACTACCTGCGGGTGGTCTACGGCCCGGACTACACGACCAACCTGGACCGACTGCGCGACCGCAAGCTCGGCCCCAAGCGGTCCCTGGCGTTGCGCGAGTACGCGCTCGGCCTCGAGGCGCTGGACCGGCTGGTCAAGGCCGAACCGCTGTGGCGGGTGCACGAGGCGGTGTTCGCGGTCCTGGCGCTGGAGTCGGAGCCGATCGACCCCAGGCTATGACGCGGTCGGCTTGGCCGGTGGTTCTTCGGCGGCGGGCTCGTCGAACGACGCCGGGAGCCGCTTGAGGTGCTTGGTCATCGAGCGGACCAGGAAGGCCACCGCCACGAAGAACAGCACCAGGATCAGGAAGCCGAGCGGGGAGGACTTGCCGAAGTCCTCCCCCTGGCCGCCGGGGTCGGCAGGCTTGGGCGGCTGGGTCTGCACCTGGGCGAAGGTGACCGGGAACTCGGGGCCGGGGATCACAGCGCGACCTTCTCCTGGATGCCGGAGAAGAGGTCGTCCTCGGGCAGGGTGCTGTCGACCAGCGAGCGGACCAGCTCGTACTCCTCGACCGGCCACACCTCGCGCTGCAGGTCCAGCGGCACCGCGAACCAGCGGCTGTTGGGGTCGATCTGGGTGGCGTGCGCCAGCAGCGCGGCGTCGCGGACCTCGAAGTAGTCGGCGCACTCGACGCGGGTGGTGACCCGGTCGGCGACGTCGCCCCGGTCGGCGGACCAGTTCTCCAGCCACTCGCCGTACGGGGACTCCAGGCCGCGCGCGAGCAGGGCCTCGTGGATCGCGACCATCCGGACCCGGCTGAAGCCGTGCGAGTAGTACAGCTTCAGCGGCTGCCACGGCTCGCCCGCCGACGGGTGCAGCTCCGGGTCGCCCGCGGCGTCGAACGCTGCAACGGAGACCTCGTGGCAGCGGATGTGGTCGGGGTGCGGGTAGCCGCCGTTCTCGTCGTAGGTGATGACGACGTGCGGGCGGAACTCGCGGATCGCGGCGACCAGCGGCGGCACCGACTCCTCCAGCGGCACCAGCGCGAAGCAACCCTCCGGCAGCGGCGGCTTCGGGTCGCCCTCGGGCAGGCCGGAGTCGACGAACCCGAGCCAGCGGTGCTCGACGCCCAGGATCTCGGCGGCCTTGGCCATCTCCGCCCGCCGCACACCCGCGATGTCCGCGGTCACCTCGGGCCGGTCCATCGCCGGGTTGAGGATGTCCCCGCGCTCCCCACCGGTGCAGGTGACCACCATGACCTCGTGCCCGTCGGCGACGTACTTGGCCATCGTCGCCGCACCCTTGCTCGACTCGTCGTCGGGGTGGGCGTGCACCGCCATCAACCGCAGCTTCTCGGACATGGTCCTCCTCGGCCCCCTCCTGGTACGTGGTCCCGCGCACGGCGGATACTCGACCCGAACAGCGCAACGCGCCGCGCGGGGGCCATTGTTCCCGCCGGTTGGAACGCCCGCGTGAGGAGGCCCCGCTATGACCGCCGACGGTCGCACACCGCCAGAGGGCCGTTACGGCGCGCGAAAGGCGCCGCGGTCGCGACGGACAGCGATCGTTTTGGTCACCCTCGGCCTCGTCGTGGGCACCGCGGTGGCTTACGTCGGATACCGCAACCTGGGTTCGGCGCCTATAGAAGCAGAGCGGACTGCTTTTAGTCCGGAGCCCGGCAACCGCATGCGAATGACGTTCGAGGTGACTCGATCCACCCCGGAACGGGCCGCGGTGTGCGTGGTGCGGGTGCGCGGCATCGACGGCGCCGAAGGCGGCCGCAAAGAGGTCTACGTGCCGCCGGGTCAGGCGTCCGTCCGGATGACGACGGTGGTCGCGAGCAGCACAGAACCGGTTACGGCCGACGTTTTCGGCTGCTCGTACCAGGTGCCCGCTTACCTGTCCACAACCCAGCCGCCAACGGGGTGAACTACACCCAGAATTGGGGCAAAGGGGACAAATCCGGCGTTATAGCACGTGTGTTCGTGGTACGCTCGTAGACCTGCACGGCCCCTAGGAGGGCCGTGTTTTTTCCATTCCGGGCGCACCACGAGGCCTGGACTGCCGGCCTGTGACCACGGGCCCGGAGTACGACGAGGAGTTGGTGACCGTGAGCGACACCCAGGTGACCTGGTTGACCCAGGAGGCCTACAACCGGCTCAAGCACGAGCTCGACGAGCTGATTGAGAACCGCCCGGTCATCGCGCAGAAGATCAACACCAGCCGCGAGGAGGGTGACCTCAAGGAGAACGGCGGCTACCACGCGGCCCGCGAGGAGCAGGGCCAGCAAGAGGCCCGCATCCGCCACCTGCAGGAGCTGCTGCGCGGCGCCAAGGTCGGCGAGGCCCCGGCCAACGACGGCATCGCCGAGCCGGGCATGGTCCTGACCGTCCGCTACGACGGCGAGGACGACGAAGAGGTCTTCCTGCTGGCCACCCGCGAGGAGGGCGGCGAGGGCGAGCTGGAGGTCTACTCCCCGGAGTCCCCCCTCGGCCGCGCGCTGCTCGGTGCCAAGGAGGGCGAGACCCGCGAGTACGAGCTCCCCAACGGCAAGACCCAGAAGGTCATCCTCACCAAGGCCGTCCCCTACGGCGGCTGACCCAGGTACCCACTCGAACGGCCATCCCCGCGCTGGCGGGGGTGGCCGTTCGGCGTTCGCGGGTGCCGTTCGAGCCGAGCGGCAGGGCTTGCCCGCAGGGCGGCGGCGCCACGAACGGCGACCTGGGGAGGACGGGGCGGACATGCCTCGGGGCAAGATCAAACCGAAGTAGGCAGCCCCCGAACCGAACCTACCGGCGGAAGCGGGCAGAACGGGCGGCTCGATGGACGGGCTGTGGACAACTCGGCGACCACGCCTCGGAGCAAGATCAAACCGCGCTGAGCAGCCCCCGAACCGAGCCTACCGGCGGAAGCGGGCAGAACGGGCGGCTCGGCGGGCGGGCTGTGGACAGCTCGGTCCCCTGCCGCGGGCGGCGAGCAGGTCGGGTGGCGGACCTCCCTTGGGTTTGTCCACAACGTCGCCCGGGATCCACACGCAAGATCGCCGGTCTCCGAGCAGCCCTCGGACCTGGAAGGATTGATTCGGGGGCTGCTCGGCACGGCCCCGAATCAGCTCAGCCGCTCCAGGACCATGGCCATGCCCTGGCCGCCGCCGACGCACATGGTTTCCAGGCCGAGTTGCTTGTCGTGCCACTGGAGGGAGTTGATCAGGGTGGTGGCGATGCGGGCGCCGGTCATGCCGAAGGGGTGGCCGACGGCGATGGCGCCGCCGTTGACGTTGAGGCGGTCCTCGTCGACGCCGAGGTCGCGGGCCGAGGGGATGACCTGGGCGGCGAAGGCCTCGTTGATCTCCACCAGGTCGATGTCGGCGATGGTCAGGCCCGCGCGGGCCAGTGCCCGCCGGGACGCCTCGACCGGGCCGAGGCCCATGACCTCCGGGGACAGGCCGGAGACGCCGGTGGAGACGATGCGGGCAAGCGGGGTCAGGCCGAGTTCGGCGGCCTTGCGGTCGGACATGATCACCAGGGCCGCCGCGCCGTCGTTGAGGGGGCAGCAGTTGCCAGCGGTGACCCGGCCGTCGGGGCGGAACACCGGCTGCAGGGTGGCGGTCTTCTCGTAGGTCACGCCCGCGCGCGGACCGTCGTCGGTGTCGACGACGCGGCCGTCTGGCAGGGTCACCGGGGTGATCTCGCGGGCCCAGAAGCCCGACTTGATCGCCTCCTCCGCGCGGTTCTGCGAGCGGACGCCGAAGTGGTCCATCTCCTCGCGGGTGATGCCCTTGGCCAGCGCCAGGTTCTCCGCGGTCTGGCCCATCGCGATGTAGGCGTTGGGCACGCGGCCGTCGGTGCGCGGGTCGTGCCACTCGCCCGCGCCGGACTCGGCGACCTCGGCGGTGCGCGCCTCGGCCTCGGCGAAGATCGGGTTGTGCGTGTCCGGCCACGAGTCGGAACTGCCCTTGGCGAACCGGGAGACCGCCTCCACGCCCGCGGAGATGAACACCTCGCCCTCGCCAGCCTTGATCGCGTGCAGCGCCATCCTGGTCGTCTGCAGCGAGGACGCGCAGTAGCGGGTCACCGTGCAGCCGGGCAGGGAGTCGTAGCCGAGCAGCACCGAGACGATCCGGCCCATGTTGTTGCCCTGTTCGCCGCCGGGCAGGCCGCAGCCGAGCATCAGGTCGTCGATGTCGGCGGGGTCGAGCGCGGGCACCCGGTCGAGGGCGGCGCGGACCATCTGCGCGGTGAGGTCGTCCGGCCGGATGTCGACCAGCGACCCCTTGCCCGCGCGGCCGATCGGCGAGCGGACGGCGGAGACGATGACTGCCTCGGGCATGGGTACTCCTTCGCGGTGGACACCAACACGACACCGCTGAGGCTACGCCGAACTACCCGCCGGTAACCCACCCGTGGAGCCACGCCGCTCAGTCGGGAGTCACCGCACTGTCGCACACCCCGGCCGCCGAACACAGTGGGGCGAGGATCACTGCCGCCGCCAACGCGTACCCCGCGCCGTTGGGGTGGAACCGGTCGGTGCTGAACAGCTCCTCCGGCCGGGTCGCGAAGTGCCGGGACAGCAGCGTCAGCGGAACGACCGAGGCGCCGCTGCCCACCAGGGCACGCGCCTGCGCCCGGCCGAGCGCCAGGCTCCACCGCGCGGCAAGCGACCGCAGCGGCTGCGGGATCGGGCGGACCGAGCCGAGGTCCGGGCACGTACCCACCACGACCGCCGTGCCTGCCGCGACCAGCCGCCGGACCTGCTCGGCCAGCAACTCGGCGCACACGGCGACACCGCGCCGAGCGGTGACGTCGTTGCCCCCGACCATGACCAGGGCGACCCGAGGCGGGTCCACCAGCGCGCGGTCGACCTGGCCCGCGAGGTCGGAGCTGCGCGAGCCGCTGATCGCGTAGGTCGTCAACCGGACCGGACGACCCGATTCCTCCGCAAGACCACGCGCGAGTTGAACACCCGGCAACCAGTCCGGCGCCTCCGCACCGAGGCCCGCCGCGCTCGAGTCACCGAAGACGCCGAAGGTGAGGCCACCGGCGGCCACGACCGGTCCGGAGCCATCGGGCAGGTACACCCCATCGGCGTTGAACGGCAGGTCGCGCGGGACACCGATGACGCTGCGGGCCTGCCGGGACTGCGACTGCAAGAGGGTGTAGGCCGCGCCGGACAGGCCGCCAACGGATCCCGCCGCAACCGCGGCCACCCAGAGCCCACGGACCCAGTACATCGCCTGCCCCCCTCCGACCAAAGGTGACTGTCCTAGACCTATCGCCCCTTTGGACCTCCTCCTTACCAAACGCGCCGAACACCTCGCCGCGCCTTGGCCCCGGCTACGCTCCAGGAGCAGGTCAACGACGCGACCCCTACACGCGACCCCACGAAGGAGCCCTCGGTGGAGTACGTCGAGCACATCATCGATCTCGTCGGTGACACGCCGCTGGTGAAGCTGAACTCCCTGGCCGAAGGGCTGGCACCGACGGTCCTGGCCAAGGTCGAGTACTTCAACCCGGGCGGCAGCGTCAAGGACCGGATCGCGCTGCGCATGATCGAGGCGGCCGAGGCCTCCGGCGAGCTGCGGCCCGGCGGCACGATCGTCGAGCCCACGTCGGGCAACACCGGCGTCGGCCTGGCCCTCGTGGCGCAGCGCAAGGGCTACAAGTGCGTCTTCGTCTGCCCGGACAAGGTCAGCGAGGACAAGCGCAACGTCCTCAAGGCCTACGGCGCCGAGGTCGTGGTGTGCCCGACCGCGGTGGCACCGGAGCACCCGGACTCCTACTACAACGTCTCCGACCGGCTCGTGCGCGAGATCGAGGGCGCGTGGAAGCCCAACCAGTACGCCAACCCGCAGAACCCGGCGAGCCACTACCACTCCACGGGCCCGGAGCTGTGGCGGCAGACCGCGGGCAAGATCACGCACTTCGTGGCGGGCGTCGGCACCGGCGGCACGATCTCCGGCACCGGCCGCTACCTCAAGGACGTCTCGGGCGGCGCGGTCCAGGTCATCGGCGCGGACCCGGAGGGCTCGGTCTACTCGGGCGGCACCGGCAGGCCGTACCTGGTCGAGGGCGTCGGCGAGGACTTCTGGCCGGAGGCCTACGACCGCACCGTCGCCGACGAGATCATCGCGGTGTCCGACGCCGAGTCCTTCGAGATCACCCGCAGGCTCGCCCGCGAAGAGGGCCTCCTGGTGGGCGGTTCCTGCGGCATGGCGGCGGCCGCGGCGCTGCGGTTGGCCAAGCAGCTCGGCCCGGACGACGTCGTCGTGGTGCTCCTGCCCGACGGCGGCCGCGGCTACCTGTCGAAGGTCTTCAACGACCCGTGGATGGCGCAGTACGGCTTCCTGCCGCCGGAGCACTCCGGCGCCACGGTCGGCGACGTGCTGCGGCGCAAGAGCGCGTCGGGCAACACCATCCCGGACTTCGTGCACGCCCACCCGACCGAGACCGTCGCCGACGCCGTGGCGATCCTGCGCGAGTTCGGCGTGAGCCAGATGCCGGTGGTCAACGCCGAGCCGCCGGTCATGGCGGCCGAGGTCGTCGGCGCGGTCAACGAGCGCGACCTGCTCGACGCCCTGTTCACCGGCAAGGCCGCCCTGGCCGACCGGCTCGACCGCCACATGTCCGGCCCGCTGCCCACGATCGGCGCAGGCGAGCAGGTGTCGATGGCCATGAAGGCGCTGACCGACGCCGATGGCGCGCTCGTCCTCGTTGACGGCAAGCCCGCCGGGGTGGTCACGAGGCAAGATCTCCTCGGCTTCCTCGCCGGGCGGTGACGCCGCATGGTCACCCGGCGAGGCACGAACTACACCCGGATAGCGCATCAGATAGCGTTACCGGCAGTGTTATCCGCGTTGCCAGCTGACACACCAGGTCAAAAGGGGTGGGAAACCCGATGAGTGCTCCCCAACCGCCGAACCAGCCATGGCAGGGCGGTCAGCCCCAGCAGTGGCCTGGTCAACCCGGTCAGGACCAGCCGTACGGCCAGCAGCCGGGTGGCTACCCGGCGCAGCAGCCGCACTACGCGCCGCCGCCCGGTGACAACACCGGCGCCGACGGCGTCGAGCGGACGCAGGCCATCCGCCCGGGGCAGAACCCCCCTGGCAGCGAGGACGACGGCGTCGACCGCACGCAGGTCGTGCGCCCCGGCCAGGGTGACGCCACCCAGATGGTGCCGCCGGGCTCGGTCCCGCAGAACCCGCCCTACAACCCGCCGCCGAGCGCGGCCGACACCGCATCGCCCCCCGGCGGGTTCGGGCAGCCCTACGGCCAGCCGCAGCAGCAGTACGGCCAGCCCGGCGGGTTCGGCCAGCAGCAGCCCGGCTACGGCCAGCAGCCCGGTGGGTACCCGCAGCAGGGCGGTTTCGCGCAGCAGCCCGGCCTCGGCGGTGCGCCGCGCGCGGGCCAGCCCGCCAACACCGGCATGATCGCGCTGATCGTGCTCGGCGTCGTGGCGCTGCTCGGCGTGATCACGCTGATCATGGGCATCTCGCTGACGTCCACCATCTCGTCGGTCAGCAGCGCGTGCTCGGCCTACAACGACAGCGCCTTCGCGGTCAGCATCGCCTGCCCGAGCGGTATCAACGTGCTGTTCTCGTTGCTGCAGCTGGCCGGTGGCGGCGTGGCCGCCGCGGGCGCGGTGCTGCTGGCGCTGAAGCGGAACCTGAACATCGCGCACTTCCTGGTCGTCGGCGGTGGCGGTGTCGTGCTCCTCGGCTCGCTGCTCAACGGCATCACCTTCACCTTCGGCGGCAGCATCACCACGTCGTTCGTGTTCGGCCTGATCATCGCGGGTGCCGGTGCGCTGGCGTTCTTCCCGCAGACCAAGGACTACCTGCTGGGCAGCTCGCCGCTGAGCTCGCTCAGCGGCGGCGGTGGCACCGGCGGCCCCGGTGCGCCCGGTGGTTTCGGCCAGCCGCAGCAGCCCTTCGGCCAGCCCCAGCAGCAGCAACCGCAGCAGGGTTACGGTCAGCCCTACGGCCAGCAGCCGCCCCCGCCGCCCGGGTACGGCCCGCCGCCGCAGACCCCGCCGCCCGGCTTCCCGCCGCCGCAGCAGGGTTACGGGCAGCAGCCGCCGCAGGGTGGCTACGGGCAGCAGCCCCCCGGACAGCAGCCCCCGCAGCAGTGGAGCTAATGAAGTGAATCGATGGGCCCCGGCAACCAGCCGGGGCCCATCGGCGTCTCAGGGTTCGTCACCGCGAGACGCGAGGGGGAACCATGAACTACCAGTCCGAGTACCCGCAGCAGCAGGCTTTCCACCCGTCCTACCCGCTGGCGCAGAGCAGCCCGGCCACGGCTGTCCTAGCTGGACTGTCCTCTTTGGCCGTTGCGGGTGGCATCGGCGGCGCCTCGGCGTACTTCCTCGCCGAGTTCCCTTCCTACGGCAACGTTTTCGACCTCCCGGCCGGGATGCAGTCGATCCTGATCGGCAGGCTCGCGATCGCCGCGCTGGCACTGATCGGCGCGATCATGCTGTTCGCGCGGCGCCGGGCGGGGGCCCCCGTCGTAGCCATCAGCGCGATCCTCGGCGCGGCATCGCTGCCGCTGGAGCCCGTGGTCTCGGAGATGCTGCGCGGCATCGGCCTGTCGGTCAGCGACTACTTCCAGGCCCTCTTCGAGTTCAACGACACCTACACGATCCTGCTCGCCGTCGGAGCTGCCGCCGCCCTGCTGGCTTTCCTGTTCGCGATCTTGCCGCCGACCGGTCGGTGGCTGCGGGGCGCGCGCCGCTACTGACACCAGGCGCAGGTCACTCGATCGGTGAAATATTCCTCATAGTGGGAAGGCTCCCAGGTAGTGGGCTGGGAGCCGGATCCCCGTAGCCTGGACGGCATGGCTGACGAGACTGCGCGCTGGGGGTTCGAGACCCGCGCGATCCACGCTGGGCAGGAGCCCGACCCGCACACCGGCGCGGTGATCGTGCCCATCTACGCCACCTCGACCTTCGTCCAAGACGGTGTCGGCAGCCTGCGCGAGGGCGGGTACGAGTACTCGCGCAGCGCCAACCCGACCCGCACCGCGCTGGAGCAGGCGCTCGCGGCGCTGGAGGGCGGCAAGCACGGCCTGGCCTTCGCCTCCGGCCTCGCCGCCTCCGACGTCGCGCTGCGGTCGATCACCAGGCCCGGCGACCACGTGATCCTCGGCAACGACGCCTACGGCGGCACGTTCCGGCTGCTGGACAAGGTCCTGACCCAGTGGGGCGTCGAGTACACCGCGGTCGACCTCGGCGACCTCGACGCCACCCGCGCCGCGGTCCGCCCGACCACCAAGGTCATCTGGTCGGAGACGCCGACCAACCCGCTGCTCGGCGTCGTCGACATCGCCGCGCTGGCCGCGATCGCCGCCGAGGCGGGCGCCCGGCTGATCATCGACAACACCTTCGCCACCCCGTACCTGCAGTCCCCGCTCGGCCTCGGCGCCGACGTCGTGCTGCACTCGACGACCAAGTACCTCGGCGGGCACTCCGACGTGGTCGGCGGGGCGCTGATCACCTCCGACGACGAACTGCGCGACCAGTTCGCCTTCCTGCGCAACGCCGCGGGCGCGGTGCCCGGCCCGTTCGACGCGTGGCTGGTGCTGCGGGGCGCCAAGACCCTGGCGCTGCGCATGGAGCGGCACAGCGACAACGCCGAGCGGATCGTGGAGACGCTGGTCGGCCACCCCAAGGTGACCAGGGTCTACTACCCCGGCCTCGCCGAGCACCCCGGGCACGAGATCGCCGCCAAGCAGATGCGCCGGTTCGGCGGGATGGTGTCGTTCTCCGTCGCGGGCGGGGAAGAGGCCGCGCTCGCCGTGGCGGCCCGCACCCGGCTGTTCCTGCTGGCGGAGTCGCTCGGCGGGATCGAGTCGCTGATCGAGCACCCCGGCAAGATGACCCACGCCAGCACCACGGGGTCGCCGCTGCAGGTCGCGGGCGACATCCTGCGGCTGTCGGTGGGCATCGAGGACAGCACGGACCTGGTGACCGACCTGCTGAAGGCACTGGACTAGACCTCGTCAGCGGGGCCTCGTCGTGAGGCCCCGCGGCGGGTCACGGGCTGATCTGGTGGAAGCGCTCGACGGCCCGGCCCGCGTCGGTCTCCGACGTGGGCGTGCTGGGCGCGGCGGGCAGGTCGGCCGGGTCGACGCAGCCGCCCACCAGTTCCAGGCCCTGCGGGCGCTGGACGAACTCGCCCGCGCTCGCGCAGCCCGCGTTGCTCACGGTGAACACCGCGACGCCCGCCAGGACCAGAGCAGCCGCGGCAGCGCCAGCCAGTGGCATCGTCCTGCGTGCGGCCATGGTTCTCCCCGAGGTGAATACGCCCTGGGGGCGAGCGTACCCGCCCGGTCCCGAACGCACCTGAGTAGTAGCTGAGTGTGGCCCCCGTCCAACCGGGACGGGGGCCACACTCGTGCGCTCAAGCGGGGGCTACAGGTTGCCCCGGCGGTCCTGCTCGCGCTCGATCGCCTCGAACAGGGCCTTGAAGTTGCCCTTGCCGAAGCCGAGCGAGCCGTGCCGCTCGATCATCTCGTAGAACACCGTCGGCCGGTCGCCGGTGGGCTTGGTGAAGATCTGCAGCAGGTAGCCGTCCTCGTCCCGGTCGACCAGGATGGCGTGCTCCTTGAGCTGCTCGATCGGCACCCGCACGTTGCCGATGCGCTCGCGCAGCTCCGGGTCCTCGTAGTAGGAGTCCGGCACGTCCAGGAACTCGACACCGGCGGCGCGCATGGCCTTGACGGTGGCGATGATGTCGTTGGTGGCCAGCGCGATGTGCTGGCAGCCGGGGCCGCCGTAGAACTCCAGGTACTCGTCGATCTGCGACTTCTTCTTCGCGATCGCGGGCTCGTTGAGCGGGAACTTGACGCGGTGGTTGCCGTTGGCGACGACCTTGCTCATCAGCGCCGAGTACTCGGTGGCGATGTCGTCGCCGACGAACTCCGCCATGTTCACGAAGCCCATGACGCGGTTGTACCAGTCGACCCAGTAGTCCATCTTGCCGAGCTCGACGTTGCCGACGCAGTGGTCGACGGCCTGGAAGATGCGCTTGGGGGCGTCCGCGGGCTTGGTGTAGGCGCCCGCCTTCGCCACGTAGCCCGGCAGGTAGACGCCGTTGTAGCGGGAGCGGTCGACCAGGGTGTGCCTGGTCTTGCCGTAGGTGGCGATGGCACCGATGCGGATGGTGCCGTGCTCGTCGGTGACGTCGTGCGCCTCCTCGAGCACGATCGCGCCCTGGGCGCGGGCGTGCGCCAGGCACTTGTCCACGTCGGTGACCTCGAGGGCCAGGTCGACGACGCCGTCGCCGTGCGCGCGCTGGTGGTCGAGCAGCGGGCTCTTGGGGTCGACGCCGCCCTTGATGACGAAGCGCGCCGAGCCGGACTTGAGCACGAACGCCTTGTGGTCGCGGTTGCCGGTCTCCGGACCCGAGTACGCGACCTGCGTCATGCCGAACGCGGCCTGGTAGAACAGCGCGGTCTGCGTCGCGTTGCCCACGACGAAGACGACGGCGTCCATGGCGCGGACCGGGAACGGGTCCTTGCTCTCGTCGTACTCCACGAGACCGACGAGCTGGCGGAGCTGGTCGAAGCTCACCTCGTCCATGCCCTGGTCACCGCGGTTCAGCGTGCCCGTCATGGCATTCCTCCTGCGTTCGCGTCCTGCGTTGGCACGAGCATGAGCAGACCGGGCATCCTGCGCAACAGTTGAGAAGATCACTGGACAGTATGTATAGGGTATTACCCATAGTGTTCGGCAATTCAGACACTCTGCGCACCTGCGACGAGAGGACGGGCGATGAGCGAGACCACCGAGGGCGGCCCGGGGATCGACGACCTCGACGCCCGACTGCTGCTCCTGCTGACCGACGAACCCAGGCTGGGCGTGCTGGAGTGCTCACGCAGACTGGGCGTCGCGCGCGGCACGGTCCAGGCCCGGATGGACCGGCTTGAGCGGCGCGGGGTGCTGACCGGGTTCCCGCCCGCGGTCGACCTCGCGGCGATGGGGTACGGGCTGACCGCGTTCGCGGTGCTGGAGATCGCGCAGGGCAAGCGGGGCGAGGTCGCGCAGCGGCTGCACGCGATCCCGGAGGTGTGCGAAGTCCACGCCACCACCGGCGAAGGCGACCTGCTGGTGCGGATGGTCGCCCAGAACAACGCCGACCTGCAACGCGTCATCGACCGGGTGGTCAACGTCGAATGGGTCCGGCGAACGTCCACCTCGATCGCACTGTCGACGCCCATCCCGCCTCGGGTGCGGCCGCTGCTGGAACGGGCGGTGCGGTGACGTTTGCGGCGGGCGGCGGGCGGCGGGCAAGATCGAATCGCGCTGAGCAGCCCCCGTATCCAGCCTACCGAGAGGGGCGGGTTGGGCGGGGCGAGTGGTGAGGCGGGCTGTGGACAACTCTGGGCGGGTGCTCGGAAGCCCGGCGAGAGGCGGGGCGTCAGCTGGGTTTCGAGTGCTCCACGGCCCGAGGCAAGATCGAATCGATGTGAGCAGCCCCCGAATCCCAGGCTACCGAGAGAGTCGGCCTCGACGCGGTGAGCGGCGAGGCGGCCTGTGGATAACTCTCGTCGTTGGAGGTTCGCGCTGGGGTGCGGTGGCGGCCACTTGGCCAGTGCCGCTCCGGTGGCATATTCGCAGTTCAGTGGCGCATTTCGGGGTGGCTGCAAGATCCAATTGAGCTGAGTTGCCCCCGAGATACAGCCTACCGGGAGGGGCGGGTTGGGTGCGGTGGATGCCGGGGCGGGCTGTGGACAACTCGGGGTGGGGGCCGGGGTTAGCGGGTTGGGTTGGTGAGGGGTTGGTGGGCGGTTCCGAGCCGGGTGAGGGTTCGGGGTTCTGGGACGGGGCTGCCCGCGAGGTCGTCGGTGAGGGTGCGGTTGTCGCCGTGGTAGCGGGTGCTCTCGCGGGCGTGCCGGAGGTTTCCGGTGATCATGTGGCCGACCTCGACCAGGAAGCGGGACAGGTCGGTGCGGTGCCGCAGCGGTCCGGTGGCGATCTTGTCGCGGGTGGCGATGAAGCGCTGCTCGGTCGCGACGGCGCGGGCGGCTATGGCGTCGAGGGCCTCTTGGAGGGGAGCACCTTGTCCTAAGAGGACCCACACGGCGTTGCTGGTCTCGCCCTCTTCCAGTTCCTTGGCGAACGAGTAGAGGTCGTTCACGAGGATCCAGTGGTCGATCGCGAGCGTGCACGCCCGGCGCACCAACGGGTCTTCCGCCGCGATGTCGCCGAGGTCGATGCCGAGGGACCACTCGGCGACGGCGAGGATCCAGAAGCCGTAGGCGTTCACCCGGCGGCTGGAGCCCAGGTAGGCGTCCAGGTCGGTCAGGTCCTCGACGGTGTTCTCGGTGGCGTTGTTGACCACCACCGCCCGGCCCGCTTCGACCATCCGCCCGCCGACCGAATCACCTGTGGGCAGCATCAGCCGGTGCACGTCGCGCACGAGCCGGACCAACGGGTTCGCGCCCGCGTCGTCGGCCCCGAGCGCGGTGCACAGCTCACCGGCGAGCCGGGCGCGGGCGGCGGGCTCGCGCAGCCACGGCGCCGAGAAGGCGTCGTCGACCAGTGCCGCGGTGTTCATCCAGAGCTGCTGGACGAAGAAGCGGTCCGGCCGGGTGTGCGGCAGGCACAGGGCACCCCACCGGTGCAGGTCCTGGCGGAGGTAGCGGTCGGTGATCCGACTGTCCTGTTCGGACTCGCCGAAGTAGTCGACCAGGTAGGGGCGCAGCCAGGCCAGGACCCGGGGCGCGGTGGCCGGGTAGTCCTGGTGCAGCGCGAGCGGGCAGTGGGTCGGCAGCGCGGGCAGCCGGTAGGACATTCCGTAACGAAGTTCGACCGCCGGATGGGGAGAATCTTTCAAACCAACTCCTCCATTTTATAGTTCAATTGTAAACGCGGTGGATTGTTTCGCTCCATCTCGCTCATGCGGATGCCGCACCGGTTCACCTGTGCGGACGCACGGGCGTCACCGTGTGCCGCTGCCGGTTGCGCCACTCCGGTGATCTTGGCCGGGTGACCGGGTCGACGTCGAGCCGGTCAGTGACCACGACTTCCTTAGCCTGCCCTTCGGCGGGCACGCGCCACCCGGGTGTGAACAGCTTTCACCTGCGCGGCGGCCGCGCCCCTACGGTGCGCGGCAACTGTTTGGGCCATTCGGGGCATACCGGCGAGGAGATCACCCGAAAAGATCACCGGGGACTGTGCAGCTGCACGGGATCATTCAGGGGTCGCTAGCGGAGTCGACGGGGAAGCGCGAGCCATGAGCCCGGGTGTCGAGCAGGTGCTGACCGAGAGCCGTGGTGCCGTGCTGCCTGCGCTGCGTGCTGCCGTGGCGGCCATGCCGTACCCCATGAGGCGAATAGCGTGCTACCACTTCGGCTGGTCCGACGCCTTTGGCAGCCCCGTGCACACCGACAGCGGCAAGATGGTCCGCTCCGCCCTCGCCCTGCTCTGCGCCCGCGCCGTCGGCGGTGACCCCACCTCGGCCATCCCCGCGGCGGTGGCGGTGGAGCTGGTGCACAACTTCTCCCTGCTCCACGACGACATCATGGACGGCGACCGGACCCGCAGACACCGAGGTGCCGCGTGGACGGTCTTCGGCGTCCCCGCGGCACTACTGGCCGGGGATGCCTTGTGGGCCTTGGCCTTGCGCGTCCTCGCGGCCGCCCCCCACGCCGACCGCTCCCTGCCGATCCTCACCGACGCCCTGTGGTGGCTCATGGACGGCCAGAGCGCGGACGCCGATTTCCCGCACCGCACGGAAGTCACCGTCGCCGAGTGCGAAGCGATGGCGGCTGGCAAGACCGGGTCGATCATGGGGTGCGCGTGCGCATTGGGGGCGCTGCTCGGCGGCGGGACCACGGGCCAGATCGCCGCGCTGCGCGAGATGGGCGAACAACTGGGACTTGCGTTCCAGTTGGTCGACGACCTCCTCGGCATCTGGGGCGACCCCGGCACGACCGGAAAACCAGGCGGCGACCTGGTGAACCGCAAGAAGACCCTGCCGGTGGTCGCCGCCCTGAACTCCGGAACCGCCGCGGGCGTCGAATTGGCCGCGTTCTACCGGGGAGACCGAGCGCTGACCGAGTCGGAGCAAACACACGCCGCCCACCTGATCCAGTCAGCGGGTGGACGGGACTGGGCCCAGCTGGAAGCAGAGCGGAGGCTGGCCGAAGCCACAACTCTGCTGACGCGGGCAAACCCCCACCCAGGAGCAGCGGAGGCCCTGGCCACCCTGGCCACCCACCTGGCACACCGCGACAGCTAGGACTCGGAGCAAGACCCAGCCCGACCAAGGAGCAGCGGAAACCTCGGCCTGCCACCCGGCACACCGCGACAGCTGAGGCCCAGACCGAGCGCCAGCTTCATCCCGGCCGCACCACACCGGCCGCGCACCTGGCCCACAACGGCAGCTGGGGCCCAGAGTGAATCGCCACCTGCGGCAGCCGATACCCGGGCGAGCAAAGACCACGCCTGATCGGGGGCCGAACGGAGACTGACCGAGGTCACAGCCAAGCCTCGGCCACACCGGTCGTCCTCTGGCACCACCACAGCACAGACCTGGACCAAGCCGCCGTCCGCCGCAGCTGGTACTCAGCGGGTAAACGGGACCAACCCCACCGAAGGTCAAGGGGCCGTTGGTCGAAGCCACAGCCCTGCCCGCACGGGCGCCACAAGGAGCAGCGGAAGCCTTGGCACACCTGCTACTCACTTGGCACACCGCGGCAGGGGTTGATCGAGGCCACCCTGTTCGCGGCAGCGAACCCGCTTGGCCGTCCACCGGGGGACCCGCGACAGCCGAAGCCGGGCGTCGGGTGGGGGGTGCGCGGGGCGAGCGGCTAGGGCTGGGTGGCTTTCTGGGGGATGGGGAGGTTCTTGGCCGTGGGGGCCTCGGTGTTGACGGGGTCCAGGTCTATTTCGGCTTCGATGGGCTCCAGCAGCTGCGCGCTCTGGTTGAGCAGGTCCGAGGTGCCGCGCAGGCGTCCGGCTAGTTGTTCGCGCAGGGCGGTCAGCTGTTCCACCTGGCTCGTGGCCGCGGCGATCCGCTTGGCGGCTTCGTCGGTGGCTTCGGTGATGCGGCGGGTGGCTTCGGCTTCGGACTCTGCCCGGCGGGTGGTGGTTTCGTCGTCCAGGGCGGCTCGGCGGGTGGCCAGCTCTTGTTGGAACTGCTGCTCTTGGCGCTGGCGGTCGCGCTCGGCCTGGTCGTCGGTGGTGCGTTGGCGGGTTGTGGCGGCGGTGGTCATGGCTTCGGACTTGGCCTTGGCCTCGGCCATCAGCCCGACGTGGGCTTCGTGGAGCTCGGTGTGGCGCTTCTCCACGTCGGCGAAGAGGGTGCGGTAGCGCTCGCGCAGCTCGGCGGAGGCGGCTTCGGCCGCCGACCAGGCCGTGTCGGCGGCGGACTGCGCGCGGGCGACGATCTCACCGGCCTGGGCCTCGGCGGTGGCGATGGTGCGGGCGGCGCGCTCGGCGGCGTTGGGGGCCGACGAGGCCGCGGCGGCGTTGCCTATCTTGTCGAGGCGCTCGGTGAGGGCGGTGATCTCGCGGCGCGCCAACTGCAGCTGCCCCTCCAGCTCCTCGGCGCGCGCCCTGGCCTCGTCCCGCTCGGCGGTGGTGCCCGCGTGCTCCTCGACGAGCCGGTCGACGTAGCGGCGGACCTGCGTCCGGTCGTACCCGTGCCGCGCCACGCTGAACTCGGGGTGATCCTGCTGGGGGCCCATGCCGACGACCGTACCGGGGCGGGTACGAACGGCAACATGAAGGCCGCTCGGACAGGTGACGCGTCACTCCGCCGGGGCATATCCGCGCAGCGGCGCAACAGCCCCGGGATGCCGCGGGCGCGGCACCTGCCTGCCGGGAGCCGTTGACCCGCCTGGCGGCTCAGCCTGCCAGCGGGACCGGGCCTGCCACGAACTCGGGGTCGACCTGCTCGGCCAGGTCGCGGCCCGCCCGGCCGTTGGCCCACGCCGAGGCGTTGCGCAGGTGGAACTGCACGGTCTGCCGGTGGAACTTCGCCCAGTCCTTCTCGACCGTGTCGACCAGGGCGCGCATCGAGCGCAGCGCGTCGCGGTTGTCGGGCTCCAGGGCCTCGACCGGGCGGATCTCGCCGCGCTCGGCCGCCCGGACGTGGTCGGAGCGGCCGACCCAGGCCAGCAGGTCGGCGCCGACGTGCTGGCGCAGGAAGGCCACGTCGTCGCCGTCGATGACCTTGTTGCCGACCACGGCGACGCGCACGTCGAAGTCCCGGGCGTACTCCAGGTACTGCCGGTACACCCCGACACTGCGCAGCGTGGGCTCGCACACCAGGAAGGTGACGTCGAACCGGGTGAACAGGCCGGAGGCGAAGGAGTCCGCGCCCGCGGTCATGTCGACCACCGCGTACTCCCCCGGGCCGTCGACCATGTGGTTGAGCAGCAGCTCCACCGCGCCGACCTTGGAGTGGTAGCAGGAGACCCCCAGGTCGGACTCGGCGAACGGGCCGGTCGCGGCCAGCCGCACCCCGCCGACCGGGCGGACGAACCGGTCGTAGAGCGGGTTGTCGCCCGCGATCCCGATCAGCCGGGAGCCCCGGCCGGGCGGGGTCGTCTTGATCATGTCGGCCGCCGAGAGCACGCGGGGGTTGTCGCCGCGCAGGTGGTCCTTGATGGCGGTCAGGTGCTCACCGAGGGTGGGCTGGTCGTGGTCCTCCGGCGCGCCCAGCGCGGCGGCCAGGTGCTGGTTGATGTCGGCGTCGACGCCCAGCAGCGGGGGTGCCGGGGTCTCGGCGGCGAGGTGGCGCAGGAACAGCGACGCGAGCGTCGTCTTGCCGCTGCCGCCCTTGCCTACGAAGGCGATCTTCACGTGGGTCTCCGGTGGTGCTGGTGGATCCTGACCCACTACTGGTATCGGTTATCATTATCCAACGCAAGCGGGACCACCCGAATGTGATCAGCTCGGTTGGGGGATCTGCGCGTTGGGCAGTTTCCGCCACGCGTCGAGCACCGCGGGGTCTTGCAACGACAGCCATTCGACGACTTCGGAGTAGGAGGCGCACACGGTCTCGGGCTTCGCGCACACCGATCCCATGAACTTCTCCGTGGCCGCCAGGAACGCGCCGCCGGACCAGTTGTTGAAGTGGTTCCCCACCACCATCGGCGCCCGGTTGCCGTCGAACGCGGCCTGGTAAGCGCGTTCATAGGTGTCGAGCACGACGCCGGTGAACTCCGGCGCCCTGGCGGGCTCGTCCTTCGCTTTGTTGAGCAGGTACCAGAAGTTGTAGTCCATCATGATTGTCTTCTTGTAGCGGACTCCTGGCACCCGAACCGAGGGCATGGCAAATTCCCACACCCCGCCTTGCGTCGTGGGCCAGGCGAGGCCGTCGGAGACCTGGCTCGAGTCGTAGGTCATGCCGCGGGCCGCCAGCACCGGCATCAGCACGTCGAAGCGGCCCTCCAGGCACGGCGTGCGGCCGCCCTTGACGGTCTTGGGGTCCAGCCGCAGCCCCTGCGCCCTGCCCTTGTCGACGAAGGCGAAGAACTGGTCCAGCTCGTCGTTCCACTGCGCGGCGTCCCAGCGCCCCACGCTGGGTTCGGCGCCCTGGCAGAAGTGCCCGTTGTAGTGGGTGCCGACCTCGTGGCCCTGGTCGAGCGCGGTGTTGAGGTCCCCGATGAGCAGGCGGACGTCATCGGCGGTGCCGCCGAAACCGATGGACGCGCGGCCGGGTTTGTGGCCCGGCCCGGTGTAGGCGGTCTTCTCCGCGTCGGTGAGCATGTAGATACCGGACAGAAATCCGGAGAAATGCGCGTTGACGCTGCGCGCGAGGGGTAAGAAGCGCTGCCAGTGCTCGTGGGACCCGGCGCCGTCGAAAGAGAACAGGACGAACTGCGGCGGTTTCTCCCCCGGGTTCAACTTCCGCATCCACACCGGCGGCCCGGCCGATGCCTGGGGACTCGGCGATCCCTGTACGACGTGACCGGACCGTTCCGGACGAATCGTGCCGACGACCACGAGGACCACAAAGGCCAGAACCAGCGCGATCCCGACAACCACTATCTCCCAACGCCTCCTGGCCACCATTCGCGTCCCTCCCCTGTCGCCGCTCGGTGCTCCCGTTCGGATAGACGCCTGTCCGGTGAGGTCGTTGCCATCGGTAATTCGACATCCCCCCGATCGAGACAAACCGACCCGAACCAGGGTCACCCGGTTCGGGTCGGCAGTGCTCAGGCGTCAGGTCTAGACCGGGACCGCGATGACCACCCGGTTCGACTCGTAGCCCTCCGGGCCGCCGACCCACTGGCCGCCGCAGGTCACCAGGACCACGCGGTGCGGGCCGGTCTGGCCGAAGAACTCCTCGGCCCTGGCTGGCAGGTCGTGCTTGCTGACCGTCTCCACCTGGGTCACCCGGTACCGCCACTGGGTGCCGCGGTCGTCGACCACCGAGACCAGGTCCCCGGCCCGCGAGCTCCACAGCTCGGCGAACGGCCCGGTCTTGCCCTTCCAGTTCACGTGCCCGGCGAACACCGACGCGCCCGCCCTGGCGTCCAGGCCAGCGCCCCACCACGTGGCCTCCCGGACCCCGCTGGGCACCGGCAGCGTCGCGTCCGGGCCCAACTCCTTGCGGACCAGGGTCGCCGTTCCACCCTGGGCCAGCCGGAGCGTGCCCGGCCGCTGCCCGGCTTCTGCCGGGCGCGGCGGCTCGGGCGCGGCCTTGGTGGTCGAGGTGGGAGGCGGCTGCGGGGCAGGCGGCGCGCTGGTCGGCGTCGGCTCGGCGACCTTGGGCTTGATCTGCGTGCGCATGCCCGCGAGCGCCGCGTCGCTGTCGGCGGCGGCCCGCTCCACGGCGACCCGCTGCAGGCCGCCGTCGCTGGGCAACGGCAGGCCGCCGACGTAGGTGGGTGTGGTGAAGGTCAGCCCGCAGACGAGGACCACGAGCACGCCCACCCCGCCCGCGGCGGCGGGCGGGGCGAACGGTGAGCTACGACGAGCCATGCCCGGTCAGTGTCCCCAGTCCTTGCGCATCCGGCGGCTGACCACCACGGGCCCGCGGCCGCGGCGCACCAGCACCGTGCCCGCACCGGCGGCGAACAGCAGCAGCGCGCTGAGGGCGACGAGCAGCCCGACCGACGGACCGCCGCCGTCGACCATGGCGGCCGCGGCGGCCGGGGTGTCACCGGCGGGGATCGTCTTGGGCACCGTGGGCACGTTCGGTTTGTTGACCAGCTTGAGCTCGACGGTCTTGCCCGGCTCGATCTTCCCGCAGGCCGACGGCGGGTTGGCGGCGTCGAACGACTGCTCGTAGCCCGGCGGCGCGGCGACCTCGGTGACGCAGATCTCCTGCGGGGTGCGCAGGTTGGGCACGGCGGCCCTGCCGTCGGCACCGGTCACCACGACCAGCGCCTTGCCGTCGGTCCCCACGAGCGGCTTGCCGTCCTGGTCGACGGCGGGGGTGGTCTTGTCGGCGCCGGTGACCCGCAGCGACACCGAGGCGATGCCCTGGCCGGTCTTCTCGTCGACCTTGGCGACCGCGACCGACCCGGGCGCGGTGACCGCGGTGGTGTCGGCGGCGGCCTTGAGCTCCTTCTCGCCGCCGGTGGACACCACGCTCTGCGTGCCGTCCTTGACCGCGTGCTGCACGACCGGCTGGTCGGCTGGCCCGAGCAGGGAGATCGACACCGACGGCTTCGGCCCGGTCGGCACGACCTCCAGCGCGATGCCGCCACCGCCGTCCTTGGTCGTCGCGGTCAGCTCGGTCTTGCCGCCCGAGGTGGCGTCGACCAGCGTGACCTTGACCGGGACCTTGCCGACGCCGCTGCCGCCCTTGCCGAGCACCTCGATGGTCCAGGTGTCGGGGGTGCCGATGACCTGCGGCTTGGTCGGCTTGGTCAGCGCGGTGCTCCACGGACCGTGGTTGGCGGTCGCGTCTGCCTTGAGCCTGCCCGCCGCGGTGAGCACGTCCGGGGCCTTCGCCCGCAGCTCGTTCTCGTGGAAGGCGATGTCGTAGGCGATGGTGCGGTAGCCGTTGGTGGCGGCGTTCAGGTCGGCCGGGGTGCGCGGCGCCGCGGTCCACTGGTGCAGCAGGTGCGCGAGCGCGGCCGCCTCGGTGGCGTCCTTGGTGTCGGCGTAGCGCAGCAGCAGGTAGGAGATGTCGGCGGCCTGCACCGGGTCTAGGTCGGCGCCGTACTTGGTCTTGAGGACGTCACCGGGCTTGTAGACCTCGTTGGTGTCGGGCTCCTTGAAGGCGAACTTGACGCACCACACCTGCTTGCCGTTGACCACGTAGGACCCGAGCCAGTCCTCCGTCGCGTTCGAGGGGGCGCCCTGGTAGGGCTGGGGGGCCACCCCGACGCCGATGCCCTTCTGGTAGTCGGCCGAGGCGGGCGTGGCCCCGGTGACGAGTAAGGCGGCCGAGAGGGTGGCCACCGTGGCCAGCGCCGAGGTCAACCGGGCACCGAGTGTGGATCGCCGCATTGTTCGGTCGGCTCCTTGCCGCGCCGCGGCAGCGCACGGCCGACGGCGCTTGAAGTGCGTGGAACTCCTGGCGGTGCGGCCCGCCATGGGCAACGGGTGGGGACCGGGGCGCGCACCTCGTGCGAGCCTGCTAGGTGGGAACGGGGCCGGGCAATCCGCCAACGGGTGGAGATGATCATGGTTACCCAGCGGCGTTCCCGCAGGTGGGCACTGGGGCCAACCGGGGAGCGGGGTACCGAACGGCGTAGGGTTCGGCCCGGTCGGTCACCCTCGGTGCGACGTGCGGGAATCGGTGGTGTGCGCCCGGCGTTGGGCCAGATGTGGGTAAAGTGGGTTTTACCCAGCGGGAACCGGTCGGCCGGGTCGATCGTTGACCGTCAGCAGGCGCCATCCAGGCCCAGGAGGATCAGGTGCGTTCTACCAGCAACCCCGCCTTCCGCAACCTACCCCAAGGCGGGTACGGCGGCGGGTACGCGGGCTTCCAGCCCCAGGCCCAGGGCTACCAGGACCAGGGCTACCCGCCCGGGTACGGGGCCCCCAGCGCGCCAGCGGGCACCGGCGACCGCCCGATGACCGTCGACGACGTGGTCACCAAGACCGCGGCCACCCTCGGTGTCGCCCTCGTCGTGGGCATCATCACCGCGGTGCTGGTGCTCAGCAGGACGATCAGCAGCCCCTACCCGCCGATGATCATCGGTGCGCTGGTCGGCCTGGTCATCTCGCTGGTCATCATCTTCAAGAAGACCCCGAGCCCCGCGCTCGTGCTGACCTACTCGGCGGCCGAGGGCCTGTTCCTCGGTGCCATCACCGGCGTCTTCGAGATGTTCGTCCCCGGCATCGCGTTCCAGGCGATCCTGGGCACGGCGCTGGTGTTCATCACGATGCTGGTCGTCTACAAGACCGGCGCGGTCAAGGTCACCCCGAAGCTGACCAAGTGGATCATCGGCGCCACCGTGGGCGCCGCCGGTCTGATGCTGGTCAACCTGGTGCTGTCGATGTTCGGCGTGAACATGGGCATCCGCGACGCCGGCCCGCTGGGCATCGGCATCAGCCTGCTGTTCATCGGCATCGCGGCGTTCAACTTCCTGCTCGACTTCGACATGGCCGACCAGATGATCCGCTCCGGCACGCCGTCGAAGTTCGCCTGGTACGTGGCCTTCGGCCTGATGACCACCCTGGTCTGGCTGTACCTGGAGATCCTGCGCCTGCTGTACATGCTGCAGAGCAGCGACTGATCACCCAGTCACCACAAGTGGGGCGCCCGACCGGACGGTTGGGCGCCCCTCTTGTTTGCCCCTAGAGTCGATCTCGTGCGCGCACTGATCTCGTGGCTGCTGTGCCTGGTCGGGGTTGCCGTGGTCGGCTTCGGCGCGTTCCGGCCGTGGTACGAGGACCGCACGGGCACCACGCTGCCGCTTTCGGACCTGTTCAGCGGGGTCACCAGGGAGAGCGCGTCCGCCCTCGGGTCGTTGACGCTGCCGCTGGCGATCGGGGTGCTGCTCGCGGTCGTGGGCATGGTCCGCGCCAAGGGGATCCTGCAGCTCGGCGGCGTCATCCTCGCGGCGACGATGATCGTGTGGGTCGTCCAGGCTCGCGAGGTCGTCGACCTGGGTGACCTGCAGGTGGGGGCGTGGAACACGTTGTTCGGCAGCCTGCTCGTGCTCGCCGCGGGGATCCTGCGGCCGGGCAGGCTTTAGATCAGGCGGGCCAAGCGGCGCATCAGTCCGGGGGCGAACCGCGCGCCGATGCGGGCGAGCTTGGCCTCGGGGGTGACCGGCAGGACCGGGATCCGCTCGCGCACGGCCCGGACGATCTCCTCGGCGACCCGCTCCGGGGTGAACCCGCGCCTGGCGTACGCCTTGCTCGCCCGTTGCCGCAACCGTTGCTGCTCAACGGCATCCGCGCCCGCGAAGGTGGTCGTGTTGGTGATGTCGGTGGCCACCACCCCGGGGCAGATGGCGCTGATCCCGATGTCGTGCGCGGCGAACTCCGCGCGCACGCAATCCGACAACGCCAGGACAGCCGCCTTGCTCGCGGCGTAGGCGGACAGCGAGCGGCTCGGCGTGTACGCGGCGGCCGAGGCGACGTTGACGATGTACCCGCCCTCGCCCGCTTCGGCCATGAGCGCGCCGAACTCGCGGCACCCGTTGACCACGCCGAGCAGGTTGACGTCGGTGACCCGGCGCCAATCCCGGTCCGTGGTGGCCAGGAACGGCCCAGCCATCCCGATCCCGGCGTTGTTGACCACCACGTCCGGCACGCCGTGCTCGCCGGCGACGTCCTGCGCGAAGCGGAGCACGGCCTCGGCGTCGGACACGTCGACCTGGTAGGCGTAGCCCGCTGGTCCGATCTCTTCTGCGGTGCGCTTGGCCGCTTCGACGTCGATGTCAGCGACGACCACTTCCGCACCGGACGCGGCGAAGGCGAGAGCCGTGGCCCTACCGATTCCCTTGCCCGCGCCGGTGATGACCACGAGGTGGTTGGTGAACCGCACGCCCGCTCGAGCGCGTTGCAGTCCCCGGGTCATCGGAGCGCCGCGGACGTGGCCGACGAACTCGTCCACCATGCGCGCCAACGCATCCGGGTGCGACAGAGGAACCCAGTGCCCGGCAGCGACGCGACGCCGCCACAGCCTCGGGATCCAACGCTCTAGATCTTCAGCGAGACCTGGCGTGACGAACCGGTCCCTAGTCGGGATGACGACCTGGACCGGAACCTCGGTCTCACGCGGTTTCGGGTGCTTGGTCAGCATGTTCGCCCGGTACAACCGCACGCCGCGCGCCGCGTCCACCCCGGTGGTGGGGGCGGGGGCGGTTTCTATGCCCTCGACGAGGCGCAGGAGGTGGTGCCAGCGGGGACCGATGACGGTTCGCCAAGCCAGGGCGGGCAGCACCGGGATGTGGAACACCGCGATGTACCAGGAGTGGTTGAGCTGGGTGATGACCTTGCGCAGGTTCGCCGGGCTCGGGTGGGCGAGCCTGCGCCGCAGCCACTGGCCGACGTGGTCGAGGCTGGGACCGGAGATCGAGGTGAACGAGGCGATCCGGCTCTTGGCGCGCGGGGCGGTCACCGCGGCCCAGGACTGGATGGACCCCCAGTCGTGCGCGACGACGTGCACTGGCCGGTTCGGGCTGACCGCGTCGGCGACGGCGAACAGGTCTTCGGCGAGGAGGTCCGTGCGGTAGGCGGCGGTCTTGCGCGGGGCGCTGGACTCCCCCGCGCCGCGCACGTCGTAGCGGACCACGTGGTAGTCGCCCGCCAGTCGCGCGGCCACGCCGTCCCAGAGCCGGTGGGTGTCCGGGAAGCCGTGCACGAGCAGGATCGTTGGCTCGCCGGGGTCACCTTCGCTGAACACCGCGAGCTCGACGTCTCCGCTGGTCACCGCGCTGCGGCGCGGGGCTGGTGCACTGGCCACGGTGACTCCCTCTGCTTACGCGACAATGACGAACGTTACAATCGCCATTGTCACTCTGCAAGGTCCCTGGCCCGCTCCGCCAGGGCGATCAACCGGTCCCCCATCACCTCCGGGATGACCCGGCGCGCCGAGCGGTCCACCGCCGCGCCGACCGCGGACATGACCAGCGGGTGCAGCCGCGACACCACATCGGCGAACCGCGGCAGCTCGTCGCCGCTGGGCAGCCAGTCCGGCCCCTTCGGGTCCAGCACGTACTGGCGGACCAACCCGACCAGCAACGCCGTGATCCGGTCCGACTCGGCCTGCAGCTGCGCGGCCAGCACCAGCGCCTCGGCCAGCGGGACGTCCAGCTTGACCAGCTCGTGGCCCGCTTCGAGCAGCTTCATGCTCGGCGCGACCAACTGGGTGCCGCGGCGCTGCAGGATGCCCAGCTTGAGCGCGGTGCGCAGGTTCGCGGGGGTCAACTGGGTGCCGAACATGCGGGCCAGGTCGGCCATCGACACCACCGCGGGCTGCTCGTGCGCCCCAGCCGCCCCGGTCGCCTCCTCCAACCCCAGCACATCGGCCAAGCTGTGCCCGGCCCGCCAGGCGTCGAGCATCTCCTTGATCTGGGCGAACGCGTACCCGCGCTCGAGCATGTTGAGGATCAACCGCAACCGGGCCAGGTGCGCGTCGGAGTACACCGCCCCCCGCCCCCGCCTGGTCGGCGGCGGCAACAACTCCCGATCCTGGTAGACCCGCACATTGCGCACCGACGTCCCCGCCGCCCGCGCCAGGTCATCGATCCGGTACTCGGCCACCCGGCCGAGCTTAGCCGCCACCCCCAGCGACGACGGTCTCTCCACAGTGGACGCCACGAGCCCGGGCGCGCGGCCTGCCGACAACTCGACACGACCGGCGCCCGGACACGGGCGCTCGGAACTCGGACAGCGTCCGGACCACCCGAGTGGACGGACGTCACACCTCGGGGGGCGGTGGTGAATCACCGCCGCGACTGTGGGCCAGTGGACGATCGCCAAGAGACGTCCCTAGCGGACTGCTGTCCTGCTTTTGTGCCCCCGACCGGATTCGAACCGGCACTCGACCCCTTTTAAGGGGGCTGCCTCTGCCTGTTGGGCTACGGGGGCAGCGGCAGCCTAAGGCGCGACGAGCGGCCTCGGGACGGGTTTGTGACAACTCCGGCCGGGTGGCCCAACCGGGGCTGGGCCGTTTGCCGGTCAGCCCTTGGACACCCTGGCGAACTCCGCCTTGGGGTCGTTGATCTGGCCCATCGAGATCACTTCGCGCCGGAACAGGCCGCCAGTTAACCAGTCCAGCGTGATGCGGACCTTGCGGTTGAAGGTCGGCATGGCCTTGACGTGGTAGGCGCGGTGCATGGCCCAGGCCAGGAAGCCCTTGGCCTTGATGTTGAAGACGTCGCCGACGCCCTTGTGCAGGCCGAGGCTGGCCACGGAGCCGATGTTCTTGTGGAAGTAGTCCTTGGGCTCGCCGTCGCGCAGGGCGGTGACGATGTTGCGGGCCAGCAACCTGGCCTGGCGGACCGCGTTCTGGGCGTTGGGCGCGCAGATCGCGGTCGGGTCCTGCTCGGTGCGCGACAGGTCGGGCACCGCGGCGCAGTCGCCAGCGGTCCAGGCGTCCGACAGGCCCTCGACCCGCATCGCGGCGGTGGCGCGCAGGCGGCCCTGCTTGGTCAGCGGCAGGTCGGAGGCGGCCAGCACCGGGTTGGACTTGACCCCGGCGGTCCACACGATGGTGTCGCTGTCGAACTCGGTGCCGTCGGAGAGCACGACGTGGCCGCCCTCGAACGACTTGGCCAGGGTGGACAGGTAGACCTCGATGCCGCGCTTCTCCAGCTGCATCACCGTGTACACGCCGAGGCTCTCGCGGACCTCGGGCAGCACCCGGCCCGCGGCCTCCACGAGCACGAAGCGCAGGTCGTCGGGCTGGACGTTCTTGTAGTACTGGGTGGCGAAGCGGGCCATGTCCTCCAGCTCGCCGAGCGCCTCGATGCCCGCGAAGCCGCCGCCGACGAAGGTGAAGGTGAGCAACCGCTTGCGCAGCTCGGGGTCGAGCGTGCTGTCGGCCTCGTCGAGCTTGCTCATCACGTGGTTGCGCAGGTAGATCGCCTCGCCGATGGTCTTGAAGGCGATGCCGTGGTCGATCAGGCCGGGGATGGGCAGCAGCCGGGCCACCGAGCCGAGCGCCACGACGAGCACGTCGTAGCCCAACTCCTCGGTGTGGCCGTCGGGCGCCTCGATGGTGACGACCTTGCGGGCGTGCTCGATGGCGGTGGTCCGCGCGGTGATCACGTGGCAGCGCTTGAGGGCGCGGCGCAGCGGCACGACCACGTGCCTCGGCTCGATCGCGCCAGCGGCGGCCTCGGGCAGGAACGGCTGGTAGGTCATGTGCGGCTGCGGGTCGACGACGGTCACCGACGCCTCGCCGGAGCGCAGCTTCCGCTGCAGGCCGAGCGCGGTGTAGAGCCCGACGTAGCCGCCACCGAGGATCAGGATCCGGGTGGGCTCCGACTTTCCATGCGCCATGCGTTCATGGTGGCACTGGTGCGGGGTGCCCGCGCGCCGCCCCTGTGTTGGTGTGACCCCGGTCGCTGGGGGATTTCCGCAGGTGTGACGCCCATCGCGGGGTCAGCGGCGGCGCTGGCGAGCAACGATCACGAGCAGTGCGAGACCGGCGATCGACAGTAACGCGATCAACTCCACCGGTTCGGGTGTACGCGTGATCGGCACCACGGCGGCCACCGCGGCGAACCCGAGCGCGGCGGCCTGCACGGCGGCGGCGCGGCGCAGGGTCGGGCGCAGCGCGGCCGGGTCGAAGCGGGCCCCCTTGGGCAGCAGGCCCGCCAGCGCGCAGGCCAGGTGCAGGGCGTGGACCAGCGGGATCAGCACCAGGACGGCCGGGCGCAGCGGGTCGCCGCCGTCGAGGGTGAGCAGCAGCGCGGCGGTGCAGATGAGCACCAGCGGGGCGGGTGAGGCGGGCAGCAGGACGGCGGCGAGGGACAGCAGGGCCGCGACGGCGAGCATGATGGTGGACACACCGCTGAGCGCGAGGTCGAGCAGGATGCCCGCGCAGGCGCCCCCGGCCGCACCGCGCAACCACCACGCGGACCGGCCGCGACCGACGTCGAGGGTGCTCACGAGCGCACCCGCCGCAGCACCGAGGCGACCGCGTCGGCGGTGTCGACGACCGCGACCCCGTTGGCGCGCAACGCATCGCGCCGCGCCCGGTGCTCACCCGCGATGATCAGCCGGACGGCGTCGCCCCACGGCGCGTCGGGGTCGGCGACCAGCGGCGCGGGCAGGGTGTCGACGGCGATCACCAGGTGGCGGCGGGCGGTGGTGGTCGCGGCGGTCACCGTGGCGTCGTCGAGGAACGGGGAGAGGAACACGACCACTGCGCCGCGCGGGACCTGCCTCGGCAGCAGCACCGGGCGCGACGACCAGCCCGCGGTGCGGCAGCAGGCGACGAGCTGGTGGCGGAGGCGGACGAGCTGCCGGTGCCCAACCCCGGGCGGCACGGACAGCTGCGGGCGGCCCAGGTCGATCAACCCGACCCGGTCGCCCTGGCGCAGGTAGCCCGCCGCCAGCGAGGCCGCGTACCGGACGGCGGTGTCGAGGCTGCCGCCGGGGCGGACCGCGACCCCGGGCGCGGCGGTGGACCAGTCGCCCAGCTCGGCACCGACGTCGACCAGGGAGTCGAGCACCAGCACGAGGTCCGCGTCGACCTCGGCGTGCCGCTCCCGCACGTGCGGGAGCGCGAGGGGCTCGCCGGTGGCCGCGCCCGCGCGCAGGGTCACCCGCCAGTCGATGCGGCGCAGCCGGTCGCCAGCCTGGAACGGCCGCACGGCGCGCAGTTCGACGCCGTCACCCGGGCGCCGGGCGCGGTGGGCGCCGACCAAGCCGGACGCGCGGGGCGGCAGCGGACCGGGGATGAGCGGGGTGACCGGCGGCAGGACGGTCCGGCGGCTCTCGGTGCCGACGACCGGTCCGTTGATCAGCAGCGCGTCCCTGCTCGCCGCGAGGTGGTCCGGGCGCAGGTCAACGCCCTCGCCCCAGGCGTTCCAGCGGAGCGCGGCGCGGATGGTGGTGGCGCTGCCGGGCAGGAGGTGGACGGGTCCGATGGCGGAGCGGTCCGGCGAGGGCAGGCGGATGGCGAGGAACTCGACGCCGGGGCCCGCGGTGACGGTGATCGCGGCTTTGGTCCGGTCGCCCGACTCGACGGTGGCGGGCAACCGGTCGAGCTTCGGCGTGGGGGCCGGGCCGGTGGGGACCGCGAGCGCGGCGATCGTGCCGAGCAGCAGCGGTGCACCGATGAGCACGAGGTCGACGTGGTGGGTCACTACGCCGACACCGACCAGTCCGAGCCCACCGACGGCACCGCGGAACAGGGCGTCGGTGCCACGCCACCCCGACCGCCCCGCCGTCCGCCGCGCGGTCGCCCACCGCTGGATCCGGTTCACGCGCGGGCGCCCGCCGGACCGGGCACCGACCCGAGCAGCTCGGTGACGACCTCGATCCCCGTGGCGCCGGAACTCCAGGTTTCTGGCCTGAGCGTCAGTCGGTGCGCCAGAGCGGGAACAGCGCACTCCTTGACGTCCTCGGGCAACACGAAGTCCCGCCCGTCGAGGACGGCCAGGGCCCTCGCGACGAGGAGGAGGGCTTGGGAGCCGCGCGGGGACGCACCGACCTCGACGCTGGGGTGGTCGCGGGTAGCGCGGGCGAGGTCGACGCAGTACCGCAGGATGTCGGGGTCGACGTCCACCTGCTCCACGGCGGCCTGAAGCGCGGCCAGGTCGTCGACAACGGGTTCGACGGTGGTTTCTTCCTTTCGCCGCTCCAGCCTGCGGCGCAAGACCTCCACCTCATCCTCGGCGGGCGGGTAGCCGATCTCGACGCGCAGCAGGAACCGGTCGAGCTGGGCCTCGGGCAGCGGGTAGGTGCCCTCGTACTCGACCGGGTTGGCGGTGGCCAGCACGTGGAACGGGCGCGGCAGGGCGAAGGTGCGCCCCTCGACGGTGACCTGCCGCTCCTGCATTGCCTCCAACAACGCCGACTGCGTCTTGGGCGGCGTGCGGTTGATCTCGTCGGCGAGCAGCAGCCCGGTGAAGACCGGGCCGGGCCGGAAGGTGAACTCGCGCTCGGTCGGGTCGAACACGAAGGACCCGGTCACGTCCGCGGGCTGCAGGTCCGGGGTGCACTGCAGTCGTGCGAACTCCAGCCCGATAGCGCCCGCCAAACTCCGCGCGAGCAACGTCTTGCCGAGCCCCGGCACGTCCTCGAGGAGAACGTGCCCCCCGGCGAGCACCGCCGCCAGCGTCAACCGCAACGCTCGATCACGACCGACGACGACCGCCCCGACCGCGTCGGTGACCGCCTTGGCCGAATCACGGACGATCAACGTTCCTCCACAGTGGACTTTCGGCGGACTTGTGGTCGCCGAGAACGGGTTCGAGGAGCTCGACCAGCCGCTGCGGGGTGGGCATGGTGGCGGTCGGGGAGGCGATCAGGCGGTACAGCTCCTGGCCGATGCGCTCGCGGGCCATGTCCACATCGGACACGTTGAGGGCGAGCGCGACGGCGGTGCGCAGGCGGGGCTGGATGCGGGAGCGGAAGCGGTGCTGGTCGTGCTCGGCCTCGGCCAGGCGGGCGGCGAGGGTGGCGGCCTGGGGCTGGGTACCGGACCCGATCTCATCGGGCAACGCGGACCAGACGGGCTCGAGCGGACCCGCCAGCAGGACTCCGAGACCGGTCACCAACCCAGCGGGCACAGCGATGGCAACCGCCCAGAACACCGGAACCCCACCCAACCACACAGCTACGACAGCGACGACGACCGCCGCAACGATGCCGAGGGCAACGCTCTTGGTGGTCATGCCGCCACCGGGGAGAGATGGGGCCGGGGCGAGCTCCTGGGAGTCATCTCGTGGCCAGGGAGTGTTCTAGGCGGGTGAGGGCTTGGGCGGCCGCGGCGATGTCTGCGGGGGTGATCACCGCGGTTGGGCTGAAGCGGGCTCGGTGGTAGGCGCCGCGGAGGGAGTGGAGGGCGGTGGGGTCGGCGGCGTGGGTGGTGAGGAGGTGATGGGTGAACTCGGTGGGGGTTTCGTGGGCGGCTCGAGGGGTGCCGAGGGTGGCCGCGGCGGATTCGAGGGTTAGCCAGGCGGCGACGATGGCGTCGGTGGGGGTGCCTTGGGGGTTCGCGGTGAGGGCGAGCCGGGCGGTGCGGGTGGCGGCGAGCAGGTGCGGCACGGCGGTGGCGCCGTCGGGGTCGGTTGGGGTGCTCGGCCAGTCGAGTTCGGGGAGGGCGGCGCGGGTGCGGCGGCGGGTCAGGCCCGCCAGGAGGCCGACGGCGCCGATGAGCAGCATGACCGCGACGACGAGCAGCAGCAGGCCGGTGGAGATGCCGCTGATGAAGTCGAGCACCCCGTTGGGCGACTCGGCACCCGAGTCGGTCGGTGGCGGGGGTGGCGGGTCGGGGTCCGCCGGGGCGGCACCGACCTGACCCGACGGGATGGCCGAGCCGCCGCGGGCTGCGACGACCGCGAGCAGCAGCAACGCGGTCGCGACCAGCGGCGGACCCAGGCGCGGGGACATGGCCGCCAGCTTGCCCGACGACCGACCCGGCTACCAGTGATTACCCGCGCACCGCGCTCACCCCCGCACGAAGGCCAGCAGCCTGCGCACCGTCCGCCGCGAGATGTCCAATTTCCGGCCCGGGTTCTTCGAATCTCGGACGGAATTCCCACCGGACCACCTGGCGAGTTCAACACAATTGTTGCTTTCGCTGTAAGTACTCTTTCGCCACTCCAGCAGCACGACGGTCATCAAAGCCCCTCCGAGTTCGGCTCCCCCATGCGGGGGCGCAATACCCGGGCATTATTCCGCGATTGTCGGCGACCCGTGAATCCGCTGGCCGGGTAGCACCCTTGCACCGAACGCAGGGCACGCGGGTCGGATCACCACTGACCGAATCTTCTACTGAGAGTAGTCACAACTCGCGTAGAGGTGATACCGGCGGAGTGGCCAAACTTGTCATTGCGAGGTGAACGAAGGGGCAGCGAAACCGGTCCCAGCCGTGCTACCTTGCCAAACGCCCCCAGACGCGCAGCGCGGTGGCGGTCAGCCAAGTGGCACTCTGCCGGGTGGCACTCGCTCTATAGTATGACACCCAGTAGCCGAACGTCCCCTCGGAGTCGCACGATGCCAAGACAACGAGACCCCCGCTTCTCCAAGCGCCAGCTCGGTCGACTCCTGCGGACATTCCGCGAGCAGGCGGGCAAGACCCAGCCCGAGGTCGCCGCCACCATGGACTGGTCGGTGTCGAAACTGATTCGCATAGAGAAGGCGGCGGTCGGGGTGTCCACCACCGATCTGCGCGCGCTGCTGGCCGAGTACGGCATGAACGACCAAGAGGTGATCGCGGACCTGGTCGAGGTGGCCAAGGAGAGCCGCGAGCAGCCCTGGTACGCCCGCTACGACGCGGTCACCAGCGAGCCGTTCCGCCGCCTGCTGGCCTACGAGGGGTCCACCGCCGCGATCCACCAGTACCACCCGGTGCTGGTCCCCGGGCACCTGCAGACCGCCGACTACGCCAGGGCCGTGCTGGGCACCTACTACTCCGGTGTGGAGCTCGACCTGGCCGTGGAGTGCAGGCTGCAGCGGCAGTACCGGTTCGAGAGCGACCGCCCCAAGCTGGTCGCGCTGATCGACGAGGCTGCCGTGCGCCGGGGCATCGGCGGCCCCGAGGTGATGCGCGGGCAGCTGCGGGCGCTGCTGTCGCGCTCGGCGCAGGACTGCACCACCGTCCGGGTCGTGCCGTTCGACGCGGGCGCGCACCCGGGAATCGGCGGCGCTTTCATGTTGCTCGAACTCGACGACGAGATCGGCGACACCGTCCTGTTCGAAGAGGCCGCTGGCAAGGACTACCTGGCCACCGGCGACAACGACGTGGTCACCGCGGCCTGGGAGAGGTTCCTCGCGATCGAGCAGCTCGCCCTGTCCGAGTCCGACACGACCGCCCTGCTGCGGGCGCTTGTCGAAAGCTGACAGTCCCAACGCGACGCCGGTGGCGGCCCACATCGGACCGCCACCGACACCGAGCGTCACCGCCGCCGAATAGCCGTTCCCGTTTTCCCGGAATTGCCATCCGATACCACCACGACCTCGAGCGCCGGTAGCGGCAACGCCCGGACGCTGATCCTGATCTCGCGCACCGGTTTCGCCAGCAGCCACCGGAGCAACAGGAAAACAAACCCCCACGACGCGCACACGACGAGCAGAACGACAAGCGCGGTCACTGTGGTTACCTCACCCAAACCCGCCTGGATCACTTTCCCCCACGAGCGCGGCGGTAGCGCCTGCCCCGATCATAACCACGGGTGTCAACGCGGCTGTTCGGCCCAGCGGGGCGCGATCCCGGCGGATTCCGCCGCCGCGCGCAGGACGTCGCGCACCATGGCCGGGGTGAGCCTGCCGGTGAAGGTGTTCTGCTGGCTCACGTGGTAGCACCCGAACACGGTCAGCGGGGCTCCGCCGTCGACCGCGGCGAGGGTGACCGAGACGCCGTGGCCGAAGCGGGGGCGCGGGACCGGGACCGACCACACCGGGTCCAGGACCGGCAGCAGCGCCTGCCAGCCGAAAGCGCCCAGCACGACGACCGAGCGCAGCGTCGGCCGCAGCAGCGCCAACTCCTGCTCCAGCCACGACCGGCAGGTGTCGCGCTCCTGCGGTGTCGGCTTGTTGGCGGGCGGTGCGCACTTCACCGGGGCGGTGATGCGGACCCCGAACAATTCGAGGCCGTCACCGACGTGGGTGGCGGTCGGCTGCGACGCCAGCCTGACGGCGTGCAGGGCGGCGTACAGGACGTCACCGGAGCGGTCACCGGTGAACATCCGGCCGGTGCGGTTGGCGCCGTGCGCGGCCGGGGCCAGGCCGACGATGCCGACCGCGGCGTCCGCCGGGCCGAAGCCGGGCACCGGGCGACCCCAGTACTCCTGGTCCCGGAAGGAAGCGCGCTTGGTCCTGGCCACCTCCTCGCGCCAGGCGACCAGGCGGGGGCAGGCGCGGCAGTCGGCGACGCGGCGGTCGAGCTCGGCGAGGGTGCTCACGGTCGGCAATCACACCACGTCACCCCGGGTGCGGGCAGCGCCACTAGGGTCGGCCCATGGCATCCACCGACTCCGACAGCGGGGCCAAGCCCGAGGTAGAGCCCACCGACGACCTGGTGAGCACCGCCCACTCGCTGACCGTGCGCCGCCGCAAGCTCAACTACACCGCGACCACCGGCCGGGTGGTCCTGCGCAAGGAGGTCAGCACCGAGGGCGCGTTCGACGGGCACCTGCCCAAGGCCGAGGTCTTCCTCACCGCCTACACCCTCGACGGCGCCGACCCGGCGCGCAGGCCGGTCACCTTCGCGTTCAACGGCGGGCCCGGTTCGGCCAGCGTGTGGCTGCACCTGGGCCTGTTCGGCCCACGACGGGTGGTCACCGGCGACGCGGGCGAGCCAGCGGCGCCGCCGTTCACCCTGGTGGACAACACCGAGACCCTGTTGGCCCACAGCGACCTCGTCTTCATCGATCCGGTGTCCACCGGCTACTCCCGGGCGGTCAAGGGCGAGAAGGCGGGCGAGTTCCACGGGTTCCAGGCCGACCTGGAGTCCGTCGGCGAGGTGATCCGGTTGTGGACCAGCCGCAACGGGCGGTGGATCTCGCCGAAGTTCCTGGCCGGGGAGTCCTACGGCACCACCCGCGCCGCCGGGCTGGCGCACCACCTGCAGTCCAGGCACGGCATGTACCTCAACGGGCTGGTGCTGATCTCCTCGGTGCTCGACTTCGCCACTATGGACTTCACCACCGGCAACGACGCCCCGTACGCGCTGTTCCTGCCCAGCTACGCCGCGATCGCGCACTACCACGGCCTGCACGGCGACCGGCCGCTGCGCGAGGTGCTCGACGAGGCGGAGGCCTTCGCCACCAGGGACTACCCGTACGCGCTGGCCATGGGTTCTCGTCTGTCCACACAGGAGCGGGAGACGACCGCGGCCACCCTGGCCAGGCTGACCGGGCTCTCGGCTGACTACGTCGAGCGGGTCAACCTGCGGGTCGAGCACGTCCGCTTCTTCACCGAGCTTTTGCGCCACCGCAAACAAACCACCGGGCGCCTCGACGGGCGGTTCACCGGTTGGGAGGCCGACTACGGTCGTGAACGGTTCAGTGAAGACCCGGCCGCCGCGGCCATCATGGGCGCCTACACGGCTGGTATAAACCACTACCTGCACACGGAACTGGCCTACCCCAACGACTTGCCCTACGAGGTGCTCAGCCTCGAGGTGAATCGATCCTGGTCGTTCAAGGAGTTCGAGAACGCGCACGTCACGGTGGCCGACCGGCTCGCCGCCGCGATGCGGACCAACCCGCACCTGCGGGTGCATGTCGCATCCGGGTACCACGACGGGGCCACGCCCTACTTCGCCACCGAGCACTCGTTGGCGCAGTTGAATATCCCCGACGAGCTGCGGGCCAACATCGAGGTTTCCTACTACGAGGCCGGGCACATGATGTACGTGCACGAACCGTCCCGATTGCGCCAGTCGAAGGACATCGCCGCCTTCATCGGCAAAACCGTTAGCGGATAAGCGGTTACCACGCGGACCCGGACGCCGTACCCTGGGCGGTGCCCCCGGCCGGATCGGCCGGGGGCGGTCCCAGCTGGGCTTCCCTTCGGCGAAGGGGTCAAGCGTGAGCGATATCGGGCGACGCCTGCGGCAGATCCGCAACGCGCGGGGCAAGTCGCTGGCGGTCGTGGCCGGGTTGGCTGGCATCTCCCCGTCCTACCTGAGCAGGCTGGAGTCCGGGCACCGGGCGCTCGACCGGCGGTCGCTGATCATGGCGCTGGCCAGGGCGCTGGACGTGGCGCCGACGGAGATCACCAACGTCGCGCTCGCCGCCCCCGGCGAGGCGGAGGAGGACAGGGCGCTCGGCGCCGTCCGGCTCGCCCTGTTCGCCGCGGCCATGCACGCCTGGCGCGGGCGGATCTGCACGGTCGAGGAGCTGAGCACCCGCTCGGAAGACCTGCTCGACCGCCAGCGCGAGTGCGACTACGCGACCGTCGGCGCGCTCTTACCCGACCTGATCTCCGACCTGCACACCACGTTGGCCGCGGGCCACGCCGAACGCGACGTGCTGCGGCTGCTGGTCATCACCCACGTGCAGGGCACCCAGGCGTGGCTCGGCGACATCGGGGCCAGCCAGGACCTCGGCTGGCAAGCCGCGACCCTGGCCGCCGACGCCGCGCAGCGCCTCGACGAGCCGGTGTCGCTGGCGGTCAGCGGGTTCGGCACCGCGTTCGGGTTGATCGGCGCGGGCGGGTTCGACCTGGCCGATCAGGTCGTCACCGATACCGACCCGGGGACCAGCGGCAACACCGAGCTGCAGATGTCGGGCATGCTGACCCTCACCCGGTCGCTGGTCGCGGCGGCCAAGGGCGACCAGGTCGAGCGGGTGGCCGCGCTCGACCACGCCGAGGACCTGGCCAGGCACGCAGGCGAGGGCAACGCGCTGTGGTTCGGCTTCGGCCCTTCGAACGTGGGCGTGTGGCGGATGTCGGTGGCGCTGGAGGCGGGCGAACACGCCGAGGCGGCGCGGATCGCGGGCACCGTCGACCCGAACGCGCTGCCGTCGGCCACCAGGAAGTCCGCCTACTGGCGCGAGTTCGGCCGAGCCCTGGCCCGGATGCCCAACCGCCGCGACGAAGCGGTGCTCATGCTGCGCCGCGCCGAACGGATCTCACCCGCGCGGGTGCACCGCCACCCATTCATGCACTCCGTACTATCTGAGCTGTTGGCGCGAGCGCGCGACGACGCCATCGGCCGAGAACTGCGGGGTTTGGCCTACCGCGCGGGTTTGCTGTCCTGAGGACCACCCTGCGCCGAATGGGCGACCTTGCCACACAGGCAATCCCCGTTGTCGCCACGAACCTTAGCGTTGGCCGCGGTGGAGGAGGTGATGGACGTGGTCGGGGAGATCGGGTCCGCGGCACGGGGCGGCACGGTGTGACGGCGACCCCGGAGCAGGTCGACACAGCACGGGCGATCGTCCTGCTCGCCGCCAAACTGGACACGCTGCCTGCGCGCCTGCGCGACTACGCCTCCGGTCTGATCATCGGCTGGGCCTCTCCCGAACAAGCCGATGCCCTGGCCGACGCCCTCGAGGAAACAGCACGACAGATCCGCCTCAACCGTCCGAGGTTCGTGCTGACCATGGAGTGACACCGCTCCACCACACACAGCGGGCCTCGCCGGGTCACCCCCGGCGGGGTCCGCTGTCCATTGTGGACCATCAACGGGCTCAAGCTGCCGGTTTCGTTGCGGCCCGGTTTCCGCCGTGCGTAGCCTCGGGTGCACAGGGGGGCGCGCGCTCCCCGGACTGGGGATGATCGACGATGACCGCACAGAAGCACGAGCCGCACTACACCCTCGACGAGGCGACCACCGCGCGGCTGTGGGACGTGCTGACCGAGGACGGCGCCACCCGCGCAGGCTTCGTCATGCACATGGCGATGCACAACACGGACGACAACGCACCGACCACGGCCCAACTGTGGGGCGCGCTGGGCGAGGACGGCGCCACCCGGGCCGGGTTCGCCATGCACATGCACCTCTGCGCGACCGACGACGGCGTCGAGCGGCCCACGACCGAGCGGCTGTGGGGCGCGCTCGCCGAGGACGGCGCCACCCGCGCAGGCTTCGCGATGCACATGCGCCTGCACGACAGCGGGGTCGACGAGCCAGCCGCGGCCACCGCCTGAGCCGGGCGCGGACCAGCACGTGCACCGCATGACGTCGAGCCTGCGGGTGGCACCGCTGGCCGAGACCCTCGCCGCGGCGCGGGAGGTCGCGCCGCGGTGGGGGATCACCCGGGTCACCGACACGACCTGGCTGGACCGGATCGGCATCCCGGTGTTCGCGGGCATCCGGCCCACCGCGGTCGCCGGTTCGCTGTGCGTCACCGCGGGCAAGGGGGTGCGGGCGGCCGAGGCCGAGGTGGGCGCGGTCATGGAGGCCATCGAGTACGCGCACGCCGAGTACGGCGCCAGCCGGGTCCGTGCGTTCGCCTCGACCCCGCACGCGGTGGCCAACCAGCCGGGCGCGGCTTTCGACTTCGTCGACCTGTGCCCGGTTGTGGGCAGGCCGGTCGACCCGCACGGACCGCTCGACTGCGTTACCGCGCACGAGATCACCGACGGCACCGAACTGGCACTGCCCGCCGAACTGGTGTTCTCGCCCTACCGGCACAACGACGGTCAGCGGCTGTTCGGCTCAAACACGACCGGCCTGGCCTCGGGCAACACGGTCACCGAGGCGACGCTGCACGGGTTGGCCGAGGTGGTGGAGCGCGACATCGGCTCGTTCGAGCAGGTGCGCGGCGGGTCCCGGCTGGTCGAGGTGGACACGCCACCGCCGCAACTGCGGGAACTGGTCGACAAGATCGACGCGGCAGGCCTGCGCTTGGCGCTGCGGCACACGCCCAACGAGTTCGACCTGCCCTACTTCACCGCGGCGGTGCTCGAACCCGACGACGCGGCACCGATCGCGATCGCCTACGGCGTGGGTCTGCACCCGCTGCGCGACATCGCGGCCGTGCGCGCGGTGTGCGAGGCAGCGCAGTCCCGGTTGACCAGCATCCACGGCGGCCGCGACGACCTGGTGAACCGGATCCGCTACTTCGCCGCCGAGGGAACGGAAGAACTGGCCGCGGTGGCCGCCCTGCGGGCGAAGCTGACCGACGACGCAGGCGCGGTGCTGTTCTCCGACATCGCGCCGGGCCGAGCACCGAGCGTTGAGTCTACTTTGGATGATCTGTTGGATATGCTGCGGCGAAAAGGCTTCCCGCACGTCTACCGCGTGGTTCTGTCCGAACCGGACTCGCCGTTGGCCGTGGTCAGGGTGATCGTGCCGGGAATGGAGTCGTTCGACCCCGGGCTCCCCAGGGTCGGCCCACGACTGGCAGGTGCGCGGTGACCGGGGTCGTCGTGTTCCTGGGACCGACCGCGCACGGGCTCCCGCCGCTGTTCCCCGCCAGCGCGCGGATATTGCCGCCGGTGCGACGGGGGGACGTGGCCGCGGTGGTCGACTCGGCGGACCCGGGCGTGCTGGTCGTCGTCGACGGGACCTTCCACAGCTACCCCTCGGTGGGGCACGCGGAGCTGCGCGCGGCGCTCGACCGCGGGTGGCGGGTGTGGGGCCTGTCCTCGATGGGCGCGATCCGCGCGGCCGAGATGCGCCACCTCGGCATGCGCGGCTTCGGCGCGGTGTACCAGCGCTACGCCGACGACCCCGGCTTCAGCGACGACGAGGTGACCCTCCTGCACGCCGCGGAAGCGCCGCACCGGCCGATGTCCGAGCCGATGGTGCACATCCGGTCGCTGGTGGCCGCGCTCGTCGCGGACGGCACGCTGACCGAACCCGCGGCCCGGGCCGTGCTCGCCGAGCTGAAGAACCGCTGGTACGCCGAGCGCACCCACCACGCGCTCCGGGTGGCCCTGGAGGCCCACCTGCCCCCGCAGGCGGCGGCCGCCGCGCTGGCCCGGCTACCCGAGCACCGGGTGAAGACCACCGACCTGGTCGAGTTCGCGACCCGACGACCATGGCTGTGATCCCCGCGCACGCCAAGGCACTGCTGGAGATCGGCACCCGCCACTGGACCGCGACCGGCGCGGTGTCGCTGTCCGGCGCACCGGTGCGGACACTGGTCGGCGGGCCGCTGGACGCGCCCCAGGTGACGGTGAACCCGTACTGGGACCTGGCACTGGCCGCACCGGTGCACGAGCGACCGCTGCCGGTCCCCGGATCCGGGGTGCTGGTGGAAGTCCTCCCGCCCCCGCACGGCCCCTTCGGCTGGTGGGTCCCCCAACGGCGGCTGGCGTGGTCGCTGCCCAGCCCGGGGGACCTCACCTGGCTGCTGGAACACCTGGCAGGCCGCCCGGTCCTCGACCTCGGGGCAGGCCTCGGCTACTGGGCCTGGCAACTGGCACAACTCGACGTGGACGTCCTCGCCGTCGACGCGGGCGGCCAGGCCAGCACTGCTTGGTTGGACGGAGTCGCCCCCTTCCACCCGGTCCACCCCGGCACCGCGACCACCGCAGCCGCCCACGGCGACCGCGCCCTGTTCCTGTCCTGGCCACCACCGGGCGGCCTGACCACCGCCGCCCTCGCGGCCTACCCGGGTGACACGGTGATCTACGCGGGTGAGCAGAACCCGGAGGTCTGCGGAGACCGCGAGTTCTTCACCGAACTCACCGAGCGCTGGACTCCCCTGGGCCACAGTCCCTTCCACACCAACCTCTACGGCGCACGGAGCGTACTGACCGCCTATCGACGAGCGTCCTAAGTGGAACTGCAGAAAGGCCCCCCGGCAGGAGCCGGGGGGCCTTGTCCGTCAAGCGGGAACTACTTCAGGTACTTGCGACCGTTGGTCACCGCGTTCCACGCGTCCACAGAGCCGTGGCCGTAGAAGTTGTTGAACGACGGGGAGCCCGTGCAGGTGGCGTTGAACTCGGCCGGGCGGCCGATGGGGGTGTAGTCCACCGTGCGCGGGGTGGGGCAGGCGATCTCCGCGGCGGTGCCCTCGAGGACCTTCTTGACCTTGTCCGGCGCGAGGGTCACACCGTTGCGGGTGTAGTCGCCGTACTGGGACACGATGAGGGCCGCCACGCCGGAGGCGTGGGGGGAGGCCATCGAGGTGCCCTGGAGGTACTGGTAGTAGCCGCAGGTGCCGTTGGCCTTGCAGGCCTTCTGCACACCGAGCGCCTCACCGTCCGGGGTGACGTTGCCCGCCTCGTCGATCGCGCCTTCGGTCAGCGCCACGTTGCGGGGGTAGGTCGAGAGGATGAGGTTCTCGTTGGTGCGGTACCAGTCCGTGCCGAAACCGTCCCGGAAGTACCCGCCGGGGGCCGACACCGAGATGCGCTCGGTGCCGTAGTTGGAGTAGTCGGCCTTGGCCTGCGACGGGCCGTAGGAGCTGACGCCGATCGCGTGCGGGCCCTCGATCGGCAGCGAGAAGCAGGTCGCGTTGTCGATCGTGCGCGGGTACGACGTGCCTGCCGGGTAGTCGGGGCTGCTGGAGTCGGGCAACGGGTTGCCCAGGTCCATGTGCCCGTTGCCCAGCGACACGATCTGGCTGACGCCCTTGCGGTGGGCGTACTCCATCGCCCGGTTGATCGAGCGGACGACCAAGCGCTGCTCGGCGCGCTGCTCCGGGGTGTCCGCCGCGTTGTTGGCACAGTTGAACAGCCACGGGTCCACGTAGAACGACATGTTGACCACGTCGAGGCCCGCGTCACCGGAGTAGGTCATGGCGTCGACGACCGGCTGCAGGAAGAAGAAGCCGGAGTCCTGGCCACCGCGGATGTTGACGATGGACACGCCAGGCGCGACACCGGAGATGCCGAAGCCGTCGGCCGCCGCGGCGATGGTGCCCGCGACGTGCGTGCCGTGGCCGCCGTTGTCGACGTCCGCGGGGTCGACGCAGCCCCGGTACTCACAGGGGCCGTCGACGACCTCGCCGTTCTCGTCGAACGGGATGTCGCGGGTGAAGTTGCGCGACAGGGCCCGGTCGAAGTTGGGCGCGATGTCCGGGTGCGAGGCGTCCACACCCGTGTCCAGGATGCCGACCTTGACCCGCTTGTCCCCGGCCTGCTTGGTGCGGGCCAGGTCCGAGCGGACCGCGGTCAGACCCCACGCCAGCGAGTCCAACGGGTCCATGCCCGCCGTCGTCGCCTTCGGGGACTTCTTCTTGCCCGCCTTGGCCGCGCGGGCCTCCTGCTCGACGGCCTTGGACTTGGCCGCCTTCGAGCCGCGCGGGGACTGGCCGATGGACTTCGAGCGGGCGGCCGTGTCGACCGCCCTGTTGCCCGCGAGCCGGGCCGTGAAGCCGTTCTCGGGCGCGGTGGCGGTGATCAGACCCGCCGCCTTGTTGCTGGTCACGACGGTGCCACCCGCCGCGCGGACAGCGGCCTCGACCGACTCGACGGACGCGCCGTCAGCGGCCAGGACGTTGAACTCGACGGTCTTGCCGGACAACGCGGGCTGGGCGTTGGCCACGGTCGGCGCGACCAGCCCGGCTAGCGACACCACCAGCGGTACCGCGAGCGCGGCACCGACCAGTTTGCGACGATTCACGCGAAACTCCTCCTCGTGAACATCCCTGAGATCTGCCCCCGACTCAGGGAACGACCGACTTCTCCTCGGCGAAGTGACAGGCGCTGGGGTGGTTGGCGACGCGGACGGCCAGCTTCGGCTCCTCCTGCGCGCACAGGTCCTGCGCCTTCCAGCAGCGGGTGCGGAACCGGCAGCCGGACGGCGGGTCGACCGGGCTGGGGACGTCGCCCTCCAGCCGGATCACCTGCCGCTGGTCGCGCAGTTCCGGGTCCGGCACCGGCACCGCCGAGAGCAACGCCTGGGTGTAGGGGTGGGTCGGGTGCTCGTAGATCTCTTCCTCCGTCCCGATCTCCACCACCTTCCCCAGGTACATGACCGCGACCCGGTCGGACAGGTGGCGCACCACCGACAGGTCGTGGGCGATGAACACGTACGACAGCCCGAACTCGGTCTGCAGGTCCCCGAGCAGGTTCATCACCTGCGCCTGGATGGAGACGTCGAGCGCGGACACCGGCTCGTCGCAGACGATCACCTTGGGCCGCAGCGCGAGCGCGCGGGCGATGCCGATGCGCTGGCGCTGGCCGCCGGAGAACTGGTGCGGGTAGCGGTTGATGTGCTCGGGGTTGAGCCCGACCACGTCCAGCAGCTCCTGCACCTTCTTGGCCCGCGACGCCTTGGGCGCCACCTCGGGGTGGATCTCGAACGGCTCGCCGATGATGTCGCCGACGGTCATCCGGGGGTTGAGCGAGGTGTACGGGTCCTGCAGCACGATCTGGATGTCGCGGCGCAGCTTGCGCAGCTCACCACCGCGCATCTTGAGGATGTCGCGGCCCTCGAAGGTGGCGGTGCCGCTGGTCGCGGGCTCCAGGCGCATCAGCACCTGGGCCAGGGTCGACTTGCCGCAGCCGGACTCGCCGACCACGCCGAGGGTCTCGCCGCGCTTGAGGTCGAAGGAGACCCCGTCGACCGCGCGGACGTGCCCGACGGTGCGCTTGAACAGCACGCCCACCCGCACCGGGAAGTGCTTGACCAGGTCGCGGACCTCGATGATGTTGTCAGTCACCGCTGATCAGCTCCTCGGCGAAGTGGCAGGCGCTGAGCCGACCGGGGGCCAGCCGGTGCTGCGGCGGGACCTCGGTCTTGCAGATGTCCTGCACGCGCGGGCACCTGGGGTTGAACGGACAGCCCTTCGGGATGTTGAGCAGGCTCGGCGGCAACCCCTTGATGGTGGTCAGCTCGGTGCCCTTGAGGTCGAGCCGGGGCAGCGAGTCGAGCAGGCCCTGGGTGTAGGGGTGGCCGGGGCGGCGGTAGAGGTCGCGGGCGTGCGACTGCTCCACAATCCGCCCGGCGTACATGACCGCGATCCGGTCGGCGACCTCGGCGACCACGCCGAGGTCGTGGGTGATCAGGATCAGGCCCATGTTCCGCTCGACCTGGATGTCCTTGAGCAGGTCCATGATCTGGGCCTGCACGGTGACGTCGAGCGCGGTGGTCGGCTCGTCGGCGATGAGCATCTCCGGGTCGAGCGCCAGCGACATCGCGATCATCGCGCGCTGGCGCATGCCGCCGGAGAACTCGTGCGGGTACTGGCGCACCCGGCCCTTGGCGTTGGGGATCTTCACCAGGTCGAGCAGCTCGATCGCCCGCTTGCGGGAGTCGCGCCGGGACATGCCCTTGCGCAGCCGCAGCTGCTCCTCGATCTGGAAGCCCACGGTGAAAACCGGGTTGAGCGCCGAGAGCGCGTCCTGGAAGATCATGGCGATGCCAGAGCCGCGCACCTCCCGCCGCCGCCTCGGTGACGCCTTGAGCAGGTTCTCGCCGTGGAACCGGATCTCGCCGCCGGTGATGTACCCCGGCGGCATGTCCAGGATGCCCATGACCGTCTGCGCGGTCACCGACTTGCCGGACCCGGATTCCCCGAGCACGGCGAGCGTCTCGCCGGGCTCGACCCGGTAGCTGACGCCGTTGAGCACCTTGGCCACCCCGTCGCGGGTGCGGAACTCGACGAACAGGTTGTCGACTTCCAGCAGCGGGGCCCCGGGAACCTGCCCGGTCTCTTCGAAGTCCACTTCGGACCTTGTGGTGGTCATTGCGCTACCTCGCCTTGGGGTCCAGCGCTTCGCGCACGGCGTCGCCGAGCATCACGAAGGCGAGCACGGTCGCGGTCAGGAACGCGGCTGGGAACAGCAGGCTGTGCGGGGCGACCCGGATCACGTCGCGCGAGTCCGAGATCATCACGCCCCACGACACGACCGGCGCGCGCAGGCCGATGCCCAGGAACGACAGCGTGGCCTCGGCCCCGATGAACGCGCCGAGCGCGATGGTCGCGTAGACCAGCACGGGCGCGACCGCGTTGGGCAGCATGTGCCGCAGGATGATCCGCGAGGTGCTCGCGCCCAGGGCGCGGGCGGCCTTGACGTAGTCCTGCTGCTTGGCCGCGATGGCCGCCGACCGCATGATCCGCATGCACACCGGCCAGGACAGGATCGAGATGGACAGCACGACCAGGAAGATGATCTGGGTCGGGCTGGTCTCGCCGCTGGAGCGGAAGCTGGACAGGATGACGATGGCGCCGAGGACGAACGGCAGGCCGAAGAACACGTCGGCGATGCGCGACATGAGGCCGTCGAGCCAGCCGCCGTAGTAACCGGCGAGCAGGCCGAAGGTCGATCCGATCAGCACGGTGAGCAGGGTCGCCGCCACACCAACGATGATCGAGGCCCGGCTCCCGTAGATCGTGCGGGAGAACAGGTCGTAGCCCTGGTTGTCGTAGCCGAACCAGGCGGCGGCGGAGGGTCCCTCGCGGCTCTTGCCCAGTTCGGCGTAGTTCGGGTCCACCGAGGTGAACAGGCTCGGCCAGAACGCCATGAGCAGCACGAGCAGGATCATCGCCGCCGAGACGATGAACAGCGGGCGCCTGCGCAGGTCGTGCCAGGCGTCGGAGGCGAGGCTGCGGGGCTTGCTGCCCTTGACCTCGGCGTGCTCCGCGGCGGTGACGAACTCCTCCGGTGAGGTCGTCACCGTGCTTGCGGTGCTCGGGTCAGTCATAGCGGATCCTTGGGTCGAGGACGGCATACAGCAGGTCCACCAGCAGGTTCGACAACAGGTAGACCATCACCAGCAGCGTGACGACGCCGGTGACCGTTACCCCTTCCTTGCCGAGGATGCCGTCGTAGACCAGGCTGCCGATGCCCTTGATGTCGAAGATGCCCTCGGTGACGATGGCGCCGCCCATGAGGGCGCCCAGGTCGGTACCGAGGAACGTCACCACGGGGATGGCGGAGTTGCGCAGCAGGTGCACGCCGACCACGCGCCGCTGGCGCAGGCCCTTGGCGGTCGCGGTCCTGACGTAGTCCGCGCGCTTGTTCTCCGCGATGGAGGTCCTGGTCAACCTGGTCACGTAGGCCATGGACAGGCTGCCGAGGACGAATCCGGGCACGATGAGGTGCTCCCACGGCGCCGGTGACGCCGAGACCGTGGTCTTGATCCACTTGAGCTCGAACCCGAGAGTGATCTGCAGGACGAAACCGGTGACGAACACCGGCAGCGAGATCAGGAACAGGGTGGAGACCAGGACCAGGTTGTCCAGGAACCCACGGCCGCGCAGACCGGTCAGGATGCCAGCGGCCAAACCGATGACGGCCTCGATCGCCAGCGCGACGAGCGCGAGGCGGATCGTGTTCGGGTAGGCCTCACCGATGAGCTCGCCGACGTCGAGGCCCCGGAAGGTCTCGCCGAAGTTGCCCTGCAGGACGTTGAGCATGTACTTGCCGTACTGCACGACCAGCGGGTCGTCGAGGTTGAACTTGTCGACCATCGCCTGGACGTAGGAGTCCGGGCACGGGCGGTCGCCGCACTTGCCGGAGAACGGGTCGCCGGGAAGGCTCCAGACCAGCCAGTAGATCAGGAAGGTGGTCCCGATGAACACCGGGATCAGCTGTAGTAGTCGTCGGAGGACGTAGCGTCCCATTGTCTCTCCCAACCTGACTCCGGGCCGGGGGCGCGGGATCGCCGCACCCCCGGCCCGGAGTGGAACTGGTGTGAACTACTTCTTCTTGACCGTCACGTTGGTCAGGTCCAGTTCACGCAGCGAGCTGAGGCGGGCGTTGTCGATCCGCTCGGACCAGCCGTACTGGGCGGTCTGGTTCCACAGCGGGATGACCGGGAAGTCCTCGGCCAGGATGCGCTCACCCTCCTGGTACAGCTTGTTCGCCTCGTCGACGCTGGGCGCCGAGTCCGCGCGACCCAGGATCTCGTCGAGCTTGGGGTTGCTGTACTCACCGTCGTTCGAGGAAGCGCCGGTGCGGTAGAGCTGGTTGAGGAAGTTCTCGATCGACGGGTAGTCGGCGATCCAGCCGGTGCGGAAGATCGCGTTCATCTGCCGAGCGTTGATCTTCTGCCGAGTCTCGGCGAAGGTCGGGATCGGCTCGTAGGTGCACTCGATGCCCAGCGCGTTCTTGATGCTGTTGCAGGTGGCGGTCATCCAGTCCTTGTGGCCGCCGTCGGCGTTGGTCGAGAGCTTGACCGCGCCCTTGAAGCCCGACTTGGCCAGGTACTCCTTGGCCTTGTCCGGGTTGTAGGTGCACAGGTCGCCGCACTGGCCCTTGGCGTAGCCGGGGACAGCCGGGTTGACCCAACCGTCGGCCGGGATGCGGGTGCCGTCGAAGATCTTGTCGACGATCTCCTGGCGGTTGATCGCCAGCGACAGCGCCTTGCGCAGGTCGGCGTTGGTGTAGGTCGGGTCGTAGTACGGGAAGGTCAGGGTCTGGTTGCCCATGTACGGGGTCGACCCGTTGCGGCCTTCCAGGTCCTGCTTGTACTTGCCACCGGCGATGCCGGTCGGCGGGATGGTGTCGAGGAAGTCCAGGTCACCGCCGACGATGGCGGTGTAGGCCGCCTCGTTGGACTCGAAGATCTTGAAGGTGAGGTCCTTGAACTTCGCCTTGTCGTCACCGGCGTAGTCGTCGTTGCGGGTCAGCGCGATCTCGGCGTTGGGCTTGCGCGAGACGAACTTGAACGGCCCGTTGCCGATCGGCTTGGCCTCGAACGCCTTCTGGTCGGTGAAGAAGGAGTCCGGCAGCGGGAAGAACGGGTTGTAGCCCAGCTTGAGCGGGAAGACCGCGAACGGGGCGTTGAGGGTGACCTCGAAGGTGGTGTCGTCGACGACCTTGAGGCCGGACATCTCCTTGGAGGTGGGCTCCGGGGCCTTCTGCGGGCCAGCGGTGCCGTCGGGGTCCTCGGTGTGCACGTCCTTGTAGCCCTGGACCTGCTCGAAGAAGCTCGCGCCCTGCTGCCCGTTGGGGCTGGCGGCGGTGAAGTTCCAGGCGTCGACGAAGTTCTTCGCCTTCACCGGGGTGCCGTCGTGGAACTTCCAACCGGCCTTCAGCTTGACCGTGTAGACCTTGGAGTCGGTCGTGTCGATCTTCTCGGCCACCGCGTTCTTCGACTCGCCGGTCACCGGGTCGTACCTGGTCAGACCGGTGAACAGGGCGCGGATGACCTTGCTGCCGCCGCTCTCGGTGGTGTTGCCGGGGATGAGCGGGTTCTCCGGCTCGGTCCCGAAGGCCGACAGGGCGCCATCGGGGTCACTGGTGCCAGTGCTGCCACCGGTGTTGCCGCTGCTGCCGTTGTCCTCGCTGCCACCGCCGCAACCCGCGATTGTGAGCGCGAGTGCAAGCGGCATCACCGTTGCCGCTATCCAGCGTGGTTTGCGCATGGGTCTCCTCCCAGGCTAGTTCGACGTGCTCAGGCTTGGTGCGCCAACGGCAGTCGTCGATCGCGGAGCGGAACCGCCCGCTCCGAAAGTGAGTGGAAGTTAACCGGAGGGGTGAGTCAGCAGGCGATCGAGAGCGTCACAAACGAGTCACAATCAGACGTAGTTCATCCGTTTGGGGGATGGTCTCATCGGAGAGTGACCGGTAACCGAACAGTTTGTCGTTGGCGGTTAGGTGTCAGGTCATTGTCGCGACGGCTATGCGATGTATTGGCGCTTGTCACCGCTGGTCATCGACCCCGGCGACGGAGAGCGCGATGCCGTCCAGAATGTCGTGCTCGCTCACCAGAAGGCTTGTGATCTCCGTCTCCAGCGCGATGCGCCTGGCCAGTGCCCTGACCACCACGGCGCCGCCCCCGATCACGTCCACCCGGCCGGGGTGCATGGCCCCGATGGCGGCGCGTTCGCGGTGACCCGTGGTGAGCAGGCGGGTGGTGATGGACTCGATCCCGGCGAACGGGATCCGGCTCAGGTGGATCTGGTCGGGGTCGTAGGCGGCCAGCCCCAGGTTGATCGCCGACAGGGTGGTCACGGTGCCCGCGACGCCGACCCACGTCCGCGCCTTGGCCACCGGGACCTGGGCGAACGCCTCGTCGAGCACCCGATCGGCGATGGCCTCGGCCTCGGCGACCTCAGCCGCCGTCGGCGGGTCCGAGGTCAGCGCGCGCTCGGTCAACCGCACGCAGCCGACGTCCACGGACTTGGCGCCGTCGAAGCGCGCTTCAAGACCGTCCCAGGTGCCCAGCACGAGCTCGGTCGACCCGCCGCCGACGTCGGCCACCAGGAAGGGGCCGTCCTCGGGCTCCAGATCCCCCACAGCGCCCAGGAAGGACAGCTCCGCCTCCTCGGCCCCGCTGATGACCTCGGCCTCGACACCGAGCACGTCGGCGGTCATGGCGAAGAACTCGTCGCGGTTGGCGGCGTCCCTGGTGGCCGAGGTGGCCACCATCCGCACCCGCTCGACCCCCTTGCGCCGCAGCACCCCCGCGTAGTCGACCAGGGCGTCCCTGGTCCGCGCGATGGCCGCCGCGGCGAGCAGACCGGTGGCGTCGACCCCCTGGCCGAGCCGGACGACGCGCATCTCCCGGTGCAGGTCGCGCAACGCGGTCGCCCCGTCGTGCCCGGTGCTCGCCTCGGCGACCAGCAGGCGGATCGAGTTCGTCCCGCAGTCGATGGCAGCGACTCTGCTCATGCCCACGAGCCTATGCTTCGGATTTTTAAAGCGTTGTGGTGGGCCCGGGTGATCAGACTTTCGTCGGGCGTTTTCGGGGGACGCGGATTCGCTCGGGGGTGGCTGGATTCACCGGTTCGGGGAAGTGCGCGACACGGGCTGTCAATGACTTGACGCGGGGTGGCGCACTTTGCCATTTGCCATTCAACGAGAACCGCCCCGCTCGGAGGTGAGCGGGGCGGTTCGGACAACCGGGGTGACCTACGGCGTCGGCTCGATGGAGGAGCCGACCGCGCCCGTGGGGACCGCGGCCGGGGAGACCGGCGCGCAGGGGTCCGGGGCGGGCGTCGTGGTCGTGGTGGTCGGGCTGGTCGTCGTGGTGGTGGGCTCGACGCACGTCGGGGTGGTGGTCGTCGTGGTCGGGACCGGGGTCGTGGTGGTGGTCGTGGGGTCCGTCGTCGTGGTGCTGGGGACCGTGGTCGTCGTCGTGGTGCTGGGGACGCTGGACCCGGTCGGCGTGGTCGTGCCCGCGGGCGGGGTGCTCGGGTTCTGCGTCGGGGTGACGCCCTCGACCGGCGGGGTCCCGCCCTGGGGGGTGGGCTCGACCGCGGGCGGCAGGGCCATCTGCTCGGCGCGGTCGACCGGCGTGCTCGGCAGCGGGGTGACGCCCTTGGCGTACGCGTCGGCCCAGATCAGGACCGTGCGGACGTAGCTGTCGGAGTGGTTGTAGCGGAACACGGCGGTGGCGCGCTGCTGCGCGTTGGCCATGTCCAGCCCGCCGGAGCACAGGTACTTGCCCGCGCCGAGGGTCGCGTCGTAGATGTTGTTCGGGTCGGTCTGGCCGTCGCCGTTGCCGTCGGAGGCGTAGCCCTTCCAGGTCGACGGGATGAACTGCATCGGGCCGACCGCGCGGTCCCACCTGGCGTCGCCGTCGTAGCGGCCGCCGTCGGTGTCGCTGATCGCCGCGAAGCCGCCGCCGTTGAGCACCGGACCGAGGATCGGGTGCGCGGTCTTGCCGTTCGCGTCGACCTGACCGCCGCGCGCGTGGTTGGACTCGATGCGGCCGATGCTGGCCAGCAGCGGCCAGTCCAGGTGGCAGCCGGGGGTCGTGGTGGCCATGGTCTGCGCGGCGCGCATGTAGGCCTGCAACATGGTGCCCGGGATGCCGTTGGGGCCACCGGGCAAGGTCACCGCGGGACCGGCCGTGTACTTGAGCAGCTCCGGGGTGCCAGCGAGCGCGAGGATCTGCTTGCCCAGCTCGGCGTTCTCCGGTGCCGACCCGTCCGCGCCGACCTCGCTCGGGTCGGTCAGGCCGAACAGCCCGCCGCCGATGCCCTTGGCCATCGCGACCTCGTTCGGGCCGCCCGCACCGACCAGGTCCACCGGCTCACCAGCGGCGACGACCGGTACGAACAGCAGCGCGCCCGCCGCGGCGACCGCACCGCGTCTGCGCTTGACCCGCTGCCGGTGCTTGCCTACCTTCCTGCCCCCGGTCTTCGAACTCACCGTGAAAACCCGCCCCTCGGTTGTGTGCCCGCCTGCTGGCGCAGACCCCTGCTCGCGTCTTCGGTCATCTACCCTGCCTCATCTCAGCCTCAGAGTCATCGTCGGCAGGCAGAACCCCGGCAAAAGGGTCCAGATGTCGTCGGCTGCCGCCCTTCCGTCCGTCCGTTGTTCACCCCCGGGTACGCGGGTGTGCCTTCTTGACCATGACGGGGACGTAGCGCGCGTGCCCGCCGGTTGCCCGGGTGATCGAGTTACCCTCGGGTAGTGACCGCTACCGAGCCCCCGGCGCGCCGACCGGACCGCACCCACGAGGTGGTCAACCAGACGCCCCCACTGCATCGCCACAACCCCCTCGGATGTGACCCGGCACTGGTCAGCGCGGTGCGCGCGTACGGATCACCCGAGGTGCTCGACTCGCTCGCGGCCGTCGCGGCGGAAGCCGGAGCTGAGGAAACCCGCGAACACGGACGGTTGGCGAACGCGCACCCTCCGGTGCTGCACACGCACGACAGGTACGGCAACCGGGTGGACGAGGTCGAGTTCCACCCGTCCTGGCACTGGTTGATGTCACGGGCTGTCGCACATGGACTACACGCCGCGCCGTGGGCGGCGGACGCGGGCGAGCACGCGCACCTGCGCCGCGCGGCGGCGTTCACGCTGTGGTCGCAGGCCGAAGCGGGCCACGGCTGCCCGATCTCCATGACGTACGCGGCCATCCCCGCGCTGCGCCACGAACCGGAGATCGCCGCGCGCTACGAACCGGGTCTGCTCGCGCCGACCTACGACTTCGGACTGCGCGCCCCGGAGATCAAGTCCGGACTGCTCGCGGGCATGTCCATGACCGAGAAGCAGGGCGGCTCCGACGTCCGTGTGAACTCAACCACAGCAACACCTTCCGGTGACGGGACCTACCGGCTCGTCGGCCACAAGTGGTTCACCTCCGCGCCGATGAACGACCTCTTCCTGACCCTGGCGCAGGCGCCGGGCGGGCTCACGTGCTTCGTGCTGCCGCGGGTGCTCCCCGACGGCACCCGCAACGCACTGCGCCTGCAACGGCTGAAGGACAAGCTGGGCAACAAGTCCAACGCGTCCGCGGAGCTGGAGTACACCGGCGCCACCGGCTGGCGGGTCGGCGACGAGGGCCGCGGGGTGCGCACCATCATCGAGATGGTCACCATGACCCGGCTCGACTGCGTGCTCGGGTCCACTTCGAACATCCGCGCCGCGCTGACCGAGGCCGCCCACCACGCCGCCCACCGGTCCGCCTTCGGTGCCCTCCTGCGGGACCAGCCCGCGATGACCGCCGTCCTGGCAGACCTGGCACTGGAGTCCGAAGGCGCGACGGTGCTGTCGATGTGGCTCGCGTCCCTTGTGGACACACCGTCCCCGGTGCTGCGGCTGGCGTTGCCCGCCGCCAAGTTCTACGTCTGCAAACGAGCCCCGCTCGTCGTGGGCGAAGCGCTGGAGTGCTTGGGCGGCAACGGTTACGTCGAAGAGTCGGGGCTGCCCCGGCTGTACCGGGAAGCACCGTTGATGTCGATCTGGGAAGGCTCCGGGAACGTGACCGCGCTGGACGTGCTCCGCGCGGTACAGCGGGAACCGGCGGCCGTGGAAGCGTTGTGGGCCGAACTCGCCACCACCGCGGGGGCGGATCGCCACCTGGACGCCGCGGTGGTCCAGCTGCGGGGCGAACTCGCCGAGATCGACCAGCAGCGGGCCAGGCGGGTGGCCGAACTGATCGCGTTGTGCCTGCAGGCGAGCTTGCTGCTGCGGCTGTCGCCCTGGGTCGGGGAGGCCTTCACCGCCGCGCGGCTCGCGGACCGGTCCGGCGTGCTGGGGGTGCTCCCCCGGGGTGTCCCCGCGCGCGAACTGGTCGACAGGGTGACGCCCTCGCCCTAGCTGGCCGCCGACCAGCCGAGCCGGTCGGCGGCGCGGCGGGATCAGCCGGTCAGGTGGTGCTGGGCCGCCTCTTGGATGGCCTGGCGGGCCTGTTGCAGCGCCTGGTTGAGCGCGTCGGCGTGCGATTCCGCCTGGTGCAGCAGGTTGCTGATGTTGCCAGCGGTGGAGGTGCTGCCCAGGATCGACGACACCTCGGCACCGATGTTGCTCAACTCGCTGAGGAACTGCTGGGTGGCGTTGACCGGGACGCGGTCGGCGACGCCGTTCAACCGCTGCGCTTCTTCTTGGATGCTCATCCTCCGGATTCTCCCGTCGGCCGGTATCGGGACAGGGACCGGGACATCTTCGCCGACACCGGGCGGGCACAGCCGGTGATGACCGGAAACCGCTCGCCTAGCGGCCGCCCTCGACCGCTATCCGGGCGCTGACCTCGCCGAGCGCCTCCTGGTACTCCGGCAGCGGGTTCATCGCCACCGCCATCCGCAACTGGGTCTGCGCCTCGGTCAGCCTGCTCTGCCGCTGCAGCGTCTTGCCGAGGGCGAAGCGCGCGTAGTGGTCGGACGGGTCGAGCTCGAGCACCCGCCGGAACGCGTCCTCGGCGCGCAGCAACTGCGCCGAGTTCAGGTACGCCCGGCCCGCGAGCAGGTGCACGCTCGGCGCGTCCGGTTCCGCCGCCAGGACCGGGGCCAACGCGACCAGGGCGTCCAACGGCCTGCGCCGCGCCACCAGTGACTCCGCGTGGCGGAACGCCGCGAACACCTCGGCAGGCTCCTGGGTCATAGTCAGATCAACACTACGCGGGCGGTGTCGGTTGTTCGACCCCAGAACATCTCGCCCCACGATGTGAGCCATCCCCCGGTCGTGTTCGACTCCGACCGGGGGATGGCACCGCTAGGCTCGACCCGAGTAGTCGGACACGCTGTGAGGAGTACGACGTGGCTGTCATCGAGCAGGTCGGCGCGCGCGAGATCCTGGATTCGCGGGGCAACCCCACCGTCGAGGTGGAGGTCGCGCTCGACGACGGGACGCTGGCCCGCGCCGCGGTGCCCTCGGGCGCCTCCACCGGCGAGCACGAGGCCGTTGAGCTGCGCGACGGTGACGTCAACCGCTACTTCGGCAAGGGCGTGGAGAAGGCCGTCACCGCCGTGCTCGACGAGATCGGCCCCGAGCTGCAGGGCATCGACGCCGTCGACCAGCGGATCGTGGACCAGAAGCTGGTCGACCTCGACGGCACCCCGGACAAGTCCCGCCTCGGCGCCAACGCCATCCTCGGCGTGTCCCTCGCCGTCGCCAAGGCCGCCGCCGACTCCAGCGGGCTCGAGCTGTTCCGCTACCTCGGCGGGCCCAACGCGCACGTGCTGCCGGTGCCGATGCTCAACATCCTCAACGGCGGCGCGCACGCCGACACCGATGTGGACATCCAGGAGTTCATGGTCGCCCCGATCGGCGCGGAGAGCTTCCGCGAGGCGCTGCGCTGGGGCACCGAGGTCTACCACTCGCTCAAGTCCGTGCTGAAGTCCAAGGGCCTGGCCACCGGCCTGGGCGACGAGGGCGGGTTCGCGCCGAGCCTGACGAACAACCGCGAGGCGCTCGACCTGATCCTGGTCGCCATCGAGAAGGCGGGCTTCACCGCGGGCCGCGACATCGCGCTGGCCCTGGACGTGGCGGCCACCGAGTTCCACAGCGACGGCGCCTACACCTTCGAGGGCGCGAAGAAGAGCGCCGAGCAGCTGACCGCGTACTACACCGAGCTGGTCAACGACTACCCGCTGGTGTCGATCGAGGACCCGCTGTCCGAGGACGACTGGGACGGCTGGGTGCGGCTCACCGCCGAGATCGGCGAGCGCGTGCAGCTGGTCGGCGACGACCTGTTCGTCACCAACCCCGACCGGCTCGAGGAGGGCATCGCCCGCCGCGCGGCCAACGCGCTGCTGGTGAAGGTCAACCAGATCGGCACCCTGTCGGAGACCCTGGACGCCATCACGCTGGCCACCTCCTACGGGTACCGCAGCATGATGAGCCACCGCTCCGGCGAGACCGAGGACACCACCATCGCCGACCTGGCCGTGGCCACCGGCGTCGGCCAGATCAAGACCGGTGCCCCCGCCCGCGGCGAGCGCACCGCCAAGTACAACCAGCTCCTGCGCATCGAGGAGACCCTCGGCGACGCCGCCCGCTACGCCGGTGACCTCGCCTTCCCGCGCTTCACCCCGGAGTCCTGACACCGATGGTCGGGCGCGGCACCGAACGAGGCCGAGGGCGGCGGGACCCCGTCGCCCGCAGGCCCGCACGCGTGCGGCGCACGCGCCCGACCACCGCGGCGCCTGCCGGGGAACAGCAGTCCCCGGCCCGGCGCAAACGCAAGGGCATCCTCGGCCTGTCCACCACCCGCCGGGCAGCCGTCGTCGCGACCGTCGTCTGCGCCCTGGCCCTGAGCGTGGCGGTGCCGCTGCGCAACTACCTGTCACAGCGCTCGGAGATCGAGGTCACCGAACAGCGGCAGCAGGAGCTGCGCGCCGAAGTGGACGAACTCACCCGGCGCAAGGAGCGGCTGTCGGACCCGGAGCAGATCCGCGCCCAGGCCCGCGAGAGACTGCGCTACGTGATGCCAGGAGAAACCCCCTACATGGTCGAGCTCCCCAGCGACCCCGCGGGCGCGCAGTCCGCAGGGGAACAGGGAAAACCGGTGCCGCAGCAGTCCTGGTACGAGAACCTCTGGGACTCGGTGACCGGCCGGTGACCATCGACCCCGCAGACGTGGCGACCATCGCCGAGCAGCTGGGCCGCACGCCGCGCGCGATCAGGTCCGTGGCCGCGCGCTGCCCCTCCGGGCACCCGGCGGTCATCCAGACCAACCCGCGCCTGGAAGACGGCACACCGTTCCCCACGCTGTACTACCTGACGTGCTCCCGCCTCGCCGCCGCGATCTCCACCCTGGAGACCACCGGGATCATGCGCGAGATGACCGAGCGCCTAGCGGAGAACGCGGCGTTGGCGGCGGCGTACCAGGCGGCCCACCAGTCCTATTTGGACGAGCGGGATGCCCTGGATTCGCTGGGAACCCAGGTGACAGCAGGCGGAATGCCCGGCCGCGTGAAGTGCCTGCACGCCCTGGTGGCCCACTCCCTGGCCAAGGGCCCCGGCGTGAACCCCTTCGGGGACGAGGCTTTGGTGCTGCTGGCCCCCAACTGGCCCACCGGCGACTGCGCCGCTCCTCAGCCGAGTCCGCCCGCATAGGCTGCCGCTCCGCTGTAGACAGGGCATAGCGGATGCACGCAGTGCGGGTGCGAACCGCGGTCACCAACCCGGGGCACGAGTGGCGATTGCGCCGCTCCGCAGGCGTAGGAGGCGGCGGCGCCTATGGCGCCCCGCCTCGCGGGCATAGGCCGCCGCTCCGCTACAGACCGACCGGGCGCAGCGGGTGGATGCAGTGCAGGTGCGAACCGCCGCCTCCAGCCGGTTCCCGGGGCGGAAGTGGCCCGGGCTGCACCTTCCGTGACGAGGCGCAAGCGCTACTCGCCCCGACGTGACCCGCCGGGAACTGCGCCGCTCCGCAGGCGTAGGCGGCGCCGCTCTAAGCGCGCCCGCCTCGCGGGCGCAAGCCGCCGCTCCGCTGTGGACGGACTGGGTGTAGCGGGTGCATGCAGCGCGGGTGCGAACCGCCATCTCCAGCCGGTTCCCGGGGCGCAAGTGGCCCGGGCTGCACCTCGGTGACAAGGCGCAAGCGCTACTCGCCCCGACGGGCGCCGCTCAAAGGGCGTGGGCGGCGCCGCTCAGAGCGCGCCAGCCCCGCGCATAAGCCGCCGCTCCGCTGCAGACCGATTGGGCGCAGCGGATGCACCCAGCGCGGATGGGAACCGCCAACTCCAGCCGGTTCCCGGGGGCGCAAGTGGCCGGGCTACGCCTTCGGTGGCAAAGCGCAAGCGCTACTCGCCCCGACGGGCGCCGCTCAAAGAGCGTAGGCGGCGCCTATAGCGCGCCAGCCTCGCGGGCATAAGCCGCCGCTCCGCTGCAGACCGATTGGGCGCAGCGGATGCACCCAGCGCGGGTGCGAACCGCCAACTCCAGCCGGTTCCCGAAGGCGTAGGCGGCGGCGCCTACAGCGTGCCTGCCTCGCGGGCGTAGGCCGCCGCTCCGCTGTAGACGGATTGGGCGTAGCGGGTGGACTCGTTGTAGGTGAGGACCGCTTTCCACCAACCCTTGCCGGTGCTGAGGTCGCCGCCGCTGGCGCAGAGGTAGTTGGCGGCGGTGAGGGCGGAGTCGTCGACGTTCTGGGGGTTGGGGGGTGTGCCGTCGGCGGTGGCGCGCAGGGACCAGCGGGACCAGGTGGTGGGCAGGAACTGCATGGAGCCCACGGCGCGGTCCCACCGGGGGTCGCCGTCGAGGGTGCCGCCGTCGGTGTCGGGGATGGCCTGGACGCCGGGGGAACCGTCGAGGGGGACGCCGATGATGGGCTTGGTGAGGGTGCCGTCGTCGTTGATCTGGGCGCCGCCGTAGCGGCCGTGGTGGGACTCGACGCGGCCGACGCCAGCGAGCACGGTCCAGGTGATGTTGCAGCGGGGGACGCGCTGGCGGGTGGCGATCTCGGCCTTGGCGTAGGCCAGCAGCGTCCGCCGCGGGATGTCGGTCGCCTCGGACAACCGGGTGACCCAGCCGTCGAGGTCCTGCTCCGGCACCGGTCCCGCCTTCGGCGGCTCCTCCCCCCGCCGCACCGGCACCTCCACCACCGCGAACCGCTTCGGCTGCGGCGGCGGATCCCCGTCGTCGAGCAGCAGGACGGTCCCCGCGGCCAACGCCACCAGGAAGACGACCAGGGCGAGCCTGCCGAGCACCCGGACACCACGTCCACGCCGGGGCCCCGGAGTCGGTTCCAACGGGATGGACAACGTGGTCGGCTGGGGAGTCGGAGTGGCGGCCACGAAAACCAGGCTACGTGTTCCCCACCGGTGCTCGGCCGCTGCCTCGCTCCCCCGAGCCGGGAGCAAAGCCGTGACCAGCGGTGATGCCCGCCGAATTGGCGGCGATACGTCAAGGAATCGCTACGGCCGCACCGCCCGCAGCGCGTAGATCAGCGGGATCCGGGGTGCCTCGTCCGGCAAGGAGAACCAGCCGCCGGTGGTGGTCATGGTGGACCATCGGGGCCAGGGGAGCTGCTCGGTCTCACGCAGCAGGGAGATCCGCAGACCGGCACCGACGAGGGCGTTGACGACGTCGCCGATGCCGTGTTGCCACTCGTAGTGGACCTGGGCCTCAGCCAACTCCGGACCGTCGGTGTACGTGCGGGTTCCGTCCCGTTCGACGGAACCGCGGCCGGAGAGGTAGTCGTGGCGCAGCAGCAGGTCCTCGCTGCCGTCCGGTGGCGGTACCGGGCTCAGGGCGTTGAGCAGCGGGTGGAACTCCACCACGTACACCTGGCCGCCGGGGCGCAGCAGCCCCGCGACCTGTCCGGCCCAGACGTCCAGGTCGGGGACGTAGCACAGGGCGCCCTTGCCCGTGTAAACGACGTCGAAGCGGGACCCGCCAAGGGCTTCCACGGCCGAGTGCACGTCGGCTTTGACGTACTCGACCGCGACTCCCTTGGCAGCGGCCAGTTCCGCCGCGGCGCGCACCGACGCCGCTGAGATGTCCAGGCCGACCACGCGCGCGCCGAGAGGCGGGAACGCGATGGTCTCGGCACCGATGTGGCACTGCAGGTGGACGAGGTCCTTGCCTGCCAGATCACCGAGGTCGGCCCACTCGAAGTCGGCGAACCACGCCCTGGGGTCGCGCCCCGCCACGTCGTAGAACCGCGACGCGACGTGGATCGGGGTGCGGGCGTCCCAGTTGGCTTCGTTGGCCTGGATCCTGGCGCTGGTCTCGCTGTCGAATCCCATGATCCCCATCCTGCCGCCAGTGGCCGCTAGTGCAGGGGCGGGAGGGCGGGCGGTTTGGCCGAGGGGGTGGTGGCCAGCCGCTCCAGGGCGATCTCGATGGCGGTGTCGAGCTGCGGGTCGCGCCCGGCGACGTGGTCCTGCGGGCGCATGACGACCTCGACGTCCGGATCGACGCCGTGGTTCTCCATGCCCCAGCCGGTGCCCTCCATCCACGTCGCGTACCTCGGCTGGGTGACCAGGGTGCCGTCGACGAGCCGGTAGCGCATGTCGATGCCGACCACACCGCCCCAGGTGCGGGTGCCGACCACCGGGCCGATCTTGAGCGCCTTGATCGCGGCGTTGACGATGTCGCCGTCGGAGCCGGAGAACTCGTCGGCGACGGCGACCACCGGGCCGCGCGGCGCGTCGAGCGGGTAGGTCTCCTCGTAGTAGCCGTCGCGGGCGCGGCCCCAGCCGACGATGCGGCGGCTGAGCTTCTCCACGATCAGCTGCGACAGGTGCCCGCCCCTGTTCTCCCGCAGGTCGACCACGACACCGTCGCGGCGCATCTCCAACCGCAGGTCGCGGTGGAACTGGGCCCACCCGTTGGCGACCATGTCCGGCACGTGCAGGTAGCCGATCCGGCCGTCGGTGGCCGCGTGCACGTGCGCGCGGCGGTCGTTGACCCACGCCTGGTAGCGCAACGGCATGTCGTCGAGCAGCGGCACCACCACCACGCGCCTGGTCGCCCCGCCGCCCTTGGGTTCGACCGTCAGCTCCACCGGGGTGCCCGCGGTGCCGACCAGGAGCGTGGCCGGTCCGCGCAGCGGGTCGACGGTGATCCCGTCGACGGCGATGATCGCGTCGCCCTCGCGGACGCCGACCCCGGGGGCGCGCAGCGGCGAGCGCGCCTTCGGGTCGGAGGTCTCCCCCGGCACGATCGCGCTGATCCGCCACGCCCCGTCGGCGTCGCGCACGACGTCGGCGCCGAGCAGCCCCTGCCTGCGCCGGTGGTCGCCGCCGCCGCCGGTGGGCAGGACGTAGGCGTGCGAGGTGCCGAGCTCGCCGTGCACCTCCCAGAGCAGGTCGACCAGCTCGTCGTGCGAACCGATCGCGTCGACCAGCGGGCGGTAGGTGTCGAGTACCCCGGCCCAGTCGACGCCGTTCATGTCCGCGCGCCAGAAGTGGTCGCGCATCAGGCGACCGGTCTCGTCGAAGGACTGCCGCCACTCCGCCGCCGGGTCGACGCGCACCCGGACCCGGCTGAGGTCGACGGTGATGTTGTCCTCGGAGTGGTCGTCGTTGTCGGCTTTGCGGTCGGCGGGCAGCACCCGCAGCGACCGGCCGTCGCGCACCACGATCCGGCTGCCGTCGCCGCTGGGCCACACCTCGTCGAGGCCGTCGACCAGGGTGTCGACCTTGAGCTTGGCCAGGTCGTAGCGCTCGAGCACCGAGCGGGGGGCGGCGGACCCGGAGTCGTCGAGGTCGTCGCCGAGCGAGCCGGTCAGCGGGTCGCGCAGCCAGGCGACGCCGCCCTTGACCGCGACCAGGCGCGAATAGCGGGCCGCGGGCACCGGGAAGGAGACCACCCGGTCGGCGATGCCCTCCAGGTCGACCGAGGTGCGCGGGGTCTTGTCGTCGTCATCGGTGTCCTTGGCCTCGGCGCTCGAATCACCGGAGAACCCCCTGCCCTCGCGGACCGGGGCGAACGGCGACGGGGTGAGCGCGGCCAGCGGCGCCAGGTAGGGCCTGCTGCCGTTGGCGAAGGACACGTCGAACACGTGCACGTCGTAGATCGGGTCGAAGCTGCGCGAGGACAGGAACGCCAGGTGCTTGCCGTCGAGGGTGAACGCCGGGTCGGAGTCGACGAACCGCAGCGGGGTCACCTCGACCACGGTGAGGCTGGTCGTGTTGACCATCTTGATGTGCCGCAACGGGTCCGGGCCGGGGTGCGACCAGGCCAGCCAGGCCGAGTCCGGGGAGAAGGTGAGCCCGGTCGGGTCGGACTCGGTCGCCTTCGCGATCTCGCGGACCTCGCCGTCGTCGGCGTCGACCAGCAGCAGCCGCCCGTCGTGGGTGACCACCGCGACCCGCCTGCCGTCCGGCGACGCGGCCAACTCCAGCACCCGGCCCAGCTCACCGGTGGCGACGCGGCGGGGGCTGACACCGGGTTCGCGGCCGTCGACCGGCCCGAACTCCAGCGCGTCCTCACCGTCGGCGTCGGTGACCCACACGGCCTGGCCGGTGCCGCCCAGCACCTGGGGCAGCCGGGCGCGGGCACCGGGTTCCACCGACAGCGCGCGCACCGGACCGTCCCGGTGGGTCACCCAGTGCACGGTGCCGCGCACCTCGACCGCGCTGGCCCTGCCGGTGCGGTCCGGCCCGACCCAGCCGATGTTGCGGCCGACGTGCACCGGGTACACCTGCCGCGACCCGCGCGGGCCGCCCAGCTTCACCTCGACCCGCCTCGGCTCGGCGTCGAGGTCGTCGAGCACCCAGACCTCACCGGCGCGGTGGTAGACCACCCTGGTGCCGTCGGTGCTGGCGTTGCGGGCGTAGAAGCCGCTGTGGTCGCTGTGCTTGCGCAGGTCGCCGCCGTCGGGGGCGCACGAGTAGAGGTTGCCGACGCCCTCGTGGTCGGACAGGAACGCGACGCGCTCACCCACCCACAGTGGGCAGACGATGTGTCCGTCCACATCGGACAGGATGCGGCGGAAGTCGCCGTTGCCAGCCGGGTCGGCCCAGACCTTGCCCATCGTGCCGCCGCGGTAGCGCTTCCACCACGCGGGCTCGCGGGAGATCGTCGTGCCGAGCAGGACACCGCCGTCCGCGGCCAGGTCCAGCGAGGCGAGCGGACCGTAGGGCAGCCGCTCGGCGGGCGAACCGTCGAGCGGGACGGCGTAGGCCCAGGTCGCCCGGATCGAGGCGCGCCCGGTGGAGGACTTCGCGGTGACCAGGCCGTCGCGGGTCCACCCGGTGACAGCCGTGTTGACGTCCCCCCAGAAGGTCAGCCGCTCGCTGGGCCCACCCGCGACCGGCGCCACGTGCACCTCGGGCTCGACGTCGCGGGTGCTGCTCCAGGCGATCCTCGTCCCGTCCGGGGAGAACCTCGGGTTGCTCACCGGCACCTGGTCAGCCGACAGGCGCCACGCCCGCCCGCCGTCGACCGGGGCCAACCACACGTCGTCCTCGGCGACGAAGGTGATCAGGTCCGCGTGCAGGTGGGGGAATCTCAGGTAGGCGTCGGTCACCCTGCCAAGTTAGCCACACTGGCGATCCGGCGGTGCCACTTTCACCGCGTAGCCGTGCACCGTCCACCGACTGCCGTAGCGCCGCGCCGCCGAGCAGCGGCACCCGCCCCGGTCAGCCACTTCCCAACCGCAGCGCCGGTTTCGCCGGGCACGAGCCGGAATCGGCCACAGTGGATGCCCGCGCCGTTGATCGGGACGAGTTGATCGGGACAAGCCGAACCAGGTAGCCCCGAACCGCTCAGGCCGAAGGCCAGTGCACCCGCGGCACGACAGCCGTCAATCCCACCCGACCGCGTCGGCAAACACCTCGTCGCCCGCACCGGCGCCTGGCCGAACAGCCGCACGACCGCCGTCAACTCCGCCCGACCGCCTCGGCCTGCTCTTGGCGCACGCACCCGATCGGCGAACCACCCCGGCCACCTTGCGCAGGTCCTACCCCAGATCACTCCCGGCAAGCCGTACCCGCGCCGCGTAGCCCGAACCGCTCAGGCTGAAGGCCAGTGCGCCCGCCAGGCCTCAGCCGTCAGCTCCACCCCGGCCGCCTTGGCGGACTTCTCCGCCGCGCGCACCTGATCGGCGAACCGCCGGGCTACCTCGCGCAGGTCATGCTCGGGATCACGCCCGGTGAGCCGGGCACGTGCCGCCAGGGTGAACAGCTGCTCGCCGATCGAGTCGCCCTCCGGGACCAGGTCGGCTGGGAATCCGGCTTTGCCCGCGCGGTGCACCAGCTTGGCCGCCAGGGCGACCGCGGGTTGGCCCATGGCCACCCCGTCGACGCTGGAGGTGCGTTGTTTTTCTTGCTGCTTCAGTTCGTCCCAGCGGGTCTGCTGGGTCTGGGCGTCCCAGACCGCGGGGCCGTTGGCGAAGACGTGGGGGTGGCGGGAGACCAGTTTGTCCACCAGGGCGGTGGCCACGTCGTCGATGTCGAAGGGGTCGTCCGCGGCGTCGGCGGCGACTCGGGCGTGGAAGAGGACCTGCAGGAGCACGTCGCCCAGTTCCTCGCGGAGGGCGGTGCGGTCGCCGTCGTCGATGGCGTCGAGGAGTTCGTAGGCCTCTTCGACCAGGTACTGGCGGAGGGACTCGTGCGTCTGGTCGGCGTCCCACGGGCAGCCGCCCGGAGAGCGGAGGGTGTCCATGACCCGCACGGCGCGCACCAACCCGGCGCCCTCGGTGCGGTACACGGGCGCGCCCGGCAGCGTGTACGCCGGGTCGTCGGTGAGGATCACGACCGGGTGATCAGCGACCTCGTCGGCCAGGTCCACCGGGAGCGGGCCGTCACCGAGGGCGACATCGACACCGCCACCCACGTAGACGCGGGTGGCGGTGCGGAGCAGGGGGAGCGCGGCCGCGGGCACCGTGTCCGCGGTGAGGACCACCACGGCGGTACCCGGGTGCGGGGTCACTGCTGCTTGGCGTTCTTGATCGGGAAGACCACGCCGACGGTGACCGACTCGTCCGCGGCGACGTTCATGTCGGAGGCGTCCCAGACGCCGTACCTCGGGCTGATCTTGATGCCCAGCTCGTCGCCGGTGGACTGCAGCAGCCTGCGGCCCAGCGAGGTGGCCACCCTGGCGTCGTTCTCCTGCTGGGCGGCTGGCTTGCCGTCGAAGGCGCGCTTGTGGATCACCGCGACCACCCAGTTGCCCTGCTCGGGGTTGGGCTGGAAGGCGATCACCGAGCCCGCGGGGGCGCCGAAGATGACCGTGCCCGCGATCTCGGGGGCCAGCGCGGGGGTGAGCGTCTCGCCCTTGGCGGCCTGCGCCCCGGCGGCGACGTCGTCGTCGATGACCTTCGCGGCCGCCTCGGGGCTCTGCGCGATCTGCTTGGCCTTGTCGACGGCCTGACCGCGCAGCGACCCGGCCTTGTCCTGCTCACCGGCGGCGACCAGGGTGAAGTCGAAGGTCACCGAGAGCTTCGAGAGCTGCTCGGTGCCGAACTTGGCCAGCAGCAGGTAGTCGCGGGCGAGGTACTCGGCGTCGAAGGCCCGGTTGACCGCCTGCTGCACGATGGCGTCCGGCGCGGCGCTGCCGTCGTCGGGGAACTCCTGCAGCGAGGCGGTGATCTGCTCGGCGAGCTCGGTGACCTGGGCGGGCTCGACGGTGACCTTCTGCTTGGCCGAGTAGTCCGCGATCAGCTCGTGCAGCACCAGCTGGCGCAGCACGGCGCGCGAGACCAGGTTCAGCTTGCGCTGGTCGGCGAGCACGCGGACCGCGGGTTCGACCTTGACCGCCCGGTCGACGAGGTCTTGCACCTCGTTGACCCCGATGGTCTTGCCGCCCACGATCGCGGCGGTGTTCACCTGGTTCGGCCCGCTGGCGCAGGCGCCGAGCACCAGCCCGAGCGCGATCAACGACGCGATGAGGGGGCTGCGGCGGCGGATGACGGTGGTCACAGTGCCCAAGCCTCTCACAGCGGCCCTGGCGCGGCGACGAGTACCCGCTCGTGTTACGGGCCGTGAGCGGCGCCGCCCAGGCGCAGCAGGTGGGCGAGCTGGTCGCGCAGCACGGCCGAGTCGGCGGGGGCGAGGTCGACCCACTGGCGGCCATCGGCGCGCACGGTCCGCACCAGCGCGTACCGGCCGTCGTCGGCGACGTCGAACCAGAACAGCGAGGGGCCGCGTTCGGCGTGCGCGGTCACGCCGAGTTGACCGGCGCGCAACCGGCGCGCGGCGAGCAGCTCGGTGAGCACCGGGACCTGCTCTGCGTGCTCGGCCCGCCAGCTGCCGCCCGCGACCCGGCCCGCCCGGTCGGCGGGCAGCTCGGCGACCACGGCCGAGGCGAGCGCGGTGATCCCGACGTCGCGGACCAGCACGTCGCCGCCCGCGTGCTCGCTGGGGCCGGGTTCCTGGGTGGCGATCACCGCGCGCCCGCCGACCCTGGCGGCCAGCACCCGGTGCGGCGAGTCGGAGCCGTCCTCGGCCATCCACACGGAGTCGACCGAGACCTCGGGGGCGTGCAGCATGCGCAGCGCGGCGTCGAGCTCGGGGTCCACCCGGTCGCCCCTGCCGAGGATGTTGGCCGCGCGCAGCTTGGCCCGGACCCGCTCGTTGACCTCGGCCTGCTCCCGCTGGGTGATGCCCGCGCGGGCCACCTGCAAGGGGTAGGGGAACTCGTCCATGCCGAGCCGGTCCCACACGTTGCCGAACTCGTCGGGGGTGAGCGTCCAGCCGAGCTGGGTCGTCAAGGTCACTGCTGCTCCACGATCACGGGCGGCGCCGCCTGGCGGCCTGCGCCGAACACCTGGTCCTCTCCGTCTCCGCCGGTCGGCGGCCGGTGTCCTCGCCCCCGCGCGAGGAGCCGTGCGCGGCCTGCGGCCGGGCACTCCCGCCGGGCCGGGGCGGGTGCTCAAGCGGACCCTGTCGCCGACGGCGGCGCTCCGGTAGGGCCGAACTGCCCTGGTCGCACCGAGGCGGACCGCAGTCCGCTCGCCGGGGTCGTCAGGTCCGGCCCGGGCGGGCCCGCGGCGAGGTTTTCGGCCGGGTGTCTCGATGGGACGGAGTGGTCGACCCGACCTGATGGCAACACATGCACCGGTCCGCATATCGAACTCCGCACCGCTGTCCACAGCGGACGGCGGTGGATCCGGTCACCGACCCCCGCCGATCCACCGGACGCTCTCCAGGTCGGCCTCGGCGCCCCCGTCGGCGATCGCGCGGAACCGGTCGGCCATGTCCCACAACTCGGCCCGCACCTGCGCCACCCGGTGGTCGAAACCCTGGTAGGCGATGGCTTTGTCGGCGAAGGCGAAACCCATCACGGCAGCGGGCACGCGGTCGCCGTAGTCGATGTACTCGTGCACGGTGGCCGCCGCGACCAGCGAGTCCAACCTGCTGATCTGGGCCATGCACTGCTCGTGAGCCCGGCGCGCCTCATCGGGACTGATCGAGAACTGCCCCGCCATGGCCGCTCCTCCCCTGGTCAGCCGCCTTTTCAGGCCACTCGCCAGTGGAGTCGCCAAGTACGCGACCTGTGTTACCTGATCGCCTTTATGCAGCAGGGGTTATGCGTAGGAGCTTGTCGTCAGTCCCATTCGAGGTACTGATGTAGAGCGAGCCGTCAGGCGCCGTTCGCGCGGCCCTAAGACGGCCGTAGCCCTGCAGTTCAGCCGGAATGGCAGTGGAAGTGACGTCACCGTTGGCGTTGAGGGTCAGGAAGAGCGCCTTGGCTCCCTTGAGGGCGGTGATGACGAGGGTGCCGTCCAAGGAACCCCACCGGGACCCGGTGAGGAACGCGGCCGCGCAGATGGCTTCGGTCGTCTCACCGGATTGCCACTTGGCCGGAATCGCATCTGGGAACCGCGTCAGGTCCGTCATGGGGACGCTCTCGTCATACCCGGGCACAGTGCCGCCCTGGGACGGATCCCAGCCGTAGTTGGCGCCTGCCTTCAAGAGGTTGACTTCGTCGTTCTTATCTGGACCGTGCTCCGCGACGAAGACCTGACCGTTAGGCCGAAGCGCCACGCCTTGGACGTTGCGGTGACCGTAGGTGTAGACGGGAGATCCTGGGATGGGGTTGTCCGGCAGCGGGGCGCCCGTCTTCAGGTCTATGCGGAGAACCTTGCCCCCCAGGGACCTTTTGTCCTGCGAAGCGTCACCGCGCGCAGTGTCACCGGTACCGACCAAGAGGGCACCGTCAGCCGCGATGGTGGGGCGGCAGCCGGAGTGCCTACCGCTGGAGGCGAGCGGCAGGCCCGTCAGCAGCTCGCGGACCCGCGTGGCCATCTGTTCGTCCTCGGTGAGCCGCCAGGTCACGAGCCGGATGTCGACGGGCTGGCCGTTCTCCATGTGGGTCTGGCACGTGGTGAACTCGCGGGAAGTGGCGAAGTCGGGGTGCACGACCATGCCCATCAGGCCGCCCTCACCGCGGACCTGGACCGTGTAGGTCACGGCCTTCAACCGGGTCACGGTGGTACCGGAGATCAACGCGAACTCGCCGTTGCGCTGGGTCACCAGGATCTTGCCGTCCGGCAGGAACCCGATGTCCCAGCCGTGACTCAGACCCGCGGCGACCGTCTCGACCGTTAACCCGCCAGCCGGTGGCGGGGGTACCGCCGCTCCGCTCGAACCGCACGAGCTGAGCACCAACATGGCTGACATCACGACCACGGGGGTACGGCGCATACAGGAAGAATGCCCCATCTCACCCCGGCCTAACTAGCCAAACACCACCTTGGGAACTTCCCCCACGGCTACCGTGGCCCGCGTGAGCGAGCACCTCATCCTGACCTGCGACGGCCCGGTCGCCACCCTCACGGTGGACCGGCCCGCGAAGAAGAACGCGATCAGCTACGAGATGTGGGCGGCGATCCCCGGCATCGCCGCCCGCGTCCGCGCCGACGACGAGGCCAGGGTCCTGGTCATCAAGGGCACCGAGGGCACCTTCTCGGCAGGCGCGGACATCAGCGAGTTCTCCACCCTGCGCCGCGACCCGGCGGGCGCCCGCCGCTACGCCGACGCCATCGAGGCAGCCACCAAGGCGCTGACCGGCCTGGCCAAGCCCACCATCGCCGCCATCACCGGCTTCTGCATCGGCGGCGGCTGCGAACTAGCCCTCGCCTGCGACCTGCGGATCGCGGCAACGGACGCCCGCTTCGGGGTGACCCCGTCCAAGCTCGGCATCGTGTTCAACCTGCCGTCGACCAAACAGCTGGTGGACGCGGTCGGGCCCGCCTGGGCCAAGCAGATCCTCTTCACCGGCGACATCATCGACGCCGACACCGCCCTGCGGATCGGCCTGGTCAACGAGGTGCACGCGGAACCGGTCAAGAGGGCCGTGGAACTGGCCACAACCATGGCCTCCCGCTCCCAGGTCACCATCCGTGGCGCCAAGGACATCGTCGGCCGCATCGTCGACGGCCGCTACGAAGAGGACGAAGAAGTCCACTTCATGTACTCCGCCTCAGTAAACAGCCCCGACTACGCAGAAGGCGTCTCAGCCTTCCTAGAGAAGCGTCACCCGCGCTTCTAGTTCAGCAACCAAGTTCTTACGCGCCAAGACTTCCCAGCGCTCTTGCGCCAAGGGGGTCCTGTAGAGGCTGGGCAATGCGAGCAGGTTCCGCAACACAGCAGCCCGACCAACCCGGAAGGCGTCGTCCGGCACATGCCGATACTCCTCCCGCACCGCGTCGACATACGCCCAGTACCTCGCCGACCCCAGAATCGCTAGATCGGCGTCGCACAAGACCTCCCCGTTCCGATCCCCCGACGCTGTTCGGTGCCCGGCCGTGAGGCGGACCAACCGGGCGACCTCGGCCACCTCCCTGGCACCGAGGCCAACCCCGGGCAGCTCCGCCTCGGCCAGGAGCGCGCTCTGCTCCTCGTCGTCGGGAGCGCCCTGGTAGACGGCATCGTGGTACCAGGCGGCCAGTCGGACCAGGTTGGGATCGGTGGCGTGCTCGGCTAGAAGATCCACACCGGACAGGACGGCTTCGAGGTGCGCGAGGTCGTGGTACCTCCGGTGCGGCTCCGACCACCTGGCTACTAGGGCCTGCCCTAGGGCCTCGTCTAGTCCCAGGCTGGCCCATCTGCTCAGCAGCATGCCGCACGGTAGCGCGAGGCCGTCTGATGGATCGCCTCGTCGCCTGGCGGCGACCTTGGCGGGGATCCGCGATTTAACTGCAGGCTCGATGTGGTGGACCTGTTTTGCGTGGGGCCCCTACGACAGCCGTGGCAGGACCGCAAAGCAGGGGCCGAAAAGCATGGCCCTGTCCGCGCAGGAACGCTACGACTGCCGCCACCCCACACAAAACAGGTCCACCCCATCGAGCAGTTGGCACCAGCGACTTCCGAGTGTCCAGTGGTTGCTTCTGGCGTCGGGGTAGGGCGGCTGGGATGGCACCGAAGCTCCGAGTGTCCAGTGGTTGGGCTGGCGGGGTTGGCTCGGTGGGTTGGGTTGGCAGCAGCGACTCCGAGTGTCCAGTGGTCGGTGATGCTGTCGGAGTCGGGTGGTTGGGCTGGCGGGGCTGGGTCGGGGGGCTGGGTTGGGTGGGCTGCTTCCGGGAGCGGTGGTGCCAGAACAACCCCCCGAGCCAGCCCACCCAAGCCGACCACCGCTCCCGGAAGCCGCCCACTCAACCCAGTCACCACGAACCGGCCCCGCCAACCCAGCCCACCGGGCCAACCCCGCCAGCCCGATCACCGCTCCCCGGAAGCCGCCCACCCAAATTGCTCGATGGGGCGGACTTGGTTTGCGTGGGGTGGCGGTATCCGTAGCGTTGTGCGCTGCAGGGCCATGCTTTTCGGCCCCAGCTTTGCGGTCCTGCCACGGGTAGCGCAGGGGCCCCGCGCAAACCAAGTTCGCCCCATCGAGCACACCCGACCACGACGGATCCAGGTCGCGATGCCGCAGGCGAGCCGAACCCGCCCCACCGAGCCCACCGCACCACCACGGGTCCGGGGCGCGAGCCCCACCGAGCCCACCGCCCCACCACGATCCAGCGCAATGCCGCAGGCGAGCCGACCCAGCCCCATCCACCCCACCCCACCACCACAGACCCGGGTCCCGAGCCCACCCCACCACCACGGTCCGGATCGCGACGCGACGGCTGTCGGTCTCGACCCGTAGGCTGGACGGCGGACCTCACCCCGCATGAAGGACACCCCGCTCGTGTCGAAGCTGCACGGCCTGCTGACCACCCTGCTCGCCGATCCCGCCGCCGTCGCCATCACCGACGCGGCGGGTTCTCCCACCAAGACGCTCTCCGGGCCGGTTGCCGCCCGGCCGCTGGTCGTGGCCGCGCTGGCCGCCAAAACCCCGGTGCTGGCGATCACGGCCACCGGTCGCGAGTCCGACGACCTCGTCGCTGTGCTCCGCGACCTGCTCGGGCGCGATGCCGTGGCGGATTTCCCCAGTTGGGAGACGCTCCCGCATGAGCGCCTCTCCCCCCGGGCGGACACGGTCGGTGCCCGGTTGGCGATCCTGCGCAGGCTGGCTCACCCGGAGGAGCACCCGGCCGGGGCCCTGAAGGTGGTCGTGGCCACGGTCCGCAGCCTGATCCAGCCGATGGCCCCCGGCCTGGGCGAGCTCGCCCCGGTGCACCTGCGGACCGGGGTGGAGCAGGACTTCGACGCGGTGGTGGCTCGGCTCGCCGACCTGGCCTACGCCAGGGTGGACATGGTGGAGAAGCGCGGCGAGTTCGCCGTGCGCGGCGGCATCCTCGACCTGTTCCCGCCGACCGCGGAGCACCCGGTCCGGGTGGAGTTCTGGGGCGACGAGGTCAGTGAGATCCGCCCGTTCGCGGTGGCCGACCAGCGGTCGCTGCCGGGGGAGGTCGCCGAGGTCACCGCCCCGCCGTGCCGGGAGTTGCTGCTGACCGAGGACGTGCGGACCAGGGCGGCCGGGCTGGCCGAGCTGCACCAGGCCGACGCGCACCTGCACGAGATGCTGACCAAGCTCGCCGAGGGGATCCCGTCGGAGGGCATGGAGGCGCTGATCCCGGCGCTGGTGCCCGGGCAGATGCAGCTGCTCACCGACGTCGTCCCGCCGGGCACGCACGTGCTGCTCAACGACCCGGAGAAGATCCGCACCCGGGCGCACGACCTGGTGCGCACCGGCCAGGAGTTCCTGGAGGCCTCCTGGATGGCGGCCGCGGGCGGCGGCAAGGCCCCGATCGACCTGGGCGCGTCGGCCTACCGCGACCTCGGTGACGTCGCCGCGCACGCCCGCGACCACGAGCACCCCTGGTGGACGCTGTCGCAGCTGACCACGCCGGACGAGGACTCGATCACCCTCGACGTGCGCCCGGTCGAGGGCTACCGCGGTGAGATCGAGCGGGCGTTCGCGGACCTGCGCGCGCACACGTCCACCGACGGCATCGCGGTCTTGGTCGTGCCGGGGGCCGGTACCGCCAAGCGCGCGGTGGAGCAGTTGGCCGAGGCCGAGGTGTCTGCCGTCTTCGCCGAGGAGGGCCTCTCGCAGCCCCCTCGCGCGGGCGTGGTCACCGTCGTCTGCGGCGCCATCGAAGACGGTCTCATCGCCCCCGGTTCGAACCTGGTCCTGGTGACCGAGGCCGACCTGACCGGCGGCAGGCACGGCACGTCCACAAAGGACATGTCGACCAAGATGCCGTCGCGGCGCCGCAACGCGGTGGACCCGTTGGCGCTCAAGGCGGGCGACTACGTCGTGCACGAGCAGCACGGCATCGGCCGCTACATCGAGATGGTGCAGCGCACGGTCGCGGGGGCCACCCGCGAGTACCTGGTGCTGGAGTACGCGAGCTCCAAGCGCGGCCAGCCGGGCGACCGGCTGTTCGTGCCGACCGACCAGCTCGACGAGGTGTCGCGCTACGTCGGCGGTGAGCTGCCCACGCTCAACAAGCTCGGCGGGTCCGACTGGAAGAACACGAAGGCCAAGGCCAAGAAGGCGGTCAAGCAGATCGCCGCGGAGCTGGTGCAGCTCTACGCGGCCCGCCAGGCCGCGCCTGGGCACGCGTTCGGGCCGGACACGCCGTGGCAGCGCGAACTCGAGGACGCCTTCCCGTTCACCGAGACCATCGACCAGCTCGCCGCGATCGACGAGGTCAAGGCCGACATGATGCGCGGCGTCCCGATGGACCGGGTCATCTGCGGCGACGTCGGGTACGGCAAGACCGAGATCGCGGTGCGGGCGGCGTTCAAGGCGGTGCAGGACGGCAAGCAGGTGGCGGTGCTGGTGCCGACCACGCTGCTGGCGCAGCAGCACCTGAACACCTTCTCCGGCCGCATGCACTCGTTCCCGGTCACCGTGCGGGGGCTGTCGCGGTTCACCGACCCGCAGGAGTCCGAGCGCACCGTCGAGGGCCTGGCCGACGGGTCGGTCGACATCGTCATCGGCACGCACCGGCTGCTGCAGACCGGGCTGCGCTACAAGGACCTCGGCCTGGTGATCGTCGACGAGGAGCAGCGCTTCGGCGTCGAGCACAAGGAGCACATCAAGGCGCTGCGCACGCACGTCGACGTCCTGACGATGTCGGCGACGCCGATCCCGCGCACCCTGGAGATGTCGTTGGCGGGCATCCGGGAGATGTCGACCATCCTGACCCCGCCGGAGGACCGCCACCCCATCCTCACCTACGTCGGCGGCTACGACGACAAGCAGGTCGGCGCCGCGATCCGGCGCGAGCTCCTGCGCGACGGCCAGGTCTTCTACGTGCACAACCGGGTGTCGTCGATCGAGAAGGCCGCCCGCAGGCTGCGCGAGCTGATCCCCGAGGCCAGGGTGGTCACCGCGCACGGCCAGATGAACGAGGAGCGCCTGGAGAAGATCATCCAGGGCTTCTGGGAGCGCGAGCACGACGTGCTGGTCTGCACCACGATCGTCGAGACCGGTCTGGACATCTCCAACGCCAACACCCTCATCGTCGAGCGCGGCGACATGCTGGGCCTGGCCCAGCTGCACCAGCTGCGCGGCCGGGTCGGCCGTGGCCGCGAGCGCGGCTACGCGTACTTCCTGTACCCGCCGGAGTCCCCGCTCACCGAGACCGCGCACGACCGGCTGGCCACCATCGCCCAGAACACCGAACTCGGCGCGGGCATGGCCGTGGCCATGAAGGACCTGGAGATCCGCGGCGCTGGCAACATCCTCGGCGCCGAGCAGTCCGGCCACATCGCGGGCGTCGGTTTCGACCTCTACGTGCGCCTGGTCGGCGAGGCGGTGGAGGCCTTCCGCAAGCACGCCGGGGCACCCGGGGCCGAGGACGAGGAGGAGTTGGCCGAGGTCCGGGTCGACCTGCCGGTCGACGCGCACATCCCGCACGACTACGTCCCCGGTGAACGACTACGGCTGGAGGCGTACCGCAAGCTGGCCGCCGCGCCGGACACGGCCGCCCTGGACGCGGTGCGCGAGGAGCTGGTCGACCGGTACGGGGAGCCGCCGACGCCGGTGGTCAACCTGCTCGCGGTGGCCCGGTTCCGGCAGCAGTGCCGGGAGCACGGGGTCACCGAGGTGATCGCGCAGGGCAACAACATCCGGTTCGCGCCGCTGCCGTTGCGCGATTCCCAGCTGGTTCGGCTCAAGCGGCTGCACCCGAAGGCCGTGCACAAGGCGGTCACGAACACGGTCACCACGCCCCGACCCACGGAGGGTGGGGCTGGTGGGCGCATCGGGGCGCCGGTGCTGCGCGACCTCGACCTGCTGGACTGGTGCGTGAAGTTCCTGGAGTCGCTGGAGGTCAAGCCCGCCGTGGCGGGGGTGTGACGGCGCCGACACGCACCGTCCGCAGAGCTTGTGAGACTGCTTACAGAGTCCTTGATCAACAGTGCTCTGAGCACGGACCGCCCACTCGGGGTGAGCAAGGGCAGTCCACAAAGGAACCGGGAGCGTTTAGTCTCTGGCCTCCGATTCACACGGTTCCTGGGGTTGAACTGACATGCACGACATCAGACGTGCGGGTGTGCTCGTGGCCGCTGTCCTCGCCGCCACCTGCCTGTCCGCGACCAGCGCGAGCGCGGCGCCCGCCGCCGGTCCGCCGGTGTGCTCTCCCGCTGTAGACGTGTTCGGGGTGGAGCCGGACGGCCGCCTCTTCGTCTACCCGCACAACGAGCCCGAGACGGGTGCGGCGAGCTGGGGCGCCAAGCGCTACATCGGCTCCGGCTGGAACGGCGGCACCGTCATGGCCGGGCCCGGCGGGTGGATCCACTACGTCACCAAGGGCGATCTGCAGCACCGCCGCTACCAGTGGACCGGCTCGTCCTGGGCCACCTTCGGCGGCCGCCAGTACCAGGACCTCGGCCGCCTCGACCCGGCCACGTCCGAGAAGATCACCGTGGACGAGCGGGGGCGGCTGCTCACCAACGGCACCACCGGCTTCACCGCGTCGAGCTGGGACGACCAGGGGCGGTTCCTGTCCAAGGGGCTGCAATTGGGGTTCCCGGGCGCGACGGGGGACATGATCGCCTCCGGCGACGGCGGGTTCTTCCTGCGCTCGGGCGATCTCCTGCTCCGGTACCGGTTCGAGTTCGACTCCCTGCACTGGGCGGTGACCGGCCAGGTCGTGGGGCGCGGCTTCAGTTCCTTCAAGCGCCTCTTCGGGGGCGGGGGCGGCGTGCTCTACGGCGTCGCCAACGACGCCGCGGGCACCCTGCTCTGGTACCGGTACGACGACGCGGCGGGCACCTGGGCGAACAACGGCATCGGCAAGGTCGTCGGCTCCGGGTGGAACACCCTCGCGGGCACTTCCGCGGCGGGCTGCACGACGCCGGTGGCGGTGCCACCACAGCCCGAGCCCCCCGTGCCGCCGGTGCCCCCGGTACCGGAACCACCGCTGCCCGCGGCACACGATGAGCGGCCCGCGCTGAGGTTCAACGAGAACACCCGCACGTACGAAGCGGCGTGGGTGAACAACAACGGCCAACTGCTGTTCGGCGCGGAAGACCCGCAGGACCCCACCAAGGTCAACTGGACCGCCATGTCCGGCTACCAGGGGTACACCGGCACCGCGTCGGTGGCACGGGAGTACGGCGCCAAGGGCCGCGCGTTCGTGTCGGCCAGCAGCCAGGACGGCATCGGCCGGTTCCACGTCCAACAGCCGGACGGCGGGTTCAGCACCGCGACCAACGTGGGCAAGTCGTTCCGCACCGGACCAGCACTGTTCATGATCGGCAGCGAAGGCGTGTACGCCTACGGCCTCGACAACGTCGGCACCCTCTCCGAGTCCACCCGCGGGGTCGACAGCTTCGGGGGCTGGTACACCATGGCGGAGAGGCTCGGACCGGACACCACACTCACCAAGCCGTACTCCGCGGTCGTCGCCATCACCCGCAACTCGGTGGGGCAGGCGGAGTACCGCGAGGGCATGCGGGGCCGCCAACTCTCGGCACCGAAGACCACCGAGGTGCTGCCTGGAATGGGCGTGCCCACCTGGACCACGGGCAACGGTGCGGTGGGCGGGCACGAGCGGCTGATAGCCGTTGACGGCGCCGGAAAGCTGTGGACCGCTCAGTCGAACGCCACCGGCTTCGACCCGTGGACCGACATCAGCGGCGGCCTCACCTTCACCGGTGCTGTCGACACACTGCCGTGGAACCCGAGCCGGATCGACCTGGTGGCCCGCACCACCGATGGCACGGTGGTACGCAGGGTGGTCACCGACTGGGCGGCCCAGCAGCCGTGGATCCCGGTCGGCACCTCGACGGTGGACCCCGTGATCTCCTCGGGCACCTATCAGAAGGGGAAGGTGGTCCTGCTCATCGATGCGTCCGGCAAGGGCACGCTGGTCCCCTTCCCGTTCAACGGATAACCGCCCGCTCCTGGGGAACGCAGGTGGGCCACGCCGGCGGAGGTCACACGGCTGCTGCTCGGCAGGCACAACGTGACGGCACGGTCGTGCGGCGGCAGATCATCGACTGGTAGGTCCAGCAGCCGTGGATCCCCTACCGGTCCTGATCCTCCACTCCGGACCGCGCGGCGACTAAGATGACCACGCCGCGCGGTCTGGGGCCGCGCCCCGATCTGCCTGGGGAACACCAGATGAACAGCAGGAAACTCGCCGTCGTTTTCGCGGCAGGCGTGGTTGCCGTCGCCGGGTTGCCGATCATGGCCGGTCCGGCTGCGGCGGCGCCGCCAACGCCTCGCTCGGCGGGAACCTGATCTGGTACCGCTACGACGAGACCACCGGTTCCTGGGCCAACAACGGGATCGGCCGGGTCGTCGGCTCGGGCTGGTCGGCGCTGCCGTCGGTGTTCGGCCAGAGCGACGGCTGCTGCTGTTGTTCGGCCGCCAGCGCGCGGACGACCGGACCCTCGTCGAGCGGTCGCGGGCCGCCGACTACCAGGGCCCCACCGGCCGGGCGACGCTGGCGCAGCGGGGGCAGGTGGCCTTCACCTACGTCGCGGCCGCCGGCGACGACGCCAATGGCCGCATCTACACCCAATCGACCTGGGACACCTTCCGCGACCCCGACCAGACGGCGGGTGTCTTCGCCGCCGGGCCATTCGTGGTCGGAACCGGATCGGACCTCGTGCAAGCGTTTGCCGTCGACGCCTCCGGCAGGCTCTACAACGCTGTACAACTGTCGTCGAACACCGGTTTCCTGCCGTGGCGCAACACCGGGGTCGTGGTGGGCACCGACGTTTTCCTCCGACCGAACTACGGCACCCCGCTGATCACCTACCGGAACGCCGCCGGTGAGGTCGAGTTCCGCACATTCGACAACGACCGAATCAGCGCGCCGAAGGTCGCCCCGGCTTCGCCACGGCGGGCCTGCCGATCGTCGTCAAGCGCGGGGACGGCACCGTGCAGATAGTCGCGCGCGGGGTCGACGGTTCACTGCGCACGGCGCGGGAAACCGCGACCGGCTTTACCGCGTGGACCGATATCAGTGGCGGCAACACCTTCACGGGCTCCCCCGACGCGGTGCTGGACTGGGGCCAGGGCGTGCAGGTCGTGGCCAGGACCACCGGCGGTTCTGTGGTGCGCTCCGGTGAGACCGCACCGGGTTCGGCCACCTGGAACCCGTGGAGCGCCCCGCTCGGCACCTCGGTGCTCGACCCGGTCGCGGCCTCCGGCACCTCGGACCACGCGGTGCTGCTGGTCGACGCGGCAGGCGTCGGCAAGCTCGTGCGGTTCCAGCCGGGCGCTTGATCGACAATCGGCGACCGGCGCGGCGAATGCGGGACAAGTACATCTCCGGTGAACCCGGTGGTGTTACAGGATTTCCCGCACTCGCCGCGATCACCACGACACACCGGGAATGGGGCGAATCGAACTGGACAGCCCGGCTGATCCCGCTACAATCGTGATCACTGGGGCGGTACTTCTGGGGAATGGCACGCGATGGCGGGGGCTTGGGGCCTTCGTGATCGCGATTCTGTGGCGGCGTCTGCTCCGGTGCGCACCACAGGGACGGCAACGCCCAGCGGTTGACCACAACCGCATCGGGGGTGGCGGCGGCGTCCTCACACACGCAAGACAAACCTTGGGGAACAACCTGATGAAGTTCGCAAAGCGCGTCACCACCCTGATCGCCGCGGTGGCGGTCGCGGCGACCCTGCCGGTCGTCGCGGCCCAGACCGCCGCCGCCTCCCCGGTGCCCACCTGCGCACCGAGCGCCGAGGTGTACGGGGTCGAGCAGGACGGGCGCCTGTTCGTCTACCCGCACAACGAGCCGGAGAACGGCGGCTTCAGCTGGGGCAGCAAGCGCTACATCGGCTCCGGCTGGAACGCGGGCACCGTCGTGGCGGGCCCGTACGGCATCTTCTACCTGATCCTGCCGACCGGTGAGGTCCGCGGCTACATCTGGTCGGGCTCGTACTGGGAGACCTTCGACGGTGGCGCGCAGTACGTCGTCGTCGCCTCGCACGACGACTTCAAGTACCTGACCCAGGCCGGGAACACCAACAAGGTCACCTCGGACGTCAACGGCGACCTGTGGTTCATCGACGGCGTCGGCGAGCTCAACTACCTCGGTGACAGCTCCTCGGCCAAGGCGAAGGCCGCCGCCACCGGCACGGTCAAGGACAAGCTGTACAACCGCACGCACACCAAGGTCGCCAAGAACGGCAAGCAGACCAAGGCCTCCGTCGCCGCCCCCGGCGACTGGCTGGGCATCGACTACATCGTCTCGGCGGGCAACGGCGTGCTCTACACCCGCCACTCGGCCACCAACGAGCTCAAGCGGTCCGAGTTCGACCTGGTGAACGGCACCACCGTCGCCTTCCAGACGCCGATCGGCTCCGGCTGGAACGTCTTCACCCACCTGACCACGGTCGGCGGCGACACCCTGTACGGCTCCACCAACTACGGCTTCTGGGAGTACCACTACGACGCCACCGCGGGCGTGTGGGCGAACAACGGCCAGGGCAAGCTCGTGGGCAGCGGCTGGAACGGCCTCGCCCGCGTCCTGGGCAACCCGGGTGCCTGCTTCTCCTAATCCCCCTGAGGGGCGACGAATGCGGTTCAAGCGCACGGCCGCGATCGTTGCCTCCGCCGGGATCCCCGTCGCCGCCGCGGTTTCCGCGGCGGCGACGCCCGTTCCGGCCTGCCAAGCCGAGGCCAACGGCCAGCAGTACGAGGTGCTCGGCAGCGGCTACGGGTACCCCGGCGAAGCGGCGGCCGCGGTGGAGCCGTGGTCCCGGAGCCGGGTCGTCGGCGACCCGGCCGCCTACGGCTGAATCGAGTACCGGACGGGCTGATCGGATCGGGGTGACCATCCCCCCATCCGATCAGCCCGTCCGTCTGCCGACAGGGTCTTCACCCGGGGCTCGAAGTGGCGCACGCTAGGGGGATTCGAGCACTTCCCACACCCGGGGGAACGGATGTCTCTCACCAAGTACGGCACTACCCTGCTGATCGTTGCCGCACTCCTGGCACTGACCCAGCCCACCACAGCGGCCGCCGGACCGCCGCGGTGCGCGCCCGCCGCCAACGTCTTCGGCGTCGAGTCGGACGGACGGCTGTTCGTCTACCCGCACAACGAACCGGAGACCGGCGGTGCCGACTGGGGCGCCAAGCGCTACATCGGCACCGGCTGGAACGCGGGCCTGGTCCTGGCGGGCCCAGGCGGCGTCTTCTACCTCGTCGCGGGCGGCGATCTGCGCCGCTACCAGTGGACCGGCGGCGGCTGGTCCACCTTCGCGGGCGGCGGCCAGTTCCAGACCGTGTCGACCGGCTGGGCCTACTACACCCAACCCGGCAACACCGGGAAGGTCACCGTCGACCCGGCTGGCAAGGTCTACTCGATCACCTCCGCGGGCAACCTCGAGGTCCGCGAGTGGACCACGTCTTCGCCCACCACCACGCCCGCCGCCCAAGCCGCCGAGGCGCCACCCACCTGGGCCCGTTTCGACCGCATCGTGGCCGCGGGCGACGGCGTCGTCTACGCCAGGGAATCCTCCTCCGGCAAGCTGTTCCGCTTCCGCTACGACTTCGCCACCGGCACCTGGCTGGAATTCGACAAGCTCGTCGGCGCGGGCTGGGGCGTGTTCACCACGGTCTTCTCCGTCGGCGGCGACACCCTTTACGGCGTCCGCCCCAACGGCGCCCTGGTCGCCTACCACTACGACGCCGCGGCGAGCGCGTGGTCCAACCGCGGCACCGGCCAGGTGATCGGCTGGGGCTGGAGCGCCCTGGCCCACGTCACCGCCGACCCGGCCGCCTGCACCCCCACCGGGCGCTGAACCCCCCGTGGTGGGGCCATCCGGGTGACCGGTAGCCCCACCACGGTTCCCGCCGGAATCCGAGGCAACCATCCCAGGACCACCGGCGTGATCCAGGTGACCAGCCACCGGGACCGACCACCGAGCGTCTGAAAAGGACACTCGGCCGACTCCCGAACGCACCACCTGGGGGAATCACCATGTCTGTGACCAAGTACGCGGCCACCCTGCTGACCGCGCTCACCCTCGCCTCCGGCCTCACCCTCACCGCCGCCGCGCAGCCCGGGTCCGTCCTGTGCGAGAGCCAGGCCGACGTGTTCGGGTTCGAGGCGGACGGGGACCTGTTCACCTACCCACACAACGGCCCGCTCACCGGCTCCGTGAACTGGGGGGCGAAGCGGTACATCGGCACCCACTGGAGCCAGGCGAACTCGCTGGTGGCACCGGATGGCGCGATCTTCACCATCACCTCGTCCGGCGAACTCCGCCGGTACCAGTGGAACGGCGACCACTGGCAGACCTACGCGGGCGGCGCCCAGTACCAGGTCGTCGGCCACGGGTTCGACCGCTACCTGCGCAACGGCGCGGTGATCGCGACCTTCGACGCGGACTACGGGCTGTACTTCGTCGAAGGCGACACCCTGCGCCTGTACCGGTGGAGCGCCGACGACGGCGGCTGGACCCCGTCGACCGCGCGCGGCCCGGTGATCGGCAACGGCTGGTCCGGAGTGGACAAGATCGTCGGCGGTGGCTCCGGTGTGATCTACGGCCGCAGGGCGGGCACGCTCACCCGCTCGGTCTACACCGGGTCGGACAACAGCTGGACGCAGCGCTTCCTGCCGGTCGGAACCGGCTGGCAGCGGATGTCGTCGATCACCTCAGCGGGCGCTGACACGATCTACGCCACCGACTTCTCCGGCGGCCTCTTCTGGTACCGCTACGACTCCGCGACCGGCAAGTGGGTCAGCGACCAGGGCAGGTTGATCGGCCACGGCTGGAACGCCGTCACCACCCTCGCCGACCCGCGCTCGTGCGTGCTCTGGCCCTGATCACCAATCCGAACGAACCCCGGGGAACAACCATGTCTGTGACCAAGTACGCGGCCACCCTGCTGACCGCGCTCACCCTCGCCTCCGGCCTCACCCTCACCGCCGCCGCGCAGCCCGGGTCCGTCCTGTGCGAGAGCCAGGCCGACGTGTTCGGGTTCGAGGCGGACGGGGACCTGTTCACCTACCCGCACAAGACGCCGCTCGAGGGCACTTCGAGCTGGGGCGCGAAGCGCTACATCGGCACCGGCTGGCACGAGGACTACACGGTGGCCGGGCCCGACGGGACCTTCTTCACCATCGACGTCCTGTCCGACGAGCTACGCCGATACCAGTGGACCGGCGACCGCTGGCAGACCTTCGCCTACGGCCGCCAGTACGAGGTGGTCGGCCGCGGGTTCGCCCGGTACGTGCACAGCGGCGGGATCGTGGCGGCGTTCGACTCCTCGTTCCAGTTGTACGTCCGCGACGGGGACCTCCTGCGGTTGTACGCGTGGAGCCTGAGCCAGAACCGGTTCACCCCGGAGACCGCCGAGGGTCCGGTGATCGGCAGCGGGTGGACTGGCGTCGACAAGATCGTCGGGGCAGGCTCCGGGGTGGTGTACGCCAGCCTGGCCGGAGGCCTCTACCGATCCCAGTACGACTCTGCGGCGCGCAGGTGGGTCACGAGCTTCGAGCGCGTCGGAACCGGCTGGGACGTCATGGGGTCGATCGCCTCGCCCGGGGCGGACATCCTCTACGCCACGTTCGCCAACAGCGGTGACCTCTACGAGTACCGCTACAACCCCGTGAGCCACAAGTGGCTCAACGACAAGGGCAGCCGCATCGGTCACGGCTGGGCGGGGATCTCGCTCCAGGCCGACCCCAGCGCCTGCTTCACCCGCTAGCAACAACTACCGCAGGGGGATCGAACGATGAAGTTCACCAAGCACATCGCGGCTGTCGCGGCCGCGCTGAGCATCTCGGCCGGGTTCGCCGTCACCACGGCGACGCCCGCGGCCGCGGCACCGCCGGTGTGCGCGCCGGAGGCCAACGTGTTCGGCTTCGAGCCGGACGGGGACCTGTTCGTCTACCCGCACACCACGCCGGAGTCGGGGGCGGCGAACTGGGGTGCCAAGCGGTACATCGGCACCGGGTGGTCGAAGGGCACCACACTGGTCGGGCCGGACGGCGTGTTCTACACCGTGGCGTTCACCGGGGAACTGCGCCGCTACCGCTGGAACGGCAACGGGTGGGACACCTTCGACGGCGGTCAGCAGTACCGCGTCGTCGGCACCGGGTTCAACCAGTACACCGGTGCGCACGGCTTCATCGGGGCCATCGACTCGGCGGAGCGCCTCTACTTCACCGACTTCGACAAGCTCCGCGTCTACGCCTGGGACAAGGCCCGCGGCGAGTTCACCTCGGACACCCGCAACGGTCCGGTCATCGACACCGGCTGGGCGGGTGTCGGGATCTTCACCGCCGCCGGTGACGGCGTGTTCTACGCCAGGGGCGGCAACGGCGCGCTCACCCGGTCGGTGTACCGCTCGGGCAGCTGGGCCCAGCGCTTCCAGCCCGTGGGCACCGGCTGGGACGGCATGCAGTCGATCACCTCGGTGGGCGGCGACACCGTCTACGCCAACTCCTACGGCGGCGACCTGCGCTGGTACCGGTTCGACCCGGCCACCAACACCTGGGCGGCCAACAGCGGCACCCGGATCGGCAACGGCTGGACCAACACCGGCGTCCTCGGCGACGTGACTGCCTGCCGGTCCTGACGCAAGTGGACGGTCGGTGCCCGTGCCCCGGGCGCCGACCGCCCTCGGATGTCACCCACACGGGCAGGCTGTACGAATCGGATCCACCGCGCGACACCGCCGAAAGCCCAGCACACCAGTGATTTCGACCGCAGGTGGGCCGTCGCGCTGTCGTCGGGCCGGGTTGCCGCGCGGCGGTGGTCCTGTTTAGTGGGTTGCGGGCCTGAGTGGCGGCCAAGCCCCACCACCCCTCGGGCGCACCGAACCCAGGGAGGGACCACATGAAGACCTTCAAGAAGGCCGCGGCTGTCCTGGCCGCGGTGACCGCGGTCGCGGGCCTGCCGATCACGACGGCGACCGCGGCCGCCGCGGCGGCGCCCGGACTGACCTGCAACTCGACGGCCGACGTGTTCGGGGTGGAGGCGGACGGGCGGTTGTTCGTCTACCGGCACCTCGCGCCGTCGACCGGCATGGCCGACTGGAGTTCCAAGACCTACATCGGCTCCGGCTGGGCGGGTGGCTACACGATGGCCTCCGGTGACGGGGTGTTCTTCCACATCGACTACGCCACCGACACCCTGCGCCGCTACCGCTGGAACGGCATGGGCTGGGACAGCTTCGGCGGGTGGCAGTACCAGGTGATCGGCCACGGTTTCGCCATGTTCGCGCCCCACCTCACCGTGGACAGCACCGGCCACTTCTTCGGCATCGACGGCGCTGGCTACATGCGGTACTACGCCTGGGACGCCAACACCCAGGGCTGGGAAACCGGCACCGAGGGCGGCGCCTACATCGGCAACGGCTGGAGCCCCACGTACGCCATCGTCGCGGGCGACGACGGGGTCGTCTACCGGCGCACCTGGGACAACGACCTCTACCGCTACCGCTTCGACGACAGCAACGGCACCTGGCCGGAGACCGACGCGATCGGCGAGGGCTGGTGGTTCGACACGAACGTGTCCTCCGGCGGCGGCGCGCTCTACGCGGTCGGCTTCAACGGGAACCTGTACTGGTACCACTACGACTCCAGCGGCACCGCGTGGGACAACTCCGGCCTGCCGCAGTGGATCGGCCAGGGTTGGGGCGACCTGCAGCAGGTGCTGATCGATCCCAGCACCTGCACCGACTGACCCGTCTTGTGGTGGTCCGCCCGCTGGGGCGGACCACCGCGGTCACGGGTGTTCGGCCAGCGTCGGTTCACCCTCCAGGTGCGACAACCCGTTCCACGCCAGGTTGACCAGGTGCGCGACCACCTCGTCCTTGTGCGGGTCGCGCGCTTCGAGCCACCACTGCCCGGTGAGGGCGACCATGCCGACCAGGGCCTGGCTGTAGAGGCCCGCCAGCGACGGCGCGTAGCCGCGGCGGGCGAACTGGACACCGAGGATGTGCTCGACCTGGCTGGCGATGTCGTTGAGCAGGCTGGAGAAGGTGCCGGTCGAGGCGGCCACCGGGGAGTCGCGGACCAGGATGCGGAAGCCGTCGGTGCTGTTCTCCACGTAGTCCAGCAGCGAGGCGGCGGCGCGCTCGAGCAGGACCCTGGGGTGCGCCTCGTCGGAGAGGGCGTCGGTCATGCCGTCGAGCAGGGCGCGGGTCTCGCGGTCCACGACAACGGCGTAGATGCCTTCCTTGCCGCCGAAGTGCTCGTAGACCACCGGTTTGCTGACACCCGCCCGGTTGGCGATCTCCTCCACCGAGGTGCCGTCGAAGCCCTTGTCGGCGAACAGGGCGCGGGCGACGTCGAGGAGCTGTTGCCTGCGCTCCTTGCCGGTCATGCGCACCCGGGTCGCCTGCTGCGCCTCGTTCCTTCTCGCCACCGCCCCAGCCTAGGGGCTGGGGCGCGCGGCGACGGGGCCAGTGCTGGTCAGCGGACGCTGAGCTTGGCCAGCCGCGCCTCGGACGGCCAGCGCACGTCGGTGACCCAGCCGAACTTCTCGAAGATCCAGATCAGCCGCGCGGAGGTGTCGATCTGGCCGCGCTGCACGCCGTGGCGGGCGCAGGTGGGGTCGGCGTGGTGCAGGTTGTGCCACGACTCGCCGAAGCTCAGGATGGCCAGCGGCCAGAAGTTGGCGGCCTTGTCCCGGCTGGCGAAGGGGCGCTCGCCGATCATGTGGCAGATCGAGTTGGTCGACCAGGTGACGTGGTGCAGCACCGCGACGCGGACCAGACCGGCCCAGAAGAACGCGGTGAACGCGCCCCACCACGACCAGCTGATCAGGCCGCCGAGCAGGGCGGGCAGCGCCAGGGTCAGTCCGGTGAGGACCGGGAACAGCTTGTTGACCCGGACGATGTCCTTGTCCGCCAACAGGTCGGGGGCGAAGCGCTGCTTGTTGGTGACGTCGTGGTCGAAGATCCAGCCCATGTGCGCGTGCCAGAAGCCCTTGGCCAGCGCGGCTGGCGAGGTGCCGAACAGCCACGGGGAGTGCGGGTCGCCCTCGCGGTCGGAGAAGGCGTGGTGGCGGCGGTGGTCGGCGACCCAGGTGACCGGCGGGCTCTGCACGGCCATGCTGCCCATCACGGCGAGCACGATCTTGAGCGGGCGGTTGGCCTTGAAGGAGCCGTGGGTGAACAGCCGGTGGTAGCCGACGGTGACGCCGAGACCGGAGAAGTAGAAGAAGAACACCGCGAGCGCGACATCGACCCAGCCGAGGCCCCAGCCCCACGCGAACGGGACGGCGGCGACCAGGGCGGCGAACGGGACCAGGATGAAGATGTAGACCGCGATCCGGGTGGCCAGGTTCCGCTTGCCCTCGATGATCGGTTTCGGCCCCTTCGGCGACTGCTCCGTCGTGGCGTCGAGCGTGCTCGTCATGCGATGTCCCTCTCTGCGACCGGGGTCAGGCTCACCTACGGTGCCGTAACCTACGACAGCGTAAGGAACGATCCCGGCCGCGCGCCAGTGCCCGAGGTCGACGCCACGCGGGGGAGCACGGGTTCGGTTGACCAGGCAAACAACGGTGCGCACCCATACCGACCCGTTCGGTGACCCCGTCCCGGACCTTGTGACACCGATAACACCCGTTCGGACGCGAGCGGGGCCCAATCGTCCGGGTAGGGCTGCCCCGGTGGGTACCCTCGTGCCACGATGTTCCCCACTGTGAGCGAACACCGCTCGCGATCCGCCGTGGTGTAAAGGCAGCACCTTGGATTTTGGTTCCAATGGTTCAGGTTCGAATCCTGGCGGCGGAGCAAGCGGGTAGCGCGGGAATCACGCGCCATGGCCGTGCGGGCCGGGCCGACCCCCGCACCGCGCCTTTCCAGATCTCAACCCACCGAAGCAGACGCGTACGAGGGGGTGCCGCGCCGCACGTGGACGACGAGCAGCGGGACCCGGGTGAGCTGCCCGCGTTGGAGGAGCGCTCCGACGCCTGGCTGGTCGGGCGCGCGCGGGAACTGCTCGCGGTCATCCAGGTCTCGCCCGCGGCCGAGCGGCTGCGGCACACCAACGAGGTCGACCGGTTGCTGGCCGAGGCGCAGCACCGCGGCGAGCCCAGGATGGTCGCGCAACTGCTGCGCTCGGCCGTCGCGGTGCGGGTGGTCAACAACGACATGGCCGACTCGGCCGAGCCGCTGCTGGACGAACTGCTCGCGCACACCCGCAGGCACGGCCTGGTCGTGCTGCAGGCCGACGCGCACGCGCTGCGCGGGCGCAGGCTGCTGCTGGCGGGCGCCGAGGACGCCGCGCTGACCGAGGCGGCCGTGGCGCTGGCCATGCTCGACGAGGACATCACCCCGGACATGCTGCTCGGCGGCCGCAACTGGGACATGATCATGGCGGGCACGCTGATGGACATCGGCACCGTGCTCACCGAACTGGGCGTCTACGAGGTCGCCGACCAGGTGATGACCAGGGCCAACAAGTGCATCCGGGCCAGCGCGGGCCCGCACCTGATCTCGGTGCACCTGATCAACCGGGCCCGGCTGCTGGTCGGCTGGGGACTGCGGCTGGAGCGCATCGGCGAGGACGAGCGCGCCGCCGAGCGGTTCGCCACCGCCGCTGCGATCGCGGTGGCGGTCGAGGCGCCGTTCCGCGAGTCGCTGTTCCCGCGCGACCCGAGCCTGCTCGCCGCCGACCAGAACCCGGTCATCGGCTCCGCGCTGGCGCTGGCGCACCCCTCCGGCGCGCACATCAACCGGCTGCAGCGGCTCTCGGCGTCCATGCGCTACCCGCGCGAACTGGTGATCGTGGCGATCGCGCTGGCCCGCTGCCTGGAGCACGAGGGCCGCGACGACGAGGCGGTCGACGTGCTCGGTGAGGCGCGGTCGCGGATGTACCACGAGGCGGCCGAACCGACCCTGCGGCTGTGCCTGATCCGCGAGTACGCGCGGCTGTCGGGCGCCAGCGGCAGCGAACGCACGATCGGCGCGCTCGAGCACTACGCGACCGAGTTGGAAGCCCAACTGTGGGACATGCGCGAGTCGCGGATCGCCACCCTCAACACCCGGCGGGAGCACGAGCGGCTGTCGCGGATGCACGGCGCGATCGCGTTGCAGGCGCTGCAGGACCCGCTCACCGGCCTGCCGAACCGGCGCGCGCTCGACGAGCGGCTCGACGTGCTGGCCAGCGCCCCCGCCAACCACCCGCTGGCGGTCGCGCTGGTGGACCTGGACGGTTTCAAGGGCGTCAACGACCGGATGTCGCACGCCGAGGGCGACGACGTGCTGCGGGTCGTCGCCAGCACGCTGCGGGACGCCTTGCGCGGCAGCGACATGGTCGCGCGCTACGGCGGTGACGAATTCATCGTATTGCTGCCCGGCGCGCCGTTGTCGGCGGCGGAGGCCGCCCTGCGCCGGGCGTTGAGCGCGATCGCGGGCCTGCCGCACGACCTGTCGCACGGGGTGACGCTGTCGATCGGCGTGGTGTCGTTGCGCCCGCAGGAGACCGCGGTGCGCGCGCTCGCCAGGGCGGACGCGGCGATGTACCAGGCCAAGCGCGGCGGCGGCAACGACATCGTCGCGGTGCCCTCCGGCGCGGACGGGGACGGCGCGGCCGAAGAGGACAAATCGGACGACGAAGCCGCCGGTGGCGCCCGGTTGGACCCGGCGTGGGTGCTCCCGGAGACCACGTAGGATCGGCGACCGGTCGCCCGTCGCGCGCGTATCCCGCCTCGGGCGGACCTCCCTTCCGCACCGTTTCGCCAATGCTAGGGAGCGCGATGTCTACAACCTCCCCCGATCGTGCAAGCCTGGGTCAGGTCACCTCCGTCATCCTGGCCGCGGGGGAAGGCACCCGGATGCGGTCGACGACCCCCAAGGTGCTGCACCCGGTCGCGGGCAGGCCGCTGGTCGAGCACGCCGTCCGGGCCGCGGCGGGCCTGGGCCCCGACCACCTGGTCGTGGTGCTCGGGCACGGCCGCGACGCGGTCGGCGCGCACCTGTCCGGGGTCGCCACCGCGCTGGACCGGGAGGTGACCACCGCGGTGCAGGAGACCCAGGACGGGACCGGGCACGCGGTCGCCTGCGGGCTCGCCCCGCTCGGCGCGGTCACCGGCACCGTCCTGGTCACCTACGGCGACGTCCCGCTGCTGGACACCGCCACCCTGACCGCGCTGCTGGCCGAGCACGCCGAGCAGGGCAACGCCGTCACCGTGCTCACCGCCAGGGTGCCCGACCCGACCGGCTACGGCCGCATCCTGCGGGCCGAGGACGGCACCGTGGAGCGGATCGTCGAGCACAAGGACGCCACCGAGGCCCAGCACGCCATCGATGAGGTCAACTCCGGGGTCTACGCCTTCGACGCCGCCGTGCTCGTCGACGGCCTGTCGCGGCTCAAGACCGACAACTCCCAGGGCGAGCTGTACCTGACCGACGTGCTGGGCACCGCCCGCGCCGACGGCCGCCGGGTCGGCGCCCTGGTCTGCGCGGACCCCTGGCTGGTCGAGGGGGTCAACGACCGGGTGCAGCTGGCGAAGCTGGGCGCCGAGCTCAACCGGCGCACGGTCGAGGCGTGGATGCGCGCCGGGGTGACCGTGGTCGACCCGGCCACCACCTGGGTGGACCAGGGGGTGGTGCTGGCCCGCGACGTGCTCATCGAGCCCAACACCCAACTGCGCGGCACGACCACCGTGGGTGAGGGCGCCACAGTGGGCCCGGACACCACGCTGACCGACGTCGTGGTGGGCGCGGGCGCGCAGGTGGTGCGCACGCACGGCTCCTCGGCCGAGATCGGCGACGGCGCGAGCGTCGGTCCCTTCTCCTACCTGCGCGCGGGGACCCGCCTGGGCGCCAAGGGCAAGATCGGCACCTTCGTGGAGACGAAGAACGCCGACATCGGGGTGGGGTCGAAGGTCCCGCACCTGTCCTATGTGGGTGACGCCACGATTGGTGAGCACAGCAACATCGGTGCGGCTAGCGTGTTCGTCAACTACGACGGGGTGAACAAACACCACACAGTTGTCGGCTCCCACGTGCGCATGGGATCGGACAACATGTACGTAGCACCCGTCACCATCGGTGACGGTGCCTACAGCGGCGCTGGCACGGTCCTGCGCCGCGACGTGCCGCCCGGCGCGCTCGCGGTGTCCGGCGGTCCCCAGCGCACCATCGAGAACTGGGTGGTCCGCCACCGCCCGGGCACGCCAGCCGCCGAGGCGGCGGAGCGGGCTCGCCCCGCCGACCGAACCAGCGAGGACAACGGATGAGCACCAAACCCGGGACCCCGAAGAAGAACCTGATGCTGTTCTCCGGCCGGGCCCACCCCGAGCTCGCCGAGGAAGTCGCCAAGCACCTCAACACCACCATCACCCCGCAGTCGGCCTACGACTTCGCCAACGGCGAGATCTTCGTCCGGTTCGAGGAGTCGGTGCGCGGCTGCGACGCGTTCGTGATGCAGAGCGCGACCGCGCCGATCAACCAGTGGATCATGGAGCAGCTGCTCATGGTCGACGCGCTCAAGCGGGCCAGCGCCAAGCGGATCACGGTGATCATGCCGTTCTACCCGTACGCGCGGCAGGACAAGAAGCACAAGGGCCGCGAGCCGATCTCCGCGCGGCTGATCGCCGACGTGTTCAAGGTGGCCGGTGCCGACCGGATCATGACCGTGGACCTGCACACCGCGCAGATCCAGGGCTTCTTCGACGGCCCGGTCGACCACCTGTTCGCGCAGAGCATCCTGGCCCGCTACATCAAGGACAACTACCCCACCGACAACATCGTGGTGGTCTCCCCGGACGCGGGCCGCACCAAGCTGGCCGAGAAGTGGGCCGACGACCTCGGCGGCGTGCCGATCGCGTTCATCCACAAGACCCGCGACCCGCTGCGACCCAACGAGGTGGTCGCCAACCGGGTGGTCGGCGAGGTCGAGGGCAAGCTGTGCGTCGTCATCGACGACATGGTCGACACCGGCGGCACGATCGCCAAGGCGGTGCGCCAACTGCTCGACGAGGGCGCCTCCGACGTGGTCATGGCCGCCACCCACGGCGTGCTGTCCGGCCCGGCCCGCGACCGGCTCGCCGACAGCGGCGCCAGGGAGGTCATCTTCACCAACACGCTGCCGATCCCGGACGAGAAGCGCTACCCCGGGATGACCGTGCTCTCGATCGCCCCGCTGCTCGCCCGCGCCATCCAGCAGGTGTTCGAGGACGGGTCGGTCACGTCGCTGTTCGACGGCGACGCCTGAGCGCACCGCTCGGTGGGGCGACCCCGGGTTCGCCCCACCGGTGACGCCTGCGTAAACTATTCGAGTTGCCTCGGCGAGGCGGGCATCGCGCCTGGCGTGATCGACGTGGCGGTTCGGTTCTTTCGAACCGTGGCGTCTCACTGCCTCCCGTGCCCCTTGCCGCAGGCCACCCGCCCCGACTGTGAAGTCGCGCCCCCGCCGCACTGCTGATCGCAAGGAGAGCACCACCGTGTCCGAGGTACGTCTGGCCGCCGAACAGCGCACCGAGTTCGGCAAGGGCGCCGCGCGCCGCACCCGCCGCGCGGGCAAGATCCCCGCCGTGCTCTACGGACACGGTTCCGACCCCAAGCACCTGGCCCTGCCCGGCCTGGAGTTCGCCCGCGTCGTGCGCGAGCACGGCCAGAACGCGGTGCTGACCCTCAACATCGGCTCGGACACCGAGCTGGCGCTGACCAAGACGGTCACCACCCACCCGCTGAAGAACTACATCGAGCACGTCGACCTGCTGCTGGTGAAGCGCGGCGAGAAGGTCACCGTCGAGGTGCCGATCGTGGTCACCGGCGACGCCGCCGCGGCCACCCTGGTCACCCAGGACCTGACCTCGCTGCAGATCGAGGTCGAGGCCCTGCACATCCCCGAGCAGGTCGAGCTCAGCATCCAGGGCGTCGAGGCGGGCACGCACATCACCGCCGCCCAGGTCGAGCTGCCCCGCGGCGCCTCCCTGGTCACCGACCCGGAGGCCCTGGTGCTGGCGGTCAACCCGGCGCCGACGGCCGCGCAGCTCGAGGCGACCCAGGACACCGAGGGCGCCGGTGTGGTCGAGGAGCCCAAGTCCTCGGAGAACGCGGGCTGATCTGATCTTCCGCTGCTGCCCCGGTCCCGGATCCACTCGGGCCGGGGCAGACGCACGTCACGGGGAGCGGTGCAATGGCTGACGACGCGCCGATGGTGCTGGTCGGGCTGGGCAACCCCGGCCCGCGCTACGAGGGCAACCGGCACAACATCGGGTTCCTGGTCCTCGACGAGCTCGCCGGCCGGCTCGGCGGCCGGTTCAAGGCGCACAAGGCGGGCGCCGAGGTGGTCGAGGGCAGGCTCGCCGACCAGCGGGTGGTGCTGGTGAAACCGCGCGCGTTCATGAACCTCTCCGGCGGTCCCGTGGTGGGCACGGCCAAGTTCTTCAAGGCGGGCCCGGACCGGATCGCGGTGGTGCACGACGAGCTGGACCTGCCCTTCGGCACCCTCCGGCTCAAGCTCGGCGGCGGCGAGAACGGCCACAACGGACTGCGTTCGATCACCAAGTCGCTGGGCACCAAGGACTACTATCGGGTCCGCTTCGGCATCGGCCGCCCACCCGGCCGGATGGACCCGGCCGACTACGTGCTGCGGGACTTCTCGGCCGCCGAGCGCAAGGACCTGGCGCTCGAGGTGGACACCTGCGCCGACGCGGTGACCGCACTGGTGTCGCAGGGCATCGAGGCGGCGCAGAACACCTACCACGCGAGCTGACGGAGGCCACGTTGTCCCTCACCCCCGAGGCCGTGCGCGAGGTGACCTTCGACAAGGCCCCGTTCGGCAAGCGCGGCTACCACGAGGACCAGGTCGACGACTTCCTCGACCGGGTGGAGGCCGCCCTGTCCGGCCGGATCGCGCTGACCGTGGCCGAGGTCCGCGAGATCGCCTTCGACGCCGCCCCCAGGGTCAAGCGCGGGTACAACGAGGACCAGGTGGACGAGTTCCTGGACTCGGTGGCCGCGGAGCTGCAGGCGCGAGCGGTCGAGGACGCGCTCAAGGTCATCCCGGCCAACTCGGAGGCCCCGTACCTGCCGCTGCCGCCTGCCCCGCCGGGCACGCGCGGCTACCACCCGACGGACGTTGAGCGGCTGGCGCACTTGCTCGATCGAGCGGCCAATGAGCACGGGGCGGGGCCTACGGCGGAGCAGGTGGAGGGGCTGCGGCTGGGGCTGTCGGCTTATCCGGGACAGGGGTACCACCCGGAGGCGGTGGACGCGATCAAGGACGCTTGGCTGGCGGTGCTGCGGCGGCGCTGACTCGCTTGGGTTGGGCCGGGTCCGCTGGCGCGGTTCGCTGGGCGGTTCGCTGGGGCGGGTTGCTGGAGGCGGGCTGGGTGGTGGGGCTCGATGGGGCGAACTTGTTTTGCGCGGGGCCCCTGCACCACCCGTGGCAGGTCCGCAAAGCAGGGGCCGAAAAGCGTGGCCCTGCAGCTGGTAACGCTACGGGTGGCGCTCCCCCACGCAAAACAAGTTCGCCCCATCGAGCAGGAACCGGGGTGACTAGGCGGGTCGGCCGGGGTTGCTGGCTTTGAGTCCGCCTAGGACTGTCTCCTGTGGCCTCTCGGCATTGATTCTCAGCCTTCGGCTGCCTTGACCGAGGCTGAGATCTGCTCGCCGGCAGCCGCTCGGCGGAGTTTGCCGGAGGGGGTTTTGGGGAGGGAGCCGGGCTTGAGCACCACGACCGCCACGGGGCGGGCGTTGACGGCTTCGAAGACTCGGGCGCCGATGTCCTTGCGCAGGACCTTGACGGCGGCCTCGTCTTCCGCCAGGCGGGACTCCACGACGACCGCGAAGCGTTCGCGGCGGGAGCCGGCGTCGATGCGCACGGCGACGGCGTTGCCCGCGCGGACGCCCTCGACGGTTTGGGCGGCGCGTTCGATGTCGGTGGGGTAGATGTTGCGGCCTGCGAGGATGATCACGTCCTTGCGCCTGCCGCAGATGACGATCTGGCCGTCGACGAGGTAGCCGATGTCGCCGGTGGCGAGCCAGCCGTCGGCGTCCTGGGTGGGGACGGGGCCGTTGACGGTCAGGTAGCCGGGGGTCACGGCTTCGCCGCGCAGTCGGATCTCGCCGACCTGGCGTTCGCCGAGGACCTCGCCCGCGTCGGACACGATCTGGGCCTCGATGCCGCGCAAGGGCTTGCCCAGCACGGCGAACGCGCGGCCCGACTCCGGACCGGCGGGTTCGGCGTAGTTGTCGGACTCCAGCTTGTCTGCGTCCACGTGGTCGAGGGTCAGGCCGGTGAACAGCGGCGCGAACGACACCGCCAGCGTCGCCTCGGCCATGCCGTATGCGGGGAACACGCACTCCGCGCGCAGACCGAACCGCGCGCCCTCGTCGGTGAAGGCGCGCACCGCCTTCTCGTCGATCGGCTCGGCGCCGTTGAGCGCCAACCGCAGCGAGGACAGGTCGTACTTGCCCTCTTCGTCCACTCCGGACAGTCGACGGCCGAGCAGCGCGTAGGCGAAGTTGGGCGCGGCGGTGATGGTGCCGCCGTAGCGGGAGATCAGGTCGGCCCAGATCAGCGGGCCGCCGAGGAACTCGACCGGGGTGACCTTGATCAGCTCGATGCCCGCGGTCATCGGCACGGTCAGGAAGCCGACCATGCCCATGTCGTGGAACAGCGGCAGCCACGACACCATCACGTCGACCTCGGTGTCGATCTCGGCGGTGTCGACCATGGCGGTCAGGTTGGAGAACAGGTTGCCGTGGGTGATCCGCACGGCCTTGGGCTCGGCGGTGGAGCCGCTGGTGAGCTGCAGCAGCGCGGGCGCGTCCTCGTCCACCTCGACGACCTCGGCCAGCGGCTGCCCCTCGGCGAGCTGGTCGAGCCGCAGGTAGCCGATGCCGTGCTCGTCGAGCAGCGGGGCCAACTGGTCGAACGGGGCGCCGAGCAGCACCAGCTTGGAGTCGATCATGTTCAGCACGCGGACGGTGTCGTGCGCCCACTCGGCCAGGTCGGTGCGCGCGGTCGGCTGGTGCAGCATGGTCACGCTGCCGCCCGCCAGCCAGACGGCCTGCACCGCCGGGGCGATGGCGACCGGCTCCGCGGCCAGCACCGCGACCGCCCCTTGGCGGCGCAGACCCCCGGCGACCAGCGCACCAGCCATCCGGAGTGCGCTTTCGTGCACCTGCGCCCAGGTGTGGCGGACGGGCTCCTTGGGCTCACCCGTGGTGATCCCCTGGTGCTCCCCCCTGGTGCGCGCGGTGTCCAGCAGCTTGTCGACGAACCGGCTCATAACGCTCAGCCTAGATCAGAGTTACTCCGCGGTATCGGCCAGTTCGAGCCATTGCAGCTCGAGGTCGTCCTTGGCCGAGACCACCGAGCGCAGCTCCGCGTCGAGTTCGAGCAGCTTGGCGGCGTCGGTCGCGGCCTCGGCCAGCGCGGCGTGCAGCTGGGCCTCTTTCTTGGACAGGTTCTCGACCTGGCGCTCGATCCTGGCCAGCTCCTTGCGCGCGGCGCGCTGGTCGGCCGCGCTGACCTTGGCCGCGGTCGGCGCCTGCGGCTTGGCCTGGTTGGCCTGCTTGGCGGCGGGCGGGGCGGCCAGCATCGCGGTGCGGCGGGTCAGATACTCCTCGATGCCGCCGACCAACCGGGTGACCTTGCCGTCGCCGAAGAGGGCGACCACGTGGTCGCAGACGCGTTCGACCAGGTAGCGGTCGTGCGAGACGACGACGATGGTGCCCGGCCAGGAGTCGAGCAGGTCCTCCAGCTGCTGCAGGGTGTCGATGTCGAGGTCGTTGGTGGGCTCGTCGAGCAGCAGGACGTTGGGCTCGGCCATGAGCAGGCGGGCCAACTGGAGCCTGCGGCGCTCGCCACCGGACAGGTCGCCGATGGGGGTCCACTGCTTGTTCGCCGGGAACCCGAACCGCTCGGCCAGTTGCGACGCGGACAGGTCCTGCTTGCCCAGCGTCACCCGCCGGGCGATCTCCTCCACGGCCTCCAGGACCCGCTGCTGCGGCGGGAGCTCGCGCAACTCCTGCGTCAGGTGCGCCAACCGCACGGTCTGGCCCTGGATCCGTTTGCCCGCAAGGGGTTCGCTGTCCCCGGCGAGCAGCCGGAGCACGGTGGTCTTGCCGGAACCGTTGACACCGACCAGGGCCACGCGGTCACCGGGACCGATCCGCCACGTCTCGGCGTCGAGGATCGGCTTGTCACCCGCGCTGATCGAGACGTCCTCGAGCTCGACGACCGTCTTGCCCAGGCGGCGCTTGGCGAACGCGAGGAGCTCGACGTTGTCGCGCGGCGGGGGCACGTCGGAGATCAGCGCCTCCGCCGCCTCGATCCGGTAGCGCGGCTTGGACGTCCTCGCGGGGGCGCCCCGGCGCAGCCAGGCCAGTTCCTTGCGGGCGAGGTTGCGGCGCTTCTCCTCGAGGGTGTCGGCCAGCCGCGCGCGCTCGGCCCTGGCGTAGATCCAGTCGGCGTAGCCGCCCTCGTACTGCTCGACCCGACCGCCGACCACCTCCCAGGTGCGGGTGCAGACGGTGTCGAGGAACCAGCGGTCGTGCGTGACGACGACGAGCGCGGTGCCGCGGGCCAGCAGGTGCTCGGCCAGCCAGCGCACCCCCTCGACGTCGAGGTGGTTGGTCGGCTCGTCGAGCACCACCAGGTCCAGTTCCCGCACCAGCGCCGCGGCCAGCGCCACCCGGCGGCGCTCGCCACCGGACATGGTGTCGACCGGGCTGTCGAGGCCGAGCGTGGTGATCTCCAGGCCCTCCAGGATCGACCGCGCCCGCGCGTCGGCGGCCCACTGGTGGTCCTCGGTGATCCCCAGCGGGTCCAACACGGCGTTGCGCACGGTGGACCCCTTGGCGAGCTCGGTGCGCTGGGTCACCACGGCCATCCGCAGGTCCCTCGCCCGGCTCACCCTGCCCTCGTCGGCTGGCTCGAGCCCGGCGAGGACCTCCAGCAGGGTCGTCTTCCCGCCGCCGTTGAGCCCGACGACGCCGATGCGGTCACCGCCGCCAACACCCAGGGACACCTTGTCGAGCAACGGCCGCACGCCGAAGCTCTTGCTCACGTTCTCCAGGTTGACCAGGTTGGCCATCGGGCCCGCACTCCCACCGCTCGCCGCCGACTCTGCCCACTGAGCGTATCCAGTCCCCGGCCGGGGACCGGATGGTGCTCGCCGTCACTTTCCCAGATTTACCGAATATCCAGCGCGTTCGGTCGACGACCCCGGGTGAGCGGTCCGCATTCCCCGCAACCGTTCGGACACGCTCCGTGTGATTCTTTTGACGTGGTAACAAAATTCGACTAATTACGACATAGGAGTTCGTCTGGAGGTCAAATGTCGTACGCGCGCCGGTGGGCGCGGTTCCCGGTCGCCATCGCCGCCGCGGGACTGCTGCTCGCCGCCTGTTCCAGCGAGCAACCCTCGCCGGACGGGACCACGTCGGCCCGCCTGGGTCGCCAGATCGAGATCCGCTCCAGCGGCAGCCCCACCCTGGCCACCCTCTGGCTCGACAGCGTGGTGGCCGTCGACTGCACCGAACCGGGCAGCCTCCCGCCCAACAACGGGCACTACCTGGCCGCCACGATCGTGCTGCAGACCTCCGAGCAGTACCAGCCGGACTCCGGCTGGTGGATGAGCGCGGCCGACTTCGCCACCGAGGACAAGGACGGCAAGGCCACCGGCAAGGGCATCGTGACGTCCTGCCTGCCCGAGCACCGCTACCTGCCCGACGACTTCTACCTCTCCGACTCCGGCTACTACGGCGTCGTCCTGATCGACTCGTCGAGCGTGCACGGCACCCTGACCTACAAGCCGCACAACCTCCCCAACGACGTCACCGGGTGGCACTGGGAGTTCTAGTGGCCCGACCCAGAAGGTTGACGGGATCTCGACCTGCCCACGACGTCCCTGGCTGCGTTGCCGAAACGACCGAGTACGCCCAGTACGAGGCCGTTCCGGCGCCTTGCCAGGAACGCCGTGGGCAGGCCGATACCCCACCAACCATCTGGGTCGAGCCACTAGGCGTGGGCCTCGGGTGGGACGGGCCGCGACGGGTCTTCGGTTGGCGTGACCCGGGCGCCGGGGACCGGGCCATGGGCCACGCGGACAGTGCGGCAGACGCCCGCGCCGGAGAGCTCCGCGGCTACCCTTAGCGCCGCGTCGGCGTCTTCGCACAGGAAGGCGCAGGTGGGGCCGGAGCCGGACACCGTGCCCGCGAGGGCTCCGGCGTTGACGCCCGCGCGGAGGGTCCGGCGGAGGCCGGGTCGCAGCGACACGGACGCCGCCTGGAGGTCGTTGCCCAGCAGGAGGGCGAGCTGCCGGGGGTCGCCCGTGGCCAGGGCTTCCAGGACGGGCTCGACCCCACCGATGCGCGGCGGGTCGCCCTCCGCGCGCAGCCGGTCGAGCTCGCCGTAGACCTTGGGGGTCGACAGGCCACGGCGGTCGAAGGCCAGGACCCAGTGGTAGGTGTGCCTGGTCAGCACCGGCACCAACTGCTCACCGCGGCCTGTCCCCAATGCGGTACCGCCGTGCAGGACGAACGGCACATCACTGCCCAACTTCGCAGCGACCTTGGCCAACTCGTCGCGCCCGATCTCCAACCGCCACAACGCCGCCAACCCCACCAACGTCGCCGCGGCGTCCGCACTCCCGCCCGCCATGCCGCCGGACACCGGGATGCCCTTGCGGATGACAACCCGCACCTTCGGCTCATCCACATCCCGACCCACGTGCCTGGCCAACTCCTGCACCGCCCGCCACGCCAGGTTGCTGGCACCGGTCGGAACCGAATCGGCCCCCTCCCCGTGCACCTCCACCCCCGGCTCATCAGCAACGGCGACGGTGACCTCATCGGTCAACGACAACGCCTGGAACACAGTGGCCAGGTCGTGGTACCCGTCCGCCCGGAGATCCCCGACGGCAAGGTGCAGGTTGACCTTCGAAGGCACCCGGACGGTCACCGGGGCAGGCACGACAGCGAGCACCCAACCAGCCTACGGGGACGCGGACGGTTGGCAGGAATCCCCTGCTCGCCTTGGCTGCGGCCTCGGGCGCGGACCCGTGGTGCGGTGGGTTTGATGGGGCTCGCACCCCGGACCCGTGGTGGTGCGGTGGGCTCGGTGGGGCGGGCTCGCGACCCGGACCCGTCGTGGGGCGGTGGGCTCGGTGGGGCGGGCTCGCGACCCGGACCCGTCGTGGGGCGGTGGGCTCGGTGGGGCGGTGTCGGCTCGCCTTCGGCATTGCGCTGGATCGTGGTGGGTGGGGTGTGCTCGATGGGGCGAACTTGGTTTGCGCGGGGCCCCTGCGCCACCCGTGGCAGGACCGCAAAGCTGGGGCCGAAAAGCATGGCCCTGTCCGCGCACAACGCTACGGATACCGCCACCCCACACAAACCAAGTCCGCCCCATCGAGCATTTAGGTGGGCGGCTTCCGAGGAGCGGTAGTCGGCTTGGGTGGGACGGCTCGGGGGGTTGCTCTGGCACCAAACAGCCCACCGAGTCGGCCCACCGAACCCAGCCCACCGAGTCAGCCCACCCAAGCCAACCCACCGAGTCAGCCCCGCCAGCCCGGCCACCGCTCCCGGGAGTCGCTGGTGCCAACTGCTCGATGGGGTGGACCTGTTTTGTGTGGGGGAGCGGCAGTCGTAGCGTTCCTGCGCGGACAGGGCCACGCTTTTCGGCCCCTGCTTTGCGGTCCTGCCACGGCTGTCGTAGGGGCCCCACGCAAAACAGGTCCACCGCATCGAGCCTTCACTCAAATCGCGGATCGGCGCGCGATGCCGCAGGCGAGCCGACGGATCCGATGCAATGCCGAAGGCGAGCCGAACGTAAGAGACCGGAAAGCCGACTAGGCAGCGATGGGCCGAGCGATGCCGACCTGCGGGCGAACCACGCCGCCCCGTTCGGTGATCCAGCCCAGTGCCTGGTCGGCTCGGAGCCCGTTGAGGCCGAGGAGGAAGCGGGCCACCGGGGTTTCGCCGATGCGGGTGAGGCCGCCGCCGATGACGGAGATGGTGGTGTCGAAGCGGGCCGTGGCCTCGGGCAGCAGGGCGCCGACGGCGGCGAAGCCGATGAGGATGGTTTCGGCGACCCGGTCGTAGCCCGCGGTGGCGCCCTTGGCGACGTCGATGGACGGGAGCAGGGACTGGGCGACCTGGCTGGTGGAGTCCTGCACGAGCGAGAGCAGGTTGCCGGCCTCGGCGACGCGGCCGTCGGACAGGAGGGCGACGTCGTCGGCGATGCGGCGGACCACGCCTGCGTCGCTGGTGACGACGAGGACGGTGGCGCCGAGTTCGGCCCTGGCGCGGTCGAGGACGGTCAGCACACCGGCCGCGGCGTCGGCGTCGAGGGACCTGGTGGGGTCGTCGGCGAGCAGCAGGCCGGGTTCGCCAACGAGGGCGCGGGCGACCTCGACGCGGGCGCGCTGGCCGGGGCTGAGCGTGTCGGGGTAGCGGGCGGCCTTGTCGGTGAGGCCGATCAGGTCGAGCAGCTTGCCGACCTTCTCCCGCCGCTGCGGGCCGTCGACGCCCGCCTGCTCGAGGGGCAGGGCGATGTTGCCAGCGGCGGTGCGCTGCGGCAGCAGGTCGCCCTGGGTGACGACGCCGATGCGGCGGCGGGCGGCGCGGAGTCTGCGCGGGTCGAGCGCGGCGGTGTTGAAGCCGTCGACCCTGATCACGCCGCTGTCGGGGCGTTCCTGCAGCGCGACGAGGCGGGCGAGGGTGGACTTGCCGGAACCGGCGGGGCCGACGACGCCGGTGATGGTGCCGGTCGGCACGTCCAGGCTGACGTCCTCGAGGGCGACGACGGGGCCGGTGTTGCCCCAGAAGGACTTGCTGAGGTTCTCGACGGTGATCACGGTGCTACTCCAAGCGGGCGCGACGGCACACCAGAAGTCCTCAGAGGACAGTCCGGTGCCAGTAAGAGGGGGTGACGAAGACGTGCTGCTACGCGGTAATCAGCGGGTTGCGCACATCGGTCGACACGCCGTCACGGAACGCCTGCACTGGTCGATGACCCGGCGTGTGGTGAGGATCGGCATCCGTTTCTCACTCCTCCATCGCTCCTGGCGGTAGCACCTGCCCGCGGTGGGTGGTTGCTGCGGCGTCATCGAGCCAGGTCTCTCGGCCGCTCAGGATGGAATGCCCACAGAGTAGACCCGACCACGACCACCAAACGCAAGCGCGTGAGGTCAAGATGAGGGCCCCGGGTTCGATACATCACACCTGGGGAGTAATCGATGCCTGCCTGCGCTACTGCGGTCGAGCGAACGCCTGGGCTATCCGGACGAAGTCGCCTACCGACAACTGCTCACCCCGCAGGGACGGGTCGACCCCCGCCGCGACGAGCACCGCTTCGGCCGCAGGTGGCGAACCGGCCCAATCGGACAGTGCGGCGCGCAAGGTCTTTCGCCTTTGCGCGAAGGCGGCGTCGACGGCGGCGAACACCGCGTCGCGGTCAACACCGACCGGACTCGCCCGCCGGGTGAGAAGAACCAACGCCGAGTCCACGTTGGGAACCGGCCAGAACACCGTCCGCGACACCGTCGCCACCCGGCGCGCCTCGGCGTACCACGCGATCTTGACGCTGGGCACCCCGTAGACCTTGCTGCCCGGCGGCGCGGCCATCCGGTCGGCGACCTCGGCCTGCACCATCACCAGCACGGTGCGCAGGCTCGGCAGCTCCGCGAGCAGGTGCAGCACCACCGGCACGGCCACGTTGTAGGGCAGGTTGGCCACCAGCGCGGTCGGCTCAGCGCCGAGCTGGGCCGCGGTCACCCGCATCGCGTCGCCGAGCACGACGCGCAGCCGGTCGGCGAGCTCGGGGGCGCGGTCGGCGACCGTCCCGGGTAGCCGGTCGGCCAGCACCGGGTCGATCTCGACCGCGACGACCGAGGCGCACTCGGGCAGCAGCGCCAGGGTGAGCGAGCCGAGTCCCGGCCCGACCTCGAGCACGACGTCGTCGGGGGTCAGGCCCGCGGTGGTCGCGATGCGACGGACGGTGTTGGGGTCGTGCACGAAGTTCTGGCCGAGTTTCTTGGTCGGCCGCACCCCGAGTTCGGCGGCGAGCCTGCGCACGTCCACCGGGCTGAGCAACGCCGAACCGGTCATTCCCGCAATGCTACTCGGGCGCTCGGACCGCGCTGGTGCGGCCCATTTCCGGAAATGGCAAAGGCCCTCCGAAGAGGGCCTTTGCCGACGATTTCAGATCAGGTGGGCAGGCCGAGCTTGCGGGCGCAGGCGGGCCACGCGCTGTAGCCGCCGCGGGCGTCGCGGACCTTGGTCGCGATGGCGATCTGCTGCTCGCGGGTGGCCTGGTGCGGGTAGGCGGCGTAGGCGCCGCCGCCGTTGGAGTCCCAGGTGCGCTTGTCGAACTGCAGGCCGCCGTAGTAGCCGTTGCCGGTGTTGATGGCCCAGTTGCCGGTGGCCTCGCACTGCGCGAGCCGGTCCCAAGCGGAGCCGTCGGTGATCACCGGCTGCGGCGGCTTCTTGGTGCCGACCTTGACGACCTTCGGCTTGGCCTCGGTGAGGACCTTGGCGCCGATCTCCTCGCGCTTGACCACCTTGCCGTTCTTCTCGGTGATCCGGTAGGTGACCATGCGCTCGCCCGGCGCGCCGGGCTCGACGACGGTCTCCTTGCCCTTGTCGAGCTCGGGGTCGTCGACCTTCTGCACCGGCGGCGCGACCGGCTCGGCCTGGTTGATCACGGTCACGCCGGTGCGGCTGATCTTGATCTCGGCGCCGGAGGTCAGCTTGAGGTCGGCGCCCGGCGCGATCGCGTCCTGCGGGCCGAGGGTCAAGCCGCGCTCGCTGAGCAGCTCGCCGACGGTCACCGCGGTCGTGCGGACCGGCGAGGGGGCGTTGCCGCCGTCGAAGAGGGTGATGTCCTTGGCGGTCTTGATCTCGACCGCGATGCCCTCGAGCGGCACCGAGGCGTCGCCGCCGACCGAGACCCACGACCCGGCGACCGGGGCGCCCGCCTGGCGCAGCGCCTCGCCGACGGTGGTCGCGCGGACCCAGACCTCGCGCTGCTCGCCGTCGACGGTCAGCTGCAGCGCCCGACCGCGCTGGAGCACGATCTTGCCGTCGTCGCCGATCTCGGCGCTGGGCGAGGGGCTCAGCGAGTCGTGCGCGCCGACGGAGATGCCCTCCTCGGCGAGCACCTCCCCGACGGTGTCGGAGTAGGTGTTGATCTGCTTGCTCTGCCCGTCGACCTCGACGGTCACGGTGTTGTTCATCGCGATCGCCGCGCCGCCGCCACCGATGAGGGTGACCAGCACGGCCGCGATGGTGGCCTTGAGGAAGGTGCCCTTCCAGCGCTTGACCGCGGCGAGGAGGCCGGGGGCCGGGGCGTCGGCCTCGCCGACCTTCAGCGGCTGCGGGGCGGCGGAGAGCTCGTCCGGGATGACCGGCAGGACGGTGGTCTCGGCGTTGATGAGCCGGATGAGCTCGTCGACGTCGACACCGGCGGTGGCCATGATCTCGTCGGCCTGCGGGCCGAGGGCGTGGCGGACGTCGTGGTCGGTGATGGCCAGCGAGGACGAGTAACCCTCGTCGAACTCGCGGCTGACGTCGTAGAAACCAGTGGACTGACCATCGGGGAAGGTGGGGAGACTCGGGAACTCCGACTGCCACGCGGTGAAGTCGTCCTCGTGCGTGGCGGTGCTGACCGCCGTGACCGGGGTGAACCAGTCGGTGTCGGCGGAGAAGCTGTCGTGCCCAGGGCGGTCGGAACCGCCGGTCTGTTTACCGCTCACAGGGTCGTTTCCTCCAGCGGGCACCAGATCCGGTCGCGCTCCGCCGCGGATGTCGGCATCGTCTGGCCACCGACGTCCACTCCCTCGCGTGCTCGGCCGCTCTCGCGCCTCGTGTGTGTCCGACGACCCGCAGCCAGCCAACCCCGACGGTCAGCAACAGTGCTTCGGCGTGCTCCGGGCCGACTCGGGGCTGGTGCCCCTAGTCGTACGGTCACGGGACAGTAACGAGGACCGGGGGGTTGCGCAAACACATCCAGCGATCTCGTGAGCCCTGTCACACCCCCGGCGGCGTTTGACCATCCCCCGATCATCGCAATCCTTCACCGTTCGCAAGGTCCGATGTCACGGTGCGCAACCGAAACACGCGATCCGCGGTCGCGGACACCGCGCTCGCCAACTCGGCGACATCGTCCCCGCGCAGCGCCGCGAGGTCCCTGAGCGTGTAGGCGGCGCAGTAGGGCTCGTTGGGCCTACCGCGGAACGGGTGGGGCGTTAGGAACGGGGCATCGGTCTCGACGAGCATCTGCTCGGCGGGTACGAACGCGGCCGCTTCGCGTAAGGGGGCCGCGTTGCGAAAGGTGACCGGGCCGGCGAAGGACAAGACGAACCCGCGGTCCACGCACGCCTTCGCGAACTCCAGGTCCCCCGAGAAGCAGTGGAACACGACCTGCTCAGGGGCACCCTCCTCGGTAAGAACCTTGAGGATGTCCGCGTGCGCGTCCCGGTCATGGATCATCAACGGCTTACCAACCCTCTTAGCGAGGTCGATGTGCCAACGGAACGCCTCGTGTTGCGCCTCTGGCGGGCTGTAGTCCCAGTAGTAGTCCAGCCCGGTTTCGCCTACTGCGACAACCCGAGGCTCTTGGGCCAACCGCTCGATCTCGGCTTTGTCCGCGTCCGAGAACCCCGCGGTCCGGGTCGGGTGGATGGCGACAGCGGCGTAGACGCGCTCGTCCCACGTAGACGCTTCAACGGCCCACTGCGCCGAGGCGAGGTCGTCGGCCACGGTGATGACCCGATCGATCCCCGCGCTCTCGGCGCGGTCGAGCATTGTGGACACATCGGCGGCATCCTTCGCACCGCACGCGTCCAGGTGGGTGTGGGCGTCGACCGCCGGTGCCGGGAGTGGCTCCGGCACCGGCGGTCGCTCACCCTTGCGCGGTGTCACGCGATCGGCGCCCACTCGGGCCCGGTCTCGCCGAGCTTCGGGTCGAGCTTGGTGAACAGCGGCTCCGGCTTCACCAGCGGCTTGCCGACCTCGATGTCCACCGACTCCCAGCGGGCCTGCTCGCCCGCGTAGTCACCGGTGAGCACCGGGTAGCTGATCGACGGGTCGTCGAGGTCGTCGACCTCGCGGATCTCCGGCTGGGCCGCCCACACGCCCTTGCCGCCGAGCAGCTCGTGCACCTGCTGGGCCGAGTGCGGCAGGAACGGGGTGAGCAGCGTGTTGGCATCGGAGACGACCTGCAGCGCGGTGTGCAGGATGGTGTCCCGCCGCGCCGGGTCGTCCTTGCGCTTCCACGGCTCCTCGTCGGACAGGTACTTGTTCGCCGCGCCGACGACCCGCATCGCCTCGGTCGCCGCCGCCTTGAACCGCGACCGGCGCAGGTTGTCGCCGACGGTCGCGAACGCCGCCTTGGCCAGCGCCTTGAGCTCGGCGTCGGCCGCGGTCGGCGCGGTCGGCGCTGGCACGGCGCCGACGTTCTTGTGCGCCATCGAGACCGACCGGTTGACCAGGTTGCCCCACTCGTTGGCCAGCTCGAAGTTGGTCCGGCGGACGAACTCGTCCCAGGTGAAGTCGGTGTCCTGGTTCTCGGGACCGGCGACGGAGATGAAGTAGCGCAGCGCGTCGGGGCCGAACTCCTTGAGGAAGTCCCCCACGTAGATCACCGTGCCGCGCGAGGTGGAGAACTTCGAGCCGCTCATGGTCAGGAACTCGCTGGAGACCACCTCGGTCGGCAGGTTCAGCGTGTCGAACCGGCCGGGCGTGCCGCCCTTGTCGCCAGCGCCGTTCTGCCCGAGCAGCAGCGACGGCCAGATCAGCGAGTGGAAGACGATGTTGTCCTTGCCCATGAAGTAGTACGCCTGGGCCGGGTCGGTCCAGAACTGCTTCCAGGCGTCGGCGTCGCCGGTGCGGCGCGCCCACTCGACGCTGGCCGACAGGTAGCCGATGACCGCGTCGAACCAGACGTAGAACCGCTTCATCGGGGCGTCGCGCCAGCCGTCGAGCGGGACCGGGATGCCCCAGTCCAGGTCGCGGGTGATCGGCCGGGGCCGCATGTCCTCGATCAGGTTCTGGCTGAACTTGAGCACGTTCGGGCGCCACTCGGTGCGGGTGGACAGCCACGAGCCCAGCGACTCGGCGAACGAGGGCAGGTCGAGGAACAGGTGCTCGGTCTCGATGAACTTCGGGACCTCGCCGTTGATCCGCGACCGCGGGTTCTTCAGGTCGGCCGGGTCGAGCTGGTTGCCGCAGTTGTCGCACTGGTCGCCGCGGGCGCCGTCGTAGCCGCAGATCGGGCAGGTGCCCTCGATGTAGCGGTCGGGCAGGGTGCGACCGGTGGACGGGCTGATCGCGCCCATCTGGGTCTTGGACTGCACGTAGCCGTTGCGCCACAGGGCGAGGAAGAGGTCCTGCACGACCTGGTAGTGGTTGCCGGTCGTGGTGCGGGTGAACAGGTCGTAGGACAGGCCGAGGCCCTGGAGGTCCTCGGCGATCACCCGGTTGTACTTGTCGACCAGCTGGCGGGTGGTCAGGCCCTCCTTCTCGGCTTGGACGAGGATCGGGGTGCCGTGCTCGTCGGTGCCGCTGACCATGAGCACGCGGTGGCCGGACATGCGCATGTAGCGGGAGAAAACGTCCGAAGGGACACCGAATCCGGACACGTGACCGATATGGCGGGGGCCGTTGGCGTAAGGCCAGGCCACCGCGGTCAACACGGGGGCGCTCATGGGTCATTAGCCTACGGAGCCGCTACACACCAGAGCCATCGGGTTACACCAGCGTGCCTACCCGGGGGTAGGCGGCGCTACGGCAGGTCGGTGCGCATCAGGTAGACGTTGTAAGAGGGCCAGAGCGACATCGCGAAGTAGAGGGCCGAACCGCGTGCCGAAGCCGGGTGGATGAAGCCACCATAGAGGCCCGGGTAGTCGCGGCTCGTGACGAGCACGTTGGCGTCGCTCCAGGGCCCGGTCAGCGCCTCCGCACTGCGCAGGACAAGAGCGCCTAGGGCTTCGTCCAGGTGGATCGCGAGCCAGCGGCCGAGGTGCGTCGAATAGATGACCGACAACTCGGCGACGTTGCCGCGCATGACCGGTACCGCGCGGAACTCGTCACGCGGGTACCAGCCATAGCCGTTCCAGTAGTCGTAGGCGCGGGTGTCCAGGACGTCGCTCTTACCCACTCTGGCCAGGCTGGCACCGGCCCAGCGGCCGTTGGGTGTGCCTAGGAGGTAGAGGTAGTCCTCGCCGAGCGCGAACGCCCCCATCTGGAACGGGTGGTCTCGCTCGGCCCGGTTGATCCACCGCGCGCCAGCGGGCTTGGCCCACGTCTCGCCTCCATCGGCAGAGACGGCGATCCCGCTGTAGTTGGTGGACCAGCGTCCTTGCGAGCCCCACTTGTGCACGGACATGTAGTGCACGTAGTGCGCGTCGCCTATAGACACGCCTGAGCACGGGATGATGGTTTCTTCGTCAACGCGCGGGTCGCGGTCGATCACCTGCCGCGCGTGGCCGTCAGGGCGGGCGAAGACGGAGTCGAGGCGTAGGCCGTTGTCGAGGTCGCGGTTGGTGGAGACGGCGAGGACGTTGCACCGCCAGTCGGCCTCCCGTGGACCGGCACCGTTGCCGCACCAGCCCTGGCCGTAGGTGTCGCCGAAGAGGACGAACGTGCGCCCCGCGGCGTCGTCCCACATGATCCCCAGGTCAGTGCCGTAGATGCCATGACGGCGCGCGGTGTCATTGGCCGAGTCGAGCCCGGTGACCTTGCTGATGAGGGTCGTTCTCACGCGCGACTCACGGCCGCGTCATAGAGGACCTTCTTGCTCACGCCGGTCGCTGCGGACACCTCGGCTGCCGCGTCCTTGAGCCGGGTCCCCTCAGCCGCCAACGCCCTGACCCGCTCGACCAGGGTGTCCAAGTCCAACGTGCGGGGCTCGGCACCGGCCAGCACCACGGTGATCTCCCCGCGTACGCCGTCGCGCGCCCACTCGGCCAACTCCGCGAGCGTCCCGCGCTTGACCTCTTCATAGGACTTGGTCAGCTCCCGGCACACCGCGGCGCGGCGATCGCCTCCGAGCACGTCGACTGCGTCTGCGAGTAGGCCGTCAATGCGGTGGGGTGCCTCGAAGAACACCGTGGTCCTCGGCTCCTCCGCGTACGCAGCCAGCCACTTGCGCCGCTCACCCGCCTTACGCGGCGCGAAGCCCTCGAAGCAGAACCGGTCGCAAGGGAGCCCGGACAACGCCAACGCCGTTGTGACCGCCGAAGGACCGGGCAGGCAGGTGATGGGCAGATCAGCCTCTACGCAGGCCGCGACCATCCGGTAGCCCGGGTCGGAAACGCTGGGCATCCCCGCATCGGTGATGAGCAAAACCGTCTGCCCGTCCCGGACAGCCTCAACAAGCCCAGGCGCACGACTGGCCTCCACCGCGTCGTAGAAGCTCACCACCCGCCCCGTCAGCGTCACGCCAAGAGCCGCCGCAAGCGCCCGCGCCCGCCGCGTGTCCTCAGCAGCGATGACGTCCGCACTACCCAGCGCATCAACCAACCTCGCCGACGCGTCCCCGATCTCCCCCAGCGGCGTGGCCGCCAACACCAACCGCCCGCTCACCGCGCGACCCCGATCGGCAGCGCGCGCCAGTCGCGCACGAACAGGAAGGCCGGGACGCGCCACCGAACCCTCTTGGCCCCGTAGCGGGAGAGGAGGTCATCGTTGTGCACGACGAGGCCGGTGGCGAAGTACAGGGTCCCCGCCCTGCGCCCGACCAGATCGGCCCACCGGTAGCTCACCCTGATGCCGCCCAGCTCCACCACGCAGAGCTCGTCGCTGACCACCATCCTGCGGGACCGCAGCAGCAGCCCGCCGATGACCATCGGGATGATCGCGGCGACCACCAGGTGGCCATCGGCGGCGCGGTCGACGGCGAAGCGCACCGCCGCCGCCACCAGCCCGGCCATCAGCGCCACGGCCAAGACGATCACCCAGCGCGGGCGGTGTGTAGTGGGCACCGGTGCAGGGTACCGACCGCCCCGGCCGGGTCAGGGGGCCGCGACCGCGGACAGGAGGGTGATCATCTCGGCCGATTCCTCCTCGGACAGCGCGACCTCGGCGATCCGGTCCCAGGCCCGCCGGTGCGCGGCCACCGCGGCCTCGTCGTCGAGGAACAGGGTGCGGGAGCGGTGGTCGGTGTAGGCCAGCGAGCGGTCGGTGTCGAAGTCCATCAGCACGAACGGCCCCTCCATCCCGGGGTGCGCGCCCGCCGCGTGCGGCACCACCCGCACCACCACGTGCGGCCTGCGGATGGCCTCGGCGAGGTGGCGCAGCTGGGCGGAGGCGATCGCGTGGCCACCGACCGGGACCCGCAGCGCTGTCTCGCCGATGAGGGCGTGCAGCGGCGGCGGGTGCTCGCGGCTGAGGATGCCCTGCCTGGCCAGCCTGGCGCCGACCTTGACGTCCAGCTCGGCCTCGGCGGGCGGCTCGGCGGCGGTGTCGCGGATGGCGGCCCTGGCGTAATCGGCGGTCTGCAGCAGGCCGGGCACCAGGTCGCCGTGGAAGGCGCGCAGCGCGACCGCCTTGGACTCCCAGTCGATCAGGGTCTGCCACTGCTCGGGCAGGCCGCGCCCGTGCACCTGCAGCCACCCCGGCTCGGCGGCCCGGCGGACCAGGTCGAGGATCTCGGCCTGGCGCGGCTCCGGCACCCGGTAGAGCCCGAGCATGGCCTGCACGTCGCCCAGGCGCAGCCCGCTGGTGCCGGTCTCCACCCGGCTGACCTTGGCCTGCGACAACCCCAGCCGCTGGCCCACCTCGCCGGTGGTGAGCCCGGCCTGCTTGCGCAGCCTCCGCAGCTCACCAGCGACCTGTCGCGACCTGATGGTCGGCCGTCCAGGAGGCACCGTGTACCCCGTCCGTCACGCCAGCGTCCCCGTACGACAACGGCTGATGATCCTCTTGTACCCCCTCTGAACTGGGCAAACAATTACACGATCAGTTGATCCGCAGATCACGGGGCGACACCGGGTCCACCCGTTCGAGGAACTTCCGACGCGGATCGCACACCGGGGCGCCTACGATCTCCCCCCGTGAGCGCCCTGGTTGCCGACGACGAGGCCAGCCGGACACCGTCACCCGATGTGGTGACCCCGGCCGCCGACCCCACCGAGGTCACGCGCGCCCGGCTGCTGGGCACGCCCATGCCCGCCGACCGCCTGCGCGGCTGGCTGGTGACGGCCTTCGTGGGGCTGCTGGCGGGCATCGTCCGCTTCCAGAACCTGGGCTGGCCCACCGACCAGGGCACGCCGGTGTTCGACGAGAAGCACTACGTGCCGCAGGCGTGGCAGATGCTGCGCAACGGCGGCGTCGAGGACAACCCGGGCTACGAGCTGACCGTCCACCCGCCGTTCGGCAAGACGCTCATCTCGATCGGCGAGTACATCTTCGGCTACAACGGCTGGGGCTGGCGGTTCACCGCGGCGCTGGCTGGCGTGCTGATGGTGGTGCTGGTCGTGCGGATCGCCCGCAGGCTGACCCGGTCGTCGCTGCTGGGCGGGGTCGCGGGTGTGCTGCTCATCGCCGACGGGGTGTCGCACCTGCAGTCGCGGATGGGCATGCTCGACATCTTCCTGGCGTTCTTCGTGCTCGCCGCGTTCGCCTGCCTGCTGCTCGACCGGGACCTGGTGCGCAACCGGCTGGCGGTCGCGGTCGAGGGCGGCTGGGCCACCGAGTCGCCGTTCGGCCCGCGGCTGGGGGTGCGCTGGTGGCGGATCTCCGGCGGCGTCCTGCTCGGTCTCGCCTGCGGCGTCAAGTGGTCGGGCCTGTACTTCATGGCCGCGTTCGGCCTGCTCACGATCATCTTCGACCTGACGGCCCGGCGCGCGGCCGGGGTGCGCAACCCCTGGTGGGGCACGATCCTGCGCGACCTGGCGCCCGCGCTGTGGGCCTTCGTCGGTGTCGCGATACTGGCCTACCTGGCCACCTGGGCGCCGTGGTTCTCCAGCGAGACCAGCATCGACCGGCACCTGGGCGACGGAACCGGTAGCGGGCCGTTGTCGGTCATCACCCACGCGTTGTCGTCGCTGGGGCAGTACCACGAGCACGTGCTGAAGTTCCACGAAGGACTGGTGACCAAGTCCGAGTCCCAGCACCCGTGGGAGTCCAAGCCGTGGGTGTGGCCGATGAGCCTGCGGCCGATGCTCTACTACTACGAGGGCAACACCACCGCCTGCGGCGAGTCCAAGTGCGTGTCCGCGACGATGCTGATCGGTACACCCGCGCTGTGGTGGCTGTCGCTGCCGATGCTGGCGTGGGGCCTCTGGCGGATGTTCAGCAAGTTCGACTGGCGCTACGGCGCGGTCGTGGGCGCCTACCTGGCCGGGTACCTGCCCTGGTTCCTGAACCTCGACCGGCAGATGTACTTCTTCTACGCCACCCCGATGGCGGCGTTCCTGGTTCTCGGCATAACGCTCGCCCTCGGGCACCTGTTGGGGAAGTCGGGCGATGGGCCGGAACGCCGCAGTACCGGCCTGCTCGCCCTCGCCCTCTACGTCGGCCTCGTCGTGGCGAACTTCGCCTGGCTGTGGCCGATCCTCAACGGCGACTCCATCACCGAGTGGCGCTGGCAGGCCGAACTCTGGCTGCCGTCCTGGCGCTAGGCGCGCGCCGCTCGGCCGGCCCGGCCTCGGTCACCGCCAGTTCGGCGGTGACCCTAGCGAGGTCGCGGTCGACGACATCGGTGCTCCCGGCCAGCCTGGAGCCGGGAACCGTGGTGCGGACGTGGTTGCGGTCGAGCCCCAGCACCAGCAGGGCCAGCAGTGTGACCAGCACAAACGCGATTGTCATGGCACTAAGTTTGCGATGGCAGATTTCCTGCCACCAGTGGCAGTTCTGACCTTGTGCCACAAAATCCTGCCAGTTACTCTGGCGGCATGCTCAGGACCGTGACCGCCGTGCTCATCGACGGCGTTGCCCCGTTCGAGTTCGGCGTGCTGTGCGAGGTGTTCGGCGTCGACCGCAGCGAGGACGGGGTGCCGCCGATCGAGTTCCGGGTGTGCGGCGAACACGCGGGCACCCCGGTCCGCACCAGCGTCGGCGTCCCGATCATCCCGCAACTGGGCTTGGAAGCCCTCGACGGCGCCGACCTCGTGGCCGTCCCCGCCACCACCATCCGCGACGGCTACCCGCCCGCCGTCCTGGAGGCCCTCCGCGGCGCCAACGGCCGCGGCGGCACGCTGCTGTCCGAGTGCAGCGGCGCCTTCGTCCTCGGCGCGGCGGGCCTGCTCGACGACCGCTCCTGCACCACCCACTGGCGCCACGCCGACGAGTTCGCCACCCGCTTCCCCCGCGCCAACCTCAACCCCGACGTCCTCTTCGTCGACGACGGCGACATCGTCACCAGCGCGGGCACCGCCTCCGGCATCGACGCCTGCCTCCACGTCGTCCGCCGCGAACTCGGCTCAGCCGCCGCCACAGCCATAGCCCGCCGCATGGTCGTCCCCCCACAACGCGACGGCGGCCAACGCCAATACGTCGACCTCCCCATCCCCCAGTGCACCAGCGACAGCCTCCAACCCGTCCTGACCTGGATGCTCGAAAACCTCACCGAAGACCACACTGTTGCGGGCTTGGCAACCAGAGCCCGCATGTCCGAACGCAGCTTCGCCCGCCACTTCGTGGCCGAAACCGGTACTACGCCGCATAAGTGGCTCTCCACGCAGCGCGTGCTGCATGCGCGGCGGCTCTTGGAGCAGACGCCTATGTCGGTGGATGAAGTGGCGCAGGAGTGTGGGTTCGGGAGTGCGGCGCTGTTGAGGCACCACTTTCAGCGGCTGGTTGGGGTGGCGCCGAAGGACTATCGGCGGACGTTTGCGGGGCAGTAGCGGGTCTCGGCTCGCCTGCGGCATTGCATCGGAGCGCTCGGCTCGTCGCTTCGCGCCTTGCGCTGGATCCGCGATTTGAGTGCAGGCTCGACGTGGTGGACCTGTTTTGCGTGGGGCCCCTGCGACACCCGTGCTGGGCCTAAAAGCTGGGGGCCAAAGGGACGGCCCAGCCAGCCGCCGAGCAAGGCTACGGGTGCCGCTCCCCCACACAAAACAGGTCCACCCCATCGAGCAGTTGGCACCAGCGACTCCGAGTGTCCAGTGGCTGGCAATGCCGTCGGAGTCGGGTGGTTGGGCTGGCGGGGTTGGCTCGGCGGGTTCGAACCCGCCCCATGCGCTGACCCTGGGCAGCGAAGGAGTCAACCCGCCCAACCCAACCACTGGACACTCGGAAGTCGCTGGTGCCAGATGCTCGATGGGGTGGACCTGTTTTGTGTGGGGTGGCGTCGTCCGTAGCGTTGTGCGCTGCAGGGCCATGCTTTTCGGCCCCAGCTTTGCGGTCCTGCCACGGGCGGCGCAGGGGCCCCACGCAAAACAGGTCCACCGCATCGAGCCTGCACTTAAATCGCGACCGGGCCCGATGCCGCAGGCGAGGCGTGGATCCGACGGCGAAGCCGAAACAAGAGACCCGCGCGCATCACCGCATGGGCCGCGTCCGATCCACCCCTTCAATCGCGCTGCGCCGAACGATCTGCGTCACCGGCCCCGTCTCCGTGTGCCCCTCACGCCCCAACCAGTCGCTCAGCTCACGAGCCACCGCGTTCAACGTAGGCCTGCGAGCAGGCTCAGTATCCAGCGACGCGAACAGCAGCCGTCGGTGGGCGCTTCGGACGGGGAGTTCGGAGAGGGGGTCGCCCTTGGCTGCTGCCATGAGGGCTGCCATCGCGTTGTCGCGGGTTCCGCGTGGGGGTTTGCCGGTGAGGGCGAAGCTCACGGTCGCCGCCAGTTGCCAGGCGTCCGAGGCGGGGGTGGCGTTGGCGCCCGCCGCGGTCTCCGAGGCCAGGAAGTCCGGGGTGCCGACCATCATGCCGGTGGCGGTCAGGGTGGAGTCGCCCTTGGAGCGGGCGATGCCGAAGTCGATCAGGTGGGCGTTGCCGTTCGGGTCGATGATGATGTTGGACGGTTTCACGTCCCGGTGCAGGACGCCCTTGGCGTGGGCGGCGGAGAGGGCACCGGCCATGGTGATCCAGAGGCGGGCCACGGCGACGTCGTCGAGGGGGCCGCCCTTGGCGACGCGGTCGGCCAGTGGCTGGCCCTCGATGTACTCCATGACCAGGCCGAGGCCGTCCGGTTCGGCGACGATGTCGTAGACGCGGACGCAGTTCGGGTGGTGCACGGCGGCGAGGGCGCGGGCCTCGCGCAGCATCCGCTCCTCGGTCTCGGCGTCCGGCGCGTGCGCCATCTTCACCGCGACGGTGCGGTCGAGCTGGGTGTCGACGGCGAGCCAGACCGTGCCGAAGCCGCCGTGGCCCAGGGCGCGGACCTTGCGGAAGCGGCTGCCCGACGGCTTCACCGGCGGTGGCGGCGGGGTGGCGCCGCGCGGCGTGAACGGCAGCGGACCGGGGTCTGCGGCGAGCTTGCCCAGCGCCGCGCGGTCGGGCTCCGGTTCACGCAGCGTCGGGTTCGGCGGGGGCAGCGGTGCGTACTGCGGTGGTGGCTGCCGCAGCGAAGGCTGTTGGGGCTGCCCAGGACCCTGCGGGACGTACTTGGGTACGGGCGGCGGCGGCACATAAGGCGGCGGCTGCTGGGGCTTAGGCGGCGGGTTGTGCGCCTGTGCCTGTGCCTGCGCGGGCGGCGGCGGTCCACCTGCCTCCGGCTTCTGGTAGTTGCGCTCGACCGTGGACCAACTCGGCGGTCCGATCACGTACACAGGTACCAACCCCAAGATGCTGATCGGCAGGAAACCGAGCCACAGGTGCGCCGCGGTGTTCGCCTCGACCGGCAGGCTCAACAGAGCCATGAGCGCGAACGGGATCCACACCAGCCTGCTCGGCCACTTCGGCCCCCTGCGCATCGCGGCGCGTGCCTGCAGGATCACGAACAGCAAGCACACCGCGGGCACGACGACGAGGCCGCCGACGCGCAGCAGGTACATGGGCCAGGTTTCGTACGGGTGGAAGAGGACCTCGTACCCGGTGGACCGGCCGCCGAGGTACGAGTTCTGCGGGCCGACCCAGCAGGTGCCCTCCTGGAAGGAGCGCATCTCCTCGGCGCTGAAGGCGACCTCGCCGTCCCCGGTGAAGACGCTGCGGTAGACGCTGCCGACGCCGTTGAACAGCAGCCACGGCAGCAGGAACGCCGACACAGCGCCGACGACACCGAACACGCCCAGGGTGACCGGGTTGTAGGTGTTGCCGGTGAACTTGCGGACCAGCGCGATCACCACCGTGCCCAGCACCGGCAAGAACGCGATCAACGCGCCTGCCGTGCTGGTCGCCCACACCCAGTCACCGGGGCAGATCCCCGGGCCGAAGATGCTGTGCGCGAAGGACAGCAGTGACGCTGCGAGCTCCAGCACCGCGTCCACCAGCTCCTCTCTGTTTCGGCCGGTCCCCGGTCGACGCCTTCCAGGGTAGATCGGCCGCGACGGTGACGGTCGGGTTCATCCACAGGACGCCACAGGCGGTGCTGAGGTTGTGGTGGCCGTGCCCACGCCACACACCGAGGGCCATTCTATCGGGGCCGGTGTGCGCCATCGGTGGCGGAAAGGAGCTCAGCGGCGCCGCGGGTGGCATGGTTGAGCGCAGAGCCGGGCGAGCGGAGGGCGGGGGATGGAGCGCAGACCGGTCGCGTCCACCAGCATCGCGGCGATCGGCTACGACGCCGACCGCCGGATCCTCGAGGTCGAGTTCCACAACGGCGGCGTCTACCAGTACCTCGACGTCCCCAAGAAGGTCTACTGGCAGTTCGCCTCGGCACCGAGCATGGGACGCTTCCTCAACCACGAGATCAAGGACAACTACCCCGCGCGCGAGGTCGACTGAAGTTCATGGACGCTCCCGACCACGAATCGGCATCGCCGAGTGCGCCCGCATCGTTGAATGTCGCGTCGGGCGACAAAGGCCCGGTAGTGCAGGTCGTAACCCTCAACGGCTGGCTCACCGTGCACAACCACGTGACCGTGCCCGCGAGACGCGGGCACCTCGAGCCCTACGACTTCGCGAGGCGGACCACCCGCTCGGCAGCGGGTCTATTCCTCCTCGCCCTGCTGAGTGCGTTGCCCCTCATGTTGTTCCCGCTTCTGGGCGACAACCCCACGGCATGGTGGTACCTCCGCTAGGAGGCCGTTCGCGACCGCGGGCCCGGCGACGGGTGTCGCCGGGCCCGCGGTGGAGCTGGTTACGCCTCGGTCTGCGCGGCGGCGACCTGGGCGCGGACCTCGTCCATGTCCACGGCCTGCACCTGGGTGATCAGGTCCTCCAGCGCGGGAGCGGGCAGCGCGCCGGGCTGGGCGTAGAGCACCACGCCGTCGCGGACGGCCATGATGGTGGGGATGGAGGAGATGTTGAACGCCTGGGCGAGCTGCTGCTGCGCCTCGGTGTCCACCTTCGCGAAGACGATGTCGCCGTACTTCTCCGACGCGGCGTCGAAGACCGGGGCGAACTGGCGGCAGGGGCCGCACCAGGCCGCCCAGAAGTCGACCAGCACGGTTCCGCCACCGCCCACGACCTCGTCGAAGTTCTCGGCGGTCAGTTCCACGGTAGCCACGTGGCCTCCTCGATCCGGGTTTCGCGTTCCGCGTTACAGCCCTACCAACGAGCCTGCCCGGGCAAACATTCCGGGGCAAGCTCCTCAGCCGGGCTCCCCCAGTCGAGCCCGGAGCGCGGTGAGCGCCCGATCGTAGTGGGCGTCGTCCCCCGTCAGGAGGCTGTCGTGGTTGGCGGCCCTGCCGAACGCGGTCAGCTCGAACACCAGCTGGTCGACGTCGAGTTCCCGGTCGAGGTGCCCTTCCTCGACCGCCTCTTCCACCAAACGCACCAGCAGCTCGCTCCACGTAGTGCGCCACCGGACCACTACGTCGCGCACGCGTCCCTCACGCGCGTCGAACTCGGCCATCACAGTGGAGAAGAAGCAGCCTCCCGCGAAGACCCGGGCGCGCGAGAAGTCCATCCACCGCTCGAACAGGCGTAAGAGGCGCTGCTTGCCCCGGGGTGCCTGGAACGCGGGCCTCAGGACGTGCTCGGTGAAGACCTCTTCGGCGAACGAGATGGTGGCCAGCTGCAGCTCCTCCTTGGAGCCGAAGTGGGCGAAGATGCCGCTCTTGCTCAGCTGCAGCTCCGCGGCGAGCCTGCCCAGGGTCAACCCGTCGAGCCCGTCGACGGTGGCGATGTCCACCGCGCGGGCGAGGGTGACGCGGCGGGTGTGCGCGCCGCGGGCGTGGCGTCCGTCCATGAAAACAATCTAGACGGTCGTTCGGGTATCTGACACTATCTGACCGATCGTTCGTATAACTTTCTGGAGGACATAAGTGGACGTCAGGCCCCTGTACCGCCGCGCCACCGACCACACCGGGCACCTCATCGACGCGCTCAGCGACGACCAACTCAACCTGCTCACCCCCTGCTCCCAGTGGCGGGTGCGCGAGGTCATCGCGCACCTGGTCGACAACAGGAACCGGCTGCTCAACAACCTCACCGGCGGCACACCCGCGCCCGAAGCCGACCTGCGGACCGGTTTCCGCACCACCACCGAGGCCCTGATCACCGCTTTCGCGGACGACGCGCTGCTCGAGACGCCATACGAGTTGCTGGGCACCCAGTACAACGCCGCAACGGCCCTGTTCGTGGACTTCGCTGACACCCTTGTTCACGGCTGGGACATCGGGGTCGCTATGGGCCGCGACGTGGAGCTGCCGGAAGACCTCGCCGCGGTCGCGGTCAAGGGCATCTCCCGCTGGCCGGAAGACGGCACGATCTGGGGTCCGGGTGGCCTCTTCGGCGAGAAGCTCCCGGTCTCGGAGGACGCTTCGCCGCAAGAGCGGCTGCTGGCGATTACCGGTCGGTCTCCACAGTGGACGCCGGTAGGTACGTCGTGACTGTCACGGACGCGGTAACTACCACCGGCTCCGGCAATGCGGCCACCCGTTCGCCTATAGCGTCAACGCTGGTGTGAAACGCAGTTGGGCCCATACCAACCAGGGCTACGGCATCGCGGTGCGGTAAGGCCATCGAGAACTCGCACAAGACTCTGCGCTCCTGGGCGAAGTACGGAGCCAGCCGCGAAGTGACCTGGTCCCCCTTGTCCGCCGCGACAGTCAACATGTCCACAGCAGACACGAGCTCGCGAAGGTGCCTCTCTGTTGGCGCCACTACGACGAGCTTGCCTGACGGATGCAGGATCCGGTGCAACTCCGACGGGTTGCGTGGGGCGAACACGTTAAGAACCAAGCCGGTGGAACCCGTCCGGATCGGCAACGGTTGCCACGCATCACATAGAACCGCCCCCAGGCGCGGGTGTGCCCGTGCCGCCTTCTTCAAGGCCGGTTTGGCGGCGTCAATGGCAATGCCGATCCGCTCGGGGGATGCGTCCAGCACCGCAGCCAGGTAGTGCCCGATGCCCGCGCCTACGTCGGTAATGCAGCCGGGTCCGGGTTCCACGGTAAGAAGCTCGCGAATGATCGGGGCGTAGTGGCCCGCTCTTAGGAACGCAGCCCGCGCCTCGATCATCGCGGCAGTGTCACCGGTGAACGTCGTAGGCGCGCGCAGCAGACTCACATAGCCCTGCCGGGCGATGTCGAAGGTATGCCGGTTGGGGCATCGCAGCGAAGTGTCGGAGAGTTCCAGGCTGTCACCGCAGTGCGGGCAGGCCAAGAACGGCAGCGTGTCGACGAGCACCTTAGGCACGCAAGTCGGCAAGAGCCGATTCGATGGCCCTATGGAAGGTCGGGTAGGCGTAGATCATGCGGCGGAGCTGGTCGACCGGAACCTTGGCGTGCACCGCGACGACCAACGCGCCCAGCACTTCACCCCCGGTCGGCCCGGCAGAGGTAGCGCCGACGAGGACCCCCGTGTCGGCATCCTCTACAACCTTGATCAGGCCCTCGGCCTTGTGCAGGAACCCGCGCGTAGACGACGACAGCTGAGCAACCCCGACTCGTACGTTGATCCCGGCCGCACGCGCTGCGGCCTCAGTGAGGCCCACGGACCCGATTTCCGGGTCCGTGAAGGTAACCCGAGGAACCGCGTGGTACTCCGCGCCGGGCCCGGCCTCGCCGAGGATGTCGGACGCGACGATCGCCGACTGGTACATCGACATGTGCGTGAACGCGCCCTTGCCGGTGATGTCGCCGATCGCCCACAACCCGTCGGCCGCACGCATGTGGTCGTCGACGGTGACCCCGCGCGCGGACTCGTCGAGCCCGTAGGCACCGATCCCCAGCTCGGTCATGTCGGACTTGCGACCCGCGGCGACCAGGACCTGGGCCGCGCTGACCGGCTCGGCACCGTCGAGTTCCAGGGTGAACAACTGCCCGTCGTGGCGAGCGGACGTGATCTTCGCGCCGGTCTTGACCGCGATGCGCTCGGCGGCGAACCGCTCGGCGAGCAGCGCGCTGGCCTCCGGCTCATCGAGCGGGAGCAGCCGGTCGTTGGCCTGCAACAGGGTCACGTCGGCGCCGAACCTGGCGAAGACCTGGGCGAACTCGCAGCCCACCGGGCCGCCGCCGATGACGATCAGCGACTCGGGCACAGCCGTCGCGCGGACCGCGTCCCGGTTGGTCCACAGCGGCGTCCCGGCCAGCCCCGGGATCGGCGGAACGGCGGGGTCCGTGCCGGGGTTGAGCACGATGCCGCGCCTGGCCCGCACGACCTGGTCGCCCACGGCGAGAACGCCTGGCTCGGTGATCCGGGCCAGGCCGCGCACTACCTGGACACCGGCAGCCTCTAGGCGGTCGACAGCGGCCTGGTCGTTCCAGTCGGCGGTGATCTCATCGCGCACTCGAGCCGCGACCTTGCCCCAGTCGGGGGTGATCTGCGCGGTCCCGGCGAACTCCGGCACCCTGCGAGCCTCGGCGAGGACGTCAGCAGCGCGGATCATGCCCTTGGTCGGCACGCAGGCGTAGTAGGGGCACTCGCCGCCTACTAGGCGAGACTCGATGCCCGCGACGGACAGCCCTGCCTGGGCGAGCTTGGTGGCCACAGCCTCCCCGCCGGGGCCAAGACCCACCACGGCGACGTCCACAACCAGCTCAGCCACGTCCATCAGCTCCTCAGTTCCTCGCCTGGCGCAAGCTCAACACGGCTCACCTGACCACGCAGCGCCGGGTCTCCCCCAGCCAACAGGACCACGATCGGTAGGGCCACTAGGGCCGCAAGAAGGTAAGAGTTGCCTAGGAGCACGTCAGCGGCAGTCCAACTCAACTCGGTCTTAGCACCGCTTGGCACCATCCGGAACTGCCAACCGGTGAACACTACGACCAGCGCCAGCAGACTCCACTGCATGTTCCTCGCGATCAGGTAGCCGGCGAGCGGGACCACCCAGACCCAGTGGTGGGTCCAAGAGACCGGACTGACCATCAACCCAGCGGCAGCGGTGACGAGCAGCGCCCCGAGGTTGTCGCCTTTGATGTGTAGGCGGCGCACGACGACAGCGGCAAGTACGAGGGTGAAGAGCGCGGTCGTGGCGAACAGGACCAGCGCGGTGCTGTCCTCACCAGTAAGGCGCTGGAAGATCCCGTTGAGCGACTGGTTACCGATCCACGAGTTCGTAGTGGCGTCATTGCCGTCCACCAAAGCCTCGGTCCAGAACTGCACCGTGTCGCGTGGCAGGACAAACGCGGCGAAGAGGTTAAGAGCAGCGAACGTGACCAGGGCCCGGATCGCGTCCGCCCACCGGCGGGTGAGCGCGAGGTGAGCAACGAAAATCAGCGGGGTCAGCTTGACGGCAGCAGCGATCCCTATGAGGACCCCGGACCCCTTACGGCCTCTTAGCAGGAGCACGTCCGCGACCACCATCGCCATGAGCAACAGGTTGACCTGCCCCAGGCCAAGGGTCCGCCACACCGGCTCTAGCAGCAGTGTCGACAGTAGGAGCGCACCGAACGGCCAACCAGCCCGGAACTTGGACGGCAGGCTCTCCCGCAGCACGAAGCCCAACGCGAGCGCGGACAACGCGGCAAGCACACCCCACCCGAGCTGCGACGGCAGCGTCGTCAGCGGGAGGAACAGCAGGCCCGCGATGGGCGGATAGGTGAACGGCAGCGGAGGCGCCCACGGCTCACCCGTGGTCAGCGGCGCATAGAGGGAGTCTCCGCGCAGGAGCGTCAACGCCCCGGCCCGGTAGACGGAGCTGTCGACCCCCAGGCCCCGCCCCATGAACCAGCAACTGACCGCCAACACGACCAGCCCGACCGCGACCACTGCCGCCGCGTAAGGCACCCGCCGCCGCACAACCCCCATGCGGTCACACTAATGGCGCAACTCAGCGCCCCGCACGCAGTCGCCGTATCCGGTCCGCGGTCGCGGGGTGGTTGGACAGCATCCGCACCCGGAACGACCGGCGGACCCCGTGCTCGGCCGAGAGCCAGCCGGAGAGCACGTTCACCAGATCGGGGCCGTAGCCGAACCGGGCCGCGGTGGCGTCCGCCCGGTACTCGCCCAGGCGCCGTGACCAGGCCAGGAGCGGGCTCAGCAGCGGCATCAGCAGCAGCCACGGGTTCAACGCGATGAGGCCGACCAGCAGGGTCAGCGCCAGCAGGACGCCCGCGAGGGCCCCGGCGGCGCTACCGAACCGGGCGAAGGCGGACGCGACCACCAACACCACCCGCATGGCCATGCCCACCAGCCAAATGGCGGCTTGAGCGGGCAGTTCGTACCACCAGGCCAGCAGCGACGCCCGCGAGTGCCCGGACAGGTGGTGCCCCAACTCGTGCGCCAGGATCGCCTCCAGCGACCTGGGCGGCAGGTCCAGCGCCCGCCGGGTGATCGCGACCGTCCGCCCACCCGCCGCGAACGCGTTGAGCTCCTTCGACTGCTCCACCCACAGCGTGTACCGCGCACTGTCCACCCCGGCCGCCGCGCACACGGACTCCCACAGCGGCCGAACCCGCCCCAACTCCACCGCCGTCGGCACCCGCATGTCGAACATGAGCCTGGCCAGCCCCGACTCCACCGCGGGCAAGAACGTGATGCCCCCCGAGAGCACCCAGACCCCCACCACCACCCACACAACCCACGCCGTGGCCGAGATCACCCCCGCCACCAGCGCGACCACCACGAAGCTGCTCACGAACCCCGGGACCCCGAACACCGCCCCCATGACCACCGAGGCATCAACGCGCCCAACCCCCCGCTCCCGCACACCCCCCAAGATCGTCTCTCCCCCCTCCCCCTGTCTACCCCCCGCCGAGGGGACTAGGTCAACCTCTCACGGAGGAAGCCAGCGAGATCATCCTTCGTCACCTCGGCCTGCACCACCGTCAGGATGAGCGCCACGAGCTCCGATTGGGTGATCATGGGAACAAAGCCGTTCATGTAACACGTCGCCAGCAAGGCAATCGATGCGGCCCGCTTATTGCCATCGACAAATGGGTGGTAGGTGCGCGCAATGTTGAAACACATCACGGCGGCTTTGTCCACCACCTCGAGATGGAGATCCACCCCGTCGAAGGTCCGCGAGGGTGAGTGCACGCACGCTTCAAGCGCCCCGTAGTCCCGAACGGCCCCCAGCTTGTACCGCCGCCCCTGTTCGACCAGCTCATCGGCCGTGAGGTATCTCCACGCTCGCACCCAGACAGCGTACTGCGAACGGGTCAGATCCTCCCCAGCAATTCCAGGGCGTCGCCGTACTCACCATCGATCTTGTCCATGGCGTCTTCGAGGGACATCGCGCTCGGCCCAGGCTGACTGAAATCAGGGGCGGGCAGCAACCCGCGCACTTCCTGCGCCTGACCCTCAATAAACGAAGCGTCCACTCGCCTCACCTCCAACCCACTCGCAGCCCCGCCACACCCGTCCACCGAACGCGACCATGGTCGGGGGTTCGGGGGCCTGCCCCCGAGCGGGGTTTGGGGGTTGCACCCCCAATGTGATCGCGAAACGCAAACGGTCCGCGCCCTTCGCGGACGCGGACCACCTGTGCGTGGAGCTAACGTCAATGCATGAGAACCACTCTGTAGTGGCTCAGGGGCCTGAGTTGCAGGTCGCGCTCGTAGGGCAACAAGCCGGGCCAGCTCCCAGCACGGAAAGTCACAGACAGTAGTTGCACGGCGGTACCCCGGTCGTCCGATGTCAAGTGGATCTTCCGACCAACTGGACCGTTCTAAGGGAGCGCAGGTCGCAGCACCAGAGCCACGAGCAAGGTGGCGGGTTCCCGTCAGCTCGTGCCGCTTCCTTGTGCGTACCTGGTTGTCCCGACATGATCTATCGCTGGGTGGGCGCGCAGGAAAGGGACCGTTGTGGTCACGACCGAAGTGCCCGAGCAGACACAGGCTTCCATCTCGTACATGCCTCCGACGCTGTTCGCGGTCGGCAACGTGGTGGAGCTCACACGGGGGACCGCCGAGCACGACACGGCGGACATGCAGACCGCCCGGTACTGGTGACGGCTGCTGATGAGGTGGTCAGCCACTGTGGCTGACCGTCGAGCGCCGCACGACTCAGGCGTCAGGTCGGGTTGGTCAGTGCGCGATGCCGGTCGTCTCCGGCTCTGGCACGGCCAGCCCGGCCCTGCTCGCCAGGTCACTCACGTTGAGGTTCCTGGCTGCCAACTCTTCCTCGTTGGGGTCGTCACGACGCCCGAGCGGGAGCTGGCAGGTATTGCACGCCGCCTAGCCAAGGGTGAGGTACAGGCGCTGGGTTCGCTCGACGGTAGCCGTGTGGTGTTCGCGGTCCTACAGGATGAAGTGCTCGTCGCTGGCGACCTCGCAGGCCAGCTGCCTGTCTTCTATGCGATCGGCGATGACGAGGTCATTGTTTCGTCGGAAGCTGGCCACGCCGCCAGCAAGGTCAGGACTGAGGTCGACTACGAGTGGTTGATCGCTCGACTTCAGTTGTCCTCGGCCTCTGATGTCTGGTGGGAGGGCTCACCCTGGCGGCACGTTCGAGCGGTCCGGCCTGGGTGGCTTCTGCGCATTGCCGCTGGCAAACGAGTGTCGACGGACAGGTGGCTTGTTCTGGACAAACCGCGGCTGAGCCTGGCAGAAGGAAGTCAACGCCTGGATGCTGCCTTGAGACGTGCCACACGATCTCGCGTAGTCCAATCGAGCCTGGTCACAGCAGACCTAAGCGGAGGGCTCGACTCGTCAACAGTGGCAGCTCTCGCCGCACTAGATGCTCCGGTTCGCGCCACTACGCTTGTCGTAGACGGTGTCGATGACCGCGTAGCAGCGAGAGAGATCGCTAAGGCCATCGCGGGATTGGACCATCAAGAGCTGCACGTGCCAGACGAGGTCCTACCATACTCAGACCTCGGCGGTGCTCCGTTCGCAGATGAGCCATCGACCTACTCCGTGACGCACGCTTGGGGTCGGTGGTGGCGTCAAGCTGTGGCCGCGAACGGGTCTGATGTGCATCTCTGTGGTGATGGTGGAGACGGCGTGCTGCTCTCGGTCCCGGCCTACCTGGCCGATCTTGCAACGCCCCGCACTCTCGGCGCTCTGTGGCAGCACGCCAATGGCTGGGCACGCCTGCGACACCAACCGGCCCTAGCACTGATTCGTGCGGCTATCAGAGTTCATCTCACCTCCTACCGGGATGCGCTCGTCCGTGCGGCCGACGATGTTCAAGGTCTCCAAACGACTCCCTCCGGTTGGGCGCACTGGATATCTCGGGTCTACGCGCAAGGCATGGGTGACTGGGCCACACCGCAGGCGTCGCGGATAGCGGCGCAACGACTTGGCGCTCATGCCGCGACTCACCGCGTCCCACCAACGCCCGGAGTATTCGGCATCGGCGATTCCCTGGCGTGGAGCTCGTTGAACACTTACTCGCGGACACGCCGGGCTGACGTCAGTCTGGCATTGGAGGATGGCGTCGATTTGCATTCTCCGTACCTGGACGATGAGATCATTCGGATCTGCTGGTCGATTCCGCCATGGGTTCGGACAACGCCAGCTAGCCTGAAGCCAATTCTCCGAGCCACGACTAGCAACTTACTCCCACCTGAGATCGTCAATCGGCGCACCAAGGGCGACTATTCACAAGTCGGCTACCGAGGGCTCAAGCTCAACGTGAAGGACATTGACGACTTGTTGAGTTCGTCGACGCTTGCTGCGTTGGGCCTGGTGGACGCCCGTGCTGCCCGAACTGCTCTGCATCGAGGCGCCAGTGGGGTTCGGATCAACCTGGGAGCACTTGATGCTCTAATTGGCGCGGAACTGTGGCTTCGTGCGGCTGCTGATGGCGGGGTGAATCGTGCACTTTTACCCTGAGCCGTGGGTTCAGGCGACCACCCTCGACTCCGGCGAGCTCATCCTCATCGAATCCCGATCCGGGACCATGTACCAGGGCAACTCGACCGCAGGAAGAATGTGGCAAGCCTTGGTGGAGCTGAACGGCGACGAGACCGCGGTGAGCCGTGAAGTAGCCGCGATGTTTGGTATCGACGCAGATCGAGCGCGCCGAGACCTGCTCACCTGGCTGGACGAACTTGTCGACCTCGGCATAGTGAGGGCAGAGTAGTGAGCACCCCCATGGCGCATCCTCCGCTTGGCCGTCGCGTTGGCACCTGGTCAACAGCGGGCGCGCTACTCGTCGCCCTGCTCGTGCGAGCTGTTGTGAAAGCGATTCCGCTCAACCGGGTCCACGCAATCACGACCTGGCTGGTCAACCAGTCTGACCGACCAGCGACCGACCGTCAGGTGATCAGAGTCCTCGATGCGCTCGATGCGGCAGGCCGATGGATGCCAGTCCGCTTGGCGTGTCTGGAACGCTCCTTGTCGGGGGTCCTGATACTCGCCCTCTGCGGAAGAACCGTGGTGTGGCGCACAGGCGTCCGGACACCCCCGATTGCAGTACATGCCTGGCTTGTTGATACTTCCGGGAACCCCCTTGGCGAGCCAGATTCTACCTTCACCTATCAAACGTTGATGACCATTTCGCACCGGAGCGTGACGTGACCAAGCCAGTCGCAGCGGCAGCCGCCGCTGTCGAGCAGGACAGGTGGACCAGGACCGACGACGGGTCCTTGCTGCCACAGACGACCACCGACTTGACCATCTACGCCATGCTGGAACTGCTCGACCTGAAACCCGGTATGCGTGTCCTGGAGATCGGCACCGGGTCGGGCTACTCGGGCGCCCTCGTGTCGAGAATCGTGGGCGCCGCAGGACACGTCACCTCACTGGACATCGACCCGGACCTGGTCGCACGCGCCGGACTGCTGCACCAGGAGGCCGGACACACGAACGTCGCAGTCCACGCCACCGACGGTTTCGCAGGCTGGCCCGCGGACGCGCCCTACGATCGGGTCGTCGCTTGGGTCACACCGCATGTCATTCCGCAGTCGTGGGTCGAGCAGGCCCGGCCTGGGGCACTGATGGTCACCCCCGTCAAGATCGCCGACCTGGCTGGAACCAACGCGGTAGTCCGTTGCGTCATCGACGACGGAGTGCACCAAGTCGGACTGCACGAGGGCAGCTTCATCGAGATGGCACCGGAGGTGATCACGAACTTCGCTCTCCCCATCCGCTTCGTAGATGCCGTTCGCGGGAACGGCGACGGGCCGCCCTGGTGGTTGAGTGCCACCACCCTCCACGACGCGCCTGAGCTCTCGGCGGAGACACTGCTCGCGCAACTCGCCACGGCCGAACCAAAGGACAACTTCCTCTCAACGGATGAAGACTGGCGCTCGTTCGCCGCCTACGTTCTGGCCTCAACCGACACCGCGGGCAGCGCTGGAGGACCGCTCGGATGGGGCGTGGGCCTTGCAACGGAGGACCAGGCTGCGTTCAGCCTGAGTAACCGCAAGCTGCTCGCCGTGAGTTCCGGCAGTGCCGATCGCCTGACCGCCCTCCGGGATCGGTGGCGTGAGGAAGGGGAGCCCGGCCTGTCCGACGTGGACGTTGCGGTGGCCGAGACGCCGGAAGGCTGGACAGTGCGCCCTCGTCTCCGGACTGCCGAATAGCAGAGTGGGGGCCAGCACCAGCTGGCCCCCACCCCTTCTACAACCGGACGGCGACCTACTGGGTGGGCGCGCACAATGGATGTGCGACTAGTCGCCGTCCGGGGATCGAGGACCACAAGGTCAAAGTAGGTTGAGCAAGCATCTTGTCAACAACGATGTTCATGTCACCCAGGTGAGACCACACTGGATCAATTTCCCGTAGCGGCTCGTCCGGATCGAACTCATTAAGCACGCGGATGGCAACTGCGGCCTGGAGTTCGATTACGACGCTGTCAACGTAGCCGTTTGCCGTAAATCGCACTGCGTGCAACCCCCCAATTCCTTTAACCGGACATGGCACAGGCGCCACAGCAAAACCATTGCGACGGAGGCGGGCGACAGCGTCCTGGATGCTCATCTAGGTATCCCCTCGCACGCGGAACACCGATTGAAGGGTGAAGTCGGCCCGACCTGCAAATGACCGACCCATGCACCGCAGATGGCAAGTCCGGCCACCCCCCACTCACGGTGGGTCTGGGTGGGTTCGGTGGCGCTGAGAACGTGCACCCTGTCTGGGAGCAGGAAGCCACGTACCCAGACGGCCGGAGGCGCGACGATCGTCATCGGAGTCCTCTCCGCCAGGGGTGGGAACCCGCCAGGCCGGCCGTGGGGGGGCGACAAGCCTGCCTGGCGGGAAGTTCGTGACTCCACTGACTCAACGCCATACGGCCTACGGGCAACACTGGCCACTGCACGTCCGCTCGACGTCCAGTAGCGACCACCCCGTGACGTGAACCTCCGCCGCGCCTAATCTGGGACCAACGCGGCCGAACCAGGGGGCAACATGAGCGGAGCTCGGCATCGCCAGCCAAATCGACGGCTGAGCTGGGAACGGCTCGAACGAGGATGGAGCTACGAGGAGGCGGCCGACCAGATCAAGGCAAGCATGTGGATGCACGGCGACGTCGACACCGGCTTGCTCCCCAACACCGTCCGGCGGTGGGAAACCGGTGATAGGTCGCCGGACCCGCGGTACCGCAAGCATTTGGTTCTAGTCTTCGGGAAAACTGCCTCGGAACTCGGGTTACTCACCCCGGAAGAACTAGAGATGCGGCCCGATGACGGATACCCTGCCGACGTCGCAAGGAGATTGCTAACGATGGCCAATCCAGCCCAAGCGGATATCGAAGTGAATCGTGCACTCTTTCTTCGTGGGATCGTCGGGGCTGGGCTGGCTCCCCTCGCGTCGACACTCGGCGTTTCGGCTGGCGCCGTTGAAGCCTTAGGGCACGCGATCACGAGGTCTATGGGACCCGATGGCCCGGCCGTCGCGGCATATGCCGAGATCTGCGTTCGGCAACGTGAGCTGTACTGGTCCACGCCCGCGCACTTGCTGTTGGAGTCTGCGCTGTCGCACACGCAGCTCGGCGTGCAACTTCTGCGCGGTGCTGGAGTAGGCGACCTTCGACGCGAGCTAGCCCGTTCCGTAGCCGAGTCAGCCTTGCTCACGGCACGTATCGCCTTCTTCGACCTCCAGCAGGAGGCTGTTGCGCAGCGGTGCTTCGAGGTCGCTCGTGAAGCCACCCAGCAGGCCGACGATCACGCTCTGGCTGTTGCCGTGTACGGACACATGAGCTTCGTGCCCGGCTTCAACGGCGATCGAGCGGGCGCGGAGACCTGTCTCGCCGCAGCGCAGGCCCACGCTCGATACGCATCGGGTCCCGCTCTTCGTTCCTGGATGCATTGCGTCGCGTCCGAGATCACGGCGCGAACCGGAGATCCGTCGGCAAGTCTCGGACATGTACGCCAAGCCGAAGACTCGTTGACCACCTCGGGAGCCGACCCAGAATGGCTCGACTTCTACGACTCGTCGCGCCTCGCAGGCTTCACTGGGTACAGCCTGCTAGTCGCGGGTCGACCGACAGAGGCAGCAGGACGGCTTGCCGAAGCACTGGACGAGCTGGCCGCGTCCAACACCAAGCAGCAGGCGGTGCTGCTGTTCGATCTTGCGTCCGCCCACGCACCGCAGGACGCCGAACGCGCGGCCGACTACGCCGACCGCGCGTTCACTGCCCTCGAACGTGACTGGTATGCGACTGCTGCCAACCGCGTTCCCGCCGTGTCTAGGCAGTTGGCTGGCAGTCCCTATGAAACGGTTGTGCGAGAGCGGGCTCGCGCACTCCCAGGAGCGCGACCTAGCTGAACGGTTCGTTGTGCAGCCGGACGAGGTTCGGCAGCTCCGCCAGGTTGGCAAGGCGGAATAGGCACTGTTCCTCGACCGCGGGGTCCCGCAGGATGTACCCCCACGGACCGCGCTGTATCAGCGCCGTCCGCAACCCGGCTTGCTGGGCGGGACGCACGTCGTTGTCGATTCTGTCCCCGACATACAAGATCGACTCCTTGGCGCAGCCTGCCTCTTCGACAACCCGGTCGAAGAAGTCTGACTCGGGCTTCTCGACTCCCCATCCGTCCGAGGTGCCAATCACGTCCACCGCGAAGTCCAGGCTGCGAAGGATGCGCTCAGCCCGCGCTGTCTGGTTGCCCGCTAGCCCGACCAGTAAGCCCGCAGCCTTCAACTCCTCCAAGCACGCCCGCGCATCCGGATAGACGTTCGTGTCCTCAAACCCTTCGGGGATACCCTCCGCTGCACGCTTCTCACGTTCAATCGCGAGGTCGAACCCGGGTCGGAAGACTTGGAACGTATCCCTGTAGTCCCCTCCTTGGGCAATCACCGCCCCGAACACCGCCGAGAACGTGTGACGCGGCACACCCAGCCAGTCCGCCCAAGTCCCGTACTCCCGCGTCTCGTCGATGATTGTCTCACCCACGTCGAAAAAGACCGCTCGAATCAGTGCCATGTGCGTCATCCTCCGCGATCTCAACCCAGCGTCGGACCGCCCCACGCTGCGGGTTACCAGGTTTCCAGAGCGCGCATCAGTCGCTGTTTGGGCCTCGACCTGTCTGTGCCTGCTCGCCACGATCGGCTACCTCGTTGATGAGGTCGGCAAGGGTCGCGGTCATGGGCACGCCTTCGCGGATGCGGACACCAGTCGGGTGGCCTGCCTCGTCGGTCAACAGTTCGACGCCGGGTCGCGCAGGCAGTGCGTCGCGTGGAGCGATGACGATGAGGGGTTGCTGATCGGTCACCGGGTCCTCCGAGCCTCGCGTGCCTTGTGGGCGTGCGTCTGCGCGTGCAGCCCGCGCGAGGATTCCGGCCCCCCAGTTTCCTTAGTCCGCGGGTGGTGTCGTGATCGAGTCTAGCCACGCGGACGTGCCGGTCGTGTCGCGTTTCCGCCCGGCTGCCGTTAGACCTGGTCGGACGTGGCGGCAGGTGCGTGGTTGTGGAGGTTGTGGGCGACGGTCTCCAGCGTGCCGATGAGGGCTAGGGCTCGGGATTGGTCTTGTTGGTCGAGGCGGCGGAAGCGCGCGACGAGGTCGAGCTCGGCGTCAGAGAGGTCGGGGGCACCTAGTCCGGCGTCGGTGGCGAAGGCGTGGAAGACGGTGGCGGTTTTGAGGCCGAGGATGACGGCCAGGCGCTCGACGGTGTCCAGCCGCGGGAACCGTGCTTCTCGCGAGGGTTTGATCAAGTTGGCTATGGCCCCGGCCTGGAGGCCGTGCCGACGTTCGAGTTCCTTGATCGAGATGTTGGGGCAGTGTGCCCGGATGAGGGCTTCCACGTGGCTGCGTGCGTCGGGCGTGCTCATCGTGGGGATCTCCGCCCTGCCCTGGGTCGAGGTGAGGTCCGCGGCCTGGCCGCGTGGTGAGGATCATGACGTTCCACTGACTTAACGTCATCCCCTCGATGGTCGTAAGTGTTCCGCATGGCGACGGTTGGCAACACGCGCTTGCCGCAACCGGTCGGCGTGTTAGGCCGTCAGTCGCCTACGACTACGGTGAACGGCCCAACTATGCGCGACGGTGCATCTACCGAGAGTGGATGTCGTGCGGGACACATCGGCAACTTTAGACCATTAGAGTGATAGAAAAGCTGACGCGCCGCGTCTTCTACTTGACACGAACGAGTGTTCGGGTGAGTGTGAAGGAGCGGGACACCTGGGGGTTCCCGCCCGTGTGCGCGGCGGTGTCCGCGCGTGTTGGGGGCGATGTGCGTTCTGGTGCGCTAGCGACCGACTGACGCCGTCGGTCTCCTGAGTTGATCCCTGTCCTGTCCGCGCCGTAGTGGCGCGGCGTTTCGTCATGCACAGACTACGTGGTTCGGCCGTCGGGGAGGCGGCCCGCTCAATGTCGACTGGTTGGACTTACCTGGGTACGGACCCCATTCCGGGGTCGGTCGTGTTGGACGATCTGGAGATCGTGCTGGAGTACCTGCGGCGGGTGAAGCAGCGTCAGCGCTACTACACCGATCTGCGGGAGTCACTGGAGCTGGTGCTCAAAGACCGGCTCGGCGAAACGGAAGTCGGCACCCTGCGGGGAGTGCCCGCGGTGACGTTCAAGCGCTCGGCGCGGATCTCGGTGTCGATCGCACGGCTGCGTGCGCTGCACCCGGACGTGGCGAAGGCGTGCGAGGACATCGCCGAGGTCCGCACCTTCGTCCTCTTGGGCTGATGAGCCCGCGGTCCTCGCCGGGTCGACGGCGGAAAGCTCCCGTCGACCGGTCGGTTCCACCCGCACCGGTGGACACGGTGGACGCGGCGGTGGAGCTGGCCGCGACATTGCGGCCCTTGCCGCTGGAGTACCCGGACACGGTGTCGGACGTCGCGGCGTTGTTGGCCGGTGACCCGCGCAACCGCGACCAGGTGCGCGCGGTGGTCCAAGTCGTGATCGGCGACGCGCTCACCGACCCGTTCTGGGAGACCACCGCGAACCGCTGGCGGTCGAACCTGCCGCACTGGGTGCGCCCGCCGTTGGTGGGCGCGACCGTGCGGCGCCTCGCCGCCGCCGGGGTGCTGGTGGCCACCGGCCGCTACGCCCGATCGACCGATGCCAAGGGCGGCAACGGGAACAAGCTCCAGCCGATCTACGCGCTGAACCTGGACCCGGTCCGCCGCCCCGACCCCGCGGCTGTGCTGGAGGCTGCGGTGTCGTGAGCCCCTACAGCCACGCCGACGAACGCGCGGCGCGGCGAGCGATAGCGGGCACGGTGCTGGGCGAGGAACTGGACACGGCCGCGCGTGAGGTGGCCGTGGCGATCCTGCACGCCCAGGGCCTGACCGACGCCGAGACCGCCGCCGCGCTGCACCTGTCGACCTACACCGCCGCCCGCATCCGGGCGCGACTGCACCTGCGCGCTCGCCGCGCGCGTTGACCTTCGAGACCTCCTGGGGGAGATCACACGATGGCGCGTGATCACGCACGCCTGTACCTGGATATCTGGGACGACGAAGACTTCCTCGCACTGTCCACTCCGGCCAAGCTCATGTACCTGTTTCTGTTCTCGCAGCGCCGGTTGACCTACGCCGGGATGCTCGACGTCGCGGTACGCCGCTGGGCCAAGTCCCACCCGGACCTCGGTCTCGACGGTGTGCGCGCGGCGCTGGCAGAGCTGGACGCGGCGCGGTTCGTCGTGGTGGACCAGGACACCGAGGAGCTTCTGGTCCGGAGCTTCGTGCGCCGCGATGAGCTGTGGCGCCAGCCCAACACGCTGCGTGCCGCGTTGCGGACGGCGTTCGAGATCGTCTCGCCGATCCTGCGCGCGTCACTGGCGCGGGAGCTGCGGCGGCTACCGGTGGAGATCACCGGCCCCGCGCCGGTGGTCGCCGCCCGCGAACTGGAGGCCGGGGCACGCGCGTTGCCCGCGTCGGTGATGGCCGCGATGGCCCAACGCCCCCGCCGTACCGACAAGACCTCCGAGCCACCCGCGCCCACACCGGTCGAGGCCGAACCGGCCCGCCAGTCCCCTGTGGACACTTCCGGGAACCCTTCGCCGAACCCTTCCGAGATCCCTCCTGCGCGAGCTGAGGGAGAAGGGAGTAGGGAGCGGGGTACGGGTGTAGATCCTCTTGCGTTGGTTGATCAAGAAGGGGGTGACCCCACGCGCGACGCACGCGACACGCGCGCACGTGAGACCCCCGACGACGACCAGCACGCCGGGTCGAGGCGGCAACGCCGCCGCGCCGAGGCCGAACGGCTCGTCACCGTCCACACCCCCGAGCAACCCCGCCGCGTCCGGGAACGACTGCGCGCCGAGGTGATCGAGCTGCTGCGCGAGGACGTGGAGCCCGCGGTGATCGCCGCCGGACTGCGCGCCTGGTCCGGGAAACGCCTTCCGGTGTCGTGGCTGCCGGAGCTGGTGGCCGAGCACCAACGCGCCGCCCTCCTGGCCGCGGCACCAGCCCAGCGCGCCCAGGCCGTCACGGCGGCGGAGTCCATCGAGCGGATGCGCACCGACGCCATCGCCGACGACGACCGCTCCCCGGTCGGGCTCGCCGTGCGGGAGCTGCCCGACCACGCCGACCCGGCCACGCTGCACGCGCTCGTCGCCGACGCCCTGGCCGCCACGTTCCCAGCCGACACCGAGCCGGGGCGGGTGCGCGCATGAGCGCCACCGCGCTGCCGCCGCTGACCCGCTTCGAAGTGCGCGCCCTGCTCACCCACTACCGGATCACCGGCCACACCCCACCCACCGACGCCCAGGTCGACGCCTGGCTGCATGAGCTCCGCGGGCACTCCGCCGGGGAATGCCACGCCGCCCTGACCATCCTGCAAGCCCAGCACCACGGCCGGATCACCCCCGCGGACGTGATCGACCGCATCCGCATCGCCCGAACCCACCCGGTCACCCACCGGCCGGTGGTGCCCGCGCAGCGCCGGTCCGGAACGACTCGAGAACGTGCCGCGGCGGCCCGGGACCGCGGGATCGTCGCGGTGTACGCGGCGATGGGATGGCCGCTCTCACCTGACCGCGAGGAGGCGATGCGGGCGAGGTGTCCGTTCTGCAAAGCCGACCCGGGCCACGGCTGTGGGCCGCTGACCCGTGACCGCCTCGGCCGCCGTGAACGCCGTGACCGGCGCACCGGCCTGCACCCGTCCCGACTCGACGCCGCCCGCACCGGGGAGACCGCCCGATGAACCACACCCTCCACGACCACGACGACCAGATGGAGATCGTTGACCCGGTCCAGGCGCGACTCGCTTTCGATGCCGCGGTGGACCAGCTCTGCGCCCCCGGGATCGGCACCATCACCCGCGAGAACGGCACCCGCGAGCGCGCCCTGATCCCGTGCCTGCTCGACCAGCTCGTGCAGGCCACCGAACCCGGCAGCGAACGCACCGGCGCCACCGGCACCGGCTCCCGCCCACCCGCCAGCCTCAACGCCCTGGAGCTGGTCGCCGAGATCGGCACCGAGATGCGCCGCCAACTCGCAGCCCACGGCCACCATCCCCGCCACCACCGCCCCACCTACGCACTGTCCAACCAGGTCCGGCTCTGGTCCTCCCACGCCGAACACTGGCAACTGGAGGACCCCGACTACCTGGCCCACGCCGCCGACCAGACCCAACGGTGGGTCACCGCCGCCCGCGCCATCGTGGAACCCCAACCCCGCTACCGGCTCCGCGGACGCGCCTGCCCCACCTGCCGGGAAACCACCGTGCTCATCTGGTCGGACACCGAAGCCGACTGGGTGCGTCAGCCAGCGCTGTGGATCGACACCGACCGGATCGAAGCCGCCTGCGCCGCCTGCGACATGCGCTGGCCACTGGACCATTGGGAACGCCTGGGGCAGCTGCTCGACCAGCAACGCAAGCCGGTGCTCGCACTGGACTGCGAATAGACCGGATCATCGGTTGACCACATGATCAGCTCTATGGCACACTGGTCGGGCTCGGCGGAGCTATGCCCATGTCACGCCGAGAACCCCACTTCTTCCCCATGGCGGCAGCCGCGCATCCCACCCTGCGCGGCTGCCGCCCCTGGGTGCGGGTGGCGGACCGCTTGCAGGACTCCACGGCGCCTACCCCTGTGCCGACGGGTCCGCGCGACCGCCGCCCGCACCCGTCGGCATCGCAATTCAGTTTTCCGTTCCCTTTAATAGGGTCGCGATTTCCGCGATCCGCGCCGGTGACAATGCCCGCACTAATTACAATTGCCCTGTGCTGTTTTGCCGACTAGAGGTAATGGGGAGCCCCAAAATTGAATGGGCCGGAATGAGGCCCGGGGGTTTCTGTCACCTCTGGAGGTAATGCGTGTCGAGGTTGAGAAGATCCGTCCAACCGTTGATCAGTCGGGGGCATCCGCCGACGGACGAGGACCTGCTCACCGGGGATCGAGTGGCGGACACCGAGTACTGGAGCGTACCGGAGCTGGCCAAGCACTTGATGACCGAGTTGGCCGACGAGTGCGGGCTGCTGTTCTCCGCTTTGGTCTATCGCTACCGCCCCGACCACCCCTGGATCATGGACATTCATGTCCGGGGCGTGCCCGCGAGCGAACTGGAGGACCCGCACACGGTCGATCAGCTCGCCACCCGGGTTCGGCGGTACGTCGACCGGTACAACTACCACCACCACGACGGGGTGCGGCGGTTCGTCGGCCCGAACGTGGTGGTGCTGCGCGAGTTCGAGCCCGGCGCCTTGGCCCCCGGCCGGGTCAGCGTGCGCCGCTACCACTGGCGTCACCCGATCCGCCGCCGACTGGCCCGCATGGCCGCGTTCCTCGCGGGCCACTCCGGGTGGTGGGCGTGGTGACGGCAACGACCTTCGGCGCCGGTGCGGCCGAACCGGACGTGACCGCGGTCGCGCGTGCCGTGTTGGCCCTGTTGGAACTCGAACGGGGGTTCGGCTCGATCCCCGAGCACGCCACGCTGCGGGTCGCGGTGATGCACCAGGACCCGGCAACCGGGGTCGTACCCACCGTGGTCATCGGCGGCTTGGACGACGAATGGCTGCTCGGACCGGGCACCACGCCGCCGCAGGACCTGACGGTCATCCCCACCGCGGCGCTGACGCTGCGAGCGCTGGCCCTGCACCACACCGTCGCACACGCGGTGTTCTCCGTGGCTCCGCAGCGCGAACCCGGGCGGCTGTGGTGGCCGTTCGCCACCTGGCTGGCGCACGAGGCCCAGTGGGCGACGTGCGACCGGCACTGGCCGCTTGGAGTGTTCACCGTCGCCGACGACGGGACGGTCCAATGAGCGGCCCCATGCTGTGCCGGACCTGCGGCATCGCGCTCGACCTGCACTCCACGCCCACCACACAGGTCTACGAACACCCGGTGTGGTCGGTCGCCGACCACCCCGCGGAGCCCGAGCCCGCCCCGCCGGGGTGGCGCGGCTTCTGTGACTTCTGCACCGTCAAGTCCGCCGAGTTCATCGTGCCGGTGCGGCCTTTCATTCTGGCCGCAACAGAGCACGCAAGTACCTCGGACTGGCAGGCGTGCCCGACGTGTTCCCTGCTGATCAGCACCGCCCGGTGGGACAGCCTCACGTCGCATTCGGTGGCCCAGATCGAACGCCGCTACGGCGGCACATCGGCCAGTCCCGAACAGGTCCGCCAGGTGCGTCTGCTTCACGAGGCCGTGCGCACGCACATGACCGGCCCGCCCCGGCGACTCGGGGAGCCGTCATGACAACACCACATCCCAGGACGCACCTGGGCTGTCACGGGTTCACCTGGATACACCAGCGCTGGTGCGTGACCCTGGCGCAGGAGCTGATCGCAGCAGACCCCGCTGCGGCCGTTCTGGTTCCCGCCGCGGGCATCGGCAACCTGCGCCCGTTGCTGCCTGACCCGGTCCGCGGCGGAACGTCGCTCGTGCATGTCGACACCGTGTACGCCATGGGCCGGGACCTGTCGGTTCCCCTCATCGTGGCCCCGCTGGAGCCGCTGGACGGGATCGACATGGGCAACCTCGTGATCGACGGCTGGCACCGCGTCTACAAGGCTCTCGCCGAAGGACGCACGACGCTGCCCGCCTACTTCCTCACCGCCGACACGGAACGGGAAGCGCGCTTCCGTGTCCCCTACTTTCCGGGAGAGCCGCGATGACCGCGCTCCGCTGCGTCAACCATCCCGACACCACGGCGGCGGCCGTCACCGTCCACGGCCACGACCAGATCGGCAAAGCCCTCTGCGCCGCGTGCACGCAGTGCACCGACCTCCGCTGTGACGAGCCCGGAACCATCCTCGACGCCGACCAGGACCAGCCCTGGTGCGCCTACCACGCGGGCCGCTGCACCGGCGAGGAGACGATCTACGGCCCCGAGCTGGTGGCGATCGGCTCCGAGCGACACCGCGCCCTGACCTCCTCCGGTGGTGCGTGATGGGCCGGGACTTCACCTGGTACCGCAACAAACGCGACGGCATCTGCGGACACTGCGGCCAGAACGTGCCCGCAGGCACAGGACGGGTCCGTCGAACCCGTGACCGCCGCTGGCTGACCTTCCACACGGACAAGGTGTGGGTGGGCACGCCCTGGGACGGCCACTACGAGGGCGGCTGCTACCCCGACCCGACCGCGGCCCCCGGCACGGACTCCGAGATCGACGACGGCGCCCGCGACGAGGCCGAGGTGCAGGCCGCGTGCGCGGAGCTCCACCGGCGGCTGTGCGGCGACGGGAAGACCCCGCCCTACCGCGACCCGGGAACCGACCAGGGCCGTGAGCGCCTGGAGGCGGACCTACTGCGGCTGGCCGCGATGCCCGCGGACGAGATGGTTGCCGACCCCGACGCGGTGGCCACGCTGCTGGAGATCGGCGAGCACCAGGGATGGGACCGATGACCCGGCCCTCGACACCCTCTCGCGGCTGCGGGAGGATGGCCCACGCCCTACTGGTTCTTTCGGCAAAGTAATCAAAGGGGTGTGAGGGGGTCCGGCGTCACCGCCGGACCCCCTTTCCTTTACCCACGGTCGGCCGTTTCCCCTGGTCGCAGAATTGCACGCAAATCACGTTGAGCCGTTCGGGTAAATGACATCCGGAATGGCCGTGAAGTGCTGGACAGAGGCTTGGTGGCCGGTAATGTTGGGGGTGCCGAAAGAACCGCCCCGCCGATCCGGCAGGGGCACAAAACCCCCTTTGAAAGGGCTTTCCCGTGGCACATGAAATTGAGATGGGACCCGACAAGACCGCCGCCTTTGTCTCTGCCCTCACTCCCGCATGGCACCGACTGGGGTTTGTGGCCCCCGGGCCGATGGCCGTTGCCGAAGCTCTGGAGATGGCCAACCTGGCCAACTGGGACGTCAGCGTGGAGCCGATGATGGCCCTGCCCAGGGGCAGCAAGTGCGAGGAGTGCTCCGCCCCGCTCAACGGCACCCACGACGAGATGTGCGCGATCGGGGACCACGAGGGTCTGGACTTCAGCCGCAAGGTCCTCCCGGACGACTGCGTGGTCCCGTTGCCGGTGCACAAGCACCGGGCCGTGGTCCGCACCAACCCGTTCACCGGTGAGCGGGAAGTGCTGTCCGTGGGTGGGGTCAACTACACCCCGATCTCGAACGAGATCATGGGCGCCACCCTGCAAGCCATCCTGGATGACTCCGGGGCCATCGTCGATACCGCCGGAAGTCTCCGGGGTGGCCTGGACACCTTCATCACCGCCCGGATGCCCAAGGGCATCCTCGTGGGCGGGGTGGACGCGGTGGAGATGAACATCGCGGGCTTGAACTACTTCGAGCCGGGCCGGTCCTCGGAGTTCCTGATCACCCCCGTGCGGGTGGTCTGTGCCAACACCCAGGCCGCCGCACTGGCCAACTTCCGTTCCCGCTGGACCTTCCGCCACTCCCCGACCGCCCCGGCCCGGGTGTCCGAGGCCCGGGAGAAGCTGGGGATCACGTTCGACTACGTCGACGCGTTCTCCGCCGAAGCCGAGAAGATGATCAACGCGCAGCTGACCATCGCCGACCTGGAGAAGGTCTGCCGGGAGATCTGGCCCGCACCGGACAAGGACGCGACCGACAAGGTGCGCGAGCGCGACGCCGACTTCATGCGCCTGATCAAGAAGGTGTTCAAGGGCGAGACGAACGCCAACATCGGCAAAGGCAACACCGGCAGTCACTGGTCCGGCTGGGCCACCCTGACCGAGGTTGCCGACCACTGGATCGACGTCCCCGGAGACGCGGAGAACGCCAACACCGTCCGGGCCGAACGCGCCCTGTTGGGGGCAACCGCCCGAATCAAGTCTCAAGCCTTCAAGCTCTTGCAGGTGGCCTGAAATGGACCCGACCACCGCATGGGCCGAACTGTCCACACTGGCCGCTGACACCCTGGCAGGCCGTGCCCCGGACCCCGACCGCATGGCCGAACTGATCACCGGCATTGACCAGTGGACCGCCCGGGGTGGCCACCCGCCCGCCCAGTGGTCCCACTGACCCACCGTCCGACCCCCGGCCCCCACACCGCCCGGTGTGGGGGCCGGACCCATGCCCGCACCCAGCCCGGTTCCCCGGTGGTGCCGATGCCCGCACGCGCGCCCCGTCCCTGTTCCCGACCGGGCTGCCCGAACACCACCGCCACCGGGGGCCGGTGCTGCGCGTGCCGCACCCGCGCGCGCCGGACCGGGGGCACCTCCGCTGACCGTGGCTACTCCGGCCGGCACCGATCCCGCTTCCGGCCCGCTGTGCTGGCCCGTGACCCGGTGTGCCGCTGTGACCTCACCGACTGCCCCGACCACCAGAGCCGACCGTGTGCCGATCCTGCCACCGTGGCCGACCACTGGCCCGCCACCCGCCGAGAGCTGGTGGCCGCTGGGCTGGACCCCGACGACCCGGCCCGGGGCCGTGGGCTGTGTGCCCGGTGCCATGCCCGGGTGACCGCCACCGACCCCCGGACCCGGGGAGGCTGGCACTCCCCGTGACCGCCGCACCCGTCCGGCACCGTGCCCGGTGCACCAGCTCCCGCCCGCCGCACTCAGGGCCCGATCACGTGCCGTCACGCCGCGCCACGGACACCCCAGGGGGGACACCCCCGACCGGGCCGGGAGGGCACAAGCCACTGAGGCCCGGCCACAACCTGACAGGTTTCCGCAACGGCCGTACCCACGTGTCCGCCGGGGGCGCCGGTGACCGATCCGATCACCGCCACCGCCGACCGCCTGGCCGCGGTGCTGGACGCGCTGGAGCAGGCCGACGAGCAGTACCACGCGTGGCGCGAGGAGCGGGAATCCCTGATCCGGCAAGCGAAAGCGCTCGGTGCGTCCCACCGGGGCATCGCCTCGCGCACCAGCCTGTCCCATACCGGCGTCGGGCGGCTCATCGCCCGCACCACCCCCGACCGCTCCTGGGACCCGACCCGGTGACCCGCGCACCACACGGTGCCCGGGTGTCCACCCACGAAGGAGACACGCCTGCCGACCAGCATTGACGACATCACCCCCTCGGAGACCATCCGCGCCGAACTTGCCGCCGAAGGGAAACCGGTTCTGCTCGGCTTCTCGCGAGGCAAGGACAGCCTCGCGGCGTGGCTTGCCATGCGCGAGGCCGGGATCACCGTCGTCCCCTACCACCTGTATCTCGTGCCGAATCTGCGGTTCGTGGACGACAGCCTCAAGTTCTATGAGGACTTCTTCGGCACCCGGATCGTGAACCTGCCCCACCCGAGCCTGTATCGGTGGCTCAACAGTTTCCTGTTCCAACCGCCCGAGCGGTGCGCGATCATCGAGGCCGCGCAGTTCCCCGAGCCCACCTACGAGGAGATCGCGGACCTGCTCCGCAACGACCTCGACCTGCCGGGGGCGTGGAACGCCGACGGTGTCCGGGCCGCGGACTCGCCGAACAGACGGATGGCGATGGTCACGCACGGACCGGTGCGCGAGCACCTGCGCAAACTCAGTCCGGTGTGGGACTGGCGCATCGCCGACGTCCGCGAGGCACTGGCCCGGCATTCGTGTCCGTTGCCGACGGAGTACGAGTGGTTCGGCCGCAGCTTCGACGGGTTGGACTACCGGTTTCTCAAGCCGATCATGGACAACGCGCCCGAGGACTACGCCCGGATCTTGTCCTGGTTTCCGCTCGCCGACCTGGAGATGTTCCGCCGTGACCTCACCCGATGACCAGGACCCCAACACGGCCCTGCTCGCCCAGCTCCAAGCCCAAGTCTCACTCGGCGCCCCGCTGACCCAGGACGAACTCCTCGCCCAGCTCAACGCACCGCCCGAACCGGACCCGTTGGAGAACGTCGCCTACACCGGAGACCTGGAGAACGACGCCGCCGCCGAGCTCGACGCGGTGGCCAAGGGCTTCCGCGAGCGCACCGCCCGCGAGGACGACCGGTTCCGGCTGGCGACCGACTCCGAATACTGGTTCGCGCTGTGCTTCAAGACCCGGGCCGACAAGGAAGCGTTCCTGCGCGCCGCGCGGCTGCTCATCCTCGGGGACAAGTACCTCGACGGGCACGCCGCCGCCCGCATTCTCGGCATCCCCATGCCCACCGACGACCCCGACGAGAACGGAAAGGAGTAGCCCACCATGCGAGCGCGCCTCGCCCGCGCCGGAGCAGCCATCCGGCGCACGTTCTCCCGCAACGCGGCCAGCCCGAGCCGCGGACGCAGCTCCGGAACCTGACCGGAGCAGCCGCAGGGCGGTGGGAGGGAAGGAGGTGACCAGCCATCGGTAAGCGCGGCCCGGCCGCCAAGCCCACCGCCCTGCGCATCCTGCACGGCGACCGACCCGACCGGATCAACACGAACGAACCCGCCCCGCCGGAGCAGGAGATCACCTGCCCGGACTGGGCATCCGACGCCGCCCGCGCCATCTGGGAGCGCCTGGCCCCCGGCCTGGCCGCCCGCGGCGTGCTTACTGCCTGGGACACCGATGCGTTCCTCGTGCTGTGTGAGGCCCTGGCCCGCTACCGGGCCGCGACCCAGTTGGTCAACGGATCGGCGCTGCTCGTGCAAGGCGGGTCCGGTCTGATGAAGAACCCGGCCCTCGTCGTCCAGGCCGACGCCGAACGCACCTTCCTCCAGTTCGCGGCCCGGTTCGGGCTGACACCTGCGGATCGGCAGGCGATCAAGGTCGAGGTGGGCCATGACCACCTCGGCCACGGACCCGACCGCCTCCTCTCCTAAGCCGCCCGCCCGCGGCTCGAAGACCCGCCCGCGCACCCGCACCGCAACGCCCCGCACAACCACCAGACCGCCCGGGGCGCGGCTGCCGACGTGCGGGCGGGTCTTCGACGGTCGGATCTGCCGCAAGCGCGGCGACCACCTGTGCAAGCCACGTGCGGATCATGCCCAGGCGTTCGCCGAGGAAATCTGCGTCCACACCAAAGACCGGTGGGCGCGGAAGCCGTTCATCCTCGCCGAGTGGCAGCGCGACGACATCGTCCGGCCCCTTCTCGGTGAGGTCCGATGGGACGACGAAGCGCAATGCTACGTCCGCCGGTTCCGCGTCGCCTGGATCGAGATCGCGAGGAAGAACGGCAAGTCGGAATTGCTCGCTTTCGTGGCGCTGTACATGCTGTGCGGTGACGGGGTCGAGTCCGCCGAGATCTATGGGTGCGCCCGCGACACCGACCAAGCCCGCCTCGTGTTCAACGTCGCCGCCCGCATGGTCGCTCTCTCCCCGGTCCTCTCGCGCCGGTTGAAGGTGCTCGACAGCTCGGCGCGGATCGTGGACGAGAAGACCAACAGCGTCTACGCCGTCGTCCCCGCCGATGCGCTGGGCAACCTCGGCTCCAACCCGTCCTGTGTGGTCTTCGACGAGGTGCTGACCCAACCCTCCGGCGATCTCTGGCACGCCATGCGCACCGGCATGGGCACCCGGCTCGAACCGCTGCTGATCGCCGCGACTACCGCGGGCAACGACCCGTCCAGCTTTGCCAAGGCCGAGCACGACGAGTGCGTCAAGATCGCCGAGAACCCGAGCAGGGCACCGCACAGGTTCGTCTACCTGCGCAACCTGCCCGCCGACGCGGACCCCTGGGACGAGACCAACTGGTACCACGCAAACCCCGCCCTCGGCGACTTCCTCTCCCTCGCCGCCCTGCGCGAGGAAGCCCTGGAAGCCCGCAATGACCCGGCGAAAGAGAACAGTTTCCGGCAGTTCCGGCTCAACCAGTGGGTCGCGCAGTCCACCCGGTGGATGCCCATGCACCTCTACCTGCTCTGCGCCGGAACCACCCTCGACCACCCCGCCCTACTCCGCGAACGCCTCGCCGGGAAACCCGCTTGGGGTGGACTCGACCTCGCCTCCAAACTCGACCTCACCGCTTGGTGCCTCATCGTCCCCGACGGCATCGACGGCCACGTGTCCGCGCTGTGGCGGTTCTGGCTACCCGAGTCCGCGGTGACCTTCCTGGACGAGCGCCTGGACGGCCGCGCGAGCCGCTGGGCCGACCAAGGCTGGCTGACCGTCACCGACGGCGAGGTCATCGACTACGACACCGTCGAGAACGACATCGTCACCGACACCGGCCTGCTCCGCGTCGCGGACGTCTCCTACGACGAGTGGTCCGGCGAGCCCGTTCGCCAACGCCTGGAGAAGCGCGCCGGTGTGCCGATGTACCCGGTCGCCCAAACCTACAAGGGCATGACCCACGGCATGACCGAACTCATGGCACTGACCAAGTCCCGCGGCTGGTCGCACCACTGCAACCCCATCGCCGAGTTCTGCTTCGACAATGTGGAAGTGCGCAGCCCGTCGGGCGAACCCGATCTCATCCGCCCCGACAAGCCTGAGCGCGGCAAGACCGGCAAGAGGATCGACGCCGTCCCCACTGGCGCGATGGCCGTCAGTGGCTGGCGGTTGCGGGGGCAGAAGGTCAAGAAGTCGGGCCGGATGGTGGTGATGTGACTTCCGCGTTGCTGGGCATTTCACTTTGCGAATCGACTCTAGCCGAAGCGACGAACTCCTTTAGATTACTGCCAGGGCGGTAATAGACGTGCTCATGCGCGGCCTTGACCTGCGTTCGATTCAGGGCATCCAGTAGTCGGTGTGAGACGGTTGCGCTGACCGCATCCGGAGCGGTGACCACGTAGCACCGGTTTGTAATAGGCATACCAGCACCGTTGGAATCACCTATCGCTTTCCTGATGTTTGTGAATACTTCCTTGTCGTGATCGAACGAGTAGGTGAAGGCTGGTGAATCGGCAATTACAAACTCATGACTGGATGGTGCGAATAGAAGTTGAATCTGAAGCGGGTCGAAGGTTCCGCGCGCCATCTCGAAGTGCTCCTCCACGCTCTGGCGCTCCAGGAGTCCGCTGGCGCGGAGATCTCTCCAGTTGGCCATGTTCTCGTCGAGAAATGCCCCCAGAGCTTCATTGCCAGCGGCGTGCAGTCCGTACCTTGCAAAGAACGCGCGCTCCAACCGCGGGCCATATGCGCGCAAGATCCACTCTCGACCCTCTGTAGTGGCTTGTTCGACGATCTTGTCGTGGAGCGCCAGATACCAAGGTGATCGAACCAGATGCAAGGCGATGCAGTCCTTCATGACCTTGATCAATCTAGGCTCATTAAGGATGCTCCCATCGTGTATCGCTTGCACAGCATCGTGCAGGTGATCTTCGACAGTTGATTTCCAGAGGTACTCTAGCGAGGCGGATGCGTACCGCACAAAGTTCCGGATCTTTCCGCATCCTTTAACTCCCAGCGGACGCAACTCCAGGCCGGATCGAACATTGTAAGGGACCAGAAAGTGTCCACCTTTGGAGTCTTTCTCGCTGAAGTTCTTCAGTACAGCCTTGGATACAATGTGCTGGTTAGGGACAACGCGACCGCCTTCGCGGGCAAGTTCGGCGCGTCGTCGCTCCGCTTCCTCGACAGTCGGTCGAGCAGGAAAGACCCATTCAGGCATGAGCCATTCTGGCATAGGCGTTGTCTCCGCGCGCTGTCAGTAGGTATCGCTCTTGCAACTTCTCCATCCTGACGATTCAGGAATGACTTGGCTGCGGCGGCTGTCATCGTCGAAGTATGCCACCCACCCGGCGAGCCCGACCTGATCCGCCCGGACAAGCCCGAACGCGGCAAGACCGCCAAACGTATGGACGCGGGACCGTCGCGATGGCTGTATCCGAGTGGAAGCTGCCCGGTCAGAGGGCCAGGAAGTCGGGGCGGATGGTAGTCATCGCATGAGGTCGTCGGCTGGAGTGGGCGGGTCTATTCCGAGATCCTCGCGCATTCGGCGGTGAAGTTCCCGTCTTCCTTCGCGCGGAGTCATCGTAAGACCCTCGTGGATATCGTCGTACAAGCCAGTCTGTATCAGGTACTCGAAGTGTCGAACCTGACTCTCGAAGATTTGGATTACGTAACGGGCAGTTCGCGACATCTGATCCGATCCGACAAGCGTCACAACTCTCAATTGGTCATTTAGCAGTTCGAGTAGTGGCGTAGACACTACTTCAAGTTCGGCGTAGCTCGCGTATCTGTAAAGCCCCTTGCTATCGCGTGGCGCCAGTAGGTCATCAAGTTTGTCGGTTGTTCCGAGCAAGTCTGCGTACAAATTGGATCTGCGGTCCCGCCATTGGTTTTCCGCCTCGTATTCTCGGTTGGCGGTGCGCTCGGCCGACTCTCGCCTCCAACGGATATCGTCGCGTTCTCGGTCGCGATCCCAGCGTCGGTCATCTCGTCGTGCAGTCACCCGAGCGCCGATCCAGGCGCCACCGAGCGGACCGACAAGCGCAATCACCGCTAGCGCCAACGTCACCCATGATGGAACTGCCCCTGTCTGCATGTAGCGGACCATACCGACTCATGGGGGTGACGCAATGGCGGTAGAACTAGCGCTGCCAGAATCCGCTTGGCTGGCGCGCTTGTCGACCCAGCACAACGCTCAGCTTCCCGAGTTGGAGTTGCTGGACGCCTACTACGAGGGCGAGCAGCCGCTGTCGTACATGCACCCGGAGTTGTTGCGGCGCTTGGACAACCGGGTGCGTCAGGTCGTGGTCAACTGGCCTGAACTGATCGTGGACAGCCTTGATGAGCGGTTGGACGTGACTGGCTTTCGGCTCGGCGGCCGGGACGCCGCGGATCGGGATCTGTGGCGGATCTGGAAGGCCAACCGGCTGGATCTGGCGTCTCAGCAGGCGCATATCGACGCGTTGGTGATGGGCAGGGCGTTCGCGATCGTGGGGACGAATGAGGCTGATGAGTCGGCTCCGTTGGTGACGGTGGAGTCGCCGTTGGAGGTGCACGCGGAGTTGGACCCGCGTACCCGCAAGGTCCGAGCGGCGCTGAAGCGTTGGTACGACGACGGAGCGGCGCCGGGCACGTCCAGCCTGTCGGCCACGCACGCGACGCTGTATCTGCCGAACGAGACGATTTGGTACACCTCTCACGACGGCGGCTCGGCATGGGCGGAGGACCGGCGCGACGAGCACGGCATGGGCGAGGTGCCGGTGGTGCCGCTGATCAACCGCCCGCGTACTCGGCGCCGCCGCACCAAGCCGGTCGCCTTGGGTCGCTCGGAGCTGTCCAGCGTGATCCCGTTGTCGGACGCGGCGTGCAAGGTGGCCACGGACATGATGGTGTCCGCGGAGTTCCACGCGATGCCGCGCCGGTACGCGCTCGGGTTCGAGCAGTCCGATTTCGTTGATGCGCAGGGGAAGCCGCTTACGCCGTGGCAGGCGGTGGCTGGTGTTCTGTGGGCGACGCCGAAGTCCCCGCGTGAGGATGGCGTGGCGGTTGGGCAGTTCCCGGAAGCGGACTTGTCGAACTTCCACAACACCCTGAACGCGCTGGCGAGGCTGACCGCGTCGATCAGTGGGCTACCACCCCACTTCCTGGGCTACGCCACGGAGAACCCGGCCAGCGCGGACGGCATCCGCTCCAGCGAGGGCCGCCACATCAAACGCGCCGAACGCCGCCAGAGGTCCTTCGGGGACGGGTGGGAGCAGGTCATGCGCCTGGTCCTGCTGGTCCGCGACGGCCGTATCCCTCCGGAGGCGCTGCGCATGGAGACCATGTGGGTCGACGCCGCCACCCCGACCTTCGCCGCCCAGGCCGACGCGGTCACCAAGCTCTACGGGGCGGACAAGCTGCTGCCCCGGCGCGCGTCTCGGCGGGCGTTGGGTTACGGCGACGCGCAGATCCGGGACATGGAGGCCGAGGACCAAGAAGCCTACGCCCGGGTCGCGGGTGGGGACTTGGCCGCCGAGTACGGCCCCCGACCCGACCCGAACTCGAGCACGTCCCAGGACGACGAAGAACCGGCCGTCCCGGCTGCCCGCGGTGAGCGCCCCGCGCCCCCGGCGTTTCTCGCACCATCCGGGGGTCGCCGGTGAGTACACCTCTGCTGGACCCCGAGGCCCGGTTGTACGCGCGGCAGCAGCTGGCGGTGCGCGGCGCGGTGCAGACCGCGCAGGACGCGTGGGCGCGGCTGTCGCTGTCGGACCTGGGCGGTTCGTGGGAGCAGGACGTGCGGCCCCGGGTCGTGATCGCCACCGAGGAAGCCCAGATCACCGCCGCCGCGATCGCCGCGCCCTACGTCACCGCTGCCCTGGCCGCCGCCGCGGCGGTGTCCGCTCCGATGGGGCGGCTGGTCGCGGGGGCGTTCGCCGGGTACGCCGCCAACGGGATGTCGCTACGGGTCCTGATGGACCAGGTCCTGGCCTGGCTCCGCCGCGCCTTGGACCTCGGTATGCCCGCGTCCGACGCTCGCACCCTGGCCCTGTCCCGCCTGCTCACCTACGTGGCCACCGAGGTCGGGGACACCGGCCGCGCTGCCGTGCAGGCCGCGATGATCACCGAGTCCGCGGTGGCCGGGTACGAACGCGTGGTGCGGCTCCCAGCGTGCGGGCGGTGCGTGATCCTGGCCGGGCGGCTCTACCGCTACAGCGACGGGTTCCTGCGGCACCCCCGCTGCGACTGCGGGATGCGGCCGGTCACCCGCGAGCAGTGGGAACGCGACGACCGGGGCAACACCCCGACCGCCCTGTTCGACCGGATGAGTACCGCGGAACAGGACAAGGCGTTCGGCAAGGGCGACGCCGCAGCGATTCGGGCCGGGGCCGACATGGCCCGCGTGGTCAACGCCCGCCGCAAGGGCGCGGTCTACATCGCAGGCGGCCAAGCGTTCACCCGCGAGGCCACCACCGTGCGCGGCATCGGCCGCCAGCTCGGGGACACCGCCACCCGACCCGGGTCCCACTACCGCTCCAGCGGTATCGCCCGACCCACCGCAGTCCAGCTCGTGCATAGCAGCCACGACCGCGCCGAACTGCTTGCCGCGTTGCGCCGCTTCGGCTACCTCACCAGCTCCACCGCGACGTGATCTGTCTGGGCAGGCGACCCAAACGGACGTTTGTGCTCGGCGTGGGCCCCAAACGGCCGTTTCAGGCCCACCGCACGTTTTTTTTTGATGCTGCGGGAGCTGCACTCAAGAGCACGGCACCCACTTGGGCGGCAGCTGTACCGACCAACCACCCCGCGGTCCACGGCGTAACCGACCCGGCTACGCCCGCCATCACCTGCGCACCGGCAGAGGTCGCCGCCAGAACGGCGGCTATCTGAGTTCGCGAGGGCCGGAATCGCACTCGCGCAGTATCCCACACCTTATTCCCGCTCGGCGATTGGACCATTCCCGTGCCCGATTCCCCACCCCCGCAGCCTGAGAACACCGGCCCCACCCCGCCGCCCGTCGGCCCGCCCACCACCGGCGCAGGCGGTGAGGACGCGGCCCCGGATTACAAGGCGCTGTACGAGCAGACCCGGACCAAGTTGACCGCGGCCGAGCAGTCCGCCCGCGACGCGCGGGCCAAGGCCCAGCAGTGGGACGACGCGCAGGCCGCGCAGCTGTCCGACGTCGAGAAGGCCACCGCCCGCGCCACCGAGGCGGAGACCCAGGTTGCCGCGTTGCGGCGCCGCGCGGTGCAGGCGGAGATCCGGGCCGCCGCTAGCGGCTGGGCCGACCCGTCCGACGCGCCGCGCTTCCTCGATGACCACGCCCGCTACGTCACCGGCACCGGCGAGATCGACACTGCCGCGATCACCGCGGACCTGGCCGCCGAACTCGCGCGCCGCCCACACCTGGCCCGCTCCGACGGTCCCCGCCGCCCTGCCCCTGATCCCTCCCAGGGCGCGCGGCAGACCGGTCCCGCTGGGTTGGACGAGCAGATCGCCGCCGCCGAGAAGGCCGGTGACTGGGCTACGGCGATCACGTTGAAGAACCAGCGCCTCGTGGCGATGCCACGCCCCCACTAGCGGGTCCACACCCTCCCTGTTTCCCTTGCTGTGAAAGGACAGTCTGCCTATGCCTGGTGTGGCCGCTATCGCCAACACCTTCAACGCCCCCAACTTCGTTGGTGAGCTTTTCTCTTTGACGCCAACGGATACGCCGTTCCTGTCCGCCATCGGCGGACTGACCGGCGGCAAGCGCGCCAACGGCGTCGTCCACACCTGGTCGGTGTACGACCTGCGCGCCCCCGACGCCAATCGCCAGCGGGTGGAGGGTGCGGACGCCCCGGCGGCGGAGACCCGCGTGCGCGGGCAGGACCGCAATGTGCTGGAGATCCACCAGGAGACCGTGGGCGTCACCTACACCCGCCAAGCCTCACAGGGCATGTTCGCCTCCACCGGTTCAGCGCACCCCAACGCCGCGTCCATCGGCGGCACGAACGCGGTCGCGGTCGAGATGGACTGGCAGACCCGCCAAGCGCTCGTCCAGATCGGACGTGACGTCGAGCTGGGTTTCCTGACCGGCACGTTCCAGGAACCGACCACCAACAGCACAGCCCGCAAGACCCGCGGCATCCTCAACGCGACCGTCACCAACGTCATCACCAACGCGACCCCCGCCGCCTTGACGGAGAAGATGGTGCTCGACCTCATGCAGCGGGTGTGGGAGTCCGGCGGCATCCAGATCTCCGAGACCGCCACTCTGATGTGCGGTGCGTGGCAGAAGCGCCAGCTCACCAACGAGTTCATCACCAAGAAGAACTACAAGGAGGAGTCGCGCACCGTCGCCGGTGTCGCGGTGTCCACAATCGAGACCGACTTCGGTCGGGTCAACGTGATGCTCTCGCGGTTCATGCCCGCCGACGCCCTTCAGGTCGTCTCCCTCGACCAGTGCAGCCCCGTGCTCCTGGAAACCCCCGGCAAGGGGTTCTTGTTCTCCGAACCGTTGGCGCGCACCGGATCGACCGACCGTGCCCAGATCTACGGGGAGATCGGTCTGGAGTACGGGCCGGAGGTCGCTCACGGCAAGATCACCAACCTCACCACCAGCTAAGGAGCGGCGCGTGAAGTTCACCAGCAGTGTGTACCCGGAGCTGGTCGTGCACGACCTCGGCGTCGTCTTCCACGACGGCGAGACCGAGGTGACCGACAAGGCCACCATCGAGGCTCTGCGCGGCCTGCCCGCCGACATGGGTGTCCGTGCCGCCGGTGGCCGCCCACCCAAGGACCCCGCTACCCCGTAGCCGGGGTGGGCCGTCACCCGAATGACCCGACTCGAACACACGTTCGAGAGTGTGGTTAGGGTGCGGGCATGTTCGATGACCGGCCTCCCGATGCGACAGTCCGATACCGACGCACGAACGCCGGGTGGCGGGTCGCGGTCCTGCCCTCCACCTGCAAGGTCGGCGTCCACTCGTTGCACAAGGTCGGTTACCTCGCCCGCGTCAGCGAGCCCGAAGGTGTCGTGCGCATCTCGTGCAACGCCTGCAACGAGAACGTCGACGTGGACCACTTCTGGGTGCTGACCATGCACGGCCCGCCACCGGAAGCCGCGGAACTGGACGACGAGCCCTACCGGGACGTCGTGCCGGTCATGGTCGACCCCCGCGGTCGCGGACGGCCACCGGGCACCGGGCCACGAGGGTCGGCCCAGGGCTGAGGTCCGGCATGGAGGTGTCGGTTGTCCACTCCCGTCCCGGTCCCGTTGGCCACCGTCGCCGACGTGCAGGCCCGCACCGATCAGGAACTCACCCCAGGCGAGCAGGCCCGCGCGGCGGTGTTCATCGCCGACGCCACCGCGCTGGCCCGCTCGCGGGTGATCCCGTTCCCCAGCCCACCCCCGGACACCGCGGTCGGGGTCATCTGCACCGCCGTGCTCCGCGCTCTCGGTACCCCCGCGGACGGGGTGAAGTCCGAGACGGTCGGCGGGCACACCCGGGTGGCCGCGCGCGAGGGCGGCGGTCTCTACCTCACCGACGACGAACTCGATCTACTCCGCCCGGCAGCGCCGGGCCGCGGTGACGCGTTCTCGATCTGGACCACCTGATCCACACGCCGGGGGCCGCCGATGCTGCTCCCGCACCGCCTGGTGGTCATCACCCCGATCCAGGTGACCGACGCCTACGGCAACCCCGCCCCCACCCTGGACTACGGCCCGGCCGCACCCCGCCGCACCGTGGCCGCGAACGTCCAACCGCTGTCCACCGCCGAGCCGGTCACCGTCCTGCAGGGGCGTTCCCCGTTGGAGACTCGGTGGCGGGTGTTCACTCGCGAGGCGATCGACCCGCGCGACCGGGTGCTATGGGGCGGGCGGGTATGCGAGGTCGACGGCCGCCCCGCCCACTGGGCACCGCGGTTCGGCCGGACCCACTACGAGCTGGTGCTGCGGCACGTGGAGGGCTGATGTCTGCGTTCTACGGCTTCGAGCTCGACCGGGACGGGGTCGCCGAGATCCTGCGCGGCCCCGAGCTGGCCGCCGCCGTGCACGAGCTGGCCGACCAGGTCGCCACCGCCGCCCGCGCCCAAGGCCACACCGTCACCAGCGGGGAACCGCTACCGGTCGAGGTGGTCGACGACCCCGCACCCGACCGGGCCGGGACCACGGTCGCGGTGCGCCACCCTGCCGGGGTCGGCATGGAGGCCCACCACGGAGTCCTGACCCGCGCTGCGGTCGCTGCCGGGCTCGACGTCGAGGGACTGGAGACGTGACCGCGCCCGACGTTCCGGTGCCGGTCGACGTGGTCGAGCTGGTGCTGCGCGTGCTGCGTCCCCTGCTCGCCGTGGCGGGGCCGGGCGGTCGCCCGATCCCGGTATCCACAACTGTGGGTGACGGTGTGGATGGCGGACCCGCGCGACTGCCGTGGGTGCTGGTCGCCGAGGACGGCCACACCTGGGCCTGGCCCGCCGTCCAACGCTCGATCATCCGCCTGACCTGCTGGCACACCTCCCCGCACGCCGCCAAGGCCACCCTCTCGGTCGCGCTCGGGCTGCTGTGCGTGCGCCCGGCCCCCGCGCCGCTGCTGCACACCGAACCCCTCACGGCGCCGATCACCGGCAGCGACCCCTACACCGGGGCGCCACTGGCCACCGCCACCCTCGCCGTCCACGCCCGCACCCCACCCTGACCAGGAGCCCCCACGCCTATGGCCATCAACAGCGCGCTCGTGCGCGTCCCCGGAACCGGGGAACTCTCCCTCGCCCCACCCGGCACCACCGAACCCCCCGACGCCACCACCCCACTGGTCGCAGCGTGGAAAGGGCTAGGACTGTCCACGCCGGATGGTGTGACGTTGGCGCGCAAGGTCGAGAAGGAGGGCACCGAGCACTGGCAGGCGTTGACGCCCGCGCGCTACATCTACAAGTCCCAGGAACTGACGGTGAAGTCGGTCTTCCAGGAGACCAAGGCCGCGGTCCTGTCCGCCTACTTCGGTGGGCTCACCTTCGCCGAAACCGTTGCCGGGTCCAAGAAGTACCGCGCCGCGATCAGCACCATCCCCAAGGGGGACGTCCGGGCGCTGTGCGTGGACTGGACCGATCAGATCAGCGACAGCGAGATCTACCACCACCGCCTCTACATCCCCCGCGCCGAAGTCTCCGAGACCGACGAATCCCAGTGGTCACGTGGCCAGGAAGCCCGCTGGGGCATGACCTTCGCCGCGCTGGCACCCACCGGCGGCTCGACCGTGCTGGCCGTCTGGCTCACCGACGACCCCGCTGTCATCGACACGTCGCCGACGAGTCTGGCCAAGACGTCTAGTTGAGCAGCGTGACCAAGTGGTCATGCAGTGGCGCCACGCTTGGGTAGTCCAACTCGACTTCGTGCACGGGACGGTTCGTTGCAGGCGGGTCAGGATTCTCGACCCAGGCTGCCCTGCATACGTAGACAATGTTCCCGATGGCTTTGAGCGGGGGCCACTCTTCCGGAGCGAACGGGGTGTCGCCCGAGTGTTCGTAGTAGCTCTCGTGGCCGAGGATCTGAGCCAAGGCCGCGGCAATCTGATGCACGTTGGCCTCGGGGAACGACCAGGCCAGATTGGTCCGGACCCCGGCATCGAGTTGGAAGTGCTCGCCTAGGTGCGGTTGCTGTGCGACACGGCGGCCATGAACTTCCAGCGGCGGTGGTCCGCACAGCCACGCCGACTCCGGACCCACCTCAACGCGCCACGGTCCCATGTCCGCAGTCGGGGGCAGGCGTTCAAATCCCGATCTCATGTCGCTCCTCCATCCACGACGCGCCACCTGTCTTGAGCGTCGATGCAACGTGCGCACCCGTAACACCACGACCGACCACTTTGGAGTGAATGACGATGAGTAGCCGACAACGCGCCGAGGCCACCGGCAAGCCCGCACCCACCGGCGCCGAGCTGGCGGTCATGTGGCGCGGAAAACGGTTCGTCTTGCCCCGTGCGGAGGACTTCCCGCTGGAAGCGCTGGAGGCCGAGGAAGACGGCCGCCACCTGGCCGCGCTGCGGATCATCCTCGGCGACGCCCAGTACCGCACCTGGCGCTCGCTCGCGGCCACGGCCGCCGACGCCGAGGACTTCTCCACGAAGGTCATGCGGGAGTTGGGCCGGGGAAACCGCTGACCGTCGCCCAGTTGCTGGGCGACGACATGACCGCGGACGCGCTCGAAGCCGAACTGCTCCGGTACGGGGTGGACCTGCTCGACCTCTACCGCGGCTCGCTCTCCTACAGGCGGCTGTGCGCCCTGGTCACCCACCTACCGGCGGACGCGGCGGTGTGGCGGGTCCACCAGCCCGACGGCGGCCACACCCGCACCGAACTCCTGGTCGCCGCGGTGGAGCGTCGGGTCGCCCTGCTCTGGGCCACCGTCGCCGCTGCGCTGGGACACCAGATCCCCGAGGAACACCTGACCGGACCGTTGGACTCGATTCCGGCAAACACGAGCGACCCGGCAAGAGAATTGCACTCGCTGCGAGAGATTGCCGGTTGGATGCGTTCCTAGCGGCTGCACCTGGCGATTCCCGATCCCGCGCGCACGTCTCCGACCTGCGGCGTGTACAGTCCGTTCTTGACATAAGTCAAGTTAGGTTTCTATCTGGTTTATGTCAAAGCGTCGGCCGACCCCCCTTTGGGCTGCAACCCGCGAGGGGGCCGACCGACACGGCATTCAGTACTGGCCTCTGCCAGGGGTTACATTCCTAGGTGGACCCCTGGCAGGGCGCCCGACTGAATCAACAGCAGGGTCACCGTCACCATCAGGTAGCGGCCGACGACCCGGCACTGGGCACAGCCCTTCTCCACTGCACACTCCTCTCATCTCTGCGGCGATCCACCGCGCCCGAGAGACTATCGCGGCAGCGCGAACCACAAAGCACCGCATCACCCATCACCAGGTGTGTTCGGTACTTATCGCAGAAAATGCACCCGATGCGAGGGTGTCATTCGCCATGGCATCCGTCACCCCTGTAGACCGTGTCTACGACGAGGTCTGACCTGCGCAGCACGTCGCCTGGGAGACGTTGAAAACGGCCCAGTCCATCACGGGCATTGTCGCCGTGCTGCGGCAGAAAATGTGCGGTCCTGACGCCAGGGGCGTGATGCCCTGTGGCGACGGTCGGTCACGCCTACCTCAAGGTCCTGCCCAGCCTGCAAGGGCTCGGGCGCCACCTGCGCGATCAGATCCGCACCGCCGAGTCCGGTGCCCCCGCGATCTCGCTGACCGCGCAGGTGCAGACCGCGCTGCTGCGCGAACAGCTACGGATCGCGGCGCGCGAGGGTGACCAGACCGCGGTGCGGCTGCTGGCCGAGCTGGACGCGCTCCCCGCGCAAACCCGGTTTCAGGCGCTGCTGCGTCAGCTGTCGGGCCAGTCGGTGTCGGTCCGGGTGGTGGTGGACCGGTCGCTGGGCACAGCGGTGCGGGGCTCGCTGGCGCTCTCGCGCGGAATGGGCGAGGTCACCGCCTCGACAACCCGCGCCATCGCGGTCACCGGCGCGGCGACCCTGCGCTACGCCGCCCTGACCGCCGCGGTGGGCGGTGCGGTCGGGACGCTGGGCGGGCTAGGTTCCGCGGCGGCCACCGCGTCGGGGGCGTTGCTGCTGATCCCTGCCGCCGGTCTCGCGGCCGTCGCGGTCGTGCAGACGCTGCGTCTGGGCACCGAGGGCCTGTCCGAGGCGCTGGCCGCGACCGACCCGGTCGCCTTCGCGGCTGCGGTGGCGGGGATGCCGCCGCCGATGCGGGCGACCGCGGAGGCCGTGCGCGCGCTGCGCCCGGAGTTCACCTCGCTCCAGCTCGGTGTCCAGGAGCGCTTGTTCGCCGGGCTCGCCGGTGAGGTCTCCACGCTCGGCGCCCGGTATCTGCCGATCCTGCGGACCGGCACGGTCGAGGTGGCCGACGCGCTCAACGCCGGTGCGCTCGGTGTCGGGGCGTTCCTGCGGGAGGCGCGCACCGGCGCGGACCTGTCGGTGATCTTCGGCAACTCCGCGACCGCGGCGGGCCGGTTGTCGGGTGCTGTGCAGCCGCTGCTGCAAGCCCTGCGCGACATCGCCGCGGTCGGATCGGGGTTCCTGCCGGAGTTCGCCGGCGGACTGACCGACGCCACGCAGCGTTTCGCCGCGTTCGTCGCCCAGGCGCGCGCGTCGGGGCAGCTTCAGGAGTGGATGCGCGAGGGCCTGGCCGCGCTGCGCGAGCTGGGCACCCTGCTGGGCAACATCGCGGGGATCGCCGCGGCGGTGTTCCGTGCCGCGAACACCTCCGGCGCGTCGTTTCTGACCACGGTCAACGCGGTCACCGGGTCGGTGTTGGCGTTCCTGCGCTCCGCCGAGGGCCAGACAGCGCTGACCCAGGTGTTCGGCGGCATCGCCGCCATCGCCCGCGGGCTCGACCCGATCCTGCGTGCCCTGGGCGACGCGCTGACCACTAGCATCGCCCCCGCCGTCGCCGCGCTGGGGCCGCAGCTCGGGCAGGCCCTGGCCACCACCGCCGGTGCGGTCGGCCCCCTGGCCGCCGCCGCGGCCCAGCTCGCGCCCTTGGCGGGCGCGGTGGCGTTGGCCTTCGCCGACCTGCTGCTCCCCGCCAGCGAGGCCCTGGCCCCGCTGTTCGCCGAGCTCACCGGGCCACTGTCCACAGTGGCCGGTTTGCTGGCCGGGGCGGTCGGGGACGCGATCCGCGCCACCACCCCCGCGGCCGTGGCGCTGGCTCGTGCGGCGGCTCCGCTGCTGGTCCAGTTCGCCGAGCTGGCGGCGGGCGGACTCCGTGTGCTGGCCCCGATTTTGGCTCAGCTCCTGACCCAGCTGGCTCCTGTCGCGGCCACCTTCGGCGGCGCCTTCCTCCAGGCGGCCCAGGCCGCTCTGCCGGTGGTCGCCCAGCTCGCGTCGCTGTTCGGCCAGACCCTGCTGGCTGGTCTGCGTGCCGTCCAGCCCGCCCTGCCGGTGCTGGTCGAGCTGGTCTCTCAGCTGGCTTCCGTTGTCTCCCAGGGGCTCGCCGCTGCCACGCCGACTTTAGTCCAGATTGGACAGTTGGTCGGTGAGCTGCTGGTCACGGCCGTGTCGGCCCTGGCTCCTCAGCTGCCGCAGCTCGCGGAGGGTTTCTTCGCGATCGTGAACGCCGCGCTGCCTCTGCTGCCGCCGCTGCTGTCGCTCGGGACGGCTCTGCTGCCCCCGATCATCGCTCTGGCGGTGCAGCTCAGTCCCGTGCTCCAGCAGGCGGCAGCGGTGTTCGCCCAGGTCACGGCCGCCGCCGTGCCCCTGGTCGAGCAGCTGGTCCGCTGGCTCGTGCCCGCGATCCAGGCCCTGCTCGGCGTGGTCGAGCGCGTGTTCGCGGCCGTGTCCTCGATCATCTCCGGCGCCCTGCGCTACGTCCAAGGCGTGATCGACTTCGCGCTCGGGCTGATCACCGGGAACTGGGGTCGCGCCTGGCAAGGGCTCCGGGACATGGTCGGCGGCGTCTGGGACATGGTGTCGGGCGCGGTGTCGAACGGGATCGGCGCCGTCGTCGGGCTGGTGCGGGATCTGCCGGGCCGCATCCTGTCGGTGCTCGGCGACCTCGGAAACCTGTTGGTGGAGGCCGGAAAGAACATCATCCGGGGCCTCATTCGCGGGATCGAGGCTGCCGTGCAGTGGCTCAAAGACAAGCTGTCGTGGGTGACCGACCTGCTGCCGGACTGGAAGGGACCACCCGCACGCGACCGTGTCCTGTTGCAACCGACCGGCCGCATGATCATGGGCGGGTTCCTGCGTGGGCTGGAGGACGGGACACCCCAGGTGCGCGAGTACCTGACCGACCTCACCGACACACTTCCCACCGACCCGTTCCCCTTGCCCGCCAACGCTGTTCGCCGTGGACCGCCATCGGCACCTGCTGCCGGTGGCGGGGGTGTCGGGTTGTTGGGGCAGGACGCGTGGGACCTGTCGGCGGCCGTGACCGCCGGGGTCCTGGCCGCGCTCGACGGTGCCCGTCTGCGTGTGGACGGGGCCGGGGTCGCTCGGCTGGTCAACGACGCCAACCTCCGCGACGCCCGACGCTGACCTGGTGGTGGTGCCTCATGGGCTTTCACCTCGGACGGCTCGGTGCGCTGCGCGCCTTGCCGTCCCCGTCGCTGGGAGGCGGCCCGGACGCCACCGCCACGCGCATAGGCGGGGTCCACCGGTCACTGGGTGGGCGGGTCACCGTGGACCGGGTCGCGGTCAAGCGGGCCTGGTCGCTGACCTGGCCCTACCTGGACCCCGACAGCCACGCCTACCTGGACGCCCTGTACCTGGGCCTGGTGGACGGGCCGCTGTGGCTACTGGACGGCGAACGCCGCAACCGGCTGTCCCCGCAGGTGGCCGCGACCGGCGCGGGCACCCGCACCACCGCGGGGTTCACCCCGACCGCCGGGACGCTGCTGTGGACACCGACCGTCCCGTCGGCGCCGCTGCGGCTGGCCGGGGGCCTGGACTGGACCCCGCCCACGGTCGGCGGCTCCCTGGCCGGGGACCGTGTGCCGTTGGTGGGCGGGGAGCCGGTGACCGCCTCAGCCTGGGTTCGTGCCGGTGTCACGACGCGGGTCCGGTTGGAGCTCTACGACACCGACGACAGCCCGATCGGGCACGTCGACTCCCCACCGTCCACCCCCGGCGCCGATCAGCGGCTGGTGGTGTCGCTGATCGCGACCTCGGCCGCCGCCGCGCGCATGGCGCTGCTGGTCGAGGCCAACCCGTCGAGCGCCCACGTGCTCACCACCGCCTGGCAACTCGAACCCGCCCCGGCCCCCACCGCGTGGGTGCCCGGGGGAGGCGCGGCCGAAGTGGTGCTCGACGGCCTCTCCGCGGCCTACCCGGTGCCCGGGTCGTGGGCGACAACCCTCACCCTCCTGGAGGTCTAGACGATGCAAGCCCCCGACGACCAGGACCTCGCGGACGCGGTCACCGCACCAGACCGGGTCCCGCTCGCGCGGCTCCAGGTCGACTGGAACCGCGACGGCGGCTACACCCACCCGCTCTCGGAGCTGTCCACCGTGGTCAAGACCATCACGGTGGAGCGCTCCATCACCGGAGACCTTCCACCCGAAACCACGCTGGTGGAGGGCTACACCACCGCCAAGCTCACGTGCGAGCTCGGCGGCACCCGCCCCGGCGACCCCCGCGACATCGCCCGGATGCTCTCGCCGTTCCGGGCCGATCGCAGCGTCGACACCGACGACACGATGGACGCCCCCACGCGCCTGGACCTGGGCCTGCTCACCATCGGCGGGCCGCGCTGGGTGCGGCAGTTCACCGGCGCCACCCGCGCCGCCCGCCTGTCCGCCTCCCGCCGCACGGCCACCATCGAGAGCCTGGACCCGGCGGAACGGCTCCGGGCGTCGGTGACGTTGCCGCTGTGGGCGATGGGGGAAGCGGAGTGGCGCAACCCGCGCCGCTACCCCTACCGCAACCTCACGAACACGTCGTGGGTGATCGACCACGTGCTGCGGCGCAACGGGATCTACTCGTCCCCGCCACCGCGCGAGGGCGCGATCTGGGGGATGACCTGCCACGGCAGCCTGGCCCCCGACATCGGCTGGAACGCCGGGGTGTTCAACCCCACCAAGACCAGCGCCGCGGTACCGGAGTTCGTCGAGGGCCGCTACGGGCTCGCGGCCAACGGCAGCCCCGACGTGTTCGCCACCGCCTTCGCCGCCCCCACACAGCGGCCCTACCTGACCGCGTACCGCCAGCTCATCGAGTTCGAGATCCGCGCAGGAGCCACCAACCAGTTCCACAGCCAGTCCAACGGGACGGTCCTGGCGATCTCCGACGGCTACATCAAGCTCGAAGGCAACACCATCGAAGTCGCCGTCACCACCGCCGGGCAACTCGTGGCGCGCCTGTGGGCCAACCGCAACTCCACCGTGCCGACCCTCGTCGGGACCGTCACCGGGCCGTCCATCACCGGCCCGGCACGGTGGCACTCGGCGGGCCTGTCGATCGTGTGGTTCAGCGACGGGACCGTCTACCACCGCTGGCACCTCGACGGCGTCCAGACCGCGGACACCGCCACCGTCATCGGGCGCCCGGTCGACTACCCGATCCTGGCCGCAGGACAGGTCAACGCGAGCACGCCCCTGCCGGTGCAGTGCCTGCGCCTGTCCCAAAGCAACTTCCAGCCACTACCGGACGGATGGGGACTCCCGCACACCCCGGGCGCGCAGATCGACACCGGCCTCAACTGGTTTCCCGGGCTGCCCGACGTGGTCAACGGCGACTCCTGGCAGCTCATCACCACGGCCGCGCGCGCCGAGTACGGCACGGTGGCCTTCGACGAACACGGGCGCTTCACCTTCCGCAGCCGCGCCCGCCCGCGCACCGCCCCGGTCAAGAACATCACCGCCGACCTCGACCTCACCGACCTGGAACCGGTGATCACCCTCGACTCGGTCCGCAACGAGATCACCTACCGCACCACCGCCCGCTTCGAGCGCGACACCGACGAGGTCGTCTTCCAGGCCGACACACTCGACCAGTTCGACTCACCACCCGGCACCACCAGCTACGACCTCCAGCTGGCGCACCGCAGCGTCGTCTACCCGACCATGCGCTCCTACACCGCCGACACCTGGCCCGCCCCCTTCAGCGGGTTCGTTGCCGTCAACGCCACCACCGGCGCCCGGGTGTCCAACGTCGAGGTCACGCTGTTCATCAACACCGACCAACTCACCCTCGGCTTGCTCGTCAAAAACCCCAACACGTTCACCATCCGCATGGCCGCGGGCACCCGACCCGCCCTCCAGATCACCGGCAGCGTCATCACCGAGGACACCACCTACACCGGCATCACCCGCAACAGCGCCTCCGCCGCCCGCTACGGCCGCCGCGTCCTCGACCTGCCCGACAACGACTTCCGGCAACGCCCCGAGTCCACCCACGACGTCGCCACCTCCCTGCTCGACGACCTGGCCACACCCGTCGCGATCCTCCCCGACGTGCCCGTGGTCGGAGACCCCCGCGTCCAACTCACCGACGTCGTCACCATCCACGACCCCGACGGGCTCGGCGGACCGATCAGCGCCGCCGTCATCGGCTCCCGCCGCACCCACAACACCACCGACGGCCTGGCCGACTCCCTCACCCTGCGCGTCCTGCGCTGACCCACCGCCCACGGGGGTGACGCCCCCCGTGGACCCTGCCTGGCTCGGCGGCATCGCCGCCCTCCTCGGACCGCTCACCGGAGCGGTCACCGGAGCCTGGACCGCCCGCCGCACCCTGCGCACCGCCCGCGCCGCGGGCGAACAGCAATCGCTGACCGCACTGCACGCGGGCTACCAGTCCCTTCTGGACGAACGCGCCACCTACACCCGCGAAGTCCTCGCCGAACTCGCCGCGGTCAAAACCGAGCTCCACGCGCTGCGCGTGGAGCACCTGCGCGTGCTCACCGAGATCGCGGGACTGCGCGCCCACCTCACCCCACCCACCCCGGTACCGGCACGCCCGGACCAGGAAGGCAGCACATGACCGATTACGGCATCGACGTCTCCCGCTACAACACCGTCAACGACTGGCGCGCGGTACGCGGCAACAACATCACCTACGCCTCCGTCAAGCTCACCGAGTCCACCGACTGGGTCGACGCCTCCGGACCCTCCCATGTGGCCGGTGCCCGCTCCGCCGGGATCGCCGTCGGCGGCTACCACTTCGCCCGCGCAACCAACGTCCAGGACCAGGTCGACCACTTCACCGCCCACCTACGCCGCCACGGCCTGCTCGCCGCCGGGTCGCTCGCGCCGATGCTCGACATGGAAGCCGCCGAACTCCGCAGCAACGCCAACGCCTTCGTCGCCGACTTCATCACCCGGCTACGCGCAACAGCAGGCATCCGCCGCGTCCTCGTCTACGCCAATCTCGACTGGTACCGCAACGTCCTGCGCGCCGACTGGGCCGACGGCGACACCATGCTCTGGATCGCCCGCTACAACGGCGACCCCGGAAACCCCGGCTGGAACCATCACCGACTCGCCCTGCACCAACACACCAGCACCGGCCGCGTCCCCGGCATCCCCGGTCCTGTCGACCGCGACGCCACCATCGGCCCCTGGACCCTCGGCGCCCTCACCCTCGACGGAGCCATCCCGCCGCCCGCGCCCACCCCCGCACCGTCCCCGCCCGCCGGACGCACCCACCCCGTAGCACCGGGGGAGACCCTGTCGGAGATCGCCGCCCGCTACGGCACCACCGTCGCCGCGCTCGCCGCACTCAACGGCATCTCCAACCCCAACCACATCCTCGCGGGCAGCACCCTCCGCCTACCCGACACCAGCAGCCCCGCCCCCGCCCCAGCACGACGGCACCGGATCGCGCCAGGGGAAACCCTGTCTGAGATCGCGGCCCGCTTCCGCGTCAGCCAGAGCGCCCTCGCCCGCGCCAACGGCATCGCCAACCCCGACAAGATCCGCGCCGGGGACTGGCTCACCATCCCGTGAACCAACCGTGACCGTCGACCCACCACCGGACATCACCGGGTCCTGGCTGCTGCTGGCCATCGTCGGCGGCTGGCTCTGCATCAAGACCGCGGTCGCGGTCGTCCGGCTCTACGAACGCCTCGACCACCTACCGCCCCACTCACCACACCGGAAGGAACTGATCACCCACATGGCCACCCGCTACCCCCTGCGCGTCGGCGCGTCCATCGTCGGCGGCCTCACCGCCGCCGTCTCCGGCCTCGTCGGCTCCGGCCTGTTCACCGCCGAACAGGGCAACGCCACCACCGGCATCATCACCGCCGTCCTCACCCTGCTCGCCGCGTTCGGCATCACCGTCACCGGCGAACGCAAGGTCACCCCGCTGGCCGACCCGCGCGACCAGGACGGCACCCCGCTGGTCCCGGCCGACACCGGCGGGTCCCCGACCACCCTCTACTGACCACCCGTCCATCCGCGTCGCGGGGGAGCCTGTCTCCCTCGCGACGCGGGGTCGGGCCGTCTGCGGCACTCGCCTCCTGGGGGAGCGATCACCGCCGTGTCCGAGCAGAACCCGATCACCGTCGAGCGCATCGACACCACACCGATGACCGACCGCGAGCACGCCGACGCCGTGTCCGCTCTGGCCGTGCTCATCACCGCGTGGACCACGAATAGGAATACCGACACACCCTAGTTTCAGTCCGAATCACCGGTAGTCATTCTTGATAAGCTCCAAGAATGGCAATAGGACATCAGCCGCCGCCCGTGGAATGTTTCAAACATTCCCGGGCGGCGGCATTTCGGGAAGACAGCTGGGGGCCGCCACGCAATGGCTGTTAGGACGCGAAACAAGAAGGTAAGACGGGAAGTCCTCGGTGAACTCGGCGCGGACGTGCGGGTGGCGCTGTATGTGCGGCGCTCCACCGACGAGGAGAACCAGCAGTACACCTCCCAGGTCCAGGAAGACCGGATGCGCGCCTACGTCGCCTCCCAGCCCGGGTGGCGCGTCGTCATGGTCTACAGCGACAACGCCTCCGGCAAGGACACCGACCGCGACGACCTGACCAAGGCGATGAAGGCCAGCCGCGCGGGCCTGTTCGACGTGCTGTTGGTGTTCAAGGTCGACCGGCTCTCCCGCAACCTGCGCGACCTGGTCACCCTGCTCGATGACCTCGACGAGAACGGCGTGGTTTTCCGCTCCGCCACCGAGCCCTTTGACACCTCCACCCCCATGGGCCGGATGCTCGTCCAGATGCTCGGCATGTTTGCCCAGTTCGAGCGCGAACTCATTGTCGAACGCGTCATCGCCGGAATGGAGAAAGCCGCCGAAGCCGGAAAATGGAAGGGCGGACGGCTCCCGTTCGGCTACGGGCTCAACCGCAAGCTCATGCAGCTCGTACCCGACAAGTCCAAAGCAGTGGTGGTCCAGCTCATCTTCGACCTCTACACCCGAGACCGACTCGGCTCGAACGCCATCGCGAAACTGCTCAACCTCCGCGGACTGCGCACCAGCACCGGCAAGGAATGGTCCCCGCAACAGGTGCTACGGGTCCTGGCCAACCGCGTCTACATCGGCGAACTCACCTTCCGCGACATCACCGTGGAGTACTGCCACGCCCCGCTGGTCACCGACCACGTCTTCGAGCAGGCACAGCGCCTGCTCGACGAGCGCGGCGAGAACCACTCCAAGCGCGCCGCGAACGCCAGTGATTACCTCGCCACCGGCAAGATGCGCTGCCCGATGTGCGGGAAGGCGTACATCGGCACCCGTGCCACCGGCCGCACCAAGACCTACCGCTACTACACCTGCTGGACCCGGTCCCGCTACGGCACCGACGCCTGCCACTCCCCACGCCTGGATGCCGACCAGATCGACGCGACCCTCCTCGACTCCATGGCCACCTTCTTCCGCACCCAGCACGACCTCATGGCCGACGCCGTGGCCGACGCCCAGCGCGACCACGCCAGCAACTTCGACACCCGCCAAGACGAACTCGACACCGTCAACGCCGAGCTGGCCAAGACCAACGCCAAGATCGACCGCTACCTCGACGCCTTCGAGGACGGCACCCTCGAACCCGAAGACGTCAAGGAACGACTCACCAAGCTCCGCGCCACCAAGCAGCAGCTACAGGACCGCCGAGACGTGCTCGCCTACGAACTCGCCGAGCAACCCACCATGCCCGACACCGCCACCCTCACCGAGGTCAGCCAGCACGTCCACGAGGTCATCCACGACGGCACCACACTCCAGCGAAAGGCCCTCGTGGAAGCCCTCGTGGCCCAGGTCAGCTTCCCCGCACCCGACCGCATGGTCCCCACCTTCCGGGTACCACAACCACCCGAGCAACCGCCCCAGACAGCCGCAGAGGCTGACCCTGGTAACCAGGAATCAGCCTCTGCGGTTCGCGTATCAACACGTTTGGTGGAGCTGAGGGGAATCGAACCCCTGACCTTCTCGATGCGAACGAGACGCGCTACCAACTGCGCTACAGCCCCTTGGTCGTGCTCGCAGAGCGTATCAGGCCGCGAGCACGGGTCCGCGCACCGGGGGGCTACTCACCGACTGCTCGGCGGTAGGTCAGGTGCGTGGGTTCGCCGAGTTCGTCGAACCAGGGGTCTTCGTCGTCTAGTTCCACTACTACGGCGCCGGGGTGGGGGGTTCGGGTGGGGATGGTGGTGACCCTGTCCATGTCTTCTTCCGCGGGGCGGGCGTGGGAGCGGCGGGGGGTCGCGGTGGCGGCGCGGGCGGCGCGGCGTTCGCGGATCTCCTGCTCGATCCGGACCTGCCTGCGCAGGTACGTCAGGTAGCCGACCAGGGTGAGGTCGACGAGGCCGTGGAGCCACCACAGGAGGGGGTCGACCAGGCCCGCGGCGACCCCGGTCGCGATGGCGGCGAGGAGCACCAGCAGGACGACCCGCTGCCGGAAGGCGTACTTGGCGCGGGCGGACCTGGCGGCGGCTTCGGCGTCGTAGCCGCCGCGGCCGGGGCGGTAGCGGCGGGGCTCGTCGAGTTCGGGCTCGTCGTCGGCGACGAGGTCGTCTTCGTCGACCGCGTCGTCGGCGTCCGCCTCGTCGGCCATCGCGAGCTCCTCCCTGGTGTCAGCGCTGTGCGAGCCGCTGCGCACGACGCGCGCCGCGAGGGCGGTGTCGGTGGTCCTGGCGATCTCCTGGCGCTTGCGCACGACCATGGGGACCAGGACGACGAGCCACGCCACCACCAGTCCGACCACGATCAACGAGCTCGGCATGTCCCGTCACCTCCCCCTCGCGCTGCTCCGGCGTTCGCCACGTTAGTCACAACAGTCACACCCGTGGCGGAGGCGCGCCGACCCCACGGAGGCACACCCACCCGATCGGGTAGTTCGCTTGTGGACCGTTCCCCGTAACGGCCTTGATCAAACTTTGCGCGCGGAAACGTGAAACGCCTTACAGCGGGCTGGCTTTCCCGGCCGCGATCAGCAGCGACACCAGACCGGCCGGAGTGTCCTCTGTGGTCACAGCGAGGCAGAGGTGGTCGCGCCAGGCACCGGCGACGTCCAGGTAGCGGCGGAAGAGGCCCTCGTGCCGGAAACCCAGTTTCTCCAGCACCCGCAGGCTGGCCGCGTTCTCCGGGCGCACCGTCGCCTCGACCCGGTGCAGCCCGGCCGCGGTGAAGCAGTGGTCGACGACCATCGCCGCGGCGGCGGTGGCGACGCCTCCCCCGACGGTGTCCGCGGCGACCCAGTAACCGACCCAGGCCGAGCACAGGGATCCGCGGATGACGTTGCCCACAGTCACCTGTCCCGCGAACTGCCCGTCAACGGTGATGACGAACGGCAAGGACATGCCGCGCCTGCCCAACGCGCGCAACGTGGACCATTGGCCGAACCACGCGCTGGTGGCGTTGCGCTCGACCCACGTGCCCGGGACGGTTGGCTCCCACTGCTCCAAGTAGGCCTGGTCGCGCAGCCTGATCCGGCTCCACGCACGCGCGTCTGTGAGCCGCGGTGCGCGTAGTTCCACCACGCCCGCCTCTACGCGAAGCGGCCCAAGGCGGGCAGGCCAGCCCGGGTGGCGACCGCCTGCGTACGGACTAGCCACGCTGGGCGAGGAACAGGACCTGGACCCCTTCGCCGACCGACACCTCAGTGGTGTCCTCGTCGACGAGGATCAGGCAATTGGCCTCAGCGAGGGAGGCGAGCAGATGCGAGCCGGACAAGCCCAACGGCTGCACCAGGTACTCACCGTTGTTCTCGTCGCGCAGCAGTTGTCCGCGTAGGAAGCCGCGGCGCGCCTTGGTGGACGTGATCGGCGATAGGAGCCTGGCTTGCACTACGCGTCGATGGGGATTGCGCTTGCCCTGCGCGGCGCGGATAAGAGGGCGCACCATGACCTCGAAGACCACTAGGGCGCTCATGGGGTTGCCGGGCAGTAGGAATGTCGGTACAGCGTCAGGCCCGAGCCTGCCGAAGCCCTGCACCGAACCGGGGTGCATCGCGACCCGGGTCAGGTCGAGCTCGCCGAGGTCGCTCAGCGCCGACTTGACCTCGGTGGAGAGGTCCCCGCCCGCGCCACCCGCGATCACGACGATCTCGGACAGCAGCAGCCTGCTCTCCACGGTCTCCAGCAGCCGCCGGGTGTCCGTGGACACGATGCCGACCCGGATGACCTCCGCGCCCGCGTCCCGCCCCGCGGCGGCCAGTGCGTAGGAGTTGACGTCGTAGACCTGCCCCTGGCCGGGGGTGCGGTCGATGTCGACGAGCTCGTCGCCGAGCGAGATGACCGACACCCTCGGCCTCGGGTAGACCAAGACCTTGGAGCGGCCCACGGCCGCGAGCAGGCCCACCTGCGCCGAACCGATCACCGAACCGCGCCGCACCGCGACGTCGCCGGTCTGCACGTCCTCACCGGTGCGCCGGACGTAACCGGCCGACGGCACGGGCTGGTTGATGGTGACCCTGGCGTGGTGCCCGTCGGTGTAGCTGGTGGGGACCACGGCGTCGGCCAGGGTGGGCAGGGGTGCGCCGGTCGTCACGCGCACCGCCTGCCCCGGTTGCAGCCGCCGCGGTTGCCGCGAGCCGGACGCGATCTCCCCGACGACCGGGAGGACCACCGGCTCGGTGCCCGCCCCCTGGGTGTCGACGCTGCGCACCGCGTACCCGTCCACGGCGGCCTGGTCGAACCCGGGCAGGGCGCGCTCGGCCACGACCTCCTCGGCGCAGAGCAGCCCTTGCGCCTCGGAGATGGCGACCCGCACGGGTGCGGGCCGGACCGCGGCCGCCAGCGCCCTGGCGAGTTGCTCGTCGACTGACCTCATCCGGTTACCTTGGTTCCGTCCGCTGTTGCCGTCTACTCGGGGCTCACTCGGAGCCGACGCGATCGCGCAGCCAGGCGCGCAGGCTCGGCCCATACTCCGGGTGCTCGAGGGCGAAGTCCACGGCGGCGCGCAGGAAGCCGCCCGGATTCCCGAGGTCGTGCCGCCCGCCGCGGTGCACCACGACGTGCACCGGGTGCCCCTCGGCGATCAGCAGGGCGATGGCGTCGGTGAGCTGCAGCTCGCCACCCGCGCCCGGGGTGATCCGCTTGAGCGCGTCGAAGATCGCCCGATCGAGCAAGTAGCGGCCCGCGGCGGCGAAGGTCGAGGGGGCCTGGTCGGCGGGGGGCTTCTCGACCATCCCGTTGACCTTCTTGACGTCACCGTCGTCGGTGTCCTCGACGTCGAAGACCCCGTAGGCGGAGATCTCCTCGCGCGGGATGTCGAAGGCGCAGAGAACCGTCCCGCCCTTCTCTTCACGAACCTTGGCCATCCGGGCCAGGACGCCGGTGGGCAGCACCAGGTCGTCCGGCAGCAGTACTGCGACGGCCTCGTCCTCTGGGCGGAGGTTGGGCTCCGCGCAGCCGACGGCATGCCCAAGGCCGAGGGCCTCCTCCTGGATGGCCGTCTCGACCGCGAGCAGGTTCGGCGCCCTGCGGACCTTCTCCAGCAGCGCGCTCTTACCTCGATCCTCGAGGGTCTTCTCCAGCTCGGGCCGCGGCTGGAAGTACTGGGCGACAGCGTCCTTGCCCGGGGAGGTGACGATGATCAGCCTCTTGGCGCCCGCTTCGGCGGCTTCCTTGGCGACGTACTCGATGCCGGGGGTGTCCACCACCGGCAGTAGCTCCTTGGGGACGGCCTTGGTCGTGGGCAGGAACCTGGTACCCAACCCCGCCGCGGGCACGATGGCGGCGGTGAATGCGGTCGACGCGCTCATGGACATGGAGCCTAACCTCGACATGTGGCCGGGCCCGGTAATGATCTCGACGCGACGCGCGCGTGGACCAAGGACCAATGGCGCCGCGCGCTCCTCGCGGAGCGGCGGCGGGTACCGGCGAGCGTGCGGTTCGCCGAGGCGATGCAGCTCACGACGCTCCTGACCAGCGGCCGGGTGGTGGGCAGGGGTCAGACGCTGTGCGCGTACGTGCCGATCGGCTCGGAGCCCGGCTCGGTGCAGATGCTCGAGGAGGTCGCGGACCACGGGGTGCGGATCCTACTACCGATCGTGTCCGGGGCGGGGCCGCTCGACTGGGGCTGGTACGACGGGCGCGAGTACCTGCGTCCTGGGCCGTTCGGGCTGCTCCAGCCTATAGGCGAGCGGTTAGGTGTCTCCGCTCTGCGGATCGCGGACGTGGTGTTGGTCCCCGCGCTGGCGGTCGACCGCAATGGCACCCGGTTGGGGCGCGGCGCGGGGTACTACGACCGGTCGCTGTCATTGGCCGCGCCGGGGACGCCATTGGTGGCGGTGGTGCGCGACCCGGAGTTGTTCGACCAACTGCCGTCAGAACGCCACGACGTGACCGTCACCGGAGTGTTGACGCCCGGCCGGGGGTTGCTCCGGTTGCGTTGACCCGCGGTGACCGAATGTGACCTTGCTCGGGAACATTTGCGCTCCGCGCGCGCGTTACCGCAGAATCGGTTGGCACTCTCGCCGACCGAGTGCCAGATGCGACAAGGGAGCCCAGTCCGTGCCCACGTACCAGTACGCCTGTACGGCATGCGAGCACCGCTTCGAGGCGGTGCAGTCGTTCAGCGACGCCGCGCTGTCCGAGTGCCCGGAGTGCACCGGCAGGCTGCGCAAGCTCTACGGCTCGGTCGGCGTCGTCTTCAAGGGCAGCGGCTTCTACCGCAACGACAGCCGGTCCGGTTCGTCGAGCGCGTCGTCGACGACCACCCCGGCCACGCCCGCCAAGACCGAGTCGAAGTCCGAGTCGAGCACCAGCGCGAGCAGCACGCCCGCGCCCGCCGCCAAGTCGGACACCGCGGCCAAGGCCTCCTGAGTTATCCACAACGCCTGGGGTCATCCACAGCGGAGACCCCAGGCTTTCGCATGCCCCGACTTCCTCCTAGCGTTGCGGTCAGACCCACTCTGACCTGGAGGAACCCGTGATCTCGATCCGCATGCCACACCCGCTCGCGCTCCGCAGGACCATCGCCGCCGCCCTCGCGCTGACCGCGGTAGTCCTCGCCTGCCAACCGTCACCCGCAGACCCGTCGGTGCCGCTCGTGGTGGCTGCGCACGCCCTCGCGCCCGGTGTCGCGCTGACCGCGGACGACATCCGGATCATGCGCGCGCCACCGGACCTGCGGCCCGAGCAGGCGCTGTCAGACCCGGCCGAGGTGGTCACGCGGATCCCCGCCGGGGCCATCGGGGCGGGCGAGGTGATCACCCGCGTGCGGCTCGTCGGCGCCGACAACCTGGTCGCCACGGCCGGGCCGGACGCCGCGGCGGTACCGGTGCGGCTACCCGACGGCGAGGTCGCCGACCTGCTCTACCCGGGGGTCCGGGTGGACGTGGTGACCGGCGACCACGACGTCCTGGCCAGGGACGCCGCGGTGGTCGCGGTGCGCGGGTCGGACGGGGGCAGCCTGGTGCTGCTCGCCTTACCCAGGGCCGAGGCGGTCGAGGTGGCCGCGGCGGCGTTGACCGACCCGGTGGCGGTTACGCTCCGGTAGCCAACGCCCCCGGACGGTGATGCCGTCCACCCCAGAATGGAGCGCCCACGTGCTGAAGGGCTTCAAAGACTTCCTGATGCGCGGGAACGTCATCGACCTCGCGGTCGCGGTCATCATCGGTGCCGCGTTCACCACCATCGTCACCTCGTTCACCGACGGCCTGATCAAGCCGCTGATCAACTCGGCTGGCGGGACCAAGGCCGCGGAAGGCCTCGGCTTCCGGATCATCGGCGGCAACCCGTCGACGTTCCTCGACTTCGGCGCGGTGATCAACGCCGCGATCAACTTCCTGATCGTCGCCGCGATCGTCTACTTCGTGATCGTGCTGCCGGTCAAGCACATCCAGGACCGCCGCAAGCGCGGCGAGGAGCCCGGCCCGGCCGAACCGACCGACGTCGAACTCCTCACCGAGATCCGCGACCTGCTCCGCCAGCAGCAGAGCCGCTGACCCGCTGGGACCGTGCCCGCGGCACCGCCGCCCCGTGCCGCGGCACGGTCAACCAGCCACCAACCCCAAGGAGGTGAACCGCTCAGAGCCTGACACCGCACACCGGGCCGCCGCGGCACGCCCACTCCTCTGACCGGTGCGCCTGGGGACGCGACCGGTCCCGGGCGCCACGCGCCGACCAAGCGATCGCGATCGCGGCGATCACCATCCAGGAGCGCGCCGACCACACCGTGCCGCAGCACTGTGCACTGGTTGAGCATGGCTGCCGCGGTCATGGTGGCCTTTCTCCGCGCGCCGCAGCTGCATCAGCAGGGCCCTAGGAAGCCCAGCCGGCGCGGAGGGCATCACCTTGCCCGCCCGCCGCGCCGCGTGCTCGGTCAGGTGCTCGGCGACGCGGCGCGCTCGACCTGGCCACGGCCGCAGCGCGCCAACTCGTCCACCCGAACCAGCCCGACCTCGACGGGCGGGGCCGGTTCGCCGTCGACGAGTCCTCAGCAACCGGCAGGCGCCGGTTGGGCTGGCCCACGACGCGCGGTGCTGGTCAGCCGCCGTGGTGGGGTGGGCGGTTTTGGTGGTACCAGTCGTCGGGGGTGGCCGACGGTGGGGTGGGGTCGCGTTCGTCGGTGGTGGTGTCCGGGAGGACGTCGCCGAAGATCTCGTCGAGGGTGGGGCGGGGTTTGGGGCGCTCGGGGTGGGCGGGGTCGGTGGAGGGCATGGCGGGGCTCAGTTGGTGTCCAGGCCGGAGAGCTCGCCGATGACGTAGGGGACGAGCGCGGACAGGGTGGCCATGCCGTCGCGGACGGCGCTGCGGGAGCCCGCCAGGTTGACCACCAGGGTGCTGCCCGAGACACCGACGAGGCCGCGGGAGACGCCTGCGTCGACCGCGCCAGCGGCCAGGCCCGAGGAGCGCAGCGCCTCGGCGATACCGGGGATCGGGCGGTCCAGCACGCCCTGGGTGGCGTCGGGGGTGACGTCGCGGGGGGACACGCCGGTGCCGCCTACCGTGACGACGAGGTCGGCGCCGCCGATCACGGCGGTGTTGAGCGCGTTGCGGATCGCCACGGTCTCGCCCTCGACGGTCACCACGCCGTCGACGATGAACCCGGCTTCCTCGAGGAGTTCGGTCACCAAGGGGCCGACGGTGTCCTCGTGCTCCCCGTGGGCCACCCGGTCGTCGACGATCACGATCAGAGCCCGGCCAAGCCGCTGCGCGCTTCGTTCCATAGGTGCCACCGTAGTCGCAGCGGCGGTCGGAAGCCGCTGGAGGTCAGGTGCGTCAGGCACTGTTCACCGGGCCCGCCGGGCACGGCTGAAGACCACCACGGAGCGGTCGGCCGCGCGGCGGTCGTGGTCAGTGCCTACAGGTGCTGTGGGTGCGACGGGAGCACGCGAACCGGTCGGCCATCTGGCCGAACAGGTGGGCGTCTCAGATGGACGGCCACTGTGGACCGGAGCGGGATCAGGCGAAGCTGACCGACAGCAGGAAGGCCAGGTAGAGGCCCACGGCGACCATGGCGGTGCGGTTGAGCACGATGCGCTCCGCGCGCATCGCGTACTCCAGGCAGACAGCACCCAGCACGATCCAGACGGCCGGGTGGGCCCAGTGCACCAGGAAGGCGTGCGGGTCCGACAACCCCTCGGTCCGCACCGTCAACACCGTCGCCTGCAACACGGCGACGCCAACGCACACCGCGGCGGCCAGCAAGCCCAGCGGGAGCCGGACCGGCCCGCTGAGCGAGTCCCGCACCCTGCGCAACGTCGATGCCATAGACCCATTGTCACGGCTGGAACCCCGCCGTGTCGCGGTAGATCGCCTGCTACTAGGTCACAATTCGCGATACTGCCGACTTTGTGGAACTAATTGTGCCGCTGTCATCAGGCAAAGTGCACAGCGCAATCCCGTTTCGGCCTTGCGGCCAGAGCCCCTGGGATCGGCCGGGCCCGAATGGAGCACCGGCAGCATACCCCGCACCGGACCGTCCACTACAGCTGGTGACCAAACCGGCCACGGAGAGACAGCGGCGGGCCAGGGCATCGACCACCCGACCCACCCGAGTGGACAGAGCCTGGGAGCGCGACCGGAGCTGGGAACGCTACCAGTCCCGTGCATCCGCGCGGCCGACCCCACGCGGCCGAGAACTCGGCAGCGGCGAATTCTGTGAATTAAGAGAATCGCGATACCCGCTACGTGCGAGGAGCCGCAGGTGGGCGGTGAGGGGATTACCGTCCACGTGCGGCTCCAGGCGTCAGGCTTCCCTTGCTGAAAGCCTGGTCCCGGTTCGGGGGCAACGAACCGGAAGGTGGTCTCGGGCGCGCGAAGCGCCCGAGCGTCGGAGGGGCCTAGCTGGTTTCCACGGTCTGGCCGCTGAGGGTGGCCTGGACCGTCTTGCCGTCGGACAGGGTCAGGGTGACCTTGTCCCCGGGGGCGTGCGAGCGGACCGCGGCCACGAGTGCGTCGGCGGTGTCGATGCGGCGGTCGTCGAGCTTGGTGACCACATCGCCGGACTTGACGCCCGCTTGCTCGCCGGGACCGCCGCCGGTGACGTCGGCGATGAGGGCACCGCCGGAGTCGGCGTCGCGGACCGACACGCCCAGCACGGTCTGGGTGGCCTTCCCGGTCTTGACGATCTCCTCGGCCGTGCGGCGGGCCTGGTCGATCGGGATCGCGAAGCCGATGCCGACCGAGCCGCCGCTGCCGGATGCCGAGCTCTGCGGGCTGTAGATGGCCGAGTTGATGCCGATGACCTGGCCCTGCATGTTGACCAGGGGGCCACCGGAGTTGCCCGGGTTGATCGCGGCGTCGGTCTGCACGGCGTCCATGACCGTGGCCTGGTTGCCGCCGTCACCGCCCGCCCGGGTCGGGCGCTGCAGCGAGCTGACGATGCCCGAGGTGACCGTGCCGGAGAGCTCGAACGGCGACCCGATGGCCACCACCGCCTGGCCGACCCGCAGGTCGTCGGAGCGGCCGAGCTCGGAGACGGTCAGGTCGTCGACGCCCGCGGCCTTGACCACGGCGACGTCGGAGTTGGGGTCGCGCCCGACCACCGTCGCCGTGGCCGTGCGGCCGTCCTGGAAGACGGCCTGGATCTGGCCGCCGTCCACCGCGCCCTCGATCACGTGGTTGTTGGTCACGATGTACCCGTCGCGGCTGATGACGAAGCCGGACCCCTCCCCTGCGGAGGACCGGCCGCGCACCTGCAGCTGCACCACGCTCGGCAGCACCTTCTGGGCCACCGACTCGACCGAACCCGCCGGGGCGGCCGCGGTCTGCTTGGCCGTCGGCGGCGCGTCCAGCGCGGTGCTCGACGAACCCGAGTCGCGGTCGGCGGCGAGGTAGCCGCCCGCCGCGCCCGCGCCACCCCCGACGACCAGCGCGAGCACGGCGACGCCGACCACCAGTCCCGTGCGCCGCGGCTCCCGGCGCGGCTGCTGGTACTGGTGCGGTTGCGGTACCCCCGGGTGCGGCAGCCCCGCGTACTGCGTCCCGGGGGGTACCGCACCGTGTTGCTGGGTGGGCTGCTGCCAGCCGCCCTGCTGCTGCCAGGCGCCGCCCACCCAAGTCTGTTGGGTGCCGGTCCCCGGCGCGGCGAGGCCCTGCTCCTCGCGCGCCGGGGTGCCGGCCTCCACCCGCGCGGGGCCCTGCTCCCCGCCCGGAGTCCCGTCACCCGACGGCGTCTCGGCGGCCTGGGCCGCCTGCGCCGACCACGGACTGGTGGGTCCGGGCTGCTCGTCGGGCTTGTTCTCGGTCATGTGTCCACCTTGCGGGTCGCGACTGAGAAGCACCTGAGACCGTCCTGTGCGGAACCCGTGTTTTCCGCCCTCAGCCCGCGGCGGCCGCTCTCAGCCGCTCCGCGAGCCGCTCCGGCGTGCCGTCGTTGATCCACACGGCCATGCCGGACTCCGAGCCAGCCAGGTACTTCAGCTTGTCCGCGGTCCTCTGGACGGAGAAGACCTCCAGGTGCAGCCACGTGAGATCTCGCCCCACCCTGGTCGGGGCTTGGTGCCACGCGGCTATGTAGGGCAGTTCCCCCTCATAGAGCCTGTCTAACCTGCCAAGCACGTTCAGGTACACCTCAGCGAAGTCATTTCGCTCGATCTGGGTGAGCGCCGGGAGGTCTGGTACCTGTCGGTGCGGCACTAGGTGCACCTCGACCGGCCAACGCGCGGCAGAGGGCACGTAGGCGGTCCAGTGGTCGCTGGAGACGACCACCCGGGTGCCTTCCGCGCGTTCGTGGGCGAGGACGTCACCGAGGACGGGACCGCCGTGGGCTTGCGCGACGGCGAGCATCTTCTCGGTGCGGGGTGTCACGAACGGGTAGCCGTAGATCTGACCGTGCGGGTGGCTCAAGGTCACGCCTATAGCGTCGCCGCGGTTCTCGAAGGGGAACACCTGCTCGACGCCCGGCAGCGCTGACAACGCCTCGGTGCGGTCGGCCCAAACGTCTACGACTGTGCGCACGCGCGTAGGCGTGAGCTGGCCGAAGGACGAGTTGTGGTCTGGGGTGAAGCAGACGACCTCGCAACGACCGAGGCCGGGCGCACGGGGGATCAAACCGGAAACGGTTTCCGCTACCGCGTTCTGGGCGACCGAGGGGAACCGGTTCTCGAACACGACCACGTCGTAGTCGGCTTCCGGGATCTCGGTCGCCTGCCCCGGCGCTGACGGACACAGTGGACACAGGCCCGCGGGCGGCTTGTAGGTCCTGCTCTGCCGGTGCGCGGCGATGATGACCCACTCGCCGGTGAGCGGGTCGCGGCGGATCTGCGAGAGGGTTTCGCCGCGCGGCAGGTCACGGGTGTCGACGGCGGTCCTGGCTGGGGCGCCGGGGGTGTCGTCGAAGTAGATGATCTCGCGGCCGTCGGCCAGCCTGGCCGGGGTGCGCTTCACGCCTCGGCCTCGGCGAGTTCCTCCACCTCGGGCAGCGCCTGCGCGACGACCAGTTCGCCGACCCGCTCGCGCAGCACGGCGACGGCGTCGTCGGGCAGCCCGTCGTCGGTGATCAGCACGTCGGCCTCCTCGAGCGCGGCGACGGTGGAGATGCCGACGACGCCCCACTTGGTGTGGTCGGCGATCACCACGAGCTTGCGACCGGCCTCGATCAACGCGCGGTCGGTCTCGCTCTCGTTGATGTTCGGCGTTGTGAAGCCCTGTCCCTCCGACATCCCGTGCACACTCAGGAACACCATGTCCAGGTGCAACGAACGCAGGGCCCGCACGGCGACCGGGCCGACCAGGGCATCGGAGAGGGTCCGCACCCCGCCCGTGAGCACCACAGTGCGGTCCGGCCGCCCGCCCGCGCGGAGCACATCGGCCACACGGATGGAGTTGGTGACAACGGTCAGCTCCGGCACGTTGTCGAGGAACCTGGCGAACGTGGAAGTCGTAGTGCCCGCGGAGATGCCAATGGCGGTGCCCGGGCGGATAAGGGCCGCCGCGTACGCGGCGATGGCTTCCTTCTGCGGCAACGATCGCACGGACTTGCCATCGGTGCCCGGTTCGCGCGTAGGCCTACCGACGGCCGTAGTGGCACCGCCGTAGACCTTCTCCACTAGGCCGCGCTTGGCGAGCACGTCCAAGTCGCGCCGGATCGTCATGTCGGACACGCCGAGGCGGACGACCAGGGCATGCACCTGGACGGCGCCGGTGCGCCGGATCTCCTCCAGGATCACTTCCTGACGCTGACGTGCGAGCACAACACAATTCTACGCAGTCAAACGCTCGGTTCTGTTTGTCCGCGATGTGGTCTTACCCCGGTCGGCTCAATCGGCCCTGCCGGGCAGCCGCATCGCCATCAGGGCGCCGCCGTCGGCCGAGCGGCTGGCGAACACAGACCCACCATGGCGTTCCGCGGCCTGCTTCACGATCGCGAGGCCCAATCCCGACCCGGGCAGGGTGCGCGCTTCCTGCGACCGGTAGAACCGGTCGAAGACGTGCGGGAGGTCCTCGTCGCTGATGCCGGGACCCGCGTCAGCGACCTGCAGGAAGGCGTAGCCGTCTCCGGCCGCGGACAGTTCGACCCGGACGACCCCGCCTGGCGGGCTGAACTTCACCGCGTTGTCCAGCAGGTTCAACACCGCCCGCTCCAGCGAGGCGGCGTGCCCGATCAGGTGCCACGGCTGCAGCCGCACGTCGAACCGGACGTGGGCGGCGCGGCGGCGGGCCCGGTCGAGGGCCTGCTCGACGACCTCGACGAGCTCCACGTACTCCTGCACCGCGGGCGCGGCGTCCTCCCTGGCCAGTTCGACGAGGTCGCCGATGAGCTGGGTGAGTTCGTCGAGCTGGGCGCGCAGGTCGTCCTGGATCTCGGAACGGTCCTGGGCCGAGAGGGTGGGCGCGCCGGGGGCTTCGGAGGCCAGCATCAGCTCCAGGTTGGTGCGCAGCGAGGTCAGCGGGGTGCGTAGCTCGTGCCCGGCGTCGGCGACCAGCCTGCGTTGCCGTTCCTGTGCTTCGGCCACCGCGCCCAGCATTGTGTTGAAGCTGCTTGTCAATCGAGACAGCTCGTCGTCGCCGGCTACGGGGATGGGTCTTAGCTCGCCGGTTCTCGTTACGCGTTCCGCTGCTGCAGTAAGGCGTTGGACGGGTCTTAGGCTTCCGCGCGCGACAGCGGTACCCGCCAAGGCGGCGACGATGATGCCGGATCCGCCTATAACGATGAGGACCACCGCGAGCTTGCCGAGGGAGCTCTTAGTCGAGTCCAGCGGTTGGGCCAAGACGAGCGCGGTGCCCTCTAGGAACGGGTACTGCACGGCGTACACCCGCGTGTCAGTGCCCTGGTCCGTGCGGAAGTAGTCCTGTTTGAGCCCGGCCGCGACCTTGAGCTCCTCGGGGCCGATCGGTGGCCGGATCACCAGGCTGTTGATCGCCGACAGGCCGCTGTCGTCCACGACGTCGAACTTGATGTCCGACAGGTCGAGGAAGATCCGCGGGATCTGGGTGCGGCCCTCCGCGACGACCTGGGTGTTGCTGACCAGCGCGGTGGCGCGCTCGCGGAGGTTCTCGTCCACCTGCTCGTAGAGACCGCGGGAGACGGTGATGTAGGCGCCCAGCGACACCAGGGCCACCGCGCCGCCGACGCAGAACGCCGCGAGCAGGGTGATGCGGGACCGCAGGGACACCCGCTGGGTCGACCGGGTCCCCGTGGGCAGGTCGGTCATCAGGGCGGGGTCTCCCGCAGGACGTAGCCGACGCCGCGGACCGTGTGGATCAACCTCGGCTCGCCCTCCGCCTCGGTCTTGCGGCGCAGGTAGCCGACGTAGACCTCCAGGGCGTTGCCCGAGGTCGGGAAGTCGTAGCCCCACACCTCCTCGAGGATGCGGCCGCGGGTGAGCACCTGCTTGGGGTGCGACAGCAGCAGCTCCAGCAGCGCGAACTCGGTGCGGGTCAGGCTGATCGCGCGCTCGCCGCGGCGGACCTCGCGGGTGCCCGGGTCCATCTCCAGGTCGGCGAAGCCGAGGGTGGGCGCGGTGGTGGTCAGCTGCTCGTGCGCGGCCCTGCGCAGCAGCGCGCGCAGCCTGGCCAGCAGCTCTTCGAGGGCGAACGGCTTGGGCAGGTAGTCGTCGGCGCCCGCGTCGAGGCCCGCCACCCGGTCGGAGACCAGGTCGCGCGCGGTGAGCACCAGGATCGGCAGGTCGTCGCCGACACCGCGCAACCGCCTGCACACCTCGAGGCCGTCGAGGCGGGGCATCATCACGTCGAGCACCATGGCGTCGGGCCGGTTGACCGGTTCAGCACCGGCACCCAGCACGGACTCCAACGCCTGTTGGCCGTCGCTGGCGAGGTCTACCTGGTAGCCGTTGAACTGCAGCGACCGCCGAAGGGACTCGCGCACGGCCCGGTCGTCGTCGACTACCAGAATGCGCATGCGGTCAGTGTTCCCTGTGCTGCTGAGACGCGCCTGAGAGTTCACCGATCGAGTCCTCTGGCCACCGGGGCGTTCCACTGGCGCCAGAGCGCCAAGACGCGGATGGCGACGACGATCGCGGCACTGACCACCGTGACCGGAGCCGCTGGCCAGCCCGCCTTCGCGCCGACGACCACCACGACGGCCCCGGCAAGAGCGGCGAGCGCGTAGATCTCCCGGCGAAGGACTAGAGGGATCTCGCGAAGAAGCAGGTCACGCATGGCCCCGCCACCGATCCCGGCGGTCATCCCGATCAGGCAGGCCGTGTAGGCGGGGACGCCGGTGGCAAGTGCCGTCGCGGTGCCAGAGACGGTGAACAGGCCTAGGCCGACGGCGTCGGCTAGGAGTACCGCTCGCCTTAGCTTGGCTACCTGCGGGTGGAAGCCGAAGACGCCTAGAGCGGCGCCGACCGGCACTACGAGGTAGGTCCAGTCTTTAAGGCTGGTCGGCGGGTGGATGCCGAGCAGGACGTCGCGGATGATGCCGCCGCCTAGGGCTGTGGTCAGCCCTAGGACGACGACTCCGAAGACATCAAGCCGCGCCCGGACTGCAGCCAACGCCCCTGAAGCCGCGAACACGGCTAGGCCTATCAGTTCCAGGACGATGAGCAGCACAAACGGGCAGCGTAGTACTCAGAAGGACTCACCTAGATGGACCGGGTGCGGCGCGCCGGTGAGCCGGTCGAGAGCTGCGGCGACCTCGTGCGATCCGCTCAAGAGGCCAGCCCGGCGCAAGGACGCCGAAGAGGCCGAGCCCGTGAACCACGGCCCTAGCGCGCGGGCTTCCAACTGCACCGCCCCGCTACCTCCCTGTTCAGCCGTCACCGTGCCTTCCTCGTGGATCAAGCGCCACCGACCTGCCTGCCAGGGGGCGTGCTGGTCGGTGACCTCGATGTCGACGGCAAACGGCTTCGCCTCGACCAAGGCGGGCCAGCCACGCGCGGCTACGGCGGCCGGGAGGTCAACCACTCGTGTCATGAAGTCGTGGACCTCGAAGCCCCGCTGGAGCCCGCCCGGCACCGTGAGGTCCACCAGCGCGGGGTTGAGGAGGCGGATGGAGGCGTCGGTGATCGTGCCCGCCCAACTCGCCAACTGCCGCAGGAGCGCGTGGGCGGTGTCGACGTCGTCGGCGACGAGGTCATGGGCGCGCAAACGCTTGCCATCCGGGCGGGCGGCGGCGAGGTAGCCACGGAGCCCGTCGGGTCCGTCGGCGACGGTCACGACGTCGAGTTCGAGCTTGCGGGCCATGTCGAACCCCGGCGCGGTGCGGTCGAGCGGGCCGTCCATGGTTGACGCGGTCCGCAGGTAGCACGCGTGGATCTCGTCCAGATCCGCTCGCGTCGCCGGGCGCACCGCGACCGATGACCGGGGTGTCGCCGCGAGGTCGGACAGGGTCACCAAGGCGACCTGCATGGTGCCTACGTGCTCCCAGCCGTAGCGGCGGTAGGGCGGGATGACGTACGGGTACAGCGTGGAGATCGGCTGGCCCTGTTCACGCATCAGCACCAGCGACTCCGCGAGGAGCCTGCCCGCTACACCCGTGCCCCGCGCGTGCGGCTGCACAGACACGCTTGCCACTCCGCCCATCGGCACAGCGCGCCCGCCGAAGAACTGGCGGTAGTTCCACACACGCAAGAAGCCCGTGATCCCGGTGTCGTCTTGCGCGACAAGGGCGCTGGCCGAGCCAGGCGGGTCATCCGGCGTCGTAGGCACTTCCTGAGGACCACCGAAGGACAGACGCCGTAGGCGATAGACGTCTTCGAAGTCCTCGGCAGCATAAGAGCGAACCGTCACCACGAGAAGAAGCCCTGCCCCGTCTTACGCCCCAACTCGCCGCGGGCGACCTTGTCGCGCAGCAACTGCGGCGCCTCGAACCGCGGGCCGAGCTGCTTCGCCAGGTGGTCGGCGATGGAGAGCCGCACGTCGAGGCCAACAAGATCGGTCAAGCGCAAAGGCCCCATCGGCCACGCGTAACCCAAGCGCATGCCGGTGTCGATGTCCTCGGCGGACGCGACGCCCTCCTCGAGCATGCGGATGGCTTCGAGGCCGACGGCGACGCCGAGGCGGGAGGTGGCGAACCCGGGCGAATCGCGGACCTCGATGACGGTCTTGCCCAGCGCCTCGGCCCACCCGCGCACGGTCGCGACCACTTCCGCGGGCAGCCCCTGGTGCACGACCAGTTCCACGAGCGCCTGCACGGGAACCGGGTTGAAGAAGTGCATGCCGATCAGGCGTTCACCGGGAAGGCCTTCGGCTATGGAAGCGATCGACAACGACGAGGTGTTCGAGGCCAGCACCGCGTCCGGGCACCGCTGGGCCACGGCCCCGAAGATCGCGCGCTTGAGCTCGATCTTCTCCGGTACGGCCTCGACGACCAGCGCGGTGTCGGTCGGCAGCGCGGCGAGGTCTTCCACTGTGGACAGCCTGCCGAGCAGCTCAGCGGCGGTCGTGCCGAGCTTGCCGCGCTCTTCGGCCTTGGTCAGCGACGCCTTGACGTTGGCCACGCCGACCGCCGCGCGTTCGGCATCGGCCTCGGCCAGCACGACGGAGCTCCCCGCGGCGAGGAAGACGTGCACGATCCCCGCGCCCATCGTCCCGCCGCCGACCACGGCAACCGTGCCAGGGACAGTCACGCGAGCACCTCCGCGGCGAACATGGCGACCAGGTCGAGGCCGCCGATCTCCGACAGGTTAGCCCCGGCCGCCTGCCACTCCGGCGACCTGAGGGCGACCTTGAGCGCCGCCTCGTCCGCGAAGTACATCTCCGCGACCAGGTAGGGCTCGCTGTCGCCGAGGAAGCCGGGCACGAACGTGCGCCGCACCTTCGCCACTTCCCAGCGCAGCAGCCCGGGTGTCTTCTCGATGAGCGGCAGGTGGCTGCTGAAGTACTTGTCGTCGAAGTCCTCCGGCTCGTCCGGCCGACGGTACAAGGCGATGTACTTAATCACTGATGTGCTCCAGGGTAGGTCGGCCAGCGTGGACATTGGGCACGATAGTGAGTGTGCGGATCATCCTGCTGCGGCACGGCGAGAGCCTGGGCAACATCGACGAGCTCGCCTACTGCCGCATCCCCGACCACGCCCTCCCGCTGACCACCCGTGGGGAGGCCCAAGCTCGCGCCGAAGGCGAGCGCCTACGCGCGCTCCTCGCCGGAAACCCGGTCGCCGCCTACGTGAGCCCTTATGTGCGCACCATGCGCACCTTCGAGCTCTTAGGCCTACCTGTGGAGCGGCACGTCCAAGAGCCCCGGCTGCGCGAGCAGGACTGGGGGAACCTGCAGGACCCCGTGGAGCAACAGGTGCAGAAGCAGAAGCGACACGAGTTCGGGCACTTCTTCTACCGGCTCGCGCACGGTGAATCCGGGGCGGACGTCGACGACCGGGTGGCCAGTTTCCTGTCGGAGCTGGAAACCAGGGTGGAGCACGACCCGAGCCACCCGGACACCGCGCTCGTGGTGTCGCACGGGCTGACGATGCGGCTGCTGTGCAGGCGGATGTTCTCCTGGAGCATCGAGCTGTTCGAGTCGCTGTCGAACCCACCGCACTGCGACCACCGGATCCTGACCTACGCCGACGGCCGCTGGACCCTCGACCGGCCGTTCACCCAATGGCGGCAATCGCCGGACGAGACCACCCAGCTGTGAGCGGAAACGGCTCGTCACCGCCGATCCGGCACACCCCCGTACTCCGATCGGGCAAGTCCGCACCGGGCTTGTAGCCTTGCCAGAACTGTGTCGCAGGCCACGAACGGGCCGCCGTTCGATGAGACAAGTCGAGGACGGTGTGGGGCACGACGACCAAGGCGCAACCGAGGCGTTGCTGGCGGACCAGGAGGTCCGCCTGCTCATCGACGCGGGTCGGGCGAACGAGGCGAACTCGCTGTTCGACCAGTTGCTGGCCAAGGTCCCGCCGGACCTGGACCCGTGGGCCAGGGCGGCCATCCTCACCAGGCGCGCGGTCGCGGCGTGGCGGCTCAAGCGGATCCCGCTGGCGCTGGAACTGGCCGCCGAGGGCTGGAGCGACATCGACGCGGAGACCCCGACCGGGTCGCACGCCGCGGACACCCTGGGGCGGCTGGGGTACCTGCTGGACGGCATCGGCCACCGGCGGGCGTCGCTGGACATCTCCCGGGTGGCGGTCGAGGTCGCCCGAACCGGTGAAGATCGGGAGATCTTGGCGCACTGCCTGCAGGGCCTGGCGGGCACGCTGAACTTCCGGGCCTGCGAGCTCCCGCCGGAGCTGGCCGAGTCGACCTTCCGGGAGGCCATCCCGCTGTTCGAGGAGGGCCTGACGCTGGTCGCGGAGGGGCGGATCCACCTGTCGCTGCTCGCCGCGTACGGAGCCGCCCTGGCCGGGATCGGTGAGCTCGCCCGCGCGGAGAAGACCGCGAACGACGCCCTCACCCTCGCCGCGCGGCAGGACAACCGGTGGGCGCGGTCGGTGGGCAACTGGGTCTTGTCGATGATCCGGCGCAGGCAGGGCCGCCTCGACCAGGCGAGCGGGTTCGGCCGGATCGCGGTCGACGAGGCCGAGCGGATCAACGACGCGTCGCTGCTGCAGCGGTACTCCCAGGACCTGGCCGACATCTGCCACGAGAACGGCGACCCTATAGGCGAGGCCGAGGCATTGCGGCGCAACATCTCGGCGCGGCGCATGGCAATGGAGATGCTGCAAGAAGGACTCGGCCAGGCTCTAGAACAACGCCGGTTGGCTATCCGCGCACAACGTCTGGCGACAGCGGCACAAGAGCTCGCAACGCGTGACCCGTTGACCGGCCTGTCGAACCGCTTGGGGCTTGAACGCTCCGCGCAAGGCATCTTGGACCGGGCAACAGCCGCAGGACGGATCCCGTGGCTCGTGCTGATCGACGTCGACTGGTTCAAGAGCGTCAACGATGCCGCCGGGCACGCGACGGGTGACGCCGCACTACGCGAGGTCGCGCAGCTCCTGCGGACCGAGTGCCGCGTAGGCGACCTGATCGCGCGTTGGGCGGGCGACGAGTTCGTCGTCCTGCTGACCGACGCGGTGACCGACCACTCCGAGGGGCGCACCAGCCCGGTGGGAGTGGCCGTGGCCGAGCGGATCCGGTTCGCGGTCGACCGGCACGACTGGACCGCGGTGCTCGGCGCGACGCAGCGCCCCACGGTCAGCGTTGGCGTCGCCACCGGCCACGACACCCTCGACCGACTCTTCGCCAACGCCGACATCGCGCTCTATCGCGCGAAGCGGCACGGCCGCAACCGGGTCGAGGTCTACACCCCGGCCGAGGACTACGCGATCAAGCCGCCCCGGTAGGCGACAAGAGCGGCTTGCACGCGGTTGACGGCCCCGATCTTGCCGAGCACCGCGGAGACGTAACCCTTGACGGTCGCCTCCGACAGGTGCAACTGCTGGCCGATCTCGGCGTTGGACAGCCCGTGGCCGACGAGGCTGACGACTTCCAGCTCACGGTCGGACAGCATCGACAAGAGCCTCTGCGCGGGCTCGGCGGCACGCGCGCCGTCGGCGACAGTAGTGACAACACGCGCGGCGACCTTGGGGTCCAGGACAGCGCCACCGGCGGCGAGGTCGCGAACAGCCTTGATGAGGTGCACGGGCTCGGTGTCCTTAAGGAGGAAACCGTTGGCGCCAAGGCGTAGTGCCTCGCGAACGTACTCGTCCACATCGAAGGTGGTGAGCATGGAGACGGCGGGAGGCTCGGGTAGCGCCATCAGCGCGCGCAGGGCGTCGATGCCATCGCAGGTGTTCATCCGGATGTCGAGCAAGGCCACGGCGGGCCGGTGCAGTCGGGCCAGATCAGCCACGTGCACACCGTCGTCGCACTCGGCGACGACCTCGATGTCGCCCGCGCTGGACAGAATGGTCCGCAGACCCGACCGGACCAGGTCCTCGTCGTCCGCGATGAGCACTTTGATCACATGCGCCTCCCGACTGGCGTCACTCCATCACCAAGTATCGGTGCATGCCGTGAGATCGTACCCTCAGTCGGGTGACGCGACGTCACAAGGTGGGGTCCTCAGCCTGAGGACCCCACCTTGTCGGGGGTCAGGAAGCACGAAGGGCGTCGCGCAGCTTCACCTTGGCGCCACTACGGGTAACCGCGTTGCGGTAGATCCGCCCCGACAACCACACCAAACCGGGGATGAGAGCCAGCACGAGCACCACGGCGAGTCCCGCCTCCCAGAACGGAACGCCACCCATCGCCAAGCGCATCGGCATCAGCGTGGGCGCGAACAGCGGGACCATCGACAAGATCTCGACCAACCGGTTCCCCGGGTCCGACGGCAGGATGGAGATGCCGAGCACGTACCCCAGGATCACGAACATCAGCGGCGGCGTGATCACCCCACCGATGTCCTCCTGCCGCGAGACGAGCGCACCGAGCGCGGCGAAGACCAGCGAGTAGGCGAAGAACCCGAGCAAGAACCACACGACCAGCCAGACGGCCGTCCCGATCGCCGTCGACACCGAGATGGTCAACACCCCGGTCGCCAAGCCCGCGGCTATCCCGCCGCCACCGATCACCGCCATCTGCACCAGGCCGACCGTGCCGATGCCGACCACCTTGCCCAGCATCAGCTGCCAGGGCCGGATCGTGGCCAGCAGCAGCTCCACCACCCGGCTCGACTTCTCCTCGACCACGCCCTGCGCCACCGACTGCCCGTTGATCAGCAGCGACATGTAGATCAGGATCCCGGCGATCATGCCGATCACCAGCTGCTGGCCGTTGTAGTCGAACGGCGGCTCCATCGGCTTGACCTCGGCCTTCGCCCCGGCGACCTGCTCGCTGACCGCGGCGGGATCGCCACCGAGGTCGCGGATCTCCTGGTTGAGCGCGAGCTGACCGGCCAGCACGTCGAGCGCGGTGCGCAGCTTCTCGTCGATCTCCTTCTTCACCACCACGACGATCTTGGTGCCGTCGCCGACCAGCAGCGCGTCCAGTTCGCCGGAATCCACCTGCGCCCGGCCCGCCGCCTCGTCGACCTGGCGGGTGTCGATGGTCTGGCCGATCGAGCTCGCGGTCGCCTTGAGCGGGGCCTCCAGGGCCACCGAACCGCCGGACACGCCCACGGTCGCGTCCGAGCCGCCCGCCAGGAACTTCATCACCAGCGAGAAGCCGATCAGCAGCACCAGCGTGGTCGCGGTGGTGATGATGAAGGCCTTCGAGCGCAACCGGGTGTTGATCTCACGGCCCGCGACGAGGCCAACGGCCTCCCAGTTGCCGACGCGGACATCGGGCAGCGCGCTCACGCCGCCACCTCCTCGGACACGACGTTGCGGAACAGCTCGGTCAGCGACTGCCTGCGCCTGGAGAACTCGGTGACCGGCCCGGTCGCCAGCGCGGCCCGCAGCACGGCCTGGTCATCGGCACCGGGGCCCAACTCCAGCACGGTCTGGGTGCCCACGTGCTCGGCGACGGTCACCCCGGTCAGCCCGTCGGCCCAGGTCTTGGGGGCCCGCGGCGCGTCGACGACCAAGTGGACGGTCCCGCCCGCGCGCAGCGCCTCGACCGTGTCACACGCCACCATCTGTCCATTCCGGACAATCCCAACCCGGTGGCACAGCCGCTCGACCAGGTCCAACTGGTGGCTGGAGAACACCACCGGCACCCCCTCGGCCGCCTTGTCCTGCAGCACCCCGCTCATCACGTCCACCGCGACCGGGTCCAACCCGGAGAACGGCTCGTCCAGCACCAGGATCGACGGGTCGTGCACCAGCGCGGCGGCCAACTGCACGCGCTGCTGGTTGCCCAGGCTCAACTTCTGCACCTCGTCGTCGCGCCGAGCGGCCACCCCCAACCGCTCCGTCCACTCCTCCACCGACCGGCGCGCCCGCTCGGTCGACAGCCCGTGCAACCTGGCCAGGTAGACCAACTGCTCGCCCACCTTCATCTTCGGGTACAGCCCCCGCTCCTCCGGCATGTACCCGATGTGCCTGCGCGTCTCCAGCGTGATCGGCTCCCCCGCCCACCGCACCACCCCGGCATCGGCCGCCAACACCCCCAACGCGATCCGCATCGTCGTCGTCTTCCCGGCCCCGTTCGACCCGACGAACCCGAACAACTCCCCGGCCCCCACCGCGAACGTCATCTCCCGCAACGCCACGACGTCCCCGTACCGCTTGGAGACCCCGTCGATCTCCAACCGCCGCTCAGCCACCCCGACTCCCCTCTCCCACGGCCCGTACCAGGGGTATCCTGCCCAACCCACAAGCGGACCGACATCCGGTATCGCCCCTAGTGGACCACCCCACCCCCTCCACCCACGTCCCCCCGCAGGACGACCCCGGCCTGGTCCGCGAGTAGCCCCCCGGTAAGGTGTCGGAGGCTGGCCCTCGTAGCTCAGGGGATAGAGCATCGGTTTCCTAAACCGTGCGTCGCAGGTTCGAATCCTGCCGGGGGCACTCGCTCTGGGTGAACTGTGTCCGCGGAACGCGCGGACCGGGGAGCTCGTCATTTCTTCTGGGGTGCAACCCCAGACCCGCCCGGCGGGCTTCGCCCCCGGACCCCACGTGGTGGCTGGGTGGGTGGGTGCCGCAGGCCAACCCGGGAGGCTTCGCCCCGGACACCCGGGTGGTGGCCGGGTGGGGCGCGTGTGGATGCTGTTCGAGGCTGCCCCTAGTGGGGTAGGGCGTCTAGCCGTTGGGATAGGGGGTTGTCGTGGTAGAACTCGGCTACTCGGGTGGCGTTGCGCAGGAACCACGGGGTTGTCGGGGTCTCGAACACCTCGATCCAGGTGACCAGTTCCTGCAAGCCCGCCCGCGGATCACCGGCGTCGACGGCTTCGAGGGCATCCCGCCGCGCCCCACCCTCTAGTTCCTGGCACTCCGCGATCAGACTCAGCACGACCCGCGGGGCGGTGGTGGCGTTCAGCGGTGGGTCAGCCTGCTCCGGTGGTGGGCCGTCCCACTGGACCTGGTCGCGCAGGCAGGCCACGGAGTACCAGCTGCGCTTGTCGCCGAGGTAGTTCGCGACGGCTTCCAACCGCCGGAAGTACGAGGGCGCCAGCGGCACGTACTCGTCGATGAGCCAGGAAACCAGCCAGTCGAACGCGATCTCCGGCTCACCGGCGGCCGCGTCCTCCCGAACGGCCTCGGCCTGGTGCGGGGGAAACCCCGGCTTCTCGTCCACCAGCTGCGCGAGCACGTCCTCGAGGGTGTGCCGGTTCACGACCAGGTCCGGTTCCGTCATGTCCCCCATCTCACCAGCATCCGCGGCATGCGCACCTCGGCGGGCGCCCGCACGGAACCGGCGTTGCCGGAGTCGACGGCGGGGTGGGACTGTCCACTTGGGAGTGCGGGTTGGGGTTGCGGGGTTGGGGGGTGTGGGTAGGGTGAAAGGGGGTTTGCGCGGTTACGTGGCGTGAGCTCAACTGGGGTTAGAGGACTACGCGATCTGGGGGCGGATGCGGGTGTACTCGACTGGGTGGGCGGTGGGGGTCACGCGGGGTGATGTGGCGCCAGAGGGCACCGCTGTGGTGTGCGGGGGCGAGCGGCTCTCCTATGGCGAGCTGAACGGGCGGGTTCGGGCGCTGGCCGGGCGGCTGCGGGAGAGCGGGGTCGGGCCGGGCACCGTTGTGGCGGTGTGTTTGCCGCGGTCGATCGGGCTGGTGGTCGGACTGCTGGCGGCGTTGCGGGTGGGGGCCACCTACGTACCGCTGGATCCCGGGTTTCCCGCCGAGCGGATCGACTACATGGTTCGGGACTCCCAGGCGAGCGTGCTGCTCACCACGGACACCGGGCCGGAGTACGGGGGCGTCGCGCGGATCGTCGTCGATCTCGGCGCTACCGGGGAAGACCCCGGGGAGACGGCGGAACCGGACCTCGACGGCGAGCTCGCGGCGTACACGATCTACACCTCGGGGTCGACGGGAGTGCCCAAGGGTGTCGTCGTCCCCCGGCGCGCCTTGGTCAACCTGATCGAGTCCATGCGCGCGCTCATGCCGATGCGCCCAGACGACCGCCTGGTGGCCGTCACCACCGTTTCCTTCGACATCGCCGTGGTCGAACTGTTCGTCCCGCTGACCTTCGGCGCCACGGTCGTGCTCGCCGAACCGGAGACCACGCGGGACCCGGCGGCCCTTTCGGCGCTGCTCGTGGACTCGGGCGCGACGATCCTGCACGCGACACCCACGTTGTGGCGGGCGTTGCTCGCGCACGAACCGGCCGGACCGGACAGTGTCCGCGGCCTCCGCGCTTTCACCGGCGCGGAGCCGCTGTCCGACCGGCTGGCGGATCGCCTGCGATCGCTGGCCGCGAGCGTGGTCAACCTGTACGGGCCGACGGAGACCGCGGTGTGGTCGACCAGCGCCGAGGTGTCCGACCACCGCCCCGCGCCGATCGGTCGCCCGGTGGACAACACGCGGCTGCACATCTTGGACGAGCGGTTGCGGCCGGTCGAGCGCGGCACCGTCGGGGAGCTCTACATCGCGGGCGACGGGGTCGCCCACGGCTACGCCGGAATGCCCGGGCGCACGGCTGAGCGGTTCGTCGCCTCCCCCTTCGGCCCGGCCGGGACCCGGATGTACCGCACCGGCGACCTGGTCCGCGAGCAGGCGGACGGCCAATTGGTGTTCGTGAGCCGGGTCGACCGCCAGGTCAAGGTACGCGGCCACCGGATCGAACTCGGCGAGATCGAGGTCGCGCTGGAACGGGTCGACGGCGTCGCGGAGGCCGCGGTGGTGCTGCGGCAGGACGACAACGGTGAGGCCCGGCTGGTGGCCTTCGTCGCCCCGCCGCTGGACGGGGCCGATGTGCGCTCGCGCGTCGCCAACTTCCTCCCCGGCTACATGGTGCCGTCGGTGTGCGTGGCGCTGGAAAGCCTGCCCCGCACGGCCAACGGCAAACTGGACCGGGCCGCGTTGCCCGAGGAACAGCCCGTCCAGCGCACCCCCGCCGCGTCGGACGAGGAGCGGGTGGCCGGGCTGTTCGCCCAGGTGCTCGGGGTCGCGCACGTCGGGGTGGATGAGGACTTCTTCGCCGCTGGCGGGCATTCCATGCTAGTGCCGGTGCTGGTGAACCAGGTCAACGAGACCTTCGGCGTGGCGTGCTCGATGACCGACCTGGTCGCCCACCCGACCGCGGCCGCGTTCGCCGCCGCCGTGGTGTCCGAATAGGAGGTGTCCGAATAGGACACCACGACGGTCGGGTCAGCGGATCTAGTGTTCGTGGAAGTAGCGCTTGATCCCCGCGCGGATGCTCGCGAACAGCTCGGCGACGTCCTCATCGGTGTAGACCAGGGCGGGGAGCAGCTGGAAGCAGCTCGGTCCGGGGTGGACGATCGCCCCCTCCGCGCGAATGGCCGCGACCAGTGCGGCCACCTCGTCGTCATCGAGTTCGCTGTTACCCGGTCCGCGGACCATGGCGGCGCGTAGGCAGCCGCGGCCCGAGGTGGCGACCACCTCGGAGGTGTCCGCGATGAGGTGAGCCAACTCCGTGTCCAGGCGGGCACTCAGACCGGCGTTGAGCGCGGCGGCGTCCAACCGCCGCATCTCGGCGAGGGTGGCGAGGATGGCGGCCGCGGCGGGCGGGGTGCCCGCCTGGGTCTCGCCGTGGCCCAGGACCGCTTCCGCGTCAACGAAGGCCTCGGCCACCCGGTGGGAGACGATCACCGCGGAGGCGGCCACCGTGCCGTTGGTCAGCCCCTTGGCCGTGATGATCAGATCGGGGGGCTCCGGCCAGGCCTGGCTGGCGAAGAACGGGCCGACCCGCCAGAAGCCGGTGGTCACCTCGTCGGCCACCAACAGGAAGCCGTGTTCCTCGCGCAACCGCAACAGGTCGGCGATGTAGGCGTCCTCCAGCACGAGAGCGGGTGTGCCGATGACCGGTTCCACCACCACAGCGCCGATGCGCCCGGGGTGCTGCTGCAGCAGTCGGGTCAGTTCCCCGGTGTCGTTGGGGCTGACGTGGGTGACGAGCCTGCGATCGATGCCGTAGACCCGATGGCCCAGGTCGCCGCTGGTGAGCGCGGCAGCGCCGAAGGTCAGGCCGTGCCAGGCGCCGTGCAGACCGATGATGCCCTTGCGCGAGTGCTCGCCGCGCAGCGCGAAGAAGTGCCGGACCACCTTCATCGCCAGGTCGTTCGCGGCTCCGCCCGAGGTGGAGAACAGCACCCGGCCGAACTGCTCGGCGCCCGCGGCCGTGACCAACGCGTCGGCGGCCCGGCGAGCGTAGGTGTTCTCGTAGCGCCACACGCTCAGGTACGAGGCGTCGAGCAGCGCGTCGTGGACGGCGCCCGCGATCACCTCGTTGCCGTAGCCCAGGACGCAGTTCCACAGCCCGCTCGTGGCGCACAGCAGGGTGCGGCCGTCGGCGAAGGTGATCCGGGTGCCGTTGGCCGACACCGTGCAGTACCGGTCGTCGCCCTGGTTGCGGACCGGCGTCATGTGCGGCCACAGCGCTTGGGGTCGTGCGGTCATCGCGTCCTCCTTCGTCACGGGTCAGGGTGGGTGGGCCGCCGGTCAGATGAGGGAGCCCGCCGAGCCGCCGTCGAGCCTGCAGACCATGCCGTTGGCCGCGGGGCCGAGTTCGGCGAGGTACTCGACGCTGCGGTGGCAGCTGTCGAAGTCGATCAGGTCGTCGATGACGTAGGACGGGTTCGACTTGCGCAGGTACCGGCGGGTCACCTCAGCGGTGTCGACGCCGAGGCGCTGGGCGACCCGCTCGAACTCGGCCAGCTTGCCCGGGTCGGGCAGCGGGCCGAGCAGGAGCGTGGCCACGCTGGTGTCGGTGGACCGGTGGATGTCGGCGAGCGACGTGGTCAGCACCCGCAGCGCTGCCTTGGTCGCGGCGTAGCAGCCCGCGTGCTTGCCCGCGCGGTAGATCGAGTCCGAGTTGATCACCACGCACGAGGTGAACCGGTCGGTCGCGCGGGTGAGCAGTCCGTGCAGCAGCCGGTAGGGCGCCACGGCGTTCACCCGGAACATGGCCTCCAGCGCGGCGGGATCGGGCATCGGGTCGCCGTGTGCCGGACCGTAGCTGACGGCGTTGTGCACGATCAGGTCGTAGCCGGGCGCGTCGGCCACGAACCGGTCGACCGCGTCCAGGTCGGCCAGGTCCAAGCGGCGGTAGTCGATCTCGCCCGCGTGCGGCACCTCGTCGGCGGGCCTGCGGCCGGTGCCGACCACCGACCAGCCCGAGGCCGCCAGGCGGCAGGCCACGTGCGCGCCGAGGCTGTGGCTGGCACCGATCACCAGGGCTCGTTTCACCGTTGCTCCTCGTCGGCGGTGGGGCGGAACCGGTGGTGGTAGAGCACCCCGGAGTACGAGCCGCAGTACATGCTGCCGTCCGGGGACACCACCGGTGTGACGTCCATGGCGGGGTCGTGCTCGGCCAACCCGAGCAGTTGGCTGGTTTCCCAGAGGAACCGGCCGTCCGCGCGCCGCAAGCCGACCGCGTTGCCACCGGCGGTCACGGCGGCGAAGTCGCCGTCGGGCAGCACGGTGAACGAGGTGTACTCGCGCGGCGCGTACCCGGCTGCCCGCCAGGCGAGGCGGGGCGCGGTGACGTCGATGCCGTGCGCGGTGCCGTCTTGCGTGCCGACCACGAGGAAGTCCCCTGACACAGCGGGACTGGCGACCACCTTGCCGCCGAGGTCCACCGCGCCGCGCGGTTGACCGCTCGCGGTGTCCAGCAGCAGGCACTGCCCGTTGACCGAGCACACCGCGACCAGCCCGCGTCCGCCGAGCACCGCGGGTGATGCCTTCACCGCGTGCCCGATCTCGTGCTGCCACCGCACAGAGCCGTCCGGCTCCAGGCACAGCACGTGCTCGGCGCAAGCGACGACGACCCCACCATCCTCAGTGGACACAGGGCTGGCGTACGCGTCCCTGGCCGCGGCCGAGCCGCCGTACGCGGCGTGCCACGGTCGCGGGAGGTCTCGGGTGAAGCGCACCTCGCCGGTCGCGAGGTCGAGCCCGAGGCACCGGCTGCCGAAGGTGGCGACCACCAGCAGGTCGGCCGCGGGTACGACGGCGGGCGCGGCGTGGACCGCCGACCCCGTCTCGACCTGCCAGGCGAACAGGCCGCGCAGGTCGAGGGCGGCGACGTGGCCGTAGGTCGTGGACACCACAACGCGGCGCCTGACGTGGTCGGCGACCAGCGGGGCGTAGACCGGACCGCCGACCTGGCGCTCCCAGTACACCTTCGCCAGTGAGCGCTCGTAGAAGCGGACCCGGCCGTCGTAGGTGCCGACGACCACCCCCACCCCGGGGACCGCGACCGGTGACGCGCAGACCGGCACCGGGATGTCCGCCCCGGTGCGCGTGTCCCGGTGCGCCAGTTGGACGTAGCCGCAGACCGCGGGTTCGGTTGTCCACCTCACCTGCGGTGTGGGGCTCGGGGACAGCGGCAGCACCGTGCGCACCGGGTCGTGCCGGAACGCTGGCCCTGTCACGGCCACGTCAGTGGCGACACTGGTCTGTCCACTCACGACACTGCCTGTGCCTGTTCGGCGCGCTCCAGGGCCCGCTCGAAGGAAGCGGCGGAAGGGTGCGCGGTGTGTCGAGCGCAGCGCAGCCCGGCGCTGAGCACCTCGACGTTGCCGGGCACAAGCCCCGCGAGGCGCTCGTACGCGGCGAGTGCCGCGCCGGGCTCCCCCACCTTCTCCCAGCAGGAAGCGGACTTCAGCAGGTGGTGACCGATGTAGGGCTGGCCGACCGCGACGGCCGCGTCGTAGAGTTCCGCCGCCTCCCTGGGGTGGCCGAACCGCACGTAGGCCTCGGCGAGCTCGCCGTAGCTGACCGACCACGCCGGGTCGAGTTCGATCAGGGCGCGACCCGCGGCGACGGCGGCGTCGAAGTCCCCGGTCACGTACATGTGCTCCTTGAGCGATGACTCGTGGTAGGTCTTGATCGTGTTGAGCTCGTAGGCCCTCGGCCGCACGCGGACCGTCTCCTCGGCCGCGGATCGAGCCTGTTCCATGTACTCCCGGGTCTTCGCGGGCATGCCCTTGGCTGCGGGCAGCATGGCCAGTCCCCGGTACCACGACGAGATCCCGGCGAGACCGTCCGCGCCGAGCCGGTCGGTGATGGCGCTGCCGACCTTGACGCTCCAGCGGAAGTCGTCGACGGAGACCTCCTTGCGCTTGAGGTACCACACGACCGCCTGCGTGCAGGCGTCGAGCGCGCGACCGGGCGGCACCGCGCCCGCGGTGATCGCGGCCCGCATGGTCGCGAACGCCGCGGCCGACCGGTCCAGCTCGTCGAAGCGGTTGGCGACGATGAAGTCCAACCAGGCGACCTCGAACCGGTCCCGGTCGTCGCGGACCCGACCGGCGGCCAGGGCGAGCACGTCGGTGGCCAACTCGAGGCGGACAATGCTGACCAGCGCCGAGGCGAGGGTCACCAACCCGACCAGCGGCAGGTCGGCGCGGTGGTCGAGCGCGTCACCGAGTTCACGGGTGGCGGCGGTCGGCCGGTGGCGCAGCAGGGCGAGGTCGTCGTAGGGCAGTCCCTCGAGCACCGCGATCTCTTGGAGCACGGGGGTTTCGAAAACCTGGGTGAACTCGTAGCCGTAGCGGGTCCAGTCCGCCTCGGCGAACGAGGTCACGCAGGCGCGGGAGAAGATGTCCGGTTCGCGCCCCGGTACCCGGGTGTACTCGAGGCCCAGGACGGTCTCCTGGAACGCGTTGCGCTGGAACGGTTCTGCGTGGGAACGCGGTTCGGTGGCCATCACGACACTCCCGTCGTCCGGGGCTGTGGCGCCGCCTTCGCGGTCGCCGTGGTCACCCGCTTGCCCTCCAGGTCGCTGGCCCGGTCCAGCTCGACCCCGTCGAGGAACGTGTGCGAGACGTCGACGTCCCAGAAGTACGAGTCGGCGAGATCGGCGCCGCGCAACGCGGTGCGCACGCAGGTCGTGCGTTGCAGGTCGGCGTGCACCAGTGCGGTGCGGCGCAGGTCCGCCTCGGTCAGGTCCGCGCCGAGCAGGCTGGCCCGACGCAGGTCGGCCCCGGACAGGTCCGCACCCGACAGGTCGGCGCCGGAGAGGTCGGCCGCCACCAGGTCGGCGCCCCGCAGATCCGTTTCGCGCAGGTCGGCGCCCGCGAGGCGGGCACCGGGCAGCCGTGCGCCGCGCAGATCGGCGTACGACAGGTCGACCTCCGTGTCGGCTTCGCGCAGCAATCGCCACCCGTCCACCACCCACACCGCGCCGTCTCCGCGGGCGAACAGCAGCACGTGCAGGCCGTGCCCGGCCGTTGACAGCTCCGCCGCGCTCGTCCCCGATCGCAGCGCCGCGAGCTCGGCGGCGACGTGTTCCCGTGGGTCGATCACCAGCGCCGTGACGGGGTCGACCGCGACGAGCGCGCAGTCAGCTGTCGCAGGCACGCCGGTACACGCGATGGCCGCGAGGCCCAGCAGTGAGCGCATGTCGCTGTCCCCTCTCGTGGATGGGCTACCGGTCGGCGAGCGCGTAGGCGGGTTGGCCCACCTTCGCCCGCTCGTTGAAGAAGAAGCTGTGGGTCAGCCGCGAGGTGGCGAAGTCGTCGCCGCTGCCGCCGAGCGGGGCGTGGTAGAACTCGCAGCCCCGGAACAGGATCAGCCGGTTGTAGACCGGGGCGATCGACGTCGTCAGCTCCCACTTGGCGAAGTCCGCGTCATCGCGCGCGACGACCCGCTGCTGGAACTCGTGGGCGTCGGCGAACCCCAGCGCCCTGGCCTCGCGGTCGGTCGGCGGCCGCTCGACCCCGGTTTCCCGGTGCCGGAAGAAGCCGGTGCCCGCGCTGCCCGCGTTCTCGGTCAGGTAGACCATCCCGGCCCAGTCGATGTTGATGTCGGCGTGCACCCGGCTCCGGCGGCCGGACTCGCTGGTGATGAACCGGAACCCGCCCCAGGTGAAGCGGGACCGGTCGACCTGCACGTGCGCGCCGATCAGCGCCTCGAAGGTGCGCTTGATCGCGTCGCTCTCGACGTTGACCCTGGTCTGGTAGCCGGGGTAGCGCGACGCGGTGATGTCGGCGTACTCGGACTCCAGCGCGCGGCGGCGGATGACCTCGGGCTTGGGGTAGAAGTCGTCGACGACGATGACCCTACTTCGCACGGCCGTTCCCCTCCTCGGCTCGCTCCGCCACCGGGCGGAGGTCGAAGTCGTACTCCTGGCACAGCCAGCCGTCGGCGGGTTCCAGGCCGAACCCAGCGGTGAGGCCGCGCCGCACCGAGGCGGCCCGCAACAGCACCGCCCGGTTGAAGCGCAGCGGCACGAACGCGCTCTCGAACCAGTCACCCGATTCCGGGTGGGCCCGCCAGAGCGAGATCCCCGCGCCCGGCGGCGGGGTCGCGGACAGGCACACGACGGCGACCCACTCGGCGGGGTCGGTGCGCGGCCGCTCGTCGGCGGGCACGTCGGCACCCCGGTGGACCACCCGGCCCGCGTCCGGTCCCAGCGCGATCCGGTCCGGCGCCGCACCGAGCACCGCCGCGACGCGGGAGAGCGAGTCGGCGTCGACGCCCGCCGGGTCGCCAGCGAGCGCGCGAGCGCGGACAGCGGTCGGGTTGGGGTGGAAGTCGTCGACGACCTCGAAGGTTTTACGCACGGTCCCAGTCCTTGTAGCTCACCAGGAGGCCGTGGCCGGTGCCCACGAACGCCGAGAACAGGCGTGCGCCGCGGCCCACCGCGCGCACGTAGGTGTCGATGGCGGCGGCCTCCCGGTCGGGGTCGACACCCGGCTGCGACTCGCCGCTGAAGTCGCCACCCGGCGCGACGTCGTCGGCCACCAGCAGCCCGCCCGGGCGCAGGAGGGGGAAGCACGCCTTCAGGTACTGGGGGTAGGACTTCTTGTCCGCGTCGATGAACACCATGTCGACGCTGTCCGGTTCGAGGCCCGCGAGGTAGGTCGTGGCGTCGGCGGTCACCACCTCGACCCGGTCGGCGACGCCCGCCTCCCGCAGGTACCGCTCGGCGAGCGCGGTGCTCTCCGCGTCGACGTCGATGGTGATCAGCTTCCCGCCGGGCGGCAGCCCCCTGGCGATGTGGATCGCCGAGTAGCCGAACAGGGTGCCCACCTCGACCACCAACCGCGGGCGGTGCAGCATCGTGAGCAGTTGCAGCACCCTGGCGCCGTTGTCGTCGACCTGGATGGCGGGCAACCGCTGCTCGAGCAGGGCGTCGCGCAGGACACCGTCGAGCACGGCGTCCCTGGACCCCAGCCTGGAGCGGATGTAGCTGTCGGGGCTCGTCGTGGGGCTCACCGGCCCAACCTCCTCAGCACGTCGTCGTAGAAGGTGAACATCGACTCGATGTCCGGTTTGCTGGACGGCTCGTCGTAGTCGAAGCAGGCGTCGAACGCGCCGTCGAACTCGGCGGGGTCCAGGTCGGCGAGGTGGCGGTCCATGATCGGACCGAACTGCTCGGCGCTGGCGGCGAAGCTGCGGGTGTAGGCGAAGGTGGCGCCGGGGTTGGCGTTGATCATCGGCCTGCTGAAGTAGACCGGGAAGTCGCCGAGCGAGCAGTGCGCCGCGACACCGAACCGGTCGTCCAGCCGCTGGAACGCGCCGCGCAGCCCACCGGCCGCGCCGCTGTGCACCTCGAAGTCGAGGGCCGCGGTGACCGCGCGGTCGACGTGGGTCCTGCGGTACTCGAGCACCTTCACCCGCTGGCAGAAGGCCACCCCGGCCAGTTCCGGCTCGGACAACCCCAGGTGGTCGACGAAATCCGGGTGGTAGACCCACTTCTCGGTCCACATGCTCAGGTCCTCGATGCGCTCGAGCGGCACGTAGTCCAGCCCGGACACGGTCGGCAACCGCTTGCGCAGCAGGATGTGGTTGATGGCGTGGCCGGTCTCGTGGAAGAGGCTGTGCACGTTCTGGAACGTGATCAGCTCCCGGCCGCCCGGCCGCCGGTGGAAGCGGCAGGAGACGTAAGCGATCGGCAGCTGCACGACCTCGCCCCACTCGACCCGGCCGCGGATGCCGCTGGTGGAGTTGGCCGCCCGGTCGCGGCCGGAGTCCCACAGGTCGAAGTTGACGTAGCCGACCACCTCGTCGCCGCGCCGCACGGCCACCGTGAGCACGTGCGGCCCGGAGTCGGCCACCGGCCGCATGTCGAGCCCGAAGGTCCTGGCGACGACCTGGTAGACGAAGTCGAGGCAGTGGTGCAGGTCGAACAGCGGGACCACCACACCGCGCTGCAGCTGCCGGACGTAGTGTCCGAAGTGGTCGATGGGCGAGTCGAGGTCGCCCAGCGCCGCACGGATGTCGTCGAGCAGTGACTCGTGCCTGGCGACAGCCGCGGCGACGTAGCCGTCGACGAGTGAGCGAGCGTCCTGTTCGGACAGGTCGCACCGGCTCATGGTCTGCGCGAGCGCACTCGGGAAACCGGCGGCCCGGCTGATCTCCTGCCGGGTGGCCACCAGTTGGTCGACCGTCTCGACCAGATCGCCGAGGCGCTTGTCGCGCAACGCGGTCATCGCCGCGGACAGCTTCGAGCGGCGGGCGGCGTCGGGTGTCGCGCTGATCAGCGCGTAGCTCGCGGTCTCGGGCGTGCCGGTGCCCGGCTCGACCCCGAGCCGCGACAGCAGCGCGAGCTGATCGCGCTGACCGGCCGAGACGATCTCCTTCGCCCGCTGCTGCAACTGGTCGAGCTCGGCGGCGCGGTCGTGGTCGGCGGCCAGCCGCTCGGTGAGGTGCCGGACGTAGGCGTCCAGGCACACGGCCACCTCCGGGTCCGCGCACCGCAACCGCCCGCACAGGTCGAGCAGCCGCCGGTCGAGCTCCTCGTCGCCGAAGAACGCCTGCCGGAAGGGCAGCAGCGCGCTGTGGTCCACGTGCTCCTCGTTCGACTCGAGGTAGAGGAACACGTATGCGGCGTTGTCGTAGATCGCGGCCACCTCGACGAAGGTGTCCTCGGTCAACTCCGGCGCGGCGAGGATCTCCCCGAGCCGGTCGCGCATGCCCCGCAGGATGGCGCGGGTCTCGGCGAGGGTTTCCTGGTCGAGCGGCGTCAACGTGTCCAGTCGCACCTCGGACCTCCAGGCTCGGGTGGCACCGCGGGTCGACGTGGCCGTGCGGGCAGGGCCCTGCCCGCACGGCCACGCACAGACCGCGTTAGGCCGTGGTGACCTCGGTCGCGTTCAGGATGGCGTCCAGTTCGGCGTCGATCTCGCTGCTGAACAGGACTCCCGCGCCGGTGCCACTGGCCTCCGCCTCGAAGAACACCTCAGCTGTGACGGCGGGGAAGAACGCCGTCTTCTTCGCGAGCGAGTAGTTGGACATAACACACCCCGATTCTTGTCATTCGAACACAGGGGAACATGGCGCGACCACGGCGCCTGAAATGAATCACTACCCCAGCCTTGCCGATCCCCAGGACGGTCCGGCGAACCAGCGCCGAACACCAACCGACGCTACCCGCAGTCGCCGCCCCAGACAACACCCACAACGCGATTCATCGATTCCCGGGAGTTCACACTCCTTATATGTCAACGAATTCCTAGGTGCCGCAGCCACCAAGCGGAACACCGGAAAGGGGGTTACGATCGCGCGCGCCGGTCACGGACCGTCGCCCCGACGGCCGCAATTGCGCTGATCTCGTGAACGCCCGGCAAGTGAGTTGCGACGGATCGGCGTCGCGGTAGGGTGGCGTAGACGGGTAATCGCGCGTGCAATGCCGCGCCCGTTTCACCGGGGGGAACACCAATAGGCGCCCCGGCGGCGTGGCCGCGTGCGCGATATCGACACACTCGGGAAGGATCGGGGATTGGTGTTGAAAGCGGCGAAACGGGCTGATCCGAACCCCGGCCGGGCGCGGTGAACGCGCTCCGCGGGCCCGCCGCGCACACCGAGCTGACCAGGCGCAACTACTCGAGCTTCGCCTTCGTGGTGCTGGTGACCTCGTCGGTCGGCGTCGGCTACGGCGCGATCGACCTGGCGATGATCGCCCCGTTCGGCGTGCGGTACGTCGCGGCCGTCGGGCTGGCCGACCTCATCGTCATCGGCATCACCTCCTACGCGGGCGGTCTGGTCGCGGTGTTCGCGAGCAGGCTGGCCATCGCCGAGGGCGAGGGCACCACACCGCGCAGGCTGCCGGTGCTGGCGGGGTCGTTCCTGCTGTGCGCGCTGGTGTTCGAGGCGGTGGCGGTGGGGCTGTCGTTGGCCATGGGGTGGTTGTTGCGGGTGGCCAACCAACCCGTGGAGCTCATCCCGCTCGCGGTCGACTACGCGACAGTCGGCCTGGCGGGCATGGTGGTCACGGTGGTGTGGGCGGCCACCAACGAGGCGCTGCGGATCTGCGGGATGAAGAACATCTCGTTCGTCGTGCTCGCGTGCGGTTTCGTCGCCAACGCCGCGCTCGACTACGTCGCGCTCTACACCCCGGTGGCGTCGCTGTTCGCCTCGCCCGCCCAGGCGGTCGCGGTGGTGTCGGTGGTGGTCTACACGGCGATCGCGATCACCGGCATCGTGGTCTTCGCGCGGCTGATGCGGGCCCGCACGAACCTGGCGCCGCGCGCGGACCGGGCCGAGGTGGTGACCGAGTTCCGGTCCATGGTCTGGGTTTCGCAGGGCGTCGGTGTGCGCAACCTCAACGACTACATGGGCGCGATCCTGCCGTTCATCTTCATCGGCACCCTCGGCCCGCAGGCCGTGGCGGCGTCGGTGGTCGGCGCGAAGATCTACACGTTGTTCTGCCGCCTCCCACAGGCCTGTGTGGCGGGCACGTCGGTGTTCTACGGCTACCAGGTCGGTCGGGGCTCGTCCGCGCCGCAGCTCAAGGCGCACGGGCGCACGCTGCTGCTCTACACGGCGGTGCCGACCGCGATCGGCACGGTGCTGGTGCTGGCCTGCTCGCCGTGGCTGGTGCGCCTCTTCGGCGGCGGCCCGGAGATCGACACGGGCGCGGCGGTGATGATGCTGGTCGCGTTCATGGTCACCATCCCGCTCTACGTCCTGGAGTACACCTACACCGCGGTCCTGACCGTGCACCAGCGGGGCGCCCTGATGTCGACCATCTCGACGACGGCCACCTACCTGTTCACCATCCCGCTGGCCTGGTTCGCCGTGTTCGTGCTCGGCTCGGCGTTCTGGGCGATCGCGCTCGGCGGCATCGTGGCCTCGACGGTGATCGTCGTCTGCTACGCCAGAACGCTCTACCGGGACCACTGGGGGCAGCCGGTCCCCGCGTCCGCCGAGGCGGCGGGCGCCTGATCATCCGTTGGCGGAGGGGGTGGGTCGATGCCGCACGACTTCGGCATCGTGGGGCTGGGCACCAGCCTCGGTGAACCGCGGGACGTGCCCACTGCGGCGCGGCGGGCCGGGTTGAACCCGGCGCTGGTGGCGACGATGGGGTTCCGCACGTACCACCAGGCCCCGGCGGGCGTGCTCACGACCGACCTCGCGGTCGCGGCCGCCCGGGCGGCGCTGACCAAGGCAGGCGTGCCCGCCGCGGACGTCGACCACATCGTGGTCGCGTCCGGGGCCGTCCCCGAGTACCACGACTGGGACCTCTCGGCCGCCGTCGCGCGGGACCTCGGGACTCCCGAGGTCCCGACCCTGGTGCTCACCCAGTCCTGCCTCTCAGCGGTGCACGCGTTCCAGTACATCGCCGGGCAGTTCGCGATCCGGGCCGAACTGCGGACGGTCCTGCTGGTGTCGACCGAGCGCAACGCCGCCGAGCACGCCCACCGGTTGGGCAACGGCACCACCGCGATCAGCGACGGGGCCGTCGCCGCCGTCCTGCGGCGCGACCACCCCGGCCTGCGCTGGCTGGCGACCGAGCAGATCACCGACGCCCGCTACGCCGACTTCTTCCGCCTGGAGTACGGCGGCAACGCCAGGCCCACCGCACCACCCGGCCGGGACAACCGCTCGATCGACCCGGCGCACGCGATCTTCCGCCACTTCGACGGCGACGCCGCCCGGTTCTCCGAGTACGCCAAGAGCACCGACGCCAGGGTCGCCGACGTGGTTGACCTCGCCTGCGAGCGGGTGGGCCTGGCCAGGGCGGACCTGGCCAAGGTCATCCTGCTCAACGCGAACCAGGTCGCGATGGGCAAGTACGCCGAGGTGCTCGGAATCCCGCTGACCAAGACCAACGCGGATCTCGCGAGCGTGCTCGGGCACTTCGGCGGAATGGACCCCTTGGTCGCGCTGGACATCTACACCGGGAACGGGACGCTGACGCCGGGCGATGTGGTCGCGCTCGCGGGCATGTCGTCGGGTTTGCACTGGTTCTGCACGTTGCTGCGGGTGTGAACAGGGCTATCTCCGCCAGCGGATTGTGACCTCTGGGTACCTGGCGGAGGGGCGGTCCAGGATGGCGGTGGGGATGCCTCGGAGGTGGCGGTCAAGGAAAGCCCGGGTGTAGGTGCGTTGGAGCTCAGTGGCCCGAGTGGGGGTGGCTGTGCCGAAGAGTTCGGTGAAGATGTCGGCGGGAAGATCCCGCAGGTTTCCGGGGGCGATGTAGTGGGGGGCGTCGGTGAAGCTGTAGTGGCCCATGGTGGACGTGGCTAGGTGGCGGGACCAGGTGTGTTGGGTGTTGGCCCATTCTGTCCACGAGTCGAACTGCCATTCGCCGGTGAGCAGTAGTGCCGGAACCGGCACGGGGGTCACCGGGGACGGGAGGCCGCCGTCGAGGTTGGCCGCGGCTTGGATTCTGGGGTCGGTGCGGGCGGCTTCGAAGGCGGTGGCGCCACCCGCGGAGTGGCCGATCGCGGCGACCCGGTGGGGGTCGGCCAGGCGGCGGCGGAGGAGTTCGGTGAGGACCGAGGACAGGTCGGCGGCGCGAACGCGGATGGCGGCGGCCACGTCTTCGGGGGACTGCTCGGGGGGCACGCTGTGGTAGATGACGCGACCGTCGGGGAACTTCACCGCGGCGGCTTCGTAGGTGTGATCTACGGAAGCTACAAGGTAACCGTGGCTGGCCAGGTCTTCCGCGAGAGCCGTGGTCGTGAGGCGCGAGCCGGCGTAGCCGTGACTGAACAGGACCAGAGGCAGCCGGTTGGAGAGCGTGGGAGCGTCGCGCAACGCGTTGGAAGTGATGGCGCGCAAGGAGTCTTGGGGTGCGCCTAGCGCCGCTTCAAGAGATCTGGTGACCTCTGTGGGCGCGTACTCCGCCCGCGCACCTCGCGTTGTCCAGGTGGGGTACCAGAGTTGCACCATCACCTCACGCGGCCGAGGCGTCGGCGCCCAGGTATCCACTCTGGACTGATCGACGACGTGCAACGCCTTGGTCCCGACGGGGAACAGCCCGGTGGGACTCGGCAGGCGGACGGCGGGCGCGGCGGTGGCCGGGACGGCGAGCAGGGTCTGCGCGCACACCAGGGCGAGAAACAAACCAGCCAAACGGGACCTCATGCCGCGTGACGGTAGCGACAACAGCCGATTTGGTCTAGACCTATGTTCCCCGCCCCGGGGCGGGCTCAGGCGCGGAAGTGGGCGGTGGCGGTGAGCGCCGGAGCGGTCGGAGCACCGCAGCGGTGGGTGATGGCGACGTCCAGAGCGGTGAGGCGGCCGGTGCTGGCGTCGCGCTCCAGGGTGCCGATGGTGAACTCGGCGTGGTCCTCGCCGCAGGCAAGGCCGTTGCTGATGACGGTGATGCCCGCGTTCTCCGGGTGCAGGTACCGGTTGGTGACACCGGTGTAGGTCCCCGGCGCGAGCGGGGCGCCGTCCGCGCCAGCCAGTTCGACCACCAGCCAGGTGAAGCCGTTGTCCGTCTCGCCGTCGACCGTGATGACGTTGTCGTGTTCCCAGGCGCGGACCTCTTGCACCGGGGTGGCCCACTCGCCGCTGGTTGCGCTGACCGGGAAGGCACCCGGCTCAGCGGCGAAGCTGAGGCTCGCCCCCGGGTCTCCCCCGGCGGGCAGGATGCTCGCGACCGCCACGGCTACGGCCCCCAGAACGATTCCCATGACTCCCCTTCCACGACCCGCCCTCGACTGGGCGGGGTCGCCACCGAGCTTGCCGGGCGAGGTGGTGGGAATCGGTGGAGGTTCGGCGCAGGTCCGGTGATCGACCGCGAACCCGCCGGTCGTCCTGGTTCCTCCGGGTGACGCGGCGGTTCGGTTGGCACAGCGGACAACCGCGCGGGCGCGCCAGTGGGAGCCGTGGCGGAACCGGTGGCTAGTCCTTGCCGCGCTTCTTGGCGTTGAGCACGGCGCTGTGCCGGTACGCCTCGGCGGTGGTCGGCGAGTTCGACGGGACCGGCTCGGTGAACGAGCGGATCAGGTTGACCACCGCCTGCCGCTGCTCCTCGGTCAACCGCATCACCAACTCGCGGACCTCGGTCACCGTCGCCGTCGGCCGCCCGGCGCGGGCCGGCTCGTACTTGGTGGGGTCGAGGTTGGCCAGCTCCAGCGCCTCTGACGGGTCGATGTCCACCGCGAGCGCCGCGTTGATCACCGTGTCCGCCTTGGGCCGGAACGGCTTGCGGTCGGCGCGCCGCCCGCTCTCCAACTGCTGCCACGAGGTGCGCGAGAACCGGGCCTTCTGGGCCGCGTCCTCCTGCGACCAGCCCTTTTCGTCCCGCGCTCGCCGCAGCAATTCCCCGAGTGGCCAAGAATTGGGGTCTTCGCCGTCCCGACCGGTCATGGCGCAGATGATCCCGCATGCCAAGCCGCAACACGACAGCGAAACGCCCTTCCGGATGTGTTGCCTATTGTTTCGTAAATGTAGGCAGGCGTTGTGTCTACTGTGGACAGAAAGATCGGCTGATCACACCGCTGCGGACCGCCAAACCCGGCGCAGGCACCCGGACCCCCGAGCACCGGACTGGGCCGAACGTGTCACCGCCGCGGTCCACGGAGCCGGACGGGGTGGCCCGGCTCGGCCATCGGAGTGACGCCCGCACACCATCCGGCCTGGTGAACGCGACGCGCGCGCGGGCCCGTCACTGCGTCCCCGGCAACCAATTCTCGTACTCTGCGAGTGAGGGGTAAGGATCCACCGCGGACCGAGGAGGGTGCTCCACCGATGTCGACACCGCACCGACCCCCGATCACCCCGGCCCTTCGGGCGGAGGCCAAGGCGGCCCCCAGCAGCTGGCTGCCCGCCGTGGCCGAGGACGGGCAGGTCGCGGGGCGGTACCTGGTGGACGCCGACGGCGAGATCACCGACGAGTTCGTGCCCAACCCGGCCTATAGGCCACAGTGGTCCCCGCCGATCACGCAGGAAATGCGCTCCTACGCCCTGGGCCGCCCCGGCGGCTGGGTCGAGGTGTACGACCCTTCGCACCCAGGACCGGATACACCCGATTGGGCGTTGGTCGGCCGATACCCGGTCAACGCCCGGGGCGGCGTCATCCCCGCCTTCGAACCCAACCCGCACTACCGCCCGTCCCCGGTGGCCCTCGGCTGGCCCGAACCCCGGTCGGAGGCGGAGGCGGTGCTGCAGCTCGCGCACACCGGGCAGATCGAGTACCGCGAAGCCGTGATCGCCGTCCTCGCGGCAACGCTGGTACTGCCCGCCGACCCGACCCGGCCGCCTCGAACCCGACTGGTGGTCCGAGGCCGGGTCGTCGACGCGTTCGCCACCGAAGAGGCCGTCCCCCCGGACTGGCCACCCCACTGGCAAACCTTCAGCGGCGTCGAGGTCGCCATCCACATCGACCGCCTGGCCGACCAGTTCGGCGGACCACCGGACCTGCTGCTGCACGCCGCCCCCGACCTGCAGGTGCGCATCCCGGGAGCCGTGCTGATCGAAGCCCTCCGCCTGGTCGCGGGCTGAAGATCGCGATCCACACCGGCTAACTGGCAGGCCGAACAAGTCGGCGGCTGCCCCACCGACCGCTCCGGGCGGAAGGGGCGGCGAAGATCGCGATCCACACCGACCGGCTGGAAGATCCCGATCTGCAAGGTGCGCATCGAGGCCCCGCGACTGTCGGCGGGCGTGGTGCTGTGCAGCTAGGGCCCGGTCAGTCCAGGCCTGGTTCTTGGGTGGCTGCCAGGTCGGCCAGGTGGGTCAGGGCTGCTGCCAGGGCGGGTAGTGGGGGTGAGGCCAGGGCCAGGCGGACCGCTTGGGGGGCTTGGGTGGGAGGCACCGCGAACGAGGCGCCGGGGGTGATGGCTATGCCCGCGCGGGCCGCGGCGGCTACGAAGGTGTCTGCGCGCCAGGGGTCTGGGAGTCGCCACCAGAGGTGGTAGGCGCGGGGGTCGGATTGGATGTCGAAGCCCGCCAGGTGTTGGGCGGCCAGGGCTTGGCGGGTGCGGGCGTCGGCGCGTTTGTCGGCGAGGAGGCGGGCGGCGGTCCCGTCCGCCGACCAGCCGGTCATGGCGGCCAGGGCCAGGTGTTGGGGCGCCCAGCCGCCGGAGCGGATGGTGTTGATCACGTGGGTGCGCAGGGACGGGGTCACGACCGCGAAGCCGACGCTCAGGCCGGGGGCGATGCGCTTGGAGAGGCTGTCCACCAGCACGCCGTGTTCGACGAGGGACCACAGTGGTGGGTCGTCGTGCAGGAAGCCGTAGATCGCGTCTTCGATCAGCGGGATTCCCTTGGCGCGCAACACCTCGGCGATCTCGGTCCGCCTGGTCGCGCTCATGGACACGCCCAAGGGGTTGTGCAGCGCGGGTTGCAGGTAGACCGCACCGAGCGGGCCCGCCGACCGCACCGCGTCGGGGGTCACTCCCCACTCATCGGTGGCGAGCGGGACCAGCACGACGCCCAGGCGCGCGGCGATGCCCTTGACCACCGCGTAGGTCACGTGTTCCACCCCCAGCCGCTCCCCCGGCGCGACCAGCGCGGCGACCGCGCCCGCGATCGCCTGCCGACCGTTGCCCGCGAAGATCACGTCGGCCGGTCGGGGCGACCACCCGCCGCGCGCGAGCAATCCGGCCGCCGCCTCCCGGGCCGCCGGGGTGCCCGCCACCCCGACCGACCGCAGTGCCGAGGCGAGCACGTCCTGGCGCAGGACCGCCCGCATGCTGTCGGCGATCACGCCGATGTGCTCGGGCAGGACCGGGAAGTTCAGCTCCAGGTCCACCCGGGCGCCACCCGGTTCGGCCAGCGCCGACTCGGCGACGGCGGGTGCCGCCCGCACGAACGTCCCCCGGCCGACCTCGCCGACGACCAGCCCGCGGCGGACGAGTTCGGCGTACACGCGCGATGCCGTGGACACCGCTATCCGGTGCTGGCGGGCGAACTGCCGCTGGGTGGGCAGCCGGGTCCCCGCGCCGAGCCGCCCGCTGGCGATGTCCTGGGCGATCCGATCCGCGACCGTGCGAAAGTCCATCATTGCTCCGAGGGCATTGTTTTGATTGCACCGACATTCTGCCCCGGTTAGCGTGGTCCCGACAAGGGAGGACGCCATGCTGCTGCTCGTCCACGGCCACCCGTTCGACCGCACGATGTGGGAACCACAACTGGCCGCCTTCAACGCCGTCGCCCCAGACCTGCGCGGCTACGGCACCGCTGAGCCCGCGTCCGGCGTGACCGCGATGGACACCTTCGCCGATGACCTCGCCGCGGTCGCGCCGGAACGGGGCGTGATCCTTTGTGGTCTGTCGATGGGCGGGCAGATTGCCATGGAGTTCCACCGGAAGTACCCGGAGCGCGTTCGCGCGCTCATCCTGTGCGACACCACCGCGCGCGCCGAAACGCCGCTATCGCGGCAAGAGCGCCTAGACATGGCTGATCGCCTTAGTCGCGAAGGCATGGAGCCTTACGCGCGCGAGGTTCTGTGGAAGATGGTCGCGCCCGGAGCCGATGAAGCGGCCGAGCACGTGTTGAAGATGATGCTGTCGGCGCCGCCGGAGGGCGCGGCTGCCGCGCAGAGGGGCCGCGCCGACAGGCCGGACTACCGCGAGTCGCTGAGCGCTCACCCGGTCCCCACCTTGGTCATCGTGGGCAGCGAAGACGTCTACACCCCGCTCGACGAGGTCGCGCTCATCCCGGCCACCCGGCTGGTCGAGATCCGAGGGGCCGCCCACCTGCCCAACCTCGAGCGGCCGGACGAGTTCAACGCCGCCGTGGCCCGGTTCCTGGCCGACCTCTGAGACGCTCATCTCGTTGTAGTGCGACAAAGCGCCTACCTACTGTCCGGTACATGGCGTTGGAGCACGCGATCCTGGTCGCGTTGAGCGAACAGGCGGGTACCGGCTACGAGCTGGCCCGCCGGTTCGACCGGTCGGTCGGTTACTTCTGGCAGGCCACCCACCAGCAGATCTACCGGGTCCTCAACCGGATGGCCGAGGACGGCTGGGTGAGCTCGCGGCACGTCGTGCAGAGCGGGCGGCCGGACAAGAAGGTGTACTCGGTCGTCGACGCCGGTCGCGCGGAGTTGGCCAGGTGGCTCGGTGAGCAGGCACAACCCGCCCAGCTGCGCGACGACCTGGCCGTGAAGATCCGCGGCGCTGGCATGGGCGACGCGGGGGCGGTGCTCGCCGAGGTGGAACGGCACCGGGAGCACCACGCGCAGCGGCTGGCGGTCTACGAGGTCATCGAGCGCACCGAGTTCCCCGAGCGGCACGCGCTGACCGGCGCGCGACTGCACCAGTACCTCACGCTGCGCGGCGGGATCACCACCGAGCGCGGCCTGGTCGCCTGGTACGACGAGGTCAGCGCGGCACTGCGGCGGGACTCGGCGGGCTGAGCGCGACCAGCGCCCGGACGCGGTCCGCGGCGGCCAGCGGGTCCTCGTGCTCCCAGACCCGCACCACCCGCCAGCCCTCGGCGGCGAGCCGGTCGTCGGTGTCGCGGTCACGGCGCCGGTTGCCCTCGATCTTGTCCCGCCAGAACTGCGCGTTGCGCTTGGGCCACGTGGCGTGCTCGGGGCAGCCGTGCCAGAAGCAGCCGTCGACGAACACCGCGACCCTGGCGCGGGTGAAGACGACATCCGCCTCCCTACGGACTGTGCGCACGGGTCGCCGATGCACCCTGTAGCGCAGCCCGAGGGCGTGCAATGCTCTACGGAGAGCCATCTCGATCTCGGTGTCACGGGCCCGCTGCCTGCTCATCCGCTGCCGCACGGCCGCTGTCGACTCCACCGAAACCCCGCCTCTCGCACCTATTTCCGCAGGTACGGATAAAGTTCCGTACCCCTACGGATACCGACCCTGATTGTTCCTCACCGGGCGTCACTCGAAAGTGACCTGCAGCGAACCGCCGCCGTCCCTGCCTAGAGGCGAGCGTTCCTGATCCGGAAAGGAACCATCGTGAAACGAACACCACGGTCCTGGGGTCTGATGGCTCTGGCCGCGGCCACGGTGTTGGTGCCCGTGGGCGCCACCATCGCGAACGCGGCGCAGTCGACCGCCGGTGCCCCGGCGAACGCCCCTGCCGCGAGCTACCTGGGTGACAACGTCCCCGCCAACATCGGCGATGCCACCCCCTCGTTCGTTGGCGGCACGGACGCCACCGTGAGCGAGTTCCCGGGCATCATCGCTGGCATCCGCGCAGGTGGCACTCGTCCCCAGGGCCAGACCTGCACCGGAACAGTCGTCGCCCCGCGCAAGATCCTCATCGCCGCGCACTGCGCCGACGCCGCGGGCGACAAGTCGTTCGTCTACGGCCTCGACGACCTCAAGGACTACAACAACGGATCCGGCACCGGGTTCGCCGTGAAGGCCGTCAGCTACAAGAAGCACCCGAAGTACGTCAACTTCGACCAGGGCTACGACGTCGCCGTCGTGACCGTGGACAAGGACATCGCGCTCAAGGGTGGTGCGGCGTACCCGGCGTTCGCCACCTCGGCCGACTCCGGCGGTGCGGGCCCCGGCAAGACCGCGCAGGGCTTCGGCTACGGCAAGAAGGACTTCAACGACAACTCCGCCGACGTCACCCTCGACAAGGCGAGCCTGCCGATCGTCAACGGCGACTCGGTGTGCCAGGGCGTCGGCGCGGGCTTCAAGTCGGCGTACATGATCTGCGCGGGCTACTCCGACGGCCGCATCACGATCCTGCCCGGCGACAGCGGTGGCCCGCTGATCGTCAACAACAAGATCTACGGCGTCGCGTCGTGGAGCCGCTCGGACTTCAAGTGGTACAGCGTCTACGGCCGCCTCGACAACGAGATGGGCGACTGGGTCAAGTCGGAGGTCGGCACCGTCGACCCGCCGACCGGTGACTTCACCCTCAGCGTGACCCCGAGCAGCGGTTCCGTCGCCGCGGGCAAGTACCTGTCCGCGACCGTCAACACCACCGCGGGCTCCGGCGGAGCCGAGAACGCCACCCTGTCGGCCTCCGGCCTGCCCAGCGGCGTCCAGGCGGTGTTCCAGCCGACCTCGGTCACCACCGGCGGTTCGGCCAAGCTCACCTTCGACGCGTCCGCCTCGGCGCCCAACGGCACCTACGAGGTCACCATCACGGCGTCGACCTCCAGCGGCAAGACCGCAGCGGGCAAGTACTCGCTCACCGTCACCGGTGGCGGCGAGCCGCCGACCGGTGACTTCACCCTCTCGGCCTCGCCGAGCAGCGTGAAGTCCGCCAAGGGCAAGTACATCTCCACCACCATCACCTCGGCCGGTGGCAGCCGCGGCCAGACCATCAACCTCACCGCGTCGGGCGTGCCCTCCGGTGTGAAGGCGGTCTTCCAGCCGACCTCGGTCACCGCCGGTGGTTCGTCGAAGCTGACCCTGGACGTCTCGAGCACCGCCACCGCAGGCACCTCGAACATCACGGTCACCGGCACCGACGCCAACGGCAAGACGGCCACCACGACCGTCGCGCTGACCGTCGAGGGCACCACCGAGCCGCCGACCGGCGACGTCACCGTCACCGCCACCCCGTCCTCGGGTAGCGGCTGGGCGGGCAGCCTGGTGCAGACCACGGTCAAGGCCAGCGGCGGCACCGGCAGCCTGCGGCTGACCGCGACCGGCGCCCCCACCGGCACCCAGGTCACGTTCAACCCGGCGACCGTCGCCCAGAACGGCACCAGCAACGTCTGGTTCTTCACCAACTTCCAGACCCCGGTCGGCACCTACCCGATCACCATCACGGCCACCTCGGCCGACGGGAAGACCGGCAAGACCACGTTCACGCTGACCGTCACCCGTTTCGGGGCGTTCAACGCGGGCACCGCAAGGATCCCCAGCTGATCACCTGACCGGCACGGACGGCAGGCCCCCGACCGGGGGCCTGCCGTTCTTGCCGTTTTCGCCGTTTGAGTGGAGGACCAATGCAGCCATTCCGGATGAGCGACCCCGTGCCGCTGGAGACGTTCCCGACGGTGCTCTCCGGCGCGATCGAGCGCAGCGGGCTGAGCCTGGAACACCTGCAGCGCAAGCTCGCCAACGAGGGCATCCGGGTCAGCCTCTCCACCCTCAGCTACTGGCGCAGGGGCAGGACCCGCCCCGAGCGCCCGGAGTCGCTGCGGGCGGTGGAGGTCATCGAAGAGGTGCTGAAGCTGCCGCACGGGTACCTGGTCGCCCTCCTGGGGCCCCGCAAGCCCCGCGGGCGGTGGGTTGCCAGGGGCGGCCTCGTGCGGCCGCACGAGACGTTGTGGGACAGCACTTCGGGGCTGGCCCCGGTGCTCTCGGAGCTCGCCGAGCCCGCGCCGGGTGAACTGACCTACCTGCACGTGCACGACCAGCACTACCTCGACCACAACGGCAGGGACGTGCGGACCAAGGTGCGGATGCTCGTCCGGTCCGAAGTGGACCGGCTGCGGTCCATGGTGGTGCTGCACCGCGCCGAGGAGCACGACCGGGCGCTGCCCGCGGTGCTCACCGGGTCCGGCTGTGCGGTCGGCCGGGTGCGCCCGGTGCCGTCGAGCCGGTTCACCGTGGCGGAGGTGCTGTTCGACCGGTCGCTGTCGGCCGGGCAGACGGCGATCTTCGAGTACGAGGTGCGGTGGTTCGCGCAGGGCCGGTCGAACCGCTTCTCGCGCGGCTCGCGGCGGGCCTTCCGGGACTACCTGGCCGAAGTCACCTTCCACCCGTCGGCGCTGCCCACGTCCTGCTTCGCCTACGCGCAGGAAGCGGCGGACGAGCCGGAGGTGCACCGGGAGACGCTGGAGCCGGGCTCCTACGGCGGTGTGCACACCTCGGTGCAGAGCTCGGAAGCGGCCATCCACGGCATCCGGTGGACGTGGTGACCACAGCGCCGATGGCGTCCCGGGCTTGAGCCTCCTCAGGACGCCATCGGCGCTGTTGCGGTAACAGGACTTCCCGTGCGATCTCGCTGGGGTGTGTCGCGAGCGCGGTGGAGCACATACGGAAAGGCCCCGGAGCCTTAGCCTCCGGGGCCTCTCTCGGTTCAGCGGACGACTAGACCGTCAGGGTCCAGGTGTCGATGTTGCCGGTGTCGTAGGTGAAGATGTCGGTCACCTGCAGCTTCCAGGTGCCGTTGCGGTTCTCCGCCGAGGCGTCCACCGTGAAGGTCTGGTGGATGCCGGAGGGGGAGCTGGCGCCGCCCGCGCGCTGCAGGCTGTACGCCTGGCCGGACGGGCCGATCAGCAGGACGTTCAGGTCACCGGTGTAGGTGTGGTTGATGTCGACCTTGACCGAGGTCGTGGTCGGCGCCTTGCCGGTGCAGTTGGCGATGGTCACCGAGGAGGAGACCGCGGAGCCGCCGTCGGGGATGGTGACGTCGTCGCCGTTGGTGCCGGGGCCGCAGGTGGGGTCCGGGTCGGGGCCGGGGCCGCCGGTGATGAAGCCGCTGTAGAGCAGCTTGTTCGGCGAACCGGAACCCGGGTTGGTGACCTTGCCGCTGGTAGCGCCGTTCACCAGTGCGTCGCGCAGCGCCTGCGGGCTGGCGGACGGGTTGGCCGACAGGTACAGCGCCGCGACGCCCGCGACGTGCGGGGTGGCCATCGAGGTGCCGGACATGTTGGTGGCGGAGCCGGTGAGGCTCAGCGAGGTGATGTTGTCACCGGGGGCGAAGATGTCGGTGCACGTGCCGTAGTTGGAGAACGAGGCGCGCGCGTCGTTGGCCGAGGTCGCGTTGACCGTGATCAGCGCCGAGTACTTCGCGGGGCCGGTGGAGCAGGCGTCGGCACCGCTGTTGCCGGAGGCGACGGCCATCTGGATGCCCGCGTTGATCATGCCCGCGAGGGCGTCGTCACCGATGTTGGCGGTGTCGAAGGTCCACGAGGCGTTGACCACGGCGGGCTTCACCGCGTTGGCGGTGACCCACTCGATGGACTTGACGCCCGCGGAGTCGGGGGCGCTGGTGCCGCAGCTCTCGCCGAGCATGCGGACCGAGACCAGCTTGGCCTTCTTGGCCACGCCGTAGGTCTTGGAGCCGATGGTGCCCGCGACGTGGGTGCCGTGGCCGGAGCAGTCGATGCCGTTCTGGTTGTCACCGACGAAGTCGGCGCCGACCGAGGCGCGGCCCTCGAACTCGGCCAGCGAGGTCTTGATGCCGGTGTCGGTGACGTAGACCGTCACGTTCGACGCGCTGCCGCTGGGGTAGTTGTACTTCTTGTCGACCGGCAGGTTCGCCTGGTCGATGCGGTCCAGGCCCCAGGTGGGGTTGTCCTGCACGTCGAGGGCCTTGGCGGTGCCGTCCTGGTAGACCTTCTTGACCGTCGGGTCGGCCGCCAGCTGGCGGGCCTTGGCGTCGGTGAGGCCCTTGACCTGGAAGCCCTGCATCGACTTGGAGAACACGTAGTCGAGGTTGCCGCCGTACTTCTGGACCAAGCCGGACGAGGCGGCCTGGATGCTCGCGGCGGTCATCGACGCGGTCGGCTTGAGCGACACGATGAAGCTGCCGCCCGCGGCGGGCTGCTTGGCCCGCACGAAGTCGGCTTCGGCGGCGGTCGCCGGGGTGGCGATGGCCACCAGGGCGGCGGCGATGGACGCCGCGCCGAAGGCCGCGAGCACGACTCGCCCGCGAGTGGATCGTTGCATGAGAGGAGGTCCTTCCACGATGGTCGACAGCCGTGCGCGCACGGCCGAACAGGGTGTTCGCCCTTCATGGACCGGGCACCCGGCGCGAACGGGTCGCACCGCGCGCCGGGTGCCCGGGGTCTGCTACCGCCTGGGAGGGGCGGTCAACCGGAGCCCTAGAAGGTCAGGGTCCAGGTGTCGATGGTGCCGACGTCGTAGGTCAGCACGTCGGTGACCTGCAGCTTCCAGGTCCCGTTGCGGTTCTCCGCGGACGCGTCGACGGTGAAGGTCTCGTGGATACCGGCGGCGGAGCTGGCGCCACGGGCCTTCTTCAGGTTGTAGGTCGCGCCGGACGGGCCGATCAGGTCGACGACCAGGTCACCGGTGTAGGTGTGGTTGATGTCGACCTTGACCTTGGTGGCGGTCGAGGCCTTGCCGGTGCAGTTGCTGACGGTCACCGGGGAGTTCACCGCGGTGCTGGTGTCCGGGATGGACACATCGGTGCCGTTGGTGGCCGCGTCGCAGGTCGGGTCCGGGTCGGGACCGCCGCCGCCGATGAAGCTGACGTTGAGCAGCTTGTTCGGCGAGCCCTTGAGGTCGGTGACCTTGCCGGAGGTGGCGTTGTTCACCAGCGCGTCGCGGACCTGCTGCGGGGTGGCAGACGGGTTGGCCGACAGGTAGAGCGCGGCGGCACCGGCCACGTGCGGGGTGGCCATCGAGGTGCCGTTCATGGTGGCCGTGCTGCCGCCGTTCTTGGTGGACAGGATCGCCGAACCGGGCGCGAAGATGTCCAGGCAGGTGCCGTAGTTGGACTCCAGCGAGCCCGCGGTCCAGATGGAGCGCTTGTCAGCGTTGTCGGAGGCGCCAACGGTGATCGCCTCCGGCACGCGGGCCGGGCTGGTGTTGCAGGCGTCGCCCGCGTTGTTGCCCGCGGCGAGGGCGAAGGTGACGCCCGCGGAGATGCCGCGCTTGATCGCGTTGTCCACCGAGGTGTCCGCGCCACCGCCGAGGCTCATGTTGGCGACAGCGGGCTTCTTGGCGTTCTGGGCGACCCAGTCGATGCCCTTGATGATCACCGAGTACGCGCCGTTGCCGGAGCAGTCGAGCACGCGGACCGCGACCAGGTTGACCTTCTTGGCCACGCCGTAGGTCTTGGAGCCGACGGTGCCCGCGACGTGCGTGCCGTGGCCCTGGCAGTCCGAGGCGTCGGCGTCGTTGTCGATGAAGTCGTAGCCGTCCTTGGCCCGGCCCTCGAACTCCGTGTGCGCCTTGTAGATGCCCGTGTCCAGGATGTACGCGGTCACGTTGGAGGCGGTGTTGCCGTAGGTGTACTTCTGGTCCAGCGGCAGGTTCGTCTGGTCGATGCGGTCCAGGCCCCACGTCGGGTTGGTCTGGGTGTCCGACATCCTGGCGACGCCGTCCTGCTGGACGTAGGCCACCGACGGGTCGGCCGCGAGCCGCTTGGCCGCCGCCTCGTCCATCTTCACCGCGAAGCCGCGCAGGGACGCGACGTAGGTGTTGCTGACCTTGCCGCCGTGCTTGCGGGCGAGGTCGAGCGCCTTGGCGTTGGTGGTCGGGGCGTCGGAGGCGCCGTCCTTGAACACCACGATGTAGCTGCCCGCGATGGGCTGCGCGCTGCTCAGGATCGAGCCGGTCGCCTGCTGGGCCGCCGCTGGGCTGGTCACCGCGGCCACGATGGCCACCGCGGTCGCGCCAGCGGCCACCCCGGCCGCGACGACTCGCCGGGTCTTGCGATCAAGTCGCATCTGGGCTTCTCCATTTCCGCTCCTCCGGGTGGTGGGCACCACCCGGGGGTGTGGCTGCCTGGCAGGGTTGGTAACTGACAGCCACTTGCGGATCACCATCGAGGGGCGCGGCGGGACGAACAATCCGGATATCGGTACGTAGGGATACCCGTCTTTCACCTAAGATCAACTTCTCAGTCCGTGACATCCTGGAGTTTCAGATCACCGCCAAGCCGCCTAGGCTCGCCAAAACCCCATCGGGTGCGCTAGCGGACACGTCGGTTGGGAGGGTGTGGATGAGCCGGACACCGAGGCCGAACCCGCGGCGCCCCGACGCCACCGGACTGATGCGGACCAGCTCGCCGGTGCTGGTCGGGCGCGGCGACCAGCTCGGCGCCCTCGTCGCGGCGGTGCCGAGGCAGCCAGCCGTCGTCATGATCGAGGGCGAGGCCGGTGTCGGGAAATCGCGGCTGCTGCGCGAGCTGCTCGACGCCGAACTCGGCCCGATGGCCGTCCTCATGGGCTACTGCCAGCCGGTTGGCGAGCCGTTCCCCTACGGCGCGGTGCTCGAAGCGCTGCGCGACACCACCAACCGGCTCGCCAAGGGCCACCCGAAGCTGAGCCCGGTGGCTGGCGTGCTCGGCCCGCTGCTGCCCGAGCTCGCCGAGTACCTGCCGCCGCCGCCCGCGCCGACCGGGGACCCGCGCACCGAGCGGCACCGGCTGTTCCGCGCCATGCGCGAGGTGATCAGCGTGCTCGGGCCGGTGCTGCTGGTCGTGGAGGACCTGCACTGGGCCGACGACGGATCCCGCCAGCTGCTGCGGTTCCTGATGGGCGACCCGCCCAACAACCTGTCCATTGTGGTCACCTACCGGCGCGAGGACGTGCCGGGCGGTGTCCCCTTGGGATCGGCGTACCGGCCGCCGAGCGGGATCACCAGCGTGCTGCTCGAACTCGGTCCGCTCGACGTCGACGAGGTGCGGGCGCTGACGTCGGCGATCCTGGACGAGGAGGCGGTCTCCGCGGAGTTCGCCGCCAAACTGCACGAGCGCACCGCGGGCATCCCGTTCGTCGTCGAGGAGACGCTGCGGGCGCTGCGCAACCCGGCTGGCGCGGTGCACGCCGACGGCGCGACGGCAAGGCGGCTGCTGGACAACGTGGACGTCCCGGTGCTGCTGCGCGACGCCATGGCGGAGCGGTTGGCCGCGCTGCCGACGACCGCGACCCGGCTGGCCCAAGCGGCGGCCGTGCTCGGTGTGCCCGCCCCGGCTGAGCTGCTCGGCGAGGTCGCCGCGATCGGCGAGTCCCGGCTGCGCGCGGCATTGACGCACGCGCTGAGCGGACACGTGCTGCACGAGGTCGACTCCGGTCGGTACGGGTTCCGGCACGCGCTGGCCCAACAAGCCGTCTACGACACGCTCAGCGGCCCGGACCGCCAGCAGCTGCACAACCGGGCCATCGAGGCGCTGGACCAAGTCGAGCCGCGACCGCTGGTGCAACTGGCCGAGCACAGCGAGCGGGCCGGGCGCACGGCGGCGTGGCTGCACTACGGCGAGGCGGCGGCCGACCGGGCCGCCGAGGTCGGCGACGCCGCGACGGCCACCGCGCTGCTGCAGCGGCTGCTGGTCGAACCGACCGTGCCCGCCGCGGACGTGGACCGGCTGGCGATCAAGCTGGGCCAGGTCGCGCACCTGGGCCTCGACCAGCACGACCCGACCGAGGCGCTGGAGCGGCTGCTGTCGGACCGGCGGCTGTCGATCTCCGCGCGCGGCGAGGTCCGGCTCTACCGCGGGCTGCTGCTGATCCGCCAGGCGGGCGGGGTCGAGGAGGCCCGCTCGGAGATCGAGATGGCGATCGGGGACCTGGTCGAGCGGCCGGACCTGGCCGCCAAGGGCGCCGCGGTGCTGGGGCAGCCGTTCATGGGGATGACCCCGATGAGCGAGTTCATGCCCTGGCTCGACCGCACCGACCGCTACCGCGAGGCCACCGACGACGTCGAGCTGAAGATCTCGCTGCAGGCCAACGAGATGGGCTCCAAGCTGCACACCGGCGACCCGTCGGTGCTGGCCAACCTCGACCGGCTGCCCGACAGCGCGGCCACCCCCGGTGAGCAGCGGCAACTGGCCCGCGCGCACTGCAACCTGGCCGACGCGTGCACCTCGACCGGGCACTTCAAGCTCTGCGGCGACCTGCTGCGCAGCGGTCTGCGGTTCGCCGCCGAGTGCGGCGCGCCGTTCATCGTGAGCACCGCGCGGGCGACCAAAGCGCGGCTGGACTGGCTGACCGGCGAGTGGGACGGGCTCGCCGAACGCGCGGGCAGGCTGCTCGACGAGTACCGCGACCTGTTCCCGGTGGCCAGCGAGCTGTGCCTGGTGCTGGGGTCGCTGGCGATGGCCCGCGGCGAGTGGGCCGAGGCGACCAGCTACCTGACCGAGACCGGGGCGTTCGTGCCGGAGGAGTCGATCGCGCCGGTGGCCATCGCGGGCTGCGCGGCGCTGGCCTGGACGATGCTGTCGCAGGACGAGGTCACCCGAGCCTGCGTCGACGTGGACCGGGGCATCGACATCATCCGGGCCAAGGGCGTCTGGGTGTGGGCGACCGAGCTCGGACCGGTGGCGGTGGCGACGTTCCTGGCCGCGGGCCGGGAGATGGACGCCGAGAACCTGATCGAGGACATCGCGGCGGGCATCGAGGGCCGCGACGCGCCGATGGCGGTGGCCGCGCTCGCGCAGTGCCGCGGGCGACTGGCCGAGGCCCGGGGTCAGCTGGACGTGGCGGTGCAGCACTACCGCGAGTCGGTGGACCGCTACGAGCGGCTGCCCGCGCCGTACTTCGCCGCGCTGGTGGCCGAGCGGGAGGCGATCTGCCTGCTGCCGAGCGAGAACGACAAGGCGACCGAGATCCTCTCCGCGCTGGTGGACGCGTTCGACTCGCTCGGCGCGACCCGCGACGCCGCCAGGTGCAGGCACCTGCTGCGCGGCATGGGCGGCGGCAAGCCCTCGCGCCGGGGTCGCCGCGGCTACGGCAACGAGCTGTCCCCGCGCGAGCACGAGGTGGCCCGGCTGCTGGCCGCGGGCCACACCAACCGGGAGATCGCCGACGTGCTGTTCCTGTCCCCGCGCACCGTCGAGCAGCACGCCGCCCGGGTCCTGCGCAAACTCGGCGTGTCGTCCCGAGCCGAGCTGCAAGCCGAGGATTTGGGCTAAAGCCCTTGGAACACGAGAAGGACCGTCCGGGGATGGACGGTCCTTCTCGTCGGAACCAGCGGCTGGCGAGCGGCCCCCTGCATCAAAGGACGTTCGCCGAACCACACCAGGCGGTGCCGAGCGCCGGGTGGGCGCCGTGGTCCCGGGGTGCGTGGCTCGAGTGGCCACGGAGCCGGAACAACCCCGGGCGGGGGAGAGACGAGGGCGTGGGCGCCGCTCCCCCGACTTCCCGAGGTTCGCCCGTCGGGCCGGTGGGCCCTTCGTGCTTGGACGCAAGCGTGCCCGGCCAACCCGCTCGGAACAATCGAGGCACCGGTAGGTAGGGATACGTATCTATTGACCTGGGCCGATGGTTATGGAATGGGAAATAAACGGTAACGGAGAACCACCTCCGCAGCCTTGTGGCGCGCGAAGCGGCCACGTCACCATCCATCTGCACCACTGTGCGTCCTGGTCGTGAGGGCACCTTCGGGTTCGTCCGGGGCGGACAACCCCATAACTCACCTCCAGTGCCCCCGGGCACTCCTTGCAGGAGGCAACGCGTGAAACGCAAACGCCTATCGGTCGCGGTCGGGGCGGTAGCCGCCCTGGCCGTGGTCCTGTCATCCTCCCCCGGCGCGACGGCCGGGCCCGAGGCGGCCGCGAGCCGCACCTCGGCCGAGTACGCGGTGATCGGGGTGAAGACCCACCAGGAGCGGACCTCCATCGCCAAGACCGGCGCCGCCGTCAACGGCGTCGAGGACAGCAGGCTCATGATCACCGCGACCCCGGACGAGGTCGCCAAGATCCGCAAGCTCGGCTACCGGGTGGACGCCCAGGACACCGCCGCGATCACCGCCGACCGGGGCGCGGCGGCACCGGCCGACTTCCCCAGCGCCGACGCGAACTACCACAACTACGCCGAGATGACCGCGGTCATCAACAAGGCGGTCACCGACCACCCCGGCATCATCACCAAGCAGGTCGTCGGCAAGACCTACGAGAACCGCGACATCTTCGCGATCAAGATCTCGGACAACGCCGCGACCGACGAGAACGAGCCCGAGGTGCTGTTCACCGCGCACCAGCACGCGCGCGAGCACCTGACCGTCGAGATGGCGGTGTACCTGATCAACCTGCTCACCGACGGCTACACCACCGACTCGCGGATCAAGGGCCTGGTGGACAGCCGGGAGATCTGGATCATCCCGGACGTCAACCCCGACGGCGGCGAGTTCGACATCTCCTCGGGCTCCTACCGCAGCTGGCGCAAGAACCGCCAGCCCAACTCCGGGTCGTCCAACGTCGGTACCGACCTCAACCGCAACTGGGACTACAAGTGGGGCTGCTGCAACGGCTCCTCGGGGTCCACCAGCAGCGAGACCTACCGCGGCCCGTCCGCGGCGTCGGCGCCCGAGGTCCGCGCGCTGCAGAACTTCGTCAGCAGCCGGATCGTCGGCGGCAAGCAGCAGATCTCCGTGGGCATCGACTTCCACACCTACTCCGAGCTGGTGCTCTGGCCCTACGGCTGGACCTACGACGACACCGCCCCCGGCCTGACCACCGAGGACCAGCGGGTGTTCTCCACCATCGGCCGGGCCATGGCGGCGAAGAACAACTACACCCCCGAGCAGTCGTCGGACCTCTACATCACCGACGGGTCGATCGACGACTACCTGTGGGGCGTGCACAAGATCTACGGCTACACCTTCGAGATGTACCCGACCGGCACCGCCGGTGGCGGCTTCTACCCGCCCGACGAGGTCATCGCCAGGGAGACCGCGCGCAACAAGGAGGCCGTCCTCCTGCTGCTCGACTACGCCGACTGCCCCAAGCGCTCGATCGGCGGCACCTGCGGCGACACCAACCCGCCCGACCCGGGCGGCAAGGTCTTCGAGAACACCAACGACGTGCAGATCCCGGACCTCGGTGCCGCTGTCACCAGCGACATCGCGGTCACCGGCGTGACCGGCAACGCCCCGGCGACCCTCAAGGTCGACGTCAACATCGTGCACACCTACCGCGGTGACCTGGTCATCGACCTGGTGGCACCGGACGGGTCGACCTACCGGTTGAAGAACTCGTCGACCAGCGACTCGGCGGACAACGTGATCGCCACGTACACGGTGAACGCCTCGACCGAGGTGGCCAACGGGACCTGGAAGCTCAAGGTCCAGGACACCTACCGGTCGGACACGGGCTACATCAACAGCTGGAAGCTGACCTTCTGAGCCACGTGACCCGGCAGAGCTGACCGACGCCCCGGGCCGCGGCACCCGCCACGGCCCGGGGCGCACCCGTCCCACCGCCGCCGAGAGCGGCGCACCCTGCCCGCTGTCCACTACGGACAGTTGATGACCCATCCACGCCCAGCGACGGCACCCGGTGTGCCGGTGGACCGAGAGGACGCTCAGGTGAGGAAACTCAGCAAGCTCCAGCAGGCATTGGCGTTGGCAGCGGCATCGATCGCCGCGGTGGCCGCGGTCGGTGTGGTCGCGGGTCAGGCGACGGCCGCACCGCCGCCGACCGACATGGGCCCGCAGGTCGTCGGCGGCACCCGCGCCGCCCAGGGCGAGTTCCCCTGGATGGTCCGGCTGTCGATGGGCTGCGGCGGGGCCATGTACGCCGACGACCTCGTGCTGACCGCCGCGCACTGCGTGGACAGCACCGGCAACAACACCGGGATCACCGCCACCTACGGCGCGGTGGACCTGCAGGACGCCAACCGGGTCACGCGCACGTCCAAGTACGTCTACCGAAACCCGGGCTACTCGACCTCGGCGGGCGGCGACTGGGCGCTGATCCAGCTGTCGAGCCCGATCACCGGCGCGGCCAAGCTGCCCATCGCCACCACGACCGCCTACGACTCCGGCACGTTCACCATCGCCGGGTGGGGTGCCGCGTCCGAGGGCGGAGCGCAGGAGCGCTACCTGCTCAAGGCAGAGGTGCCCTTCGTCTCCGACACCTCGTGCAAGTCCGCGTACCCCAGCATGAAGACCGCCGTCGAGATCTGCGCCGGGTTCACCCAGGGCGGCACCGACACCTGCCAGGGCGACTCCGGCGGCCCGATGTTCCGGCGGGACAACAACAACGCCTGGGTCCAGGTCGGCATCGTGTCCTACGGCCGCGGCTGCGCCCGACCGAACTACCCGGGCGTGTACGCCGAGGTGAGCGCGCTGTCCTCGGCCATCGCGGCTAAGGCGGCCGAACTGGGGCACCCGCCCACCTCCACCACGAACCCGCAGGGCACGGTCTTCGAGAACCCCAACGACGTGCAGATCCCGGACAACGCGGGCGCGGTGACCAGCGACATCGCGGTGACCGGCGTGAGCGGCAACGCCCCGGCGACCCTCAAGGTCGACGTCAACATCGTGCACACCTACCGCGGCGACCTCGTCATCGACCTGCTCGCCCCGGACGGCTCCGCGTACCGGGTGAAGAACTCCTCCACCAGCGACTCGGCCGACAACGTGATCGCCACGTACACGGTCAACGCCTCGACCGAGGTCGCCAACGGCACCTGGAAGCTCAAGGTCCAGGACACCTACGCCCAGGACACCGGCTACATCAACAGCTGGAAGCTCACCTTCTGAGCCCCCGTCGTCCGTCAACGGCGGAGCGCCAGCGCTCCACAGTGGACGGACTGCTCCACACCCCTGCAGCGGCACAACCCGGTGTCGTGTGGACACGAGAGGACACTTCGTGAAGAAGCTCAGCACACTGCGCAAGGTCTTGGCGGTCGCGATCGGGACGGTGGCGGCGGCGGCCATCGCCGTCCCGGCCTCGGCGGCGCAGCCGGGCCCCACCGGTGAGATGGGTCCCGCCGTGGTCGGCGGCACCCGCGCCACCCAGGGCGAGTTCCCCTGGATGGTCCGGCTGTCGATGGGCTGTGGCGGCGCGATGTACGCCGACAACCTGGTCCTGACCGCCGCGCACTGCGTCAGCTCCACCGGCAACAACACCAGCATCACCGCCACCTACGGCGCGGTCGACCTGCAGAGCTCGTCGCGGGTGACCCGCACCTCGAAGTACGTCTACCGCAACCCCGGCTACTCCGGGTCCGCTGGCGGTGACTGGGCGCTGATCCAGCTGTCGAGCCCGATCACCAACGCCGCGAAGCTCCCGATCGCGACGTCGACGGCCTACGACTCGGGCACCTTCACCATCATCGGCTGGGGCGCGGCGTCCGAGGGCGGCGCGCAGCAGCGGTACCTGCTCAAGGCCCAGGTCCCGTTCGTGTCCGACACGACCTGCAAGAGCTCCTACCCGAGCATGAAGACCGCGGTGGAGATCTGCGCGGGCTACACCCAGGGCGGCACCGACACCTGCCAGGGCGACTCGGGCGGCCCCATGGTCCGCCGGGACAACAACAACGCCTGGGTGCAGGTCGGCATCGTGTCCTACGGCCGCGGCTGCGCCCGACCGAACTACCCGGGCGTGTACGCCCAGGTGAGCGCGCTGTCGACCGCGATCGCCGCCAAGGCCCGCGAGCTGCGGGTCTGATGACCGACCAGTAAGGTCAACTTTTGGTTTCCGCCCCGGGTGCGCTGTTCACCCGGGGCGGACTCATTTGTCACAATTGCCAGATATCAGTTACGCCAAGCCCCTGGCCCCGCGGCCGAGGTTGGCGGCAAGATACGGGCCAAGTTACCGCTAGGTAGACGGTAGGGGTCACCCGCACCACGCTGCCTGACGTGTGCCGGAGGAGAGCCATGCGCGAGTTCGCCGTACCCCCAGTCGCCAAGCGTGAGGTTGCGGGTGGACTCGCCGACCTGGTGTACGACAACGCGGAGCTCGGCCCGGCCGACGTCGCGTTCCGGCGCAAGGCGGGCGCTGGCTGGGAGGACATCACCGCGACCCGCTTCGCCGAGGAGGTCACCGAGGTCGCCAGGGGCCTGGCGGGATCGGGCATCGGACCTGGCGACCGGGTGGCCATCCTGGCCGCGACCAGGTACGAGTGGACACTGCTCGACTTCGCCATCTGGGCCGCTGGCGCGGTGTCGGTGCCGATCTACGTGACCTCCTCCGCCGAGCAGATCCAGTGGATCCTGTCCGACTCGGGCGCGGTCGCCGTGGTGGTGGAGACCGACGAGCACGCCGCCCGGCTGGGCAGCGTCCGCGAGCTGCTGCCGGACCTGCGCCAGGTGTGGCGGGTCGACGACATCGCCTCGATCACCGCCGCGGGCGCCGACGTGGCCGAAGCGGAGATCCACTCGCGACGCGCGGCGGTCACCGCCGAGGACGTCGCCACCATCATCTACACCTCCGGGACCACCGGTCAGCCCAAGGGCTGCGTGCTGACCCACGAGAACTTCTTCGCCGAGTGCGGCTACGGCGCCGAGGTGCTCGCCGAGCTCTTCCACGGCCGCGGCATGGCCGAGGCGCCCTCGACGCTGCTGTTCCTGCCGGTGGCGCACGTGTTCGGCCGGATGGTCGAGGTGGGCTGCGTCTACGCGCGCTGCACCATGGGCCACACGGCCGACGTCAAGCAGGTCATGGTGGACCTGGCCTCGTTCCAGCCGACCTTCATCCTGTCGGTGCCGTACGTGTTCGAGAAGGTCTACAACGGAGCGCGGCAGAAGGCGCACGCGGGCGGCAAGGGCAAGATCTTCGACGCCGCGGCGGCGACCGCGATCGCCTTCAGCGAGGCGGACGGCAAGGCGGGTCTGGGCCTCAAGCTCAAGCACCTGGTGTTCGACAAGCTGGTCTACAGCAAGCTGCGCGCGGCCATGGGCGGCAAGACGAAGTTCGCCATCTCCGGTGGTGCCGCGCTCGGCGCCCGGCTGACGCACTTCTTCCGCGGAGTCGGCCTGATCGTGCTGGAGGGCTACGGCCTGACCGAGACCACCGCGGCCTCGGCGGTCAACACGCCCCAGCACCTGCGGCCGGGCACGGTCGGGCGGCCGCTGCCGGGGACGACGGTGCGCATCGACGAGGACGGGGAGGTCCTGCTCAAGGGCGAGCAGGTGTTCCGCCGCTACTGGAACAACGACGCGGGCACCGCCGAGGTGATCGACGGCGACGGCTGGTTCCACACCGGCGACCTCGGCGAGCTCGACGCCGACGGCTACCTGAAGATCACCGGGCGGAAGAAGGAGATCCTGGTGACCAGCGGCGGCAAGAACGTCGCGCCCGCGGTCATCGAGGACCGCATCTCCGCGCACCCGCTGGTCGGGCAGGCCATGGTGGTCGGCGACGGGCAGAAGTACATCGCCGCGCTGATCACCATCGACCCGGACTACTTCAGCTACTGGAAGTCCACCGCGGGCAAGCCCGCCGGGGCCACGGTCGCCGACCTGATCGACGACCCCGACCTGCTCGCCGAGGTGCAGAAGGCGGTCGACGAGGGCAACACGGCGGTGTCGACGGCGGAGTCGGTGCGCAAGTTCCGGGTGCTGGCCACCGAGTTCACCCCCGAGACCGGCCACCTCACCCCGTCGCTCAAGCTCAAGCGCCGGATCATCATGCGCGACTTCGGATCCGAGGTCGACAAGCTCTACTCGTAAGGGTGCGCGGCGTCTAGCATGGCGCCACCTTCCCGCGAGAGGTGGGCCATGGGACGACACTCGTCGCCCAGGCGGCCGAAATGGGGCTTCCGCTCGACGGCGCTGCTCCTGGTCGTCCTGCTGGCACTCGTGGTGGGCGGCTGGTTCGCCCTGGACACGATCAGCGACCGACCGACCACCGCGAGCTGCGAACCCGCCACCCTCACCGTCGTCGCCGCCCCCGACCTGGCCCCGATCGTGCAGGCGGCGGGTGCCCGGATCACCGACGGGTGCACCCGGGTCCAGGTCAACCCGCTGGAATCCGGCGCGGCCGCCGAATCCCTGATCGTCTCCGACGGCACGCAGGCCCCGGACGTGTGGATCCCGGAGTCCACCCTCTGGCTGCGCCGCGCCCACCAGAAGGGCGCCTGGAGCGTGGAGCTGACCGGAACCCCGGTGGCGTCAACACCCGTAGTCCTCGCGATGACCGAGGAGATCGCCGCGGGCTTGGGCTGGCCGGGCACCAAACCCACGTGGGCGCAGGCCCTGGAGGCCACCTCCATCGGGATCTCCGACCCCGCACGGGATCCGTCCGGTCTGTCGACGCTGCTCGGCATCAACACGGCGACCGCGGCCACCCCGGATCCGCCCGCCGCGGCGACCGCGTCCTTGCGCAAGCTGGCCCTCAACACCTTGCCGCAGACCGCGGACCTCTACGCCCGCTTACCCGGCACCAACAGCCCGTCCGCTCCCCTGAGTGTCTTCCCGACTCCGGAGAGCTCTCTCTTGCGCCACAACGCGACCAACACGGCCTTCCCCCTGATCGCCTCGTACGCCGCCGTTCCGTCGTTGGACTTCCCGTACACGGTTCTGCCCACCGCATCACAGGCTTCTCTGTCGGTGTCGCAGCGACTCCTCGCTGAGCTAGGCACTCCGTCGTCGTTGACGGCACTTGGCGACGCCGGCTTCCGCGGGCCGGATGGCGCTGTGCTGCGCGACAGGTCCGCCGACGGGCGCACCTCGATCGACCAGGTCGCCCCGGTGCCGCTGCCGTCAACCGACGAGGTCGACCAGCTGCTGAACCAGTGGGCGGGCGTGAACCTGAGCTCGCGGATGCAGGTGCTGCTGGACGTGTCGGGGTCGATGGCCGAGCCGGTGCCGGGGACCGGGGCGGACCGGATGGCGGTGACGGTCAAGGCGGCGGAGCTGGGGATCGGGTTGTTCCGGCCCACCACGAAGTTCGGGATGTGGCTGTTCTCCACGAACCTGGACGGGAGCAAGGACTACCGGGAGCTGCTGCCGGTGCTGCCGGTGGCCGAGCAGCTCAACACCGGCGCGCTGGAGAAGCTGCGGTCGGTCAAGGCGATCAAGGGCGGGGCCACCGGGCTCTACGACAGCGTGCTGGCCGCCTACCAGTCGGCGCGGGAGAACTGGGAGCCCGGGCGGATCAACCTGGTGGTGGTGCTGACCGACGGGAAGAACGAGGACCCGGACGGCATCAGCCGCTCGCAACTGCTGGAGGAGCTGGCCAAGCTGCAGGACCCCAGGCGGCCGCTGCAGCTGATCGGCATCGGGATCGGCCCCGACGCCGACCTCAAGGAACTCGAGGCGATCACCGGACCGACCGGGGGCCAGGCGTTCGTCACACCGGACCCCACCAAGATCGGGGCGATCTTCTACAAGGCGCTCAGCGGGGTGCTGTGCCAGCCCCCCGGCTGCAACAAGTAGCTACTGCCGCGGCGGCTTGCGCGCCTCGGCGTCGAGTTCCTCGGTGAACTCGGTCCAGAACCGCTCCACGCAGCGCTCGATGCGGATGCCGAGCTCCAGCGACTTCACCTGCCACCGGTCGGCGAAGCCCGCGATCTGGTTGTACATCGCCATGTACCCGTCGGCGCGGGCCTTGTGCGAGTCGCGCCGGGTGCGGGCCAACGTGGCCAGGTCCGCCGGTTCGGCGAAGGTGGAGAAGAACAGCTTGAGCAGGCCGAGGTCGCGGACCTCGGTCTCGTCCGGGGTCGGCGACGCCAGCCACTCGCGCAGCGCGGTCCGGCCGTCCTCGGTGATCGAGTAGGTGCGGCGGCGCCTGCCGCCCTCCTCCTCGGTCGCGCTGAGCAGGCCCGCCTCCACCAGGCGAACCGGCTCGTCGTAGAGCTGGGAGTGGGCGAAGGCCCAGAAGTTGCCGATGGTGAGCGCGACCCGCTGCTTGAGGTCGTAGCTGGTGGCCGGGCCTTGGGCGAGCATGCCCAGCACCACGAACGAGGTGGCGTTGAGCTTGCGGTCGCGGGACTCGCGGGGCAGGGCGGCACCTCCAAGAGCGACGGAACTGCCGAATACCCTACCTAGCAGGGTGAACCGATGTCCCCATTCGGCGGTACCCGGGACGCCGGGTGGGCGTCCCGGGGCGCCGACCGGCTCAGCCGAGGTGCTTGACGTCGAGGGTGCCTTGTGCGTGGGCGGCCCGGATCACCTTCTTGTCGAACTTGCCGACGCTGGTCTTGGGGACCTCCTCGACGAAGGTCCAGTACTCGGGCAGCTGCCACTTGGCGACCTTGGTGTCGAGGAAGTCGCGCAGCTCCTCGGCGCCCGCGGTGGCACCGGGGCGGAGCACGACGGCGACCAGCGGCCGCTCGTCCCACCTCGGGTCCGGGATGCCGACAACGGCGGCCTCGGCGACGGCGGGGTGCGCCATGACGTGGTTCTCCAGCTCCACGGAGGAGATCCACTCGCCGCCGGACTTGATGATGTCCTTGGAGCGGTCGGTGAGGGTGAGGAAGCCGTCGGGGGTCAGGGTTCCGACATCACCGGTTCGTAGCCAACCGTTGACGAACTTCGCCGCGTCCTCCGGCTCCGGCTTGTAGTAGGCGCCCGCGATCCACGGTCCGCGCACCTCCAGCTCACCAACGCTCTCGCCGTCCCACGGGACTTCTTGGCCGTCGTCGCCGATGAGGCGCGCGGTGACGCCCGCGGGGAGGCGGCCCTGGGTGTAGCGGTAGCGCCAGGTCTCCTCTTCGGAGATGCCGACCGGGGGGCGGCTGAGCGTGCCCAGCGGTGAGGTCTCGGTCATGCCCCAGGCGTGCACGATGTAGAGCCCGTACTTCTCCGAGAACGCGTGCATCATCGCGGGCGGGCAGGCGGCACCACCGACGACGACCTCGCGCAGCGACGACAGGTCCGCCGGGTTCTGGTCCAGGTGGGCGAGAACGCCTTGCCAGATGGTGGGAACGGCGGCCGACTGGGTCGGCTTGAGCTCGGCGATCATCTGCGCCAGCGGCTCCGGCTGCAGGAACCGGTCCGGCATGATCAGCGAGGCGCCGGTCATGAACGCGGCGTACGGGATGCCCCACGACATCGCGTGGAACTGGGGCACGATCACGAGGGTGCGGTCCGACGACGAGATCTGCATCCCGTCGGGCATGCACACCTGCATCGAGTGCAGCCAGATCGACCGGTGCGAGTAGACGACGCCCTTGGGGTTGCCGGTCGTGCCGGAGGTGTAGCACATGGCGGCCGCCGCGCGTTCGTCTACGTCCGGCCACTCAAAGTCACCGGCGGCGTTGGCGAGCAGGTCCGCGTAGGAGTGGACGGTGATGTGCTCGGGCGCCGCGAGGGACTCCGCGGGACCGTTGGCGACGATGACGTGCTCGACGGTGGGGCACGCGGGCAGGATCCTGGCCAGCAGCGGCGCGATCGAGGCGTCCACGATGATCACGTGGTCCTCGGCGTGGTTGACGATGAAGGTCAACTGCTCCGGGAACAGGCGCACGTTGAGGGTGTGCAGCACCGCGCCCATCGCGGGGACGGCGAGGTAGGCCGTCAGGTGCTCCTGGTTGTTCCACATGAACGTGGCGACGCGCTGGTCGCCGGTCACCCCGAGGCCGCGCAGCGCGTTGGCCAGCTTCGCCGCCTCGACGCCCACCTCGGCGAAGGTCGCGCTGCGCCCCCCGGTGCCGGTCCAGGTGGTGACCTCGGCGGTGGCGTGGACCTTGGCGCCGTGGCGCAGCAAGGTGGCGATGGACAGGTTGCCGTCCTGCATCGTGCTGAACATGGGTGACAACTCCCTGGGCGGATCGGGGCCCCGACGTGCGCGGTCGAACTTACTGGCCGGTAGTGGCAAACGATAGTGCGTGCGCGCTCGCCGCGACACGGGTCGGACCGTCCAATTTGGCTAGTTGATCATGCTGTCACGCTGCGTCGCCGCACGGTCGGGCGCGCGCTCCACAAGACCTTTGCGCGTGTCGGGGGTATGTTGCCCTCCGAGGTGTCGTTTACTGGTGAAAGGCATCCGGCCCCCGGGTCGCACGGTGAGCCAGGGGCGGGCTTCACCGTCCGCTCCGGTGACCGTCGGTAGCCGCGATGACCTGATCCACAGCTGGCCCGCCGCTGCCGCGGCGGGTGAAGAAGGAAAGGAACAGCACGTTGGCTCTGCCCACGTTGACTCCCGAGCAGCGCGCCGATGCGCTCGCCAAGGCAGCCGAGGCTCGCAAGGCCCGGTCCGAGCTGCTGGCGCAGATCAAGTCCGGTGAGCGGACCATCGCGTCGGTGCTCGGCAAGGCCAAGGACGACAAGACCATCGGCAAGACCAAGGTCGCCGCACTGCTCAAGGCCGTTCCCGGCCTTGGCGCGGTGAAGGTGGCCGCCCTGCTCGAGCAGGCCGGGATCGACCCGGACCGCCGGGCGGCGGGCCTTGGCGACCGCCAGCGCTCCGCGCTCATCGACGCGCTCAACTAAGTCGCTCTACGCCGCAGGTGGGTGCCGGACACGGCGCCCACCTGCGGTTTTTCGTGGCCAACGGCACAGCGCCACCGGGCGGTGCGAGGCAGCACCGCTGGGCATGATGGAGCGATGGACGGTGATCGGGCCGCTGCGCTCGTCGAGGGCTATGCGCCCGGCTCGTTCCTGCTCGCCGCGCCCGAGGCCACCACGGCGGCCTCCGGGACGCGCGCGGTGGTCGCGGAGACCGACCCGGACGAGCTGGCCACCCAGGTCACCAAGCTGCTGGTCGACACCGGCGCCCCCGTGGCCACCGGCGCCCTCCCCTTCGCCCCCGAAACCCCCGCTCACCTGGTGATCCCCCGGTCCGTGCAGCGGGCGGGCAGCATCCACCCGTACCAGCCCCGGGCGACGCCGTGGGCGCCATCGCGACCCACCGCGACCCACGTGCCCGACGGGCCTGGGTACCGGCGGGCAGTCGCGGCCGCGGTGAGCGCGTTGCGGGCCGACGACGACCTGCGCAAGGTCGTGCTCGCCCGGTCGACGCGGTTGGTGTTCGACGAGCCGGTGCGGGTCGGCGCGCTGCTGCCGGGACTCGCCGCGGCGAATCCGCTCGGTTACACCTTCGCCACTGCACTGCCCGACGGGTCGACCCTGCTCGGGGCCAGTCCGGAGCTGCTGCTGGAGCGCCGCGGGGCCGAGGTGGTGTCGAATCCGCTCGCCGGATCCCTCCCCCGCGGGGGTGATCCCTCACACGATCGGGCTAATGCCGAGGCGCTGCTCGCCTCGACGAAGAACCAGGCCGAGCACGCGGTGGTCGTCGAGTCCGTGGTCGAGGTGCTGCGGCCGTTCTGCCGGGACCTGGCGGTGACCGGGCCGTCGTTGGTCGCCACGCCGACGATGTGGCACCTGTCCACCCGGGTCACCGGGCAACTGCGCGACCAGGACGTGTCGTCGCTGCGGTTGGCCGCCGCGCTGCACCCCACCCCGGCGGTCTGCGGGACGCCGACGGCGGCCGCGCGCTCGGCGATCGCGGAACTGGAGCCGTTCGACCGGGGCTTCTACAGCGGTGCGGTCGGCTGGTGCTCCGCCGACGGCGACGGCCAGTGGGTGCTGGCCATCCGCTGCGCGCAGGTGCGCGAGCGGGAGATGCGGCTGTTCGCGGGCGCGGGGATCATGCCGGATTCCGACCCGGCCGCCGAGTTCGCCGAGACCGAGGCCAAGTTGCGCACCTTGTTGCAGGCGCTCGGGCTGTGAACGGGCCGCGGACCCAACGGCCGGTGGGAAACGGGTTCATTTCCGGTTAGAGTCGAGCGGTGGCCGCTCCGACGATCATGTCGCCGCTGCCTCCCGAGCTGCGGGACCTGGCCAGAGCCCAGCTCGCGAGGGTGGTCGAGCTCGCGGATGAGCTGGCCGACGAGCTGACCGCGAAGGAAGAGTCGTACCGCAGGGTCAACGAGGTCGCGCCCGCGGAGCTGCGCAAGGTGTGCGAGGTGAACCTGCGGCACGCTTTCCTGGCGTTCATCGAGGGCAGCGAGGTTTCCCTCGAGGCGGCGCGCAAGACGGGTCGCGCGCAGGCCAGGCAGGGAATCCCGCTCCCCGCGGTGTTGAGGGCGTTCCGGATCGCGGGCACGTTCACCTACGAAGCGTTGATGGAACGAGCCATCCCGCCCGGACTTCTTACCCCAGAACAGCTTCTTCCGATAAGCGCGACCGTGTGGCGCATCATCGACTCTTACTCCGACGCGATAGCCACGGCGTACAGCGACTTCGCTGCGGACTCCGCTCGGCACGACAAGGATGCCGTGGCAGAGGCGTTGTTGGTCGGGCAGCTGTCTCAGGACAGCGAGTACGAAGAGGCTGCGCGTGCGTTGGGTCTGCCGGAAAACGGTCAGTTCGTGGTGGCAGTAGGCGCAACTGTTGTCCCGCCACAGTTGCGCTCGGTGGCGCACCCGTTGGCGACGATCGTGTTGGTGCCAAGGGGTGATCTCAGCGTCGTGCGGCAGCTGTCCGGCACGGTCGGGGTGAGCCCGGTGGTTTCGTTACGGCACTTGCCATGGGCGTTGCAGCGCGCCCGGATCGCCCTGCGCTGCTTGGGCCCGGGGGAATGTGGTGTGGTCGTGTTCGGCGACCGCGCGGTGACGAGCCTCGTCGCGGGGTCACCGAAGATCGCGGCCGAGTTGTCCCGCATCGTGCTGGGCGGCCTCTTGGCGCTACCGACCAGCGAGCGGGACGTGTTGATCCGGACTCTGGTGGCGTGGTTCGAGGTCGCTGGTTCGGCCAAGGAAGCAGCGGAGCGGTTGTTCGTCCACCCGAACACAGTGCGGTACCGGATCCGCCGAGTGCAGGAGCTGACTGGGCGGGATCCGGCACGACCACGTGAAGGTGCGGAACTGCTCTTGGCCGTAGAGGCCGTTCGGCTCTCCTCTTAGTGGATCCTGCCTATAGGGCAGCGCGAACAGCTTCCTCGATGGTCTTGGGCTCGCGGCCGATCAGCTTGCCGAGGTCCGGGCGGACCTCGCTGAGCGCGCCACGGCCGATGTTGACCTGGATGTCGGTGAACAGCTCGGCCAGGAACGGCGGCAGACCCGCCTTGAGCAGGTTGGCCAGGTAGTCCTCACCCGAGACGCTCACGTGCGCCAGCGGCTTGCCCGTGACGTCCGAGGCGATCGCGGCGAGCTCGTCGAAGCTCCAGGCCCGCGGCCCGGTCAACTCGTAGACCGCGCCCTCGTGGCCCTCGCCGGTGACCACAATCGCGGCGGCGAGCGCCAGGTCGTCACGGCTGACCGACGCGACCCGGCCGGTGCCGGTGGCCGTGACGTGCGTGCCGCTCTCGAGCGACTGCGGCAGACCACCGAGGTAGTTCTCGTGGTACATGGCGTTGCGCAGGAAGGTGTACGGCACGCCGCTGGCCTTGATGTGCTCCTCGGTCGCGGCGTGCACCTTGGCCAGGCCCAGCGGCGAGCCCGTCGCGTCGCTGACGCTGGTGTAGACGATCCGGCTGACCCCGGCGCGGACCGCGGCGTCCACGGCCGCGTTCTGCTGGCCGACCCGGATCTCGTCCGGGCCGTTGGTGGAGACCAGCAGCAGGGTGTCGACGCCCGCGAAGCGCAGCGTGTCGGGCTCGGAGAAGTCGCCTTGGCGGACGTCGACGCCGCGGTCGGCGAGGTCGGCGGCCTTGCTCACGTCGCGGACGGAGACGGCGACGTCGGCGGCGGGAACGCGGTCGAGCAGGTGGCGCACGGCGAGGCCGCCGAGCTGTCCGGTTGCCCCGGTCACCAGGTAGGTCATGGTGGTTTCTCCCTCAAGCGATGGTGAAACTCACCGTAGGGACTGTACTAACTTCTCGTAAGTACCTACCTTGAAGTCCTATACTTACGTGGACGAAAGAGTCCTGTTGAGGAGCGTGTGCCGGATGAGCGAGATGGTGCAGGACACATCCTTCGACGTGTTCGACCGCAACTGCCCCGGGCGCGCGGTCATGGAGCACATCGCGAGCCGCTGGGGTGTGCTGGTGCTCGGGGTCCTGCTCAGCGGGACGCACCGGTTCAGCGAGCTCCGCCGGGCCGTCGGCGGCGTGAGCGAGAAGATGCTGGCCCAGACGCTGCAGGCGCTGGAGCGGGACGGGCTGGTGCACCGCGAGGTGCGCCCGGTCATCCCACCGCACGTCGACTACTCCCTCACCGACCTCGGCGTCCCCATGGCCGAACAGGTCCGGGGCCTCTACCGGCTCATCGAGTCCAGCACGGAAGCCATCCTCGCCGCGCAAGCCGACTACGACGACCGCAAGGCCGGCCGGTGAACCCGTTGCTGTTCGTCTACGGCACGCTCCGCCCTGGGGACTCCCACTGGCACCTCTTAGCGCCCTTGTGCGACGGTCCCACAAGGGATGCCATGCTCGCGGGCTCCCTCTACGACACCGGCTTTGGCTACCCGGCTTTGACGCTGGGCGATGGCCCCGGCGTTCTGGGAAGCGTCGTGCCGCTCCGGGAAGACGCCGACCTCGCCGAGGTCGACGAGTACGAGGGCGAGCACTACGCGCGAGTGCGGGTCGTTCTGGCGGACGGCACGCACGCGTGGACCTACGTGTGGATCTCGCCGGTCGACGGCATGCCGGTGCTGACCGGTCCGTGGCGCTCAGCCTGACATCACGGACAAACTCCCCGGTCTCGCCGATCGGGTCTAGCCGGACGCGCTTCGATCAGCGAAGCTCCACTGCATGAGCGCGCAGCCCGACCCGTTGGCCCAGATCACGCTGACCCCTCGCGGCTTCGCCGCCGTGTTGGCCGTCATCGCGCTCATCACCGGGCTGGTGCTGGCGATCGTGCCGGTCAGCGTCGCCCACCCGGCCAACAACAGTTCTGTGAGCTGCGGAAACACCTTCGGCGGGGTGGAGAGCCCCGCCTTGAACGAGGCCCTGGGCAAGCCCGAGCGCCAGGAGTTGGTGCAGTACATCGACATGTGCGACCGGGCGATCGGCAACCGGGGTGACTACGCCGTGTTCCTCTTCTTTGGCGGGATGATCGCCGGTCTCGCGTTAGGCGTCGTGCGGCGGACTAAACCAGCTTCCCAGGGTTCAGCACACCCGACGGATCCAACTCAGCCTTGATCGCGCGCAAGACGCCCACCCCCAGGGTGCCGATCTCCTCGGCTAGATAAGGCGCGTGGTCGACCCCGACGGCGTGGTGGTGCGTGATGGTCCCTAGGCCGACGATCGCCTCACTGGCGGCCTGCTTCGCGCGGCGCCATTGGCCCACCGGGTCGTCGCGGTCTCGGGGAACAAGAGTCGTGAAGTACAGGGATGCGCCGGTCTCGTAGGAGTGCGAGATGTGGCAGGCCACCACAGGCCGCCGCCCGGCCGTGGCCAGGGATCCCAGCAGCGCATCGCGAACCGCCTCGCGGAGCTCGCCGAGCTTGGACCAGTAGGTCGCGGTCTCCAGGGTCTCCACGCACATGCCGATGTCCATCAGCGCGTCCCGCTGCCGAGGACCCGCGAACCGGCCGTGCAGCCACGCCTCCCCTGCCCGGGTACCCAGGCGCACAGCCCCGGTGACCAGCCGCAACGTGGCACGACGACGGGCGTTCAGCTCGTCCTTGGTCTGCCCTTCCCAACCGATCACCAGCAGGCTGGGCTCCGAGATCCCCCGCACCCGCAGGTAGCCCTTCACCCCCGCCGTCTTCCACCCGCCCGAGAGCGTGAGCGCCACCTCGGTCTCCTGCGGGTCGGACAGCCTGGTGACCGTCCCGAGCACACCGGCCTGGGCCAACGCCCGCACGATCTCCGCACCCGCCGCGAACCCGTCGACGACGAACCCCTCGTACCGCTCCCACGCGGGCGCAGGCCGGACGCGCACGGTGACCTCGGTGATCACCCCGAACAGGCCCTCGCTGCCCATCGCCAACTGCCGCAGGTCGGGGCCCGCGGCGGAGGCGGGCGAAACGCCCAACCGCCACTCGCCGCGCGGTGTCGCGATGCGGACGCCCTCGACCATGTCCTCGAACCGGCCGTACCCGGCGGAGGCCTGACCCGAAGACCGCGTCGCGGCGAACCCGCCGAGGGTCGCCCGCTCGTAGGACTGCGGGAAGTGCCCGAGGGTGAAGCCGTGCGCCGCGAGCATCCGCTCCGCTTCGGGGGCGACCACGCCAGCCTGGAAGACCGCGAGCCGCGAAACCGGGTCGACCGACACGAGCTTGTCCAGCCGCGACAGGTCCAGCACGACAACCGCCGCCTTGTCCCCGCGCAGCGCCGCGACCCCGCCCACGACCGAGGTCCCGCCGCCGAACGGGACGATCCCGACCCCGTGTGACGCGCACGCCGCGACGACCTCGCGCACCTGTTCGGGATTCCCGGGGAGCACCACGGCGTCGGGTACCGGCAGCTCACCGGCCCCCCTGCGCGCCAGGAGATCCACATAGGACAGTCCACCCGACCTGCCGAGCCGCTCATCCCGCTCGACCAGCACGTGCTCTGCCCCGACAATGTCGGCCAAGACGGCCCGCACCGGCGCGGGCAGCACCGAGTCGGGCACCGCGAGCCCGGAGTCGGGCGCGACGGGCGTGTCCGTGGGGGTCAGCCCGGTTCTCGCGCCCAGCCACCGGCGCGCGTGCGCGGGCAGGTCGGCGTCGGCGGCACCCGAGGTGGTCCAGCCGCCGCGGACCCGGTGGTCGAGGTGGTCCACAGGCACGTTCACGAATAGAGTGTGACACATGACGTTGAAACGTCACATGGCTTCGCCCAGTCGGGTGGACGACGACGTCCTTCTGGACGCCGCCCGCGACTGCGTGCTGGCCCAGGGGGTGCGGCGCACGACGCTGACCGACGTCGCCCGCGGCGCTGGCGTGAGCCGGATGACGCTCTACCGGCGCTTCCCGGACGTCCGCAGCCTGCTCGCGGCCCTGATGACCAGGGAGTTCGGCGCGCTGCTCGCCCGCACGAACCGCACGGCCGACGGCGAGCACGCCAGGGCCCGGCTGGTCGCGGGTGCGGTCGCGGGCGTGCGGGCGATCGTGGCCGACCCGCTCATGCGCACGATCCTCGACCGCGACGGCGAACTGGTCCTGCCCTACGTGGTGCGCAGGCTCGGCAGCACCCAGCACATCGCCGAGCAGTTCCTGCTCGCCCAACTGCTGGCGGGCCACGAAGACGGCTCGGTGCGCGCGGGCGACGCGAACACCCAGGCCAGAGCCCTCTTACTCGTGGTCCAGTCGTTCGTGCTCTCGCACGGCCCCGCCACGACCGACGTCGCCCCAGCCGACCTCCTCGGCGAGTTGACCCACCTGCTCGACGCCAGCCTGAGACCGGAGCCGACATGAGCACCTCCCTCAACGCCGAACGCCGATCGGCGGACCTGGCCGCGCTCACCTCGGGCGAGGTGGTCGACGTCCTGGTCATCGGCGGCGGGGTCACCGGCGCGGGGGTCGCCCTCGACGCCGCCTCCCGCGGCTTGACCGTGGCGCTGCTGGAGGCCAACGACCTGGCGGCAGGCACCTCGCGCTGGTCGAGCAAACTGGTCCACGGCGGCCTGCGCTACCTGGCCAAGGGCGATGTCGGCCTGGCGGCCGAGAGTGCCGTCGAACGCGGTGTGCTGATGACGACCACCGCCCCGCACCTCACCCGCACGCTCCCCCAACTCGTCCCGCTGCACCCGCCGGTCTCCGCCCGCGACGCCGCGCTGACCTTCGCGGGCCTGGTCGCCGGGGACGGCCTGCGCCGCGCCGCGCGCACCCCGACCGACCTGCTCCCCGGCCCGCGCCGGATCTCCGCCGCCGAATCGCGCGCCCTCGCCCCCGGTCTGCGCGCCGCCGGGCTGCGCGGCGGCCTGCTGTCCTTCGACGGCCAACTCGTCGACGACGCCCGCCTTGTCGTCGCCCTGGCCCGCACCGCGGCCGGGCTCGGCGCGCGGATCGTCACCAGGGCCAGGGTGAGCGCGGTGGCACCGGACGCCGTCGAGGTGGTCGACGGGCGCACCGGGATGGCGGCGCGGATCCGGTCCCGCGTGGTGGTCAACGCCACCGGCGTGTGGGCGGGCACCCTCGTCCCGTCGGTGCGGCTGCGCCCTTCTCGCGGGTCGCACTTGGTGCTCGACGCGGGCGCGGTCGGCTGCGGCACGACGTCGTTGACCGTGCCGATCCCCGGCTCCTTCGGCCGCTTCGCCCTCGTCCTCCCGCAGGACGACGGCCGTGTCTACATCGGACTCACAGACGAGCCGGTCGACGAGATCCCCGAAGTGCCCACCGTTCCCGAAGCAGACGTGGACTTCCTGCTCGATGTCGCCTCCTCGGTGCTGGAGACCCGACTGACCCGCGCCGACGTCCTGGGATCTTTCGCGGGGCTGCGGCCGCTGGTGGATCTACCGGGGGCCTCGGGGCGCAGCGCCGACCTGTCGCGCCACCACGCCGTGCTGACCGAGGACAAGGTGGTCACGGTGGTGGGCGGCAAGCTCACCACCTACCGCCGAATGGCCGCCGACGCCGTCGACGCCGCCGTTGATCTGGCGGGCCTGCCCGCAGGGCCGTCCCGCACCAAGGCGCTGCCACTGGTCGGCGCGGCGCCGCGCTCTCGTCTGTCCACTTTGGATGCGCCGCGTCGGCTGGTCGCGCGTTATGGGACGGAGGCGCCGACGGTCGCGGCGATGGGGCTGCTGGATCCGGACCTGGGCCGGGAAGTCGCCGCTGGGGTTACGGCGGCGGAGGTCATTTGGGCGGTGCGGCACGAAGGGGCGCTGGACGTCGAGGACGTGCTGCACCGACGCACGCGGATCGGTCTGGTGGACCGCGATGCCGCTGCTGCCCGGCCTGCGGTTGAGTCTCTGGTTGCCCGCGCGCTGCTCGGGCTTGTTGCCCGCTGAACGCGCAACCGGTGTGGGTGCTCGATGCGGTGGACTTCCTTTGCGCGGGGCCCCTGCGCCGTCCTCGGAAGAGCACAAAGGCGGGGCCTGAAAAGACGGCCCTCCCTCGCGCAGGAGCTTACGGACGGCGCCACCCCACGCAAAGGAAGTCCACCCCATCGAGCATTGGTGCGGTTGGGCCCACCGCGGTTGGGCTACTGCGGTTGAGCCACAGCAGCCGAGCCCAACGCGGCCATGCCAACGCGGTTGAGCCACAGAGGCCAAGCCCACCAGGGCCGAGCCAACGCAGCCAAGCCCACCACGCCGAGCCACTGCGGTTAAGCCACTGCGGTCGAGCCAACCGGGTCGAGCCAACCGGGTCGAGCCCACCGCGGTTGGGCCCACCGGGCCGAGCCCACCACGGCCGAGCCCACCGTGGTTGGGCTACGCGGTTGGCCTTACTGCGGCCGAGCAACAGCAGCTAGGCCCACCGCAGTCGAGCTACCGCGGTGGGCCTTACTGCGGTTGGGCCACAGCAGCCGAGCCCACCGTGGCCGAGCCATCGCGGTTGAGCCACAGCGGTTGGCCTTACTGCGGCCGAGCCACAGCGGCTGAGCCCAACGCGACCGAGCCACCGCGCTTGGGCCACAGCAGCCGAGCCCACTGCGGTTGAGCCACCGCGGTGGGCCTTACTGCGGCCGAGCCACCGCGGCTGGGCCCGCCGCGGCCGAGCCACCGCGGCTGAGCCACCGCAGCCGGGCCCACCGCAGCCGGGCTACTGCAGTTGGCCTCACTGCAGCCGAGCCACAGCGGCTGGGCCCAACGCGGCCAAGCCACAGCGGTTGAGCCACAGCGGCCGGGCCCACCGCGGTCGAGCTACCGCGGTGGGCCTTACTGCAGTTGGGCACAGCGGCCGAGCCACAGCGGCCAAGCCACAGCGGCCGAGCCACTGGGGCTGGGCCTACTGCGGCGTGATGACCACCGGGGTGCCGGGCTGGCCGGTGAGGCCCTGCAGGGCGGTGAGCAGCGATCCCCACTCCGACAGGAAGTACCTGATCCCGGCCAGCATGTTGTCCACCGGCTGCCAGATGTCGTCGTAGCCGGGCAGCTTGTGCTGGTCGAACACCGGGTCGGGCAGCTGGCAGATGCCCTTGGGCGGGAATCCGTTGGCCGCGTTGGGGTCCTGCAGGTTGACCGCGTGCGGGTTGCCGCCGGAGGTTCGGTCGACGATCTGGGCGATCTGCTCGGGGTTGATCTTGGCGGGGTCCACGCCGTGGTTGATCAGGACCTCGACGGCGGCGCCGATCCAGCGGGCGCGGTCCACCAGGGACGCCGGGGAGCCGGTGGTGGGGGGCGGGCCGCTGGGGCCCCAGTTCGGCGTGCCGGTCGGCGGCTTCACCCCGCTGGTCTGGCCGGGCACGACACCGGGGGTGTACGTGCCGGGCTGGCCCTGGGTGCCGCCGGGCAGCGGCTGGTAGCCGCCGTAGTTCGGCACGGAGCCCTGGCCGTAGTTGGCCGCGTTGGTGCCGTTGCCGGGCAGTGGCTGGTAGCCGCCGTAGCCGGGGACCTGCCCTTGGCCGTAGTTGGCGGTGTTGGTGGTCGAACCGGGCAACGGCTGGTAGCCGCCGTACCCGGGGACCTGGCCCTGGCCGTAGTTCGCGGTGTTCGTCGTGCCGTTGGGGTTGGTGTAGTGCGCCCCCGACGCGGTGTCCAGGGTGCCGGTGTTGACCGTCGGCGCCTGGGTGGTGGTCGCGCTCGGCGAGGTGTTCGCCTTGCCGCCGATGGTCGCCAGCAGCTGCTTGACGGCCTTGGCGAGCTGCACGATCTTCTGCACCGTCTGCATGATCTTCTGCAGCGACGAGACGAACTTCTGGATCTTGCCGAGGATCTTCTGCGCGGTCTGCACCGCCTGCACCACCGAGCGGGCGATGCCCTCGGCGATGCTGGCGCCGAAGCTCAGCCACGCCTTGGCCAGCGCCTCGATGATGATCTGGATGACCTTCTGCACGCACTGGTTGATGAACTCCAGCACGGTCTTGCGCACCTCGGCCAGCAGCTTGCCTGCGCCGTTGATGGCCTGGCCGACACCCTTGCTGACCTCGGCGAGCGCGTCGAGGCCCTCGGCCTGGGTGGCGGCGGCGCGGCGGTAGGAGTCGCCCGCCTTGCCGTGCCAGTTGCAGGTCTGGGTGCGCACCGCGTCGCGGTACTTCTGCGCCGACTGGATCAGCTGGTCGCCTGCCTTGACCCAGCCCTGGGCGCTGTTGATGATCGAGTTCGCGTCGCCGAGGAGCTTGTCGAAGGGCTCCTTGAGGAACTTGATGTGGTTGATGATCCAGCCGAACCCGGCGCTGGCGCAGGCGCCGAGCGGGTCGCCCGCGATGTTGATGACGTCCATCGCGACGTTGGTGATCTGCAGGCCCGCGTCGAGCCAGTCACCGCGCTCGATGGCCGCCTTCGCGCCCTTGATGTCGTTGTTGAGCGCGGTGGCCGCCTGCCCACCCGTGGACTGCCCAGCCGTGGTCGTCGCCGTCGTGGTCACTTACAGCCTCCCGCCGAAAGTCGCCGCGTTGCCCATGTCGATGCGCTCGTAGTCGCGCGCGACGTCCTCGATCCCCTTGCGGACGTCGTCGATCGCGGTCGCCACCTTCTGGATGCCCTGCAGCACGTCCCCGCAGGCGGCCAGGACCGCGCTGGCGAAGAACTGGCCGATCACCCCGTACGCGGCGGCGGAGACCTGCTGCGTCAGCGAGGTCGCCGAGTGCACCTGCGCGGCGCACGTCGCGACGGTGCCCGCGTGTGCCCGCAGCTCCGCCACGTTGACGTTGAACCCTGTACCCATGAGATCCGCCTTGCTGTCTAGTGGACGACTTCGGGGGGGTTGTCGAAGTACTCGTCGTCGGAGCGCCGGTCGCGCGGCTTGGCCGCCGCCGGGCCGTCCGCCGCGTCCCCGGTGTAGCCCTGGGGCAGGTAGGACTTGACGACGTCGAGCGCGGAGGAGTCGCCGACCAGTTCCTCCATCGCCGCCACCACCCTGGCGCCCGCGTCCCGCTGGGCCTGCCTGGTGACGTCGAGGATGACCCTCGCCAACTGCTCGGGCTCCAGTTCGCGCACGCCGGGCCGCAGCACCAGGTCCGTGGTCACCCCGGCGGCGGACACCCGCACGGTCACCTCGCCGTCCGACGAGGTCGCGGTCCCACCCACCTCGCGCAGGGCCTTCTCCGCCTTCTGCGCACCGGCCGCGGCCTTCTGCAGCGTCTCGTCGTACTGCGCGAGCCACTGTTCAGGGTTCATCGCCACACCACTTCCCTGGTCCTGCCTGGAGCATCCGCCTGTCGTTGGACGGAGCATCGCGTGTTCGGTTCCGCCCCGGGTGGCAATCGGCCAACTCGTTTGCAGGCGCACCCGACCAGCGGGTAACCGGGGTCGGCCGACCGGTAATACTGGGCCGTGGAGGTGGGCGATGCTCGAGGTCGACGGCGTCACCAAGCGCTACGGCGACGTGCTGGCCTGCGACCGCGTGAGCTTCGACGTGGCCGCCGGTGAGCTGTTCGGCTTCGTCGGCGGCAACGGGGCAGGCAAGACCACCACGATGCGGATCGTGCTCGGCGTGCTGGCCCAGGACGCCGGGTCGGTGCGGTTCGCGGGCGCCCCGGTCGAGCACGCGGCCCGCCGCCGGTTCGGCTACCTGCCCGAGGAGCGCGGCCTCTACCCGAGGATGCGGGTGCTCGAGCAGCTGGTCTACCTCGCCGAGCTGCACGGCGCCGAGGTCAACGCCGCGCACCGGGCCGCGGAGCACTGGATCAGCAGGCTCGGCCTGCGCGAGCACCGCGACTCCGAGCTGCAGCGGCTGAGCCTGGGCAACCAGCAGCGGGTGCAGCTGGCGGCGGCGCTGGTGCACGACCCGCTGCTGCTGGTGCTCGACGAACCGTTCTCCGGGCTGGACCCGCTGGCGGTGGACGTGCTGGTGGCGGTGCTGCGCGAGCAGGCGGCGGCCGGGGTGCCGGTGGTGTTCTCCAGCCACCAGCTCGACCTCGTCGAGCGGCTGTGCGACCAGGTGGGGATCATCCAGGCCGGTCGGGTGGTGGCCTGCGGGACGGTCGAGCAGCTGCGCGAGGGCAGCGGGAGCACCCTGGTGGTCGACGCGCCGGACGCGCCAGCGGACTGGGCGCGCGGGCTGCCCGGGGTCACGGTGCTGGGCGTCCACAGCGGACAGACGCGGCTGCGGGTCGCGCCCGGTGTCGACGACCAGCCGATCCTGGCCGCGGCGCTGGCCACCGGGCGGGTGCGCGGGTTCACCCACCACCACCCGTCGCTGGCGGAGTTGTACCGTGGTGCGGTGGGAGTGGGCAGCCGGTGACCGCGCAGCGCACCGTGTGGCTGGTGGCGCGACGGGAACTGCGCACCAGGCTGCGGGCCAGGTCCTTCCTCGTCGGCACGGCGGTCTCGATCGCCATCCTGGTCGGCTTCGTGCTGATGCAGAGCACCCTCTTCGGCGGCGAGCGGATCACCCGCGTCGGCCTCTCCGGTCAGGCGGCGGCGATCTCGGCACCGCTGTCGGCACAAGCCCGCTCACTCGGCCTCGACGTCCAGGTCAGCACGGTCCGCGACGCCGCAGCCGGTGAGGCCGCGGTGCTCGACGGCGACCTCGACGCCCTGGTGACCGGTACGCCCGCGGCGCTGCACGTGGTGGTGGACGAGACCCTCGACGAGAACCTGCGGCGGGCGCTGAACATCCTGGTCCAGGAGGAGGTCCTGCGCGCCCAACTGGCCGCGATCGAGGAACTGGACCCAGACCAGGTCCTCGGGACGGTCGCCGACGCCACGGTGGACGTGCGGTCGCTGCGCGCCCCGGACCCGACCCACGACGAGCGGCTGGCGATGGCGCTGGTGATCGTCGCGCTGCTGTACCTGTCGCTGCTGCTGTACGGGACGATGGTCGCCCAGGGCGTGGTGGAGGAGAAGTCCAGCCGGGTCGTGGAAATCCTGCTCGCGACCGTGCGCCCGTGGGAACTGCTGGCGGGCAAGGTCGTCGGGCTGGGGCTGGTCGGCCTGGCCCAGCTCACCGTGGTCGGCGGGGTCGGCGTGGTGCTGGCCGTGGTCACCGACGTGATCACCATCCCCGGCGTCGCGGCCGGGACCCTGCTGTGGGGCGTGCTCTGGTACCTGCTCGGCTACCTGTTCTACGCCACGGTCTTCGCCGCCGCGGGCTCGCTGGTGTCCCGCCAAGAGGAAACGCAGTCGGTGCTGCTCCCGGTCACCTCGGTGCTGGTACTGGCCTTCGTGCTCGGCTTCGGCTTGCTCTCGCGCATCCCCAACTCCAGCGCCACAACGGTGCTGTCGATCCTGCCCCCCTTCGCCCCGATCCTCATGCCCGGCCGCCTCGCCCTCGGCACCGCGACAGCGTGGGACGTGACCCTCGCGGTCGTGCTGATGCTGCTCTCGATCGCGGCCCTCACCTGGCTGGCAGGCCGCATCTACGCCAGGGCGGTTCTGCGGACCGGGCCCCGGTTGCCGCTGCGCGAAGCACTGCGCAAAGCGTGACCCGTTTCGCCTCGTGGCGGGCGTAGCGTGGCAGCGGGCGGAATGCGCGAGTTGGGAGCCGAGCGGTGATCGAAGGCGGTCAGGTGTTCCTGCGGGCGTGGGTGGCCTCGGCGCGCAAGAACCGCGCCGACGTACGGGAGGCGGAGTGGTCGGCGCTGCCCGCGTGGGAGCGGGCGAGCGCCAACGCGGTGTACGACCTGGTCCGGGCGTTCGTCGAGGCGGGCGGGACGGACGGGCTGTCGCGGGTCCACAAGGGACGGTTTGCGGCGCTGTGCTGGTCGGCCCAGGCCCACCGGCACAACGCCGCCCCGGTCGCCGATTGGGAACGACTCCCCGCGTGGCAGCGGGATGCCTACGCCGAGGTCTTCGAGCACATCGAGCAGCTCATCCTCGGCACTCGCTGAGCCACCTCACTTGAGGTTGCCGTAGCGCTCCAGGGCTATCTCCCGTTCGTGCTTGTGGTCGACGATCGGGGTGGGGTAGCCGGGGGTGGGCGGGGGTTGGTGGACCTTCTTGCCCTGGATGCCGCGCAGTTCGGGGACGTAGCGGCGGACGTAGTCGCCGTTGGGGTCGAACTTCTCGCCTTGGGTGGTGGGGTTGAAGACGCGGAAGTAGGGGGCGGCGTCGGTTCCGGTGCCCGCTGTCCACTGCCAGCCGTGCTGGTTGGAGGCCAGGTCGCCGTCGACGAGGTGGGTCATGAAGTGGCGGGCGCCCCACCACCAGGGGACGTGCAGGTCCTTGACCAAGAAGCTGGCGACGATCATGCGGACCCGGTTGTGCATCCAGCCCTCCGCCTGCAACTGCCGCATCCCGGCGTCGACGACGGGGTAGCCGGTCTCGCCGCGGCACCAGGCGTCGAAGAGGTCCTCGTCGGTGTCGTGCGGCATGGCGTTGAACTTGGGGTTGTAGTTCTCGCGGGCGGTCTCGGGCCGGTGCCACAGCACGTCGGCGTAGAAGTCCCGCCAGGCGAGTTCGGTGCGGTAGGTCTGGGCGCCTTCGGAGTGGCCGAGGTCGGCGAGCAGGGTGCGCGGGTGCACGCAGCCCCATCGCAGGTACGCAGACATGCGGCTGGTCCCGTCGACGTCCGGGCGGTCGCGGTCGCGCTTGTAGTGCGTCGCGTCGAAGTCGGCCCAGGCCTCGTGCGCGGCCTTCTCCCCCGCCGCGGGCAGCGACGCCGACACCGCCGGGTCGTCCGGGATCCGCACGCGCCGGGGTCCACCGTCCTTTTCAGACGGATCCACCCAGTCCACTGTGGATGCCGAAGTGTCGGCGGGCTTGCGCCACCCGTGGTCGAGCCAAGCCCGGCTGAACGGCGTGAACACCCGGTACGGCTGCCCGTCCCCCTTCAGCACCCGCCCCGGCGCCACCGCGTACGGCGACCCGGTGCGCACGAAGTCGACATCCAGAGCCTTCTCGACCGCGTCGTCCCGCTCCCGCCCGTACGGCCCATAATCCGCCGACACGTGCACCGACTCCGCCCCGACCGCCGCCACCACCCGAGGCACCACGTCGACCGGGTCCCCGCGCACCACCATCAGCCTGCCGCCCAACTGCTCGTCGAGGTCGCGCAGGCACCGGTACATGAACGCCAACCGCGAATCCCCCGACGGCCCACCCAACCGCTCGTCGAGCACGAACAAGCCGAGCGCACTCGACCCGCGCTCAGCCGCCGCGAGCAGCGCCGGGTGATCCCCGGTCCGCAGGTCACGTCGAAACCACACCACCGAAGTCACGGCGCGCAACGCTACCCAGGACACCGCGCCCCCGCCGAACGGCCACTCGATCAGGGCACGCTCGCTAGCAGGCAGGCTGCCAGGTCTCCACCTTGGAGACGCAGAACGGCCGCGATGACGACAAGGCCACAGTGTGGAACGGGCGCCCGTTGTCGTCCACCACGAGTTCGCCCTTCTCGGCCCCGGACGTCCACGCCAGCACGAGGCGCCACTGCACGTCACCCGAATCGACCCCGGCGTGGATCACGAACACCTCCGGCTCGGTTTCGCTTACCCGGTAAGGGAATCCACGCGTCCCTACGTCGGCGACGACCCGGGGCACGACGTTGTCGAGGGCCACCCCGTACTTCCTCGGGACGATGTGGGCCGGGCAGACGGGAGGCAGGTAGACCCCGGTCGGGGCGGGCGAACGGCGCACCACGTCGACCGACATCCCCTGCAGCACCACCGCTTTCCCGGTCAGTCCCTGCACCGTGACGGCGACCACCGTGCCACCGCCCTCGACGGCCCCGGGTGGTGGGCCGCCGCTGTACGGGATCGGCGCGTCGCCCCGGTCCGGGATGATCCAGCCCGAGGTGCACCACCCCGAGTCCTGCCCGGTGTTCCCGGTGACCGCGGCGACCAGCGGCCCCCGCTCGGCGACCGGTGGTGCCTGCGTGGGCTGGAGAACGATCACCACAATCGCCGCGACCAACACCACTGCGAGAGCGGCCAGCGCGTACACCCCGCGCCGGTCGTGCGAGCGGAAGACGACGTCGCCGACCTCGTGTGCCTGCACCACGTCCCGCGCCTTGCCGGGCAGCGAGTTCCGGGCATCACCCATGGGCCCATTGTGCTCGGGTGATCAAGCCTGGGAACGGCGAAGCGGCGCCTTGGGGGGCGCCGCTTCATGTGGTGGCCGCGCGGGCGAAGGCTGCGCGGTGGGGCTGCGTGGGGGACGACTGTGCGGGGGGCTCGATGGGGTGGACGTGTTTCGTGCGGGGCCCCTACGACACCCGTGCTGGGCCTGAAAAGCTGGGGGCCAAAGGGACGGCCCAGCCAGCCGCCGGTCAGGCTACGGGTGTCGTCCCCCCACACGAAACAAGTCCACCCCATCGAGCAGGGACCATCAGGCAAAGGCCGTCGGCCAAGGGCCGTCGAGCAGGCCAGTCGAACGGGAAGTTCTTGGCGCCTCTGGTGGTGGGACCTACTGCGGGATCAGCGTTCGGTGACGGACTTGTACTCGCGCTCGGTGTGGCCGGTGTACACCTGGCGGGGGCGGCCGATCTTGGTGGCGGGGTCGTTCATCATCTCGCGCCAGTGGGCGATCCAGCCGGGGAGACGGCCGAGGGCGAACAGCACGGTGAAGAACTTGGTGGGGAAGCCCATCGCCCGGTAGATCAGGCCGGTGTAGAAGTCCACGTTCGGGTAGAGCTTGCGCTGGATGAAGTAGTCGTCGGCCAGGGCGTGCTCTTCGAGTTGCTTGGCGATGTCGAGCAGCGAGTCGTCGCCGCCGAGTTTGCCGAGGATCTCGTCGGCGGTCTTCTTGATGATGGCGGCGCGCGGGTCGTAGTTCTTGTAGACCCGGTGCCCGAAGCCCATGAGCTTCACGCCGTCTTCTTTGTTCTTGACCTTCTTGACGAACGAGTCGACGTCGCCGCCGGAGTCGCGGATGCCCTCGAGCATCTCCAGCACCGCGCTGTTGGCGCCGCCGTGCAGCGGGCCGAACAGGGCGTTGATGCCCGCCGACACGCTGGCGAACAGGTTGGCCTCGGAGGAGCCGACGAGGCGGACCGTGGAGGTGGAGCAGTTCTGCTCGTGGTCGGCGTGCAGGATGAACAGCAGGTCGAGCGCGCGTACCAGTGCCGGGTCGAGGTCGTAGTTCTCGGCGGGGAACCCGAAGGTCATCCGCAGGAAGTTCTCCACCAGGCCAAGGGAGTTGTCCGGGTAGAGGAACGGCTGGCCCACGGACTTCTTGTAGGCGTAGGCCGCGATGGTCGGCAGCTTGGCCAGCAGGCGGATGGTCGAGATCTCCACGTGGTGGGAGTCGAAGGGCTTGAGGCTGTCCTGGTAGAAGGTGGACAGCGCCGACACCGCCGACGACAGCACCGGCATCGGGTGCGCGTCGCGCGGGAAGCCGTCGAAGAAGCGCTTGAGGTCCTCGTGCAGCAGCGTGTGCCTGCTGATCTTGTGCGCGAAGTCGTCGAGCTCGGCCTGGCTGGGCAGCTCGCCGTAGATGAGCAGGTAGCTGACCTCGATGAAGGTGGAGCGTTCGGCGAGCTGCTCGATCGGGTAGCCGCGGTAGCGCAGGATGCCCGCGTCACCGTCGATGTAGGTGATGGCCGACGAGCACGAAGCGGTGTTGACGAAGCCGGGGTCGAGGGTGACCAACCCGGTCTTGGCCAGCAGCTTGCCCAGGTCGACGCCTGATGTGCCTTCGGTTGCGGCCTCGATCGCCATCTCGTGCTCGCCGCCGGGGTAACGGAGGGCGGCGGTCTGCTCGGTGCCGGTGGGCACAGCGGTCCCGTCGGGCATGCAAGTACCTCTCACACTCGGGCAGGGCGGCGGTACGGCCGAGCCGGAACGGCCCTGGTCGGAGTGCGATCATGCGCAGCACCGCCCCATTGGGGTCCTGAGCCCCCTACGCTAGTGCTCCGGGCGCATTACGGACAGCCGTGGCCGGGGGCCGCCAGCGCGGTTGGGACACGTATCACAGGCGCAGCTGGCTTTTCACCGAATCGACGGCCGGTTGAGACCGTCGAGCAGCAGGTCGGCGAGCGCGGTGAAGGCCTCCCCGTCGGACACCCCGGCGCGCTGCCCGAGCACCCCCGTCTGGATGCCCTCGATGAGCCACCCGGCCATCTCGGCGACCAACTGGGCGTGCACGTCGCGGAAGAGGCCCTCGGCGACACCCTCCCGGATGAACTCGCGGATCCGCTCGGCGGCGGCTTTGGCGTTGCGCTCGTAGACCGCCCTGGTGGGGGCGAACGCGGCGACGTCGGCGATGAACACCGGCGAGGCGACGGCCATTTCGGCCGCGGCGCCCTCGAGGTAGGCGGCGATGCTGGCGCGGGCGTCGGTGGCCAGCGCCACGCGTTTCTCGACCCGTTCGGTGGCGCCGCGGAAGAAGTGCCCGACGACCTTGCGGGCCAATTGCTCCTTGCTCGGCGCCAACGCGTACAAGGTGGACTTGGAGCAGCGCAGCCGGGCGGCGAAGTCGTCGAGGGTGGATTCGGCGAAGCCGTCGGCGAGGAAGATCGCCAGCAGCTGTTCCAGCAGTGCCGCCTGCCGCGCCGTGGGGTTACGCCGTACCACGCGCTCACCCCCTGCTCTCGGCGCCCGGCCTGGGCACGTTCCCGGTGTACCTACTCAGCGTATCGACAGCTCAGGACCCAAAGCAGTACTCTGAGCCGTCCTGTAGTACTGGTTCTGGTACACCGGAGGGTCTGACCATGCCTGCCGAGCGCCTGCTGCCCTCGACCGAGGCCGAGGACCTGCTCAAGCTGACCCGCGAAATCGCCCGCGACGAGCTCGCGCCGCTGGCCTCGGAGTACGAGGAGCAGGAGAGGTTCCCGAGGGAGCAGTTCCGGCTGCTGGGCCGCAGCGGCCTGCTGGGGCTGCCGTACCCGGAGCGCTGGGGTGGCGCCGCGCTGCCGTACGAGGTGTACCTGCAGGTACTGGAGGAGGTGGCGACCGCGTGGATGTCGGTCGGCGTCGGCCTGTCGGTGCACACGATGTCCTGCTACGCGCTCGCCGAGCACGGCACCGACGAGCAGCGCGGGCGCTGGCTGCCGGACATGCTCGGCGGTGAGCTGCTGGGTGCCTACGCGCTCTCGGAGAGCCACGCCGGGTCGGACGCGGCCGCGCTGAGCACCCGCGCCCGCCGCGACGGCGACGACTACGTGGTGAACGGCACAAAGGCGTGGATCACACACGGCGGCCAGGCGGACTTCTACACCACGATGGTGCGCACCTCCGACGACGGCGGCAGGGGCATCAGCTGCCTGCTGGTGGACGCGGACACGCCCGGCCTGGGGTTCGCGGCGCCGGAGCGGAAGATGGGGCTCACCGGGTCGACCACGACCCAGGTCCTGTTCGAGGGCGCCAGGGTCGGCGCCGACCGGCTGCTCGGCACCGAGGGCCAGGGCCTCAAGATCGCGTTGACCGCGCTGAACTCGGGCAGGCTCGGCATCGCCGCGTGCGCGGTGGGCCTGGCCCAGGCGGCGCTGGACGAGGCGGTGGCCTACGCCAAGCAGCGGGTCCAGTTCGGCAGGTCGATCGTTGAGTTCCAGGGCGTGGAGTTCCTGCTGGCCGACATGGCCGCCGCGGTCGAGTCGGCGCGGGCGACGTACCTGGAGGCGGCGCGGCGGCGGGACCGGGGGTTGCCGTTCGTCCGGCAGGCCTCGATCGCCAAGCTGGTGGCCACCGACGCGGCGATGAAGGTGACCACCGACGCGGTGCAGGTCCTCGGCGGCGCCGGGTACACCAGGGACTTCCCGGTCGAGCGGTACCTGCGAGAGGCCAAAGTCCCGCAAATCTTCGAAGGGACCAACCAGATCCAACGCGTGGTGATCGCCAGGCAACTGCGCGACGCCTGAATCGCCCACCCGGTGGGAAACCACCGGGTGGGAATAACGTCCGGTGGGAAAACGGCGAAAACCCGCGCGGATCACCCCATCACGCTTTACCGTCTGCGGACGATTCCCCCTCAGTGGGGAACCGCAGCCGACCGCGTGGACGAGGGTGATCGATGAGCCAGCCGATCCTTGCCGAGCACGTCGCGGACATCCTCGCCCGGCTGGTGACCCACCGCGTCGACGGCGCGGACCGGCGCGCGGCCGACACCCTGCTCGACGCGGTCGTCGGCAGGCTGCGCCGGATCCGGCGCGCCTCGGCGTTCGAGGTGTTCGAGGCCGACCCGAACGCCCCCGCGCACCGGCGCACCCTGGTCGACCTGCTCAACCACGAGTTCGCCACCGATGTCGGGTTCCGCGACGCGGTGGCCTCGCTCGCGGCGGCAGCCGGGGCACCCCCGGTGCCGGAGAAGGTCGCACCGAGGGACCCGAGGCCGTCCAAGCGGGTGCTGATCGGGGCGGGCGCCGCGGTGGCGGCGATCGCGCTGGTGCTCGGCGGCCGGGCGCTGTTCCTGGCCCTGGCCGAAGAAGCGGAACTGGACGGCACCACGCCGTGCCGCACATTCTGGGCGCTGCAAGAACCGGAGCAGCGCGATTTACTGGCCCGCGCCTATGAAAAGCGCGGCGAAACGCGGCGCGCCGACGAGCCGTATATCGTGGCGCGCACCCTCTACGCTTGTGGACAAAACCCGGAAAGCACGGTCGACGACATCCTCTCCGCGTCGGCGATGCCGTGATACCGGCCACCGCGCGGTGGCCGGTACCCGCGCGGACTACCCCTGGTAGTACGGGTTCTCGGTCTCGCCGAGCCCGGTCGCCTCGTTGAACGCGTAGACCTGGCGGCCGTTGACGAACACCCGGGTCGCCCGGCTCATCACGTCGAGCGGATCGCCCGACCAGATCACGACATCGGCGTCGAGGCCGGGCTTGAGGGCGCCGACCCGGTCGCCGAGCCCCATCATCTCCGCCGGGTTCACCGTGATGGACCGCAGTCCGGTCTCGGCGTCCAGGCCCTCCTTGACCGCCAGGGTGACCTGGTGCACCAGGAAGTTGATCGGCACGACCGGGTGGTCGGTGGTGATCGCGATCCGCACGCCTGCGCGGGCGAGGATGCCCGGGTTGCGCAGGGTCCGCTGGCGCAGCTCGACCTTCACCCGGCTGGTGAACAGCGGGCCGATGACCACGGGAACGTCCCGCTCGGCGATCAGGTCGGCCAGCAGGTGCGCCTCGGTGCCGTGGTTGAGCACCAACTGGTAGCCGAACTCGTCGGCCAGCCGCAGCGCGGTGGCGATGTCGTCGGCGCGGTGCGCGTGCTGGCACCAGGGCAGCTCGCCGTCGAGCACCTTGGCTAGTGCCTCGTTGGTGAGGTCGCGCTCGAAGGGCTGGCCCTCGGCGCGGGCGTGGTCGCGGCGGGCCCGGTAGTCCTGCGCCTTGGTCAGCGCCTCGCGGATGATCGCGGCGACACCGAGTCTGGTCGAGGGCATGACCTTCTTGTCGCCGTAGACCCGCTTGGGGTTCTCGCCGAGCGCGCTCTTCATCGACACCGGGTCGCGCAGCAGCATCTCGTCGACCGTGCGGCCCCAGACCTTCACCGCGACCGTCTGGCCGCCGATGACGTTACCCGAGCCGGGCTTGATCACCACGGTGGTGACACCGCCAGCGAGCGCGTCGCGGAACGCCTCGTCGGCCGGGTTGATGGCGTCGATCGCCTTGACCCTGGCCGTGTTCGGGTCGGTCATCTCGTTGGTGTCCTGGCCAGCCCAGCCCTCGGCCTCCTCGTGCACGCCGAGGTGGCCGTGCGCCTCGACGAAACCGGGCAGCACCCAGGACCCGGACGCGTCGACGACCTCGGTGCCGTCGGGGATCTCGACCTCGTGCGGCGACCCGACCGCGAGGATCTTCCCGTTCTCGAACAGGACCGTGCCACCCTCGATCGGGGGACCTTCTACCGGGACGACATACCCACCAGTGACCGCGATTCTCACGCCGCGAACCCTATCCGCGGGATAGGTACTCGGCTTGGTGAACACAGTCCAGTTTTGGGGCGGGCGGGTGGGTCCAAGGTAAGGGCGACGGTCAGCGGGTCTTCGCCATCGGTGTAATGCCCCAGGACGCGGTCCACTGCCGGCCGGGGTCGACGGTGAGCAGGTCCACGCCCGAGTTCAGCGCGTCCGGCGGGCAGGTCATGGGTTCGACGGCGATCGCGCCGCCTTCGCGGCCCGGGAACGAGTCCGGCGTGTAGACCTGCACCCAGCGGAACACCGGGTCGGCCCACAGGTCGACGCCGCCGCCGGGGCCGCGCAGGGTGTGGTGGACCAGGCCGTCGTCACCGGGTTCGCAGCCGCCGAAGGCGTCGTCGAGGGTGACTTCCCGGACCAGGCGGGCGAAGCGGGCGATCGGGGTCGGCGGGCCGGACGGGACCATGCGCTCCGGGTCGAGCGGGAGGTGGGTGGTGGCGGCGAGGGTGAGCACGCAGTCGTCGACCTCGGCGCGGCCGGGGCGCGGGTACGGGTGGGCGCCGACGCCGAAGGGCATGGGTTCGGTGCCCAGGTTGGTGACGCCGTGGGTGACGGTGAGGCCGTCGGCGCTGACGGCGTAGGTCATGGTGGCGCGGAAGGGGAAGGGCCAGCCGGGGCGGCCGTCGATGGTGACCGCGAGGGTGGCGGAGGCGTCCGAGGTCTCGACGACGTCCCAGGTCTCGCGGCGGACCAGGCCGTGGCTGGCGTTGCCGCGCGCGGGTTCGGTGACGTCGAGTTCGAGCACCTGGCCGCCGTGGGTCCACTTCGCACCGGCGACCCGGTTGGGCCAAGGCACCAGGATCGCGCCGGAGCCCATCGGCGCGGGCTCGCCCGCGGGGAATGTCTCCAGGTAGGGGACGCCGTCGACCTCGAAGGCGCGCAGGGTGGCACCGGTCGTGGTGATGGCCGCGGTGGTGGCGCCGGAGCTGATCTGGATCTCCATGACGCGAGCCTACGGCGGATCGGCGGTCCTGGCTTTTTGTAGACCGGTCTGTATAGTAACCGTCATGCCCCGTCGAACCGACACCCGCGACCGCACGCTGCGCACCGCGGTCGACCTCTTCCGCGCCCGCGGCTACCACGGCACCGGCATGAACCAGGTGATCAGCGAGGGCAAGCTGCCCAAGGGATCCCTGTACTTCCACTTCCCCGAGGGCAAGGAACAACTGGCAGCGGAAGCGGTGGAGCTGGCCGCGGCCGAGGTGTGCGGCTGGGTGGACGTCGCGTTCAGCCAGACGCCGAACCCGGCCACCGCGCTGTCGGTGATCACCGAGACGCTGGCGGCGGGCCTGGTCGACTCCGACTACCGGCTCGGCTGTCCTATTGGTACGGTCGCGCACGACGCAGGCGACTCGGAGCGCGTCCGCGAGGCCTGCGCGGCCGCGTTCTCCTCGTGGCACGCCACGATCAGCGGGCACCTCGCGCGACACGGACTGTCCGAACCGGACTCATTGGCCACAGCGGTGTTGGCCGCACTCGAAGGCGCGCAACTCGTCGCCCGCAGCCAGCGGGACGTCGCCCCGCTGCACACGGTCGCCACGATGCTCGCGCCGCTGTTGAAAGGAGCATGACCATGCGGGTTCACCACTTGGACTGCGGTTCGATGCACCCGCCGGGCGGCGGGTTCGTCGACGGCGCGCCGGGGCTGCTGCGGTTCGCGCACATGGTGTGCCACGTGCTGCTGGTGGAGTCCGACGACGGCCTTGTGCTGGTGGACACCGGTTTCGGGGTGCGAGACCTCACCACGCCCAAGGCCACCCTGCCCGGCCCGTTCGTGGCCCTGGTGCGGCCGGAGTTCGACGTGGCGCAGGCGGCGGTGCGCCAGGTCGCCGCGCTCGGGTACAACCCGGCCGATGTGCGGCACATCATCCTGACCCACCTGGACCTCGACCACGCGGGCGGTCTGGTCGACTTCCCGGACGCGCGGGTGCACGTCCACGGACCGGAGCTGCGTGCGGCCCTCACGCCCGCGACCTCAGCCGAGCGGCAGCGCTACCGGAAGGCGCACTGGGCGCACGGGCCGAAGTGGGAGGTGCACGAGAGCGGCGGCGGGGACCGGTGGATGGGCCTGGAGTCCGTGCGCGGGTTGACGGGCCTGTCTGACGACTTCCGGTTGGTGCCGCTGGCCGGCCACACCCGCGGCCACGTCGGCGTCGCGGTGCACTCCGACGACGGCTGGCTGCTGCACGCCGGTGACTCCTACTTCAACGCCGCCGAGATGGCGCCGACGCCGTCGTGCCCGCCGGGGTTGCGCGTGTTCCAGTCGTTGATGCAGGTGGAGGGCAAGGCCCGCAAGGCCAACCAGGAGCGCCTGCGGACCATGCTCCGCTCCCACCGCGACGAGGTGAAGATCTTCTCGGCGCACGACGCGGCGGAACTCGCCCCGTTCACGCGCTAAGCTTCTCCGCGTCGACCTCGACCCGGCCGTGCGCGAACCGGTTGAGCAGCCACAGGACGACACCGACGCCGAGCAGGATCGCGGCGATCCCGTACTCGCGCGCGGGGCGCCCCGACAGCGGGCTGGCCAGGTAGGCGCAGGTGATGGCGCCGATGACCGGCAGCGCTGTCGGGGCGCGAAAGTGCTCGTGGTCGACCTTGTCCTTGCGCAGCACCAGAACCGCGATGTTGACCACGGTGAACACGATGAGCAGCAGTAGCGACGTGGTGCCACCGAGCAGGTTGATGTCCACAGTGGCCACCAGAACGACCGCGATCACACTGGTGAACACAATGGACACCCAGGGCGTGCGGCGCAGCGGGTGCACGGCGCCGAACACCTTCGGGATGATCTTCTCGTTGGCCATGCCGTAGACGAGCCGACTCGCCATCAGCATGTTGATCAGCGCCGAGTTGATGACCGCGAGCAGCCCGATGAGCGCGAACACCCACAGCGGAAAGCCAGGTGCGCCAACGGAAAGCACCTTGAGCAACGCGTCGCTCTTGGCGCCCGCGAGGTCGTGCGCGGGCACCAGCAGCGACGACGTGACCGCCACGAGCACGTAGATCACCGCAGCGATGCCCATGCCGATGAGCATGGCCCGAGGGAAGATCTTGACCGGCTCGCGGCACTCCTCGGCCATGTTCACCGAGTCCTCGAAGCCGACCATCGCGAAGAAGGCCAGCGCGGTCGCGGAGCTGATGGCGATGAGCGGGCTCTGCCCGGTGGTGTCGATCTCGACGAGCCTGCCCGGGTCACCCTGCCCCGACCCGATGGCGTAGACGCCGACCACGATGATGATGAGCAACCCGGACAGCTCGATCGCGGTCAGCACCACGTTGGCCCACAAGGATTCCGCGACCCCGCGGAAGTTCACCGCGGCCAGCAGCACGATGAACGCGACCGCGATCCACACGGTCGGCACGACCAGCGAGTCCCCCATCAGCTTCTTGAGGTAGGTGTTGCCGAACGCCTGCGCGGCGGAGGCGGCCGAGGTGATGCCGGACGACATCACCGCGAAGGCGACCATGAAGGTCAAGAACTGGATCTTGAACGCCCGGTTGGCGTACAGCGCGGCCCCCGCCGCCCTCGGGTACTTGCCGACCAGCTCCAGGTAGCTGAACGCGGTCAGGAAGGCCACGGCGAACGCCAGCAGGAACGGCAACCACAGCGCACCCCCGATCTTGCCCGCGACCGTCCCGGTGAGCGCGTAAACCCCCGTCCCGATGATGTCCCCGACGACGAACAGCAGCAACAGCCCGGGCCCGATGACCCGCTTCAACTCGGGCTGCGCACTCTCCTGGGTGGTCATGCCCGCTCACGTTTCCTCAGGTGGGGAGTTCGAAACATCAGACCTCTCGGCGGTAACCCGTACGGGATGATGTCCCCATGAGCGACAACCGACTGACCGGCGACGTGTCGGGGGCGGCCGCACAGATCGGGGCGGTGTACGGGCCGGTGACGGTGGGCGGCGGTCCGCCGAAGCGGCTGCCGTTCCGGTCCGGCGGAGTGCCGCCGGTGGTGCGGGACTTCCAGCCCCGGTCGGTTCCCGAGCTGGAATCGCTGGTCAGCGGCGGTGTCGTGCTGTCGGGCCTGGGGGGTGTCGGCAAGACCCAGGCAGCCGCCGAGTACGCCCGACGGCAGTGGTCAGTGGACCTGGTCGGATGGGTCACCGCTTCGACCCAGACCAGCGTGGTCAGCGGCCTGGCTGCTTTGGGCCGCGTGGTGTCCGACGCTGGAGATGATGAGGACGCGGCCCGCCAGTTCCTGACCTGGTGCACCACCCATTCGTGGTTAGTCGTGTTCGACGACGTAGCGGATCCGGGCGAGTTGGCGGGGCTGTGGCCGCAGGGTCCGGATGGGCGGTTGGTGGTCACCACGCGGCGGAACGAGCCGTGGGCGTTGGCGTCGGATACCAGTGAGCTGGCACAGGTGGGGGTGTTCACGGCTTCGGAGTCGCACGCTTACCTGCGTGGGGTGTTGGGGGAGGTAGAGGGGATCCCGGAGTTGGCTGCGCTGCTCGGGTACCTGCCGCTGGCGATCAGCCAGGCTGCGGCGTACGTGAAGCGGACCCCCGGCATGGACTGCTTCAAGTACGCGGCCAAGTGGCAGCGGAGTTCCCTCACGAAGATGTTCCCGGCCTGGGCTGGCGTCGACGGTCGGCGCGACACTGTGGCGACCACATGGGGGATCTCCATTGAGGCCGCCGACCTCCTGGAACCGGCCGGTCTGGCCCGGCCGATGCTCGCGGTGATGTCGTTGCTGGATCCCAACGGCATTCCGTTGTCGGTGCTCACCTCGGAGCCGGTCTTGGACTACCTGTCTTCTGGTTGCTCCCAGGAGGTGGAGGAAGACGATGCGGCAGAAGCGCTGGCGAACCTAAGTCGACTGAACCTGATCGCCTTCGACGCAGATCAGGTCTATGTGCACTCGTTGGTGCAGAAGGTAACCCGGGACCAACTATCCGGCGACCGACTTCCCGTATTGAGCCACGTAGCCGCAGATGCGCTGAGGCGCGCCTGGCCAGAAGTAGAACGGGACACCGCTCTTGGGGCAATGTTGAGATTCAACGCTGGTGTTCTAGCGGGCCACGCTGGCGCACATCTCTGGCACCCAGATTGTCATTCCATGCTTTTCCGCGCAGGCACCAGCCTTGGCGAAGCTGGACAGGTACACGCAGCAGTCACCTACCACCACGCGTTTCTTGCCTCCGCGAATCGACACCTCGGACCCGACCATCCCGACACACTCCGCACCCGCAGCAACCTCGCCCACTGGACCGGCCATAACGGCGACGCTGCAGCAGCAAAACAGGCCTACACCCAACTACTCGAAGACCAACTCCGCACCCTCGGACCCGACCACCCCAACACACTCATCACCCGCAACAACCTCGCCCACTGGACCGGCGAAACCGGTGAGCCATCGACAGCAGCACAGGAATACACCCAACTTCTAGCCGACCGAATCCGCATCCTCGGACCCGACCACCCCGACACACTCCGCACCCGCAGCAACCTCGCCCACTGGACCGGCGAAACCGGCGACGCCGCAGCAGCAAAACAGGCCTACACCCAACTACTCGAAGACCAACTCCGCACCCTCGGACCCGACCACCCCAACACACTCATCACCCGCAACAACCTCGCCCGCTGGACCGGCCAAACCGGCGACGCCGCAGCAGCAAAACAGGCCTACACCCAACTACTCGAAGACCAACTCCGCACCCTCGGACCCGACCACCCCGACACACTCACCACCCGCAACAACCTCGCCCACTCGACCGGCGAAACCGGTGAGCCATCGACAGCAGCACAGGAATACACCCAACTTCTAGCCGACCGAATCCGCATCCTCGGACCCGACCACCCCGACACACTCCGCACCCGCAGCAATCTGGCCGAATGGATCGGCGAAGCAGGCGAACCCGCAGCAGCAGCTCACGCACATGCCGAACTCCTGGTCGACACGATCCGGGTACTCGGGGTCGACCACCCCGACACTGAGATGACTCGCAAGGCGATCGCCCGGTGGCGACAGAAGGCCGGGCTCGGCGACACGGAAGAAGCGGAAGACCGTTCTGCTGCTGCGGATTCCGGCAACCATGATCAGCCCGAGTAGTGATGTCGTGGGCATGAGCACGGCGAGACCGGCGGTGCCACCAGCGGACGCGGTTCGTGCTGGAGTACTGGTAGCGGCGAAGATGTTGCCGCGCAAGTGTTGGGCGACAAGACCTGCTGAAGAAATGATCAGTCTGATGTGGATGGTCGGCCAGTAGACATGAGAAAGGTGGGCCCGCGAAGCGCGGACCCACCTTCCGAAGCGAGACTCAGGCGATCAGAGACCAGCCCTCGACGTCCTCCGGCTTGCGGGGGGCGGGGCCGATGTACTTGGCGGCGGGGCGGACCAGGCGGCCGGTGCGCTTCTGTTCCATGACGTGGGCGCACCAGCCTGCGGTCCTGGCGCAGGTGAACATGGCGGGCATCATGTGCGGCGGTACCTGGGCGAAGTCCAGGATCACGGCCGCCCAGAACTCGACGTTGGTTTCGATCGCGCGGTCGGGGCGGCGTTCGCGCAGTTCGGCCAACGCGGCCTGTTCCAGGGCCGCGGCCACCTCGTAGCGCTCGGCGCCGAGGGCCTTGCACGTGCGGCGGAGGACTCGGGCGCGGGGGTCTTCGGCTCGGTAGACCCGGTGGCCGAAGCCCATCAGGCGTTCCTTGCGGTCCAGGATCCCGCGCACCACGCCCGCAGCGTCGCCGGTGCGCTCGACCTCGGCGATCATCGGGAGCACCCGGGCGGGCGCGCCGCCGTGCAGGGGGCCGGACATCGCGCCGATGGCGCCGGAGAGGGAGGCGGCCACGTCGGCGCCGGTGGAGGCGATGACCCTGGCGGTGAAGGTGGAGGCGTTGAGGCCGTGTTCGGCGGCCGAGACCCAGTAGGCGTCGACGGCGGCGACGTGGGCGGGGTCGGGTTCGCCGCGCCAGCGGGTCATGAAGCGCTCGGTGATGGTGCCGCACTCGTCGATGCGGCGCTGCGGCACGGCGGGCTGGTGGATGCCGCGCGCGGACTGGGCCACATAGGACAGCGCCATGACCGAGGCGCGGGCCAACTGCTCGCGGGCCTCGTCGTCGGAGATGTCGAGCAGCGGGCGGTAGCCCCAGATGGGGGCGAGCATGGCGAGACCGGCCTGCACGTCCACCCGGACGTCACCGGAGTGCACGGGCAGCGGGAAGGGCTCGGCGGGCGGCAGGCCGGAGCCGAAGCGGCCGTCGACCAACAGGGCCCAGACGTCGCCGAAGGTGACGCGGCCGACGAGGTCTTCGATGTCCACCCCGCGGTAGCGCAACGCACCCCCGTCGCGGTCGGGCTCGGCGATCTCGGTGCGGAACGCGACGACGCCTTCCAACCCCGGTCGGAACCCGTCGTCCGGTTCGGCGACCGGTGAGCTCTGCTGGATGTCCTGCACCGCGTTGTGCATGTGCCTCGCCTTTCACGCCATGTCCACGACGGGTCTCGCGGGTTTCGCGTCGGCAGCGGCACTTTCGAGGCAGATCGCCCACGCCGGGCACCACCGCACGGCTTTTCGCACACGATGCTCCTGCCGCCGGGGGTTAGCAATCGTTCACCCCGGTGTCTTCGGTCACGATCCAGTGAAACGATCCAGATTGTCGGTGGACTCCATTGCGCTCTCCCGGGTGTCGGCTGTCACCGTGCGGGCGGTTTCCGTTCACCTGGATTCCCCGTACCGTCAAGTGGCCCCCACGCCCTCGGTGAGGAGAGATGCGGTATGGCTGACGGCGAGATCGTCTTGGACCTTCCGACCATGCGGGTGTCCTACGAGCACGGCGACCTGCATGAGAGCGACCTCGCCGCGACCTGGCACGACCAGCTGCAGATCTGGCTCGACGAGGCCAAGAGCGCCGGTCTCGCCGAGCCCAACGCCATGGTGCTGGCCACCGCGGGCGCCGACGGCTACCCGTCGTCGCGGACCGTCCTGGCCAAGGGCCTCGACGCGCGGGGGCTGGTCTTCTTCACCAACTACACCTCGGCCAAGAGCCACGACCTGATGGCGACCAGGGCCGCCTCAGCGACCTTCCCCTGGTACGGGCTGCACCGGCAGGCGACCGTGCGCGGGACCGTGGAGAAGGTGAGCCAGGCCGAGACCGCCGCGTACTGGGCCAAGCGCCCGCGCGGGTCGCAACTGGGGGCGTGGGCCTCGCCGCAGTCGATCGTGGTGAGCGGGCGCAACACGCTGGAGTCGGCACTGGCCAATGTGGAGCGCCAGTTCGCCGACGCGGAGACGGTGCCGGTACCGCCGCACTGGGGTGGCTGGCGGATCCAGCCGGAGGTCGTGGAGTTCTGGCAGGGGCGCCGGGACCGGATGCACGACCGGCTGCGGTTCAAGCTCGGCCGCGACGGCTGGAAGGTCGAGCGGCTCGGCCCGTGAGGCCGTGGTAAATCACAGGCAGACAGGTCCTTAGCAAGCCTAAGCTAACGACTCGTGAGCACCGAGACCCCGAGCAGTACCGAGCCGCCGCGCGGACGGGTCCGCGGCCTGCTCGGCAAGGTCGTCATCGACACCCGGCCGCTGCGCATCCGCGACTACCGCAGGCTGTGGGTGTCCACCGTGGTCACCGCGGTGGGCAGCCAGCTCACGGCGGTCGCGGTGCCCAAGCAGGTGTACGACCTGACCGGGTCCTCCGGCTACGTCGGCCTGACCGGCGCGGTCGGGCTGGTCCCGCTGCTGGTGTTCGGCCTGTGGGGCGGGGCGATCGCCGACGCCATCGACCGGCGCAAGGTCATGCTCTACAGCAACCTGGGCGTCGCGGTGACCTCCGGGCTGCTGTGGCTGCAGGCGTTCACCGGCCTCAAGTCGGTCGCCGTGGTGCTGGTGCTGCTCGGGTTGCAGCAGGCGTTCGTCGCGGTGAACATGCCCGCGCGCAGCGCCGCCGTCGCCAGGGTCGTGCCGCCTGAGCTGCTGCCGCCTGCCAACGCGCTCAGCTTCACCACGTTCACCTTCGGCATGGTGTTCGGGCCGCTGATGGCCGGGGCGCTGATCCCGGTGCTCGGTCTGTCCACTTTGTACCTGATCGACACCGTGGCGCTGTTCGTGGCGTTCACCTCGGTGTGGTTCCTGCCGCCGATCGCGCCGGGCGCCGGGTCCTCGCGCACGGCGGGGCTGCGCGACATCGCCGACGGGTTCCGCTACCTGTCGCTCAAGAAGCTGCTGCTGGTGTCCTTCCTCGTCGACATCATCGCGATGGTGGCCGGGATGCCGCGCGCGCTGTTCCCGGAGATGGCCGAGCGCACCTTCGGCGACCCGCCCGGCGGCGGGGTCGCGCTGGGCTGGCTGTACGCGGCGATCCCGATCGGGTCGGCGGTGTTCGGCCTGTTCTCCGGGGCCTTCGCGCGCATCCGCAGGCAGGGCGCGGTGATCACGATGTCGATCATCGGCTGGGGCCTGGCGATGGCCGCGTTCGGGCTGACCGGCTCGCTCACGCTGGCGGTGGTCTTCCTGGCCATCGGCGGCGGGGCCGACCTGATCAGCGCCGTGCACCGCAGCTCCATGCTGCAGACCGAGGCGACCGACGAGATGCGCGGCCGGATGCAGGGCGTGTTCACCGTGGTGGTGGCCGGTGGGCCGCGCATCGCCGACCTGGCGCACGGCTGGGGCGCGGCGGCGTTCGGCACCGCGGCGGCGGCGACGGTCGGCGGGCTGCTGGTCATCGTGCTGACCGTGGCTACGGTCGCCTGGGTGCCCTCGTTCTGGCGGTTCCGGTTCGAGCCCAAGCCCGAGCCCGAGCCCGCTGAGACCAGCACGTCACCGGCGGCGAACACCCAGTCGTAGGACACCGGGTCCACCGTTCGGTGGACACCCGGGTTCAACTGCTCGATCGTCGTGCGCGCGCCCAGGTCAGCGCAGCATTACTGGCATGAACGCGATCGAAGTGCGCGGATTGCGCAAGAGCTACGGCGCCAACCACGCCGTCGCCGGGGTCGACCTGGCGGTCGGCGAGGGCGAGGTGTTCGCCCTGCTGGGCCCCAACGGGGCGGGCAAGACCACGACGACGGAGATCCTGGAGGGCTACCGGGACCGCGACGGCGGCGAGGTGGCGGTGCTCGGGGTCGACCCGGCCGCCGCGGGCAGGCGGTGGCGCGCCGACATCGGGATCGTCCTGCAGACCGCCACCGACGCGGCCGACCTGACCGTGCGGGAGACGATCGGCCAGTTCGCCGGCTACTACCCGGACCCGCGCGGCGTCGAGGAGGTCATCGACGTGTGCGGGCTGACCGCCAAGGCGGGCGCGCGGATCAGCTCGCTCTCCGGTGGGCAGCGGCGCCGGGTGGACGTGGCGCTGGGCATCATCGGCCGCCCCCGGCTGCTGTTCCTGGACGAGCCGACCACCGGCTTCGACCCCGAGGTGCGCAGGCAGTTCTGGGACCTGGTCCGGTCGCTGGCGAACGAGGGCACCACGATCCTGCTCACCACCCACTACCTGGACGAGGCGGAGGCCTTGGCGGACCGGCTGGCCGTGATCGCCGCGGGCCGGATCGTGGCCGAGGGGACGCCGCGCACGGTCGGCGGCCGCGACCGGGCACCGGCGACGGTGTCCTGGGTGGACGCGGGCGGCCCGCACGAGCTGCGCACCACCGACCCGGTGCGCGCGGTGACCGAGCTCGCCGCCCGCGGCCGGGTCAGCGAGCTGCAGGTGCGCCAACCCAGCCTGGAGGACGTCTACCTGGACCTGATCGGAGCGAAGGCATGACCACCACGACCCAGGGTGCCGCCCGCCGGGCGATCCCGTCCCGCCCGCAGGCCCCGCTGCCCTCGACGCTGAGCAACGGCCTGGCCAGGGGTGCCGCGGAGCTCAAGATGTTCTTCCGCTCCAAGGAAGCGGTGATCTTCACCTTCTCCTTCCCCGCGTTCGTGCTGCTGCTGCTCGGGTCCATCTTCGACACCGGCGAGGACATGCCCGGCGGGGCGTCGATGAGCCAGGTCTTCGCGGCGAGCATGATCGCCTACGGCATCCTCAACACCGCGTTCACCAGCGTGGGCGTCGGCATCGCGGCCGACCGCGAGGACGGCACCCTCAAGCGCCTGCGCGGCACGCCGATCACCGCGAGCGCGTACTTCATCGGCAAGATCATCCTGGTCGCGGTGGCCACCCTGGCCGAGGTCGCGCTGCTGCTGGCCGTCGGCGTGGTCGTGTTCGACCTGCAGCTGCCCACCGACCCGGCGAAGTGGCTGACGCTGGCCTGGATCCTGCTGCTGTCGGTCGTGGCCTGCACCCTGGTCGGGATCGCCGCGAGCGGGTTGGCGAAATCCGGCAAGAACGCCGCGACCGTGCTCAACCTCCCGGTGATCGCACTGCAGTTCACCTCGGGCGTCTTCGTCGCCATAAGCTCGCTGCCGGAGGCCATGGTCAAGGTGGCGGCGTTCTTCCCGGTCCGCTGGATGGGGCAGGGCTTCCGCTCGGTGTTCCTGCCGGACGGCATGGCCGCGGGAGAGGTGGCGGGATCGTGGGAACTGCCGGTGGTGGCGCTGGTGCTGGGCGCGTGGTGCGTGGTCGGCCTGGTGCTGTGCCTGGCGACGTTCCGGTGGACCGAGCGCAAGGCGGGCTGAGCGCGGTGAGCGCGGCGCGGGAGGCGGAGGCCTCCATCAAGAACTACTGGACCTGGGACCTGTACTTCGCCATCGGGTACGTGTTCGTCACGGTGCTGGTCCTGCTCTCCCGCGTCCCGCTCAACGACCGGATCGCCGCCGTGCTCGCCATGGCGGCGCTCGCGGTGTTCTACGCCTGCTACGGCAGGCGGCACGCGATCCTGCGGGAGCGCCGCACGCACACCGCCGTGTTCGCCGTTGGCGCGACGGCGCTGTTCCTGACCGCCGTCTGGTTCGTCGGCAACAGCACCTACCTGCTGTTCGTCATGTGCCCGTTGATCTTCATGGCGCTGCCGCTGCCGATCTCGGCGCCGCTGGTGGTGCTGCTCAACATCGTGCCGCCGGTACTGGGCAGCCTGCACGACGGGTCGATGGAGGGCTGGTACGCGCAGCTGCCGACCTCCTTCCTCGGGGTGGCGCTGTCACTGTTGATCGGGACCTACGTGCACCGGGTGGTGGCGCAGAGCCACGAGCGGGCCGCGTTGATCACCGAACTGGAGGCCAGCCGAGCCAGGGTCGCGGCACTGTCGCACGAGGCGGGCGTGGCCCAGGAACGGGCCAGGCTGGCAGGCGAGATCCACGACACGCTCGCCCAGGGGTTCACCAGCATCGTGACCCTCGTACAAGCCGCCGAGTCCGAAGTGGACCGCGACAGCGCGAAAGTGCGGCACGCACTGGACTTGGCCGCGCGCACCGCGCGGGAGAACCTCGCCGAGGCACGGGCCCTGGTCGCCGCGCTCACACCGAGCGCCTTAGACGAGGCGACGCTGACCGAAGCCCTGCAACGCCTGGTCGAACGACACAGCGCCGAGACCGGAGTGGACACCACCTTCCACACGGTCGGCGATCCGTCGGGGCTGCCGACCGGGGTTGAGGTGGTGCTGCTGCGCGCGGCCCAGGAGGCCCTGGCGAACGTCGGCAAACACGCTGGCGCCTCGTCGGTGACCGTGGACCTGTGCCACGCGCCGACCGGGGTCACGCTGACAGTGACCGACGACGGGGTCGGGTTCGACCCGGCCGCTCCGGCGCGCGGCTACGGTTTGCGGGGGATGCGGGCGCGGGCGGAACAGGTGGCGGGAACGGTGGATGTCCGCAGCGCTGTGGGCCGGGGGACGACGGTGACGGTGGAGGTGCCGACGTGATCAGCACCGTGCTGAACGCCTGCCCGGTGGTCCGTGAGGGACAGTGGGGATGCTCGGATCTGCGGGTCGCCGGGCCCAGCGAAGTGGGTCGGCACCTCAGCCCGCGGCCCGGCCGGAGGGGGTTGATCGTGGAGGTTGGCGTGATCAGCATCGTGCTGGTGGATGACCACCCGGTGGTCCGGGAAGGACTGCGGGGGATGCTCGAGGCCGAGCCGGATCTGCGGGTCGTCGGCGAGGCCGGGTCCGGGGATGAGGCGGTCGCGGTGGTGGCGGCGCTGGCGCCGGATGTGGTGTTGATGGATCTGCGGATGCCGGGGCTCGACGGGGTGGGGGCCACCGCGCGGATCGTGGGGGGTGGGGCGGCCAGCAAGGTCGTGGTGCTCACGACCTACGAGACCGACTCGGACATCCTGCGCGCGGTCGAAGCGGGCGCTTCGGGCTATTTGCTGAAAGACGCCTCCCGTGCGGAATTGGCCGGTGCGGTTCGGGCGGCGAACCGGGGCGAGACGGTTCTCGCACCCTCCGTAGCCGGAAGATTGGTCCGACAGGTTCGTCAACCCGCCAAACAGGCGCTTTCCGGTAGGGAGATCGAGGTACTCGGATTGGTGGCAAAAGGCCGTACCAACGCCGAGATCGGGGCATCCCTGCACATCAGCGAGGCAACGGTGAAAACCCACCTGTTGCGTGCATTCACGAAACTCGACGTATCCGACCGCACGGCGGCGGTCACGACGGCCATGGCCCGAGGCTTATTGGGTTGAGTTATGACGCACAATTTCCTTCATGCTGCACACCACTGAGAACGCGCTGCTGCGCCGGATCGCGGTCGAACAGGCCGAGAGCCGGGCGCCATCGCTCGTGGCGGCCGTCGTCCGGGGCAACGAGCTCGGCTGGACCGGCGCGCGGGGCAAGGTCGACGGGACGACCCCCACGACCGAGACCCAGTACCGAATCGGGTCGATCACCAAGAGCTTCGTCGCCGCGCTCGTCATGCGCCTGCGCGACGAGGGCAGGCTCGACCTCAACGACCCGCTGGACAAGCACGTGCCGGGCACCGCGATCGGCGCGGTCACCATCGCCCAGCTGCTCGCGCACACCAGCGGCCTGACCTCGGAGTCGCCGGGCACCTGGTGGGAGCGCGCGGAGGGCGCCGACTTCGCCGCGCTCGACAAGAGCCTGGCCACCGACGCGCTGCGGCACCGGCCCGGCGCCCGGTTCCACTACAGCAACGTCGGCTACGGCGTGCTCGGCGAGCTGGTCGCCCGGCTGCGCGGGGCGAGCTGGCTGCAGGTGCTGGAGGCCGAGATCCTCAAGCCGCTGGAGCTCAACCGGACCACGCCGCACCCGGTGACCCCGGCGGCGACCGGCTGGGCCGTGCACCCCTACGCCGACGTGCTGATGTACGAGCCGACCCCGGACGCGGTGGCGATGGCGCCCGCCGGACAGCTCTGGTGCAGCGTGCTGGACCTGGCGCGGTGGAACCGGTTCGTCGGCGGCGACACCGGCGACGTGCTCAACCCCGACACCGTCGCCGAGATGCGCGAACCGGCGCACATCGACGACGACGCGCACTGGGCGTCGGCCTACGGCCTGGGCCTGCAGGTGCTGAAGATCAACGGCCGCAGGCTGGTCGGCCACGGCGGGTCGATGCCCGGCTTCCTGGCGATGAACCTGGTCGACCCGAAGACCGGCACCGGCGGGGTGATCATGGCCAACTCGACCGGCGGGGTGAACATCGGCGGGGTGGCCGCGGACCTGATCGAGCTGACCGAGCAGCACGAGCCCGCGCTGCCCGGCGAGTGGGAGCCGATGGGCGAGGCCGACCCGGTCCTGCTGGCGCTGACCGGTCAGTGGCACTGGGGTCCGACCCCGTACGTGCTCAAGCTGCTGCCCGACAGCTGGGTCAGCCTGACGCCGGTGAGCGGGCGCGGGCGGCAGTCCCGGTTCCGCCCGGACGGCCAGGACTGCTGGACCGGCCTCGACGGGTACTACTCGGGCGAGACGCTGCGCGCGCACCGCGACACGACCGGCGCGGTGACCCACCTGGACCTCGCGACGTTCGTCTTCACACGCGAGCCGTACGGTGTACCTGAATCGATCCCAGGTGGGGTCGACGAGCGGGGTTGGCGCACCGCCGGGAGCTGACGGGTGCCAGACTGGGGACGCACGCCCCGCCAACGCCGCCGGTGTCGTCCCCAGTCACCCCTCCCGGAGAAAGGCGCCCCACGACATGACGCAGACCGCCGATCCGAGCACGCTGGAACTGCCCGCCGCCCTCAAGCCCTCCGACGGCCGCTTCGGTTGTGGACCGTCCAAGGTGCGGGCCGAGCAGGTCGCCGCGCTGGCCGGACCGGGTGCCGCGCTGCTGGGCACCTCGCACCGGCAGAAGCCGGTCAAGTCCCTGGTCGGCCGGGTCCGCTCTGGTCTGCGCGAGCTGTTCTCGCTACCCGAGGGCTACGAGGTCATGCTCGGCAACGGCGGAACCACCGCGTTCTGGGACGCCGCTGCGTTCGGCCTGGTGCGCTCGCGCGCGCAGCTGTTCACCTACGGCGAGTTCTCCGCGAAGTTCGCCACGGTGAACAAGAAGGCCCCGTTCCTCGAAGACCCGATCGTGGTCACGGCCGAGCCGGGCAGCGCGCCGGAGATCGCCTACCAGGCGGGCGCCGACCTCGTGGGCTGGGCGCACAACGAGACCTCGACCGGTGTCGCGGTACCGGTGGTCCGGCCAGCCGGGTCCGAGGGCGCACTGGTGGCGATCGACGCGACCTCGGGTGCCGGCGGCCTGCCGGTGCGCGCCGAGGACTTCGACGTGTACTACTTCGCGCCGCAGAAGTCGTTCGCCGCTGAGGGCGGGCTGTGGCTGGCGCTGGTGAGCCCGGCGGCGGTGGAGCGGATCAACGAGATCGGCGCGTCGGACCGGTGGGTGCCGGAGTTCCTGTCGCTGCCGACCGCGCTGGACAACTCGCTCAAGGACCAGACCTACAACACGCCCGCGATCTCCACGCTGGTCCTGCTCGCCGAGCAGCTCGACTGGATGAACGGCAACGGCGGTCTGGAGTGGACTGTCGCGCGCACGAAGGACTCCTCGGACCGGCTGTACTCGTGGGCGGAGAAGACGGCCTACACCTCGCCGTTCGTCGCCGACCCGGCGCACCGCTCCCAGGTCGTCGGCACGATCGACTTCAGCGACGACGTGGACGCGGCCGCGGTGGCCAAGGCGCTGCGCGCGAACGGCATCGTCGACGTGGAGCCCTACCGCAAGCTGGGCCGCAACCAGCTGCGGGTGGCGATGTTCCCGGCCATCGAGCCGTCGGACGTGACCGCGCTGACCGGCGCGATTGACTGGATCGTCGAGCGACTTTGATCGCGGTGGCGGGTGCGTTCTCCGTGAACGCACCCGCTGCGTAATCGTTCGCTTCGGCAGCGTCACTTTCGAGGGTCCACATTTGCGCGAATGGGTGAACGCTGTACCAACTCGGTCGCGCGCGGTGCGGTGGATACGGCAAGATCACGGTCAGATGTCACGGGGATCGCGGCGCGCCTAGCGCGTTTCGCGGCACCGCCGATCTACCGTGGGACGCTGGCGAGTGAAGTCCGCTCAGGTCGCAGGGGAGGTTCGCGATGCGCGCGCTGCGGGTCGTCGGGCTCTCGGATGACGGCAAGACCGTCATCTGCGAGGACCCGGCACGTGGCGAGCGCTTCACGCTCCCCGCCGACGAGCGCCTGCGCGCGGCCGCGCGCGGTGACGTCACCCGACTCGGCCAGATCGAGATCGAGCTGGAGAGCCAGATGCGTCCTCGGGAGATCCAGACCCGCATCCGCGCGGGTGAGTCCGTCGAGCAGGTGAGCGAGGCAGCGGGCATCCCCGCGCACAAGGTGGAGCGCTTCGCCTACCCGGTGCTGCTGGAGCGCTCGCGCACCGCGGAACTCGCGCAACGGGCGCACCCGGTGCGCGAGGACGGGCCGGACCTGCAAACCCTCGGCGAGGTCGTCGCGCACGCCTTCGGCCTGCGCGGCCAGGACTACGCGGCCGCGGCCTGGGACTCGTGGCGCGGCGAGGACGGCAAGTGGGTGGTCCAGCTGTCGTGGACCGCGGGCCGCTCCCTCAACCGCGCCCACTGGTCCTTCCACCCCGGCGCCCACGGCGGCACGGTGTCGCCGATGGACGAACACGCGCACGACCTGCTCGACCCGCAGCCCAACCGGCCCCTGCGCACGGTGCGGCCGGTGACGGAACTGGCCCAGGCGGCGCTGAACCTGGAGCAGCCGCGGGCGGTGGAGGTCGCGGAGGCCGAGCCGGACCCGGAGCTGGACGCGGCGGTGTTCGCACCGCCGGTAGCGCCGGTGCCCGCGCCTGCGCCCGCGCCGGTCGTTGAGGAGCCGGACTTCGTGGCGGACTTCGAGCTGACCCCGGAGCCGGAGGTCGAGGTAGAGGTCGAAGACCTGGAGACGGCAGCGGACGAGCCGGTGGCGGAGGTCCCCGAGCAGGACGCCCTGATCGAGGAACCCGCCCGCAAACCAGAACCCGCCCGACGCCCCACCAAGGCGAAAAAGGCCCGCCCCATCGTCCCGTCGTGGGAAGACGTGCTCCTGGGCACCCGCTCCAACCGCGGCTAACCCCGCCACAGCAGTCCGCCAGAGCGGTGCACCCCAGCACGGGGTGCACCACTCTCGCATGTGCACTGAAGAGCGGTGCTCCACTTCGAGAGCACTGCTCTCTCGTGAGCCCGCCAGCAACAAAGAGCAGCGCTCTCGCTTTAGGACACCACCACGGCCGCAGCCACCTGGCGTCGAGAGCACCGCCCGCAAACGAGAACACCGCTCTCCCATGGGCCCGCCAGCAACAAAGAGCAGCGCTCTCCAGCGCGAGCAGTGCTCTCGCCTCGGACATCGCCTCGGCGATGAGCACCCGCGTCGCGCGCACTGCTCGCAAACGAGAGCACCGCTCTCACTTCGGAGCGCCCTCAGCCTTGCGACCACCACCCACAAGCAAGAGCGCCGCTCATAGGCGAGAGCAGTGCTCTCTCGCGAGCTTGCCAGCGGCAGAGAGCAGTGCTCTCCTTTGCGAGCAGCGCTCTCACCTAGGGCGAGCCTCAGCGCGGCAGCGGTCCCAGCCCGCTCGCGGCCGTGACCGCTCGGCATCGAGAGCGATGCCCGGTGTCGCAAGCGTCGCTCGCGGGCGAGAGCAGCGCTCTCTGGCGAGTCCGCAGGCGGAGGAGAGCACTGCACCCTGTTGTGAGCAGTGCTCTCTCTTTAGAGCACTGCTCAACTTTGACCCCTACCTGGTGTTGCGACCGCCCGGTGTCGCGAGCGCCGCTCGCAAGCGAGAGCAGTGCTCTCTGGCGGATGCCCAGGCAAGGGAGAGCGGTGCTCTCGTTTCGGAGCAGTGCTCAATGTGGCCGTCTGTGTCGCGAGCACTGCCCACAAAGGAGAGCGGTGCTCTCTTTTGGGAGCGGTGCTCTCAACAGAGAGCGGCGGGAAACTCGGGTGCTCGGGGGGCTTCTGGTCGCTACCGTCGGGCGCGACTTTGGGGGGCGGGATGGACCAGACATCGACTTTGGGGGCGCTGCGCAGGCTGCTCCCCTATCTCAAACCGGTCCGGGGCAGGCTTGTCCTGGCCGGGGCGGCTGTGCTGTGTTCCATGATCTGCGGGCTGACGATCCCGCTGGTCCTCCAGCAGATCCTCGACGGGCCCATTGCGCGCAAGGAGACCGGGCCGCTCCCGCTGCTGATCATCGCGGTGGCGGTGCTCGGCGTGGTCGAAGCGCTGATGTTCTACGTGCGGCGCAAGCTCGTCGCCGGGCCGTGCACGTTGGTTGAGGCTCGGATGCGGGCCGACCTCTTCAGCCACCTGCAGCGGTTGCCGATCTCCTTCCACGACCGATGGCAGTCGGGCCAGCTCCTCTCGCGGGCGGTCGGCGACCTGGCCACGTTGCGCCGGTTCATCGCGTTCGCGGGGATCTTCCTGGTCGTGAACGTCCTGACCCTGGTCATGGGGCTGGTCCTGCTGTTCTTCCTGGCGCCGGTGCTCGGCGTGATCACGCTGATCTGCGCGGCCCCGCTGGTGTTCATCTCGACGCAGTACGAGTCGAAGTACGCGGGTTTGACCCGGCGGTCGCAGGACCAGGTGGGGGACCTGGCGACCGTCGTCGAGGAGTCGGTGCTCGGGATCCGGGTGCTCAAGGCGTTCGGCCGCGGCCCGCACCTGGCGAAGCGGTTCGCCAGGCAGGCCAGGGAGCTGCGCACGACCGAGCTGGCCAAGATGCGACTGCTGGCACTGCTCTGGGGCGCGATCATCCTGCTGCCCGAGTTGGGCATCTCCGCCCAACTGCTGTTCGGCTCGCTCGGGGTCGCGGACGGTTCGCTGACCGTCGGCACATTGGTCGCGGGCGTCACCGTGGCGACCTACCTGCGCTGGCCGACCGATTCGATCGGCTGGTTGCTGGCCGAGACGAACCAGGCCGCGACGGCGGCTGCGCGGTACTGGGAGGTGCGCGACGCCGAGGTGACCATCACCGATCCGGTGCGGCCCAAGGACTTGCCTGCCGATGGTGTTGGCGCGGTTCGGTTCGAAGGGGTTCGGTTCGCCCACCAGGGAAGCGATCGGGAGATCTTGTCCGGTGTGGACATCGACCTGCGGCCGGGCGAAACGGTGGCGCTCGTCGGTGCGACCGGGTCCGGCAAGTCGACCTTGACGATGCTGGTTCCCCGCTTGGCCGACATCACCGGCGGTCGGGTCACCGTTGACGGCGTTGACGTGCGGGACCTGCGGTTGGCGGACCTGCGTTCGGTGGTCGCGATGGCGTTCGAGGACCCGGTGCTGTTCTCGGCCAGTGTGCGGGAGAACGTCGCGCTCGGTGCCGAGGGGGTCACCGACGAGCAGGTGCGCGAGGCGTTGCGGGTGGCGCAGGCGGAGGAGTTCGTGGACCGGTTGCCGTGGGGGCTCGACACCCGGATCGGCGAGGAGGGCCTGTCGCTGTCCGGCGGGCAACGGCAGCGCTTGGCCCTCGCGCGCGCGGTGGTCGGCAAGCCGAAGGTGCTGGTGCTCGACGACCCGTTGTCGGCGTTGGACGTGCACACCGAGGCGGAGGTGGAACGGGCCCTGCGCAGCGTGCTGTCGGACGTCACCGCGCTGGTCGTGGCGCACCGGCCCAGCACGGTACGGCTCGCGGACCGGGTCGCGCTGCTCGACGGGGGTCGGATCGTGGCGATCGGCACGCACGAGCAGCTGCTCAAGACCAGCGCCGCCTACCGCGATCAACTATCCACTCTGGACGATGAGCCCGCTGAGGTGGCGTCGTGAGTACGGTTTCGGACGAGCAGTGGCGCGGGGTCGCCGCCGAGGACACCGAGGACATCGACCGGCAGGTCGGGCTCAAGCTCAAGCGCCGGTCGCGGGCACTGCTCGGCACCTTGCTGCGACCGCACCTGCGCTGGGCCGTCGCCGGGCTGGTCCTGGTCCTCTTGGAGAACGCGGCCCGGCTGGCCGGGCCGCTGCTGATCGCGGTGGTGATCGACACCGGCATCCCGAACGCGATCCGCGGCGACCTGACCGTGGTGGCGTGGTGCGTGGTCGCGTACGCGGCGTGCAGTGTCGCCTCGGCGGGACTGTGGGCGACGTTCCTCAACCTCTCCGGTCGCATCGGGCAGGACCTGGTGCTCGACCTGCGCCAGCGGATGTTCCGGCACTCGCAGCGGTTGTCGTTGTCCTTCCACGAGTCCTACACCTCCGGCAAGGTGATCTCGCGGCAGACCAGCGACATCGACTCGTTCACCGAGCTGCTCGAAGGCGGCATCGACGACCTGCTGACCTCCGCGCTGTCCATTGTGGGTATCACGATCCTGTTGCTGACGCTCGATCTCGACCTCGCCGCGCTGACACTGGCCACCGCGCTGCCGCTGTTCTTCGTGACCCGCTGGTTCCTGCGCACCTCCAACCAGGCGTACCGGGGCGTCAGCGGTCGGACGGCGACGGTGATCGTGCACTACGTCGAGACCATGAACGGCATGCGCGCGGTGCAGGCGTACCGGCGCGAGGGCCGCAACCGGTCCATCATGGACGGTTTGAACACCCGGCTGCGCTCGGCGGCGCGCGACTCGCTCGACGTGGTCGCGACGTTCACCATGTCGGTGCGCATGGTCGGCAACCTGTCGCTGGCGATCGTGTTGGCATTCGGTGCTTTCCGGGTCGCTGACGGGACGCTGGAGCTGGGTGTGCTGACCGCGTTCACCCTGTACCTGCGCCGGTTCTACGAGCCGCTCGACGACATCGCGATGTTCGCCAACTCGTACTCGTCGGCGATCGCCGCACTGGAGAAGATCTCCGGACTTCTCGAAGAGGAGCCGGACGTCCCCGAGCCGCAGCGGCCGACACCGCTGCCGCGCCACTACGGCGGCCTGCCGATCGAGTTCCGGGACACCGAGTTCCGGTACCGACCGGACACCCCGGTCGTGCTGCCGCCACTGGACTTGACGATCCCGGCGGGGCAGACGGTCGCGCTGGTCGGCCCGACCGGAGCGGGCAAGTCGACGATCGCGAAGCTCGTGGCGCGCTTCTACGACCCGACCGGCGGCACGGTCCGGCTCGCGGGCGTCGACGTCCGCGATGTGTCCGATGTGGAGCTGCGCGGATCGGTTGTGATGGTGACGCAGGAGAACTTCCTGTTCTCCGGGTCGGTCGCGGACAACATCCTGCTGGGCAAACCGGGGGCGACCCGCGCCGAGGTCGAGTCGGCCGCTCGCGCGGTGGGCGCGCACGAGTTCATCACCGCGCTGCCGGAGGGCTACGACACCGACGTCCGCAAGCGCGGCGGCAGGCTCTCGGCAGGTCAGCGCCAGGTGATCGCCTTCGCCCGCGCGTTCCTCGCCGACCCGGCCGTGCTGGTGCTGGACGAGGCGACCTCGAGCCTCGACCTGCCAACGGAACGCGTGGTGCAGCGGGCGTTGGAGTCGGTGCTCGCCGACCGGACGGCGCTGATCATCGCGCACCGGCTGTCCACGGTGCTGATCGCCGACCGGGTCTTGGTGGTCACCGATGGCCGGGTCACCGAGGACGGCCACCCCCAGGAGCTGATCTGCGGGGACGGCCACTTCGCCGCGCTGCACACCGCCTGGCGCGACTCGCTCGCCTGAGCCGGGAAACGGCTCAGCTGAAGACGATGAAGGGCAGTGTCAGCCAACCGAGCGCGATGCCGCCCGCGACCCCCACAGCCACCCAACGCCAGGTCGGCACCTTGCGCGCCAACCACACCGACGGCAGCAATCCCGCGCTGACGACCAGGTTCGACGCGACGGCCAGCAGCGGCGTCGTCTCGTACAGGGTCACCGCCAGGGTGATGATCGCGAACAGCACCAGCGCCCCGGTGAAGCCCGCGACCAGCAGGCCGACCCCCCACGGGGTCGGCTCCACGACAACGTCCTCGGCGACCGGGGCTTCGACGACCTCGGGTGGTTGCACGATCGACACCTCTCCGGAGAGCGGATCCACGTAGCTGACAGGCGTGCCCATGACGGCGGCGAGGCGTTCGGCGAGCTGGTGCCCGCGCCTGCTCACCAGGTCCGCCGCTTGGTCGTCCTGGTCGCCGCGGCGCACGGCCGAGACGACCTTGGCCCACTCGTGCAGCGCGGTCGACAGGTCGCCGCCGATGGCGAGGGTGTGCGGGTCGACCTCGCGCTCCCCCGTCCCGTCGTCACCGATGAGGACGGCGCGGTCATCCTTGGCGCGCAGTTGCACCGGAACCCCTTTCCGCGAGCGCGTAGAAGGCGACCGCGGCGGCGGTGGCCACGTTGAGCGAGTCGACCGCGCGCGACATCGGGATGCGCACGGCGGCATCGGCCGCGGCGATCGCCTCGTCGGTGAGCCCCGGCCCCTCCGAGCCGAGCAGCACCGCCACCCGTTCGTCGGCGCGCACGGCCTCGGACAGCGGTACCGCATCGGCGGCCGGGGTGAGTGCGAGCACCCGGAACCCGCTGTCGCGCAACCACTTCAGCCCGTCCGGCCAGGGCTCGACCTCGGTGAACGGCACGGCGAGCACGTGGCCCATCGACACCCGGACGCTGCGCCGGTACAGCGGATCACTGCAGCCGGGGCCTAGGAGAACACCGTCAACCCCCAGTGCGGCGGCGTTGCGGAACAGCGCGCCGAGGTTCTCGTGGTCGCCGACACCTTCCAATACCGCCAGCGTGCGGGCGTTCTCGGCGAGGTCCTGGGGGGACGGCGCGGGTGCGCGGTCGGCGGTCGCCAGGATCCCGCGGTTGAGGTGGAACCCCACGGCCTCGGCCATGACCTCGGCGGAGGCCACGTAGGCGGGCACGTCGAGACCGGCGAGCTCGGGTTGGAGTTCCTCCACGCGTCGACGAACCCCGAGCAGGGCGCGGACCGGGTACGCGGAGGCGAGCAGCCGCCGCACGACCACCACTCCCTCGGCGATGACCAGGCCACGGCCACCCGGACGGTCCGGGCGGCGGTCGGCGGTCGACAGGTCGCGGAAGTCGTCCAGCCGTGGGTCCGCCGGGTCGCTCACCTCGATCACCTGCGCCACGGGGGCAGTCTCGCACGTCTGCGGCGAACGGGTAGCGCCACGACCCGCCGCTCGCTCTGTGTCACGGGGCGATAACGCGCTGCACCAGTTTGGGCGCTAGCCCAACCGGGTTGGCTGTGCGAACGTTGGCCTCCCGCGCGTGCGCCGGACGCCGATCCGGCCAGACGGGAGGGCGGCATGGGGCAAGACGTGAAAATCGACGCTTTCAGCCGAGAAGACCGGCAACGCTACCGCCAGAAGGTGCGCCGGTGCCTGGACGCGCTCGAGCGCATGCTGGCCGAGGGTGGTTTCGCCGACGAGCACCCGAGAATGGGCCTGGAGATCGAACTCAACCTGGTCGACGACGCGCTGGCACCCGCCATGCTCAACCGCACGGTCCTGGAGAAGATCGATGACCCGTGCTACACGACCGAACTGGGCCAGCACAACCTCGAGCTCAACGTGCGACCCCGGCCGCTGCGCGACGAGCAGTCCATAGACCTGGAGCACGAACTGCGCCACTCGCTGGCCCACGCGGGCCACAAGGCGCAGGACGCTGGCGCGACGCTGGTGATGATCGGGTCGCTGCCGACGCTGCGCAGCGAGCACTTCGACATCCGCTGGCTGACGCAGAACCCGCGCTACCAGAAGCTCAACGACCAGATCTTCGCCATCCGCGGCGAGGAGATGCTGTTGCACATGGAGGGCATCCCGCTGCCCGGTCAGCGCGCGGAACGGTTGCGCTGCCTGCAGAACTCGATCCTGGCCGAGTCGGCGTGCACCTCGGCGCAACTGCACCTGCAGGTGCCGCCGGAGAAGTTCGCCGCGAACTGGAACGCCGCGCAGTGCCTGGCAGGCGTGCAGGTCGCGATCGCGGCCAACTCGCCGTTCCTGCTGCGCAAGGCGTTGTGGCACGAGACCAGGATCCCGTTGTTCCTGCAGGCGACCGACACCCGCCCGCAGGAGCTGAAGAACCAGGGCGTGCGGCCGAGGGTGTGGTTCGGCGAGCGGTGGATCACCTCGATCTTCGACCTGTTCGAGGAGAACGTGCGCTACTTCCCCGGCCTGCTGCCCGAGGTCGACGACGAGGACCCGTTCGAGGCCCTCGACTCCGGCCGGGCGCCGCGGTTGGCGGAATTGCGGCTGCACAACGGAACCATCTGGCGCTGGAACCGGCCGGTCTACGACATCGCCGACGACGTGCCGCACCTGCGGGTGGAGAACCGGGTGCTGCCAGCGGGTCCGACGGTGGTCGACCTGATCGCCAACGCCGCCTTCTTCTACGGCGCGCAAAGGGCGTTGACCGCCGAGGAGCGTCCACTGTGGACGCGCATGTCGTTCCAGGCGGCGGAGGAGAACCTGCACGCGGGCGCACGGCACGCGTTCGACGCGCAGTTGTACTGGCCCGGGATCGGCTGGGTGCCGCCGGACGAACTGGTGCTGCGGGTACTGCTGCCGATGGCGCACGAGGGCCTGCGCGACTGCGGGGTGTCCGACGAGTCGCGCGAGCGGTACCTCGGCGTGATCGAGGAGCGGTGCGTGGCGCGGCGCACCGGGTCGACCTGGCAGCGGGCGGTCGTGTCCGACCTGGAGTCACGGGGGTTGGACCGGGACGCGGCGCTGGTGGCGATGCTGCGGCGGTACATCGAACTGAGCGCGGCGGGTGAGCCGGTTCACACCTGGGAGGTCTGACCGAAGGGTGGACCCGTCCAACGCACCGGTCCAGTTGCCAGTATGTTGCAGTTAGAACTGACTGGCATCAACACGAGGAGAGCACGTGGCTCCGTACGTCCTGCCCGACCTCGACTACGACTACGGGCAACTCACGCCGGTGATCATCGGCGACATCAACGAACTCCACCACAGCAAGCACCACGCCGCGTACGTCAAGGGCACCAACGACACGTTGGAGAAGATCGCCGCCGCCCGCGACGCCGGTGACTTCGGCTCGATCGTCGGCCTGGAGACCACGCTGGCCTTCAACCTCGCGGGCCACACGCTGCACAACCAGTGGTGGAAGAACCTCAGCCCGGATGGCGGCGACAAGCCGACCGGCGAGCTCGCCGCCGCCATCGACGAGCACTTCGGCTCGTTCGACGGTCTGCGCGCCCAGCTCAACGCCGTGTCCGGCACCATCCAGGGCTCCGGCTGGGGCGTGCTCGCGTGGGACCCGATCGGCTCGCGGCTGATCACCCAGCAGATCAAGGACCACCACTCGAACCTGTCGATCGCCACCACGCCGCTGCTGGTGTTCGACACCTGGGAGCACGCGTACTACCTGCAGTACAAGAACGTGAAGGTCGACTACATCGACAAGCTCTGGAACATCGTCAACTGGGCCGACGTCACCGCCCGGTTCGAGGCCGCCCTCGCAGGCGTCAACGGCCTGCGGCCGCCCGCCCCCCAGGGCTGAGGAACTTCGGCAGGATGCTCCGACAAGCCTCCCGCCGAACAAAAGCGAGACCCCCCGCACCGGACGCTTGGTGCGGGGGGTCTCGCCGTTCCCGAACTGACTGCCGCTCCCACCACGAAGCGGACGAGAGTTAGGTTAGCCTAACCTCTCAGACCCCGCAAGCCCTGTCTTCCCGGCTTGTCGTGGGTACGGTGTACGACTTGATCCGTGCCCCTCGACGAGAAGTATCGGCAGCTCAGGGCCGCGACCGAACGGCTCAGTCGGCTGAAGTTCGCGGTGCTGGCCGTGCAATCCCAGCTCGACGATGTGCGCCGGACCGTGCACCAGGTGCTGTGGGGCACGAACACCTTCACCGCCCCTGCCCTCGCCGTGGTCGCCGCCAACGACTACCTGCTGCGCTTGGCGGCGACGATAGGTGAGATCGAGGCCCTGCTCGCCGTGGTGCTGGCCCGCGCGGATCCGCCTGCACCGGCGTCGACTCCCCAACCAGGCGTCACCAACCGACACGGCGACCGGTACCCGCCAGAAGCGACGCCCTACCAGGACGTCTTGCCGCCCCGGGTCCGTCAAGGCCGCCGCAACGCGCCGATCGTCGCCATCCTCGAGGTCGACGGCCAGTCCTTCGGCGAACTGACCGCGACACCGCAGGACGACTGGACGGCGGAGTCGCGGGCAAGGATCCGCCAACTCGGCCTGGCAAGGCGGGCCGACCGCGTGGCCAACCACGTCGAGATGAAGGCCGTGGCAGTCATGGTGCGCACACGCGGCAGGCAGGCGAGAGTCATCATCAACCACGCGCCGTGCGGCTCCGAGCCGGGTGCGTGGATAGGGTGCCACTCTGTTCTGCCGGACTTCATCCCCGAGGGCAGCAGCCTCACCGTGCTGGGCACCGATGCGCGAGGCGAACCCTTCTCCCGCACCTACAAGGGCAAGGCAACGCGATGACGGACGATCTCCTGCGCCACGGTTGGCTGCACGTGGACCAACTCCCACCCGGCTTCGACCTGGTGGCGGCACTGCGCGAAGTGGATTTCGACATCCCCAGCCTCTGGGTGATCGCAACGGGCTCCACCGACTTCGTGTCGGGCGAACACGCCGAACTGGGAGTCGGGGTGAACGGCGACACCGGCGTGCTGGACTGGATCGCGGGTGACCAGAGGTCGGTTCCCCGCAACGGGACCAACGCCGACTGGAAGTCGTATTTCCTGGCTGGCCTCGACGAGACTTCAGTGCCGCCGGGGGCGGAGGTGCCGGTGGAGGTCGCTTACCAGGCGCTGGCGGAGTTTCTCGCTACGCGGGCCCGGCCCACCTGTGTTGAGTGGCGGGTGGCTGAGGAGGGCTAGCGCTCGAAGCCTGGTTTGCGCAGCAGCAGACGGCTCCAGCCGGTGGTGGGGCGTTTGATGCCGCCGCGCACCAGGAGCACTGCACCGCAGAGGATGGCGGTTAGGGCGGCCACCGCACCGCCGATGATGAAGGGGGAGCGGGCTCCCCACTGGTCCGCCATCCAGCCGACCATGGGGGCGCCCAGTGGGTTGCCGCCTACGAAGACGAGCATGTAGAGGCCCATTACGCGGCCTCGCATCTCGGGGCTGACGGCCAGTTGGACGGTGGAGTTGGCTGTGGTCATGAAGGTCATGAGGCACAGGCCCACCGGGATCAGGGCTATGGCGAAGGTCGAGTAGGACGGCATCAGGCCGACTACGACTTCGAGGATGCCGAAGGCGAGCGCCGAACCCAGTAGCAGCCGGGTGCGGGGGCGGCCGCGGGAGCTGCGGCGGACGGCGAGGACCGAGCCGGCGAGGGTGCCGATGGCGAGGGTGGTGGACAGGAGGCCGTAGCCGTCGGCGTCGCGGTGGAAGACGGTGGCGGCTACTACGGCGAGGGTGACGAAGAAGGTCATGCCGAAGGTGCTGACGAAGAACACCAGGACCATGACGGTGAGGATGTCGGCGCGGCGGCGGACGTAGCGCAGGCCCTCGCGCAGTTGGCCCTTGGCGCGCGGGACCTTGGGGCCGCGGATCAGCTTCGCCGGGTCCATCCGCAGCAGGCCGACGATCACCGCGACCGTGCACACGGCGTTGCCGAGGAACAGCCAGCCGGTGCCGATCAGGATGATCATGACGCCGGCGATGGCCGGGCCGACGATGCGCGCCAGGTTGAAGCTGGTCGAGTTGATCGCGACCGCGTTGGCCACCTGGTCGCGCCCGACGATCTCGGCGACGAACGACTGGCGGACCGGCACCTCGACCGCGGCGAACGCGCCGAGCACGAAGCACAGCGCGTAGACGTGCCACACCTGCACGATCCCGGTCACGTCGAGCACACCGAGCACGAGCGCGCACAACGCGAGTCCTATTTGGACGCCGATCAGCAGCTTGCGCTTGTCCAGCCGGTCGGCCAGCACCCCGGCCCACAGCGAGAAGATCAACGTCGGGAGGAACTGCAGCGCCGCGGCGATGCCGAGGGCGACCGGGTTGTTGTCGGTGAGCACCAGGACCAGCCAGTCCTGGGCGATCCGCTGCATCCAGGTGCCCACATTGGACACGACCTGCCCGGTCGCGAACAGGCGGTAGTTGCGCACCCGCAGCGAGGAGAACATGCCGGGCTTGGGATCCGGCGGGGACGGCGGCGGCGGGGTCGTCGAGGTGCGTTCGGTCAGCTGCTCTCGGGTACCACCCGCGTACGTCGGCATCCTAGTTCTGGTTCCCCGCCATCCTGTCGATGATCTCGGCGGCCCTGGCGAGGACGGTCCGTTCCTCGTCGGTCAGCTCCGCCAGTCGCTTGTCCAGCCACGCCTCCCTGGCGGAGATGTCCGCCTGGATGTAGACCCGGCCCTCGTCGGTCAGCGCCACGATGGCCTGCCTGCCGTCGCTCGGGTGCGGGCTGCGGGTCACGTACCCCAACTCCTCCAGCGCCGTGATGACCCTGGTCATCGACGGCGGCTGGACGCCCTCCTTGGCGGCGAGCTCCCCCGGGGTCAGCGGGCCGCACTTGTGCACGCAGGACAGGGCGGACAGCTGGGTGAGGGTGATCGCGGCGTTGGTGCGCTGCGCCCGGAGCCTGCGGTTGAGCCGCACCACCGCCAGCCGCAACCGGCTGGTCAACGCGCGCTCGGACTCGGACATAATGTTTAGCATACCTTACTAAGCAATCGTCGGTCGACGAACTTGGACCCGCGCTACTGTTGATCTATGCAGGTGCGCCGCGCGCGACCGGGGGACGGCCACGGGATGGGCCGGGTGCACGTCGCCGCCTGGCGGGCCGGCTACCAGGGGATCATGGGCGACGACCGGTTGGCCGGGCTCTCGGAGCGCACCTTCGGGCGGCGCTGGGAGTCGATCGTGACCAGCCCCGGCGAGGTCCGCAACTTCGTGGTCGAGCGCGACCGGCAGATCGTGGCGATCGGCTCGGCCGGACCGCCCAGGCAGCCGGTGGCGGCCGGAGAGGTGCACATGATCAACGTGCACCCGGACGCCTGGGGCACCGGCGCGGGCACGGCGATGCTGGAGCGGCTGCAGGACGAGCTGCGGACGTTGGGGTACGCGCAGGCGTACCTGTGGGTCGCCGACGGCAACCAGCGCGCGATCAGGTTCTACGCCAACCGCGGCTGGTCACCGGACGGCGAGGTCATGGACGACGAGCGGGAGTCGCCGCCGCTGCGGGAGTTGCGGTACGTGCGGGAGCTCTAGCGGGCTTTGACGGCGGAGAGGAAGGTGCCGAAGGCCGGGCGGTCGAAGCCGAGGGCTCCGGCGGCCGGGTTCTTGGAGTCCCGCACACCCACCGCCTCGACCTGAACCCGCAGCTCAACACAGGCGTTGTCGGGCGTGCTGCGGGAACTCTTGCGCCATGCAGTGCTGTTCATGGCGGCCCTACCGGGCCTTGATCGCGATGAGCATCGCGTCGAAGGCGCCCCGGCTGAAGCCAAGGGCACTGGCGGCGGGGTTCTTGGAGTCGCGAACTCCGACCACCTCGACACGCACGGCAAGCTCAACGCAAGCGTTCATGTTCCCGCTGCGGGAACTCTTGCGCCAGATCCCAGAGATCACAGCATCTCCTCAAGGTCGCTCAACACGCTACGCATGAACGATATCGAATCCTCGGGCGACATCGCTCGCACGCAGATTGCCTCGAAAATTTCGAGGAAGACAGCGACAGTCGCCTTTCGATCGACTGTCTCTCCCCCAAGGGGGTACTCGAGATACACCGTGTGCGAGTGAACCGGGTCGTCATCGAAGCGGAGTAGCACAACCGGGCCGTTCATCGGCCCGAACGATCCGGCGGCGAACGGCATCACCTGAATGGTGACATTGTCCTTGGCGGCCATGACAAGCAGGTGGCGAAGCTGGTCCGCCATGATGCCCGGGCCCCCCACGTGCATGCGCAGCACGGCCTCGCTGACAATGGCGTGCAGGGCCAGGGGCTTGTCCATTTCCAGCAGCTGGCGACGCCTCTCGCGCTCGGCTGCTCGACGTTCGCGAAGAACCTCGTCAATGGTGTCGAACGGGTCGCCACTGGATGCCGCCCTGGCGTAGGCATTCGTCTGCAGCAGACCGGGCAGCGCGATGTAGTTGATTGTCAACTCGGCAACCGCATCGGCTTCGTCCCGCCGGAAGGCGATGTACTTCGCGGGCGTGTCGTCGACATCCTTGATCGCCAAGGTGGCCTGTCTGGCGTGGGTCCAGAGGGCCATGGCCTCGGCGCGCTCCTCGTCCGTGGCGCCGTAGACCGTCAACAGGGCGGCGAACAGGTGCTTGTTCGGTAGCTGCTGGCCGTTCTCCAGTCTGGAGATCGTCGTCCTCGAGGTGTCCGCCAGGGCGGCGGCTCGTTCGGGGATCAGGGTCGGGTCGTGCCGCTTGCGGAGGGCCTCCATGTAGCGGCCCACCATGCGCTTGCGTCGGGTCTGCTCGGGCGGCATGGCGGTCACCCTAGCGATCCGAACGGACCAACGACCATCACCCGAACGCGTATTGCGACTCGCGCTGCGCGCTCGCTACTGTGCGACTCAACGGCCATTATCATCCCTTCCTGAGGCCGCATTTATCCCACAACAGCTCGGAGGCACCTCACATGACCTACGTCAACAACGGCGGCATCACCCCGGAGGTCTGGGTGTGGATCGACCGCAACCCCACCGCCGAGGTCGACCGGCTCGACCCGCACCAGGTGGCCCTCAAGCTCGGCGACCCGACCGCGCCCCTGCGGCTCGTGGTCGACGAAGACGCGCTCGGCGCCCTCGAGCGGCTGATCAAGCAGGCTCGGGAGGAGTTCGCGGGGGCGCGCTAGCCTTGCGGGCATGTCCCAGCGCCAGACCCCGCCCCTGCCGCCTTCGCTTCTGGCCATGGGGCCGATCGTCTACATCGGCACGGCGATCTGGTTCGTCGTCGCGGTGGTGCTGACGTTCGTCGACCGGGGGTCCATCTACATGTGGACGGCCTGGTCCGGCGGTGGGCTCGGGATCATCGGCGCGCTCATCATGGTGTGGCAGCGACAGGCGGGTAAGCGCGGCTCTAAGGCCGCGCAGCGCATCGACTAGGTCAGGTAGTGCGCGGGCTCTTCGATAAGAGCCGTGAACGTGTGGCGATCCGTCCAGCAGTCCGTAGTCCACGCGAGTGCCCGGGCCAAAGCCTCCGGGGTGTCCTCGCAGTGCACTACGCCATCGATGACCCACCACGGCACGTTGTGGTCACCGGTGGGCGTGCGCACCAACAGCTTGTCGTGCACCAAGAGGCTGCCGAACGGGATCGGCACGTCCAACAACTCACAGGCCGCAGCGACGGCACCGAGCTCAGACCACGGCACAGGCTCAGCAGCGGAAACGATCTCCCCACCGGTTTCCTCTGTCGCCAGCGGTAGGTCCAACAGTTCGGCCAATGGCTCAGCAAGCGCGAAATCAGGCCCCGCGGACACAACCTGGTCTTCGGGCAAGACAGTCAACAACCAGGGGGCATCCAGCACGACGCAGTCAGGCGCGACCGTGCCCGCCAACGTCCGCGTCGTTTCCGGGAGCCGAACGTCGGCCGGGTCGAACAGCTCGTCGGCCGCCGCTTCGGCGAGCACCGCGTGGGTGCGCAGGACCGCGCCGGGGTGCAGACCACGATCCGGGTCACCCAGGCGGATCAGCAGGTCTTCCGCGTCATCCGCGTTCTCGACCCGCAGGCCGGAGCGCACACCGATCGCGGCCAGGACCCGCAGGTCCACGCCGATGTCGGGGACGATGTCGTAGAGACCTTCCAGGTCATCAGCGTCCGGGAGGCGCCAGTCCGACGGGGCGGCACCCGCGATGACGGCGTGGCGGGCGATCCACCAGCCCGTGTACCCGTCGGGCTCCAGCAGGGCCCGCCAGGTGTCCGGGTCGGCCGCCAGCAGGGCCAGCGCGCGGGGCCAGGCGTCGTCGGTGACCAGATCGAGGTCGCGGACGGCCAAGACCCTGGCAGGCGGCTCGACCCGGCTGTCCCACCACTCCGCCTCGTCGGCGAGCGCGTGGTCCGGGCCGGTCGGGGCCTCATCCGCGACCAGGGCGAACGCGTCCAACACGCCCACAGCGGCCAGCACGTGGTCCGGCCACTCGGCGGCGACCTCGGCAGAGAGCACGCCAACCGGCGCGTCCTCGTCGAGCACATCCAGCAACGGCGAACCGGGCAGCGCCAACTCGTCGGCGCGCCGCCAGTCCCCCACGGAATCCTTGAGCGCCAACGCGCCCAGCCACGGCCGCTCCCCCGTGCGCACCCCGGCGTCCCTGGCCAGCCGCAGCACGACCGACACGAGACCGCTGATGTCCACACCGGACTCGACGTCGTCCAGACTGCGCTCGACCGCGTCCTGCAGGCCACCCGCGTCGAGCAGGTCGACCGGTCCACCCCGGTGCGCGCCGAGCCGCTCCAGCACCGGGTGCGCGGCCTCGGCGTGCACCACGTGCAGCACCCCGACCTCGGCGTGCGCGAGCAGTTCCAACAGCTCGGCGTCCTCGACCAGCACGACCCCGGCCGGACCGGGCAGCGTGCGGCCGTCGGCGAGCGGGACCGGCAGGGCACCCAGCTCCAGCCGGGCGGTCCCGTCGGTCTCCACGACCGGGGCGAGCGTCGTGTACAGGTCGTGCCACCACTGCGGCGGGCGGGCGCGACCGGTGATCATCTCGACCACATCGGCAAGGCCGAGGCGGGGCACGTCCAGCGCGGCCAGCGCGCCCGCGTGCCGCTGCGCCGACAGCCACCCGGCGCCCAGGTTCGGCACGATCTCGGCCAGCAACTCCGCCAAGCCCTCGGCCTCGGCGTCGAGGACCTGAGTGCGGGCGGGGGCCAGGTCGTCACCCTCGGCCGCAGGCAGCCAGGTGTCCTTGCGCAGGGCGCTGACCAGCAGTTCACGCAGCCGCTCGTCGACCTCGGAGAGCGGGAACCCGGCCAGCGGGACCAACGCGGTCCGGTGCTCCTCGGGTGCCAGGCGGATCAGTTCCGGGTACACGCGGGCCGCTTCAGCCAGCACAGCCTCGGCGGCAGCACTGGAGTGCAGCCTGCGCCTGCTCGGCTCTATAGGCAGGGTCGCGATCAAGCGGGCCGGTAGCGACAGCCGCTCGTCTGTCGGCGTAGGAGCGTGCAGGACGTCGTCGCCTAGAGGGAGCGGAACGCCGTCAGAGTCGACGCGCGCGGCCCAGCAGACACTCCACTGCCGCCGTTGGCGAGCTTCGACGCCTAGGTGCTCGACCAAGTCGTCGGCGAGGCTGCCGTCAACGCGATGCACGAGCCAGGACACGACACCGTCCGGGCCGTGCACCTCAACGCGGGATCCCTGGTCGACACGCCACCAGGCGTCGTCACCGATCTCTATGCGGTCCAGGCCGGGTAGAGCAAGAAGCAGATCAGCGGCCTGCGCGGCGAAGTCGGCCAGCAGCTTGCGGCCATCGACGTCCGCGCGCAGCGGTAGGCGCACCTCGGTGGCGAACCCGGCCGGGACCTCAGCGTCAACGGGCCAGACCATGCGCAGGACGGGAACACGCCCGCCACGCTTAGCGGCTCTAGCGGCTAGATCGGGGTGATCGGCAAGAGCAGCGCGAGTGTCCTCGGCGGAGAAGGCAACACCGCCGTTGAGCGACAGCACGCGCGGGGAGTCAGTCACAGCAAGCACAGCGGCGAAACCAACACCGAACTGGCCAACGCCCTGTGCGGCGCTCTTAGCCGAGGCGCGTAAGGAGGCCAGCGCGGCGACCCCGTCGGCATCTAGCGGTCGGCCGGTGTTGGCGGCGCGCAGTTCGCCGTCGACCAATGACAGTCGCAGCGTTCCTGTGCCGTCGGCGGCGTCCGCGGCGTTCTGCGCGAGTTCGACCAATAGGCGGTCGCGGTAACCACCTAGGTAGAGGTCTTCCTCGGCGTTGGCGTCTTCGCGGAACCGGGTCGGGGACGCGGTCCAGGCACTGAGCACCGCTGCACGCAGCGCGGCAGTGCCGAAGGGATCGGCGGTGCTCACCCGCGCGAGTCGGACTCGGGCTGACCGGACGGTTCGGCTACCTGCTCACCCTGGGCCACAGCGTCAACTGCCTGCTCGACCGACTCCGGGCTGGGCTGCTCGACCGCGGGCGGCTCGTCCACCGACGCCTGCGCCTCGTCGGCGGCAGGCTCATCGGTCTCAGGTTCGCCAGCGGGCTCCTCGGCCACGGGGGTGACCTCGATGTCGAGGCGGGCGTCGTCGTAGATCAGGTCCGCCACGAGCACCGGGGAGATCTGCTCGACCTCGTTCTCGGAGTGCGCACCGCAGCCGTAGCCCGCGTGCACAGCCCGGCCGTCCGCGGGCGAGATCTCGTTGCCGCACACACCGAAGGCAGCGCCGAGAGAGCCCGCGACGGGCAGGTAGAAGCCACAGGTGCCGCAAGCCGCAGGGGCGCCGCGCGCCATGTCCGAACCCGGGCCGAACTCGCCGACCTTCCAGCGGTCGGCGGCGTCGACGCGACCGAAGCGCGACAGGACGCGGACCCGGCCGAGGCCGACCTCCATCGCCAGCGCCTCGACCTCGGGGTCGTCCGACTCGACGTAGGCCGGGACCAGGCGGGGGTCGTCCGGGTCGACCGGCAGGAGGTCGCCGACGCCGAGGTCACCGGCGCGGACGCGGTCCTGCCAGGGGATCCAGGCGGGGGCCACGAGGGCGTCGGGACCGGGCAGCAGCACGACCTCGCTGACGGTCACCTCGTCCCCCGAGGTCGCGGCGGCGACGGTGACCGCCCACCGCCAGCCCCGGTATCCGGGTTTGTCCGCCTCGAAGAGGTGGGTCGCCGACGCCGAGTCCTCGGCCCGCACCGCAACGTGCGCGCCGACTTCGGACCCGGCCTGCTCCCGCGCGGCGGCGCGCGCGAACTCGACCGCCGCGAGCAGCGCGGGGTCGGTCACGGCTTCTGGTGCAGGCGTCGAGGTCATCACCGGTGATTGTGCCCCACGCCCGAAGCGGGTGACACAGCCGTGTCACGCTAGTGGGGTGCGCGCCCGTCTGACCGCCCTCGTCGCTGTCGTCGCCTGCCTCGCCACAGGCTGTTCCGGCACGTCAGAGCCCCGGCCGTCGACGACCGCCGCGATCCCGACCAATTCCGGGGTCCCGACGCTCAAGCCGCAGGTGCTCGCCGAGGTCCCCCACGACGGGACCGCGTTCACCCAGGGCCTGGAGTTGGTCGACGGGGTCCTCTACGAGGGCACCGGCCTGGAGGGGCGGTCGCAGATGCGGGCGACGGATCCGGCTACCGGGTCCGTGCGGGAGCGGGTGGAGCTGCCGGACGAGTTCTTCGGTGAGGGGATCACGGTCGTCGGCGACCGGATCTGGCAGATCACCTGGCAGAACGGCGTGGCCATAGAGCGCGACCGCGACACCCTCGCCGAGAAGCGCCAGGTCACCTATGAGGGTGAAGGTTGGGGCATCTGCCACGACGGCAGCAGGCTCGTGATGAGCGACGGGACCGACAAGCTCACCTTCCGCGATCCGGCGACCTTCGCGGCGACGGGCGAGGTGCGGGTCCGCGACTCCCAGGGGCCCGTGGTCAAGCTCAACGAGCTCGAGTGCGTCGACGGGGCCGTCTACGCGAACGTCTGGGAGACCGACCGGATCGTGCGGATCGACCCGGCCACCGGCGCGGTCACCGCGGTTGTGGACCTCACGGGGTTACTGCCTGAGGGTGAACGCACCGGCGCGGACGTGCTCAACGGTATCGCCGCGGTGCCGGGGACCGATGAGTTCCTCGTGACGGGCAAGCTGTGGCCGAAGCTGTTCCGGGTCCGGTTCGCGGCCGCGGGCTAGGTGCCCGAGACTGTCCACTTGACCATGAACCGGCAGGCCAACCGTGCCCCGGATCAGCCCCCGGTACGGCAGGATGGAACACGTGATTCGCAACGGCCCCGCTGATCAGCCGCCGTCCGGCCGCCGCTCGGGCCGGAAGGCGAAGCGGGGCTGGGCGGATGTCCAACAGCCGAGCTGGCGGACCCCCGAACCGCCCACCACCGGCATCCCCCGGCAGAACCCACAGCTGCCCCCACACGCACCGCACCGCCGCGATCCACTGCCTCCGCCGCGCACCACTCGGCCTATAGAGCCGGAGGAGCCGAGGTACGAGACCTACGGCGATCGCGACCCCGAGAGGTACGGCCGCCCGCCACACAGGGAGCCCGAGTACCGGGACGACTACCCGCCGCAGCCGCGCTATAGGGACACCGGCACGCGGTACGAGGAAGAGCCGCCGACGGAGATAGAGCGCCGAGAAGGCCCTCCGCCCGGGTACCCGAAGAAGCTGACCGTGACCCGGGTCGCCGCGATGCGCAGTAGACAGCTGACGGCACAGGCGATGACCGCTTTCCGTAAGGCCGCGAACGCCGACGGTGCCGACAAGTCCGGCCTAACGTCGCTGACCTACGCCACGATGCTCAACTACGCGGGCGACGCGGCGATGGCGGTCGCCCTGGCGAACACGCTGTTCTTCTCCGCGGCGAGCGGGGAGAGCAAGGGCAAGGTCGCCCTGTACCTGCTGATCACCGTGGCCCCGTTCGCCCTGCTCGCGCCGGTCATCGGGCCGATGCTGGACCGGCTGCAGCGCGGCCGCAGGCTGGCCATGTGCGTCGCGTCGGCCGGTCAGGCCCTGATGTGCGTGATCATGGCGATGCACTTCGACGACTGGATGCTCTACCCGGCGGCGCTGGGGAAGATGGTCCTGTCCAAGTCGTTCACCGTGCTCAAAGCCGCGATCACACCAAGAGTCCTACCGCCGGAGATCACGCTCGCGAAGACCAACGCGCGGTTGACCGTCTTCGGCCTAGCGGCAGGCGCGGTGGCCGGAGGGCTTGCCGCCCTCTTCGCGAACCTCTTCGGGTCACCAGGCGCGTTGTGGTTCACGGTGTTGATCTGCGCAGTGGGTGCCGCGCAGGCACTACGGATCCCGGCGTGGGTAGAGGTGACCGAGGGCGAAGTTCCGGCCTCTATCAGCGCCAAGATGCCGCTGCCGACCACAAAACGAACGCCTATGGGCCGACACGTGGTGGTGTCGCTGTGGGGCAACGGGTCAATCCGCGTGCTTACGGGCTTCCTGATGATGTTCGCGGCTTTCGCCGTGCGAGCCCAGAACGAAGCCGAGCCATTCCAGCAGTTGCTGCTCTTGGGCCTGATCGCGGGCGCGGCGGGTATTGGCAGCTTCGCCGGGAACGCCGTAGGCGCGCGCATCCACATCGGTAACCACGAGCAGGTGGTGCTGGGGTGCCTGATCGCCGCCTTGGCGACGACCGTGGTGGCCACCCTCACAGCGAGCATCTTCGCGGCGACGATCGTGGGTCTTGTCGGCGCTATAGCCAGCGCGCTGGCTAAGAACAGCCTCGACGCGGTCATCCAAGACGACCTGCCCGAGGAGTCCCGCGCGTCCGCCTTCGGCCGGTCCGAGACCGTCCTCCAGTTGGGCTGGGTCTTCGGCGGCGCGGTCGGGGTGCTCCTACCGCCGATCTGGTGGGTCGGCTTCCTGGTCGTGTCGGTGATGCTGGCCCTGGGCCTCGCGCAAACCCTGCTCACCCGCAAGGGCGGCAGCCTCATCCCCGGGTTCGCCGGGCAGCGCGCCAGCGAGAAGATGGCCGCCGCGGTACGCCGGTTCCGCCCCGCGCCGAGGTCGAGCAGGCACGACACGTAGGGTCGCTGGCGTGCGCAGAGCCATCACCGCGACACTCGCCGGTGCCACCATCGTCCTCGCCGGTTGCTCAGCACCCCCGCCGCCCGACGTCACCTTCTACACCGACGGCTCGAGCGTCAACGCGGGCCCGATCTGGCTGTGCGAGGTCGGCAAGGAGAAATGCCTCCAAGACCTGCACGCGGTGGCGACCCTGCCGACGCGCAAGGGCCAGACCGTGCAGATCTCCGTGTCGTCCGGCGTCGCCGACAGCCCGTGGGGCGTGGTGTTCTCCTACATCGACAAAGACGGCAAGCAGATGGCGGCGAGCAGCACGCTGATCACGAAGGACCTGTCGTACACGCTGACGCCGCCACCCGAAGCCGAGCGGCTGGTCTACGTCGAAGTGCAGAAGCTGCAGGTCGTGCGGGGAAAACTGGTCCAGTCCGGGGTGTGGGCACTTGGCACCGAAGCGCGGCAGTGACCTACGGGTCGAGTTCCCGCGCCACCGCCCGGACGACCTCGGCGATGCGCTTGGTGACCTTGCGGTCGGGGTAGCGGCCGCGCTGCAGGTCCGGCTGGACGGTCGACTCCAGCATCTTGATCATGTCCTCGACCAGCCCGTGCAGCTCCTCGGCAGGCCTGCGCCTGGCCTCGACCACCGACGGCGGCGCATCGATGAGCCGGACCGACAGGGCCTGCGGCCCGCGCCGCCCGTCCGCCACGCCGAACTCGATGCGCTGCCCGGCCTTGAGGCCGGGGACGCCAGCGGGCAGGGCGGAAGCGCGGACGTACACGTCCTCACCGCCGTCCTGCGTGACGAACCCGAAGCCCTTCTCCGAGTCGTACCACTTGACCTTGCCGGTCGGCACAGATCTCACCGTTCCCTAGTTCGTCAGTCCGCCCCAGCGCGCCCCGTCGGATCTCGTCCGGGTCCGCGCAAGACGAACGCGCCCCGGGCTCACCCTGGACGCGTCCCCCAAGCCTAAGCCAGCCGTTAGGTCGCCCCAGCCCCGCCCGAGCGTTACTGCTGAGGACCCAACGGATGGACCACCTATCCTGTTCCCATGGCGGCCCGATCCCACCCCACCCGCACCCTCCACGTCGCGTTCCTGCTGTTCGGCGTGGGGCTACTCGCGGTAGTCGCCATCTTCGTCCTGGCCGCGCTGGGACACACTGCCCCGTGGCTGTGGGCCGTGTCCATGGCTTTCCCCGCGGGCCTGGCGCTCGCCGTGGTCCACGTGATCCGCAGGCGCTAACTCTCGCCCTCTTATCGCGCACACACGCGCGGGCCAGCCCCCACCCTCTCCGGGGGTCGCCCCGATGCCATTCTATCGGCCCTCAGAGGCGGGGGAAGGGGCGCGAAGAAGCTGTGGACCGGCGGGGAGGTTGTGGATAGTCGGGCCGGGTGTGGGCTCGCGAGTGGGTGAGTGCGCGGGCCGGATACCAGGTCACTCAGGGCGTGCGAGCAGGGAGCAGTTCCCGCAAAGCAATCGAGTAAAGCGGGCAGCCCGCGAAGGCGACACCAGCAGGCCAGAACGGACGCGCTAAGGACTCGCGAGCAGAGGCAGTTCGCGCAGAGCGATCACGCAAAGCGGACAGCCCGGCGAAGGCGACGCCAGCGTGCCGGGAACTGGCGGGCTAAGGACTCGCGGGCAGGGGCAGCTCGCGCTGGACGGAGGTAGCCCTCAGTGGGCGCGCGGTGGCCATGACAACTGGGGGCTCGGGGGGCGGCTTCTGAGAGGCCGGATCGGAATGGGTCGCCTGTTCGTAGTGGATGGCGGGCACAACGGGCGTCAGCTGATGTGGGGCACGGGAGACACAGTCGACGGGCGGGTCGGGAACTGGCTCATGGGCAGGGCGGATCTCCGCTCGCGGAGCGCGCGAGCAGGGCTGGAGCAGCTCGCGAGGGCACTCAGAGTGGGCAGGACAGATCGCGCCCGCATGTGCGCACCCCCACGCGCGGCCCAGCCCCCACCCTCTCCGGGGGGTCGCCCCGATGCCATTCTATCGGCCCTCAGAGGTGGGGGAAGGGGCGCGAAAAGGCTGTGGACTGGTGGGGAAGTTGTGGACAACCAGGCCGAGTGTCAGCGGGCCAAGTGGGACTTGAGCCAGGCGGGGAACTCGGTTAGGTCGGCTAGGACGACATCCGCGCCTGCGGCCGTTAGTTCCTCCGCTGTGCGGGGGCCTGTGGGTACGCCAACAGCCAGTGCTCCGGCCGCGTGAGCCCCCTTCACGTCGCCCTCGTGGTCGCCTACGTAGATGGTGGCGCCGTACTCCAGCAACGCTTCGGCCTTGGCGGTGGACCAGAGTTCGCCCACCAAGGCGTCCACGGTCCAGCCGAATTGGGCTAGGTGTTTGGCGGCGTTGGGGCCGTACTTGCCGGTGACTACCAGGGTGCGGCCGCCTGCTTCGCGGACCGCTTCCAACGCCTCGCCTGCGCCGGGGAGGGCGACGGTGGCGGGGATGACTATCTCTGGGTAGAGGGCGCGGAAGCGGTCGACCAGCCAGGGGATGCGCTCTTCCGGGGCCTCGAAGCCGCGGAAGATCATGTCGAGGGGTGGGCCGAGGTTGGCGGCGAAGTACTCGCCGTCCAACGCTAAGCCGGTTTCGTCGGCTAGGGCGGTCATTGCGGCGACCATGCCGGGGCGGGGGTCTATGAGGGTCATGTCCAGGTCGAAGCCAACCGCTAAAGGCACAGGGTCACGCTACTTGAGGAGCTCTCGCGCAGCGGCGCGCATCTCTACCTTGCGGACCTTGCCGGTCACCGTCATGGGGAACTCGGCGACCACGTGGACGTAGCGGGGGATCTTGTAGTGGGCGAGCTTGCCGGTGCAGAAGAGGCGGATGGCGTCGGCGTCGAGCGGGGGCGCGCCCTCGCGCATCCGGATCCACGCCATCAACTCCTCCCCGTACCGCTCGTCCGGCACGCCGATGACCTGCGCGTCGAGGATGTCGGGGTGGGTGTAGAGGAACTCCTCCACCTCCCGCGGGTAGATGTTCTCGCCGCCGCGGATGACCATGTCCTTGATCCGGCCGGTGATCATCAGGTAGCCGTCGTCGGTCATCACCGCCAGGTCGCCGGTGTGCATCCACCGCGCGCTGTCGATGACCTCCGTCGTCTTGTCCGGCTCGTTCCAGTACCCCAGCATCACCGAGTAGCCCCTGGTGCAGAACTCGCCGGGTGTGCCGCGCGGGACCGTGAGCCCGGTGTCCGGGTCGACGACCTTGATCTCCAGGTGCGGGTGTACTCGGCCGACCGTGGACACGCGTAGGTCCAGGGAGTCGTCGGCGCGGGTTTGTGTTGAGACCGGGGAGGTCTCGGTCATGCCGTAGCAGATGGTGACCTCCTCCATGCCGAGTCGGTCGATGACCTGCTTCATGACCTCGACCGGGCACGGCGACCCGGCCATGATGCCGGTGCGCAAAGAGCTCAGGTCCAGGTCGCCTGCCTCGGCGAGCATCGCGATGAACATCGTTGGCACGCCATAGAGGGACGTGCACCGCTCCTCTACTACCGCGCTAAGAGTCGCCACCGGATCGAACCCAGGTGCCGGGAGAACGATGCAAGCGCCGTGCGAGGTAGCAGCGAGATTTCCCATCACTAGGCCAAAGCAGTGGTACAGGGGCACGGGCAGGCATATGCGGTCCTGCTCGGTGTAAGAGCACAACTCGCCTACGAAGAAGCCGTTGTTGAGGATGTTGTGGTGGGACAACGTGGCGCCTTTAGGGAAGCCTGTGGTCCCAGAGGTGTACTGGATGTTGATGGGGTCATCCGGCGACAACGCCACTACGGGCAAGGCGTGGTCGGAGGAGACGAGGTCGGTCCAGGACTGGCGACCGATGAGGATGACGTCACGCAGCGCGGAGCACTGCGGGCCGACCTCCTCGATCATGGCCGCGTAGTCGGACGTCTTGAAGCTGGGCGCGGCGACCAAAGTGCGCACACCCGCGTGGTCGAGGACGTACTTCAGTTCGTGGACCCGGTACGCGGGGTTGATGTTCACGAGAACGGCCCCGAGCTGCGCGGTGGCGTACTGCACGAAGACCCACTCGGCGCAGTTCGGCGCCCAGATCCCCACCCGGTCGCCCTTGACCACGCCGAGCGCCGCTAGGCCCCGCGCGACGGCGTCCACCTCCGCGGCCAGTTCGCGGTAGGTCCACCGTCTGCCGGAGGCTCTGTCGACCAGGGCGTCCCGGGCACCATGAGCAGCGACGGTGCAAGCCAGGTTCTCGCCGATGGTGTCGCCGAGCAGGGGCGCGGTCGAGGTCCCGGACGTGTAGCTCGGCAATGCCATGACACTCCTCCGCGCTGTGGGCAAGGTCACCATCTTGCCCCGGTGGGCCCGATCCGGACACCCGCTGATCGATCCGTACGACAGACTGGGTGGTGTGCGACTTCTGCTGAACCTGATCTGGTTGGTGCTCTGCGGCTTCTGGATGGCCATCGGGTACGTGATCGCGGGCATCATCTGCTGCATCCTGATCATCACGATCCCGTTCGGCCTGGCCTCGTTCCGCATCGCCAACTACGCGCTCTGGCCGTTCGGCCGCACCATCGAGCCGCGCCGCGATGCGGGGGCGGCGTCCGCGATCGGCAACGTCATCTGGATCGTCTTCGCGGGCTGGTGGCTGGCCATCGGCCACATCGTCACCGGCATCGCCCTGTGCGTCACGATCATCGGCATCCCGCTGGGCATCGCCAACTTCAAGATGATCCCGGTGTCCCTGATCCCCCTCGGCTCCAGGATCGTGCCGACCTCTTAGTCCGCTGTGCCGCTCCAAGGCAGCCGCACGACCAAGCAGGGGCCGCCGACGAAGAGGCCCGCGTCCACGCCTAGGGCTTTGCCGTTCGCGTAGAGGTGCGGGCCTTCGATCTGCGTCGGGAGGACGCCTAGCTGGTCGGCGATGACGCTGTGGCCGTGTACGACCTGCTTGCCGCCCAGGGTGGTCAGCAGCTCGTCCGCGGCCAGCTCGCCCTCGGGGCCGCGGAAGGCGTATCGGGTGGTCATGCGCCGCCACACCTCCCACCACTCGGCGGCGTCGTCGGAGTGCAGGACATCCTGGACGGCCTCGTTGATGGTGGGGATGTCCTCGCCCCACAAGAGGTACTGCGTGGTGTCGGAGTGCATGAGCAGGTGGTCGTCGACCAGCTCGACGACCGGCCGGGTGGTGAGCCACTCGATGTGCTCGTCGGTGATGGCCTCCTGGTCGGTGTCCACGCCGCCGTTCATGCTCCAGCTGCGGGCGAAGCTGCGCGGCCCGAACTCCGAGGGGATCGGCTCGTCGCCGAAGCGGTGCATGCCCAGCAGCAGGATCTCGTGGTTGCCCAGCAGCGTCTCGACCCGACCGCCCGCCGCCGCGGCCTGCTCGGCCAGGGTGCGGACCAGGTCGATGACGCCGATGCCGTCGGGGCCGCGGTCGACGAAGTCGCCGAGGAACCACAGGTGGTCGTGGCCGCCCGACCAGTCACCAGCGGCGGTGACGAGGCCCTCGGCGCGCAGGGCGGCGGTCAGCTCCGCGCGGTGGCCGTGGATGTCGCCGACGACGTAGGTCGCCCTCTCCTTCTCCACAGCCACGACCCTAGGGGAGCCACCCCGGCGACGCGCAGCGATCGGTAACCGTGACCGGCGACGACGGCTCACCGTGACCACCTTCCACTCTCACGAGCTAGAGCTCTGGAAACGGATCGGCTGTGCGGCCGACCAGGTCGGCGACCGACCCGATCACCCGGGTCGGTCGATGGGGGTAGGTGCGGGTCTCGCCCAGTGCCACGCGGTCCGGGGCGCGGTCGGTGGGCACGTGGCCGACCTCGTGCAGCGCGGGGGTAACACCGGCCTTGCGGATGATGTACGCGGTGCCAGCGGCGCGCCGAGCGCGGGGGTGGCTGTGGGAGGCATGGCGCTTTCCGGCACGTCGAGGCCGGTGCGCGGCGAGGGGCCGCAGATCACCCGGATCGTAGATCGACTTGTTCGTCAGCACAAGCACGGTCATGGCGAGAGGCTACCCAGGCGTCTCGACGATGACCTGGGTCGCCTTGACCAGGGCGACCGCGAGCACGCCCGGGGTCAGGCCCATCTCGCGCACCGCCTCGGCGCTCATCAGCGACACCACCCTGTGCGGGCCGCACTGGAGCTCGACCTGGGCCATCACGGTGTCGGTGACGACGTCGGTGACCAGGCCGACGAAGCGGTTGCGGGCGGAGCGGGCGATGTCGCTGGGGTCGGGGATCTCGGTGGCCTGGGCCTTGGCGAACGCGGCGAGCACGACACCGTCGACGACCTTGCGGCCCGCGGTGTCGGCATCGGCGGGGAGGTGGCCCTGGTCGATCCAGCGGCGGACGGTGTCATCGCTGACCCCGAGCAGCCTGGCCGCCTCGACGACCCTGAAATACGGCATGGCACCGACGATATCCCCGCAGCCGCGGCTGCGGGTCCGCCGGACGATGTCGCCCGATGTGGACAGATCGGCGACAGTGTGGTGACGGCTGCGCCGAATGGCCCCCGGTCCGGTGACAGCGACTACCCTGGAACGGGTGACGGCGGCACGGGATTCCCCACCGGTCCACCTGGGCTTCCCCCGGCTCCGGGTGGCCGACCCCGGCGCGGACCGCCCCGACGACGCCCGGCTCATCGACCGGTTCGGCCGGGTCGCGACCGATCTGCGGGTCTCGCTGACCGACCGCTGCAACCTGCGCTGCACCTACTGCATGCCCGCCGAGGGCCTGGACTGGATGCCGCGCGGGCAGATGCTCTCGGACGGGGAGCTGGCGCGGGTCATCCGGATCGCGGTCGAGCACCTCGGGGTGACCAACGTGCGGTTCACCGGCGGTGAGCCGACGCTGCGCAAGGGCCTCGAATCGATCATCGCGGAGACCGCCGCGCTCGACCCGCGGCCGCGGATCTCCATGACCACCAACGCGATCGGGCTCGCCACCCGCGCGCGGCGGCTCAAGGACGCCGGACTTGACCGGATCAACGTCTCGCTCGACACCCTGGTGCCGGACAGGTTCACCGCGCTCACCCGCCGCGACCGGCTCGACGACGTGCTCGAAGGCCTTGCCGCGGCACGGGATGCCGGGTTGACCCCGGTGAAGGTCAACGCGGTGCTCGTCCGCGGGCGCAACGACGACGAAGCGGCCGCGCTGCTGCGGTACTGCCTGGCGCAGGGGTACCAGTTGCGGTTCATCGAGCAGATGCCGCTCGACGCGCAACACGGCTGGAACCGGGCGGACATGGTTACCGCGCAAGAGATCCTCACCGCGCTGCGGGCGGAGTTCGACCTAACTCCAAGTCCCGTACCGCGTGGCGCGGCGCCTGCCGAGCGGTGGCGGGTCGACGGCGGGCCGGGGGAAGTTGGTGTCATCGCGTCGGTCACGCGTCCCTTTTGCGGTGATTGCGACCGCACCCGGCTCACCGCCGACGGCCAGCTCCGCTCGTGCCTGTTCAGCCAGACGGAGACCGACCTGCGCGCCCCGGTGCGCGCGGGCGCGGGCGACGAGGAGATCGCCGACTTGTGGCGCGGGGCGATGTGGACCAAGCTCGCCGGCCACGCCATCAACGAGGCCGGGTTCGCGCAGCCGCTGCGGCCGATGAGTGCGATCGGGGGGTAGCTCGAATGGGTTTGGTGACCGTGCGGTATTTCGCGGGCGCGCGCGCGTCCGCGGGCGTGCACGAAGAGAAGGTGGAGCTGCCGGAGGGCGCGAGCGTCCAAGACGCTCTTACGGCCATCGAGGCTCTTCGCGGGGAGGCGCTGGCGCGGGTCTTGCGATCGGCGAGCTTCTTGCTCGACGGGGTAGCCGTCCGGGACAGGGCCGCCCGGCTCCCCGAGGGCGCCGCCCTCGACGTCCTCCCGCCCTTCGCGGGCGGCTGACCGACCGCTCCCGGATGGCCCAGCGGCGGTTTTCAACGTGAGGCAGACCTCACCGACGGTGAATTATCTCGGCCAGGACACGGCCAAGTAACGCCCAGGTTCGCGGCGCTGACCAGCGAAAACGCGATGATCGCCCGAGGTAGCGGGGCGTTACTGTGACGACGGTCACGCACCTTGGAGTTTTCGATTCGTCTCGCGGTTACGTACCGTCGCTTCCGGCTGGCCCCGACCAGCCGTGCATGACCCGAGAGTTCGTAGTGCCGAACCCTGTCCGGCGGGCTCTTGGGAACCAACCCCGAGCGAAAGCGAACTCCCGGACAGGGGCGAGGGGCCACGACGAGCGCGACAAGCGCCAGGCGTGGCGGCCAGGCCCACCAAGGCCCGGTCGGGTCCACCAGGACCCGCACCCGCAGCGCGACGAGCGCAGGCGCGGGAGGAGAGACCCACATGTCGTACCGAGGCAAGCACCGCAAGCAGACCGCCACCCAGCGCACCATCGCCCGCGTCCTCGTCGCAGGAGTCGCGGTCGGCGCCCCGATGGCGATCGCCGCGTCACCCGCCTCTGCCGACCCGGTCAACTGGGACGCGATCGCCCAGTGCGAGAGCGGCGGCAACTGGAGCATCAACACCGGCAACGGGTACTACGGCGGCTTGCAGTTCTCCCCGAGCACGTGGCGCGCCAACGGCGGCTCCGGCAGCGCCCACAACGCCAGCCGCGAGGAGCAGATCCGCGTGGCCGAGAACGTGCTCAAGTCCCAGGGCATCGGCGCGTGGCCGGTGTGCGGCAAGAAGTCGGGCGCCAAGTCCGCCGCCGCACCGAAGGCCGCCGCGCCGAAGAGCACCGCCAAGAAGGTCACCAAGACCGCGCCGAAGGCCGCCCCCAAGGCGACCGCGCCGGTGACCACCGCCGCCCCGGCGGCCGCGGCCGTGACCGCGTCCAACCCCAACGGCGACTACACCGTCGTCGCGGGCGACACCCTGTCGAAGATCGCCACCACGCAGGGCGTGAGCGGCGGCTGGCAGGCGCTGCACGAGAAGAACAAGGACTTCATCGGCGACCCCGACCTGATCCTGGTCGGCCAGAAGATCGCCACCAAGTAAGTCCGCTGTACCCGGTACGGGCCCCCGCCGCCACGCGCGACGGGGGCCCGACCGCGTGAGTCGGCCTAGCCTGGTCTCATGGGATCAAGACCGTGGATGACCGTGACCGCGACCGTGCTCGACGCGCCGGACGCCCGGGAACTGGCGGCGTTCTACCAGCGGCTGCTCGGCTGGCCCAAGGGCGCCGACGAGTCGGAGTGGGTGACGCTGCGGCCACCCGGCGGCGGCACCGGCCTGTCGTTCCAGAGCGAACCGCACTACCAGCGCCCCACCTGGCCGTCGCGGCCCGGCGCGCAGCAGATGATGTCGCACCTGGACATCGAGGTGGCCGACTTGGCTTCAGCTGGGGCACACGCCGTGGCCGCTGGCGCGGTGCTCGCCGGAGTCCAACCGCAGCCCGACGTCCGGATCTACCTCGACCCGGCGGGGCACCCGTTCTGCCTGTGGGCCAGGTAGTCCACTAAGGACAGTTGACCCACTCGTCTGTGCCGTCGGTGAACCGCTGGTGCTTCCAGATCGGCAACCGCGCCTTCACCTCGTCGACCAACCGCGCGCACGCGCCGAACGCCTGCGCCCGGTGCTCAGCGGCAACCGCGCAGGCCAGCGCGACATCCCCGATGCCGAGCTCGCCAACCCGATGCGTCACGGCGACGGCGTGCACACCCTCGGCGCGCGCGACCTCGGCGGCAACCTCGGCGATGATCTCCTTGGCGCTGGGGTGGCCCTCGTAGGCAAGGCTGCGCACACTCCGGCCACCGTCGTGGTCGCGCACCACACCGCCGAAGGTGACGACCGCCCCCGCCGCGTCGTGGGCCACCAGGTCACCGTGCTCGGCGACAGAGATCTCAGCGTCGGAGATGTCGGCGCGCAGGACCTTGGCACCGGGGGCCTGGGGGGCCGGGCGGGGGTGGTCGCCGCCGTGGGGTTGATCGGCGGCGTGGCTGTGCACGCCGGGGCCCTGGGCGGCTGGGCGGGGGTGGTCGCTGCCGTGGAGTTGGTCTATGGCGTGGTTGAGGACGGGCTCCAGGACGGCTAGGCCGTCGCGGGTGCCGCCGGGGGAGCCGGGGAGGTTGATGATCAGGGTGCGGCCTGCAACGCCTGCGATGCCCCGGGACAGGACGGCGGTTGGCACCTTCGGCAGGCCTGCGGCGCGGATGGCGTCGGCTAGGCCGGGGACCTCGTGGTCGATGACGGCGCGGGTGGCCTCGGGGGTGCGGTCGGTGGGGCTGATGCCGGTGCCGCCGGTGGTGATCACTACGTCGACCTCGCCGATGGCGGCGCGCAACGCCTGCTCGACCGGGTCGCCGTCGGGGACGACGACCGGGGCGGGGGTTTGGTAGCCGTGTTCGCGCAGCCAGGTCGCGATGAGCGGGCCGGTGCGGTCCTCGTAGACCCCGGCCGAGGCGCGGTTGGAGGCGGTGATCACCCGGGCCGTGCGGTCGGTCATGGCGTCCCCCTGTTCCAGGTGCCGGACTTGCCGCCGTCCTTGTGGTCGAGGCGGACCGCGTCGAGCACGGCGGACGGGTCGACGGCCTTGATCATGTCGTGCAGGGTCAGGCCCGTCACCGCGACCGCGGTCAGCGCCTCCATCTCCACGCCGGTGCGGCCGGTGGTGCGCACGGTGGCGGTGATGGTGACCTCGCGGTCGCCGAGGTCGAGGTCCACGCGGACACCGGAGAGCGGCAGCGGGTGGCACAGCGGGATCAACTCCGGGGTGCGCTTGGCGCCCATGATGCCCGCGATGCGCGCGGTGGCCAGCGCGTCGCCCTTGGGCAGGCCGTCGCGGCGCAGCAGGGCGATGACCTCCTCGGTCGTGCGGACCACGCCGCTGGCCACCGCAGTGCGCGCGGTCACCGGTTTGGCGGAGACGTCGACCATCCGCGCGGCACCCGAGGAATCAACATGGCTGAGTTCGCCCACCTGGCCGATGCTAGTCAGCCCGCGGCGACTAAGCCTGGGCCGCCTTGCGGACCGCGTCGGCCACCGTGGGTGCCACGGCCGCGTCGAACACGCTCGGCACGATGAACGACGGGTTGAGCCGGTCGCCGTCGACGGTGTCGGCGATCGCGTCGGCCGCGGCGAGCAGCATCGCGTCGGTGATCGTCTTCGCCTGGGCGTCGAGCAGGCCGCGGAACACGCCGGGGAAGGCGAGCACGTTGTTGATCTGGTTCGGGTAGTCGGAGCGGCCGGTGGCCACCACGGCGGCGTGCTGGTGCGCCTCGACCGGGTCGATCTCCGGGTCCGGGTTGGCCAGCGCGAACACGACAGCGCCCTTGGCCATGGTGGCGACCTGCTCGGCGCCGAACAGGTTGGGCGCGGACACGCCGATGAACACGTCGGCGTCGACGAGGGCGTCATGCAACGTGCCGGACTGGTCGGCCTTGTTGGTGTTCTGGGCGACCCACGCGAGGTTCGCGTCCATGTCGGGCCGCTCCCGGGTGACGATGCCCGCGATGTCGACGGCGACCACGTCCCGCGGTCCGCGCTGCAACAGGAGCCGGATGATCGCCGAACCCGCCGCACCGACGCCGCACACGACGACCTTGCAGTCCGCGAGGTCCTTGCCGACAACGCGCAGCGCGTTGCGCAACGCCGCGACCACGCAGATCGCCGTGCCGTGCTGGTCGTCGTGGAACACGGGGATGTCGAGCTTGTCGCGCAGCCGGGCCTCGATCTCGAAGCACCTCGGCGCGGCGATGTCCTCCAGGTTGATGCCGCCGTAGACGGGCGCGATGAGCTCGACCGCCCGGATGATCTCCTCGGTGTCCTGGGTGTCCAGGCACACCGGCCACGCGTCGACCCCGGCGAACTTCTTGAACAGCGCCGCCTTGCCCTCCATCACCGGCAGCGCCGCCGCGGGCCCCAGGTTGCCCAACCCGAGCACCGCCGACCCGTCGGTCACCACGGCCACGGTGTTGCGCTTGATGGTCAACCGCCGCGCGTCGTCGGGGTTCTCGGCGATGGCCTGGCAGATCCGCGCGACACCGGGGGTGTAGGCGCGGGAGAGGTCGTCGCGGTTGCGCAGCGCGACCTTGGCGGTGACCTCGATCTTGCCGCCGAGGTGCATCAGGAAGGTCCGGTCGCTGACCTTGCGGACCGCCACCCCCGGCAGCGCCTCGATCGCGTCGGTGATGTCCCTGGCGTGGTTGGCCGACATCGCGTTGCAGGTGATGTCCACCACGACCCGGTCGCTGTGCGACTCGACCACGTCGAACGCCGTGATCACGCCGCCCACCCGGCCGACCGCGCTGGTCAGGTCCCCCGCCGCGCTCGCGCTCGGTGGCGCTTCGACCCGGACGGTGATCGAGTAGCCGGGGCCGGGGACGGGCATGAGCTCACTCCAGGTGCGACGACATTCACAGAATCGGGGTGAGCCTAGCCCTGGGCCTGTGCTTCGTTCGTCGAGGGTTGTCCGCACCCGGATCGGGTTCGCTCGTCCGGGGGACAGGAGTTGCCCGCAGGAGACCCCCTCCGGCGAGGGGTCCTCGGTCTACCGGTTGATCTCGGTGACCGGGTGGACGTAGGGGATGGTGTCGAGCGGGAAGGTCACGTCGCCGAAGGGCGAGAGGGCACCCTGGCGGTCGGAGGTCAGCTCGGTGACGGGGTGCGAGCCGTTGTCGTCGTCGCCCGCCCAAGTGGGGTCTACGCGGGCGGGCTTGGCTGCTTTGGCCACGGTGGGACTCCTCTTCTCAACGAAGTGCTCGCCTGCTGAGGCTACTGGACGGCGGTGGCGTATACCGTGGTCAGGGTGTCCGGCACCACGCTCACCGACTGGCTCCGCGCGCGGGGCGACGAGGCGCTCGCGGCCGTGTTGCGGGCCAGGCCCGACCTGGCCACGCCGCGACCGGCCAATACCGGGGTGCTCGCCGCCCGCGCGGCCACGAGGGCCTCGGTCACCCGGGTCGCCGAAGGGCTCGACACCTTCACCCTCGCGGTGCTCGACGCGCTGCTCGCGGCGGGGGCCGATCGGGAGCCGGTACCGCTGACCGTGGTCGACCTCGACGTGTCGGCGCAGCGGGTGCGGGCGGCCGCGAAGCAGCTGCGCGAACTCGCCGTGGCCTGGGGCGACGACGACGGGATCTCGTTGGTGCCCGCGGCTCGGGAGGCCGGTGGGCTGTTCCCGACCGGCTTGGGTCGCCCCTCCCCCGCGCTGGAGGACGTCGACATCGCCAAGGCAGTGGCAGAGCTGCCTACTGACGAACAGGACGTCCTGACCCGGTTGGCGAGCAACGGGCCTATAGGCAGCACTCGGGACGCTGCGGCCATCGTTGCGTTGGAGCAGGCCAAGACCCCGATCCAGCGGTTGCTGGCGCGGGGACTGCTGACCCGCGTCGACGCCACCACCGTCGAGCTGCCCAGGCAGGTCGGGCTGGTCGTGCGGCCGGAATCGGCGGTCGTCGTCGACGAGCCGAAGCCGAAGACCAAGGCGCACAAGGCCGTCGACTCGACCGCGGCCGGGGCTGCGCTGGAGTTCTTGCGGTACACCAAGACCCTGCTGCGGTCGTGGTCGGAAGAACCGGTGCCGGTGCTGAAGGCAGGCGGGCTCGGCAGCCGGGACCTGCGCAAACTCACCAAGGTGCTCGACATCGGCGAGCGCGACGGGGTGCTGCTCGTCGAGGTGGCGGTCGCCGCGTCGCTCGTGGTGGACAACGAGGCCGCGACCCCGGAGTACGTACCGACCCACCACAGCGACACCTGGCTGACCGCGAGCCCCGCCAACCAGTGGGCCACCCTGGCCGCCGCCTGGCTGGACCTGCCGCGGCTCCCAGGCATCGGCGGGATGCGCGACGCCAAGGAGCGGTTGCTGGCGCCGCTGTCCGAAGACCTCCGCCGCCCGGTCGCGCCGTTGGAGCGGGTGCGGGTACTGCGCGCGCTGGCGGACCTGAAGGCCAGCACCGGAATCGTCGACCCGGACGAGCTGGCGGCCCTGCTGGCGTGGCGCGCGCCTCGGCGGGGTGGACGGCTGCGCGACGAGATCGTCCGCTGGACGCTGCAGGAGGCGACGGCGCTGGGGATCGTGGCCCACGGAGCCCTGACCGGGCCCGGTCGCACGCTGCTCGAGGAGGGCACCGCGGCCGCGGCGAAGCGCATGGCCGAGGTGATGCCCGAGCCGATCGACCACGTGCTGGTGCAGGCAGACCTGACCGTGGTCGCGCCCGGCCCGCTCGAACCGCACCTGGCCATGCAGATCAACGAAGTGGCGGACGTGGAATCGGCGGGCAGCGCCACGGTGTACCGGGTGAGCGAAACCTCGCTGCGCCGCGCACTAGACGGCGGGCAGTCGGCCAGCGACCTGCACGAGCTGTTCCGGACCAGCTCCCGAACGCCCGTGCCGCAATCCCTGACCTACATGATCGACGACGTCGCGCGGCGGCACGGTCGGTTGCGCGGCGGCGCCACTGCGGCGTTCTTGCGGTGCGACGACCCGGCGTTGATCGCTGAGGTCGCTGCTAGCCCGGTCGCGGCTGCATTGCGGTTGCGGAAGATCGCGCCGACGGTGTTGGTGAGTCCGGTGGCACTGGTGGAGATCCTCGACGAACTGCGGGCGGCTGGGTTCACGCCTGCTGCTGAGGACAGTGAAGGGCAGGTTGTCGATCTACGGCCTAGTGGGCGGCGGGTGCAGGCGGCGGTCCGGGCGGTGCGGCGGGTGGCGCCTAAGGGGCCGGATGACGACCAGTTGATCGACATCGTGCAGAGCATGCGGGCTGGGGACCGGGCGGCTGACAGCAAGCGGAGTCGGCCGACTGTGCCTGCGAACACGGCGGACACGTTGGCGTTGTTGCAGGGGGCGGTGCGGGCGCAGCAGACGGTGTGGGTGGGGATGGTGGACGCGAACGGGGTTGCTAGTGAGCGGTTGTTGCGGCCGCAGCGGATCGGGGGTGGGGTGTTGGAGGGGACGGATCCGGATACGGAGGGGGTTACGCGGATTCCGTTGCATCGGATTACGAGGGCTGCGTTGGTGGAGTAGCGGGATTTCGGCTCGCCTGCGGCATTGCGACCCGGTCCGTGGTGGAGCGGAGCGCTTGATGGGGCGCGGTCGGGCTCGCGCTCCGGACCCGTCGTGGAGCAGAGCGCTTGATAGGGCCGATCGGCTCGCGCTCCGGACCCGTCGTGGAGCAGAGCGCTTGATAGGGCCGATCGGCTCGCGCTCCGGACCCGTCGTGGAGCAGAGCGCTTCATGGGGCCGATCGGCTCGCCTGCGGCATTGCGCTGGATCCGTGGTGGGTTGGGGGTGCTCGATGGGGCGAACCTGTTTTGCGCGGGGCCCCTGCGCCAGCCGTGGCAGGACCGCAAAGCTGGGGCCGAAAAGCGTGGCCCTGTCCGCGCTGAAACGCTACGACTGCCGCCACCCCACGCAAAACAGGTCCGCCCCATCGAGCAGTTGGCACCGGAGGGTCCGAGTGTCCAGTGGCTGGGTTTTGTAGTCGGGGCCCAAGAGACGCGAAGGGCCCTCGGGGTGCCGAGGGCCCAGCGGGGACTGAGAGGAAAGGGGTGTGGCCAGGGTCTAGACGGCGCGGGACATGCGTTGGTGCATGGCGTGCTCTACCAGGGTGATGAGGGTTTCCTTGGTGGAATCGCGGTCTCGGGCGTCGGTGGTGACGATCGGGACGGAGGGTTCCACGGTGAGGGCCTCGCGGACGTCCTCGATGCGGTGGTGCAGAACCCGGTCGAAGCAGTTCAGGGCGATCACGTAGGGCAGGCCGCGGTCTTCGAAGAAGTCGATCGAGGCGAAGGCGTCGGCCAGGCGGCGGGTGTCGACCAGGACGATGGCGCCGATCGCGCCGCGCACCAGGTCGTCCCACATGAACCAGAAGCGGTGCTGGCCGGGGGTGCCGAACAGGTACAGGATCAGGTCGGAGTCCAGCGACACCCGGCCGAAGTCCATCGCGACCGTGGTGGTCACCTTGTTCGGGGTCGACGACAGGTCGTCGACGTCGACGCTGGCCTCGGTCATGACCGCTTCGGTGGTCAGCGGGACGATCTCCGAGACGGACCCGACCAGGGTCGTCTTGCCCACACCGAAACCACCGGCCACCACGATCTTGGCCGAGGTGGTCGGCTGGGGGGAAGCGCCGCGCGCGCTGAGAGGACTAGAGCCTGCGGAGCCCACTGAGCACCCTTTCCATGAATTCGATCGACGGCCGGTCGCCAACGACCATGCCGCTCTGGTGGATCGAGACGAGGCCCATGCCCGCCATGTCACCGATCAATACCCTGGCCACCCCCAGCGGCAGCCGCAGGTGGGCCGCGACCTCGGCGACGGACCGGGTGTCCAGGCACAGGCCGCAGATGGACCTGTGCTCCGGGCGGACCGCGGCGTCGGGCAGCTTGCCCCGGTCGCTGGTGGAGACCAGCGCCTCGATCGCGAGATCGTAGTCGGACCGGGTGCGGCCGCCGGTCTTGGTGTACGGCCGCACCAGTGAACCGGTCTCGTGCGGGGCCAGCTCGGCCGGGTCCGGCTCGGGCTCCAGGTCGGCGACGGCCGGGATCTCCTTGCTGTCCCAGTCCGACTGCGACGGGATGCCGGGGTCGCCGTAGAGGGTCGCGCTGGGGCCGCCGAACAGCCTCGCCCGGAACCCGTCGATGTCGAACCGGTTCGGCGGGTCACCGAGCCCGGGTTCGGACAGGTCGTCCCACCCTCGTTCCGACATGTCGGCCAGCCTCCGCTCCGGCTCGTCCACCAGCTGGTCCCGGGGGTGTTCGGTGTCCGGGCCACCGTAGGCCGCGTCCGGTTCGAACAGGTCCCGGTAGGAGAAGTCGTCCTCGGTGCGTCTGCCCGTGGGTCTGCGGCCCGTGGTCATCGCGTCCTCATCCCGCCGTCTCGCCCGTCTTACCTGCGTTGCGTGCCCTGCAGCTGCGCGCGCAGCTCAGGGGTCATCTGCTGGCCAACGCGCTCGACGAGCAGGGTCATCTCGTAGGCGACCAACCCGATGTCGCAGTTGGGCGCTGCGAGCACGGCGAGGCAGGAGCCGTCGGAGATGGACATGAGGAACAGGTAGCCGCGGTCCATCTCGACCACGGTCTGGTTCACCCCGCCCGCCTCGAAGCACCTCGCGGCACCCGCGGTCAGGCTGACCAGGCCGGAGGCGACCGCGGACAGCTGCTCAGCGCGGTCGCGGGGCAGGCCCTGCGAGCCCGCGAGCAGCAACCCGTCCGCGGACACCACCACGGCGTGCGCGACGCCGGGCACCTGTCGGACAAAGTCGGTGATGAGCCACCCGAAGCTACCGGGCTGGTGTACGGACGCGGTGGTCACTCCTGCTCCTCGTCTTGGCGGCTCTCGTCTGAACCGGTCTGGTCACCAGCGTAGGCGTCGATCAGGGCGTGCCTGCCCCGACGGACCCCCTGCTGGAACTGGGACATGCGGCCGCGGACGGCGTCCGCCGAACGTGGGGGCAGCGCGGGGACGACGGGTTGCTCCGCCGTCGTCTCCCTCGGTGCGGCCGAACCCGGCACCAGGTGCGCCTTGGGGACGCGCTTGGGCAGGCCCGCCGTGGTGATCGTGTCGGCCGTGGTGTCGAGCAGGGCCCTGGCCCGCTGCCAGCCGTCGTCGCCGGGTGAGTGCCAGGCGTCCGCCCTGCTCAGCACCGGTTCCGGGGTGGCTTCGAGCTCGTCGTGGTAGTCGGCCTCGACCAGCGGCTCGACCTCGGCGCTCGGCTCGACCTCGGCCTCGACCGGCTCCGGGGTCGGCTCGGGGTCGGTGTCGGGGTCGGGCTCCGCGGCGGTGACCGGGGTGGAGCCGGTGTCGCCCGCCTCGAACCACTGGGACAGCACCGCCTCGTAGATCGGCAGCCGCTCGGTCGGGGCGTCGACGACCCGCTCGGGCTCGGTCACCGGGTGGTAGACGCCGGTGCCGTTGCGAGCGGGCTCGGGCTGGTCGGTCGGCTCGGGCAGCGGCAGGCCGAACAGCGAGCCGGTGACCTGGTTGTCGACGATGTGGCCGTTGAGCCGGGACCGGATCTCCTCCGGCGAGGCGGGGGGACCCCAGCCGCCGGTGTCCTCCGGGTTCCCGGTGCTGGCGAACGACGCCGGGTCGAACGCCGGGTAGCCCGCGACCTCCTCGGCCGGGCGGTCGACAACGGACTCGCTGAGCGGGCCCGCGGTGTCCGGGCGCACCCGCGGCATGCTGCCGGTGAAGGCGCCCGCGATGCCGCTGGCCTTGGCCGCGGTGTCGCCGAGGCTGGGGGTCTGCGCCACGATGCTGGTCGGCTGGGCCGAGCCGGAGGTCTGCACCAGGTTCGCCGGGACGGTGATCCGGGCGATGAGGCCGCCCTCGATGTCCTCGTTGTCGCGCAGCCTGACCTTGATGTCGTGCCGCTTGGCCAGCCGCGCGACCACGTACAGACCCATCCGCCGCGTCACCGCGACGTCGATGTCCGGCGGGTCGGCGAGGCGGCCGTTGGCGGTCTCGATCTCCTCGTCGCTCATGCCGACACCGGAGTCGGTGATCTGCACGGCGAGTTCCTTCTTGCGGGTCACCGCCATCCGCACGTAGACCTTCTTCTCCGGCTCGGAGAACGAGGTCGCGTTGTCGAGCAGCTCGGCGATGAGGTGCACGAGGTCGGAGACCGCGCGGCCCTGCACCGACACCTCGGGGGCGGAGAGCACCTCGATGCGGGCGTACTGCTCGACCTCGGAGACCGCCGCGCCGACGACCTCGGCGGCGGGCACCGGCCGGGAGAGCTGGCGGCTCAGGCCGGAGCCGGAGAGCACCAGCAGCGACTCGGAGTTGCGCCGCATGCGGGTGGCCAGGTGGTCGAGCTCGAAGAGGCTGGCCAGCTGGTCGGGGTCCTGCTCGTCCTGCTCCAGCCGGTCGATGAGCGAGAGCTGGCGCTCGACGAGGGTCTGCGACCGCCGCGACAGGTTGACGAAGATCGAGTTGATGTTGTCGCGCAGCAGCGCCTGCTCGGTGGCCATCCGGACCGCCTGCTCGTGCACCGCGTCGAAGGAGCGGGCCAGCTGGCCGGTCTCCTCGCGGGTGAACACCGGCACCGGCTCCACCGCGTTCTTCGACGCCTCGACCGGGTCGGGGTCGGCGAGGATGCGCTGCACCGTCTCCGGCAGCCGCCGGTTCGCCACGTCCAGGGCGTCGCGGCGCAGCACGCGCAGCGGCACCAGCATGGAGCGGGAGACGATGAAGGTGACGATCAGGGCGAGCAGGATCGCCACGAGGACGATGACCGCGTCGCGCCAGGCGTTGGTCTTGGCGGCGTCGGCGGCCTTGGTCGCCAGGCTGCGCAGCTTGCCCAGCAGCGACACCTCGACCTTCTGCAGCGCGGTCGCGGTGGCCTTGGCGTCAGCGACCAGCTGGTCCATCTGGATGCCGAGGTTCGGGTCGCCTGCGTCGGCGTGCACGAAGGCGGTCTGCTTGATCCGCTCCCGGTCGTCGACCTCGGCGCCGGAGAACGTGTCGGAGAAGAACTGCGCCTCGCTGATGTCGGCGTTGGCCCGGAAGTTGGCGATCGAGGCGTTGTAGCTGGCCTCGGCGGCGCGGGCCTGGTCGAGCATGCTCGACGGGAACAGGTTGCGCGCCCCGGCGATCATCAGGATCGAGTTCTGGCGGCCGAGGAACTCCTTGGCCTCCACGATCGAGAGCGACGCGGCGGCGAGCCTGGCGATCTCGGGCTGGGCCAGCGAGGCGGTGAACTCCGAGCCCGCGGCGAGCACGGCCTCCAGCAGCGAGGTGTAGGAGGAGTAGACGCCGACGTCGGGGTAGGAGCTGGAGATGGCCGCGGAGCGGACGGCCTCGACGGCGGCGAGCCGGTCGGCGAGGGTGTCGAGCAGCTGCCCGTTGCCGGTGGACACCTTGGTCACGGCCTGGTTGAGCCGGGTCAAGGTGGCGTTGGTCTTCTGGATCTGGCCCTGGACCTGGGAGAGGTCACCGGCGCGGCCACCGGCCACGTAGGCGACCATGACGTTGCGCTCGCTCTGCATCTCGTGCACGAGCGCCACGACGTCGAGCGTCGCGGTGACCGCGGTCGCCGCCTGGTCGAAGGTCTCGGCCCGGTCCAGTTCGTTGGTCGCGCGCAGGACGCCGAGGGCGACCGCGGTGATGACCGGGACCAGCAGGACCGCGACCAGCTTGGTGCGCAGCCGCCAGTTGCGCAGGCGCCACCGAGAGCCACCCTCCACGGTCTTGCGACCGGAGGGCCTCGGGGTCGCGGACGCCACCTCGTTGCCGTCTGGATCTGACACGGCGGCACCACCGTCTTTCCCTGGGCCGGAAACCACCCCAGTGGTGTGGTCGGGCACTGCCAGCACTCTCCCTGCATCTGAGCCAGTAGCCCGTAGTCCAGCAGGCCTTGCTCTTACGGACACCTACCCCAGTGGAGGTCGCGGCACGTCACGGGCGCTCAGCGGTCGGGCCGCCCGCAAGATGTCGGACCTGGGCGGTCCAACGTTACTCGCGAGCAGTACGACCAGCTGCGCAGACCGCTCGGTCGAGCGCCTCACTGTGGACACAGAAGGTAGCGAACTCGCCGTCACGATGTAACCCTTCCAGGGCATCATCACAGCGAGTATCGGATAGTTAGTACCGACAACATTTCACGAGCGTGATGTAGTGGTGGTTTTCCCTATGTTCACCATCGCCCATATGGATGAGTAATCACCACCCACCTGGCGGGGTCACTACGGACGGTAAACCCCAGGTCAGAGCCCCGGTAGAGTTCCCCCACTTGGGTCAACAGGGCCGCCCGAATCAGTGAGAGAGTTCACCGCAAGGCATCCTGTGCGCACTCATTGTGACCCGGCCCCCGCTGTCTCTAGAGTGCGTCTTGGTGCCGCAGGGGGACTCGCACCCACCTCGACAAAACCAACCTCCTACGAGGAGAGGCTCCAAATGCTTCGACGCGTTGCCACCAGGCGGACCGCAGGAGTCCGCCTGCCGATCGCCGCCCTCGCCATGGCCATGCTCGCCTCGCTCAGCGCGTGCGGCCTGCTCGGCGGGGACGACTCCGGCTCCGGCAGCACCCCCGCTGCCTCCGGCTCCGGCGCGGTGGAGAAGGCCAAGGTCAAGGTCGGCGTGCTGCCCGTCGTCGACGTCGCACCGTTCTACCGGGCCATCGAGCAGGGCTACTTCAAGGAGCAGGGCCTCGAGATCGAGCCGGTGGTCATGGCCTCCGGTGCCGCCTCGATCAACGCCGTGCTCAGCGGCGACGTCGACGTCGCGTTCTCCTCCTACCCCGCGCCGCTGCTGGCGCAGAGCAAGAAGGTGGCCGACTTCAAGATCGTCGCCGACGCGCTCACCGCCAAGCCCGGCCACATCGTGGTCGTCGCCCCGCCGAACTCGCCGCTGAAGAAGCCGACCGACGCCCCCGGCAAGAAGATCGCCATCACCGCCCGCAACACCATGACCGACCTGGCCCCGATGTCGGTGCTCAAGACCCAGGGCGTTGACTACACCCAGGTCGAGTGGCGCGAGATGACCTTCGCCGAGATGATCCCGGCGATGGAGCGCGGCGAGGTCGACGGTGCCGTGGTCGTGGAGCCGTGGGTGACCACCGCGATGAAGAAGCTCGGCGCGGTCCCGGTGTTCGACGGCGCGTCCGGCCCGACCGCCGAGATGCCGATGTCGGGCTACGTCGCCATCGGCGGCACCGGCAAGTTCGCCACCACCAGCCCGAACACCATCGCCGCCTTCCAGCGCGGGCTGGCCAAGGCCCAGGCCGAGGCCACCGACCGCACCAAGGTCGAGCCGATGTTCGTCAAGTACGCCAAGATCGACCAGCAGACCGCTCAGCTGGTCACCATCTCCACGTACTCGACCTCGCTGGAGGCCAACCGCATCCAGCGGGTGGCCAACCTGATGCAGGAGTTCGGCGTGATCAAGGGTCACCTGGACGTCGCCTCGATGATCCCCAGCTCCACCAGCAACAAGTAGGTCTGGAGGCGGGCCCCCGCCAGGGGGCCGCACAACACCGTGAGCGGAACTCCCCGAGTTCCCAGGAGCGTCATCGGTCTGGCTGGCTTCTTCGCCGTGTGGGAAGTCGCCAGCCGGACCGGTCTCGTGCCTGGCTACTACCTCCGTCCCCCCAGCGTGGTGCTGCCGACCATGGTGCGCCTGCTCGGGGACGTCGAGTTCGTCAGGGCGGTGCTGGCCACGCTGGTGGCCACCCTGCTCGCGCTGGGCATCGCCGTGCTGGTCGCGGTGCCCGCCGGACTCGTGCTCGGCAGCGTCCCGCCGGTCCGCCGCGCGGTGATGACGCTGGTCGAGTTCCTGCGGCCGATCCCCTCGGTCGCGCTGATCCCGCTGGCCCTGCTGACCTTCGGCACCGGCCCGGACACCAAGATCACCCTCGCCGTCTACGGCGCGCTGTGGCCGATCCTGTTCAACACCATGTACGCCCTCGACGAGGTCGACCCGCTGCACGTGGAGACCGCCCGGGCGTTCGGCACTTCCCGCCTGGGCTTGCTGCGCCGGGTCGCGCTGCCCAGCGCGGCGCCGTTCGTGCTCACCGGGGTCCGGCTCTCCTTCGCCATCGCGCTGGCGGTGGTGATCAGCACCGAGCTGTTCTCCGGCGGCACCATCGGCCTCGGCCAGGTGGTCAACGTGGCCAGCGGCGGCGGGTTCAACATGGACACCGTGCTGGCCGGGACCGTCCTGGCCGGACTGATCGGGTTCGGCGCGAACGCGGGCCTGGAATGGGTGCACCGCAGGGCCTTCGGCTGGACCCAACCCCGGGGCGGTGCCGAGTGAACCGGCTGACCAGGACCGCGCAGCGGTGGGTCGTGTTCGTCGTCGCGGTCGGGCTGTGGGAGCTGGTCACCGAGCTCGCGCGCGCGGCCGAGGCGCCCAAGAGCTTCTTCTTCCCGCCGCCGTCGGAGATCGCGGTCACCGCGGTGGACCTCTGGTTCTCCTCCGCCTTCGGCGAGCACATCGTGCCCGGCGTCGGCCGGATGCTGGCGGGCTGGGCGCTGGCCGGGGTCATCGGGATCGCCCTGGGCATCCTGCTCGGCCGCTCGCGCGGCGCGATGGCCTACCTGGGCGCGCTGTTCAACTTCCTGCGCTCGATCCCGCCGCCGCTGCTGGTGCCGTTCTTCGTCGCCGCGGTCGGTACGACGAACATGCAGTTCCCGACGATCGTGTTCGGCGCGATCTGGCCGGTGCTGCTCAACACCGTCGACGGCGCGCGCGGCGTGGACGCGACCAAGGTCGAGACGGCCAAGGTGTTCCGGCTCTCGCGCACCCAGTGGACGCTGGGGGTCGTGCTGCCCTCGGCGCTGCCCAAGATCTTCGCCGGGCTGCGGCTGAGCCTGTCCATCTCGCTGATCCTGATGGTGATCTCCGAGCTGATCGGGTCGGCCAACGGCATCGGCAACCAGCTGGTGCGGGCCCAGCGCGACTACGAGCCCACCGCGATGTGGGCGTGGATCGTGCTGCTCGGCGTGCTCGGCTACCTGTTCAACACCCTGCTGCTGGTCCTCGAGCGGCGCGCGCTCGCCTGGCAGCCGCGCCACTCGCTCGAAGCGCAGGCGCTCGCCACCGGAGGCTGACGTGAACATGCTCGAGGTCGAGGGGCTCGGCCACACCTACAAGGGCAAGGACGGTCCCTACACGGCGATCGACGGCCTCAACTTCACCGTCGGGGCGGGTGAGCTCGTGTGCGTGGTCGGCCCGTCCGGCTGCGGCAAGTCCACCCTGCTCAGGACGATCGCCGGGCTCATCCGGCCGTCCCGGGGCACGGTGAGCCTGCACGGCACCAAGGTCGACGGGGTGCCCGCGGACCTGGCAGTGGTGTTCCAGGACTACAGCCGGTCGCTGTTCCCCTGGCTGTCGGTGACCAGGAACGTGGAGTTCCCGCTGAAGTCGCTGTCGCGCACGGAGCGGGAGCAGCGCGCTGCGGAGGCGCTGGCGGCGGTCGGGCTGGCTGGAGCGGGCCGTAAGCACCCCTGGCAGCTGTCAGGCGGCATGCAGCAGCGCGTGGCTATCGCGCGTGCGCTGGCCTATAGGCCGTCGCTGCTGTTGATGGACGAGCCGTTCGCGTCAGTGGACGCCCAGACCCGGTTCGAGCTGGAAGACCTACTGCTGCGGATCCGCCGCGAACAGGACACGACCGTCCTGTTGGTCACCCACGACATCGACGAGAGCGTCTACCTGGGCGACCGGGTGCTGGTGCTGTCGAAGTCCCCGGCGACGGTGGTGGCCGATTTGGACGTTCCACTCGGGGCGGTGCGCGACCAGATCACGACCCGCGCGGGTGAGGAGTTCGTGGAGCTGCGGGCCAAGGTGGCGGGGCTGCTGCAGGGAGGGCCGGTCACCGTTCGTTGAGTGGCTCGCCTGCGGCATTGCGCGCCGGTCCGTTGTGGCGCCGCGAGCTGGACCCGTCGTGGAGCGGTGGGCTCGATGAGGCGGGGCTCGCGGCTCGGGCTCGCGGCTCGGGCTCGCGGCTCGGGCTCGCGGCTCGGGCTCGCGGCTCGGGCTCGCGGCTCGGGCTTGCGGCTCGGGCTCGCGGCTCGGGCTTGCGGTGGAGCGGAGTGCTTGATGGGGCGCGGTCGGCTCGCCTTCGGCATTGCGCTGGATCGTGGTGGGTTGGGTGTGCTCGATGGGGCGAACTTGTTTTGCGCGGGGCCCCTGCACCACCCGTGGCAGGACCGCAAAAGCCGGGGCCGAAAAGCATGGCCCTGCAGCGAGGCAAGGCTACGGATGCCGCTCCCCCACACAAAACAAGTCCGCCCCATCGAGCAGTTGGCACCTTGGGTTCCACAGACAAGACAAGAAGAGGGCCCTACCGGATCTCCGGTAGGGCCCTCGTTCTCACTGCCTAGAGGACTAGCTGGCTGACTTGCCGCAGACGACGAACTTGGGCTCGTTGTAGCGGTAGCCGTCGTTGGTGCCTTCGACGGCGTCGCAGGCGGTGGCTTCGGACTGGCCGTCGACCACGTCGAGGACCTCGAACTCGTGGGAGCCGCAGGTGACCTTCTTGGCGGAGGCGGGCTTGTCGAGGCCGGTCAGGCACTCGCCCTTCTTGACGTTGAGCACCAGGCACAGCGAGAAGCCGCCGCCGCCACCGCGGCGGCTGGTCTCCTCGTACTCGAGGTAGTCGCTGTCGGAGGGGCAGGTGGCGCTGCCGCTGTCGAGCTTCTTGCCGACCTTGAACACCGCTTCCGGGGTGCCGCAGTCGATCTTCTCGACGTCGGCGTCGCTCGACGAGTCGTTGTTGACCTTGATGCAGTCACCGACCGCGGCGCTGGCCGCGGACTTGTTGAACTGGATGAAGGCGAAGATGCCGACCGCGACCACCAGGACGAGCAGGATGCCCACCCGGATCAGCTTCTTGTTGCTCTTCTTGGCGGGCTGGTCGGCCTGCGGCGGGGCGGCCGGGAAGCCGACCGGCTGCTGGCCGTGCGGCGGGGGCGGCGCCTGGCCGAAGCCGGGCTGCGGCGGCAGCTGCTGGCCACCGGGCGGGGTACCCGGCCCCTGCGGCGGGTACTGCTGGCCGCCGGGCGGCGTGCCGGGGCCCTGCGGCGGGTACTGCTGACCGCCCGGCGGGGTTCCCGGACCCTGCGGGAACGGCTGGCCGCCCTGCGGCGGAGGGAACTGACCCGGCTGCTGCGGGTGGGACATCGTGCACCTCAATGGCGTTGGAAAGCGACAAAGCCGACACCATCCCCCCTTTGGGATACGCTCGGTGCGGCGGTGCAATCTAACCTGTCGCTCGAACGGACGTAACACAAACCCCACAATCGGACCCGGGATTACCGGGTGTCACGGCTGCGGCGCGTTCGGTGTCTCCAGGCAGAACACCACCGGCGGTTCCGGGTAGCCCAGCCCGTTGCCCTCCGGGCAGGGGGACGGGTCGGCGGTGTCCGACAGCTCCTTGGTCACCCGGATGGCTTCCTGAGCGTCGCACGAGCCCACCTTGAACGCCTGGTTCGGGTCGTCGGGCACGTAGCAGTTGCCCGCGACGAAGTTCGGCATCAGGCAGAGCAGTTCCTTGTCGGTGCGCATCTCGCGGTAGGCGCCCTCGGCGCAGCCCTCCACCGACAGGTCCTTGCGGGCGGCGACCCGGAAGGACGCGGAACCGCTGCCGCACCCGACGAACTCGACCTTGGCGTCGTCGCCGGACCCGGTGACCGAGGCGCACTCCGCGTTCGCCGGGCCGTCGTCGTCGAGCACGTAGCGGAAGACCACGAACCCCACCCCCGCGATCAGCACCGCGATGATCGCCACCGCCCACAGCGGCAACATCTTGCGCGGCGGCCGCCCGGCCGGTTCGACCTTGCCCTCCAGGAAGTCCAACGGGCGCTCGTCGGCGTCGGGCGTGGGCTGCTCGGCCGGGGTTTCCGGCCCTTCCGGCTTGGTCATGCTGGGCCTCTGCGGTGGGGGTGCTGGTGGCCCGTGGACGGTAACGGTCCCGGCCCGCTCGTTGTCGAACCGGTTACCGAACTGTGCCCGGCCCGGGTCCGGCCGTCGGGTTTGCGACACTGGACGGGTGACCGATGGCCCGCTGATCGTGCAGTCCGACAAGACCCTCCTGCTGGAGATCGACCACCCCAGCGCGGGGGACGCGCGCACCGCCATCGCGCCGTTCGCCGAGTTGGAACGCGCGCCGGAGCACGTGCACACCTACCGGATCACCCCGCTCGCGCTGTGGAACGCGCGCGCGGCCGGGCACGACGCCGAGCAGGTGGTCGACGCGCTGTCGACCTACTCGCGCTACCCGGTGCCGCAGCCGCTGCTGATCGACGTGGTCGACACCATGGCCAGGTTCGGGCGGCTGACGCTGCACAACCACCCGGCGCACGGGCTGGTGATGACCTCCACCGACCGCGCGGTGCTGGAGGAGGTGCTGCGCAACAAGAAGATCAACCCGATGCTGGGTGCCCGGATCGACCAGGACACCGTGATCGTGCACCCCAGCGAGCGCGGCCGCCTCAAGCAGGCGCTGCTCAAGGTCGGCTGGCCCGCCGAGGACATGGCGGGCTACGTCGACGGCGAGGCGCACCCGATCACCCTGGTCGAGGACGGCTGGGAGCTGCGCGGCTACCAGCGGCTGGCGGCCGAGTCGTTCTGGGCGGGCGGCTCCGGCGTCGTCGTGCTGCCCTGCGGCGCTGGCAAGACCCTGGTCGGCGCCGCCGCGATGGCGCTGGCGCAGGCGACAACGCTGATCCTGGTGACCAACACGGTCGCGGGCAGGCAGTGGAAGCGCGAGCTGATCGCGCGCACGTCGCTGACCGAGGAGGAGATCGGCGAGTACTCCGGCGAGCGCAAGGAGATCCGGCCGATCACCATCGCGACCTACCAGGTGATCACCCGCAAGTCCGGCGGCGAGTACCGGCACCTGGAGCTGTTCGACTCGCGCGACTGGGGCCTGGTGGTCTACGACGAGGTGCACCTGCTGCCCGCGCCGGTGTTCCGGATGACCGCCGACCTGCAGTCGCGGCGGCGGCTGGGGCTGACCGCGACCCTGGTGCGCGAGGACGGCCGGGAGGGCGACGTGTTCTCCCTGATCGGCCCCAAGCGCTACGACGTGCCGTGGCGCGACATCGAGCAGCAGGGCTGGATCGCGCCCGCCGAGTGCACCGAGGTCCGGGTGACGCTGACCGACAACGAGCGGCTGGAGTACGCGACCGCCGAGCCGGACACCCGCTACAAGCTGTGCTCGACGGCGCGCACCAAGATCCCGGTGGTCCGGTCGATCCTGGATCGGCACCCGGACGAGCCCACTCTGGTGATCGGGGCCTACCTCGACCAGCTCGACGAGCTCGGGGAGGCGCTGAACGCGCCGGTGATCCAGGGCGCGACGAAGAACAAGGAGCGCGAGGAGCTCTTCGACGCGTTCCGCCGGGGTGAGCTGCGCACGCTGGTGGTGTCGAAGGTGGCGAACTTCTCCATCGACCTGCCGGAGGCCTCGGTCGCGGTGCAGGTGTCGGGCACGTTCGGGTCCCGCCAGGAGGAGGCGCAGCGGCTAGGGCGGCTGCTGCGGCCCAAGGGCGACGGTCGGCAGGCGCACTTCTACTCGGTAGTGGCGCGGGACACGCTCGACACCGAATACGCGGCGCACCGGCAGCGGTTCCTCGCGGAACAGGGCTACGCGTACCGGATCTGCGACGCCGATGACCTACTAGGCCCGCCGCTGCCCTAGCTCCTCGAGCACCCCGTCGGTGAGGGGCGGCCAAGCCTGGATCGCCCACTCACCGAAGGGGCGGTCGGCGAGGGCCACGCAGGCGACGCCCGCGTCCGGGTCGACCCAGAGGAACGTGCCGGACTGGCCGAAGTGGCCGAACGTGCGCGGGGAACTGCGCCGGCCGGTCCAGTGTGGACTCTTGCTGTCGCGGATCTCGAAGCCGAGGCCCCAGTCGTTGGGCTTCTGCATGCCGTAGCCGGGCAGGACGCCGTTGAGGCCGGGGAAGGCGACGGTGGTGGCCTCGGCCAGGGTCTCCTTGGCGACGAGGGTGGGCGCCTGGAGCTCGGCGGCGAACGTGGCCAGGTCAGCGCAGGTGGACACGGCCCCGGACCCGGCGGGCCCGGTCAGCTCCGAACTGGCCATGCCCAGCGGCTCGAAAACGGCCTCGGCCAGGTAGCGGTGGAACGGGATGCCCGTGGCCTCGTGCACGGCTTCGGCCAGAACGTCGAAACCGGTGTTGGAGTAGATGCGGCGGGCTCCGGGCTCGGCCTGCTGGGTGGTGGAGTCGAAGGCCAGCCCGGAGGTGTGGGCGATCAGGTGCCGCACGGTCGCGGGGCCAGCGGGCTGGTCCCACTCCAGGGCGCCTTCCTCCACTGCGACCAGGACGGCGTAAGAGGTCAACGGCTTGGTCACCGAGGCGAGCGGGAACCGGCGGTCTTGGTCGCCGACGGTCCCCAGGACCGCGTCCGCCGACACCACCGCGGCGGCGGCATTGTCCACCGGCCACTGACGCACCGCATCCAGGCTGAGCATGCTGTCAACCCTAAGGGGCTGAGCTTCCCTCAGCGGGCCCCCGGGTTGGTCTGCCACGATGCAGGGGTGTTCGCCGAGCAGACGCGTGTCTACGCGATCCCGATGCACACCCGGTTCCGCGGCATCACCGTGCGGGAAGGGCTGCTGCTTCGCGGAGACGCGGGCTGGGGTGAGTTCTGCCCGTTCGCCGACTACACCGACACCGAGGCGGTGCCGTGGCTCAACAGCGCCCGCGAGGCCGCCGAGCACGGGTGGCCGGAGCCGGTGCGGGACCGGATCCCGGTGAACGCGACGGTGCCGGTGGTGTCGCCGGAGCGGGCGATGGAGATCGTTCGCGAGTCCGGGTGCACGACAGCGAAGGTCAAGGTCGCCGACCCCGGGTCGACCCTCGGCCAGGACGTCGAGCGGGTGGCTGCGGTCCGGGACGCGCTGGGGTCGTCCGGGCGGGTCCGGGTGGACGCGAACGGGGCGTGGGACGTGGACCGCGCTGTGGCGGCCATCACGGCGCTCGACCGGGCAGCCGCCGGGCTGGAGTACGTCGAGCAGCCGTGCCGCACGATCGAGGAGCTCGCGGCCGTCCGGAAGCGGGTGGACGTGCGCATCGCCGCCGACGAGTCGATCCGGCGGGCTGAGGACCCGCTGCGGGTCGCGGTGGCTGGGGCCGCGGACATCGCTGTGCTGAAGGTGGCTCCTCTAGGCGGGGTCCGGCGGGCCCTAGCCGTGGCCGAGTCCGCGGGTCTGCCGTGCGTGGTGTCCTCGGCTTTGGAGACCAGCGTCGGTATGGCAGCGGGGTTGGCTCTCGCGGGCGCTCTACCCAGCCTCGACTACGCCTGCGGCCTGGGCACCCTGTCGCTTCTCACGACCGACGCCGTCTCGCGCCCTTTCCGCCCTGTCGACGGCTGGCTACCGGTCCCACGCACCGCCCCGGCGCCTGATGCCCTCACCGAAGCGGACGACCGCACTCGCGACCGCTGGCTCTCCCGCTTGGGCCGCGTCACGGCCCTTAGCGGCCACCACACCCACCGCTAAGGGCGCTTAAGCCCCGCAGCTGCCGCTCCTCGACTGAGCACGGTTTCGTCGGTGCGGGTAAGAGCCTCGTTCTTGCGGGCGGCGGCGACCTTGGTGTCGGACGTGAGGTCGCGTAGGCGGATCGGCGGCCCTAGGTCGGTCAGGATGGGCAGGTACTCGGCGGTGTCCACGGTCCAGCCGGTAGCCGACTTCGTGAAGTGGAAGCGAGCCAGGACGCCCTCTTCTGTGTCGCCCTTGGGGGTTTCATGGCGGGCGACCATGTTGCCCAGGCCGTAGGTGACCCACTTGTCGCCGATGCGCTCTATGGGCTGCACGACGTGGGCGTGGTGGCCGATGATCAGATCGATGGCCGGGTCGGCGAGCAGGGTCTTAGCGGTGCGCAGCTGATCGGGGCTGGCGTTGTGTTGCCCCTCGATCCCCCAGTGCAAGCTGGCGACCACTACCTCGGCGCCAGCATCCCTTGCCGCGCGAGCCGCGGTGCTCACTGCCTCGGGCGTGAGCATGTTGGCCATCCACGGTGAACCTGCCGGCCGTGACGTGCCCTGGTTAAGACCGAAGGTGAAGGACAAGAAGCCGACTTTGACGCCTGCGACCTCGCGGATAAGAGGCTTGGCTGCCTCGGTGGCTGAACGGGCAGAGCCGGTGTGTGTGATCTTGGCGGCGTCTAAGGCGTCGAGCGTGCTCGTGACGCCCGTTGGCCCCTGGTCGAGAGTGTGGTTAGAGGCCGTAGAACACGTGTCGAAGCCAGTCGCGGCAAGAGCCGTGACGACCTCTGGGGGTGCGCTGAACTTGGGGTAGCCCCGGAACGGGCCACTAGGCGCCGCGATGGGCACCTCTAGGTGGCACAAGGCAACGTCGGCAGCTTCAACCGCGGGCTTGATGCCTTCCAGGAGCGGGACGTAGTCGCGGGTGCCGCCGCCGTCCTTGGTGGCCTGCTCGGTGAGAGCGGGGTGGATCAGGACATCGCCACCCGCGATCAAGCTGAAGCCGGACTTGGCCTGGGTGGGCGGTGCGGTTGTCGGCGGTGCCGTGGTGACCTGCGGGTCTTCCGGTACCTCACCCACAGTGGGGTTACCGCTGCACGCCGCCAGGAGGAACACCCCGGCGATGGCGGGCAACCGCCTCACTGCGCATCGAAGAGGGCGCTGACGGACTCGCCGTTGTGGATGCGGCGCACGGCCTCGGCCAGCGCGGGCGCGACGGAGAGCACAGTGAGCTTGTCTGACCCCTCGTGGATCGGGACCGTGTTGGTACACACGATCTCCACCACCTCAGGCTGCTCACCGATCCGCTTGAGCGCCCCGGCGGCGAACAGGCCGTGCGTGCACGCCACCCGCACCGACCGCACGTCGTGCTCGCGCAGGCGGGCGAGCAGTTCGATCACGGTGCTGCCCTTGGCGATCTCGTCGTCGAGCACGATGACATCGCGGCCGTCGACGTCGCCGATCACCGAGGAGATGGCCACCCGGTCGTCGGCGAACCGCTGCTTGGCGCCCGCGGCGACCGGCACCCCGAGCATCCTGGCGAACCGCGCGGCCTCCTTGGCGTTGCCGAGGTCCGGCGAGACGACGGTGGTGTTGGACAGGTCCAGGCTCCGGAAGTGACCCGCCAGTTCGCGCAGGGCGTGCAGGTGGTCGACCGGCACGCTGAAGAACCCGTGCACCTGCGGCGAGTGCAGCGTCATGGTCAACACTCGATCGGCACCGGCGGCGACCATGAGATCAGCGACCAACCTGCCGCCTATAGAGATCCGCGGCGCGTCCTTCTTGTCCGACCGCGCGTAGGCGTAGTGCGGCAGGACAACAGTGATCCGCCGCGCCGAGGCACCCCGGGCGGCGTCGATCATCAGCAGCAGCTCGACCAGGTTCTCCTGCACCGGCTGCACGAGCGGCTGGATGAGGAAGACATCGCGCTCGCGGCAGTTCGCCTGCAACTGCACCTCTAGGCAGTCGTTGGCGAACCGCTGGACCCGCACCGGGTGCAGCGGCACCCCCAGGTGCTCGGAGATCTCCGCGGACAGCGCCGGATGCGCACTCCCACCGAACAACGCGATGTCCCGCACACGCACTCCCGTTGACCAGGCCAGATCCGCAGCGGTCGCTGCGACCCAACCCTAGTGGTCGCCGGGGACACCCGGTGGGGAGGGCAAGTGGCCCTCCCGACCGGGCACTCAGCGTCGGCCCCGCCGGATCAACAGGACGATCACGAGCGCCACCAAGGCCACCACCACCGGCAGTGCCCGCTTGGCGACCGATCCGCCCGCGTACTGCAGCAGGTCCACCGGCTCGGCCTCGGCCACCGGCGGCGGCACCGGCGCAACGACCGGGTCCGGCTCGGCTTCGACGGCCGGGGCCGCCTCGGGCGTTTCAGACTCGGGCTCAGGCTCTTCTGGCACGGCCGCGGCTTCCTCGGCCGGGGCGAGCTTGTCGGCCAGGCAGGTGGCGAAGGTGTCGAGGATCTTGCCGCCCACCTCGGCGATGAGACCGCGGCCGAACTGGGCCGGTTTGCCGGTGATCGCCAGGTCGGTGCGGACGCTGCCGGTGGTGGTGCCACCGTCCTCGGTGAGGGTCACGGTGACCGTCGCGGTCGCGGTGCCGTTGCCCCTGGAGTCCTTGCCGGACGCCTTGATCACGAGCTTGCCCGCCTGCTCGTCCCGGTCGAGGAACCGGCCGTTGCCCTTGTAGAGCAGGGAGATGGGGCCGAGCTTGACCTTGACCGTCCCGGTGAAGGAGTCGCCGTCGACCTCGGTCAGGGTGGCGCCCGGCATGCACGGCGCCACCCGGCTCGGGTCGAGCAGCGCCGCCCACACCACGGCCCGCGGGGCCGCGACGGTGAACTGGTGCTCCAACTGCACGGCATGACCTCCTAGACGCCCGCCGCCGCGGCTATAGCCCGCGAGGTGAGCACGCGGGCCAGGTGTTCGCGGTAGGCGGTATCTGCGTTGCTGTCTTCGGTCGCGCTGGTGCCATCCGCGGCGTGGGCCGCCGCTGCTTTGATGGCCTCAGCAGTTGCTGGTTGGCCCACCAGTGCCTCTTCGACCGCGCGCGCTCGCACGGGCACAGAGGACATGTTGGTGAGACCGACCCTGGCTTCCGCGATTACCCCGCCTTCGGTGCGCACAGCGGCGGCAACGGCCACGATCGACCATGCCTGGGCAACGCGGTTGAACTTCTCGTAGTGCGCGCCCCAGCCCGTGTGCTTCGGGACGCGCACTGCGACGAGGATCTCGTCTTGGCGCAGTGCGGTGGTGAAGTAGTCCACGAAGAAGTCCGAAGCGGCGACTGTGCGTTCGCCCTCCAGACCGTGCAACACCAACTCCGCGTCCAGAGCCAGGACCGGCGCCAGTAGGTCGCCCGCGGGATCCGCGTGCGCTATGGCTCCGCCGAAGGTGCCGCGGTGGCGGACCTGTGGATCGGCAACGGTGTCCGTCGCGACCTTGAGCAACAGGGCGTGGTCGCGCACCGCAGGGTCGCGCTGGACCTCGTAGTGCGTTGTGGTTGCCCCGATGACCACGGAGTCACCTTCGTCGCGGATGCCGCGCAGTTCGGGGATCCGGCCGATGTCCACCAGGGTGGTCGGCGCGGCGAGCCGCATGCGCAACACCGGGATCAGGCTCTGGCCGCCCGCGATGACCTTCGCGTCGTCGCCCGCGTCGGCAAGCGCGCGCACCGCTTCGTCCACTGTGGATGGAGCCGTGTAGTCGAACGCCGCTGGGATCACGCCACACCTCCGCTGGTGTCGATCGACCCGAGGCCGCCGCCCGCCTCGCCGCCGAGGCCGCCCGCGTCGGTGGGTCCACCGTTGATCGCCGTCCACACGCGCATCGGCGTGCACGGCATCTGGATGTCGTTGACGCCGTAGTGCCGCACCGCGTCCACTACGGCGTTGACCACGGCGGGTGTGGAGGCGATGGTGCCCGCCTCCCCGACGCCCTTGACGCCGAGCTGGTTGGTGGTCGACGGCGTCTCGGTGCGATCGGTGTCGAAGTGCGGCAGGTCTACGGCTGACGGGACGAGGTAGTCGGCCAGTGTTCCCGTTGTGAGCGTGCCGCTTTCGTCGTGCACGGCCTCTTCATAGAGCGCCTGCGCGAGTCCTTGCGCGAGTCCACCGTGGACCTGGCCCTCCACGATGATCGGGTTCACCACTACGCCGACATCGTCGACGCAGACGTACTTGCGGATCTTCACGAACCCGGTCTCGGTGTCGACCTCCACCGCGCACAGGTGGGTCCCGTGCGGGAAGGAGAAGTTGTCCGGGTCGAACGTCGCCTCGGAGTCCAGCGACGGCTCCACGCCGTCTGGCAGGTCGTGCGCGGCGAAGACGGCGAGGGCGACGTCGGTGAGCCCGGTGGAGCGTTCCGTGCCCTTCACGGTGAACTTGCCGCCCGAGAACTCCAGGTCGTCCTCGGCGCACTCCATGGTGTGCGCGGCGATCCGGCGCGCCTTGCGGATGACCTTCTCCCCCGCCTTGAGCACGGCCATCGCGCCGACGGTGAGCGAACGGGAGCCGTAGGTGTCGAGCCCCTTCGGTGAGGACTGGGTGTCGCCGTGCAGTACCTCGACGTCCTCGAAGGGCACACCCAACTGGTCCGCGACGATCTGGCTCCACGCCGTCTCGTGTCCCTGCCCGTGCGCGGACGACCCGGTGACGACCTCGACCTTGCCGCTGGGCAGCACCCGGATGGCGGCGTGCTCCCACCCGCCCGCGCCGTAGGACAGCGACCCGAGCACTCGCGACGGAGCCAACCCGCACATCTCCGTGAAGGTGGAGGTGCCGATGCCCAACTGCACGACATCACCGCGCTCGCGGCGTTCCCGCTGCTCCGCGCGCAGTGCGTCGTACCCGAACATCTCCTTGGCCTTGGCGGTCGCGGCCTCGTAGTTGCCCGTGTCGTACTCCAGGCCGCACACGGTGGTGAACGGGAACTCGTCGTGCTTGATCCAGTTCTGCTCGCGCAGTTCGATCGGGTCGCGGCCGAGCTCGGCTGCCAACTCGTCCATCAGCCGCTCTATGGCGAAGGTGGCCTCTGGCCTACCCGCGCCCCTATAGGCGTCTGTTGGGGTCTTGTTGGTGAAGACGTTGGTGCACGCGAACCGGTACGCGGGGAACTTGTAGATGGCGTTGAACATGAACGCGCCCAGGATCGGCACGCCTGGTGTGACCAGCCGCAGGTACGCGCCCATGTCGGCGAGCAGGTCCACTTTGAGGCCGGTGACTGTGCCGTCGCGGCGGGCAGCGAGCGTGAGCTTCTGGACCTGGTCGCGACCGTGGTGGGCCGACAGCAGCGACTCCGAGCGCGTTTCGGTCCACTTCACCGGCTTGCCCAGCCGGGTCGCGACCACCAGCGAAACGACTTCCTCCGGAGTGACCTGCAGCTTGCCGCCGAACCCGCCGCCGACGTCCGGCGCGATGACGCGGAGTTTGTGCTCGGGGGTGCCCGTGGTCAGCGCCAGCATGAGCCGCAGGATGTGCGGGATCTGCGTGGCGGACCACACGGTGGTCTGTTCACCGGTGGGGTCTACGAGGACAGAACGCGGCTCCATGAAGGCCGGGATGAGACGCTGCTGGCGGTATGTGCGCTCGATGAGCACCTCCGCGTCCGCGATGGCCTGCTCCACATCGCCGCCGGTGCCCGCCTCCGCGGAGTCGAACACCCAATGCGCGGACTTGTTGGTGCCTAGATCCGCGTGGACGAGGTCGGCGCCGTCGGCGACCGCGGCCGTCATGTCGAGCACAACCGGGAGATCCTCGTACTCGACCTCTATGGCCTCTAGCGCGTCGTGCGCCTCTGCGTTGCCGCGAGCGACTACGACCGCCACGGCCTCACCGGCGAAGTTCACCTGGTCGACCGCTAGTGAGGGCGCTGTGGGGGCCTTCTGGTCCGCTGTGATCGGCCAAGCACAGGGGAGGCTGCCTTGGGCCTCCGCGAGGTCTCGACCGGTGAACACCGCTATGACGCCGGGCCTGTGCCTAGCTTCCTCGACGTCTATAGAGGTGATTTTCGCGTGTGCGACGGGGCTGCGGAGGAAAGCCAGGTGGAGCAGCCCGGGGACGCTGAGGTTGTCTGTCCACCGGGTGCGGCCGGTGATCAGCCGAGCGTCCTCTTTGCGCAGCCTGGCCTTGCCGACCTCGGGTTCCGCGGTCGCGGTCATCACTGACCCCCAACCGGCTGGTGCGACCCGGGCTTGAGCTTCTGGGCCGCGTCCTGGACCGCCCGGACGATGTTCTGGTAGCCGGTGCAGCGGCAGAGGTTGCCCTCCAGGCCGTGCCGGACGGTGTCCTCGTCCGGGTCCGGGTCGTCGGCGAGCAGGTCGATCGACTGCATGATCATCCCCGGCGTGCAGAAACCGCACTGCAGGGCGTGGTTGTCGTGGAAGGCCTGCTGCACGGGGTGCAGCACGCCGTCGCGGGCGAGGCCCTCGATGGTGGTGACCTCGGCGCCGTCGGCCTGCACGGCGAGCACCGAGCAGGACTTCACGCTCTGGCCGTTGAGGTGCACCGTGCACGAGCCGCAGTTGCTCGTGTCGCAGCCGACGACGGTCCCGGTCTTGCCGATGGTCTCGCGCAAGTGGTGGACCAGCAGCTTTCGCGGTTCCACCTCGTCGGTGTAGGTGGTCCCGTCGACGGTGACGGTGATGCGCATCCTGCCTCCCAGCGGTGGCGTGGTGGTCAGCCCGGGTGAGCCCGTGGCGCGTGATCGGGCTCACAAACCAGCCTGCCCCGGTTCGACCGTCCCGACAAGCCCGATCGGCCGACCTGTGGACAACTGACCCCCGCCATTGGGGTATCCGCAGGTCAGCGTGGTTCCACTGGGGACGGCGCCGACTAGCCGTGGATGCGTCCGGACAGGACGGACAGCCGCTGCCCGCCACCGCCCCACCGGGTCGCGATGATCTCCGCCGCGATCGACACGGCGGTCTCCTCCGGGGTCCGCGCGCCCAGGTCGAGGCCTATAGGCGAAGCCAGCGCAGTCAGGTCGGCCTCGGTCAGACCGGCGTCGCGCAGGCGGGCCAGCCGGTCCGCGTGGGTGCGCCGCGACCCCATGGCACCGACGTAGCCGAGCTTCGCGCGCAGCGCGACCTGCAGGACGGGGACGTCGAACTTGGGGTCGTGGGTCAGGACCGTGACGACCGTGCGCTCGTCGACCTTGCCCTCGGCGAGCTGCCGCTCCAGGTAGCGGTGCGGCCAGTCGACCACCACCTCGTGGGCGCTGGGGAACCTGCTGGTCGTGGCGAAGACGGGCCGCGCGTCGCAGACCGTGACCCGGTAGCCGAGGTAGGCGCCCATCCGCGCCATGGCGGCCGCGAAGTCGATCGCGCCGAACACCAGCATGCGGGGCGGTGGTTCGAACGAGCTGACGAACACCGACATGCCCTCGCCGCGCCGCTCCCCGTCCGGGCCGTACCCGAGCATGCCGGTGCGCCCCGCCGCGAGCAGGCCGCGGGCGTCGTCGACGACGGCGGCGTCGACCCGGTCCGAGCCGGTGCTCCCGGCGTGCCGGTCCGTCCAGACGAGGATGCGCCGCCCCAGCCGGTCCGGGTCGCTGTGGGCGACGACGGTCGCGACAGCGACGGGGACCTCGGCCCGCACCGACTCGGCGAGCTGCTCGAACTCGGCGAAGGTGTCGGCGGCGATGCGCTCTACATAGATGTCGATGATCCCGCCGCAGGTAAGACCCACCCCGAAGGCGTCGTCATCGCTCACGCCATAGCGCTGCAGAACAGGACTACCGGTGTCGAGGACTTCCCTGCCGAGTTCGTAGACGGCTCCTTCGACGCACCCCCCAGAGACACTGCCGGTGACGGTGCCATCCGTCGCGACCACCATGGCTGCGCCAGGTGACCTCGGTGCGGACGAGAAGGTGGCGACGACGGTCCCGAGAGCGACCGGCTCGCCCGCCTGGTAGCGGCGCAGGACCTCGTCGAGCACGTCACGCACGGCGCACCTCCCGGAGCAAGAGGTCGAGTGTGGCCACGCTGTGCCCGGCGAGCAACCGGTCAACGTGCGGTAGTGCCGCCGCGATGCCGGACTGCACGGGCTCGTAGGACGCTGCTCCCGCGTGCGGGTTGACCCAGAGCACCCGGTGCGCGAGGCGGCTCAGCCTGGCCATCTGGGCGGCGAGTAGCGACGGGTCGCCGCGCTCCCACCCGTCGGAGAACAGCACGACGACCGCCTGCCGCGCGACACCCCGTTGACCCCAGCGGTCCAAGAACGCCCGGAGCGTCTCACCGAGCCGGGTACCACCGGCGAAGTCGGGCACCGCGCGGGCGGCAGCGGTAAGAGCCTGTTCGGGGTCGCGTTGGCGTAGTTGTCGAGTGAGCCGCGTTAGGCGGGTCCCGAGGGTGAACACCTCTGTAGGCGCGCGACGAGCCATAGCGTGTGCGAAACGCAGCAGCGCGTCTGCGTAGGGCGTCATCGAGCCGGACACGTCGACCAGCAGGACCACCCGACGAGGCCTACTGGCCCGGCGTTTACGGGCGATGCGCATGGGCTCGCCGCCCGTGGCACGCATCATGCGCAGCGTGCGGCGCTCGTCGACCCGGCCGCGTCGGTTGGGGCGCCACCGCACCGCAGGTCGCTGGGGTGGCTCGGGACGCAAAAGGTCGATCATCTCGCGCAGGTGTGCCCGCTCCGCGGCAGTGAGGTCGGCAAGATCCCGGTGCCGCAGGACCTCCGCGGAGCTGGCCAGCGGGTCTATGTGAGTAGCGCTCTCGCCATCAGTGGACCTGCCCGCGACTAGAGCAGCGATGTGACCGCGCTTTGGCCGAGGGTCCTGGGTCGGCCTAGGCGCGCGTGGGGTGTCACCGCTGAACCAGGCGTGGAAGGCGTTGTCGTAGCGGGGCAGGTCGTCGGGCTCGGAGCACAGGGTGAGCCTGCCCGCCCAGTAGGCCTGGTTGACGTCTGCGAGGTCGAGCAGCTCTATGGCAGCCAGGTAGGCCCTTACGCGCTCTGAACCGCAGTTCACGCCAGCGGCTCGCAACGCCACTGCGAACCCGACGAAACCGGGGAGCGGGGCTACCTGACTCACCCCCGCAGTGTGCCCCAGGTCACCGGGTGGCCGCTCAGGCCACGTCGTCGGCCAGTTCGGCCAGCACGGCCTTGCAGTCGGCCAGGACCTTCTTGCCGCGTTTGGTCGTCCGGTAGCGGCGGACCCGCCTGCCGCCGACGACCTCGGTGCGCGACTTGAGCAGCCCGGCCTCCTGCAGCCGGTGCAGCAGCGGGTACAGCGTGCCCGGCGACACGCGGTGCCCCCGTGCGGCCAACTCCTCGGTCAGCAAGGCCCCGTGGACCTCCTCGTTGGCCGCGTAGCGCAGCACCCGCAACCGCAGCGCCCCGTTGGCGAACTCACGCACCACATCCATCGCTCCACGATATCGCACCTCGATATCGAGCAGGAGAAGCGGCGAAAACCGCAGTCCACACGGCCCAGCAACCGCAAATATCGTGAACCGATATCTGATCCCGATAGGAAAACCCTTGTGGCACAAGGATGTGAACCGCACCACGTCGGTAATAGATCGACGAGACAGGTCGATGTCACGACCGGTAACGTGCTCTGGTCGTGGCGCTGGAACGGCCACGACCTGGGGCAACCGCCCTCCGCATAGCTGCAAGAAAAGGTGAGAAATGCGTTCGCCGCGATGACGATGGTCCACCCCCCGGCTCCTCTGCTCACCGCCCTCGACCCGCTCGCCGACGCCGCGGCGCTGGGGCTCGCCGTGTTCCGCGCGGGCCCGGAGAGCGCACCGCGCACCCTGGTCGACGTGCTGACCGCCACCGCCGCCCGGCACCCCGACGCGGACGCCATCGACGACGGCACCACCGTGCTCAGCTACCGCGCCCTGCTGGCCGAGGTCGGCACCCTGGCCGCGCGGCTGGCCGAGGCCGGTGTCGGCCGCGGCGACCGGGTGGGCATCCGCGCCCCGTCCGGCACCGCCGACCTCTACATCTGCATCCTCGCCGCGCTCGCCGCCGGTGCCGCCTACGTGCCGGTCGACTTCGACGACCCGGACGAGCGCGCCGAACTGGTCTTCGGCGAGGCAAACGCTTGCGCGATCCTCGGTGAGCACCGGTCCATCACCCTGCGGCCCGGCGCCACCCCGCTCGGGCGCCCCGGCGCGCCGACCACCGAGGACGACGCCTGGATCATCTTCACCTCAGGCTCCACTGGTAAGCCCAAGGGCGTCGCGGTGAGCCACCGCAGCGCCGCCGCGTTCGTGGACGCCGAGGCGGAGCTGTTCCTGCCCGACGAGCCCATCAACGCCGACGACCGCGTCTTGGCGGGCCTGTCCGTCGCGTTCGACGCCTCGTGCGAGGAGATGTGGCTGGCCTGGCGCAACGGGGCGTGCCTCGTCGCCGCGCCGCGCGCTCTGGTGCGCACCGGCGTCGACCTGGGCCCGTGGCTGGTCGAGAAGGCCATCACCGTGGTGTCGACCGTGCCGACGCTGGCCGCGCTGTGGCCCGCCGACGCGCTCGACGACATCCGGCTGCTGATCTTCGGCGGCGAGGCGTGCCCGCCCGAGCTGGCCGAGCGGCTGGCCATCGAGGGCCGGGAGGTGTGGAACACCTACGGCCCGACCGAGGCGACCGTGGTGGCCTGCGGCGCCAGGATGACCGGCGAGGGCCCGGTGCGCATCGGCCTGCCGCTCGACGGCTGGGAGCTGGCCGTCGTCGACGAGGCTGGCGAGCTGGTGCCGATGGGCGGCACCGGCCAGCTCGTCATCGGTGGCGCGGGCCTGGCCCGCTACCTGGACCCGGTGAAGGACGCCGAGAAGTTCGCCGCGCTGCCCGCGCTGTCGTGGGACCGCGCGTACCGCAGTGGCGACATGGTGAAGGCCGAACCCGAGGGGCTGCTGTTCCTCGGCCGGGCCGACGAGCAGATCAAGCTCGGCGGTAGGCGCATCGAACTCGGCGAGGTCGATGCCGCGCTGCAGGGCCTGCCGAACGTGGCTGGCGCTGCCGCCGCTGTTCGCACTACGGCCGCCGGTAACCAACTTCTTGTCGGCTACGTGGTCGCGACCGAGGGTTTCGACGCTGACGCCGCTGTGGAGCAGCTGCGGACCGAGCTCCCGGCCGCTTTGGTGCCTCTTATCGCCGAAGTCGACACCCTGCCGACCCGCACGTCCGGCAAGGTCGACCGCAACGCACTGCCGTGGCCGCTGGACCTCGACACCTCCGAGGTCGACACGGCAGCGCTGACCGACACCCAGCGCTGGCTGGCCGGTCTCTGGCGCGACCTGCTCGGTGTGGCGGTCAGCAGCCCGAGGGCCGACTTCTTCGCCAACGGCGGTGGCAGCCTGTCCGCCGCGCAGCTGGTCTCGAAGATCCGCGAGCAGTATTCGAGCATCGCGGTCGCGGACCTCTACCAGCACCCCACGCTGGGCAAGCTCGCCGACCACATCGACGCGGCCGCGGCCAGCACCCAGGTCGACCGGGTCGTCCTGCCGACGCCGCGCCGCGCGCAGGTCATCCAGACGCTCTTGACCCTCCCGATGCTGACGGTCGTTGGCGCCCGGTGGGTCGTCGCACTGGCTGCGGTGAACAACATCTTGGGCTTCTCGTGGGCGCCCCACGTGTCGTGGTGGCTCGTCCTCGCGGGCTGGTTCGTCTTCCTGAGCCCGTGGGGTCGTATGGCCCTCGCGGCCGGTAGCGCACGCCTGCTGCTGCGCGGCGTGAAACCGGGCTCGTACCCGCGTGGCGGCAGTGTCCACCTGCGGCTGTGGGCCGCGGAACGGATCGTGGACCTTACGGGCGCCGCCGGGCTCCAAGGGGCGCCGTGGATGACGCACTACGCGCGTGCACTCGGCGCGCGGATCGGCGACGAGGTCGACCTGCACTCGCTGCCGCCGGTCACCGGCATGCTGCGGCTTGGTCGCGGCGCGGCCATCGAGCCCGAGGTGGACCTCTCCGGCCATTGGCTGGACGGCGACGTACTGCACATCGGCCAGGTTCGGGTGGACGCCCACGCCACGGTCGGCGCGCGCAGCACGCTGTTCCCCGGTTCGCGGGTGGGTAAGCGTGCCGAGGTCGCTGCGGGCTCTGGTGTGCTCGGCGTAGTTCCCGCCGGGCAGCGTTGGTCCGGGTCCCCCGCCGCGCGCACCGGTAAGGCCAACGCCACCGGCTCCCGTCCCGCGCGTCGTCGTCGCTGGGTGGCCATCTACGCGATGACGTCGTTCGTGCTGAGTGTGCTGCCGATCGCGGCAGCCGTACCGGCGCTGCTGGTGCTGTCCGCGTTCCTCGAAGGGACGACGACGCTCGGCGCTGCGACTGTCCAGGCGATGGTGGCGGTTCCGGCCGTGACGCTGACCTGGATGGCCGCGTACGCGCTGCTCATCCTGGTCCTGGTTCGGCTGCTGTCGCTACGCCTCCGGGCTGGTAAGCACGCCGTGCACAGCCGCGTCGCGTGGCAGGCCTGGGCGACCGAGCGACTGATGGAGATGGCCCGCTCCGGGCTGTTCCCGATGTACGCGAGCCTGCTGACCCCGGTGTGGCTACGGGCGCTTGGCATGAAGGTCGGCAAGCGGGTCGAGGCATCGACGGTGCTGGCACTGCCGAGCATGACCACCGTTGGCGATGGCGCCTTCCTCGCCGACGACACGATGATCGGCTCTTACGAGCTCGGCGGCGGTTGGCTGCGGATCGGCGAGGCGAGCATCGGAAAGCGCGCCTTCCTCGGCAACTCCGGCATGACCGCGCCCGGCCGGGCTGTCCCCAAGCGGGGCCTCGTCGGTGTGCTGTCCTCTACGCCTAAGAAGGCCAAGGCTGGCTCCTCTTACCTTGGTATGCCGCCAATCAAGCTGCCGCGCACGGTTGAAGACTCCGACGAGAGCAAGACCTTCGATCCGCCTAAGAGGCTCATGGTCGCGCGCGCGTTGGTTGAGGTGTGCCGCGTGGTTCCGGTCATGGCGTCAACCGCGCTTCTGTTCCTGGTCGCGGCAGCGCTGACCTACACCGGTTTCTGGCTGGGCCTCGCGGTTGCGGGTCTCCTGCTGTTCGGCGCGGGTGTTGTCGCTTGCCTAGTGGCGATCGCGGCGAAGTGGGCACTGGTGGGTCGCTTCGGCACTGTGGACCATCCGCTGTGGAGCTCGTTCGTGTGGCGCAACGAGTTGGCGGACACCTTCGTCGAGATGCTCGCAGTGCCGTGGTTCGCGACTTGGGCGCACGGCTCGCCGCTGCTGTCCGTGTGGCTGCGCGGCCTGGGCGCCAAGATCGGCAAGGGCGCGTGGGTGGAGACCTATTGGCTGCCCGAAGCCGACCTCGTGCACGTCGGCGACGGCGCCACGGTCAACCGCGGCTGCGTGCTGCAGACCCACCTGTTCCACGACCGCGTGATGCGCATGGCGCAGGTGACCGTGGGCGAGGGCGGCACGCTCGGTCCGCACGGGATCGTGCTGCCCGGCGCGTCCATCGGCGAACGGACCACTGTGGGCCCGGCGTCGCTGGTCATGCGGGGTGAATCGGTACCGGACGGCAGTCGCTGGCTGGGCAACCCGATCGCCGCGTGGCCGGGCAAGCGCTGACTGGAGCCCCGGTCGTCATGTTGAATGTGGGTATGAGCGCCAAGGCTGACCCGGCTCGCGCCGGGCAGCCCGGCGCGAGCACATCACCGGACCCCTACCTGCCCAACCACGGCAACGGCGGCTACCGGGTGCTGCACTACGACCTGGACCTGACCTACCGCGTCGGTCCCGGCAGGCTCGAGGGCCGCGCCAGGATCACCGCGGTGGCCACCCAGGCCTTATCGCGGTTCAGCCTGGACTTCGCGGGGTTGCGCAGCGGCAAGGTCAGCGTCAACGGCAAGCCGGTCCGCTACGCCCAGCGCGGCAAGAAGCTGCAGATCACCCCGAACCGCGCCCTGCCGGACGGCGGCCGGTTCACCGTGGAGATCCGCTACACCGGCTCACCGGCGCCGATCCCCAGCCACTGGGGCGAGATCGGGTGGGACTACCTCGACGACGGCGTGATCGTCGCGAGCCAACCGGTCGGCGCGCCGTCCTGGTTCCCGTGCAACGACCACCCCAGCGACAAGGCGACCTACCGGATCTCGGTGGCGGTCGCCTCGTCGTACCAGGTGGTCGCCACCGGGGTGCTGGAGGCCAAGCAGTCGTCGGCCAGCCTGACCAGGTGGGACTTCCGGCTCTCGCAGCCGACCCCGACGTACCTGGTGAGCGTCCAAATCGGACGGTACACCGAGTCGTCGTTCGCGACGGTGCCGATGATGCACGCCGCAGTGCCCGCCAGGCTCGCCGCGCCGTTCGAGCACGACTTCGGCCGCCAGCCGCGGATGCTGGTCGAGTTCGAGCGGATGTTCGGCCCGTACCCGTTCGAGCAGTACGGGGTGGTCGTGGTCGACGCCGAGCTGGACGCCCCGATCGAGGCCCAGTCGCTGTCGGTGTTCGGCAGCAACCACGTCGACGGCGTGCGCGGCAGCGAGCGGCTCGTCGCGCACGAACTGGCGCACCAGTGGTTCGGCAACAGCCTCACCGTGGCGCGGTGGCAGCACATCTGGCTCAACGAGGGCTTCGCGAACTACGCGGAGTGGCTGTGGTCAGAGGCCTCCGGCGGCGAGCCCGCCGACAACCACGCCCGACGCGCGTGGCGCCAACTGTCGGACCTGCCGCAGGACCTGCGCATCGCCGACCCGGGCACCCGGCACCTGTTCGACGACCGCGTGTACCTGCGCGGCGCGGTCACCCTGCACGCGCTGCGCCTGCGGCTGGGCGACGAGCGGTTCTTCGCGCTGCTGAAGGTGTGGACTTCGGCGCACCGGCACAGCACGGTCACAACCGAGGAATTCACGACATTGGCGCAGCGGCACACCCCGTGGCCGCTGACCGAGTTGTTCGCGAGCTGGCTGAACTCGCCCGTTCTGCCCGCGTTCCCACGCCGAACGCCTGGCGCGGACCGGGAGTAGTGTGACTGGTCCGCGCCAGGTGTGCCTTTCGCGGCCGCGCGGCTAGTTAGGCCGGGCGCGAAAGGCACCGGTTACGGCGTTCGGAAAACCGGGAGGGGTCCCGTCGAACCGCGTTCCGGGTGGGCGCACCACGGCGCCGCCACGCGCCACCGCCGCCCGGACCGCCCACCGCGAACGGTGACCTCCGCTTGGTTTCCCGGATCTATGATGCACCGCGAAACCCACTCTGACGAGCGATTTTCCGGGTCCGCGGCCGATCACCGAAAGTGATCAACCGGCGAGGAGCGCGTCCAGCCCGGCGGCCACGACCCGGTCGACGTCCTCGCGGTACTTCAAGACCGCACCCAGCGTCAGGGCCGCCGTCGACACGTCAGCGCTTTCGCGCCCCAAGGCGACAAGAGCGGCCGCCCAGTCAATCGTCTCAGCCACTCCTGGTGGCTTCAACAACTCCATCTCACGCAGCCGCCTAACGGCCGTTACAACCTGGGTCGCCAACCGCTCTTCCAAGCCCGGTAGCCGTTTCCGGAGAATCGCGAGTTCACGATCAAGCGAAGGGTGATCCAACCAGTGGTAGAGGCATCGCCGCTTAAGAGCGTCGTGCACCTCTCGCGTCCGATTCGACGTAAGAACCACCAACGGCGGCACTGCGGCGCGGATCTCCCCTAGCTCCGGCACCGTCACCGCGCTCTCGCTCAACACCTCCAGCAAGAACGCCTCGAACTCGTCGTCCGCGCGGTCGATCTCGTCGACCAACAGCACACACGGCGACTCCAACGCCCGCAGCAACGGTCGAGCTAGGAGGAACCTCCGCGTGTAGAGCGACTCGACGGACGTACCAGCTCTTAGCTCAAGAAGCTGCCGCGGGAAGTCCCACTCATAGAGGGCCTGCGTGGCGTCTATGCCTTCGTAGCACTGGAGCCGCACGAGCTCGACACCCAACGCCGAGGCCAACGCGGTCGCCAGGGCCGTCTTACCTGTGCCCGGCTCCCCCTCGCAGAACAGCGGCCGCCCCATCGCCACGGCGAGGTAGGCGGCCGTGGCGAGGCCTTCGTCGGCCAGGTACCCGACCTGGTCGAGCGCGCTGGCCATCTCGGCCGGAGTCCGGACCCGCATGCGGGTCACCCTAGCCCCGCCCCGGACCCGACCCCTAGTCCGGAACCGGGGCTCTCCCCGATGGCAGGAGGCCGCTGACCAGCCACTCTTGAGTCATGACGAACGACATGTACACCAAGGTCAACCAGCAGACCCGCAAGTTCCGCCGCAGCCGGTCCGACCGGATGGTGGCAGGCGTGTGCGGCGGCATCGCCAAGGCCATGGGGATCGAGGCGCCGATCGTGCGCATCGGCCTGGTCGCCGCGACGCTGCTGGGCTTCGGCACCGGCGCGGTCATCTACCTGGCCTGCTGGATCCTGCTCCCCGAGGAGGACTGACCGGCTAGGGTCGGCTGGTGGCCGACCAGCGGACCGGGACCGCCCGCGTCTTCGTCCTGATCGCCTCGGCCGCGGTGTTCGCCGCCGGTGGGGTGGTCTGCTTCCTCGTCCTGCTGCTCGGCCCCGCGATCCGCGACGGCAACCCCGTCGCCGGGGCCATCGCGTACACAGTGCTCAGCCTCGCCACCGCGGCCACCGCGGTGGCGTTCGCTGTCAGAGCCGTCGACACCCGCCGAGTCGTCCTGGGTGGCTGCGGGACGCTGCTGGTCGGAACGCTGCTGGCCGCTGGAGCGATGGTCTGGTTGCTGACCTGACTGGCGACCTGACGGGTGACAAAAGCGTGCCACGTCACAAACCGGCCAAGGCTCGTTTGTATCCCGCGGCCCCGTCCCGGCTCTTTACCGGTGTCTGAGTAGAACTACTCGCCCACGGAGCCACCATGAGCCAGCAGCACACCGCGCGGGGGATCCCGCGGTCGCTGGCGGCGCCGGGCGCGGGTGCGGCGGCGGTCCTGGCGGTCACCAGCCCGCCCGCCGGGTTCGACCAGCGGGAAGACGGTCACACGGGCGCGCTCGGTCGGTTCGACCGGGCGCCGGTGTGACCGCGGCGGCGACCGGTGGCCGGACGGGTGCAGGGGACCTGTCCGGCCACCGGGCCGCCCGCGTCGAGCGCAGCGGAGGGGGAGCACGTCGTGGCGCTGGTGCAGCTGTCGGCTCTGGACGCCGAGGGGCCAACCGAGTTGCACCGGGGGGATACCGTCGAGTTGCGACTCCCGGAGTCCGCGACCACCGGCTTCCGGTGGCGCTGGTGGCTCCCGGAAGCACTGCGCATGATCGCCGACGAGCACGTCCCGGCGACGGTCGGCGCCGGTGCGCCGGGTTCCGCCGGCGAGCGGCGGCTGGCCTTCGACGTCACCACGTCGGGGCGGCACGAACTCCGGGCCGAATTGGCCAGACCGTGGGAAGGGCAGGCGCGTCAGGCCCTGACGTTCGTCCTGCACGCGCGTTAGTGACACTGGTGGAGTACATCTTCACCCGAACGAGTGAGTCAGGATGGGCCCGGACGCACAGACCGGGCACCGGACGATGTAGCCAGTGCCACGATGCACGACCCCGGCAGACGGAGAATGGGGTGGGAGCGGTGACCGAGCTCCACGCGACGAGGACGAACCCGCCGTGGGAGGGCCTGGAGGGTACCGAGCGGCACGCCGCGTGCGTGATCGCCGCCAGAGACGGCCACAAGGGGGCGCTCGACGTCCTGGTGGCCGAGCTGACCCCGTTGGTGTGGCACATCTCCAGAGGCGCCGGACTGGACCGCTCAGCGGCCGAGGACGTCGCCCAGACGGTGTGGCTGGCGCTGCTGCGCCACCTCGACTCGATCGCCGAACCGCGAGCGGTGGTCGGCTGGCTGATCACCACCACCCGGCGCGAGGCCAAGCGCACCAGGCAGCGGTCGGCCACCCAGGTCGAGCTGCCCCCGGAGGTCGCCGAACACGTACCGAGCACCGAACCGCAGCCGGAGGCCGAGGCGCTGCGCACCGAGCGCGACCACACCCTGTGGTCGGCTTTCCACCGGCTGGACCAGCGCTGCCAGGAGCTGCTCCGGCTCACCGTGCTGGCCGGGCGCGCGGAGTACAAGGTCGTCGCCGAGGTGCTGCGGATGCCGCACGGGAGCATCGGACCGACGCGGGGGCGATGCCTCACCGCACTGCGCGCGCTGTACGACAATGGGGATGGTGGCAGATGAGGACCATGGACGACTACGAGATGGACCCGGCCGAGCAGGAGTACTGGCTGGCCCAGGTCGCCAGGCTGGTCGACGAACTCGACCCGGTCCCCCCCGGTCTGGTCGAGCGGGCCCAGTTCGCCATCGACCTCGAGGACATCGACGCCGAGGTGGAGCTGGAGGCCGCGCGGTGGGCCGACCAGCGCCCGCTGGCGGGCGTGCGCGGCGGCGCACCGGGGACCATCACCTTCTTCGTCGGCGACCTGACGGTGATGGTCAACGTGACCAGGACCGGCGAGAAGCAGCGCATCGACGGGTGGTTGGTGCCCGCGGGCGAGCACGGGGTCGAGGTCCGCGTGGCCGACCACGGCTCGACCGCGACCACGGCCGACGAGGGCGGCCGCTTCGTGCTCACGGAGGTGCCGCGGGGCACCACGCAGATCCTGGTGCGGATGAACGGCGGCAAGCCGCGCACCGTGGTCACCCCTACTGTGGAGCTATAGAGCGCTGTAGCGCCTCCTACCGCAGCCTGCTCAGGGCGGCAGGCAGGTCTGTCGAGCTCACAACACCGACCCACTGCGTCGCTCGCGTGAGCGCCACATAGAGGTCGTTGAGCCCGCGCTCGGACTCGTCGACGATCGCGGCGGGCTCGACAACGAGCACGCCGTCGAACTCCAAGCCCTTGGACTGCCGGACTGTCAGCACCACGACCCGGCTCTCCAGTTCTGGTCTCTCCCCTACTGCCGCGCCCGGCACCCGCGCGAGCACCGCTTGGCCTACTTCCTCGACCAGAGCCGCGGGCACGAGTACCGCCAACGTTCCTGGGTGGTCTTGAGCGGCTAGATCCGCCACTGTGCCTGGCAGATCCGCGTAGGCCACTCGCCGCGCCCATGGCTCGACGCCGGTTTCCCGTACCGAGCTGGGTGGGACCAATCCCGTCTTCAGCGCGGCAAGTACATCAGAGGCGACGGCCATAATCTCCGCCGGAGTGCGGTAATTGACGGAAAGTTCCGTCAACCGCCAGCGGTCTTCGACGTACGGGGCCAGGATGCCTGCCCACGTGTCGGTACCGGCCAGGTCGCCGGTCTGGGCGACATCGCCGACCAGGGTCATCGACCTGGTGGGGCACCGGCGCATGAGGACCCGCCACGCCATCGCGGACAGCTCCTGCGCCTCGTCGACGATGATGTGGCCGAACGTCCAGGACCGGTCCGCCGCGGCGCGCTCGGCGGCCGTGCGGTGGTCTTCGTCGTCGTAGCGCTCGGCGAGGCGGCTGGCGTCGATGAGGTCGTAGGCGGTGAGGATGTCCGGGTCGGCGTCGTCTTCCATCTGGAGGATGTCGAGGACGCCTTGCGCGTAGTCCTGCTCGTCGCGGCGGCGGCGCTCGGCCGCGGCCCGCTCGGCGCGGTCGTCCACACCGAGCCACTCGGCGGCCTCGTCGAGCAGCGGGGCGTCCGCGGCGGTCCACCCGAGCCTGGGGGACCGCAACAGCAGCGCCCGGTCGTCCGCGCTGAGATCAGGCAGAGCGGACTCTAGGCGGTCAGCGGACGCGTAGAGGTCGACGAGGAGTTGCTGCGGGGTCAGTTGCGGCCATAGGGCCTCGATCGCGTCTTGGACGACGTCATCGGCCGCGAGCTCGCGGCGGATGTCGGCGAGGTCGCCTTCGTCGAGGAACTCGGCACCGAGGCGGTTGGCCTCTTGCTTGGTCAGCGCCGCGACGATCGCTTCGGCGAAGAACGGTCTTGCTTCGTTGTGCGGGCGGCGGGTGCGTCTGGCCCGTTCTCGCGCGGCAGTGATGGTCGCGGGGTCGAGCACCATCTCCACCCGCTCGACTACGAGCACCAAGGGCTCGTCAGGTGCTTCTTGCCTATCCGCCACCGCGCGGCGCACAGCCGCCACCATCTCTATGCGGCCCTTGATCTCCGCGGCCCGGGCGGGCTCGGGGCGGTGCCCACGCACTCCGGGGTAGAGGTCGCCAACGGTCTGCAAGAGGACGCCGGTCTCGCCTAGAGACGGCAGGACCTGGCCTATGTACTTCAGGAACGTCGCGTTAGGACCAACGATGAGCACACCACGGCGGGCCAATTGCTGGCGGTAGGTGAAAAGCAGGTACGCGGCGCGGTGCAGCGCCACGGCTGTCTTACCGGTGCCAGGACCGCCTTGGACGACGAGGACCCCGTTGAGCCCCGAGCGGATGATCTCGTCCTGCTCGGCCTGGATGGTCTCGACGATGTCGGACATGCGGCCGGTCCTGGTCGCGTTCAGGGCCGACAGCAGGGCGGCTTCGCCGACCACGCCCGCGGCGGCCCCGTCCTGGCCGTCGGCGAGGTCGAGCACCTCGTCGTCGATGCCGGTGACCTCGCGCCGGGACGTGCGGATGTGGCGGCGCCTGCGCACCCCGTCCGGGGAGGCGGCGGTGGCCAGGTAGAACGGCCTGCTCGCCGGGGCCCGCCAATCCATCAGCAGCGGTTCGTAGTCGCCTTCCGCGTCGAACAAACCAATGCGACCGATGTAGCTGCGGGTGCCGTCGACGAAATCGAGCCTGCCGAAGCACAAACCGTTCTCGGCGGCGCCGTATTGCGCCAACTGGTCGCTGTAATGCGAGGTCGCCGCGTCCCGGTGGGTCATCGCCGTGGGGCTGCTACTGGTCTCCCGCAGGGTCCTGGCCAGCCGGGAGTCGGTGTCGGCGCGCAACCGGTCGAGGTGCGCGTAGAGCATGCTGATGTAGTTCTGCTCCACATCGAGCTCGGTTGACAACCGTCCTCCAATTGCCTTATAATCGCCACGGGCCGCAATTGTCTCGGCCATTCACGCACCGATTCCCCAATGTAGCGCATCCATTCTCGGGATGGCGCCGTGCGGTCGGTCAGCTCCTCCCCCGCCAACGCGAAAGGCCCGGCCCCCCGAGGGGGACCGGGCCTTGTCGGCGTGGGGCTGGACTCAGAAGTCCATGCCGCCGGTCGGGTCGCCGCCACCAGCGGGGGCAGCGGACTTCTCCGGCTTGTCGGCCACGACGGCCTCGGTGGTGAGGAACAGCGCGGCGATCGACGCGGCGTTCTGCAGCGCCGAACGGGTCACCTTGGTCGGGTCCGGCACGCCTGCGGCGAGCAGGTCCTCGTAGACACCGGTCGCGGCGTTGAGGCCGTGGCCCTGCGGGAGGCCCTTGACCTTCTCCACCACGACGCCACCCTCGAGACCGGCGTTGATCGCGATCTGCTTGAGCGGCGCCTCGACGGCGACCTTGACGATGTTGGCACCGGTGGCCTCGTCGCCCTCGAGCCGCAGGCCCGCGAACGCGGCCTCGGCGGCCTGCAGCAGGGCCACGCCGCCACCGGCGACGATGCCCTCCTCCACGGCGGCCTTGGCGTTGCGCACCGCGTCCTCGATGCGGTGCTTGCGCTCCTTGAGCTCGACCTCGGTGGCGGCACCGGCCTTGATGACGGCCACGCCGCCCGCGAGCTTGGCCAGGCGCTCCTGGAGCTTCTCGCGGTCGTAGTCGGAGTCCGACTTCTCGATCTCGGCGCGGATCTGGTTGACCCGGCCCTGGATCTGCTCGGCGTCACCGGAGCCCTCGACCACGGTGGTCTCGTCCTTGGTGACGACGACCTTGCGGGCCTTGCCCAGCAGCGCGATGTCGGCGTTCTCCAGCTTGAGGCCCACGTCCTCGGAGATGACCTGGCCGCCGGTCAGGATCGCGATGTCCTGCAGGATCGCCTTGCGGCGGTCGCCGAAGCCGGGCGCCTTGACCGCGACCGACTTGAAGGTGCCGCGGATCTTGTTGACGACCAGGGTGGCCAGGGCCTCGCCCTCGACGTCCTCGGAGATGATCAGCAGCGGCTTGCCGGACTGCATGACCTTCTCCAGCAGCGGGAGCAGGTCCTTGACCGAGGAGATCTTGGAGCCGAACAGCAGGATGTAGGGGTCCTCCAGGACCGCTTCCTGGCGCTCGGGGTCGGTCACGAAGTAACCGGAGATGTAGCCCTTGTCGAAGCGCATGCCCTCGGTGAGCTCGAGCTCCATGCCGAGGGCGTTGCTCTCCTCGACGGTGATGACGCCTTCCTTGCCCACCTTGTCGAGGGCCTCGGCGATCAGCTCGCCGATGGTGGTGTCGCCTGCGGAGATGGACGCGGTTGCCGCGATCTGCTCCTTGGTCTCGACCTCCTTGGCGGACTTGTGCAGCTGCTCGATGACGGCCTCGACGGCCTGCTCGATGCCGCGCTTGAGCGACAGCGGGTCAGCGCCAGCGGCGACGTTGCGCAGGCCCTCGCGCACGAGCGCCTGGGCGAGCACGGTCGCGGTGGTCGTACCGTCACCGGCGACGTCGTCGGTCTTCTTCGCGACCTCCTTGACCAGCTCGGCCCCGATCTTCTCCCACGGGTCCTCGAGCTCGATCTCCTTCGCGATCGACACGCCGTCGTTGGTGATGGTCGGCGCGCCCCACTTCTTCTCGAGCACGACGTTGCGGCCCCTCGGGCCGAGCGTCACCTTGACGGCGTCGGCGAGGGTGTTCAGTCCGCGCTCGAGACCGCGACGCGCTTCCTCGTCAAACGCGATCAACTTGGCCATTGCGGTGTGGTCCTCCATCGGATGGATACACGTAAGCGCGGCCAGGCTCGGTGCCCGCGACGGACGACCGGCTGCGACACCGGCCTCACCGTCCCGACCTTTTGGCACTCGGGGACCCCGAGTGCTAGTCCGTGTTTAGCACTCGGGGCACGCGAGTGCAAGAAATGCAGCTCAGGGGGGTGGCACGATCGTGAAGGACGGACCGGTCCTGCGCGTGGTCGTGGTGGGCGGCGGCGAACTCGGGGTGCTGGGCCTGCTCACCCCGGTCTCCGGCCCCACCGGGATCGACGGCACGGTCGGACCGGTGCTCGTCCCCGGGTCGCCGCCCCCGGACTCGCCGGTGAGCAGCAGGATCGCGGCCACGATGGCACCGATGGCGAGCACGCCGACGATCACCGGCACGATCCAGCGGGTGCCGGTCCTCTTCTCGTCGAACGCGGTGGTCCTGACCGGCGCGGGCGGGCGCAGGCGAACCGGCTCGGGCTGGATCGGGGGCGCCTGGTGCTGGATCGGCTGCTGCAGGGTGTGCGGGGCCTGGTACTGCTGCCGGATCGGCTCTATAGGCGCGACCAGCGTCTGGCTCGGTAGGCGCTGGGGCGGCGGCATCGGCCGGGACAGGGCCTGACGGGCAGCGGCGACCAGCTCACGGCAGCTCCCGTAGCGGTGCGCGGGGTTCTTCGCCATGCCGCGGCGGACCACGTCGTTGATCGCGGGCGGCAGCGCGATGTAGTCGGTCAGCGACGGGACGTCACGGTTGAGGTGCCCCTGGATGACTTCCGACACTTGACCGTAAAAGGGCGGCCTACCCGCGAGGCACGCGAAGAGGACGCACGCGAGGGAGTAGGCGTCGGTACGACCATCGACCGGCTCCCCGCGTAGGTGCTCCGGAGCGGCGTAGGTGGGCGAACCGAGGAAGTCGCCACCCCGGGTGCGGTGGCCGGTCGCGCCCCGGCGGGTCAGGCCGAAGTCGGCGACGTAGATGTGCTCGGAGGCGGACTCGCGCGTGGTGACCAGCACGTTGGCGGGCTTGACGTCCAGGTGGACCAGGCCGCGCTCGTGCAGGTTGTCCAGGGCCTCGGCGACCTGGGCGAGCAGGCTCAGGGTGCGCTGCGGGGCGAGCGGGCCGTCCTTGATCAGGCTGGACATGTCGGAGCCGTCGACGAGCCGCATCGCGATGTAGAGCAGGCCGTCGACCTCGCCGAAGTCGTAGAGCGGGACGACGTTGGCGTGGTCGATGGCGGAGGTGTTGCGCGCCTCGTCCACGAACCGCTCGCGGAACTCGGGGTCCTCGGTGAGGTGCTCGGCGATGACTTTGAGGGCCACCTTGCGACCCAAGCGGATGTCGGTCGCCCGGTACATAACGCTCATGCCGCCCTTACCGAGCACACCGTCGATGCGGTAGTGCCCGAGGCGACGCCCGGTGAGGTCTTCCGACACGCAGGCGAGCCTAACGTCCGCGTTGTGTCGGCCGCGTCGGGTTCGACCAATGGCGCGTCCGGTTGGACCAATGGCCGGGCGAGATTGACAAGATTGACGGGTGAACACGGCCAAGCGCGCGTTGACCCCGCAGGAGTACCGGCTCGAAGTGGAGGCGTTGGTACCGCCGATGCCCGTAGTGCGGCTCCCCCTGGCGCGGTGCAGGGGGCTGGTCTTGGCCGAGGACGTCGTGGCGGGCGTGTCCCTGCCGCCGTTCGACAACTCCGCGATGGACGGGTACGCCGTGCGGGCGTCCGATGTGGTCGGTGCGTCCGCCGAGAACCCCGTACGGCTACCGGTCGCCGATGACATCCCGGCGGGGCGGACCGACGTTCGTCCGCTCGAGCCCGGCACAACCCAGCGGATCATGACCGGCGCGCCGCTGCCCGAGGGTGCCGACGCGATCATCCAAGTGGAGTTGACCGACGGCGGAGTGGACACCGTGCGGATTGATGCGTCTGTGCCGCCACGGACACATGTGCGGTTCACGGGAGAAGACGTGATCGCCGGGGACGTCGTACTACGGGCCGGGACGGTCCTACACCCGCCGCAACTGGGCCTGGCCGCCGCTGTTGGAGTAGGCGAGCTTCCAGTGCGTAGGCGGCCGCGCGTTCTTGTGCTTTCCACCGGATCAGAACTGGTCGCTCCTGGCGAGCCATTGGCGCCTGGGCAGATCTATGAGTCGAACAGCGTGCTCTTGGCCGCAGCCGTGGAAGAGATCGGCGGCGAAGCCACTGTGCTGCGGTTCGTGCCCGACGACGTGGACGAGTTCCGCGCGGTTGTCACCGAGCACGCGGCCACCGCGGACGTGCTGGTGACTTCGGGTGGGGTCAGCGCCGGTGCGTACGAGGTGGTCAAGGATGCCCTCACCGGTCACGGGGTCGAGTTCGTGCGGGTGGCCATGCAGCCCGGCGGACCACAGGGGCGCGGGGTGTTCGCAGGACTCCCGGTGCTGACACTGCCGGGCAACCCGGTCAGCGCCGCGCTGTCGTTCGAACTGTTCGTGCGCCCCGCCCTCTTGGCGGCCATGGGCCATAGCCAGACGCAACGACCCCGGGTGCGTGCGCGTGTCGCGGCGGCGTTGTCGTCACCGCCGACCCGGGTCCAGTACCGGCGCGGTCGCCACGACGCAGGTCAGGTCGAGGTGGTCCCGGTGGGTGGACCGGGCTCCCACCTGTTGGCCTCGTTCGCCGCGTCGAACTGCCTGATCGAGATCCCGGCGGGCGTCGCCCAGGTGTCCGCCGGGGACGAGGTCGACCTGGTCCTGCTCGACTGATGGCGCCAAGTAACCATATACTGACGCGAGCAAGTCAATTCCTCACCACCGGCCATTGATCCACATGGTGGCCGCCGGCTACACTGGACGGGTTCCAGGATGGGCGCCCGATGGCCGGGTATGTGCCGTCGGGGGGTGCATACCCAGCCATCGGGCGCCCCTGTCCGACCAGGTGGCGGCTCCCTCCCCGGGCTCGCGCCCGGCTGGCGTAGCGTGTGCGGAAATCCGGCCGAGACACGAGGACACCGCGACCAGATGACCGCTCACCAGCCCAAGAAGGCAGGCGCGCTCCAGCACGCCGTCGAGTTGACCAAGAGCATCATCCCGCCGGTGCACCCGGGCGGCCGCCCGTTCATCCTCGGCGCGCTCGGCACGACCCTGGCGGTGCGACTGGCGTCCAAGAAGGCGGGCGTTGGCGCCGCGGTGCTCACAGCGTGGCTGGCGTGGTTCTTCCGCGAGCCCAAGCGCGTCACCCCTAGGCGGCCCGGCATCGCCGTAGCGCCCGCCGACGGCACTGTCTCGCACATCATCGAGGCGGTCCCCCCGGCGGAGTTGGACCTGGGCGACGAGCCCATGCTGCGCGTCAGCGTGTTCTTGTCCGTGTTCGACGTGCACGTGCAGCGCGCGCCCGGGACCGGGCAGGTCGTCCGCGCCGTGCACAAGAAGGGCCAGTTCCTCTCGGCCGACCTCGACGAAGCCAGTGAGGTCAACGAGCGCAACAGCCTGCACCTGCGTACCGACGAAGGCCACGACCTCGCCGTAGTGCAGATCGCGGGTCTTATCGCGCGGCGCATCATCTGCCACGTGTCCGATGGCGACAAGGTCCTCGCAGGCACCACCTATGGGCTCATCCGCTTCGGTTCGCGCGTAGACCTCTATGTGCCCACCGGTAGCCGCGTTCTGGTGGAACCCGGCCAGCGGACCATCGGTGGGGAGACCGTGCTCGCCGAGCTGCCCTCGGCGGGCTGACCGATGGCCCCAACCGCGCCCGGTGTCCGGCTGCTGCCTAACGCGCTGACCGTCCTCGCCATGTGCGCGGGCCTGTCCGCCGTCCAGTTCACCCTCAACCGCCAGTACAGCGCCGCGATCGCCGCCATCGCGATCGCCGCCGTGCTCGACAGCCTCGACGGGCGCATCGCCCGGTTGCTCGACGCCACCAGCAAGATGGGCGCGGAGCTCGACTCGCTCGCGGACGCGATCTCGTTCGGGGTGGCACCCGCGCTGATGCTCTACATCTGGCGATTCAGCGGAGACCGCGTCGGCTGGGTGTTCGCCCTCATCTTCGCGGTCTGCATGGTGCTGCGGCTCGCGCGGTTCAACACGCTCCTAGAGGACACCGAACAACCGGTGTACACCAAGGAGTTCTTCGTCGGCGTCCCCGCACCCGCAGGCGGGCTGCTGGTCCTGCTGCCGCTGATCCTGACCAACGAGTTCGGCGACACGGGCCAATGGTGGCAGTCCAAGGCCGCGGTGATGGTGTGGGTGGTCGCGGTGGCCGCCCTGGCCATCAGCCGCCTCCCCACGCTGTCGGTCAAGACGGTCCGCGTGTCCCCGCGCGCGGTGGCCCCGCTACTGGTCCTCGTCGGACTCCTAGCCGCCGCCGTCATCACCTACCCGCTGGTGACCCTGTCCGTGGTGCTGGTCGTCTACCTGCTGCACATCCCCTACGCGGTCCGCCGCAAGCACTGGCTGGCGAACCACCCCGAAGCCTGGGACGTGCCCCCCAAGGAACGCCGAGCCATCCGCCGAGCGCACGGCTCGCGCCGCAGGCTGGGCCTACGCCCCCCACTACGCCGAGCAGCCGGAGCCGTCCTCCGCCCCATGCGCAACGGCGAGTGGCCGCGCATCTCCCTGCCCACCGACCCCCGCCCACCCAGCGCCCGAGGCCGGGCGTGGCGGCGCACAGGCCTACGCAAGAACAACCGCCCCGGCGAGCCCCGCTGACCTCGCCAGCAGTTCCCCGCCTACTCGGACCGCTCCCGCCCGGCCTCCGAGAGCGGCTGACCCAACGCTGCGGGCTCCCACCCATTCTCCCCGCGCCAACCGCCGCACCTGGCTGGCCGCCGCTGCTCGCCCATCCACAACCCGCTCACCCATCCACAGCCCCCGCCGAACCCCCTTGACAGCCCCAGTAATCGACTACGCTGGAAGCGGGCGGTCCCCCGTGGTGGGCGGGGTCTGTCGTCCGCCAGCATGGAGAACAACCGCCCACCGGCGTGAGGGACAGCCGCCCGCAGGCGTGACAACCGACCGGCGAGAACAAGCCCGCTGATCCCGGCGCTCCCCGCAGTTGGCTTTGTCCACAACCCGCTCGCCCATCCACAGCTCCCCCCGAACCCCCTTGACAGCGCGGAGAACCGACTACGCTGGAAGCGGGCGGCCCCCGAGGTGGGCGGGGTCTGTCGTCCGCCAGGGTGGGGGAACAGTGACCCGCCAGCGCGAGGGACAGCCGTCCTCTGGGGTGGGTCGCCGGTGGGGAGCGGGCGCGGATGTGGGAGCCGGGGTTGGCGGGGGCGGTCGCTCGGTGCGGTGAGTCGGTGCCGCAGGGGCGGGCGGCGCTGTGGACAACTTCCGCGGTGATCTTCGAAGAAGAACTACTCTTGGTCCTGTGGGAAATCAGATCACGCTGACCGCGCGGCTCACGCCGTCCGCGTTGGACACCCGCCGCGGTGTTGTTCGGCTGCACCCCGAGGTGTTCGACGCGCTCGGGTTGCGGCAGTGGGACGCCGTGCGGCTGACCGGGGCCAGGGTGAGCGCCGCGCTGGCCGCCGAGGGGGACCCGGGCGGGGCCGCCGGGGTGTTGCTGCTCGACGACGTCACCATGTCCAACCTTGGGGTCACCGAGGGCTCGGAGGTCGTGGTGGCGCCGGTCGAGGTGGCGGCGGCGCGCGCGGTCACGGTCTCCGGTTCCCGGCTGGCGGCGACGTCGCTGAGTCCGGAGACGGTGCGGCTGGCGCTGATCGGCAAGGTGCTCACCGTGGGCGATGCGGTGTCGCTGCTGCCGCAGGACTTGGCGCCGCCGCCGGGGGCCGACGTGCCTGCGGTGCGCGGCAAGCTGTCCCGTGCGATCGGGATGACCTGGACCAACGAGTTGCTGACGGTCACCTCGGTCGAGCCGCCCGGCGCTGTGACGGTGCACCCGTCCACTGTGGTCGGTTGGCGGGACGGGGTGCGCACGGGTGAGCGGGCGGCCGTCGCGGTCGGTGGGGGCGAGGTCGTCGTCGCGGTCGAGCGGCCGGTGGAGCCCGCGGCGGTGACGGCACCTCTGCCGGAACCGGTGCCGCTGGCGGACCTGGTCGGCGCGCAGGAGGCGGTTCGCACCCTCGGCGAGTGGCTTGAGCTGGCGTTCCTGCGGCCGGAGCTGCTGGAGCGGCTCGGCGCGGCGCCACGGCTCGGGGTGCTGGTGTGCGGCCCGGAGGGGGTCGGCAAGGCGAGCGTGGTGCGGGCGGTGGCGCAGTCGGTCGAGGCGCCGGTGGTGGAGCTGGCCGGGCCGACGATCGCCGTCCTGGAGGCGAACGCGGCGGCGGCCAGGGTCGGTGCCGCGGTCGAGGAGGTGCGGGCGCACTCGACCGCCGGTCGCGCCGCGGTCCTGATGATCAACGACGTCGACGCGCTGCTGCCCGCGACAGCACCGCCGCCGCTGTCGACGGTCGTGCTGGACACCCTGCGGTCCGCGATGGGCATCGCGCGGGTCGCGCTGGTGGCCACGACGGCGCACCCGGAGGCGGTCGACCCGCGGCTGCGCGGGGTCGAGCTGGTGGACCGGGAACTGCGGTTGCCGTCGCCGGACGCGAAGACCAGGGCGGAGTTGCTGCGCGTGCTCTACCGCGACCTGCCGGTCGAGTCCGGAGTGGACTTCACCGTGGTCGCCGAGCGCACGCCCGGGTTCGTCGCAGCCGACCTGGTCGCGCTGCGCCGGGAGTCGGCCATCCGCGCCGCGCTGCGCGAAGCCGGGACGATCAGCGCCGATGACCTGCTCGGCGCCCTGCAGTCGGTCCGCCCGACGTCGATCAGCACCACCTCGGTCCGCACCGGCGACATCCAGCTCGACGACGTCGGCGACATGGTGGCGACCAAGCAGGCGCTCACCGAGGCCGTGCTGTGGCCCCTGCGGTACCCCGATTCCTTCGCCAGGCTCGGGGTCGCGCCGCCGCGCGGTGTCCTGCTGTACGGGCCGCCGGGTGGGGGCAAGACGTTCCTCGTGCGGGCCCTGGCCGGGACCGGCCAGCTGAACGTCCTGTCGGTCAAGGGCGCCGAACTGATGGACAAGTGGGTCGGCGAGTCCGAACGCGCGGTCCGCGAACTGTTCCGCAAAGCCAGCGAAGCCGCCCCCGCCCTGGTCTTCCTCGACGAAATCGACGCCCTGGCCCCCCGCCGAGGCCAATCCTCAGACTCCGGCGTGGCCGATCGAGTAGTCGCCGCCCTCCTCACCGAACTCGACGGCGTAGAACCCCTCCGCGACGTGGTGGTCGTCGGCGCCACCAACCGCCCAGAACTGGTAGACCCCGCCCTCCTGCGCCCCGGCCGCCTAGAACGCCTCATCTACGTCCCCCCACCCGACGCGGAAGCCCGAGCAGCGATCCTGCGCGCGACCAGCAAAAACACCCCCCTCGCCGAAGACGTAGACCTAGACACCTACGCGACGACGCTGGAGGGCTACTCAGCCGCCGACTGCGCGGCACTGGTTCGCGAGGCAGCACTGACCGCGATGCGGGAGTCGCTGGAGGCAACGGTCGTCACCGCCAAGCACCTTGAGGCAGCACGAGAGAACGTGCGGCCTTCGCTGGATGCGCAGCAGTTGGCAGAGCTGGAGGCCTATGCGAACCGCACCTAGACCCAACCCCCGCCAGCCCACCGAGCCGGCCCACCCAGCCACCACGACCCGACCCCGCCAACCCAGCCCACCGAGCCGGTCCCGCCAACCCGCCCCACCGAGTCAGCCCCGCCAGCCCCACCACCGCTCCCAGGAAGCCGCCCACCCAATGCTCGATGGGGCGGACTTGGTTTGCGTGGGGGAGCGGTGCCCGTAGCGTTGTGCGCGGACAGGGCCATGCTTTTCGGCCCCAGCTTTGCGGTCCTGCCACGGGTGGCGCAGGGGCCCCGCGCAAACCAAGTTCGCCCCATCGAGCACACCGCACCACGACGGGACCGGGTCGCGACGCGACCCGATGCGCGTGGGTGAAGGCTCGATGGGGTCGTAGTCAGTCGGCTCGCCTTCGGCATTGCATCGGATCCTCGCCTCGGCTGCGCCATCGGCTGGATCCGCGACAAAGCGAAAGCTCGATGCGGTGGACCTGTTTTGCGCGGGGCCCCTGCACCGCCCGTGGCAGGACCGCAAAGCTGGGGCCGAAAAGCATGGCCCTGCAGCGCACAACGCTACGAACGCCGCCACCCCACACAAAACAGGTCCACCCCATCGAGCAGTTGGCACCAGCGACTTCCGGGAGCGGTGGCCGGCCTGGCGGGGCTGACTCAGCGGGCTGGGGTGGCACCAGCGACTTCCGAGTGTCCAGTGGCTGGGTTCGAGTGGTCGGAGTCGGGTGGTTGGGCTGGCGGGGCTGGCTCGGTGGGCTCGGGGAGCTGGGTTGGCGGGGGTGCTTCCGGGAGGGCTACTTCTCCTTGACGACCTTGTAGTCGTTGGTGACGATCAGGATCAGGCCGGGGGAAGCGTCCTTGATGCCGTCGAAGCGGGCTTCGACGCGGAAGCCGAACTGGTCGGCCAACTGGCGGGCGGCCGCTTCCTGGCTGGTTCCCGGTTCGAAGTAGACGGTCGTCGTGGGGATTTTGCCGCCGGAGTAGTTGCCGGTTTGGGCGATTTTCCAGCCTGCTGAGCCGATGTCCTCGGCGGCTCGGGCGGCGAGGCCTGCGACGGTGCTGTTGTTGTAGATCCGGAGGGGTTCGCTCGGGGCGTCCGCGGTGTTGCCCGGTTTGGTGGTGACCGGGGGCGCGGTGCTGACCGGCGGCGCGGAGGTCACCGGGGGTTGCGCCGTGGTGGTGGGCTGGGCGCTGGTCAACCCGGGGGTCGTGGGGCGCGGCGGGAGGCTGGTGAGGTCGCCGCTGGGTGGGGCGGGTTGGGTGGTGGTCACCGTTGTCTGGGGGGCCTGGGCCGAGGGGGGCGCTTCCTCACCGGTGTCGAAGAGGGTGATCACGCCGATCACGGCGGCCGCGGCGGCCACGGCCAGCAGGGTCAGGCCGACGACGCGGGCGGTGCGGGCCTGGCCGGTGGGGTCGGTGCTCATCGCGGGTCCATCCCCAGGCGTCGGGCCGCGCGGGCGCGGTGCCGGGTGGCCCGCATCCGGCGCAGGCGCTTGACCAGCATCGGGTCTGCCTCCAGGGCCTCGGTCTTCTCGATCAGCTCGTTGAGCACCTGGTAGTACCGGGTGCTGGAGAGCTCGAACAGCTCGCGGATCGCCTGGTCCTTGGCCCCCGCGTACTTCCACCACTGCCGCTCGAACGCCAGGATCGCGCGGTCGCGCTCACTGAGCCCCTGCGGACCAGCGGGTGCCCGCGACGTCGCCGGTTCCGGCGGGGGCAACTCAGCTGCGTCCATCTGGCTCCTCGCCTCACGGGTCGGCTCCGGCGGGGCGGCGCACGCCCACCACCCGCCGGTGGCCATTACACCACGTCACCGCCGGATGTGATCGTCACGTCCGCGGCGCGTCCGGCTCCCCACCTCTTCTACCCTTGCGCCATGACAGTTCACCCGATCCGCATCGTCGGCGACCCGGTACTGCACAACCCGACCAAGCCGGTCGAGCGGTTCGACGAGGAACTCTCGGCGCTGGTCGCGGACATGTACGACACCATGGCGGCGGCCAACGGGGTCGGGCTCGCGGCCAACCAGATCGGCGTCGACCAGCGGGTGTTCGTCTACGACTGCCCCGACGACGAAGGGGTGCGCCACCGCGGCGTCGTGGTGAACCCGGTGCTGACCACCTCGGAGATCCCCGAGGGCATGCCGGACCCGGACGACGACTACGAGGGCTGCCTCTCGGTGCCCGGCGAGACCTACCCCACCGGTCGGGCCAGCTGGGCGAAGGTCACCGGGCAGGACCTCGAGGGCGCGGCGATCGAGGTCGAGGGCACCGGGTTCTTCGCGCGCTGCCTGCAGCACGAGACCGATCACCTGGACGGGTACCTCTACCTGAACCGCCTCGTGGGCCGCAACCAGCGCGAGGCCAAGCGGATGCTCAAGGCCAACAAGTGGGGCGTGCCCGGCCTGTCCTGGGACCCGTCGGTGTCCGACGACCCGTTCGCCTGATATCCGGTCGCGACCGGGGCCGGGCTGAGCGCATCATCGCGCCATGACCTGGTCCGGCTTCCTCGCGTTCCTGTTGGCCTCCCTGATCCTCGCCATGGTCCCCGGCGTGGGTACGGCGATGCTGCTGCGGCAGTCGATCCGCGGTGGCCGCCGGGCCGCGCTGGCCACAGTCGCGGGCATGGAGGTCGGGGTCGCGGTGTGGGCGGTCGCGGCGGCACTGGGCCTGTCGGTTCTGCTGGTCGCCTCGGAGGTGGCCTACCAGGCGCTGCGGATCGGCGGCGTCGCCGTGCTGCTCTGGTTCGGCGTGAAAGCCCTGTTCGGCAAGCACAAGGACGTCGAGCCGGAGCCGCCGACCAGCGGTTCCGGGTTCCGCGCGGGTCTGGTCGTCAACGTGGCGAACCCGAAGCTGGCGGTGTTCGCGATCTCCTTCCTGCCGCAGTTCGTCGAACCCGGCGCGGGCAAGTGGGTGCTGGTCACCCTGGCCGGGCTCTGGGTCCTGGTCGACACGCTCTGGTACCTGCTGATCATCGCCCTGCTCACCAAGATCGTGGGCTGGCTGCGGCGGGCCACTGTGCGCACCCGGCTGGAGCGGGTCTCCGGTGCCGTGCTCATCGGCCTCGGCATCAAGCTGGCCGTGCAGTCCTGAACCGGCCGGGGCCGTGAGCTTGGGCACGGGGGAAGCCTTGTGAGCACCGCGCCGGGATCGGGGCGTGAGCACTAAGGTTCCCCCATGCCGCCGTACCCGCCTGGAGCCCGGCTTCTGGCCAGACCCGAGGCGGTCGAGCCGTGTCCGGCGTGTGCGGACCCCCTCGGCCGCGGCTACCCGACCTGTCCCACCTGCGCCGAGCGGGTCGACGCCTTCTGGAAGGCGGACTGGGCGGCGCTGGCGGCCGCGGCAGGTGACGAGCGGGAGCTCGCCGCGGCGGTGCTCGCCGCGCCGTTGGGCACGCACGCGTGGACCTGCACGGACTGGGCCATGCGGGTGTTCCCGTGCCCGGTGTGCCGCAGCGAGCTGGGGACCGGCCCGGCGTGCCCGCATTGCGTCAAGGCCGACCAGGCCAGGTGGGGCTGGGACCACGCGGCGCCCGCCGGGGCGATCACCGCCAACGAACACGCGCTGCGGCTGGCCGTCGCCGCCCTACGGGGGGCGGGGGAACGCCGCGACACCGTTCTCGCGTTCTGGCGGCTGTCACTGCCGTTCTTGCTGGTCGGCGCGGTCGCCACGCCGGTGCAGGTGGGCCGGATCCGGGTGCACCTGATCGCGGGCCGCGCCGACGAGCTGGCCGAGGCCCCCGATTTCGCGGCCATGGCCGCGCTCGCCGACCTGCCGTGGCGCACCGGCTAGCGTCACTTGGCAGTGGTGCCGCGGCCGGCTAGGGTCGGGGCGACAACTGAAGACAGCGCGGGAGCTCGCGCCATGGCGGGCTGAGAGGGCGGCTGGTGTCCATTCGAGGACCCGGTGCCGCCGACCGATGAACCTGACCGGGTAATGCCGGCGTAGGGAGGATTTGTTCCGTGACCGCTCTTGACGACCGTTCCGTGCGGCCCACCGTCACCACCGGACCCATCTCCGGGTCGAAGAAGGCCTACCGGCTGACCGAGGACGGGCTGCGGATCCCGGTCCGCCGGGTCGAGCTGACCAACGGGGAGCACCTGGACCTCTACGACACCTCCGGGCCGTACACCGACGCGGAGGCCACCATCGACGTCCACAGTGGACTCGCCGCGCTGCGGGCCGACTGGATAGCCGAGCGGGGGCCGGTGAACGGGGCGGTGACCCAGCTGGCCTACGCCAAGGCCGGGATCATCACCAAGGAGATGCGGTTCTGCGCCGAGCGCGAGGGCGTCGCGGCCGAGTTCGTGCGCGACGAGGTGGCGCGCGGGCGGGCGGTGATCCCGGTGAACCGGCGGCACCCGGAGTCCGAGCCCGCGATCATCGGCAAGAACTTCCACGTGAAGATCAACGCCAACATCGGCAACTCCGCGGTCTCCTCGTCCATCGAGGACGAGGTGGACAAGTTGGTGTGGGCCACCCGCTGGGGCGCCGACACCGTGATGGACCTGTCGACCGGCAAGCGGATCCACGAGACGCGGGAGTGGATCCTGCGCAACTCGCCGGTGCCCATCGGCACGGTGCCGATCTACCAGGCGCTGGAGAAGGTGGACGGTGACCCGGCGAAGCTGTCGTGGGAGGTCTACCGCGACACCGTGATCGAGCAGTGCGAGCAGGGCGTCGACTACATGACCGTGCACGCCGGGGTGCTGCTGCGGTACGTGCCGCTGACCGCGCGGCGGGTGACCGGGATCGTGTCCCGGGGCGGGTCGATCATGGCCGCGTGGTGCTTGGCGCACCACAAGGAGAGCTTCCTCTACACCAACTTCGCCGAGCTGTGCGAGATCCTGCGCACCTACGACGTCACCTTCTCCCTCGGCGACGGGCTGCGGCCCGGGTCCATCGCCGACGCCAACGACGCGGCGCAGTTCGCGGAGTTGCGCACGCTCGGCGAGCTGACCCACATCGCCAGGGCGCACGACGTGCAGGTGATGATCGAGGGGCCCGGCCACGTGCCGATGCACAAGATCGCGGAGAACGTGCGGCTGGAGGAGGAGCTGTGCGGTGAGGCGCCGTTCTACACGCTCGGGCCGCTGGCGACCGACATCGCGCCCGGCTACGACCACATCACCTCGGCCATCGGCGCGGCGCAGATCGGCTGGCTGGGCACCGCGATGCTCTGCTACGTCACGCCCAAGGAGCACCTGGGCCTGCCCAACCGCGACGACGTCAAGACCGGGGTGATCACCTACAAGATCGCCGCGCACGCCGCGGACCTGGCCAAGGGCCACCCCAGGGCGCAGGAGCGCGACGACGCGCTGTCCAAGGCGCGCTTCGAGTTCCGCTGGACCGACCAGTTCAACCTGGCGCTCGACCCCGACACCGCGCGCTCCTTCCACGACGAGACGCTGCCAGCCGAACCGGCCAAGACCGCGCACTTCTGTTCCATGTGCGGGCCGAAGTTCTGCTCGATGAAGATCACCCAGGACGTGCGCAAGTACGCCGACGAGCACGGTCTGTCCTCTGTGGAGGCCATCGAAGCCGGGATGGCCGCCAAGTCCGACGAGTTCGCCGAGCAGGGCGGCAAGGTCTACCTCCCGGTGGTCGGTCAGTGACGAGCCCACCTGGGACGCCGCCGCGCACGCTGACCATCGCCGGATCGGATTCCGGTGGTGGCGCGGGCATCCAGGCCGACCTGCGCACGTTCTTCGCCTGCGGGGTGCACGGGATGACCGCGATCACCGCGGTGACCGTGCAGAACTCGCTCGGGGTGAGCGGGTTCCACACCATCCCGCCGGAGGTGGTCGCCGCGCAGATCGAGGCGGTGGCCACCGACATCGGCGTGCAGGCGGCCAAGACCGGGATGCTGGCCACGGCGGAGATCATCGAGGCCATCGCGGGGGCCTGCGAGCGGGTCCGGATCGGACGCTCCGGCGACACGCCGTTCGTCGTCGACCCGGTGTCGGCGTCGATGCACGGCGACCCGCTGCTCAGCGAAGCCGCGCTCGACGCGCTGCGCACGCTGCTGTTCCCGGTGGCGAGCCTGGTGACGCCCAACCTCGACGAGGTGCGGCTGCTGACCGGGATCGAGGTGCGGTCGCAGGCCCAGCAGCGGGACGCGGCCAAGGCACTGGCCGAGTTCGGGCCGCAGTGGGTGCTGGTCAAGGGCGGGCACCTGTTCGACGACGCCGAGTGCCTCGACCTGCTCTACGACGGGTCGCAGTTCCACGAGTTCGTCGGCCCGCGCTACGACGCCAAGCACACCCACGGCAGCGGGGACACCCTCGCGTCGACCGTCACCTCGGCCCTGGCGAAGGGCCTGGACATGGTGTCGGCGGTCGGCGCGGCGAAGTCGTTCATCCAGCGGTCCGTACTCGACGCGTACCCGCTCGGCGCAGGCGTCGGCCCGGTGTCGCCGCGGTGGCGACTGCCGGACTGGGACACCTTCCTGCTGGAGGGCTGAGCACGACCAGCCGGGGCGGACTTGCCTTGCACCGCAAGCGAAGCCCGCCCCGGCTCAGTCGGCGAGCAACGACTCCAGCACCGGGATGGCGGCGACCAGTCGCTCGCGTTCGTCCGGGGCGAGCCGGTCGAGCCGCCTGCCAAGCTCCAGCACCCTGGTGGAACGCACCCCGGACACGATCCGCTCGCCGGAATCGGTGGCCCGCACCAACCACGCCCTGCGATCGGCCGGATCCGGTTCGCGACCGACGTACCCGGATTCGACCAGGCTGGCCACGATCCGGGACATGGTGGGCGCCGCGACGCCCTCCTTGGCGGCCAGGTCGCCCAGGCGCAGCTCGCCGCAGTTGACCAGAGTGGACAGAGCGGAGATGGACCCGTGCCCCAGGCCAGGGGACCCGGACCGGCGCAGCGCCCGGGACAACCGCCCGATCGCGAGGTACAACCGGGCTGGCACGTCCCCGACGGCGGGCTCGGCGGCCGATGTCGTCATACCTCATTGTGCCGGGAACCACCCGGAGTTCAACGACCCGACCCCCACCCGCCCCACGCCACCCGACCCCCAACAAGTGCACCGCCGCGCATAAGAGCACCTAGCGGCCTTCCCGATCGCCGCGCGAATCCGGCGGCGGCTCGACGAGAGGGCCGAGACACCGCGCGCACGGCCCGACACCCAGCGCACTGGCGGCGTTGCGGTGGCGACGATCGCCACCGATCCGAGGGCCGAGCGGCACGTGGCCGCCAGAGCTTCCCCAGCGGACTCGCAGGGCCTCCGCGGGGGCTGGAGGCCTGAGCCCAGAACCGCCGCGGGATCCGGCCCGCCGCCCTGGCCAAGCGGCCCACATGGCGCGTGGAAACTGGCAGCCGCTCACCGGGACCCCGACACCCAGCCCGGTGGGCTCGGTGTCGTTGCGGCGCCGCCGGTCCGAGGGTTCGGCGACACCTGGCCGTCGCGGCTTCCCAGCGGCGCGCGGGGTCTCAGCGCGGGGGGCTGGAGGCCTGGGCCCAGAAGCGCTGCGGGATCCGACCCGCCGCCCTGGCCAGGCGGCCCGCGTGGACGGCGGAGCGCATGGCCGTGGCCATCTTCTCCGGGTCGGTCGCGCGGGTTACCGCGGTGGCCAACAAGACCGCGGCGCAGCCGAGTTCCATGGCCAGGGCGGCATCCGAGGCCGTTCCTATGCCCGCGTCGAGCACCACGGGGACGCCCGCGCGGGCGACGATGAGCTCGATGTTGTGCGGGTTTCGGATGCCCAGGCCGGTGCCGATGGGCGAGCCCAGTGGCATGACCGCCGCGCAGCCCGCTTCTTCCAGCCGCAGGGCCAGGACCGGGTCGTCGTTGGTGTAGGGCAGGACCACGAAGCCGTCGTCGACGAGGGTGCGGGCGGCGTCGAGGAGTTCCACCGGGTCGGGCAGCAGGGTCCTGTCGTCGGCGACGACCTCCAGTTTGATCCAGTTCGTGCCGAGGGCCTCGCGGGCCAGGCGCGCGGTGAGCACGGCCTCGGCGGCGGTGCGGCAGCCCGCGGTGTTGGGCAGCGGATCGATGCCCAACCCGCGCAGCAGGTCGAGCACACCGGTGCCGCCGTGCGCGTCGACCCGGCGCAGCGACACCGTGGTCAACTCCGTCCCGGACGCGACCAGCGCCCGGCGCAACACCTCCAGGTTCGCCGCGCCACCGGTTCCGGTGATCAGCCGGGACGAGTACTCCCGGTCGGCGATGACCAGCGGGTCGTCCACCTCAGCCCCCCTGCACCGCGGTCAGCACTTCCAGCGCGGCCCCGGCGGGCACCGCGGTACTCCCGTGCGCCGCCCTGGGCACGACTTCTCCGTCGAGCGCCACCGCGATCCCCGAACCGGGCACCGCCAACGCGGCGAGCACGTCGGCGACCGTCGCACCGTCGGCGAACTCCCGCTCGGTGCCGTTGACCGTCACGATCATGTGTTCCTCCCGGTGAACCGCGCGGGGTCGGCGGCGAGCACCGGCCCCGGCAGCGGATCGCCGCGCAGCAGGGAGACCACCGCCGACGCGGTGACCGGGGCCAGCAGCAGGCCGTTGCGGTGGTGACCGGTCGCCACCAGCAGGCCGGGTTCGAGGGTGCCGATCAGCGGCAGGTTGTCCGGGCTGCCCGCGCGCAGACCGGCCGCGACCTCGGTGAGCTCGTACTCCGCGATCCCGGGCAGCACCTGCTCGGCGTCGCGCAGCAGGTCGCGGACACCGCCAGCGGTCACCGACTCGTCGAAACCGACGTCGAGTTGGGTCGCGCCGAGGACCAGTTCGCCGTCGGCCCTGGGCACCAGGTACACCGGGCGGGACTCGACGTGCGCGCGGATCGTGCGGGTGGGGATCGGCAGGGTCGCCCGCCTGGCGCGCAGCCGCAGGATCTCGCCCTTCACCGGGCGCACCAGCGGCGCGAGCGCGGGGTGCAGACCAGAGCTCCACGCGCCTGCCGCGACGACCACCGCCGCACATTCCACAGTGGACTCGTCGGCCAGTGTCACGGCGTTCGGGTGGACCCGCGCGGCAGCGGCCGTGATGAACTCCACACCCGAACGGCGGCACGCGGTGTGCAACGCGGTGAGCAGCGCCCGGTTGTCCACGGCCAAATCGCCGGGCACGTGGAGTCCACTTCGGACACCTGGGCCCAGGCCGGGTTCCAGCTCGCGCAGCTCCCGCGCCGAGCACCGCACCGCCGAACGGCCGAGTCCGCGCAGGAACTCCGCGAGGACCTCCAGCGTGGCCGCGTCGGCGGAGTCCATGGCGACCGCGAGGGTCCCGTCGAACCGCAACCCCGGGTCACCACCGGCAGCGGCCAACCGGGACGCGAAGTCCGGCCAGCTCGCCAGCGACGCGCTGCCCAGCTCGAGGACGTGCTCCTCCCCCGGCCAGGACTCGGTGACCGGGGCCAGCATCCCGCCAGCCAGCCACGACGCGCCCCGCGCCGGGGTCGGATCGATCAGGCGCACCGAGAACCCGGCGTCGGCGACCGCCCACGCCACCGACAACCCGATGACCCCGCCGCCGACGACGGCGACAACCCGCTCATGTCCCATGTCCCTCACGCTCCCTGCGCCGGCATGACCCGGATCAGGTTCGACGGTCGGAGCGGTTCAGCTCCCTCTCAGCCCGTTCCCGGACTCCCGTGCGACCGATCCCCACCGTAGCGCAGGCGCTAGCGTCAACTCCATGCCAGGACTCGACGGGACCCAGATCAGGCGCAGGCTCGCTGACGCACGGCTCTACCTGTGCACCGACGCGCGCACCGAGCGCGGCGACCTCGCCGACTTCGTGGACGCGGCACTGGCGGGTGGGGTCGACGTGGTGCAGCTGCGCGACAAGCGGGCCGGGGTGTCGCTGGAGGCGGGCCCGCAACTGCGCGCACTGTCGGTGATCGCCGAGGTCTGCGCCGCCCACGGCGCCCTCCTGGCCGTCAACGACCGCGCCGACATCGCCCTGGCCGCGCAGGCGGACGTGCTGCACCTCGGCCAGGACGACCTCCCCGTACCCACCGCCCGCCGCGTGGTCGGAGAGGAGATGGTCATCGGCCGCTCGACACACGACTTCGCCCAGGCCATCGCCGCCTCGACCGAGCCGGGAGTGGACTACTTCTGCACCGGCCCCTGCTGGACGACCCCCACCAAGCCCGGCCGCCCGGCCGCTGGCCTCGACCTGGTCCGGGCGACTGCGGCCGCGGCTCCTGCCTTGCCCTGGTTCGCCATTGGCGGGATCGACACGCAGCGGCTGCCGGAGGTGCTCGCCGCCGGTGCCCGCAGGGCGGTGGTGGTGCGGGCCATCACGGAGGCTGAGGACCCCAAGGCAGCGGCAGAGGCACTCTCGGCGGCACTGCGGCAGGAGTGAACCACTGCCGCGCTGGGAGCGAGCGGCCCAGGCAGGGCGGGTGGGCACGGGTGAAAGCGCTGCTCAGCGCAGGCGGGCTGGGCGGGAGCGGCCTAGCCTCCGAAAGGTGGACACCTACGATCGCAAAGCGTTCGTGCTGGCCTACGCGAAGGCCAACGACCCTGACATCACCGATCCCAAGCCTGGGGGGTACTTCGACGCGGTGCGCAGGCACCGGGCCGAGCTCTTGGCGGGCTTGGAGCGGCTGTTCGAGCTCGAGCTGACCATGGAGGCCGCTCCCGACGGGCCGTTGTTCATGCTCTTCCGGGCCACGACCAGGTCGTACCTGGCGATCACCGGGCCGATGAGCGGGTTCCTGGAGGCGGGTCTGATCCACTCGCGGCTGGAGCGGGCGGGCATCCACGAGGTGGTGCTGCGCGACATGGGGCGGATCACGGAGATCAACGCCGAGTCCAAGGCCGCGCACCTGGACATCTTGGACACGCTGGTCGCCCAGTTGCTCGGCGACAAGGCCGACCGGGTGTTCACCCAGGACGACCTGGCCGCCATCGGGGTGAGCACGACGCCGCCGGACCACGACGACTACGACTGGGCCGACGAGTTGTGAGTGAGCAGCGCGACACCGCGCGCACCGCCGGGCCGGGCACACTGGTGCGGTGAACCTGGTCACCCTCGCCGACATCACCGCAGCCGCCGACCGGATCGCCGGGCACGCCGTGCGGACCCCGCTGGTCCCCGCGCCGTGGGCGGACCGGCCACTGTGGATCAAACCGGAGAACCTGCAGCCGATCGGCGCGTTCAAGATCCGCGGCGCCTACAACGCGGTGGCCAACATCGAGCCGGGGCGGCGGGAGCGCGGTGTGGTGGCGTACTCCAGCGGCAACCACGCCCAGGCCGTCGCGTACGCGGCGAAGGCGTTCGGGGTGCCCGCGTGGATCGTGGTGCCGCACGACACGCCCACCGTGAAGGTCGAGGCGACCCGGTCGCACGGGGCTGAGGTGGTGCTGGTCGAGACCGGTCAGCGCGAGTCGAAGGCCTACGAGATCGTCGAGCAGCGCGACGCCACCTTGGTGCCGCCGTTCGACCACCCGGACGTGATCGCCGGGCAGGGCACGATCGGGCTGGAGATCGTGGCCGACCTGCCCGATGTGGACCTGGTGCTGGTGCCGGTCAGCGGCGGTGGGCTGATCTCGGGCATCGCCGCGGCGGTCAAGGCGCTGCGGCCGCAGGCGCAGGTGTGGGCGGTGGAGCCGGAGCTGGCGGCCGACACCGCGGCCAGCCTGGCCAGCGGCGAACTGGTGTCCTGGTCGGTCGAGGACCGCAACCGGACCATCGCCGACGGGCTGCGCAGCCAGCCGTCCCCGCTGACCTTCGCCCACCAGCGGGCCCTGGTGGACGGCATCGTGACCGTCTCAGAGGATGAGATCCGGTCGACCGTCGCGGTGCTCGCCCGACAGGCCCGCCTGGTCGCCGAGCCCAGCGGCGCGGTGGCCACGGCCGCGGTGCTGCACCACGCCGACGAACTGCCCGCTGGTCGCACGGTTGCCGTGGTCAGCGGCGGCAACATCGACCCGGACGTCCTGGTCGAACTGCTGAAGGCCTGACCTCAGGCCTGCTCGGCGACCTGGGTGGGCGGCGAGTCGATCGCGCACGAGTGCGGCGGGGTCGACGGTGCGAGGACGTTGTCGCGGATGCTCAGTGCGAGCAGACCGCCGACCGCGGCCAGGCCCGCGCAGATCAGCAGGGCCGTGCGCCAGCCCGACGTCAACGCGGTCGGGTCGGTGTAGGCGGCGCCGGTCAGGCCCGCCGCGGCCGGTAAGACCGCGACAGCGAGCAATCCACCCGTCCTGGCCACCGCGTTGTTCACCCCGGACGCCATACCCGCGTACCGGTCCGGCGCGGCGGCCAGGACGGTCGCCGTCACCGGTGCGACCACAATGGACAGCCCGAGACCGAACAGCAGCACCGAGGGCAGCACCGAGCCCCAGTAGGACGCGCCAGGGGTGATCCGGGTCATCAGCAGCATCGCGGCGGCGATCACCAGCGGACCCAGCACCAGGAACCAGCGCGGGCCCCAGCGGGCGGCCAACTGCCCAGACCGCGCCGACAGGGCCAGCATGATCAGCGTGATCGGCAGCCCGGCCACGCCCGCGGCCGTCGGCGAGTAGCCCAGGGACGTCTGCAATTGCAGGCCCATCAGCATCATCACGCCGGTCAGTGCCGCGTAGACGACCAGGGTGAGCGAGTTGGCCACGACGAACGTGTGGTTGGCGAACAGGGCGGGCGGCACGAGCGGGTTCGCCTGGCGGCGTTGCAGCAGCACGAAAGCGGTGAACGACACGACCCCGACGACACCGGAGCCGACGACCAGCCAGTCCGGCCCGCGCACCGGTAGCTCCACCAGCGCCGCGGTGATCCCGGCGAGACCGACGGCGCCCAGCACGGAATCGAGGACGTTCGGGTGCCCGGTGAACTCCTCGTCGCGCGTCTCCGGCACGTACCGCATGGCCAGCAGCACGCAGACCACCACGAGCGGGATGTTCACCAGGAACGCCAACCGCCACGACCACAGCTGCACGAGCAGCCCGCCGACCAACGGCCCCACCGCGGCGGCGATCCCACCCAGACCCGACCACGTGCCGATCGCACGGGCGCGGTCCTCCCGGTGGAACACCGCCTGCAGGATCGCCAACGATCCCGGCGTCAGCAGCGCGCCGCCAATTCCCTGCAAAATCCTGGAAGCCACGAGCATCGGTGTGGACACCGCGAGCCCGCACAGCACCGACGCCACCCCGAACCACACGACGCCGACCACGAACACCCGGCGGCGGCCGTACCGGTCACCCAGCGACCCGGCCACCAGGATCAGCGCGGCCAGCGCCAGCAGGTACCCGTCGAGCACCCACTGCAGACCCGACACCGAGGCGCCGAGCTCGTGGCCGAGCCTGGGGAGGGCGATGTTGACGACGCTGCTGTCCAGCATCGCCATGCCCGACCCGAGGATCGTGGTCGCCAGCACCCCGCGCGCACCCGCGGTGCCCCAGCGGACCTGGGTGGTCACCGGTCAGGACGGCCGGTTGAGCGTGGCGACGAACTTGTAGCGATCGCCCCGGTAGACCGACCGCACCCACTCGACCGGTCGCTCGTCGGTGTCGAACGAGTGCCGCGACAGCAGCAGCATCGGCATGCCCACGTCCGCGCCGAGCAACTCGGCCTCGTGCGGACCGGCCAACGCGGTCTCGATCGTCTCCTCGGCGTGGCCCATCTCGACGTCGAACCGCTCACGCAGCACCTGGTAGAGCGAGCCGCCGCCGCTGACGTAGCGGCGCAGACCGCGGAAGCGGCCCAGCGGCAGGTGCGTGGTCTCCATGGCCATGGGTTCGCCGTCGGCCAACCGCAGCCGGTGCAGCCGCAACACCTTCGCGCCAGCGCGGATCCCCAGCAGCCTGGCCAGATCGGCCTCGGCGGGGATCTCGGAGACCTCCAGCAGCTTGCTGGAGGGCTCGCGGCCCTGGGCGCGCATGTCCTCGGTGTAGGACGAGAGCTGCAACCGCTGGGCGACCTTGGGTTCGGCGGCGAAGGTGCCCTTGCCCTGCACCCGCAGCAGCCTGCCCTCGACGGTCAGCTCGGCCAGCGCCTGGCGGACCGTGGTGCGGGAGACGTCGAACTCGGTGGCCAGTGAACGTTCGGTCGGGATGGGCGAGCCGGGAGGCAGCGACCCGAGCAGGTCGAGCAAGTGGCGCTTGAGCCCCCAGTACTTGGGTTCCCGTTGCACGCGCGCCACCGTGTCCGACCCGTCGGCCGTGGACATCTCCAGCATGGCGTCCCTCCTGAGTATTGCGCCCGACCCGTACAGAATGCCTTGTCGGGGGTGCCTCACGCGATCACACCCCGCCTGTTTGGCCCTACCGTGACCGGCGCGGCGCCCCGCGCGAGCGGGCGCGGCGCCCCACCCGGCTCATGATTGGTCTAGACCTTACCGCCCTGGCGCGTCCGGATGGCGGGCAACCGGCGGCGCCGGGCCCGCGGGCGGCGAAGGCCGGAACACCGCGGTGACCCACCCCGGTATGAGAAGTACCACGTCGGGGCCGTGGTCAACCCGTCAGCGGCTCCGCGGCGCACGCCACCCGGTTTGTCCGGTTGACCCCACAGCGGTGTCATCCGGTCGGGTGGTTCTCGTTCGCGGACCCGAGCGCGACGCGCGCGGTCAACCCGCTGGTCGACCCGGCCGGGGTGACCGAAGTGGACGGCTCGGCATCCGGAGCAGTGAGCGCCGACACAGGTGTGGCGGCGATCACCAGCGCGCCGCGCGCGGACATCTTGGCCGCCGGAGCGGCCCGCGGCGAGGCGTCGGCGACCCATCGGGTGACACCGCGGCGGCCGCGGGCGACCCCCGCGGGCCGCTGGGCCCCGGGATCTCCGGCCGGGGACGGGGGCGGCGAAGTCACCCGGCCGAGGTGATGGACGTTCCACCCGGGCGCCCGGCTTCCTAGACTGGGCAGATGCGGAGGACCTCGTTCGCGCAGTGGCCGTGCTCGATCGCCCGCGCGATGGACCTGCTCGGTGACCAGTGGACCCTGCTCGTGCTGCGGGAGGCCTACCTGGGAGTCCGGCGGTTCGACCGGATCCAGGCAGAGCTGGGCATCGCCCGCAACACCCTCACGGAGCGGCTCGACCGGCTGGTCGGCGCCGGTCTGCTGCGCCGGGAGCCATATCAAGAGCGGCCGGTGCGCTACGAGTACGTGCTCACCGACATGGGCCGCGACTTCTGGCCCGCGCTCGCGGCGATCATGCACTGGGGTGAGCGGTGGCTGACCGAGGACCGACCGGTCCGGCTGCGGCACCGCACCTGCGGGCACGAGACGCACGCGGTGGTCACCTGCGCCTCCTGCGGCGACCCGCTGCGGGTGCGCGAGGTCGAGGCCGAGCAGCACAGCGCGAGGTCGGTGATGTTGGGAGCCCGCTCCGCCGAGGGGGTGGAGCGGAGCGGGCAAGGTCATGTTACGCCGAACGGAGTAGCGGTCCGATGACCGGGGTCGCGTTGGGCGTCGACATCGGCGGGAGCACCACCCGCGCGCTGGCCGTCGACTCCTCGGGAGCGGTGATCGGCCGGGGTGTCGCCGGTGGCGGGAACCCGAACACCAACGGCCCGGCCGCGGCCGCGGCGCAGCTGCTGGCGGCGGCGAACACGGCGCTGTCGGGCTCGCAGGCCGAGACGTGCGTGATCGGGATGGCCGGGTCGTCGGCGCTGCTGGACCCGGCGGTGGCCGCCGAGTTCGACGTGGTGTTCGAACTGCTGCGGCCGAGGGTGGTGTCCGACGCGGAGGTGGCCTTCGCCTCGGGGACCTCGTCGGCGTTCGGGACGGTGCTGATCTCCGGCACCGGGTCGATCGCGAGCCGGATCACCGGGCGCGAGCGGGTCGCCACCTACGGCGGGTTCGGCTGGCTGCTCGGCGACGAGGGATCGGCGTTCTGGATCGGCCGGGAAGCGGTGCGGGTCACGCTGTACGCGCTGCAGAGCGGGAAACCGCTCGGGCCGCTGCCGCGGGCCGTGCTGACCTCGGCGGGGCTGCCGATCGAAGGCGACCCGCGGATCCCGTTCGGCCGGTTGATCCGGCAGGTGAACCGGGAGGAGCCGATCCGGTTGGCGCGGTTCGCCCCGCTGGCCTCGTCGGTGGACGACCCGGCCGCGCACGAGATCGTGGAGCGGGCGGCCCAGTCGCTGGCCGCGCAGGCGCTCGCGGTGCACGACACCGGACCGGTGGTCCTGGCAGGCGCGGTCATGCAGACGGCGGTCGGCGCCCGGGTCCGGGAACTGCTCGGCGACCACGAGGTGGTGGACGCCAAGGACGGGACGGTGGGCGCCGCCTGGCTGGCGTCACTGGACGCGTTCGGCCCCGAGGCGCACCGACCCGAGCTCTAGTTGCCCGCTGGCTCTGGCACGCGCGGGTGGCGCAGGCCCGGGTGGTCGTCCGGGAGCGACTTGCGCAGCACGGCGGCGCTGACGGCGATCACCAGGGCGACCAGCGGCCAGGACAGCGCGACCCTGGCCACCGCGAGCGCGGCCACGTCGCCCAGCCACCACAGCGCACCGAACACGGCCGTGCGCAAGGTGTACTGGAGCAGGACCCACACCCAGCTCGCCCTGCCGTAGGCGCGCACGAGCGCGGGATCGCGGCGCCAGCGGAAGCGCTGCCCCAGCAGCACGCCGACGACGACACCGAGCAGCGGCCAGCGGATGAGGATGCTCACGGCCCAGGCGAGCGCACTGGCGATGTTGGACAGCAGCTGGATGAGGAAGAAGTCCTCCGCCCGCCCGGTGTAGAGCACGACGAGCGCGCCGACGACCACTGCCGCCATGCTGCCCACCACCGCGGTGACCCGACCGCCGCGCGCCAACCGCACCCCCGCCACGACACCGGCGGCCGCCAGCGCGGCCACGGTCGCCCAGCCGATCGTGTCGGTGAGCAGCCACACGACGGCGAAGGCCAGTGGCGGCACGGTCGCGTCGAGGGCGCCGCGCCTGCCGCCGAGCAGGTCGGACAGGGAGTCGGTCACGCCCCCAGCCTGCCATTACGCTCTCGCGGGCCGCTATCGGCTTCGCCGGGTGTCGGCCCGAGGTCATACTCTGCGCTGACGACCCGCCGGGAATACCCGGGCATACTGCTCGCGTTGGTTGTCTGGGGCAACTGTGGCCCGCCAGGGTCGGCGGACCGTCTTGGTCGAAGGGGAGGTCGGGCTGTGCATGGGTGGAACAGCTGGATCGCGGTCGGGGACAGCTTCACCGAGGGCATGAGCGATGTCGGCGCCGACGGCAAGTACGTCGGCTGGGCGGACCGGCTCGCCGAACTGCTCGACGGGCAACGGCCCGGGTTCCAGTACGCGAACCTGGCGCTGCGCGGCAAGATGCTGCAGGAGATCATCGACGAGCAGCTGCACATCGCGGTCGCGGCCCGCCCCGACCTGGTCACCCTGTGCGGCGGCGGCAACGACATCATCACCCCGGGCACCGACGTCGACGACGTGGCCGCCCTGTTCGAGACCGCGGTCGTGCGGCTGCGCGAGGCGGGCAGCGAAGTCCTGATCTTCACCGGCCCCGACCCGAAGGTGCAGCCGCTGATCCGCCGCTTCCGCGGCAAGGTCGCCATCTACAACGGACACCTGCACGCCATCGCCGACCGGCACGGCGCCCGCCTGGTCGACCTCTGGTCCATGGGCGTCCTGCACGACCGCCGCTCCTGGTGCGACGACCGCCTGCACTTCTCCACCGAAGGCCACCGCCGGATCGCCCTGCGCGCCGCGGAGGTGCTCGACGTGCCGGTGGCGCAAGACTGGCGAGAGCCACTGCCCGCCGAGGCCAGGAGGCCGTGGTTGCGCCTACGCCAGGACGACCTGGCCTGGACCACCACGCACCTGATCCCGTGGGTACGGCGGCAGATCACCGGGGAGTCGCTGGGGGACGGTCTGCACCCGAAGCGGCCGGAGCTGACACCGGTACGCGGCGCCTCCTCAGTGGAGCAGTCGAGCTAGGAACCCGGCGCGGGAAACATACGCCCAGAACGGCACGGCCTGCCCTGGCTGTGCGCGGCGCACACCGCGTGGCTCGCACCACCAGGCCGCCTGGGAGCCCGGCACGGCCAGTGGCGGCGACCTAGCCTCGCCGTGTGCAACGGGCATCCGCATGGCCCGACCCGCCAAGCCAGCGACACGGTCGCCCTGACGCACCGGCCGCGAACCCTTGCCGGTCTGCACACCCCGGCGTCGAAGCGGTCCGGAGCTGACACCGGGACGCAAGGCCTCCCCAGTCGAGTGGTCGGCGCGGTGCAAGCGGTGGAGGCTGGCGCCAGAACGGGATCGGCTTGTGCTGGCTGTGCGCGGCGGGCATCCGCATGGCCCGCACCGCCAAGCCACCGACGCGGTCGCCCCTGGCGCACCGGCCGCGACCCCCGTCTCGGGCTGCCGAACGCGGCCGTTGAAGCGGCCGGAGCTGACACCGGGACGCGAGGCCTCCCCAGTGGAGTGGTCGGCGCGGGGCAAGCGGTGGAGGCTGGCGCCAGAACGGGATCGGCTTGTGCTGGCTGTGCGCGGCGGGCATCCGCATGGCCCGCACCCCCAAGCCACCGACACGGTCGCCCAGGCGCACCGGCCGCGAACCCCGAGTTGGCCTGCCCACCCGGCCGCCGAAGCGGCCCGAGCCGACACCGGTGCGCGAGGCATCCTCAGTGGAGCGGCCGGGCTAGGAGCCAGCACGAGGGGTGGGCGGCGGGGCCAGTCCGCGGCAGACGCCAGAACGAGATCGGCCTGCGCTCGCCGTTCCTCGTGTCGGGCGCAGGGTCCACTCAGAAGCTGCGCAACGACGACCGGCCGGCTCTCCCTCCCCCGAGAGCGCCGGCCGGTGCGTCGGGCCGCACCCCCAATTGTCTCCCGCCAGCGGCCCTGGGTGACACCTGGTCACCCTGCGCGGAGAGGGTGCCGGCCGCGGGGCTGGTGTGGCTAAGCGTTCGCTAAACGTCGGTTGGCAGGGCGGCGAGTCCGGCTTGGACGGCGTCGGCGGCTGGGGATTGGACTAGTCGGTAGAGCTCGAGGGACAGGGTCAGCTCCACCCTGGCCTCGGCGATCTCGCCCCGGTCCCGGTGGACTCGGGCCAGGACCTCGCGGGCGAACGCTTCGGTGAGGTCAAGACCGTTGGCCTCGGCCATGGCGATCGCTTCCCTGGAGTGCGTCTCCGCCGCCTCGGGGAGGTTGAGCTCGTGTTCGAGTTCGGCCAGGTTGGCCAGCGCCAGCCCGACGAACCCCAGGTCGCCGACCTCGCGGAAGATGGACACGGCCTGGGCTTGCGGTCCGACCGCTTCGGCTGGGGCGCCCAGGTTGCGGTGGACCTGGGCGATGTTGTTGAGCAGGTTCGCCTCGCCGAGGCGGTAGCCCGCGCGGCCGGAGAGCTCCAGGGCTTTGCGGTAACCGGCGAGGGCCTCGGGGTAGCGCTTCTGGCCGTAGAGCGCGCTGGCCACCGTGTTGAAGCCCATCGCCATCAGCTTGGAGTCGCGCAGCTCGGTCGCGATGGCCACGGCGCGTTCTGCGTCGGCGACGGTCTCGTGCTCCTGGTCGAAGCGGGTCAGCAGGACGCAGCGGCTCAGGCGCATGAGGACCTCGCCCCTGCGGTCGCCGGAGGCCCTGGCGGCGGTCAGACCCAGGCGCAGGACGTGCTCCCAGTCGTCGCGGCGTGGGCGGACCCGGCGGAACTCGCTGGCCATACGGGCCAGTTGCCAAACCTGGGTGTGCAGGCCCGCCTTTGCACCCGCCTCGGCGGCGGCGACCAGGTTGGGCCACTCGCGTTCAAACCAGGCGAGGGCGTCCTCGCGGCCGCGGACCGCCGGGCGCGGGACGTGCGGTTCGGTGTCGGCGTGGTCGAGGTCGTCGGCGGCCGCGCGCAGGTGGCGGCGGCTCAGGTCGGCGGCGACCAGGTAGTAGCGCAGTACCGAGGGCAGCAGGTCGTCGGTGCCCAGTTCCCTGGCGTAGAGCCGGACCAGGTCGTGCATGCCGAACACGTCCGGCTCCGACTCGGTGACCAGGAACAGCGCGGCCAACCCGCGCAGCCGCTCCCGCGCCGCGTCCGGGGACGTCCCGGCCAAGGCGCCCACCAGGTGCGGGCCGAACGTCGGGCCGGGCACGGCGCCGAGCAACCGCAGGGTCTCGGCCAGCGCGGGGTCCAGGCCACCGACGGTCAGGTCGAGCGCGGCCCGGACCCCGGTGTCGACGTCGTGCACGCGCAGGGCGCCGAGGCGGGTGCGCTCGTCGGCGAGTTCGGCGACGAGTTCGCCCAGTGACCACTGTGGACTGACGGCCAACCGTGCGCCCGAGATCCGCAGCGCGAGCGGCAGGTAGTCGCACAAGCGGGCCAACCTGGTGCGCAGCGCGCGTTCGTGCGCGGCGGGCGGCCCGGCCGCGTGCTCGATGACCGCCTCCGCCTCCTCGGCCGAGAGCGTGCCGAGCACCCGCAGCGCCGCACCGTGGGTCACCAAGCCGTCGAGCTTGCGCCTGCTGGTGACCAGGACCATCGACCCGGGGCCGCTGGGCAGCAACGGCCGCACCTGGTCGGAGTCCCTGGCGTCGTCGAGCACGACCAGCAGCCGCCGATCGGCCAGCAGCGACCGGTAGAACGCCGTGCGCTGGGCCAGGTCTTCCGGGATGTGCTCGGCGGCGACACCGAGGGCGAGCAGAAACCGCGCCAGGACCTCGGCCGGTTCGACCGGTTCGTGCCGGGGGTCGAAACCCCGCAACGACGCGTAGAGCCTGCCGTCCGGGAAGGCTTTGGCCGTGCGGGTCCCCCACACCACGGCGAGCGCGCTCTTGCCGACGCCCGCGGAACCGGCCAGGACCGCGATCGCGGGCGCGGTGCCGTCGGCGTTGTCGCGGATGCCGTCCAGCCACTCGAGTTCGGTCTCACGGCCGGTGAACCCCGGTGGTGCGGCGGGTAGTTGCGCCGGGGTGAGCACGCCGACCCGCGGCGCGATCACCGGCGACGGGCGCGGTTCGAGCAGAGCGGTGTCGTCGCGCAGGATCCGGCTGTGCAGCTCGCGCAGGCCAGGACCCGGGTCGAGACCGAGTTCCCTGGCGGCGCGGTGGGCGAAGCGCTGGTAGATCTCCAGTGCCGCGGCGCGCCTGCCGGAGCGGTAGAGGGCGAGCACGAGTTGGCCGACCAGGTGTTCGCGGAACGGGTGGGTGTCGACCAGGGCGGCCAGTTCGCCGATGACCTCGTCGTGGCGGCCGAGTTCGAGGTCGGCGTCGACGCGCGCTTCCAGCACGGTCAGCCGCAGCTCGGCCAGTTCCGGGGCGCGGACCCGGCCGCCGATCCCGGACAGCTCCGGTCCGCGCCAGAGGCTCTGCGCCCTGGCCAGCAGTTCGGCCCGCTCGCCAGCGGGCCGGTCCCGCGACGCGGCGAGCAGTTCGCGGGCCAGCGCCACATCGATGCGGGCCTCGTCGACGACCAGCCGGTAGCCGGGACCGGAGGTCTGGATCCTGACCTCCCGCGTGGGGTCCACTGTGGACAGCCAGCGGCGCAGCCTGGACACGTAGCCCTGCACGATCGTCCGCGCGGTCGCGGGCGGTTCGTGGTCCCACAGCACGTCCATCACGTGCTCGACCGAGACGACCTGGTTAGGCTCCAACAGCAGCATCGCCAGCAGCCCGCGCAACCCGGGCCCACCCGGTACCAGCGTGTTCGCCCCCACCAGCGCGCACACCGGCCCCAACACGCAGAACCGCGGCCCGTCCTGCTCCGGACGCGCGAGCACGACATGCGCCACTCGGTACCACCCCCCGATCGGACCGACTCCCCTAAGCCGGTTCCCAGCGCTCCCGCGACAAACCTAGGGCGTGCGCGAACCCGTGGGCGTGGTTGTGGCACTAGTCAACCGGATGGCCTAACCGTTATGGGGCGGCGGTATGAGCGGCCCCGGCCGGAAAGTGCTGGGAGATGGGCCATTCGCGGGCGGGCGGGCGATTGCGCGGTGGTGGAACTGGGAATTGCCAGAGGTGTCCGGACAGGGGTCGGCCCCGCCACCCGACCGATCCCGACTCGGTGGGCGCGGGGCCGTACTCCGCCTGGGTTGGTCGACAGCACGTCGGGTTCACCCCGAGTGGGAACCACGACCAGCTCTTGATCAACGAGGGGCGGAGCGCCCGCTGATGGTAACAGATGGATTACGCATGATCACGTACGGGTCACCTGCTTAGCGGCGCGAAGGTTCGCGCGGCGATGAAACCGGGCCGGGGCGCGGCCGCCGCGTACGGCCGCACCAGGGCGTTGTCCACCGAGTTGAAGCACAGGAAGATGTTCGACCTGGGGAACGGGGTGATGTTGTTCCCCGAGCCGTGCATGAGGTTCGAGTCGAACATCAGCGCGGAGCCTGCGGGGCCGGTGAACTGGTCGATGCCGTGCTCGGCGGCGAGCCTGGTGATCGCCGACCGGCTCGGCACGCCGATCTCCTGCTCGGTCAGCGAGGCCTTGTAGTGCTCGGCCGGGGTCTCGCCGACGCACGGGACGAAGGTGCGGTGCGAACCGGGCATCACCATGAGGCCGCCGTTGAACGGGTAGTTGTCGGTGAGCGCGATGGACATGCTCACCGCGCGCGGCACCGGCATGCCGTCCTCGGCGTGCCAGGTCTCGAAGTCGGAGTGCCAGTAGAAACCCTTGCCCTCGAAGCCGGGCATGTAGTTGACCCGGCTCTGGTGCACGTACACCTCGGACCCCAGGATCTGCCGCGCCCGGCCGAGCACCCGCGGGTCGCGGACGAGCTCGGCGATCAGCCCGCTGATCCGGTGCACCTCGAAGATCGACCGGACCTCGTCGGTGGCCCGCTCGACGATGGTGCGCTCGTCGGCGCGCACGGCGTCATCGCCTGCCAAGCGGTCGAGTTCGGCGCGGAAGGCGGCCACCTCACCGGGACCGAGCAGGGCGTCGTGGCGGGAGTAGCCGTGGGTGTCGTGCGCGGCCAGGGTCGCCGGGTCGAGCGGGCCGCTGACCCCGCCCCAGACGGTCGGTTCGACGCGGCCGAAGGGGGCCAGGGGTTCGCGGGTCCGGGTGGGGTAGCGGTCGTGGACGCGGGTGTCGGTCAGGGTCATCACGCCTCCTCCTCGGTGATCAGCGGGTAGACGCCGTTCTCGTCGTGCACCTCCCGGCCGGTGACCGGGGGGTTGAACACGCAGACGGTGCGCATCTCGGTGCGGGGCCGCAGTTGGTGGCGCTCGTTGCCGTCGAGCAGGTAGAGCGAGCCAGGGCCGAGCGCGTGGGTCTGGCCGGTTTCCTTGTCCAGCAACTCCCCCTCGCCCTCGACGACGAAGACGGCCTCGACGTGGTTGGCGTACCAGAAGTCGTTGACCGCACCCGGGTACAGCGTGGTCTCGTGCACCGAGAAACCGACCCGGTCGCCAGCCAGGACGATCCGCTTGCTGCGCCAGTTCTCGGTCTTGACGTCGCGGTCGGTGTCGGTGATCTCTGCGGTGCTGCGGACGATCATGCGGTCCCCTTCCCCACGGTCGCGGCGACGGAGTCGACGAGGACCCGCAGGCCCGCGTCGAGCTCGTCGTCGGTGATGGTCAGCGGCGGCATGACCTTGGCGACCTCGCCGTCGGGGCCGGAGGTCTCCATGAGCAGGCCGCGCTCGAAAGCGGCACGGCAGACCGCGGCCGCGGTCGCGCCGTCGGTGAAGCGCAGGCCGCGGGCCAGGCCACGGCCCTTGACCTTGAGCTCGGCGGCCGGGTGCGCCTCGGCGATACCGTGCATGACCCGCTCCACCTGCTCGCCCTTGGCCAGCGTGCCCTTCTCCAGGGTGTCGTCGGTCCAGTAGGTGCGCAAGGCCTCGGTGGCGGCGACGAAGGCCGGGTTGATGCCGCGGAAGGTGCCGTTGTGCTCGCCGGGCTCCCAGATGTCGAGGTCGGGGCGCATCAGGGTGAGCGCCATCGGGAAGCCGAACGCGCCGATCGACTTGGACAGGCAGACGATGTCCGGCTTGATGCCAGCCAACTCGAAGCTGAAGAACGGGCCGGTACGGCCGCAGCCCATCTGCACGTCGTCCACGATCAGCAGCATGCCGTGCCGCTGGCACAGGTCGGCCAAACCGCGCAGCCACTGCACGCGGGCGGCGTTGATCCCGCCCTCGCCCTGCACGGTCTCCACGATCACCGCGGCGGGCTCGTTGAGGCCGCTGCCGCTGTCGGCGAGCAACCGCTCGAACCACAGGAAGTCCGGCACCTGCCCGTCGAGGTAGTTGTCGAAGGGCATCGGGGTGGCGTGCACCAGCGGGATGCCCGCGCCGCCGCGCTTCATCGAGTTGCCGGTGACCGACAGCGCGCCGAGCGTCATGCCGTGGAAGGCGTTGGTGAAGTTGACCACCGACTCGCGGCCAGTAACCTTGCGGGCCAGCTTCAGCGCGGCCTCGACGGCGTTGGCACCGGCCGGGCCGGGGAACATGACCTTGTAGTCCAGCTCGCGCGGCGCGAGCACGATGTCGCGGAAGGACTCCAGGAAGTCCCGTTTGGCGGCGGTGTTCATGTCCAGGGCGTGGGTGACGCCGTCGCGCATGATGTAGTCGACGACGGCCCGCTTGAGGACCGGGTTGTTGTGGCCGTAGTTCAGCGCTCCCGCGCCCGCGAAGAAGTCCAAATAGGACTTCCCCGACTCGTCGTAGAGGTGGCTGCCCACCGCGCGGTCGAACACGACCGGCCAACCCCGGCTGTAGCTGCGGACCTCGGACTCGAGGGTCTCGAACACACTCATCGCGAAATCTCCCTCCCCAGGGGGAAAGTCAGACCAGAGCAGGCACTGGCGCGAACGGACCGATGCGGTAGAGGTCCTCGGCGGCGTGCTCGTCCGGGAAGTGGTCGGCGGCGAACAGGTCGGCGCGGCGGACCGGCGCGCCCCTGCGCCTGCCCAGCGCGCTGAACAGCGCGATGGAGGCGGTGTTGTCGGCGGTGATGGTGGTTTCCAGGTGCCGCACGCCGCGCGGGGCGAGCCGGTCGAGCAGGTGGTCGAGCAGCCTGCCAGCCAAGCCCTTGCCGCGCTGGCCGCCGTCGACGGCGATCTGCCACACCACAACGGTGTCCGGCGCGGCGGGCCGGACGAACCCGATCACGAAGCCGACCGGGCGGCCCTCGACGAGGGCGACCGCGGAGGTGTCGGCGAAGTCGCGGCACCAGAGCAGGTATGCGTAGGAGGAGTTCAGGTCGAGCGAACGCGAATCGCGGGCGATCCGCCACAGCTCGGAGCCGTCCTCTGTGGACGGCTCGGTGATCACGGCGTCGTGCGTTTCCCCGGACATACCCAGGGAACGTAACAGCGAAGATTCGACAGCTGTGGACGAGCCGAACCCGCACCCCCGCGACTACCTGGGGTTTCGGAGGATCACCGGTGAGGAGGGCAACAGCGCGGTTGCCCCCCGCACCGGCGGCGTGTTAGGGCTCAGCCCGCTGCGCTGGAACTGGCCCACAGGTTGATGCCGGACTCCACCGCGTACCGGTCGATCTCGGCCAGTTCGTCGTCGGTGAACGGCGGCGCGTCCACTGCGGCGAGGTTGGCCTCCAACTGCGCGACCGAACTGGCGCCGATGAGCGCGGAGGTCACCCGGGAATCCCGCAACACCCACGCGATCGCGAGCTGCGCTAGCGACTGGCCCCGCTGGCGGGCGACCTCGTTGAGCCCGCGCACCCTGGCCAGGTTCTCCTCGGAGATCAGCGACGGCGACAACGACGAGTCCCGGCTGGCCCGCGAGCCCTCGGGGATGCCGTCGAGGTACCGGTCGGTGAGCAACCCCTGGCCCAGCGGGGAGAACGCGATGCACCCCGCGCCGAGCTCGTCGAGGGTGTCGAGCAGCTCGGCCTCGATCCAGCGGTTGAGCAGCGAGTACGACGGCTGGTGGATCAGCAGCGGGATGTTGGCGCCGCGCAGGATCTCCGCCGCGCGCTTGGTCGCGATCGGCGAGTACGACGACACACCGGCGTAGAGCGCCTTGCCCGACTCGACCGCGGTGACCAGCGCGCCGACGGTCTCCTCCAGCGGGGTGTCCGGGTCGAAGCGGTGCGAGTAGAAGATGTCCACGTAGTCGAGGCCGAGCCTGGTCAACGACTGGTCCAAAGAGGACAGCACGTACTTGCGCGACCCCCACTCCCCGTACGGGCCCGGCCACATGTCGTAGCCCGCCTTGGTGGAGATGACCATCTCGTCGCGGTAGGCCTTGAAGTCGCCCGCCAGCACGCGGCCGAAGTTGGCCTCCGCGCTGCCGTAGGGCGGGCCGTAGTTGTTGGCCAGGTCGAAGTGGGTCACCCCGAGGTCGAAGGCGCGGTGCAGGATGGCGCGACCGGTCTCGAACGGACGGTCGTCACCGAAGTTGTGCCACAGGCCCAGCGAGACCGGTGGCAGCTTCAGACCGCTGCGCCCGGACCTGCGGTAGGCGGTGCTGTCGTAGCGGCTCTCGTCGGCGCGGTAGGGCGCGGCTGGGAACGGCATGGGACTCCTCGGGTCGCGGTTGCTGCCCGGTGATTCTCGCTCAGATCAGGGTGGCTGCGTCCAGGTCCGCACGGCGGGCGTAGAGGACCTCCTCGTTGAGCTCCAGCCCGTTGACCACCCGCAGCGCCGCCACCACGGCGTCCCCGACCAGGCCATCGGCGACCTCCGGGTAGTCCAACAGCAGCGCGGTCTCGCCGTGGCCGAGCGCGGTGGCGGTCGCGTCGAGGAAGCTGAAGACGTCGGCCTTGCGCTCGGGCAGCGTCAGCGCGAGCCGGGCACGGCGGACCGGGGTCAGCCCGGCCACCCCGGACACCAGCGCGTGCAGCAGGTCCTTCGCCTCGGCCAGGAGTTCATCGCCGAAGGGGGTGCGCGCGGCCAACCCGATCATGAGCCCGGCGGGCGGCGGGGCACCGAGCAGGCAGGCACTGGTGTCCCAGGCCCCGAACCGGGCGGTGTGCTCGACCAGCAGCCGCTCATCGAGCTCCACCGGCCGCGGCCGATACCCGTCGAGCGGCCCGAGGGTGACCAGCAACTGGTCCACCAACCACTCCCGGGGCTGGGTCAGCAGCCGCGCGCGCAGAGCCGCCACAGACCCCGGCTTGCCAGCCGCGACCCGGCGAACCATGTCGTCAAAGGCGGACATGGCCCCAGAAGGTAGGCCGCCTGACAGCCCCTGACCAGCCTCTTCACCCGATGGTGGCGGCACTCGGCCCCCGAGGCCACCCCGCCGCACCCCCAACCACGAAGCCGCCGAACCTGCACCCGAGCAAGGCGGCCACAGTCCAGCAACACCGCAGCCAGACCACGGCCGACCGATGGCGGCACTCAACCCCCGGGCGACCCGCCACACCGCCAGCGCTATCGCTGCCAAGTCGCAGTCGAAGCGCGCGGTCATTGAACTCGCCCGCGTCCGAGTTCGGCGTTGCGGGCAGGCGAGCTCTGGCGGTATCGGGCTGCCGAGGCGGCGCCAGAAGCAGGCCGTCCAGCCAGTCGTGTTCAGTCTCGCGGCGGCTAGAGACCGGCCATGATGTCGGTTTCGGTGATGCCCGGTCCGGCGCCTTCGCGGATGAACCACTCGACGCCGAAGGCTTGGGCGAAGGCTGGGTCCGGCATGGAGAGGAAGAAGCTCTCCTCGGAGATCTGGCTGGCGTGCGCCCGCATGGCGGCCCGCTTGGCGACCACATAGGCGCTGACGTCCACGCGGGCGGTCAGCTCCTCCAGGGGCTTGCCGATCTCCCACTCCTCCGGGGGACCGAAGGAGTCGTCGCCGTCGGCTGCAGCTTCGCTCATGTGCTTGCGGACGTCGTCGCGGTTGGCTGTTGCCTGGTAGACGCGGGGGGTGCCTGCCAGTTCGGCGGCTCGCTTGCCCACGCGGTGGACCTGGATGTGGTCGGGGTGGCCGTAGCCGCCGTTGTCGTCGTAGATGGTCAGGACGTCGGCCGACTCGTCGACGAGGATCTTGGCCAGGCGGGCGGCGGCCTCTTCGACGGAGGCGGTCCAGAAGGTGCCTGGGGTGTCGTTGGTCGGCTCGCCCATCATCCCGGAGTCGGTGTAGCCGAGGAACTCCACACGCGACACACCGAGGATCTCGGCCGCGGCGTGCGTCTCGGCGACCCGGCGCGTGGTCAGGTCCTCGCCGGGGGCCAGGAAACCGTCCTCGACCTCGCCGAGTTCACCCCTGGTCGCCACCACCAGGACCACCCGGTGGCCCTCGTCGGCGGCTTTGCGCATGACGCCGCCGCAGTTGATGCACTCGTCGTCGGGGTGGGCGTGGAAGGTCACCAATGTTGCCATGGCACCAAAGTACTGAACCCGGCCGACAACCCGGCAGCTAGCCGATGGCGACCCGCTGGACGTCGGCCACGACCTCGGTGGCCTGCTCGACCGGGCCGCGCAGGATCGAGTCGAGGATCTCGCCGACCCGCACGGCCGTGGTCGACAGCAGTGTCGCGGTGAGACCGTGGCTGTGCTCGGACCCCTGCAGGTACACGCCCGCGGTGACCCCCGCGCCGGTGCGGACCCGGTAGTCGCGGCCGACGACCGGGTTGCCCGCCGCGTCGCGCTCGCACACCGACGCCGCCCGGCCGAGCAGGTCGAACAGGTCCGGCGCCTGGAACCCGGTGGCGTAGACCACCGCGTCGCACTCGAGGACCTCGGTCTCGCCGGTGGGCAGGAACTCGACCGTCACGTACACGGCCTCGTCGGTCTCGCGGGTGTAGGTGACCCGGGAGGCGTTGCGGATGTCCAACCGCTTGCGGCCGGTCACCTTCTCCCGGTACTCGCGGCGGTAGAGCTCCTCGATGAGGTCCATGTCGACCACCGAGTAGTTCGTGTTCCGGTGGTAGTCCAGCAGCATCCGCTTGACCTCGGGGGAGGCGCCGTGGAAGTGGTCGACCGCCTGCGGGTCGAAGATCCGGTTGGCGAACGGGCTGTCGTCGGCCGGGGCGTAGCCGTAGCGGGCGAACACCGCGCACACCTGGGTCCTGGGCAGGGCGCTGTGCAGCTCGGCGACGGTCTCCGCGCCGCTCTGCCCCGACCCGACCACCAGCACCCGGTGCGGGTCGGTCCCGGCCAGCCGCTCGACCCGGTGCATCAGCTCGATGTTGTGCCAGACCCGCTCCGAGGGCACCGCGTCGGCGGGCAGCTTCGGCTTGAGCCCGGTCGCGATCACCACGTTGCGGGCCCGGACCACGCTGATCCGGCCCTGCGCGTCCTTGGCGGCGACGTCGAAGTGCGCGACCCCGCCGTCGACCTCGACCGGGCGGACCGAGACGACCTCGGCGCCGTAGCGGACCTGGTCGGCGACCCTGGCCGCTGCCCACTCGAAGTAGTCGTGGAACTCGGTGCGCAGCGGGAACATCGTCTTGTGGTTGATGAACTCGGCCAGCCTGCCCCGGTCGCGCAGGTAGCACAGGAAGCTGAAGTCGCTGGCCGGGTCGCGCATGGTGACCAGGTCCTTGAGGAAGGACACCTGCATGGTCGCGTCGTCGATCAGCATGCCGCGGTGCCAGCCGAACCCGGCCTGCCGCTCCAGGAACAGGGCGTCGACCGCCTGCTCGGGGTGCCGCCGGTTGTGCTCGTGGACCGCGATGGCCAGGGCGAGGTTGGACGGGCCGAAGCCGATCCCCACCACGTCGCGCACCTCGTGCGGCAGAGCGTCGCTGGTCACGGCGGTCCCTTCGTCGGCAGGAAATCGACAAGCGGAGGTAAGGCTAACCTAATAACCGGCGACCGGGGAGTGTTCTGGATCTCCCAGCAGCTCCGCCCGCAGCTCCCGCACCAACCCGGGCAGGTCGCCGACCAGCCGCGGGTTGGCCGTGATGGCCAGCCGGGTCCGCGCCGCGCCCGCCCTGGTGAGCTCGAACTGGACCATGGGCGTCCAGTCCGGGTGCAGCGCGTCGGACCGGGTGCAGCGCAACGAGGTCCCCGCGCCGCGCACGGCGAACGCGGTGCCGCCGACCACCCGCCGCCCGGTCGCGAGATACGGGTACCGGCAGGTGACCGCGTCGATCGCCCGGCGCACGGAGTCCGGGCTGATGGCACCGGGCAGGTCCACCGCGACGCTGGCCGACTCGTCGAGCACCGTCGGGAGTGGACTGACGACGCTCGCCTGCGCCGCCAGGGCGACCAACGCGTCCGACCAGGCGTGGGAGAGCTCGACGACCGCGCGCTCGGTCCGCGTCCGGGCGCACCAGGACCACGTGGTGGTGATGCGCCCGGCGACGACATCGGCGGCCACGTCGATCGACCCGGCCACCTCCGGCGGGGAGTCGACCCAGTTCAGGGCGATGACCGAGCGGTCGGTCGGCGCGGTCAGCCTGCGGATGGTGCGCGCGAGCCCACCACTGGCGACGACGGTCGCGGTGTCGCCGACGGCCACGACGAGCGCCGCGCGCAGAACGTCGGCGATGTCGGTGGCGTAGTAGGCGGTGACGCCGTCGAGCAGGGCCGCGCTCAGGTCCTCCGACAGGACCCGGCGCACCTGCGGCCTGGCGACGAGGGCGGGTCTGGCGGATTCCAGGGTGTCCATGGTGGACGGACCTTTCCTCGTGGGATCAGGGGCGCGAGGTGAGGTATCCGCCCATGTGCTTGAAGTACTCGTGCGCGGCGAGCTCGGTGCCGTCCGCGGTGCGCACCCGGGTGACCAGCAGCGCGCGGTTGCGGCCGCGGCGCGCCTCGGGGCCGGAGACGATCGCCACGCCGTCGCCCTCGCGGTAGAAGATTCGGCCGTTGGTGCCGCCGTAGTTGGCCGCCGACACCTCGGCGGCGACGATCTCCAGCCGCTTGCCCCGGTGGAAGCAGAAGGCGCTCGGGTAGGGCGCGGACTGGGCGCGCACCAGGCGGTCGAGCTCCTCGGCCGACCAGGTCCAGTCGATGCGCAGGTCCTCCTCGGCGCGCTTGTGGAAGAAGCTGGCCTTGGAGCGGTCCTGCTGGGTGAAGTCGGTGCGGCCGGACTCGATCTCGGTGAGGCCGTCGACGGTGATCGGGCCGAACAGCGCCAGGGTCTTGGCGAACAGGTCGGCCGAGGTGTCGCGCGGACCGACCGGTACCGCGCGCTGCAGCACGATCGGCCCGGCGTCGAGGGTGTCGTCCATCATGTGCGCGGTCACGCCGACCTCGGGCTCGTCGTTGATCAGCGCCCAGATCAGCGGGGAGAAGCCCGCGTAGGTCGGCAGCAGCGAGTCGTGCACGTTGAGGGTGCCCCGCTCGGGCAGGGTGAAGATGCGCGGCGGGATCCAGGTGCGCCAGTTGGTGGCCACGATCACCTCCGGCGCGAGCTCGGTGAGCCGGTCGAACAGCTCGTCGTCGTCCGGTCGCTCGCGCACGATGACCTCGACGCCGTTGGCCTCGGCCAACTCCGCCACCGAGTCGCTCCAGACCTTCTCGTAGACGCCCTCGCCAGGCGGGTGGGTCACGACGGCGACCACCTCGTGGCTGGAGGCGAGCAGCGCCTCGAGGGTGCGGTGCCCCCAGGTCTGGAAACCGAACATCACGACCCGCATGCGGGGACCTCCAACTCGGAACTTTGCTTAGCCTATCCTTATCACGTCGGCCAGCCCGGTTCGAGAGTCCAGGGTGAAGATCGCACCAGCGCCCTCGCCGACGAGGCTGGGGAAACTGCGGAACCCGGTCGCCACGCGGTGACCGTCCGACACCTCGCGCGTGGTGGCGCCCAGTCGGAAGGCCGCGATCGGCCCAGCGCCCACAACGGAAAGTGATGGTGTGACGTCGGCCATCTCGGCGGGCACCACCAGGTGGAGCAGGGGGTGGTCACCGCCGACCAGGTCCGGCCGACCGGCGAGCGCGTAACCCAGTTCCGGCTCCGCCCAGCCGAACGCGCGCCAGTCCTGACCCACCCCGGCCGCACCGTGCAGCAGGTCGACGACCTGCCGCAGCGGGTCGACCCAGGGTTCGACGTCGGCCGCGTCGGCCGTCCAGACGTGCACGGCGTCGCGATCGACGACGACCTGGGCCGCGATCCCGGTGGCGAACCAGCGGTGGGTCGAGGTGTCCAGGTAGAAGAAGTCACCCGGCGCGGCGGCGATCAACTCCGCCGGGGTGCTCGAGCGGGTACGCACATGATCCCCCGATAGGTAAGGCTTACCTAAGTGTAAGGCCACCGAGGGGGACGGGGTTTATTGCGGGTGGGGACGGTCCTGTCAAGCCGCCATCCGAAGTCGATCTATGCACAGGCCCATCCCCACCCTGGGGAAAACTCAGCTCCGGCGCAACCGCACCGTGCTCAGGCTCAGCGCCGCCTTCAGCCTGCGGAACCGGCCCACCCCGGCACCGAGCTGCTTGCGCACCTCGTCGACCGAGGCCCAGAACCGGGTGGCCGCCGCGTCGTTCGGGTCGATCGGGCCGAACACCGTCGCGTCGGCCGCGCGGGCCAGCCGCAGCACGGTCTCGTCGCCGAGGGTGGTGGCCTGCTCGGGGCGGGTGAGCCCGGCGGGGACCGCGGTGCCCAGGTCGCGGGCGCGGTCCATCACCTCCTGCCACCCCGAGGCGACCCTGGCGGCCGGTTCGCCCTGCAGCCTGCGCCGCCGCCTGCGCAGCGCCTTGCCACCGATGATCACCGTGCAGACCAGCGCGACCAGACCGATCGGCGGACCGGCCCAGGTGATGATGGTGAGCAGGTAGCCGGGGATCTCCCAGCCCTCGTCGCCCTTCGCCGAGGCGGAGCGGCCCACGTTGGGGTCGACCCGGCTGGCGTCGGTGAGCGAGCTGGGCGGGTGCACCGTGTTGGGCGGCGGGACGATCGACGCCTCGGTGTTCTCGAACTGCTGCGGCGGGATCTTGTCCGGCTTCTTCGACCGGTCGGGCATGAACTCGCTGCTCATGACCTGCGCCCAGCGGCCGTCGGTCAGGTGGATCTCCACCCAGGCCTGGATGTGCTCGCCGCGCACGACCCCGCCGGGACCGGGCTTGGCGCCGAGGACGACCCGGGCTGGCATACCGAGCTGGTTGGCGACCAGCGCGAAGACCGCCGCGTACTGCTCGTCGTCGCCGACCGGGCGCTGGGCGTTGAGGAAGCTGCTGAGCCTGCCGACGCTGTGCCCGGGCAGGTACTCGGTCTCCCCCGGGCCGCCGTCGCTGTAGGCGCCGTTGTCGCGCAGGTAGGCCGCGACCGCCTTGAGCTTGCCGCCCAGGTCGGAGGTCTTGGCCGTCCAGGTCCCGGTCTTGGCCGCGACGAACTGGTACGACGCCTGCTCGACCGTCGGCCTGCTGAACGGCTGCGGGTCGTCGGGCACCTCGACGGTGTCCACCACGGTGTCCACTGTGTACTTGTCGCCCGCGCGCAGCCGGTCGGCGACGATGCCCGAGGTGGTGGCCAGGTTGTAGCGGAAGCTGTCGGAGTGCCCGCGCGCGCTGGGACCGGCGAACCGGATCGCGGTGGGGGCGCCCGGGGTGGGCAGCCAGGCGTTCACGTCGTCCGCCGAGGCGTACGCGGCGCCGATCTCCACCTCGACGGTGGCCCGCTGCCCCTGCGCGGTGGGCGGGATGCGGGTGCCGACCCGCTGGAAGCCGTACTTCGGTTGCCCGGGAACGGCTTCCGCGCTGCCGCCGCCCGCGCCCCACACCGTGCCGGTGTAGTCGTCGAGGGTGGCGATGCGCACCAGGCCGCCCTCGGGCAGGCCGGTGACGGTGAACAGCGTCTGGTCGTGGAGCTGGTTGGCGTTCTTGGTGTACTTGCGGAAACCGACCAGCGGGCTGGCGTAGGCGTTGAGGTCGAACGGCGGGGTGATGTAGTCCCGAAGCACCGTCCGGTGACCGCCCGCACCGGGCAGGACCGGTCCGGCCAGCACCGCGAGACCCGCCAGCGCGCCGACCAGCGCGGCGGCCGACATGACCCGGGTGGCCCGCCGCGCGCCGTCGCGCAACTGGCGGCGCCTGCGCCTGGCCCGCACCGAGATCCAGCCGAGGCTCACCGCGGCGAAAGCACCGCCGAGCACGGTCGGCAGGGTGGGCGACGAGGTGCCGAGCAGGACGACCACGATCATCACCAGCGCGGGCGCCGCGACCGGAGCCGCGCTCACCCGGACCCGCCTGGCCAGGGTGAACCCACCCGCGCCGCAAACCAGGCCCAGGATGTACGGGATGACCAACAGCGGCCCGCTGTCGACCGGCGGCAACGTGGTGAGCAGCTGCTTCCAACTGTCCACACTGGACTGTGCGAGGCCGCCGAGCACGTCGGGCCCTGGCAGCAGGCCCGCGACGGCACGGTCCCGCATGACCACCGCGCCGCCGAAGAGGAAGAACACCGCCACGGTCAGCGCGACCACGGTGACCAGCGGCTGCTTGAGCGCGTTGGCGATGTGGCCGACCAGCAGGCCCAGACCCAAGCCCGCGAGCCCGGTCCACAGGAACGGCCAGCCGGTGTAGCTGGTGGTGAACCCGACCAGCGCGGTGGTGAACAGCACCGCCAGGTAGGCGGCGTCGGCGAGGTCGGCGCGGGTCGGCACCAGCGAACGCCGGGGAGCGGTCGGACTCGTCATGCCAGCGGCCCTCCAGCGAGCACGGCGCGCAGGTCGTCCAGGTCGCGCACGGCGGCCACGGTGAGTCCCACGTTCTCGGTGATCCCGGCGTTGCCGGTGGCCGCGACGGTGATCGCGGCGCGGCGGATGTCGGAGGGGAACTGCCCGCAGGCGCGCAGCAGTTCCGGGAAGGTGCGCGCGCCGCCTGCGACCACCACGACCACGGTCGCGTCCGGGGCGAGCTGGGCGGCGCGGGTGGTCAGGTCGTCGAGGCCCATGGTGACCGGCTTGACCCTGGCCAAGCCGTCCAGCGCGGTCTGCGCGACGGCGTCGTGCACGACCTGGCCGCCCGCGAACAGGGTCAGGTCGATCTCGTCCTCCACCGCGCGCAGCGCCAGCGAACCCGCCACCGAGATGGCGTTCTCGAAGTCGTCGTCGCTGGCGTAGGCGGCGCGGTCGCCGTCGACGGCGATCACCAGCCGCGCCCGGCGGGTGTCGAGGTACTGCCGGACCAGGAACTTGCCGTCGGACCCGGCCGAGGCGAGCTTGGCCGAGGAGCGCCAGTGGATGTGCCTGCGGTCGTCACCGGGGGCGAACTCGCGCAGCGTGTGGAACGCCAGATCGCTGGTGGACAGGTCGGTGGTGGTGTAGCCCTCCAGGTCGCGCAGCATGCCCGCGCCGAGCGGGCCGAGCGCGACGGTCACCGGGTGCACGAACAGCTCGCGGGTGCCACCCCACTCCACCGTGCGGCGCAGGACGCCGAGCGGGTCGCCGCGCACGGTCACCGCGGGGCCGACCGTGACGACACCGCGCTGCTCGGTCGGGATCGGGAAGAACTCGCTGTGCACCTGCCCGGACACCAAGCCGGGCACCTCCACCACGTGCACCTCGTCGTCGACCGAGAGCTCCAGCTCCATCGCCAGCAACCGGGCACCGGCGCGCTGGCCGGCGACCTCGACCACGCAGGTGGCGGGCCTGCCCCTGACCACCCGCTCCCTGTCGAGGGTGAACCGCACGGCGAGCAGGTTGCGCCCGATCGCCCAGCTCAAGCAGGCCAGGAAGACCAGCAACCCGGCCACCCCGGCCACCACGAGCTCGGTCCAACCGAGCACACCGCCCGCGATCAAGGACAGGACCGAGCAGGCGGCCACGACCCAGCCCATCGGCGTTACCGCGCGGAGCGCCTCCGCCAACCCGCCCACGGCCTAGCCCCTGGCGACGGGCGGGGCGACGTCGGCGAGCAGCTTCTCGATCACGTCGGTCACGGAGACCCCGTCGAACTGGGCCTGGGCGTTGAGCAGGATGCGGTGCCCGAGCACCGGCAGCGCCAGCTCCTTGACGTCCTCCGGGGTGACGAAGTTGCGGCCCTTGGTCATCGCCCACGTCTTGGCGCAGCGCACGTAGGCGAGGCAGCCGCGGACGGAGACACCCAGGCGCACGTGCTCGTGCTCGCGCGAAGCCTCGGCGATGCGGGTGACGTAGGACAGCACGGCGGCGTCGACGTGCACCCGGTCGGCGGTCGCGGCGAGCTGGGAGACCACCTGCGAGGAGATCACCGGCTGCACCGACACCGACCGGTCGCGCACCGAGGCCGCCGACAGCAGCGCCACGGTCGCGGTGTGGTCGGGGTAGCCGATGCTGGTCTTCATCAGGAACCGGTCCAGCTGCGCCTCGGGCAGCCGGTAGGTGCCCGCCTGCTCGATCGGGTTCTGCGTGGCGATCACCATGAACGGCTTGCCGACCTCGTGGCCGACGCCGTCGACGGTGACCCGGCCCTCCTCCATGACCTCCAGCAGCGCCGACTGGGTCTTCGGCGACGCGCGGTTGATCTCGTCGGCGAGCACGATCGAGTGGAACACCGGGCCGCGGTGGAACTCGAACTCCTGCTTGCGCTGGTCGTAGATGGTCACGCCGGTGACGTCGGAGGGCAGCAGGTCCGGGGTGAACTGGATGCGCGAGTTGGTGCCCTGCACCGACCGCGACAGCGCCTTGGCCAGCATCGTCTTGCCGGTCCCCGGGTAGTCCTCCAGCAGGAGGTGGCCCTCGGAGAGCAGGCAGGTGAGCGCGAGGCGCACCGTGTGCTCCTTGCCGACGATCGCCACGCTCACGTTGGCGACCAACCGGTCGAAGGTCTGCGCGAACAGCTGCGCCTGCTCCGGTGTGGCTGTCATTGCCCGTTCCCGTCCTGTGTGTGCTGCCTGAGCGTGGTCACCACGTGATCGCTCCGGTGGTGTTCGGTGACCCGGACGACCGGCAGGTGACGGTCACCTTGGTCCCCGGTGAGCCGTAGAAGTTGCGCGTCTGGCGCTCCTCGCCCGGCGTGAAGGTCTCGTTGACGAACGTGTAGCCCGCGGTCTGCGCGGTGAACGAGCAGGTGACCGTGTTGCCGCGGAAGTTCTCCACCTTCACCTTGATGAACGCGCAGCTCGCGTCGGTGCACGCGTCGGGTTTGGCGCTGTTGCACGGGTTCGCGGTGCCGCAGGCGGCGCCCTTGGTCACGGTGACCACCGGCGCGGGCGGCTCCGGCCCGGTCGTCTGGGTGGCCTCCTCGGTCAGCGTCGGCCTGCCCTGGCTGGTGACGGTGACCGTGATCTTGACGGTGGTGGCGTAGCCGACGTCGAGGGTGTCCTCGTGGGTCCACACGCCGACCTGGGTGGTGAAGTTCTCGGTGCCGCCGCCCTTGTCGGCCTGGATGCGGACCTGCGCCGGCTTGCCGTTGGGGTTGACGGTGACCTTGTAGTTGACCTTGTCCTCGACCGCGGTCGTGGAGATCACCAGGTCCTTCATCGGGCCGAACGCGGTCACCTGCTCGGTGGCGGGCGCGTTGCACGCGTCGTTGCCGCCGCTGCCGTTGCAGGTGCGCAGCGTGATGGCGACCTGCTGGCCGTTGGGCAGCCCGTTGATCGTGTACTCGAGGTTGTCCTTGCCCTCGACCGGGTAGTCCCAGGTGCCGCAACTGGTGCCGCCGCCCCAGGTGCAGGTCACCGTGTTGGACCGGCCGTGCGAGGCTGGCGCGTCGAAGCTGATCTTCGCCTGGCCGTCGACCCCGGTGGCCTCCGCCTTGTACGAGTTGCCGAACGCGTCCGGCTTCGCGCTGGCCTCCATCTCCGCCCCCGGGCTCGGCGGCGAGGTGTGGCCGTCACCGGGGCTGGAGTTGGTCGCGGTGAGGAAGTACGTGTAGACGGTGCCGTCGTTGACGATGCCGTCGTCGGCGCAGCTGAGGTTGCGGACGTTCTCGCAGACCACCTTGTCGCCACCGCCGCCGGTGCGGGTGACCGCGTAGGTGACCGGACCGGGGCCGTTGGCGCTGACCGGGGCCCACGACACCCGCACCGCGCTGCGCTTCGAATCGGTGGACTGGACCACCGTGAGGTTCGGCGCGGGCGGGCGGTTGGGCGTGCCAGCCGACTGCGCCGTCGTGGTCGCCGCCGGGCCGGGGCCGTGCGCGTTCACCGCGATCACGGTGAACGTGTATACCGTGTCGTTGTCCAAATTGGACGGTGTGGCGGTGGTGGCGCCACCCGGCACCGTCATCCGGCCGCCACCGGTCCAGCTGATCTCGTGCCGCTGGACCTCGCTGCCCTCGTTGCGGGCCGGGGTCCAGGTGAGCGTCACGCCACCGTCGCGCGGCTGGGCCGCGGTCAGACCGCCGACCGCGCCGGGCACCTCGTCCGGTGTGGACGATGAAGACGACGGGCTCGGCTTGCTCCAGCCGACCAGGTTGCGGGCCCGGACGGTGAACGAGTACGCGCGGCCGTTGGCGAGCCCGGAGATCGAACACGGCGACGCGGCGCAGTTCTGCGAACCGCCGTCCCAGGCGACCTCGTAGCCCTCGATCGGCGCGCCGTTGTTGGCCGGGGTGCCCCACGACAGCTCCACGACCTTGCTCAGCGTGGTGCGGCCGGGGATCGGGATGCTCGGCGCGTCCGGCACACCCAGCACGCGCAGGGTGATCCGGCCGGGGACCTTGCGGTCGTTGCGGCTGGTGTCGGCCACATCGGACACGGTGACCTCGAAGGACATCGTGCCGTGCGTGTCGGCGCCGGGGGTGATCCGCACCGAGGCACCGGTGGAGCTGGAGTTCGCGGACATGCCGTCGATCTGGCGCACCGAGACCACCGAGATCACCGGGTCGCGCAGCCGGGAGCGGACGTACTGGGCGAGGTTGACCTCGGCGGTCTCGCCAGCCTTGATGCCGTCGATGGCCACCGGCGAGACCGACGGCGCGGGCGCGGCGATGACCCGGACCGCGAACGGCGTCGGCGGCGCGGGCGAACCCTCGACCGACACCTCCAGCACACCGTTGTCGCCCGGCCTGGCCGCACCGGAGGCGGTCAACCGGATCGTGCGCGAACCGGACCCCTCCACGTCGACGCCGTTGGCGTCGGTCTTCCACTTGGCCGTGTACTTCAGGTCCACCGCGGCACCCGGCTTGGCCGTCCACACGTGGCAGACCGACGTGATGTCCATGCCGATGGTGGTGCCGCCCGCGATGAGGGTGATCGTGCCGCTCGGGCAGCGCAGGATCGGCACGTCCGGGCCGATCTGCACCGGCACCGTGATGTAGGCGGTCTGCCCCTCGGCGAGGCTGGCGCCGTTGGTGACCTCGAAGGTGATCGCCGCCGGGCCGTTGTAGCCGGGCACCGCGGTCAGCACCAAGGACTGCTCGCCCTCGTTGCGCACCTGCAGGCCGATCGCGGGCGAGGCGAAGATCCGGTCGGCGATGGTCAGCTTCACCGGCTTGTTGGCCGGGTCGACGACGAAGTCGGTGATGGACACGGTCTTGGCGCCGTCGATCGGCACCTCGATGCTCTGCCCCGGCTTGCCGTACGGGGCGCCGCCGCCGCTGGCGGGCACGTGGATGAACCCGAGCGCGGTGGCGCCGCCGCCGTCCTTGAGCTCGTAGGCCACGGTGCGCGGCTGGTCGAGCACCGGCATGGTGATCTTGCCGCCGGACTCGCTCGCCTTCTCGTCGAAGACCTTGGTGATGCTCAGGTCCCCCGCGGTGCCGTCGATGTCGCCCGCGGCGGCGAGCACGTCCACCTCGACGGTGCCAGCGCCAGGGCGGGGCTCGGCGTAGGTGTCGCCCGCGATGGGCGGCATGTTGTAGTCCTTCTGGCTGCGCACCGTCAGCGTCGCGATCGACGGCTCGCCGAAGCCGCCGATGACGCTGTAGACGATGATCAGCGGCTTGCCGCTCAGGTCGGGCGCGGTCAGCTCGATCAGGCCGGTCTCGGCGTTGAGCGTGACGTCGGCTGGCAGGTTCGGGTTGCGCTCCTTGAGCGGCTCCACCTGGGTGGTGTCACCGGGGGCGCGCAGGTCGTTGCCCATCACGTCGATGGCCAGCCGCACACCGGGTGCCGCGGTGACCACGTCGTCGACGGCGATGGCGGGCTGCGGGTCGCCCGGCGGCACGATGGCCACCCGGATGTCGGACTCGCTCGTCTTGCCGAACGGGTCGGTCACCAGGTACTTGAAGGTGTCGGTGCCCGCGCTCGACGGGTACGCCTGGTAGGTGATCGAGGTGGCGCCCATCGCGATGATCCGACCGAGGCCCGCCGCGGAGCCGATGCCGGTGACCGACACGGAGTCGCCGTCGGGGTCCAGCCCGCTGGTCGGGATGACGATCTTGATGGTGTCGCCAGCGATGGCCCGCGCCTCGACCGGCTGCGGGGCCGGTGGCTGGTTGGGCACCTGCGGCGTCGGCGCCGGGTTGATCGTCACGTGCGCCTGGCCGACGGCCTGGTCACCATTGGGGTTCACCGCGACGTAGGAGACCAGCACCTTCACCGGGGCGTCCACAGTGGCCGGTGGGACGTAGCGGACCACGTTGCCGGTCACGTACGCGCGGCCGACCTGGGTCTGCGGGTCGGTGATGCCGGTGACCGAGAGCTGACCGCGCGCGGGCGCGCCCTCGACGTTGGCCTGCAACGAGATCGGTGAACCACCGGGGGTGGTGTCGTTGTCCAGCACCGGGATCGCGACGGAATCGCCCGCGCGGACCACGGCGTAGTCGTCCTTGGGCACCGGGGTGTCGTCCGCGGGCGGGCCGAGCTGGGTGACGGTGACCTCACCGGTGACCGCGCCGGTGAGCCCGTTGGTCACGGTGTAGCGCACGACCTGCGGGTTCGGGCTCAGCGTCGGGGTGAGCGAGGTGATCCGCAGCCAGCGGCCCTTGACGATGGCGACCTTGATCTGGTCCTCGATCACCGGTTCGGCGGTCTGCACGACCAGCAGCGACCCGGACGGGTCGACGTCGTTGGCCAGCACGTCGACCAGCGTCGGCAGCTGCGCGCGGACCACGGCGCTGTCGGGGACCGCGACCGGCGGCAGCGGGGTCTGCGGGGCCGGGGTGGCGTCCACCCGGATGCTGCCGGTGGCGAACGGCGCGTTGCCGAAAGCGGCCGAGTACTCCAGGAACACGGTGCCCGGCCTGGCGACGGTGACGGTCACCAGCCCGGTCTTGATGTCGGTGACCACCGCGGCACCGGGCGGGGCGGCGAGGTCGCCAGCCAGCCGCAGCCGGGCGGTGGGGTCGGTCGGGTCGGAACCGGGGCGGTCGTTCTCCAGCGGGCGCACGGTGATCGGTTGCCCGACCTGCCCGCGCACGACGTCCGGCTGGGCGATCGCGGCCACGGCGGTCGTCGCGGCCGGGTCCTGCACGGTGACGTTCTCGGAGCCGACCACCGCCTCGCCGCGACCGTCGGTCAGCTGGTACTCGACCTTCTGCGGCCCGGCCTTGCGCGGGGCGGTGAAGTCGGCGAAACCGGCCGGGGTGGTCGTCACCGACCCCTCGGCGACCTTCGCACCGGCCAGCACGATCGGGTCACCGTCGAAGTCGCGCCAGTCGGCGACCGCCGGGATCGACACCAGGCCGCCGGAGGGCACGCTCCAGTCGGTGGCCTTGAACCCCGGGCGCAGCTCCGGCGGCTTGTTCTCGTCGGCGGTGCGGCCGTCGACGTTGACCGAGGCCGTCGCCGTCAAGCCCTGGCCGTCGTCGATGGTGTACTTGAACCGGGTGTCCACAGCGGACTCCGGCAGGGTGATCTGCACGGTCTGCCCGTCCGGCGCGACCGCCAGCCGCACGGCCGGGTTGTCCGGGGCGGTGACCGCCGAGATGGACAGGATGTTGCCGGCCGGGTCGGAGTCGTTGTCCAGCACGTGCAGCACCGTGGTGCGGCCGGGCCGGGCGCCGAGGTTGTCGTCGACGGCCTTCGGCGGCTTGTCCTTGACCGCGTCGGTGTTCTTGTCGTTCTTGGTCTTGTCGCTCGGGTTCTGCACCGGCGGCGGCTTCACCGCCGACCAGTTGTCCACCTTCTTCTGCGTGCTCAGGTCCCACACCGCGCCGGTGGCGATGTCGTTGAGCACGATCGAACCGCGGTTGACCCGGAACACCGGCTTGGCCAGCACCGACTCGTCGCGCAGGTTGCCGGGGGTGGCCTTGCCGCCGTCGCAGGAGCGCACGTAGCCGGACGGGGTGCCCGCCCACGCGGCGTGCACGCAGCCTGCGAGCCGCACCGGGGCAGCGGGGGCGCCCTTGCCCGCGTCGGAGAGCAGCGTGGTGCGGCCGTCGGCGATGGAGACCGCGACGAGGGACTTCTCGGTGGCGACGACGACGACGTCGGAGCCGGGGCCGGGCTGCTGCAACCGGGTGGACTCGTCGGCGTCGATGGTGACGTCCTTGCCGTCCGGCAGCACCAGCGTGCCCGTGTCGGTGTCGAGGACGAGGAGGTCACCGCCGACCGAGGTGGCCTGGACGCTGGAGAGGGCGTGCGGGAGGGTGCCGTAGTCGGCTTCCTCGAAGGTGTTCTGGTTGACCCGGATCGTGGCGACCTTGCCGGTCTTGGAGACCACGCGGACCGTGCCGTCCGGGGCCACGGCGAGCGCGGCGCCGGGGTCGACGGTGGCGATCGGGGCGTTGGCCGGGTCGAGGGTGCCGAGGTTGGTCATGCCGTCGTGGGTGTCGACCCTGGTCGCCCACACGCGGCCGGTCCGCGGCTCCAGGGCGGCGAGGGTACCGCCCGCCATGGCCAGTTCCGTGTCCCCGGCGATGGATAAGCCCTGCTCGGGTAAGGCGACCGCGCGGGCGACGTCCACCGGGAAGAGGCGACCGGTCGCCGCGTCCCTGGCCGCGACCGCGGAGCCGTCCTGGAAGACGTCGAGCTGGTAGGTCTGCTGCGTGCCGCCCGGCGGGTAGAAGGCCGCGTCCAGGGCGCCAGCGGGCTTGTTGAGCCTGCCGAACAAGCCGTCGCGGTCGCTGGTCACCCAGATGCCGCCGTCGTCGAGGTCGACCTGGCGCACCGGGTAACCGGTGGATGACAACGCGTACGTGACCAGTGCCGTCGCCCCGACCGCGAGCACGACCGACGACGCGATGGCGGTGCGGTGTCGCCTGAGAAAACCCACGTGTCCCCTGCCAGAGTCCCCGAGCCGTCACCCGGCCATATCGTGTCGCGCGGCGACTATGTTGCAGGTTTGTCCGTTCACCTTCCACACCCGGGTGGCGAAAACCCCGCCGATGCGCTAGCGCGGACCGACCGTACCGCGTCGGGGGCAGGGGCGACTTCCCCGGAGGGCAGCGGGAACACCCGCGCGGTCCACCGGCGGCGCTGGTCGTTCACTGTGTCCGAGACCACAGTGTGAACGGCGGTCTGGACCACGGCTGTGGTCAGGCCGCGCCACCGACGTGGTCGACCACCACGGCGGTCACGTTGTCCCGACCACCGGCGGCCACCGCGTCGCGCACCAGCGAGGCGGCGGCGTCCCTCGGGTCGCCCTCCGCCCCGAGCACCGCGGCGATGGCCGCGTCGTCCAGCTCCCCGGTGAGCCCGTCGGAGCAGACCAGGAACCGGTCCCCCTCCGTCGGCGGGAACACCAGCAGGTCCGGCTCCGGCGCCATCGGCGACCCGAGCGCCCTGGTCACCACGTTGCGCCTGGGGTCGGTCGCGGCCTCGGCCGGGCTCAACTCACCCGCCGCGACCAGCTCCGTCACCTCGGAGTGGTCCACGGTCAGCTGCACCAGCTCACGCTCCGCGTACCGGTACACCCGCGAATCCCCCACGTTGAACACCACCCAGTGCGGCGACCCGGCGAAGTCGACCAGGCACAACCCGGTGACCGTGGTCCCCATCCCCCACTGCTCCGGATTGCGCGCCGCCGCCGCCAAGATGTCCCCGTTGAGCCGCACGATGTGCCTGCGCACGTCATCCGGCCGCACGGTGCCCTCGGTCCCCAACTGCGCCAACCCGGCCACAGCCAGCCCGCTGGCCACATCCCCAGCCGCGTGCCCACCCATCCCGTCGGCCACCGCGAACACCGAAGCGGTCACCACGTAGTTGTCCTCATTGGCCGCCCGCACCAAACCCACGTCCGTAGCGGCCCCAGCCCGAATAGTCGGTTCCCCGGTCACCGGGCACCCCCCACTGCATCCGACACAGTCAACGCCGACATCGTCCCAGCCCAAGCCGCCGTTGCACACCCGGTTCGCCCCCGACTACAACCCCAGCGCCGACTTCAACACCACCACAGCCAACGGCGCACCGATCGCGGTAGCGCACTTCAGAGCCCACTCACCGGCCTTGGCGAGCCTGCTCACCACCTCGGCCCCATCACCGGCTGTCGCCGACCGCTCCGCCTGCGCGACCTCGGCCACCGCGATGTCGTGGTCGACCGTGGTGCTCTCCTTGCGCATCGCCTCGCGCAGCGAGCCCAGCTCAGCAGCCAACGCGGTGAGGTCGACCTTCTGCTCGGCACCGTCCCCGAAGCTCACGCCGAAGGCCATCGCGCCCTTGCCCACCGCGCCCGCCTTGTCGACGTTGTAGGTGTCGCCCATCATCGGTCCTTCCCCGTTGTCCTGGATGAACGCGCCAATGGCCGAACCCGGCTCGAACTTGGCGACGATCTGGGTGATGTGCGTACGCTCCGGCTCCGGCAACCGCACGGCCGCGGAACTGCGGATCTTCAACTCCACCGCCTCCACGACCTTGAGCAGAACACTCATCTCGCTCGGCTCCGGCGCGCTCATGACCGCTCGACCACCCGCTCGACGGCGTCGAACCGCGCACGCACCTCGGGATCGTCCGGCAGGTGCGCGCGCACCTGCGCCAGCACGTCGCGCGCCGTGGCCACATCGGACTGCCCCGCAGCCACCCGGGCGAGCTCGAGACCAGCCAAGACCACGGAGGTGTTGTCCGGGCTGAACTGGTCGCGCAGCCGCTGCCACAGCTCGTCGGCGAACCCACGTGCCTCGTCGTAGCGACCCATGGACTTCAACGTGGTGATCAGACTGGCCATCGCAGCGAGCGTGTCCAGGTCGTCGTCACCCAGAGTTCGCCTGAGCTTCTCAAGCAAGTCGGTCTGCAGCGATGCGGCTTCGCCGAACCGCTCCAACTGCCACAGCGCGGTTCCCAGGTTCGCCTGCGCAGTCGCGGTGACCTGATCAAGAGGACCCAACACCCGGGACGAGTCGCGGTAGCTGACCTCCAGCAGTGCCAGCGCGTCGGTCAACTCACCCGCTTCGGCCAGCGAGCCCGCCAGGTTCATCGCCGCCTTGATGGTGTCCGGGTGATCCGGACCGAACTTCGCACGGCGCCGGTCCAGCACCTCCTGCTCGATCGAGCGCGCCCTCGTGTACTCCCCGGTCTGCCACAGCGACGCCGCGAAGTTGCCCGCCGCCCGCAGGGTGTCCGAGTGGTCCTCGCCCAGGGTGCGCCTGCGGACCTGCCAGACGCGCCGGAACAACTCGGCCGCCTCGCCGTAGACACCCGCTCTGCTGAGGTGGTTGGCCAGGTTCGCTGTGGCCGCTGTCGTCTTGGGGTGCTCGGCGCTGAAGACCCGCTCGTACCCGGCGACCACCCGGCGCTGCTCCTCGATCGCGTCCGCCCAGCGGCCCAGCGCGGCGTAGGTGGACGCCAGGTTGTCCCGAGCCGCGATGGTGTTCTGGTGGTCGGGCCCCAGTACCCGCTCCCGCCCCTCGAGGACCTCCTCCTCAAGAGCGCGGGAACTCTCGTACTCGCCGAGCTGCCACAGGGCCACAGCCAGGTTGCCAGCGGTGCGCAGGGTCTCCTCGTGGTGCCGACCGAGCAGCACCCTGCGGGCTTCCAGCAGGTCGCGCTGCGCCTCGACGGCCTCACCGGCGCGTCCGCTCTGGCTCAGCAGGTCACCTAACGCCTCAAGGGCGGTCAGAGCCACCCGATCTCGCTCGCCGCGCTCGTCCCGCAGCACCCGGTGCGCCGTCGCCATGACCTCGACCGCAGCCTCGGTGGCGCCGTACTCGAACAACCCCCTGGCGAGATCGGCCGCATCCCGAGCGATCCGCCCCGGTAGGTCGAGGCCGCCCGCGATGTACACATCGTGGGCCTGAATGACCGTCGCGGCCACGCTGCCGGAAATCGAGTTGTGCACCAACTCGCTGGCATCGGAACGGTCCGTAGGCACTTGACTCTCCCCGGTGTCGACCTTCCCCAGGAAGATCGCCGAGAGGTGACCGCCGTTACGACGTGGCCGTACGCGGCACGAGCGGGGTGGAGCCGGCAGCGGGACTTGAACCCGCAACCTTTCGCTTACAAGGCGAGTGCTCTGCCAATTGAGCTATGCCGGCGTGGCGCCACGACGGGTGGTGCCGGGTCAATGGTACGGGCGGTGGGGGGCGCGGTTGCGGGGCGGCTCATGATCCGAGACGGTCGGTGGGGTTGTGGTGGCGAGGAGGTCGGGGTGGCGCGGGTCTCGGGACGGGCCGGGTGGTTGGCGTGGTTGCGGCTGGGGGGTGGGGGCAACGGGCAGGTCAGCGGGGGTGCGGGGCAGGCGGTGCACGGGCCGCGGTTGCCCGAGGAGCGGACCGTCCACTTCGTGCTGGACCTGGCGTTGCGGATCGGCGAGGTGCAGATGGCCTCGGGGGCCGGTGCCTCGGACGTGACCGCCACGATCATCGCGGTGTCGGCGGCCTACGGGTTGCCGCACTGCGAGGTGGACGTCATCTTCACCTCCATCACGGTGGCCTGCCAGCGGGGCACCGACGAGCCGCCGATCACCTCGTTGCGGGTGGTGCGCTCGCGGGGGCTGGACTACACCCGGCTCGCCGACGTGGAGACGCTCGTCGGCCGGATCACCCGGGACGGGCTCGGGGTGCTGGAGGCGCGGGCGGAGTTGGAGCGGATCACGACCGCGCCGCACCCGTACCCGCGCTGGGTGGCGACGCTGGCGTTCGCGGGGATGGCGGCGGCGGTGACCGTCCTCATCGGCGGTGCGGCGGACATGGCGCTGTTCGCCGGGGTGATCACGGCGGTGGTGGACCGGGTCGGCCGGGTGCTCAACCGCAGGGCGCTGCCGTTCTTCTTCCAGCAGGTCGTCGGCGGCGCGTTGGCGACCGGCACGGCCCTCGCCCTGCTGGCCAGCGGGGTCATCGCGGCCAGACCGACGGTGCTGGTGGCGGCGGCGATCACCGTGCTGCTGTCCGGGTTGTCGGTGGTGTCCACAGTGCAGGACGCGATCACCGGCTACAACGTGACCGCTGCGGGCCGCACGATGGAGATCTCGCTGATGACGGCGGGGCTGATCGCAGGTGTCGTGCTGGCGCTCAACGTCGCCACCAGGCTCGGCATGGCGTACACGCCGCTGGCCGATCCGTTGCCCCCCAGCGCGTTCCGGCTCCCGGTGCAGGCGCTCGCCGGTGCGGCGGGCGCCGCGCTGTTCGCCCTGGCCAGTTACGCCAAGCCGCGTGCGCTGCTGGTCGCCGCGGTCGCGGGCGGTGCGGGTACCGCTGTCTTCGGCGCGCTCACCCTCGCGGGCAGCAGTCCCATCACCGCGTCCGGCGTCGCCGCGGTCGTGATCGGCTTCGCGGGCGGGGTGATCTCCCGGCGGCTGCGGATGCCGCCGCTGGTGGTCGCCGTGTCCGGTCTGGTGCCGCTGCTGCCCGGTCTGACGACCTACCGCGGGCTCTACGAACTGGCGGCGGAGCGCAGCACGAGCGGGCTGCCGACGTTGATGTTGGCGGCGGCGATCGCACTGGCACTCGCCGCGGGCGTTGTCCTGGGCGAATACCTCGCGCAGCCGGTCAGAACCGGTCTGAGCAGGTTGGAGCGGCGGCTGTCGGGGCCCCGGTTGTCCGGCCCGCTGCGGCCGACCGAACGGCGGCTGGAGTAAACCCCCCGAAGGCGTGAGAGTCGCCACGCGCGCTCACCCCGCTCGCAGGACGCGGGGAGTGCCCGCAGTGGCTAGCCTCAAACCGGCATCCCCCGGTCTGAGGAGGCGCGTCAGGCGTGAGCAGCGAAAACGGTGCGGACTTCATCGTGGCCGCCAACCGGCTGCCGGTCGACCTCGAGCGCCTGCCGGACGGCACCCAGCGGTGGAAGCACAGCCCCGGTGGTCTGGTCAGCGCGCTGGAGCCGTTCCTGCGCAGCCACAGCGGCGCGTGGGTCGGGTGGCCGGGGGTGGCCGACGTCGAGGTCGACGAGTTCACCGAGGACGGTCTGCGGCTGCACCCGGTGTCGCTGACCGCCGACGAGGTGCGCGACTACTACGAGGGTTTCTCCAACGCGACGCTGTGGCCGCTCTACCACGACGTGGTGGCGCCGCCGGTGTTCGACCGCGGTTGGTGGGACAGCTACGTGAAGGTCAACCACCGGTTCGCCGAGGCCTGCGCGAAAGTGGCGGCCCAGGGCGCGACGGTGTGGATCCAGGACTACCAACTGCAGTTGGCACCGGCGATCCTGCGCGACCTGCGGCCGGACCTGAGGATCGGGTTCTTCCTGCACATCCCGTTCCCGCCAACGGAACTGTTCATGCAGCTGCCCTGGCGCGCGGAGATCGTGCGCGGACTGCTCGGCGCCGACCTGGTCGGGTTCCACCGACCCGGTGGCGCGCAGAACTTCCTGTGGCTGGCGCGGCGGCTGCTCGGCCTGGAACCGACCAGGGGCGCGGTCGGGGTGCGCACCCGGCCCGGTGTCATCCAGCTCGGGGACCGCGCGGTGCGGGTGGGCGCGTTCCCCATCTCCATCGACTCCGCGGGCCTGGACGCGTTGTCGCGCAAGCGGGAAACGGTCGCGCGCACCCAGCAGATCCGCGCGGACCTGGGCAACCCCAAGAAGGTCATCCTCGGTGTGGACCGGCTCGACTACACCAAGGGCATCGACGTGCGGCTCTACGCGCTGCAGGAGCTGCTCAGCGAGGGCCGGGTCGACCCGGCCGAGGTGGCGATGGTGCAACTGGCCACGCCCAGCCGCGAGCGGGTCGAGCACTACCAGCGGATGCGCAGCGACATCGAGCAGGTGGTGAGCCGGATCAACGGCGAGTTCGGCCGCATCGGTCGCCCGATCGTGCACTACCTGCACCAGTCGATCGGGCGGGCCGAGCTGTCGGCGTTCTTCTCCGCGGCCGACGTCATGCTGGTGACCCCGTTGCGGGACGGGATGAACCTGGTGTGCAAGGAGTACGTGGCCTGCCGCCACGACCTCGGCGGCGCGCTGGTGCTCTCGGAGTTCGCGGGCGCCGCGGCCGAGCTGACAAGCGCTTTCCTGGTCAACCCGCACGATCTCGACGGCGTGAAGAACGCCATGCACGACGCCCTCACGATCGATCCAGCAGAGGGTCGCCGTAGGATGCGCGCGCTGCGGCGACAAGTGCTGACCCACGACGTCGACCGGTGGGCGCGCTCGTTCCTCGACGCGTTGGACCCCGAGCACGCCCACTGAGCAGACCCGCCCCGAGAACGAGCCAAGGAGAAGGCGTTGACCGCCGAGGCCCTCCCCGCCGAGCTGCGCCGCGCCATCGTGCAGATAGCCCGCACGCCCCGTCTGCTGGTCGCCTGCGACTACGACGGGACGCTGGCCCCGATCGTCGAGAACCCCGAGAACGCCCGCCCGCACACCGAGTCGGTCGGCGCGCTGCGCTCGCTGGCCGGTCTGCACGAGACCACCGCAGCGGTCATCTCCGGTCGGGCGCTGCGCGACCTGGCCACGCTGTCGCGCCTACCGGCCGAGGTGCACCTGGTCGGCAGCCACGGTTCCGAGTTCGACGTGGGGTTCGTGCACGCGCTCGACGCCGAGGCCAGGGACCTGCACCGCCGCATCGAGGCGGAGTTGGAGAAGCTGACCGAGGGCGCGGACGGCGTGCACCTGGAGGTCAAGCCCGCCAGCATCGCGGTGCACGTGCGGCGCGCGCCTGCCGAGGTCGCCGAGGACGTGCTCGGCAAGGTCCGGTCGGGACCGTGCACCTGGACCGGGGTCCAGGTGACCGAGGGCAAGGCGGTCATCGAGCTCGCGGTGGTCCAGACCGACAAGGGCCACGCGCTCGACGTGCTGCGCCACCAGGCGGGCGCGACGGCGGCGGTGTTCGTCGGCGACGACGTGACCGACGAGAAGGCGTTCTCCCGGCTGCAGGGCCCCGACCTCGGGGTGAAGGTGGGCGAGGGCGAGACCCTCGCCGGGTACCGGATCGACGACCCGGTGTCGGTGGCCACCATGCTGGCGCTGCTGCTGGAGGAGCGCCGCAACTGGCTCTACGGCGGGCAGGCGCCGCCGATCGAGCGGCTGTCCATGGTGGCCAACGAGCGCTCGGTCGCGCTGGTCACCCCGGACGCGCGGCTGACCTGGCTGTGCCACCCGGAACCGGACTCGGCCGCGGTGTTCGCCGACCTGCTCGGCGGTCCGACAGCAGGCCACTTCTCGGTGTCGCCGGAGCGCGGCGGATTGCCGCTGGGACAGCGGTACCTGCCCGGCACGATGACCGTGGAGACGCGGTGGTCGGGCCTGCTGGTCACCGACTACCTCGAGCACGACGTGCCCGCGCACCGCACGGACCTGACCAGAGTGCTGTCCGGGTCGTCGGCCGCGGTCGTGGAGTTCGCGCCCCGGCCGGAGTTCGGCCAGGTGCAGGTGCGGCTGGAGGCGACGCCGGACGGGTTGCTGGTGCTGGGCACCTCGGACCCGATCGCGCTGCGCGCCCCCGGCGTCGAGTGGGAGATCACCAGCGACGGCCAGGTGGACTCGGCGCGCGCGGTGGTGCGGCCGACCCCCGACGAGCCGGTGGTGTTCGAACTGCGCTGCGGCACCAGGGACTTGTCCGCGCACCCGGTCGAGCGGGCGGCGCGCACGGCGCGCGCGGCGTCGTACTGGACCGACTGGCTGGACACGCTCGTGCTGCCGCCGGTGGAGAAGGACCTGGTCGCCCGCTCCGCGCTGACCCTGCGCGGCCTGTGCCACAGCGAAACCGGCGCGATCATGGCCGCGGCCACCACGTCGCTGCCGGAGGAGATCGGCGGCATCCGCAACTGGGACTACCGCTACTGCTGGCTGCGCGACGCCTCGATGACGGCCAAGGCGCTGGTGTCACTGGGGTCCACTGTGGAGGCTGAGGCGTTCCTGGGCTGGGTGCACGGGGTGCTGGCCACCATCCCCGGCCCGGAGCGGCTGCACCCGCTGTACACCATCGCGGGCACCACGCTCGGCCCGGAAGCGGTGATCGACACGCTGCCCGGGTACGCCGGTTCGCGCCCGGTGCGGGTCGGCAACCTGGCCAACCAGCAGGTGCAGCTGGACGTGTTCGGCCCGGTGGTTGACCTGGTGGCGGCGCTGGCCGAGGCCAAGGGGTCGCTATCGGACAGCGACTGGGCGATGGTCGAGGCGATGGCCGAGGCGGTCACCAGGCGCTGGCGCGAGCCAGACCACGGCATCTGGGAGGAGCGGCACCGGCCGCGCCACCACGTGTACTCCAAGGTCATGTGCTGGCTGACCATCGACCGCGCGATCACGCTGGCCGAGGCGCACGGCAGGGCGGTGCACGCCGACTGGCCGGGCCTGCGCGACACCATCGCCGAGGACGTGCTGACCAACGGCTGGAACGACGAGGTCCGCTCGTTCACCACCGCCTACGACGGCACCGACCTCGACGCGGCCACCCTGATGATCGGCATGGTCGGCCTCATCGACCCGACCGACGAGCGGTTCCAGGCCACCGTGACCGCCACCGAGGCCGAACTGCGCTCCGGCTCCACCGTCTACCGCTACCACCGCGACGACGGCCTCCCCGGCGACGAGGGCGGCTTCCACATCTGCGCGGCCTGGATGATCGAGGCCTACCTGCTCACCGGCCGCCGCCCAGAAGCCGAAGACCTCTTCGCCCAAATCGTCAACGCGGCGGGCCCGACCGGCCTGCTGCCCGAGGAGTACGACCCGGTGGCGGAGCGCTCGCTGGGCAACCACCCGCAGGCGTATTCACATTTGGGTCTGATCCGCTGCGCGCAGCTGCTTTCCGCATAAATCGCGTTACTACGCCCGAGGGGTGGACCGTTACCCGGTCCACCCCTCGCTTTGTTTACCCTCGGTCAAAGTTCCCCTGACCACTGATGCCCCAACAGTGTCATCCGGACGAAAAGTCGCCAACAGCGAGCTTTCGACCACACAGCGTTGCTACCCTCTCCAGGCACCGCACCGCCGAGGGGGATTCCCGTGCCAGAGGACGACATAACGGCGTCTGTCGACCGGCAGATCAGCGTGCAGGTGGGCTCGGGCGCGGTACGGCGCTACCCCGACAACGTCGCGACCAGCGAGGGCGCGAGTGGCTACTTCCACTTCGAAAGCCTCGCTGCGCTCGACGCGCTCATCGCCCGGTGGCACGTCGTCCTAGCCAAGATCTCCGCGAACGCCAGGACTCTGGAAGAGAGCCGCGAAACGATCCGCCCACCGGCGGGCGATGAGATCAGCACCAATGAGGTCACCGCAACGAAGCGCAGCGTGCAGTCGGCCCTCGACCACAATATCCAGATGCAGGAGTACACCAGGTCATACCTGGAGAAGCTCATCGTCGCACGCAATGAGTACGCGGCGACCGAGGCACGGAACACCGTGACCGTCCGCGCCTCGAAAGGAGGCTGACGTGCGCCGCCACGTGATCGTTGCCGGCATGGGGATGGCCGCGCTACTCGCCGCCTGTTCCGTGCCGGGCACCCCCATAGCAGGCTCATCCGGCGCACCGAGCTCAACGACGAGCGACACCGACGGGGCATCGCTGAAGGTGAAAGACCCCATTGAACCCGGGCGATTCCTTGCCGAGCCGTGCGCGGTCCTCACCAGGTCTCAATCCACCGGCCTGGGCTGGGAGGGCGAAGGAACCCCCCACAAGGCGGGGCAAAAGAACGCGTCCTGCGACTGGGACGCCAAAAACCTGGCGAACTACTCCTTCGGCTGGCTCGACGAGTACAATCAGAGCATTGCCGATACATACCGGGTGTTCAAGGACAATTCGGCATACTTCGAGCCGACCACTATCAATGGGTATCCAGCTGTTTTTCACGACGGTACCGACAACCGGAAATACGGCCATTGCAACTTGGTTGTGGGAATTCGCGACAATCTTACCTTCCACGTGAACTCGTTTGGCGCGACGGAAACCGACGCGTGCAAGACGCTGCGCGAAATGGCAACTCTGGCGATCACCAATATCAAAGCGGGGTAGGATGGGCATGATGACCGGAACACCCGCCGATGCGATCTACGCAAACTTCCACGACGGCGTGGGGACTGGCCCGCTGGAGCGCACGGCGGAGACTCTGGCGCAGGCCGCCGAACACTACGGCGAGGTCGCCCGCGACATCATGGAGATCACCCGAGCCATGGAGCAGGCGTGGTCAGGAGCGGCGAGCGGGGCGGCGATGCGGGGTGCTGGGCCGCTGGTGTTCCACCACCAGATCGCCGAGTCGCTGTTGACCAAGGCGCAGAACGTGACCGTGGACCAGGTAGTGCTGTTCAACGAGGTCAAGAGCCTCGTCCAGCCGATCCCCCTGATAGCCGCCCAGCCGGGCTGGTGGGACGACATGATCACTGTCGGCGGCGCGTCGGCGAACTATGAAGCCTCGCTGCGCCAGTACCAGGCCGTGACCGAGCACAACGTCAACGCCATGCGGCTATACGAGGAGCAGGCGACCAACAACGCGTCCGCCCTGCCGACCTCGTTCGGGAGCATGGTGGTCGACCCGACCGCGATCGTGATCGACCCACCACCTGCTGGCACCGAGACACCAACTCGGGTCCAACCGCCGGTGCCGGTGCGGAGCCGGGTGACGGGCACCCACGAACCCGTCGTGGCCAGGGCGCCCGCCCGGTCGGGGACCGAGCAGCAGCGGGTCGGTACCGGCGAAGTCCAGGTGCACTACCAGCAGCAGACGGATCCGAGTCAGGTCGCGCCTCGGCCGCCGGTGGTGGCTCCGCAGCCGGGTCCCACTCCGCAGCCAGGCCCAAATCCGGGCCAACTGCCCGGGTATCCGCCGCCAGGTGTGCGGCCGCCGGTCGTTGCGCTGCCGCCGGTGCGGATGCCGGGTGGTGGGTCCACGACTGGGTCGGTGGGCGCCACGGGTGGGCGTACGGGGCAGTTCGGGGGTGGCGGCAGCCAGCCGGGGCAGCAGGGCGGCGGGAGCGGACAGCGGGTGCCGACCGCGGCCGAGCAGGGGCGCGGTTTGTCGGCCCGCGGGCTCGGGGCCGAGGCGGGACGCGGGTTCGGGCCAGAAGGCGCCCGGACAGGCGTGGGGCCGACCGAGAGGGCGTTCGGGGGTCCGGGGTGTCCGAAGGGACCCGGGGAGCGGGCCAGGGGCGTGCGGGCGGCGGGCTGCCCATGGGCGGGGGTGGTGCGGCCGGGCAAGGGGAAGACGACCTGGAGCGGTCGGCGCCCGCGTACCTCGTCGTGCCGGATCCCGAGGACCTGTTCGGGACCGACGCGATCACGGCTCCCCCGGTCATCGGTGAGTGACCGTTGCTGGACAGGCCGTTGGAGTTGTCCGTGCACGCGGTGCAGCGCATCGCCCGGGTCGAGGAGCTCGGCGAGCTGCACGTAACCCTGGCGCCGACGCCGGTGTGGTTGCCCAGGGATGAGGAGCGGGCGCAGGACGCCGCTGCTCTGCGGGTGTTGGCTGAACTGGGCGAAGTGGACAGTCGGGGGCGAATCGACCCTGATCTGCGGGCGACGCTGGCGCTGCTGTGCCGTCCGCGCACCGAGTTCTACGGGTGGATCACCAGCAACGACCGCACGATCGGTGTCCTGGCCGCCGCGGCCGGGCGGGACGCCGTGCTGGCCGTGCGGGTGGACGACACCCTCCACTTGCGACAGATTGCCCCGGACCGCCTGCCGGACACGCTCGTGGACCAGGCGCCGGACGTCGCGCCGGGGCGCGGGCAGGCGATCACCGTCACCCCGGCAGAGCCGTCGACCCGGCAGTACACGACGTCGTCGCGGTCGGCGCCGGAACTCGCTCTCGCCCAGCGGATCGCGCAGTTGCCGACGACCGGCGGCGGGCAGTTGTACGTGGCCGTGCGCGACAACCACAACCGGCGGACCGCGGTGCCGCAGCCGGTGCGCTACGCCGACACCAGCGGGGGTCGCTGGCTCAACCTGACGCTGCCCGACAGCCGGGTGCTGATCGCACCGGCGACCAAAGCCGCGCTGGCCAAGCGGTTGCGCGATCTACACCAGGCCCTACCCGTCGCCTGACGTTCACGTCCGGTTCATGTCCAGTCCGCGCAATCCCCCGTCGTAGGGGGTGCGGGCCGGGGATGATCGGGCTGGCGAGGAGGGGGCGCATGAAACGTCGGGTCAGCATCGGTTTGGCCGTGGTGTTGCTCGCGGCGGTTGTGGCGGCGATCGTCTTCGGGTCGGGTGACGACGAGGGCACGCACAGCGACCAGGCGCAGGTGGTGCGGGGCGTTGGCGGGTCGGAGAAGGCGGCGTTCTTCGCCGACCGGCGGGTGGTCGAGGCGTTCGGCAAGCACGGGCTGCGGGTCGAGTTCGACTCGGCCGGGTCGCGGCAGATCGCGACCACAGTGGACCTTGGCCCGTACGACTTCGCGTTCCCGTCCTCGCGCCCGGCGGCCAGGCGGATCGCGGTCGACAAGAAGGTCACCAAGTCCTACACGCCGTTCCGCTCGCCGATGGCCGTGGCCACCTTCGCGCCGATCGCCGACCTGCTGACCGCGCAAGGCGTGGTGCACAAGGGGATCGGCGAGTACCAGGTGCTGGACGTGGCCAAATACCTCGAGCTGACCGCGACCGGTGCGCGCTGGGACCAACTGCCCGGCAACACCGCCTACCCGGTGCGCAAGAACGTGCTGATCACCACCACCGACCCGCGCAACTCCAACTCCGCGGCGATGTACCTGGCGCTGACCTCGTACGTGCTCAACGACAACAGCGTCGTCAGCACCCCGGAGGCCGAGGCGAAGGTGTTGCCCGCGACGACGAAGCTGTTCATCGACCAGGGCTACACCCAGAGCAGCAGCGAGGGACCGTTCGAGGACTACCTGGCCTCGGGCATGGGCAAGGCGCCGCTGGTGTTCATCTACGAGTCGCAGTTCCTGGACCGGCAGCTGCGCGGCGACGGTTCGATCCGGCCGGACATGCGGCTGCTCTACCCGCAGCCCACGCTGCTGTCCGAGCACACCCTGGTGCCGCTCAAGGGCAACGGCGACCGGGTCGGCGAGCTGCTGAGCACCGACCCGGAGCTCAAGCGGCTGGCCGCCGAGTTCGGCTTCCGCACCGACGACCCCAAGGCGTTCCTCGACCTGGTCGCCGACCGCGGGCTCACCGCGCCAGCGGATCTGCTGGCCCAGGCCGACGTGCCCAGCTACGAGACGCTGGAGCGGCTGCTCGACGAGATCGCGAGACACTACCGGTGACCGACCTGGCGTTGACCCCGCCCGACCCGGTGAGCCCGGTCCCGCTCGACCGGGCGGCCGGGCTGATCCCGATCGACGACGCGGCCAGGGCGGCGGCCGCGGCCAAGGCCGAGCGGTTCACCGGCGAGCTGGCCGCGCTCGACCCGCGCTCCCCCGGCTTCACCGACAAGGTCGACGAGCTGCTCGCGGTCGGCGAAGCGGACATGCGGGTCGCCGCCGGTATCGCCACGGCGCTGCTGGACCGGTCGGTCGGCGCGCTGGCCACCGCGCAGGGCGGTTCGCAGCAGCGGATCACCACGAGCCTGGTCGAGCTGCGCCGCACCGTCAGCGACCTCGACCCGGGTGGCGCACCGGTCCAGCGCAAGCTGTTCGGCGTGATCCCGTTGGGCGGCAACGGGAAGCTGCTGCTGGAGCGGTACCAGGCCGCGCACACCCCGATCAACCAGCTCATCGTCGAGCTGCGCACCCGCCAGGACCAGCTGCGCCGGGACAACGCCGCGATCAAGGGCGAACGGGCGCGGCTGTGGGAGAACATGGCCCAGCTGGCCGAAGCCGCCGCTTTCGCCGAGGCGCTCGACGCCGCGGTTGACCGGCAGGCGGGGATCTTCGACCTCGCCGACCCGACCGCCGCGACCTCGCTGCGCGCCGACGTCCTGCTGCCGGTTCGGCAACGGCACCAAGACATCCTCACCCAGCTCGCGGTCAGCGCGCAAGGCTATCTGGCGCTGGATCTGTTGCGGCGCAACAACGATGAGCTGATCCGGGGCGTGGAGCGCGCCTGCTCGACGACGGTCGCCGCGCTGCGCGTCGCGCTGGTCGTCAGCAGCGGCCTGGCCAACCAGCGCGCGGTGCTCGACGAGATGGATGCGTTGCGCGGCACCACCGACGAGCTGATGCGGGTCAACAGTGCGCTGTTGGAGCAACACACCACCCGGATCCAGCAGGCGGCAGGGGATCCGGTTGTCGGCGTCGCGACGATCCGCGAATCGTTCGACCAGATCCTGCGCGCCATCGACGCCGTTGACCAGTTCCGGGCGGGCGCGACGGCGAACATGGCCACCACGGTCGCCTCGCTGACCGGGGAAGTGCGCCGCACCACCGAGCACCTGCGCCGCTCACACGACAGCGAGACCGGGGGACAACCATGAAGCGCGCCTTAGCGACCGTCCTCGCCGTCGCCGCCCTGGTGGCGGGGTGTTCGTCGGACGAGGGCGAAAAGCCCGCCAGCCCAGCGGAACCGGGGAAGCTGCGGGTGCTGGCGGGCAGCGAGCTGGCGGACCTGAAGCCGGTGCTGGAGCAGGCCGCGCAGGCGACCGGTGTGCACGTCGAGTTCACCTTCACCGGCACCATCGAAGGCGCGGAAACCCTCGCGAGCGGCAACGCGGACGGGCGCTACGACGCGGTCTGGTTCTCGTCGAACCGGTACCCGCAGGCGCTTCCCGAGGCGGCGCGCAGGCTCGGCACCCAGACGAAGATCATGACGTCGCCGGTCGTGCTCGGCCTGTCCCGGTCGAAGGCCACCGAACTCGGCTGGGTCAACAAGCCGGTCACCTGGTCCGACATCGCGAAAGCCGCCGCGGACAAGAGGTTCAGCTACGGCATGACCGACCCGTCCGCGTCGAACTCCGGCTTCTCCGCCTTGGTCGGCGTCGCCTCGGCGTTGGCGGGCACCGGATCGGCGATCAGCGCCACCGAGATCAGCGCGGTCACCCCGCAGCTGAAGGGTTTCTTCGCCGCCCAAGCCATGCGCGCGGGTTCCTCCGGCTGGCTCTCCGAGGCCTACCAGCGCCGCGCGACCGGCGAGGACCCCGGCGCGAAGGTCGACGGTCTGATCAACTACGAGTCGGTCCTGCTGTCGCTCAACGCGGGCGGAAAACTCCCCGAACCGCTCACCCTGATCTACCCCAGCGACGGCGTCGTGACGGCGGACTACCCGCTGACGGCGCTCAAGGACGCGCCCGAGCACGCCAGGTCCGACCACCGCAAGCTCACCGACCACCTCCGGTCGCCCGATGTGCAGCGGGACATCATGTCCCGCACGCACCGCAGGCCAGCGGTGCCGAACGTGGAGCTGACCAAGGACTTCACCGCGCAGACCCTCGTCGAACTGCCGTTCCCGGCCACCGAGCAGGCGTTCGACGCGCTGCTGATGGCCTACTTCGACGAGATCCGCCGCCCGTCGCGGACCGTGTACGTGCTCGACGTGTCCGGCTCCATGGAGGGCAAGCGCATCCAGGACCTGCGCGGCGCGCTCGTCGGGCTCACGGGGGCCAACAACGACCTGGTCGGCCGGTACCGGCGGTTCCACGGGCGGGAAGAGGTCACGTTCATCCCGTTCAGCGAGCAGCCGCAGCAGCCGATCTCGTTCTCGGTCCCGGAATCCGACCCCCAGGGCGAGCTCGACCGGATCAAGGGCGCCGCCGAGGACCTGGACGCGGGCGGCGGCACGGCGATCTACTCCAGCCTCGACCGCGCCTACCAACTGCTGGCGGCCCAACCGGACGACGGCAGGGTCACCTCGATCGTGCTGATGACCGACGGGGAGAACAACAGCGGCCAGGACTACGCGGACTTCGAACGGGCGCAGGCGAACCGGGACGCGCGGCTCAAGGGCGTGCCGGTGTTCACGGTGCTGTTCGGCGAGGGCAACAAGGACGAGATGGACAACGTCGCGCGCCGCACCGGCGGGAAGGTGTTCGACGCGCGGGAGGCCGACCTGCGGCAGGTGTTCCGGGAGATCCGTGGCTACCAATAGCGTCGTCCGCTACCTCGGGTCGACCAAGAACCTGGTCGGCTGCACAGCCGGACTCGGCGGCGTCGGCCTACACCTGACCGGCGTCGCGGGCGACCTCTGGCTGCTCGTGGTCGCCGGTCTCTACCTGGCGGGAGCCCTCGCCGCCCCACCCGACCGCATCCACCTCGCGGTCGACCCCGCCCAGAACGCCACCCAACTCCGCGACGACCTGGCCACCCTGATGGCCAGGGTCCAAGCCGAAGCCAAACGCCTCCCCGACGACGCCCTCCCCCGCCTCACCCGCATCGAACGATCCCTGGACGCCGTCCTCGCCCGCCCGAAACCCCTGTCCGCCGACCCCGAAACCACCCACGCCACCACCCGCCTGGTCCGCGTCGACATCCCCCTGGCCGTCGAGACCTACCTGAACCTGCCCTGGTGGATCACGGTGACCAGGCGCTCCGCGGCGGGAGAGCTGTTGGCGCAGCTGGAACTCCTCGAAGCAGACGCCGAAAAGGTGGCCACCCACTTCTTCGCCGAAGACCTCCGCCGCCAATCCGACCACACCCGCTACCTACGCGACCGAGCGGAGGAGTAGGACGCTGCAGCCTGGCCGGATTGAGCAGCCCCCGAATCCAGCCTAGTGCTCGCAGCGGGTCTAGTGGGCAGCTGACTTCTGCGCTGTGGACAGGTGGCCTGGTTGTGGACAACCCCGGCCAACTCTGTCCACAACCACCTCGACTATCCACAACCCCAAACTTCATCGCCCGCTTCCCCAACGCCCACCAGTAGGCTGGATTCGGGGGCTTCTTATTGCGACTGTGGATGGAAGCGGCGGTTGTGCACAACCTGCCCCGGCAATGTCTGCACTTTGCCCACAACCACCCCACTAGTCCACAGGCCCAAGATCGCCGACCGCTTTCCCCACACCGGCCCCTAGACTGGATTCGGGGGCTTCTCACCACCGGTGTGGATGAATACGGCGGTTGCGCACAACCCGCCCCGGCAATCCCCGCACTTGGCCCACAACGACCTCGCCAGTCCACAAGTCCAAGATCGCCAGCCACTTCCCCGGCACTAGTCCGTAGGCTGGATTCGGGGGAATCTCACTACTGATGTGGGTGGAAACCGAGGTTGTGTACAACCAATGACCGGCCTTTATCCACAACCAGGCCAACCATCCACAGGCTTAACATGACCATCCCACTTCCCGGCAGCCACCGTTAGTCTGGATTCGGGGGCGACTCACTTCGGCTAGAGCCGGATGCGCCGGATGCGCCGGATGCGCCGGATGCGCCGGATGCGCCGGATGCGCCGGATGCGCCGGATGCGCCGGATGCGCCGGATGCGCCGGATGCGCCGGATGCGGAAAGCTCGCCCAGCAAGGGCTGCCGCCGCAACGGCCGGATACATATTGCCGCTGTGGACAGGAACGGCGGTTGTGGATAAACCGGCTTGGCGACGGGGGATTCCATCCACAACGGCGCCATGCACCCACAAGCCTGAGTTCGCCAGGCCACTTATTCGACAGCCAACGCCAATATGAATTCGGGGGCTCATCATTGCCACTGTGGATGGAATCAGTGGTTGTGGACAACCCGCCTGGACAACAACAGACTTGCCCACAACCACCTCAACTATCCACAGAACCAGATTTGTCGGCCATTCCTCCGGCGTCCGCCGCTAGGCTGGATTCGGGGGGTGCTCAGCGCCGTTGATCTTGCATCGGCCAGCCGCCCGCTAGCCGCGCAGGACCTGCAGGTTGTTCATCGCCGAGGCCAGGTCGGGTACCACTCGGGCTTCGATGCCGTCGGGCAGGTCGCCGGAGTCGGGGGGGACCAGGGCTTTGGTGAAACCCAGGCGGGCGGCTTCGGTGAGCCGGGCTCGTACTCCGGCGACTCGCCGGACTTCTCCTGCGAGGCCGACCTCGCCCAGTACCACCAGGTCGTGCGGCAGGGCCACGTCCCGGGCCGCGGTGGCCACCGACAGGGCTATCGCCAGGTCGGCGGCGGGTTCGGCGATCTTCATGCCGCCCACCGTCGCCGTGAACACGTCCGCGTCGCCCAGGCGGATCCCGCCTCGGCGTTCCAGGACGGCGAGGATCATGGCGACGCGGGCGGAGTCCAAACCGGACACCGCGCGGCGCGGGGTTCCCAGGTGGGACTTGGCGACCAGGGACTGCACTTCCCCGAGCAGGGGGCGCTTGCCCTCGACCGCCACCGTCACCGCGGTTCCGGCCACGCCGGTGTCGCGCCGGTTGAGGAACAGGCCGGACGGGTCGGGGACGCCGACGATGCCGCCTTCGACGAGTTCGAAGCAGCCGACCTCGTCCGCGGGGCCGAACCGGTTCTTCACCCCGCGCAGCAGCCGCAGCGCCGAATGCCTGTCCCCCTCGAAGTGCAGCACGACGTCGACCAGGTGCTCGAGGACCCTGGGCCCGGCGATCGAGCCCTCCTTGGTCACGTGCCCCACCAGCAGCACCGGCAGCCCGCGTTCCTTCGCCAGCGCCACCAGCGCCGCCGTCACCGCGCGGACCTGGGTGACGCCGCCGGGCGCGCTGTCCACCGCGGGCGACGACATGGTCTGCACCGAGTCGACCACCAGCAGCCCCGGCTGGACCGTGTCGACGTGTCCGAGGACGGCCGCGATGTCGCTCTCGGCGGCCAGGAACATCGACTTGTGCACGTTGCCGGTGCGCTCGGCGCGCAGCCGCACCTGGCCCGCGGATTCCTCGCCCGTCACGTACAGGGTCGGCCCGTACTCGCCGTCGCGGGCCGCCCAGCGGTAGGCGACCTCAAGCAGCAGGGTGGACTTTCCGACACCGGGTTCGCCCGCGAGCAGGACGACCGCGCCGGGCACCAATCCGCCACCCAACACGCGGTCGAGCTCCGAGACGCCGGTCTGGCGGGCGCGGGCGGCCTCGATGTCGACTTCGGCGATCGGGCGGGCCGGTGAGCTCGGCGCACCGGCGGCGACCTTGCCGCGGGGCGCGCCGACCTCCTCCAAGCTGCCCCACGCCTGGCACTCGGGGCACCGGCCGAACCACTTGGCCACGGCGTGCCCGCACTCGGCACAGCGGTAGCTGGACTTGGTCACCACTCAGAGCACGCTAGCGAGCAGCACCGACAGGTCAGTGCTCGCCTGCCGCGTGCTCCTCGCGCGGCCCGTTCGGGGCGGCGATCGGCAGGTTGACCGTCACGGGGCCCGCCTTCTCGAACACGAAGGTGACCGGCACGGTCTTGCCGGGGTAGAGCTTGTCGGCCAGTCCCTTGAGGACGATCTCGAGCTTGCCCAGCTGCACCTTGGCGGTGGTCGTGGTCGGCGTCACCGAGGTGGGGGCGACCGAGCTGGAGGTCGTGCTCGGCGCACCGGAGGTGGGCTTGCCCGCGGAGGTGGCCGAGGTCGGCGCGACCGTGGTCGTGGTGGTAGGCGTCGGGGTGGTGGGGGCGCTGGACTTGCCGTCGGTCTCCTCGCCAGCCTCGCCGACCACGAGCGCCACCCCGCCGGGCAGGGCGGTGTCGCCGACGAGCTCGACCTCGGCGGCCAGCGGGCTGGTGACCTCGACGAGCTTGTCCGCGGTGCCGCCGACGTTGACGATCGAGAGCGACAGCGGGGCGTCGGCGCCCTTGGCGTAGTGACCGGCCTCCGGGTATGCGAGGACGGCGTCGCGCAGCGCGACCTGGCCGGTCTGGGCGAGCGCGCCGTTGACCGCGGGCAGCTGCGAGTCGGTCTGGGTGATCTGGCCGGAACTGCACGCCGCGGTCAACAGGGCAGCGGCGAGGCCGAGGCCCAACCCGGCCGGGGCGAGGCGCAGCCTGCCGGTCGAGTTCTGCTGTGCACGGCTCACGGGGGCTCCTGCGTCGCTAGCGGACTTTCACCTACCGGCTCAGGAGCCTAGCCGGGGCGCGCGGTGCGGCCCGCGCGCGGGCGCACAATCACCCTTCGGATGTCACCACGATCACGTGCCCGCCCGCGGCGGGCCCGCGGGCGGGCCGATCGCGAGATCGACTTCCCCGCTGACCCGCGGCCCCAGGACGGCTGAGTACGCGCGCGGAGCACTTGTCAACCCCCGCCTGTTCCCTGATGTGGCCCTTGACCTGCACAGACGTTCACACGCTCATCTCCTGGGCGGTGCGACTCGTGTTAAGCTTGGCGCAGCGAAAGGGGCAGAGGACACATGGTTTTCAAGGTCGGAGAGACCGTCGTCTACCCGCACCACGGTGCCGCACTCATCGAAGCGATCGAGACCCGCGTGATCAAGGGCGAGGAGAAGAAGTACCTCGTCCTCAAGGTCGCGCAGGGTGACCTCACCGTCCGCGTCCCCGCAGACAACGCCGAGATCGTCGGTGTGCGGGACGTCGTGGGTCAAGAGGGCCTCAACCGCGTGTTCGACGTGTTGCGCGCTCCGCACACCGAGGAGCCGACCAACTGGTCGCGTCGGTACAAGGCCAACCTGGAGAAGCTCGCCTCCGGCGATGTGAACAAGGTGGCCGAAGTGGTGCGAGACCTCTGGCGGCGGGAGAAGGACCGCGGCCTGTCCGCTGGTGAGAAGCGGATGCTGGCCAAGGCGAGGCAGATACTGGTCAGCGAGCTGGCGCTGGCCGAGGGCACCGACGAGGACAAGGCCGAGGTCCTGCTCGACGAGGTCCTGGCCACCGCGACCGTCTAACCTCCCAGGTACACCCGCACGTCCCGACCGGGCCACGGCGGATCGGCCCGACTGAGACGTGCATGACACCCCAACCGGAGCGCACGACCACCCCTGAGCAAGCACCCGCCGTGGCGATCGTGCCCGCGGCGGGACGAGGTGAACGCCTCGGCTTCGGGGTGCCCAAGGCGCTGGTTCCCGTGCGCGGGACCGCTCTGCTCACCCATGCCGTACGCGGCCTGCTCGACGCGGGCTGCGTACGGCATGTTGTCGTCGCGGCCCCGCCCACCGAGGTCGAGGGCACCGCTGACCTGCTGCGGGCCGCGGGCCTGGCCGCGGACGTGGTGCCCGGTGGCGCGGATCGCACCGATTCGGTCCGGCGCGCGCTGCGCCACGTGGTCGAAACCGTGCCGGACGCCCGCGTGGTGCTGGTGCACGACGCGGCGCGCGCGTTCACCCCACCCGAGGTCATCCGGTCCGTCGTGGCCGCCGTCGCCGCTGGTGCACCGGCCGTGGTGCCCGTGCTCCCGATGGCCGACACGGTAAAAGAGGTTGATCCGGCCGGTACGGTGCTCGCCACCCCCGACCGCGCCGCGCTGCGCGTGGTGCAGACCCCGCAGGGCTTCGACACGGCCACCCTGACCAGGGCGTACGCCGAGGCTGGCGATTCGGCCACCGACGACGCGGGCCTGGTCGAGAAGATCGGTGTGCCGGTGGCCACGGTGCCCGGCCACCACTGTGCGATGAAAATCACAACCCCCTTTGACCTGGCGATTGCCGAATTCATCCTGTCGGCGGGAGCGACCTCGTGAGAGTCGGGATCGGTACCGATGTTCACCCGATCGACGTAGACCGAGAGTGCTGGATCGCCGGTCTCCTGTGGCCCGGAGTCCCCGGCTGCACCGGCGACTCCGACGGCGACGTCGCCGCGCACGCCCTGTGCGACGCCCTGCTGTCGGCCGCGGGCCTCGGCGACCTGGGCGCGGTGTTCGGCACCGGCGACCCGCGCTGGGCCGGTGCACACGGGGTAGTGCTGCTCGGCGAGGTGCGAACCAGGGTCGAAGCGGCCGGTTTCCGGGTGGGCAACGCCGCGGTGCAGGTCATCGGCACCCACCCCAAGATCGGCAAGCGCCGCACGGAGGCCCAGGAGGCGCTCTCGGCAGCCGTGGGCGGCCCGGTATCGGTATCAGGCACCACCACCGACGGCCTCGGCCTCACCGGCCGCGGCGAGGGCATCGCAGCCGTAGCCACCGCACTGCTCCTGATCGACTAGCGGAACAGCCTGAACTGCCCCCGCCCCCGCCCCGCCCGCCCCCGACAGCAGTGCCGACCACCGCTCCTAGGAAGCCGCCCACCAAACTGCTCGATGGGGCGAACTTGTTTTGTGTGGGGTGGCGGCAGTCGTAGCCTTGCTTCGCTGCAGGGCCATGCTTTTCGGCCCCGGCTTTTGCGGTCCTGCCACGGCTGGTGCAGGGGCCCCGCGCAAAACAAGTTCGCCCCATCGAGCACCCCCACACCCCGCGATCCAGCGCAATGCCGCAGGCGAGCCGACCGGCCCCATCGAGCACTCCGCTCCACGACGGGTCCGAGCCGCGAGCCGACCGGCCCCATCAAGCACACCGGACCACCACGGATCCAGCGCAATGCCGAAGGCGAGCCGACCCCGAAGCCCGTACGTTCTGGGCATGGCACCAGAACTGTCCGAGGGCGCCCGAGCTCTCCTCGACGGACCCAACTTCGCCACCCTGGCCACGCTCAACCCGGACGGCAGCCCGCAGACCTCGGTGCTGTGGGTGCGCCGCGACGGCGACGACGTGCTGCTGTCGACGGTGGCGGGCAGGCAGAAGGAGAAGAACCTGCGGCGCGACCCCCGGGTCAGCGTCACGGTGATCAACAAGGACAACCCGTACAGCTACCTGGAGTTCCGCGGCGTCGCCGAGCTGACCACCGAGGGCGGCCACGAGCTGATCAACGAGCTGTCGCTGAAGTACAGCGGCCAGCCCTACACCGGGGACACCCCGGACACCGTGCGGGTCGTGGTGCGCATCACACCGGAGCGGATCACCGGGCACGCGTAGCGACCTCTAGCGTGGACGCCGTGGGCATCCGCGGCGTCCTGCTGGACTTCTCCGGGACCGTGTTCCGCCTGGAACCGGGGACCGGCGCTGTCGACGGCCTGCACAACCAGGACGGCAGCGCGCTCACCGCGGACCGCTACGCCGAGCTGCTGGCGCTGATGACGGTGCCGACCGGTGTCCCGGCGCACCTGCCCGCGGACCTGCACGACGCCTGGCACCGCCGTGACCTCGACCCCGAGGTGCACCGCGCCGCCTACCAGGCCTCCCTCTCGCACTCCGAGTTCGGCTTGGCCGAGGGCGTGGCCACGCAGGTGTACGACCTGATGCTGGCGCCGTCGTCGTGGCGGCCGTACCCGGACACCGAGGCGGCTCTTAGGCTGCTGCGCGCCAAGGGCGTGCCGGTGGCCGTAGTCAGCAACATCGCCTGGGACGTCCGCGACACGTTCGCGCACTGGGGCCTGGCTGAGCTGGTCGACGAGTACGTGCTGTCCTACGCGGTCGGCGTGATGAAGCCGGACGCCAAGATCTTCGAGATCGCCTGCGAGCGGATCGCCGTCTCCCCCGCCGACGCGCTGATGATCGGTGACAGCGCCAAGGCCGACGGGGCGGCAGCGCTGCTCGGCTGTCGATTCGAGCGGGTGGAGCCGCAGGCGACCGCGAATCGCCCGGACGCGCTGCTCGGCGCGTTGCGCACGCACGGGATCGCGGACTAGAACGCCACGCGAGCGGGGCTGGTGACCGGCGGCAACCGGCCACCAGCCAAACCGGGCACGGGTGAGCGAGGCGTGACCCGTACCATTTCCCCCAACCAACGCTGTGCTCCCACCAGGAGATAGTCGTGTCCCTGCACATCTACGACAGCGCGAGTCGCACCTCGCGCCCGTTCGCGCCACTGACCCCCGGGATCGCCTCGATCTACGTCTGCGGTGCGACGGTGCAGGGCGTCCCGCACATCGGGCACGTGCGCAGCGGCCTGAACTTCGACGTAGTGCGCCGCTGGCTGGCCCATGGCGGCCTCGACGTGCGCCTAGTGCGCAACGTCACCGACATCGACGACAAGATCCTCGTGAAGGCCGCGGACGCGGGCAGGCCGTGGTGGGAGTGGGCGGCGACGCACGAGCGCGCCTTCGAGGACGCCTACGACGCCCTGGGCTGCCTCCCGCCGTCGGTGTCGCCGCGCGCGACCGGCCACGTCACGCAGATGGTCGAGCTGATGCAGCGGCTCATCGACGACGGGCACGCCTACGCCGCCGGTGGCGACGTCTACTTCTCGGTCTCCTCTTACCCCGCCTACGGCGAGCTGTCCGGCGCGAAGCTGGACGAGGTGCAGCAGGGCGAGTCCGCCGCGCAGTGCAAGGCCGACCCGCGCGACTTCACCCTGTGGAAGTCCGCGAAACCGGGTGAGCCGTCCTGGCCGACCCCGTGGGGCGCCGGGCGGCCCGGTTGGCACCTGGAGTGCTCGGCGATGGCGCGCACGTACCTCGGCAGCGCGTTCGACATCCACGGCGGCGGCATCGACCTGGTCTTCCCGCACCACGAGAACGAGCAGGCCCAGTCGCGCGCCGCCGGTGACGGGTTCGCCAACTACTGGATGCACAACGCCTGGGTCACCATGAGCGGCGAGAAGATGTCGAAGTCGCTGGGCAACGTGGTGTCGATCCCGGAGATGCTCAACCGGGTGCGGGCCCAGGAGCTGCGGTACTACCTGGTCGGGCCGCACTACCGGTCGACCGTCGAGTACTCGGAGGCGGCGCTCGAGGAGTCGGTGCGCGCGTTCGGCCGGATCGAGGCGTTCGTGCGCAAGGTCGTCCAGCGCACCGGGGTGGTGGCTCCCGGCGAGGTGACCGCGGAGTTCACCGCCGCGATGGACGACGACCTGTCGACCCCCTCCGCGCTCGCCGCGGTGCACAACCAGGTCCGGCTGGGTAACTCCGCGCTGGACTCCGGCGATGACACCACCGCGCGCGCCGCGGCGTCGTCGGTGCGCGCGATGACCGGGGTGCTCGGGCTCGACCCGCTGCTGTGGGCCGAGGACACCCCAGGCGAGGGCGGGGTGCTGCAGGCGTTGACCGCGCTGGTCGACGGCCTGCTCGAGCAGCGGGCCCAAGCCCGCGCCGATCGCGACTTCGCGCTCAGCGACGCGATCCGCGACCGCCTGCTGCAGGCGGGCGTCGCCGTCGAGGACACCCCCGGCGGTCCACAGTGGACAGTGAAGGACAGCTGACGTGGCAGGCAATTCCCAGCGCCGGGGCGCGATGCGCAAGCCGGGCTCGAAGAAGGGCGCCGTCGTCGGCTCCGGCGGCCAGCGGCGCAGGGCGCTCGAGGGCAAGGGGCCGACCCCCAAGGCGGAGAACCGCCCCGGCCACGCCGCCAACCGGCGCGCCAACTCCACGGCCAAGCGCTCGGCCAAGACCCAGGACAAGGGCAGCAACGAACTGGTCGCGGGTCGCAACCCGGTCGTCGAACTGCTGCGCGCGAACGCCCCGGCGACCGGGCTCTACGTGGCGCTGGGCATCGAGCCCGACGACCGGGTCGCCGAGTCGGTGCGCCTGGCCGCCGACCGGGGCATCTCGGTGCTGGAGGTCTCCCGCCCGGAACTGGACCGGCTGACCGCTGGCGCGATGCACCAGGGCCTGGCGCTGCAGGTGCCGCCGTTCGAGTACGCGCACCCGGACGAACTGCTCGACGCCGCCGCCAGCACCGGCGAACCCCCGCTGATCGTGGCCCTCGACGGCGTGACCGACCCGCGCAACCTCGGCGCCGTGGTCCGCTCCGCCGCCGCGTTCGGCGCCAACGGCGTGCTGCTGCCGCAGCGGCGCAGCGCGGGCATGACCGCCGTCGCCTGGCGCACCTCGGCCGGTACCGCGGCCAAGCTCCCGGTCGCGGTCGCGGTCAACCTGACCCGCCAGCTGCGCGCGTTCGCCGAGCAGGGCCTGATGATCGTCGGCCTCGACGCCGACGGCACCATGGACTTCGACGACCTCGACCTGGCCACCTCCCCCCTGGTCATCGTGGTCGGCTCCGAAGGCCGCGGCCTCACCCGCCTGGTCCGCGAAGCCTGCGACGCCACCGTCTCCATCCCCATGTCCGCGGGCGTCGAATCCCTCAACGCCTCAGTGGCCGCGGGCGTCGTCCTCGCCGAGGTCGCCCGCCGCCGCCGCGCCGCCGGTCGCGTCTGACCCGCTCGCACCGAGAAACGGGACCCCTGCCCGGCCGGGCGGGGGTCCCGTTTGTCGATTCCCTGGAGAAGTCGGGTGGATCTCGCGCGGAACCGGGGATGCCGCCCGTTGGCGTGCGAGACTGCGGTGGTCCTGTTTGGAGGGTGATCCGGGTGGACTGGGCTGGGGTCTTGGCCGACTTCCGAGCGCACTGGCACGTCTACCTGTCCATGCCGCTGGTGGCCGCGGTGATCGGGTACGTGACCAAGCGGGCGGCGATCGAGATGATGTTCCGGCCGCTGGAGTTCGTGGGGGTCGGGCCGCTGGGGTGGCAGGGGGTGATCCCGCGCAACTCGGAGCGGATGGCTTCGGTGGCGATGGAGTTGATGACCACCAACCTGATCTCGCCGCGGGAGGTGTTCGGGCGGCTGGACCCCAAGCGGGTGGCGCAGGAGCTGCGGGAGCCGATCGAGCGGGCGGTGGACGAGATCGCGCGGGAGGTGCTGGCCGAGTACCAGCCGAACCTGTGGGAGTTGTTGCCGCGGCAGGCGCAGGAGCGGGTGCTGGGGCGGATCCGCCGGGACGCGCCGTCGGTGGTGGAGCGGTTGATGCGGGAGGTCGCCGACGACATCGAGGCGTTGCTGGACGTCAAGGCGATGGCGGTGCGGGCGCTGGTGCGCGACAAGGCGGTGCTCAACCGGTTGATCCGGGGGACCGCGGCGCCGGAGATGCGGTTCATCGCGCGGTCGGGGATCTGGTTCGGGCTGGTCATCGGGGTCGTGCAGCTGATCACCTGGGCGCTGACGAAGAACCCGTGGGTGCTGCCGCTGTTCGGCGGGCTGACCGGGTGGCTGACCGACTGGCTGGCACTGAAGATGATCTTCTTCCCCCGGCGGCCGAAGCGGTTCCTCGGGCTGGTGACCTGGCAGGGCATGTTCCAGCGCAGGCGGATGGCGGTGGCCCGCGACTACGGCGAGCTGATCGCGGGCGAGATCCTGACCGTGGCCAACGTGCTCGAGGCGGTGCTCACCGGGCCGGGCGCCGACCGGCTGCACCGGATGGTCGAGCGCGAGGTGCGCCGGGCCGTCGACGAGCAGGCGAGCCTGGCCAAGCCGCTGGTGGTCGCCGCGGTCGGGCCGCGGCGCTACCAGGAGATGAAGGCCGCGGCGGCGCGGCGGGCGATCGAGCACGTGCCGGACACCGTGCGGCACATCGAGGGCTACGCCACCGACGCGCTCGACATCCGGGCCACCATCGTCCGGCAGATCCAGGGACTGACCCCGGTGCAGTACGAGGGGCTGCTGCGGCCCGCGTTCCGCCAGGACGAGTGGAAGCTGATCACCGTCGGCGCGCTCATCGGGTTCCTGGTCGGCGAGCTGCAGGTCCTGCTGCTCCTGCACTGAACGCCGGGCGGGTTAATCTACCAGCGGGTCAACTAACGGGAGGGTCGGGTTTGGACGCTGTTCTCGACGACCTCTCCCGGCACTGGCCGGTGTACCTGTCGATGCCGTTCGTCGCCGCGGTGATCGGCTACGTGACCAAGCGGGTCGCCATCGAGATGATGTTCCGGCCACTGCACTTCGTCGGCATCGCCCCGCCCTGGCTCGGCTGGCAGGGCGTGGTGCCGCGCAACTCGGCGCGGATGGTCCGGGTGTCGGCCGAGCTGATCACCAGCAGGCTGGTCGACCCGCGCGAGGTGGTCGAGCGGCTCGACCCCGACGAGGTGGCCAGGCAGATCCAGGGACCGCTGCTGGTCACCGTCGACCGGATCGCCCGCGAAGTGCTGGAGACCCACCACCCCCGGCTGTGGGAGGTGCTGCCGGTGCTGGCCCAAGACCTGATCGTCAAGCAGGTGCAGGCGGGCTCGCCAGCGCTGGTCCGCAAGGTGATGGCCGAGGTCAGGGCCAACATCGGCGACGTGCTCGACGTCGGGCAGGTGGCGGTGACCGCGCTGGAGCGGGACAAGGAACTGCTGGTGCGGCTGGTGCGCGACATCTCCCGCCCGGAGATGGCCTTCATCGCCCGCTGCGGCATCTACTTCGGCTTCGCGCTCGGCGTCGTGCAGACCGCCGTGTGGGCGCTGACCAGGGAACCGCTGGTACTGCCGATCTTCGGCGCGGCGATCGGCTGGTTCACCGACTGGCTGGCGATCAAGCTGGTGTTCTTCCCCCGCGAACGCACCAAGCTCCTCGGCCTGATCCCGTTCCAGGGCGTCTTCCAGCGCCGCCGCGCCGAGGTGGCCAAGCAGTACGGGGAACTGATCGCGCGCGAGGTGATGACCGTGCCCAACATCGTCGAGGGCGTCCTGCGCGGGCCGCGCTCCGACCGGCTGCTGGCGCAGATCCAGCAGCTCGTGCGCAAGTCGGTCGACGAGCAGGCCAGCATCGCCAAACCCTTCGTCGCGGTCGCCGTCGGCACGCGCCGATTCCAGGAGATAAAGCACGCGGCGGCGGACAAGGCGATGGCCTACTTGGACACGACCGCGCTGCAGGCTGAGCCTTATGCGACCAGGGCGCTGGACATCGGGAACACGATCGCGGCGAAGATGAACCAGTTGACGCGGGTGGAGTATGAGGGGTTGTTGCGGCCTGCGTTTCGGCAGGATGAGTGGAAGTTGATTGCGGTGGGGGCGGTTATTGGGGCGTTGGTGGGGCATCTGCAGGCGTTGCTGATGTTGGGGTGAGGTGTGGCTGAGGCGGGGCTCGCGCACCGGACCCGTGGTGGAGCGGAGCGCTTGATGGGGCCGGTCGGCTCGCGCACCGGACCCGTCGTGGAGCAGAGTGCTTGATGGGGCGCGGTCGGCTCGCCTTCGGCATTGCGCTGAACCCGGGGTGGTCCGGGGTGCTCGATGGGGCGAACTTGTTTTGCGCGGGGCCCCTGCACCAGCCGTGGCAGGACCGCAAAAGCCGGGGCCGAAAAGCATGGCCCTGCAGCGAGGCAAGGCTACGACTGCCGCCACCCCACGCAAAACAAGTCCGCCCCATCGAGCATCTGGCACCGGAAGGTCCGAGTGTCCAGTGGTCGGCAATGCGGTCGGAGTCGGGTGGTTGGGATGGCACCGGCCGTTCCGAGTGTCCAGTGGCTGGTGATGCTGTCGGAGTCAGGCTGGGCTTACTCGGGTGCGGCGTAGGCGGCTCACAAGCCAGCAGATTAGGTAGATCAGGAAAGAGATGGCGGTGACGAAGGCGCTTACGGGGGTGCCGGGGGCCAGGGAGAGGATGATGCCGCCGACTGCGGAGAATTCGGCGAAGAGGACTGCCAGGACCGTCGCTTTGAGGGGGCTGGCGGTGAGGCGGCAGGCGGCGGCGGCTGGGGTGACCATGAGGGACAGGACCAGCAGTGATCCGACCGTGCGGACGCCGAGGGCGGTGGCGGTGCCGACCATTACGGCGAAGGTGATGGCTAGGGCGGTTACCGGGATGCCCCTGGCTTTCGCCACCTCGGGGTCGACGCTGGCGAACAGCAGTGGGCGGTAGAGGGCGGCGAGCAGGCCGATCACCACGATCGCGCAGCCGCTGAGGAGGGCGACGCTGGCGAAGTCTTGGCCGACGATTTGGCCGGTGAGCAGGCCGAACTTGTTGGAGGAGCGGCCTTTGTAGAGCCACAGCATCAGCACGCCGAGGCCGAGGCCGAAGGCGAGGACCACGCCGATCACCGAGTCGTAGTCCGAGCTGCGCCGCGACAGCAGGCCCAGCACCAGTGCGGCGACGATCGCCCCGGCCAGGGCGCCGTTGCCGATGTCCCAGCCGAGCAGCAGGGCGGCCGCGCCGCCGGTCAGCGCGAGTTCGGCGGTGCCGTGCACCGAGAAGGCCATGTTGCGGCTGACGATCAGCGGGCCGAGCACGCCCGCCAGCAGCCCGAGCACCGCGGCGACGACCAGAGCGGTGAGGACGAACGGGAGGCCGAGCAGCTCGCCGGTGAGCTGGAAGTCGAACAGCTTGTCCATCTAGCGCTCCACCAGCTCTTCGGTGTGGTGCGCGCCGTCCTCGCACAGGTCGCTGTGGGTGCCGACGATGTGGATCTGGCCGCGCACCCGGACGACGGCGATGTCGGTGCCGTAGAGCTCCGAGAGGGTCTCCGAGGTCATCACCCGCTCCGGCGGGCCGATCCGGAATCGACCGTCCACCAGGTACAGGACCCGGTCGACCAGCGGCAGCACCGGGTTGATCTCGTGCGTGACGAACAGGACGGCGCTGCCGGACTCGCGGCGGTGCGCGTCGATGAGGCCGCTGACCGCCCGCTGGTGGGCCAGGTCGAGCGAGAGCAGCGGCTCGTCGCACAGCAGCACGCTCGGATCGCCGACGAGCGCCTGGGCGACGCGCAGGCGCTGCTGCTCGCCGCCGGAGAGGAGGCCGACCGGGCGGTCCGCGTAGTGCGTGGCACCCACGGCCTCCAGGGCGGCGGCGACCCGCTGGCGGCGTTCGCGCATGCCGCCGATCCCCAGGCCCCAGCGGTGACCGTCATAGCCGAGGCCAACGAGGTCACGGCCACGGACGGCGACCGTCGGGTCCAGCGCGCGCTGCTGCGGGATGTAGCCGATGCGCCGGTTGCCGCTGCCCGGCGCGACTCCCCCGACCCGCACCGTGCCCGCGCTGAGCTTCTGCTGCCCCAGCAGGACGCGCATCAAACTGGTCTTGCCAGAACCGTTGGGCCCCAGGACCGCGATGAACTCGCCGGGGTGGACGTCGAGGTCGAGGCCGTCCCACAGCACCCGGTCGCCATAGGACAGCCGGGCACCGGACAGCGACACCGCCGGGGTGCCGTTCACCGCTGGGGTCATGCCGCGGCCACTGCCCCGGCGAGCGCGTCGACCTGCTTGGTCATCCAGTCAAGGTAGCCGGTCACGCCCTGTGGCAGCGTCTCGGTCACACCCACGATCGGGATGCCCGCGGCGGTGGCCCGCTCCTTGAGCCGCTCGGTCACCGGGGTCTCGGTCTGGCTGTTGTAGACCAGCGCCACGACCTGCTTTCCGGTGATCAGGCCCTCGGTCTCGGCGACCGCGGCGGCCGACGGGTCCGACTCCTCCTCAACGGCCTCGGCGAACTCGGCCGGGGTGACGTCGGTGAGGCCCGCGGTGCGCAGCAGGTACGTCGCGACCGGTTCGGTCGACAGGACCTTCGCGCCCGCCCTGCGCTGCCCGATCTCGGCGACCCTGACCGTCAGCTCCTGCACCGCCTTGTCGAAGTTGGCGGCGTTGGCGCGGAAGGTGGCGGCCTTGTCCGGTGCGACAGCGGCGAGCTCCTCGGCGACCTTGTTGGCGACCTTGCGCACGGTCTCCAGGTCGTACCAGACGTGCTCGTTCTCGGCGTGCTCGTGCGCGTCGGCCGGTGCGGGCTCGGCGGACGGGCCGCTGGAGTCCGGGTCGGCGAGGTCGACGGCAACCACGCGGCGGACGTCACCGCCGGAGGAGTCGACCAGGGTGGTGAAGAAGTCGTCGTAGCCGCCGCCGTTGAACACGACCACGTCCGCGCCCGCGAAGGCGGTGGCGTCCGAGGGCTTGGCCTCGTAGCCGTGCGGGTCGGCGCCCGGGTCGCTCAGCAGCGCGGTGACCGAGACCGCGTCGCCGCCGACCGCGGTGGCCACGCTGGCCCACACGTTCGTGGAGGCGACCACCTTGACCTTGCCGTCGTCGGGCGCCTGCGCCTGTGAGCCGCCACACGCCGCGGTGGTCGCGGCCAGCGCGACCAGCCCGGCGATGGCGGCCGCGGAGCGGAGCGGGCGGCGTCCGGACCCCGTCGGCACGGGGGTCAGGCGGTGGGTCATAGAACGCTCCTGGCCTGTCGGGTGTGCCTTCATCCGGCCGCGTGCCGGCGGTGACACGAGAATGGAAACCGTTGTCGGTTTCAGCCTACGCCACCTCCGGCGTCCCGCGTAACCCGACCGGGTGAGACCGGTCCTGGCGGGTACCCCCGTAGTCGGGCTTCTGCAATTGGTTCTGAACCGTTACGGTCAATCCATGGCGCGGTCTACACATGTGCGACGCCCGGCAACCCTCGCGTCGCTGGCAGCGGAACTGGGGGTCTCCCGGACCACGGTCTCCAACGCCTACAACCGGCCTGACCAGCTCTCACCCGAGCTGCGCAGGCGGGTCCTGGAGACCGCTCGACGGCTGGGCTACCCCGGTCCCGACCCGGTCGCCCGATCACTGCGCACCCGCAAGGCGGGGGCGGTCGGGCTGTTGCTCACCGAGAACCTCTCCTACGCGTTCCGCGACCCCGCCGCGCTCGGCTTCCTCGAGGGGCTGGCGCTGGCGTGCGAGGGCGCGGGCCAGGGCCTGCACCTGGTGCCGGTGAACCCGGAACGCGAGGACGTCGCGGCCGTGCACCGCGCGGGGGTCGACGGCTTCGTCGTCTACTCAGTACCCGACGACGACCCGCACCTGGCCGCCGTGCTGTCGCGACCGGTGCCCACCGTCGTCGCCGACCAGCCGCACGTGGAAGGCGTCGACCGGGTCGGCATCGACGACCGCGGCGCCATCACCGCCCTCGCCCAACGGCTCATCACCCTCGGCCACCGCCGGGTCGGCGTGCTGTGCATGCGCCTGGCCCGCGACCGCAACGACGGCTTCGTCTCGACCGAACGCGCCGAGCACGCCACGTTCCACGTCCAGCGCGCGCGCCTGGCTGGGCTCACCGACGCCTTCGGGGCGGTGGGTGTCGACTGGGGACGGGTGCCGGTCGTGGAGCGCTTCGACCACAGCGTCGCGAGTGGCGCGTCTGCTGCGGCTCAGCTGCTTGATGCTGATCCGCACGTTACGGCGTTGATCTGCACGTCGGACATATTGGCGCTTGGTGCGCTCGCGGAGGCGCGGCGGCGGGGGTTGCGGGTGCCGCAGGACCTGACGGTGACCGGGTTTGACGGCATCGCGGATGCCGATCGGGTGGGGTTGACGACGGTTCGGCAGCCTGTGCTGGAGAAGGGGCGGGCGGCGGGGAAGCTGTTACTGGCATCGGTTGATCCGACGCGGCCGCGGGAGATCACGCTGAACACGGAGCTGGTGCCGGGGGCTACGGCGGGGGCGCCGCGGACGGCTGAGGAGCGGTGGTTCGGGCCGTAGTTGGTCGGCTTCGGGATCGGGTCTTCGGCTCGGCTTCGGCATTGCGGCCCGGTCCGTGGTGGAGCGGAGTGCTTGAGGGGGCCGGTCGGCTCGCGCACCGGACACGTGGTGGAGCAGAGTGCTTGAGGGGGCCGGTCGGCTCGCGCTCCAGACCCGTCGTGGAGCAGAGTGCTCGATGGGGCCGGCCGGCTCGCGCCCCGGACCCGCCGTGGAGCAGAGTGCTTGACGGGGCCGGCCGGCTCGCGCCCCGGACCCGCCGTGGAGCGGAGTGCTTGACGGGGCCGGCCGGCTCGCCTTCGGCATTGCGACCCGGTCCGTGTTGGTGCGGTGGGCTCGATGGGGCGAACTTGTTTTGCGCGGGGCCCCTGCGCTACCCGTGGCAGGACCGCAAAAGCCGGGGCCGAAAAGCATGGCCCTGCAGCGAGGCAAGGCTACGAGCACCGCTCCCCCACGCAAAACAAGTCCGCCCCATCGAGCAGTTGGCACCTCGGGGTCCGAGTGTCCAGTGGTCGGCACCGCTGTCGGAGTCGGGTGGTCGGGGTGGCACCGGCTGTTCCGAGTGTCCAGTCGTCGGGCTGGCGGGGTTGGCTCGGCGGGCTGGGTTTCGGGGCCAGGTCTGCGCGGCTCGTCTATGGCTGGATGGTGAAGGGCACCGGCGGGCTGGTCAGGGTGCCTAGGCGGGCGGTGACTGCGTAGGTCCCGGGTTCCACTGTGGCCCGGCGGGTGGGGCAGCCGGGGGCTGAGGTTCGGCCTGCCCACTTCACGTCGAAGGTGGTGCGTTGGGCTGGGGCCAGGATCGTCGGTTCGGCGCCGTTGGCGGGGGTGCAGTCGTTGCTGGACCAGAGGCGGGTGGGGCCTGAGGTGATCAGTAGTTCGCGTTGGGCTCGGCCGATGTCTCGGGTGCAGGGGACGGCTCCGGTGTTGGTGATGACCACGCGCAGTTCTGGCCTGCTGCCGGAGCGGAAGGTGGGTGGGTCGATCTCGGCGGCGACAGCGATCGCCGCGTCCGGGCACGGCACATTCGGGTCCGGCGGCGGGGGTGGGGGCGCGACCGGGGCGGCGGGGGCTGCCGGGGCGGGGGTGGCGGGGGGAGCGGTCGATGAGGAGGGTGCTGTGGTGGGGGTGGGGGGCGGGGCGCTGGACGGGGTGGCGGCCAGGCCCAGGCCTTCTTCCTCGCCGATGAAGGCGCTGATGATCCAGGTGAGGACTACGACGCCCGCGATGGCACCGGCGATGGCGACCGCGCGTCGGCGCAGGTAGACGGCTCGGGGGAGCGGTTCGTCGGTTTCGATCATCCGCAGGACGGTAACCCCGGGCGGTAGTGAACCGGCCGGGACAACACGCCACCAAAGAGGGATGTACCCCGGATCGGACAACACGATCAGTGAGCTTTATCAAGAACGCTTGTCTGGCAACTGGGAAAGCGGTTCCAATGGGTGGCCTGGAATGTCCGAATCCGGAGGTTGCCGTGAGCGCCATCGACGACCTGCTCCAACGCCACATCGACGGGCCCGATCACGGGGCCCCCGAGGTGCCCACCCCGGTCCCCGGGTTGCACCTGGCGATCGTGACCTGCATGGACGCCCGGATCAAGGTGTTCGACGTGTTCGGCCTGCGCCACGGCGAGGCGCACATCATGCGCAACGCGGGCGGCATCGTCACCGACGACGTGGTGCGGTCGCTGTCGATCAGCCAGCGCAAGCTGCACACCCGCGAGGTGATCGTCATGCAGCACACCTCGTGCGGCCTGTCGACCTTCACCGACGACGAGTTCCGGCAGGAGCTCGAGCAGGACACCGGCCTGCGCCCGACCTGGGCGGTCGAGGCGTTCCGGGAGGTCAAGGACAGCGTCCGGCAGTCGGTGGAGCGGGTGCGGCGCAGCCCGTTCATCCCGCACACCGACAAGGTGCGCGGCTTCGTCTACGACGTGAAGACCGCCGCCCTCACCGAGGTCTATTAGTGGCCCGACCCAGCAGGTTGACGGGATCTCGACCTGCCCACGACGTCCCTGGCTGCGTTGCCGAAACGACCGAGTACGCCCAGTACGAGGCCGTTCCGGCGCCTTGCCAGGAACGCCGTGGACAGGCCGATACCCCACCAACCTCCTGGGTCGAGCCACTAGCCTTCTCCGCGTGATCGACACCCTGCTGGACTGGTTCGACGAGAACGCGCGCGACCTGCCGTGGCGCCGTTCGGGCACCACCGGGTGGGGTGTGCTGGTCAGCGAGATCATGCTGCAGCAGACCCCGGTCGCGCGGGTCGAGCCGATCTGGTTGTCGTGGATGGCGCGGTGGCCGGTGCCCTCGGCGCTGGCCGCGCAGACGCAGGGCGAGGTCGTGCGGGCGTGGGGCAAGCTGGGGTACCCGCGCCGGGCGCTGCGGTTGCACGCGGCGGCCGGGGTGATCGCCGAGGAGCACGGCGACGTGGTCCCGTCCGATGTGGACACACTGCTGGCGCTGCCCGGCATCGGCGCCTACACCGCCCGTGCGGTGGCGGCGTTCGCTTACGGGCAGCGCTGCCCGGTGGTCGACACGAACGTCCGCCGGGTGGTGGCCAGGGCGGTCAACGGCGCCGGTGACGCGGGTCCGCCGTCGACCACGCGGGACATGGCGGAGACCGAGGTGCTGCTGCCGCCGGAGCCCGACCGCGCGGCGAAGGCGTCGGCGGCGTTGATGGAGTTGGGCGCGGTGATCTGCACAGCTCGCGCCCCCAAATGCGCCGATTGCCCGATCACGACAGACTGCGCCTGGGTCCTCGCTGGTAGGCCTGCCTACGACGGTCCCACAAAGGCCGTGCAGCGGTTCGCGGGTACGGATCGCCAGGTGCGCGGACTGTTGCTGGACGTCTTAAGAGGCAGTGTCGAGCCCGCGCCTAAGGCCCGGCTGGACGTCGTGTGGAGCGATGCGGGACAGAGGGACAGGTGTCTGCACTCGCTGCTGGTCGATGGGTTGGTGGAGCAGACCTCTGACGGCAGGTTCGCCCTGCCCGGCGAGCACCGCTAGGGCGAGTGGGAAGCTGATCGCATGGCGCAGGGTGTTGTGGTGCTGTTCGACGATCGGGCCAACGCGGCGGTAGCGAAACTGCTCGATGGGCTCGATGCGGCCGCTGTGCCTGCCGCGCGGCGGTTCCCTCCTCACGTCACGTTCGCTATGGCGTCGGACATCCCCGCGAAGACCAGGGTGGCTCTTAAGGCGGACCTGCGGGTGCTGTCGATCCCGAATCTATGGCTCTACACGCTGTCGGCGTTCTCCAGTGCAGAGAACGTGCTCATGCTCGGCGCGGTTGTCGACACCGAGTTGCTAGCGGTGCACTCGGCTGTGCACGACGTGTTGGCGGGCAAGGTTAAGAACCCCAGCAGCTACTACCTGCCCGGTTCTTGGGTCCCGCACTGCACGCTCGCCAATGGCATGACCGACGACCAGACGGGAACCGGGTTCCACGCGCTGTTCCCCGTGGAACCCATAGAGGCGCGGGTAACCCGGGTCGCGATCCTTGATACGGCTAGCGGAGACCTAGACATCCTCGTGTAGCGCCCACGACAAGAACGCCTCCACAGCCCCTTGGAAGACCCTAGGCGCGGACTCGTGCACCAGGTGGCCAGCACCTTCGACTAAGAGGTGCGTCCCACCACCCTGCACCCGCGCGGCGATCTCGGCCTGCTGTCCGGCAGGCATGATCGTGTGCTCCGCCTCTATGACCAAAACCGGGCAACGGACCCTGTCAACCAGGTCCCAGTAGGCCCGCTCGCCCCACTCAGCGGCGATGTCGAACAGCTCGTGCGGCCCGGCGACCAGGTGGTACCCGTCCGCGCGCTCCTCAACGCACTCGCTGAAGTAGTCACCCGCCGGGCCGAAGAACTCGCGCACGTGCCGCAGCGAGGGGAAGGGGACGGGCCAGGCGTCGAACAGCGCCCTCCAGTCGTCGACCGTGCGGCCGCGCAGGTCCACGCCGACGTCCTCGACCACGAGCGCGCGCACGAGATCGGGGTGTTCGGCGGCGAGGGCGATGCCGTGCAAGCCGCCCATCGAGTGTCCGATCACGACGGCCGGTGCGCCGAGTTCCCGAACCAGTGCGGCGGCATCCCCCACGAAGTCCGGCGTGCGCCATTGGCCGCCCCGGTAAGGACTCTTGCCGTGCCCGCGCGCGTCAAGGCCGACAACACGGCCATAGCGGGTGAGCCACGGCGCGACGGGCCACCACGTGGACGCACGCCCCATGAGTGCGTGCAGCAGCAGGACCGGTTGGCCCTCGCCGCCGAAGGTGACCACGTCCGGCCTGCTCATGCGGGTGAGTCTGCCCGAGTCAACCACCGCAACACAGCCGGGCGGCCATGATGGACCCATCCCCGAGTGCTTGGAGTTCTGCGTGGTTCGTGTCCGAGTGGTCTGCGCTGTGCTGGCCACGACCGCGTTCGCGGCGTGCAGCGCACCGGTCCAACTGCCGGCGCCCGACCCGTCCGAGCAGGCGAAGATCCCCGGTTCGGCGGGCATCGGCGACCCGTACTACCCCGAAGACGGCAACGGCGGGTACGACGTCACGAGCTACGACGTCGCCGTGAGCTACGACCCCACGTCGAAACGACTCGAAGGTGACACCACGGTCGTGGCCACCGCTGACGCGGCGTTGGGCGGGTACCACCTCGACCTCACCGGGTACGACGTCGCCGCCGTGGAGGTCGACGGATCACCAGCCCGGTTCACCAGGGAAGGCGACCACGAGCTGGTGATCACCCCAGCCACCCCGGTCGCCGCGGGCGCGGTGTTCCGCACCAGGGTCACCTACGCGGGCGTGCCCAAGATCAGCGAGGACGCCGCGCTGGGGGTCAGCGGCTGGCAGATCGCCAAGTCCGGCGGCGCGTTCGTGGCAGGCGAGCCCCATTCGGCGAGCAGTTGGTACCCGGTCAACGACCACCCGCTGGACAAGGCCACCTTCCGGCTGACGGCCAAGGTCCCCGACGGCTGGCGGGTCATCGCCAACGGCCGAGAGGAGTCGACCACCAGCGAGGGCGGCTGGACGACGTCGACCTGGGTGGAGCCCAACCGCATCGCCCCATACCTGACCACCGTCGGCATCGACAAGTGGACCCTGGTCCGGTCGACCCTGGCCGACGGCACCCCGGTCGTCGACGCCTACGCGCCGGGCACCGAGGACAAGCGGCAGGTCGAGTCCCGGCTGCCGGAGGTGCTGGAGTTCCTGGCGGGCAAGTTCGGCCCGTACCCGCAGAGCGCGGCAGGCGGGATCTTCCTCAACGAGAGCATCTCGTTCTCCCTGGAGACCCAGACCCGACCGATCTACGCGAAGTGGGCGGGGCTGGAGGTGATCGTGCACGAGCAGGCCCACCAGTGGTTCGGCAACAGCGTCTCGTTGGAGCGCTGGGCCGATGTGTGCCTCAACGAGTGCTTCGCCTCTTACGCGCAGTGGCTGTGGGACGAGGACAAGAACCGCGTGGACCTCGACAAGCTCTACCGCACGACGGTAGCCCGCAAGACGGACTCTTACTGGAACCGCAAGCTCGTCGACATGGGCGCGGGCAACGAGTTCACCGCGGTCTACGACAAGGGCCAACTCGCCGTGCACGCACTGCGCAAGCAGTTGGGCGACGAGAAGTTCTTCACGCTGCTCAAGCGCTGGACCTCCGAACACCGCGACGGCAACGCCTCCTGGGCGGACTTCACCGCCCTGGTCACCGAGGTCGCGGGGACCGACATCGGCCCGTTCCTCGACGCCTGGTTCCACCAAGCGGGCAAACCGGGCGACGAGTACCTCTACCCGGCGGGCCTGCGCAAGTAGGCTGGGCCCATGGCAGTCGTGAAGATCAACGCGATCGAGGTCCCCGAGGGCGCAGGCCCCGAACTGGAGAAGCGGTTCGCCGCGCGGCTGGGCGCCGTGGACGGGCAGCCCGGCTTCCTCGGCTTCGAGCTGCTGCGGCCGGTCAGCGGCGAGACCAGGTACTTCGTGTACACCCGGTGGGCCTCGGAGGCCGACTTCCAGGCGTGGATGGCCGGTTCGGCCAAGGAGGCGCACAGCGGCGAGCGGGCCAAGCCGGTCGGCACCGGGTCGAGCCTGCTGGAGTTCGAGATCGTGCAGGCCGCGGACCCCAAGTGAGCGTTGAGCTCGACCGCGCCGCCGAGGCGATCGCCACGGCAGGCGCGGTGCTGGTGTGCGCGGGCGCGGGCATGGGGGTCGACTCGGGGCTGCCGGACTTCCGCGGCACCGAGGGCTTCTGGCGCGCGTACCCGCCGTACCAGCGGCTCGGGCTGCGGTTCGAGGAGCTGGCCGACCCGGTGCACTTCACCGAGGACCCGGAGCTGGCCTGGGGCTTCTACGGGCACCGGCTGGCGCTCTACCGCGCGACGGTGCCGCACGCCGGGTTCGCCGTGCTGCGCGACTGGGGCGCCAGGGTGTTCACGTCCAATGTGGACGGACAGTTCCAGCTCGCCGGGTTCGACGGGGTGGCCGAGGTGCACGGCTCCATCCACCACCTGCAGTGCACGCTCCCCTGCCGCGGCGAGGTGTGGGAGGCGAAAGCGGACGTGGCGGTCGACCCGGAGACCATGCGGGCCGTCGGCGAACTGCCGCAGTGCCCGACCTGCGGGGCGTTGGCCCGGCCGAACATCCTGATGTTCGGGGATTCCTGGTGGGTGCCCGACCGGAGTCAGTCCGCTTTGGACTCGCTGTCCACTTGGCGCCGATCGGTGCGGGACCTCGCCGTAGTCGAGATCGGTGCCGGACAAGCGGTTCCCACCGTCCGGCGGTACGCGGAACTGGCCAGTGCGGCGTCCGGGCGGCTGATCCGGATCAACACCCGGGAACCCGAGATCCGCCACGGCCGGGGCATCTCCTTGCCGATGCCCGCCGCCGAGGCGTTGCGGGAGATCCAAGCCAAGATCGCGGGATAGGGCGGCGCGGGAATCCCGCGCCGCCCCACACCCCCGGTGTCAGCTGACCCGCTTGCGGTACGCGCGCAGGGCCAGCGGGAAGAAGATCCCCGCGATGACGAGGGCCCAGAGGAACGCCCACCCCGCGTCGCCGACCCAGTCGCCGCCGAGCAGCAGCCCGCGGGCCGCGTTGGTGAGGTGCGTGACCGGGTTGATGTCGACCCAGGCCTGCAACCAGCCCGGCATCGACTGCGACGGCACGAACACGTTGCTGCCGAAGGTCAGCGGGAAGATGAACGCGACCAGCGTCCCCGGCACCGCCTGCGGGCTCTTGACCAGCATGCCGACCCAGACCGACACCCAGCACAGGCACAGCCCGAACGCGATCAGCAGCAGCACCGCGATGAGGAAACGACCCGGGTCGGTCTGCACGCGGAAGCCCATGATGGTCGCCACGGTGAACAGCACGGTCAACGTCACCACGAACCGGACCACGTCGCCGAGCACGGCCCCGACCAGGGGTGCGGACCTGGCGATGGGCATGCTGCGGAACCGGTCGAACACGCCCTTGCTGATGTCGGTGTTGAGCGCCATGCCGGTGCCCAGGCTGGCGAACGCGATGTTCTGCACCATCAAGCCCGGCAGCAGCACCTGCAGGTAGGCGTCGGTGCTGCCCTGGATGGCGCCGCCGAACAGGTAGACGAACAGCAGCAGGAAGATGATCGGCTGCAGGGTGACGTCCAGCAGCGACTCGGGGTTCTTGCGGACCTTGGTGACCGCGCGACCGGCCAGCGCGAGGCCGTGGCGCAGGGCGGCCCCCGGTCCGATGTGGGTGGTGGGGGCGGTGGTGGTCGTCATGCCAGGCTCCCTTCGGTGGCCGGGGCGGCGGTACCGGTACGACCGGTCAGGGTCAGGAACACCTCGTCGAGGCTGGGCAGGCGCAGACCGAGCTCGTCGGCGGTGATGCCCGCGTCGTCGAGCCGCCGGACCACGGACGAGAGCAGCAGCGGGTTGTCCACCGGGACGGTGAGCAGGCCGTTGTCGGTGTCGACGACCGGGTCCTCGCCGGTCAGCTCGCGCAGGATCACGGCGACGGCGGGGATGTCGGCGGCCACGGTCGGGCGGACCTGCATGCTCTGGCCACCGGTGCGGCGCTTGAGCTCGTGCGGGGTGCCCGCGGCGATGACCTTGCCGTGGTCGATCACGGTGATCAGATCGGCCAACTGGTCGGCCTCCTCCAGGTACTGCGTGGTCAGCAGCACGGTCACGCCGTCGTCGACCAGGCCGCGCACGGTCGCCCACACCTCGTTGCGGCTGTGCGGGTCCAGACCGGTGGTCGGCTCGTCCAGGTACAGCACCTGCGGGCGGCCGACCAGGCTCGCGGCCAGGTCGGCGCGCCTGCGCATACCGCCGGAGTAGGTCTTGACCGACCGGCCCGCGGCCTCGGTCAGCTCGAACTTGGCCAGCAGCTCGGCGGCCCTGGCCTTGGCGTCCGCCTTGGACAGCCCCAGCAGCTTGCCGATCAGCACCAGGTTCTCGGTGCCGGACAGGTCTTCGTCCACCGAGGCGTACTGACCGGTCAGGCCGATGATGCCGCGGACGGCGGTCGACTGGGTGGCGACGTCGTACCCGCCGACGCGCGCCCACCCCTCGTCAGCGCGCAGCAGGGTGGCCAGCACCCGGACCGCGGTGGTCTTACCGGCACCGTTGGGCCCAAGAACCCCCAGGACCTTGCCGGTCGGTACAGCGAGGTTGACCCCGTCAAGGGCAACCGTGCTACCGAAGCGCTTCACCAGCCCTTCGGCTTCGATCGCGTAGGACATCTGTGCCCCCTCCTTCTGTTCGCCTCCCAGAGTCGACCCCGCCGCTGTCAAACCACGCACAGGACACTGTCAGCGGTTGACAACCCCGACCGCGCTTCTCAGGCATCCTGGTGTCATGACAGCGCGCCAGGCCGAGGACGTGGACGTCCCCTACGACGAGGACCCACCACCGCCCCGGCGGCGGCGCCGTCGCGGGGTCACCGTCTTCCTGACGCTGCTCGTGCTGCCGTTGCTCGCGGTGTGCGTCCTGCGACTCGGTGGAATCGACGGCAACCGGCCTACTGTCGTCACGCTGGCGTTGACGCCTTACGTGGCCGGGTACGGCATCGTGGTCACGCTGCTGTCCTTGATCCTGCGGCGCAAGATGCTCACCACGGTGGCCTTGGTGCTGTCGCTGTCACTGGGGGTCTTGCTCGTCCCTCGCGTTCTGCCGGACGGCGACGCGCTGCCGCAAGGTCAGCGCGTCCGGGTTCTTACCGCGAACCTCAAACTCGGCCGTGCGAACACAGACGTCCTTATGTCACTGATTCGCGATGCCAGGGTCGACGTGTTGTCCCTGCAAGAGCTCACGCCAGCCGCACTAAGTGCCCTGGATGACGCCGGGGTCGAACGGTTGCTGCCTTACCGCGCCGTGCAACCTGTCCCCGGTGGTGCTGGAGGGGGCATCCTCGCCAAAGTCCCACTGCGACAGATCTCGTTCGCGGAGAACATGGCGTTCGAGAACGTCGCGGCGGTGGTGGACCTGTCCGGCCCAGTGGACATAGAGGTCGTGGCCATCCACATCGAGCCACCCACGCCTAGTGACAACGCCCGCAAGCGTTGGCAGCGAGAACTGGCAGCCCTACCGGGGCCCGACTCTTACGGCCGTCCGCGGGTGCTGGCGGGTGACTTCAACGCCACCCTCGACCACCGGGCCTTCACCGCGTTCCTGGACCGCGGCTACCACGACGGCGCCGAACTGGCGGGTGAGGCGATGCGGCCGACCTGGTCGTCCTCGTCACCGCCGAGTCCCCCGGTCACCATCGACCACATCGTGCTCGACCGGCGGGTCGGCGTCGCCTCCGTGGCCGTCTACGACCTGCCCGGTAGCGACCACAACGCCGTCTTCGCGGAGCTAGCGCTACCTCGCTAGACCCAAGACCCGGTGGAGCTCTTTAAGCGCCGCCTCGCGGTCCATGGCCATGCCGGACGCGTAGGCACTCGCGGCCCCGTCTACGCCTAGAGCGGCGTCGAGGTTAGCGCGCAGCTCCACGAGTTCCGGGTTGCCCAGGTCGGGGGCGCCGCGGATGACCTCGGCCATGGCGAGCACGCGCGCGGAACCGATCGGGTCGGCGCGGGCCAGCAGGGTGCACGCGACCAACTCGGCGACGCTGCCGATGTGCGGCATGTCCCCGACCGGGACGATGATCTTCAGCGACTCGGCGAGGTGGGCCAGCGCCGTCTCCGGGTCGCCCTCGGCGATCGCGATCTGCGCGGCCACGCTGCTGAACATCGCGAACCAGTGCGGGGTCCGGCCTTCGTTGGACTCCAGCAGGACCTTGCCGCGCCGCAGCAGCTCCCTGGCCTCGTCCAGGTCACCCCGCAGGCGCACGAGCGAAGCCAACCAGCCGAGCAGGAGGGCCTGGCTCTCCTGCGTGCTCGACGACGCCAGGTCCATGGCGTGCCGCAGGTCGGCCTCGGCCCCCACGAGGTCACCGGCGCGCCCGCGCTGCAGACCGAGCCTGCCGAGCACCCCGGGCATCTCGTCGACAGCCCCCAGCTCAGCGACCAGGCGCACCGACTCCTCGTTGGCCGCGACCGCCCCTTCGTGGTCCCCGCGCAGCGACCGCCGCTCCGACACCTGCCCGATGGCGATCGCCTGCCCCCAGCGGTCACCCAGCTCGCGGAAAGCGGCGAGCGCCTGCTCACCGTCGACCTCGGCTTCGGCCATCAGGCCCTGGTTGTCGTGCAGGAAGGCACTGGCCAGCAGGGTCAACGCGCGGGCCCACTCGTCCGGGTGATTCCGGCCGCGCTCCAGACCCGCGATGGCCTCGTCGAGGTCGCCGGAGAAGGCGGCCAACATCGGCTCCATCATCGCCATGATCGGGTAGTGCGCCATCGCGTCGGTGGCGACCAGCTCGGCCCGCACCTCCCGGATCAGGTCCGGGTCCGGCATGCCGCCCGCCTTGACGAACGCCGCCATCGACCGCACCGCGGCCCTGGCGTGCGCGGGCGCGTCCCCCGGGATGGCGGCGACCTCGGCGATGGTGTTCAACGCCTCGCGGTGGTGACCGCTGATCATCCAGAACCAGCCCGCCGCGACGGCAAGCCGGTGCGCGACGTCGGCGTCACCCAGGTCAACGGCGTGCCGCAGCGCGGCGAGCAGGTTCTCGTGGTCGGCGGTGACCCTGGCCAGCCAGCGCACCTGGTCCGGGCCGCGCAGCCGGGGCTCGACCTCCAGCAGGTACGCCAGGAAGTAGCGGCAGTACGCCTGGCGCACCCGTTCGGTTTCACCCAGCTCGGTGAGCCGCTCGGCGGCATAGGCACGCACGGTCTCCAGCATCCGGTACCGCACCTGGCCGTCCCTGCCCTCGGCCGCGACCACGATGGACTTCTCCACCAGCGAGGCGAGCAGGTACACCACGTCGTCGGCGTCGTCGGCATCCGCCGCCACCGCCGCGACCGACTCGGCCAGCGCGGCGACCGGGAACACCGACAGCCGCGCGGCCAGCAGCCGCTCCGGCTTCTCCAGCAGGTCCCAGCTCCACTCCACCACCGCCCGCAGCGTCCGGTGCCGGGGCAGCGACGTGCGGCTGCCGCCGGTGAGCAGCCGGAACCGGTCGTCGAGCCGCTCGGCGATCTGCCCGACGGTCATCGACCGCAACCGCGCCGCCGCCAACTCCAGCGCCAGCGGCAACCCGTCGAGCCGCCTGCAGATCTCGGCCACCACCGCGGCGTTGGCACCGTCCACCTGGAACCCCGGCGCGGCCGATCCCGCCCGGTCCGCGAACAACCGCACCGCATCGGCGGTTATCACCCGCTCGGGCGAAGTGTCCACTGTGGGCAGCCCGAGCGGACCGAGCGGGTAGGCGACCTCACCGGTGATGGCCAGCGGCTCGCGACTGGTGGCCAGCACGCGCAACCTGGGGCAGCGCGCGAGCAACTGGTCGGCGAGCGTGGCCGCCGCGACGATCAGGTGCTCGCAGTTGTCGAGCACCAGCAGGCACCGCTGCCCGCTCAACGCGTCCACCAGCCGCTCCAGCGCGGTCGCGGTCCGCGGCCCGGTGTGCCCGTCGAGCAGCCGCGTCTCCCGCATCCCCAACGTCGCCAGCACCGCGGCGGGCACGTCCTCGTCGACCCGCACACCCGCGAGCTCCACGAACCAGGTGACCCCGTCCTGACCGGCGACGACCTCCCTGGACAGCCGGGTCTTGCCCGCGCCACCCGGCCCGAGCAACGTCACCAACCGGGGGCCGTCCAACAGCCGCGTCACCTCGGCCAACTCCGCCTGCCGCCCGACGAAGCTGGTCAACGCCGCAACCACCGGCTTCACCCTGGCGGGTGCGAGATCGCCCCGCAGCACCGCCACCTGCAACTCCCGCAGCGGCGCGCCGGGCTCGACCCCCAACTCCTCCCCCAGCACCCGCCTGGCCTGGTCGTACACGGCCAACGCGTCCGCCTGCCTGCCGCAGAGGAACAACGCCTCCATCAGCAACGCCACAGCCCGCTCCCGCAACGGCTGCTCAGCCACCAAAGTCGTCAACTCCGCGACGACATCGGCATGCCGCCCAGCCCGGATCCCGGCCTCAGCCCGGTCCTCAACAGCCGAGAATCGCAACTCCCCCAACCGCGCCACAACAGCGGCGGCGAAGGGAGCGTCCTCAAGCCCAGCGAGCGCCGCCCCCGTCCACAAGCCCTCAGCCTCGAGCAAGACGGCACCAGCCTCGGCATACCGCCCATCCCCCAACGCGGCCCGCCCCTGTGCGACCAACCGCTCAAACCGGTGCACATCGACCTGCTCAGCCGCAACAACCAACCGATACCCCGCCGGATGCGACTCAATCAGCCCATCAGCGCCCCCACGCAGCCCCCGTCGCAACCGCGACACCAGAGATTGCAAGGCATTGGTGGCATCAGCAGGCGGATCCTCCCCCCACAGCCCGTCCACCAACTCCGCGACCGACACCACCTTCCCCGCATCGAGCGCGAGGCGGGCGAAGAGCATCCGCAGCCGGGCCCCACCCAGCCCAACCACCGCCCCGTCCCCCTGAACGAGGCGCAGCGGGCCGAGCATCGACACCTGCACACCCGACAGCTTTCCAGAACAGCGCCCACCCCCACCCCACCCCGCCCTGCAACCGCGCCTCCCCGGCGGCTGGGTTGGCCACGCACGCGCCCGGATCAGTCCAGCGGTGGCCGAATTGTGGTCCCTTGCCGGAGCGCACATCGCCCTCTGTCGGGCGCGGCGGTTGGGCACCAGCGGCTTCCGGGGGCGGTGACCGAGCTGGCGCCAGCGACTTCTCGGGACTGGGTTGGAGGCGCCAGCGGTGTCAACCGGTGCCAGCCCGGCCACCGCCCCCCGGAAGCCGCTGGTGCCAGAAACAACCACCCAACGCAGCCCCGCCGCCCACCCACCGCCCCAGAAGCAGGCGTGCCAAATCAACCCACCGAGCCCGCCCACCCAACCCGGCCACTGGACACTCAGAAGCCGCTGGTGCCAAACCAGCACCCCGAGCCAGCCCACCCAAACCCAGCCCACCGAGCCAGCCCCGCCAACTAGACCACCGCTCCCGGAAGTCGCTGGTGCCAACTGCTCGATGGGGTGGACCTGTTTTGTGTGGGGGAGCGGCAGTCGTAGCCTTGCCTCGCTGCAGGGCCATGCTCTTCGGCCCCGGCTTTTGCGGTCCTGCCACGGCTGGCGTAGGGGCCCCACGCAAAACACAATGCCGTTGACTTAGACTGCTCCGAAGACGTGGATCGTCGGCGGTTCGAGGTATTTCGTTTGTCGGTGGTGCGGTCTTCTGATTCGTTTCTGGCCGATGGTGTAGCGTTTGATGACGCGCGGATTGTGGCGGTTTCTTCGCCGTGGGTTGAGGTGTCGTACGATCTCGGCGAGTGTGTCGGTGATCGCGGCCTTCAGGCGTTCAGGGGGAAAAACCCGCTTGGTTCGTCACTTGTCGGCGGACCACGCGGATGGTGCGGATGGTGCGGATGAAGGAGAGTCGGTCGGGGTCCTCGCCGAGATCGTCGGCGGCGTCGACCATGAAATGTCGAATGGCGTAGTGGGTGAGCAGTGTCGCCCATATCTCTTGTTCGACAAGTTCGGGAAGTCGTGATCTGAGTACGCGCGATCCCGCGATCTGATGGGTCTCGATCTCATCCAAGGTGATCTCGAACTCCCACCGCTGCTGGTAGAGTTCGGCGAGTTCGATCGCCGGAGCGAGGGTGTGGTCAGCGATGGACGTCACCAGTCGGATCGTCTCGGACTCGCCGCGATTTGTGACCATGTACTCCACGACACGAACCGGAATGGACATCTCGTCGGCGCGGGCCGGACGCGAGGACGCGGTCATTCTTTCCCGGATTCTCGACGGCAGCAACTCCGCGACATAAGAACCGTCCGGGAGCCATTCGAGCACGGGCAAGATCAGGTCGTCCTTCACACGCCAGAGCAGGTCAGCGCCCGTGTCGACCACGTGGGACACCACGTCGTAGCCGTAGAATCCCCTGTCCGCCAGCAACAAAATGCCCGGCTCCAGCACGTCGGAACACCGGAGCAACAACTCCCGTTCACCGACCGACATCCCATCCAACGCCGCGCCGACCACCGCGTGCGTCCCGCACTCGCCGATACCCACGACCCGGACCTGAGGATATCCACCGGAGCGCCTCGCTCCGAACACGGCGACATTTTCCGGCGTGTCCTGAATATCAAGAACAACCCCGTCGACAGCCATCACCCGAAACCCGTGAAACCACGACCCCCGCGTCCCCGGGCCTCCCAGCGGAACCGCCACCCGCTCGAACAACGCCCGCAACGGCGCCGCACCCAAACGTTGCCGAGCCCTCGATATCGCACCCGGCGTGGGAACCTGCCACCCCTCTTTCCATGTGCCGAGAAAACTCAACCCATTAACCAGCTTCCGCATCACCTCCTCATACGAATCACCAAAGAACAACGACAACCCCAACACGTAGTACACCACAACCCGAGCAGGCAACAGACGAATACGACGCTCCCCGCAACCAGTCTCCGCGACAACCTCATCCACAAGATCCCGCGGAAACACCCGCGTAAGAACACCCAACGAGATCCCATCAACAAAGCGACCACGATCAACCATGACCCGCATCATACCGACACCCACACAACATGCCCAAAACTCCACGCCGGGCTAAGTCAACGGTATTGACGCAAAACAGGTCCACCACATCGAGCTGGCAGTTAACTCGCGACCGGGCCCGATGGCGCAGCCGAGGCGAGGATCCGATGCAATGCCGAAGGCGAGCCGAAGATCATCTAATCCGAAAGCCCCCGATATACAGCTTACCGAGGCGCGCCGACAGAGCGGGAGCGAGAAGGGAGCCTGTGGACAAGTAGAGCCGTTGTGGATAAAGGCGGGGCAAAGCAAGAGGGCGGCTCCCGAAGGAGCCGCCCTCTTGGGTCTAGCCTAGGTCACTCGCCTGCTGCGGCGTCGTTGTCGCCGGAGGTGGAGAGTTCTACTGGGAGCGAGTCGGGGACTCGGGTGGGCTTGGGCTCGCCCCGGAAGACGAACTTGGCCTTGTCGGCGTTGGCTTCTTCGCCGTCCCAGCCTTCTACGTCGGTGATGATGATGTGGCCGGGTTCGATCTCGCCGAAGAGGATCTTTTCGGAGAGTTGGTCTTCGATTTCGCGTTGGATGGTGCGGCGCAGCGGGCGGGCGCCGAGGACGGGGTCGAAGCCTCGTTTGGCGAGGAGTTTCTTGGCGCGGTCGGTGAGTTCGAGCGCCATGTCCTTGTTCCGCAGCTGTGTTTCGACGCGGCTGATCATGAGGTCGACCATGGTGATGATCTGCTGCTCGTTGAGCTGGTGGAAGACGATGATGTCGTCGATGCGGTTGAGGAACTCGGGGCGGAAGTGTTTCTTCAGCTCGTCGTTGACCTTGTTCTTCATCCGCTCATAGTTCGACCCGGTGTCGGTGCCGGAGGTGAACCCGAGGCCGACGGCTTTGGAGATGTCCTGGGTGCCGAGGTTGGAGGTGAAGATGATGACGGTGTTCTTGAAGTCCACCGTCCTGCCCTGCCCATCGGTCAGGCGGCCGTCTTCCAACACCTGGAGGAGGGTGTTGTAGACCTCTTGGTGGGCCTTCTCGATCTCATCGAACAACACCACACTGAACGGCTTGCGGCGGACCTTCTCCGTCAGCTGGCCGCCTTCCTCATACCCCACATACCCGGGGGGCGCGCCGAAGAGGCGGGAGGCGGTGTAGCGGTCGTGGAACTCGCCCATGTCGATCTGGATCAGGGCGTCGTCCTCGCCGAACAAGAAGTTCGCGAGCGCCTTCGACAGCTCGGTCTTACCCACACCCGACGGGCCGGCGAAAATGAAGGACCCGGAGGGGCGCTTGGGGTCTTTGAGGCCGGCGCGGGTGCGGCGGATCGCCTGCGAGACGGCCTTGACGGCGTCTTCCTGGCCGATGATCCGCTTGTGGAGCTCGTCCTCCATCCGCAGCAGCCGCGAGGTCTCCTCCTCGGTCAGCTTGAACACCGGGATCCCGGTCCAGTTCGCCAACACCTCGGCGATCTGCTCGTCATCGACCTCGGCGACGACGTCGAGGTCGCCGTCCTTCCACTGCTTCTCCCGCTCCGCCTTCTGCGACAGGAGTTGCTTCTCGTTGTCGCGCAGCTTCGCCGCCCGCTCGAAGTCCTGCGCGTCGATCGCGGACTCCTTCTCCCGGCGGACGTCGGCGATCTTCTCGTCGAACTCCCGCAGGTCCGGCGGCGCGGTCATCCGACGGATCCGCATCCGCGCCCCGGCCTCGTCGATGAGGTCGATGGCCTTGTCCGGGAGGAACCGGTCATTGATGTACCGGTCGGCGAGGGTGGCGGCGGCGACGAGGGCGGCGTCGGTGATCGTGACGCGGTGGTGCGCCTCGTACCGGTCGCGCAGGCCCTTGAGGATCTCGATGGTGTGCTCCAGGGACGGCTCACCGACCTGGATCGGCTGGAACCGGCGCTCCAGAGCGGGGTCCTTCTCCACGTACTTGCGGTACTCGTCGAGCGTGGTCGCGCCGATCGTCTGCAGCTCACCGCGGGCCAGCATCGGCTTGAGGATGGAGGCGGCGTCGATCGCGCCCTCCGCCGCCCCGGCGCCGACCAGGGTGTGGATCTCGTCGATGAACAGGATGATGTCCCCGCGGGTCTTGATCTCCTTCAGCACCTTCTTCAGGCGCTCCTCGAAATCACCCCTGTAGCGGGAACCGGCGACCAGCGACCCGAGGTCGAGGGTGTAGAGCTGCTTGTCCTTCAGCGTCTCCGGCACCTCGCCCTTCACCACCATCTGCGCCAAACCCTCAACCACCGCCGTCTTACCCACACCGGGCTCACCGATCAACACCGGGTTGTTCTTGGTGCGCCGCGACAGCACCTGCATCACCCGCTCGATCTCCTTCGTGCGCCCGATCACCGGATCCAACTTGCCCTCACGAGCAGACGCCGTCAGATTCCGACCAAACTGATCCAACACCAGCGACGACGACGGCGTCCCCTCACCACGCCCACCCGTCTCCGTCGACTCCTTACCACCCTGCGAATACCCCGACAGCAGCTGCAGGACCTGCTGACGCACACGATTCAAATCAGCACCAAGCTTCACCAACACCTGCGCCGCGACACCCTCACCCTCACGGATCAACCCCAAAAGGATGTGCTCCGTACCGATGTAGTTATGCCCCAACTGCAGAGCCTCACGCAACGACAGCTCCAACACCTTCTTCGCCCGAGGCGTAAAAGGAATATGCCCCGACGGCGCGTGCTGCCCCTGCCCGATGATCTCCTCAACCTGCTGCCGCACACCCTCCAGAGCAATACCCAACGACTCCAGAGCCTTCGCCGCGACACCCTCACCCTCATGAATCAACCCAAGCAAAATGTGCTCAGTGCCGATGTAGTTGTGGTTGAGCATCCTGGCCTCTTCCTGAGCCAGAACGACCACCCGCCTCGCGCGGTCGGTGAACCTCTCGAACATTCGCCACTCCCTGACAGCTGCGCCGGCGGCCCTTGTCCACGTCCTGCACGTGGAGTCAGCACCGTGAGACCACTGTAGTAGGCCCGACCCCGTCCTTCAGTGCCACTCGCGGCCGGTGCCGACCTCTGCCGATCCCTTCGTCCTACCCAACGTGCGGGTAACCGGGGAGATTCCGCAAGACGTGGCGTGTCCGCTCAGCGCGAACAGGCGTCTCCGCCCAGGCCGGGCAGCTTCTTGTCAGTAGCTGACCAAGCCTGCGCCCGACCAGGTAAGGTAAGGCATGCCTCACCTAGCGGAAGGCCCAGGAAGGAGGGGACCGTGCGGAGCAACCTGAGCCTCCGTTGGGCGGAATCCGGCCCGGGACGTGCGCGATGACCGCTGGCTACCGGACCGCTGTGGCCGCCCGCGGCCACCACGCCCACCTGGCGGAGTCACTCGCTCGGGTCAATCCGAGGCAGTCCCGCGCCGAGTTCCGCTTCGGCCTGCCCGAGCGGACCGAACGCTGGGTCGGGTGCGATGAGTTCCTGCGCACCCCCGGGGCCTTCGACCAGTGGCGCGACGGCCTGGCCGGGTGGCTGCGCGACAAGTACTCGGATTCCCCCGATCGGACCACAGCCGGCTACGTGATGACCTGGTACCTGTGGGTCCCCGGGTACCTCGCGAGCCTGCTGTTCCACCACGAGCGCCGCATCCCGTCGCTGCGGCCCGCCGACCTGGCGTTCCGGATGGCCCAGCCGCGGCCGCACCCGGACGCGATCGCCGTGCTGTCCCCCCGGTTCGTCTGCCTGCCCGACGACCCGGCCGCCGGTGTGCCCGAGGCCACAGTGGTGCCGGACGAGCACGCGCTGGCCGCGCTGCTGCGGGGTCGCTTCGCCGCGCACGCGGCCCGGTTCGTGGAGGTCTACGGCCCCCAGGTGCGGCTGGGCAAGCGGATGCTGTGGGCCGCGGCCACCGACGTGCTGGACAGCTCCCTGTGGCTCGCGGGCCGCTACGGCGGCACCGAGACCGAGGGCGTGCTCGACGCCGCCCTGGTGCTCGGCGACGGGCCCGCGCCGTTCACCTCCGGCTCCACGCTGCGCCCGCAGCCGACCGGCGAGTGGGCGCGGCGGCGGGAGAGCTGCTGCTTCCACTACCTGCTGGCCGAGGGCCAGGGCACCTGCGCCTCCTGCCCCCGCCTCGGCCGCAAAACCGAACCCGCCTGACTGGCAAAAGGTGATACCGCGAATTCGGCGGAGTTCCGAGGCGGAATGGACCGGGCCAGACTGGGAATCACCAGAACAGCGAGCGCAAATGCGGCTTTAACAAAAGACCACCGATAGCGCAAGAGGCTGCCGTCCCGAATCGGGCGGCAGCCCCTTATGCGCGGGTGTTACGCCTGCTCGTTGTAAGCGTCCAGCACCTCGGTCGGGATCCGACCGCGGTCGGAGACCTTCATCCCCTGCTTGCGCGCCCACTCCCGAATCGCCTGGTTCTGCTCGCGATCGGCACTCGCCGTGCGCGGCGCACGACCGGGCGGACGCTTGCGACCACCGGAACGGCGCGCCCGCTCGACGAAGTCGCCGAGTATGTCGCGCAACTTCTCGGCGTTGTCGGTGGAGAGATCGATCTGGTAAGCGGCGCCATCCAGCCCGAACTCTACGGTCTCCTCGGCCTCCGAACCATCGAGGTCGTCAACCAGTGAAACCGTGACCCTCTGCGCCATCGCGCCTCCTCCGGCGTGGAACTGCCCGCTCCCCGCCGGGGGCACCCGCGCATAACGCGTGGTGCACCACCCGTCGCCATGTGAACTGGCTCGTCGGTGAGCGGCGGCTACTGGGAGAAATACTTGCCGGGGGCAGGCTAGCGCAAATCCAGCGGATTGCGTTAGTGCCTGATACCCGAACGGGTCATTCCGGTCGGACCAGGGGGAACAGGATCGTCTCCCGGATGCCGAGACCGGTGAGCGCCATCAACAGGCGATCAACACCCATTCCCACCCCACCCGACGGTGGCATTCCGTACTCCAGTGCTCGCAGAAAGTCCTCATCGAGGCGCATGGCCTCGTCATCACCGGCCGCGCCCAGTCGCGACTGATCCTCCAGCCGTTCCCGTTCCACCACCGGGTCCACCAGTTCGGAGTAGCCGGTGGCCAGCTCGAAACCGCGCACGTAGAGATCCCACTTCTCGGCGACCCCCGGCCTGCTGCGGTGCTGGCGGGTCAGCGGCGAGGTCTCCACCGGGAAATCCCGCACGAACGTCGGCGCGTGCAGGTGGTCGCCGACCAGGTGCTCCCAGAGCTCCTCGACGAGCTTGCCGTGCCCGTACTTCGGGTCGACCTCCAGCTCGCGGCCCGCGGCGTGCTTGCGCAGCAGGTCGGCCGGGGTGTCCGGGGTGATCTCCTCGCCCAGCGCCGACGAGAGCGACTCGTACATGGTCAGCGTGGTCCACTCGCCGGACAGGTCGTACTCGGTGCCGTCGGCCAGGGTGACCACCTGGGTGCCGAACACCGCGTCGGCGGCCTCCTGGACCAGCTGCCTGGTCATCACCGCGTTGCTGTCGTAGGTCGCGTAGGCCTCGTAGTACTCCAGCATCGCGAACTCCGGCGAGTGCGACGAGTCGCTGCCCTCGTTGCGGAAGTTGCGGTTGATCTCGAAGACCTTCTCCAGGCCGCCGACCACGCAGCGCTTGAGGTAGAGCTCGGGGGCGATGCGCAGGAACAGGTCCATGTCCATCGCGTTGGACCTGGTCACGAACGGCCTGGCCGTCGCACCGCCGTGCATGGTCTGCAGCATCGGGGTCTCGACCTCGATGAAGCCGCGGTGGTGGAAGCTCTCCCGCAGCGACCGCACCACCCCGGCCCGGTTGCGCACGGTGTCGCGGGCGCGCGGGCGCAGGATCAGGTCGACGTAGCGCTGCCGGATCCGGGTCTCCTCCGCCAGGTCCTTGTGCGCGACCGGCAGCGGGCGCAGCGACTTGGCCGCCAGGCGCCACTCGTCGGCGAGCACGGACAGCTCGCCGCGCCGGGAGGTGATGACCTCACCGGCGATGAACACGTGGTCACCGAGGTCGACGTCGGACTTCCAGGCCGTGAGCTGGTCCTCGCCGACGTTGTTGAGGCTGAGCATGGCCTGCAGCTCGGTGCCGTCGCCCTCGCGCAGCGTCGCGAAGCACAGCTTGCCGGTGTTGCGGATGAACATCACCCGACCGGTGACGGCCACCTTGTCCCCGGTCGCGGTGTCCGCGGCCAGGTCCGGGTACGCGGCGCGGACCTCGGCGAGGCTGTGCGTGCGGGGCAGCTCCACCGGGTACGGGTCGACGCCCTCGGCCAGCAACCGCGCGCGCTTCTCGCGGCGGATGCGCATCTGCTCGGGCAGGTCTTCGCCGGTCGCGGGGTCTACGGGCTGCTCTTCGGTCACGCGGGAAAGGGTACGGAGACCGCCGCCGTCGACCCAAACGGGTATCCACACCCGCTGTGGATACGGTTGCCGCATGCACGATCCCGACATGTTCGCCAAGCGCGCCGCGTCGTTCGGCAGCAACGCCACCGCCTACGCCAAGCACCGGCCGCGCTACGCCGACGAGGCCGTCGAGTGGGTCGTCGGCGACCACACCCGCGTCCTGGACCTGGCGGCGGGCACCGGCAAGCTCACCGAGACGCTGCTCGAGTTCGCCCTGGAGGTCACCGCCGTCGAGCCGGACGACCAGATGCGCGCCGAACTGACCCGGCTGCTGCCGGACGTGCCCGCGCTCAAGGGCACCGCCGAGCAGATCCCGTTCCCGGACGCCTCCTTCGACGCGGTCGTCACCGGCCAGGCGTTCCACTGGTTCGACACGCCCGAGGCGCTGGCGGAGATCACGCGCGTGCTGCGGCCGGGCGGGGTGTTCGGGGCGCTGTGGAACTACGACGACCTCAGCGTGCCGTGGGTGGCGGGGCTCGCGGAGCTGGTCGGGAACGCGCAGCACGAGGAGCACACGCCGCGTCACGAGCGGTTGGCGGAGGCGGAGCGGCGGACGTGGCGGCACTCGCAGCGGCGGACGGTGGAGTCGATGCTGGCGAGTTTGGGGACGTTGTCACGGATGCTGGTGGTGGAGGAGGCGGAGCGGGTGGCCACGTTCGACAAGTTGCGGACGTATTTGTGGTCGAGGCCGGAGACTTCGCAGGGGGAGTTTGAGCGGCCGATGTTGACTACGGCGGTGCGGGCGGTGCGGATTTAGAGCCGCCTCGCCTTGGGTTGGCACCAGCGGCTTCAGGGGGCGGCTCGCCTTCGGCATTGCGACCCGGACACGTGGTGGAGCGGAGTGCTTGATGGGGCCGGTCGGCTCGCGCCCCGGACCCGCCGTGGAGCGGAGTGCTTGACGGGGCCGGTCGGCTCGCCTGCGGCATTGCGACGCGATCCGTGGTGGGTTGGGGGTGCTCGATGGGGCGAACTTGTTTTGCGCGGGGCCCCTGCGCTACCCGTGGCAGGACCGCAAAAGCCGGGGCCGAAAAGCATGGCCCTGCAGCGAAGCAAGGCTACGGGCACCGCTCCCCCACACAAACCAAGTCCGCCCCATCGAGCATTGGGTGGGCGGCTTCCGAGTGTCCAGTGGTTGCTTTGAGTGGGCTGGCTCGGTGGGTTGGTTTGGCACCGGCTGTTCCGAGTGTCCAGTGGCTGGTGATGCTGGCGGAGCCGGGGCTGGCCTGAGTGGACTGTGGTTAGCGGCGGTTGCGGTCGTAGACGAGGCGGAGGCCCAGGAGGGTTAGTTCGGGGTGGTGGTGCTCGATGGTCTCGGCCTCGTCGACCACTAGGGGGGCTAGGCCGCCGGTGGCTATTACGGTGGTGGGGCCTTGGTGGCCGGTTCGGGAGAGTTCGGCGGTTATTCGGCGGACCAGGCCGTCGACCTGGCCTGCGAAGCCGAACATGATGCCGGACTGGAGGCATTCCACCGTATTTTTCCCGATGACGGATCGGGGGCGGACCATTTCCACCTTGCGCAGCGCGGCCGCCCGGGCGGCCAGGGCGTCGACGGAGATCTCTATTCCCGGCATGAAGACGCCGCCGAGGAACTCGCCTTTGGCGGAGATGACGTCGATGTTGGTGGAGGTGCCGAAGTCGACCACCACGCAGGCGGTGTTGTAGAGGTGGTGGGCGGCGAGGGTGTTGATGATCCGGTCGGCGCCCACCTCCTTCGGGTTGTCGACCAGGAGGGGGACGCCGGTGCGGACGCCGGGTTCGACGATGACTCGGTGGGCGGTGCGGTAGTAGCGGGTGAGCATCGCGCGTAGCTCGCGCAGGACAGCGGGGACCGTGGACAGGGCGGAGACCCCGGTGACGGCGTCGGCGTGGGTGCCGAGGAGGCCGCGCATCGTCATGGCCAGCTCATCGGCGGTGATCCTGGCGTCGGTGCGCATCCGCCAGTCGCCGACGAGCCGGTCGGCGTCGTGGATGCCGAGGGCGATGTTGGTGTTGCCGACGTCGACGGTGAGCAGCACCGGGTCAGCTCTCCGGGGCGAGGAGGGCGTCGAGTCGGGCGGCGTCGGCGGTCTCGGCGGGCGGTTCGGTGGCGGCGCCGCTGAGCAGGCCGGAACCGGCCGGGGCGTGGGCGGCGTCGGCACCGAGGTGGGCGATGCGGTTGTCGGCGTCGACGAAGACGACCTTGGGTTCGTAGGTGGCCGCCTCCGCGGTGTCCATCACGCCGTAGGCGATGAGGATGACCAGGTCACCGGGGTGCACCAGGTGCGCGGCGGCGCCGTTGATGCCGATCACGCCGCTGTCGCGCTCGCCCTCGATGACGTAGGTCTCCAGGCGGGCGCCGTTGGTGACGTCGACGATGGCGACCTTCTCCCCCGGCAGCAGGTCGGCGGCCTCCAGCAGGACCGGGTCGATGGTCACCGAGCCGACGTAGTGCAGGTCGGCCTGGGTGACGGTGGCCCGGTGGATCTTGGACTTGAGCATCGTGCGCAACATCGCGGACCTCTCCTATCCGTGCGTTCCGAGATCGGCGCCGCCCAGCAGCAGGCCGACGTTGTCGATGAGCCGGGTGCCGCCGAGCCGGGCGGCCACCAGCAGCCTGGCCTCCCCGCGCTCCGGGGCGGGCCCGAGATCGGGTCCGCGCAGCGCGAGGTAGTCGACCTTGAGTTCCGGGGTACCCGCCAAGACCGCATCGGCAGCGGCGAGCACGGCCTGAGCGCCCTGGGCTCCCGCGTAGGCGCCCGCGGTGAGCGCGGCCGACAGCGCGGTGGCCGCGGTGCGCTGGTCGGCGTCGAGGTAGGCGTTGCGGGAGGACTTGGCCAGGCCGTCGCGCTCGCGGACCGTGGGGATGCCGACGACGTGCGGGTCCATGTCCAGGTCGCGGACCATCTTCTTGATCAGCACGAGCTGCTGGAAGTCTTTCTCGCCGAAGAGCGCGTAGTCGGGGCGCACGATGTTGAACAGCTTCGCCACCACGGTCAGCACACCCGCGAAGTGCCCCGGTCGGACCGAGCCCTCCAGCTCGTCGCCCAGCGGTCCTGGGTGGACGGTGACCTGCGCGCCCTCCGGGTACAGCGCCTCGCGGTCGGGGGTGAACACCAGCTCGGCGCGCTCGGCCTCGCAGACCGCCAGGTCCTCGGCCAGCGGCCGCGGGTAGCGCTCGAAGTCCTCGCCCGCGCCGAACTGCAGCGGGTTCACGAAGATCGACACCACCAGGACGGTGTTCGGGATCCGGCGGGCGCGGCTCATCAGCTCCCGGTGGCCCTCGTGCAGCGCGCCCATGGTGGGCACGAACGCGATCTTGCGGCCGGTCGCGCGCAGGGCCCTGGTGGTCTTGCCCAGCTCCACCGGGGAGGAGTGCACGTGCAGCTTGCCTGGGGTGAAGCTGGGCCTCATGGGGTCTCTTCCTCGATCGCGGCGGTGACGTCGGGCGCCAGGTCCGGGCGCAGCAGTCCCGCGTCGGTCGCGCGGGCGACGGTGCGCGAGGCCAGGGCGCGGTAAGCGGGCAGCATGTGCGGCGCCCGCTCGGCGAGGACCTCGACGTGCCTGGCGACGGTGCCCGCGTCACCCCGGGCGACCGGGCCGGTGAGGGCGCGGTCGCCGTGGCGCAGCGCGTTGTCCAGCGCGGCCGACAGCAGCGGGCCCAGCAGGCGCTCGGGGGTGGCGACCCCGGCGTCGCGCAGCAGGTCCACGCACTCGCCGACCAGGGTGACCAGGTGATTCGCGCCGTGCGCGAGGGCGGTGTGGTAGAGCGGCCGAGCGGCGGCGGGGACCCGGACGGGCTCCGCACCCATCTCCACGACCAGCGCCTCGGCCACGTTCCAGGCCACGTCGTCGCCGTCGGCGGCGGTGATCCCGAAGCTGCACGCGGCGATGCGCTGCAGGTCCTCCTCGCGGCCGGTGAAGGTCATCACCGGGTGCAGCGCGAGACCGAGGGCACCGTGCTCGACGGCGGGCTCTAGGACCTCGACGCCGTGCGCGCCGCAGGTGTGCACCACGATCTGGCCCGGGCGCAGCGCGCCTGCGGCGGCGAGGCCGCGGACCATGCCGGGCAGGGCGTCGTCGGGGATGGCCAGGAGCACGAGATCGGCCGTAGCGGCGACCTGGTCCGGCGGGAGGACAGCGGCGTCGGGCAGCAACTGCTCGGCGCGGCGCAGGGACTCCCGGGACACGGCGGAGGCAGCGGTCACGGTGTGCCCGGCGCGGGCGAGGGCGGCCCCGAGCACGGCACCGACCCGACCGGCGGACACGACGCCGACCGACAACCGAGCAGGCCTGCTCATGAGCGGCCGGACTTCACGCGCGGCACCGAAGACATGGCGAACAAGCTCCCTAGCCTCGTTCCAGTCCCGCATCGGCGCGGGTACCGGACGACGACGCGAGAGTAGCCGTCGCGCGCGGCGCCGGTGGCCGCCGGGTGACGCGCTTCACCGGGTCGCCCGCGCCACATCGACCGCCTTGCGGCGGGCCTGCCGGACCACGTCGAGCAGCCGCGCCTCCCGGCCGTCGGCGTCGACGCCCGCGCTGCCCGCGGCCACCGCGTGGCGCAGGAAGGCGAGCTCGCTGACCGCGGCCTGGTAGTCGGCCACGGCCTTCGCCGCGTCCGGTCCGGACTGGGCGCGCACCTGCGAGCGCCACTTCTTGCGGCCCTTCATGCTGGCCAACAGGTCCACTTCGGACACAACGATGACCCCGGTGTCGACCATGGCGGGCAACTGCGCCGCCACGACCCGCTGCTCGCGCTTGCGGTGCCAGTGCACGAAGTACACCACCGCGCCGAACAGCGGGACCATGACCAGGAAGTACACGGTGAGGAAGGTGTTCGCGGTCCCGATCGTGGCGGTCGTGTTCCACAACGCGTGCAACACGACGGCAGCGAGGTAGCCCAGCAGCGGCGCCAAGACCCGGGTGCGCCTGGCCGCCGACCTGGCCGCCACACCGAAGCCGATGCCGATCATCACGGTGAACAGCGGGTGGGTGAACGGCGAGAGCACCCCGCGCAGGATGAACGCGGCCACCACCCCAGGCGAGGTGCTGTCCCCGAAGCCGTACTCGGCGAAGGCGCGGCCGAAGTAGTAGATGTTCTCGGTGAAGGCGAACCCGGCCGCCACCAGTCCCGCGTAGACGATGCCGTCGACGACGCCGTCGAACTCCTCGCGCAGGAACAGCAGGATCCCCAGCACGAACAGGCCCTTGACGCCCTCCTCGACCAGCGGGGCGGACACCATGGCGCTGATCTTGTCGCCGCTGCCCTTGCCGAGCAGCAGATCACCGACGGCCTCGGCGGTGTTGTTGATCAGCAGCGCGGTGACCGTCGCGACGCAGGCACCCCAGCCGAAGGCCAGCCACAGCAGCCTGGCCGGTTCCGGCTCCCACCGGTCCACCCACAGGAACGCCGCGACCACCGGCCCGACCGGCAGCAGCGCGCCAGCCACACCGACCAGTTCGGCCACCCAGCCGACCCGCGCGGTGCTCAACGCGAGCAACGTCAACCCACAACCGGCCAGCACCACCAACCCGGCGACCGGCAAGAGAACCGTCAACCGCCGCGGGAGGTGCCGCCGCGGAACCCCGTCAGACACGACAAGCGATCTTAGGGCCAAACCGGACACCCCGTCCGGCGGCTCACTCCTCGCCGCGACGACGGTGCCTGCGAGGCGCGTTCCCGGCGCCGTGCGCGGCGAGCAACTCGCTGACGGACTTGCCGGACGAGTGCGACCCGGTGTCCTCCGGCTCGATGGTCTCCTGCCAGGTCGGCGCACCCTCAGCCCGACGCCGCCTGCCACCGCTGTCCGGCTGGCTCTCTGCGGTGACCGGGGGGAACGTGCCGGTCACCGCGCGCCTGCGACCACCGGGCTCGGGGGCGGGCTGCATGGCCACCTCGGTGCGCTCGGCCGACCGCGGCCGGTGGGTGGGCGGGAGGTCCCGCGCGGCAGCGGGCTGGGCGGCGGGCGCAACCGGCGCCGGGTGGTTGGCGGCTGGTGGCCGTGCCGCGGACTGCGACACCGACGCCTGGGACTGGGCGACTGGCGCTGGGCGCTGCGACACCGACGCCGGGGGCTGTGCACCTGGCGCCGGGGGCTGCGACATGGGCCCGGGGGCCGATAGCCGGGCCGGGGGGTACTGCTCGGCCTGTCGGCGCACCGGCGCGAACTCCTGACTCGCCTGCGGCCCGGCGACCGGGGCGCGGAAGTCCGGTGGGCTCGGGCGCACAGCGGAGAAGTCGGGGGCGGCGGCCGGTGCCCGCCGAGCCACGGCGAGTTCTTGGCTCACCTGCGAGCCGGGCGCGGCACCAGCGGGGTCACGGCGGAACTCCTGGCTCACCTGGGCGGCAGCGCCATTGGCGTCCCGGCGGACAGCGGGGAGCTCTTGGCTCACCTGCGGGCCAACACCATGGGAGTCGCGGCGAACCGCGGGGAACTCTTGGCTCACCTGGGGGCCGCGCGAGTCCCGCCGGACGGGGCCGAACTCCTGACTCGCCTCAGGCCCGCGCACGACCTGACTGGCCTGCGGACCACGCGAAGCGGCATCCCGCCGAACAGGACTGAACTCCTGGCTGGCCTCAGGCCCACGCGCGCCCTGGCCACCCTGTGGGGCACGCGAAGTGGCGTCCCGCCGATCGGGCCCGAACTCCTGGCTGGCCTCCGCATCCCACGGGGCCCCGTTGGCATCCCGCCGAGCCGGGCCGAACTCCTGGCCGACCTGCGGACCACGCGAGGCGGCATCCCGCCGAACAGGAGCGAACTCCTGACTCGCCTCCGCATCCCACGCGACTCCACTGGCATCCCGCCGGGCAGCGCTGAACTCCTGGCTGGCTTCCGGTCCCCGCCCGACGCCATTGGCGTCCCGGCGGGCAGTCTCTTGGCCGCGCGGCGCAGAGCTCGCGTCGCGGCGGCCCTGATTCGCCTCAGCACCCCTCGCGGCACCATTGGCGTCTCGTCGGATAGGGGCGAGTTCCTGGCTGGCTTCCGGGCCCCGCTGCGTGCCGTTGGCGTCGCGGCGCACCGGGCTGAACTCTTGGCTGGCCTCTGGGCCGGGCCGGGTGCCATTGGCGGCGGTACGGCGGGTGGGCTCGGGGCGCTGCTGTGGACGGGCGGCGGGGCGTGCGACTTCTTGGCTCACGTCCGCGCGGCGGGGCTGTGCGGCTTCGGCCTCTTGGCGTCCTGGGGCGATGCTGCGGGCTTGGGCGGGGCGGACGCGGTTTTGGGCGGGGATGGGGGCTTGGCGGGACGACTCCCAGGAGGGGGTCCAGTCGGGGTCTATGCGGTCCGGTTCTTCTTCCCCGGTCCAGTTCGCGCGGGGGACGCGGCCGATCAGCTGGGTGTCCGGCTCGCCCGCGGCGGTGATGTGGCGGACCTGGTTGGCAGGCCGGGCGGCGATGGCGCCGCCTTCGAGGCCGCGCATGCGGGTCGCTTCGGCGTGCAGGGCGAAGCGCTCGACGAAGACCTCGCCGCCGCTGAGCAACACTTCGAGGCTCTGGCGGAGGTTCTTGAGCTCCTCGCGCAGCGCGTCGAGGTCGTTGGAGGTCTCTTCTTCGACCTTGCGCCGGGTGGTGGCCTCGACCTCGAGTTCGTGCTCACGGCGGGCGGCGACCTCGCGTTCGAGCTCGAGCTCATACACGTGCTGCAGCTGCGCAGCCTCTTCGGCGCGGTCGGCGACCTGCCTGCGGTAGCGGGCGGCGAGGAAGGCCCCGGCTAGGGCGGCCCAGAGCGCGGCGACCACGCCCAGCCGCATCCACCGCAGCGAGTCGCTGAGGACCAGCACCGCGGTCGAGGCCAGGGCCAGGCCTAAAGCGGCGAACAGCAGGGCGCGCGCTGCGCTGGAACCCTGCGTTGGGGGGTCGGTCCGGCCCGTCATGGTGCCTACCGTACCTGTCCGTTACCTCAGCGAGATCAAATGGCCGGGTCGAGATTCACCCGATCGGGCGGCGACGCTGGTCATCGGGATCGTCCGGTGTCCGGCAGCAGAACTCCAGCCAGAGCGCGCCGCCGATCAGGGCCGCCGCGCAGACCAGCCCGACGGCCGCGCTGGCCACGTCGTGGCGGGCCGCGTCGACCTGGGCGCTTTCGGGCACGACGTAGGCCAGCACGCCCAGCCAGGCGCCGAGCATGATCGCCCCGAGCAGGGAGGACGCCTTCGCCAGGGCGACCGCGCGGGCGGCGGTCAGCGCCTGGATGGGCTTCCCGGTCTTGATCCGACCGCGCAAACCGAACCCGAACAGGGCTTCTACGACAGCCAGCACCAACAGGGTGATACCGGCCAATCGGGGCAGCGGTGGCAGCTCGCCATAGAGGAGGCGCAACGCGAGGTAGACGACAACCGCGCCTAATAGGCCAGCAGGCACGAGATCGCGGGCCTTGGTGAACCTCATCGCAGCTCCAGGTCGTCGCGCCTACGCACACCGTCAGTGTCCAAGGCGGCCAGCAGTGCGTCCGCTCTACCTCGACCGGGTACGACCGCGTTCGGGTCTATGTCGAGCCAGGGGATCAACACCGTTGCGCGTTCGTGGGTGCCCGGGTGCGGCAAGAGCAGCTCCGGGTCTGAGCTCACTACGCCATCGACCACCACTACATCGACGTCCAGCGTCCGAGGACCCCACCGCAGCTCACGGACCCGCCCAGCGACGTTCTCCAGCGCCTGACCACGACGCAGCCATCCCCACGCATCCGTGCCCGGGTCGTCCACCACGCACACGGCGTTGAGGAAGTCGGGCTGGTCGGTCACCCCCCACGCGGCGGTCTCGTAGACCGGCGAGACGGCCACGAGAACCCCGGCGAGCCCGTCCACCGCGATCCGCAGGTTGGCCAGCCGGTCCCCCAGGTTGGACCCGAGCGAGAGAACGGCCCGGCTCACCGGCGGCGGGACCGGCGCACGGTGACCGCGACGTCGGCGAAGCTCAGCGGGATCGGCGCGGCGGGCTTGTGCACCGTGACCTCGACGGCGAGCACGCGGTCGTCGGTCATCTCCCCGTCGGCGATCTCCGCGGCGACGGTCTCGATGAGGTCCCGCGGCGGCCCGGCGACCACGGCGGCGGCCCGCTCGGCCAGCTCGCCGTAGTGCACGGTGTGCCGCAGGTCGTCGGTGGCGGCGGCCTCGCGCAGGTCCAGCCACAGGGTGATGTCGACGACGAAGTCCTGCCCGTCGCGCTTCTCGTGGTCGAACACGCCGTGGTGGCCGCGCACGCGCAGGCCGGTGAGGGTGATCCGGTCGGTCATCTGGCTCCTGTCATCGCCGCGGCCACGGCCACCGCGTCCAACGAGCGCCGCACGTCGTGCACCCGGACACCCCAGACGCCCGCGGTCGCGGCGATGGCGGTGACCGCGGCGGTGGCGTCCTCCCGACCGCGCGGCGGCCGCGGGGTGCCGTCCTGGTCGGCGAGCAGCTTGCCGAGGAACCGCTTGCGCGAGACCCCCAGCAGCACGGGGAACCCCAGGTCGAGCAGGGCGCCGAGATCGCGCAGCAGCGCCCAGTTGTGGTCGCTGCTCTTGGCGAACCCGATGCCGGGATCGATCGCGATGGCCGCCTCGGCGACGCCCGCGGTCAGCGCGGCGTCCACCCTGGCCAGCAGCTCGGCCCGGACCTCGGCGACCACGTCGGTGTACTCGGCGAGCGCGTCCATGTCGCGGCTGTGCCCGCGCCAGTGCATGAGGATCCACGGCACCCCGGTGTCGGCGGCGACCCTGGCCATGTCCGGGTCGGCGAGGCCGCCGGAGACGTCGTTGATCACCACGGCCCCGGCGGCGACGGCGGCCTCGGCCACCTTCGCCCTGGTGGTGTCCACGCTGACCCGCACCCCGGCCGCGGCGAGCTCCCTGATCACCGGCACCACCCGGTCGATCTCGGTGTCCGCGTCGACCCGAAGCGCCCCCGGCCGCGTCGACTCACCGCCCACGTCGACCAGGTCGGCGCCGCTGCGCCAGATCCGCACCCCGTGCCCGATGGCGTCGTCGACGTGCAGGTAGCGACCGCCGTCGGAGAACGAGTCGGGGGTCACGTTGAGCACGCCCATGACCGCGCACCGGCCGGGAGCGGGCAGCAGGGTCACCGGCTCCGCCCGTTGATCAACTGGATGGCCTCCGCCCTGGTCGACGGCGAGGTCTTGAGCAGGCCGCGCAGCGCCGAGGTGGTGGTCCGCGCGCCCGGCTTGCGGATGCCGCGCATGGCCATGCACAGGTGCTCGGCCTCGATGACCACGATCGCCCCGCGCGGCTGCAGCTTGCGCACCAGCGCGTCGGCGACCTGCGAGGTGAGCCGCTCCTGCACCTGCGGGCGCTTGGCGTACAGGTCGACCAGCCTGGCCAGTTTGGACAGCCCGGTGACGCTGCCCCGCTCGTTGGGGATGTAGCCGACGTGCGCGTGGCCGTGGAAGGGCACCAGGTGGTGCTCGCAGTTGTGCGTGAGGTGCCCGCCGATGAGGAACGTCGGGTGCGGGTCGCAGGTGAAGCTGTAGACGGTCGCCTCGGCGGCCACCGCGCGCACCGACCGCACCCCGACCCACTCGGACTGGCCGAGCGCGGTCGCGTGGTCGCGGGCGAAGCCGTGGCGCAGCAACCACTGCGCGTCCGCGGCCGGGGCACCGGCGGTGACGAGCTCGCGGGCGGGGGCGGCGATCCCGGTCCACTCCACATGGGACCCGGCGACGTCCTTGGCCTCGGCCCAGCCGCGCGGGGTGGCCAGCGGGTGGTCGGCGGTGACGGTGAACACACCGGCGGTCGTGCTGACCTCCACCAGGTCCGCCGAGCGCTTGGCGGTGACACCGATCACGTTCGTCTCCACCCGGCGGCTGCCCACCAGGGTCCACAGTGGATCCCCGACCCGGACGTCCTGCGCGGCCACCGGTCCGCCGACGGCGTCGACCGGCTGCCCGTGCGGCACGCAGGTCGAGTACATCGGGATGTCGGTGACCAGCACGAGTTCGTCGTGGCTCTCGTCGAAAGTCTTGTCCAGCACCGCGTCCGGCTCGGTGTAGAGACCGGCGAACAGCTCCGAGTAGGCGCGGGCGACCCTGGCCGGGGTCTCCAGCAGGCCCTCCCGGTCGGGGTCCTCGCCGCAGGCGAGCAGCAGCTCGCGGATGGCCTTCTCGGCCCGATCCTGGTCGAACGCCGGGGTCGGGACGTCGCGGGTGCTGAACGTCCCGACCCGGTCACGGCTCGTGGTCATCGGTACCTCCGGATCGTCGCGGCACAACGCCGCCACCATCGCATCAGGAACCGTTGGAGCGCCCACCGGAGTCCTGATCCCGGTCAGTGGGATCAGCCTGGCGGTCACCGTGCTGGTGCTCACCGTACTGCTGGCGGTCACCGTGCTGCTGGGCGTCGTTGCGGCGCTCACCCCACGACGGCTGCCACGACTGGTGCGGACCGGACGGCCGGGTGGGGCCGGTGGCCGGGGTCCACCCGGGCGGGGCGCCGTAGTGCGGCGGGCCCGCGTGCCTGCCGGTCTGCTGGCCGTAGGGCGGCGGCTGCTGGGGGGTGCCGTAGGGCGTGCTGCCGTAGGGCGGCGGCGACCCGTACGGCGGCGGTGTCCCGTTAGGACCGACGCCGTTGCCCGGGGGCAGCTCGGGGTTGGTCCTGGGCGGGCCGCCCGGCAGGTCGCCCGCGCCGGGGATGGCGCCGACCGGGGTCGGTACCGGCTCGCGCGGGGCCTCCTCCGGCCAGGTCTCACCGCGCTCGATGGCCTGCTCGCGGCGGGTCTTGATCGGCGGCTTGTCCGAGGGGGTGCGCTCGCCGAAGTCGTTGAACGCGGTGATCCTCGGCCGCTTCTCCACCTTGGAGAAGATCCGCTCCAGGTCCTTGCGGGTGAGCGTTTCCTTCTCCAGCAGCTCCACGACCAGGTCGTCGAGCACGTCGCGGTAGGTGTTGAGCACGTCCCACGCCTCGGTGTGCGCGGCCTCGATGAGCTTGCGCACCTCCTCGTCGATCTCGTGCGCGACCTCGAGCGAGTAGTCGGCGCCGTGGCCCATCGACCGGCCGAGGAACGGGTCGCCCTGGTCCTGGCCGTAGCGGACCGCGCCGAGGCGGGCGCTCATGCCGTACTCGGTGACCATCGCCTTGGCGATCTTGGTGGCCTGGTCGATGTCGCTGGAGGCGCCGGTGGTCGGCTCGTGGAAGACCAGCTCCTCGGCCGAGCGGCCGCCGAGGGCGAACACCAGCCTGGCGATCATCTCCGAGCGGGTCATCAGCTGCTTGTCGTCCTCGGGGACGACCAGCGCGTGCCCGCCGGTGCGGCCGCGGGGCAGGATCGTGAGCTTGTAGACCGGCTCCAGGTCGGGCATCGCCCACGCGGCGAGCGCGTGGCCGCCCTCGTGGTAGGCCGTGATCTTCTTCTCCTTGTCGGAGATGATCCGGCTCTTGCGGGCGGGCCCGCCGATCACCCGGTCGACCGACTCCTCCAGCGCGGCGGCGGTGATCAGCGCGCCGTTCTGCCGCGCGGTGAGCAGGGCCGCCTCGTTGAGCACGTTGGCCAGGTCGGCGCCGGACATGCCGACGGTGCGCTTGGCCAGGCTGTCGAGGTCGGCGTCCTGGGCCATCGGCTTGCCCTTGGAGTGGACCTGCAGGATCTTCTTGCGGCCGGTCAGGTCGGGTGCCGACACCGGGATCTGCCGGTCGAACCGGCCGGGGCGCAGCAGCGCCGGGTCCAGGATGTCGGGCCGGTTGGTGGCCGCGATCAGGATGATGCCGCCGCGGGCGTCGAAGCCGTCCATCTCGACCAGCAGCTGGTTGAGGGTCTGCTCGCGCTCGTCGTGGCCGCCGCCGAGGCCCGCGCCACGCTGGCGGCCGACCGCGTCGATCTCGTCGACGAAGATGATGCACGGGGCGTTCTGCTTGGCCTGCTCGAACAGGTCGCGGACCCGGGAGGCGCCGACGCCGACGAACATCTCGACGAAGTCCGACCCGGAGATCGAGTAGAACGGCACCCCCGCCTCACCGGCGACTGCCCTGGCCAGCAGGGTCTTGCCGGTTCCTGGCGGGCCGTAGAGCAGCACGCCCTTGGGGATCTTCGCGCCGAGCGCCTGGTAGCGGGCCGGGTTCTGCAGGAAGTCCTTGATCTCGTGCAGTTCCTCGACGGCCTCGTCGGCACCGGCGACGTCGGCGAAGGTGGTCTTGGGCATGTCCTTGGGCAACTGCTTGGCCTTGGACTTGCCGAAGTTGAGCACCCGGTTCCCGCCGCCCTGGACGTTGTTCATCATCCACATCAGCAGCAGCAACAGCAGCACCAGCGGGATGAGGAAGATCAGGATCTGGGTCAGGAACGAGTCCTGGGTGACGGTCGTCTTGAACTCGGTGCCGGTCTTGGCGATCAGGGCCTTGTAGATGTCGGCGGTCGCCCCGTCGGGGTACTGCGCCAGGATCTGGGTGACCTGCTTGCCGTCCTGGTCGATCGGCGCGTTGAGGGTCAGCTTGAGCTGCTGTTCCTTGTCACCGAGCTCGGCGGTCTTGACGTTGCCCGCCTCGATCTGCGCGATGGCTTTCGACGTGGGCACCGAGGTGTAGCCACGCGTGTCGTCGAACAGCATGCTGAAGGCGAAGTAGATCAGCAACACCGCCAGGATCCACAGCAGCGGGTTGCGAAGCAGGCGCTTGCGGTCCATTCACTTACGGCCGCGAGGCGGCCTCCACCCTCCCTGACGTGCACTGAGGGCAATGACGACCCATTACCCAGCCGGACGGGGCACTCTCCGGTTCGACCAGAGTACCGTCCGCGTTGGCACCCTCACCGGGCGAAGTGCCGGCGGAGCGCGCAACAGGGACAACGTGCCCGCGACGGGCTTGGTTCCCACACCCACCTGATCGGTCCAGCGCGGACCGGTGGGTCAGGAGGTGTAGACGCGCGGGTCGAGCGTCCCGATGTAGGGCAGGTCGCGGTAGCGCTCGGCGAAGTCGAGGCCGTAGCCGACCACGAACTCGTTGGGGATCTCGAAGCCGACGTAGCGCACCGGCACGTCGACCTTCACCGCGTCCGGCTTGCGCAGCAGCGTGCAGACCTCCAGCGAGCGGGGCCCGCGCGAGGCGAGGTTCTTGAGCAGCCAGGACAGGGTGAGCCCCGAGTCGATGATGTCCTCGACGATGAGCACGTCGCGGCCCGCGATGTCGCGGTCGAGGTCCTTGAGGATGCGCACGACCCCGGAGGACGAGGTGGCCGAGCCGTAGGAGCTGACCGCCATGAACTCCAGCTGCACCGGGACCGGCAGCGCCCTGGCCAGGTCGGTCATGAACATGACCGCGCCCTTGAGCACCCCGACCAGCACCAGGTCCGAGCCGTTCTCCGGGTAGTCGTGCCCGACCTGCTTGGCCAGCTCGGCGATCTTCTCGTCCAGCTGCTGCTCGGTGATCAACACCGAGGAGATGTCGCCGTCGTACACGGTGCCCCTCTCAGGAGTTCAGCCTTGTGCACGTGAGCCTGCCATGTGCACGTCGTGCCACCAACCCGCCCGGCAGGGCGATCCCGCGCTGACCGTGCCAGTCGGACAGGAGGCCGTCGGTGGCGCGCAGGTGGGCGTCGGTGAGTTCGGGCACCCCGACCCGGGTCAGCCAGGTCCGCAGCACTCGGCGGCGCAGGGCGGGGGGTAGCGGGGTGAGTTCAGCCACGTGCAGCTCGTCGCCGGTGCTGGCGCGGTCGTGGGCTTCGACGGCGAGGTCGTCGAGCGCGGCGAGGTCGTCACGCAACTGCGCGGCGGTGCGGGCGAGCGCGGCGGCGACCCCGCCTTGGAGGACGTCATCCAGCAGCGGCAAGACCTCGTGCCTTAGACGGACTCGGGTGAAGCGGGGGTCGGCGTTGTGCGGGTCTTGCCACGGGGTGATGCCGAGGGCCTGGCACGCCGCCTGCGTAGTAGCCCTGGGGATGGTGAGGAGAGGGCGGCCCCAGGGGTGGTCCAGCGGCCGCATGCCCGCGATGGAGCGCGGGCCGGAACCGCGGCCTAGGCCGAGCAGCACGGTCTCGGCCTGGTCGTCGCGGGTGTGGCCGAGCAGGACCCAGGAGTCGGCCGCTGCGCGTAGTGCCGCGTAGCGGGCTCGGCGGGCAGCGGCTTCCAGTCCGCCTTTGCCGTCGACGGTGACTGGCAGGACGCGGACGTCGTCGAGGCCTAGGGCGGCGAGTTGCTCAGCGGCGCGGGCGGAGGTTTCGGCCGACCCTGGCTGTAGACGGTGGTCGACGATCAAGCCGGTCACCTTAAGGCCGGACTTGCGGCCTACATGAGCGGCAGCCGCAGCGAGTGCCAAGGAGTCGGCGCCACCCGACACAGCGACGGCGATCCTGCCGTCTGGCTGTACGTCGTGGAGCAGGTCACGCACGGCGCGCCGGACGTCGGCCACCGCGGGGTGGGGCTTCTCGGTCACGTGACGCGGCGGATCCAGGCGGGCGGGTCGCTCAGTTCGCTCCTCAACGGCAGCGTGTCCGGGGAAGTCCAGATGGTGTTGAACCTGTCCATGCCCACCTCACCGATCACGTGTGAGGTGAACTTGGCGCCCACGGCGTACTGCTTCATCTTCGCGTCTACGCCCAAGAGGTTGCGCAGCACGCGATCGAGGAGCCCGCCGCCTCGTCTGCGAACGGTGAACCGCTCTCGGATCATGGCGACCGTGGGGACGACCATCGGACCAACAGCGTCCATGACGTGATCGGCGTGGCCCTCCAAGAGGGTCGAGATGGCGATAAGACGGTCGAAAACCGCGCGCTGCTCCGGAGCTTGCAACGCCTCCATCAACCCCAGAGGACCACCAGAGGTTGTGGGGTCCGGCTTTGTCCTGGCCCGTCGCAACAGTTCTGGCAGCCTCGCCACAGCGCTGTTGGCGTTCTCGTCCAGGCCGCTCAGGAAGTCGGCCACCTGCTCCTGGAAGTAGGAGCGCAGCCACGGCACTGCGGTGAACTGCAGCCGGTGGGTGCATTCGTGGAGGCACACCCACATGCGGAAGTCCTCGGGCGGCACGTCCAACGCCTGGTGCGCGGCCACGATGTTCGGCGCCACTAGGAGCAGCCTGCCCCCGTCACCGCCGAACGGGTCGTACTGACCGAGGACGCGACTGCTCAGGTAGGCCAAGACCATCCCGGCCTGCACACCCGCCGTCCCCGCCAAGACGCCGCCAACAACGCGGCTGGGCCTGCTGGGCAGGGCGTTGGTGGTGAGCGCGGCGATGCTGTCCGCGGCCGCCTGGACCCACTGCTCCCGGTCCACGACGTCCCCGGGGAGCAGCGGCAGACCCATGCCGAGCCCGGTCAACCGCCGCACGTGCGCCTCGGCGTCCGCGGTGACCTCCCGCAGCCGCTCAACCGTGTGCCCGGCGACCTCCCTGGTCACGACCGGGCCGGGGCGGACGAGCCGCCGGGCGGTCGAGACCGCCAGGTCCCAGTCGACCGGAGGCGCCCCGCCGGTCGACCCCACCACGTCCGCGCCGGTCGTGTTCACCCTCCCGACGCTACCGGAGCCCGGGTGATCTCACCTACAGCCGCATTGGCGCAGGGCCGCGGCCACCGCGTCGAGCGCGGGCTGGGCCGCGCCGGGCACCGAACCGTTGGACATCAGGGCGAACACCAGCAACCGGCCGTCGGTGTCGAGGACGACCCCGGCGAGGGAGTTCACACTCGACAGCGTGCCGGTCTTGGCGCGGACCCAACCCTTGCCGGGCGAGGCGGCCGGGCCCTGGTAGCGGCCCGCGAGGGTGCCGCTGCCACCGGCGACGGGCAGCGCGCCCAGCAGCGGCCGCAGCTTGGCCGTGCGCGGGTCGGCGCCGTCGGGACCCGCGGCCACCTTGAGCACGTCGGCGAGCAGCGCGGCGCTCACCTGGTTCATTGTGGACAGTCCACTGCCGTCGTCGAGGGTCACCGTGCTGGTGTCGAAGCCGTTGTCCTTCAAGGTCTTGATGGTGCCCGCCGAGCCGCCCGCGAAGGAGACCTCCTGCCCGGTGGCCTTGGCGACCTCGCGGGCCAGCGCCTCGGCCAGCACGTTGTCCGAGCGCTGCAGGGTGTTGTCGACCAGCTCGACGACCGGCGCGGAGCGGACCTCGCCGAGCACCTTGGCGTCCGGCTTGGCCTGGGTGGTCGCCTTGGCCGGGACGGTCGCGCCGATGCGCTTGGCGAACTCCTCGGCCAGCGTGCGCGCCGGGTTCGCCGAGCGGGCCGAGACCGCCTTGGTCGGGTCGGCCCTGCCCCCGTCGAGCATGGCGGGCACCATCGGCGCGATGTAGCCGCCCGCGACGTCGGCGGGGATCCAGCCCTTGGCGATGCTGTCGCCGGTGTAGCGGTCGAGGTCGAGCAGCACGGTCGTCACCGGGCCCTTGGCCTTGACCTGGGCGACGAGGTCGTCGAGGTGGGCCGCGCCGGGGTAGACGGTGTTCTTGCCCGCCGCGAAGGACGACAGGGTGGGGTCGCCGCCGCCGATGATCACGACCGTGCCGGGGGTGTCACCCGCGACGACCTTGGTCGACAGCTGGGCCGCGTGCGGCAGGGCCAGCAGTGCGGCGGCGCTGGTGAGCAGCTTCGCGGTGGACGCGGGCACCAGCGTGGTCTCGGCGTTCTGCGCGAAGAGGACCTCGCCGCTGGCGGGGTCGACGACGGTGCCGGTGAGCGTGCCGAGGACGGGATCGCTCGCCGGGCCCGCAAGAGCAGCGCGGACGCCCGCCGCGGTGGGCGCCGGGATGTCTGCCCCGGGCCCCTTGAGCGTCGGCGCGAACTGCACAGCGGCGGGCGGAGGCGCGATGACGACCTCGGGTTCCGCGGCCTTGATGCCCAGCTTCTCCCGCACACCGGGGACGAACTGGATGGTCGCTGCCGCACCCAGCACGAGCAGCACGACGATCGCCATCGCCACCAACATGCCGACGCGGGGTCGCTTGCGCGGCTGCTCCGGCTCAGGTGCCTGCTCAGGGAGCTGAACGGGAGTCGGCTCTCTGGTGACGTCAGCGACCTTGATGACCTGTGTGCTCTCGACCTGCACCGGGCCCTGTTGACCGTTCGGGCCTATAGGCCGCCCGCCAGGACCAGGCCTGCCCGGCGGAGGCTGCTGCCTCGCGAACGGCGGCTGACCACCAGGCCCGCGCGGCGGCCCGTCGGGAAGCGGCCTACCCGGCGGCTGGGCGTGCGGCGGCCCCCCAGGTCGACCCTGGGGTGGGCGGCCCGCCTGCTGGCGCTGACCACCGGGCCGCGGCGGCTGGACGGGCCCGGTCGGGAACGCGGCGGTGGTCTCACCACCGGGTTTGCGGGTCGGCTGGGTCGTGTCGCCGCCCTTGGCCGCCAGCGGCGGGAAGTTCACCTGCGTCGGCCCCTCGGCGAGCTTGCCGCGCGCACCGACGTGCACCGTCACGTCCCCGGACAGCTCGTCCGGCGCCGCCCCTGTCGGTTCACCCGAACGTGGAGAGCCGGTCCCGGGCGTGTCGGGGACGTGGGTCTCGTCACGTAACACGGGTCCGGCGCCGGGCCCCGGCGGCCGCGCCGCGGGGCCGTCGTCGTCCACACTCGGCCACGCGGCGTCATCGGCCCCCGGCCACCCTGGGTTGTCGTCTGCCACGTCAGGTAGACGTTTTGCCTGATCACCAGGTTGCCGCCGGGCCGGATCCCGATCCCCGCCGTGCTCTGGTCCCGCCTGCGGCACCCCGCGTCCTCCCCCTGCGCTCACGGTGAACGTCACACCCGGATCGGTTCGGGCCGGGGCGACACCGTGGTCCACACTAGTGAGGTAGCAGAGGAAGCGAGCAGGAGCGAGGACACGTCAGTGGAGTTCGACGTCACGATCGAGATCCCCAAGGGAAATCGCAACAAGTACGAGATGGACCACGAGACTGGTCGCATCCGGCTCGACCGCACCCTCTTCACCGCCACCCAGTACCCGGCGGACTACGGCTTCGTGGACAACACCCTGGGCGAGGACGGTGACCCGCTCGACGCGCTCGTGCTGGTGCAGGAGCCCACCTTCCCCGGCTGCCTGATCCGCGCCCGCGCCATCGGCATGTTCCGCATGACCGACGAGAAGGGCGGCGACGACAAGGTCCTGTGCGTCCCGTCGCACGACCCGCGCACCGAGCACCTGCGCGACATCCACCACCTGGCCGAGTACCACCGGCTGGAGATCCAGCACTTCTTCGAGGTCTACAAGGACCTGGAGCCCGGCAAGAGCGTCGAAGGCGCGAGCTGGGTCGGCCGCACCGAGGCCGAGGCCGAGATCAAGCGCTCCTACGAGCGCCTAAAGGAGTCCGGCCTCACGTTCCACTGAGCCTATTCCTCCCACCACCCACCCCCGCTTCCCCACCCGGCATCGTTCCCGGCTTTGGGCGGCGAGGTCCGCGGTGGAGCGGCACTGATGACCTAGAGCACCCCCGCGCACTTCTCGTGGCCGGGGGTGTTCGCTATTCGCGGACCCAGCGCAGGCGGCCAAGGGCGTCGATGTCCGGGCGGTAGTCGGCGGGGCTGTCGCCTTCTAGGCGGGATGCGGTGCGGTTGAGGAGCTCGGTCAGGTCCGTGGCGTGCAGCTGCATCGCGGGGAACCTATAGACGTTGCCTTCGTGCAGGTAGAGGACAGCGCCGGACTCGCCCTTGGCGAACGGAACGTCACCTTCGCGCCAACCGGGGTCCGCGCACAAGTCCGCCGTTGTGGTGCGGATCTCCCGCACGGATAAGGGCTGGTAGGCGGGCGGGAACGTGAAGCCGTCCGCGCCGACGCCGTCGTGCCGGGTGAGCGAGATGATCAGCTCGGCGGGGAGCTCGGACCCGAGGTCGCGCTGCAGCCCCACCAGCTCGCTGCGGGTCGCCGGGGTGTTCCAGGCCGCGGCGGTGGCCACGGCGTTGTCGGCCAGCCAGCCGTCCACCCGCTCCCAGGCGGCGTTGACCCGGTCGACCACCTCCGGGGTCGGTTCGACCAGCGTGAGCGGGCCCTCCGGCGGCCTGCACCTGACCCCGGCCGGGCTGCTCGCCGAGGTCGGCGCGCCAGCCTGGTCCGGCTCGATCGCGATGCCGAGGACCAGGGCGGCTCCGATGAGCACCCCGCCAATGGCGAAGATCGCCACCACCACTCGCACCGATCACCCCCTGGTTGTCCCCCGCCAGGATGACAGAGACCTACACAGCCGGTGCACAGCCCGTTCCTGGGTAACAGTCGAACCATGGGCGACATGGACCACCACATCGAAGACCACGACCGGGGACTCGCCTTCGACCTGGCCACCCTGGGCAGGCGGCGGGTGCTGGCGCTGATGGGCGGCGTCGGGTTGGCCGCGCTCGCGGGCTGCGGGACCGACCACTCACAGCACACCGCGGCCGCCTCCAGCACAACGTCCACCACAACAACCACCGCGAAGTCGCAGGCGGCCGCAGCGGCAGCGGCGGACTGCGGCGCGGAAACCCCCCAGGAAACCGGCGGCCCCTACCCGGCCGATGGCACCAACGGGCCGAACGTGCTCACCGAGAGCGGGATCGTGCGCAGTGACATCCGATCGAGCTTCGGCAACTCCACCACGACCGCCAAGGGCGTCCCGCTGACGGTAGAGCTGACGATCGTCGACTTCGCGAAGTCCTGCGCCGCCATGCCGGGTGCTGCGGTCTACCTGTGGCACTGCGACATCAACGGCAGCTATTCGATGTACGCCAAGGAACTCACCAACGAGAACTACCTCCGTGGCGTCCAAGAGGCTGACGCACAAGGGAAGGTGAAGTTCACGAGCATCTTCCCGGCTGCCTACTCCGGCAGGTGGCCGCACATCCACTTCGAGATCTACCCGAGCCTGGCCGAAGCGACCAAGGCGGGCGATCCACTTAAGACAACACAGTTGGCCCTACCCAAGGACATCTGCACCACGGTCTATGGCACCGAGGGCTACACGCAGAGCGTCCGCAACCTCGCACAGACGTCACTGGAGCGCGACAACGTCTTCAGCGACGGCTACGAGACCCAGCTCGCCGCAGTGACCGGCGACGTCTCCAATGGTTACGCCGCAACACTAACCGTCCGGGTATGACAAGCGGCCCCGCACTCGCGTCGAGTACGGGGCCGCTCAGCGGAACTAGAACTAGTGCATGGCAGCGGCCGGAGCGGCCGCGGCGGCCTCTTCGTCCGCAGCGCGCTGGATACCCGACTTGTTGAGCAGCGGGGTCTCCTTGAGGAACCAGATCAGGCCGAACGCGACCAGGGTCACGAAGGCACCGACCAGGAACACAGTGTCGAGCGAGCTGGCGAACCCGGACAGGATCGGCCTGGCGAGCACCGGGTCCAGGGTGTTGAGGAACGCCGTGTTGTTCAGGTCGATCCCGCCGCCGCCGGACAGGCTCTGCGCGAACTGCGGGTTCGACGCCAGCGCCGCGGTGAAGGCCGCGTCGCCGCGCACCGCGCCGAACGCGTCGCCGATGCGGTCGCCGACCACGCTGAACAGGATGGACAGGAACACCGCTGTGCCGACGGTGCCGCCGATGGAGCGGAAGAACGTCGCCGACGAGGTCGCCACGCCCATGTCCTTGACCGGCACGTCGTTCTGGATGGCCAGGATCAGGGTCTGCATGCACAGGCCGAGGCCAGCGCCGGTCAGCACCATCACCAGCATCACCTGCCACATCGGCGTGTCCACGCCGACCTGGGAGAACAGGAACAGCGACACCGCGGTCGCGCCGAGGCCGATGATCGGGAACTTCCGGTACCGGCCGGTCTTGGCGATGATCTGGCCGGAGCCCATCGCCGCCACCAGGATGCCGAAGGTCATCGGCAGCGTCATCAGACCCGACTCGGTCGGCGACGCGCCCTTGACGATCTGCAGGTACAGCGGCAGCGACATCATGGTGCCGAACATGCCGACACCCATGACGAAGTTGACCACGTTGGTCAGCGCGAAGGTCCTGCGGCGGAACAGCCGCAGCGGCAGCAGCGCCGCGTCACCCATGCGCTTCTCGACGTAGACGAACGCGGCGATGCCGACGACGCCGATCACGTACATCAGCACGGAGCGGCCGGAGTCCCAGCCCCACTCGCGGCCCTGCTCGGCCACGATCAGCAGCGGCACCAGGCCGACGGTGAGCGCGATCGCGCCCCAGTAGTCGACCCGCTGGGCGACCTTGCGGTGCGGGACGTTGAGGAAGCGGGCGACCACGATCAGCGCGACGATGCCGATCGGCACGTTGAGCAGGAACACCCAGCGCCAGCCCTCGATGCCCGCGAAGGTGTCCAGACCGGCGAAGGCGCCGCCGACCACGGGACCGGCCACACTGGACAGACCCCAGACGCCCATGAAGTAGCCCTGGTACTTGCTGCGCTCGCGCGGGGGCACCATGTCGGCGATGATCGCCAGCGCCAGCGACATGAGACCACCGGCGCCGAGGCCCTGCACCGCGCGGAACGCGGCGAGCTCGTACATCGAGTTGGCGATGCCGGAGAGCACCGAACCGACCAGGAAGAACGAGATGGCGGTCAGGTACATCGGCTTGCGCCCGAAGATGTCGGAGAGCTTGCCGTAGAGCGGGGTGGAGATGGTGGCGGTGATCAGGTAGGCGGTGGTGGCCCACGCCTGGATGGTCTGGCCGTTGAGCTGGTCGGCGATGGTCTTCATCGCCGAGGCCATGATCGTCTGGTCGAGCGCGGCGAGCAGCATGCCCAGCATGAGCCCGGAGAGCACGGTCAGGATCTGCCGGTGGCTCAGCTGCCCAGGTGCGGCATCCGAAACCGGAGCTGACATTACTTTCCCCCTTCGGAACGCGCGTGGTCGGCGCATTCGGTGATGAACGTGGGCAGGTAGTTCGCGTGGTCGGCGAGGAATCGCTCGAACAGCCGCACGAACGTGTCGAGGTCTTGTGGGTCCCAGTGGCTGACCATGCTGGCCAGCGACAGCGCCATCCGCTGCCGCTGGCGCTTGAGCAGCGCCAGGCCGTCCGGGGTGACGGCGAGCAGGCTCGCCCGTCCGTCCTCCGGGTCGGCGCGCCGCTCGACGAGGCCGTCCTTGACCAGCGCCGCGACCTGGCGGCTGACCGTGGACGGGTCGGAGTGGACCGCCTCGGCGAGCGCGCTCGAGCGGCTCGGTCCGAGGGCGATGAGGTTCTTCAGCAGGACGAAAGCCGAGCGGTCTACCCCCAGCTTGCTCATCCGCGCCGCGATGGCGGCCTGCTGCTTGCCGAGCGCGAACAGGACGGTGGCCAGCCGTTGCCCCTGCTCGATCTCCTGCGCGGTGAGCCCGGTGCCGGTGGCCGACTCGTCGGCGACGGTCTCGGTCACGCGACACCTCCCGAGTTGCTTGCATCATCCAAGTAGTTGGTCGATGCAAGCATGCGCTTTTCGGGTGATCGATCGCAACCCCTTTACCTGCGACCCCGCTCACACGCCGAACGCCCCGGTCCGACCAGCGGCACCGGGGCGTTCTAGCGGCGTTGTCGCAGGTCAGGCCCACCCGGGCATCGGGAACGCGGTGAGCAGTTCGCGCACCTCGGCGGCCACGGCGGCCACCTCGGCGTCGTCACCGGCCGCGATCGCCCGGTCGATCCACTGCGCCAACTGGGGCATGTGCTCGACGCCGAGACCACGGGTGGTGATGGCCGAGGTTCCCAGCCGCACGCCCGAGGGGTCAAACGGTTTGCGGGTGTCGAAGGGCACCGAGTTGTAGTTGAGCTCGATGCCCGCCCGGTCGAGCACCTTGGCGGCGGGCTTGCCGCCGACGCCCTTGCTCGTCAGGTCGATCAAGATCAGGTGGTTGTCGGTGCCGCCGGAGACCAGGTCGAACCCGCGCTCGACCAGCGCCTCGGCGAGCGCCTTGGCGTTGGCCACGATGTTGGCGGCGTAGTCGCGGAACCCCGGCTTGGCGGCCTCGCCGAGGGCAACCGCGATGGCGGCGGTGGTGTGGTTGTGCGGACCGCCCTGCAGCCCGGGGAACACGGCCTTGTCCAGCGCCTTGGCGTGCCGGGCGTCGGACATGAGCATGGCGCCGCGCGGGCCGCGCAGCGTCTTGTGCGTGGTCGTCGAGATGATCTCCGCGTGCCCGACCGGCGACGGGTGCGCACCCCCGGCCACCAGGCCCGCGATGTGCGCGATGTCGGCGACCAGCACCGCGCCGACCTCCTTGGCGATCTCGGCGAACCCGGGGAAGTCGATGGTGCGCGGGATGGCGGTGCCGCCGCAGAAGATGACCTTCGGCCGCTCGGCCAGCGCCAGCTCGCGGACCTCGTCCAGGTCGACCCGACCGGTGTCCTTGCGGACCCCGTACTGGACGGCGCGGAACCACTTGCCGGTCGCCGACACACCCCAGCCGTGGGTCAGGTGGCCGCCCGCGGGCAGGGCCATGCCCATGACCGTGTCGCCCGGCTCCACCAGCGCCAGGTAGATGGCGAGGTTGGCCGGGGAGCCGGAGTAGGGCTGCACGTTGGCGTGGTCGACACCGAAGACGGCCTTGGCGCGCTCGACGGCCAAGGTCTCGATCGGGTCGACGAACTGCTGGCCCTCGTAGTAGCGCTTGCCCGCGTACCCCTCGGAGTACTTGTTGGTGAGCACGGTGCCGGTGGCCTCTAGGACGGCGGTGGAGACGTAGTTCTCCGAGGCGATCAACCGGATCTTCTCGTACTGGCGGCGGGCCTCGCCCTCGACCAGAGCCGCGACCTCGGCGTCAGCGGCGGTCAGGTGCGGGATGCCTGGCTGGTGCATCGTGTTCCTCCCAGAGCGTGCGGCGACTAGACCGGTGACACCCAGGCGTTCGGTGTCGCACCCGCTCCAGCCGCTCCCCAGTGGTCTCTTCCACCCGTACACGCCAGTCACGACTCTGGGTGCGACCCTACCCGTTGCCGCATCAAGTTACTGACGGGTAATGTCGTTGCCATGAGCACAGACCTCGACTGGGTCGCCGACGCGATGAAGCAGACCGTCCCCTGGGTGAGCACGGCTGGTGTGGAGTTCGTCGAGGTCGCCGCCGACCGCGTCGTCTGCTCGCTGCCGGACGTGGCCGACCAGCGCAACCACGTCGGCGGGCCGCACGCCGCGGTGATGTTCGGCCTGGCCGAGACGGCCTCCGGCGCGGTCGGCCTCGCCGCGTTCGCCGCCGAGATGGGCCGGGCGACCCCGCTGGTGGTGCGCTCGGAGATCCACTACCGCAAGCTCGCGCTTGGTCCGCTGACCGCCGAGGCGGTGCTGGGCAGGCCCGCCGCCGAGGTGATCGCCGAACTGGACGCGGGCACCCGACCCGAGTTCGCCGTCGAGTGCACCATCCGCAACGCCGAGGGCACCACCACCGCCGAGATGACGGTGGTCTGGACGCTCAAGCCGAAGGTCAGGTCGGCCTAGTCGGCCTCGGCAGGGCCAACGCGGCGTCCACGTCCATGTGCGCCTCCGGGTGGTCGGCCCACCACTGCGCGTAGGTCGGGTTCCGATCCACGATCGACCTATAGGCGTGCGCGACGCAGGCAAAGACCTCGTGGCGGCGGTTGCCGAGCAGGCCGTCCATCCGGACCACCAGCACCACGGGCAGCCGCAAGACCGCCCCCCGCAGCGGCCGGATCACGAACCCGGGGCCGCTCAGCGAGGCGGGCTGCGCCAGGCACACCGCGCCCGCGGCGGCCAGGGCCATGGCGGTACGGCCCTCGGTGACGTGGTGGGTGATCCGCGGGGTGAAGCCGACCTTCTCGCAGGCCTCGCGGAAGCCCAGCCGCATGGTGTCCTGGTCGGGCGGGGGCACCACCCAGTCCAGGTCGGCGAGGTCGATCAGGTCGACCTCCTCCTGCGCGGCCAGCGGGCTGTCCGAGCTCAGCGCCACGAACTGCGGTTCCTCGACGATCGTGCGGACCTCGACGTCGCGCAGGGTCCGGTTCTCCATGCCCTCGAACCGCTCGAACACGGCGATGTCGGCCTGCTTGGAGGAGATCAGGTCCAGCAGCGCTGGCCCGGACGAGTCGATCTCGGTGCGCAGCTCCGAGCACTTGATCCAGGCCCGCAGCTCACCGATGAGCGCGCTGGTGAACAGCATCGGGCTGGAGGCGACCACCAGCGGCGCCTCGGCCGGGTTCTGCGTGTGCGTGCGCGCGGTGGCCAGCAGCGCCGACATGTCCTCCAGCACCACCCGCGCCGAGCGGACCACGCTGCGGCCCAGCTCGGTCGGGATGCTGCCGTTGGAGCTGCGGCGGAACAGCTCGCCGCCGACCAACCGCTCGATGGAGCGCAGCTGCGCGGTGAGCGCGGGCTGGGTCACGCCGAGGCGGATGGCCGCTTTGGACACGCTGCCCTCCTCCGCGATGGCGCAGATCGCGCGGAGGTGACGGAGCTCGAGTTCGGCCATAACTGAGTTTGATACCCCGTTCGGATGAGATCAAGCTAGAGCGACGCGGCATATTTCTGGTACCGGTTTGCCGCGTGCCCACTGACGGCACGCCGGTCCGGGGGCACAACCCCCGGATCCCGCAGACTCCCGGTGCCCGGTACCGCCCACCCATGGCGTGCCGGGCACCGGTGTTCACCCGCTGTTCAGCGGGTGTTCTCCCGCGCCCGGCCCGGTGTCGATCTCCCGGATCCCGGCCGCGTGCCTGCGGGCGAGGTGCTGGTAGACGGTCGCGTTGTGGTCGACCCAGACCTTCGGGGTCCCCTCCAGCGGCACCTGGCGCTTGGCGGGCACCCCCATCGCGACCACCTCGGGCGGGATCCGCGTCCCCGGCCCCACCATGGCCCCCGCCGCGACTAAGGCGCGTTCGCCGATGACGGCGCCGTCCTGGATGGTGGCCCCGTTGCCGATGAGCGCCTGTGCGCCGATGACGCAGTCGTGCACCACGCACAGGTGCCCCACGGTGGCGTTGGCGCCCACCTCGCACCCGTCGGCGTTGACGTGGATGACCGAGTTGTCCTGCACGTTGGCCCCGGCCCGGATCACGACCGGCCCGAAGTCCGCGCGGATGACCACCCCGTACCAGACCGAGGCGTCCGCCTCGACGGTCACGTCGCCGATCAGGGTGGCCGTCGGGGCGATCCACGCCGACGGGTCGATCTTGGGGCGCTTGCCCTCGAACGAGTACAGCGGCATCGCCCCACAGTAATCTCGGACCGCATGAGGCTCGACTCCGGCGGCTACGCCGCGACCGTGACCGAGGCCGCCGACGCGGTCGCCGCAGCCGAGCTGGCCGGGTACGACGGCGCCTGGGTCGCCGAGACGCAGATCGACCCGTTCCTCGCGCACGCCGTCGCGGCCGGGCGGACCTCGCGGGTGGAGCTGGTCACCGGGATCGCGGTGGCCTTCGCGCGCAACCCGATGACGGTGGCGGTGCAGGCCAACGACCTGCAGCTGCTCTCCGGCGGCCGGTTCGTGCTCGGGCTCGGGTCGCAGATCAAGCCGCACATCACCAAGCGGTTCGGCATGCCGTGGTCGGCGCCCGCCGCCCGGATGCGGGAGTTCGTGCTCGCGGTCCGCGCGATCTGGTCGGCGTTCGAGACCGGCGAGCGGTTGCGCTTCCTGGGCGAGTTCTACACGCACACGCTGATGACGCCGTTCTTCAACCCCGGCCCCAACCCGCACGGCAACCCCAAGGTCTACCTCGCCGCAGTGGGTGAACGGATGACCGAGGCCGCCGGGGAGGTCGCCGACGGCATGCTGTGCCACGGGTTCTCCACCGAGCGCTACCTGCGCGAGGTGACGCTACCGGCGTTGGAGCGGGGTCGGGCGAAGGTCGGGAAGACGTTGGAGGGCTTCGACATCAGCGGCCCCATGTTCGTGGCGAGCGGCTCCACCGACGAAGAGCTCGCAGGTTCCATCGCCGAAGTGCGCAAGCAGATTGCCTTCTACGGCTCTACTCCCGCCTACCGTGGGGTCTTAGAGCTCCACGGGTGGGGTGAACTGCAGGACGACCTGAACGCCTTGTCCAAGCGTGGCCAATGGAGCGAGATGGACGCTCTTATCACCGACGAGGTTCTTAACACCTTCGCTGTCGTCGGAGACCCAGCCACCGCAGCCGCGGAGATCAAGCGCCGCTACGGCGACGTCGCCACCAGGATGACGGTGACGCCGCCGATCGCGGCAGCCCTACGCGACCCGGATTAGCGCGGCACCGGCCAGGACGAAGAAGACCAGGACCACCAGCGTTCCGGAGGTGCCGCCCTTCCCGCTGGTGACCACCTGGTCCACCGCGCCGGTCAGTTCAATTGCGCAATGCGCGGTGACGATGTGCCTGCCGGGCACGATCTTCGGGAACTCGACCCGCGCGGAGAACTCACCCGAGGTGTCGGACACCGCCGTGCCGACCTTCTCGCCACCGGAGGTCAGGATGACGGTCTGGTTGGGCGCGCAGCCGGTCCCCTTGGCCGAGAGGTCCTCGCCGGGGCGGACGCTCTTGCGGTCGAGCTTGAGCCCGCCGTCGACCGGCTTCTCGTCCACGATCGGGGTGGTCGTCGTGGTGGTCGGCGGCGTGGTCGTGGTGTCCGAAGTGGTCGTCGTGGTGTCGGTCGTGGTCGTGTCGGTTGTCGTCACACCAGGCGTGGTGGTGGTTGTTGTCGGCCTGGTCGTGGTTGTGGTGACCGTCGGACGGGTCGTGGTGGTGACCGGCGGGACCGTGGTGGTCACGGGCGGGACGGTCGTCGTGGTCGTCGGCTTCGTGGTGGGCGGCGTGGTCGTCGTCGTGGACGGCGTCGTCACGGTGAAGCGGGTGACCGCGCCGTAGTCACCGGCGCACACACCGTTGATCGGGTAGGTCGCGGGCTTGGCCGTCTTCGGCGCGGTCACCGAGAACGAGCCAGAGATGTTCCCACCCGTGCTCACGGCGGGGATGGTGGTGAGGCTGCTGGTGAAGGAGATGCTGCGGCACATCCCGGCGTAGGACAGCTTCCACGTGATCGTGAAAGAACTCCCCGCGGGCCCGGAGGTCGGGCTGATGCCCAGGGACAGTGACGGGGTCTGCGCCGAGGCCGGTGAGAGCGGTGCCAGAGCGACCAACAACGTCGCTGTAGCAACGGCGATGCTCGCTAAGCGTCCAACACTGCGCACAGCTCGTACCCCTGTCCGTGTCCCTGATCCCGTGGAACGCCCCGGTCCGATACCGGACCGCTGTAGCATTCCGCCCCGATCAGCCCTGCCTCAACCGGGAGTCTTCCCATGGGACGTCTCATCGCCGCCGCGGTTGCCCTCGTGACGGTACTGCTGCTGATGGGTGCGACACCCGCCGCGGCACAGGATTCCGGCAGCCCGTTGTCGGTGACGGTCACTCTGGACGGTCAGGACATCACCGACCGTACGGTGCGACTGGATCCCGCCAAAGCCGCCGAGGTTTCGGTAACGGCCGTTAACCGCGGTAAGACCACGCAGAAGGTCCGCCTGGTGCGGCTCTCCGGGGTCGCGCTGGCGCTGACGTTCTTCGCCTACGACACCACGCTGCCCTTCGAAGTCCCACCGGGCAGCCGCGTCACCCGCACGTTCCCGCTGGACGTGCGCGACCTGGACGGGCAGGCGATCGGTCTGCTGCCCACCACGGTCGACCTCCTGTCCGAAGAGCGCGAAGTGTTGGGCAGCGCCGAAACCGTGGCGGACGTGCGCGGCACCGTGTGGTCGGTGTACGGCGTGTTCGGCCTGATGATGCTGCTGCTCACCTCGGCCATCTGGGCGACCGTGCTGATCGCCTTGGCGCGGCACAAGCTCTCGCCCAACCGGATCAAGCGCGCGCTGCGCTTCCTGCCCGCGGGCATCGGAACCGGGATCGTCGCGGTGGTCTCGCTGTCGGTGCTGCGGCTGGTGCCGCCGGACCCGCTGATCGAGATCCCGATCGTGTTCGGCGCGTCGGCCATCGCCATGGTCCTCGGTTTCCTGACCCCGCACCCGGTGGCCCCCGCGCTGGCCGGGGACCTGACGGTGGCGCTGCCCGCGCCCGTCGACCCCGGTGCGGTGACCCAGAGCGTCACCGAGCACTACACACAGCAAAACACCAAGAGGTGGCCTGGATGAGCACACCTGCGGGCCTGACCACGGCGCTCCCGCAGTACGAGGTCGGCGGCAAGATCGGCTCCGGTGGCATGGGCGTGGTGTTCGCAGGCGTGCACCGCTCCCTCGGTCGCGCGGTGGCGATCAAGGTGCTGCCCTCGGACCTGGTCACCGACCCGTCGGTCAACGCCAGGTTCGACCGCGAGGCGCGGGTGCTGGCCAGCCTGGACCACCCGCACATCGTGCCGGTCTACGACTACGTGCAGACCGGGTCGGACAACCTGCTGGTGATGGAGCGGCTGGACGGCGGAACCGTGTACGACCGGTTCCGCGGTCCGGGGCTCACCGGCGAGCAGTCCTGCGCGATCACTCTGGCGATGCTGGGCGGGCTGCACGCGGCGCACAAGGCCGGGGTGCTGCACCTGGACGTGAAGCCGAAGAACCTGCTGTTCACCACGGCGGGGGTGATGAAGGTCGCCGACTTCGGCATCGCGCAGGTCGTGAGCGAGGGCGCGACGCTGGTGACGCACGCGGGCGAGGTGCTCGGTACCCCCGCCTACATCGCGCCCGAGCAAGCGATGGGCAACTCTCTTACGCCAGCCGCGGACATCTACTCGGCGGGCACAGTGCTGTACGAACTGCTCTGCGGCGAACTGCCTTATGACCGCAGCCGAGGCGCAGTGAGCATGATGCGCCAACGCATCTTCAGCGACCCCGCGCCGATTCCGCGGGTTCCGGCACCGCTGTCCACAGTGGTCATGCGCAGCCTCGCGCGGGATCCGCAACACCGCTACCGCGACGCGGAAACATTCGCGACCGACCTGAGCTCCGCGGCGACCGCCGTCTATGGCGCGGGATGGCTTGAGCGCTCCTCGGTGCCCGTCCACCTGGCCCCGCGGATATCCGGCGCGATCTCCCAACAACTGAGCCGCCAGCCGGACGCCCCCACCATCATCACCCCGCCGATCCGCGGCACAACCACAGATCCGACACGCACCCTCGGCGACTTCCGCGGCAAGGAACTCCGTCCCGCGAGCGAGATCATCGCCCAACGCGGCCCCTCACCACTATGGCCTGCCCTCATCGCGACGGTGGCTCTTATCGCGCTTGTACTGCTGCCCCTCTTGTCCCCCACCAAACTGGACCACCCGGCCTCGGCGTTGATGGTCAACAACCAGGTGGCGGACAAGACGGTTCAGGTAGACCTGAGCAAGCAGATCACCGTCTCAGGCCAAGCCCCCGGCCCCGTCGAACTCGTCTTCGAACTCCGAGCCGCCGGGGTACTGCTGGGCCGCGTCCGAAGCCAAGGCGTGGCCCCCGGCCCGGATGGCAGGTTCGAAACCAGCCTCAAACCGGACCCGCTCATGCGCTGGCTGGCGGGTGGAGCCGTCACGGCAGAAGTGAAGATCGGCAACGACCCCGCCGAACAGTTCACCCTGCTGTCCGCCTCACACCCCATGGCAACGGTCATGGGCGCGGGAAGCCTCCTGCTGTCGCTGTTCGCCTTGGCCAACATCGAAGCCCAGATGCGAGCCCTCCGCCGAGGCCACCGCCGCCCAGCGGCCCCTTACACGGCCATCCCCCTAGGCCTCCTGTTCGGCCTAACGGTGTGGCTGTTCATCACGGCGGTCAGCACCCACGAACCCTCCCTCCCCCACGCCCTGGGCAGCGCCGCCGCAGGCGCCATAGCCGCCGCGGGCTTCGTCCTCGCAACCGCCTGGTCCGCCCGCCGCGCACGCGGGTGAGCTAGTGGTGCGACCCAGGATGTTGGCCGTGTATCGGCCCGTCCACGGCGTGGCTGGCAAGGCGCCGGAACGGCCTCGTACTGGGCGTACTCGGTCGTTTCGGCAACGCAGCCAGGCGCGTCGTGGGCGGGTCGAGACATGGTCAAGGTTCTGGGTCGTGCCACTAGACCCAGTCTCTGGATCCCACTCGCGCCTACCCGTGTCGGGTGAGGAGGAGGGGAATCTCGGCGACGGAGGACAGCAGGTGGGTGTGGCGTTCTTGGCCTAGGGTTTCGGCGTCCTGGGAGCCTGTGAGGACGCCGATGACGTAGTGGGCGGCGGCGTTGGTGCCTGCTCGGAGGTCGAGCACCGTGTCGCCCGCGGTGAGGACCCGGTCGGCGGAGTGGACGCCGGTGGCCTCCATGGCGCGGAAGATCATGTACGGCGCCGGCCTGCCCGCGGGGACCTCGTCGGCGGTGATGAGGGCGTCGACGCAGCCGCCGACCTTCCAGCTGAGGGCGGTGAGGATGTCCTCGGCGACGTCGCGGGAGAAGCCGGTGGTGAGGGCGACCTTGATGCCGCGGGCGCGGAGTTCGGTCAGGGCCGATTCGACGCCGGGGAGAGCCGTGGGCGGGGTGGTGGCGTAGTAGGCGGCGAGGCGGGTGCGGAAGTCGTCGAAGACGGTGTCGACCTCGGCGGGGGCTCCTGCCAGCAGCGCGGCGATCGCCTCGCGCTTGTCCGCGCCCATCCAGCGCCGCACGTCGGTGCCGGGCACCGGCGACCCGGAGGCCGCGGCGACGGCGTCGGCGAGGGCCCGGTAGACCGCTCCGCCTTCCTGGACGGTGGTGCCCGCCATGTCGAGGGCCACCAGGTCGATGCTCACGAGGTCTCCTTGAGGATGTGCGGGCTGACCCGGCCCGCCTGCACGTTGTCGATGGTGAAGGTCACCAGGTCCGGCCGGTACCGGTCGTCGGCGTACTCGACCCGCGCGCCGCTCGCGTCGGTCGCCCGTCGCCGCTCCCGCAGCAGCGGGGCGCCCGGCGCGACCGCCAGCAGCCGCGCGTCGACCTCGTCGGCGCCGATCGCGTCGATGGTGTGCCGGGCAGCGCGCAGGTCGACGCCGCGCTCGAGCAGGTGCGCGTAGATCGATCCGGCGTCGGGGTCGAAGTCGAACAGCAGCTTGCCGACGGGTTCGATGAAGCTGCTGCGCTCGAGCATGGTCGGGATCCCGTCGAGCAGCCGCAGCCGCAGCACCTCGATGACCGGCGTCCCCTCGTCGATCCCGAGCACGTCGGCCGCGACCTGGCTGGCGCCGCGCCGCGCGATCTCCACGGTGCGCTGCCCGGGTTCGCGGCCCATTTCCCGCGCCCACCGGGTGAACGACAGGAAGGTCTCGAACGGCTGGGCGACGGCGGCCTGCCGGACCACGGGCTGCTTGCCCTGGCCGCCGCCGATGAGCCCCTCGTTGCGCAGCGCGGCGAGCGCTTGGCGCACGGTGCCGCGGGAAGCGGCGAACTCCTCGCACAGCTGAGCCTCGGAGGGCAGCGCGGCGCCGACCGGGAGCTGTCCCCGGCTGATCCTGCCGCGCAGCGCGTCGGCCACCCTGTGGTGCAGTGGCGGTGTCACAGACTTGACCATACGAGTTGCGCCCCGCCCACTGTCAAGCCGTCTCGGGAATCGGCTTGAACTGGGTGAACAACGTGGAAACTTGTTCAAACAAGTCCCGTTGAGGCCTTGCGATCACCGACCGGCGACCCGCACCTTCTGTAGCCATGAACCCCCGAGCAGACCTCGTCGTCGTCGGCGCGGGCATCGTCGGCCTCGCCCACGCCGTCGAGGCAGCCGACCGCGGCCTGCGGGTTGTGGTGCTCGACCGCGATGACCGCGCGGTCGGCGCCTCGATCCGCAACTTCGGCCACATCTGCCTGACCGCCCAGCACGGCGACGCGTTGACCTACGGGCTCGCCGCGCGGGAGCGGTGGCTGCGACTGGCCGCGAAGGCGGGGTTCTGGCTGTCCGAAGCGGGAACCGTGGTCGCCGCGCGGGCGGAGGACGAGGTCGCGGTACTCGCCGAGTTCGCAGCCCAGCGCGGCGACCAGGTGCGGTTGCTGGACGCGGCCGGGGTTCGCGCGCACCTGCCGGTGGTCTCCCCCGAGGTCGTCGGTGGCGCCTGGCTCCCGCTGGACCTGCGCGTCGACCCGCGCGAAGCCGTCCCCGCCGTGGCGGCGTGGCTGGCCGAGCACGGCGTCGAGTTCCGTTGGCGCACAACGGTCACCGGTGTCGAGTCGGGCGCGGTGCACACGACCCGAGGCACCGTGACCGCCGATCGCGTCGTGGTCGCCGTAGGGCACGACATCGACCGCCTGCTGCCCGACGTAGCAGACGCGGCCGGGGTCCAGCGGTGCCTGCTGCGGATGATGCAAGTGTCCACACCGGACTCCGTTACCTTCGCCCCCGCTGTCCTATCCGGACTGTCGATGCTGCGGTACGCGGGGCTGAGCGCCTGCCCGTCGGCAGAGGCGGTCCGGCAGCGGTTGACCCGCACCGACCCCGAACTGCTCGAGGTCGCGATGAACCTGATGTTCACCCAGCGCCCCGACGGTGATCTCGTCATCGGTGACACCCACCGGTACGGCACCACCCACGACCCGTTCGACGACGAGCCGACCGGCGACCTCGTCCTGCGGGAAACCGCCCGCCTGCTCGGCGTCGACCGCCTCGCCGTGCGCGCCCGCTGGCGCGGCGTCTACGCCGCCGCCGAGCGGGCCGAGTTCCTGATCGCCCAACCCTCCCCCGAGGTCCGCGTGGTGTCGGTGACCTCCGGCATCGGCATGACCACCGCGTTCGGCCTCGCCCCCACCGTTCTCGACAGCCTAGGAGCATCATGAAGCGCATCGTCGTCCTGGTCGCCGCCGCGGCCATGGCCCTCACCGCCTGCGGCAGCGGCGAACCCGCCGCCGGTGAGTCGAAGACCTGCCCGAACGGCGAGATCAGATTCGGGATCGAACCCTACGAGGACCCGGCCAAGCTGACCCCGGCCTACGAGGTGCTCACCGGCGCGCTGAAGCGGGAGCTGAACTGCCCGGTGAAGCTGCAGGTGGTGCAGGACTACTCGGCCGAGGTGCTGGCCATGCAGAACGGCAAGCTGGAACTGGCCCAGTTCGGCCCGCTCGGCTTCGTCTTCGCCAGCCGCCGCGCAGGCGCCGAGCCGCTGGTCTCCTTCGGTGACGCGCAAGGGAAGCTGACCAGCTACAAGGCGGGCATCTGGGTTCCCAAGGACTCCCCGATCCAGTCCCTCGCCGACCTGCGCGGCAAGTCGCTGGCCCTCTCCGAACCCGGCTCCACCTCGGGCGACGCCCTGCCCCGGGCCGCACTGGCCAAGCTGAACCTGGACAAGTCCTCGGTGAAGCTCGACTACGCGGGCGGCCACCCAGAAGCCCTCCTCGCCCTCACCAACGGCAAGGTCGACGCCGCCGAGATCAACACCCAGCAACTGGCCACCGCCAAGGCCGCGGGCACCTTCGACGACACCAAGTTCCGCCAGGTCTGGGCCTCCGACCCGATCCCCAACGACCCGATCACCGTCGCGGGCTCGATGGACCCCGCCTTCAAGGACGCCGTCCGCAAGGCCCTGCTCAACCTCAAACCAGAAGAAGTCGCCAAGGTCGGCAAGTTCCTCGACGTAGACCCCGCAGGCCCCCTCGTCACCGTCGACAAGGCCACCTACCAGCCCCTCTTCGACCTGGCCGACACCCTAGGCCTCACCGAAGGCGACGTTTAACCGACCACCCTCGCCACACCCCCGACTGACCGAGCAGTTCGGTCCCCCACCAGCCCACCCCCCACTGATTTCCCCCGCAATCCCCAAAACCGCAGCCCCCACCACTCCCCGGGGGGCGTCCCTGGTCCAGTCTATCGGCGCTGGCAGGCGGGAGGGGGTCGCGCGGTTTGCTGGGGACAACGGCGGGGGTTGTGGATAAGTGGATGGCCAGGTCGGGGGTGGTGGGGGCGGGGAAGTTCAGCCGGTCGGGTGGTTGGTGTGGAAAGGGAAGTGGGCATGGAAAGCGGTCTCACCGTGACTGGGCTGCGGAAATCGTTCGGCGAGCGGACGGTGCTCAACGGGGTTGATTTCTCGGTCGGGGCGGGGGAGCTGGTGGCCCTGCTCGGCGCGAACGGGTCGGGGAAGTCGACGGCGTTGCGGTGTGTGGTGGGGCTGGTCGAGGCCGACGCGGGGGTGGTCAGGGTCGCGGGGCGGGCCGCGGCGATGGTGTTCCAGCAGATCCACCTCGTGCGCAGGCGCAACGTGGTCGACAACGTGTGCGCGGGCGGGTTGGCGGGACTGCCGCTGTCGCGTTCGCTCACCCCCGCGCTGTTCCCCAAGGACCTCCGCGACCGCGCCATGGCCTGCCTCGACCGGGTTGGGCTGGCCGACCGGGCGAAGGACCGGGCTGGCAGCCTCTCCGGCGGGCAGCAACAGCGGGTCGCGATCGCACGAGCGCTGTGCCAGGGTGCAAAAGTACTGCTGGCCGACGAGCCCGTGTCCGCGCTCGACCCCGCTGCCGCAACGCAGGTGATGGAGCTCCTGCAGAAGCTCGCGCACAACGATGGGCTGGCGGTCGCCGCGGTGCTGCACCAACCAGACCTCGCGCGCAGATATGCCGATCGGGTACTCGGGTTGCTGAACGGCGAGATCCGCTTGTCCACCAAGGGATCTGAACTATCCGATATGGACATCGACGCACTGTACGCGCCAGACCGGGCGGCAGCCGCATGAGCGCCCGCAAGTACCTGACCGCGGCCGTGGTGATCGCGGTACTCGGGGTGGCGCACGTCTTCGCTTGGGAGACAACGGAAGTGTCACCTGGCGCGCTCGTCGACGGGTGGCGCGGGATGGCGCGGTTCCTCGCCGAGGCGCTGCCGCCGGACCTGGACTGGGCGACGGTGGTCCAGCCGGGCCTCGAGGCCTGCCTGACCACGCTCGCGATCGGCCTGCTCGGCACCACGCTGTCCGTTCCGGCAGCACTGCTGTTCGCCGTCATGGGCACGCGCGGGCGCAACCGGATCGTGTACCAGGTGTCACGCTCGGTCATGTCGTTCCTGCGCGCGGTACCGGATGTGGTGTTCGCGCTGATCTTCGTCACCGCGGTCGGGCTCGGCCCGTTCGCCGGTGTGCTCGCGCTGATCTGCCACAACGTCGGGGTGATGGGCAAGCTGTGGTCGGAGGCGATGGACGAGGTCGACCCCGGGCCAGCCGACGCGCTGCGGGTGTCGGGCGCCAGCGAGCCGCAGGTGATCGCGAACGCGGTGCTGCCAGCGGTGGTGCCTGCGCTGATCGGGCTACTGCTGTACCGGTTCGACGTGAACGTGCGCTCGTCGCTCGTGCTCGGTCTCGTCGGCGCTGGCGGCGTGGGGTTCCTGATCAACCAGTCGATCCAGCTGTTCGAGTTCGACGAGATGGCGACCTACATCCTGATGGTCCTCGTGCTCGTGGTGGCGGTCGACCTGCTCAGCGCGGCGGTCCGGCGCCGCCTCGCCTGACCTTGCGCCGAACGAGTGACTACTGAACGTTCAAGTAACAGCTCGTGTCTGTCTCCGATGGACTATCCACACCGTCCGGTCGACAGGGAGGCAGATGCGCACGATCACCGCGCTGCTGTGCCTCACCCTGACCGGGGCCTGCGGCCGGGCGGAGACCGGGGCGGCGGGCAGCGCACCGCCCACCACCCCGCACGGGACCGCGGGGTCCGCCACCGCGGCGTCGGCACCACCCGCGCAGGCGAAAGCCGTGGTGTCCGACGTCCTCGACGCCCGAACCGTCCTGACCTCGGCGGGCGAGCGGGTCGTGGTGGCGGGCCTCGCGGACCCGGGCGACTGCTGGCGCGCGCCCGCACTGGCGTTCGCGCGGGATGCGTTGCGCGGCAAGGAAGTCCGGATCAGCGAGCTGGACTCGGTGCGCCTGTCCGACGGCACCGACTTCGCCCGGCTGGCCCTGGTCAACGGCATGGGCAAGACCACCGCCGTCGCCGCGCGGTCGTTGACCGAGGCCCAGTCGGCGGCGCAGGCTTCGGCGGTCGGCCTGTGGGGCCCGCCGTGCCGCGGCGGCGACTAGTCCAACCGGTACAGCAGCGAGTCGACTTGGCTCTGCCGCACGTCTTCGACGGTGAGCGTCGGGTCGCCCAGGTGCCCGTGCGACAACGCCGCCGGGTCCGGCTGCGTCGAAGCGTCCGGCCAGGTCTGCGGCTCCCACAGGTGCGAGCGCACGAAAGCCTTGGGGCAGTGGGTGAACACCTCATCCGGCGCGACCACGAGCGCCAGCATCGGCGGCTTCCCCACCGCGGTGAGCCCGTCGAGCACGTCCGGCCGCGCCGTGACGCACGCCCGCCCGTTGACACGCAGCGTCTGACCGCGCCCCGGGATCACGAACACCAACCCGACCCGCCCCGTCTGCACCACGTTGCGGAACGTGTCGATCCGCTTGTTCCCCGTCGCGTCCGGGATCAGGACCGTCCCGTCCTCCGCCACCCCCACGAACCCCGGCGGCCCACCCCGCGGCGTGACATCACACCGCCCACCGGCGTCGTAGCTGCCCACGAACACGATCGGCGCACAAGCCACGAACTCCCGCGCCAACGCGTCCATCTCCCCCACCACCTTGTCCCAAGCCCGCGGCGGCGGCGACGCGTAGATCTCCCGCAACCCGGCCTCGTCGGTGATCGCACCCGAGAAGTAGTCCACCAGCCGAAGCTAGCGCCGACCCACCGGCACCTGCGCTGTGTTTTCCCCCATGACAACGCCAGAGGGGCCGCCCCGAAACCGGGACGACCCCTCTGACCTGCGAGCCGCCTAAGGGAATCGAACCCTTGACCTGTTCATTACGAGTGAACCGCTCTGGCCGACTGAGCTAAGGCGGCGTGACCGGTGACCACTATAGCGGGTACCCGGGCGTGACTTGCAGGCGGCTACGTCGTTTACTGGGGAGTAGGTGCGCGAGAGGAGCTTCGATGCGTCTGGTTGCCTTACCCGGGGCGGTGGCGCTGTTGGTGCTGGCCGCGGGGCCTGCTGCTGCGCAGCCACCGACTACGCCGGTGCCGCCGGGGGCTGATCCGGGTGCACCGCCTGCTGTGGTGCCTAACGTCAACAGCCATGCGGTGGGGGATGCTGGGACTGGGCTGGCCGTGGTCAGGCTCTTACCGAACTCGGCGCCTACGCGGTCGATCATCCCGGGGGCTGAGGACAAGTTACCTAAGCAGGCTGGGGTGGAGGTTGGGTTCGGGTTGGCCAGTGCGCAGGTCAACTCCGAGGCGTACCTGAGCTTTGAGCGGTCTATAGCTCAGGCGACGCCTGGGGGGATTGCTGTGCAGGGGGCTAGTCCGCAGGCTCCGGGGGCGTTGGCGCAGACCGCGCCGCCTAACGGTGAGCCCCGGAGTGGGGGGCTCAACCCGCCGTCTACGCCGTTGGATGCGTTGGTGAAGGTGGGGGTGCTTAACGGGCGGGTGCAGGCGCAGTGGAACGACAACTGCGTAGGCACGATCGCCGACTCTTCGACCGAGTTGGCCAGTCTCTCCGCGCTCAACGCGATCCCCACCCTGCCCAGCACCCCCGACCTCACTGGGGTATTCGACGCGCCGAACCTGGATCCTGCCGCTGACCAGGCCGTGATCGGCGGGCTCAAGAACCTCACCGGCGGGCTCAGCACGCTCGGCGGTGTCCTGGGCAACTCCTCCCTGCTCAGCCTCCCCAACACCCTCTCGGCCCGCTCCGTCGTCCGCCTCGTGGACATCCCCGGCTCGGCCACCAAGGCCGTCGAGTCCACATCGACGCTGCAGGTGGCGGCGGTCAAGTTGCTGGCGGGCACGCCTTTCGAGCTGTCCATCAACGTGGTCAGCCAGCCGACGCTCACGGTTACCTCCACTGGCGACAAAGCCACTTCGTCGGTCCGCTACACCGCGCCCGTTCTGGAAGTCATCCAGGGCGGGAAGAGCATGGGCAGGTTGGACGCGGCGAACCCCCGGTTGGACGTCCCCATTGGAATCCCGCTGCAGAACCCGGTGGACAAATTGCCCATCATCGGCACCCTGCTCGGCACCGGGCAGGCGTTGCCGACCGGGTTGTCGAAATTGGACCTCGGGGTGCTGCGGCTTTCCGTCGCCGGGCTGAACCAGAAGTCGGAGGAGTCGACGCAGCCGTTCAAGGGGTATCAGCTCGGGGCGACCGCGCGGCTGCTCGACCTCCAGGTACTGCCCACGGACGCCCTCGGGCTGCCGAACCTGCCGTCGGCGCTGGCGCAGATCTCGCTGGGTGAGCAGGTCGCCAGGGCCTACGCGCCGACCGGTGGTGTGGTGTGCTCGGCGGCTTCAACACCGCCCCAAGCGCCGCCCGCGCCGCAGCCGAAGGGGCCCGCACTGGCTTACACGAACGCCGCTTACCATTCCGTGCCCATTTTCTGGACCGGCACCGCAATGCTCATGCTCGGCGTGGTGCTCGTCGCCGCATTACCTAAGAAGCGGCGACTCAGCCAACGTAGAGCTGGGTGATCATCGCCTCGACCGCGATCCGCGGTTTGACGTTCAGTTCGATCGCCTCGCGACAGGAAAGAACGGCTTCCAAGCGGCGGAGGGTGGACTCCGGAGTCCATTTCTCCGCCGCTTGCGAAGAACTCGAAGAATGGTCCGGGTGGTTCAGCGCGGCCGGTGAACCAGAGGAGGTCACCAGCACGTCGCGGTAGAACCCGGCCAGGTCGACCAACGCGAGGTCGAGCGCATCGCGTTGGGTCCTGGTCGCCCGGGACTTCTGCCTGCGCTCGAGTTCCTTGATCGCCCCGGCACTCCCCCTGGTCGCCGACGCGGTGCCCTTGCCAGTGCCGCCCGCCCCGAGCGCGGTCTTCAAGGCCTCCTTCTCGGCCTCGTCCCGGGACCCGCTGACCTCGCCAGCGTCCGTCTCCGCCGCCTTGACCAGGTCGTCCGCCGCGTCGAACACGTCCGACAGCCGCCGCAGGTTGATCGGGATGCGCAGCACCTTGTCCCGCCGCTCACGGGCGGAGGGGTCCGTGGCCAGTCGCCGCGCGCGCCCGACGTGGCCGCCGCACACCGAGGCGGCCCAGGACGCCGTCTCCGCGTCGATGCGGTCCCGCAGCTGCAGGACCTCGGCGATCGCGGGTGCCGACGGGGTCCGCAGCGCCACGACGCGGCACCGGGACCGGATGGTGACCGACACGTCGTCCGGGTGGTCCGAGGGCGCGCAGAGCAGGAACACGGTCCGCGCCGGTGGTTCCTCGACCGCCTTGAGCAGGGCGTTGGCCGCGCCCTCGGTGAGCCGGTCGGCGTCGGTGATCACCACGACCTGCCAGCGCCCGCCGGTCGGCCGCCGCGCCGAGGTCTGCACCAGGGCGCGCATCTCGGCCACGGAGATCGACAGCCCCTCCGGCACGACCATCCGCACGTCGGCGTGGGTGCCCGACATCGACGTGTGGCAGCCCTGGCACTCGCCGCAGCCGACACCGCCCGGCGTCGTGCACTGCAGCGCCGCCGCGAAGGCGCGCGCGGCGACCGAGCGGCCGGACCCCGGCGGACCGGTGAACAACCAGGCGTGCGTCATCCCGGCGGCCGAGCCGGTGCCGTCGACCAGGTGGGCCGCAGCGGTGGCGGCCGCGCTGAGCACCTCGACCGCGTCGGTCTGGCCGACCAGCTGCGACCACACCGCCATCAGCGCGCCTCTGTGAGCGCGAACTCGGTCAAGCGGCGCCCGGCCATCGTGGTGCGCACCGCGATCAGCACCCGGTCGTGGACGTCGGTGGCCGACCCGTCGCCGTCGACCACCACGTAGCGGTCCGGGTCGGCGGCAGCCATGTCGGTGAGCACGCTCTGCACGTGCCAATGATGCTCCGCGTTGCCCGCGCGCGGCGTCAGGGTGGCCGGGTCGCGGTCGAGCAGCACGGTGATGTCGGGGCGCAGCCGCTCGGTCGCCCAGTCGGCCAGGCCCTCCAGCTCGCTCGGGTCGAGCCCGGCGGCGACCGACAGGTGCGCGAGCGGGCTGTCGACGAAACGCTCCATCACCACGACTGCGCCGCGGTCGAGCGCGGGCTGGATCTCCCGCTCCACCAGGTCGGCCCGCACCGCGGCGGCGACGAGGGCGTGCGCGCGGGCGCTGTTGAGGCCCGCGCCGGTGAGCACCGTGCGCAGCCGCACGTCGTCGAGGGCGGGGTCGGCGGCGAGCAGGACCTCGGTGCCCGAGTTCGCCCGCAGCCACTCGGCGAGCAGCGTGGCCTGGGTGGAGGTGTCGATGTGGGTGTTGCCCTCGACCGCGATGAGCAGCCCGCTCGACCGCCTGCGCGGCTTGCGGCTGATCGCGGCGCGCAGGTCGGACAGGATCGTCTCCGAGCGGCGGTCGTCCATCTGCCGGTAGGCCAGCACGCCCATCACGGTGGCCAGCAGGCCCGCGCCCAGCAGCACCGGCCGGGTCCCGTCGACGATCATCGAGCGGCCGAACAGGCTGATGCTGTGCGGGGCGACCAGGCCGACCAGCACCGGGGTGAGCGCCATCCCGCCAGCGAAGATGATCTTCATCAGCGACTGGTAGATGGCGTTGATCCGGCCGCGGATCGAGTCGTCGACCTCGGTGCCGATGATGGTGACGCCGGTGAGGAAGGCCGCGCCAGCGCACATGCCGAGGATGGCGACGGTGATCAGCGAGACCACCAGGTGCGGAGAGAGCGCCACCAGCAGCAGGTCGAGGCCCGCGGTGACGATCGCGATGCCGAACAGCCGGTTGCGCGGCAGCTTGCGGGCCAGCTTCGGCGCCCCGCCCATCCCGGTGGCCAGGCCGATGAACAGCGCGACGAACAGCAGGCCGAAGCTGGCCTGGCCGCCGAGCACGCTGGTCGCGTAGACCTGCGACGAGCCGACCAGGGCACCGGCGGCGACGAACGCGCCGATCATGCCGATCAGCAGGCCGCGCACCAGCGGGGAGGTCCGCACGAACCGGGCCGCGTCGCGCACCATCGCGCCGAACCCGCCGCTGGTGTCTGGCTTGTCCGCCTGCGGGACCACGGGCGCGGTCGACACCCGCCGCGACAGCTCGGGGATCCGGGTGGCGATGGTGACCGCGCTGGCCAGGTAGAGGGCCGCGACGATGAACAGCACCAGCCTGGTCGCGCCCGCCTCCGAGGCGGCGGTCTGCAGGCTGAAGTTGGTGTTTATCCCGGTGATCGCCGCGTAGAGGCCACCGGCGCTGATCACGGCGATCCCGTAGGTCATCACCATGCCCAGCTGGTTGGCCGTCTCGACCTGGTCCGGCCTGCGCAGCAGGTTGGGCACCGCGGCGTCCTTGGACGGGATCCACAGCAGCGCGCAGCAACCGACCAGGAAGTTGCCGATGAACAGCCACAGCGGCGAGCCGACGATGGCGATCGACAGCAGCAGCCCGAACCGGCCGACGTCGGCGAGCACCATCACCTTGCGCCGGTCGAACCGGTCGGCGAACAGGCCGCCCAGCGGGGCGAACAGCAGGCCGGGCAGCAACTGGGTGAGCACGACACCGGCGAAGGCGAAGCTCTGCGCCTTGTAGTCCTCGGTGGCCTGCGTGACCAGGCCGGTCAGCGCGAGCAGCGACAGCCAGTCACCGACGCTGCACAGGTAGGTGACGCCCCACAGCCTGCGGAAGGGGCGGATGGACAGCACGCTGCGGGCCCGGTGCGCCATGGAGGCGTCCGCCCCCGGCTCAACCGCCGCCGTCACGGTGCCCGCACTGCTCTCGCTGTTCAGACCCCCACCCACCTTCCACGCGGCCCGACCTGTCCCAGGGTAACCGGGAAGCGGGTCTGGCCTGGTCATCCGGGTGGCGCACGGCACGCAGGGCCCCGGTCACACCGGGCTAACGGCGCGAACCGGGCTACGCCACCCGGGTGACGACTGCACCTCGTCGGGCACAGGCTAGCCGGCCCATGCTGAGAGCGGGTGACATCGCGTGATCTTGCCGGGCGCCGAGTGGCCCAACCCAGGAGGTTGACGGGATCTCGACCTGCCCACGACGTCCCTGGCTGCGTTGCCGAAACGACCGAGTACGCCCAGTACGAGGCCGTTCCGGCGCCTTGCCAGGAACGCCGTGGACAGGCCGATACCCCACCAACCTCCTGGGTCGAGCCACTAGTTCGACTTGGCGGTGGTTTTCTTGGCCGCAGCAGTCTTGGCAGCGGCAGTCTTGGCCGTGCTGGTCTTGGCCGTGGCCGTCTTGGTCGCCGTCGACTTCGCCGCGGTCGCCTTCTTGGCCGGTGCCTTGCGCGCGGCAGGCGCCCGCTTCGGCGCCGGGCCCTTGGCGCGCTTCTCCGCCAGCAGCTCGGCCGCGCGCTCGTCGGTGATCGACTCGACCGCGTCGGACTTGCGCAGCGAGGCGTTGGTCTCGCCGTCGGTGACGTAGGGCCCGAACCGGCCGTCCTTGATCACCATCGGCTTGCCGGACGCCGGGTCGGTGCCCATCTCGCGCAGCGGCGGCGCGGTGGCCGCGCTCTGCCGACCGCGCTTCTTGGGCTCGGCGTAGATCTTGAGCGCCTCGTCCAGGGTGACCGTGAAGATCTGGTCCTCACCGGCGAGCGACCGCGAGTCGGTGCCGCGCTTGAGGTACGGGCCGTAGCGGCCGTTCTGCGCGGTGATCTCCTCGTTGTTGGCCGGGTCGACGCCGACCACGCGCGGCAGCGACAGCAGCTTGAGCGCGTCGTCGAGGGTGACCGTGTCCAGCGTCATCGACTTGAACAGCGAGCCGGTGCGCGGCTTGGGCTTGGCGGGCGCCTTGGCCCTGGTCTTCTTGGCGCCCTCGGCGGGCGGCGGCTCCTCGACCTCGGGCAGCACCTCGGTCACGTACGGCCCAAAACGGCCCTCCTTGGCCACGACCTCGTGGCCGGTGACCGGGTCGGTGCCCAGCGAGCGGCCCTCGACCGGGGTGGCGAACAGCTTCTCGGCGATCTCCACGCTGAGCTCGTCCGGCGGCAGGTCCTCCGGCAGGTTCGCCCGCTGCGCCGCGCCGTCGACCTCGCGCTCCAGGTACGGCCCGTACCGGCCGACGCGGACCACGACCGACCGCTCCTCGGCGTCCTTGAAGACCTCGATGGAGTTGACCACCTTGGCGTCGATGTGCTCGACGCCGGAGCCGACCAGCTTCTTGAGGCCGCCGGAGCGCCCGACCGAGCCCTCGGGGCCGATGGGGCCGCCGAAGTAGAACCCGGACAGCCAGTTGGTGCGCTGCTGGGTGCCCGCGGCGATGCCGTCGAGCTCCTCCTCCATGGCGGCGGTGAAGTCGTAGTCGACCAGTCGCTCGAAGTGCTGCTCGAGCAGGCCGACCACGGAGAAGGCGATCCAGGACGGGACCAGCGCGGAGCCCTTCTTCCACACGTAGCCGCGGTCCTGGATGGTGTTGATGATCGAGGCGTAGGTCGACGGGCGGCCGATGCCCAGCTCCTCGAGCGCCTTGACCAGGCTGGGCTCGGAGTAGCGCGGCGGCGGGCTGGTGGTGTGCCCGTCGGCGGCCAGTTCGGTCGCGGTGACCGCGTGGCCCTTGGTCAGCAGCGGCAGGCGGCGCTCGGCGTCGTCGGCCTCGCCACCGGCCTCGGAGTCCACGGCCTCGACGTAGGCGCGCAGGAAGCCGGGGAAGGTGATGGTGCGGCCGGAGGAGGAGAACACGCACTCCTCGCCGCTGGTGGCGTTGCCGGTGATCCGCACGGTCATCGTGGTGCCGCGCACGTCGGCCATCTGCGAGGCGATGGTGCGCTGCCAGATCAGCTCGTAGAGGCGGAACTCGTCGGTCTCCAGCTCACCGGCGACCTGGCCGGGGGTGCGGAACACCTCACCGGCCGGGCGGATGGCCTCGTGCGCCTCCTGGGCGTTCTTGACCTTGCGGGTGTACTGGCGGGGGGTCGGGTGCACGAACTGCGGGCCGTAGAGGTCTGAGGCCTGCGTGCGGGCCGCCTGGATCGCGGTCTCCGACAGCGTGGTGCTGTCGGTACGCATGTAGGTGATGTAGCCGTTCTCGTAGAGCCGCTGGGCCGTGCGCATCGTGCGGTCCGAGCCGAACCGCAGCTTGCGGCCCGCCTCCTGCTGCAGCGTCGACGTCATGAACGGCGCGTAAGGCTTACGGGTGTACGGCTTCTCCTCGACGCTGGAGACGGTAAGAGCCGCCCCTTGCAGCGCCTCGGTAAGACGACGGGCCTCGGCCTCTTCGAGCAAGAGGACCTGGCTGCCCTTGAGCTTGCCGTCCGGACCGAAGTCGCGGCCGGTGGCCAGGCGCGTGCCGTCGACCGACAGCAGGCGGGCACCGAAGTTGCGCGGCTCGGCCTCGGCACCGGCGTCCATGGTGGCCGAGATGTCCCAGTAGGTGGCCGCGATGAACGCCATCCGCTCGCGCTCGCGCTGCACCACGATCCTGGTCGCCACCGACTGCACGCGGCCAGCCGAGAGCCTCGGCATGACCTTCTTCCACAGCACCGGGCTGACCTCGTAGCCGTAGAGCCGGTCGAGGATGCGCCTGGTCTCCTGGGCGTCGACCAGGTCGCGGTCGAGGTCGCGGGTGTTCTGCGCGGCGGCGAGGATGGCGGGCTCGGTGATCTCGTGGAAGACCATCCGGCGCACCGGCACCTTGGGCTTGAGCGCCTCGAGCAGGTGCCAGGCGATGGCCTCGCCCTCGCGGTCGCCGTCTGTCGCCAGGTAGAGCTCGTCGACGTCCTTGAGCAGGCCCTTGAGCTCGGTGACCGTGGACTTCTTGTCCGGGGTGACGATGTAGATCGGCTCGAAGCCGTTGTCCACGTTGACGCCCAGGTTCGACCAGGCCTCGCCCTTGAACTTCTCCGGCACCTCGGCCGCCTTGCGCGGCAGGTCGCGGATGTGGCCGCGGGATGACTCGACGACGAAGTTGCGGCCGAGGTACGAGGCGATCTTGCGCGCCTTCGCTGGCGACTCGACGATCACGAGCCGACGTGGCTCAGCACCGCCCGTGCCGTTGCCGTTCTTCGTCCCAGTCGAGCCTGCCACGTGTCCCGCTCTCTTCTTACCCCGTGTCCGTCCCGCGTCAGCCTGCCAGTGTGCACGCCGCACCGGGGGAGCCCACTCCCAGGTTGCCCCAGCACGGCGGATCGGCCGACGAAGTATGCCCCTATTTCCACCTCTAGCACGCTCAGGACACGACGCGCATCCGGGAAACGGCGGGCCACTGGTCCGCGCAGCCCGCTCCGGCGGGTGGTCCGACCAGCTCGCGGAGCCTGCCCAGGCGCCGCCTGCCGATCAACCGCAGCGCGGGTCCCACGGCATCGGATTGGACCGTTGTCGCAGGTAAACCGCACTGCGCGAGGGCCGAGGCGAGAGGTTCGTGGGTGGTCGGGGCGTCGGGGTCCAGCGGCAGCAGGTAGGAGCCCTCGGCCCAGCACCCGACCGCGGCGACCCACATCCGCAACGCCGCCCCATCGGGCACGAACCCGGCGGGCACGGCCTTGTCCTGGCAGCCCCAGTCGGCGGCGAGCGGGGCGAGGTCGACCCGGAAGGCGGTCCGCAGCCAGGTGCCGCCCTGCTCGTCGGTGTGCGACTCGGCACCGACCCCGCGCTCAGCGCAGGCCCTGACCAGTGCTTTCACCCGCCAGGGGGCGTCTATGGGGACCAGCAGCCGCGCGGTCGCCTTGGCGAAGGTGACCGTCCGCCCCGGCCCGCACAGCAGGCCCGCGAGGTCGGCGACCCTGGGGTGGCGCGCCTCGGCGGAGAAGAAGGACATCTGCTGCGCCACGACGGCCAGAGTAGAACAGCAGTTCGATCACGGTAAAGGTCGCGCGGGCCCGAACCCCTGGTGACCGGGGCCGTTGCTGACCCGAACGGCGGAATGCCCGCGACCCCGTACGGGTCAGCCGTGCAGGCCGGGCAGGTGGGCGCACCGGGGCGCGCGTTCGGCCCATCGGGTGAAGTCGGAGCCGGTGCCGCCCGCGAGCGGATCGGCCAGGTCCAGCGCGGCGACCTTGGGCACGACCTCGGCGGCCACCTCGGCGACGATCTGCGGGCCGGTGTTGTCGTCGAGCGCGGTCCTGGCCTCGGCGAGCGGGGCGCGCAGGCCGCGGTAGGTGTCCGCGGCGACCTGGGCCAGGTGGTCGCCCCCGGTGATCGGGGAGACTTCGAGCGCGTCAATCGCGGTGACGGCGCGGGTGAGGCCTTCGGTGACGGCGGCCAGGTAGGCGCTGAGCGCGGTGCGGGCGGCCGACGGGTCGTCGAGGTCGATGTCGGGCACCGGGGTCGCCAGGACGTGCGCGGTGTCGGCCACGACCGCGCAGAAGCGGTCGGCCCAGTCGACGCGGGTGGCGGGGTCCGGTTCAGGCGTGGCACCGCAGGCCGCGGCGAGCAGGACGCCCGCCGCGGCCGCGATCAGTCCGGTACCCCTGGTGATCAGGAGGTCGGCGTGCTGCTGGCGGTGCCAGAAGCGGAGTCGCCGTCGAGCGCCTTGCAGCTGGGGGCCTCCTTGAACGCCTTGTCCAGCTCCGCGCTGCCGCGCAGGCCCTTGGTCGGGTCCTCCAGCTTGGACAGCGCCTGCAGGTCCTCGCCGACCTTCACGAACGCGGCCTGGAAAGCGGCCGGGTCCGACGGCGACGCCGCCGCGAGGTTCTTCTTCGCGGTCTCGACCGCGGTCTTGGCCTCCTCGAGGGCCCCGGTCGCGCTCTCGACCAGCTTCTTGCCGTCGGCGACCGGCGGGTCACCGGCGTCGGCGAAGCTGCTGATCATCTTGTCCAGCGCACCGGCGAACTTGTCCAGGTACTCGACCAGGCTGGCCTGGGCCTTGACCGGGTCGCTCTGGTCGATCTGCGGCTGCGCCGAGAGCGCGGTGACCTGCGGCGCGACCGACGCGCAGACCTTCTCCGCCCACGCGGTGGCGTCGCCGCCGGACGCGGCCGAGGTGGCGGCGGTGGTGGTGGCACCGGCGGGTGCGCTGGAGGCGCCCGCGTCCTTGCTGTCGTTGCCGCCGCACCCGGTGAGTCCGATGGCCAGGGCAGCGGTCGCCGCGGTGATCGCGACGAATCGACGCGCCATGTCAGTTCTCCTCAAATTGGTTCCTCCGGGGACTCGCCCGGCGATGCCACGATGGTCCCACGGGCCCCGGACCAGCCAGAGACCGGATGAGGCAGGTCCCGGACCCGGGACCTGCCTCATCGGTTCAGTTGCCTGCTCAGGCGTTGGCGGGAGCCTCGGCCGGGGAGTCGACGATGGCCGTGCCGCGCCGCTTGGAGACCACCACGGCCGCCACGATCAGCAGCACCGCGACCGCCGCGATCGCGACCCGCACGCCGGTCGAGGCGTTCGCGCCGACCGACAGGGTGACGATGGCGGGCGCGATCAGCACCGAGACCAGGTTCATCACCTTGATCAGCGGGTTGATCGCCGGACCGGCGGTGTCCTTGAACGGGTCGCCGACGGTGTCGCCGATGACCGTCGCGGCGTGCGCGTCGGACCCCTTGCCGCCGTGGTTGCCGTCCTCGACCAACTTCTTCGCGTTGTCCCACGCGCCACCGGCGTTGGCCAGGAACACCGCCATCAGCGTGCCGGTCGCGATCGCGCCGGCGAGGTACCCGGCGAGCGGGCCGACGCCGAGGCCGAAGCCGACCGCGATCGGGGCGAGCACCGCGAGCAGACCGGGGGTGGCCAGCTCGCGCAGCGAGTCGCGGGTGCAGATGTCGACCACGCGGCCGTACTCGGGCTTGCCGGTGCCCTCCATGATCCCGGGGATCTCGCGGAACTGGCGGCGCACCTCGAACACGATCGCGCCTGCCGCGCGGGTCACCGCGTTGACCGCGAGCCCGGAGAACATGAACACGACCGCAGCGCCGATCACCAGGCCGACGAGGACGTTCGGGCTGAACACCTCGTAGAGGAAGGCGTTGCCGCCGTCACCGATCGTCTGGCCGACGCTCTTGAGCGCCTTGCCGATGGCGTCCTGGTAGGAGCCGAACAGCGCGGTCGCGGCCAGCACCGCGGTGGCGATCGCGATGCCCTTGGTGATGGCCTTGGTGGTGTTGCCGACCGCGTCGAGCTCGGTGAGGATCTGCGCGCCCTCGCCGTGCACGTCACCGGACATCTCCGCGATGCCCTGGGCGTTGTCGGAGACCGGGCCGAAGGTGTCCATCGCGACGATCACGCCGACGGTGGTGAGCAGACCGCAGCCCGCGAGCGCGATGGCGAACAGCGCCACCACGATCGACCCGGACAGCAGGAACGCGCCGTAGACGGCCGCGCCGATGACGATCGCGGTGTACACGGCGGACTCGAAACCGACCGAGATGCCGGAGAGGATCACCGTGGCCGCACCGGTCAGCGAGGTCCTGCCGACCTCCTGGACCGGCTTGTGCTCGGTGCCGGTGTAGTAGCCGGTCAGCCAGAGGATCACGCCTGCCAGCACGATGCCGATGATCACCGCGACCGCGGCGATCACGGCCGGGCTGCCCGCGGTGCTCTGCTGCTCGCTGCCCACCAGCTCGGAGAACGAGCCGGGCAGGAAGATGAACGACGCCGCGGTGCACAGCACGGCCGAGACGAGCGCGGAGATGTAGAAGGACCGGTTGATCGCGGTCAGGCCGTTCTCCCCCGGGCGCGCCTTGGTGATGTAGACGCCGAGGATCGCGGTGATCACGCCGAGGGCGGGGACGATCAGCGGGAACAGCAGGCCGGACGCGCCGAAGGCGGTGCTGCCCAGGATCAGCGCGGCGACCAGGGTCACCGCGTAGGACTCGAACAGGTCGGCCGCCATGCCCGCGCAGTCACCCACGTTGTCACCGACGTTGTCGGCGATGGTGGCGGCGTTGCGCGGGTCGTCCTCGGGGATGTTCTGCTCGACCTTGCCGACCAGGTCGGCACCGACGTCGGCCGCCTTGGTGAAGATGCCGCCGCCGACGCGCATGAACATCGCGATCAGCGCGGCGCCGAAGCCGAAGCCCTCCAACACCTTGGGCGCGGTGCCGGTGTAGACCAGCACCACGATCGCCGCGCCGAAGAGGCCGAGGCCGACGGTGGCCATGCCGACCGCGCCACCGGTGCGGAAGGCGATGCGGGTCGCCTTCTCCCGGCCGCCGTCCTCGATGGAGGCGGCGGCGACGCGCAGGTTGGCCTGGGTGGCGAGCCACATGCCCAGGTAGCCGATGGTGAACGAGAACACCGCACCAACGAGGAAGAACAGGGACCGGCCTATCCGTTCACCCGCGGTGTCGGCGGGTAGCAGGAACAGCAGCAGGAACACAGCTGTGCCGAAGATGAGAAGAGTGTTTCGCTGCCGCTTCAGATAAGCCGCCGCGCCCTCCTGGACCGCTTTGGCGATGTCCTGCATCTTCGCGGTGCCCTGGCCTGCGGCCAGGACCTCCTTGAGCAGCACATAGCCGACGGCAAGAGCGGCGAGGGCGATCACGGCGACCACGGCGACTACACCGCGGTCCCCGCCGGTGAGCGTCAGGCCCTCCGCGAGGAACTGCCCAGACATCCGTCCTCCTGATGATCTGCGTGTCACAGCGCCGTCATCCGCCATTACCACAAGACGTCTACCGGCCCCGTTTTCGCGTGTGCGCCACCACAAACGGTGGGATGTCGGCGGAGTCTATTGGTAAAGCGGATCACCTACGCGAGCTGTCCCATACCGTGCACGTTAAGTGATGTTGCGAGGGCGGAGTGTGATCAAAATCTCATGATCATCTTGCCCGGGGGCCTGCTGGTCGATCGGATGTGCGAAGCTCGACGGGTGAGTGTCGACGCGGCGACCGATCGCGGCGCTGTTCTGCTCGGCCGCGTGCTGGCCGGGGTGCCCAGCGGTGAGAGTCCGGTCACACATGTCGCCGAACTGCCCGCCAGGACCGAGTCCACCGAACCGTGGCCCGCGTGGACACCGGACGTGGTGCGCGAGGCGTTCATCCGCGGCGGTGTCCGCGTTCCGTGGGCGCACCAGGTTGCCGCCGCCGAGCACGCCTTCGCGGGCCGCAGCGTCGTGATCTCGACAGGCACGGCTTCGGGGAAGTCACTCGCCTACCAGCTACCGGTCGCGGCGACGCTGACCGAAGACCCGCGCGCGACGGCTCTATATATCTCGCCCACCAAAGCATTGGGCGCCGACCAACTCCGCGCCGCGCACGAACTGGGGCTGACCGACCTCAGGGCCGCGAGCTACGACGGCGACACGCCGATGGTCGAACGCGACTGGGTGCGCGCCCACTCCAGGTGGATCTTCACCAACCCGGACATGGTCCACCGGGGCATCCTGCCCGCGCACGGCCGCTGGACGACCTTCTTCCGCCGCCTGCGGTACGTGGTCGTCGACGAGTGCCACTCCTACCGGGGCGTCTTCGGCTCGCACGTCGCCCTCCTGCTGCGCCGCCTCCGCCGCGTCGCCCGCAGCTACGGCGCCGACCCGGTGTTCGTCCTGGCCTCGGCCACGGTGTCCGACCCGGCCGCGTCGGCGACCCGACTGTCCGGTGTGGACTGCGTCGCGGTCGCCGACGACCACTCGCCGCGCGGGTCGCGGACCGTCGCGCTGTGGGAGCCGCCGCTGACCGACCTCGCCGGGGAGAACGGCGCCCCGGTCCGGCGGTCGGCGGGCGCGGAGAGCTCCCGGATCCTGGCGGACCTGGTGATCGAGGGCGCGCGGTCCCTGGTGTTCGTCCGCTCCCGGCTCGGCGCGGAGCTGACGGCTTTGGGTGCCCGGCGGATCCTGGACGACGTGGACCGATCGCTGTCCAGCAGGGTCGCCGCGTACCGCGCGGGCTTCTTGCCCGAAGAGCGCCGCGCACTGGAGCACGCGTTGGCGTCGGGTGACCTGCTGGGCGTGGCCAGCACCAACGCACTCGAGCTCGGTGTCGACATCGCCGGGTTGGACGCGGTGGTGATGGCGGGCTACCCGGGCACGCTGGCATCGTTCTGGCAGCAGGCGGGCCGGGCAGGACGCTCGGGCGATTCGGCACTTGTCGTGTTCGTGGCCCGGGACGATCCGTTGGACACCTACTTGGTGCACCACCCCGAGGCGATCCTCGACAAACCGGTGGAAGCAACCGTCACCGACCCCGACAACCCATACGTCTTGGCTCCGCAGCTGGCATGCGCGGCAGCCGAACTGCCTCTTACAGCCTCGGACCTACCCGCGTTCGGCGAGGGGGCCCGCGCTGTCCTCGACTCGCTGGTTTCGTCTGGGACGCTGCGTAAGCGACCTAACGGGTGGTACTGGACTGCTAAGGATCGCCCGCACGCCGAGGTCGACATCCGCGGCTCGGGCGGCGAACAAGTCGCGGTGGTGGAAGCCGACTCTGGGCGGATGCTGGGGACGGTAGGACAAGGCCGGGCCTGCTCGACCGTGCACGAGGGAGCGCTCTATCTTCACCAGGGCCGCTCTTACGTGGTCGACGAACTGGACCTCGACGGTCTCTTGGCATTGGTGCACCCAGAGAGTCCTGATTGGACTACGACACCGCGCGAAGTCGTAGACATCTCAGTGCTGTCAACGCTGTCACAGGACTCCTACGGCGGAGTGACCGTGTGCCTGGGCGAGGTCGCGGTCACCTCACAGGTAGTCGGCTACCTCCGCCGCCTCCCGTCCGGCCAGGTCCTGGACCAGATCCCCCTCGACCTCCCCGAACAAACCCTCACCACCCGGGCGGTCTGGTACACCATCGACCCCGACCTGCTGCACGCCGCAGGCCTCGCCCGCCCCGAAATCCCCGGCTCCCTGCACGCCGCCGAACACGCCGCGATCGGCCTGCTCCCCCTCTTCGCCACCTGCGACCGCTGGGACATAGGCGGCGTCTCCACCGCCCAACACCCCGACACCGCCCAACCCACCATCTTCGTCCACGACGGACACCCAGGAGGCGCGGGCTTCGCCGACCGCGGCCACGCCGCCCTCCTCCCCTGGCTCACCGCCACCCACGCCGCCATCTCCGCCTGCACCTGCCCCACCGGCTGCCCCTCCTGCGTCCAATCCCCCAAGTGCGGCAACGGCAACGAACCCCTCAACAAACCCGGCGCCCTCAAAGTCCTGCGAATCGCCACCCAAGCCCTACGAGCAGGCCCCGCCTAGCAACCACCCGACTCCAACAGCAGCGCCGACCACGACCGCGACTCCGACGGCATTGCCGACCACTGGACACTCGGAACAGCCGGTGCCACCTCGACTCCCCCGACTCCGACCGCTCAACCCAGCCACTGGACACTCGGAAGCCGCCGGTGCCAACTGCTCGATGGGGCGGACTTGTTTTGCGTGGGGTGGCGGCAGTCGTAGCGTTCTGCGCGGACAGGGCCATGCTCTTCGGCCCCAGCTTTGCGGTCCTGCCACGACTGGCGCAGGGGCCCCGCGCAAAACAAGTCCGCCCCATCGAGCACACCCAACCCACCACGGGCCCCGTCGCAATGCCGCAGGCGAGCCGAAAGATCAACTAACCCAAGATCCCCCGAATACACAGCCTACCGAGGCAACACAAGCGATCGGCAGCACAAACTTTCCCCTGTGGACAACCAGCCCCGTTGTGGACAAGCGCACGAACAAGCGCCACATGCGGCAGCGCGCCGGGGGCGACCGGTCGAGGACCGGTCGCGCTTCCCGGCGCGCCGCATGCCGCCGAGGTGGGGGCGCTCTGGGCTGCTACCGCGCTGGCCACGGAGTGTGTGCGCGGGACCGTCGACGGGGAGTACCTCGACCTGCGGGTGGCACCAGGAGGCGGGTTGGTGCCGGTGCAGGGGTGGTCATCCCGGGGCGGGGTGTCGACTGGGCGGCTGGGCCGCTGTCCCTGTTCCGTGACGCTGTGCGCGGGAGACCGGAGGCTCCTGCGGTACTCGGCTGGCTGCCTGTCCGGTGGGCGACGCACTCGGGCGGGAGTACGGCGTCGACCGGTGGACAGGCTGGGTGTGGTTGGCCGGGCGCCCGGGCGGGTGGGCGGTGGTCCCGGTCGAACCACGGGTGGTGGTCGAAGTGATCAGTCTCGGGCGGTGGTCACCAGGTGGCGGATGTCGCTGTGCATGGCGTCCAGCAGGGCGTCCTGCACGGTCTCGCTGCTCGGGATCTGCCAGCCGCACACCTCGGGCTTGACCCGCCAGTGCACGACGCCGTGCTGGAACGGGCTGGGCGGCAAGGTGATCCAGTCGCCAGCCCCGCGCAGTGCGATGTCGGGGTTGGCGGCCAGCTCGGCGGCGAGGCCGGGTCCGGTGCGGGTGAGGAAGAACCAGCGGTGCTCGGGGGTGGCGATGATCGGCACCGGCAGGCCGACCGAGCGCAGCACGCGGGCGGCGCCGCGGCCGAGCTCGTCACCGACCTCGATGGCGTCGTAGCCGAGGCCGGTGGCCAGCAGCAGGCTGTAGGGCTGACCGGTCCACCAGGTGGCGACCTGCTCCGGCTGGGTGCCGATCCGGTCCTGCCAGTCCGCGTGCACCGGCACCGGGCCGCTGCTGTCCTCGGAACCGTCGCGACCGGCCCAGTGGCCCGCCACCGGGTAGGTACCCGGCAGCACCGGCCAGCCGCGGAACGCGAGGCCGATCGCCTCGGCGCGCAGCTCGACGCGGAACGCTCGCCGCCAGTTGTCCGACCTCACGGTTCCCAACATCTCGGGCACTGCCTCCTCGGGGTGCGGGCGCCGGGTTCAGCGCCCTACACCTCACTCAACGGCATCGGGGACGCCGTACGAAACTCGCTGTCGACAACTGGTCGCTCTGACGAGGTAAATGACCTGTCATCCGACCGGAGCGACCAAACTCGGCGAACCGGTCACCCCGGGGCCACCGGACACCCCGCCGAGGCGGCCGCGCGGCCGTACAGCGAACCGTTGAGAGGCGTTTAGCGCCGCCACCACCTGCGGAAACGCGGGTCGACACGGCGAGTGATCAGCAACGCCACCCGGTCGGCCCTTGCCGAGTTGTGATGCCGTTCACCGTTCAGACCCGACCGCTTGGCCGTCGACGACCGGCCCGGCTCGGGCGGTGGCCCTGGCGGAGCCGATCAGCGCCGCCGGTCGGACGGCCACCTCAACGGTGGCGTCCCAACCGCTCACCGCGCACCCGACGAGCTCGGCACCGGCCCGCTCGACGACCCACCTGGCCCGAGCACAGGCTTGACCGTCGAGCACGTGTCCCGCGGCGGCCAGCGCACCGAGGTCGGCGGCGCTCTCGGCGCGGTGCCGGGCGGACACCGCACCAGCGACCGTCATGACCATGAGTACCAGTGACAGGAGCCCGGTGATCACCCAGGCGGCGAAAACCGTCGCGAACCCGCCGTCGCCGGTCATGGCAATGCACCCGGCTCGACCACGGCGTGGGCGTCGCCGTGCACCGGTAAGAGGGCACGCGTGCTGCGCACCGTCACCGACACCTCGTCCCCGTGCACCCTGACCTCGATCGACGCACCACGGGGTGCGACGTCTGCGGCGGTCGACCTCGCCCGCTCGCCCTCGCCCCGGGCCGCCAAGCGCGCAGCCTCCCGCGCGGCGTCAACGCACCGAACCTGATCCACGGCGGCGCCGATGCCCACCACCCCCACCAACACCACAGCCACGACGGCACCGATAGCCATCGCCGCCTCAACCGACACCGACCCCTCTTCCTTCATGGCGACAACGCGTCCGCGATGAGCCGAGCCAGGGCATCGGACACGGAGGAGTTGGTGACAACAGCGAGCAGCACTCCGGCGAGCGCGGCGCCGCACAAAGTGATGAGCGCGAACTCGATGGAGATCGAACCTTCGTCGAGGGAGTCGTGCATGGAAAGCCTCCAGTGAGTGGTCATAGAGCGAACGTTCGAGCGACAAGGCCGAGGACGACCGGGAGGACGCCGAGGCAGAGGAACGCGGGCAAGAAGCAGAGCCCGAGCGGCAACGTGATCAGCACGGTCGCCCGCTGCGCCCGCGCCTCGGCCTGGTGCTCGACCTGACCGCGGACCTCCTCCGCCAACCGCCCGGCGACCTCCGCGAGCCCCGCCCCGGACAACGCGGTACGCCGAGCGGCCCTGGCTAAACCCTTGGTGTGCGGACACTCAAGCGCGGCAGCCCACGCTTGGCGGGGATCGGCGCCCAACGCCAACTGCTCCGCCACACCACGCAAGACAGGCAGGTCATCACTCACCGCCGAGACGGCGGTCGGGACCGGCAGTCCAGCGCGCAGACAGGCGGCGAGCAGGTCCCAGGTGGCGGCGAGGTGCAGGCTGTCGACCTTGCGGGGCCGGGGTGGTCGCGGTGGTCGAAGGGGAATGAGGCCCATGACGCGCCGGAACCGCCGTCGGCTGGACGGGGTGACGATCAGGAGGGCCGCGGTCAGGAGCAGGAGGCTGAGGATCATGTCGGCACCTCGCGACCGATGGCACTGGGTGTCCACACAGGACGGAGAGCGGCGAGGGTCTCGACCAAGACGAGAACGGAGCGGCGATCGGACCCGCATGAGCAGCCGGGCGGGTCGCCTGGACGAGACCGGGGAGGACAGCGAGTTGGTAGCGGGCCGCAGAGGTGGAGGGAATCGAGGACGAGGGGTGGCGTGGCGATCGAGCAGGGCGAGGGCGGAGTGGCGATTGGGATGGCCCGGAGTGGAGGGCTGGGGACCATGCGGACACCGCGCGGGGTGAGGCCGAGGAGGGTGAAGATCGCGCCCTTGATCAGCATGACCTGGCCGTGTTGGAGTTGAGGTAGGCGCGGCAAAGACCGGATCCGCTGCATCGTGGGCGATGTGGAGATCGTGTGGGCACCGCGCGGATGACGATTCGGCGGGCCAGAGGAGGCTGACGGCCGGTGGAGATCCCGCCTAGCGCCGTCAGGAGCCGGAACCGTCGCTCGCTGAACGATGCGACTGGGGAGGCAAGGGTTGGCGATCATGTCGGAACCGCGCGGGTGATGATTCGGGTGGTCCAGAGGAGACCGGCGGTGGTGAAGGTGGCGCCTAGGAGGAGCAGGAGTTGGCCGTGGGGGGTTGAGGTCAAGGTGGTTAGGGGGTGGGCGCCGATGGCTTCGCCTAGGGCTAGGCCGATCAGGGGGAGCGCGGACAAGACAGCTGCGCTGGTTTGGGGGCCTGCCAGCTTTGCCAGTACGGCTTTGCTGAAGCGGGCTTGGTGGGACAAGGCGTGGGCGACTGCGGTGAGGGTGGCGGCTAGGGGGATGCCATAGCGGGTGGTGAGGCGCCAGGAGCGGTGGAGGTCTGGGGGGTTGATCTCGATGTCGCCGCCTAGGCGGGTGGCGGTGGCTATTGCTTGGAGGCTGCGGGCGGTTGGTGGGGTGAGGTCTTGGGCGGTGCGTTCGGCGGCGGTGACGGGGTGGGCGCCGGTGGTCAGTTCGCTGGCGAGGCTGGCTAGGGCCTCGCTGAGCTCCTCGGATTCGGCTAGGCGCTGACGTAGGCGGAGGCTGGCTTGGCGTCGGCGCAGTAGGGCGGAGCCGACGAGGACGGCGGCGGCGGTGCCTGCCGGTCCTAGGGCGAACCAGGCGGCAGCACTGAGCAAGACGAGCACCCCGATCGCGGGACGCGGCAGCCGCCATTGCTTGGGTGACGCAGCCTTGAGAGCGCGCAGGCGCCGGGTGGCCCGCATAGAGGGCCACGCAAGTATCGCCAGCGCCAGCAGGGCTAGGACCATGACACACCCCTAGAGGCCAGCAGCGCGGCCAGCGCGGGGCGATCTGTCCAAGTTCCGTTGTGCCAGACGGTCTGCGTGGTGACTGTGGTGTGGGATCTAGTCAGCACAGCGATCTCACTGAGGGTTGGCGTGGGGTCGCGGCGCATGTGAAGGACAAGGTGGACGGCGGCGGCCAGTTGGCTGTGCAACGCCAGCCTGTCCAGGCCGCCCAGTGCAGCGAGGGCCTCTAGGCGTGCCGGCAACTCCTGGGGCGAGTTGGCGTGGACCGTGCCCGCGCCGCCGTCGTGCCCTGTGTTGAGCGAGGCGAGCAGGTCGATGACCTCGGCGCCGCGGACTTCACCGACGACGATGCGATCAGGTCGCATGCGCAGCCCTTGGCGGACCAGGTCGCGGAGGGTGATCTCGCCCGCGCCCTCGATGTTGGGCGGGCGGCTCACCAATCGGATGAACTGCGGGTGGTCGGGGTGGAGCTCGCCCGCGTCTTCAACGCAGACGATGCGCTCGCCCAGGGGGACAACGGCGAGCAGGGCGGCCAGGAGGGTCGACTTGCCCGCCCCCGTGCCACCGGTGACGAGGAAGGCCAACCGGGCGCTGATGATCGCGGCGAGCAACTGGTGGACCTCCGCGCTGAAGGTGCCGAGCGCCTGGAGATCCGCGAGCCGGTGGTTCGCCTGCCGCAGCACCCGCAGCGAAACGCACGTGTGCTCGGCGATCGGTGGGAGGACGGCGTGCAGCCGCACCTGGCCGCCGGGCAACCAACCGTCCACATGGGGCTGTGCGTCGTCGAGCCGCCGCCCGGCCGCCATGGCCAGCCGCTGGGCCAACCGGCGGACAGCGTCCTCGTCGGGGAACCGGACGGCGGTTCGGCGCAGACCGGTGGCACCGTCGACCCAGACCTGATCGGGGCCGGTGACCAGGACGTCGGTGGTGCCGCTGTCGCGCAGCAGCGGGTCGAGTGGTCCGGCACCGACGAACTCCTGCCGCAGCAAGGCGAGCGCTGACATGACGTCCGCGTCGCCCACCACCCCGACCTCGGCCCGGACCGCGTGGGCGACCGCCGCGGGCGAGGCGTCGGCTCCACCACCGATCAACCGGCGCCGCACCCTGTCGACCAGATCAGCGGACACGGCCCGCCCCCGTCTTCAACGCGCGCAACACGGTGTTGCTGGCCCGGGACAGCGAGCCGCGCAAGGGGAACGTGCCACCGTCGAGGCGAGCGGGCAGGCCAGGGTCGCGGCGGTAGGTCGCCAGCAGCGGTAGGTCCACGGCCTTGGCGATGTCCGATGGACGCAGGTGCGGCGCGTTGCGAACAACCAGTGCGGGCTGGACTCCTTGAGCGGCAAGGTACTTGCTCAGCCTCTTGGTCGCCGCGGCGGCGCGGAGCTCGGCGGGGATGACGATGACGGTCAGGTCCGCCCGGTCCAGCACCGCCCTGGTCGCGGGATCCGGTGCTCGCGGCAAGTCGCACACCACCGTCTCCCCCGCCCGTTTCCCGGCTTCCACCACCGAGACCACCGCGTCCGACGAGGGCCCGTCGCCCTCTCGCGCACCGGAGAGCAGCGTCAGCCGGGATTTCCCCTTGGTCCGGCCGGGCAGGGACGCGTGCAGGCTGGACACCGGCACCCGACCCGACCGCAACCGGACATCCGGCCACCGCAGACCGGGCTCTTCTTCCGCGCCCAGCAACAGATCCAGGCCGCCGCCCATCGGGTCGCAGTCGACCAGCAGCGCGTTCGCGCCCGCGCCGACGGCGGCGAGGGCGACGGCGGTCGCGAACACCGATGCGCCCGCACCACCCCGGCCACCGAGGACGGCGAGCACCCGCCCCCTGGTCCCCGCTGGGGCGTCGGTGCTGTCGGCCAACGCCGCGGCCAGCCAGGGTTCGTCCTCCGGCAGCGACACGACCTGCTCGACGCCGAGGCGGACCACGTGCTCCCAACAGTCCGGTGGCGGGGTGCCCGCCACGACCAGCACGATCCCGCCGCGCCTGGGCAAACCGGCTTCGGCGCACGCGATCACCGCGCGGTCGTCCAGCAGCACCAGCGGCGCACCGGCCCAGGCCGCCCGCACCTCGGCGACCCGGTGCGCCTGGTCGGCCTCGGTGCCCGCGGCGGCGCACAGCCGCAGCACGTGTTCGAGCACAGGTTCCGCGCGCAGCCACGCGGTCGGTCGGTTCACAGCTCCTCCTCGTTCGTCCGGGCTGTGACCAGAATCTGGTGAAACTGGGAACGACCGGAAGAGGGCTGGTCAGACTGTGGATGGCTGGCCGCGTTGTGGATAACTGGGAGTTGTCTGGCGGGTCGTGGCGGCAGACTGTCGGTGGCCTAGGGCAAGCTGGAGGGGGCAGCCGCACCCCGGAAATGGGACGACCCCCGCCAGGGGGGAGGGGCGGGGGTCGTCAACGGGTTCAGCCCCGGGGGGTCGGACTGAACCGGCCCGGCTCCAAGGCCGGGTAGCCATACTGTATCCCCTCCGCGCCACCCGATGGCCACATACGGCAGAAGACACCCTGCCGAGTTCCGGCCCGGCGCGTCCGTGACCGGTATCCGCGACCGCCACCCGAGTGTCCACGTGCGCTTCCCACGGCATCGGGCGACATCCCGGCAACCGGCAACCGAACCCGCTGCGACCCGCCCACCCGACCCGACTCCTTATGCTGGCCGGGTGAGCGACTCCGGCGCGCAGGCGGCGCCCCAGCCCGGCCGGGTGGCGGCCTTCTTCGACCTCGACAAGACGGTGATCGCCAAGTCGAGCGCGCTGGCCTTCAGCAGGCCGTTCTTCCAGGGCGGCCTGATCAACCGGCGCGGCGTGCTCAAGAGCGCCTACGCGCAGTTCGTGTTCGCGTCCTCCGGTGCCGACGCCGACCAGGTCGAGCGGATGCGCGCGCACCTGACCGCGCTGTGCGAGGGCTGGGACGTCGAGCAGGTCCGGTCCATCGTGGAGGAGACGCTGCACGACATCGTCGACCCGCTCGTCTACGCCGAGGCCGCCGAACTGGTCGCCGCGCACAAGGCCGACGGGCACGACGTGGTGGTGGTGTCGGCCTCCGGTGAGGAGATCGTCACCCCGATCGCGCTGATGATCGGGGCGACGCACAGCGTCGGCACCAGGATGGTCGCCGTGGACGGCCGCTACACCGGCGAGATCGACTTCTACTGCTACGGCCCGAACAAGGCGACCGCGATCCGCGAGCTGGCGGCGAGCAACGGCTACGACCTCGCGGTCAGCCACGCCTACTCCGATTCCAGCACCGACCTGCCGATGCTGGAGGCGGTCGGCAAGCCGTCGGTGGTCAACCCCGACCGCGGCCTGCGCAAGCTGGCCACCGAGCGGGAGTGGCCGGTGCTCACCTTCACCAAGCCGGTGTCGCTGCGCTCGCGCTTCCACGCCCCGTCCGGGACGGCGGTCGCGGTCACCGCGATCGGCCTCGGAGCGGTGGCCACCGCGGGCGCCGCCTGGTACGGACTGCACCGGCGGCGGCGCAGATAACGGCTTTCCCAGGTCGCGCAAGGGATGTCACCCGCAACGGTCGGGGGAGGCCGCGCAGCCTACGCTCACCGGGAGTCGCGGTCGACGCTTGCCGAGACCTTGACCGGTGCACACGAAAGTGCCCTTGAAGTGACCTTCCTCACTGGGTAGAAAGGGTGGTGCGGACCCCGGGTCGGCCAGGGGCGGAGCGAAGAGAAGCTCCGATCCACCCCGAGCGGGCTCCGTGCGCGAACACCGGAGCACCCACGCGCAGCACGCCGCGGGAGGCATGTCGTCAAGGGACTGCGTACCGGGACGCCGGACGCCGAGGCCAGGTAGGTACGACTTCAGTTGCACGCTTGGTAAACCGAGTGATTCGCGCCGCGACTTTGGGCGGTCCTGCTCCTGGTGAGCGGGACCGCCCAAATCGTTTCCCGCGTTGACCACCGCTCCCGGCAATGGGTAACTTCACCACGGTAATCCTGCTTGTGGTGAAGAACTCACAACCCGGGAGACGGCAGTGCCCACTCGCGCCCTCCGCTGGTCGCTCACCGCGGTCGCCGCTGCCTGCACCTGCGCCGCCTCCGCGGTCCTCGTCGTCCCGCTGGTCGTCGCGCCTGCGTCCACAGCCGCGCCCGAGGACGGCGCCAGCACCCAACCCGCGCCGCAACTGGGCCAGGATGCGCTGATGGACGCCTGGGTGGACGCGCGCGTGCGGCGGATGACACTGGAGCAGAAGGTCGGGCAGCTGTTCGTGGCCACCGTCTGGGGCAAGTCCGCGACCGAGGTACACCCGAGCAACCGGCAGCACTATGGCGTGGACACCCCTGCCGAGGTCGTACAGCGCTACCAGGTCGGCGGCGTCATCTACTTCAACAACTCCGGTACGGACAACGTCGACAACCCGCTCCAGCTGGCCGCGTTCTCCAATGGTCTCCAGCGGGCGGCACTCAACTCTGCCCCCAACCTGCCTCTTATCGTGTCGATCGACCAAGAGGGCGGGAACGTCACTCGGGTACCCGCGCCAGCTACGGAGTTCCCCAGCGCGATGGCTATAGGCGCCGGTCGTAGTGCGGCTGATGCGCGGACGCTGGCGAGCGTTAATGCCAACGAGTTGCGGGCCATGGGGATCAACCAGAACTTCGCCCCGGTCGCGGACGTCAACTCCAACCCGCGCAACCCGGTGATCGGCGCGCGGTCGTTCTCCGCACACCCGGACCTGGCTTCCGACATGGTGACCGCCCAGGTGCGGGGCTACCAGTCCAGCGGCAAGCCCGCCGACACGGTGTCCGCGTCGGCCAAGCACTTCCCGGGCCACGGCGACGCCGCGACCGACAGCCACACCGGTCTGCCCGCGATCACCCGGACCGCGCAGCAGTGGCGGTCGGTGGACCTGCCGCCGTTCCGGGCCGCGGTCGAGGCGGGTGTCGACTCGATCATGACGGCGCACATCCAGTTCCCCAGCCTCGACCCGTCCGGCGTGCCCGCCACGGTGTCGCGGCCGATCATCACCGGGCTGCTGCGCGGCGAGCTCGGGTTCGACGGCGTCGTGGTCACCGACTCCCTGGGGATGCAGGGTGTGCGCGAGATGTTCGGCGACGCCGAGATCCCGGTGCTGGCGCTGGAGGCCGGTGTCGACCAGCTCCTGATGCCGCCCGACCTGGCACTGGCCGAGCAATCGGTGCTCGCCGCGGTCAACGCGGGCAGGCTGACCCCGGCCAGGATTGAGGAGAGCGTGCGGCGGATCCTGGCGTTGAAGTGGCGGCGCGGGATCGTGTCCCAGCCGCTGGTGGACGAACGCACGGTCGGCCGTCTTGTCGGCGCACCGCAGCACAAAGCGGCGATCCAACGGCTGACCGACCGGACGGTGACGGTCCTCGCCAACGACGGGACCCTGCCACTGCGCACCGCACCTGGTCGAGTCCTGGTGACCGGCGTGGGCGACCCGTCGAACCCGGACAACTCCCCCAACACCCTGGCGGCCGCTATAGGCACGCGCGGTTCGACTGCGAACTCGATCCCGACGGGCCCGCGGCCCGCGAAGGCGCTGGTCGACCAGGCCGTTGCCGCCGCCAATGGCACCGACCTCGTGGTCGTGCTGACCAACAACCTGGCGAGCAACACCGAGCAGCAGGCCCTGGTCGCGGCGTTGGTGAAGACCGGGATTCCGGTAGTGGCAGTGGCGACGCAGACGCCCTACGACCCTGGGTTCGCCGCGGCACCGAACTGGGTGGCGACCTACTCGTGGCGCGCTGTGTCTCTAGAGTCCCTGGCCAGGGTCCTGTTCGGGGAGGTCGCGCCGCGCGGGAAGTTGCCGGTGGACGTGTTCCTGCAAAACGACCCCGCGCTGCCGCTGTACCCCTATGACCACGGCTTGACCTGGTAGCAGGCGGTGCTCGCGCAGCTGGGAGCGGCGGTGGCGGTCTTGGCGATCACAGCGGGAGGTGGCCCGTCCGGCCGGTTCGACCGTCCGCAGGAGGGGTTCTCCCCGCCGACAACCGTCTTGCGCGCCGGTAGCCCCGAGTCCGCCGGTCTGGATCCCGCGCCTATAGAGACGGCTAAGGCAGCGATCGCCAGCAGCCCGCTCTTCCCAGGCGCGGTGTCGCTACTCGCCCACGATGGCGTAGTCGTCGACCTGACCGCGACCGGCAAGGCCGTGCGGTACATAGATGCCACCACGGAACTGCCCGGCGATCAGCAGGTCTCTATGCGCACGGACACCATCTTCGACGTGGCGTCGGTGAGCAAGCTGTTCACCTCTATAGCCGTCTTGCAGCTAGCCGAGGACGGCAAGCTCGCCATCGGTGAACGGGTGGCGACCTACTTGCCGGAGTTCGGCGTCAACGGCAAAGAGGCGATCACCGTCGAGCAGCTGCTGACCCACACCTCGGGCCTAGAGCCGTTCATCCCCCTCTGGCGCGACTGGCCGGACAAGCCCTCGCGGATCAAGGCCGTCATGGACCACGCGCCGTCGGCTCCGCCAGGCAGCACCTACACCTACTCCGACCTGAACCTCATCACCCTGGGCGTGCTGGTCGAGCAACTGAGCGGCGAACCCCTAGACGCAGTAGTCGCTAAGAGGATCACCGGGCCGCTAGGGCTGCAAGACACCGGCTACACCCCCCCGGCCGCCAAGAGGAGCAGGATCGCGGCGACGGAGTACCAGACGTCGCCCGCGCGCGGGATGGTTCGGGGTGAGGTCCACGACGAGAACGCCTGGTCGCTCGGCGGGGTCGCCGGACACGCGGGCGTCTTCTCCACCGCGACGGACCTGGCCGTGCTTGGCCAGGCGATCCTCAACGGCGGCAGCTACCGGGGCAAGCGGGTCCTGCGGGAGGCCAGCGTCCGGGAGATGTTGACCAACCACAACGCGGCCTACCCGGGTAACGCCCACGGGCTCGGGTTCGAGCTCGACCAGCGCTGGTACATGGGCGGCCTCTCCGGTCCCCGCACCGCCGGGCACACCGGCTTCACCGGCACCTCGCTCGTGCTCGACCCGGCGTCCCGGTCCATCGCGGTCCTGCTGACCAACCGGGTGCACCCCGTGCGCACCAACGGTTCGATCAACTCCGCCCGGGAGGCGTTGGCGACTTCGCTGGCCAGAGCACTAGCGGTCCGCCCGCGCCAGGGTCCAACGGCCTGGTACACCGCGACGGGTGGCGCGACGCTGCTCACTCCCCCGTTGGCGGCCACGGCGGTGCGGTTCGACGTGTTCGTCGACACTGATCCACAGGACGGTCTCGTGCTCGAGGCGGGGGTGGGCGAAACCTGGCGAACGGTGCCCCTGCGGGCGGTCGGGCCGGGCGCACCGGGGGGAGAAGTAGCCGCTTTGTCCGGTTCTGGGCACCGCAGTTGGTGGACAGTCAACGCGATTGTGCCGGTCGGGCCGCATGTGACGTTTCGGTGGCGGTATGTCACAGACAGTCGCTACACCGGACGGGGGGTCACGATTGATCGAATTCTCGTCACTCACGGTGGTCGAATCCTGCTCAACGGTGAGAAACAACCCCACTTGATACGCCCGCTCGGGTGGGAGGCCAAAACTCGTTGACCTTTGGGTGCTAACAATCCGCGTTCGTCCAGCGATGCGGTGAGCAAGCCCCCACCAGGGGCGACGACCGGTACGGACACATCCGGGTAGCGTTGCCGCCGGATGTCATGCACCGCCTTGTACTACCTCATAACTGTTAGTAAGTTTCCCACGTGAGTGCGAGTCAAATGACGCCAGAACACAGCGAGTCAAGCCCACTGGTCCGCATTCGCTCGCTCCTGCCCGGCCTAGCCCGTGCGGAGCAGCGGGTGGCCAAGGTCGTGCTCGACAGCCCGTCCACCGTGGCGCGGCGCAGCATCACCGAGGTCGCCGAGGCGGCGGGTACCAGCGAGACAACCGTGACCCGGTTCTGCAAGGCGATCGGCGTCGGGGGCTACCCCGAGCTGCGGATCGCCCTTGCCGCCGACACGGCTCGCACCGCCGCGCGCGCCGACCGGGACCTCGGCGGTGAGATCGCCCCCGACGACGACCTGAAGACCGTGGTCGGCAAGGTCACCTTCGCCGACGCCAGGGCCGTCGAGGAAACCGCCGAGCAACTCGACATCGACGTGCTCGCCAAGGTCGTCGAGGCGGTGGCCACCGCGGGCCGCACCGACGTCTACGGGGTGGGCGCGAGCGCGTTCGTCGCCGCCGACCTGCAGCAGAAGCTGCACCGGATCGGCCGGGTGAGCTTCGCCTGGAACGACACGCACATCATGCTGACCTCGGCCGCGGTGCTCGGCCCCGGCGACGTGGCGGTCGCCATCTCGCACACCGGCGCCACCGCCGACACCGTCGAGGCGCTGCGCACCGCGCGCGAGCACGGCGCGACCACGGTCGCGCTGACCAACTACCCCACGTCCCCGATCGCCGAGGTGGCCGACTTCGTGCTCACCACCGCGGCCAGGGAGACCACCTTCCGCTCCGGGGCGACGGCCAGCCGCATCGCGCAGCTGACGGTCGTGGACTGCCTGTTCATCGGGGTCGCCCAGCGCCACCTCGACCAGTCGATCCGGGCGCTGGACTCCACCCGCGACGCGGTCGGCACGCACCGGCTGGAGACCAGGCACGACGGGCGGCGCAAGCCGCGGGAGACCGGGAAATGAGACCGGGTGCGCGGGTGAACCGCTCCGGGGAGGGGGAACTGAGATGACCGTGCCACGACAGTCGGTCCACGTGGACTCCCCGACCGAGCGGCGCAACCCGCGCACCAAGGACATCGACCAGATGTGCACGCTCGAGATCCTGCGCACCATCAACTCCGAGGACCAACTGGTCCCCACGGCGGTCGCCGCCGCACTGCCGCAGTTGAGCAGGGCGGTCGACATGGCCACCGAAGCGCTACAAGGCGGTCACCGCGTGCACTACGTCGGCGCGGGCACGTCTGGCCGGTTGGCCACCCTTGACGCCGCCGAGCTGACCCCCACCTACAACGTGCCCGACGGCTGGTTCGTGGTCCACCACGCGGGCGGCCCCACCGCGCTGCGGGAAGCGGTTGAAGGCGCGGAGGACGACGAGCTCGCGGGTGCGGCCGAGATGCGCCGCGACTCCCGCCCCGGTGACTTCGTCCTCGGCCTAACTGCCTCCGGGCGCACGCCTTATGTGCTGGGCGCGCTCGCGGAGGCGCACGGGATCGGCGCTGCGACCGCGCTGGTGTCCAACAACCCCGATGCCGCTCGCGCACCCGGCATCGACCTGGTGATCTCCGTGGACACCGGCCCGGAAGCCATCTCCGGCTCGACCAGGATGAAGGCGGGCACCGCCCAGAAGATCCTGCTGACCACGTTCTCCACCGCGGTCATGGTCAAGATGGGCCGCACCTACTCCAACTTGATGGTCAGCATGCGCGCCACCAACGCCAAGCTGCGCGGCCGGAGCCTGCGGATCCTGCGCGAGGCGACGGGGTCCGGGCAGCAGGAGTGCACGGCGGCGCTGCTGGCCGCGCACGGCGACCTCAAGGTGGCCATGGTGCACCTGCTGTCCGGTGTGGACATCAGGGAAGCGGCGTGGGCGCTCACGGAGTCCAGCGGGCACGTCCGCCGGGCGCTGGGGCTCCTCGGCGCACACGTTTACTGATCAGCCCGCGGCGTCGGCGATCCCGGTCGCCTCGCGCGCCCCGGCCTCGATGGCCTCGCAGCTATAGACAATCCACTCGGTGACACCATCAGGGCCACCAGAGGCGAACGCGGCCGCCTTAGCGCGGTAGACCTCTGCCCGGCGGAGGAAAGCGACCTCTGGGACAGCGAGTCCCTTTTGGTCCAGCCCGGTGCTGATGAGCGTAAGGCGGGCTGCCGCGCGGGCGATCACACCATCTGCGGCGCCGAATGGCTTAAGAGCGAGTAGTTCACCGTGGACGATCGCGGCCAGAACAGGACCAGGCGCCTTAGAGCCACCGGCAACGAGTCCGGCGAGCAGGTCCAGCCTGCTCGTCACCCCAAGACCGGGGCGAGGCCTACCCAAGTGGTCACTGTGGACCAGATCCGCGGCAGCGAGAACGTGCAACTTGGCCAACGCCTGCATCGGGGCCCGCTCCCAGGTCGGCAGCAACGGCCCTAGCGCTTCAGCGACTCGTAGTGCGCCCGCCAACACCGGGTCGGTCACCCCACCGTCCTCGGGGATGTCGGCAGGACCACCGTCCAGTACGGCCGAAGCCCGGGCGGCGCGAACAGAGGCCTCAGCAGCCGTAGTGGGCCAGCCGCGCCGGTTCGCGGGGTGCCGGTGCACCTCGGCGACCGCGTTCCTGGCCCGCTCAACAGCGTCGGAGACACCGGGCAGGTCCAGCAGCGGGGCCAACGGATCGGTCACCCCACCGACACTACCGGCGGGTTCACCGGCCGCTAGCTCGGGTCCAGCGTCCGTTCCCGGTTCGTGCGCGGGCCGGGCAGCGGCACCGACGGCGAGACCCGGATCTGGTTGCGGCCGCCGTCCTTCGCCTTCGCCAGGGCCTGGTCGGCGTACTCCTGCAGTGTGGCCAGATCCGTCCCGTGCTCAGGGGATAACGCGATACCGCCGGAGATGGTGAACTCACCGACCAACTCTGTGCGCCCACCGGCAGCCTTGGTCAGCTCCACGGTCATCGCCTCCACCGCACCTCTTATACGCTCCGCGATCGCCCACGCGTCGGCCCTAGAGGTGCTCGGTAAGAGCACGGAGAACTCTTCGCCGCCCCAACGGCACACAAGGTCGTCGCGGCGGACGCTGGAGCGTAAGACCCCCGCGAGCGCCTTAAGAACCTCGTTGGCGCCTAAATGGCCCAACCGGGAGTTGACCTGTTTGAACCGGTCCAAGTCGAACATCATCACCGCGGTGGGACGGCGCCTGGCCTGGTCCGCCACCAGCGCCAGCGCAGCAGCCGGGTTGAACCCGCGCTGGTTGGCCAAGCCCGTCAACGGGTCGTGCAGCGCGTCGACCTCCAGCCGGTCGCGCTCCACTTCCAACTGCTCGATGCGCTGCGTGTGCCGGGTGTAGCCGACCACGACGACCGATAACGCCGCCAGCAGCAGGCCATAGGCGACACCGGCGCCCCATGCCGCGATCAGGCCGAGGCACAGCGTGATCGCCAGGTCGGCGTTCTCCTTGCGGTTGCCCAGGATCGACACCCACGACCAGTCGCCGCGCAGTCCCCGCGCGATCCCGATCACGACCGTCTGCGCCAGGTAGTACACCCCGAACGCGCCCGCGACGGTGATCGTGGCCAGCAGCACCTGGTTCGGCTCGACCGCCGCACCGCGCACCCAGTTGTGCAGCGGGGTCGCGGTGGCCAGCGCCTGGGCGGCCAAAGCGGACGACGTGATGGCGAAGGTCGTGAACACGTAGCGTCCGGGGGGTTTCCTGGCGATGAAGTACCGGCGCACCCGGATGATCAGCACGAGCACCACGACGAGCGGGATCGGCAGCACCAGCGCGCCCGCCGCCGTCCATACCCCCGTGTGGTCGATGTGCTCACCCGCCAGATGCGCGGCCCTGCGTCGTTCTTCCGCCGGTCGGGTTGCCTCCATGTGCAGTATCGCGAACGCGGTGAGCAGCGCGAACAGCCGCAGGGAAAGGGAATCCGGCCATCCGGCCGACACCGCACCGACCACCGCCCATGCGAAGATCGTCACCTCGGTGGCCACGATCCACGCGAAACCGGAGGTCGTCGTGTGGGCGAGGAGGTCGAGGCCCCTTATCCGGTTCGGTAGGGGGATGCCGGACAAGCGGGAGCCCCGGGGACTTGTCAGACTGGGCATTGTCCCCCTTTGCGACAGACGGGACACTGGACGTGCCCCGCGGCGGGCGGGGTACGGGTGGTCCCCCAGGACCCGAGAGGGAGGTATGACCGTGCGGAACCGCGAGTACTGAGCCCGGCGGTGCGGGCGATGGCCCCCACCTCGGTCCGAGTCGATCCAGCAGTCCCAACCGTCGAGGAGGAAGCCGCGATGCGCAACCGCGAGTACTGATCCTGGTTCATGCCACCGCCTCCCTCGGTACCGCGGCCCTCCCCTGGTGCCAGACGAAGCCCGCTATCGCGCAGCCTATGGTCCCGACCACACCGGCCAGCGCGATGGTCAGCGAAGCGGAACCGAGAGCTTCGGCGAGCAGGCCACCGACCAGCACCGACAGGCCCTGCCCTGCACGCAGGCCGGTTCGGACCATGCCGGTGGCGCGCCCGGTGATCGCGTCCGGGAGCATTTCGACGTAGGCCGACTTGGCGAGGATCTGGTAAGCGGCGCCGAGTCCGGAGATCCCCAGCAGCAGCGCGGCGAGCACCGGGTGCGGGCGAGCCGCGAAGAACACCAGCGCACCCAGGCAGACCAGTGCCAGCGGGGCGATCAGCGCGTGCTGCGAGTCCCGCGGTCTGCCGGACCGGCAGAAGACGTAAGCACCGACGACGAGGCCGAGCGGGTCAGCGGCGAGCAGCAACCCCACCGTCCAGATGGGGGCGCCGAGTTCGTGCACCAGAGGCACGATCAACCCGTGCGGCAGCACCGTCAGCGCGGCTAAGAGCGAGAGAGCCACCACCGCGCGCCTACGGCGATCCGGGAGCAGTACACCGTCCCCGGCGACGGCGGCGGTCCTGGCGGCGGGCCGGGGCCGCAGCCCGAACCGCAGCAGCGCGGCCGACGCCACGAACGTCGCCGCATCGATGATGAGCGCGGGCGTGGTGCCGAGCAGACCCACTACGGCGGCGGCGCCCGCGAGTCCGGCGAGTTGACCGACTTCGCGCAGCGTGGTCAACCGCGCCTGCCCGGCGGCCAGGTGCTCGTTGCCGAGGAGTACGCGGGCGTGTGCGGTTTGCGCTGCCTTGAAGGGCGCCTGCGCGGCGGCCTCCAACGCGACGCACACGGCGACGAGCCAGATCGGGGCGCCCGGGATGGCCATGACGGCGACCAGCAGCGCCTGGCTGAGCGCGGCGGCGGCCATGACTTCGCGGCGCGGGAAGCGGTCGGCGAGCCCGGACAGCAGCGGCCCGGCGACGATGTCGGGCAGGAACGTCAGCGCGTAGGTGAGCGCGGTGAGCGCCGCGGACGAGGTGCGCTGGTAGACCAGGACCGAGATGGCGACCCTGGCGAGCTGATCACCGGCGACCGACTGCGCCTCGGCGACCCACAGGGCGCGGAACTCCGGTCCCGCCAGCGGTGAGCGCCCACCCATCGTCCCCCCACCCGACATCGACTTCCTCGCGCCTGCTCGGCCATCTCCTGTCCGGATCACCGCCGACCACGGTACGTCCCCACCAGGCTACTTTCCGCAGAATCGGAAGAGGACAGCCGAACGGAGCAGATACCCACCGATCGGACGAACTCCGAGCAGGGCCCTACTGGTCTATACCTATGCGGTGTCGGACTGTCGGGCGGGCGCCAGGAGCACTAGATTCCTCTCGACAACCGGCCGCGCCAGCCGCCAGGAGATCACCGAGGAGGTCAGGTCCATGACCGAGCAGTCCGGTCAGCAACCGACGCTGGACAACCTGTCGACCGAGAGCAGGGTGTTCGCCCCGGCGGAGGAGTTCAGCGCGGCGGCCAACGTCGGAGCGGCCGCCTACGAGCGGGGTAGTGCCGACCGCGAGGCGTTCTGGGCCGAGCAGGCCGAGCGGCTGACCTGGGACACCCGCTGGGAGCGGGTGCTGGACTGGGACGACGCGCCGTTCGCCAAGTGGTTCGTCGGCGGCAAGCTCAACGTCGCGGCCAACTGTGTCGATCGTCACGTCGAGGCGGGCCTCGGTGACCGGGTCGCGATCCACTGGGTCGGCGAGCCCGGCGACAGCCGGACGATCACCTACGCCGACCTGCTGCGCGAGGTCAGCAAGACCGCCAACGCGCTGAGCGAGCTCGGCCTGCGCGCGGGCGACCGGGTGGCCATCCAGATGCCGATGATCCCCGAGGCGATCTACTCGATGCTGGCCTGCGCCCGGCTCGGCCTGGTGCACAGCGTGGTGTTCGGCGGGTTCTCCTCGACCGCGCTGCGCACCCGCATCGACGACGCCCAGGCGCGGCTGCTGATCACCTCAGACGGGCAGTACCGGCGCGGCGCACCGGCCCCGATGAAGGACAACACCGACGAGGCCACCGCGCACACGCCCTCCATCGAGCACGTGCTCGTGGTCAGGCGCACCGGCGGCGAGGTCGGCTGGACCGAGGGCCGCGACGTGTGGTGGCACAAGCTGGTCGATCGCCAGCCGGAGACGCACGCGGCCGAGGCCTTCGACGCCGAGCACCCGCTGTTCATCCTCTACACCAGCGGGACGACCGGTAATCCCAAGGGGATCCTGCACACCTCGGGCGGCTACCTCACCCAGGCCTCCTACACCCACCACGCCGTCTTCGACCTCAAGCCGGAGACCGACGTCTACTGGTGCACCGCCGACATCGGCTGGATCACCGGGCACTCGTACATCGTCTACGGGCCGCTGTCCAACGCGGTGACCCAGGTGGTCTACGAGGGCACGCCCAACACCCCGCACGAAGGTCGACACTGGGAGATCATCCAGGAGCACCGGGTGTCGATCTACTACACGGCGCCCACGCTCATCCGGACGTTCATGAAGTGGGGCGCCGACATCCCGGCCCGCTACGACCTGTCGAGCCTGCGGGTGCTCGGCAGCGTCGGCGAGCCGATCAACCCCGAGGCGTGGATCTGGTACCGGGAGAACATCGGCGCCAATCGCACCCCGATCGTGGACACCTGGTGGCAGACCGAGACCGGCGCCATCATGATCAGCCCGCTGCCCGGCGTGACGCACACCAAGCCGGGGTCGGCGCAGCGGCCGCTGCCGGGCATCTCGGCGAAGGTCGTCGACGACCAGGGCCGGGAGGTGGCGCACGGCGGTGGCGGCTACCTGGTGCTCGACCAGCCGTGGCCGTCGATGCTGCGCGGCATCTGGGGCGACGACGAGCGCTACCGCGACACCTACTGGTCGCGCTTCGCCGACCTGGGCTTCTACTTCGCCGGTGACGGCGCGAAGTACGACGCGGACGGCGACATCTGGCTGCTCGGCCGGGTGGACGACGTGATGAACGTCTCCGGGCACCGGATCTCCACCACCGAGGTCGAGTCGGCGCTGGTGTCGCACCCGACGGTGGCCGAGGCGGCGGTGGTCGGCGCGAGCGACGCGACCACCGGCCAGGGCATCGTGGCGTTCGTGATCCTGCGCGGCTCGGCGAAGGCGGCCGACGACACGGTGAAGACGCTGCGCGACCACGTGGCCAGCGAGATCGGCCCGATCGCCAAGCCGAGGCAGGTCCTGATCGTCAACGAGCTGCCCAAGACCCGCAGCGGCAAGATCATGCGCCGACTGCTGCGCGACGTGGCGGAGAACCGGGCGATCGGTGACACCACCACGCTCGCGGACTCGACGGTGATGGACCTGATCAGCAGCGGGTTGAAGACCAACACCTCTGAGGACTAACGCATACGAGGCGCCCTCTTACCCGGTCACCGGGTAGGGGGCGCCTCGTCGCGCAGTGTGGCCAGAAGCTCGGCAATGGCGTTCATGATGCGCTTCATGGCCTCCTCAATGGACTCGCGGTCGGTACCGTTCAGATCGGACAAGTCCACCGGGTCACCCGCGACGATGTCGATCGTCTTGCGTGGCAAGAGCTTGGGGAACTTGGCCGTGGCGGGCAAGAGCTTGTGCGTGCCCCAGTTCACCACCGGGATCACCGGGGCGCCGGTCTCCAGCGCTACCCGCGCGACGCCGTTCTTCACGCGCTTGGACGGCCAGTGGTCCTGGTCGTCGGAAAACCCCGCTTCGGGGAAGAACATCACGCACTCACCGCCCTCGATCGCTTTGACCGCACCGAGGTAGGCGTGCCGCGCCTGGGCGGTGTTGCGCTCGACCGGGATGTGCCCGCCGCCCGCGAGGACCTTGCCGACGACCGGGATCTTCCACAGGCTGGCCTTCGCCAGGTAGCGCGGGATGCGGCCCGCGGCCAAGGAGAACGCGGTCACCGTCACCGGGTCGGCGAAGGACAGGTGGTTGGACGCCAGCACGACGCCACCGGACTTCGGCAGCTTCTCCGCGCCGCGGAACCGCAGCCGGGTGAACACCGCGAGCAACGGCCAGATCAGATCGATCGCCAGGCTGAACCAGAACCCCCGGCCGCGGCGGGGTACCCGGAACATCAACGCGACAGCACGCCAGGTCGGCATGGGCTTGCCCGAGTCAGGCATCGCAACACTCCCTCTCACCACATCGAGAGGAGAATGCCCTAGTGGATACCGACGAACGCGTCCCGCACGAGGGTGAGCCGCACCACAACGGACTGGCCGGGCGGCTGAACTGGCTGCGTGCCGGGGTGCTCGGCGCCAACGACGGCATCATCTCGACCGCGGGGCTCGTGGTGGGCGTCGCCGGGGCCACCGCGGAGCGCACCGCGATCCTGGCCGCCGGGGTGGCGGGTCTGGCGGCGGGCGCGTTATCGATGGCGGGCGGCGAGTACGTGTCTGTGAGCACACAGCGCGACACGGAACTGGCAGCGCTGCGCAAGGAGGAGCGCGAACTGCTCGAGATGCCAGAGGCCGAGGAGCGCGAGCTAGCCGACATCTACCAGCAGAAGGGCCTCTCCCCCGAGTTGGCAGCGCAGGTCGCGCACGAGCTGACCGAGAAGGACCCGCTGCACGCGCACGCAGAGGCCGAGTTGCAGATAGACCCGGACAACCTCACCAACCCGTGGCAGGCCGCGTGGGCATCGTTCCTGTCGTTCGCAGTGGGTGCTCTTATCCCCCTCGTCGCGATCGCGCTGCCACCCGTAGGTGCTCGCGTCGGCACTTGCATGGCGGCGGTGATCGTCGGCCTGGTGCTGACCGGCTACATAAGTGCGCGGCTTGGAGGAGCCCAGGCCCGCCGGGCCGTGACACGCAATGTCGTCGTAGGCGTGTTGGCGATGGTGGTGACCTACTACGTCGGAGTGCTCTTCGGCGTGACGGTGGGATAGGACCAGGCAGGTTAGGCTTGGCGTTAGGTGCGCCGGGAAGTCTGGTCGGCAAGACGATCAGCCATGCCTAGGAGCAGCCCTTGTCGCACCGCCGCCGCCCATCCGCCCCCAAGGTGCTCACCGAGTTCGCCCGCTACCTGCGGACCGAGACCGTCGGCGGGATGGTCCTACTAGGCGCTGCCGCGCTCGCCTTGGTGCTGGCGAACTCGCCGCTGTCCGATTTCTACACCGGTGTTCGGGACACCGTGATCGGTCCACACCTCCTGCACCTGGACCTGACCGTTGGCGAGTGGGCCAAGGACGGGCTGCTGGCGATCTTCTTCTTCGTCGCGGGCTTGGAGCTCAAGCGCGAACTGGTGCTTGGCGAGTTGTCCGACTTCAAGTCGGCCCTGCTGCCGGTGATCGCGGCGGTCGGCGGCATGGTCGTGCCCGCCTTGGTCGCCTTGTCGGTCGCGTGGGGCGATCCGCGCGCAGAGGCGGTGTGGGCGGTACCTGTGGCGACGGACATCGCCTTCGCGCTGGGCGTGCTGGCGCTGACAGGCTCCGGGATGCCCAGCAGTGCGCGGGTGTTCCTCCTCAGTCTTGCCGTGGTGGACGACCTGGGTGCGATCTTGCTCATCGCGATCCTGTTCACCAGCTCGTTCAACCTGGTCGCGGCGGGCGTGGCGGCGGTCCTCCTCGCCGGGTACTGGTACCTCCAACGCCGCCGGGTCACCTCGGCTTGGCTCTATGTGCCGCTCGCGGTCGCCGTGTGGGTCGCGGTGCATTCCTCTGGGGTGCACGCGACCGTCGCGGGGGTCGCGCTGGCGTTGCTGACCCGGGTCCGGAAAGACCCCTATGAGAAGGAAGCCCCCGCGCTCCGCTTGGAACACCGCCTCCAGCCGTGGTCCGCGGCCGTCGCCGTGCCCGTGTTCGCGCTGTTCGCGGCCGGGGTCCCCGTTGGGGCCGATGCGCTCGGCAAGCTCACCAGCGACCGCCTGGTCTTGGCGGTCCTCGCGGGCCTCGTGGTGGGCAAGTTCGTCGGCATCACCGGGGCCGCCCTGCTCGCGGTACGCCTCAAAGTGGCGGCCCTGCCCGCCGACCTCGGCAAACGCGATCTGGCGGCGGTGGCGATGCTGGGGGGCGTCGGGTTCACGGTCAGCCTGCTCATCGCCGAGTTGTCCCTCAGCGGCGCGGACGCCGAACTGGCCAAGGCGGGGGTGCTGATCGCGTCCATGGTGGCCTCGCTGGTGGCAGCGGCGCTGCTCATCGGACGTGGCCGGGCGCACCGGCGAAACGCGGCGGGGGACCGCCCGCCCGGCCCCCCGTGACCGGGCATGGCACGATGACGCAGGTGACCAGCGCGCACGGAAAAGCAGACGGTTCGGGGCTGCCGCAAGTCCCCTCGATCCCCCTCGCTGACGACCGCGCCATCGCGGCGGGTGGCGAGCAGTCCATCGGCCACTTGGTCAAGGACGCCACCGCCCACCTGTCGACCCTGGTGCGGGCCGAGGTGGAGCTGGCCAAGTCCGAGGTCACCAAGGAGGTGAAGAAGGGGATCAAGGGCAGCGTCTTCTTCATCATCGCGCTGACCGTGCTGCTCTACAGCTCCTTCTTCCTGTTCTTCGCGCTGGCCGAGATGGTCGCCGACTTCGGCGTGCTGCGCTCGATCGCCTTCGGCGGCGTGTTCCTGCTGATGCTGGCCGTGTCATTCCTGTTCACGCTGCTGGGCATGCGCAAGCTCAAGTCGCTGCGGGCGCCGGAGCGCACGATCTCCACCGTCAAGGACACCGCGGCCGCGTTGACCCACCGCGGCGACACCAAGTCCTGAGCGACCCGTGCCCGCCCGCCCGGACCCGTCGAGCGTCCGCATCGATGGCCCGTGGGCGCACCGCGACGTCTACGCGAACGGCATCCGGCTGCACGTGGCCGAGACCGGTGAGGGTCCGCTCGTGCTGCTGCTGCACGGGTTCGGCGGCTTCTGGTGGTCTTGGCGCCACCAGCTGACCGCGCTGGGCGATGCCGGATTCCGAGCCGTCGCCGTCGATCTGCGCGGCTATGGCGACTCGGACAAGCCGCCGCGCGGCTACGACGCCTGGACGTTGGCCGGTGACGTCGCCGGGTTGGTGAAGTCCCTTGGCGAGCCGAAGGCGCACCTGGTCGGGCATGACTGGGGTGGTCTCCTGGCCTGGACAGTCGCTGCACTGCACCCGCGCGTTGTGCAGTCGTTGGCGACGTTCTCTGCCCCGCACCCTCTTGCCCTAAGAGGACAGATCCGCCGGACTGCTCTGCGCAGGAGCCCACGAAATCAAGCCCGCGCGCTAAGACACCTGTTCACTGCCCAGCTCCCCATGCTGCCCGAGCGGCGCCTCACCAACGACGGCGCTGCCCTGATCGAAGACCGGCTGCGCTCCTGGTCGGGCAAGTACTGGGCCGAGCTACCCGAAGCCGCGCAGCGCTACCGGACCGCGATGCTGGTTCCTGGTACCGCGCACAGCTCGCTCGAGTACCTCCGTTGGGCTGTGCGCTCGCAGGTGCGCGGCGAGGGACGCCGGTTCACAGAGGCGCTAGGCCGCAAGATCGAGGCCCCCGTCCTGCAGCTCTATGGCGCCGACGACCCCTGCGTGCTGCCACGCACCCGTGGTACCTCCGCGCCCTGGATCGGTGGCGCTACCGAGGCGCACGAGCTCCCCATGGTTGGGCACTTCCCCCACGAAGAGGCCCCGGAGGCGACCAACGCGCTCCTAACCGCCTTCGTGAAGGGCTAGTTGGAGCAGCGACCGGTGCCCACGGGCTCCCGCAGCGACGGCGCCTGATCGACCTCGGCGCGCACCTCAGCCGCGGTCAAGGCGTACCCGGTTTCCGAGTTGTCCACCGCCGCACCGAACACGACGCCGATGACCTCGCCGTTCGGGTTGACCACAGGGCCACCGGAGTTGCCGCTCAGCACCTTGGCGCGCAGCGTGAACACGTCCCGTGTGACCGTGTTGGCGTCGTAGATGTCCGGACCGCGCAGTGGGAGACGATCCCGGATGCGCGCAGCCGCGGCGGTGTAAGGCCCGTCGAGCGGGTAGCCGAGCACGATGCCGTCTTGGCCACTAGAGGCGTCATCCGGTGCGAACGGCAAGACATCGGCCTTAAGCGCGGGCACGCTCAAGATGGCCAAGTCGGTGGCGGGGTCGTAGTGCACCACGGTGGCCCGCAGTGTCCGATCGCCCGCCTCCACGCTCACCTCGTCCGTGCCCGCGACCACGTGCGCGTTCGTCATCACCCGCTGCGGGGCGACCACGAACCCGCTGCCCTCCAGCGCCCGCTCGCAGGACGGGGCCTTCGCGTTGATCTTCAGCACGCTCGGCCGCACCCGCTGCACCACCGCGCTGGCCTGCAAGGCCGGGTCGGGCGGGTCGACCTCCTTGTTCGGCGTCCGGTCGAAGGGGTCGACCGCGGCCGGGAACCCGGAGACGTCCAGCAGCTGCCGCAGCTCGTTGGGCAACCCGCGCGCGGCCTGCGGCATCACGTCGTTGACGCCGCCGAGCACCGCGGAGTTGTTGATCGCCGACGCCAGGCCGGGCAACCCGCCGACGGTGGTCAGCGGCAGCGCGATCAACCACGCCACGACGAACACGACCACGCCCTGCACGACGGCGCCGAGCGCGCTGTCCACCCCGGCCAGCTTGGGCGAGGAGATCTTCTGCCGGATCGTCCGGCCGATCCACACGCCGAAGGTCTCGCCGAGGGCCACCAGCAGCACGAACACCGCCACCGCGAAGGCCACCCTGGTCGGCGTCGAGTCGATCTGCTCGACCACCAGCGGCGCCAGCTTGATCCCGGCGATCGCGCCGATCAGCACCCCGATGAACGCGGGCAGCGCGGTCACCACGCCCTGGCGCGCCCCGGACACCGCGGCCAGCACGGCGAGCGCGATCACCAGCACATCCACCCAGTTCACGACCGGACCCCCGAACCGACCCCGCGCCACGCCTGGGCCAGGTCGCGCACGTCACCGGTGTCCCAAGGCCGCTCCCAGCCGCCCACGGCCAGCAGCATGGTCAACAACCCGGCGGTGAAACCCCAGATCAGCATGCCGGGGGCGGCGAAGGCAGGGCCGGTGTAGCCGCTCGGGTGCGACACCCGGAACCGGTTCGCCGGATCGGCCAGGTGCGCGACCGGGATCCGGGCCACGGCCTGCGTCTCGGCCGCGTCGACCGCGCGCACCGGACTCGGCCGCTCCCAGTGCGCCAGCACCGGCGCCACGTCGAACCCGGACACGGGGACGTGCAGCCTCGGCAGCAACGCCACCGGTCGGACACCGGTCGGGTCCAAGCCGGTCTCCTCGACCGCCTCCCGCACCGCGGTGTCCACCGGTCCGGCGTCACCTGGCTCGGCACCACCACCGGGGAAGGCCACCTGGCCGGAGTGGTTGCCGCCGGTGTCGGCGCGCAGCTGGAAGAGCAGGTCGGGGCCGTCCTCGGTCTCGCCGAGCAGCATCAGCACCGCGGCGTCGCGCGAGCCAGGCCCCGGCGCGGCGAACCGGCGCCACAGCCCCAGGTCCAGGTTCTCGGTCGCGGCGACGACGGGGCCGAGCCAGTCCGGCAGCCCCGCCGGGTCCACCAGCGGTCCATGCGTGCTCATCGGCCCCCTCCGACCTGGCTGACGTGGCTCTCCACGGCCGAGCGGACCTCCTCGACCGACCGGAACAGCCGTGGCTGCGTGATCAGCGTGGCGGTGCCGTCCGCGGCGACCAGGTACGAGGCTGGGAGGGCGTCCGGCACCCGCAGCCCCCGTTGAACTTGACCATCACGGTCTAGCAGGTTCGGGAACCGCACGCCGAGTGCGGTCAGCAGCTGCAGCGCGTCCTTGTCCGGGCTCTGCACCGCGACCCCGACGACCTCGACCGCGCCGGGGCTCGCCGCGTACTCAGCGAGCAGCGGGAGCTCGTCGCGGCACGGCATGCACCAGGTCGCCCACACGTTGACCAGGACGGGTCGACCCCCGAGGACGTTGCCCGCGCTGACCCGGGTTCCGTCGGCGAGGCACTCGGCGCCTGCGTCGGCCAGGCCGGGGACACCGGAGCCGGTCGGGCAGGGCTGCAGGGCGGCGGCCGTGCGTTCGGCGGTGAGGTCCGGCCCCGGCTGGGCCGGGGCCGGGTCCGACCCGCGCGGCCACAACGCCACCGCCCCGGCGACCACGAGGATCACCGCTACCAGCACCCACCTCGCGGTCGTGGTCACCCGGTCGATTTCCCGGGCTTGTAGCCGTCGCGGGTCTTCTCCGCAAGCGTGATCAGGTGCGGTGCCTCGACGCCCTTGACCAGCTTCGCGGCCTGCTCCGGCTCAGTGGGTCCATCGCCGAAGGAGGGGCAGTCGCGGTAGAGCAGGCAGGCACCGCAGGCGGGCTTGCGGGCGTGGCAGACGCGGCGGCCGTGGAAGATCACCCAGTGCGAGAGCATCGTCCAGTCCTTGCGCGGGACCAGAGCGCCGATCGCGTGCTCGACCTTGACCGGGTCTTCCTCCTCCGTCCACCCCCAGCGCCGCACAAGCCTGCCGAAGTGGGTGTCCACAGTGATCCCCGGCACGCCGAACGCGTTGCCCAGGATCACATTCGCGGTCTTGCGGCCGATGCCTGGGAGCTTCACGAGCTCCTCGAGCTTCCCGGGCACCTCACCGCCGTGGTTCTCGACCAGCGCGGCGCCAAGACCGATAAGAGAGCTCGTCTTGTTGCGGTAGAAGCCCGTCGGCCGGATGAACTCCTCCAGCTCTAGGCGGTCGGCGGAGGCGTAGTCGGCGGCCGTCCGGTACTTCGCGAAGAGGGCGGGCGTGGTCAGGTTGACCCGGACGTCCGTGCACTGCGCGGACAGGATCGTGGCCACGGCCAGTTCCAGCGGGGTGGTGAAGTCCAACTCGCAGTGCGCGTCCGGGTAGCCCTCCGCGAGCGCGCGGGTCATCCTGCGCACCCGCCTGGTCAGGCCCAGGTCGCGCCCGGTCTCCTCGGCTGCTGGCTGGGGCGGGCGTCGGGTCGTCGGCGGCACCTCGCTAGCCTACGGGCCGTCGGACAACCCCAAGTGCGCCCCGGACGTCAACCAGGGTGACACGGCACCGGGACCGGAGGCGGGACCCGGGGTCGGCGAGGCGGTAGCGGCTACGGAGCGAGGATCGACGAGACATGGCTGTCTGGTTCGTGTTCGCGGTACCTTTAGTGATCATGTTCTTCGCGCTGTTCATGGAGCGCGTGGAAGCCCGGCTGCGGCACGTCGCGGTCCAGGAGACCGACGTCGAGGAGTTCCTCGAGTCGGCGCGGCCGGACGAGGTGCGGGCGCTCTACGGGCACGGCATCGGCCGGGCGCTGGAGCTGTTCCGGCTGCGCAGGCTCGGTGGCCGGGCCGCCAAGCGCGGTCGCCGGGGCGGGGCCTAAGCGCTAAGGTCATGCGGCTGGGTGCGTGAGCAGGCACGTCGCGGGTGGTCTTAGCGCCGCCGAGGCGGCGAGCCGACGGGAGATCCCCGGGGCACGCCCTACACTGTGTGTCGTGATCGACGTCGCGGGAATGCGCTGACGTCGGGTGGAAACAGGAGGACCGAGGTGGATGAGACCCTGGCCCGCGCGGGCATCTTCCAAGGGGTCGAGCCGGCCGCGGCCGAAGCGCTCGCTCAAACGCTGGAAGCCGTGGAGTTCCCGCGGGGGCACGTGATCTTCGCCGAGGGCGAACCGGGCGACCGGCTCTACATCATCCAGTCCGGCAAGGTGAAGCTCGGCCGCAAGAGCCCGGACGGCAGGGAGAACCTGCTCGGCATCTTCGGCCCGTCCGACATGTTCGGCGAGCTGTCGATCTTCGACCCGGGCCCGCGCACGTCCACCGCGACCACGGTCACCGAGGTCCGCGCGGTCACCATGGACCGGCCCGCGCTGCGGCAGTGGATCGCGACCCGCCCGGAGATCGCCGAGCAGCTGCTGCGGGTGATCGCCCGCCGGTTGCGGCGCACCAACGGCATGCTGGCCGACCTGATCTTCACCGACGTGCCGGGCCGGGTCGCCAAGGCGCTGCTGCAGCTGGCCCAGCGGTTCGGCAGCCAGGAGGCCGGGCTGCTGCGGGTCACCCACGACCTCACCCAGGAGGAGATCGCGCAGTACGTCGGCGCCTCCCGGGAGACCGTCAACAAGGCGCTCGCCGACTTCGCCCACCGCGGCTGGCTGCGGCTGGAGGGCAAGAGCGTGCTGATCCTCGACCCCGAGCGCCTGGCGCGCCGCGCGCGGTAGAGCGTGAGATACGAGAAGGCCCGGTCCCCCGCGGACCGGGCCTTCTCGCGTTCCTCGGCGAGAGGCCGGGCGCCGCCCCCGACGCGGCGCACCGACCTCCCGCTGTTCGCGTGAACCATCCCCCGACGGCTCACGCTCCCCGCCCCTCCGGCCCAGGCCCCGACCCGTTACCGGAGGGAACTCGTGGTGGGGGTACCCACTCGGGAAACCATCGCACGGTTGCCCACCCCAACCTCAAGTGGTTTCACCCTCAAGGACTCACCTCGTCCCGGTCGCGTTGCCTCGGTTCACGGAGAATCCGCGTCACTGTTACGCAACCGAGATGTACCCCGATCCGGGGTGGCGGAAACCACCGGGGAAATTACTGGTACGGGCGTACCGGAAAATGCATACTGGTACGCATGTCCCACTCCGCCGGTCTCGCCGACTACCGCGCTGCCCTCACCACCCCGGGCGCCCGGGGGCCCGCGCTCGCCTCGGTGCTGGGCAGGCTCCCGGTGGCCATGGTGGGTTTCTCGATGCTGCTCTACATCCGCGAGACCACCGGCTCCTACGCCACCGCGAGCCTCGTGTCGGCGGGCACCCTGGTCGGGCTGGCCATCGGGTCGGTCGGCCAGGGCCGGATCATGGACCGGGTCGGCGCCGCCATCCCGCTGCTGATCACCACGGCCCTCTTTGGCGTGTTCGTCGGGCTGACGATCGTGGCGACCGAGTCAGGCGCGCCTACCGCACTGCTGGTCGCGCTAGGCGTCTTCGTCGGCACTACGGAACCGGTGGTGGCCTCCGCTTCGCGCACGATGTGGACGCGGGTCACCCCAGTAGGACCGGTCCGCGACGCCGCGCTGGCCTACGAGGCGATCAGCATGGAGGTCTTCTTCATCCTCGGACCCGCCATCTCCGGCCTGCTCATCGCACTGCCGTGGCCGGGAACGGGACTCGCGGCCGCCGCGCTGTGCATGATCCTGGGCAGCGTTTGGTTCGCGATGACGCACACCATCCGCACGCACCGCCCGGAACCCGTCGAGCACTCCTCCGGCCTGCTCGGACCACTGGCCTACCCCGGCATGCGCACCCTCGCGATCGCCGCCATGGGCTTCGGCGCGGTGATCGGGTTCGTGGAGGTCGCGGTCCCCGCGGCGGCGACCGCGGCGGGGAACACCCCGGCGGGCGGGCTGCTGCTGGGGCTGCTGTCGATCAGCTCGGTGCTCTTCGGCGTGGTCTACGGCATCCGGCCGTGGCCGCGGGCGCTGAACCTGCGGCTGTCGGCGCTGCTCGCCGCGTTCGCCGTGCTGGTGGCCGTGCTGGCGATCCCGACCACCCTGGTGTGGCTGGCGGTGGCGTTGCTGCTGGTCGGCACCATGGTCACCCCGCAGGCCACCACCCACTCGGCGGCGATCGACCTGGTCGCGCCGCCGAGCGCGGCCACCGAGGCGTTCGGCTGGATCATCACCGCGGTCACCCTCGGCCTGGCGCTGGGGCAACTGGTCAGCGGGCAACTGGTCGAGCACGTGGGCATCTGGGCGTCGTACCTGGTGGCGACGGGGGTCGGGCTGGCGTTCGCCGCCGTGGTCTACGCCCGCCGGGCCACGGTCACCGCGGCGGCCGCGCCGAACCCGCACGCCGTCCCCGCCATGGCCTGACCTGGGCCTGCTCGGGGCCTGCCCGGGCCTGTGGACAACTTCCGCCGCCTGTCGGTCCGCGCCGCTACCTTCACCGCATGGACCTCACCGCCCCCACCGGAGCGCTCGCCGCGGCAGCCGCGGACCTCGTGCGCCTCGTCCCCGGCAAGCTCATCGACCCCGTCCTCAGCGGCGTCCTGCTGACGGCGACGGCGGCCGGGGTCGAACTGGCCGCGAGCGACCGGGAGCGCACTGCACGGGTGGCCTGCTCGGCGCTCGTGCACACCGACGGCCAGGTCCTGGTGCCCGCGAAACCGCTGGCTGAGACGCTGCGGGCGCTGACGGCCCCGGAGGTCCGGCTGGTGGTGGAGGGCAACCGGCTGGCGATCCGCGCCGAAGGTGCCCGCTTCGCGCTGCCCCTGCTCGACCACGCACTGCACCCCGGCGTCACCCAGGTCACCGGCCCCGGCGGCGTGGTGTCCGGCGCGGCCCTGGCGACCGCCCTGTCCACGGTCGCCAGCACAGCCGCCCGCGACGAGGCCCTGCCGGTGTTCACCGGGGTCCGGTTGCGGTCCGAGGCCGACCGGTTGGTCCTGCGCGCCACCGACCGCTACCGCATGGCGATCGCCAGCCTGCCGTGGGCGGCCGACGGCGACATCGACGTGATGGTCCCGGCGACACTGCTGGTCGAGGTGGCCAAACAGGTGTCCGGTGTGGACCGGGTGCGACTGCTGGTCGCCCCCAACCAGTTCGCCGCCACCTGGGGCCAAACCCTGGTGACCACCGCCGTCCTGGACGGTTCCTACCTCAGCGAAACCAAACTCGCCCTGTCCGATGTGGACACCAAGGTGACCGTCGACGCCGACGCCCTGGCCGCCGCCACCCGCCGAGTCGCCCTCTACAGCGACGCCCGAGGCGTGGTGAGGCTTGAGGTGGGCGACGCCGAAGTCCGCCTCAGGGCCACCGACCAGAACGCGGGCGAAGCGGAGGAGTCAGTCAAAGCAACCCCCACCGGCGGCCGCACCAGCCCGTCGTACCAATCGCGCTACCTGGTGGACGCCCTCCGCCCGTTCGCCGGTCGACAGGTGGAGCTGGCGATCCAGCCGGGCATGCGCGCCACCGTGGTGACAGCGGTGGAGGCGGAGGAGGTGGAGCTGCGCTACATCCTCATGCCCATGCTCCCGCCCAAGGCATAGCGAGCGGCGCTCCGGGCAGGCCAGCTTGTTGTGGGCTCAGTCGGTGGTTAGGCGGAGGGCTTTGTCGAGGATGCGTTGGATGTGGACGCCTCGGGTGGCGTCTACTCGGTGGGTGGGGTTGGGGGTGGCGGTGAGGGGGATGAACTCGTCCAGGAGGCGGGTGTAGGCGTCTTGGGCTGGGGTCGCTCGGCCGGAGAGTTCCAGGTAGCCGAGGTCGTTGACGCCGTAGGTGGCGAGGTCGGTGACTGTGGGGCGGGTGGGGAGGGCCATCGACAGGGTGGCTGTGCTGGTTTGGCCGCCTGCGTGCCGCAGGAGCAGGTGCCAGATGTCCGGGTCGCCCTTGTGGGCGGTGAGGACGTCGGTGACGGGGCCCAGGGCGGCGTCGAGCAGGTCGACCACGTGGGGGCCGATGTCGGCGAGGGCGCCGCCCGTGTGGCGCCAGGCCGAGCCGGAGTAGGCACCGCCGAGGAGGGCGCCGGAGAGCCAGCGGGCGCTGGCACCGGCCCAGCCGTCGCGGGCGTGGATCTCGGCCAGCCACTGCTCGACCTCCGGCGCGAACCGGCGGATGAACACCACGATCGAGGCCACCCCAGCCTGCCCGATCGCCGCCGCCACGCGTTCGGCACCGGCGAGGTCGCTGGCGATCGGCTTCTCCAGGATCACGTGCTTGCCAGCCTCGGCGGCCTGGACCGCCAACTCCTCCTGCACGCCGGGCGGCACCGCGAACGCCACCGCGTCCACCCGCTCGAGCAGCTCCGTGAAGTCCGCGACCACCGGCGCGCCCAGCTCCGCGGCCGCCTCCGGCCGCCGGGCCCACACCGCCGTCAGCTCAACCCCGGGGTGCGCCGCCAACCCCGGGCCGTGGACCGCCTTCGCCCACGGTCCCGCTCCGACCAACCCGACCCGCAGCACACCGCTCATGCGCCCATCCTGGGCCACTGCACCCGGGCGGCACAGCCCCGGCCCCTCAGGCGGTGGTGAGGACCACCCGGAGCTTGCCGCCGTCGCGGATGATCTCCGGCGTGGTCTTGACGATCACGCGGGACTCGGCCATGGCGGCGGCCACGGAACCCGCTTCGTCGAGTTCGGCCAAGGTCATCCAGGTGGGGGGCAGCAGCGCCCGGTTCCCCGCTTTCCAGTCGGCCATGGCGGTGGCCGGGGTCTGCCAGATCGCGTCGTCGGCCTCGGAGGTGGCGCCGTCGGCCTGCTGACCGGTCGGCACCGCGGCGAGGAAGAACCGGGTGTCGTACCGCCGGGGTTCCGGCACCGGGGTGACCCAGTTGGACCACGGGCGCAGCAGGTCCGCGCGCAGCACGAGGTCGTTGTCCGCCAGGAACTCGCCGAACGAGTACTCCCGGTCGACCAGGGCCTGGCGGGCGGCGTGGAACGGGCGGGTGTCTGAGACGACGCTGCTGCCGTCGGGGCCAGCGAGCAGGACGCCGGACTCCTCGAAGGTCTCGCGGACCGCCGCGCAGACGAGCGCCCTGGCGAGGGACTCGTCGCAGCGGAAGCGGGCGGCCCACCAGGACGGGGGCTCGCCGTGCCAGCGGATGGTCGCGTCGGCGTCGCGCTTGTCCACGCCGCCGCCGGGGAAGACGGTCATGCCGCCCGCGAAGGCCATGCCCATGACGCGGCGCAGGAGGAAGACCTCGAGGCCGGTCGCGCCGTCGCGGACGAGCATCACGGTGGCGGCGTCTCGTGCGACAGCGGGCGGATCGGGTACCTCCGGCGGGGCGAACCCCTCCGGCAGGACCATCTCGTCAGGCAACTCGGGCACGGTGCGACCTTAACCGGGGTTACTGTCGCGTTGGCCGAACAGCCCTCCACCCGAACGGAGTGTCGATGTCCCACCCCGCCTACGGTGTTCCGCGCCAGGTGACGCCGTTCGCGAGCGTCGTGCTCGAGGACAACCCGGGTCCGATGACGCTGGACGGCACCAACACGTGGGTGTTGCGGGCGCCGGGCTCGACCGGCTCGGTCGTCGTCGACCCTGGCGAGGAGGACCTCCCCCACCTGGAGCGCGTGCTGGCCGAGGCCGGGGAGATCGAATCCATCCTGATCACCCACCACCACGCCGACCACGTCGGCGGCGCGACCTGGCTGGCGGAGAAAGCGGGCGCGCCCGTGCGCGCGTTCGACCCGGCCCTGTGCCGCGGCGAGGGGCCCTTGCGCGACGGCGACATCCTCCAACTCGCCGGGCTGGACCTGGAAATCCTCCACACCCCCGGCCACTCAGCCGACTCGATCTGCATCGCCATAGACCACGCGGGCAGCTCCGCGGTGCTCACCGGAGACACCATCCTCGGCAGAGGCACCACCGTCATCGCACCGCCCGACGGTGAACTGGGCTCTTACCTCGATGCCCTTAAGACCCTCGCAACGCACAAGCCAGGCGCGGCGGTACTTCCAGGGCACGGCCCAGATCTGCCCGATCTGGCCGCTGTCGCCCAGGAGTACCTCGCGCATAGAGAGCAGCGGTTGGACCAGATCCGGCGCGCCCTGGCACAGCTAGGCCCCTCAGCGACACCACGCCAGATCGTCGAGGTCGTCTACGCCGACGTCGACCAGGCTCTATGGGCGCCTGCCGAGTGGTCGGTCCGCGCGCAGTTGGAATACCTACGCCGCCAGCCCTGAACAAGAGACCGCCGGGCCACTACGGGCCCGGCGGTCTCTTCAGCTAGGGGATCGGCGGGATGATCGTGAAGGTCGGATCACCGGGCCTACCACCGTTACCCGGTCTGCCTGGGTTGCCGCCCCCGCCGCCGTTGCCCGGCCCTGGGATGTCCGTCGTGCCCGGGGGCGGCGGGATCGACGGGTCGGTGGTGCGCGGCGGCGGCACGTACCCGGTGCTGACCTGCAGCGTGATCGTCTCCCCGATCAACGCGGCGCCGCGCGGCGACTGGCCGACGATGGTGCCCTTCTTGCGGGCGTCGTTGCGGTCCTTGACCACGACCTTGTACCCCGCGTCGGTCAGGATCCGGCTGCCCTCCTCCACGCTGAGGTTGAGCACCTCGGGGACCTTGATCTCCGGGCCGCCGTCGACGTAGCGCGGGTCGATCTGGGGCAGTTCCGCGCGCGGGACGCCCTCCATGTAGCGCTTCATCATCGCGAACCAGGTGCGCGCGGGCACCTTGCCGCCGTAGATGTTGCCGCCGGTGCCGCACAACCGCGGCGGGTCGTAGTCGCAGATGCCCTGCGGCTTGGGGCTGTCGTTGAAGGTCAGCACCGCCGCGGCGTACTGCGGGGTGGCGCCGACGAACCCGGCGGACTTGTGCTCCTGGGTGGTGCCGGTCTTGCCCATCATCGGCCGGTCCCAGCCCACCGCCTGCGCGGCGCCGCGCGAGGTACCGGCGGGGTGGGTGTCGTCCTTGGACAGCCCGGTGACCAGCGTGTTGGCCAGTGGTTCGGCGACGGCCTGCTCGCACGGCTGCTCGTTGACGTCGACCTTCTTGCCGTTGCGGTCGAGCACCTCGACCAGCGGCGACGGCGGGCACCACACGCCGCCGCTGACCAGGGTCGCCGCGACGTTGGCCAGTTCGAGGGTGCTCACCGGGCCGGGGCCGAGGGTGAACGACGCCTTGCCCGCGCTGTTGCCGCTGGGCTTGAAGAAGTCGCTCTGGCTGAGCCGGTACTCCGCCTCGGTGCGGCCGGGGTCCGGGTCGACGCCGCCCATGCTCGACGCCATGGTCTCGCGCAGGCCGAGCCTGCTGGCCATGTCGACGACCGGGCCCATCCCGATCCGCTCCTCCAGCTGCACGAACGCGGTGTTCGGCGAGGTGGCGAGCGCGTCGGTGAGCAGCATCTTGTCGCCGTAGTTGCCCGCGTTCTTCAGGCAGTACAACCGGGTGTCGCCGTCGTTGGGCGCCGGGGTGCGCGGGCAGGTCTTGCCGCCGCCGGTGAAGACGTTGGAGGTGAAGGTGTCCGGCACGTCCACCATGTTGTTGATGCCGCCGCCCTTCTCCAGGTAGGCCGCGGCGGTGAAGATCTTGAAGATGGAGCCCGCGCCGAACTTGTTGGCGATCCGGCTCGGCAGGCCGTAGGTGGTCTGGCCCGCGCCGGGGTCGAGGCCGTAGTCGCGGTTGGCGACCAGCGCGAGGACCTGGTGGCGTTCCTTGCCGGGGGCCACGACGGCCATGGTGTTCGCGATACCGGGCTGGGTCTTGGGCACCTCGGCCTCGACGGCTTCCTTGGCCAGCTGAGTGGCCTTCGCGTCGAAGCTCGTCTTGATGGTGTAGCCGCCGGACTTGAGCTGGTCGTCGGTGAACCCGAGCTTGCCGAGGTAGTCGACGACGTAAGAGCAGTAGAACCCGTACAGCGGGCCCGCTCCGACGCAGTTCGCGGCGGGCTTCTTGGGCGTGGGCAGGATGCCGAGCGGCTCCTTCCTCGCCGCGGCGGCCGCGTCGGCGGACAACTTCTGGTTCTCGACCATCTTGTCGATCACGAAGTTGCGCCGCTGCAACGACTCGGCTGGCTTGCGCCACGGGTTGTAGAGCACGGGGTTGTTCACCGCGCCCGCCAGCAGCGCCGCCTGGGCGACGGTGAGCTTGTCCGGGGTGGTGCCGAAGTACGCGCTGGCGGCGGCACCGATGCCGTAGACCTCGTAGGCGAACTCGACCACGTTGAGGTAGCCGGTGAGGATCTCTTCCTTGCTCATCTTCTGCTCGAGCTGGATGGCGATCCGCGCCTCGCGCAGCTTGCGCGCGACGGTCTGCTCCTGGGCCTTGGACTGCTCGGTCTTGTTGTCCCGGTTGACCACGTTGATCAGGTAGTTCTTGACGTACTGCTGGGTCAGCGTCGAGGCGCCCTGCACGTCACCGCCGGACTGGTTGGAGATCGCGGCGCGGATGGTGCCCTTCCAGTCGACGCCGTGGTGCTCGTAGAACCGGCGGTCCTCCACCGAGATCAGCGCGGCCTTCATCGTCGGCGAGATCTGCTCGGCGGTGACCGGGATCCGGTACTGGTCATAGAGCGAGGCGATCGGGGCACCGGCGCTGTCGGTGATCGTGGTGATCAGCGGCTGCGGCGTGGACACCAGGTCGGCCGAAACGCTGTCGATGGTGTCGCTCGCCCGGTTCGAGGCCACGCCGAGGGCACCCACGATCGGGAACATCATCCCGGCGACGAGCACCCCCGCGAGCAGGCAGAGACCGAGCAGTTTCAGCAGGCTGTCTCCCACACGCACGGGACCCAGCGTACGCGTGACCCGGTCGGACCACCGGCAGACCGTCACGCGACGTGCCGTTCGGACGACACCACCTGGCGTATTGACTTTCTGTAACACCTGCGTCCGTCGGCGTGTTCGATGGAACCGGGACCCAGTAATGTTCGTCAACGTCTCACGACAGCGCCGAACGGGTCCGCAGGTGGAGCTGGACGGCACCGGTACCGGGGGGTACCGGGTTCCAGGGTCGCGACGACGACAGGGGTGGGGGATATGCAGCTCGAAACTCAGCAGGCCGATTGGCGGGTCCGGGCGACGTGCCGGGACGAGGACCCCGACGGGCTCTTCGTCCGGGGCGCCGAGCAGCGCAAGGCCAAGATGGTCTGCATCGCGTGCCCGGTCCGCACCGAGTGCCTCGCGGAGGCACTGGACAACCGCATCGAGTTCGGTGTGTGGGGCGGGATGACCGAGCGGGAGCGCCGAGCGCTGCTGCGCCGCAGGCCAGACGTGCTCTCGTGGCGCGAACTGCTCGACGACGCCCGCCGCAGGCACCTCTACGACGACATCGACGCCCAGGTGGGCTGACCGGTCGACTCCCGCGGCGGCCACAACGCCGTCGCGGGGATCCGGCCGCCCTGTCGACGGAGAGGGTCGACTCGACAGGGGATCATCCCACCGGCGTTCGCCATTGCGATCAACACCGAGCGGGACCGAGGCATCGCGGCGGGGGGTCTGCCGCGGGTACCCGATCCAGCCCGGTCAGCCGCCTGCGAGGCGGTCGCCGATTTCGCGGAGTCCGGCCAGGTCGTGCACGTCGGCGGCGAGCGCGGGGACGTGTCCGAGTGCGACGGCTGGGTGTGCCTTGGTGAAGCGGGCGATCAAGCGGCGCTCGCGCTGGGCGAGGGCGACCCGGTCGGCGTGCAGGCGCAGGACCGCGGCCGCCAGTGGGGCGCCGCCGCTGGACTCCAGGTTTTCGGCGGCGCCGAGGGCTTTGGCCGCCGGGAGTTGGGCCAGTACCGGGTGGGTCCGGTTGACGACCAACCCGGCCAGGGGCATGGCCTCGTCCGCCAGCCGCTCCACGAAGTAGCTGGCCTCGCGCAACGCGTCCGGTTCCGGTGCGGCCACGACGACGAACGCTGTTCCGTTGGAGCGCAGCAGTTCGTAGGTCTTGCGGGCGCGCTCGCGGAAGCCGCCGAACATGCCGTCGAATGCCTGCACGAACGCGGACGCGTCGGCGAGCAGTTGGCCGCCGACGATGGTCGACACGGCCTTCGCGAACAGGCCGAACCCGGCGCTGACCACCTTGCGGATGCCCCAACCGCCCGCGCGGGCAGGGGCGGTCAGCAGCTTGATCATGCGGCCGTCGAGCGCGGTGGACAGCCGCTGCGGCGCGTCGAGGAAGTCCAGCGCCGAGCGCGACGGCGGGGTGTCGACGACGATCAGGTCCCAGGTGCCGTCGGCGGCGAGCTGGCCGAGCTTCTCCATCGCCATGTACTCCTGGGTGCCGGAGAAGGACGAGGAGATGGTCCGGTAGAACGGGTTGGCCAGCACCTCCTCCGCGCGCTTCTCCCCCGCGTGCGCCATCACCATGTCGTCGAATGTGCGACGCATGTCGAGCATCATCGCGCTGAGCGAACCCTTGGGCTCGAACCCCGCGACGGAGACCGCGCGCGGCACGTTGCCGAGTTCGGCCAGCCCTAGGGCTTGGGCGAGACGACGGGCCGGGTCGATGGTCAGCACCACAGTGGCGCGGCCGCGCTCAGCAGCCCGGACCGCTATAGAGGCTGCCGTGGTTGTCTTACCGACCCCGCCGGAGCCGCAGCACACGATCACCCGGGTCTCGGGGTCGTCGATGAGCGTGTCTATCTCCAAGGCGCTCACCTGACCCCCTGGTCCACGAGAACCTCGGCTAGCTCATAGAGCGTGCCTACGTCGATGCCGTCGACCTGCTCAGGTAGCTCGACCGCCGGTAGGTCGATCTCGGCTAGCTGCTCTCGCGCACGCTGCTCGGCCTGCACACGGATCGCGTGCTCCACAGTCTCTTCGACCAGCCCATCCATGTCGGCCTCAGATAGAGCCAATCCGGCGGCCTCTAGACCGGCGCGGACCCTAGAGGCGTCGACCCTGCCGTCAGCCGCGGCGGTGATCGAGCGCGCGGGCAACCGGGGTGGGCGGACGCGGTTGAGCAGGATCGCCCCCGGCCGCAGATCAGCACCGTCGAGCTCCTCGACCGCCTCGATGGTCTCGCGCACCGGCATCTCTTCGAGCAGGGTCACCAGGTGCACCGCGGTGTCACCGGAGTGCAGCAGCCGCACGACCCCGTCGCTCTGCCCCTTGATCGGCCCCACCTTCGCCAGGTCGGCCATGGCCTTGGTGACGTCGAGGAACTTCACCACCCGGCCGGTCGGCGGGGCGTCGACCACCACCGCGTCGTAGACGTGCCTGCCGGTGTCGTCGGTGCGGGTCACGCACTCCTTGATCTTCCCGGTGAGCAGGACGTCGCGCAGCCCAGGCGCCAGGGTGGTGGCGAACTCGATCGCGCCCATCTTGCGCAGCGTGCGGCCCGCGAAACCCAGGTTGTAGAACATGGACAGGTACTCCAGCAGCGCCGCCTCGACGTCCACGTGCAGCGCGCGCACCTCGCCACCGCCTGGCGCGGTGGCCACCTTCTCCTCGGAGTAGGGCAACGGCTGCGTGTCGAACAGCGCCGCGATGCCCTGCCTGCCCTCGACCTCCACCAGCAGGACCCGCTTACCGCCCGTGGCCAGCGCCAACGCCAACGCCCCAGCCACAGTGGACTTGCCCGTCCCACCCTTGCCGGTCACCACGTGCAGCCGGGCTCTGGCGATCTGCTCGGTCCAGCCGACGACAGGGGTGGTCACCATTTCAGCGTAAATGCCCGGTTACCCGACCCGCCCCCCGAGTACCGGGTGATCAGCGCCGCTTCACCCCACCAGGAGCAGCGCGGACGTGACGACACCGACCACGATCACCGCGCCCCAGACCACCCCGGCGGGCAGCACGGTGACGGTCAACACACACAGCAGGGCCAGGCCGGTGAACGACACCGCGCCGGAGATGGCCACGGTGCCCGAGCGCCCGGTCCGGTCGCGCACCTTGGCCATCGTCAGCAGCACCAGCACCAGCCCCGCGACCCCGAGCAACGCGGTGGCGATCACCCGCCAGGACTCCATGCCGGAACCGTACCGATCGCCCGGCGCATCACGCGGCGACGTGCGGGTCTTCACGGGCAGTCAACGGCTAGGGTGGGCCCCGACCTGGTCGGTCGACCGGGTCGACCTGCGACGAGGTGAGGGACCGGCCTTGGCTGAGTTGACCAAGTGGGAGTACGCCACCGTGCCGCTGCTGATCCACGCGACCAAGCAGATCCTCGACCAGTGGGGCGAGGACGGCTGGGAGCTGGTCTCGGTGCTGCCGGGGCCGACCGGCGAGCAGCTGGTCGCCTACCTCAAGCGCCCCAAGGGGGCCTGAGGTGAGCTGGCGCGCGCGACTGGCCGACCTGGGTGTCGAACTCCCCCCGGTGGCCGCCCCGATCGGGTCCTACGTCCCGGCCTCCCGCTCAGGGTCGCTGGTGTTCACCGCGGGTCAGCTGCCCGTGGTCGGCGGTGAGCCGCTGGCCACCGGCAAGGTCGGCGCCGAGGTGAGCCCCGAAGAGGCGCAGCAGCTGGCCAAGGTGGCCGCGCTCAACGCCCTCGCCGCGATCGACAACCTGGTCGGCCTCGACGCCGTGGTCCGCGTGGTCAAGGTCGTCGGGTTCGTCGCCTCCGCCGAGGGGTTCACCGGCCAGCCCGCGGTGCTCAACGGCGCGTCGGACTTCCTCGGCGAGGTGTTCGGCGAAGCCGGGGTGCACGCCAGGTCCGCGGTCGGGGTCAGCGAACTGCCGCGCGGCGTGCCGGTCGAGGTCGAGCTGACGGTGGAGGTCGCGTGAGCGCCCACGAACTGCTGCTGCGCCTGGCGGGCAGGCTCAACGACCGCCAGCTGTGGCGCTTCCGCGACTGGCTGGCCGCCGACGCCGCCGACGCGGTGGCCAGGGCGCTGCCGCTGACCCTGCTGCGCGAGCGGGTCGCGATCACCCCCGAGGAGTACCGGCTCGCGGTCAGCTCGCTGATGAGCCACGGCGCCGACGCGGAGAAGCTCAACGCGCTCGGGTGGGTGGACGAAATCGGCGAACTCGACTACACCTTCTCCGCGGAGTCGCCCGAATGGGTGAGCATGGGTGATTCGGTCGCCGTCGTGCTCAGCGCGATGCTGCGCGGTCGACCCGAGGTGGTCGAGGCGCGGTCGAGCTGGCGCCGGGGTCGGTCAGCCGGGTCGGTCGCCCGGGTCGTGCTGGTCACCACGACCGGTGACGCGCCGAGGTTGACCGGCGAGCTGCAGCGGGTGCTGCGCGCTCTGGGCACTTACGAGCCCGCCGTCGAGGTGCTGCCGGTCGGCACCGAGTTGCCGAGGTACCACCAGGCCGCGCTGGCGGCCTCGGAACCACTGGTCGCCGAGGGCCACCTGGTTCCCAGCTAGGCGCTCGCACGAGAGGGGACAGAACGTGACGCAGGTCTCGCCAGGCAAGGGTTCGTGGGCGGGGGTGGCGCTGCCGGTCCGCGTGCACGACATCCTGCTGGTCCTCGCGGGCAGGTTGGACGACGACGCGCTCGCCGACGCCAGGGAGCTGCTGGCTTCCGCCGAGGTCGACCGGGCGCTGGAGCTGATCGCGGGCTGCCTGGTGGCTGGCCCGGTCGGGGTCAGCAAGGGCGAGCGCGACGAGCTGCTGGCGCTGTTCGCCGCGGCCAACGCCGACCCGTCGGTGGTCGAGCGGCTGCGGCTGGTCGACCCGGAGGTGATGACCAGGCACCGCTTCGGCGCGGGCAAGGTCGACGGCATCGGCGCCGAACAGGGCGTCGCCGAGGCGATCAGCAAGGTCCTCGACGCCCTGCCCGACATCCGCGCCGTCTGGGCCGTCTGGCGGCTCACCCCGTCCGGCTCGGCCACCGGCGCCGTCCCGCACCGCGTCGTCCTGATCGGCGTCGGCCCCACGGGCTCCGCCGCCGCGACGGCCTTCCGGGTCGAACACGCGATGCGCCGAACCGGCCTGACCGCCTCCGTAGAGGTCCTCCGCGACGGCACCGAACCAACCGACTACCACCACACGGCGATGCGGTACGCGACCGAGGTCGTGGTCCCCCGCACCCCGCCTGCCCCAGCGGTCAAGGCGGTTTCGAAGGTCGCAGAAGTCTGGTCCGCCAAGGACGAACCAACGGACGACTCACTCAACGACCAGGAACTCGGCCTCCTGCGCCAACTCCAGGAAGAACTCGCCCGCCGCGAGCAAACCCCGGACACCCCCGCCACCGACTGGCAGGGCGAACTAGGCCCCACCGAAGGCGCCCCGTTCGACTGGCACGAGGCCAACAGCTCCACCATGGTCAACGGCGTCCCACTGCAGAACCCGGACAGCCACAACTGATCCAGCTCGCCAAGAGGGGCCCTGCGGGGCCCCTCTTCTGCTGGGGAGTCAAGGAACCAAACGAGATCAGGGCCACCGAGAATCTTCGGTGGCCCTGACCTGTGTCGGGGTGACAGGATTTGAACCTGCGACCTCTTCGTCCCGAACGAAGCGCGCTACCAAGCTGCGCCACACCCCGATAGTGGAACGGTCAGAAGTCTAACGGACCCGTGCGCTGGCTCCGAACCGGGCTCCCTTAGAGCCTTCCAGCGCTGGATCCGAGCTGGTCAGGCGGGGTACGAGGGTCAGAAGGCTGGCCTCGGGCGGGCAGGCGAAGCGGACCGGGGCGTAGGGCGAGGTCCCCAGACCGGCGGACACGTGCAGCCAGGTGTGGGAGCCCCAGCGGGAACTGCCCCGCGCTCGGCCCCGGTCGAGTTCGCAGTTGGTGACCAGGGCGCCGTACCCGGGGATCCGCAGCTGCCCGCCGTGGGTGTGGCCCGCCAGCACGAGGTCGTAGCCGTCTTCGGCGAAGCGGTCCAGGACGCGGGGTTCCGGGGAGTGGGTGACCCCGAGGCGGAGGGTGGCTTGGCGGTCGGGTTTGCCCGCGATGTCGTCGTAGCGGTCGCGGCGGAGGTGGGGGTCGTCCACGCCCGCGGCGGCGATGGTGCGGCCGTCGACGGTGAAGAGGGTGCGGTTGTGGGTGAGGTCGATCCAGCCGCGCTCCAGCATGGCGGCGCGCAGGTCCTTCCAGGGCAGGGGGATGCCGTGGATGCGCTTGTTCGAGGGGAACAGGTAGCGCGCGGGGTTCTTGGGCTTGGGCGCGTAGTAGTCGTTGCTGCCGAAGACGAACACGCCCGGCCGGTTCAGCAGGGGACCCAGCGCGCGCACGACGGCGGGCACGGCCTGCTTGTGCGCGAGGTTGTCACCGGTGTTGACGACCAGGTCGGGGTTGAGTTCGTCGAGGGCGGCCACCCACCGCTGCTTCGACTTCTGGCCCGGGAGCATGTGCAGGTCGGAGATGTGCAGGATCCGCAGCGGCCGGGCACCCTCGGCGAGCACCGGCAGGGTCGCCTGGCGAAGGGTCCACCGGGTCCGCTCGTACCCCGCGGCGTAGGCGATGGTCGCCGCGCCCAGCGCGGCGGTGCCGATGGCGATGCGACCGAGGGTCTTCACTGCGTCACTCACACCCACGAGGGTACGGGTTCGCCGCGCCGGGGCTGAACGATCAGTACTGTTCCCCCATGGCCGAGCTGAAGAACCGACTCCAGGCAGACCTCACCGCCGCGATGAAGAACCGGGAGAAGACCCGGCTCGCGACCCTGCGCATGGCGTTGGCCGCGGTCACGACCGAGGAGGTCGCGGGCACCGAAGCCCGCGAACTGACCGACGACGAGGTGCTCAAGGTGCTGGCCCGCGAGGTCCGCAAGCGCAAGGAGGCCGCCGAGGCGTTCTCGGGCGCGGGCCGGGCCGAGCAGGCCCAGTTGGAGCTGGACGAGGCGGAGGTCCTCACCGCCTACCTGCCCAAGCAACTCGACGACACCGAGATCGCCGCCCTCGTCGACGAGGCCGTCGCCGAGGTCACCACCCAGCTGGGTGAAGCCCCGGGGCCGAGGCAGATGGGCCAGATCATGAAGGCCGCCAACACCAAAATCGCAGGCCGCGCCGACGGCGGCCGCGTCGCAGCCGTGGTGAAGGCCAAGCTCACCGGCTGACGACTGGTCTACCGCGTGGCGCTCGCCTTCAGGTGGCGCGCTTCGTTCGGGACGAAGAGGTCGCAGGTTCACATCCTGTCACCCCGACACAGGTCAGGCCCTGTCCACCGAGGCGTGGACAGGGCCTGATTTCTGCTCTGGGCGACTACACGCGTCTGCGCGGCCACCGCCCGCTCGAGGAGCGCATGAGCATGGGTCAAGAGCCATGCATGATCAGGGTTGCGATGTCCTGACGATCCTTCGGCCGGTTGAGAGACCGCTTGTAGGCGAGGACATCAGACAGCGAAGCGAATCGGATGCCCGCGATGAGGTCAGCCCGCTCGATCAAGTCATCGGTGTCCCAGTCCGCAGAAACCCACCGCTGCGAGAACTGGATGCGACCGTCGCAGACCGTTCGTACCGGGTCGCCGGTGATCTCGCCGCGGGCGGCCTTGCCGTACGAAGATATCTGACACCACAGGCTGTCGCGGACCACGATGTCCAAGTCACGCACTTCGCCACACAATCCGTGCGCAAGTAGCGGAGCACTGCCGAACACCACGTAGTCATCCGGGGGCAGGTGGAGCTCCCGCAGGCTCCGGATCAGGCAGTGCTCCAACAAGGTCGTCGTCACAGTCACCCCTTGCGCCGGGGATGCTGGAACAACCGCCGCGGGTCGGATCCGCTTGGAGCAGCAGGGTCTTCAACCGCCTTGTCGTTGTACGCCCGGATGATCTCTGCACGATCCTGGGGTTCGACGCCTTCAAGTGCCTTTGAGAACCGGTGGGTCTCCGAGACCTGACCTATCCGGTAACGCTGGAGCGCGAACCATGCCTTCACCGTGCCGCCCGCGGCGATCACCAATCCCGACACGACGATCTCCCAGGACACCTGCCGCCTCACAATGAGGCGGTGCGATCGCCGGAGGCGATCGCACGCAGGTACGGAAGGTCCCGCACGAGCAGCATGCGCCTACCGGTGTCGATGATCTTCTGTTCGCGGAAGGCCCGGACGATCTTCTTCACCGAGTCCAGCGAGGCGCCGGTCAGGCTGGCGAGATCGGACTGGCTGAACACGAACGTGGGGCCATCGGTCGACTCATTCGCCAGACCCAGATCCATCAACTCAAGCAATGCCTTGGCCAGGCGCTGCTCGGCCGCCAGTTCAGACTCCGCGACCTTGCGAGTGGCCTGGTCAACTCGCTCGTCAGCTGCGGCGAGCTGTGCGTGCATGGCGCGGGGGTTGGCATAGAGGAACTCCACCCAAACCGGGCCGGGGACATGCAAGACTTCCACTTCACCCAACGCGATGACACTGGCCGAACGCGGCTTACGCCGAATGGGGGCCATCTCGCCAACAATGTCGCCTGGTCCACGTACGGCGACGATCCTGGCCGGTCTGCCGACTACGACCTTGACGTGCCCCTTGCGGATCAGGAGGACGAAGTCGGTCGTCTCACCCTCGCTGATGAAGGTGTGCCCCCCGTCGCGACGCAGGACCTGCCCCTTGGACTCCAACTCCACACGCTCCTCGTCGGTAAGGAGAAGCGCGCCCTGATCAAGTAGCGACCCTGCCATGTTCCTTAGTGTACTTTTACACCAAGATACGGGCAACCCGCTCTACTAGGCCAGAGTCAGGGCAGCACGGAGGGTGGTGGTGGCTTCTTGGAGGGCTTGGGTGAAGCGGGGGCCTGCGGCGAGGAAGTTGATGTAGCCGTGGATTAGGTCGGGGTGGCGGGTGTGGATCACGGGGATTTGGGCGGCTCGTAGGGCGTTGGCGTAGGCCTCGCCCTCGTCGCGGAGGGGGTCGAAGCCTGCGGTGGCTATGTAGGCGGGTGCGACGGTGGAGAGGTCGGGGGCTTTTAGGGGGGAGAAGCGGGGGTCGGGGCGGGTGGAGCGGTCGGGACCGTAGTGGTTGAGGAACCAGTCGATGTCGTTGTCGGTTAGGAGGTAGCCGGTGGCGAATAGGTCGCGGGAGCGGCGGCGGACGGTGGCGTCTACGCCGGGGTAGAAGAGGAGTTGGAAGGCTGGGCGGGGGCCGGGGGTGAGGGACGCCTGGAGGGCGGTTACGGCAGCCAGGTTGCCGCCTGCGGAGTCGCCGCCTACGGCGATTCGGGTGGGGTCGACGCCTAGGGAGTCGGCGTGTTTGACCGACCAGTTGAACGCGGCGAGGGCGTCGTCGACGGCTGCTGGGAAGGGGTGTTCGGGGGCTAGGCGGTAGTCGACGGAGAGGACCTTTACTTCCGCGTGCTTGGCGATGAAGCGGCAGGGGTTGTCGTGGGTGTCCAGGTTGCCGATGACCCAGCCGCCGCCGTGGAAGAAGAGGAGTAGTGGGGCGTTGTCGGAGACCGACTGGGGCGTATAGAGGCGGGCGGGGATGCCGTCCAGGTCTAGGGCTCTTACGGCTACCGGCTCGATCGGCTCGCCGCCGATAAGGCGGGTGGAGGACACCATGTCGGCGCGGGACTTCGCGGGCTCGCGGGCGGTTAGGCCGTCTCCGGTGACGAAGCGGTTCAGCGCCAAGAGGAACTGGGCGTCGAGGGCCAACTCCTGGCCGTCGACCCTGATGGGCCTGCCTGCGATGAGGCGGCGGATCGGACGGGGCAGGGCGAAGATGGCCCGCACGGCGGCGGCCAGCACCCGGGTCGGGATCGCGTCGAGCAGCACCGAGGAGACGTTACTGCCCAGTAGGCAAGTGGGCAACGCCATCGGAACACCGCCGCTTGGAGGTCGTCGGGCCACCCCCAGCGGTGGAAGGATGGTCGAGTGACGGTCTCAGTGGTGGGAATCGGCGGGTCGCTGCGCCCGGACTCGCAGTCCGAGCGCGCGCTGCGCCTCGTGCTCGCCGGCGCCGCGGAGGCGGGCGCCAAGACGACCGCCCTGTCGGGCGCTGACCTGGTCCTCCCCTTCTACGACCCGGCGGTGCCCGAGCGCACCGACGCCGCGCGCAGGCTGGTGGACGAGCTGCGGGAGGCCGACGGGGTCATCCTGGTCTCCCCCGGCTACCACGGGACCGTGTCCGGCCTGGTCAAGAACGCCCTGGACTACGTGGAGGACCTGCGCGAGGACGAGCGGGTGTACCTCGACGGCCGCGCTGTGGGCTGCGTGGCGACCGCGGCGGGGTGGCAGGCGGCGGTGAACACGCTGACCGCGCTGCGTGCGGTGACCCACGCCCTTCGCGGCTGGCCGACCCCGCTCGGCGCGGCCATCAACTCGATCCACACCAAGTTCGACGAGGCGGGCGGCTGCTCCGACCCCGGCGTGCCGTCGACCTTGCGGACCATCGGGCTGCAGGTGGCCGAGTTCGCGTTGGCCAGGGCCTGAGCGGCCGACCCGGCGAGGGGTCGGCCGCGTCCCGGCTCAGCGGAGCTTGAGGGCCCGCAGCGCGAAGTGCACCTCGATCAGCGACTGCTTGATCGTCTCGGCTACCACCAGGGACCCGTGGCCCGCGTCGTACCGGTAGACCTCGTAGGGCTGTTCGCGCGCGGCGAGCCGGTCGAGGTAGTTGTCGATCTGGCGGATCGGGCACCTCGGGTCGTTCTCGCCCGCGAGCACGAGCACCGGTACGCGCACGTTGTCGACGTAGGTGATCGGGGAGCACTCTTCATAGAGGGACTTCAGTTCGGCAGGGGAACCTCCGAAGAGGGCTCTGTCGAACGCGCGTAGTGGCTCCATCTCGTCCTCGTACGCGGCGAGGTAGTCCGCGACAGGAACGCCGGCGACGCCAGCGGCCCATAGGTCGGGCTGCGTACCTAGCGCCAACAGCGCCAGGTAACCGCCCCACGACGCGCCGTTCACTACGCAGCGGGCTGGGTCCGCGAGGCCAGATGACACTGCCCACTCGTGCACGGCAGCGACGTCAGCGAGCTCCGTGAGCCCGGGCTTGCCCTCGATCGCGTCACGCCAAGCGGAGCCGTAGCCGGTGGAGCCCCGGTAGTTCACGTGAACTACGGCGAACCCCGCATCGACCCACATGGCACGGTAGGCGGAGAACCGGTCCTCGTCCGCAGCGTGCGGACCCCCGTGCAGCGTGAACACGGTCGGCAGAGGTCCCTCTGGCGCGTCCACCGGGCGGGCAACCAGCGCGTGCACAGTGCCGTTCTCGGTCTCTACGAAGGCATCCGTAAGAGGAGCGCTGGTGGGCGCGCGGTCGCCGGGCGGCGTAAGGAGGACGCGATCGGTGCCGTCACTGAACAGCGCGCGGACCGCGGACGGCTCAGCGGCGTTGGACCAGGAGTACTCGACGGTGCCGTCCGGCCGGGTGTGCGCCGATCCGATCGTCCCGGGTGGAGTATCCAATGTAGACAAAGTGCCGGTAGCGATGTCGTACCGGTGCAGCGTGTTCCGCGCCTGGTGCGTGTGCGCGACCAACAGCGCGGTGCCATCCGTGTACCAGTCGGCGGCGACCTCGCCCGGCAGGTCGAGCACGATCTCTTGCTCGGAGTCCGCAGCGACGTCCCAGATCAGCAGCTCTTCGCGTCCGCGGCGCTCGTGCAGCACCAAGAGGCGCGAGTCGCCGATCACCGGGCTGAACGCGATGCCGCTAAGACCCAGACCCTTGCCGTCCCACTTCTCCGCGACCGTAGTGCCGTCCGCGACAGACACGACACGCAGCGCCGGGTGGCGGTTGTCGCCGTGTTCGGAGTGCGCGATCGCTAGGAGGGTCTCGTCGTAGGAGAGTGCGGCGACGCCACCGTCGTGCTCGTTCTGGTAGATCACCTCCGCGTCGGCCCCACTACGCGACAGGTAGATGGTCGTGCCGTCGTCGTCGGCAACGCCTACGACGCTCACCTCGTCGCCGATCTCCAGGCCCGCCGGGTACCCGGCCTTCGCGCCCGCCACGCCCGGCTGGGCCTCCGCGCCCGCGGGGCGGCCCGCGAACGGCTCGGCCACCCAGGTGCCGAACTCGTCGCCGTCGGTGTCGGCGAACCACCAGATCTGCTCGCCGTCCGGCGAGACCGTGCCGTGCAGGGTGCCGTTGGGCCGGTCGGTGACCTGGCGGTGCGTGTCGGTGGCCCGGTCCCACGCGTAGACCTCCCACACCCCGCTGGCGTTGGAGACGTACACGGTCCGGTCCGGGGCCTGCAGCGCCCAGTCCGGCAGGCTGACCCTGGCGGCGTGGAAGCGCGCCCGCCAGCGGGCCTCGGCCTGGTCGTCGGCGAACAGGCGGTCCGGTACCTCGGCGACTGGATGAGTGCTCACCCGACCGATCCTGCCAGGCCGCTAGACTGTCGTCGCCCGCTGATCGAGCGGGAACACACCTCGCCTGGGGGCGGTGTCACGATGTCCGAGCAGCCCTGGGCCGCGCAGCAACCTCCGCTGCCCTCCATCTTCCCGCCGGTCCCGCCGACGCCGCCCAAGCGGCGCGCGACCTGGATCTGGGTGGCCCTCGGCGTTGTCCTGGTCGTGCTGGCGGGCACCACGGCGTGGCTGGCGATCGACACCTCGTCCGGCGAGCCACCCGCGCAGCGCGCCGAGGAGACCCGGGTCGTCGAGGTCAAGACCGTGGACGGGTACAGCGCGCTGGACCTGCCCGTCGACTGGCGGGAACTGCCAGAGGAGTACCGCGCCGAGCAGGCCGTGCTCACCTACGGGCAGATCTTCCAGGAGCGCTACCTCATGGTGCTCACCGACGAGAAGGCCGACTTCAGCGACTTCGCCGACTACGAGGACACCGCGATCCTGACGATGGCGGAGATGCCCTTCGAGACCCCCAAGGTCGGCGCCGCGACGCCGGTGCGGATCGGCGCGTTCGAGGCGGTGCGCTACGAGGTGACCGGGGTGTTCGAGGGCGAGCCGTGCGTGTTCTGGTTCACCCTGGTCAACGGCGGGCGCCGGTTCCACCAGGTGATCACCTGGACGCTGGAGTCGCGCCGGGCCAGCGCGGGGCCAGCGCTGGAGAAGGTGGCGGCGACCTTCCGCGAGATCTGAGGATCCACGCTGGTCAGACCCCCCGATTCGAACGTTTGTGTCATACCCCGGCGGTAGACTGGAGATCGACACCGACCCGAGGGAGGGGCCTATGGGCACGACGGCGGGAGCAGGGGCAGACGTGGCGCGGCGGGCAGGCGCGGTGGTGACGAGCGCGACGGCGTTCGCCGAGTACGCGGCTGGCGGGCGGGCCAGGCGCACCGAGATCGTGGTGTCGGCGCACGAGCGGGAGGGCGTGCCCGACCACTACGGGCGGATCTTCTACCAGGCGATCCTCGCCGCCATCGACGTGGCGGCGCGGGCCGAGGACCCGGCGGCGGTGCTCGCCGATGTGGTGGCCGAGGCTGAAACGGCCGGGGTGAGCGGGCAGCCGAGGGCGTACGAGGAGGTCGCGGCGGGGTTCCTCGCGTGGTGGCGCAAGGCGAAGCTGACCGCGGTCGACTGCGGGGCGACGATCCTGCGGGTGGACGGGCTGGAGTTGACGGTCGCGCCGCACCTGGCCGTGCGCGGCCGCTCCGGGGGGCTTCAGGTCGTGCTGTTCCACCTGAAGGAGGCGCCGCTGACGCGCGACGGCGCGAACGCCGCGCTGCGGCTGCTGGCGGTGTGCGCGGCCGACCTGCTGCCGGGCGCCGAGCCGCTGGTGGTCGACGTGCGCCGGGCGAGGGAGTACCGGCTTTCGCGCGGCACGAATCTGGACAACCTCGACGCGTGGTTGGCCGCGGAGGCCGCCGCGTACACCGCGCACTGGCATTCCACCGCCTCTTGATGCACCCCTGAATGCACGAATTCACCGCCGTTGCCAGCGGGCGGGGCATTTCTTGCGGCGTGAAATAAAGAGGCCGGTAATCCGACCCGGAGGCGGATCGGATTACCGGCTCTCGTGCGCCACTATCGGCACACACCAGGTACTGCGGTTACCACTGGCGCTCGGTTACCCGAGCAGGCCACCCACGAGCGGCAGGCCACCGAGCAGGCCGGTCAGCAGGCTGGCGCCCGGGATCGAGCTGGTGAGGCCACCGAGCAGGCCGGTCGCCGCGGAGGTGCCCGGCAGGCCGCCGGTCAGACCGCCGGTCAGGCCACCCACGAGCGGGAGACCGCCGAGCAGACCGGTCAGCGCGCCGAGGCCCGGCAGACCGCCGGTCAGGCCACCGGTGGAGGGCAGACCAACCGGCAGACCACCGGTCGGCAGGCCGCCCAGCAGGGAGGTCAGCAGGTTGGTGACGGTGTTGATCAGGCCCTGCAGGCCGCTGAGGCCGGGCAGGTTGCCCACCGGCAGACCGCCGGTGAGGCCGCCGAGGTCGGGAATCGGCAAGCCGGGGACCGGCAGGCCGGGAAGGATGCGCTGCAACTCGCCCAAGGCCGCATCCAACTTGAGCGCTGTCTCGTCCCCGGATTGGGCCAGGGAAGAGCGCAGGTCGGCGAAGGCTGTCTGGACACCTGCGAGGTCCTCGTTGGCGACGGCCGTCTGCAGCGCGTTGTCAGCCGTCATGATCCGCTCGACGGACGCCGAGGAGATGGTGGCTGTGTCAGCCTGTGCCATTCCGGCACTACCGAGGGCGAGAACACTTCCCGTGGCAACCACGGCGACGAAACGAGCGATCTTGTTCATCGAGTTTCTCCTTGTCGGTTGTCCATGGTGTGGACAACCAACTCAGTACCGGGGAATGGCGGAGAAAACCATTTCTGCCCGAACGGGCAATCGCCGATCAATCGGAGCGTTAGCGGTTTGCATTCGACGGCAGTGACCGAAGGGTGAGCGATCGTCACCGAACGTGAAAATGATCATTACTTCTCTCGGGACCGCCCACCGCGTGCCCCGACAGCGGAGCGGCCGTCGCACATTCGGGGGCGATTGACCGCGACCCCGACCGGTCGGGTGACGGGGCGGGGTCGCGGTTCCACGAGGTGCTTACTCCGCCAACCCGTCAGCCACCTTGTCGCCGATGGTCTTGTCGACGTTTCGCCAGTACTCGACCACGCGCCGCAGCACAGGGGCGCTCACGTCCTCGGACGCGTGCCCGATGATGTTCGCGGCGAGCCGATCGCGCTGCGCGTCGTCCATGACAGAGCGGACGAGGGTGCCCGGCTGCCCCCAGTCGTCGTCTTCGCTGTGCAGCCGGTAGGCCGAGCGGATGACCTCGTCCTCGATGCCGTAGTTCGCCACGGTCTCCCCCGCGTAAGAGGCGTCCGCGTGGGGGCCGCCGTAAGAGTTCGGCGCGTACACGGGGTCGCTCGGGTTGGCGTAGCGCATGGCGCCGTCCTTGGCGTAGCTGTTCACCGGCGCCTTGGCGGCGTTGACCGGGAGCTGGCTGTAGTTCGTGCCGATGCGGTAGCGGTGCGCGTCCGGGTACGCGAAGAGCCGACCTTGCAGCATCTTGTCCGGCGACGGCCCGATGCCCGGCACGAGGTTCGACGGCTCGAAGGCGGCCTGCTCGACCTGGGCGAAGTAGTTCTCCGGGTTGCGGTCGAGCACGTACCGGCCGACCTTGATCAGCGGGTAGTCGCCGTGCGACCACACCTTGGTCAGGTCGAACGGGTTGAACCGGTAGTCCGCGGCGTCGGTGTAGGGCATGACCTGGACGTAGAGGGTCCAGCTCGGGTGGTTGCCCGCCTTGATCGCGCCGAAGAGGTCGCGGATGTAGTGGTCGGCGTCCTCCCCCGCGATCCGGTCGGCGTCGGCTTGGGCGAGGTAGCCGATGCCCTGGTCGGTCTTGAAGTGGTACTTGACCCAGAACCGCTGACCGCCCGCGTTCTCCCACAGGTAGGTGTGCGAGCCGTAGCCGTTCATCTCCCGCCAGTTCGACGGGATGCCGCGGTCGCCCATCAGCCAGGTCACCTGGTGCGCGGACTCGGGGCGCAGCGTCCAGAAGTCCCATTGCATGTCGTGGTCGCGCAGGTTGTTGTCGGCGCGGCGCTTCTGGGAGCGGATGAAGTCGGGGAACTTGATCGGGTCGCGGATGAAGAACACCGGGGTGTTGTTGCCGACCAGGTCGTAGTTGCCCTCGCTGGTGTAGAGCTTCACGGCGAACCCGCGCGGGTCGCGCCATGTGTCCGGTGAGCCGTGCTCGCCCGCGACCGAGGAGAAGCGGATCACGCTCTCGGTGCGGGTGCCCGGCTGGAACACCGCGGCCTTGGTGAACTGGCTGACGTCCTCGGTCACCTCGAGGAAGCCGAAAGCGCCGCCGCCCTTGGCGTGCACCACCCGTTCGGGGACGCGCTCGCGGTTGAACTGCGCGTTCTTCTCGATCAAGTAGTTGTCCTGCAGCAGGATCGGACCGTTGGCGCCGAGGGTCAGCGAGTCGTTGTCGCTGCCGACGGGGATACCCGCGTTGTTGGTGGTGGGCCGGGTCGAGCTCATGGTCGCCTCCGCGTGCTGTGGTGGTGGCACCGCCGAATCTGGAGTCAGTCCAGAAAAGCCACGGTAGTGGTTAATCGGTTGACCCGCCGGGTGGACTGCGGTGGCATCGGGGCATGCAGCAGTTCCGCCGGATGCTCGGCCTGCCCGGCGTTCGCGCGCTGATGGTGTTGATGTTCTTCGCCCGGATCCCGCTCGCCGCCACCTCGATGGTGCTCACCCTGCTCGTCGCGGTCGGGCTCAGCGGCAGCTACGGCGCGGCGGGCCTGGTCGGCGGCGTCGGCACGATCGGGGTCGCGGTGGGCGCGCCGCTGATGGGCCACGTCGTGGACCGGATCGGGCTGCGGCCGATGATCCTGCTGGCCACCGCGTGCGAGGGCGCGTTCTGGCTGACCGCCCGGTTCATGTCCTACCCGGTGCTGCTGGGGACAGCGTTCTTCTTCGGCCTGCTCGCACTGCCGACCATGTCGATCGCCAGGCAGGCCATCGCCGCGATGGTGCCGGAGGAGCTGCGCCGCACGGCGTTCTCGATGGACTCGATCTCGGTGGAGCTGAGCTACATGGTCGGCCCCGCGCTCGCGGTGCTGCTGGCCACCCAGCTCTCCCCGCAGGCGGCCACCACCGGCCTCGGCTGCGCGGTCGTGGTCGTCGGCGTGCTCATCGCCGTGTTCAACCCGAGGGTGCGCGCCGACCACGAGAAGCAGGACAAGGCCCGGCTACCGCGCCGCGAGTGGCTGACGCCCAAGTTCATCGGTGTGCTGGCCGTCGGCGGCGGCGCGGTGTTCATCCTGGCGGGCGTGGACGTGACCATGGTCGCGGCGCTGCGGGCGAACGGGGAGCTGGACTGGACCGGCCTGCTGGTCATCGTCATCTGCACCGCCTCGGCGGCGGGCGGACTGGTGCACGGCGCGGTGCGGCGGTCGCTGCCGCAGGTCGTGCTGATGGGGCTGCTCGGGCTGCTCACCATCCCGGCCGCGTTCTTCGTCGGCGAGTGGTGGCTGCTCGCGATCGCCCTGGTGCCCAGCAGCGCCCTCTGCGCGCCGACGGTGGCGACCACGGGTGAGGAGGTCGCGAAGCTGGCGCCGGTGTCGATGCGCGGCGCGGCGACCGGGCTGCAGAGCTCGGCGTTCACCCTGGGGGCTTCGATCGGCGCGCCGAGCATCGGGTTCGTCGTCGACCACACCTCCCCCGCGTGGGGCTTCGCGGTGGCGGGCATGGGTGGCGTGGCGATCGCGGGTGTGGCCTGGCTGCTCGGCGCCGGGCGGTCGGTCAAGGAACCGGTCCCGGCCTAGAGACGGCTCAGGGGCGGTCCCACGAGGGACCGCCCCTGAATCTTCGGATTAGAGTCCGGCCGCGATGGTCTCGGCGATCTCGTAGGTGTTCAGCGCAGCACCCTTGCGCAGGTTGTCCCCGCACACGAAGAAGTCCAGCGCGTTCGGGAAGTCCAGCGCCTGGCGGACCCGGCCGACGTAGGTCGGGTCACCGCCCACGACGTCGGCGGGCGTCGGGAACTGCCCGGCCGCCGGGTCGTCGACCAGCACGATGGACGGCTGCGCGGCGAAGATCTCGTGGGCCTGGGCCACGGTGACCGGCCGGGCGAAGGTGGCGTGCACGGCCAGCGAGTGGGTCGTGACCACCGGGACCCGCACGCAGGTCGCCGACACCTTCAGGTCCGGGATGCCGAGGATCTTGCGGGCCTCGTTGCGGACCTTGAGCTCCTCGCTGGCCCACCCGTCGGCCTTGAGCGAGCCCGCCCACGGCACGACGTTGAGCGCCAGCGGCGCCGGGAACGGCGAGTCCTCCTGCGACAGTCCCGCCGCGGCGAGCGCCTCGCGGACGTCGCCGACGCGGTTGCCGACCTCCTTGCCCGCGACGGCGGCGTACTCGGCGTAGAGCCGGTCGATGCCGTCCTGGCCCGCGCCGGACGCGGCCTGGTACGAGGCGACGACCAGTTCCTTGAGCTCGAACTCGCGGTGCAGCGCGCCGAGCGAGGCCATCATCGACAGGGTCGTGCAGTTGGGGTTGGCGATGATCCCCCTCGGCCGCGCGGCCACCTTGTCGTTGTTGACCTCCGGCACCACCAGCGGCACGTCGTCGTCCATCCGGAACGCGCCGGAGTTGTCGACCGCGACCGCGCCGCGCTCGGCGGCGATCGGCGCCCACTGCGCGGACACCTCGTCGGGCACGTCGAACATGGCCACGTCGACGCCGTCGAACACCTCGGGCGCCAGCGCGAGCACGGTCAGCTCCTCGCCGCGCACGGTGATCTTCTTGCCCGCCGAGCGCGGCGAGGCGATCAGCCGCACCTCGCCCCACGGCCAGGAGTCCCTGCCGTTGAGGATGTCGATCATCACGGTGCCCACGGCGCCGGTGGCGCCGACCAGGGCGAGAACAGGTCCGGCCATCAGCGACCACTCCCCGCGTAGACGACGGCGGCCTCGTCGCCGCCCAGTTCGAAGGCCTCGTGGATCGCCCGGACCGCCTCATCCAGCTGGGTGTCGCGGATGAGCACGGAGATGCGGATCTCCGAGGTGTTGATGATCTCGATGTTGACCCCGACCTTGGCCAGCGCCTCGCAGAAGGTGGCGGTGACCCCGGGGTGGCTGCGCATGCCCGCACCGACCAGCGACACCTTGCCGACGTGGTCGTCGTAGAGCACCTGGGTGAAGCCGAGCTCCTCGCGGATCTTCTCCAGCGCCGCGACCGCGACCGGGCCGTTGCTCTTGGACAGGGTGAAGGTGATGTCGGTCTTGCCGGACACCGTGCTCGACACGTTCTGCAGCACCATGTCGATGTCGATCTCGGTGTCGGCGACCGTGCGGAAGATCCGCGCGGCCACGCCCGCGGTGTCGGGCACGCCGACCACGGTGACCTTCGCCTCGGACCGGTCGTGCGCGACGCCGGTGATCATCGCCTGTTCCACGGGCAAGTCCTCCATTGACCCGGAGACGACCGTCCCCGGCTTGGTGCTGTACGACGATCGGACGTGGATGGGCACGCCGTAGCGGCGGGCGTACTCGACGCAGCGCAGCATGAGCACCTTGGCCCCGCTGGCGGCCATCTCGAGCATCTCCTCGTAGGTGACCCGGTCGAGCTTCTTGGCGTCCGGGACGATCCTCGGGTCGGCCGAGTACACGCCGTCCACGTCGGTGTAGATCTCGCAGACGTCGGCGTTGAGCGCGGCGGCCAGCGCGACCGCGGTGGTGTCCGAGCCGCCGCGGCCGAGCGTGGTGATGTCCTTGGTGTCCTGGCTGACGCCCTGGAACCCGGCCACCAGCACGATGTGGCCCTTGTCCAGCGCCTCGCGCACCCGGCTGGGGGTGACGTCGATGATGCGGGCCTTGCCGTGCGTCGAGGTGGTGATCACGCCCGCCTGGGAGCCGGAGAACGACCGCGCCTCGGCGCCGAGCGCGCTGATCGCCATCGCCACCAGGGAGTTGGAGATGCGCTCACCCGCGGTGAGCAGCATGTCCATCTCGCGCCCCGGCGGCACCGGGTTGACCTGTTTGGCGAGGTCGAGCAGCTCGTCGGTCGTGTCCCCCATCGCGGAACAGACCACCACGACGTCGTTCCCCGCCTTGCGCGTCGCGACGATGCGCTCGGCGACGCGTTTGATCCGGTCGGCGGTCTCGAGCGAGGATCCGCCGTACTTCTGGACGACGAGCGCCACTTGCGTGCAACCTCCTCATGCCGAGTGCGCGGGTCCCTCGAGGGGCGAGGCGCCGCGCACTTGCGTCTGTCGGGTGAGCCTACCTGCGCCATCACGCGGTTTCCGGGGCTCATGTGGCCCCCGCCACTGCGCGGCCGGTGCGGCTAGGGTTGGCACGCCGAGCCAGTGAGTCGGGGAGGATCGCCGGTGTCCGCCACGGACGTGACCAGCGCGGCCGTCGATGCCGCCGAGGAGCAGCCAGAAGCCGTCGAGGCTCGCGGTCGTGGACCGCGCTCGTGGCTGAGCCCGCCGCGCCTGCTGCGGCTGCTCGCCCCAGCCCTGGTGTTCCTCGGGGTGCGCGAGGTCGGCCTGCTCGCGCTGAGCTGGATGGCCGGGCGCAACGGCTCGTCGGCCAGCGACGCACTGCGCTCGTGGGACGGGCAGTGGTTCCTCTCGATCGCGGCCAACGGGTACTCCGGGGTGCCGTCGAACCTGGTGGACGCGTTCGGCAGGCGCAGCGCGGAGACCCCGCTGGCCTTCTTCCCCGGGTACCCGACGCTGGTCGGCTGGGTGCACGACCTGGGGTTCCGGCTGGTGCCCTCGGCGTTGGCGGTGACGATCGCGTTCGGCGTGCTGTGCGCCTACGGGCTGACCACGCTGGGGACGATCATCCGGGGCGGGTCGCGCACGGTCGGCCTGGTGCTGGTGGCGCTGTTCGCCGGGTCGCCGATGTCGATCGTGCTGTCGATGGCCTACTCGGAGTCGATGTTCTGCGCGCTCGCGGTGTGGGCGCTGGTGTTCGTGCTGCGGCGGCAGTGGCTGGCCGCGGGGCTGGCGTGCGCGGTGGCGGGTCTGGTCCGGCCGACGGCGGCGGCGCTGGTGCTGGCCGTCGGGTTGGCCGCGCTGGTGGCGATCATCGGGCGGCGCGACGGGTGGCGGCCGTGGGTGGGTGCGGCGATCGCCCCGTTCGGCCTGGTGCTGTACCTGGCGTGGGTGGGGACCAGGACCGGGGAGTGGAACGGCTGGTTCGCCCTGCAGGAGCGCGGCTGGGACTCCGGTTTCGACGGGGGCGCCGCGACGGTGAAGTTCAGCTTCGACGTGCTCGCCGACGGCCGGTCGGTGCTGGAGGTGGCCACCGTCGGGATGGTCGTGGCGGCGCTGGCGCTGTTCGCGATCGCGGTCCGGCGGCGGGTCGAGTGGCCGCTGCTGGTCTACACCGCGGGCGTGCTGGTGATGGACCTGTGCTCCAACGGCCTGATGAACTCCAAGGTCCGGCTGATGGTGCCCGCGATCGCGCTGCTGGTGCCGATCGCGCTGGCCCTGGCGAAGCGGCGAACGTCCACGATGGTGCTGTCGGTGGCGGCGTTCGTGGTGACCGGCTCGTGGTTCGGTGCCTACGCTGTGACAGCGTGGGGCTATGCGATTTGACGAGTTGCACCCGCTGATCCGGGACAGGTGGAGCCCCCGCGCTCTCGACCCGGATGGCGTGGTGTCGCAAGAGGCACTTCAGCGGCTCGTGGAGGCCGCTCGTTGGGCTCCCTCTTACGGCAACACCCAGCCAGCCCGATTCCTGGTTGGACCTCGCGGCACGGATACGTTCGACCGGATCCTCGCGCTTTTGGTGCCGGGTAACCAGGCTTGGGCTAGTAGCGCCGGTGCGCTCCTAGTGGCCTGCGCGGTGACGGCTAACGACAAGGGCGAGGTGCCTTACGCCGAGTACGGGGTGGGTTTGGCGGCCCAGAACCTGGTTCTGCAGGCGGTTGCCGAAGGGCTCGTCGCGCACCAGATGTCCGGTTTCGACACGGCAGGGGTGTCAGCGGAGTTCGGGCTACCGGACTCGGTTCGGCCTCTTACCGCCATCGCGGTCGGGAAGCTGGGGTCACCGCACCTGTTGCCTGAGGCGAAGCGGGCCCGCGAAACCGCGCCCAGGCAACGGATCCCGGTCACGGAGACGGCGTTCACCGGGAAGTGGGGCGAGCCGTTCCCCACCGACGAATGACCCTGGCGACCACAGAGGACACCGCCAGCCAGCACGCGGTCGCGATGCCGTAGTTGATGAGGACGGCGAGCTTGACGTCCTCCAGGGTGAACAGGTTCTTGAAGGGCAGTGCCAGCACCCCGGACAGCAGGCGCACCTCGGCGGTGATCATGTTGGCGCGACTCAGGTCCGCCATGACCAGCACCACGTGCGCGACCAGGACAGCCGCGGCGACGAGCCCCACCCAGCGCACCACGCCAGCCAGGACCCCGACGGCGGCGGGCCGGTTTCGCCCACGCCGCCGGGTGTCCTGGCCGGTCACCGCGGTCAGCGGAGCAGCCGGGCGATGAGCCCGGTCACCACGAGCCAGAACACCGCGGCGAGGCCGTAGTTGACGACAACCGCGGCGGTGTAGTTGTCGATGGGGAACAGTCCGGGGAAGAACAGCGCCAGGGGTTCGGCGATGGAGGCGATGAAGCGGACGAACGCGTTCGCGGTGTTCGCCCCGAGCACGACCAACAGGATGTAGACGATCTCGATGATCGCGAAGAGAGCGCCGATACCGGTGATGATCCGGGCAGCGGACCCGCGGGTGCTGGTGCCGTGCCATCTACGAGTTGCCATGCCTGGAAAGTGCCCCTGACCTGGACAACCGTAACTACTCCGAACGGCCCAACACCGGCGCGCCCACGATGTGGACCGTGGATTCCACATCGCCACCGGCTTGTGGTTAGGCTGGCGGCGTGGCTCGCGCTCTCCTCCTGCTTCTCCGCCGCGACGGGGTCTGACCAGACCGGCTCCCCGTCGCGGGTTTCGGCGTTGCCGCCGGTCGCCACCGTCGAAACCGGAGAGAACCCCTAGCGATGAGCACCCCCGACGCCATATCGACCGGTCCCAGCCGCCTGCGCACCCCCACCCGCCCGGCGCCCGACGGTCAACCCGCCTGGAACGCGCAGCGCGGCTCGGCGATGCCGGTGCACCGGTACCGCCCCTTCCACGAGGTGGTGGAGCCGGTCGACCTGCCGGACCGCACCTGGCCGACCAAGCGGATCACCCAGGCCCCGCTGTGGTGCGCGGTCGACCTGCGCGACGGCAACCAGGCCCTGATCGACCCGATGTCCCCCGCCCGCAAGCGCCGCATGTTCGACCTGCTGGTGCGCATGGGCTACAAGGAGATCGAGGTCGGCTTCCCCGCCGCCAGCCAGACCGACTTCGACTTCGTGCGCGAGATCATCACCGAGGGCGCGGTACCCGAGGACGTGCGGGTGCAGGTGCTGACCCAGGCCCGGCCCGAGCTGATCGAGCGGACCTTCGAGGCGCTCGAGGGCGCGCACAGCGCGGTCGTGCACCTGTACAACTCGACCTCGATCCTGCAGCGGCGGGTGGTGTTCCGCTCCGACCGCGCCGGCATCAAGAAGATCGCCACCGACGGCGCGGAGACGGTGCTGTCGTTCGCCGAGAAGTACGGCGACACCGACTTCCGCTTCGAGTACTCCCCCGAGTCCTACACCGGAACCGAGCTGTCGTACGCGGTCGAGGTGTGCGCGGCGGTCGCGGACGTGTGGCAGCCGACCCCGGACCGGCCGATGATCGTCAACCTGCCCGCCACCGTCGAGATGGCCACCCCGAACGTCTACGCCGACTCGATCGAGTGGATGCACCGCAACCTGCCCAACCGCGAGTCGCTGATCCTGAGCCTGCACCCGCACAACGACCGGGGCACCGGGGTGGCCGCCGCCGAGCTGGGCTACCTGGCAGGCGCGGACCGCATCGAGGGCTGCCTGTTCGGCAACGGCGAGCGCACCGGCAACGTCGACCTGGTCACCCTGGGCATGAACCTGTTCAGCCAGGGCATCGACCCGCAGGTCGACTTCTCCGACATCGACGAGATCCGCCGCACGGTCGAGTACTGCAACCAGCTGCCCGTCGCCGAGCGGCACCCGTGGGGCGGTGACCTGGTGTTCACCGCGTTCTCCGGCAGCCACCAGGACGCGATCAACAAGGGCCTCGACGCCCTGGCCGCCGCCGCGGCCGAGGCCGGGGTGCCGCTGGAGCAGCACCAGTGGGAGGTGCCGTACCTGCCGATCGACCCGAAGGACGTCGGCCGCTCCTACGAGGCCGTCATCCGGGTCAACTCCCAGTCCGGCAAGGGCGGGGTGGCCTACGTGATGAAGACCGAGCACCAGCTCAAGCTGCCGCGGCGGCTGCAGATCGAGTTCTCCCAGGTGATCCAGGCGGTGACCGACAGCGAGGGCGGCGAGGTCACCCCGAAGGAGATGTGGGACGTCTTCGCCACCGAGTACCTGGACCGGATCACCCCGCTGCGCCTGCACCGGCACCGGATCTCCGACGACGGCGACGGCCGCGACGAGATCGTCGCCGTGGTGTCGGTCGAGGGCGACGAGCACGAGGTCACCGGGGTCGGCAACGGCCCGATCGCGGCCTTCGTCGACGCCATCGCCTCCGTCGGCTTCGACGTCCGGGTCCTCGACTACTCCGAACACGCCCTGACCTCCGGCGACGACGCCAGGGCCGCCGCCTACGTCGAGTGCGCCATCGGCGAAACCGTCCTCTGGGGCGTAGCCGTCGACAGCTCGATCGTCACCGCCTCCCTGCGCGCGGTCGTCTCGGCGGTCAACCGCTCCCAGCGCTGAGCCGCAAAGCGAAGGGCCCGCGCCGTTCCCGGCGCGGGCCCTTCGACATCAGCGGATCAAGCGGCCGAGCCAGCGGCCCCGGTGGGGTCGATGGTCAGCTTGGTGGTGTTCTCCGGGAAGTGGCACGCGGCCTGGTGCCCGGTCGACAGCTCCACCAGTGGCGGCTCGGTCGTCTTGCAGACGTCCTGGGCCTTCCAGCAGCGGGTGTGGAAGCGGCAGCCCGACGGGGGGTTGATCGGGCTGGGGACGTCGCCGGTGAGGCGGATGCGTTCGCGGTTGTCCCGGCGGGAGGTGTCCGGGATGGGCACCGCCGAGAGCAGGGCCACGGTGTACGGGTGCATCGGGCGCTCGTAGAGCGAGGTGCGGTCCGCGATCTCCATGATCTTGCCCAGGTACATCACCGCGACCCGGTCGGAGACGTGCCTGACCACCGACAGGTCGTGGGCGATCATCACGTAGGTCAGGTCGAACTCGTTCTGCAGGTCCTCCATCAGGTTCACGACCTGGGCCTGGATGGACACGTCGAGCGCGGACACCGGTTCGTCGGCGACGATCACCTTGGGGCGCAGGGCGAGCGTGCGGGCGATGCCGATGCGCTGCCGCTGGCCGCCGGAGAACTCGTGCGGGTAGCGGTTGTAGTGCTCGGGGCTCAGGCCGACCAGTTCGAGCAGTTCCTGCACGGCGCGCTTGACGCCGTGTTCGGTCTTGACCTTCTGCAGGCGGAACGGGGCGCCGATGATGGCGCCGACGGTGTGCCTGGGGTTGAGCGAGCCGTACGGGTCCTGGAAGATCATCTGGATGTCGCGGCGCAGCGGGCGCATGGCGCTGGTGGACAGGTGCGTGATGTCGCGCCCGTCCAGGGTGATCGAACCGCCGGTCGGTTCGATGAGCCTGGTCAGCAGCCGACCGGTGGTGGTCTTGCCGCAGCCGGACTCCCCCACCAGCGACAGCGTCTCGCCGCGCTTGACGGTGAAGGTCAGGCCGTCGACGGCCTGCACGGCACCGACCTGGCGCTGCAGCAGGCCGCGCCGGATCGGGAAGTGCTTCTGCAGGTCGGTCGCGACCAGCAGGTCCTCACCGAGGCGGCGGTCGGCCGCTGCGGTCTCAGTCTTGGTGCTCACGGCGTCCTCGCTCACAGCTTCGGCCTGATCTCGGTCTCCCAGATGCGGAGTCGGTCCTCCGCACCGAGGTGGCAGGCGATGTGGTGACCGCCGCCGACGTCGCGGAACTCCGGGCGCAGCGTGAAGCTGAGGTCGCCGTTGGTACCCGCGTGGGCGCACCGGGGGTTGAACGGGCACCCCTCCGGCACGTTGATCAGGCTCGGCGGCGTGCCCTTGATCGGCTGCAGCCGCTCGGTGCGCTCCCGGTCCAGCCTGGGCATCGACCCGAGCAGGCCCCAGGTGTAGGGGTGCTGCGGCGAGTTGAAGATGTCCGCCGCGGTGCTGTACTCCACGGCGCGGCCCGCGTACATGACCATGATGTCGTCGGCCAGCTCGGCGACGACGCCGAGGTCGTGGGTGATGATGATGACCGCGGAGTTGAACTCGGCCTGCAGGTCGCGGATCAGGTCGAGGATCTGCGCCTGCACGGTCACGTCGAGCGCGGTGGTCGGCTCGTCGGCGATGAGCAGCTCCGGGTCGCACGAGAGCGCCATCGCGATCATCGCCCGCTGGCGCATGCCGCCGGAGAACTGGTGCGGGTAGTCGTCCACCCGCGACTTCGGGTTCGGGATGCCGACCCGGTCGAGCAGGTCGACCGCGTGCTTGCGGGCGACGGCCTTGGTGACCTTGTTGTGGATCCGGTAGGCCTCCACGATCTGGCTGCCGACCGTGTAGAACGGGTGCATCGCCGAGAGCGGGTCCTGGAAGATCATCGCCATCCGCTTGCCGCGCAGCTGGCGGACCCGGTCCGGGGACATGCCGACCAGGTTCTGCCCGTCCAGCAGGATCTCGCCGCTGATCCGGGCGGTTCCGGCCTTGTGCAAGCCCATGATCGACAGGCTGGTCACGCTCTTGCCGGAACCGGACTCGCCGACGATGCCCAGGGTCTTGCCCCGGTCGACGCTGAAGGTGAGGTCGTCGACCGACTTGACCACGCCGTCGTCGGTGGGGAAGTGCACGCGCAGCTCGCGGACCTGCAGGAACGGCGAACCGGACGCGGCGGGCTTGGGCGGGGTGGCGCCGAGGCTGTCTTCTTGCTGGGTCACTTGGCACGCACCCTCGGGTCGACGACGGCGTAGAGGAGGTCGACGACCAGGTTGGCGACGACCACGAAGAAGGCCGCCAGGATCGTGACACCCATGACCTTGGGCAGGTCGTAGTTGGTGATCCCGTCGATGGCGTACTTGCCGAGGCCCTGCAGGGAGAACGCGCTCTCGGTGAGGATCGCGCCACCGAGCAGCAGGCCGACGTCGAGGCCGAAGATCGTCAGGATCGGGGTCAGCGCGCCGCGCAGACCGTGCCGGACGACGACCGTCCGCTCCGGCAGGCCCTTCGCGCGCGCGGTCCGGATGAAGTCCTCGTTCATCGTCTCCAGCATCCCGGCGCGGGTGAGCCGCGCGTACTGGGCGGAGAACAGCAGCGCCAGGGTGATCCACGGCAGCAGCAGGTTGTAGGCCCACTCACCCGGGTTCTCCAGGAAGGGGACGTACGAGCCGCCGACCGCGGTCCAGCCGAGGTTGTAGCTGAAGATCGACAGGGACAGCAGACCGGTGAAGAAGATGGGCAGCGACACGCCCGCGAGCGAGATGCTCATCGCGGCGCGGTCGAAGATGGTGCCCTTGCGCAGCGCGGACAGGGTGCCCACGGCGACACCGCCGAGCAGCCACAGGATCGCGGCGCCGACGGCCAAGGACAGGGTGACCGGCAGCCGGTCGATGAGGTCGGGGAACACGGGCTGGTTGTTGCGGAAGGAATACCCCAGGCACGGCGCGGGGCAGTGCTCGACGCCGCTGCCGTAGCTGTAGTCCGCGCCGACGAAGATGCCCTTCGCCCAGTCGAGGTACTGCACGTAGATCGGGTCGTAGAAACCGAGTCGTTCGGCGGTCTCGCGGACGGTGTCGGCGGTGGCGGCCCGGCCGACGTAGCGGGTCGCCAGGGTTTCCGGCGAGGCGCCCAGCAGTTTGGGCATGAGGAAGAAGATCGAGAACGTCACCGCGCTGACGACGAACAACAGCACGATCGCCGCGAAGAGCCGCCTGATGATGTATGTGATCACAGTGGCCGGCAGGCGGAGAACAGGCCCGGGAGGTCGTCCCGGGCCTGTTCCCCTGTCGCCTTCACCTACCTAACGTTCGAGCAGGTCAACAAGGAGGAGTTACGCGACACCGATCGAGAGGTAGTCGTACATGCCGTACGCCTCGGAGATGAACACGTTGGTCAGCTTCTTGCTGCGGACCAGCAGGCTCTTGGCGTGCACGCCGGGGAGGATGACCGCCTCCTCCATGACGCGCTTGTCGATCGCGCCCCACATGCCCTCGCGCTTGGCCTTGTCGGTCTCGCCGATGGCCTCGTCGAGCATCTTGTCGACGTCGGGGATGCGCACGGAGGTGTTCGAGGAACCACCGGTCTCGCGGATCACGCGGCTGTCGACGATCTGCGACAGGAAGCCGAAGCCGTCGTTCCAGTCAGCACCCCAGCCGTTGACGCTCAGGCCGAGGCCGTTGGCCTTGACGTACGGCGGGTTGCCAGCGAACTGGGAGAAGTAGTCGCCCTGCGGGAACGCCTTCAGGGTCAGCTTGATGCCCACGCGGCCAAGCGACTGCTGCAGCGACTCGGCGGTCGCCTTCTCCTTGGGGCGCTCGGCGCGGTAGGAGATGTTGGTCTCGAAGCCGTCCGGCTTGCCGCACTCCTGCAGCTTCGCCTTGGCCTTCTCCACGTCGCCCTTGTTGTCGGCGCCAGCCGGGTACAGGTCGAACTTCTGCGCGCCCGGGATCTGCGAGGGCAGCAGGGTGGAGGCGATGTCGCCACCGGAGAACGCGCCGCCGTAAGCGGTCTGGTAGCCGGTGCGGTCGGCGGCGTACTCCACGGCCTCGCGGCACGCCTTGTTGTCGAACGGCGCGACGGTCGGGTTGATCGAGGTGTACCAGAGGCGGGCGATGGTCGGGTTGTCCGCGTTCGCCTTGAGCGCCGGGTCACCGAGCACGCGGCTCAGCGACGCGGGCTGCACACCGGTGCCCGCGATGTCGATGTCGAGGTCACCGGAGATGAGCCGGTTGTCGATGTCATCGGCGTTGACGTTCATCGAGACCTGGTAACCGTCGGGCAGCGCCTTGCGGTTCGGGTCGGTCGACTGGTCCCACTGGTCGTTGCGGACCAGGTTGAAGCCCTTGTCGATCTCGTTCTTGTCGAACTTGTACGGGCCGGTCGCGATGACGTGCTCGCGGTACTTGGCGCCGGTGTCCTTGGCCTCGGGGACCGGGACGGTCTGCGGCAGCTGCGCGAAGTAGTCGAAGCCGCCGAAGGGCGCCTTCAGGTGGAACACGATCGTCTGGTCATCGGGGGTCTCGATGGCCGAGTCGGTGTTCACGTCCTTGGACTTGTACGGGCCCTTGTAGCCCTCCGGCAGGGCGAGGTAGCCCTCGAAGTACGCCGGGCCGTTGGGGAAGGTCTCCTTGTCGGTCGACCGCAGGACGGCGTGCTTGACGTCCTTGGAGGTGACCGGGGTGCCGTCCTCGTACTTGATGCCGGCGCGGAGCTTGTAGGTCCAGGTCTTGCCGCCGTCGCTCGGCTCGCCCAGCTTCTCCGCGAGGTCGGGGACCAGCTCGTTGGAGCCGCCACCGGGCGCGGGCTTGAACATCACCAGCGAGCGGCCGTAGAGCCGCAGGAAGTTCCAGGAGTAGCCGTAGTAGGTCTCGCCCGGGTCGAGCGAGTCCCACGTACCGGCGTTGGCGATCTTGACGATCCCGCCCTTCTTGTCAGAAGGGTTGAAGGTGTTCGTCAGAGCAGCGTTGAAGGCAGGGGTGTTGGTACCCCCGCTGCCCCCGGTGGTGCCGCCGCCGCTGGAGCTCGTTCCGCCACCACAGGCGGAAAGCCCCATCACGACAGCCGCGCCCGCGGCGACCGCGGTTACCAAGCGCTTGCTGTTCATTGTGCTGTTGCACCCTTTCTTCCAGGAGCAATTCCGGGACTACAACTCACCTATCGGGCACGGGGGTCGAGCGCGTCGCGCAGGCCATCGCCGAACAGGTTGAACGCGAGCACGGTCACGAAGATGGCGAGACCGGGCCAGAGCATGAAGTGCGGCATCGTGTAGAAGCGCGACGCGTCCGAGAGCATGCCGCCCCAGGTCGCGGTTGGCGCGTTGATGCCCACTCCGAGGAAGGACAACGCCGACTCGAACAGGATGTTGGTCGGGATCAGCAGCGTCGCGTAGACCAGGATCGGCGCGACGAGGTTGGGCAGCAGTTCGCGGAAGAGGATGTACGGTCCGCGCGCGCCGAGGCTGCGCGCGGCGTCGACGAACTCCCGCTCGCGCAGCGACAGCGTCTGCCCGCGCACGATGCGGCCGATGTAGGGCCAGTTGAAGAAGCCGATGATGAAGATCAGCAGGCCGATCCGGACCATCTCCGGGGAGAGGCCGAACGCGGTGTCGGGCAGCACGCCGACCAGCGCCATCGCGAAGACCAGCAGCGGGAAGGCGAGGAAGACGTCCATCAGGCGGCTGATCAGCGTGTCGACCCAGCCGCCGAAGAAACCGGCGACGATGCCGAGCGTGGTGCCGATGATGACCGACAGCACCGTGGCCAGGGTCGCGATCAGCAGCGAGATCCAGGACCCGGCGAAGATGCGGGCGAGGATGTCGCGGCCGTTGACCGGCTCGATTCCCAGCGGGTGGTCGCCGGACATGCCGCCGAAGGTGCCCAACGGCGCCAGCGTGCCGTTCTGGGTGTCGATCAGGTCTTGGTGGAACTCGTTGGGGTGCACCACGTCAAAGACGCGGTCGAGCAGCAGGGCGGCGATCGCGATCAGGATCAGCAGCGCGATGACCACGGCGCCAGCGATGGCCACCTTGTCGCGCTTGAGCCGCATCCAGGCGATCTGACCGAGCGAGCGGCCCTGGATCGCCTTCTTGGGCATGCCCTGCAGCGCGGCCTCCGGGTCCGCGTCCGCGGCCGATCCGGTGACCTCGGGAGGAGCCGTCATGCCGCCGTCCGTCCCCGTCCGGGCGTCTGCGCGACAAGTCGTGGGCGGCTGAAGGTGCCGTCCGGTCGACCGGGTCGCGCGGATCGCTGGTAAGCCATCACGCACTCCTCGTGTCCGGTTCACTTACTCCGGGATCTCACCGTGTGGTGGCCGACCATAGCCGCTCGGGTCACCATCCCTTAGCTACGGGAGGTCACGATCCGGCCAACTGCCATACACAGAATCACCGGTACGCGATTGAAATGACACACACCGTGATCAACAGCCGGTATATGTCCGCTGAACGGACGGACCGGGGTAGTGACCGGTCACACAGTCACCGTGATCGACGCCCGCGTGGCGGCACCGTCGACCGGGTACCACCCGGACTCGAAAGCCTGCCAGCGCACCAGTTCCGCGCGCGAGGCCGCGCCGTCCCTGGCGACGGCGCGTTCCAGGCGCTCGACCGGATCCGGCAGCTCGCACCAGATCAACGCGGAGAGTGCTGGCGTGATCGACCGGCGACCGGAGGACACGCCCTCGATCAGCAACGTCGTCGGCACGGGCACCTCGACCCAGTCCCCCGGCTCGGCAACGCCGTTCACCCAGCGTGTTCGGCGGTACCTACCGGGTCGGCCTGACCCGAGCGGGTGGAATACGCCGCGCTCGAGCCGCGGCCACCAACCGACCGGGTCGTCCCAGGTGGCGAAGTCGTCGGTGGAGATGAGCAGCGAGTCGGGGAGCAATGCGCTCAACCGCGCGGCGTAGGTGCTCTTGCCGGAGCCGGACGGCCCATCGACGACGACCAGTCGGACGCCGCCGAGTCGCGGCCCGGTCGCGCGAACGGCGGCAGCGACCTGTTCCACCCCCAACGGGTGACCCCTACCCCGTTCCCAGTCATCCACAGTGTTACCCATGACCAGAACACCCGAGTCCGATGTGGAGGGTCAGACGGCGCGGCGGCCGGACAGCGCCCGACCGAGGGTCAGCTCGTCGGCGAACTCCAGGTCGCCACCCATCGGCAGGCCGGAGGCGAGCCGGGTGACGGTGAGACCGGGGAAGTCGCGCAGCATCCGGACCAGGTAGGTCGCGGTCGCCTCGCCCTCGGTGTTGGGGTCCATCGCCAGGATGACCTCGCTGACCTCCTGGGCGGAGATCCGCGACAGCAGCTGGCGGATGCGCAACTGCTCGGGTCCGATGCCCGAGAGCGGGTCGAGCGCGCCGCCGAGCACGTGGTAGCGGCCCTTGAACTCGCGGGTGCGCTCGATGGCCAGGACGTCCTTGGGCTCCTCGACCACGCACACCGCGGTCGGGTCGCGCCTGGCGTCGCGGCAGATGCGGCAGGTGGCCTCTTCCGAGACGTTGCCGCAGATGTCGCAGAAGACCACGCCCTCCTTGACCTTCTGCAGCACTTCCTGCAACCGGGTCACATCGGCCGGTTCGGCGGCGAGCAGGTGGAAGGCGATCCGCTGCGCGCTCTTGGGACCGACGCCGGGCAGCCTGCCCAGCTCGTCGATCAGATCCTGGACCGGACCCTCGTACACCCGGTCCTCACAGCCCCGGCAGGCCGAGCCCGCCGCCGCCGAGCCCACCGGCGAGCGGGCCCATCTTCTCCTCGGCGAGCCGCTGGGCGTTGTTGCCCGCGTCGCGCACCGCGGCGACGACCAGGTCGGCCAGGGTCTCGGTGTCCTCGGGGTCGACCACCTTGGGGTCGATGACCAGGGACTTCAGCTCGCCAGCGCCGGAGACCGTCGCGGTCACCAGACCACCGCCCGCGGTGCCGGTGACCTGGGCGTCGGCCAGTTCCTGCTGGGCGCTGAGCAGCTGCTCCTGCATCTTCTGCGCCTGAGCCAGGATGGCCTGCATGTCGGGTGCGCCGCCTCCGGGAAACACCGCGGCCCCTCTCGTCTCGGGTTGTGCCGTCTTCAGCTTAGAGGGCCGTGCGCTGTGGCATCGTGGGCCCGTGCTGAGACGACGTGTCGGGTTGGCCATCGGCTGTGCGCTCGCGGTAGTGCTGACCGCTTGCGGAGGGCAAGAGCCACCTCCAGCCGCACAGTCCCTAGGAACCACGTCAACGACTACGCCGACCACCACCTCTACTACTGGCCCTCCGGTCACGACAACGACGACCACCACCTCCGCCAAGCCGACGACGACCTCTTCGTCTAAGACGACGACAACGGCCGCTCCCCCTAGGGCGGCCTCTGCTGGCGGCAAAGTCGTAGTGCTGGACCCAGGACACAATGGCGGCAACGCCAGCCACCCCGGCGAAATCAACCGACCGGTCCCGGCAGGGCGCGGTAAGACGAAACCGTGCAATACGACTGGAACCGCCACCAACGGTGGGTACTCCGAGCACGAGTTCACATGGGACTTGGCTCTTAGGGTCCGCGACCTTCTTAAGCAGCGCGGCGTCACGGTGATCCTGACCAGGCCCGACGACAAGGGCGTCGGTCCCTGTGTGGACCGGCGCGCGGCGATCGGCAACGAAGCGGGCGCGGACGCCGTGGTGTCCCTCCACGCTGATGGCTCCACCTCGGCGGGCGCACACGGCTTCCACATCGCCTACTCGTCGCCCCCGCTCAACGCGGCCCAAGGTGAACCTTCCTTGCGACTGGCCCGATCCGTGCGCGACGACATGGTCAAGGCCGGGTTGGCGACGTCGACCTACATCGGTTCGCAGGGCCTGTCCGCGCGCGACGACCTCGGCGGGCTGAACCTGTCGACCCGCCCGGCGGTGCTGGTGGAGTGCGGCAACATGCGCGACGCCACCGAGGCGGCGGTGCTCGCCAGCGGCGGCGGCAAACAGCGCTACGCGGAAGCGATCGCGAACGGGGTCCTCGGATATCTCGGCTGAGTCCGTTGTGACAAGGTGGAGATCATGTCCGGGATGCGGGTGCTCGACGTCGACGAGCAGGAGCGGTTGCTGATCTCGCTGCCGGGGGTCGGGGCAGCCGCCCCGGTCCGGCTGGTGGAGGTCGACGCCAAGGGCGCGACCAGGGAACTGGCCCAGGTACCGGATCTCACCACCGCGCGCTACCTGCCCGGTGAGCGCAAAGTGGTCCTGCAGCACGGCACACCGGCCCACCTGTCGCTGGTGAAGGTGGGCGGCAAGGTCACGGCGCTGGTCGGGGCCGACGACCACGCCACCGAACTGCTCGGGGTCCTGCCCGGGCGCATCGTCTACCGGACGAACCGCAAGCACCGCCTGCTCTACAGCGTCGTCATCCGCAACGTCCTGGTCGGCGAAGAACAAGCGGTCTACGACCGGGGCGGGTCGGTCATCGAGGCCGCGGTCAGCCCCAACAGCCGCTACGTCGCGATCCGGTTGCCCCGCAAGCTCGTCCTCGTCGACACGATGCCGGTGACCGAGGACGACCACGTCCGGCTGATCTCGCCGGAACCCGCCGAGCGCGGGCGGCGGAACCTGCACTGGCTGCCGGACTCGGCCCGGCTGACGGCCGTGGAATACGAGCCGGGTTCAGCTCGGGTGGTCCGGTTCGACGTGGGCAGCGAGAGCTGGCACCCGGTGGTGGTGTCGCTCGACCCGCGCGCGCACGGGTGGACGGCACCGGACGGGCGGCGCGTGGCGATCGCGGTCGGCGGTGAATTGTCGCTGTACCAGACCGACAACGGGCGGTTCCTGCGGTCGGCGGTCGTGGGCGCGGAGATCGAGGACCTGTTGTGGTCGCCCGATTCCCGCGCGGTCGCGGTGCGGACGGTCGCCGACGAGGTGGCCGTCGTGCAGGCGGACTCGGCGACCGTGCGCCAGGTGCCCGTCGCCTAGCTGCTCTCGACCGGCCGGGCGCCCAGGGTCTCGGCCAGCAGCTTGAGCATGGCCTCCTCCGGGTCCCGCTGACGCGCCGAAACGTCGTTGGGGTCCGGTTTCCTGGCCGCCTGCGCCATCATTTCTTCTTCGTCTTCCGGCTCCGGCGGGAGATCCGGCTCCGGCGGTTCCGGGGGCGGGATCTCGTCCACGGGCGCCGCCGCGGGGGTGACCGCTTGGCGCCGGGTCGGCTCGAAGGTGCGGGTGGGTTCCGGGGCCGAGCGCGCCTGCCGCGCGGGCTGGGCTACTGCGGCCCCGGGTTCGGCATGTACACAGCGGACCTGCCATCTGCCGCCGAGCACACTGACCAGGGCTTGGGCGATGGCATCGGCGTTGCGGGGCTCGCCGAGGCGGCGGGCCAGCGGGGCCGCGGGGTGCGCGATCACCACGGTGTCGCCGTCGACCGACTGGACGGTCGCGTTGGTCAACATCGCCTCGGTGCTGCGGCTGCCCGCGCGAACCGCGGAGAGCAGCTCCGGCCACACGCGGCGGATGGCCGTCGCGTCCAACGCACCGGGCGCTGCGGGCTCCGCACTGGGCACGGCCGGTTCAGGCGGGCTCACCGGCTCAACGGGAGCGGGGCTCGCGGGCTCCGCCGGGCGGGAAGGTTCAGCGGCACGCGGGGGTTCAGCGGCACGAGGGGGTTCTGGCGCACGGGTGGGTTCGGGGGCGCGCACAGGTTCACGCGTGGGTGCAGCTGCGCGAACAGGCTCTTGGGCTCGCTGCGAGGGTCGGCTGACCACCTGGCGTGCCGGGGCTTCAGCGGCAGCGGGAGCCGCGGACAGGCGCCGCTCCATCTGCTCCAACCGCTGCAGCACAGCCGAATCAGCGACGGCGTCCGTGGGCACCGCGCCAGGCAGGAGCATGCGCGCGCACAACAGCTCTAGCAGCAGCCTCGGCGCAGTGGCGCCGCGCATCTCCACTAGGCCCGTGTGCACGATCTCGGCGTAGCGGGCCAACGTCGCCGCGCCGAGCCGTTCCGCCTGACCGACCATCCGGTCCAACTCGTCCTCGGGCGCGCTCACCAGCCCGCGGCTCGCAGCATCGGGCACCGCGCGCAGCAGGACCAGGTCGCGCAGCCTGTCGAGCAGGTCTGCCGCGAACCTGCGCGGGTCGTGCCCGGCCTCGACCAGCCGGTCCACAGTGCTGTAGACGGCGGACGCGTCGCCCGCGCCGAGCCCGTCGACCATGTCATCGATGAGCGCCACATCGGTGACGCCGAGCAGCGACACCGCGCGCTCGTAGGTGACCCCCTCAGGGCCCGCGCCCGCGAGCAGCTGGTCGAGCACCGACTGGGTGTCTCGGGCCGAGCCGCCGCCCGCGCGGATGACCAGCGGGAACACCGCGGGCTCGACCTTGGCGTCCTCGGCGGCGCAGTTGCGCTCGAGCAGCTCGCGCATCGAGCTGGGCGGGATGAGCCGGAACGGGTAGTGGTGGGTGCGCGACCGGATGGTCGGCAACACCTTGTCCGGCTCGGTGGTGGCGAAGATGAAGACGAGGTGCTCCGGCGGCTCCTCGACGATCTTGAGCAGGGCGTTGAAGCCCTGCGTGGTGACCATGTGCGCCTCGTCGACGATGAACACCCGGTAGCGGGAGTTGGCCGGGGCGTAGAAGGCGCGGTCGCGCAGCTCGCGGGCGTCGTCGACGCCACCGTGGCTGGCCGCGTCGAGCTCGACGACGTCAACGGTGCCGGGACCGTTGGGGGCGAGGCCGATGCAGGAGTCGCAGGTACCGCAGGGCTCGTCGGTGGGGCCCTGCGCGCAGTTGAGCGAGCGGGCCAAGATCCGCGCGCTGGAGGTCTTGCCGCACCCGCGCGGACCGGAGAACAGGTACGCGTGGTTGACCCTGCCCGCGGCCAACGCCGTTCGCAGCGGGACGGTGACGTGCTCCTGCCCGACGACCTCGGCGAAGGTCGCAGGCCGGTACTTGCGGTAGAGGGCGAGCGCCACGACGCGACACTACCGGTCGGCACCGACAGCCCGGGAATCCGACCGGCCCCGGCGGCGTTGGGCGTTACGTGCCTATCCCGTACTCGGTCCTCGACCTCGCCCCGGTGGCCAGCGGCTCATCGGAGACCGCGGCGCTGCGCAACAGCCTCGACCTCGCCAGGGCGACCGAGCGGCTCGGCTTCCACCGGTACTGGGTCGCCGAGCACCACAACATGCCCGGCATCGCCAGTTCCGCGCCCGCCGTCCTGCTCGCCCACATCGCGATGGCCACCGAGCGGATCCGGGTCGGCAGCGGCGGGGTCATGCTCCCGAACCACCCCGCTTTGGTGGTGGCCGAGCAGTTCGGGATGCTGGAGGCGCTGCACCCCGGCCGGGTCGACCTGGGCATCGGGCGGGCACCGGGGACCGACCAGGTGACGGCCAGGGCGCTGCGGCGCACCGAAGGCGCGTTGTCGGCTGACGACTTCCCCGACCAGCTCATCGAGTTGGCGAACTACTTCACCGGCCGCGACTCCAACGGCGTGACCGCCGTACCCGCACTGGGCAACCAGCCCGCGATGTGGCTACTGGGCTCCAGCGGCTACAGCGCCCAAGCGGCCGGGTACCTGGGCCTGCCGTTCGCCTTCGCCCACCACTTCAGCTCCGAGAACACCCTGCCCGCCCTGGCCCTCTACCGCGAAAAGTTCCAGCCATCGGCGGCGCTGTCCAAGCCGTACTCCATGATCGCGGCCCACGTGGTCTGCGCCGAAGACGACGAAACCGCACGCCGCCTGGCCGAACCCGCCGCCCTGCAGTTCCTGCAACTGCGCAAGGGAACACCGGGCCGACTCCCCTCACCCGAGGAAACCGCCACCTACCCGTACACCGAGCTGGACCGGCTGTTCATCGAGGAGCGGATGGCCTCCCAGATCGTCGGCGGACCGGACACGGTGCGCGACAAGATCGACGACCTGCTGGCCAAGACCGGGGTGGACGAGCTGATGATCACCACGAGCGTCTTCAACCACGCCGACCGCGTGCGCAGCTACGAACGAGTGGCCGAACTCGTGGGATTGGCCCCGGCGAAGGTGTGAGCCGCACAAAGGGGACCCCGCGCACCTGCCAGAGCCCGCTTATCCTTGCTGCCTTCCGGCCCTGGGGAGGTTCGCGAGATGAACACCGCGCGGGGTCCTCGGTCAGTGTAGCGGGCCCCAGCCACCCGCACCCCCGGCGGGGCTCGCGCGCGGCCCCCACCAACGACGAGAGCGCCGGTCACCCGTTGGGGTGACCGGCGCTCTCGGTGGCGGAGGATGGGGGATTTGAACCCCCGAGGGTTTTAACACCCAACACGATTTCCAATCGTGCGCACTAGGCCACTATGCGAATCCTCCGCCGGAGAGCTTACCGGAAGGGGGCCTGACCACCCAAAACGGGGGGTCGGGGGCGGCCAGCACGGGGAGTCCTGAGCTAGCACGGCGCTCGGTGACGACACGATTGCCGAGCTTGAGACATGGCCGTGACCTGTACCAATGCCCCATCTGGGACATGATCGCCGAACTGTGGGAGATGCCCCTGGAGTCCGAAGGGCTCTCGGACCACACGATCGGGGGTACCTGCGCACGGCCCGGCGGTGGGGCGGGTGGCTGGTGGACCAGGGGCACGAGGTCGCCCCGGACGGCGTCACCACCTACCACGTGCAGGCGTTCATCGCGGGCATCATCAAGAAGACCTCGAAGGGCAACGCGGCGCACCGCTATCGCAACCTGCGGGTCTACTTCAAGTGGCTTATCGCTCGTAAGCACATCACGCCGGGCAACCCGAATCCGATGGATTCCACGAAGCCACCGTTGACGGCCGGACGGGATTATTGATCCGACAGAATTGCGCCAACTAGACCGAGGGGTTGAGTTGAACGATTTGTCATTCCTCTGGCTGGAGATCACCGGAAAGTGTCAACTCCAGTGCTCCCATTGCTACGCGGAGTCCGGGCCGACCGGCACTCACGGCGAGATGGGGTCAGTGGACTGGGAGCGCGTCATCGACCAGGCTGCGGGGCTCGGGGTTGAGATGGTGCAGTTCATCGGCGGGGAGCCCACGTTGCACCGCTCGCTGCCTGACTTCGTCGGTCGGGCGCTGGGGCGCGGTCTGCAAGTCGAGGTGTTCAGTAACCTTGTGCACGTGCCGGAACGCCTGTGGGAGGTCTTCACCCAACCGGGGGTTCAGCTCGCGACGAGCTACTACAGCGACAGCGCCACCGAGCATGAGGCGATCACCAAGGGGCGCGGTAGCTACAAGCGCACCAAGGCGAACATCGCTGAGGCTGGGCGCCGCTCGATCCCCTTGCGCGTTGGACTGATTGACGTCGCGGATGAGCAGCGAGTCGAGCAGGCTCGCGAGGAACTCACCGCGCTCGGGGTCACCGGTGAGGTGCGGGTCGACCACCTGCGCCAAGTTGGCCGCGGCGTCCGAACCGTAGAGCCGGACGTGTCGCAACTGTGCGGGCACTGCGGTAAGGGCAAGGTGGCGGTGGCACCGGATGGGTCGGTGTGGCCCTGTGTGTTCTCTCGGTGGATGCCGGTCGGGAACGTCCGGCAGGACTCTCTCGCCGAGATCCTGAGCGGTCCGGCGCTGGCGGAGGCCATCGCCCAACTGGAACAGCAGTTCGCGGCGACGCCGCACTCCGGCAAGCCGTGCGACCCTCAGTGTGGGCCGAACTGTGGGCCAGCGTGCACTCCGCAATGCTGGCCCACCGGCAGCGGTCCGTGCGGTCCCAAGGGCGGCTGCCAGCCCAACTACGACTAGGAGGGTGAGTGTTCGTCAGCCGCGCGCACGTGCCTGAGTCCCTACGTCCCGACGACTACCGACAGTGGCCTTACTCCGTGCCCGCCGTGGCGGAGGTTGTCGAGCGCGGGGTTGAGTTCACGCACCCGGTCACCTTCCTCGTCGGCGACAACGGTTCTGGCAAGTCGACCTTGGTCGAGGCCATCGCCGAGGGGTTCAAGCTGGACGCGCGCGGCGGGCGAGCAGCCCGCAAGGCAGGCAACGCCAATCCGTCCAAGACGGCGTTGGGTGAAGTGCTGCGACTGGAGACCACCGCCAAGGGCGCTCGCATGTTGGCCGGTCCTCGTCTGAAGAAGAAGGGCTTCTTCCTGCGAGCTGAAACCGCGTTCAGCATGACCGAGAACCTTGGCGGTGTTCCCGGGTATTGGGAGGAGAACACCGCGGAGATGAGCCACGGTGAGGGGTTCCTCGCCGTGTTCCGCTCGATGTTTCGTGCCCCCGGGTTCTACGTGATGGATGAGCCCGAGTCGGCGCTGTCCTTCACGGCCTGTCTGCAATTGGTGTCGCTCATGCACGAACTGGGCCGGTCAGGTGCTCAAGTCATCTGCGCGACGCACTCGCCGATCCTGGCCTCGACTCCCGGGGCTGACATTGTCGAGGTGGGCGAGCACGGACTACGCCGGACCAAGTGGGATGACCTTGCACTGGTCACCCACTGGCGCCGCTACCTCGACAACCCCAGCGCGTACCTTCGGCACATCACCGACGCGTGAAGGGGCGAGGCGTTGACGACCGATACCGGCGAAGCCGATGCACGGTTCAAGAAGTGGATGCACGACAACCTGACTCGCGCAGCGGGCCACTTCGGGGTGTCTGTCGTCGGTGTGCCCCTGGCCGGATGGCTCGATCGGTCGATCAGCGCGGCGGTCAGCAAGGACGGTACCGACCATTGGCTGCGGGTCGTGTCCGAGGACAAGCAGTGGACCGGCGGCGACTTCTGGACCGGTAACCACGATGCGAACGTGTTCACCGACCTCCGCAAGCCGCGGGTGTTGGACGTGTTCGAGTGGGAAGAGTGGCGGCAGCAGCGAGCCGAGTTGATGACCTTGGTACCTGGCCGAGCTTGCTCGCCGACGGACGTCCTGCGGATCGCGGTCGACCTGCCGGACGCGTGGTGGACCGAGCTGCGCCGCACCACCGACACCGTCGCGGCGACGCCCACTGAGCGGGTCAACAGCACGCAGGACAAGGTCACAGAACGGCTGGTGCAGCGGTTCGGCCAAGCCGTCGACTCCACCGTGCACAAGTGGGAAACAGTGCACGGTGACCTGCACTGGGCGAACCTGCTCGGCCCCGAGTTCGGCCTACTCGACTGGGAACTGTGGGGACGGGGACCGGCGGGGACCGATGCCGCGACGCTGCTGTCGTACAGCCTGTTGGTTCCCAAGACGGCCCAGCGGGTGCGGGAGGTCTACGCCGACGTACTCGACACCCGTGCTGGACGACTCGCTCAGCTCTACGTCGTCGCTCGGTTGTCACGCCGGATCGAGGGTGGGGATTACCCAGACTTGGCCGAACCGCTCAAGCGCCACGCTGCGGCCCTGCTCGACGGCTAACGGCGCAGCGCATCCATGTACGTGATTCGACCAGCCGAAGCGGCGGACCGCGATGGGGTCGCTGACCTGGTGCACACCCGGGCGGAGTGGATGCGCGACCAGGGCATCGGCCGGTGGCGCGGGTGGGTGAAGTCGGCCGAGCACCTCGCTGACCAGGTCGCCGAACCCGACTGAACGCGCCGAGTCGGCGATCTTCCTGCAATCGACCGTGACCCACCCCTGCCGGGCGGGCGCTGGGCTGGGGATGGCCATCGCGTTCTGGGCGCTCGACCGTGCCGCCCGGCAGGGGCGGCAGTGGGTTCGTCGCGGTGTGCTCAGCGACAGCGAGGGCGGGAACCGCGGCCTGGTGCGCTAGTACCAACGCCAGGGCTGGCGAGTGGTGCGCGCGGTGCCGCACCCGCGCAAGCCCGGCGAGATCACCGTGTGGTCACTCGCCCGACCAGCGGCAAGGCAGCCCGACCTCGACAATTTCGTGACGGAGATTCCCTCGCCGGAGAGCAGTGGCAACAGGTTCAGGTGCCGATGACGTTCTCCCGGCCCCAGGTGCCCAGTGGGGCGAGGGCGGCGTTGAGGGACCGGCCGCGCGGGGTGAGGGAGTACTCGACGCGGAGGGGGAGTTCGTTGTAGGGGTGGCGGTGGACCACGCCGTCGGATTCGAGTTCGCGGAGGTGGCTGGTGAGGACCTTCTCGGTGATGCCGGGCAGGTGCCTGCGCAGCTCACCGAAGCGGCAGGGGTGTTCGTCGAGGGCCCAGAGGATGAGCACCTTCCACTTGCCGCCGATCACGTCCATCGCCGCGTCGATGCCGCAGTGGTAGGCGCCGCTGGGGCGGGGGGTGGTGGCCATGCCACCAGGGTGCCCCAAGCCGGGGGGTGGGCACTGACTTCATAGTGCGTACTTGATCACCGCACCCACTCCGACCAGCCTGGACCCATGGCAGTCACCCTCCTCGGACTCGGTGCGATGGGCACCGCGATCGCACAATCCTGGCTCACCGCGGGCATCCGGACGACCGTGTGGAACCGCACCGCCAAGGCGCTCCCCGGCGCGACGGTGGCCGACTCGGCGGCCGCGGCCGTCGCGGCCAACCGCCTGGTCGTCGTCTGCCTCCTCGACGACGACTCGGTCACCTCGACGCTCGATGGCGTTGACCTGGCGGGCAAGGACCTGGTCAACCTGATGGCGCGACGAGCCGAAAGGGGTTTCGGCGACCAGGACAACGCAAGCCTGGTAGACGAACTGCGCCAGGCGCCCTAAATGGACGTCCACTGTGGATCGAGGTGGCAGTGAGCTAACTGGCGACGCGGCGGTGGGGGTGGAGGTCGGCTTGGTCGGCGGCGGCTAGGCCTGCGGTCCAGCCTGAGGGGTTGGTGGCTGTGGTGCGGCGGGTGCGGATGCCGGGGTAGAGGGCGGTGAACTTGGCTTCCACGGCCGCCTCGCGGGAGGCCAGGGCTGGGACCAGGGCCGTTGCGGTGGGGCGCACGTGGGCGGCGGCCTCGGTGAGGCGCTGGTGCACGCGGTGGGCGTAGGCGACCAGGAAGGCGTGGCGGTAGGCCCGGGTGCGGCCGGGGGCGTGGGCCATGGCGCGGGTGGACTGGGTGGCCAGCGACGCGGCGAGCAGTTCGGTGATCTCCAGGTCGGTCTCGTGGCCGACCAGGCCGACGCAGCCGAGGCGGGGGTAGAACACCGAGCGGCAGCGGTTGGCGGTGGCCACGGCGTCGACCAGCTGGGCCTTGGGCACCTGGTAGGGACCGCTGAGCCACATCCGGCGGGCGGCGGCCTGCTGCGGGTGGTCGGCGGTGATCACGGCCTGCTCGAAGGCGTACCGCGACATCAGCTCCTGGGCCTTGGCCGAGAGCGCCTCCGCCTCGGCGGCGAACGGGGTGGACTCGGCCTTGGCCAGCAGGCCGCGCACCTTGATCATCACTCGCGGGTCGACCGCGGGTCCGCTCGCCTGCTCGGCGGCCTCGCAGGGGCCCGGGACCAGGCGGGGCAACTGGGGCAGGGCCATCAGGACCGAGACGAGCTCCACGACCTGGCTCAGGCTGGGGACCAGCGGCTCGGTCAGCTCGATCGGGGTGCCGTCCAACTCCGCGAGCTGCGTGCGCCACACCGGGTGCAGCCTGGCGGTCGGGTAGCGGCGACATTCGTGCCCGATGGCCGCCGTGACCAGGGCGGTCAGCGCCTTCGGCACCGCCGCGACGGCCTCTGCGGGCAGCCAGCCGCGCTGCCAGAGCAGTTCGAGCGCCCGCGACAGCGAGGCGGCAGCGGCGGCCGTGGCCACCACCTGGCCGTGCTCGGCGACCTGGCGAACGCGGTCGAGCGCCGTCACAGGCCCGAGCGCGGCGGCCTCGGTCAGCCGGGCGGCGAGCAGAGCGACCGACCCCTGTCGACCATACGTTCGCATGGCGCCCATCTTGCCCGCTCGGCGCCGGTTGTTCAAACACATGTTCGAACGCGAACCGCCCGACGAGCTCAGCGGGCACATGGCCAGGCGCGGGCGACTTGCCCGCACCTGGCCCAGCGGTCAGTCCTCCTCGGGCGCCGCGTGGTCGGGCTTGCCCGGGTTCGGGTCGCGCGACAGGTCGATCAACGGGTGCCGCTCGGCCCCCTCCGGCGCCGCGTGCTTGCCGGTCCCCTCTTGCCGTTCGTCGTGGTCAGTCACGACGTCCCTCCTTCAAGTCCCCTGTCTACAGCGGACCCGAGGCTACCCCCGGCGGTCGCGCACCCACTCGGTGATCCCGTCGGCTGTGATGGGCAACGCGTCGGAGATGACGTCGGCGCCGGTGGCGGTGACCACCAGGTCGTCCTCGATGCGCACCCCGACGCCGCGCAGCTCCGGCGGCACGGTCAGGTCGTTGGGGTGGAAGTAGAGGCCGGGTTCGACGGTCAGCGCCATGCCCGGTTCGAGGACGCCTTCGTGGTAGGACGCGGCGCTCGCGCGGGCGCAGTCGTGCACGTCCATGCCGAGGAAGTGGCCGATGCCGCACACGATGTAGCGGCGGTGGTGCTGCCCGTTGCGGTCGAGCGACTTCTCCACCGACCCGGGCAGCATGCCCCAGTCGTGCAGGCCCTCGGCGAGGACAGCCATGGCCGCCTCGTGGAAGGCGCGGTAGTCGCGCCCCGGCTTGACTTCAGCGATACCCGCCAGGTGCGCCTTAAGGACGAGGTCGTACACACGGCGCTCGGCGTCGGTGAACTCACCTGCGACCGGGAAGGTCCTAGTGACGTCGGCCGTATAGAGGGTGCTGACTTCGACACCGGCGTCCAGCAACAGCAGGCCGTCTTCGGCCACAGGGCCGTCGCACCTGGTCCAGTGCAGGACCGGGGCGTGCGGGCCCGCGGCGACGATAGAGGTGTACCCGGGGCCGTTGCCGAGAGCGCGGGCGCGCCGGTCGAAGGTGCCCTGCAGCCACCGCTCACCACCACCGCGCACGGCCGTGTCCAGCTCACGAGCCACGTCGGCGAAGCCGAGGACGGTGGCGTCAACGGCCGCCCGCAGCTGCCCGATCTCCCAGTCGTCCTTGATCCGCTTGAGCTCGGCGAGGGTGGTGCGCAGCTCCGGGCTGTGCGCCCCGACCAGGGCGTCGAGCAGTGGGTCGACGCCCTTCGCGGCGAGGACCTCCGGCAGCTGGCCGCGCAGCGAGCGGGGCAGATCCTCCAGCGGCCTGCACTCGATCTGCAGCGCCTCCGACCACTCCGCGAGGCCGGGCACGGCACCGATCCACAGCTCCCCGTCGCGGGCGCTGGCGAAGAAGTCCGGCTCACTCGGACCCGCGGGCTCACGCAGGTGCAGGACGGCGTCGTGGCCGCCGCCGACCGGGTTCATGACCAGGACGGCGCCCTCGGCGCTGCAGTTGGTGAGCCAGCCGAAGTCGCTGTCCACCCGCAGCTGGTAGTCCGTGTCGTTGGACCTCGTCGGGGCGATGCCCGCGGCAATGGCGATGCGCTTGCCGGGGAACGCGGCGGAGAGCCGGGCGCGGTGCGCGGCCGCGGCCTCAGCCGCGCCATCGACCAGGTGCACCCTGCGGTCGGCCGGGCCCCAGTCGTCGCGGACGAAATCGCGGAAACCCTCGGCTTCCACCAACCTCGACGGGTCTCGTCGGGCAGGGCGGTCGCTCATCTGGACACCTCTTTCACCTGGTCGGGACGTTCACCTGGTCGGGACGTTCAACTACTGGGACACCTGGACGGTGCGGCTGAGGGTATAGAAGCCAGCCGCGGCTTTCCCCTGCTCCTTGCCGCCGTACCCGGAGCCGCGCTCACCGCCGAACGGCAGGTGGAAGTCGACGCCCGCGGTGGGCATGTTGACCTTCACCTGCCCGGATTCGCACCGCTGCACGTAGGTCAGCGCGGCCTCCAGGTCGGCGGTGTAGAGCGCGGTGACGAGGCCGTAGTCGGTGGCGTTGGCGAGGGTGATCGCGGCGTCGACGTCGGCGACCTCGGTGATGGTGGCGATCGGCCCGAACACCTCCTCGCGGTCGAGCCGAGTGCCGGGTCCGACGAGGGTCGGCCGGACGAACCAGCCGTCGCCGTCGGCCCGGCTGCCGCCCGCGGCGAGCACCCGGTCCCTGGCGGCGGCGTTGATCACCGGCCCGACGGCGGTGGTCGGGTCGTTCGGGTCGCCGATGCGCAATGCGGTCACAGCGGACATGAGCGCGTCGCGGACCCCGAAGCCCACAGCGATCACCCGTTTGGTGGCGGTGCACTTCTGGCCCGCGAACCCCATGGCGGCGTAGGCGATGTCGGCGGCTGCCCGCTCGAGGTCGGCGTCGGGCAGCACGATCGAGGCTGACAACCCGCCCATCTCGCACTGGGCGGGGATACCCCTGGCGGCGGCCTCGACGGCGACCTGGCGGCCGACTGCCCCCGATCCGGTGAACGAGACGACGTCGGCCGAGTCGACCAGGGCGGCCCCCGCGTCCGGACCGCCCGGGACGACGGCGAACAGGCCTTCGGGCAAGTGCCCTTCGACGAGTTCGGCGAGCCGCAGCGCGCACGCGGTCGCGTCGGGGGACGGCTTGATCACGGCGGCGTTGCCGAAGGCCAGGGCCGGTGCGGCCTTCCACACCGGGATCGCCAGCGGGAAGTTCCACGGCGTGATCAGCCCAGCGACGCCGCGTGGCCTGCGCACGGTGAACGCCAACCCGCCCGGGTAGGTCTCCCCGATCGGGTCGAATGCCTGTTGCGCGTAGTAGCGGAGGATCGCGACGGCACGAGCGACTTCGCCTTTGGCCTCGGTGATGGGCTTGCCGACTTCCCGCACGATCAACGCGGCGAGGTCGGACCCGGCCACCGCGTCGGCCATAGCGTCGAGCGCGGCCGCGCGAACCGCCGGCCCCGTAGTGGCCCACTCTCGTTGCGCGGCCCGAGCTCGCGTCACTGCGCCAACGGCATCGCCCTCCGGCACGTCGATGACGACGTCGTCAGGAGCCTGGGGCGAGGTGGACACGATCCTCACAGGACGAACCCCCTTGGGAACGGGTCGGTTGGGTCGAGCAGGTACTGGGCCGTGCCGGTGATCCAGGCTCGCCCGGTGACTGTGGGCACGACCGCCGACAGGTCGCCCACCTCGGTCGCCCGCACCAACCGGCCCACGAAGTGGGTTCCCAGAAGCGACTCGTTGATGTGGTCTTGGCCGATTTCGAGTTCCCCGCGCGCGTGTAGCTGCGCCAACCGGGCTGAAGTGCCGGTACCGCAAGGGGACCGGTCGAACCAGCCCGGGTGGATCACCATGGCGTTGCGCGAACCGCCATTGGCGCGCGGCGACACCAACTGCACGTGTTTGCACCCCGTGATGGCGGGGTTGCCCGGGTGCACGGGCCGGTTGGACTCGTTGATGGCGTCCATGATGGACAGTCCGGCGGCGAGCATCCGGTCCTTCTCCGCGCGGTCGAACGGGATGCCCAGGTCCGCGATGGGCAGGATCGCGTAGAAGTTGCCGCCGTAGGCCATGTCGTAGCGGACCTGCCCGATACCCGGCACGTCTACCGTCGCGTCCAACTCCAGCGAGAACGACGGGACGTTCTCGATGGTCACCGACTCCGCGCGGCCATCCCGCACCGCTACCCTGGCTTCGACGAGCCCGGCAGGGGTGTCAAGCCGGATAAGAGTTTCCGGCTCGGTGACCTCAACCATCCCCGTTTCCACCAGGACGGTCGCCACACCGATGGTGCCGTGCCCGCACATAGGTAGGCACCCGGACACCTCTATGTAGACGACACCCCAGTCAGCATCGGGCCGCGTAGGCGGCTGGAGGATCGCCCCGCTCATGGCCGAGTGGCCGCGCGGTTCGTTGACCAGGAACTCCCGCAGGTGGTCGAGGTTGGCCATGAAGTACTCGCGGCGCTCGGCCATCGTCGCGCCGGGGATGACGCCCACCCCACCGGTGATCACGCGGGTTGGCATGCCCTCGGTGTGGGAGTCGACGGCGTGTAGGCATCGGACGGAACGCATGTCAGGCTGCCTGCACTGCGTCGACAGCGCGGCGCATGTCCGCCTCGAGCAACGCGAGCTGCTCGGGCGCCAATGGCCCGCGCGGCGGGCGACAAGGCCCACCAAATCGGCCCACCATGTCCATGCCGTGCTTAATGGCCTGCACGAACTCTGTCCGCGAGTCCCACCGGAAAGCCGCGACCATGGGCTCGTAGAGCGCCCGCGCCTCGGCGACCCTGCCTTCGAGCGCCAGCTCATAGAGGCGCACGGACTCGGCGGGGAAGACGTTGGGGAACCCTGCGAACCAGCCGGTGGCGCCCATCAGCAGCGACTCCAGGACGACGTCATCGGCTCCGGCGACCACAGCCAGGTTCGGAGCGGCTTCCCGGATCTCCAGGACCCGGCGCACGTCACCGGAGAACTCCTTGACCGCCACGACGTTGTCGATCTGGGCGATCTCGGCCATAAGAGCGGGCGTGAGGTCGACCTTGGTGTCGATCGGGTTGTTGTAGACCATCACCGGCAGGCCTACGGACGCCACAGCGGTGAAGTGTTCGACGACCTCGCGGGGGTTGGCCCGGTACATCGTCGGCGGCAGGCACAAGACGCCGTCCGCACCGTCGTCCGCTGCCAGTTCGGCCCAGTGCCGAGCCTGGTGGGCGCCTACGCCGTGGACGCCGACGACGACGATCCCGTCGTTGCCCACGGCCTCTACCGCGGTGCGGGCGACCTGGCGGCGCTCATCGTCGGTCAGCGAGGAGTACTCCCCCAGCGAGCCGTTGGGGCCAACACCGCGGCAGCCGCTGTCCACCAGCCACCGGCAGTGCTCGGCGTAGCGGTCCAGGTCCGGGCGCAGTCCCGCGGGCGCGGTGGCGTCCGGGGTGTAGGGCAGGGCGGTGGCGACGATGACGCCGTCAAGTCGCTCGGTCACAGGTCCTCCTCTGGCAGGGATGCGAGTTCGGCCAACCGCAGCGGCGTGGCGATGGGACGGCGCTGCAGGTCGGCGGGGGTGAAGAAGGTGCGCCGCTCGGCGGCGAGGGTGGTGGCCAGGTCGACCGCGGAACGGCCGCACATCCGGCCTTGGCACAGGCCTAGGCCGACGCGGCTGGTCAGTTTGAAGGTGCGCGTACCGGTGGCACCTAGAGCGATCGCCTCACGAAGCGCCCTATAGGTGACTTCTTCGCAGCGGCAGATCAACGTGTCGTCTTCGAGCCAGGTTTGCCAACCAGGTCGAATGGGGTGGGCAGCTGCTAGTGCCGTGGCGAACCGCCTTCCGCTGCGGACCTTGGCCAGGGCTTTGGTGGGACAAGGCCCGCCAGCTGCCGCGGTTCCAGCAACCTCTCCCTCGGCGGCTGCCAGGTCTGCCCCGCCGATACCGGTGACTTCACCTGCCGCGTACCAGCCGGGTACCGATGTCGCGCCGGTGTGGTCGACAGCGACGAAGCCGTCCACCACCTCGCACCCGGCGGACACGGCCAGCTCCAGGCGCGGGGTGAAACCGTGGCCTACGCAAACAGCATCGACCGCGACGCGGCGCTGGCCGCGGATGGTCCAATCAGGGTTCAGCTTGGCCACGGTGACAGCGTTGACCTTGTCGTCGCCGTGCGCGGCCACCACCGCAGTCCTGGGGCGCCACGGGGTTCGTAGGCGACGCGCGTAGCCCAAGAGCTCGGCGACCTTTGCAGGGCTCGCCGCGCGGGGGTGGTTGAGCCACCCCAAGCCGGTGTTGGCGTCGCAGATCCCCAGCACCGTCGCGCCTACGTGCACCAGTGACTCGGCGACCGGGAGTAGGAAGGGGCCTGTTCCAGAAACAAGAACCCGCTGGCCTATAGAGACGCCTTGCCCCTTGGCAAGCGCTTGCGCAGCCCCTGCGGTGTAGACGCCGGGCAGATCCCACCCCGGGAACGGCACCACACGGTCGTGTGCGCCAGTGGCGAGTACTACCGCGTCTGCCTCGATGGTCTCGCCCGTGCGGGTGGGGCTGTCAGCCTGGCCCGTGCGGATGTGCAGCCGTAGGCCCTGAACGGCCCAGACCGTGCTGTTCGCGAGGTACCGGACTTGAGGATCAATGCGTTGAGTACTGCCCCTATAGAACTGGCCACCCAATGTCGGCTCGCTGTCGACCAGCACGGTCTCCGCCCCAGCGCGAGCCGACGCCTTGGCCGCTGCAAGCCCAGCAGGCCCACCTCCGATGACTACGACTCTCACGGCTCCTCCGTGCGAACGTCGTCACCTTCGGCCAAGAGCCGCTGACAGGCACGCACATCAGGGATCCCGTTGACCGTCACAAGGCAGTCGAAACACACCCCTATGCCGCAGAAAACACCTCTTGGCTTCCCCGCGCCTCGGGTGGTGCGCCACGAAGTGCGGCCGTCGGCGAGCAGTGCAGCCGCCACGGTCTGACCCGGCGCCGCGGAACAGGGCACCCCATCTATGGTCACGCGCACAGGAGCACCCCCGGCCGGTCCACTCGGAACGGTTCAGGATCCAGGTGCGGTGCGGCACCAGTGATCAATTCCGCAAGTAGGGCCCCAGTTGCGGCCGCCAGGCCGATTCCGGCGCCTTCGTGTCCGGTGGCGTGCCACAGACCCGGAACGCGCGGATCGGCTCCAATGACCGGCAGGTGATCTGGCGCATAGGGCCGGAACCCGCCGTAGGCGCGCATGACCGGGACAGTGGCCAGAGTTGGAAACAACGCGACCGCCTTGCGCGCCAACTCGCGCAGCACGCGGACGCGGATCGACTCGTCGAACCCGACTCGTTCGCGGCTCGATCCGATGAGGATGGTGCCCGCCGCAGTGGATTCAACGACAGTCGAGGTCTGCAGGTCGGCATCACCGCTAGCGACCGCGCCTACGTAGTCGGCGTCGTAGACCTTGTGGTGCACAGTAGGCGGCAACGGGGCAGTCACGAGAACCATCCCGCGGCGCGGTGCGATCGCTATAGGCCCGCCGAGAACCCGAGAGACCTCTCCCGACCACGGACCGCATGCGTTGACGACGTGCTCGCAAGCGATAACGCCCTCGGTCGTGCGGACGCCTCTTACGTCTAGACCCACGACAGCGACCCCGGGACGTAGGACGCCGCCGCGGCGCCGGACCTTCGCGAGCAGAGCCTGCGTAGCCAGAACCGGCTGTACCTGAGCGTCTTGCGGGTAATGCACAGCAGCCGTCACGCGGCTCGTAAGGTGCGGCTCCATCTCGCGCGCCTCGGCCGGGGTGATCCACCGAGCATCCACACCGACCTCACGCTGGGCCGCCGCGAACCGCTCTAGAGGAGCCGGGTCTCCCGTGGCGACCACCAGGCCGCCCTTCGGCTCCCACTCGACGTCGAAATCCTCAACAAGGGCGGGCCACCGGCGCAGAGAAGCCAGGGCGAGTTCCAGTTCCGGGCCTGCCTCCTTGTCCGAGACGAGGATGTTGCCCTCACCCGCGGCACTGGTGCCCGCCGCGAGCGGACCCCGGTCGAGCACGGTGACGCGGAGCCCGGCGGCCGACAGCGCATCAGCGCACGCGGCACCGATCACCCCCGCACCGACGACGACCACGTCCACGAGCCCTCCTGGCGTTCATTGAAGTGAACGCCCTGAGCGTAAGCAGCCGGGCCGGGGCGGTCAATCCCCATGTACCCCGATCGCGGGACGATCCCCGTTGGAGGGGTACTCGAGCAGCAGCACGGACACGACAGGACCGTCGACCGCCGAGTACACGTGCGGCCCGGCCGCCGAGAAGCACACGTAGTCGCCCGGACCCACCTCGTAGGGCTCGGTCGGCGGACCCACGCGCAGCACACCTTCGCTCACCAGCACGTGTTCCCGGCCGGGATGGCCAGCCGAGTACTGGGTCTCCCCCGGCCGGACCCGCTGGTCGTAGACCTCGATGACGGTGTCGGTCAGGTCCAGCCTGCGCATCATCCGCAGGTCGACAGCCGTCCCGGACAGCACGTCGACCTCGGCGCCGCGCACCAGCACGACCTCCGCCTCGGCGGGCGCGGTCAGCAGGCTGGACACCGGCACCCCAAGAGCGTTCGACAGACTGAACACTGTCTCGATGGTCGGATTACCGGTCCCCGACTCCAACTGCGAGAGCGTCCCCTTGGCGATCCCGGACCGCCTGGCCAGCTCCGAGAGGGAGAACCCGCCCAGCTCGCGCAGCGCGCGCAGGTTCCCCGCGAGCACCTGCCCCGCCTGCCTGCTCACCACCGACCTCCTCGACCCCGTGTCCGGCAGTTCTACCGCACCGGGACGCCGGGACCGCACCGCGACGCCAGGACCGCCCTGCGACGCCAGGACCGCACCGTGGCGGGAACACCGGCAACGATCTTCGTGAGACCCTGTGTCGAACGTAACAGCCGACGAGCGGACCCGACATCTCCAACAACGGAGAGGAGTGGGAGTGCACCTGCTTGTCACAGCGGAGGGGGACACCGCGGACCTGTGGCGGTGGCTGAGCAACGAGGAGGACCTCCGGGGCAGGGTGCGGATCCGCCCAGGTCCAGTCCAGGAAGGCACCCTCGGTGCTGAGCTCGTCATCGCCGCGGCCATCGCCGCCGCGCCCGTGGTCGCCGACTCCGTCCTGCGCTTCCTGACCGAACGGCACCGGCAGCGCCACTCGGATCTGGAGCTGACCGTCGAGGACCCGTCGGGGAGGGTCCGCAAGCTCAGGGTCCAGCGGACCACTGATGCCGGGGACCTCGTCCGGTTCTTCGTGGGCGAGCCGGAACCACCCGCGGTGGACGGCGTGGACGCGAGCTTCTTCGGGGATGACGATGCGCCTACCCGATCCTGAGTTATCCCGCGCCGTCCTCATCGGAACCACGAAGTACACCGACCCCAACGCGGGTGGCCAGCTGCCGGTGATCGGCCACAACATCGCCGACCTGGTCGACGTGCTCGTCGACGAGAACAACGGCGGGTTCCGCCGCGAGCACTGCGCCCAACTGGTCGACGAGTCCAACAGCGCGCGGATCCTCGAGCGGCTCGACGAAGCCGTCGACCAAGCCCAAGACGTCCTGCTTGTCTATATAGCGGCGCATGCGCTGCCTAGGGACCCGGACGCGAACAACCTGTTCATCTATCTCCCAGGCACTGACACGTCGAAGCGGCGGTGGTGGCAAGACGCCCTGTCTTACGACGATGTCCGTGAGACGGTCCGCCAGAGCACTGCGGACAACACGATCGTCATCGTTGACACCTGCTTCGCAGGGCGGGCCTTGCGAGAGTCGCTGGGCGGGCAGGCCGAACATCTTCTTAGCGTGAAGGGCGCCTACACACTCACGGCGGTCGGTAAGAACTACCGCGCAGTCGCCTTGCACAGCAACGAGCGGAACACCGCGTTCACCGGGACCCTGCTGGAGTTGCTGTCGAACGGCATAGAGGGGCAGGGAGAGATGCTGTCGCTGCCGAAGGTCTTCCCCCACTTGCGTAAGACCCTCATCGACAACCACCTCCCGTCGCCGCACCAGCACATGACCGACAGCATCGAACACCTCGCATTGGTGCGGAACCGCGCGAACAACGCCACTTGGTCGCTGCCCGAACAGGTCCAGGAGGACCTTGAGAGCGAGAACTACACCGTGCGGGCGCGAGGGATCCGCGAACTCGGCCCCATCTATAGGACCGGAAGCCCTGCCGTGCAAGCGGCGAGTCGCGCCGAGCTGACCAAGGCGCTAAGCGACGACAGCAAGTTGGTCAGCAGCGAGGCGTCACGCGTATTGAAAGACCTCGATGGCAGCCGGACCAGCCAGGTCCCCATCACCTTGGCCCGGCGGCGGCAGCCGGACTGGTGGGCGATCTCGACCGGCCTGGTCGCCGCGCTGGCCGCAAGCGTGGCGTTGTGGTGGTCGAGCTGGTACCTGCCGCACGCCATCATCGCTGGCGCGGCGATCGGGGCGCTCAGCGCCACCGCGCAACGCGTCGCGCACAGCTCGACAACCGGGAAGAAGGTCTGATGGCCGACCGTCGGCTCCGCGTTCGACTGCTCTCCCTCAGCGCCGCCGCCGTTGTCGCGGCCACGGCCACGGTGGTGGCCGACCGGTTCGTCAACCCGGCGCTGATGTCCCTGCCCAAGACCGTCAAGATCGGGTTCAACGGCAGGCTGCCCGGGTGGAGCTTCGGCAAGTGGGACAAGGAGAAGGGCGCCTACGAGCGGCCGTCCGGCTTCGACGTCGCCCTGGCCGACTACCTCGCTGACCGGTACGGCTTCACCTGGGAGCCGGTGTTCCTCGACCCCGGTCAGCGCGAACCCTGGTTGGTCAGCGGGAAGGTCGACCTGGTCATCGCGAACTACTCGATGGACGGCAAGAGCTCTGAGAACGGCACCGCGTCCCGCAGCGACGTGCTGGACTTCGCCGGGCCGTACTTCCTCGACGTCTCCGGCGTGATGTTCAACCGGTCCAAGATCAAGGACCTGCTGTCGGTGAACGTCGAACGCGGGACGGTCAAGTTCCTGTGCGCCTCCGTCGGGACCACGGCCGAGGAGTACCTCCGCAGGTCCGCGGTGCCCAGCAGCGACGAGACCCCGGTGCGCGCGACCCAGCGGGAGTGCTTCGACCGGTTCAACAACCCGAACGACCTCGCCGTCACCGGCATGGTCACCGACCAGAGCATCCTGAGCGCGTACAGCGCGAGCGCCTACGCGAAGAACGCGGGCCCCAAGGTGGAGTCGGCCACGTGGGCCAACGACCAGTTCGGCTTCCCGATGAACGACGAGCGCTACGGCATCGCCATGCGCGACGGCAGCCCCGCCCTGTGCCGGGAGCTGGCTGACGCGGTGGACGACTTCCTCGCCGACAGCGCGGGGTGGGATCGGGCTTTCGCCGACCACCTCTCGGGTATCGAACGGCAGGGCCACAAACCCGCCAAGGCCGATCGGCGCCTGTGCTGAAAAGCCAAGAGGGTCGGACAGTGGCTGTCCGACCCTCTGAGAGCTTGGCGGTGGCGGTGGGATTTGAACCCACGGACGGGGTGAACCGTCACGCGCTTTCGAGGCGCGCTCCTTCGGCCGCTCGGACACGCCACCGCAGAAGAGACTACAGACCCCGTCGGCCCTGCGACGATCGGGTTCCCTAACGAGTGCGGGCCCGCCTCCCGGGGGATAGGAGGCGGGCCCGTGATCAGGAGGTCAGCGCCGGTTGTCCAGACGGTCCTTGGCGTCGTGGACCGCACCGGCGACCTTGTCGCGGAGCGTGTGCCCCGCCTCCTTGGCCTCACCGCTCACCTGGTCCGCCTTGCCGGACGCCTCCAGGTCGCGGTTGCCGGTCGCGTGGCCGAGCTTCTCCTTGACCTCGCCGACCACCTGCTCGGCCTTGTCCTTGGCCTTGTCGAACACGCTCATCGCCATTCCTCCGTTCGCCGACACCACTGGGGTGTCCGCCGAGACGGGTGAATCCACATCATTGTGACTCACATCACTATTAACGCCGGGTGGCGAAGAACTCCGCGATGAGCGCCGCGCACTCGGCTTCGAGAACCCCACCGACCACCTGCGGCCGGTGGGTCAGCCTGCGGTCCCGCACAACATCCCACAATGAGCCAACAGCGCCGGTCTTCGGCTCCCACGCACCGAACACGACGCGCTCGACCCTGGCCAGCACGGCCGCCCCGGCGCACATGGTGCACGGCTCGACGGTGACCGCCAGCGTGCAGCCGGTCAGCCGCCAGCCGTCGCCGTGCGCGGCAGCGGCCGCGCGCAGGGCCAGCACCTCGGCGTGCGCGGTCGGATCGCCGAGCGCCTCGCGGGCGTTGCACGCCGCGGCCAGCGGCGCGCCGTCGGGGCCGAAGACGACGGCACCGATCGGGACGTCGCCGCTCGCCGGGGCCGCGCGGGCCGCCACCAGCGCGGCGCGGACCAGTTCGTCCAGGTCAGCGCCGGTGTTCACTGCAGGATGGTGTCCAGGTGCTTGGTCAACTCCGCGGCGAACCCGCAGCGCTGGGCGATCATCTGCAACTGCTCGTCCGGGTACAGGTCGATCTCATCGATGATCACCTGCAGCTCCGGGGCAGGCAGGCCGAGGTCGGCGAGGATGTCGAGCGACCCCTCCGGCCACACCTCGTCCTCGTCCTCGGGCGGGTCGACCCGCAGCACGTCGAGCGCGTCGGCGGCGATGTCGTAGTCCAGCGCCGCCGCGGCGTCCGACAGCAGCAGGGCCACCCCGCCCGGACTGGGCCGCAGCACGAGGAAGAACTCGTCGTCGATGGCCAACAATCCGAATACCGCCCCGGTGGAGCGGGTCTTGCGCAGCTCGGTGATCGCGGCATCGAGCTCGCGCAAGGCGGTGCTGTCCATCGGATCGCACCGCCACTTGCCGTCCTCGCGGACGACCGCAACCCCGAAGCCCGGTACCGGCTCCTCTCCCGACATGCACACACCGTATTCCGCCGGGAGGTCACCCGGAAGAAGCAGTCCCCCATACCGGGCCTCGATGACACTATCGAGAAATGACGAACCAGGCTCCGGCCTCCTCACCGCTGGCGGGCGACCCCCGGTTCAGCGGCCTCCTCGAAGCAGCGCACGCCCTCCAGCCCAAGACGGTCGCCCTGCGCAGGCAGCTCCACCAGAACCCGGAGCAGGGCCTAGAACTGCCTCTTACGCAGGCTGCGGTGCTCAGCTCTCTCGCGGATCTGGACCTACGCGTGCACACCGGGGAGAAGGTCGGTTCCGTCATCGGGGTGCTTGAAGGCGCCCGGCCCGGTCCGACCGTGCTGCTGCGCGGCGACATGGACGCACTGCCGCTGCAAGAGGACACCGGTCTTGACTACGCGTCCCGGATCGAGGGCAGCATGCACGCCTGCGGCCACGACACGCACGTGGCGATGCTGGCCTCGGCCGCGCGGCTGCTCACCGACCGCCGCGACCAGCTGGCCGGGACCGTCGTGTTCATGTTCCAGCCCGGCGAGGAAGGCCACTACGGCGCGAAGTTCATGCTCGACGAGGGCCTGCTCGACGTGGCCGACCGGCCGGTGGACCAGGCGCTCGCGCTGCACATCACCTCGAAGGAGACCTCCGGGGTGCTGCGGTGCAGGCCCGGCCCGATCATGGCGAGCGCGAACTCGTTCACCATCACCGTGACCGGCAAGGGCGGGCACGCCTCCAACCCGTCCGACGCGGTCGACCCGGTGCCCGCCGCAGCGGCCATGGTCGGCGCCCTGCAGACCGTGGTGACCAGGCGGATCAGCGTGTTCGAGCCGACGGTCGTGACCATCTCGCGGATCACCGCCGGGACGACCTCGAACATCATCCCGGAGACCGCGGAGCTGGAAGGCACGCTGCGGGCGCTGTCGGAGGCGTCGCGGGCGACGATGCTGGCCGAGATCCCGCGGGTGTGCGAGCAGATCGCCGCGGCCCACGGCTGCACGATCAGCTTCGTGGTCGACGCGGGCTACCCCGTGACCGTCAACGACGACGAGGTCGCGGGCCGCGTGCACGACATCGCGCGGGCCACCCTCGGCAACGGACACGTCAACCCGATGACGAACCCGCTTATGGGCGCCGAGGACTGGTCCTACGTGCTTCAGCGCGTGCCTGGCGCGATGGCGTTCCTAGGGGCCTGCCCGCCCGGGGTCGACCCGGCCGAAGCTGCGCCCAACCACTCCAACCGCGTCCACTTCGACGAGTCGGCACTACCGCACGGAGTGAGCACTTACGCTGCGTTCGCTTTGGACGTACTGCGCTGACAGGTGATCCATACGGCACAATCCGGCTACATGCGATCGGTGTGCGTGGTCGGGCTGGGACTCATCGGCGGTTCCGTCTTGCGGGCGGCAGCGGCGGCCGGACGGGACGTGTGGGGTGCGACGGGGTCGAACGCGGACGCGCAAAGCGCGATCGCGGAGGGCTTCACCGTCGTCGACGTGGACACGGCCTTGCGCCGGGCCGCGGCGGAGGACGCCTTGGTGGTGATCGCTGTGCCCCTACCCGCCGTCGACGGCATCCTCCGCAAGGTGGGCGATCTAGCTCCGGAGTGCCTGCTGACGGACGTGGTGAGCGTCAAGGGCCCTGTTGCCGAGGCGGTCGCCAAGTACGCGCCGTCGACGAGGTTCGCGGGAGGCCACCCGATGGCAGGTAAGTCTGTCTCGGGTTGGGAGGCCAGTTCAGCGGCTCTGTTCGAGGATGCCGCCTGGGTGGTCACTGCGGACGAGGAAACCAGCCTGCCCGCGTGGCGTGAGGCCGCCCAACTGGCGCTGGACTGCGGCGCGGGCGTAGTGCCGACAACGACGCAAGAGCACGATGCGGCGGTGGCACGGATCTCGCACCTCCCCCACGTCATGGCAGCGGTCTTGGCCGCGTGTGGGGCCGATGGCGGGCCTCTTGCGATGGCTCTGGCGGCTGGCTCGTTCAGCGACGGGACCCGGGTGGCGGGCAGCAGGCCCGAGTTGGTGCTGGCGATGTGCGAGGGCAACCGGCCCGCGCTGTTGGACGCCGTCGACGATGCCCTGGGCAGGCTCGGCGCGGCCAGGGGTGCGTTGGCGTCAACCGGCTCGCTGGGCGCGACCGTGCACTCCGGCCACGCAGGCCGGGTCACCTTCGACGGCTACCGCACGGCAGGCCGGGCGCAGGCGATGGTGGACCTGGCGGGCGCGGATCCGATGGAGGAACTGCGCCTGGTCGGCACCCGCGGCGGACGCGTGACCGGGTTCGACGGCGACATGGCCGTGGTGAACCTGCCCGTACTGCCGGACTGAGGGCCAGGCCGAGGTATCGGCTCGGCAACGAACCTTTGGGAGTCCGGTCCGGGCGCCTAGGTTGGGCCGGTGGATCACCCGGAGCCCTTGCCCGCCCCGGTTCCCCCCAACCGGGCGCGCCGGATCGCGGCCATCGCCGCGGGCTTGGCCGTGCTCGTGGGAGCGGTCCTCCTGCTGCGCACGCCGCCGGAGGAGGACGCTGGGCCGACAACTCCTCCGGTTCCACCACCGCAGACCGCTGTGAAGCAGTTCGCGGCGGACGGGGTCGTGGTGCCCACCCCTGGCGGGAAGCCCGAGCCGCCTTCGCTGATCTCCATCAGCGCGGGCCCCCAGCGGCTGAAGGTCCGGTGGCTGTCCGATCAGACGAAGACCACCGCGGGCTACGACGTGCGGTGGGGCCGTATGGGGACGATGGAGTACTCCCGGTTGGTGGCACTGCCGTCGATACAACTGGACGGCTTGGACAACAACACGGCCTACGACATAGAGGTCCGCGCAGTCGACTCTTACGGCCAGAGGTCCGCACCCACGAAGGCGACAGGTACGCCGCAAGAGACCACCGACGACCCACCCTGGTCGTTCAACGACCGGTTCACCTCACGGGTGGTCCCGGACCCGGCCAAGTGGCAACTGGCCAGCTCCAACGGCTGCGGCAAAGCCACCAGCGGCGAGGGCGAGGACGGGCGGCGCCTGGTCATCAGCGCCAAATGCGGAACGGATCCGGTGGCCCTGCGGGCGCGGCCCCTCTTCACGCTGCGCGATACCCCAGTCAACGGCGAGTACGGCAGGTTCGTCGTGGAGACCGACCACGTCGGTCTCGGCGGCATCCTGACCCTGGACTTGGTACCAGGACCCGCCGACCTGATCGGTGGCCCCACCGCCGACAAGTTGGCGCCCAACCCCTCGGGTAGCGCTGCTGACGATCCCGCACTTCCGCCCGGTGCCATCCGGGTGTGGATAGCGGCCCAAGGGGACTCGACCACCGATGTGGGGGTCCTGGTCGCTCCTGGAACACCGCGCAATGCGAGAGGCAGCGCCGTCGGGTCGACCATGCCGCCCGAGATCGGGGTCTCGGTCCGCTGGGAGGTCGTCTTCACCGAAGCGGGCATCCAAGTGCTGCAGAACGGCTCTCTGGTTGGCGCTGCCAATGTTCTTCCGGCATGGCGTGAGGCCACGGCGCTCGTGGGGTTCGTAGGCGCACGGGGCAGCACCTACGCGGCGGTCAGCCTGGTGGGGTTCATCGGAGCGCCTACGACTGTCCCGACTCTCGTAGTGCCGCCGCCCGTGGACGCGGGCCGTGTTGTGGTCCCACCCGAGGCCACGTTGATCACCTCGGCTACCGGCACTCGCCTAAGCGGGAACAAGGGCGCGCAGGTTCGCGCGGTGTTGGTTCCGCAGAACAGGCCCGGCGACGCGACCGCAGACACCTTCAGCATCGAGGTCGGCGGTGCCATCTTCCCCGCACGACCTGCCGTCCCTGGTCAGCCGATGTCACGAGGGGTGCGCTACCCGATCGTCGCCGACGTCCCACCTGAAGCACTCGTACTAGGCGATGACGGTAAGACCCTGCCGCTTCAGGTGCGCGGGCCTCTTCATAGAGGTCAAGCAGCGACGGCTGTCGTCAACGTCGCTCTCGAGCTAACCGCGCCTGATGGCGCCGTGTCACCAGCGGCTGGCAGCGGTACTGACGTTCCCCTTCCCAGGCCCAAACCCGCGCTTCCCGAGCCGGGGATCACCTTCTTCGCCGCTGCGGGGAACTTGATCCAAGAGGGCGCGAACGTCCCCCGCGGCCGGATGGTGATCGAGGTCAGCACCGACGGCTTCGTCGGGCAACAGGTGGCCGGGCGCCTGGCGGGTACCGCGGGCGTCGAGGTCCGGCTGGACGGGCAACGGATCGCCGGTATTCCCACCATCGTCGACGGGCCGGGGGTGGGGGGTCGGTGGACGATCGCGCTGCCCAACGGCGGCCTCAAGGCAGGCAGGCACACCTTCGAGGTGAAGGTGCTCGGGACCGACGAGACCGCCATCCCGGCATTGGCCTACGCGTCGTTCCAGCTCGCGGACTAGACGCGCGTCGCGACGCCCGGGTAGTCCACTACGACGCCGTCGGAGTCCACCTTGAGTTCCGTGCTGAACTCGCCCTGGGTGAACGCGATGACTGCCCCGTGCTCGTCGACCGAGATCGTCCTATAGGTCTGGTCGACCAGTCGAACCTGCAGATCCGGCAGCGACACGTGCACCACCGGGATCGCGAACTCACCGGGGGTGCGGTGCAGCCCCAGCCGCCGGATCGGCAAGGTGACGAAGGTGATGGCGCCTGCCACGTGCACCGTCACCGAGCCGCCGAAGTGGTCGCGCGTGGAGGTGTTGCCGTGGTCGACGAGCCAAGTGCCGTCCTCGGCCCGGCTCAACGAGATCTGCCGCTCCTGCTCCGCGGTGGTGGTGCGGAGCAGGAGCCTGCCCGCTTCCTCACCTCGGTCGACGGCGGCTTCGTAAGAGGCGCTGTACGCCTCGGCCCCGGTCGAGCGGTCCGCGGCCACGATGAGCCTGCCCGAAGCGCGGACCCGGCCGTCGGCGAGCAGCAACCGCACCGACTCCAGCGAGGTGGGCTCGGTGCCGTGCCAGGTGACGACGGTGGGGTTGCGCAGCCGGGCCGCGTGCTCCACCCGCTCGGTCGAGGTCGGTGAGCTCACGCCTGGTCGCCCTGGTTCTGCGGCTTGTCCGGGATGAGGTCCTGGATCTTGTCGACGACGGCGTCGACCTGCGACTCGTGGCCGAACTTGCCCTTGACCAGCTCGCCCGCCTTCTCGACGCCCTGCTCGATCTTGTCCCCGTGCTGCTCGACCAGGCTCTCCGCCTGCTGCCTGAGCTGGTTGAAGTCGATGCCCATCGCTACTCCTCACGCCAGGTTCGAAGGTTACCCAACCGATCCAGCAGTGCCCACTGCCAAACAATCAAGATACCTACTCCGCCCCCGGCGCTCGACGGCCGCCCGCCAATGCCGGCCCGCGCAGGGTGGCGTTCACCGAGGTCAGCTCGCCGACGACCCGCTCGAGCCGGTCGTCGTCGGGCAGCGTGGGCCGCTTGGGGGACCGCTGCCCGCGCACCGCCTTCGCCGCCTCCCTGATCGCGGCGGCCAAGACCCTGGTGTCGTGTTCGCCGATCGGCTCGGCGCCCCGGTCGACCGCGACGGCGACCTCGGTGACGGCGTCGGTGAGCCGCTCCAGGCCGATGATGACCGGCCACCAGGCAGCAGCGACGCGACCGGCGGCCGTGGGCTCGACCAGCGACTGCTGAAAGGCGGTGCGGAGGTCTGAGAGGGCCCGGTATGCCTGCCTGCGGAGGGTGGACTTCTCGTCGGCCTGCCCAGTCAGGGCGTGGTGGAGGTACTCGGCGATGGTGTCGAGGGTCGCTGCCAGGTCTTCCCCCACCCTGGGGCGGCGGGCGCCCGGCCAGAGCAGGTAGCCCGCGATGAGGACGATGGCGCAGCCGATCACGGTGTCGAGCAGCCGCGCAGCGACCAGGCTCCACTCGCCTGCCTGCGCTATGTCGAGTTGGACGAGCACCAGGGGCGTGACGAAGACGCTGAACATGCCGTAGTTGCGCACCTGGCCCACAGGTAGCGCGGCCGCCGCGAGGGCCATCAAGCCCACGAGCACCCAACTGGGCGGAGAGATCGCGAGCACCCCTGCTCCAAGCAGCACGCCTATTGCGGTGCCTATGCCGCGTAGGACGGCTCTGCCGAACACGGAGCCGAAGTCGGGCTTCAGCACGATCGCCACTGTCAGCGTTACCCAGTACGCGTGCTCTAGGTCCAAGAGCCGCCCAACTGCCACAGCGAGCCCTACGCAAAGCATGAGGCGTAGTACGACCATCCAGGTACGGCGACCGAGGAGGACGCCCACGTCGATCCGCTCGCTGTCTTGGCGTCGGTCCGTGTCGCCGTCGCTGCGGCGGAACTCGGCGACCGCCCTGAGGCCCGCGTGGAGCTGGGCGACCGCGCGACTATCCCCGGCCAATTCCGGCGGCTCGGCCAGCGGCTCGCGGACACGGATTCGGTAGGCGGCGTCCAGGAGGTAGGTGACGTACTCAGGCGGTGCCTGCCGCTTGGCGTTGACCATGGCGACCGCGGCCTCGATCACCGGCGTGGTCTCGGTGAGCAGCACGAACAGCCGCCGGTACGACCTGTCGCGGCCCGCTAGGTGCGAGCGGACGGTGAACAGCGCGTCGTAGGCAGCGTTGAGCGTGTCAGTCAGGTCGCGGCGGGCCTGCCGGGCCGCGGCGGTGCCGGAGGCGGCCAGCATGACCGCGATCTGGTCATAGACCGCCGCAACGGCCGCGCGCTCGTGCGCAGCACCCCGAACCGGCCACGCCGCGAGAGACAGCAGCAACGCGACCGCGGCCCCCAGGCCGAAGCACCGGGCTGCCAGCCACGGGTCAGCGGTCTGCCCGGTGCCAAGAACCGCGAACACGAGCAGCTGGAGACCAGCCATCGAGGCATTGCTGCCTATAGCGCTCACCAGAGCAGACACGCCCGCGATCAGGATCAGAAACCAGGCTCCTGAGCTGCCTAGATACGCGCCAGCCAGGTACCCGGAGACACCTGCGACGGCGGCCCAGCCGGTGCGGTGAAACCTATAGGGATAGGGGCCGTCTATATCCGCGAACACGACGCAGAGGGCACCTAGAGACACCAGTACGCCCAGGTCTATGCGGCCGAAGGCGAGCCCCACAGCGACCGGGCCAGCTATAGAGGCGGCAGCGCGCAGCCCCCGCTTCCAGGGGATCGGCGCGGGCTGCTGGCTCAACAGGCCCCGCAGCCAGTGCGGTGCCGCCACGTCGTCGCTGCTCACGCCTCTGACGGTAAGCGGTCGGGAAACGACGACGCCCTCCCGGGCGGACCCGGGAGGGCGTCGTTCAGATCAGGCTCTTAGGCAGCGCGGCGGCGGTGCCGGGCGTAGAGCAGAGCGCCTGCGCCACCACCGAGCAGGCCGAGACCGACCAGCGCGGGCACCAGGATCGAGGCGCCGGTGTCCGGCAGGCCCGGGCTGGGCTGCGGGATCGGGGCGACCGTGGTGGTCGTGGTCGGCGGGACCGTGGTGGTCGGCGGGGTGGTCTCGGTGGTCGACGACGGCGGGGTGGTCGGGCGGGCCTTCCAGTCCGCCTTGGCCTCCGCGGTCAGCGGCTTGGTCTCCGAACCGGCCACGATCAGCGGCTGGGCCTCCTCGCCCGCGGCGGTCTTGCCGGTGAACAGGCGGCCGACCTCGCGCTTGGGCGAGTCACCCGAGATCTTGATCCCACCGTTGCCCGCGGCGGTGCCCGGCGGCACCTTCACGTAGAACTCGGTGCCGTTCTTGATGTCACCAGCGGCCAGCACCTTGCCCTGGGCGTCGGTGACCTCGACACCGTCGGGCAGGGTGTCCTCGAGCTTGGTGACGGTGCCGTTGGTGGTCACCTTGAACGGGCCGATCAGCGTGCCGACCTCGCCGGACAGTGTCGAAGGGGAGACCTTCAGGTCGCCGACGACCCACTCGTCGATGCCGGTGTTGTCGGTCCCGGTGAGGTAGTCGTAGAGGGCGAGCACGTCCTTGTCGGAGTCGTGGTTGCCGCGCTGGACCGGCTCGTCGCGGTCGAGGTCGACGCCGTCGCTGAAGTGCCAGAGCGCCGCCTGGGTGGCCGAGATGGCCTCCTCGAGCTCGATGCCGTCGGCGTTGGTGTCGAGGCCGAGGTCGTTGAGCTGGGTCAGCGACAGGTTCGGGTAGCCGTGGTGCAGCACCCAGTTGATCTTCTTGGCGTTCGCCTTGAACGGCGAGGTCGCGTCCGGGTAGTCACCCCAGGGGACCTCGGACATCACGTCGGGCTCGAAGCTCCAGTCGATGTCGGCGCCGACGCAGTACACCGCGAGCTTGGAGCCGTCGGAGAGGGTGAGCCGGAACAGGTACGGGGTGAGGTCCTCGTGCCCCGCGACACCCGGCTTGACCAGCCGGACCACGAAGCCGGTGTCCTCCGCCGTCGTCGGCTGCAACGTGCCGGTGACCTTGTCGGCCGACGCGGGCGAGACGGCGAGCGCCCCCGCGACCGCGGCGAACGACACAGCGGCCGCGGCCACCTTCCAACGACTCCCCATGACTCTCCTTCGCGCACCGAACGGACGAACCGGCAATGGCTGGATGCGGCCTCGGCCCGACCCGGTCCGCCGCCACCGACGTGCATAAAGATCGACTCACTCGTTCGAGTCGAAATCGACACGTCGGCGTGGGCGGACTCTACTAAGCGCTCATTTACTCCCACTCGTCAGGGTGGGTTTGAGTCCAAAGTGTTGCCGAACGTTCACATGGGACGGTGACGACTACGCGGAGAGTAACCAGTTGAAATGGCAATTCCCCGGTCGAACTGCGGCTAGGGTCGCCGCGTGACCGGCTGGCAGGACGACCGGGAGCGGCGGACACCCCGACTCCCCGTGGCGCTCAGCGTCGTCGCGATCGTCGCCGCGGTCGCGACGGTCGTGGTGTTGGCGCTGGTCAACCGCTCTCCGGGTGGCGCACCCGACGACGTGGCGGTGGTGTCCACCACAACCGCGCGCCCGTCGAGCCCCACAACGCGGCCGACCACCCGAACAACCCGCACGTCAACGCGGACACCCGCCCCCGGTCGCGTGATCGATAATCCGGCAGCGCACCTGACGTACCGGGTTCCGGCGGACTGGCGAGTCGACGCGACGGCGAAACCGACCGTTTCCGGGGTCGACTTCAGCGGCACCGCGGCCTATGGCGGGTACAACTGCGGCGGCACCGGCTACAGCAGGGCGTTCGCCGCCAGCGCGACCGCGCAGAACCCGACCGACAAAGATCTCACGGCGGAGAAACCGCGACCACGTTCACGTCCGCATTCGGTCGCACGTACTTCCCCGGCGCGACGGTCGCGGCCCCGCAGGTACGGCCGGTCGAGGTGGACGGCAAGAAGGGGGTCGTGGCCACGGCCAGGGTCGCCAGCAAGCCCACCGACCCCGCGTGCGCGTCGAGCGAGGGCGAGGTCGCGGTCCTGTGCGTCGACCTGGACAACGCCACCGCCACCCGCCCGCGCGGCTACGCCCTGCTGGTCGTCGCCGCCGACCTCACCGGCGGCCCGGCGACACCCGCGCCGCTGACCGAGGCGGCGGTCGACTCGATCCTCGGCACCGCCCGCCTCAGGTAACCGTCAGACGCCCGTCCAGGCGGTGACGACCTCGTCGAGGACCTTGAGCGGCAGCGGGCCGCCGCACAGGACCAGGTCGTGGAACGCGCGGATGTCGAACCGGTCGCCCAGCCTGGCCTCCGCCTCGGCGCGGACCCGCTGGATCTCGAGCCTGCCGACCATGTACGACAACGCCTGGCCCGGGTAGGCGATGTAGCGGTCGACCTCGTTGCCGATCTCCAGCGCGGACAGCGGGGTGTTCGCGCGCAGGTAGTCGACGGCCTGCTCGCGGCTCCAGCCCTTGGCGTGCAGACCGGTGTCCACCACGAGCCTGCCCGCGCGCATGGAGTCCATGGCGAGCATCCCGAAGCGGGCGACGTCGTCGGAGTAGAGGCCCATCTCCTCCGCGAGGCGCTCGGTGTAGAGGCCCCACCCCTCGGCGTAGGCGTTGACGTCGGCGAGCCTGCGCAGCAGCGGCAGATCCGAGAGCTCCATGGCGATGGTGAGCTGGAAGTGGTGGCCGGGGACCGCCTCGTGGAACGCCGTGACCTCGGCCAGGAACCTGTCGCGCTCGTGAGCGCGGTCGGTGTTGGCGTAGTAGACGCCGGGGCGCAGGCCGTCGAGGGACGGCTGCATGTAGTACGCGGCGGGGCCACCAGGCGCCTCGGCGGCGGGAACGGGTTCGACCCGGCAGCGCTGCCCGGGCAACCGGCCGAACCAGCGCGGCGCGGCCTCTTCGGCTCGCTCAATGGCGGCCCTGGCGTGCTCTAGGAGCTCGTCGGCGTCGCGCCAGCGCAGCGCGGGGTCGGTGATGAGCCGCTGGAAGACCTCAGCTTGGTCTGAGACGCCGAAGACGCGAGACCCCAGCTCGGCGTACTCCTCGCGTAGGTTCGCGATGATGTCCAGACCGGTCTGGTGCAGCTGCTCCGGTGTGCGGTCCGTGGTGGTGTGCACGCGCGATAGAGCTGCGTAAGCCTCGTCGCCACCCGGCAACGCACAGAGGCCAGGACGGTCCTCAGGCCTACCGTGCTGGGCGATCTCGTCGATCAGCAGTGACCTATAGGCCGCGAAGGCGGGACGGACAACGTCAGCGACCACGCGCTCGCGTTCAGCGGCGAACCCGTTGTCGTCTCCCGCCAACTGCTGCGCGAGCAGCGGATCCGCGGTGAGCCCCGCACCCAGGTAGCGGTCGAGGTGGGCAACGGCCGAGTCGACCAGCTTGCGCACCGGCACCCGACCCGCGGCGATCCCGGCGCGGTGGCGCTCGGCGACCTGCTCGAGGTGCTCGGGGACCTGGCGCAACCGGCTCAGGTAGGCCTGACCGCGCTCGGCGTCGGGGAGCACCACCATCGGCAGGAAGGTCAACAGCGAGGCCGCCGGGCCCACGAAGATGTCGCTGATCGTGTACTCGACCATCCGGGCGTCGACCTTGTCGACGATCGCCTCGGCCTGCTGGGCGATGACCTTGGCGGTGACGGCGTTCTCCGCGCTGACCGCCTCGACCAGGTGGGCGCGCGCGGCGATGTCGACAGCGGCGGCGCGCTGGGCGATCGCCGTACCCTCGGTGGCGTCGGCGAGCCGGTCGTCGTAGCCGGGGACGCCGAGCAGGGTCGCCCCGAGCGGCTCGGCGGTCAACTGCAGGTCCAACAGCTCGTCGGCGAGCGCGAGCACGCGGTCGTCGGCAGTCGTCATGCCCGGCCCCACTTCCGTCCATCGGTCGCCACGGGCTCCTCGCCCGGTGGTCATTCGCCTGGTGGGCAGGCTACGCCGAAACCGGGGTGGAACGATTGCCCCCGTCCACAGCCCCGACACCGGGAGACCGCCCATGGTCGAGCGCCAGCGCACCTTCGCCTTCGAGATCAGCACGAGCAGCAGCGCCAACGCGTCCACCCTGTTCGCCTTGGTCTCCGACGGCAACCGGTGGTCGGAATGGGCGCGCCCGGTGGTGGTGGAGTCGTTCATGGAGCGTGAGGGCGATCCCGCTCCCGGCGGCGTCGGCGCCGTGCGGGTCCTGGGGCGCAAGCCGGTCCTCGTGCGGGAGGAGACCGTCGAGTACGAACAGGACCGCAGGCACGCCTATGTGCTGCGGTCCGCGTCGCCGGTCCGGGACTATAGGGGCGAAGTCACCCTCGTTCCCCGCGATGGTGGCGGCACCGACCTGGTGTGGCGGATCAGCTTCGTCGAGCGTGTCCCTGGCACCGGCTCGGTCCTACGCGCGGGATTGCGCACCTTCATCCAGGATCTGGCCAAGAGGCTGGTCCAGGCCGCCGAGCGCTAGCGCTGCGCGCGCCACCTGTCGAGCATCTCGTCCATCTCTTGGCGCAAGAACTCGAAGAACCGGTTGCTCGTTGCCATCCGCTTGCCTGCGGGGCTGTCTTCGCCGAGCAGCTTGGCGCCGTCGGCCATGGCCGATGACCAGGCGCTAAGCACCTTGTCGCGGTTCATGATGGCTTCGTACCAGGCATCGTCGGGCACGGCGTAGTGGTCGCGGCGCTGACCTGGGTCGCGGCCACGGGTAATCATGCCCACGTGCTCCAGGTAGCGCACAGCACCGGAGATGGCCGCTGGGCTCACCTGCAGCGCTTGGGCCAACTCGGTCGCGCTCGCCTTGCCCGAGTCGTTGACCAGCAGCCGGGTGAACACCCGGGCGGGCATCCTCGGCATGCCCGCGTCCGACAGGAGCAGCGCGAACCGCTCGACGTAGTGCGCCACCGGGTCGTCTGTCACGGCCTCACCCTTCCGATAGACATCACAACGCTAGCGCGTTCGGAACGTTCACAAAGTTGTGAACCAAGAGTACGTTGCGAATCATGACAACGGCAATCTCGGTGTCCGGCCTGGTCAAGACCTTCGGTCGGACCCGCGCGCTGGACGGCCTCGACCTGACGGTCGAGACCGGGGAGGTCCACGGCTTCCTCGGCCCCAACGGCGCGGGCAAGTCCACCACCATTCGAGTGCTGCTCGGCCTTCTGCGCGCCGACGCGGGCACCACCACGCTGCTCGGCGGCGACCCGTGGCGCGACGCCACCGACCTGCACCGCCGCCTCGCCTATGTGCCCGGTGACGTCTCGCTGTGGCCGAACCTGTCCGGCGGCGAGGTCATCGACCTGCTCGGCAGACTGCGCGGCGGGCTCGACCAGCGCCGACGCGCGGAGCTGCTGGAGCGGTTCGACCTGGACCCGCGCAAGAAGGGCCGCACCTACTCCAAGGGCAACCGGCAGAAGGTGGCCCTGGTCGCCGCCCTCGCCTCTGACATCGAGCTGCTCGTCCTGGACGAGCCGACGTCCGGGCTCGACCCGTTGATGGAGTCGGTCTTCCAAGAGTGCGTGCGCGAGGAGCGCGACCGCGGTCGCACGGTTCTCCTGTCGAGCCACATCTTGGCCGAGGTCGAGACCCTGTGCGACAGGGTCAGCATCATCCGCGCCGGTACGACCGTCGAGACGGGAACTCTTAGCGAGCTTCGGCACCTCACGCGCACGAGCATCAGCGCGGAGCTGGCGAGCCCGCCCAACGGGATCGCTCAACTCCCGGGTGTGCACGACGTGGTCGTAGAGGGCAACCGGGTCAAGTTCGATGTCGACACCCGCGACCTCGACACCGCACTACGCGCGCTCACCGAGTCGGGCGTCCGCTCACTGACCAGCCAACCGCCGACGCTGGAAGAGCTGTTCCTACGGCACTACCAAGACGAGCCGGTAGGCACCCGATGACCGGGATAGCCGGGACGTGGCCTCTTATCCGGCTCGCGCTGCGCCGCGACCGGGTCATCCTCCCGATCTGGATCGTGGTCTTGAGCGTGATCCCTGGGTCGACGGTGTCCGCCTACGAACAGCTCTACCCCACTGCGGCTGCCCGAGCGTCTCTTAACGCAGGCACGGGAAGCAATCCGTCGGTCGCCGTCCTCTACGGACCGGCCTTTGACCTGTCGACGCCTGGCGGCTGGAGCGCGTGGCGGTACGGCTCGTTCCTGGCGCTGTTCATCGGACTCTTCGCGATCTTCACGGTCACCCGGCACACACGCGCAGAAGAGGACTCAGGGCGGCTAGAGCTACTGGGATCCGCCGTAGTGGGCAGGTATGCCGCTCTTACGGCAGGCATGGTGATCGCTGGAGCTTCCAGCCTCCTCATAGGAGTGTTGATCGCCGCAGGCATGGCTGGCGCCGGTTTGCCTGCCGCAGGGGCGTTCACGCTAGGGCTGGCCATCGCCGGTACGGGCCTAGTGTTCACCGCGATCGCCGGGGTGACCGCGCAGCTCACCGAGTACTCCCGGTCAGCCAATGGCATAGCCACCACCATCCTCGGTGCAGCCTTCTTGCTGCGCGCGCTAGGCGACTCGACACCGTCCGCGAGTTGGGTGTCGTGGCTGTCGCCCTTGGCGTGGCCGCAACAAGCTAGGCCGTTCGTAGCCGACAAGTGGTGGGTTTTCCTGCTGGCTACAGGTGTCGCCGCTGTCATCGCCGCAGTCGCCTACCGACTGGTGCCGCTAAGAGACATCGGCGCGGGGCTCTGGCCCTCGCGGCCCGGTCCGGCTTCCGCGCCCAAGTCACTGTCGAGCCCGTGGGGACTGGCGTGGCGGCTGCAACGCGGATCGCTGCTGGGGTGGACGGCCGCCGTTGTCGTCATGGGCGTCATCTTCGGCGCGATCGCCGACGGCATTGGCGGGCTCGTCGGAGACAGCGAACAGGTCAAGCAGATCATGGAACGGATGGGCGGCACCCAGGGACTCGTGGACGCCTACTTGTCCGCGATCATCGGCCTCTTCGGGATGCTCGGCGCTGTCTATGCGGTGCAAGCTGCCCTACGAATGCGGTCGGAAGAGACGGCAACACACGCGGAATCAGTACTCGCGACCGCGGTGGGGCGCGCTCAATGGGCCGGTAGTCACCTGGCTTTCGCGGTACTCGGCCCCGTAGTGCTCCTAGCGGCATCCGGACTGTCCGCTGGTCTTGCGCACGGTCTACGCGCGGGCGATATCGGGCACCAGCTTTCCCACACACTCGCGGCCTCTATGGCGCAATTGCCTGCGGTGTGGGTGGTCGCCGGTATCGCAGCGTTGCTGTACGGCGCTTGGCCGAAGCTGGCGGTTGCGGGCTCGTGGACCGTAGTCGCGGTGGCAGTGCTGCTCGCGTTGTACGGCCCGGTCATCGGTCTGGCACAGGCCGTACTAGACGTGTCACCGTTCGTGCACGTGCCCAAGCTGCAACCCGGGACCGAGTTCGTGGCGACGCCCTTGTTCTGGCTGACCGGCGTCGCAGTGGTCGCGGTGGCGGCAGGTTTGACCACGTTCCGCCGCCGCGACATCGGCTGAGGGTCGGTAAGGCAACGGAGGTGGCGGAGGCCGGGTAGCTACCCGGCCTCCGTGCCGTCCAGCCCTAGACCCGGCCGGAGTCGGCCTCCACAGGCAGGTTCGCCAGTTCCCTGACGATGCGTTGGGCCAGTTCAAGCCCAGCGGCCTGACCATCCCGGTAAGACTCGTCGGCAGTCAGGACGCGGGCGTCCCGCTCCGCCTCGGCGAGCTTGGCGAGCAACGCGGTGACCTCGATGGCGTCGAGCGGTTCGGACATCGGCGGTTCCTTAGCTAGTGCGGGTGACCACCCCCACGTACCCAGCGGGGGGCCTGCCCTGACAGGGGTTAGCCCGATTGAGGCGAACCGGCCTATAGTTCGCAGGGCTAAGCAATGCGAGGAAGGCGGGCGAGGGTGGCAGCGACAGGGCAACGGCCATCCGCGCTACCCCGCGAGGTGTGGGTCATCGTCGCGGCGAACTTCATCATCGCCGTCGGGTTCGGCCTGGTGGCGCCCGCGTTGCCCAGCTTCGCCCGCAGCTTCGACGTCAGCGTCACCGCGGCGTCCATCGTGGTCAGCGCCTTCGCCGTGACCCGCCTCGCGTTCGCACCTGTCAGTGGCAGGCTCGTCACCCGACTCGGTGAACGCAAGGTGTACCTAACGGGTCTGACCATCGTCGCGGTCACCACCGGTGCCTGCGCTTTCGCCACGCACTACTGGCAACTCGTCGCCCTACGCGCACTCGGCGGCACGGGGTCGACGATGTTCACAGTCTCCGGAATCGCGCTGCTCATCCACTTGACGCCATCTGACGTGCGCGGCAAGGCGTCAGGCCTCTGGGGGACGAGTTTCCTGCTGGGCAACGTGGCTGGGCCATTGGTCGGCGGTGGACTGATCGGCATCTCGTTGCGCGCGCCGTTCCTCGTCTACGCGACCGCGCTCATGGTCGCTGTTGGCACGGTGTGGCTGTTCCTGCGCAAGTCCACCCTGATCACGCCGGCAAGCCATGACACCGCGCCGGTCATGCCACTGCGAGAGGCACTGCGCAACAGCGGTTACACGGCCGCGTTGACCTCCAGCTTTGTCAATGGTTGGGCTGTCTTCGGGGTGCGTGTCTCCCTGGTGCCGTTGTTCATCACAGAAGTCCTGCACCGGGATGGCACCTTCGCCGGGACCGCGCTATCGGTGTTCGCCGCGGGCAACGTGGTGATGTTGCTGGTGTCGGGGCGGTTGTCGGACCGCTGGGGTCGCAAGCCGCTCATCCTGGTCGGGCTGGTGGTTTCCGCGGGCGGGACCATCTGGTTCGGTTTCACCGAGACGGTCGGCGAGTTCCTGGTCGCGACCGTCGTCGCCGGTCTGGGCACCGGGATGCTGACCCCGCCGCAACAGGCCGTCGTGGCCGACGTGATGGGCAAATCCCGTGGTGGGCAGGTGCTCGCGACCTTCCAGATGGCCGCCGACGTCGGTGCCATCCTGGGTCCGGTTGTCGCGGGTGTGCTGGCGGACCGGCTTTCTTTCGGCTCGGCTTTCCTGGTGACCGGGGCGATGGCCGTGGTCGCGGCCCTGGTCTGGCTGCCTGCCAGGGAAACGCTCAACCGCGCCGCGAATGACGAGGCACTCGCCGAAGTCACCGACGCCGAGCGACCGCGCGAGGCCGCTCAGTAGCCGTTCGGGGGAACGGTTGGTCACATTGCGTCGGCAGATTGCTCCGTTGGGGCGGATTCCTCCCGACCAGGTGGCCAAAGTGGGTCGCTCGGCTGCGCTGCGGTGCTTCAGGTGGGAGTCTTTGAGGTACCCCACCCAGCGGGTGCACAACGGCTGATGCGGAGTGGTCCTATGGCTACCGCACTGTGGATCGTTGCCGCGGTGGTCGCCGTAGCGGTCATCGTCTGGCGATTGCGCCGCGCCAACACCACACTTGAGACGATTCTTCGTGAGGAGCGCGAACGCACCGAGCCCGTCGAACCAGCGGACGACGAGGGCCCAGAAGCGCAGGCGGTGGAACCGGAAGATCGGCCGCACTCGGTCGGCAGGCAGCACTGGCGGCACTGAACAAGTCACCCGATCAGGGCTGTGGACAACTTTCTCCACGATTCCCGAGAAGTCCTTACCTTTGCCTGCATGACATTCAACCTGGAATACACCAGCACACGGCAGGACATCAGCTACACGCTGACCGTGACGGCGGATGCCGACGGCGACCTCGCCATCGACGTCAGCGGCAAGGGTGACGACGGCACCCTGCTCGCACAAGGGAACCTGCGGCTACCGCCGGGCGGCGCCGCGGAGGCGGCGAAGCTGCTGCGCGAGTCCTTGGTCGCGATCGCAGCCCTGGACACCAAGCGCCGCACCACCGGCAACGCCAACCAGCCGTGGTCGGCCGAACAGGACACGACGTTGCGCGAGGCCTGGCTGGCGCACCCGCCCACCAAGCAAGCGGCGGAAGCCATCCGCGAGCTGGCCGAGCAACGACAGCGCTCGGTCGCGGCGATCCGCGCCCGCCTACCCAGGGTCGGCTGCGATCCGGACGTCACCGGCAGGCTGCTGACCGAGACGTCAGCGGCCCTGGTCGGCCGAGACGCGGTCGTCACGTCCTGACCGGGCGCGGGCGGACCCGGCCTGCCGCGCCGAGTGGCGCGGCAGGCGTGGAGACCACTCCGAACGGCATTGGTCTCGACGAGGTCTACCCGCTGTTCCCCCATCCACCCGCTCGCCGCGCCCAGTTGTCCGGGCGCGGCGAGCCAACCATCCACTTGGGACTTGCAGTTCCAGCGAGCTCTAACTCTTGCCGTCCGACACCGAACCCGGTCGACGCGCGGTCGGGGCACGGCGCCGCCGGGGGGTGGGTCGGCGTTCCTCGCTGCTTGGGTGATTGACGGATCTTGATCGAACTTCTTATGGTCTAGACCATATGTCCGACTTTTGTGCTGGGAGGGATCACATGCGGAGGACATGGCGCGTGGTGGTGGTGACGGCGGTGGCGCTGCTGGCGGTACCGGCCGCCGCGGCACCGGCGGCGCCGGTCGCGACCGTCGAGCCCGGGGTGCAGCGGTTGCTGCCCCGGCCGGTGGCGGCAGTGGCGACCGGGCGCAGCCCGTTCACGTTGACCGAGGACAGCGGCATCGTCGCGCGGGGTGCGGCCAGACCGGTCGCCGAGTACCTCGCCGACCTGCTGCGCCCGGCGACCGGGTACCGGCTGCCGATCACCGGCGGGCGTCCCGGGCGCGGCGACATCGTGCTGGACCTCGGCCGCGGCAAGGCCCCGGAGGGCCACGCCGCCGAGGGGTACCGGCTGGTCACCGACGAGCGCGCGGCGACCATCTCCGCCGACACCCCGGCGGGCCTGTTCAACGGCGTGCAGACCCTCCGGCAGCTGCTGCCCGCCTGGGTGGAGAGCGGGCGCAGGGTCGACGGGCCGTGGCGGGCGCAGGCCGCGGAGATCAGCGACTACCCCCGGTTCGGCTACCGGGGCGTCATGCTCGACGTGGCGCGCAGCTACCTGACCGTCGCCGAGGTCAAGCGCTACATCGACACCGCGGTGCTGTTCAAGGTCAACACCCTGCACCTGCACCTGACCGACGACCAGGCCTGGCGGATCGCGATCACCCAGCCCAGGGACAACCCCTCCGGCCTGGACTACGGCGCGCTCACCCGGGTCGGGTCGCTCGGCGGCGCCGACCGGTACGCCAACGGCACCCCGCTGGGCACCGGTCCGGCGATCCGCGGCTCCTACACCCAGCGCGACTACTCGGAGATCGTCGCGCACGCCCGGTCCCGGTTCGTCACGGTGGTGCCCGAGATCGACGGGCCCGGGCACACCAACGCCGCGCTGGCCTCGATCCCGAAGCTGAACCCGGACGGCGTCACCAAGCCGATGAACAACACCGCCGACGTCGGCTACTCGACGCTGGACGCCAACTCCCCGGTCACTTACGAGTTCCTGCGCACCGTGCTCGGCCAGATCGCCAAGCTCACCCCCGGCCCGTACCTGCACATCGGCGGGGACGAGGCGCTGGTGACCGGGCACGACAACTACCTGACCTACCTGCGCACCCTGCTGCCGGAGGTCGCCGCGCTCGGCAAGCTGCCGATGGGCTGGAACGAGTACGCCGCGGTCGACCTGCCGCCGGGCGCGGTGATCCACTTCTGGCGCGGCGCGACGCTCGCGGACACCCTCAAGCAGGTGGCCAGGGGCGCGAAGGTCGTCATGTCGCCCGCTGGCACCACCTACCTCGACCAGAAGTACGACCCGAGCAGCCCCATCGGCCTGAGTTGGGCCTGCCGCAACGCCTGCGACTTCGACCGCTACTACGACTGGGAGCCGGTGCGCGACGGGCTCACCGAGTCCGACGTCATCGGCGTCGCGGGCCCGCTGTGGTCGGAGACGATCCGCGGCCTGGCCCAGGCGGAATGGCTGAGCCACCCGCGCTTGGCGTCCATCGCGGAGATCGGCTGGACCCAGCGGTCCGCTCGCGACCTCACCGACTTCACCGCCCGCCTGGCGTCGCTGGGCAGCAGGCTCACCATCGCCGGGGTCAACTTCCGCCCCAGCCCCGCCGTCGCGTGGACCACCGACATCGACGCCCCCGACCAACGCGCCCGCACCCTGCGCGGTGAGGTGGCCCGCTTCACCGCCCCGACCGCCGCCACCCCCACCGCCGTCCTCGACCACGGCGACGGCACCACGGCCAACGCCACCGTCACCCCGACCACCCCCGCGGGCCCCTTAGCCGCCCCCGGCCTGTGGAAGGTCACAGCCGCCGAACACCGCTACGCCCGCCCCGGCACCTACCGGGCGACCCTCACCATCACCACCCCCACCGGCGTGGCCACCACCCGCTTCACCATCCGCACCCACCCCTAGAACCAGCGTCGGGGAGCCGTCCGCACGCGACTCCCCGACGCCTCCACCTCAGGCCTCCTGCACACTCGCCTTAGGCCGCTTGCGCCAGACCAACCCGACCACCAACCAGATCGCCCCCACCAGGGACACCCCGGTCCCCACCGCCAACCACCCCGACCGATCAGCCCGATCCACCGTCGGCTCCCCCGCCAACCCCGCCGCCGTGAACGCCTTCGTCGGCACAACCGGCTTCCCGTCGACCTCGACGACAACGCCTTTGACGTGGGAGAACGGGATAGCACCCTGGCTGGCGTAGATGCGGGAGTCCCGGGACAGGGACCGGTAGTCGCCCGCGACGAACACCGTGCCCGCGGGCACCTGGGCGTCGAACGGGCGGGCCATGCTCGGGTCCTCATCGAAGAGGTAGTCCTCGACAACCCGCTTCCCGTTGACCGTCAGGCCGCCGCCGCCGCCTGCCACGGCGTCCCCACCAACCGCGATCACGCGCTTGATCAGCAGTTGCTCACCGTCAGCCGGTTCGTCATCCGGCCACGCGCCCATGGCGAACACGATGATGTCCCCCCGCCGCACCTGATCACCCTCGATCTCCAACACCTTGATCGAGTCCCCCCGGGTCATCGTCGGCGCCATGGAGTCCGCAGTCTCCCGGTACCGCTCATACCCCGCAGCCGTGACGACCGCCCACCCCACAACAACCAGCCCCACCACGACAACCGCAGCGGGCACAACCCACCTGACCATCAAAGCTCCCCAGAAGTCCGCTCCTGTAGCGGTCCACAGCATTCCACCAGCACACCGCGGCCGTGCCAACACCTCCTGGCACGGTCAGGCCGTCCGCTCGGGACTCCGCCGATTGGTTCAAACGGCCTATCGCCATTCCGAATACCCGCCGTCGAATTCACGACGCCGCCGCCGCGAATTCCCGTCCGCGCGGAGTCTGATTCCGCACCAGTGCGGCTACCTGCGACAACCTTGCTCATGACAGCCGAAAAACGACCAGCGGTAATTCGACTTCTCAGATGTCCACGCACGGTCACCCTATTGCACCCGGTCGGCGCAATGTGATACCAAATCGCCCCATCACGAACGCCCCGACCGCTATCGGCAGCGTGTCCACGCCAGACGACGGGCAAGACTCAGGGCGAACGTGCCCGCAACAGGAGATCCCTGGTGGACGACACCGAACAACCGGGAACATGGCTGCCCGGCACCTTCCTCACCAGACTCGTCCGCGAGGACGCGGCCGAACTGCTCTCACTGGCACGCAAGCGAACCGCGACTGCGGGTGAGCTCCTGCTGACGCAAGGGCAACCGCGCACGGACGTGCTGCTGCTCGGCTCGTCCGATTCCGGCTCGTCGGCTTGCGTCAAGGTGACAGCGGTGGCCCGCAACGGCTGGGAGTCGTTGTTGGGCATCCGATTCGCAGGCGACGTGGTCGGCGAGATGGCAGCGCTCGGCGACGGTGCGCGCAGCGCGACCGTGACCGCGTGCGGTGACCTGGTCGTGCACGTCATGCCGCACAGGGACTTCTTCGACTTCCTCATGCGCCACCCGCTTGGCTGGGCAGCGCTGTGCGGGCTGATGGCCGAGCGACTCACCTGGGCCAACCGCAGGCGGCTCGACTTCATGGGCTACGACGTGCGGACCCGGTTGGCCAGGGTCTTGCTGGAACTGGCCGAACAGCACGGTCAGCGCACGGACCGGGGTGTCGAGTTGGGAGTCGAACTGACGCAGGAGGAGATGGGCAAGCTCATCGGAGCGCGGCCGGACTCAGTCGGTCAGGCGTGGCGCGCGCTCAAGGTCGAGGGCTTGGTCACGTCCCGACGGCGCGGGCTGCTGCTCTACGACGTCGACGCGCTGCGCGTGGCCGCGGGCGAGGACTGATCGCGCTGGTTCTGGATTTTTACAGGGTGTTCGGCGGACCAGCCGGACAGACTCCCCACATCCCTTCCCAACCCACCACACAGGAAGTCCACTGTGAGCGAAGAGTTCACCCGCCGGTCGCTGCTGTGCGTCGACGCGCGGAACTACAGCGGCGGCGACGACCGGCGGCAGCAAGACCTGCAGCGCCACCTCGACCAGTTGATGGGTGAGGCCGCTGCGGCCGCCGGTCTCGACCGCCGTGAGTGGAGCGTGCAGGAGCGCGGGGACGGCGAACTCGACGTCCTCCCGCTCGGCACCTCCGAGTCCAGGCTGATCGACGAGTTCCCCCGCGAACTGGCCCACCTGCTGCAGTTGCACAACCACGGCCGATCCGAGGAGACGCGGCTGCGCCTGCGGTTGTCGCTGCACCAGGGCATGGTCGGCCGGGGACCAGGGGGTTTCCCCGGCCAGGCCGTTGTCGCGGTAGCCCGCCTGGTCGACAGCCCCGCGGCCAAGGCGGCGCAGAACGCCATCCCGGCCGCGAACCTCGTGCTCGTCGTGTCGAACACCCTCTACTCGGACCTGGTCGCCCAGCGCCACACCAAGCGCCGCCCGGAGGAGTTCCGGCGGATCGACGTGCGGGTGAAGGAGTACACCGAAACCGCATGGCTGCACCTGCCCGAGTTCGACATCGGGCCACTCGACCTCGGTCCTGACGACCCGACCCCGCCCAGCCCGCCAGACGACCGGCCAGGCCCCGTTGACCACCGACCGCGTGCCGAGCCGGAGCCCGCCAGTGCCGCGCCGCCGTCGGTCGCCACCGTCGTGCACGGCGGGATCCGCAGCGACACCGCGATCTTCGGCAACAACTTCGGCCCGACCAGGTGACCGAGCTCAGGGGAGCACCCGCGGCCGCCGACCAGGGCACCCCCGACGAGCACAGGACCCCGGCGGACCCCCGGACAAGGTCGGAGACCTTCGACGGCGAGAACCTCGGCCCGCTGTTCAACAGCTTCCAGGGCGACGTCCACATCCAGCAGGCCGTCTTCGGAGCGAGCGGACCGGGCACCGCGTCGCCGCACCAGGCGACCGGGCGGGTCGACGACAAAGACATCCGCGGCGCACTCGAGCACTTCGTCCGCCCGGCGGTGTTCGACGTGGCGGCAACGCGACTGGTCGCCGACCAGATCGTGGTGCTGCGCGGTCGGCCGGGCATCGGACGGCGCTCGTCGGCGCTCGCGCTGCTCAGAGAGGTCACCGGGGACGCGCTGTTCATGCTCTCGCCACAGGTCACCCTTGCCGAGTTGTCCACTCGGGACTACAACGCGGGCTGCGGCTACCTGCTGCTGGACCGGCCCGCGAACCAAGAGGCGGGCGACTCCGACTTCGAGTGGTTGTTGGTGCGCGATCGGCTGCGCGCTCAAGGGGCGTTCCTCGTGGTCACCGGGTCCTCGGCGCGGGCGTGGGACGACAGCGGTGTCGCCCAGCTGGCCTGGGCAGCGCCCGATGCCGAACGGGTGCTGCGGGCCCGCTGGTCGGTGCCATGGCCACCCGACGAGGCCGAGTCCCTCGCCGAGGCGCTCGCCCGGATCGAGTTCGTGGCCGATGCCGTGGCCCTGGCGACCAGGTTGGCCGCGGGGGACTCGGTCGACTCAGCCACCGGTCACCTCGACTCGCGGTTGGCCAAGGAAGTGGCGCAGTGGTTCGACACGGGCCCGGACCGGACATCAGTGGCCACCCTCGCCGCGCTCGCGTTCACCACCGGCGCCGATGAGCGGACCCTGGAGTCCAGCACCGCTGTCCTCCTGCGCCACCTCGACCGGCACGTGCCCGAACCACCGGTGGAGGGTTCGGAGGGTGCGGGGCTCGCCCAGCACCGGCTGCTCTACAACAGGAACCCGCTCATCCGCCGGGTTCGGCTGCCGACGACCTTCGGCAGCCGCGGCGCCCTGGTGTTCGCCGACCCCGGACACCACCGCCATGTGGTCAACCAGTTGTGGACCAGGATGGGCGTTGCCTTCTGGGACGCCCTGCACGACTGCCTGCGCGATATCGTGGCGCTGGGGGACTTCTTCGAGCGCAGCACCGCGTTCGGTTTGGCCGTGTTCGCCTCGGCGGCGGTCGAGGAGGTCCTGCCGTTGCTCGTCGAGTGGTCGAGGGGCGAGCTCGGCAGCGCGGGGCAACGGGCCGCGGTGTACGCGCTGTGGTTCATGGCGCGCGACGACGCGCTGTCGGCCAGCGCGCTGCAGATCGCCACTGCCTGGTCGAAACAGGGCAACCCCGCACAGCGCTGGGTCGGCGCGACGGCGTTCGGCGGTCAGCTCGGCGCGCAGTACCCGCACGACGCGGTCAACGTGCTGTGGCAGATCAGCACGCAGCCGCACACCGTGACCGGCTCGGTGGAGCTGTTGTTCGGCAAGCTGTTCGCCACCCTCGTGCACAACGGCGGGGACGCGGAGTTCGTGCTCGCGCACCTGCGGGCCAAGCTCGACCGGTTCCCGCCGCTGGGCAGGCGCCCCGAACTGCGCCGGACGGCCGTGCGCTGCACCGCGGCCGTGCTCTCGGCGACTGACGCCACCTCCGGCCGGTACGCGTTCGTCAGCTTCCTCGACCACGCACCGGACCGGCTGCTGCTGGTGGCCCGGCTGTGGGCGGACGTGCTGCTGCACCGGCCGGAGCGGCAGAGCGGGATCCGGACGATGCGCGCCGCGCTGGAGAGCATGGGGCGGCACGAAGGTGATCCCCGGCCGCGCGCCGAAGCACTCGGCGCCGCCCTGTCCGCCCAGCTCGACGCCGCGGAGTTGGCCGCTCTGCGGCAGGACTTCGAGGCCTTCCTCGACCGCAAGGGCACCGGCATCGGCCCGATCGTGGCCGCGCTCCTGGCCGCCCTGCGCACCAATCCCTCGGACAAGTAGGAGAAGCAGCGATGGAACGGGGTTACCCGGTCGTCGTCGAACAGGAACTCAGGCCGGTCCAGGCCAAGTCGTTCCTCAAGCGCAAGCCCGTGGGCCGCGCGTGGGGTGAGGTGCCCCGGCCGAAGGCCAACGAGCAGCTGGTGTACCGCTCGGCGGGCACCTTCTTCCTCGACACCCAGGACTTGCCGTTGGACAGCGGTCGGGTGGTCAACGCGTCGCGGGTGTCGGTGGTGGACATGACCGGCAACGCCGAGGTCGTGCTGACGCTGGCTGTTCCCGCGCGGGACGCGGCCTCGTTCACCGTGCGGGTGACGTTCCTGTGCACGGTGACCGACGCGGTCGCCGTGGTCAGGGAGGGGGTGGTGGACGCCAGTGCCGCTCTCACCAGCTACCTCAAGGGGCACCACGGGCTCTACGAGCTCGGCCTGGACTTCACCCTCGACGACATCAACCTGGTGCGGCGCAAGGTGAACGCCCAGGTCCGCGCGTACTGGACGGTGGTGCCAGCGGAGATCATGGGCCTCGCCGTGGAGTTGGCCAGCGTCGAGGTGCTGACCCCGGAGGAGCTCGCCGGGTACGAGAACACCAAGCGCGTCGAGCAGCAGCAGCACCTGATCGAGCTTGCGCGGCTGGGCAACGAACAGGCGCTGATCGACCAGCGCACCCAGTTCGAACAGTCCCGCGAAGTGGTGCGCACCCACCACAGCAGCGACCTCAGCGCGGCGCGGCGGGAGCAGCAGCGCGCGGAGAAGGAGCACGCCGTCGAAGTGGCCGGTGGCGACGCCGTAAGCGCGCTCCAACTCGCCTACGCACTCGGTGAGATCACTGCCAAGGAACTCGGCGCGGAGCTGAGCACGATCCATGAGCGCGAACGCCAAGACCGGGCAGCCGAGTTGGAACAAGACCGCGCCGATCTGCGCGAGCGGATCGCGCACGACCGCGAGCTCGCGAAAATGCGTGCCGATACCGAGCGGGCGGACCGGGAGCAGGAGGCGCAGTGGCAGCGTCGCCGCGCCGAGCAGGAGTTCGACGCCCGGATCCGGATCATCGAGACCGTGGCCAAGCAGGGTCACATCGATGCGGTGAACCTGCAGCTGGACCAGGTGGTCAAGGCCTTGGTCGGGCCAGGCAGCGGCGCGCCGCGGCAGGCCATCGCCGAGCAGCCCGAGGACGAGGTCATCGACCCACCGGCGAGGGAAGACGATGCGCGCTGAGCCAAGCGACCTGGAACGCACCGACATCATCCCGCTGGTCACCGACCCGAGGCCGGTCCGGCACTCGCTGCGCAACGACGCCGCGGTCGACCTGTTCCGCCCGGTGCGGCCCAGCGGCGGCATTCCGCGGTTGCTGCGCAGGCTGGTCGGGGTGAGCGAGGACATCCTGGATTGGGTCCCGGAGGAGCGTCCCCGTTACACCCGGCTCGGTGCGATCGTGCTCAACACCGGCATCGTCGCCGCGGTGTCCATGGCGATGGCCGTTGGCAAGACAACCGGTGCGGGCTGGGCCACCGCCTGCGTGGTCGCGCTGATCTGGATGGCCGCCGTGGTCGTCATCGACAGCTGGCTCATCTCGAGCACTCACGGCTCCCGCCCCGGCTCGTGGCTGCGCTACCTGCCCCGGCTGGTGCTGTCCCTGCTGCTCGGCGTGGTGATCGCCGAACCGCTGGTGCTGTCGGTGTTCGGCACGTCCATCGAGAACGAGATCGGTGAGCACCGCAAAGCGGAGGTCGAGGCGTACGAGGGCCTCCTCAAACGGTGCAACCCCAGCTCGGGCCCGGCACCGGCCGACGCGGCGTGTGCGGGGGCGCTGGTCAACACCGGGGTGAACCCCGCTGCGACGGAAACGCAGTTGGCGCAGGCCACCCGGATCCGCGACGACCTGCGGACCAGCGTCGCCGCGATGGACCAGGAGTGGACGCGGCTCAACCAGCTGGCCATGAACGAGTGCACCGGCGTCCCCGGCCCCGGGACCACCGGGGTACCCGGCGTCGGCGGCGAGTGCAGGCGCAACCGAACCATCGCCGACGACTACCGGCGCGACCACGGCCTCGACCAGCGGCAGCGGGAACTGGCCGAGGCCCAGCACCAGGTCGAATCGCTGACCGGCGAACTCGCCGCCGCGCGCGACACGACTGAACGCGCCACCAGCACCGCCATCGCGGCGAAGGTCCAGGAGAAGCGGGCGAACCTCGACGGCAGCGGCATCCTGGACGAGTTCGAGGCACTGCAACGGTTGTCCGACCGGAGCACCATCGTGCTGTTGGCGCACTGGCTGCTGGCGGCGCTGCTGGTCGCCCTGGACTGCCTCCCGGTGCTGACCAAGATGATGAGCGGCAGCACCGCGTACGACCACCAGGTGCGCCACCAGTTGGCCACCGCCCGCAGGCTGCACGACGAGCACCTGGTCCTCAACGAGAAGCGCGACACCGTCGACCTCAGGGTCCACTCCCAGCGCCTGGACCAAAGGCTGAGGAACCGGATAGCCGACCTGGACGGTGCCGACCGCACCGCCAAAGCCCACCGCCGAATCGCCTACTCCGCCCAGATCAACCGCCTAGCCGCCACCCTGGAATCCCAATCCCTCCCCCACCCACCCAAGTAGCCCCCCCAGACCCACGTCCACCCACCGGCTGGACGTGGGCAACAAACTCGATGCGAGGGCCGAAGGCCCGAGCGAACCACGCTGGGTCGAGAGGGATCGCACCGTGGGGGCCTGGGGGGTCGCCCCCCAGATACAACGCAAACGACCCACGTCCACGCTTTCCGTGGACATGGGTCGCCGTCGTGCGCGCCCGAAGGGATTCGAACCCCTAACCTTCTGATCCGTAGTCAGATGCTCTATCCGTTGAGCTACGGGCGCTTGTTCAGTTGTCACCCGACGGGTCGGGTGTACAGCGGAGGCTCCGGGATTTGAACCCGGGAGGGGCTTTGAACCCCAACCGCATTAGCAGTGCGGCGCCATAGACCAGACTAGGCGAAGCCTCCCGGGGCCCCGTGGCCGCTCGGGAGGTAAGACTACACAGGTGCCTCGACGGAGGGCAAAACGCCCCCCGGTCAGCGGCGTAAGGCGCGCAAAAGTGCTGGTGGGCGGCCGCCGAAGCCCTCGGCTTCGATCGCGGCCAGTGCCACTCGGGGGAGGTCGCGGACGGCGGGGAAGATCAGGAAGCGGGGGTTCCAGGTGGGGCCGAACTTGGCGTTGAAGCGGTAGAGGGTTTCGATCTGCCACCAGCGGCTGCCGACGCGCAGGGCTTTGGCCCAGAGGCGGGCGACGGGGCCCGCGCCGATGCGGCCGCCGCGTTCGATGGCGGCGCGGAAGACGGCGAAGTTGAGCGATACGCGGGTGACGCCCAGTGCCGGGCAGGCGGCCAGCAGGTCGGCGATCATGAGCTCGTTGAGGCCGTTGTCGCCGGTGGCGCGGTCTCGGCGCATGAGGTCGAGGGAGAGGCCGTCGCGGCCCCAGGGGACGAACTGGAGCAGGCCGGTGACCTCGCCCTCGCGGCTGGCGGTGACCAGCACGCAGTCGGGGTCGTCGGGGCCGGCCAGCCGGGACAGGGCCATGGAGAAGCCGCGTTCGGTCTCGGTGCCGCGCCAGTGTTCGGCCAGGGTGGACAGCTGGGCGCGTTCGTCGGCGGCCAGGTCGGCGGAGCGTCGGACGGTGACCTCGTAGCCCGCGCGGCGGAGCTTGGCGACGGCCTGCCTGACACCCCGCATGGAGCGGCCGTCGAGGGTGAAGCCGGGGACGTCGACGATGGCTTCGTCGCCGAGTTCGATGGCGTCGAGGCCGTAGCGCACCCAGACCGTGGCGCCGCGTTCGGAGCAGCCGATGACGGCCGGGATCCAGCCGTTGTCGCGGCAGTCGGCGAGGAACAGCTCGATGGCGCCCGGCCACGCCTCCAGGTCGCCGAGCGGGTCGCCGGAGGCCAGCGCGACGCCCGCGAGGACCCGGTAGGGCACCGCCGCTTTGCCGGACGGGGAGAACACGACCGACTTGTCCCTGCGCAGCGCGAAGTAGCCCAGCGAGTCCTCGGCGCCGCGCGCGGCCAGCAACTCCCGGAGTCCGCCTTCGGCCCCCGGGGACAGGCCCTGCTTGGGCTCGGCCGAGCGCAGCAGGTAGTACCCGCCGAGCAGCAGCGCACCGACGCCGAAGGCGAGACCAATGGCGGCGCTGAGGTCGTCGAGCCACGGCACCGGCTGCACCGGGCCGGACACCCCGATCAGGGCGAGGAGCGCGTGCAACGCCCGGTCGAGCAGGGGGGCGTTGTCGGTGAAGCGGGCCGGGGTGGTGCTCAGCAGCACGAGGTTGGCCAGGAACCCGGCCACCCACAGCTGCAGGGTGACCCGGACCGCCCGCCACTTGCCGTGCACCGGGTCGGGTTTGGCGGTGAAGTGGCCGCGGGTGGCGATCAGCGCGACGCACAGCACGAGGGCGGTGACCCCGGAGCCGATGCCGTGCCGCCAGCCGAGGTGGGCCAGGGCGATGAGGCCGGTGACCACGACCGTCACCTGCCAGGCCCTGCGCTTGCGCCTGCGCAGGGCGGTGGCGAGCATCAGCAGCATGACGCCGCTGGCCAGGACCACGACGCCCGCGGCGACGGTCGCCTCGGTGGGCAGGTCGAGCCAGCCGCCGATGGTGTCGCGCAGCCTGCGCCTGCCGACCGGGAACACCACCGAGACCACGGCCAGCAGCCCGACCACGCGCGTCGACCACGTCAGCAGCCGCAGCGTCAGCTCGTCACTCGGCCGCCACCGGCGCCCCTCAACCCTGGGCCGCGATGCGCGGCCGTCTTGCTCCACACCCACGTGCACAGTGTCCACGCCCACCGGCCAACGGCGATTCATGGCGATTTCGACCACATCGGCAACCGGGTCCGCCCCGCTAGAGTCGCCGGTGCCACACCCAGAAGGAGGGGCACACACATGGACAAAGTCGTCCCCAGCGCCGCGGCGGCCGTAGCCGACATCCCGGACAACGCGACCCTCGCCGTCGGCGGGTTCGGTCTCTGCGGCATCCCGAGCGCGCTGATCCAGGCGCTGCTGGCCAAGGGCGTCACCGGCCTGCAGGTCACGTCGAACAACTGCGGCGTCGACGACTGGGGCCTCGGTCTGCTGCTGCGCGAGAAGCGCATCTCCAGGATGACGAGTTCCTACGTCGGGGAGAACAAGGAGTTCGCCAGGCAGTACCTGTCCGGGGAGCTCGAGGTCGAGCTGACCCCGCAGGGCACGCTGGCCGAGCGGCTGCGCGCGGGCGGCTCCGGCATCCCCGCCTTCTTCACCCGGACGGGCGTCGGCACCCAGGTCGCCGACGGCGGTGTGCCGTGGCGCTACGACGACGCGGGCAACGTCGCGGTGTCCTCCCCGGCCAAGGAGGTCCGCGAGTTCGACGGCCACGACTACGTCCTGGAGCGGTCCATCACCACCGACTTCGGACTGGTCCGCGCGTGGAAGGGCGACCGGCACGGCAACCTCGTGTTCCGGGACTCCGCGCAGAACTTCAACCCCCTGTGCGCCATGGCGGGCCGCATCAGCATCGCCGAGGTCGAGGAGCTGGTTGAGCCGGGTGACCTGGCGCCGGTTGAGATCCACCTGCCGGGCATCTTCGTGCAGCGCGTAGTGGTGCTGACGCCGGAAGAGGCTGTCGAGAAGCGCATTGAGCGCCGGACCGTCCGCACGAAGGAGGCCTGACATGGGACTGACCCGCGAGCAGATGGCCGCCCGCGCGGCGGCAGAGCTGTCCGACGGCTCTTACGTCAACCTCGGCATCGGACTGCCGACCCTGGTGCCCAACTACGTCCCGGACGACGTGGAGATCGTGCTCCAGTCCGAGAACGGGATCCTCGGCGTCGGCCCCTACCCGTGGGACGGCGAAGAGGACGCCGACCTCATCAACGCGGGCAAGGAAACCGTCACCCTCCGCCGCGGCGCCTCGTTCTTCGACTCGGCCCTGTCCTTCGGGATGATCCGCGGCGGCAAGGTGGACGCGGCGATCCTCGGCGCCATGCAGGTGTCCAAGGTCGGTGACATCGCGAACTGGATGATCCCCGGCAAGATGGTCAAGGGCATGGGCGGCGCCATGGACCTGGTGCACGGCGCCAAGAAGGTCATCGTGCTGATGGAGCACGTGGCCAAGGACGGCACCTACAAGATCGTCAACGAGTGCTCGCTGCCCTACACCGGTCTTCGGGTGGCCCAGCGGATCATCACCGACCTGGCGGTCATCGACATCACCGACGACGGCCTTGTGCTGCGCGAGGTGGCGCCCGGGGTGAGCGTGGCCGAGGTCAAGGAGAAGACCGAGCCCGAGCTCATCGTCACCGACGTGGTCGAAGCGGCGGTCTGAGGCGACGGGGGCGGGCCTGCACCCGCCCCCTTCAGCGCGGGGTGACCGAGTCGACCAGGTCCCGCAGCCGCTGGGACAGCCGGGGCGTGTCGGCTGGCGCGAGGGTCAACCAGTCCACCCCGTCCCGCTTGGTCGGCAACGCGAGGTAGCGGCCCGCGGTCGTGTCGAACCAGTTCACCACGTCGGTGCGGGTGCGCCTGCCCATCCGGTCGACGCTGTTGGCCGCGATCTGGCCGCCGCCGTGACGCGAGTTCTCCACCAGGGTCGCGATGGTCCGCATGTCCCTGCCGGTCACCCCGCCCTGGTTGAGCGCGGTTTCCAGGCCCGCGAAACCGGAGTCCACGTAGGCGTCTATGGCGTTGTGGAACACCGACTTCGCCAGCGTCACGGCCGTTCCCGGGCCCGGGTCGGCGTCGGGTAACAGGGCCACGATCTCGGCGACGATGGCACCACCACGCAACTGCCCGATGCGGATGCGCTCCCCCATCTGCACGGCCAGCACGGTCCGGCTACCGCGCCCGGCGCCGAGCACCCGGACGTGACGACCGACCGAGAGCAGCCCGTCGACGCTGTAGTCGTGCTGGGCGAGCACGGTCAGGGAGTCCTCGAGGTCGCGGTCGAGGTCGGTGCCGTCGTGCAACCCGCGCGCGGTCAGGCCGTTGATGACTTCCTTGCGCAACTGGTCCCGGTCGTCGGTGGTCTCGCCGAAGGAGGGCACGTCGAGCGGGTACGGCCGGTCGGACCGCCCCAGCGCCTCCCAGAGCAGGTCGAACTCGACCAGCGTCAGCGATGCGATCCTCACCGCAGGTGGGCGTCGAACCAGTTGAGGGCTCGGGCCCAGGCCTCGGGGGCACCCGGTTCCGGCCGGTAGCGCACGACGTCGGTGGCGATCTTGGCGGCGGCGGCCGCCTCGCGCAGCTTCTCCACGGTCGCCGTGTCGCTGTCCTCGCGGTAGAGGCCCAGCCACGGCACCCGCAGTTCGCCCGCGACCTCGATCAGCGCGGGCAGGCCGTCGGAGAGCGGCTCCAGGATCCCGTCGCCGGACACCGTGACCGCGGCGCCGATGTCGCGGCTGGCGGCGACCACCAGGGCGACCGAGCCGCCGAGTTCGAAGCCGATCACGCCGATCCGGTCCGCGGCCAGGCCGTGACCGGCCAGCCAGGCGAACCCGATGTCGGTCGCGGCGAGCACGGACTCGCCGGAGAGGCCGCTGACCTTGTCCCGCGCCTCGTCGTGGCCGATCTCGGCCGACCCGGCCTCACCCGGGTACAGGTGCGGGACCACCACCAGCCAGCCCTCGCCCGCGAGTCTGGCGACCATCGCGGTCGTGGTGTCAGTGATCCCCCTGGCCTCGTGCAGCACCACGAGGCCGCCTCTGGTGACCCCGTCGGGCTCGGCGTAGGTGAGGCGCAGCGCACGGCCGTCATCGAGCCGGAAGTCCTCTGTGCGGGTCTGGGCCATGACATACCCAACCATGCCGGGGTTAATAGCAGTCAACGTGATCACACGCTCACCCGTCCGCAGGAAAACCCGCATTTTCACCTGGTGAGCCGTGCTCGAATATCGGACGCTTGTGTCCGCTCGATAGCATGGGGGCCTGGAGCCATTTTGGACTCACGAGGAGCATCGATGACCGTGCGAACCCGCGCCGACCTGGACTCGCTGCCCGGCTACATCCCCGGCAAGAGCGTGCCGGGGGCGGTGAAGCTGGCCAGCAACGAGGTGTCGCTCGGCCCGCTGCCCAGCGTGGTGACCGCGATCGCCGAGGCGGCCGGGCGGATCAACCGCTACCCCGACAGCGGCGCGACCGAACTGGTGGCCAGGCTCGCGGCCAAGCTGGGCGTCAGCCAGGACCAGGTCACCGTCGGCTGCGGCTCGGTCACCCTGTGCCAGCAGCTGATCCAGGCCACCTGCACCGACGCCGACGAGGTGCTGTTCCCGTGGCGCTCGTTCGAGGCGTACCCGATCCTCACCCAGGTGGTGGGCGCCAAGCAGGTCCGCGTCCCGCTCACCGCGGGGCACGCGCTCGACATCGACGCCATGATCGCCGCGATCACCCCGGCCACCCGCCTGGTCTACGTCTGCACCCCGAACAACCCGACCGGGACCGCCCTGCGCCGCGCCGACCTGGAGCGGTTCATCGACGCGGTGCCCTCGGACGTGCTCGTGGTGATCGACGAGGCCTACCGCGAGTTCGTGGCCGACCCCGAGGTGCCGGACGGGGTCGTGATCGCGAAGGAGCAGTGGGCGCGCGGCCGCGACAACGTGGCGGTGCTGCGGACCTTCTCCAAGGCGTACGGCCTGGCGGGCCTGCGGGTCGGCTACCTGGTGGCGCCGGAGGCGGTGACCGAGACCGTGCGCAAGGTGTTCGTGCCCTTCGGCGTGAACGCGATCGCGCAGGTGGCGGCGCTGGCCTCGCTGGAGGCCGAGGACGAACTGCTGGCGCGCTGCCGCGACATCGTCGCCGAGCGCGGGCGGGTGCGGGCGGCGCTGCTGGCACTCGGGTACGAGGTGCCCGAGACCGAGGCGAACTTCGTGTGGCTGCCGCTCGGCGAGGCCACCGCGGCGTTCAACGAGCACTGCCTCAACCACAAGGTCGTCGTGCGCGCCTTCGCCGGTGACGGCGCGCGGGTCACCATCGGCACCCCGGAGGAGAACGACCTGTTCCTCTCGGCGGCGACGGCCTTCCCCCGGTAACTACTTCAGCAGCAACTGGACGATCGCCACGGTCCCGACGACCACGATCACGCCGCGCAGGACGGTGGGCGAGAGCTTCTTGCCCACCTTCGCGCCGATCACCCCCCCGATCGTCGACCCGACCGCGATCAACGCGAACGCCCACCACGCCACATCGGCGACGAACACGAACACCAGGCCCGAAGCGAGGTTCACCACCGCGGCCAACACGTTCTTGATCGCGTTGACCCGCTGCAGCGACTCCTGCAGCAGGATGCCCATGATCCCCATCAGCAGGATCCCCTGCGCCGCGCCGAAGTAGCCGCCGTACACCCCGACCACGAAGACCGCCGCGAGCAGGCCGAGCCCACCGTGCGGGTGCCGCTCGCCCTGCCGCTCGGCCAACTTCCTGGCCAACCACGGCTGCACCACCACCAACACCAGCGCCACGGCGATGAGAACGGGGACGATCGCCTCGAACGCGCTGGAAGGCAGCACCAACAGGAGAACCGCCCCGACGATGCCGCCGGTGGTGGAGGCGGCGCCCAGGCGGAGCAGGCGCTGCCGCTGGCCGACGAGCTGATCGCGGTAACCGATCGCGCCGGACACCGACCCCGGCACCAACCCCATGCCGTTGGAGATGTTGGCGACCACCGGCGGGTAGCCGACGGCGAGGAGGACGGGGAAGGTGATCAGGGTCCCCGACCCCACCACCGAGTTGATCCCCCCGGCGAGCACCCCGGCCACGAAGACCAGGCCTGCCTCCCAAGGACTCACAGGACACATCCGATCATCCGCACCGCTCCGACCCTAGCCGAGCCCGCACCCCCCAGCCGAGCGTCCCAGACGAGGGCGCCGCGGCGGTGGGGGTGATCCCTGCGGCTGACCGGGGCTTGGTTGGGCCAAGGGGTGCTGGACGGTTGGAGACTGGGGCCCGATTGGCGACTGGAAAGGACAAGGGCAGCAAGGAAGCCGCACAGCGCGGCAGCAGCAGCGCGGCAGCAGCAGCGCGGCAGCAGCAGCGCGGCAGCAGCAGCGCGGCAGCAGCAGCGCGGCAGCAGCAGCGCGGCAGCAGCAGCGCGGCAGCAGCAGCGCGGCAGCAGCAGCGCGGCAGCAGCAGCGCGGCAGCAGCAGCGCGGCAGCAGCAGCGCGGCAGCAGCAGCGCGGCAGCAGCAGCGCGGCAGCAGCAGCGCGGCAGCAGCAGCGCGGCAGCAGCAGCGCGGCAGCAGCAGCGCGGCAGCAGCAGCGCGGCAGCAGCAGCGCGGCAGCAGCAGCGCGGCAGCAGCAGCGCGGCAGCAGCAGCGCGGCAGCAGCAGCGCGGCAGCAGCAGCGCGGCTCAGCGAGAGGGCGGGGGCTGGGTCAGGCGGTGAAGGCGGCGAGCATTTCGGACTTGGCGTCGTCCAGGTACTCCTGCAGTTGGAGTACCGCACCCTCTATGTCGCCTTGGCTCACCGCGTCGGCTATGGCGGCGTTGCGGGTCAGGTACTTCTCGTGGAAGGCGCGGGGGTCGCCCATCTCGTGGAAGCCGAGGCGTAGCTCTGCCGTCAGTTGGTCCATGATCTCGTCGAGGCGGGCGCTGCCGACCGAGGCGACGATGGCTTTGTGGAAGCGCATGTTGGCGGTGCCGACACCTAGCCAGTCCTCAGCCGCGGCGTAGGCGCGGCCTTGGGCGACGGCTTCGGTCATCGCAGTCCAGTTGGGTTCGCGGGAGCGGCGCAGCGCGGTGAGCTCGATCAGGACCCGCACCGTGAACAGGTCGTCGACGTCGGTGGCGGTGAGTACCCGGACGAAGACGCCGCGGTTGACCTTGTGTTCCAGCAGCTTCTCGCGCACCAGCAGCCGGAACGCCTCGCGCAGCGTGTTGCGGGAGACCTCCAGCGGCTCGAGCAGGCTCTCCTCGACCACCCGGTCGCCCGGGCGCAGGCCGCCTTCCATGATCAGCTCGCGCAGCGTGTCCGCCGTTACCTCGGCCGCCGTCCCGTGTGACCGCCGCCGTGCCCCGGCCAGGTCGCGCAGCCTGCCCACCGCGTCCTCGACGCTCAACTCGTCCTCCAGCTCGTCCCGGGTTGTTCAACAATCATACGATTGAACTGTAGGATCGTCCAATTGAAGTATTGTCATATTGTTGAACAATCCCCACACTGGTGGTCACTGCAGGCAAGCGACTGAGTGGGGTGAGTGATGGCACACACGACGGAGCAGGCGGCCACCAAGCGGGGCCGTTGGTGGCGGGACCTGCCGCAGCGCGGCCGCAAGGCGGTGGTCGGGGCCTTCCTCGGCTACGGGCTCGACTCCTACGACTTCTGGGTCCTGCCGCTCGGCCTCACCGCCATCGCGGCGACCTTCGGCCTCAACACCGGCCAGACCGGCCTGCTGTCCACCACGACCCTGGTGTTCTCCGCGGTCGGCGGTGTCGCCGCAGGCGTGCTCGCCGACCGGCTCGGCCGGGTCAAGACGCTGATGATCACGGTCATCACCTACGCCGTGTTCACCGCCCTGTGCGGTCTGGCGCCCAACTACGAAACGCTCCTCGCCCTGCGCGCCATGCAGGGCCTCGGCTTCGGCGGCGAGTGGGCGACCGGCGCGATCCTGGTCGCCGAGTACGTCAACGCCACCCACCGCGGTCGAGCGGCCGCCCTGGTGCAGAGCTCCTGGGCCGTCGGTTGGGGCCTTGCCGCCCTGGTGTCGACGCTGGTGTTCAGCCTGACCGACCCGAGCACCGGCTGGCGCATCCTGTTCTTCACCGGCGCCCTGCCCGCGCTCCTGGTCATCTACCTGCGGCGCGGCCTCCAGGACGCCCCCGTCTTCACCCCGGAGAAGGCCCGCGGCTCGCTCAAGGCGATCTTCCGGCCGGACCTGCTCAAGCGCACCGTCTTCGCCTCGCTGCTGGCGACCGGCTGCCAAGGCGGCTACTACACCCTGGCGACCTGGCTGCCCGCGTTCCTGACCAAGGACCGCGGTCTCACCGTCATCGGCACCGGCGGCTACCTGGCGTTCCTGATCAGCGGCGCCTTCCTCGGCTACCTCACCGGCGGCCAGGTCGCCGACCGGATCGGCCGCAAGGCGTCGTTCCGGCTGTTCGCTGTGCTCAGCGCGGCGCTGCTGCTGGCCTACACACAACTGCCCAGCTCGGTCGGCGGGTACGTGATGTACCTGGGCTTCCCGCTCGGGTTCTGCTCGTCGGCGATCTTCTCCGGCTTCGGCGCGTACCTGGCCGAGCTCTACCCGAGCCGGGCGCGCGGCGCCGGTCCCGGGTTCACCTACAACTTCGGCCGCGCGGGCGGCGCCTTCTTCCCCACCGGGATCGGCTTCATCGCGCTGACCTACGGCATCGGCGGCGCGATGGCCTTCGGCGCGATCGCGTACGGGATCGCCTTCACCGCGCTGTTCTGGCTGCCCGAGACCCGGGACCAGGAACTGTCCTAATAGGAGTGCCCATAGGGGGAACCATGTCCGACATGGCGATGATCGCCTCGGGTGTGCTGATGGCGTGCCTTGGCGCGCTGTGGCTGCTCGGCAAGGCGGAACTGTTCGGCAGGCTGGCGGTGATCGGGTTCGTGCTCGGCTCGCTTGCCACCCTGTCGGTGTTCGTGATGTTCAGCTGAACCAGGTGGGGCGGCACCGCCGCCCCACCTGGTCAGGAAACCCTGCGCCTGCGCGAAAAGACGACCGTCGCTGCGCCTACGAGCACAGCGCCCAGAGCGGTCAGGCCCAGGCCGATCACGCTCGCACCGGTGTCGGCAAGGCCGCTCGGTGCGCGCCCACCCTGGACCTGCGGCGGCACGGGACTCGTCGCGACGGCGGACGTGCTCGGCACGACCGGCTCGGCCGTCAGGACAGAGGGCGTCGGCGACACCGTTGCGGTCGGCGACACTGTCGGGGAGACCGTTGTAGTCGGGGAGACCGTGGTCGAGGTGGTCGGCTGACCGGGTTCCACGGTCGCGGTCGCGGTGATCGGCAGCGGGCCGGACACGGCGTTGGCCACCACGGACCCGGTGAAGCGCACACCGCCCCCCGGCGGTCGCCGGGATGCGCACCGGCACGGTGACGACCTCCTCCTCGCGCGGTGCGATGGCCAAGCCCGGCTGGCCGAGTCCGATCAACGCCCAGTCGGCCTCGACCGGGAAGTCGCCGTCACCCGGGTTGTTGCGCACACCCACACCGGCGAGCGGGTAGTCGCTGGTGTTGAGGAACCTGAAAGTGACCTGGGCGGTGTCGCCCGGGTGGTAGAACTCGCGGTCGAAGGAGACCCGCGCCTGGATCGCCTTGTCCGGCACCAGAACCGCGGGCACCGGCAGGTCGAGTCCGGCCGTCGTCACCGCGACGTAGTCGGTGGATCCGCCCGCCCCGCCGGGGATCTCGTACTTGTCGTTGGTGCGACTGTACTTCAGCACATACCCGGTCGCGTCGATCCCGGAGATGGAGAAGCGACCGTCCGATTCGGTCCGCCGGGCCACGTACACCCCGCCCGAGCGCGCCGACGCGGTCACCTCCACCCCGGGGATGCCCTCACCCGGGTCGACGACGCCGTCGGCGTCGAGGTCGAGGAAGACGGCACCGGTGAGATCGCCGTTGCCCACGACGACGGGGGCGCTCACCGTGGCACTGTTGTTCTCCTGGTCCAACTCGGCCTGGTCGCCCACCGCCGTGACCGTGGTCGTGAGCGCAGGCGCACCCGCATAAGCGAACCCGGTCAGCACGAACTCACGCGTCTGCCCGGGAGCCAACGTGATCCCCCCTGGCCTGCGTGCCCTCGGCAGTCCACCGAGGTCGTGGAAGTTCACCGACAGACCACCGATACCGTCGAGGGTGAACCCGACGCCGGTGGCGATGACGTTGCCGTTGTTGCGGACGGTCACCGTCGCTTTGACCGCGTCGCTGCCCAGGTAGGCGGGTTTGTCCAGCCGCGCGGTCACCAGCAGGTCCGAGTACCGGCCGTGGTGCCGCTGGTCGACGACAACCGGGACGTCCAGCCGACCGGCCGGGGCCGCCGTGATCGGGAACCGCAGCGGCGCCTCGACCGGGGTGTCCACTCGGTACGGTTCGTCGAGCAGCACCGTGTAGCTGCCGACCGGCACACCGGAGAAGTCGATCTCCCCGTCGCCGTTGGCCGTCGAAGTGCCGACGACCTCACCTGTTGGTCAGGATCAGCGTCGCCCTGACGGGGTCGCCAGGTCGGTAGTTCGGCTTGTCCAAGGTGAGCTGCGGGTACACGGCCGCGGACTCGTAGTACCAGGCGGGCACGACGACGTCGGCGTAGGCGTCGCCGGAGATGTAGAGGCGGTCGGGCTGCACACCGCCGACGTCGTACTTCAGATCACCAGGCGTGTAGGTGACGGTGTAGGGGCCCGCGGGGAGGTCGTCGAAGTCGAAGCGGCCGTTGACATCTGTCGTCCTGTCCGAAGTGGACCAGTCGGCGGCCTTCACGACGACCCTGACACCCGGGGCAGGCTCGCCCGGGTCGGGCTTGTTGTTGAGGTTGAGGTCGGTGAACGCGGCGCCGCCGAACTTGCCGGTCGCGGCGGTCGCCACGGGCGCGGTCAAGGTGACGTTGGCGTACGCGTCGCTGTTGTTGGTCACCCGGACCGTGACGGCGATGACGTCCGCAGGCGCGTATTCGGTCTTGTCGAAAGACACCGCGAGCGAGATGTCCGGCCGGGCCGGGGCGGCCCCCACCAGGTCCTGCGCGGTAGCGGGTGCCGCGAGCACTCCCCCGACGGCCACGGCGGCGACGATCGCGCCGAGGCGGGAAGCCGCCCGGCGCGGGAGAATGCGGCGCACTATTACTCCCCAGAACTGAATGTGCGCGCATTTTAGGCATGAATGCGACCAACGCCGCTGTTGCCTTTGTGAGAGGTTTGGGCTTACCCGAGGTTGCGGGCGCTGAACGTGTCGCACTCGGCGGGGTTGCCGGTGTTGATGCCCGCGAGGAACCACTGCTCGCGCTGGGCGGAGGAGCCGTGGGAGAACTGGCTCTCGTCGACCTGGCCGCCGCCGAGGTTCTTCTGGATGAAGTCGTCGCCGATGCGGGCGGCGACGTCGAGGGCGCGGTTGACGTCGTCCTGGCTGATGGAGCGGATCAGCGGCTTGCCGCTGGAACTGGCCGTGGTGGTCGCGTGGTTGGCCCACACTCCGGCGTAGCAGTCGGCCTGCAGTTCGAGCCGGACGCCGTCGGAGGTTGGGCCGGTGCCCGGGCGGACCTTGTCGGAGGTGCCGAGCAGGTTCTGCACGTGGTGGCCGTACTCGTGGGCGAGCACGTAAGCCTCAGCGAACGTGCCGCCCTGGGCACCGAAGCGGGTCTGCAGCTCGCGGAAGAAGGTGAGGTCGACGTAGACCTTGCCGTCGGCGGGGCAGTAGAACGGGCCGACGTCGGAGGTGGCGCTGCCGCAGCCGGTGTTGACCCCGCCGCTGAAGAAGGTGGTGGTGGCCTGCTGGTAGGTGCGGCCGGAGCGGGCGAACTGGTCGGACCAGTAGCCCTGGATCGAGTTGATCAGCGCGACCCTGGCGCAGTCGGCCTTGGTGTTGGCGTCCTTGCCGGTGCGGCACTCCCCGGCCAGGTCGGTGTTGGACACCGACTGGCCGCCGCTGACCGCGTCGGTGCTCAGCGGGGCGCCCGCCGGGACCCCGCCGAGCTGCGAGAGCAGGAAGTACACGATCAGGCCGACGATGCCGAGCCCGCCGCCGCCGAGGGCGACCCGCCCGCCGATCCCCCTGGCGTCGCTCACCTGGGAGGTGTCCAACGCGACGTCGTCGTCGAACTCCACGACTGCTCCCCGTGTCCGCGCCACTGTGCTGTGCGCTCACCAGGGTAGTGGTCGGCGCGGCACTCGGCCGCAGGACACGCGCCTGGGTGCGACCGCCACGCGTGGGCGGTCGCACCCAGGGTCCGTCACGTCGTAATGACCTGCCGCTTCGGCGGTGGCGTGGAGCCCAGCCGAGCGGGTCAGGAGACGCGCTCGATGCGGGGATCAACAGCGTCGAGGTGCCTGACCGGTACGTGTCGCGTACCGCGCACTCGAAGGGATCCGTCGAGCTCGCCGCCCTCATCCACGGCCAAGTCGGTTCTTTCGGCTCAGCCGCGGGGTAGCGGCAGGCGGCAGACCATTACGGGTTTTGACTGCTTCGCCACGGCACCACCTACCCTTTCCCGGCGGGCGCGGTGACCGTTGGTTCGGCTTGTCGCGGTCTTGCCCGGGCCGGCCGTCCACTCCATGGTGCGCCTGCTGTCCCAGATGGACAAGCCGGTAGCGGGCTCTCGAACCGGTGAACTTCGGTAACGCATCCGAACTGGACTGTCCACGACGAACGGCGGCCGCCCCGGATCGGGACGGCCGCCGTTGTGGCACAGCGGTTACGGGGTGACGGTGACCCGGTCGGCCGCGGGCGGCGCGAGGTTCGGGTGCGCGGTCAGGTAGGCGGCGAACGCGTCGAGGTCGACCGGCCCACCGGCGAGGTTGGTGCCCTTGGCGAGCTCGGTGAACCCGTCGCCACCGGCGGCGAGGAAGTTGTTCACCGACACCCGGTAGGCGCCGTTGGGGTCGACCGGCTGGCCGTTGACGGTGATGCCGGAGACCCGGTTGCCCTGGGTGCCCGACTGCGACCAGTTGTACTTCAACGACGCCGACACCTGCAGGAAGCGGGTGATGGTGGTGCCGTTGGGCTGCGGCTGCCACTGCTGCTCGAGCACGGTCTTGAGCTGGGTGCCCGAGAGCGTGATGGTCTGCATGATGTTGCCGAACGGCTGGACGGCGAACGCCTCGCCGTAGGTGACCACACCGTTGCCCTCGCCCGCGGGCGAGCTGGCGTAGGTGAGGTCGGTGCGGATGCCGCCCGGGTTGGTCATGGCGATCTGCGCCTGGTTGTTCTGCGTGGCGGCGAGCTGCGCGTCGGCGATGACGTCACCCAGCGGGGACTCACCGGAGGGGGCCGCGGCGCGGACGAGGTCGGCGGTGATGGTGCCGACCTGGCGGTTGGCGATCGGGCCCGCCTTGGCCACGGCCTCGTCGACCAGCGCCTGCACGCCCGCGTCGGGGGTGATGGTGCGGGTGACGACCTCGTTGTGCGCCACGGTCGCGGTGCGCACGACGTCGCGGGTCTTGCGGTCGATCTTCAGGTCGACCACCGAGAGCAGGCGGCCGAAGGAGGCGCCCTGGATCAGCGGGCGCGGCTTGCCAGCCGGGTCGGTGACCACGCAGTTGTACTGCTGGTGGCTGTGCCCGGTGAAGAACGCGTCGATCGAGGGCGAGGCGGCCGTGGCGATCTGGCGGGCCGGGCCGGGCAGGGTGCGGCAGTCGTCCGGGCCGCCGCCCTCGGTGCTGTCACCCTGGTGCACCAGCGCGACCTGGGTGCGGATGCCAGCCAGGTCGAGCAGCCGGGAGGTGCGGTTGAGCGCCTGGACCTCGTCGCCGAACTTGAAGCCCTTGACGACCTCGGGGGTGACCACCGAGGGCAGGTCCTTGAGGGTGACGCCGATGATGCCGACCGGGATGCCGTCGACGAACTTGACGGTCACCGGCAGCACCGCGGGCAGGCCGTTGTCGAAGGTGATGTTCGCGGCCAGGAACGGGAACTTCGCGCCCCGGTAGGGCTGGTGGAACTGGCAGCCGTCGGTCGGGTGGCAGCCGCCGAACTGGACCCGCAGCAGCTCCGCGTAGCCCTCGTCCCACTCGTGGTTGCCCACGACGCTGGCGTCGACGCCGATCTTGTTCATGAACTCGACGGTCGGCTCGTCGTGGAACAGCGCCGAGGTCAGCGGGGACGCGCCGATGTTGTCGCCCGCGGCGACCACCAGCGAGTTCGGCGACTGCGCGCGCAGGCGGGTCACGTGCGCGGCCAGGTAGGCGGCGCCACCGGCGTCAACGGTGGTCCCGTTGGGCAGGGTCACCCGACCGGAGGACCCGGCGGGCGGCTGCAGGTTGCCGTGGAAGTCGTTGAACGCGATCAGGCGCAGGTCGGCGGTGGTGGCCGCCGGTGCGGCAGAGGCGGTACCGGCCAGCCCGGTCACCGCCAACCCGACCGCGGCCACGACGGCCGCGATCCGCTTCATGACGATCATCAGTCCTCCGTCCAGGCACCGGGCACCCGACCCGGCACAGGGTGCTGGAGTCTGCCGTGATCAGATGGCTAGGACCAGTGCCATGAGGTGAACGCCGTAACCTGGATGCGTGACATCAGTGCGAGCCGAACCGCGGTGGCTGGAACCCGACGAGATGCGCGCGTGGCGGGCGTACGTCATCGGCAGCGAACTGCTGCGCCAGCAGCTCAACCGCGAGCTGCAGGACAACCACGGACTCGCCCTGCCGGACTACGAGGTGCTGGTCCGGCTGTCCGAACGCGAGGGCGGCCAGATGCGGATGAGCCAGCTGGCAGGCCAGCTCGCCTCGTCCAAGAGCAGGCTCTCGCACCAGATCTCCCGCCTGGAGAAAGCAGGCCTGGTCCGCAGGGTCGGCTGCGCGGAGGACGCCAGGGGCGTGATCGCCGAGCTGACCCCCAAGGGCCTGGAGACCCTGCGGCTGGCGGCCCCGGTGCACGTGCAGGGCGTGCGCGAGCACCTGGTCGACCTGATGACCCCGGAGGAACAGCGCGTCATGGCCGGGCTGTTCGAGCGGGTCATCGAGCACCTGGACCTCACCTAGCCGGGTGAGGTGACTAGGCTGGTCCCGGACTGGAGGCGTGGCAGAGCGGCCGAATGCATCCGCCTTGAAAGCGGAAGACGGGCAACCGTCCGGGGGTTCAAATCCCTCCGCCTCCGCTCATACCCTGGACCTGCGGAAACGCGCCGATTGTTAGAAACTTTGTTAAAGTTTCCGCATGGCAGACGAGCAGGTACCGGGCGAGGGCGCCACCACCGTCGTCTCGGTGTCGATGCACAGTGGCACGATCGGCGCCGTACGGGGCCGGGTTGGTCCTCGTGGTGTCTCCGCCTACATCGAGGCCGCGGTCCAACGGCAGATCGAACGCGACAACCTCGATGAACTCATCGCCGCGGCCGAGGCCGAGCACGGTCCAGTCACCGCGGAGGAGATCGAAGCCAAGCGTCAGCAACTCGCCCGGCTGCGCGACGGGCAGCACGGCGCCGGTGCCGCGTGACGCTGGTGTTGGACAGCGAAGGACTTGCCAAGGTGGTCCTCCGCGATCGGGAGCTGACATCCTGGCTGGCCGCGGCACGCGCTGCCGATGAACGGGTGATCACCAGCGCCGCGACCCTGGTCGAGGTGGTCCACCCCCGGATCAACCGGGCAGCGTTCGACTGGGTGATCTCCCGCTTGTCCGTTGAGCCGGTCACGGCCGAAATAGCCAAACAAGCGAGCGTTCTGCTCGAGCGCGTCGGATATCACGGCCACAAGTACGCGATCGACGCGATGCTGGCCGCCACCGCGCTGGCGGCTCGCGGACCGACAACGGTCCTCACCTCCGACCCCGAAGACATCGAGATGCTGTGCGGTCACCTGGTGACGGTCGTGAAGGTGTGAGGACGCCTTGAAGGGCCCGGGTAGCTGCCGCTACCCGGGCCCTGGTCGTGGTGGGGCTACTGCTGGATCGACCAGACCTCGGGGGCGGTGAAGCCGTTGGCCCACATGCGCTCGACGGACTGGCGCTCCTGGGAGTTGGGGCTGGCGTTGTGGCAGGAGGTGCCCGCGCCGCCGCCGGACATTAGTTCGGAGCAGGGGCCCTGGTAGTGGTCCTTGAGGCCGAGGGCGTGGCCGGTCTCGTGCGCGGTGATGCGGACCTTGTCGTACTTCGACATCTGCTGGTAGTCGATGTAGATGGTGCCCTGGCCGTGGCCGTTGGTCACCGCGTGCGAACCCTGCTGGCCGTAGCTGCCCTCGACGTAGCGCAGGGTGGCGTTCGCGCACTCCTTGAGCTGGACGTTGCGGACGGCCTCGTTCCACTTGCCGAGGCCCGCGATGATGTACTGCCGGAACTGGGGCGCGCCGGAGGTGTTGACGCACACGGTCTTGGCGGCGGCGGAGGCAGCGGCGGGCGCCTCGGCGGAGGCGGCGCTGGCGACGACCGGCATGGCGAGCACGGCCACGCCGACCGCGCTGATGAACAGGGATTTGACCGACATCTGAAACTCCTTGTCAGCGGGACGATGACAAGGATCACCATGACAATCCCGTTTCCAGCGCGGTACATGTCAATAATTCATAGGCGTCGCCTATATGGCCTTCGACCAGCAGGAACATGCCTCAATCACGACATTGTCGAGTGATTCCCATTTATCGAAGGCGCCGAAAGAATGTCACTTCCGGTACCACTTGGGCGATTTGTTGGAATTACGCGACTCGTGTGCGGCGGGCGGCCAAGGTGGTGGCGGAACCGAGCAGCAGGGCCAGCGCGCCGAGGGCGGTCAGCCCGAGGACGTCGGCGCCGGTGTCGGCCAGACCGGGCCCGGGTCGGGGCTGGGGCGCGGGGTCCGCGGTGGGGACGACCGGGGTGGTGGTCGGCGGCGGAACCACCTCGACCTGCTCCTCGTGCACCTCGGGACCGGGCACCAGCGAGAGCTGGTACTCGCCGCTGGGGCAGTAGCGGCAGGGGCCCGGGTAGAACGTGCCGCCCTCGCGGACGAACTTCCACGGGCCGTAGACGCGGAACTGGTACGGGGCGGCGGGCAGGTCCTCGAAGGTGACCCGGCCGTCGGCGTCCGAGCGGCCCTTGGCGACGAGCTCGCCGCTGGCCACGTCCACGACGCCGATCGTGACGCCTGCGAGCTTCTCGCTGGGCAACGGGGTCAGGTCTTCGTCGTGGTAGAGGACGACGCTGAGGTCGTCGGGGGTGGCGGGGACCCTGGCGTCGGCGGTGACGACGGGGTTGCCCGCGGTCGGGTCGTCGGCGAGACCGAGGTAGCAGACGTGGGAGACGAAGCCGCCGTCGAGCGTGCCGGGCGGGACGGTGCCGGTGATGGTGAACGTCCGGGTCTGGCCGACGGGCACGTCGACCCCGGCGGACAGGGCACCCAGGTCGACGTGGTCCAGACCGGCGCCCGGGTCCTCGTTGTCCGGCCGGTGCAGGCAGAACGCCTTGACGCCGGTGAGGTCGGTGGTGCCGTTGTTGGTCATCGCCAGCGCGACCTCGGCGGGGTCGCCGACGTCGTAGACGTACTTGGTGAACTTCATGGTCGCCGACAGCTGCTCGGAGAACGGCCGGACACCGCGCACCTTGAGGTCGGCGGCCCGCCCGGTGCCGTCCGCGACGGCGTCGATGAACGTCGGGTGGAAGAACCAGCCGCCGGGCACGTCCTCCAGGCGCAGCGAGTAGACCTGCAACGACAGGTCGTCGAACCGGAACCGACCCGAAGCATCGGTCTTCGCCAGCTTGATCCCGGAGATCGCGTGCAGCACGAGCTCGACGCCTTCGATCCCCTCCCCCGGGTCCGGCACGCCGTCGCGGTCGACGTCGCCGTAGATGAGCCCGCCGACGGTGTCGGTGCCGGTGGCCGGGTCGATCAAGGGGACAGTCAGGTCGGTGGTGGCGGTGTCCACGTCGGTCACAGCGGTGTAGAACCGGGCGACCGGGGTGCCGGTGAACAAGCCGACCACGGCGTTGATCGTGGCGGTGTAGTGGCCGCCCGCTGGCACGGTCGGCGCGGGGCCGCTGGAGTGGCCATTGGACAGCGGGCCCCAGTCCTGCGCCGAGATCAGCAGTGTCGAGCCCGACACGGGGAACGAACCCGCGCGCACCCCGACCGCGTCGGCGTCACCGGAGTTGGTGATGGTCAGCTCGATCGGGATCTTGGCGCCGACCAGGTACGGACCACCGGCGACGGAGGCCGAGATCGCCAGCCGCGCCCCGACCGGTGCCGCCGGTTCTTCCGCGTGCGCTGTGCCCGCCAGGGCGGCGGTGAGCGCGACGGCGATGAGAAGTCCACGGCGTGCCGAACCGAACATGATCAATCCCCCAGAGCCAAGAGCCAATTCCTCCGCACCGTAACCGAAAGGCCGACCGGCGACCAGCACCCGGCAATTTGGCCCGAAAACTCAACAACGGGCGACCCCTGCGATTGCAAGGGCCGCCCGTTGTGCGCGATCAGATCAGGCGGATCGCCTGCGGGTCGCGAAGGTCGCGCCGAAACCGACCAGCAGCGCGAGGGCGCCGAGTGCGGTCAACCAGAGCACGTTCGCACCGGTGTCGGCCAGATCCGTGCTTGGCCGGGCTTGCGGCGCGGGGTCGACGACGGTGGTGGTCTCGACGGGGACCGCGGGGGGCGTTGGCTGCGGGGTGGTCGGCTGGGGGTCGGGGCTCGGCGTGCCGGAGGTGGGCAGCAGCGGGTAGGCCATTTCGGTCGCGCAGTTGGCACACGCGCCCGCGTACACCAGGGCACCGTCGCCGTAGACGGGCTTCCACGGGCCCAGCACCTTGATCCGGTACGGACCGGCGGGCAGGCCGCGGAACACGACCTGACCGCGCGCATCCGTGGCGAGCACGGCGGCGACCTCCTTGGTGACCGCGTCCACCAGGCTGATGCTCAAGCCCGGGATCGGCTCGCCCGCATCGACGTTCCAGTTCTCGTTGCGGTCGTTGTAGAGGACGATGCTCAGGTCGGCGGGCGGCGCGGGGACCCGCGCGACCACAGAGGCCATTGGACGACCAGTCAGGTCGTCCTGATCGATGCCGAAGTCGCAGTCGAGGACGACGGCACCGTATTCGCCTGCTTCAGCGGAGACGTCGCCGGTGAGCACAGCGATGTAGTCGTCGCCCGCGGGCACGGTCACGCCCGACGCGAGGTCGCCGAGGTCGACCGCGCGCAGCTCCGGCCCCTCGCCACCGCTGCGGTCGCACTCGGCCTTGACGCCGGTGAGGTCTGTGGTGCCCCGGTTGCGCAGCCGCACCACGAACTCGGCGCGGTCGCCGACGTTGTAGACGGGCTTGAAGAACTTCATGGTCGCCGACAGCTGATCGCTGAGCGGGCGAACACCCCGCAACTGGAGGTGCGCACCGGATCCCTGACCGTCCACAATGGTACTGACCACACCCGGGAGCACCCAACCGTCCGGCACGTCCCAGAAGGACAGGTTGTAGGAACCCAGTGGCAGAGCGGCGAACTGGAACCGGCCGGTCGCGTCGGTCGTCGTCTTCCGGCTCAGGGCACCCAGGGAGATGGAGACCTGGACGCCCTGGAGCCCCTCACCCGCGTCCGGCGACCCGTTGCCGTTGCGGTCGCCGTAGACGAGGCCCGCGGCGGTGTCAGTGCTGGTGCTCGGGTCCACCAGGGGGATGGTGATGGCGGTGACCGCGGCGGGGGCATTGGTCGCGCTCACGGTGAACACGACGTTGGGCACAGAGTTGTACCAAGCCTGGACCTGGCCTTTGAGGTTGACCACCAACTGGTCGCCCGCGGGCACGGTGGCGCCCTGCGGACTGGACCAGGCCAGGTCGCCCCACTGGTCGGAGTTGACCAAGAAACCGGAACCGGACTGCGTGTAGTCGTTGGCCCGCACCCCGACTGCGTCGGCGTCACCGGTGTTGGTGATGACCACCTGGACCGGGATCTGCTGGCCGACCAGGAACGGCGCGGCCGGAGGGGTCGCCGAGATCGACAGCACCGGAGCGCTGGCGGCAGCGGGCGCGGGCGGCGCCTCTGGTTGCGCGGCGACGGTGGGCTGCGCAGGCACAGCCTCCGGCTGCTCCGGGCTCGCGGGCGCACTCACCGGAGCGGCAGGAACCGGGTCTGCGGGCTCCGGTTCGGCGGGCGCGGGAACGGCGGGAACGGCGGGTGCGGGCTCGGCGGGCTCCGGGGCCAGCTCAGCCAGGGCGGGGGCGGCGGGTGATTGCTCGCTCACCCGCGCCTCCGGCGCGGCGGGCTCCTCGGCGTGGGCCGTGGCGGACGTGGTCGCGGTGAACGCGAGGGCCGCCAGCACAGCCAGCGACTTTCGCGCAGCACGGCGCGCGGAAAAAATCATTGTTGGATCCCCAGGTAAGCAAACAAGTGCCGCAACAAAGTAGCCGAAGCCGAGCATTAGTCAAAGAGATGGCAAACACACCGAACAGCCCCAGTAATGGATCACTCACCCCGAGTGCTGACGATCAATTCGCCGGAAGATCACAAAAGAAACGAGGCCCCACCGGGAATCCGGTGGGGCCTCGTTCGAAAGCGGTCTATCAGATGGCGAGCTCGTTCACGTGGATGCAGCCCGCGCCGTGGGCGGCGGCGGTCTCGTCCTCGTGCACCAGCTGGGCGCGCATCCGCGACTTGGCGGCGACGCGGGCGTCGGCGCGGGCGGCGCGCGGGGGAACGCCGTTGATGTCCTCGGTGCTGATCGCGTAGGACGCGGTCACCCAGGCGATGGCGTCGGAGTTGCGGTCGAGGGCAACGCGGTCGATGTTGCCGAGGTTGTCGCCCTTGCCGTGGTAGTTCTTGTCGTAGGCGACACCGGCGAGGCCGCCCCACTTGTCGGCCTGGGCCTGGGTCTTGAGCTGCTCGGCGCCGGTGAACAGGCCACCAGCGGGGATGCCGTTGAGGATGAACTCGCCGTAGTCCGAGCGGCCGGTGAAGTCGGTGCCCTCGGTCGGGGTGCCCGTGGTGTTGAGGAACGAGTGGAACGCCGCCTCGATCTGCGCCGAACCGTAGGGGCCCTCACCGGCACCGACGTTGTCGGAGTTGTCGCCGTCGTAGACGAAGTAGCCGGTGTTCGGCGAGGCGATCATGTCGAAGTTCAGGTACAGCGCGATGTCGAGCTGCTGCTCGAAGGTCAGCGACTGCACGTACTTCTTCGACCCGACCAGGCCGAGCTCCTCGGCGCTCCACCAGGCGAAGCGGACCGCGTTGTTGACCTTCGGCGAACCGCCGAGCTGCAGCGCGGTCTCCAGCAGCGCCGCGCTGCCCGAGCCGTTGTCGTTGATGCCGGGACCGGCCACCACGCTGTCGAGGTGCGAACCGGCCATGACCACGTTGTTCTTGCGGCCGGTCTTGGTCTGGGCGATCACGTTGTAGGAGGTGCGCTCCTCGCGCAGCGCGCGCAGCTCCACGGTCGTCGCGGCACCGTTGGACGCGGCGGCCAGGGCCTCGCCGTCGGCCTTGCTGAGGCCACCGGTGGGGATCTTGGCGTTGGCCGGGTCGCTGAGCGTGCCAGCGAGGGCGCCGTCGACGTTGTTGTAGACGATGGCGGCGACCGCGCCCGCTTCGGCGGCGAGGCGCTGCTTGTCGGCGAACGAGCAGGCGCCGCGCTGGACCAGCGCGATCTTGCCGGTCACGTTCAGGGTGGCGTAGTCAGCGGCCTCGCAGCCGGGGGTCGCGTCGACCGGGACCACCGCCAGCGGCGCGGTGATGCCGCCGACCGGGGTGGACAGGCTGTAGGTCATGATCGAGATCGGCACGCTCCGACCGGCCACCGACAGCTTCTCGGCCAGCGTCTGGACGAAGGTGAACGGGAACGAGTGCCTGCTGACGTCGAAGCCCGCCGCGAGCAGCTGCGACTCGACGTACTCGGCCGACTGCGCGTGACCGGGCGTGCCGGCCGCGCGGGTGCCGCCGTTCTTGTCGGCGATGCGCTGCAGCGCGATGAGGTGCCGGTTGACGCCCGCGCCGGTCACCTTCTTGACCAGGTTCTTGGCCAGCGCGGGGCCGTCGGGGATCTCGGCGGCCGCGACGGGCGCCGCTGAGGACGGGATCGTGGTGAACGCCAACGCGCCGGTGGCCGCGAGGATGGCGGCTCCGACCCGTAGCGTCTGACTCTTGGGCATGCAGGTCCCCTCGTTCACGGGTAGGTGCGACCGCGAACCGTGACCTCCCCGAAGCGGTCCGTGTTCCGGCGTGGGGCCCACCCTCGCCCGGCGAAGCGCGCAGGTCAAGAGCCGTTCATTGCCAACTTCGCGTGCTCGGGACCCGCAACGGGCCAACTCCTGCGGAAAGGCCCCGTGGCGTGGTCGCCACGGGGCCTTCCCTTACTCCCAATGCCGTAATGACGGCGGATAACGATTTCTACCGAACCGCGGCGTGCGAGACCTTCGCGGCCTTGCCCTTCTTCGCCTGACCCGAGATCAGGGCCTTGCGGGCGGCGGCCTTGGCGGCCTTCTGGACGTTGTTCTTCGGCGGGACGCCGTTGATGTCCTCGGTGCTGATCGCGTAGGACGCGGTCACCCAGGCGATGGCGTCGGCGTTGCGGTCGAGCGCGACGCGGTCCAGGTTGCCCAGGTTGTCGCACTTGGAGTGGTAGCACTTGTCGAACGCGACACCCGCGGTGCCGCCCCACTTCTCGGCCTGCGCGGCGGTCTTGAGGCCCTCGGCGCCGGTGAAGATGCCACCGGCGGGGATGCCGTTGGCGATGAACTCACCGTAGTCGGAGCGGCCGTCGAAGTCGGTGCCCTCGGTGGGGGTACCGGTCTCGTTGAGGAAGCCCGCCAGGGCGGCCTCGATCTGCGCGGAGCCGTACGGGCCCTCACCAGCGCCGACGGCGTCGGAGTTGTCGCCGTCGTAGACGAAGTAGCCCGCGTTCGGCGAGGCGATCATGTCGAAGTTCAGGTACAGCGCGATGTCGAGCTGCTGCTCGAACGACAGCGACTGGACGTACTTGGTCGACCCGACCAGGCCCAGCTCCTCAGCGCCCCACCAGGCGAACCGCACGGCGTTGCTGACCTTGGGCGAGGCGCCCAGCTGCAGCGCGGTCTCCAGCAGCGCGGCGCTGCCCGAGCCGTTGTCGTTGATGCCGGGGCCCTCGTCGACGCCGTCGAGGTGCGAGCCGACCATGACCACGTTGTTCTTGCGGCCGGTCTTGGTCTCGGCGATCAGGTTGCGGGAGGGCTTCTCCTCGGTGTGGAAGCGCATGTCGACCGTGGTGGCCGCGCCGCCCTTGCCGAAGAGGGTGTCGCCGTCGGCCTTGCTGATGCCACCGGTCGGGATCTTCGCGCCCTCACCGACGGTCACGCCCTGCAGCGGGCCGTCGACGTTGTTGGCGACCAGGATCGCGACCGCGCCGGCGGCGGCGGCGTTGGCCTGCTTCTGGTTGAAGGTGCAGCCGCCGCGGCGGACCAGGGCGACCTTGCCGGTGACGTCGATGCCCGCGAAGTCAGCGGCCTCGCAGCCGGGGGTGGCGTCCTGCGGGATGGTCACCAGCGCGCCGGAGACACCGCCGACCGGGGTCAGCGGCGAGAGCTGCATCGGGAACGCATCGACCTTGGTGCCGCCGACGTTGGCGAACGCCGCGTCGGTGATCTGCACCGGGTAGGTGAACTCCGGGGTGCTGACCTCGAAGCCAGCGCCACGCAGCAGCCCGGCGACGTAGTCGAGGCTCTGGTCGTAGCCCTTCGTACCCGCGGCGCGGTTGCCGCCGTTCTTGTCGGCGATGCGCTGCAGGGCGATCAGGTGCCGGTTGATGCCGCTGGCGGTGACCTTCTTGGCCAGGTTCTTCGCCAGTGCGGGACCGTCCGGCAGTTGCTGAGCGGATGCGGGCACCGCCGAGAACGCGAGCCCGGCGCACGCGGCGAGCAGGAGCGCACCCGCGCGGACCGATGTCCTGGGGGACGACATGGGCAACTTCCCTTCGTGGGGGTGAAAAGTGCCGGCTCATGACGGGACCCCGACCCGACCCTCGCAATCCGGCGAGCGTGACTCTTACTCGCAAATCGCCGCCGGTCAAGAGTTCATGTTGGACTGTGACCGTAGGACGGCGGCGATACCGTTGTCGTATGCACGCGATCACGATCAGCGAACCCGGTGGGCCAGAGGTACTGCGGTGGACGAGCGCGCCGGATCCGCGCCCGGGGCCAGGTGAAGTGCTGCTGCGGGTGGCGGCCAGCGCGGTCAACCGGGCGGACCTGTTGCAGCGCAAGGGCTTGTACTCGCCCCCGGCGGGCACCACCGACATCCCCGGGCTCGAGTGCTCCGGCGTCGTCGCCGAACTGGGCGAGGGTGTCACTGAGTGGCATGTGGGTGACCAGGTGTGTGCGCTGCTGGTGGGAGGCGGTTACGCCGAGCAGGTGGTTGTGCCCGCTGGGCAACTGCTCCCCGTTCCGTCCGGAGTGGACCTCGTGGACGCGGCCGGGTTGCCGGAGGTGGCGTGCACGGTGTGGTCGAACGTGGTCCAGACCGGTCGGCTCGTCGCGGGGGAAACGCTGCTGGTGCACGGCGGCGCGGGAGGGATTGGTACGCACGCGATCCAGGTCGGCAAGGCGCTCGGCGCGACCGTCGCGGTGACCGCCGGTTCAGCCGAACGGCTCAACCGCTGCGCCGAACTGGGCGCCGACACCACGCTGAACTACCGCGAGAGTGAGTTCGAGCGCGAAGTGGGCGCGGACGTCATCCTGGACAACATGGGCGCGAAGTACCTGCGGCGCAACGTGGCCGCGCTCAACCGCGGCGGACGGCTCGTGGTGATCGGGATGCAGGGCGGCACGACCGCCGAACTGGACGTGTCCGCGCTGCTGCGCAAGAACGCGACCATCGCCGCGACCAGCCTGCGGTCGCGGCCGGTGGCGGAGAAGGCGGCGATCGTCGCCGAGGTCGTGGCGAACGTGTGGCCGATGCTGGGCGACGGCCGGGTCCGCGCGGTGACGCACACCGTCTTGCCGATCACCGAAGCCGCGCGGGCGCACGAGATGCTCGACGAGGGCGGCGTCTTCGGGAAGGTGGTGCTGGCTAACCCCTGAGCTCGGCCAGCGCCTCGACGAGCTGGTCCACCTCAACGGCATTGGTGTAGTGCGCGAGACCCACGCGCACCGCACCGCCGACCTCGCCGACACCCAGGGTCGCAAACACGCCACTGGGGGTGTCGTCGGCGAAGGCGCAGATGCCGCGCTCGGCCAGGTGCACCACCGCGTCCTGGGCCTTGACGTCGGTGACGGTGAACGCCAACGCGGGGATGCGGCGCATCGCGTCACCGATGACCATCACGTGCCGCAGCCCGCGCAGGTCGCCGATCAACCGGGACAGCAGTCCGGCTTGGTAGGACTTGGCCGAGCTGAGCGAGGTGGCCAGCCGCTCGCGGCGGGTGCCGGAGGCGGCGTCGTCGAGTTCGGCGAGGTAGTCCACGGAGGCGACCAGACCCGCCAGCAGCGGATAGGCGTGCTGGCCCAGCTCCAGCCGCTCCGGGCCCGCCGCGCGCGGGTCCAGCGAGCTGGCCGGGAGGCGGTCGAGCATCGCGGGGTCGGCGAAGGCGAGCGCGGCGACGGCCGGGCCGCCCCAGGCGCTCGCGGACACGGCCACCACGTCGACCCCCAGCGCCTGGATGTCGATCGGCACGAACGGCGCGGACGCGGAGGCGTCCACCACGACCACCGCGTCCTGGGCGCGGGCGCACTCGGTGATCTTGCCGAGGTCCGGCCGGGTGCCGACGGCGCCGGAGGCCGAGGTGACGGCGACGACCTTGGTGCGGTGCGACACCAGGTTCTCGTACTGCCAGGCGGGCAGCTCGCAGGTCTCGATGTCGATCTCGGCCCAGCGCACGGTCGCGCCAGCGCGCTGCGCGACCCGCAGCCACGGCGCGGTGTTGGCCTGGTGGTCCAACCGGGAGAGCACGACCTCGTCGCCGATCAACCAGCCGTCGCCGAGCGCCTCGGCCAACCTGGCCAGCAGCACAGCGGTGTTGGGGCCAAGCACCACACCCGACGGGTCGCAGTTGACCAGGTCCGCCACCGCGCGGCGGGCGGCGTCGACGATCGCCTCGGCCCGCTGCGACGCCGGGAACACCCCACCCGGACCGGAGACCGGTGCCCGCAGCGCCGTCGACACGGCCGTCGCCACCTGCTCGGGCACCTGCATGCCCGCCGGGGCGTCGAGGTGCACCCAGCCGTCGCCCAACGCCGGGAACAGCCCGCGAACACGAGCGACGTCGAAGGCCATGACCACACCGTACGAGAGCCCGCCAGCCCCGTGCCGCGTGGGGCACTACCCTCGACCGCGTGACTCAACCCTCCCCCGGCTCGGACGAGGCGCACCACGTGGTCGTGGTCGGCCCCGACGGTTCCCCGCTCGGCAGCGCGAAGATCCCGGACAACCCCGACGCCGAGTCGGTCGGCGACCTGGTCGAGCAACCGGCCAAGGTGATGCGGATCGGCACGATGATCAAGCAGCTGCTCGAGGAGGTCCGGGCGGCACCGCTGGACGAGGCCAGCCGCAACCGGTTGCGGGAGATCCACAAGCGCTCGATCGCCGAGCTCGAGGACGGCCTGGCGCCGGAGCTGCGCGAAGAACTGGAGCGGCTGTCGCTGCCCTTCGCCGAGGAGAACACCCCCTCGGACGCCGAACTGCGGATCGCGCAGGCGCAGCTGGTCGGCTGGCTGGAAGGGCTGTTCCACGGCATCCAGACCGCGCTGTTCGCCCAGCAGATGGCCGCGCGGGTGCAGCTGGAGCAGATGCGGCGCGGATTGCCGCCGGGCACCAAGGTCGACGAGGGGTCGGCGCTGCGGCCGGGCGGGACCGGGCAGTACCTGTAATCCGCCGCGGTGCCGTCACCGCTGGGCGCGGGCCAGGTCGGCCGGGCTGTCGATGTCGACCGCCCGCGCCGCCGGGACCACCTGCGCCACCACCTCGGGCACGAAGAACCGGCGGTGCGCCCTGAGGTCGTGCAGCCCGACCACGTAGACGCCACCGGTCGGCCGCAGCGCCCGCGGCAGGGTTTGGCGCGGTGCCTCAAGATCCGCCCAGTCGCGCGCGGGCCGGAGGCGGCCGTCCTCGACCACGCACGCCTTCCACGGGTGGTGCCCGCCCTCCGGCGACATCTGCACCACCGACCCGGTCGCGCGGTCACCGTGCAACCGCAGGCACTCGCCGATGTCGTCGGCGGTGCGCAGCGGGGACGTCGGCTGGAGCAGGACGATCACAGCGGCGGTCAGCCCGAGGTCGTCGGCGGCGTGCAGGACAGCGTCAACGGACCGGCTGTCGGGCGTGGACAGTGCCGGTGGCCGCTGGACGATCTCCGCGCCAGCACAGGCTTGCGCGATCGCCGGGTCGTCCGTCGTGACCACCACCCGGTCGACACCCGGGGTCTCGAAGGCGGTCGCCACGGCGTGTGCGACCAGCGGTCTCCCCCGGAAGAGGGCCAAGTTCTTGCCCGGAAAGCCTTCGGAGCCACCACGGGCGGTCACCACCGCCACCACATCGGTCACACTACGGTCCTCTCGTGCTGCACTGAACAGCCCAAGACCTTAGGCTTGATCGCCTAATACACCTCAACCCCCACCCCCACATGACCATTCTCCTCAGCGAGCCGGTGACTGCCACTTCAGCGCTGGCCGACCTGCTCGGCGCCTACTCGCGCCGGACGCCGCCGCGCACCATCGCCGTGGTCGGCAACGCCCCCATGCCCCCCGACCCCGCCCGCTCGGCCGCCATCGACGCCTGCGACCTGGTCATCCGGATGACCAGCTTCGCCATCGACCCGGCAGCCCTGGGCACCCGCACCGACGTCGTCGTCCTGCACCGGGGCGTGATCGCCAGCCCGCACACCTTCGCCGACTACACCTCGCGGCTCTACCTGCTGGTGGAACCCGGTCGGCTGCACTGGGAACCCGAGACCATCCCGGACTGGTGGCCCGCCGACCTCGGCTTCGTCCCCATCCCCAACCACGAGTACACCATCGCGCTCAACACCCTGCTCGGCCTCGACTCCACCACCCCCACCTGGCCCACCACCGGCACCCTGGCCACCTACCTGGTGACCGAACTGTTCCCCGACGCGCGGGTGCTGCTCACCGGCACCTCGATCATCGACGCCCCAGCCCAAACCACCTTCCCGCACGCCTGGGGCCCCCCGGTCGCGGTCACCCCGGAACACCGGCTCACCGCCGAAGCCACCCTCCTGCAGCACTGGTCCACCACGGGCAGAATCGAACTCCTCCCATGAACCCCCTCTCCCCCCTCTGGCGCCGCGTCTACGACGCAGCCCGCACCGAAGCCGCCGCCGTCGGCACCGAGGTGGAAGGCGAGATCACGGCCCTACGCGCCGACCTCACCCCCAAACTCGACGACCTGTCCCGGCAGCTGGAGCAACTGCAGGACTCGGTGAACTGGCTCAACAGCGAACACCGCCGCATCGCCGCGCAGGTAGCCGCCCTGGAACCCCGGGTGGCCACCCTCGAACACCACACCACCAGGCCCACCACCACAGACGCCCCGATGGCCGGTTTGGTGGAGGAAATCCGCGAGGAACACGCCCGAATCCGCACCCGCCTCAGCCTCGTGGCCCGCTACGAAGAACGCCTCTCCCGCCTGGAACACAACGCGGAGTAGCGCCCGAAAGCCTTTTGGCGCCAGCTCGGGGACCGCCCGCAGAAGCCGCTGGTGCCGCCCCAGGCTGGCCTGCTCGACCGCACAATTCGAAGCCAGCGCCCCGGGCCAACCCCACCCAGCCCAGCCACCGCTCGCACGAGGCCGCTGGTGCCAAACCCATCGGAAGCCGCTGCTGCCACCCCAGCCGCCCTACCCCGACCACCAAACCCAGCCACTGGACACTCGGAAGCTCCGGTGCCACCCCAACCCACCGAGCCAACCCCGCCAGCCCAACCACCCGACTCCGACGGCATTGCCGACCATTGGACACTCGGAGTCGCTGGTGCCATCCCAGCCCACCGAGTCAGCCCACCCAACCCAACCCAGCCCGCCGAGCCAGCCCCGCCACCCTGGCCGCCGCTCCCAGAAGCCGCCGGTGCCACCCCAGCCCACCGAGTCGACCCCGCCAGCCCGGCCACCGATCCCGGAAGTCGCTGGTGCCATCTGCTCGATGGGGTGGACCTGTTTTGTGTGGGGTGGCGGCAGTCGTAGCGTTCCTGCGCGGACAGGGCCATGCTTTTCGGCCTCTGCTTTGCGGTCCTGCCACGGCTGTCGTAGGGGCCCCACGCAAAACACAATGCCGTTGACTTAGACTGCTCCGAAGACGTGGATCGTCGGCGGTCCGGGGTATTTCGTTTGTCGGTGGTGCGGTCTTCTGATTCGTTTCTGGCCGATGGTGTAGCGTTTGATGACGCGCGGATTGTGGCGGTTTCTTCGCCGTGGGTTGAGGTGTCGTACGATCTCGGCGAGTGTGTCGGTGATCGCGGCCTTCAGGCGTTCAGGGGGAAAAACCCGCTTGGTTCGTCACTTGTCGGCGGACCACGCGGATGGTGCGGATGAAGGAGAGTCGGTCGGGGTCCTCGCCGAGATCGTCGGCGGCGTCGACCATGAAATGTCGAATGGCGTAGTGGGTGAGCAGTGTCGCCCATATCTCTTGTTCGACAAGTTCGGGAAGTCGTGATCTGAGTACGCGCGATCCCGCGATCTGATGGGTCTCGATCTCATCCAAGGTGATCTCGAACTCCCACCGCTGCTGGTAGAGTTCGGCGAGTTCGATCGCCGGAGCGAGGGTGTGGTCAGCGATGGACGTCACCAGTCGGATCGTCTCGGACTCGCCGCGATTCGTGACCATGTACTCCACGACACGAACCGGAATGGACATCTCGTCGGCGCGGGCCGGACGCGAGGACGCGGTCATTCTTTCCCGGATTCTCGACGGCAGCAACTCCGCGACATAAGAACCGTCCGGGAGCCATTCGAGCACGGGCAAGATCAGGTCGTCCTTCACACGCCAGAGCAGGTCAGCGCCCGTGTCGACCACGTGGGACACCACGTCGTAGCCGTAGAATCCCCTGTCCGCCAGCAACAAAATGCCCGGCTCCAGCACGTCGGAACACCGGAGCAACAACTCCCGTTCACCGACCGACATCCCATCCAACGCCGCGCCGACCACCGCGTGCGTCCCGCACTCGCCGATACCCACGACCCGGACCTGAGGATATCCACCGGAGCGCCTCGCCCCGAACACAGCGACATTTTCCGGCGTGTCCTGAATATCAAGAACAACCCCGTCGACAGCCATCACCCGAAACCCGTGAAACCACGACCCCCGCGTCCCCGGGCCTCCCAGCGGAACCGCCACCCGCTCGAACAACGCCCGCAACGGCGCCGCACCCAAACGTTGCCGAGCCCTCGATATCGCACCCGGTGTGGGAACCTGCCACCCCTCTTTCCATGTGCCGAGAAAACTCAACCCATTAACCAGCTTCCGCATCACCTCCTCATACGAATCACCAAAGAACAACGACAACCCCAACACGTAGTACACCACAACCCGAGCAGGCAACAGACGAATACGACGCTCCCCGCAACCAGTCTCCGCGACAACCTCATCCACAAGATCCCGCGGAAACACCCGCGTAAGAACACCCAACGAGATCCCATCGACAAAGCGACCACGATCAACCATGGCCCGCATCATACCGACACCCACACAACATGCCCAAAACTCCACGCCGGGCTAAGTCAACGGTATTGACGCAAAACAGGTCCACCACATCGAGCTGGCAGTTAACTCGCGACCGGGCCCGATGGCGCAGCCGAGGCGAGGATCCGATGCAAGGCGCGAAGCGACGAGCCGAAGATCATCTACCCCGGGATCCCCCGATTTCCATCCTATCGAGGCGTGCCAACAGAATGGCAGCAGAGAAGCGTGCCTGTGGACAGGTGAGCACGTTGTGGACAACCCACTAGTGCCATAGAGCGCTCAGTGCCGGAAGAAGCGCTCCCGCTGTCCCCGCCGCACCAGTTTCAGCCACTCGACAAAAGCCTTCGGGTCGCGCTTCGTGCCCAAGAAGTACAGCCCGAACCGGAACACCTCAAGCATGCCCAGCTTCCGCATGCCCGGCTGCGACAGCAAATACCCGCGATTTCGATACGTGTAATACCGCTTCACCACGTTGTCCGGGTCCTGCGCGTGCAGCTTCCCGCCCAGCATCGGCTTGAACTCGTCACTGCCGTCCGGGTGCAGGTAGGCCGCGCGCAGGCACGTGCCGAACGGCAGGCCCGAGCGCACCAGGCGCCGGTGGATCTCGACCTCGTCGCCGCGGAAGAAGAGGCGGTAGTCGGGGACGCCGACTACGTCGAGGGTGTCGGCGCGGAAGAGGGCGCCGTTGAACAGGGAGGCGATGCCGGGGAGGAAGTCGTCGCCGAGTTGGTTGGCTTCGCGCTTCCAGGTGAGGCCGCGGCGGAGGGGGAAGGCGAGGCGGTCGGGGTGGTCGATGTTGGTGACCATCGGGGACACCTCGGCCAGGCCGCGGCGTTCGGCGACCTCGAGCAGGGTGGCCAGCACGGTCTCGTCGGCCGGGCGGCCGTCGTCGTCGGCCAGCCACAGCCAGTCGGCGCCCATCGACAGGGCGTGCAGCATGCCCAGGGCGAAGCCGCCCGCGCCGCCCAGGTTGCGGTGCGACTGCAGGTACGTGGTGGGCAGCGGGCACGCCTCGACGACGTCCTCGGCGGAGTCGTCCGGGCCGTTGTCGACCACGACCAGGTGGTCCGGCGGCCGAGTCTGCGCCGCGATCATCTTGAGGGAGTCGGACAGGAGTGCGCGCCGGTGCCGGGTGACCACCACGGCCACCACCGCACCCGCCTGCAACCGAGTCATCGGGTCTCGCCGAGCCTTTCCAGGGTCTCCGGGCTCATCTGCTCCAGCGGATCGCGGCCCTTGTAGGCCGTCAGCACCTCGCGCAGGTCGCCGTGCATCTTGATCCGGCCCTCGTCCATCCAGATGGCCGTGTTGCACAGCTCGAACAGCAGCTCGTCGGAGTGCGAGGCGAACACCAGCATGCCCGACCGGCGGACCAGGTCGACCAGCCGGTCGCGGGCCTTGGCCATGAACGCCGCGTCGACCGCGCCGATGCCCTCGTCGAGCAGCAGGATCTCCGGGTCGATGGAGGTGACCACGCCCAGCGCCAGCCGCACCCGCATGCCGGTGGAGTAGGTGCGCAGCGGCAGGTGCAGGTAGTCGCCGAGCTCGGTGAAGTGGGAGATGTCCTCCACCCGCTCCTGCATCTGCTTGCGGGTCATCCCCAGGAACAGGCCGCGGATGAAGATGTTCTCCATCCCGGAGATCTCCGGGTCCATGCCGACCGCGAGGTCGAAGACCGGGGCGATCTTGCCCTTGATCTCCGAGGTGCCCCTGGTCGGCTCGTAGATGCCGGACAGCAGCCGCAGCAGCGTGGACTTGCCCGCGCCGTTGTGCCCGACCAGGGCGACCCGGTCGCCGTCGCGCAGGCTCAGCGTGATGTCGTGCAGCGCCTCGATGATCGGCACCCGGGCCTCGGTGCCGATCTTGCCGCCCACCTTGCCCAGGACGGCCTTCTTCAGCGAACGCGTCTTGGCGTCGAAGATCGGGAAGTCGACGGAGGCGTTGTGTACGTCGATACTGACCATGGTGTGACTGCCTCGTTCAGACCCAGTAGGAGACACGGGCACGGTAGTTGCGCATGGCCAGGAAGGCCAGGCTCCACCCGACGACCGTGATGACACCGACGACCAACCAGTGGTGCCAGCTCTGCTCGCTGCCGATCAGCGGCGCGCGCAGGATCTGCACGAAGTGGTACAGCGGGTTGAGCTCGACGATCAGGTGCTTCCAGTCGCCCGGCCCCAGCTTCTGGGTCAGCACGTCCACCGGCCACACGATCGGCGTCGCGTAGAAGAGCAGCTGCGTGAGCGCGTTGATGACCTGCGGGATGTCGCGGTAGCGGGTGCTGATGATGCCGAACAGCAGCGCCACCCAGGCGCCGTTGAGGGCGAGCAGCACGAACGCCGGGATGGCCAGCACCATGGTCCAGCTCAGGCCCGGCTGCGGCACGCCACCCGGCGACAGCGTGTAACCGCCCGCGGAGATGGAGCCGAAGAACAGCGCCAGGACGACGGCGTAGACGAGCATGTTGTGCAGCATCATCAGCGTCTGCCGCCACACCGTGCGCAGCGCGTAGACGGTCAGCGGCGCGGGCAGGTGCTTGATGAGGCCCTCGTTGGCGATGAACGCGTCCGAGCCCTCGGTCAGGCAGCCCAGGATGAAGCCCCAGACGATGAAGCCGACGGTCAGGTACGGCAGGAAGGTGTCGACCTCGATGCCGAACAGCTGCGAGTAGAGCAGGCCGAGCCCGGCCGCGGTCACACCCATGCTCATGGTGATCCACAGCGGTCCGATGACCGAGCGCCGGTAGCGCTGCTTGATGTCCTGCCAGCCGAGGTGGCCCCACAACTCCCGCGCGGCGACGCCGTCGCGGATGTCCTTCGCCGCCCGCGCCCAACTCCGCCCGGAGTGCACCACCGGCTTGGCCGGGATGTCTATCGCGCTCGATACCTGCACGGTGGTTGAGACTACCGGCGGTTCCCCCAAGGGTATGTAGCCGGTCGTTGCAGCGCGCGGGACCGGCTGTGCGCGGCTAGACTCCGCGAGACCCGGTCGTCGTCCACGACCCCGCAGGAGGTCGCCCCCTTGGCCGAAGTACTCGTCGGTTCCCGTGCCATCGGATCGGAGCACCCGCCCCTGGTGATCGCCGAGATCGGCATCAACCACGAGGGCGACCCGGACAAGGCGCACCGGATGGTCGCCGACGCGGCCGACGCGGGCGTGGAGTGCGTGAAGTTCCAGACCCACGTCGTCGAGGACGAGATGGTCCCCAACGACGTCGTGCCCGGCAACGCCGACGAGCCGATCTACGCGATGATGCGCCGCTGCGCGCTGCCCGCGTCGGTCGAGCGGGAGCTCAAGGCGCACGCCGAGGAGCGGGGCCTGCTCTTCCTGTCCACCCCGTTCTCCCGCGCCGCCGCCGACCGCCTCGCCGAACTCGACGTCGCCGCGTACAAGATCGGCTCCGGTGAGTGCAACAACTACCCGCTCGTCGGGCACATCGCCTCGCTCGGCAAGCCGGTCATCCTGTCCACCGGCATGAACGACATCGCCTCCATCCGGCCCGCGGTCGACCTGCTGCGCGCCGCCGGTGTCGGCTACGCGCTGCTGCACTGCACGTCGCTGTACCCGACCCCGCCGGAGCAGGTGCGCCTCGGCGCGTTGGCCGAGCTGGGGGCCGAATTCCCGGACGCGGTGCTGGGCCTGTCCGACCACACGACGTCGATCTACCCGTGCCTCGGCGCCGTCGCGCTGGGTGCGCGGGTCCTCGAGCGGCACTTCACCTCGGACCCGACCTGGCCCGGCCCCGACATCCCGGTGTCGTCCACCCCGGCCGAGTTCGCCGAACTGGTCACCGGTTCCCGGCTGGTCTTCGCCGCCCTCGGTGGCAGCAAACAGATCCTGGCCGCCGAGCAGCCGACGATCGACTTCGCCTACGCCAGCGTGGTCACCACGGCCCCGGTCGCCGCGGGCGACGAGCTGTCCCCGACCAACCTGTGGGTCAAGCGCCCCGGCACCGGCGAGATCCGCGCCGCCCACTACCCCGACCTGCTCGGCCGCCGCGCCGCGGTCGACCTGCCCGCCGACCGGCAGCTGAGCTGGAACGACCTCGCGGATGTCTGAGGGCTGCCGGGAGGTCCTGTTCGTCACCGGCACCAGGGCCGACTTCAGCAAGCTCCGCGACATCATGCTGGCGGTGCAGTCCAGCGACCACCTCGAAGCCAGGGTCGTGGTCACCGGCATGCACCTGCTCCGCCGCTACGGATACACGGTCAACGAGGTGGAGCGGGTCGGCCTGCGCAGGCTGCACCTGATCCCCAACCAGGTCGACGGCGAGCCGATGGCCCTGGTCCTGGCCAACACCGTCCAAGCCCTCACCCGGCTGGTGCACGAGGAACGACCGGACGCCATCGTGGTCCAAGGGGATCGCGTCGAGGCCCTCGCCGCCGCCCTGGTGGGTTCGCTGCACAACGTCCGCGTCATCCACATCGAAGGCGGCGAGGTCTCCGGCGCGATCGACGACTCCGTGCGGCACTCGATCTCCAAACACGCGCACGTGCACCTGGTCGCGAACGCCACCGCCCGGGCCCGGCTGCTGCAACTGGGAGAAGAGGAAGACCGCGTATTCGTGGTGGGCAGCCCCGAAATCGACATCCTCACGTCGCCGGACCTACCGACCATCGACGAGGTCCGGGCGCGGTACGAAATCGGTTTCGACCATTACGGGGTGCTGGTCGTGCACCCGGTGACGACCGAGCCGGGGCTTAACGCGGTGAACGCGGCCGCGGTGGTGGACGCGGTGCTGGCCGCAGGCGGGAATTGGGTCATCATCGACCCGAACAACGACGCCGGGTGCGACGAAATCCGCAAAGAACTGGACCGGTTGACCGGCGACCGGTTCGCGCGACTGCCGTCGATGCGGTTCGAGCACTTCGTGACGTTGATGCGCAACGCGGACGTGATGCTGGGGAACTCGTCATCGGGGGTGCGGGAGGCGCCGGTGGTGGGGACGCGGGTGGTGAACGTGGGCACCCGGCAGCGGGGGCGGACGGACGCGGAGGGGGTGGTGAACGTGGCGCCGGACCCGGGGGAGATCCGGGAAGCGGTGGCGGAGGTGTCGCGGTTGCCGCGGTTGCCCGCTTTCCACGGGTTTGGGGAGCCGGGGGCGCGGAGGCGGATCATTCGGCTGTTTGAGGGGGCGGCGTTGTGGCGGCCGTCGTTGTACAAGCAGTTCGTGGATCGGTAGGGCGCTGGCTGGTTGTCCACAACGTGCTCGCCTGTCCACAGGCACGCTTCTCTGCTGCCATTCTGTCGGCGCGCCTCGGTAAGCTGTATATCGGGGGCTCTTGGGTTAGATGATCTTCGGCTCGTCGCTTCGCGCCTTGCATCGGATCGTCGGCTCGCCTTCGGCATCGCGCGCCGATCCGCGATTTAAGTGCAGGCTCGATGTGGTGGACCTGTTTTGCGTGGGGCCCCTACGACAGCCGTGGCAGGACCGCAAAGCAGGGGCCGAAAAGCATGGCCCTGTCCGCGCAGCAACGCTACGACTGCCGCACCCCCACACAAAACAGGTCCAGCTAGTTTGCGTCTTATGGTGCTTTCTCGTGAAGGACTTTTCCGGGCCGGACACGGTCGCTAAATGCGGTCTGACGTGCAGCTTTCCGGTTACACTGGTGATCAATGAACGCCACGAGCGTTCGGTCATCGAGAAGCTGGGGGGCCTATCGTGAGCACTGCTACATTGAACAGTCATGCGCGGAGTCGAGCAACGGACTTGACAAGACTTCGCGGGGTGATATATGCGCGCGCGTCGGCTGACAAGAAGGGGCGGGCGATATCGGTCGCGTCTCAGGTTGCGGCCGGGAAGCTGTTCTTTAAGGAGAACGGCATCGAACTTGTGGCGATTCTGCGTGACAACGATATGTCTGCGTCTCGCTACGCTGTGTACGAGCGTCCGGACTACAAGCGCGCTCTGGATCTGCTGCGGTCGGGCGACGCCAAGCTGTTGTGGACCTGGGAGAACAGTCGGGCGCAGCGTGAGTTGGACGTGTTCGTGGTGTTGCGGAAGCTGCTGATCGAGGTCGGCGGGTTCTGGGCGTATGACGATCGCATCTACGACATGAACGACCCGGACGACCGGATCGACACCGCAGAGGACGCGGTCGATTCGGAGCGCGAGTCCGAGAAGACCCGCAAACGGGTGCTGCGGGGTGTCAAGAACCGCGCAAACGACGGCTGGTGGCACGGTCCGAAGCCGTTCGGTTACACCAAGGTGTTTCACCCGGAATCAGGCGAGGCGATCGAGATGGTCCCGCATCCGGTGACAGGCCCGGCGGTGAAGGAGATGGCGAAACGGGCCATCGCGAAGAAACCGTACTCGAGCATCGCGAAGTACTTGAATGACGCCAACGTGCCCACGCCGCGCGACGGTCGGTGGAACGCGCGCCAGGTCAAGAACATTTACGCGGCGTCGTTGGATGCCGTCGCGTGGGCGAACCTGATGGATCAGTGCTCGCCGGAGCAGCAGGAACTCGCCCGCGACGTGGTCGTGCGGGTCAGCGTGGACCGGGAGCACCCGTCGTGGATCGCCCGGTCGATGAACATGGACGGCAAGCCCACGGTGTACGCCTCGCCATGGAACGGCTCCAAGGTGAGGTCGGTGCTGATGAACCCGGCGATCGCGGGCCTGCGGGTGCTGCGGGGGACGATCCTCTGCAAGGGGCGGTGGGAGGCGCTCATCACCGAGAAGCAGCGCACTCTGCTGATGGTCCGGCTGGGCAACCCGACGGTGAAGCCGCGGCGGGACGGCATCCGGGCGAAGCACCTACTGTCGGGGATCTTGGGGTGCTCGAAGTGTGAACGGTTCTGCTACGCGCACAAGCGCGATGGCGGGATCTACGCCTGCAACCAGGGGCACATCTCCCGGCGGGTGGAGGACACGGACGCGTTCATCACGGAGATGGTGCTGGCCCGTCTGGAGTCGGCTCCTGAGCTGTTCCGGGTGACGGAGTCCACGGACGAGTTGAGCCGGGCGCAGGCCGACGCCGAGGAACTGCGCGCCAGGCTGGAGGGTTTCACCACCGAGGCGGTCAACGGCAACCTGACCGCCAAGCGGCTGGCGGTCATCGAGGCCCAGCTCCTACCGAAGATCGAGGCGGCAGAGAAGCGGATCCATGACCTGAGCACCGCGCCCACCTTGGCACCGATCGCAGGAGCGCAGGCGCGGCAGGTCTGGGCTGACCTGGATCTCGCTGGGCGACGTGAGGTGTTGAGAACGGTGATGCGGCCCAGGTTGGTGCGCACGCCTGTTCGAGGCAGGTTCGATCCGGACGCGGTGTCCGTGACGTGGCTGTCCGGCCCGGTCATCCCGGACCCGAACCCTGAACTGGTCGCCGCCTGATCAAGTGCATGTGCGGCTGCTGCCCCGACACCCCCAGTGGGTCGGGGCAGCAGCCGTTTCACCACGTGGTGGACTCGACTAGCTGGTTCGCGCGTTCAGCGCCGTCACGGAGGGTTGGAGGATCGACACCAACACGTCCCGCTGTTCCGGACTGAACGGGGGCGCGCTGGCCCCGTGAGCGCGAGCTACCGCGACCACCTCCGGATCGAGCGTGTGTGCCGGGACGGGGAGTGCGGCCGACGCCGTCACAGCGCATCCCGATCGGGTGCGATCGTGGGGTGGGTGGTGAGGCGTGCGCCGTAGTTGTCGCGGGGGTCGGTCAGCGGGGTCACCTTGGGCTCGGCGACGACGACGATGCCGAGAGTGCCGAGCAGGACCACCACGGCGGTGATGACACCCTGGATCGCACCACCCTGGGTGGGGGTGATGACGCCGCTGTTGGCCAGACCCGCGATGAGGGCGGTGATGCCGCCGAAGATGCGGGCGGCGGCGCGGAGGGGCCGCGGTCGGTCGGTGGCGGTTCGGGTCATGGTTGTTCCTCCAGAGATGGTCAGGGCAGGCGGATGACCTGGCCGGCGAAGATCCGGTCCGGGTCGGCGATGGCGTTGATGCGGGCCAGCTCGCGCCAGGTCGTGCCGTGCTGCTGGGCGATCCCGGACAGGGTGTCGCCTGCCCGGACGGTGTAGAAGCGCCCTGCCGACGAGCCGGTGAGGGTGAGAACCTGGCCGGGGAAGATCCGGTCCGGGTTGGTGATGGCGTTGATGCGGGCCAGCTCGCGCCAGGTCGTGCCGTGCTGCTGGGCGATCCCGGACAGGGTGTCGCCCGCGCGGACGGTGTAGGTCTGAGGCTGGGGCGCGGGGGTGGGCGCCGGCGCGGGAACGGGGGCGGGGGCGCCGTCGAGGGTGAGGTGGTCGAGGGTGAACCCGCCGACGGTGGCGTTGCGGTCGACCTTCCCGGGGATGCCGGGGACGACGCCGCTGCTGCTGTGCTGGTGCAGCGCCAGCCGGGGGTGAGACCAATCGGGCTTGCCCGGTAGGCCGTTGTATCGGGCGATCCAGAGGAACACGTCCTGGTCGGCCCACTCGTCAGGCCGAAGGACGCGGGTCCACCAGTCAAGGTTCGCGTACACCAGGACCTTGCGGACGCCGGTGACCGCGCGCAGGCGTGCGATGAATGCCGCGACGAACTGGTTGGCGTTGTCGCGCAGGTCGGCCTGCTCCATGTCGAGCATCGGCGCCAGAGCACCGGCGCCCAGGAGCCCGCGGGCACGGAGCTGCCCGGCGAAGTGGTCGACCTGGCCGTTGACGGTGATGTCGCGTGCGAAGTGGTAGCCACCGACGCGCAGGCCCGCGCCCTTGGCTCCGTTGGTGTGGCTGACCGAGGCGTTGTCGATGAAGTCGACGCCCTCGGTGAGCTTGACCGAGGCGTAGGTGATGCCGTTGGCGCGCACGGCGCCGAAGTCGGTGACGCGGTTCCAGTGGGACAGGTCGATGCCGTAATCGGTCATGTGGTGTTCGGGTCTCCTGTGGACATACGAAAGAAGCCCGCCACCGGGTGGTGACGGGCTTGTCGGGGTCGGTCAGGTCAGGACTGGACGCCGTAGACGTAGGCGAAGGTGGCGCGCACGTTCCCGGTCCCTGCGCTACGGCGGACTTCCAGGTGCACGCCCCGGGTCTCGTTGAACACCCCGGGGGCGGGCACGCGCCAAGACTTCAGTTCCTGTTGAAACGCAACGGGTTCAATGGCGAATGTCACGCCGCTGGGTTCCTCGCGTAGCCGGACCTCTCCGAGGGTGTCGGGGTTGTCGGTGGTGCAGAGGATGCGGGCGTCGAGGTAGGGGTGCTGGCGGTTGAACCGGGCGGTCTCGACTGCTTCCCAGTCGCCGCTGGTGGTGCCGGGCCAGTCGTAGTAGCGGGCGCGGGTGACGGTGTGCGGGATGTAGGGGCGGGCAAGGCCGGAACCGCTGTCCACGTCGTCGCCGAGGATGATGTTCCCGCTGTAGTCCCAGATGGCTACGTACTGCCGGTACCCCTTGGCGGCGGGGTTGTCGTCCAGGACGCTGATGCGCCACTTTCCGCGGTCGTCGCTGATGGCGGTGACAGGCTGGGGTGTGAGGTCCGGCCGCGCCATCCGCCCGCCCAGGCCGCCGACGAAGAACACGGTCTGGCCGTCCTGGTCGGTGAGCTGGATTCCGCCGAGGTCGCGGATCTGGATTCCGCCGCTGCTGATCACGGCGTTGGACAAGGTGCCACGCGCGAGCTCGTCGACCTGGCGCTCCAGCGCGGTGATCCGGTTGGCAAGGTCGTCCGGGCTGGGGGTCACAGGCAAGGGGCGTGTCCTCTGTCAGGTTGTCGCGGGGACCGGGGCCAGGCCCAGTTCCGCCGTGGTGGGTGTGCTGGCCCGATAGGTGATGGAGGTGATCCGGCGGCGCCGTTGACCCGCGGGGGTGGCGCGATCGGCGCGCGGGGTGAGCACGACGTGATCGCCGACGAGGTAGGACCCGAGCCGGGGGGCGGTATCGGTGCGCACGGTGGCGCTGTCCCGGGTGATGCCGGTGCGCACGACGTCGAGGTAGGCGCGGGCGTGCGCGTCGAGCACGTCGGGTTGCCGTTCGCTGCTGTGGCTGGTGATCACCGTGTCGAGCGCGGGCCATCCGGCCCGGGGCCGCGCGTCGTTGCTCGCGCGGCCGATCAGTCGCCCGCGTTCCACTCCGTCACCGGGGACCAGGACGGTGTCGGCCATGACCGAGCCGTCCTCATCCCAGCCGTAGGCCACGAGCTGGCGGCCGTCATCGAAGTGGAAGTCGACGCCACGCTGCGAGAGCACGGGCGTGCCGACGCGCAGCACCCACTCGATCCGGGACCGGTCGGCGGTGAACCTGGGCATGAAATGCAGGTCCGGCCCGGCCTCGGCTTGGGTGAGCTGGGTCAGCCGCTCCCCGGCGGTGGCCAGCTCGTACCCGTAGTACGAGCGGGTCTCGTCACCGGAGCTGTTGAGGTTGGGCAGGACCAAGGGCAGTTCGCCGTGCGGGCGGTCCAGGGCCGTCCGCACGATGTCCAGCGCGACCCCCGGCAACGAGCGGTAGGTCAGGACCAGGTCGGCACGCGGATCGGTGAACCCCCACGACCCGTACCGCGCAAGCACCCGGTGGTCGAACACCGCCCACAGGCCAGCCGCCGACAGCGTGATCTCACCGGCGGCCGGTGGACGGGTACGGGGTACCAGCGGCCCGGCCCACAAGACCGTGTCCGCGTCCGCAACGGCCATGAAATGTCGCCACGGTGCGGTGACAGCAAGCAGATCGACATCGGCGGGCACCGCATCCAAACTGATCGTGGTGCGTGCCGAGCCACTGGCCGACAGTTGATCGGTGAAGTCCACGGGCGCGTCCAGCTCGGTGACGACCTCACCGGTGCGCAGGTGGCCAAGCAGCAGGTGGGGAGGCAGGTTGACCACCTCCTGCTCTGCTAATGTGCTCCGCGTTCACCACAACAGGGCTGCCGGTCGCCGCAACGACCGACAGCCGATCCCCCGGTGTTCATGCACTGGGTTCCCTCCACCGAGTTGATGAGACGCCTTACCAGCGTCAAAGCACGAGCCCGGCTGTTGCGGCGGCGGACTCAACAGGGCCAGGTCACTGGTCAGGTTGAGGCTGCCCCAAGCAGTCCGGCTTGATCACTCGGATGAAGGACAGCATCACCGTGGACGTTGCGTTCTGGCTCGTGGCGATTTCAGCCGGGGTCGGTTGTTTGACGAAGCTCGTCATGTTCTGGCTGGCCATCAGGGGCGTTCCGCCCAAGGAGCGTCCGGCGATCCTGCGGGCGCTGGTTCCGCTGTTCCGCCCCGAACGTCGATCGAGTTTGCCGTCGTGGCCTGGTCGTCGCGCGGTTCCGCCCAGCGATGAGCAGCCCTAGACAGCGCCGACCGGGTCGCGTGTCACCCGTAGGTGCGTGTTGTACGGGGTGTTGCTCCAGGTGCCGTCGCCGAAGATGCGGGTGGCGGTGAGGTAGATGGCGTGGGTGCCGGTGAGGATGCCGGTGCTGCGCATCTGGGTCTGGGTCCAGCCGCCTTGGTTGAAGGGGCCGACACCGACGGCGAAGATCGGGCCGTCGGCGGCGTCGAGGCGGAGGAACAGGTCGGCGCGGCATCCGACGGTGGCGAGTTCGGCCGAGCCTTGGCCGGTGATGCGGTAGGGCCAGCCGGGGTCGGGGACGACCAGGGAGTTGATGTCGGCATTGTCGCGGATGCCGGTGCGGGTGACCCAGTTCGTGCCTTCGCCTGCCCACTGTGGTTGTGCTCCGCGCCAGCGTTCGCCGTCCCAGGTTTCCAGGCCGGTGGGTCGGTAGCGGGTGTGTCCGGGGTAGGCACCGGGGTCGGTGAGTGCGTCGCCGGGCAGCAGGACGCCGACGCCACCGCGGGTTCCGGCGGCGCGGCGCAGGTCGGTGCGCATGGCGGTGCTGAGCTGGCGGGTGGCAGGGGGAAGGGCGAAGGTCGCGAGCGGGATCGCGCCGGGTGGGAGCGCGGGTGCGGCGGGTTCGGGGGCGGCCTTGCCGGTGATGGGCTCGATGACGAACCCGGTGCGCGGGTCGCCGAGCCGGGAGTCGTAGACGCGGGCGACGATGAGGTCTATCCGGGGGTTGGAGGGGTCGGCAGTGTCGAGCTCGACGCGGCCGGTTTCGTCCAGGGTGCAGATGTAGGGGCCTTGGCCTGGGCGTTCGATGACGCATTGGCCGACGCTGATGGTCACGCCCAGGCCGTCGGCGGTGCGCAGGACGGGGCGGAGGTCGGCGATGACGGTGCCGTCGGTGCGGGTGGGCAGCACGCCGGAGGACCAGCCCATGAGGCGGCCGGGTGCGGGTCCGAGGATGGCGCCGAGGGCGTAGCGGGCTTCTCGTTCGCTGACGCGCAGGTTGACCGCCCAGGGGTCGAGTCCGTCGAGCGTGACCGGCACGGGGCTCCTTTCGGGTCGGTCACCACCAGGCCGAGCGCCAGGTGATGGTGAGGGTGGCGGTCGGGTTGGGGTTGTCGGTGTGGGACAGGACGTAGAGGCCGGTCGCGGCGGGTGGGATGGTCAGCGCGTCCCAGTCGGTCACCACGGCCCGGGTGCGGGCGGGCACGTTGTCGAGCAGGACGAGGCGTTCGCGGGTGTCGATGATCAGCCGTTGTTCGGCGGTGACGGGATCGAGGTAGGTCAGGGTCGACCCGCCTCGGCGGGTGATGGTGATGGGCGGGGTGAGCGGCCCGGCCAGGGCGAACACGGGCGCCGTGTCCGCGGTGCCGGTGTTGGTGGCGTTGGCGCGCCCGGTGAACGCCTGTGGCCCGAAGTCCAGTCCGCCGGTGAAGGTAAGGCCGCCGCCGGTGACGAAGTCCAGGCCCGTGGTCGAGGAGGCCGGGAGCCGGGTCGTGGTGGTCTGCTCGGTGGCGGCGTACTTGCGTGGGTCGGCCGCGACAAGCTGCAGGGAGAAGTCAAGCCAGAGCCCGCCGGGGCGGACGGTGACCAGGGTCGCGTCGTCCTGGACGACTCCGGCGACCAGGTCGCCGGTTTCCTCGGTGCACCGCAGCTCGTAGCGGCCCTCGGGGTCGGAGCACAGCGCGGCCAGGCGGTGTTCGGCGTCGCGTCGCGCTTCCCAGGTCGGCGCATAGACCCAGCCGTCGAGCCGGATGGTCCGTGCCTCGCGGTAGACGGTGCCCGGCCAGGACCCGTGCGCCCCGGTGCGCGGCGCGGCTTGCGAGTCGCGCACGCCCGGGGATGAGGACCAGCCGGTCACCTTGTCGATCACCCAGTCGCGGCCGAGCTGGTCGGGTGGTCCGTTGAACTCGCGGCCGTCGACCGTCCAGCGGACGCGTAGTGGAAGTCCCGAAGGCGGCATCGACTCACACCTCCCCCGGTGCCCGCGCTCACAGGGCCTAGGGGCCGCCGCCGGTGCGCAGCGCGTAGCCGAGCTGGCGGTTGGCCGCGGTGGCGATCGACCACGGAGACTGTTCGGGCTGGGTGTTGATCGTCTGGTTCACCGTGAGCCCCGCGCCGGAACCTGTTGCGCCGTAGTCGAAATCGGCCCTTGCGGGGTCGAATGTCGCGGCCGAGGCGAGCCGGTCGGCGGCACGCACGGCCAGCGGGGTTGCGTCGGCGATGCCGTTGGCGAACCCGAGCGCGGTGTTGCCGCCGATCTGGTGCATGAGCCGGGACGGGCTGGCGATGCCCAGGAACGACAGCACGCCCCCGACCGCGTCCTTCACGATCTTCAGGAGGAAGTTGCCGACCGCCGACGCGGCTTGGCGCAGCCCGTTCAGCAACCCCTGGATCATGTCGCGTCCTGTTTGGAGCAACAGATTTCCCAGGTTTCCCAACGCATCGAGCAGCCGACCCGGCAGGCCGCGCAGCCACGACAGCAGGTCGCCGACGGCGTTCACGGCGCCGTCGCGCACGCCACGGAACCAGCCCGCGACACGACCCGGGAGCTGACCCAGCCAGCCCACGGCGGCCAGGACGTCACGGACCCGCGCCGACACCCAGTCCGACACCGAGCGCCAGATGTTCGACACGAAGTCCCAGATCGCCTGGAAAGTGTTGGTGGTCCAGGACTTCACGGTGTCCCAGTTGGTGATCAACAGGACGACGAAGGTCGTGATCGCCAACGCGATCGCCGTGAACGGGTTGGACAGGAACGCGAGCTTCATCAGGTTGAACGCGAGCGTGACGGCCCGCACCGTTGTGACCACAAAGGACAGTGCGCTCACTAGTGGACCGGCCACGGCCGCGAGGGTGCCCAGCCCGATGACCAGCGGCCCCAGCCAGCCCGCGTTCTGGGCCAGGAACGACGAGAGCTGGGCGAGCAGCGGGCCTGCGAGCTGGAGGCCGAACACCAAGGCGCCCCCGAGCTGGGCCGCGAAGGTCGACAGGGCGGGCAGGAGGTTGATCAGCACCGGGGCCAGTTGGGTCAGCGCCTCACCCAGGACGCCCGAGACGGCCTCGCCCGCGGTCGCGGCGAACTCGGCGAACTTGCTCAGCACCTCGGTGCCCTGGGCGCTCTTGAGGAACGCGGAGAGCTGCCCGGTGGCGTCGACCAGGAACGCCAGGAACCCGCCGCCGGAGTCGTCGAGCGCGCCGAAGACGGTCTTGACGATCGACCCCAGATTGCGGAGCAACTGCCACATCTGTGACAGCGCCGAGAGCCCTTCGCCGATCCAGGTCTTGAGCTGGCCGCTTTCGCGCGCGTTGGCGATGAACTCGGCGAAGCGCCGCGCGGCGTCGCTGATCTTGCTCGCCAGGTCGGGCAGGAACCCGGAACCGACTGCGGCGATGTCGCGGAACGCCTGGGCGACCGAGGTCCCGGCCGGGGACAGCGCGGCCAGGGCGGCGCGGACGTTGTCGAGGATGGTCCCGGTGTCGGCCAGCGACTGCGAGGACGTCAGGAAGTCGGCGAAGGACCGCGCGCCGGTGTTGAGTTCGGAGGCGACCCCGCCGAGCCCGGACCGCAGGACCGGCAGGTAGGAGCCACCGAGCTGGGCGACGACCTGGCCCATGCCGGTGAACAACCGCTGCTGGACATCCAGCCGCAGCGCCCCGAAGGCAGGTTGCAGGTCCTTGACGGCCTGGGCGGTCTCCCGCGCCGACGGCGCGAGGGTGGCCAGGGCCTGGGCGAACTTCTCCGGGTCGTCCAGGTTCGACAGCGCGTCGCCCAGCCCCTGGAAGCCCAGGACTAGGGTCCCGATCGCGATCCCGGCGGCGACTCCGGCGGCGGGGAGCAGCAGCAGGGCGCCGGAGGCTTGGACCGCCGCGCTGGTGATCCCGACGAGGGACTGTGCGGTCGCGGCGGCGTTGCCGATGGCCAGGGTGGTCCCGGCCAGCCGGGTGAAGACCTGGCCGAGTGCGCGGACCTGGTCGAGCGCCTTCTTGTCGACCTCCACCGACAGGTGGACCGTGTCCCCGCCGAGCCGTGCGACCAGCGCACGCCACCGGGCCTGGACGGTCGCCTCGTCCAGCTCGGCCGCGACGGTGACGCCAGCCGCGCGTTCGGCGGTGGCCGCGATCTTCCGCGCGTCGGCGACGAGATCGCCGCCGTCGAGCTCGGCCGCGACGCGGACCACGTTGGTCCGCTCGATGCGCTCCAGGAAGCGCCGAAACGGCGCGCCGAACGCGTCGGTACCGGGCAGGACCCGGACCTTGAGACGACCGATCTCCCGGCCACCGGGGTCCGCCAAAGGGGGCGCACCCCCTCGACTACCTGATCATGCTGTGCCGTTCTGCTGTCGGGCGGCGATCTCGGCCACGGTCACCACCCGCGCCGCCTGCCTGCGCGGCAAGCTCGGGCGGGGCAGCGGTTTGGGTGGGGTGGGGCGGCGGCGTGCGTGGGCGGCGATGGTGGTCCAGGTGCCGAGCTGCACGGCGTCGGCCACAGTCGCGAGCAGGTGCGCGGCGGTGGTCCACGCCCGGTGTTGGGGGCCACCGCGGAGCGCGGCGACGGTGGCGGAGTCCTCGGGAAGGTGCTCGATCAGCCACAGCACCCGACGCGCGGTCAGGGTGCCGTGCCACAAGTCGGCGAGGTCGACCCCGTAGTAGCGCCGCAGGTCGGCGTACAGGGTGGCCCCGCCGACCTTGTCGGCTAGCTGGTCGAGCCCGAGGCTTCCGGGAGCTGGCACACCTCCTGGTACTTGCGGAACAACCCGGTCAGCGTCAGCAGATCGCCGCCGATCTCCGAGAGCAGCGCGCGGCCGGTCGGCTTGGACTCGGCGACCAGGAGCACCACGTCGGCGAGCGCGGCGACCAGCTCGTCCTCGTCGTCCCCGGCCTCGGCGACGGCGGCGATCCGCTCGCCCAGCGACTTGAGGGCGTCGCGGTCCTTCTTCGACAGGCGCAGCGCGTTGCGCAGGCACACGGCCTTGCCGCCTGCCAGGCCCACGGTCAGGTCCTGAATGCTGCGGTGGGTCTCGGCGCGGATCTGGTCGAGCCCGATCACAGTGGACACGAACGAATCTCCTTACATGACAGGGAAAGAGGTGATCAGGCGGGCTTGCCGAGACCGGCGGCGTACCACTCCATGACGTTGGAGCCGGTGACCTGGAGGACTTGGGCGCGCACGGGGAACGCCAGGAAGTTCTCCACGTCGACGGAGATGTCGTCATCGGAGCCGACCGACACCCGGGGCACGTACAGCCCGGCCTCGGCCGAGCCGTCGATCATGCGCACGAACAGCGCGCGCTCCACCGGGGGCGCCGAGCCCTGGACGCCGAACACACCGGGGGTGTCCACGTCGCCCGCGCCGAAGAACAGTTCCATGGTGTTGTTATCGAGCTGGTGCAGTTGGAAGGTGATGGCCCAGGTGGCGGGGTCGCGTCGCTCGCGCAGTGCCGGGTTCTCCCAGGTGCCTTTCACCTCGGAGTCGCCGTTGTCGCGGGTGATCGTGAGTCCGTCATCACGGGAGGTGTGCCCGACCACCGACCAGGGATCGACCGGGTTGCGTGGATCGGGCGGGGCTGCCTGGCCGGGGGCCGCGAGGTAGACGCGACCGGTGCCGGGGATCAGGACAGCGGAGTCGTTGAGCGCCAAGAACAGGTCTCCACAGGGACGTGGCGACCCACGTGCGCCTTCCCCGCAAGTCGCCTTGCGAATTGGGGGAAAGCGCGCCGCTGGTTAGGCGCGAGGGGGACGGACGCCCAGGGCGTAGGTCCCGGTGTAACGATGGATCTCCGCAGGCTGGCCGGTGAGGCGCAGCGCGCGTGGGTAGGACACGGTCCGGAACGAGGCCAGGTGCCCGAACGGGGTCACGGTCTGCTCGAACCAGGCGGTGTAGAGCGCGGCCCGAACGGCCTCGGCCAGGTCGGCGGCGGCCCGTTTGGAGCCGCGCGTGTAACAGTCGACCTCGACCACGGGGACACCGAGTTGCGCCGCGTGGAGCTCGTCGCCGCCGACGACGTCGATGAACACGTAGGGCGCGCGACGCAGTGGCTCGGACAGCTCCGATTCGACTGTGACCGACGTCGGTAGCGCGGCCCGCAGCAGGAACAGGACCAGGCCGTCGACGTAGGGCAGCAGGCGGGCCATGCTCGTCGCCCCCTTGCTAGAGGTCGGCGGCGTCGCGCAGGACGCGTAGCCCGCGGATCGGTGTCCCATCGGGGGCGTGGTGGCCGTACTCGATGGACAGTGCGGCGTCGTCTACCAGGGACACGGTGGTGTCGGTGCGGCCTCGGGTGGTCTCGATGGCGGCGGTGCCGGTGTCGCGGTGTGCGGCGAGGGTGGCGCGGGCGCGTTGAGCGACCTGGTCGGCGGCGTCGCGGACGGCGGCGCGGACCTCGGGCAGGTGGGCGACGATGTCGGCGGCTCGGCGGTGGACCTCAGCCACGGTTCACCCCCCGGGCGCGGATGACGATGGTGGTGTGGCGGGTGGCGGGGCTGTCGCCGCGGTGCTCGGGTTCGCCGATCACGTCCCACGTGCGGTCGTCCCACTCGACCCGATCCCAGGGACCGGCGGGTGCGTCGCGGGCGATGACGCGGGCGAGGGTGACGATGGCTTGGCCGTTGACGACCAGTTCGGCCGAGCTGATCGGCTGTACGCGGGCGGTGACCGTGATCCCGGTCGGGCCGGGTCGCCAGGCGTGGTTGCCGTCGTCGTCGGCTGCCCAGACCGAGGGGTGGATGACGACCTGGTCGGGGCCGTGGTCGAGCAGGCTCACCAGCGGCCCGCCTCCCAGGGCCTGGGCCAGGTGGGCAGGGTGATCGCGGGGGTGATGGTGAAAGGGCCGCCGTCGGGGTTGACGCCGAGGTCGCGCCAGTCGGTGTCGGGGATGGTCAGGTATCCGGCGGCGGCGCGGGCATCGACGGTGTAGGAGTAGTCCCCGGCGGTTTCGCTGGTGTAGCCGCCGGGGTTGCGCAGGACGCGGGCGACGGCGTCGGCCTCGATCATGACGACCACGTCGCGGTGGATACGGCCGGTGGTGACTCGGGCGTCCAGGTCGGGCAGGTGGGCACGGATCTTGGTCTCGGCGTCGCCGAGCAGCACGGCCGCCAGCTCTCGTTCGGGATCGGTGAGCGGGCGGCCGAGCCGGGCGCGGACGTCGTCGGGGTTGGCGTAGGTCACTGCCCGCGGTCCCGGGTGCGCTTGGCGCGGGTGGTCGCTCGCCGGGCCGGTGTCGCGGGTGCGGAGTCGGCGGGCACGCGGTATCCGGCGGCGATGAGGCGGGCGGCGACGTCGTCGCGGACGTGGACGCGGGTGCCCACGGTGTTGATCAGCTCCATGGGTCAACGCCTCTGGTGGTCGGTGTGCAGGGATTCGAGCTCGGCGACGAACGCCGCCAGCTCGACGCGGGGGTCCAGCTCGACGGCACGGCGGCGGGCCACCGCCGAGAGCGGCCCCCAGGTGTCGGACTCGAGCACGGACCGGATGGTGCGGACCCAGGTGTCGGTGTCGTCGCGGTCGATGAACGTCCCGGCGTAGGACAGGGATTCGAGCAGGCCGGGGGTGGGGTGGGCGATGGTGGGGATGCCGGAGTGCGCGGCCTCGACGGCGACCATGCCGAACGACTCGTAGATCGAGGGCATGAGCAGCACCCGGGTCCTGGACCACACGTCGCCGGGCATGTCCGGGGTCTGCGGCTGGATCTCCAGGTTCGGCACGCTCCAGTCGATGACCTGTGCGCCGTGTCCGCCGACGACGCCGAGGAAGTCCACGTCGGGCATCCGGCGGGCCAGTTCGTAGAAGTGCAGGCCGCCCTTGTCGCGGTTGAGGTTGACCAGGGTGACCCGGTCACCGGGGGTGGCTGCGTGCTGCTCGTCCCACACCGGGGGGTGCACGACGACCGAGCGCAGGCCCCGGTGCCGGGTCGCGTAGTAGCGGCGGATCCACCAGGTGTTGAACACGACCAGGTCGGGCCGCTTGTGCAGCCACAGGGTGGTGTGGTGCATGTTGTTGTGCACCACGTGCACGACCGGTACCCCCAGGTCGCGGCCGAGCTTGGAGGCGTGCGGGGTCTCCTGGTGGTGGGTGAGCAGCACGTCCGGGTCCAGGGAGGCGACCAGGCGGGGCACGGTGCGCTCACCCGCGCCCGCCCGGTGCACCCGGACGCCGTCCACTGTGTACTCGTCGTCGCCCTCGGGTTGGGAGGTGACCACGACGTGCGCGTCGTGCCCGGCGTCGACCAGGGCACGGAGCAAGGCGTGCAGCATGGTTTCCGACCCGGCCCGGTGTGCCGGGAGGTAGAAGTGGATGAGCGCGACCACGCGCACGGTGTCGGCTCCCCTCAGCTTCCGGCGACCTCGTAGGCGGCGAAGGAATCGACGTTGCCCAGGACCCACCCGAAGGTGGCTTCCACGAGCAGGCCGACCAGGTTGTGCTGCCACAGCGACACGAGCTGGCCGTCGATCATGACCGTGGCCTCGGTGCTGACCCGGATGCTCATCTCGTCGGCGAACCCGTAGCGGATCTGGTTCCAGTCGCCGCCGAACGCGCGGACACCGGTGTCGACGCTGGCACCGATACGGCCCGACACGGAGCGGGCGTATCCGGCGGGCAGGCCCAGGATGACGTCCATGCCGTCGGCGAGGTTGGTCGTGGTCTGGAGCAGCGGGCGGCCGAGTCGGTCGGTCGCGCCGATCAGCCGGGGCTTGAGCCGCAGATCCGCGGCGAACCCGGTGAAGTCGTCGGTCGTGTCGTCGTTGACGACCAGCTCGTACCCGGCGACCAGGTCCCCGGCGATGCCGCCCTCTTCCTGCGGTGTGGAGCCGAGGACGACGCGGTTGCTGGTCTGGTTGATGTACTGCTTGCCTTCGACCAGCGCGCCGGTCAGCGGGGAGCGGCCGTGCATGGTCAGCAGGTCCGCGCCCCGGGCGATGGCGAAGGCGAGGTCGTCGGTGATCTGGGTGTAGGTGCCGCCCACGTTCTTGCGGGCGAACTCCTCGCTGACCACGACGATGGTCGCGAGCTTGACCGGCTTGAAGACCTTCACGGCGTATCCGGTGTTGGACACCGGCTTGGCCTCTCCCTCGCCGACCACGCCGACCTCGGGGCGCTGGGTGGTGGTGGGGACGGAGTTCTCTCCCAGGTCGACCGGGACGGTTCCGGCCAGGCGCATGACGACACTGCGCTGCTGGGCACGTTCAAAGATCGGGGCCGTGACCTCACGCGGCAGAAGCTGCTCGGGGAGGTTGGCCAGGGTGACGGGCGGTATCGGGGATCACTCCAAAGGGGTCAGTTGAGGCGGTCCTGCACGAACGCCGCGAACGCTTCGGCGGGGGTGCTGGCGGTGGTGGCGCTGTCGAGGCCCGCGCCCTGGGTGGGGTCGGGGCGCTTGCGGTCGGGGTCCGGGAGACCGAGCAGTTCGCGCAGCCGCGTGGCGTCGGCCGCCAGTTCCTCGTCGGTGTCGCCGACCAGGCGCGCGGCGAAGTCGGCGACGTAGTCCGCGGGGACCCCGGTGGCGATGGCCGCGCGCAGGCGGGCGGCGTCGCGTTGGGCCGCGCCGAGCTGGGTGTTGAGTCGCTCGACCTCGGCGGCCTGGTCCGGATCGGCCGTGGTGGTGTCGCGGGCGGTCAGGGCCTGCTGGGCGGCGTTGCGCTCGCGCCGATAGCGGCCCGCCTCGGTGCGGGCGCGGCGGATCTCGTTCTGTGCCCACTCGGGCAGCTCGTCGAGCGACCCGGCCGCCGACGTGGTGCCGTTGTCGGTGTCGCCGGTCGGCGCCGGTTCGGTCGGCTCAGCGGGGTTGGTGGGTTCGGTGATGGTCACGGCTGGCCCTCCTGGGGCATGGGTGCACCAGCCGGGACCACCTGGGCCTGGCCAGCGCGGGACAAGGGGTGAACCGTCTAGGTCGCGGTGGGATCGGGTGAGCGGGTGAGGGCGCGGCGGAACGCGTTCAGCGCGTCGCGACCGGACTTGCCCTCGGTGGAGTCGCGCCAGAGTCGTTGTGCGGCAAGGAAGGTGGCGCGCCCTTCCCAGTCGTCGGGGTTGTGCACCGGCACGACCAGGCAGTCGCACCGGTCGTGCCAGCGGGTCATGTCGGCGGACCGGTAGACCGGACCGCGGGAGGCGAGCAGCCAGCAGAACGCGCAGGTCTCGCGGCCGGTGGGCACCCTGGCCCACCGGACCCGGTCGGTCTGGGCGGCGGTGACGAGGACGTCGCGCCCGGCCTGCATGACGTGGCGGGTCACCACGGCGGCGGTGTCGCTGATCGCGGCCCGTGAGCTGGCGCGATCACGCAGACGGGTGCGGGCGGTGCGGGCAACGGCCCGGTCGAGCGCGGCCCGCTGATAGGAAGGCGGGTCCAGCGGCGGCGCGGGTCGGTCCAGGGCCGGACGCTGCTCGATGTAGAACCGTGCCGCGAGCTCGGCGGTGGCGTTGCGGCCCTGGAGGACGACCGGGAACAACACGTCCAGCAGCAGCCGCCACCCGGACGGGGTGACCGGTCGGCCCGCCAGCCCGCGCAGGGTGGACACGGTGGCGGCCACGACCGGCGCGGCCACCCGGTCCTGGGCCTGTCGGTAGGCGGTCAGGTTCAGCGGCGCTCACCGCCCGGGACCGCGGGCACCTGCGGATCGGTGAGGCGCCCGGCGCCGACCGTGTCGAGCAGCCGTACCAGCGGGTCGTCCCCGGACGCGGCGGCGAGTTGGCGGCGTCGTTCGGCGCTGTAGCCCAGTTCCTCCCAGGCCACCGACACAGGCAGGATTCCGGCGGCGACCAGCTTGGCCACCGCGTCCGCCTTGGCCGCGTAGGTGGGGGTGGCGGGGTCGCGCCAGATGGATTCAAGCCGCGCGGCCCGGCTGGGCACGGTGCCGTCGGTGATGAGCATCCCCAGCCGCATCGCCTGTTCCCATGCCGCCCCGAACGCGCGGGCCCGGCGCTCGGCGCGCTTGACCAATCGCGTCTCGGCGCTGCGAATGGCGTCGGCGCTGGCCGGGTTGTCGGTGGACAGGCCCAGGAAGTGCGGCGGCATCCCCGACAGCGCGGCGACGATGCGCGCGTAGGCGTTGATGACCTCGGTGAAGTTGCGCAAGTCGGCCGAGCTGAACTGTCCGACCTTGGCGTCTTCGTTGCCCAGGGCCAGAATCCGCCCGATGTACGCCTCCCAGGCGGGGATCGGCTCGCCCGCCTCGTTGACGAAGTCGGCGCGGGTAGCGCCCAGGACGTAGCGCTGAGGCACCGCCAACAGCTCTTGCGCGCCTTGCAGGTTGGTCAGCGTCCGGCACGCGGCGTCGGTCAGGCCGATCACGTCGGCCATCTCCGAGCGGCCGTGCCGGTCGGAGATCCGCGATCGGTTGATGATCGGCACGACCGGCACGACGCCGAGCTTGTGGGCGATGGTGTCGGTGACCTTCCACCCGGACCGGCCACGCTCGTAGAACACCGTGCGGTCGGGCAGGTACAAGGTCGCGGCCAGCTCGCCGCCGTACCGGGAGGTGTAGAGCCGCAGCGCCGAGCGCACGGCGCGGGTACGGGGGTCGACGTCGGTGATCATCGAGCGGGCCGACTCGGGGGTGATGACCGGCGTGTCCGAGCCGTCGTCCCCCGGGCCGACGGTGATGTAGGCGCGGCCGGTGATCAGCGCTTCCAGATGGGCCAGGCCGGACTCGTCATCGAGGTTGTTCGCCTGCCACCACGACCACAGCCGTTCGTCGGTCTCGGCCGCGCCCGCCAGCCGGAACCCTTCGAGGTCCAGTCGCTCCTCCAGGCTGTCGACAACGAGGCGGGGCCAGTTGACGATCACCTGCAAGCGGCGCATCTCCGGCGGCAGACCCAGACCGAGCGCGGCGAGTCGTTGAACGCCGTCGTAGTAGGCGTCCGACCGCCGTAGCCATGAGGAGTGCGTGGACAGCCGTTGGCGGAGGTGGTGCAGAACGGCGAGATCGGTGTCGGGCACGGGGCGCCACCTCCGTCCTGTGGTTCAGCGCAGGACGACCACGCGGCGGTCTCGGTTGCGGTGGCGGCGTTGGTACTTCTCCGATGCCAGCACCCAGCGGCGGACCATGCGGGCGCCGACGAGGCAGACGGCCGCGTCGATCTTGTGTGGACTGTCGCGGCTGGGTTTGGCGATGCTGACCCCGTAGCGGTTGGGGGCGGCGCGCGCGTTGAGGACGTGTCGGCGCAGGCGCAGGTCCCCGCCGAGGGGCAGCTCGTGCGCGCGGATGTCGGCGCGGGTGCGTTCGGCGGCGTTGGTGAACTCCGCGACCCGGCCCCGCATGTCCCAGGCGACGGCGTGGCGGTGTCGACCGGTGGTGGACTCGATCACCAGCCGGTCGCGGAACTCCAGTGCCCACGTGTCGATGTAGTTCTCGAACTCGCGCACGTCGGCGGCGAAACCGAGCACGTCGAACCGCTCGAACGCCCGGCGCACGGCGAGGTCGGCCGCGGCCTTGTCCACTCGCCACGTCTTGCCCGCGGCTCCGGGCGGGCGCTCTTGCAGGTGCAGCAGCTCGGGGCGGCCGTCGTCCATCGCGACGGCCAACAACGCGGTCGCGTCGTCCCCGGCCGAGCCGTCGAAGAACAGCACCGCCTCGTCACCGTCCGACAGCGGCGGCAGGTCGGGCACGGTGCCGCCGTCGTATTGCAGCGCGGTGACCCACGCGGTCGCCGACGCGGTGCGTTGATTGAAGAAGTACCGGCGGGCGTCATCGGGGTCCTTGGTCAAGTCCCAGAACTCGTTGTGGACGATCCCGGGCAAGTCCATCCACGCCGCCGCAGGCCCGTATGCCTCGGCCAGCGCGGTGACCACGGCGTCGAGGTCGGTCAGGTCGACCCCGGCGGGGGCCTGGCGGTGATCCCACAGCAGCCGGGCCGCGCGGGTTCGGCCCTCGCGGATGGCCTGGGCCTGGCGGTCGACCGCCTCCAGGACGGAGTCCTCCCCAGGCTGGTACATCGTGGACGTCAGCAGCGCCCACGGCTCTGCCCGGCGCCGCTTGCGCAGGTTGCGGTCCACCGTCTTGAACATCCGACGCAGCTCCGGCGTCACGTACAGGTGCGGTTCGTCGTAGATCGCCAGCGACTCCTTGCCGCCGTCCTTGGACGACGAGCTGGCGGTGGACGGGACGATCTCCCCACCCTCGGGGAGCAGGACGCGGGTCAGGCCGACCGCGTCACGGGGGAGGTCCTCCCCCAGCGGTCCCTGTTCGAGGTTGAAGTGGATGACGTCGTAGGTGTTGCCGGTCTGGGTCTCCTCGGTGGCCAGGCACCGGATGTAGGGGTAGACCAGCGGGCGGCCCATCGGCTCGCCAGGGGCGTAGTGGTAGACGAAGTCCCGCCACCGGTAGACCTCGCCGCCGGTGGCCCACCCGGCGAAGCGGCTCGGCCCGCGCGCCTCGAACAGGCCGACGAAACCGGCCAGCTCGGACTTGGAGCGGCCTTTGGGACGCACCAACGCAGCCCGGGAGTAGAGCCGACGCCCGTCCGCGTCGAGCGCGTAGGCGTCGACCAGGAACCCGGCGAACTCGTCGTCCAGCTCGACCGGGTCGCCTTGCACGTCGCCGGGGCCGTGCACGCACCAGTGCTCGATCCACGCCGTGGCAAGCCATCCCAGTGAGCGGGTCCGGTCGTGGCCGTGGGCGTGGACCAGCTCACGAGGCACCGTCGACCAACCTCTTGCGCCGCTCGTCCAGCCGCGTCACATCGGCCGGGGCCTGGGTGAGCACCTGGTCCCCGTCGTCGGGGGTGCTGTAGCGGATGCGCAGCTTGAGCCGGTCCTCGTGGGTCAGGCCCAGCTTGGCCGACCGCAACCGCAGCTCGGCCGCCACCGACGGCGAATCACGCCAGAACGCCTCGACCAGTACCGCGGTCTCGATGGCGAACCGCCAGTCGGTGTCAGTCCACAGGCGACAATGGGGCATACGGCGCACCGCCTCCCACCACGCCCTCGTCTCCCGGTGCCAACGCTGACGTCCCCCCTTGGCGGGAAGCTCGGGCGACGGACCGTCATACGGGGTGGCCTCGACGGTCGACCAGTCGTAGGTCTTGGCGTTGCGGTTGCGCGGGTTCGCCGACGGCGGGCGTCCGGCCAGCGGCACGGCTCACCCCCGGACGCAGGCTCGACTAGAACATACGTTCGACGGCGGGTTAGGGTGCGGGCATGTTCGACGACCGACCGCCCGATACGACTGTCCGCTATCGACGCACCAACGCCGGGTATCGGGTCGCGGTGCTTCCCGCGACGTGCAAGGTGGGCACCCACTCGCTGAGCAAGGTCGGTTACACGGCGCACGCGAGTGACGCCGAGGGGGTGGTGCGGATCTCGTGTCGTGCGTGCAACGACGCGGTGGACGTCGATCACTTCTGGGTCTTGACCTTGCGGGGTGCGCCGCCGAGATCGGCCGAATTGGACGATGGGCCGTACCGCGACGTGGTGCCGGTGATGATCGACCCCAGAGGACGGGGCCTCCCCCCGACCGGCGGTCCCGTGTGATCGGTCAGTCGCGATACAGCGCGTCCGGGTGGGTCTCGACGTAGGCCGTGCCGGGCAGTTGCGGGAGTTCCGGTTTCACCAGCGGGGGCCGTGACCACGACGGTTCCCAGGTGGCGCGGGCCTCGTCCTGGGGGACCTCGACGCGGCGACCGGCGGCGAGGTCATCGAGAACCCGCAGGATCAGCCGCACCCCGAGCGGGGCCAGGTGGTCGCGCCACAGGGTGGTGGCGGTGCTGCCCGGTGGGACCAGGACGTGTTCCTGGGCGGCCAGCGGCCCGGCGTCGGTGTGCTCGGTGAGGTGGTAGACGCTGCCGCCGGTGACCTTGTCGCGGTCACGGATGGTCCAGCGGATCGCGTCGCGGCCACGGTGCAGGGGAAGCAGACTGGGGTGGTAGCCGATCGCGGCGACGCGGGCGCGGGCGCGGGTGGCGCGGCCGATGAACGCGTGGGAGTGGGCCGCGAGGATGACGTCGGTGTCGGCGGGAACGCGGTGGGCGCGCAGTCGGCCGGCGTCGACCCAGGGCACGCGGCGGGGGTAGGCCCACGCACGTAGCCGGTCCCAGTTCAGGGGGTCGCCGTCGTCGGCGTGGTTGCGGCGGGTGGCGGGGGTGGCGATTCCGACGAGGGCATGACCGCGGTTGGTGATCGCCTCGGCGACGGCGACGGCGAACCCGCCCTTGCCGGACAAGTACAGGCGCATCCGGCACCCCCTCAGCCGTAGTAGCGGAACCCCTGCACGGCGCGGAAGTGGCCGCCGTAGCCGGTGCGCGGCAGCGACTTCGCGCGGTCGGGCCAGTCGCGTTCGCTCTGGCCGGTCTTGTGCCCGGTCAACCGGGCGGTGATCTGCCGCCAACGGTCGTCGCGGCGCAGCGCGGCGGCCAGGTTGGGGTGGCTGGTATGGAACAGGGTCGTCATCCGTCGGCCCGGGAGGGTGCCGCTGCCGGTGCGTTGCAGCTCGGCGACGTGGTTGAGGAACCGCACGCCGACGCCCGCGCCCTGCCACTCGGGCATGACGACCAGGCGGCTCGCGCGGGCCTCCACCGACACAATCCGGTCGGTGTGGGGACCGGTGGTCAGGGACTTGGTGGTGATGCCGACGTGGGCGATCGGTTCGCCGTCGACAAACCCGACGTAGGCGCGGGCGGCGACCATCTTGGGCAGGTCTAGATAGTGATGTGCCCGGAAGCGCGGCCAAAGCGACCAACCGCCGAGCTGGACGTCCACGTCGATCCGGGGTCGCCGGAATTGAACCGACCCCCTGGTGAACGTGGCGGTGCCGGTGTCGTAGACCCAGTCCGGTTCCAGCCAGTCGAGCACGTCGTGGTGGCAGGTCAGCAGGACCGCCTGCCCGGTGCCGCGTCGCCACGACTTCGCGAAGGCCGCGGCCCCGACGCGCGCGATCTGGCGGTCGACCACGGAGCTGAACTCATCGATCACCACGCGCTCGGGACGCTCGGCGAGCACCCGGGCGAGGTCGGCGCGGAAGCGTTGGCCGGTCGAGAGCACCCGGTACGGGCGCAGCCACACCGGTACGTCCCCGAGTCCGGCCGCGCTCAACGCGGCGGTGGCCGCCTCGAAGTCGCCGCCGGGTGCGATGGCGTCGATGATCGGCGCGTCGTCAGGCCAGTCGTCGCCGGTGTAGAACGCCGACCCGTCCCACAAGGCCCGGCCGATGCTGGACTTGCCGGACCCGGACGGGCCGACCACGACCCCGATCCGCCAGCCGTCGTCCTCGATGGGCAGCTCGGCGTCGAGCTCGAAGCGGGTGGCCTGCTCGTCGGTGGCGTTGAACAGGCCCCGGACCTTCGCGGCACGGAACGACTCGGCCACCGGAACCTGGTGGCGCACGCTGATGCGCATCAGACGCTCACCACCCGACACCGCAGGCCCAGCGCGCGCAGCTCGGCGTAGACCTGCTCCTGGTGGCGCGCGTCGCGGCAGGTGACCACGACCCCGTGGCGTTCGCGGTAGACGTGGGTGTCGGGTTTGGTCAGCACGTCGGCCGACCCGGGGACCTGGCGCTCAGGCACGAGGGGGCACCTCCAAGCGGGGTGGGTAGGGGCGGGCGCGGTCGCGGAGCTGCCGACGCATGGCCCGGTCGAGCGGGTAGAGGTACCGGTGCTTGAGCGTGGGCGTCTTGATCGACCGAACGTGCGGGTCGATGGTCCGGCGCACGAACGCCTCCGCCGTCTCGCCGGGGCCGCGGGCAACCGCGAGGTGGCGCAGGGTCCGCCCGTGGATCTCCCGGCCGTGGACGATGTAGGACAGCGTGTCCGGCGGTGTGGTCCCGGTGTAGAGCCAGTTCCCGGCCTGGTAGATGCCGCCGTGATGGCCCTGGGTGGTGTCGGCGAAGGACACGACCAGCCGCAGGCCCGGTGAGCTGGCGCGCAGTTGGCGCAGGGTGGCGGCGATCATCTGGGTGACCGGGGCGGCGTGGTCGGTGAGCGCGACGCGCACCAACTCGGCAACCTGCAGCTGCTCCAGGCCGTAGGGCCGGCCCAGGTGGTTGGAGGCGCCACGGCCGTAGACGATGGAGCCGACGAACACGCCGTGCTCCCACACGCCGAAGCAGGCGAGCTTGCCCCGCGGTGTCTTGGCGCTGTAGTGCCAGCGGGTGACCGCGTGGTCGGCGGCGGCTCGTGTGCACGGCGCGACCAGCAGCGCGACCGTCGGGTCAGCGTGCGGCGGCCCTGGCGTGCCGTCGCTGGGTGATGGGTGAGAGCTGGTCGAGCCGGGGCAGGGTCGCGGCGGGCTGGGGGGTGAAGTCGATATCGCCGACCACCCCCTTCCGGCGATGCGGCGCGCGTGCTGGCGGCAGGGCTGTGGACATGCGTTCTCCCAGGTGAGCGCGGGTGAGAGACGAGTTGGGCGCCGCGTGCGGCGGTCGGGGAGTTTCGTACGGACTGCGAGTCGCTATGACCAACCGGTGCCCGGCGGTGGCGGGGGAGGGGGGATCGCCCCCTGGGTCCGGCGTGAGGGGTGAGGCCGCCCCGGGCCGATCTGTCGACGGTTCAGGGTTGACGGTCGGGTCGATCTGTCGGCCGGGGCAGCTCACCGGGATGGGGTTCCCGTGGCCGGACGCGAGCGGGGTGTCGTGCAGCAGCTGCTGCCCGTCCGCCTTCGCTGGAACTCTTGGCGCGGTGGCACGGGCCGCACACGCCTTGCAGGTTGGACAGCGCGTGGTCGTCTCCCGCGATGACGTGGTCGACCTCGGTCGACGGCCACACCCCGCACAACCGGCACACCGGGTCACGAGTCAGCACCAACGCGCGGCGCCGTGGCCAGTCCGGGGGAAGACGTGCGCGGCGGTCGCTGCCCGACCAGGCACCCACGCCCCACCCCCGGCCCTGCCGGAACGGGAGGTGCGGGAACGGGAGAACCCCGGGGCCGTGGCGTCAGGCTCCCGGGGTTCTCGACCGTGTCAGGGTGTCGTGCGGTGGGTACACGACACCACTGTTGATCACTTTACGTTCGCCGCAGGTCAGGCGCAACCTTCTAATTGTCTTTGGCGGTTATCCGAAGGACGTGCTTGCGGGCGGTGTTCTCCGCGATACCCAGCTCACGGGCGGTCTGGGCGATGTTGACTTGCTCGCCGCGGGCGTGCGCCGCGCGCACCAACCGGGCTACGGCGTTGGCGATGTCCGCGTTCACCGGTCGGCCGCCGTGGCCGGTGTTGGCGCGGGCCTCGCGTTCCTTCCTGCACTGGTCGACGGTGGCGCGGTACCAGTGCGGGGACCCGCACACCATCTCGTCCGGGGGCGGGATCAGGGGGCCGTCGTTGCGCGGGGCGCTGCGGGTGCGCTCGGTGTATTGGTAGCGAGCCCAGGTTGCGGGAAGGACCTTGGCGGCGTTGGCGGCCTCGTCCTGGTTCAGCAGGTCCCGGTCGTCTTCTCCGAGCGGAAGCGGGGGAACGGGGCGTCCGGCGGCGTAGGCGGCGGCCTGGTCGGCGTCCCAGAGTTGGGGGTGTCCGCGTCGGGGGCGGCCGGAGTTGAGCGGGGCGGGGTGATCGGGCTGCGCCCAGGGGCGGACCTTCTGCGCTGTGGCCTCCGACAGGCCATGAAGGGCGGCAATGCCGCGTCGGTCGACGGCGGCGCGTCCGGCGGGGATCACGGTCGGTCGGCTCCTTCGTGCGCTGGTCGGCTACCTCATTGTGGCCGCCGCCCCGACCCCGGTCGGGGGTCGGGGCGGCGTTGCCGTCAGGTCAGTCGGTGACCACAAGTGTCAGTCCACGAATGTCGCTCAACGGGACCCCGGCGCTGCGGAGCTGTTGGGCGATCTGGGTACCGACGGACATGTAGTTCAGCTCGGCGATGTAGTCGTCAACCCAGGCGGCCAGGCGCTCGCCGAACGGGGCGGGCTTGCCGTCGACGGTGAGGCCGGTCACCACGCAGGGGCCGTGCACGGTGGGGATGTCGGCGCCGTCGTCGAACGCGCGCCGGACTCGCGCCGTGTCCCTGTCGCTGGCGGCGTAGGCGCCGATGACCACGTCTCGTGCCAGCTTCGTGATCGTGTGCATCGCGGGGACGTTCAACCTCACGCTCGCATCGTCCACACCGCGCCAGATGCCGACCCCGGGCAGCAGGTCCAGCGGGGCCACCGTCGTCTGTCCGACCGCGTTCCTGATCCGGTCCATGGCGTTGTCCTCGGTCAACGCCATTCGCGTGATGAGCCCGTGGGGACCGCCGATGACCACAGCGGCGAACCGGCCGGACAGGTCGCTGCCCTCCGGGCGGCCCGTCGACCAGGTCGCGGTGTCCGGTGACGGGTCGACCGGCTGGCCGAACAGGTCGCTGATCCGCTCCAGCAGGCGGGCCAGCTCGGGGGGAAGGGTGTCGTTCACAGGTGTTCCTTTCGTTCTCGCAACGGGTTGCGGGCAGCACGCGCCGTGCGCCCCCAGGGCGCGCCCCGGCTCTGTCGAGCCGGGGCGCGGGTCTGTTATTCGCTCCGGATGGTTATCGAGGCGATCGAGCGGACGGGAATCTCGTTGTCTCGCAGGAAACCAGCGAACTGGTGGCCGGCGCGTAGTTGGTCCATCACCTCTTGGATGGGCTCGAACCAGTCCCAGAACACCGCAGGCAAAGGAGCCAGAACGCGTTCGTCCAGGCCCATTCCGGTGATCACGCAGGGGCCGTGTAGCGCGGGCACGCCGGGTCCAGCGAATCGGTCCACGGCCGCCAGTCGGGACTCCTCGGTGTCCGGGTAGAGGCCGACGGCGATATCCGACAGCATCCGTCCCAGCACGTAGTTCGCAGTCGGGGAGCGGTCGAAGTGATCCGCGCTGTCTTTGCCGACCCAGAACCCGATGGTGTCGTTGACCTGTAGGCAGGTCGCGGCCGGGTCGGCGACCATGGTCAGCATGTGCAAGAACAGCGTGCCGGGCTCCATGACGACCGATGAGCAGATGTCACCGTCGATCACGATCGCGTCGTAGGTGTCGGGGGGCAGCGGGACCCGCATCGGCGGGAGCGGTAGGGCCAGATCGAACGTCCGGTCGCGCGTGGACATCGTTTGCCTTTCTCTGCAACGGGTTTCCGTCCGGTAGTGGGGTTCCGTCCCATCTCCCGAACATCACTAACTCTATCGGCAATGAATGGAGGCTGGAAGGTGATCCACGACGCGAGCGGGGTGTCCCGACCTGAGTCGGGACACCCCGGTCACCTAGCCGATCACCTTGGCGCCCTTGGTCTTGACCTTGGTCTGGCCCGTGTCGGCCAGTCGGCCGTCGCGGACACCGGCGGCGTTTCCGGCGGCGTTCTTCTTGTCAGCGGGCAGGAGCTTGGTCTGCGGGAACTTTCGGGCGAACTCGGCCTTGACCCGGTCCTCGTCCCTGACCAGGATCATCGCCTTGGGGTCCTCCTTCATCTCCTCCACGATGTCCTGGCGGGTGTCGCTGATCTTCTGGGCCACGCCCTTGCCGTAACCCTCCAGGTAGGACCGGAAGTAGGTCCTGCGCTCGATGTTCTTGTTGGCGGCCGTGTCGATCCTGGGGCCGATCTCGGTCATGTGCTTCTTGGTGGCCTTGGCGCCGGAGTTCTCCGCCTGCAACAGGATCGAGGGCAGGAGCATCTTCAGACTCTCGATGGTCGAGGCGGCGCCGACCACGGTCACCAGCCGGTCCTCGCCGTTCATCTTGTTGTTGATGTGCACGGCCTTGCAGCCGGTCGCCTCGGCGACGGCCCAGTACAGCGCGGACCGCGCCTTGCCGTGCCACCCCTGGCCGCTCACGGTGAAGTCGACCGTCGAGATCGGCTCCGGCCTGGCGCCCTTGTCGTCGCGGGCCGCCGCGGCGTCCAGGTTGTACCGGGCCATCAGCTCGGCGGCCTTCGCGGCGAGCTCCTGCGCCTCGGCGGGGAACTCGGTGCTCTCGGCCTTGGCCAGGAGGCCGGCCACCTTCTGCTTGATCTTGGCCTTCTGCTCCCGTGTCGTCTCGGTGGCAGGCTTGTCGTTGGTGGTCATTGGAGATCCTTTCGTTTCAGCGCAACGGTTCTGCGTCAGGTCCGGGGTTCCATCCCGTCCCTCTGACATCACTAACTCTATCGGTAATGCAAGGAATGGTTCTACTGAAAGTGATCCACGACGCCACTCCAGGGTGGGGCGGGAGTGCGCACACTCCCGCCCCGGTCCACTCAGTCCTCCGAGGCCAGGTCTGTCAGTCGGTTGACCACCTCGTTCGCCCTCCACCTGTCGGTGAAGTAGGCGGGCATGGCGAACCATCCGGCTTGGACGCTGAACTCCGGGTACAGCTCCTGAAACTGCTGTCTGGCGATACCTGCCCGCTCCTCGATGGCAGGACAAGGCCGCATGTCGACCGCCACGAGGACGCATTCGCCGCAGTAGCACAGGTCGTCGCTGAACAGGGCGTCCACAATGGGCACCGAGACGTCGACTGGCGGGGATGTCGGGGGCTGCTCGGACCCCACGTGCCAGCGGTACACCGCCAGCACGTTCACCTCCTTGAAGTGGCCGATCCTGACCGGTTTGGGGAAGTCCATGATGTCTCTTTCTTGGTGGCGCAACGGTTTTCCTTCGTGTGGGGTGGGGTTCCATCCCGTCCCCCTTGCATCACTAACTCTATCGGTAATACATGGAGTGGTTCTACTGAAGGTGATCCACGACGCCACCTGGCGGCAGAAAGGGCCGCTCGCCTACACTGAGCGTGTCCTTTCTTTCGGTCTTCGTGGCCGAGCGCAACGGGACATCGCGGGGCCGGTGGTTCCAACCGCCTTCGGGTGGTCACCGGCCCCGCACCCCTCACACCGGGGCCGCCGGGGCGTGTCTGCGCCGCCAGGACGCGAGCGCGTCCGTCCGCGCGAACACGGGCCGGGCCCTGCTGCCGTGGTTGGCCCACTGGTCCTCGTGGCGCCAGCGACGCAGGGTTCCGGTCGGGGTGGCCAGCCACACCGACAGGGACGCGAAGTCCGATACCGGTGTGCCCAGCTCGCCCCCGAGTTCGTCCCAGCGTTCACGCGGCCAGCTCGTGCGGCAGCGACGGCACCGGATCCGTTCCACCGACAGCCGGGCCCTCAGCGGCGCTCCGCAGGTGACTGTGCGTCCGGTGTCCTGGTCGACAACCAGGGTCGGACACGCTCCGACGGGGATGGTGCGTTCCTGGAGGCCGAGCGCGGTACGGAGCTGGTGCGCCAGCTCGTCCACCTCCTGGCCCAGGTCGCCGATCCAGTACTGGCGGGTCATCCAGTCCATCCACCGGACCAACAGCGCGACCTCGCCCGACACCGTGGCCGGTCCGGTGCGCGGGTCCTGGCCGGTGTCGGCGCGGACGTTGTCCGCCCAGCTCGACAGCACCGCCAGCACGGAGTGCGGGTCCCCGTCCTCGACGGCGTGGGTGCGCTGGTCGGTCAGCACGATCACGCTGTCGCGGGCGGGCGATCGGGAGCCATGACCGGGTGCGCCGCGCGCCGCAGACCCACCGCGGCCCGGGACCACGGCGTCGTCGACGAGCGCGTAGTGCTCGACCAGCTCGGTCAGCGTGGCGCGCAACCGGTCGGCGCACAGGTCGCAGGTGCGGTACCCGTGCTGGGCGGGGAACGGCTCCCCGCTCGGCGCCACGCAGCCGAGCAGACAAGGGGTCGACGCGTAGATGTCCAGTTCGTCGGTATCGGTCACCGGATCACCTCCCGTGGGTGTTCGGGTCGGGCCTGGGCGGTGGCCAGTCGGGACCGGTGCACGCGCGTGGCCTGGTCCCGGCGGTCGCGGATGCCGACGGTCAGGCACATCACGTCGGCGGGTACCTCGCACCCTGGTTCGGGGCACGGGACCCGCAGCGCGGTGTGCTCTTCGGGCAGTCGGGTCCAGCCGGTCTCGGCGTAGACCGCGGCCATGCCTCGCCGCGCGGCGGCGGCGCTGCGGGCCTGGTCGGCGGCGGGGTCGCGGGCCAGTCGTCGGCGCTGCGTCTCGGTTCGCTGGCGCGCGTCGCGGATGCGTCGGATGATCTGCGCCGGGGTGACGCTGTCCGGGCTGGTCTTGGAGTGGGCCAGGAGCGCGGCCTGACACTCCGCGCCGCTGTACTCGGCGAGTTGGTGCTGCCACCAGGTCAGCTCGGTGTCGCTGGGTGTTCGGGAGCGGAACGTCGCCATCATGGCCAGGAGGCCGGTGACCTCGGTGCGGGACATGAGCGGTGCGGCCTGGTTGGGCGCGGCGGCCTGGCTCATGCCACCGCCCCCATCGACAGCAGTGCGGCCAGCGCGGTGTCGTCGTCGGCGGTGCGCAGGATGCGGCCCAGGTCGGTGTCGTCCTGATCCTCGTGCGCGACGCGACGGGCTAGCTCCAGCGTGGCGACCAGAGGGTTGCCCGCGGCCCCGGCGGGGGTGGCGACCCGCATCGCCTCGCCGACCAACTCGGGCAGGAGACCGGCTCCGACGCGCCGCTGAGACCAGCGACGCAGGCCCGCGCCGACTCGGTCGGGAGCGATGCCCTCGGCCAACAGCGCGGCGGCTTCTGCCGCCAGCCGGTCGGTCACCCGACGCGGTTGGACCGGGACGTGGTCGGTGACCAGGCGGGCGGCCAGTTCCCGATCCGATCGTTTCGCGCGCGTGCGCCCAGAAGAAGAACGCAAGGTGACAGGGGAGGACTTCCCCTTCCCCCTACCCCCTTCCCCCAGAGGGCGCGCGGCACCCTTCCCCGCAGGGTCGGCCGATGGGTCGCCGACAGAGGCGGCCGCGTCGTCGGTGAGCTGGTCGCCGTCCTCCCCAGTGGCGCGGGCCGGACGGCGACGCGCGGGCTTGATCTCGATCGGCGGCACAGCGTCGCCGCGCTCGAGCGACGCGGCGATGATCGGCGGCGCGGCCCCGCAGACCTCCACCGGCAGACGGCGCAGCTCGGCTGCCAACGCCGCGCGCAGGATCGGCGACTCGATCGCATACGCCTGCCGGAGCGCGGCGGCGAGCACCTGCGGCTGCTTGGCGATGCCGTCGTTGCGGATCAGAGTCCGGATCAACACCTCTTCGGTGTCGTAGTCGACCAGGATCATGCGCGCGGCGGCCAGCTCGGCCAACGCCGCCCGGACCTCGACCACGTCGCGGTCGGGGTGGGCGCGCGCCCACCGCTTGGCCGCCAGGTCCAGCAACCCGGCATAGCTCAGCTTCTTCTGTGACAGAAGGTGGATGTAGACCAACTTCGCCAACGTGGACAGGGAAAGGAAGTCCTCGTCGTCCCAGATGGTGCAGTAGATGCGGGCGTGATCACGCGCCACGTGCGTTGCTCCTTGGAAAGTCTGTGGTGTGCGCCCGAAGGCCCAGGCGCGAACGGATGCGAAAAGCGGTGTAGGTCGACATCCGGGCGCGCCTGGCGATCTCGGTATCGGGCAGTCCTCGGGCGTGCAGCCACGCCACGACCAGCCCGCGGGCAGTCGTGGTCAGTTCCTCCGCGACCAGCTCGCCGTTGACACAGCGGCGAGCCGACTCAGCGTCGGTGTGACTGCGGGCCGGTATCACGTCCTGTCGGGGCCGTCCGGCCCCACATCGCCCAGCCGCGCGAACGGCAACAGCGGGTCCTCCCCGGGGATGCTCACGCGGTAGACCGGTTGCGGCTTGCCGCCGTTGCCTCCGGCCGTGTCGGTCGAACGGACCCAGCGGCCCGTGTGGACCAAGACCCCGGCGGCACTCATCCGCTGTACCGTCGCTCCGATCACCTGCGGTCGGATCCACGTCGGCAACAACGCGCGCCATCGGTTGGCGGTGGTCTCCCGCCACGGATCGCCCAACGCGTCGCACACGATCACCGTCGTGACCGCCTCGACATGGTCGGTGTTGCGCGGATCGAGTACCAGCAACGCCGCCACCGACGCGACCGGGTCACCCCCCGCCGGGGGGAGCGAGATCACGCGCCGCGCGATCTCGCCCACCAGCTCCCGAACGTCGAGCTCCCGGGATGCCGTAGTGGCCTTCACCGGTCGAGCAGCAGGAACCGGCGCACCTCGGTGATGTCGGACACTTCCGACACGATGTGCGGATACCGCTCCTTGAGCAGCTTCTGTGACACCGCGACCCGCAGCGTTTTCTTCCACGACACCACCGGAACGTTCCCGATCGTGCCGATCTCACCGTCCCCCAGGACGGCCTTGATCACCCGTTGCAGGTGCCGCTGCCGCGCGGCGAGCTTGTCCAGTCGCGGCGCGAGTCGTTCGAGTTGAGCGAACTCGTCCGCGATCCTGTCGAGCGGGACCAGCGACAGCGCGGAATCTGCGCCACTCGGGTCCGGTTCGGGCGTAGCCAAAGCTGTTGTGGACATGACGAAGCCGCCTCCCAGCGGCGCGACAAGACCTCAGAAGACATGCGAAAACCAGAGGTGCCAACGCGCCGAGTAGAACCGTCCACTCGGCACCGCGGATAACATCGCCAGCCAGCGCGACAACAGAGCCGCGCACACGCCGACGAACACGCGCGCTAATCGCCAGGACACAGCAAACCTCCCCCAGAGGCGAAACCCACCGACCGGAGGGTTGACAACCCATCCCGGCGGGCCTCTCCACAGTGGATCACCACAGGCCGCTCTGTCAAGAAGTTACGAACACAGAGAGAATCGGGGTAGTCCTACAGATACTTTGTGTGACCACACTGGCGTAGAGGGGACCGTCAAGCAGACCGCGCGAGGTCGTCCTACCGTGTTCGCTGTCGGCGTGAGCGCCCTCTACTCTGTGCGCCAGCGGTACGGAGTACGCGAGTGGTCTAAACCGGCAGATACCGGCAGGATCGGCCAGATCCGCCACGGGGGACACGAGGGGGACACACCTTGGCTGACGCCAAAGGCCAGGACGGCCTGAGCCATGTTGATGTGCTCATCGAGAAGTACCGCCACGGCCGCAGCATCGCGAAGATCGAGCGCGACGCGGGCCTCAAGGCGGGCGCACTGAGCGCCCACCTCAAGCCCAGCGCGCGCGGCAAGAGCACGAGCGTCGAGATCATCGACCGCTTCAAGAACGCTTTGGGGGCACCACTACTGGAGGTGTCCCAAGCCTTCTTCGCTGACGCCGGTGTCCAGCTCATCCCCGGATCGCCGCTCACTCCGCAGGCTGCGCTGCTCCTGCTGGCCTACTCCCGGCTCGGGGACGATCGACAGCGGATCGCTCTACGCCTAGTCGAAGCCCTCGCCGCCGACCAGGCCGACACGGAACGGCCGATCCCGGCCGACTCGATCGCTCCAGAGATCAGCGTCACGCCCAACACGTAGACCCAACGCCGTCCTTGGTGATCAAAGCTGAGATGGTGTGCCAGCGAGGCGGGAAACCGCTACGCTCGCCGCTCTCTCGCGGACAACGACGCCCGCGGAGCCCGCAAGGCGATACACCCGAAGCACAGCGCAACCTGGGGGGTTGTGCGCAAGGGAGACAGGCGTGTTGACAGACCTGATCAAGATCCGCGACGACCTCGGCTGTTCCGCCCACCTGGAGGAAGACCCCAACGGCGGGTACATCCTTCTCGCTGGACCCAAGGCCCCAGTCGGCGCCATCTACCAAGCCATCAACGACCTGCACCACCAGCGCGTGGAAGACGTCTGTGATGCCGACGACGAGCTCGACGACGGCGAGCGGCACGACCGGTGCGAGCGGCTCCGCAGCGCTGCCCAGGGCGGAGGCATTCCTACTCCCCGCAGTCGGGATGTCACCAACGGGCGTGAACAATGGTGACTCGGGCTACCGCTGTGCCCGAGCTAGGACGCCATCCTCAATCGCGGTGGAGAGGTTCGGCCATGGCGGTCCGGTGACGCCCACGGTGGTCCAGTACCGCCGTTGCGACCTCACGAGTCGTCCCAGTCCTGCGGCAGCCATTGCTGGCGGGATGCGATCGAGGACTCTCCGCAAGGCCCCACCGGGGCCCCGTCCGCTCGGGCGGATGCTGCTCATGGTCATCAACGTCGCGGTCCGGACAGCATCCAGAACGTCGGTAGACCACATGTCGGCATCCTCGCCGAACACTGTGTGAGCCCATTCCGACCCTGTAACTAGCCAGGACAGCCGCTCTAACCCGGAGCCGATATCTGTCGCCATGTGGTCTGGCGATGCCGTGTTCCAAAGCAGAACCGCATCACTCACGCCAATGCCGTCGCAGTCGCAAAATAGGGTCAATCCGCTCACTGGCCCGCGAGACCACGTCCGGAGCTCCCCACGGATTGTCAAGCGCCCAGCGTAGATGCCGAGTGCGCCCAGCGCGGAGATCCAGGCGTCAAGCAGTTCAACAAAGCGCTGGATACTTGCTACACGTTGAACGCAAGAGACATTGACGAATGCTGTCAGGAACCCGTCACGCAGGTGTCCTACGCTGTCCCGGTCCCCGGTGAAACGCACTACCGGTTGCGGAATGAACCCCTCTCGATAGACCCACGGCTGCGCATCCTTTAGCCATGGGTCGAGTCCCTGAATCGCCGAGATCAAGACATCCGTATCTCTACCCCACTTGAGTGGGAGAAGCGGGGCGCCAGCGATACCGAATCGAGCAAACTCGGCACTAATCAAAGTCAGCATTCGTCCGGTCGGAATGGCTGCCCGCGGAACGACTACGGGACCGGCGGGCTGGCGATGGCGCATGGAGAGTTCGACACCCTCTAGTCTGATATCCCACCGCTCGCCAAACTTGCTCGCGATGGCGTCGGCTAGCCTGAGAGGGGTCTCGTCAGAAACCATCGTGCCCAACGAGATTCAAGTAGTGGCGTTCCGGGTCGAACCTGTCGAGGCCGATTACCTGAGTGTCGCGACTATCCAGATGCTCGGCCGCAATGATCGTTTCTGCCAACTGTTCTACGACTTCTTGTTCTGACAGATCGGCGACATTGGCGATCCTGCCGGTGTTCTCGCAGAGCGCCACCTCCGCACATGTGCCAGCTCGCCAAGCCAGCGCGGCCACCGGAGTGCCCGATCGGAGGGATTCTCCGAACACCGCCGCACCCGCCTCCACATACTCCGCGGCGCACGTGTAGACCATTAATTGGGCCTGCCGTATTTGGTCGAGCTTGGCGGCGCCACTGACTTCTCCGACGTACTCAACGTTCGGTGCGTCCAGATATTGCCGGTAAGCGCGCGCATAGCCCTCATCGAGCACAGGGCCAATCAGTCGAATCGAACGTCCAAGCAGCCTTGCTGCCTGTATCGCCAGATGAGGTGACTTCTGATAGTCAATGCGGCCCAGCCAGACAAGATCTCGCCCCTTCATGGCTTGGGGCGGGATCTCCTCATTCCATCCAAACTGAACGCTGAGCGCCTGCGTGGGGTGGTGCTTTGCGTATCGCAGCATCATTTCTGGGGAGTAGCAGAACAAGCGCGACCTAACTCCATCGAAAGCCGCATCCTCATGACGGAAGTCCGGGTCATGCTGGAACGTGACAACTCGGCAACCGAGTAGGTCTGAAATGTGCCGCCACGGCCGCCTCGATGGATACTCGTGGCCCACGATCAGCACGTCCAACGCAAGGTTCTGGAGGGTCCGGAACTGTTCACTTTCGGGTCGCAAGTCTTCAAGTCTTAGGGGTATGCGCTTAAACGCGAGCGGCAATTCGCGGCGCCAGGCGGGGCCGACGAGAAATATCTCGTCGCCCGCCTGATGCCCGCCGAAAGCCGCCGCCCACAGCCACCGTTCTATCCCACCGTAACCATATGGTGGGAACGCGTAGTCGGATGGAAAGTCACAGACGCCTATCCGCATTTATCCCGTTGTCCCGTCCGGATTGATCTTCGTGTAACCCAGATATTGCCCCAAGGAACTCGGCAGTACCACAGAACCGTCCGCCTGTTGCCCTTGTTCCAGTAGCGCAACGATCGTCCTTCCGATTGGAAGGCCAGAACCGTTAAGGGTTGCCGGAATACCCTTCTTTCCGTCCTTGGTCTTGGTGCGAATCCCAGCCCGGCGAGCTTGATAGGTAGAGCAATCGGAACAACTCGAAATCTCGCGGTAAGTATTCTGGCTTGGGACCCAGACCTCGATGTCGTAGGTGAACTGGGAAGCAAAGCTGATATCACCGGCGGCGAGTGCTACCACTCTGTAGGCAAGACCGAGTTCGCGAAGACACGCTTCTGCGTGACCGACCATCGCCTCTAGCTCTTGAGATGACTGGTCTGGATCGCAGAAGCGCACCATCTCGACTTTGGAGAACTGATGCTGCCTGATGAGGCCGCGGGTATCGCGGCCGTAGGAGCCCGCCTCCGATCGGAAGCATGGCGTCCATGCCGTGTACGCAAGCGGGAGGCTCTCGAATGGGAGAATCTCGTTTGCGTGCAGATTGGTTAGAGGAACCTCGGCGGTGGGCGTGAGGAACAATTCACGGTCGCCGACCCCAGTCTTGAAAAGATCCTCTTCGAACTTGGGGAGCTGTCCGGTTCCTGTCAACGACTCTCGGTTCAGCAATGCGGGCAGGGAGAACTCGGTGTACCCATGGCGCTTTGTGTGTATCGAGAGGAAGAGTTGAGCGACTGCGCGCTCCAACTCTGCCCCAACTCCCTTAATCACCGTAAATCGAGGGCCCGACAGCTTGACGCCCCTGGCGAAATCGAAAATTCCGAATCGTTCGCCTAGGTCAACGTGGTCCAATGGCGGGAAGTCAAACGCCTGTGGCGTCCCCCAGGTTCGCACCTCCACTGCGAACTCGTCCGAGTTGCCATCTGGGCATCGGTCCTCGGGCAGGTTCGGCACGTCCAGGAGGAACCCGTGAAGGTCTTCCTCGACTTGGCGGTGCTCTCGCTCGCCGTCTGCGATCGCCACCTTGAGTGCACGTGCCCGTTCCACCAGAGCCGTGGTGTCCTCGCGGCGGCTGGCCGCGGCTTTGACCTCTTGGGCGACCTTCTTGGCGTCCCCACGCTCCTGATCGAGCTGCTGGATCAGGGCGCTTCGCCGCTGGACGAGCTCGCTCAGCCGGGCAAGATCGAGCTGGAAGCCCCTCCTGGCCAGCTTGCGAACGGCATCCGTCGAGGGATCGAGCAACACACGTGGGTCATGCATCAGGCGCATCCTTGTGATGTGGGCTTCGAGGCGTACAGACTATCCGGCCACGTCACGTGGGGTTTGCATCCCGCCACTGGCGGCGACGGACTGATCAAGTTCTGCGACTAGTAGCCCCAGGAGAGATCCAAGTTCGTCGTCCTCGAACACCAGCGGGGAGGCATACGGTGCTTCCGGCAGGGCCCGCCTGGTGCCGAACACCGGGCCTCCAGACCGGGCGGCGGTCAGGATCGAGACCATCAGGCCATGCCCCACGATGAGACGTGGACCCGGTAGTGCAAGCGCAGCGCGAAGGCCGCCGACCAACCGAGCTGCCGCCTCGTTCAGTGACTCCCGCGCCCCTGGCGGCCTAGCCAGACAGCCGTTCGCGTCGAGCCAAGCACCGTAGGTCATCCACGGGCCGTTCTCGAAGGCTCCATAGTCGATCTCATCTAGAGAACATTCGGTGCAGCGCCAAGCGTGTGTTTGACCAAGAATTAGATCGGCACTCTCGATTGCTCGTTCAAACTGACTCGTCACGCATGTCTCAATGGATGAAGTCCAGGGCTCGCTTGCAACGCTCCGACATTGTCTTTGGCCTGTGTCGTCTAGCGAGATCGACCTTGTCGGGTCACCATTGACGATGTACCGAGCACTTAGCGCAGTGCGACCGTGTCGGACTATGAATGATCTGGTCATGTTGTTAGACCCACCCTCCACATGCCGCCACCATGGGATGGTCAAGCATCAGGAGGAGCGCCCTTGCTGATTCATGATCCCCGACGTCGATGTAGTACAAGGCTCCGTCGATAGCGATCGTGATTACCCACTGTAGCGTCTCCTCGAACAGGTCGGGAGTGTTCTGTTCGCACAGCGAAACTCGCAATTCGAAGCCTTCGAACCTATCGTAGTAGATGGCCCAGAAAGCCCAATCAAACGCGGGAGTACCCATCAAGGCGTGAGGGTCAATAAAGACTGCTTCTCTCCTGTTATTGAAAAGGATGTTCTCCTGATAGAGGTCGGCGTGAAGCATCTTCAAGTCGAATTGGGATTGGCCGAACGACTGCGCAAGGGCTAGGGCTGTGTCCACGCGATGCGCCCCGACAAGGTGGGCAAGCCGACTGGAACGCCTGACCATCCGTGGAACGACCACCGTCGAGTAATAGTCAGTTAGCGTTGGAACGGATCGGCTGGCCTGGGCGGTGTGGCGGTGAAGCTCCGGCAAGGCCCGTGCAACGCGAGACGTGTGATCGGGCGGACGATTCACGCCTCCTGCTCGGCCGCCGACGAGACCGATGATGAGGATCTGAGCGTCTTCGTCTGCGTCGAGGAGAACGGCGGTACCCCTCCCGCCCCAATGGCGGAGCGCAGTTAGCTCGCGCTCGAACCTGTTGCGGTCAGGCAGTGCCTTTAGCGCGACCCGACGGTGCCCGGCGATCTCTCCGATGGCAACGATCGAGGTCCAACCCGAGTCGTGGTAGCCGACGATATGTATTCCCTGGCGTTCAGCGATGGCCTGCATCCTCGGCTCCACGCTGAGCGTCCAGTCTTCTATATTGGGACCGTAGTGTTCCCCGAGTCGCGCTAGAGCGCCACTTGGTATCTGTGCCGTAAGTTTGGACTTCACACGAACCGCAACTCGCCGTGGATGATCTCCTGTGTCAGCCCGGGAAAGTCTCCAAGAACGCTATCGGCAATCTGGCGCACCGCGGTCTCATCTACTGCGGTACCGGAGGTACGAACGATCATCTGCCATGGCTTCGCCAACGGCTGTCCGGTAGCGCTCACGAGGTGCACTTCGGCATAACAGCCATACCGCCTGTGGATGCGCTGAGCAATGCGCTGTGCGGCGACGTTATACACCTTGCCTACGTGGTACACGGGATTCTTGCCGTTGACGGCCTCCAGGTTCTGCGGCCGGAAGGGGGCGATCATGCCGTTGATACGGTTACCCCGACCGACAACGCCCTCATCTCCCGATTCGATCGAACTACCGGTGTACGTCAGGTAAATCTCATCCCGGTCCGGGATATCCCTTGCGTTCAAGCTGAAAGAGGTCTTCAGGTCGGGCAGTTCGATCGCTGCCAGGCGGTGGCATTCGGCAAGAATGTCTTCGGAGTTGGCGAGATACTCGGCTCGGCTCGCGACGTGCTCGGACTTCTGCGGGACACACAGAACCACGTTGGCTTCGTCGTCATGGGCAACGGCCATCACCTTGACGTCTGACCCGCACCATGGCCGCTCGCCGCGAAAAGCGCCGGGGCCAGATAGAGTATCGGTCAGAAGCTTAACGAATCGTTCAATCGGCGCCTCCGGCGCGAACCCGCTGCCGATTGACGTGTCGTTCGATATCAGTTGGCGCTTCTCGCGCAACTGTTCGACCGAACTTGGCGAGAACCACGATACTCGCTCGGGCGATCCGTCGCCGTTGTGGACAGCTCCTGGGCTGGAGTTGGTCGTGATGTTCAGTTCTATCTGAAGGTGGTCGCCTACATCAGGCAGGCGCTTTGCGAAGAACGACCGGACCGTCTCTGTGACCAGTTCGTCCACCGGCACCTGTTCCTGGCCGCACCTTCGAGTTGCGCGCCCGTTCACGAGGACACGCACCGGGTCGATCATCTGACCGCCGCCATAGGCGACCTCGGACAGTCCGCCCAGCAGAGCGAGTTTGTCGAAGTTGTGGTGCAGAATCGCCCCGAACTCGTCCTGAGTCCAGCGACTGTACGCGCGCGACAACTCTTCCGCTAAGGCATCCGCCAGAGTGTCAGGATGCCCATACCCTTTCCGCTCGATCAGGTGGAGCTCTTGGGGCTCCGGATGGTTGCTGACAAAAATCAGCCGTGAACCAGCAACTGCTCCGACAGGTTTGATGGCCAAGGTGATACACCTTCTTGTAGAGAGGCGGAAAGAAGAGTTCTATTGGTGCGCGATTTATTCGAGGTGGTGACGAAAGCGAGACTGAGTCGATTCGCTATCGTCCCTGTAGTGCTTTTGGAGGAACTCGTTAACCACGACGTCAACAGCGCCCACTCGCGACCAGTTCGCTCCCGGACTTTCCAGTGGGGAACGTGCGTCAAATTGGTTCGGGAACCGCGTTGCGATCGTAAGTCTCTCGGCGGTGATTACCACTGCATCCAAGAACTCGTCATCAGTGGCAAATCGTGAGAGATGGAGCCCGCCGATCTGACTGTTCGGCAGCGGGATCGGACGTACTAAGAAACCGAGAGATCGCAGTCGTTGTACCTGTTCAACCAGTCCACCCATGTTGCCCCCAGCGGCATGTGGCGTTGCTTGCGCGCTACTCGACGCCGGACTGTCGACGGTGGGGACACCGCCCCACCAGCGCAACCTACGCGGCTTACCCTAAGCGGCTTAGGTACGACGCTCAAATACGCCATCTGGGTGAGAGGCTTGCGGGGTGCGGCTAGGCTTGCGCCGGGCGGCCCGCCCAGACGACTATCCAGCCAGCAAGGAGGGCCAGATGCCGGTGCGTAGCGACCCGACTGTCCGCAAGCGGAGGCTGGGCCGGGAGCTGCGGCGACACCGTGAACTAGCTGGCAAAACACACCTAGAGGTATCGAAGGTGCTTGGATGCTCCGACGCGAAGATCAGCTACATGGAGGCGGGCCGCTACAAGATCCAGTGGCGAGATGTCCGAGACATGCTCGCCTTCTGCGGGGTCGACGATCCCTCAGTGGTGGAGCCCCTTGTGCAGATGGCCAGGGAGTCCGGGGAGAAGAGTTGGTGGCAGCCCTATGAGGACACCATGCTCGACAACTTCGGCACCTACGTCGGGCTTGAAGGTGAGGCGCAGGTTCAGCACCACTTCGAGTTGCATGTGATCCCTGGGCTCCTCCAGACGGCTGACTACGCACGCGCACTGGCGAAGGTCGGCACGCGAGTGAAGCCAGACGCTGTCGATCGCGTAGTGGACCTGCGGTTGGCCCGCCAACAGCGGCTGGACGAGCCTGACCCGCTCGAACTCAGGTTGGTGATCGACGAAGAGGCGCTGCGACGACCCATCGGCGGCCAGGCCGTCTTGTCGCGGCAGTTGCAGCACCTGCTTGCGATGAACGAGCGCCAGCACGTCCATGTTCAGGTGCTTCCTACCGCGGTCGGAGCCCACGCTGGACTTGGCGGATCGTTCACGATCCTCGAGTTCCCGGACGATCCGGCCGTGGTCTACATGGAGCACAAGCGGGGGTGCCTGTATCTCGAACACCCCGATGACGTCGCGGCGTATACCATGACACTCGACAGGCTACGTGCGGATTCATTGACGAGCACCCAGTCAGCGGAGCTGATCCGCCGTGCCATTGAGGCTTTGTCTTGACCGAGAGAGTGCGCTGACGTGACACCGTTCGACATGCATCGCCCGACCTGGCGCAAGAGCAGTTTCAGTGTGGAGAACGGGCAGTGTGTTGAGCTGGCCGCCCTAACTGACGGCCTGGCGATCAGGGACTCCAAGAACCCCACCGGCGGTGCACTCAGGTTCCCCGCCTCGTCGTGGCGCGCTGCGCGCGCGGCAATCGCTGTCACGTCGGGATAGCACGAACCTCTGCGTCCCGCGCAGCCACGCCAGAGTCCAGGCGTAGACCATGTCGTCGCCCAATGGTCGACCCCTGGTGATCCCCGTCACCCCCAAGAGACGCAAGTTGACTCCACCCCATCGAGCAGATGGCACCAGCGACTTCCGAGTGTCCAGTGGTTGGGTTGGGTGGGCTGGCTCGGTGGGTTGGGTTGGGTGGGCTGGCTTCCGAGGAGCGGTGGTCGACCAGGTGGGCTGGCTCGGCGGGCTGGGGTGGCACCAGCGGCTTCCGAGTGTCCGGTGGCTGGTGATGCTGTCGGAGTCGGGTGGTTGGGCTGGCGGGGTTGGCTCGGTGGGCTGGGTTGGGCGGGCGGAGTCGGGTGGTTGCTTTGGGTGAGCTAGGGCCTATAGGCGTTCTAGGGCTTCTACGGCGGGGAGGCTGGCGTAGGCGGACCAGGAGCCGAGTCTTAGGCGGAGGTCGGCGGCGTGGCGGCGGCGTAGGAGGGGGCTTTGGGTCATTACGTCGAGTTCGTTGGCGTAGGTGAGTTCGACGATGTCTCGGAGTAGGCCGCTGTCTACTTGGGTGGAGGTGCCGGTGAAGCGGTCTCTTACTACGCCGGTGAGGAGGCGGGGGTAGCTGAAGGCGCGGTCTAGGGCGCAGTAGGCGTAAACAATCGCCTCGGCTTCTACTCCTAAGAGGTCCACCAGAGTGGGGCGTTCGTGGGGGGACAGTAGGGCGTGGGGGAAGCCGTCGGTGCCGTAGGCGGCGTGGGCTAGGCCTGCGGTCTGCAGGGCGGGGCGGGCACCCCAGGCGGCTAGGGCGTCGCGGGTCCGGGCGAGGTGGGCGAGCAGCGTGCCGCCGGGGTGGGGCAGTTCGCCTGCGCCTCGGGCGGCCAGGAACTCCTCGATCATGTTCGCGAGGCTACGCGCCCCCACCAGCCCTGTCCGCTGTGAGCGGATCCGCTCGCGGCGAACTTCCCTTGCCCGCCAACGGTTCCCGTGGTGTGGTGGCCGCATGAGCGAACAGCGGCACGCCCTCTTCCTGCACCTGTCCAGCGGCGGGGAACCCCTGATCTTCTCGCTGTCGGAGCGCAGCGCCAAGAGCCTGGGCCCCCGGCTGCCCGTCCTGATGGCCTCCGGCGGTGTCGACACCCCGGAGTTGGCCGATGGGACGTCGGCGGCGATCAACTTCGGGCACGTGGCCAGTGCGCACCTGGACTCGTTGCCCGCGCACGTGCGGGTCTACGGCACCCCGAGCAACCGCACCCACGGGTTCGGCGCGAACTAGAGCGCGAACTAGCGGCGGAACACGACAGTCCTCAGCAGCACGAAGTTGATCGTGGTGCCGACCCCTTGGGCGACCACCCAGGCCAGCGCGAACTCCCAGCGGAAGGTCGGCAGCACGGCCAGCATCAGGGCGTTGGTGCCGACGTTGACGAAGAACGTCACCGTGTAGAGCAGGGCGAAGCCGCCCGCTTGGCCGACGCCGCGGTCGGCGGCGTCGGTGAAGGTGAAGCGCTTGTTGAGGAAGTACGCCGTGGTGGTGCCGAGGATGAAGCTGATCGCCTTCGCCAGGTGCACCCACAGGCCCGCGTGCAGCAGCAGCCAGTACGCCCCGGAGTCCACCAGCGCGCAGAACCCGCCGACCAGCACGAACCGGGTGAGCTGCTGGACCAACCCCACCCGCTGGACCTCGCCCCGCGTGTCAGACATCTCGCCCCGCCTGTGTTGGGCCCCCGAGCCGGGACAAGTCTAGGAGCGGCCGCGCACCCGGCTACCCTGGGGCCGGTGGAGCCAGGAGAGTTCGAGACCCGCAGGCTGACCGGCTGGGGGCGTACGGCGCCAAGCGTGGCCGCGGTCGCCACACCCAGCACCCCGGACGACGTCATCGCCGCGGTCGGCAAGGCGGGCCCGCGCGGGGTCATCGCCAGGGGCCTGGGCCGCTCGTACGGCGACCCGGCGCAGAACGCCGGTGGGCTGGTCGTGGACATGACCGGGGTCAACCGCATCCACTCGATCGACGCCGACACCGGGCTGGCCGTGCTCGACGCCGGGGTGAACCTGGACCAGCTGATGCGGGCGGCGCTGCCGTTCGGCCTGTGGGTCCCGGTGCTGCCGGGCACCCGCCAGGTCACCATCGGCGGCGCGATCGGGTCGGACATCCACGGCAAGAACCACCACACCGCGGGCAGCTTCGGCAACCACGTGCGGTCGATGGAGCTGCTGATCGCGGACGGCTCGGTGCGCACCCTCACCCCGGACGGCCCCGAGTCCGAGCTGTTCTGGGCGACCGTGGGCGGCATGGGCCTGACCGGCATCATCCTGCGGGCGGTGGTGGCGCTCAAGCGCACCGAGTCGGCGTACTTCATCTCCGACACCGACCGGACCGCGGACCTCGACGAGACGATCGCGGTGTTCTCCGACGGCTCGGACGACACCTACGAGTACTCGATGGCGTGGTTCGACTCGATCTCCACCGACGGCAGGCTCGGCCGGTCGGTGTTCTCCCGGGGCTCGCTGGCCACGCTCGACGAGCTGCCCAAGAAGTACCGCAAGGACCCGCTGCGCTTCGACGCGCCGCAGCTGCTGACGCTGCCGGACGTGTTCCCCAACGGCCTGGCCAACAAGCTGACCTTCCGGCTGCTGGGCGAGGCCTGGTACCGCAAGGCGCCGGAGCGGGCCCGCGGCAAGGTCATGAACCTGACCGCGTTCTACCACCCGCTGGACATGTTCGGGGAGTGGAACCGGGCCTACGGCAGCAACGGTTTCCTGCAGTACCAGTTCATCCTGCCGTTCAGCGCCGAGGCCGAGCTCCGCTCGATCGTGCGGCAGATGGCCGAATCGGGGCACGTGTCGTTCCTCAACGTGTTCAAGCGCATGGGTGAGGGCAACCGGGCGCCGCTGTCGTTCCCCCGACCGGGGTGGACGATCACCGTGGACTTCCCGATCGCGCCGGGGCTGCACGAGTTCTGCGCCCGGCTCGACGAGCAGGTGCTTGCCGCCGGTGGTCGGCTGTACCTGGCGAAGGAGTCGCGCACCGCGCCGGAGACCTTCCACCGGATGTACCCCCGGCTCGACGAGTGGCGGAAGGTGCGCCAGTCGGTCGACCCGGACGGCCTGTTCACCTCGGACCAATCGCGAAGGCTCGGACTTTGATCAACGCAGTCGGTACCCCGCAGTCCCTGCTCCTGCTCGGCGGCACGTCCGAGATCGGGCTGGCCATCGCCGAGAACTACGCCAGGCAGCGGCAGCTGAGCGTCACCCTCGCCGCCCGCCCGTCGGCCCGGCTGGACGAGGCCGCCGACCGGTTGCGCCGCCTCGGCGCCACGGTGCGCACGGTGGCCTTCGACGCGGCCGACCTGGAGTCGCACCCGAAGGTCGTCGACGAGGCGTTCGCCGACAACGACGTCGACGTGGCCGTGGTGGCGTTCGGCGTGCTCGGTGACGCCGAGCAGCTGTGGCAGGACCACGCGGCCGGGGTCGCGGCGGCGCAGGTGAACTACACGGCGGCGGTGTCGGTGGGCATCGCGCTGGCCGAGAAGCTGCGCAAGCAGGGCCACGGGTCGATCATCGCGCTGTCGTCGGTGGCCGGTGAGCGGGTGCGCAGGTCGAACTTCGTCTACGGGTCGACCAAGGCGGGCTTCGACGGCTTCTACCTCGGCCTCGGCGAGGCGCTGCGGCCGGAAGGGGTCAACGTCACAGTGGTGCGGCCCGGGTTCGTGCACACGAAGATGACCGAGGGCCTCAAGGCGGCGCCGATGGCCACGACCGCGGACAAGGTCGCGCAGATCGCGGTGGACGCCGTGCGCGGCCGCAAGGACCTGGTGTGGGCGCCCGCCCAGTGGCGGCTGGTGATGTCGGTGCTGCGGCACATCCCCCGCCCCATCTTCCGCAGGCTCCCCATCTGACCCGTTCGCGCCATCGGCCGCTGACGGGTTGGTTAGCATCGCCGTCGGGGGTTCACCGAGGGGGACGAATGGCGCTCGACGACGCGTTCCAGCAGAGCATGCGCAGGTTCGAGGAGCAGGCGGCGGCCGCTGCGGGGCTGCGCGAGCGGATCGGCGAGCTCAAGGGCAGTGCCCGCAACACCGACGGGTCGGTCACGGTGACCGTGGCGCCCTCGGGTGCGGTGCTCGGCCTGGCCCTGACGCCCGCGGCGATGAACCGGTCGCACACGCAGCTCACCCAGGAGATCCTGGCCACCATCCGGTCGGCGACCCAGCAGGCGGCCGCCCAGGTGGAGGAGGTCGTCCGCCCCGCGGTCGGCGACGCGTACTACGAGCAGTTCCAGTCGGCCCTGCGCGCCCACGCCCCTACCGTCGAGCCCTTGGGCCCGACAGCACCACCGGAGCCCGCCGCGCTCCCCCAGCCCGGTGCCGACCCGGTCCGCCGCCCGACCCGGTCACCCGTGGACGACGGCGACTTCTCCGACGAGACCATCTACGGCGGCCCCCGATGACCGGCTTCGACGTCAACGGCGGCGCCCTGCTCGCGCACAGCGCGGGCTCGGCCAGCCAGGGCGACAACTTCGCGAGCCTGGCCCAGCTGCTCGAACAGGCCGGGGTCAGCCACGACTGCTTCGGCCCGTTGTTCTTCTACTTCGAGAACACCTACACCGAGACGCTGCGCGAATGCCAAGGCATGGCGAACAAAGCAGCGGGCTACCTGCGCGAGATCTCCGCCGCCGTCGCCGACACGGCAACCGCCTATGGCGCGACCGAGGCGGACAACACGACCGGATTGGCCTCCATAGAGGGCCCGACGATCGGCTCCATCGGTGAACTGGAGGGCGCGGGCGCCGCGACCCGCAAGACCGACTTCCAACAGGCCTCGGCGTACGGCAGCTCGTGGGCGGAGAACTCCTACAAGGTCGCCGACCAGGTCAAAGACCCCGGCGACCCGCCGGAGATGGCGTTCGCGGCGTTCAACGCCCGGATGGAGCAGATCCAGACGGTCATGAGCCCCGGCCAGGCGTTCATCGACAACGGCCTCGGCTGGTTGATCTCCATCGTGATCAGCCCCCTGGTCAACCTGGTGCTCGAACCGGCCCTCGGCGACCCGGAGCAGATGCGGGCCACCGCCAAGGGCTGGGAGAAGGTCACCGACTGGCTCGACAAGGTCGGCGACCGCGAAGAAGCCAGAGCGACCGCCACCGGCGAAGCCTGGCAGGGCGAAGCGGCCGACGCCTTCCGCACCGAGATGACCGAGTTCGCCGACGGCGCCCGAGCCCTCGGCGGCGACATCGCGGGCCTGACCTCGGTACTGGAAACCGCCGCCGACATCTTCGACACCTTCGTCCAGGTGGTCGTCGACATCATCCAGGAACTCGTCCTGGGCCTGATCATCGAATGGCTGGCCGCCCTGGCCGCCTCCTGGATCACCTTCGGCAGCTCCACGGCCGTGGCCACCGGACTGACCGCGACCCAGTGCGCCATCACCACCTCGCGGCTGGGCAAGAAGGTGGCTGGTCTCGCGAACGAACTCAAGCCGCTGTTCACCAGACTCGAGCAACTGCTGGTGTGGGTGCGCAAGGGAAAGCTGAGCAAGGTCATGGACGTGGCCAGCCAGAACCGCAGCACCATGGTCGGCAGGCGGGTGCTGGGCAGCAACCCGATCACCAAGACCGCAGCCAGCTTCGACAACATGCGCGACGCCACCAAGGCGAAGGACAAGGCGACAAAGGCGCTGGACAAGGCGCTCGAGTCCGGCAACGAAACGAAGATCGACAAGGCGCGGGAAGGGCTCGTGGCGGCGGAGACGCGAGTCGACAACGCCATGACCAAGAGGACCGTTTCCGGCCACAACGTCTTCGGCAAGAACGCCACGGCGGAACAAGCCGTGGCACAACACGCTGTCTCGACAGGCCTCGGCTACCTCGGTTTGACCGGCACGACGAACGTCGGCCGAGCGGTGGTGAGCGGAACGTTGGAGAACGCGCCCGGTGCCGCGCTGGAGTGGGGTGTCGGCAAGGCGTACGACCACGCCCAAGACCCCAGCACGGAGGACGAGCGCAAGGCGGCCCAGGAGCGCGGGTTCAGCTGACAGGGACACCGGGGGAGAAATGACACTCATCACGGCCGAGCTCGCGGGACCGTTGATCCACGCGCAGAACCTGCTGGCAGGCACCGGGGAATCCCCGCTGTGGGCGGCTTTCGCCGAACACTACTCGTGGGACTCGCGCGGATTCGACTCCGCGCGAACGCCGAGGGTGGACGTGGGCGCGATCCCGGGAAAGGTGCTCACCACCATCGTCAACGCGACAGACGACGGACCCGACATGGATCCGCCGAAGTACGACCCCGACGTGGTGATCGTCAGCAAGCACAAGGAGATGGCCGCCGTCCTGTTCGGGATGCAGTTCGGCCGAACGCTGTGGGTCCTCACCCCGAGGGGCTTGCGTATGGGTTTGGTGCTCATGAAGCCCGAACCGGAACCCGCACCAGAACCTGAGCCGAAGCCGAAGCGGGGTTTGATCGGCGGGTTGGTCAACGCGGCCAAGGTGGTCACCGACGAGGTGGCCGACATGTGGGCCAAACAGACCGAATGGCCCCAGATGCCCACCTACCCGGTGGAGCCCAAGTTCGAGATACCTCGGCGCGACATCGCGGGATTCACTGTTGCCGCAAGGGGTCTGCTGCGCAGCAAGGTGCACTGCCTGCGGATGGAACTCGTGGACGGCTCGGGGTTCGACCTCATCTTCGGCGCGGGCAAGGACCGCGCACAGTTCGAGCGGCTGCACGCTCTCACCCTCGGCGCTCCGGAGTAATCACGTGGTGATCCAGGAAGACCTCTACCGCGAATGGACCCAGCCGGACGAGAAGGTCCGGGTGGCTCTGGCCGCGCGTGGGCGCACTGTCGGTTCCAGGGTCGGTGGCGTGGTTCGCGTCCCGCACCCGATGCCGCCGGGAACACCCGAGATCATGTGGATCGACCGCAAGTACCCGGATCCGGCGGAGTTCACCGTGGCGGGTCAGTACTCAGGCCACGAATGGGCCGATGACGACTCCCTGGGCTGGTGGGCCGAGGCGGCCGACCCCACCCTGGACGCCGCCAGGGCAGCCGACGCGCTGGCGATCGGGCAGGGCGAGATCGGCTTGGCGATCACCGATCGGCGGATCGCGGTGATCTTCCCGGAGAAGTTGCTTGCCAGCACCCAGCAAGCGCGCAAGGACGCCCTGAAGGAGCGGAGCCTGGTCGGGAAGGCCATGGGATCGGTGGGCATCTACCTCGACGGCGACAGCCAGTGGGACTTCCGGGACAAGGTGTACTCGGTGTGGGAGACCGATGTCCGACGGGTCGTGGGGTGGGACGTGGTGCTGGTGGGGCGGTCGTTCCCGTTCCCCGAGTTGTTGCGGGTGGGCTTCCAGGACGGGTCGGTGCTGTACGCGCGCACGCAGCCAAGGGACCTGATCGAGTGACCCCAGGTTGACTGAGGGCCGATAGTGGTCACTGGGCACACTGACCTGGGGGTAGAGAAGTGCGCATCCTGGTGCTTGGGCCGGTCGAGATCCGGGCCGAGGCGGTGGAGGGACGGGTGGTTCCGCTCGGCGGGGCCAAACCGAAGGCGTTGTTGGCCGCTTTGTTGTTGCACGCGCGGCAGGTGGTGGCGACCGACCGGCTGATCGACCTGATCTGGGACGACTCGCCGCCCGCGTCGGCTACCGCTCTGGTGCACACCTACGTCTCCTCCGTGCGGCGGGCTGTGGCGGCGGCGGGGCGTAGTGGGGCGTTGACGACCAAGGCGCCGGGGTATCTGTTGGACGTCGATCCGACGGACAGCGATCTGGAGGGGTTCGAGAACCACCTGTACGCGGCGCGGCACGCGGAGCGGCAGGAGGACCACGAGTCTGCGGCCGGGTTGTTCGAGCAGGCGTTGCGGTTGTGGCGGGGGCCCGCGTTCGGCGGGGTGGAGGCCGCGTTCGCGCGGGCGCAGGCGACGAGCCTGGTCGAGGAGCGGTTGGGGGCGGAGGAGGGGTTGGCCCGCTGCCTGCTGCACCAGGGCAGGGCGGCCGAGGTCGCGGCGCACCTGCGGCGGCTGGTGAACGCGAACCCGCTTCGCGAGCAGTCCCGGGCGTTGCTCATGCGCGCCCTCTACGAGAGCGGCAGGCAGGGCGACGCGCTGGCGGTCTACCGCGACGGCCGGGAGCACCTGCTGGAGGAGCTCGGGGTCGAGCCGGGGCCGGAACTGCGCGAATTGCAGGCCGAGATCCTCGGTGGCGCGCCGCGGGCCAGCACGGCGACCAAGCGCCGGGTCGTGGTCCGGCACCAGCACGCGGTCCCCCGGCACCTGCCGCCGGACCTCAGCGACTTCACCGGGCGCGAGGACCAGCTCCAGGCGATCCTCGCGGTCAGCGAGGCGGACGCGGTGACCGCGCCCGCCGTCGTGGTGTCCGGGTTCGCCGGTGCGGGCAAGTCGACGCTCGCGGTGCACGCCGCGCACCGGCTGCGGGCGCGCTACCCGGACGGCCAGTTGTTCGCCGACCTGCGGGGCAGCGAGCGCAACCTGGGCGCCTTCGAGGTGCTCGGCCGGTTCCTCGGCGCGCTCGGGGTCGAGGCCGCTGACCTGCCCGGCGACGTCGACGAGCGGGTCGAGATGTTCCGCAGGCGGGTCGACGACAAGCGCTTGCTGGTGGTGCTGGACAACGCCCGCGACGAGCAGCAGGTGCGGCACCTGATGCCGGGGGCGCCGAACTGCCTGGTGATCATCACCAGCCGGTCGCGGCTGACCGGGCTGACCGGCACCGTCGGGGTCGAGCTCGCCCTGCTCTCGGCCGAGGCGTCGGTGCGGATGCTGGGCCGGATCGTCGGGGTGACCAGGGTGTCGGCCGAGCCGATGGCGGCGGCGACGATCGCGCAGCTGTGCGGGGGGATCCCGCTGGCGGTGCGCGCGGCGGGGGCGAAGCTGCAGGCCAGGCCGCACTGGCCGCTGCGGGCGCTGGCGTCGCGGCTGTCCGACGAACGGCGCAGGCTCGACGAGCTGGCCGTCGGGGACCTCGCGGTGCGCTCCAGCCTGCGGCTCAACTACGTCGAGCTCGACGACCTGCACCGGCACGCCTTCCACCTGCTGACCCTGCTCGACCTGCCCGACCTGGGGTCGTGGCTGGCCGCGCCGCTGCTGGACATCCCGCTCGACGACGCCGAGGACGTGGTGGAGCGGCTGGTGGACCTGCGGCTGCTGGAGGTGGCCGGGATCGACGCGATCGGGCGGGTCCGCTACCGCTTCCACGACCTGGTGCAGCTCTTCGGCGCCGAGCAGGCCATGCGCGACGAACCGGCGGACGGGGTGGCGGCCGCGGTGTGCCGGACGTTGGCGACCTGGATGGCGCTGGTCGACGCGGGGGCGAGCAAGCTGCCCAGGGTGACGCTGGGACTGGGCCAGCAGGTGCGCACGAGGGTGGAGCTGGACCCGCGGCTGGTCGCCGAGACCGAGCAGGACCCGTCCGGCTGGTTCAAGTCGGAGACCTCGGCGGTGGTGCGGGCCGTGGAGCGGGCGCACGAGCTGGGCATCGACGAGATGACCACGATGTTGATCGCCTCGCTGCTGTCGTCGCCGTTCGCCGCGCGCAACGAGTTCGACGGGTGGCAGCGCACGCACGAGGTCGCACTGGCCGCGGCCCGCGACAGCGGTGACACCCGCGCGGAGGCCACGGTGCTGGCCGGGCTGGGGCAGCTCTACTACGAGAAGGACGAGTTCCCGGCCGCGCTGGCGTACTTCACCCAGGCGGCGGAGGGCGCCGAGCAGGTCGGTGACCGGGCCACGCTGGCGGTGTCGCTGGTGGGCATCGGCACGGTGCACCGCGATCTCGCGGATTTCCGCGCCGCCCGCGACCACCTGGTCAGGGCCGCGCGGATCGCCGAGGACCTCGGTGACCTGAGCGTGGTCACCGCGACCGATTACGGGCTTGGCGCGACCTGGCGCGACCTGGGTGACCTCCCGGCCGCCACGAGCAGGCTCACCCGCTGCGTCGAGGCGTACCGGGAGCTGGGTGACGAGCGGGGTGCGGGCTTGGCGTTGCGCGGGCTGAGCCTGTGCCACCGGGCGGCCGGGTCGGCGGACCTCGCCGCGGAGCTGAGCGAGCAGGCGGAGGCCGTGCTGCGGGCCGCGGGCGACCAGCTCGGGGCCGCGTACGCCACGCAGTCGCTGGCCAAGGCGCGGATCAGGCAGGGCAGGACCGAGGGCATCGCCGAGGCGCTCGCCGACTGCCTCACGCTGTGCACGAGCGCGGGTGACCGGTTCGGAGTCGCGCTGGTGACCCGCACGTTGGGGGAGTTGGCCCTCGCGGAAGGCGAGTTGGCCGCGGCGCGCGGTCTGCTCGCCGACGCCCTGGCGAAGTGGACGGAGCTGGACTTACCGCTGTGGCAGGCCCGCACCCTGCGCGACCTAGCGGCGGCTGAAGCGCTGGACGAAGAGACGATGGCCCAGGCGCACTGGGACCGGGCACTGGCTTTGTTCGCCGAGGCCACTACGCGGGAGGCCACAGAGCTGGCTGACCTCTCGCCGCTCGCGTGGTCGCACGTCGTGCGCCTATAGGCGGGTTATAGGCGGCCCCCAGACCGTGCTGCCAGGGTGACCGGCATGTCCACCAGGGAAGATGTCCTCCGCCGCGCCCAGAGTTGGGTCGAGGCGGCGGTACCGCACGATCCGGCAGGGTGGCACGGCAGCTACCCCATGACGCCCGCGGGGTTTGTGGCGATGGCGTGGCGGCTCGACCGCGGCGTGACGATCGAAGAGGCGTCCCGGCCGATCGACAAGGACGGGCTGGCCGGTGGCGACGTCATGCTGCGCGACGAGCGGCACCTGGCGCTGTTCGAGACGTGGGCGGACCCGGACCGCGGCAGCTACTGGGGCTTGGAGCTGCGCCCCCTGCTCGGCGCGGTCCGGCGCCGGATCCGCTACCCGTACGAGAACTCGTCGCGGCACTACCACCCGCGCGAGCGCCTGGAGAGCTACAGGTAGATCGACAGGGCCAGGCAGACGACCCAGCCCGCGCCGAGCACCTGCAGCACCCGGTCCTTGAGCGCGATGTCCTCGGGGGTGCCCGCGTGCCCGCCGTCGACGTCGACCGCGTACCGCAGCACGGCGATGACGAACGGGACGATCGAGATGACCGCCCAGACCGAGTTGTGCGGGTTGGTCGCGCGGATCTCGAACGCCCACAGCGAGTACGTGGTGATCATGATCGCGGCCGCGGTCGCCCACACGAAGCGCAGGTAGCTCGACGAGTACTTCGACAGCGACGAGCGGATCTTGGCGCCGGTCTTCTCGAACAGCACGATCTCGGCGTAGCGCTTGCCGGAGACCATGAACAGCGAGCCGAACGCGGTGACCAGCAGGAACCACTGCGACAGCGGGATGTCGGCGGCCACACCACCGGCGATCGAGCGCAGCAGGAACCCCGACGCCACGATGCACAGGTCGATCACCGGCTGGTGCTTGAGCCCCAGGCAGTACCCGAGCTGCACGGCCGCGTACACGGCCAGCACCACGGTCAGCTCCCAGCCTGCGAGCAGGCTGACGCCCAGCGCGGCCAGCGCCAGCACCGCCGAGGTCGCGTAGGCCAGCCGCACCGGGACGATGCCGGAGGCGATAGGCCGGTTTCGCTTGGTCGGGTGCTCCCGGTCGGCCACCACGTCGATGGCGTCGTTGACCAGGTACACCGACGACGAGATCAGGCAGAACGAGGCGAACGCGATCACCGCCGCGAGCAGGACCTCCTGCTCGAACACCCGGTTGGCGGTGAACGGCGCCGCCAGGACCAGGACGTTCTTGACCCACTGCCGGGGCCGCGCGGTGCGCAGCAACCCGGCGAGCACGTTGGGCCGAGCAGGCTCGGTCACCGCGTCGGCCGGGGTCTCGGCCACCTTCTCACTCACCGCTTGCCTCCCCTGAGCTTGCGCCGCAGCAGGCCACCGACCAGGGCGCCGAGGGCGGAGCCCGCGAGCACGTCGGTCGGGTAGTGCACGCCGAGCACCAGCCGCGAGAGCAGCATCGGCGGGACGAGCACCGGGACAAGCTTGCGTCCGGTCAGCCCGGAGAACAACACGGCGGCCGCGGTGGTGGACGTGGCGTGCGAGGACGGGAAGCTGAGCTTGCTCGGCGTGCCGACCAGCACCTTGACCGACGGGTCGTCCGGCCGGGGCCTGCGCACGACCCGCTTGACCGCGATCGATGCGGCGTGCGCCGCGACCACGCCACCGGCGGCCACCAGCCAGTCCTTGCGCCTGCGCTTGTCCACCGCCGCGCCGAGCAGGCCGAGGGCGAACCAGCCCGCGCTGTGCTCGCCGAACAGCGACAACCCCTTGGCGGCGGTCACCACCGGTGCGGTGCCGATGGCGCCCTGCACCCGGCTCAGCGCGGCGGTCTCCCGCCCCGGTCCGGACGTGCTGCGGTCCACTTGGCTTACCTCCCGGTCGTGGTGTTCCCCCGACAGGACATCGGGGGAACGGCCGCGGTGTTTCGCCTAGACGTCGATGGAGCCGTCGAGCGGGGCGCCATCGCGCAGGTGGGGCGCGACCTTGTTGTCGAAGACCGACAGCGCGGACCCGATCGCCATGTGCATGTCCAGGTACTGGTAGGTGCCGAGCCTGCCGCCGAAGATGATGTTGCGCGCGGCGGCCTCGTCCTTGGCCAGCTCCCGGTAGGCCGCGAGCTTCTCGCGGTCCTCGGGGGTGTTGATCGGGTAGTACGGCTCGTCCTCGGCCTCGGCGGAGCGGGAGAACTCGCGGACGATGACGGTCTTGTCGCTCGGGTAGTGGGTGCGCTCCGGGTGGAAGTGCCGGAACTCGTGCACCCGGGTGTAGGGGACCTCGGCGTCGTTGTAGTTCATCACCGACGTGCCCTGGAAGTCACCGGTCGCCACGACCTCGGTCTCGAAGTCGAGGGTGCGCCAGCCCAGCCGCCCCGCCGAGTAGTCGAAGTACCGGTCCAGCGGTCCGGTGTAGACAGTCGGCGTGCCAGCCGGGATCCGGTCCCGCACGTCGAAGTAGTCCACGTCCAGGCGCACGTCGATGTTGGGGTGCGCGGCCATCTTCTCCAGCCACGCGGTGTACCCGTCGACGGGCAGGCCCTCGTAGGTGTCGTTGAAGTACCGGTTGTTGAAGTTGTAGCGCACCGGCAGCCGCGTGATGATCGACGGCGTGAGTTCCTTGGGGTCGGTCTGCCACTGCTTGGCGGTGTAGCCGCGGATGAACGCCTCGTAGAGCGGGCGCCCGATCAGCGAGATCGCCTTCTCCTCGAGGTTCTTCGCGGCACCGGTGTCGATCTCGGCGGCCTGCTCGGCGATCAGCGCGCGCGCCTCGTCCGGGGTGTGCGACCGGCCGAAGAAGGTGTTGATCAGGGCCAGGTTCATCGGGAACGCGTAGACCTGGTCCTGGTACTTGGCGAACACGCGGTGCTGGTAGTCGGTGAACGAGGTGAACTCGTTCACGTAGTCCCACACGCGCTTGTTGGAGGTGTGGAACAGGTGCGCGCCGTAGCGGTGCACCTCGATGCCCGTCTCGGGCTCGTTCTCGGAGTAGGCGTTGCCGCCGATGTGCGACCGGCGCTCGAGCACCAGCACCCGCTTGTCGAGCTGGGTTGCGGTCCGCTCGGCGATCGTCAGGCCGAAAAATCCGGACCCGACGATGACCAGGTCGTACCCGTTGTAGTTGTCTTCAGTGGTTTCTGCGACCGCGCTCACGGTGGCTCAGGCTACCCGCGCGGTGCTCGGGCCCCGAAGGCGAGGCACAGATCACCCTCAAGGTGCTGGACGGGGATCGGTCCCGGCATCCTCCCCCGGCGCCGGGACCGATCCGTCCCCCCTATTTCCCTCCCCCGCCTTCTCTGACGCCCGACACCCCGGACCCGTTGCTCGGCGGTTCGGACTTGTTGGCGTCGCGGCGGGTGGCCCGGCCGCCCAGCAGCGGCAGCACGTCGGCGGCCACCTCCTCGAGCACCAGCTCGCGCCCCGCGTACGGGCCGTCCGGGCGCGGCCAGTGCACGACCACGTCGGTGAACCCGGTGTCGCGGGCCCGGCCGACGTGGTCGGTGAACGCGGCGACGCTCTCCAGCGAGAACAGCGGGGAGGCGTCGACGCTGACGTAGCGGTCGATGGTGGACGGGTCGCGGCCGAGCTCGTCGAGCGCCTCGTCGAACCGCTTCGCCCGCTTGGCCACGTCGGCCCACCAGGCGTCGGCGGACTCGGCGCCGGGGGCCCCGGTGGTCACCCAGCCCTGGCCGTAGCGGGCGGCAAGGCGCATGGCCCTGGGGCCGTTGGCGGCGATCAGGAAGGGCACCCGGGGTCTCTGGACGCAGCCGGGGGCGCTGCGGGCCTCCTCGGTCCGGTAGTACTCGCCGGTGAAGGTCGCCTTGTCCTGGGTGAGCAGGGCGTCGGAGAGCTCGACGAACTCGGCGAACCGGTCGGCGATCTGGGCCGGGGTGGTGTCCTCCCCGGCGTGGCCCATGGCCTGGCGGTCGTAGCCGCCGAGGCCGCTTGCCCCGGAGCCGAGACCGAGCATGAACCGGCCGTCGGAGATGTCGTCCACGGCCAGCACCTGCCTGGCCAGCGGGACGGGGTGTCGGAAGTTGGGCGAGACGACGAAGGTGCCGAGCCGGATCTCGGAGGTCACCATCGCCGCCGCGGTCAGGGTGGGGACCGAGTCGAACCAGGGCCCGTCGACCAGCGTCCGCCAGCCGAGGTGGTCATAGGTCCAGGCGTGGTCGAAGCCGTACTCCTCGGCCCCGCGCCACCTGGGCTCGGCGGCCCACCAGCGATGCTCGGGGAGGATCACAATTCCTACGCGCACCACGCGAACCTAGCGGCAGCCCGACCCGGGGGTAACGAAGGCCACCGGAACCGGGTCGCGCGGTCCTGCAGGATGGACCCCGTGGACTCGCCCCGCCTCGTCGCCTCCGACATCGACGGCACCCTGCTCGGCCCGCTGGAGCGGGTCACCGACCGCACCGTCGGCGTGATCGCCAGGGTCGTCGCGACCGGGACCCCGTTCGTGCTGGTCAGCGGCCGTCCCCCGCGCTGGATCCCGCCGGTGTCCGACAGCGCGGGCCTCAACGGCCACGCGGTCTGCGCCAATGGCGCGATCATCTACGACATCGGCTCCGGCCATGTGGTGTCGGCACACCAACTCGACCCGGTCCGCCTGCACGACGTCACGCACACCCTGGAGAAGGCCCTGCCCGGCATGGCGGTGGCGACCGAGCGCGTGGTGATCGGCGGCCCGCACCTGACGGCCCCCTACGCCGCCGAACGCGGCTACTCCAACCCGTGGGGCGACTCGGTGGACGAACTGACGATCGCCTCCCGCGCCGAGGTCCTCGGCCGCCCCGCGGTGAAGCTCCTGGTCCGCCACGCGTCGATGACCAGCGCGGAGATGCTGGACGCCGCCCGCTCGCTGCTGGGCGACAGCGTGGACGTGACCTACTCCACCGGCCTGGGCCTCCTGGAGATCTCCGCCCCCGGCGTCACCAAGGCCAAGGGCCTGTCCGAGGTCGCCGAGATCGAGGGCGTCCCCCAGTCGGCCGTGATCGCCTTCGGCGACATGCCCAACGACATCGAGATGCTCCGCTGGGCGGGCCACGGCGTGGCCATGGCCAACGCCCACGAGGACGTCAAGGCCGCCGCCGACGAGGTGACCGCCCCCAACTCCGAAGACGGCGTGGCCCAGGTCCTCGAACGCTGGTTCTGATATGTGACCTAGCTCACTAGTTCGGAAAAGGACCGAGGCCCGTCCCCCAGCGGGGACGGGCCTCGGAACTCGAATCTAAGATCAGACGGCGCGGACGCCGGTGGCCTGCGGGCCCTTCTGGCCCTGGCCGATCTCGAACTCAACACGCTGGTTCTCGTCCAGGGTCTTGAAGCCCGAGCCCTGGATCTCCGAGTAGTGCACGAAGACGTCGGCGCCGCCGTCGTCCGGCTGGATGAAGCCGAAGCCCTTCTCGGAGTTGAACCACTTGACTGTGCCCTGTGCCACGTCTATCTCCTCAACAGGTACCGCTTGGGCCTGCGCGGTCGCGCAAACCCATGGTCGGTTTCAGACGGCGACTTCTCCGGCTTGACCTGGAGGAAAACCGCGCGCCCGCAACGATCTCTTGCGAGCGTGATCTAACACGTACTCAAGAAAATTCACGACCGGATACAGTCAACCACACACCGGATCGCCCGCGCACCCGTATGCCGGGGGTTGCGACCGGCCACCCGCTGGGAGACGCTGTCAAGGTGAGCGAGCTCGCCAGTGACAACACCGAGTCCATCGCACTCCGCCTCGACGACGTCGGCGTTTCCGTCGACCTACCGAGGCCAGCCAACCCGGGTGACCAGGTCCAAGGAGTCCCCTACCGCCCGGTCGAGTTCCGCGACGACGACCTCCCCACGGCCCTGGAGCGGGCCGCGTCGTGGCTGCGGCACACGCAGAACTGGCTGGGCGAACCGGTCGACGTGATCGCCATCCACCTCGACTACGACGACCGCGAGGGCAGGCCCTACTACGACGTCAAGCTGCTCTGCAACGACGAGGACCTGGCGGGCGCCCCGATCGCCCTGCGCGAACACCTCGGCCGCACCACCGACGTCTGACCCCCGAGACGGCCCCGCCCGCCGGACCGGGCGGGGCCTCCCAGGAATCCCGTCCCGAAGTACGCCCAGATGGGTGACAGAAGTCATCCCCAGCCCGGCCGGGCAGGTGTGCGAAAAGGGCGGCCCGGTGAGGGGCCGCCCTTTCAGCGGATCAGCTCTCGAAGACCTTGCGCCAGGACTCGACCGAGGTGAGTTCTGGGAGGGCCGCTCGCCAGGTGTCCTTGGCGGTGGGCCACTCGGCTGCCAGGCGGCGGTAGGCGCTGGTGGCCTGCTTGGCCAGTTCTCGGAAGACCTCCGGGTCGCGCTTGCGGAAGGCGACACCGCTGCCGTCCGGGTTCGACACGGTGGCGCTGTCGAGGTTGCCGAGGAGGAACCAGAGGGCGCTGCCCGCGGGCACGTTCACCTGGGGGCGGTCGGCGGCGTCGGGGGCCGGGGGGCGCAGGTTGTGCAGGAGCGCCTGGGCGGCCTGGGCGGCGATCTTGGCGGGGTTCACGGGCGGGCGCAGCATGCGCTCGGCGTGGACCGCGTCGAGGGTCGGCGGCGGGAACTCGCTGGCGGACGGGAGGGTTTGGGCGTCCGCGTACTGCTTGCGGATGCGCTGGACCTCCGGCAGGACCGTGGGCAGGAGGTCGAAGAGGCGGTCCGGGCCTGCCAGGAAGTCCTCGATCGCCTTCAGCTCGATCGCCACCGTGGAGTACTCCATCGACAGCAGCCTGCGGATCGTCACGCGCAGGCCCTGCTTGAGCAGGACCTTGCGGTGGTCGTGCGGGGTGTGCAGCGCGGCAACGATCAGGCGGTTGCGCAGGTGGAAGTACGCGGTCCAGTCCGACGCGTCGTTCTTGTCGGTCCAGGGCATGTGCCAGACGCCGGAGCCGGGCAGGGTCACCGTGGGGTAGCCCTTTTCCAGTGCGCGCAGCGAGTACTCGGCGTCGTCCCACTTGATGAACAGGGGCAGGGGCAGGCCCGTCGCCTTGATGATCTCGCGGGGGAACAGGCACATCCACCAGCCGTTGTAGGTGGCGTCGATGCGGCGGTGCAGCTTCTTGGTCTCGCGCAGCGACTTCAGGCCGAAGTCGTGGTCGGTGAGCGCGCCGGGCGCCGCCCGCCAGGTGAAGCTGCTCAGGTCGACGACCTCGCCCATGCTGTGCAGCCTGGCCTTGGCCTGCAGGTTGAGCATCTGGCTGCCGACGATCACCGGGGCGGTCGCGGCGCGGGCGAACATGCTGGCGCGCAGGATCGAGTCCGGCTCCAGCGAGATGTCGTCGTCCATCAGCATGATCTGGTCGACGTCGGAGTGCTCGATGGTCTCGAAGAAGGCCCGGCTGAAGCCGCCGGAGCCGCCCAGGTTGCCCTGTTCGATGACCTCGAGGCGGTCGCCGAGCAGGGCGGCTGCCTCGGTGAAGCGGGGGTGGCTGGAGATCTTCTGGGTGCCCTGGTCGGCCACGTAGACCTTGGTCAGCGCGTCGAGCACGACCGGGTCCTCACCGAGGGCGAGCAGCGAGTTCACGCAGTCGTCGACCCGGTTGAAGGTGGTGGTGCCGATGGACAGCCTGGTCGGGGGCAGCTGCAGGTCGGTGGTCCAGGCCGCGTCCGAGATCTCCAGCGGGGAGTCCTCGGTGAACACGTCGAACCAGATCCAGCCGCCGTCCTCGAACGGGGCCAGGCTGATCCGGAACTCGACCTGGGCCGGTTCGGCGCCCTCGGTGCGCACCGCCTGGCCGGTGAGGTGCACCTGGTCGCCGTTGGGCTTGGACCGGTACACGTCGACCCGGCCCGCGCCGCGCGCGCTCAGCCGCAGCACGACCTCGCTGACCCTGGTCCAGCGCTTCCAGTAGCTGGCGGGGAAGGCGTTGAAGTACGAGGCGAACGACACCCTGGCCGAGCCGGGGATGGTCACCTTCGTCCGCGCGGAGACGAGGCTGTGGATGGCGTCCGGCTCGTCCAGGTAGAGCGGGCGGACGTCCACCGGGTCCGTGCCCCGCGGCAAGATCACCCGCTGCAGCACGGCATGCGCACCGGTTCTGTTCGTGTTGCCCTGCTCGGTCACTTCGCTCCTCCAGCGAGCCTGCCGTGGATCCCGGGGACCGGGTTGTCCCCCTGGGTGGTCCTGCCAGGTCTGTGTTGTTCTCCTGCGCGCACCGGCCCGCTCACCGCGGGCCGTAAAGCCGTTCCCAGTTCTGCGTGCTCGTGGCCGCCGGGATGGCCGCGCGGTACTCGGCGGCGACCCGCGCGCTGTCGGCGAGCAGGGCGCGGGCGACCGCGACCGCGCGCTTGCCGAGCTCGACGGCCGTGTCCCTGTCCCGCTCCCGGATCCGGACGCTGTCCTGCGCCGCGTCGGTGACCACCACCCGGTCGAACCGGGAGACGTGCCACCAGGCCGAATCGCGCGCCGGAACCGCGCCCACACCGAAGTTGGTCCTGCCCCTGGCCAGCCGCACCAGCTGCTTGGCCAGTGCCACCCTGGGGTTCTTCGGCGCGGTGTCGGCCTGGACCATGGGCACGAACTCCAGGCCGAGCTCCGGCAACGAGCCAACCGGGTGCGCGACCGTGTCAGGGTACTGGGCCCGGATCGCCCGGATCTCGGCCGCCGCCGCTTGGCCGCCGTCGGCGAGCACGTCCGGGCCGACCAGGAAGTCCTCAGCGGCCTTGATCAGGGTGGCGGCCAGGCCGTACTGCATGGCCAGCAGCGCCCGCGCGACCCGGGAGGTGAACACCCTGGCGACCTGCTTGGGCGGGAACGGCGAGTAGAGGGTGGCCACGATCATGGCGTTGCGCAGCGCGAAGTACTGGCTCCACTGGTCGCCGTCCTTCCAGTCGAAGTCGGCGTGCCAGAGCCCGGCGCCGGGCAGGGTGACCGTGGCGTAGCCGCGGGTCCTGGCGCGGTAGCCGTACTCGACGTCGTCCCATTGGAAGAACAGCGGGATCGGCAGGCCGAGTTCGCGCACGATCGAGTTCGGGATGAGGCAGGACCACCAGGCGTTGTAGTCGGCGTCGACCCGGCGGTCGCCCCGGTTGGGCAGGCCGGTGGGTTCGCCGTCCTCGTCGAGGGCCTCGTCGAGCAGGTCGACGTCGTCGAGGGCGTTGGCGACGACCTTGCCGGGCAGGAGCTGGGTGAAGTCGGCGTACTCGGCGCCCGCGACCAGCTTGGTGGGGTGCAGCAGCCGCAGCATCTGGCCGCCGACCAGGGTGGGTCGGGCGGTGCGGTTGGCGAACGCGGAGAGCCGGACGGCGATCTCGGGCTCGCACAGCACGTCGTCGTCCATCAGCAGCACGTTCGACTCGCCGCCGCGCACGACCTCGTACATGCCGCGGCCGAACCCGCCCGCGCCGCCGAGGTTGGGCTGGCGCAGGTACCGCAGCCTGCCGCCGAGGCCCTTCTCCAGGTCGGGGAAGGTGGGTCGGGATTCAACGGTGTCCGTCCCCTGGTCGACGACGTAGACGGCGTCCAGGACCGACAGCGCGGCGTTGTCGGCGGCGAGCGACCCGAGGGTGCGCACGCAGTCGTCGGCGCGGTTGAAGGTGCAGATCACGACGGAGGTCGGCACCACGCGGGCCGGGGCCTCGACGGTCCAGTCGAGTCGCTCGACGAGCAGTTCGCCCGCTTCGGTGGTGATGTCGAGCCAGAGGAACCCGCCGTCGAGGAACTTGTCCAGGGTGGCGGTCAGCTGAACGGTGTCGCCGGAGGCGTCGGCGATGTCGCGGGCGGCCACAATTCGGGTGCCGCCTTCTTCGTCGGATGCGACCATGGAGACGCGGGCGGACCCGGACAGCACCAACTCGACAGTGACCTCTTTGACGACAGTCCACCGCTGCCAGTAAGAGGCGGGAAAACGACCGAAGTAGGTGTCAGTGCTGACCTCGGTGTAAGGCCTAACGATCAACCGGTCGCGCTCGCGGTCCGCGGCACCTGCCACGACCGTGGCATAGAGGCTGTCGGGGCACACAGGATCCGGACCGCGGAACAACCCGCGCTGGGCGACCAGGCGGCCGGGGGACTCGGGGGCCTCTTGGCCTGACCGGGTGGTGACACTGGCCGCGCGCTGGGGCATGACGGGTTCGATCCTCCGGAGGGCTCTTGTGCTGCCGGTGGTGGCCGCCCTCCCGGTCGCGCGCGGGATCGCTTGAGGCGGTCGCGCGTAACCGGTCGGTAGTGGCCGACACGGGCGCCTACGACGCCCGAGGCCCCACAAGGCTACCCGCTCAGTTTCGACCCGACCGGTCAGTACCCAGGGGCGCTCACCCCCGGTGCACGCTCAGATCGATTGAGCGACGCCGACCAGGGACCGAGCCGGTTCCGCGGCGGTCCACCAGGCGAACGCCCCGGTGAGCGAAGCGGGCACCTCGGCGGGGACAGCGCCCGCCGCGTAGGCGGCCGTGAGGGTGGCGATGGCGTCGTCGTCGACCCCGGAGCGGCTCATGCCCACCGAGTTGACCCCGCGCAGCCGCACCGGGTTGCCGAAGGCCTTGGCGAACGGTGGCACGTCGCGGGTGATCGCGGCGCCCATGCCGACCATGGCGCCCGGTCCGACGAGCCTGCGCTGGTGGCCCGCGACGTTCATGCCGAGGTTGGCACCGGAGCCGACCTGGAAGTGCCCGCCGAGGCTGACCCCGGCCGACAGGGTGACCCGGTCGCCGATGAGGCTGTCGTGGGCGACGTAGACCCGGTTGAGCAACCAGCAGTCGGATCCGATGGTGGTCGGCCGGTAGCTGCCCTGGTGGATGGTGGTCAGCTCGCGGACCACGGTCCTGGCGCCGATGTGCACGCCGACGAACTCGCTGGCCGCGCTGTCCCACTCGCCGTTGTGCGTGGCGCCGGTGATCTCGGGCGGGGTGCCGATGACGCAGCCGGGGCCGATCCAGCAGTCGTCGCCGATCACGGCCGGGCCCAGGATGATCGTGTTGGGCCCGACGCTGACGTTCTCGCCCAACTCGACGCCCGCGCCGATGACCGCGGTGGGGTGGATCTTGCTGCTCATGCGGGGTCCTCTGACTTCTCCGGGGCGGTGTTCTCCGGTGTGGCGGCGGGCTGGGCGACCAGGTCCTTCACGTGCCGCGACGCCAACAGCGCGGCGACACCGGCGGAGCCGAGTTCGGCGAGCGTGAACATGACCCGGGAGGCCACCGCGAAAGCGGCCGCCGCGGTGATCCCCACAGTCGGTGCGAGGGCCAACGCGACGAGGACGTCACGCGCGCCCGCACCGGAGGGGACGACGAAGAACAGCAGACCGGCGACCAGGCCGATCGCCACTGTGCCGACGCACAGCAGCAGCACGCCCAGGTCCGGGGTACCGCTGGCGGTGGCCAGCGCCCACAGGTGCGCGCCGAAGAGCACGTAGGACAGGACCGACAGGCCAAGGGTCTTGCCGATGGTGGCCCAGCGCAGCTGGTGGTCGAGCGGCTGCTTGCGCAGCACCCGCAGCACCAGGTTGACGCCCCAGGTCATGACCTTGGGGTGCAGCGCGATGAGGCTGATCGGCAGCGCGGCGTAGAGCCACACCGCGCGCGGGTTCTGGTCGAGCATCTTCGGCAGGGCGATCATGCCGAGGGTGAGCATCGCCACCACGGACACGCCGACCTGCACCAGGGAGCTGACGAACATCCGCGCGCGCGGGATGCCGACCTTCTTGCCCAGCTCCATCTGCAGCACGTACGCCCACACCGAGCCGGGGATGTACTTGCCGAGCTGGCTGACCAGGTAGATCTGGGCGCCCCGGGTGCGCGTGACCGGCGAGCCGAGGTCGTTGACGACCACGCGCCAGGAGAACGCGCCGACGACGACACCGGCGACCACCGCGAGCAGGCTGAGCACCGCCGACCACCACGGCACGGTGGACAGCGTGGCCCAGACCTCGTTCCAGCGGGTGATGACGTAGTAGAGCGCGCCGCCGACCACCGCCAGGATCAGCACCCGGCGCAGCCAGGTGATGGCCGTGGACTTCCACGACGGCTTGGCCGCCGGGGGCGGCTGCTCGGTCTCCGCCGCCCCCGCCGTCACGGCCTGGCTGCTGATGGCCTCGCTGTTGATGGCCATTTGTCCTCCGGCCCCGGCGCGTCACGACCGGTAGCTGTAGTCGACATCATCGGGTCACCGCTGGCGGGCACCCACCCAGTAGCCGGGTGGGCACAGCGCCACCTCACGACAGCGTGACACTGTACGTGGTCAGTTCACCGGTGCGCGCAGCACGGTGTTGCGCAGCATTGACACCGGTTCGAGCACGACGGTCCAGCCCGCGCCGAGCAGTTCGGGGATGCGCCACCGCATGCCCTCCTCCACCACCAGGTAGTCGGCGCCGAACTCCCGCGCGACCTGGCTGTAGCGCTCCAGCGGGAGGGAGAAGAAGACGCCCGGCGTCTTCATCAGGCACTGCTTGAGCCCGCCGACGGCGTTGAGCCGCCGCTGGTACTCGACCCAGGCGTCGCCGCCGTAGGGCACGTTCTTGCAGTCGGCGACCACGCCGCGGCCGCTGGCCATCCGGATGTACTCACCCAGAGGCGGAGCGATCAGCTGCGCGCCCGGTGGGAGGGTCCGGCGCACAGCCATGCCCCAGTCGTGGATCTCTTTGTCGGAGAGGTAGACCACATCGAAGTCGCGCAGCGGAGGAGCACCCGCGGAGAACACCGCCGCCAAGACAGCGCCCACGACCGCGAGCGCTGAACCGTGCACTACGCGATTCGTCCTTATTGCCCACCCTGGTTTGCGCGCGCGCACCGCCATCGCCGCAGCGCCAACGATCAGCGCACCCGCGAAGAGCAGCAACCACGGGCCGCCGTGAGGACGGGGGAACATCCACCGCGGGTCGAACGTGTAAGAGCCCGCGAGCAGGTAGCCCAGCCCGATGACCGCACCCAGCGCGGCCAAGCGCACCCGGGTCTTGACCGGGGCGAAAATCGGGACCACCAAGCCCCACACGGCCATTGGCAACAGCACGACGTCGAGCCGGTAGACGTTCATGCCCTGCGCGAGCTCGCCGATCATCGGGACGTTCCACCGGTCCGCGACCACACCGACGACCAGCCCGAAGGCGGGCAGAGCGATCAGGACGGCCCACGTCGCGATCGTGCCGCGCGAGAAGTACAGGCAGCTCAACAACGCGATGCCGACCAACGACATCCCGGCCCACACGACGTGCGAAGACCACGAGCTCGCTTCGCAGTGGTAGGGGATGACCCGCGTGCAGATCTGCGCGAAGTCCGCGATCTCACCGGCGACCGGCCGCAGCCAGAGCCCGAAGAGCACAACGGCGGCGCATCCCGCGCCGCCGAGCAACAGCACCCGGTCCACCCGGCGCCGCCCGGTCCCGGGGAGCCGTCCCAGGTGGAACCGGACCGCGGCCAACGCGATCAGCAAGATCGCCAGGACCATGCCCTGTTGCAGGTGAACGGCGGCGGCGACCACAGCGGCGACCGCGGCGAAGGTCCGGTGGTCGGTGAACAACGCGGCCACCACGAGGTACACCATGCAGCCCGAGAGGACGACCGGCAGCGCGTTCGGGTACAGCGGCGAGCCGGTGCCCAGCAGCCACCACGGCATCATCCCGGCGAGGAAGCAGACCAGCACCGTCGCGGTGCTCTGGTGCGCGGGTGCCCAGCGGCGGGCGAGCAGCGCGGTGGCCAAGCCGAAGGCCAGCAGGGACAGCACCCAGTAGCCGAGGTAGACCGTGCTGAGCTTGCCGGTGACCATCCCGAACCAAGTGATCACGTCGAAGAGCCAGTGCGGCTGCGGCGACCGCTCGAGGAACCAGTCCCCCGCGAACAGCGTCGGGTCCGCCCAGTGCATGCCCAGCGCGGAGAGCACGCGGTGGTCCCCGGTGCCAGCGGAGTAGCCGTGGCGCCAGTGCTGCACGAAACCCAGCACGAGCGCGCCGACAACGGCCCGCGCCACCAGGGCCAACCGCGGGTGCGCGCGCGGCGGACGTGGCAATGCGCGGGCCATCTCTGGCTCGACGTGCAATCCGGGTGTTCTTGGTGGGTCCGACGGCGGAGCCGCGTGAATAGACCCCAAGGTGGGTCCCCTCTCCGAAACCCCTCTCGTGGAACGACGAGCGTAAGCAACGCAGCGCTGTCGATCATGTACTCAGCGCTACCTCCATGGCCCAGCGGAGTGTCGCGACCCCCTTGGCGTTGCCCCCCAAAGAGCGGCCGCCGACGGCGGGTACCGTGGCCCACGCGGCCGGCAGGACCGTCACCTGCGTGCTGTTCGGACGCCTCAACCCGCCATCGCACCGGAGAGAACTGCCGAATGATTCCCATCACCGTCGTCGACGTCGGCGACGCTGAGCCCCTCGTGCTCGAGGTGCTCCGCTCCGGCGTCATCGCCCAGGGGCCCATGGTCAAGCGCTTCGAGGACCTGTTCGCGCAGGTCGCGGGGGTTGAGCACGCGGTGGCCGTCAACAACGGCACCACCGCGCTCGTGGCCTCGGTCCAGGCACTGGACCTGCAGCCGGGCGACGAGGTCGTCACCTCGCCGTTCACCTTCGTCGCGACGCTGAACGCGATCCTGGAAGCAGGCGCCACCGCCCGCTTCGCCGACATCGACGCCGAGGACTTCAACGTCGACCCGGCCGCCGTCGCCGCGGCCGTCGGTCCGCGGACCAAGGTCCTCATGCCGGTGCACCTCTACGGGCAGACCGCGGACATGGGCAAGCTGGTCCCGCTGGCCGAGGAGCACGGCCTCACGATCATCGAGGACTCCGCGCAGGCGGTGGGCGCGACCTTCGACGGGCGCCCCGCAGGCAGCTTCGGCATCGGCTGCTTCTCGCTGTACGCGACCAAGAACGTCACCACGGCCGAGGGCGGAGTCATCACCACCTCCGACGCCGCGCTGGCCGACAAGCTGCGCGTGATGCGCAACCAGGGCATGCGGGCGCGCTACCAGTACGAGATGGCGGGCCACAACTACCGCCTGACCGACCTGCACGCCGCGGTCGGCATCCCGCAGCTGGAGAAGCTGGCGGACATCAACGCCAAGCGCTCCGCGAACGCCACGGCGCTGTCGGCGGGCCTGGCCGACATCCCGGGCCTGCGGGTGCCCAGCGTGCTGCCCGGCCGCACCCACGTGTGGCACCAGTACACCGTGCTGGTCACCGAGGACGCCAAGGTGGACAGGGACGAGTTCGCGGCCAAGCTGACCGAGAAGGGCATCGGCAACGGCACGTACTACCCGAAGGTCGTCTTCGACTACGACTGCTACCGGGACAACCCGAACGTGATCACCTCGGACGTGCCGGTCGCCACCCGCGTGGCCCAGCAGGCGCTGTCGCTGCCGGTGCACCCGAAGCTGACCGCCGAGCAGATCGACACCATCGTCGCGACCGTGCGGGAGGTGCTGGCGTGACCGCTCGTCCCCGCGTCGCCCTGATCGGCTCCGGCCAGATGGGCTCGCTGCACGCCCGCGTGCTCTCCCAGTCGCCCCGGGTGGACTTCGTCACCCTGGTCGAGCAGCGCAAGGAGGTCGGCGAGCAGGTCGCCAACCGCTACGGCGCCGCGTGGGCACCGGAGATCGGTGACCTGTCGGGCATCGACGCGGTGGTCATCGCCGCGGCGACCGAGGCGCACTACGACATCGCCCGCCAGGTGATGGAGCTGGGCAAGCCGCTGCTGGTGGAGAAGCCGCTCACGCCCGACTACAAGCTGTCGGTCGAGCTGGTGGAGGAGTCCGAGCGCCGCGGTCTGCCGCTGGTGTGCGGGTTCCTGGAGCGGTTCAACCCGGCCGTGCTGACCGCGCGCCAGATCGCCTCCGACGTGGTGCAGGTCAACGCGATCCGGCACTCGCCGTTCGTGCCGCGGATCAAGACCGGTGTTGCCACCGACCTGCTGATCCACGACATCGACCTGACCATCGGCTTCGTCGGGGAGAACCCGTCGGTGGTGAAGGGGTCCTTCGGCTACTTCCACGGGTCGTCGAAGAAGAACCACTCCGAGGACAGCGCGGACGCGACCATGTCGTTCCCCAACGGCGCGATCGCCACGGTGTCGGCGAGCCGGGTCAGCCAGCGCAAGGTCCGGCAGCTCTCGGTGCTCGAGGTGGACCGGCTGATCGAGATCGACCTGCTGCGCCGGGACATCACCATCTACCGGCACGTGACCGACTCGCTGGCCACCGCCGGGGTCGGCTACCAGCAGCAGACGATCATCGAGATCCCGACGATCCTGCAGAGCCAGGAGCCGCTGGCCGCCCAGCTCGACCACTTCCTCAACCTGCTCGAGGCGGGTGCGGGTTCGGACGCGGTCGCCGCCGAGCGCGCCGCGATCCTGCCCGGGCACCGGGCGATCGACCAGGCCGCGGAGTCCGCGAACGCCTGATCTCGTGATCTTGCACTAACGCTAAGAGGGCCCCGCCACAGTGGCGGGGCCCTCTTAGCGTTCTGTCCTATTCGGCCGGTGTGGCCGCTTCGCGACGGCGTCGCCTAACGCCCATGACGGCCCAGCCGATGCTGAACAGCACCCCGAGCACAAGAGTGCCTGCCATCAGCGGGATGCCGAAGCCGTAACCGGGCGGGGTGAACCGGAGTTCGACCTTGCTACCGCCGTTAGCGGGGGCGGGGACGTCAAGCTCGATCAGGCCCGCGGGGCCTTGCTTGACCTCCACCTCCTTGCCGTCCACTGTGGCCTTGTAGCCAGGCCAGGCGAGCGCGGCGAAGATCAGCTTGCCGCCCTTGCCCTCGTAGCGGGTGTCCATGCCGTTCTCGCCGACCTTCACGTCCGACGTGACGCGGATGCCGTTGCCCGCGAAGGACAACCGGCCGTCACCGAAGGGCAGCGGCGTGTCACGCTTGTAGACGGTCACCAGCTTGGTGCGCTCGGCGACGGACCACCCTGGCGCCACCTCGGCCTGGTTGGGCTTCGGTCCGCCTGCCCGCGCCTGGGCCTGCGCGGCCTCGCGGTCCTCGATGATCCCGTTCTCCACAACGACAGTCCGCAGCCGTAGTGCGTCGGCGAGCAGCACCCGCTCACTGTCCACAGGGCGCCAGAGGGCGTCGAACGCCGCGGGGCACGTCGCGCCGTAGTAGTTCATGCACAGCGCGGCGGCGAACTTGACGTTGCCGATGCCGGTGTAAGAGTTCAGCGCGTCCACCCCGGCGGTGTGGATGGCGTTGGTGAGCATCACGTCGCGCCACGCGCCGTCGGGCACGAGTTCAGCGTGCTCGTTGATCTCGCCGAGGTCGACGACCTGCAGGGTGTTGCCCTGGTAGCGGTCGTCGAAGTTGTCGCGCATGGCGGCGACGTCGTGCGGGAAGCGCCACGGGGTGATGTTGTAGTTGCCCGTGTAGAGCTGGGTCTGCAGCACCAACAGGACCGCGGTCCCGAGGACCAGCACGGTGCCGAAGAACCGCTCGCGGTACTTCACCGCCGCGGCGACCAAGAGCAGGACGACGACCGTCGCCAAAGCGTGCCAACGCACGTGCTGCGGGGTGCTCGCCCAGGACAGGTACGCGCCGACCAGCACGATGATGGCCGAGGCGATGGCCTTGGCCTTGGCGCGGCTGGTGTCGAGGCCCTTGGTCAGCACGATGGCCATGGCGATCGCGATCGGCAGGTACGCGTACTCGGTGAGCCGGGCGGGCCAGCGGAACAGCCACAGGGTGGACGGGCCGAAGAGGAACAGCAGGTACACCCCGGCGAAGACGATCAGGCTGGAGCGCTCGCGGACCCGCTCGCGCAGCGCCGACCAGCGCAACCACGGGGCCAGCGGCACGATGAACCACGCCAGGTAGGCCATCGGGAACGACAGGATCTCCGACCCGAACACCCGGTACTGCGGCTGGAACGTCGGCGCGCTCATGGCGAACAGGTCACCCAGGTTGGGCACCAGGAAGCCGGTGTTGAGGACGCCCTGGTCGGTGCGCCAGGTGACCGCGCTGCTCCCGGCCAGCGGCAGGAACACCACCAGGGTGCTGAGCCCGATGATGCCGCCCACGACGACCAGCCAGCCGAACCGCTTCCAGTGCTTCTGCAGCGCCAGCTCCACCGCCACCGCGGCCAGGATCACCATGACACCGAGCGCGCCGTACGGGTTGCCGACGGTCATCGCCAGGAAACCCAGGACGATCGGGACGATCGGGTTCATCCGCCCGTAGGCGAAGCGCCGCAGCGACCACCACACGATGGGCAACCAGGCGAAGCAGATGAGGCCGCCCGCCCAGGCCGACGCGTCGAAGTAGAGGGTGTACCCGGAGAACGGCAGCGCGACCGCGACCGCGGCGGCAGCGGCGCGGTTCGCGCCGAAATCGCGGGCCAGCAGGTACACGCCGAGCGCGAGGAGCACCAGGAACTCGGTCTTGACCAGGGTCGCCGACAGGGCCAGCGACGGGATGGCCGACACCGCCAGGTAGTTGGCCAGCATCACCGGGTTGAACAGGCTCATCATCGACTCGCCCGCGATGTTGCCGCCCATCCACATCTCCGGCGACATCACCGGCCAGATGCCCGCGCGCAGCTGCTCGCCGATGTAGTGCCAGTCCGGCAGGAACGCGGCGGCGCTGTCGTCCCAGTAGTAGAAGATGCGGTTGCGGATGAGCGGCACCTGGGCCAGGACCGCCACGAGCACCGCGACGCCGAGGCCGGTGAGCAGCCCCCGCCTGCGCTCGCCGGTCGACTTGCCCCCGCTGTCCTGTCCGGGCGCGGCCTCCGGAACGGGGACGCGGTTCTCCGTCAGGGTCACCTGGCGGTCCTTCCTCGATGGTTGACGCTGCTGCGACACGTGCGCTCCCCCGGAGCCCCCGCTCGGGCGGACACGGTACTGTGCCAGTCGCCTCGGTCTAGGTCTTCCGGCCTGGCCAGCTGTCAAGTCTGCCAGGGAGTATTCCATGGGTACGCCAGGGGCTACCGACCAGAAATCGCTCACCTACGTGGTGCCCGCGCACAACAGCGCGGACACCATCGAGGCGACTCTGTCCGCGCTGGCGACCCGGCTGGCCGGTGGCGACGCGGAGATCGTCGTCGTGGAGAACGGCTCGTCCGACGGGACCATCGAACTGCTGGCCAAGCTGGCCGCGAACTGGTCGGCCGACGTCGAACTGCGGGTGCTGACCAGCGAGAAGGGCATGGGCAACGCCCTGCGGCACGGCATCGCGCACAGCCGCGGCGCCCGGGTGTTCCTGGGTGCCGACGACCTGCCCTTCGGGTTCGACGACCTCGACGCCGCCGAGAAGATCGACCACGTGGCGAACCCGGTGGTGATCGGGTCCAAGGCGCACCCGGACTCGGTGATCGAGCGCGCGCTGCTGCGCAACGTGATGACCTTCGGGTTCCTGGTGCTGCGCCGGGTCATCCTGGGCATGCGCACCCGCGACCCGCAGGGCACCTTCATCGTCGACGGCGAGTGGGCCCGGCGGGCGGCGCCGCTGCTGCAGGAGCCCGGCTACCTGCTGTCCACGGAGCTGGCGTACCTGGCCGAGCGCAACGGCGTGAAGACCGTCGAGGTGCCGGTGAAGCTCAGCGAGGCGCACTCCAGCCACGGCAGCCGCATCCGGCTCAGCGACCCGATCAAGATGGGCATGGGCCTGTTCACCCTGCGCGGCAGGCACCGCCGCACCAAGGTCCAGCCGGGGTCGGCCCTCCCCCAGACCACGTGACCCGCCCCACCACCGTCGTCATCGGCGGCGGCATCCTGGGCCTGGCGACGGCCAGGGAGCTGTCGCTGCGCGGTCACGCGGTCACGGTGCTGGAGAAGGAAGACCGCTGGGCCGCCCACCAGACCGGCCACAACTCGAACGTCGTGCACGCGGGGCTGTACTACGCGCCCGGCTCCGAGAAGGCCCGGATGTCGGTTGCGGGCAACCGCTCGATCGTCGCCTACGCCCGCGAGCGCGGGGTCCCGGTCTCGGTCTGCGGCAAACTCGTCGTCGCCACCTCTGAGTCAGAACTCCCCGCACTACGCGTCCTGGCCTCCCGCGCGGAGGCAAACGGCGTCCCGGCCCGGATGATCTCGCCCGACGAAGCCCGCTCGTACGAACCCCACGTCTCTTGCGTCGCGGCTCTACACGTGGAGTCGACGGGAATCATCGACTTCCCAGCGATTTGCGCCGCGCTGGTCGCCGATCTGTCTGATGCGGACCTGCGTTTGTCTACACCCGCACTCGGCATCCGCTCTAACGCTTCAGGTGTCGAGGTTGCTACGGGCCGCGAGGTTCTGCGGGCGGACAACCTCGTGAACTGCGCGGGCCTGCACAGCGACCGCATCGCCCGCATGGCGGGTCTTACGCCGCGCGCGCGGATCGTCCCTTTCCGTGGCGAGTACTACGAACTCCGCCCCTCCCGCGCCTCGTTGGTGCAGGGCCTCATCTACCCGGTACCAGACGCCACCCTCCCGTTCCTGGGCGTCCACCTGACCCGCATGCTGGACGGATCCGTGCACGCGGGCCCGAACGCCGTCCTCGCTCTGCGCCGCGAGGGCTACACCTGGCGCGACTTCTCCGCCCAGGACGTCCTCGAGACGGCGACCTTCCCGGGGACCTGGAAGCTGGCCCGCAAGTACGCGTACCCCATCGGCCTCGACGAGGTCCTTAGGTCTTTGTCGAAGCGCAGGTTCGCGGCGAGCCTGGCAAAACTGGTCCCGGAGATCGTCGAGGACGACATCGTGCGCTCGGGCTCGGGGGTCCGGGCCCAGGCGTTGCTGCCGGACGGCTCGATGGTCCAGGACTTCCTCATCGAGGCCGCGCCGAGGCAGGTACACGTCCTCAACGCCCCATCACCCGCCGCGACCTGCGCCCTGGAGATCGGCAAGCACATCGCCGACCAGGTGACCGTCTGACTCCAGCCACCCGGTCGGCTGCTTTCGTTGGGCGTTGGTCAGACGAGGGTCACGCAGGCGAACCCGTAGTCGGTCCAGTAGCTCGGGGTGACCTTGAACCACGCGGTGCCGCAGACATTGGGGGCGGAACCGGTCCAGGTCTGGTTGAGCGGAACGTAGAACCCCACAGCCGTTGGGGCGTCGGGGTTGCTGAGGTTGAAGGTCGGGCCGGTCAGCTGGAAGTGGCCGTAGAAGGAACCACAGTTATTGGCCACGGTCGCCGAAACCACATTCCAGGTCGACGGGCCGGTGCGCGTGTAGTCAACGGACACCTTCACACATCTGTTGGCCGATTCGAGAACCGTGGCACTCGCACTCTGAGCCCCGATGACCGAGATTCCGGCCGCCGCCACTACCGCGCACGCACTCGCTACCGCTTTTCGCACAATGGACATGATTCGAGCGTATCCCCGGCACTCGAGTGCGCCGCTACTCTTTCCGGGCGCACCTGACCTGCCCAAAGACGCACGACCACCAGCGCCAACCGGACACAAGACCGAGAATTGTTTCCACCGCCCAGAAGACTTACTACCGAGTGTGGCCAATCTGAGAGACCAAGCGGGCCCCCGACGCCTCAAACGACCACTGGACACTCGGACCCTCCGGTGCCAACTGCTCGATGGAGCGGACTTGTTTTGTGTGGGGTGGCGGCAGTCGTAGCCTTGCCTCGCTGCAGGGCCATGCTCTTCGGCCCCGGCTTTTGCGGTCCTGCCACGGCTGGCGCAGGGGCCCCGTGCAAACCAAGTTCGCCCCATCGAGCACACCCACACCCCACGATCCAGCGCAATGCCGAAGGCGAGCCGACCCCGGAAGCCGCCGGTGCCAACCCAACCCACCGAGTCAGCCCCGCCAGCCCAACCACCGCTCCCAGGAAGCCACCCAACCAAATGCTCGATGGGGCGGACTTGTTTTGCGTGGGGTGGCGGCAGTCGTAGCGTTCTGCGCGGACAGGGCCATGCTTTTCGGCCCCAGCTTTGCGGTCCTGCCACGGCTGGCGCAGGGGCCCCGCGCAAAACAAGTCCGCCCCATCGAGCCCACCGGACCACCACGGGTCCGATGCAATGCCGCAGGCGAGCCGACCGGCCCCATCAAGCACACCACTCCACCACGCGTCCGGGTCGCAATGCCGAAGGCGAGCCGAAGATCAACAGCCCCAAGATCCCCCGAATACACAGCCTACGAGGGAACAGCAACCCGCTGGAAGCGAAGAACCGCGACCTGTGGACAGCTCGACCCGTTGTGGACAACCACCCACAGGGTCAAGCAACCGGCTTCAGGACCTCAAGCCCCAAGAACGGCCGAAGCGCCTCCGGCACCACCACCGACCCATCCGCCTGCTGGTGGTTCTCCAGGATCGCCACGATCCACCGCGTCGTCGCCAACGTCCCGTTCAACGTGGCCGCCACCTGCGGTTTCCCGTTCTCGTCCCGGTACCGCACCCCCAGCCGCCGCGCCTGGAACGTCGTGCAATTCGACGTCGAAGTCAGCTCCCGGTACGCCTTCTGCGTCGGCACCCACGCCTCGCAGTCGAACTTCCGAGCCGCGCTGGTCCCGAGATCGCCCGTCGCCGTGTCGATGATCCGGTACGGCACGTCGATCTTGGCCAGCATCTGCTTCTCCCACTCGAGCAGCCGCTGGTGCTCGGCCGAGGCGTCCTCCGGCTTGCAGTAGGAGAACATCTCGATCTTGTCGAACTGGTGGACGCGGATGATGCCGCGGGTGTCCTTGCCGTACGAACCGGCTTCGCGGCGGAAGCAGGAGGACCAGCCCGCGTAGCGCTTCGGGCCCGTCGACAGGTCGATGATCTCGTCGGCGTGGTAGCCGGCGAGGGCTACTTCCGAGGTGCCGACCAGGTACAGGTCGTCGTCGCGGAGGCGGTAGATCTCGGAGGCGTGGGCGCCGAGGAAGCCGGTGCCCGCCATGATCTCGGGGCGGACCAGGACCGGGGGGATCATCAGGGTGAACCCGGCGGCGGTGGCCTGGGCGGCGGCCATGTTGAGCAGGGCCAGCTGCAGCTGCGCGCCGATGCCGGTCAGGAAGTAGAACCGCGAGCCCGAGACCTTCGCGCCGCGCTCCATGTCCAGGGCGCCCAGGCGCACGCCCAGGTCCAGGTGGTCGAGCGGGGCGAAGTCGAACTCGCGCGGGGTGCCGACGTGCTCGAGGACCGTGTAGTCGTCTTCGCCGCCGACGGGGGCGGCGGGGTCGACGAGGTTGGGCAGGGCGCGGTGGGCCTCGTCGAGGGTCTGGTCGGCCTCGTGCTGGTCGGCCTCGGCCGCCTTGACCCCTGCGGCGAGTTCTTTGCCCTTGACCAGCAGGGCCTCGCGCTCCTCGCCCTTGGCCTTGCCGACCTGCTTGCCGAACTGCTTCTGCTCGGCCCGCAGGGAGTCAGCGCGGGAGATCACCGATCGGCGCCGGTCGTCTGCGGACAGCAGGGCGTCCACGGCCGTCGGGTCTTCGCCGCGGGCGCGCTGCGAGGCGCGCACGGCGTCGGGGTCTTCGCGCAGAACCTTGAGGTCGATCACGGGAGCTGAGCGTAGTCCGCACCGGCCGGGTTCCGCCTCCGGTATCCCGGCCGGTGCGCGCGGACTAGGAGATGGCGACCGCGACGATCAGGCCGAGGGCGATGTGCACGGCGGCGACGACCACGCTGGCGGGGGCGAACTTGTCGTCCTCGATGGTGGCGCCGACGTCCAGCTTGGTCACCCATTCGAGGGTGCGCACGGCCAGCACCTGGACGACGATGCCGATCAGGCCGTAGACCACCGAGGTGATCAGGCCCGCGGTCAGGTCGTTGGCCGAGAAGAAGATCGCGACCACGATGATCAGCGCCATGCTGAGCATGCCGGAGGCGGTGACGATGACCGCGTTCGGCTTGCCGGTGCGGACCAGGTCCGAGAGCTTGCCGGGGGTGGTCCAGTCGATGGCGTAGAAGCCGATCAGCATCAGCACCAGGCCGACGATGGCGTACAGGGCGATCGCCCCGATGCCCTTGCCGAGGTCGGCGCCGAAGCCTGCGGGCAGGGCCACGTTCGACACCGCTGCGAGATGGTTGGTCACGAGGTTCTCCATGGGGGCTTACTGCGGAATGCGGTGCGGGACGAAGGCGGCGCCGTCGTCGGTGACCAGGCCTGCGGTCTCCCGGATGCCGAGCCCGGCCGAGTGGTCGCCGACGATCCACGCGCCGAGGGCGGGGCGGTAGCCGTCGAACTCGGGCAGCGGGTCGAAGGCCTGGTAGACGAAACCCTCGGCGCCGTAGACGCCGCCGGTCTGGGTCTCGTAGCCGGTGGCGACGATCTGCACGTTGGCGCCCTCGCGGCCGAGCTTTGGCTTGCGCACGTACTCGGTGAGCAGGCCGGGCTCGTCGAGGAAGGCGGGCAGCAGGTTGGGGTGGCCGGGGTACATCTCCCACAGCACGGCCAGGATCGCCTTGTTCGACAGCAGCATCTTCCACAGCGGCTCGACCCACAGCGTCCTCGGCAGCGACTCGACGACCCGCTTGCCGAAGTCCTCGCCGGTGACCCACTCCCAGGGGTAGAGCTTGCAGACGGTGGCCATGGTCGACTCGGCCAGGTCGACGAACCGCTCGAGCTCGGGGTCCCAGCCGATGTCCTCGATCGCCAGGCCGACGGTGTCGAGCCCGGCCTCGGCGGCGGTCTCCTGCAGGTACGCGGTGGTCAGGTGGTCCTCGCCGGTGGGGTCGGCGCTGGACCAGGCGAAGTGCACCTCCTGGGAGGGCAGCAGGTCCTTGATCTCACCCCAGCGCTCGACGAGCTTCTCGTGGATGGAGTTCCACTGGTCGTCCTCGGCGAAGACGTCGGTCTTCCAGTACCACTGCACGACGGCCGCCTCCAGCAGGGAGGTGGGGGTGTCGGCGTTGTACTCCAGCAGCCGCGCCGGGCCGGAGCCGTCGTAGCGCAGGTCGAAGCGGCCGTAGAGGTGCGGGTCGCGGCGCTTCCACGACTCGGCGATGTGCGGCCACACCCACTCGGGGATGCCGAAGTCGCGGTAGCGCTCGGTCAGCACGATGTTGTCGACGGCCTCCAGGCACATGGAGTGCAGCAGCTCGACGTCCGCCTCCAGGGAGAGGACCTCGTCCATGTCGAAGGCGTAGTGCACCGACTCGTCCCAGTACGGGCGCACGCCCCCGCCGCCATAGCGGGCGGGGGTGCCGAACACGAGGCCCTGGGATTCGATCCGGGCCCGCCAGTCCGGCCTGGCCGCGTGGCGCTCTCGGCGCAACTCAGCTGCCCCCGCTCTTTCCGCCGCTGCTGACGCCGAGCCCGCCGCGCTGAACGGTGGAACCGGACTTGGTCTTCACCGAGGTACCGCTGGAGGGCGCTACATATGTACCGCCGGTGACCTTCTGGCCAACAGTGCCGCTGCCGCCGTAGTTGTAGCGGTACGAACTGCCGCCGATGAAGATGAACCCGCCACTGGTGTACCCACCGTGGCTGGACGCGTACGTGGAGTCGCAGTAGTCGTCGTCGACCACGACGCCGTTGGAGTCGGTGCACGTCGCGGTGACCTCGTCCGGTTGGGACGCCGCGTAGATCACCGCCACCAGCGCGACAACGCCGACGGTGACGCCGGAGCCGATGAGGATGCGCTTGCGCTTCTTGCGCTTGCGCTCGGCCTCTTCCCACTCCGCCTGCTCGGCCTCGCGCTTGCGGCGCTGGGCGTCGCGGCGGGCGCGTTGTTCGGCCACCGAGGGTTTCTTGGCCGCGGTGCGCTCGTCCTGGTAGCTGATCGACCCGCGCTTGGGCTCGTCCTGCGCAAGCGGCTCCGGGACGTAGGCGGGGACCTCGGTGGTCTTGTCCGTGCTGTTGTCGCTGGTGTTGCCACTGCTCGGCTGCTCGGCCGCCTGCTCGGCGTCCTTGGGCCTGTCGTTGTCAGTCATGTACCACTCCCGGCGCGAACCCTAGCTGACCAGCGGCGCCGCCGTTGGATGTTCGTCGCGATCGCAACCCGGCGGCCCCGTCCCGTGTCCCATGGCCACGCCCCCGACCGGGACACGGCATCATGGAGTAGATGTCTGGACGCGGCGGTTGGTTTCGATCGAACGACAGCACGGCGAAAACGCGGGTCATGATGGCCGGGGCGTTCGCCGGCTCGCTGCTGCTGTTGACCACCAGCACGGTCTTCTCCTGGCCGGTCGCGGTGGGCGGCGCCGGGCTGACGCCGGAGGAGGAGGTCGAGCAGGCGTTCGACTCCCCCGCGGGCAGCTGTCTCACCTGGACACCGCCGGACGGCACCGACATGCGCCGGGTCGACTGCGCGCAGCCGCACCTGTTCGAGGTCACCAGCAACGTCGACATCTCCGCGGAGTACCCGGCCGACGCCGCGCAACCGGACCTGGCCCGCTGGCAGGACATCGCGCAGGACAAGTGCACCCCGGGCGCCACCTCCTACCTGGGCGGCAAGCTCGACCCGTTCGGCAAGTTCCGGATCAACGCGCTCAAGCCGGTCGACGAGCAGTGGCGCGACGGTGACCGGAAGTTGCGGTGCGGGCTGCAGCGCACGGCGCCCTCGGGCAGCCTCATGCCGGTCAAGGGTTCCGCGGCGCGCCAGGACCAGTCCAATGTGCACGACCCGGGTACCTGCCTGGCGCTCGACGGGCAGAAGATCGGCGACCCGATCGCGTGTGACAAAGCCCATGCGTACGAGATCGTCGGCAACGTGGACCTCGGCTCGGCCTTCCAGGGCGAGTTCCCGCCGGACACCGTCCAGTGGGAACGGGCGATCGAGCTGTGCGCGACCGTGACCGCCGAGTACACCGGCGGCGCGGACCTGGCGGCCAAGGGCCTGACCCCGTACCCGGACACGCTCAAGCAGGAGAGCTGGGACGCGGGCTCGCGCAAGGTCGACTGCAAGGTCGGCGCGAAACTACCCGACGGCTCCGGCCTGGCCCCCGTGACCAACAGCGTCCGCGGCACCGGCCCGAGCACCTCCCCTGCCACCTCCTCGACGACCACCACTCCCACCACTCCCACGACGACGTCCGCGGGCGGCTGAGGTGGAGATGCCGCGCGACCGGTTCGAGGAACTGGTCGCCGAAGCGCTCGACGAGATCCCCCGCGAACTCGCCCGCGCCATGGACAACGTCGTGGTCCTGGTGGAGGACCGAGACCCTGGAGACCCCACCCTCCTCGGCCTCTACCACGGCATAGCCCTCACCGAACGCCTCTCCCATTACGGCGGCGAACTCCCCGACCGGATCTTCATCTACCGCGAAGCCATCCTCGACATCTGCGAAACCGAAGACGACGTCATAGACGAAGTGGCCATCACCGTCGTCCACGAAATAGCCCACCACTTCGGCATCGACGACGCCCGCCTGCACGAGCTCGGCTGGGGGTAGGCCCAGCCGAGCTCGCCATACGCCATGGGGCCGCAGCCATCAATCACGCCGCTGAGTGGGCGGCCACGGGAGGGCCGACTGGTGACTGGTGGAGATCAAGCCATCACGAGTTCCGGGCACATCTCGGTCGACGCGGTCGGGGTCGGGGTGGATCTGGTGGCGGAGCTGCGGGCGCTCAACAGTCGGGGGTTGTCCGTCCCGTGGATGTGGGTGGTGAGCGCCGAGCGCGTCCGGTTCGGCGGGGGCTCCACGTCGCCGAGGTTGGCTGTTGGGGTGTTCAACGATGTTGGTGCCTTGCAGTGGCACGAGGGCAGGGACACTTTCGTTCCTATCGGGGGCGGCAATCCGCACTGGCGGGCGTACTGGCTCGCTGGGGCGCACGAGTCGCAGATGCGGCCGGGTACCGAAGTACCTGTGGACACGGCTTTCCTCGCGGTTGAGGAGTTTCTGCGGACGTTGACGCGCCCGACGTGCGTGGAGTGGGAGAAGGGCTTGCCGCTGTCGGCTTCGCTCAGGGATGAGGCGTAACGCAGGGCGTCATACCAGGGATTCGACGATGTTCGCTGCGGTTTGGGGGCCGCCTGCGGAGCGGATCTCGGTGCGCATGCGGGCCAGGTTGGTGGTGATGGTGGGGTCTGTGGTGACCCGGGTGAGTTCTTGGCGGAGGCGGGTGGGGGTGGCCTCGGCTGTGGGGACGTGGGCGCCTAGGCCTAGGGACTCGATGCGGGGGGCGTTGATGAACTGGTCGACGCCTTGGGGGACGGCGATCATGGGGACGGCGAAGTAGAGGGCTTCCATGGTGGAGCCCATGCCCGCGTGCGTGATGAACGCGTCGGCGACCGTGAGGACGCTGATCTGGGGGACCCACTGGACTACCTCGATGTGGGCGGGGACGGTCCCCAGGGCTGAGGGGTCGATGTACTTGCCGACGGACAGGAGGACGTGCCAGTCGGTGGTGGGGGTGAAGGCTTCCACGCAGGAGCGGTAGAAGTCGATGCGGTCGGTGTAGGCGGAGCCGAGGCTGATCAAGAGGACTTTCTTGTCGGCCGGTGGCGTCCATTTCCCCTGGTGTTCGCGTTCGTCGACGCTCGGGCCGACGAAGGTGTACCGGGGGCCGACGGTGTCGCCGCGCAGTTGCCAAGAGCGCGGGATGGTGACAATGCAGCGGCGGGGTTCGTGCTTGATTTCCGCCGTCGACAGGGTCACGCCTTGCGCGGCTACGAAAGCCTCGAACTCCCGGTCCATAGCGGCGATTTCCAGCTTCACCGGAGCGTTCGGGTCGATGCCGAACTCCTCCTGCCAGCCTTCAAATGCCACGTAGGTGGGCGACAACTGGACCGCCGGGATTCCCCATTTCTCGGCCAGCACGGGGGCGTGCCAGGCGCCGATGTCGTAGACGACGACATCGGGCTTGTCCTGGGCGTACGCGGCCTCGACCTGCGGGGTTACGAACAGGAACTCGTCGTGGAAGAGGCGTTGGGCGCCCACTTCCTCGTCCGGCCAGTCCGAATCCGTGGTCGGGAAGGTGGAATCGTGCAGCACGGGGGTCGCGCCCGCACTGGAGACAGCGGGGGCGAAATCCTCGCGAACGGCGAAAGTGACCCGGTGCCCGCGCCGGACGAGTTCGGCGACAAGGGCAAGACTGGGGTTGATGTGACCGTGGGCGGGCACGGCCATGAAAGCGACATGCACAGCGAAGCTCCTCACTCGGGAATCGGCGGTTGGCGAAGAAAGGCCCGATTACTGGTACAGGAGCTCAAGCAGCATGGCAGCGAGGCTAGCAGACACGCAGGCGGTCAATCACGCGATTTATCGGCCGCTGCTGGTAGACAAAAGGGCGTCCGGGTGAGCAAGGTGGCTAGCTGCTTCCTTACTCACCCGGACGTGTGGGTCACCCCTTGACGCAGACGACCTGCTTGAGCTTCGCGACGACCTCGACCAGGTCGTCCTGGGCGCGGATCACGTCGTCGATGTTCTTGTAGGCCGCCGGGATCTCGTCGACCACGCCGGTGTCCTTGCGGCACTCAACACCCGCGGTCTGGGCCTCGAGGTCGGCCGCGGTGAACTGCTTGCGCGCCTTGGTGCGCGACATCCGGCGGCCCGCGCCGTGCGAGGCCGACTCGAACGAGTCCGGGTTGCCGAGGCCGCGCACGATGTAGGAACCGGTGCCCATCGAACCGGGGATGATGCCCAGATCCCCCGCGCCCGCCCGGATCGCGCCCTTGCGGGTCACCAGCACCTCCTCGCCGAAGTGCGTCTCCTCGGCGACGTAGTTGTGGTGCACCGAGATCGGCTCGTCGAAGGTGATCCCGTGGAACCGGCGGCGCAGCACGTCGCTGACCAGGCGGAGCATGACCGCGCGGTTGCGACGGGCGTAGTCCTGGGCCCAGTACAGGTCGTGCCGGTAGGCGGCCATCTGCGGTGTCCCGGCGATGAACACCGCCAGGTCGCGGTCGGGCAGCGACTGGTTGTGCGCCAGTTCGCGGGCGACCTCGATGTGGTGCTGCGCCAGGATGTTGCCGATGCCGCGGGAGCCGGAGTGCAGCATCACCCAGACCTGGCCGGACTCGTCCAGGCAGATCTCGATGAAGTGGTTGCCGCCGCCGAGGGTGCCCATCTGGTTCATCGCCTTGCCGCTCTCGCGGCGCACGACCGTGGTCAGGTCGCCGAAGGCCTTCCAGAACGACGCCCAGTCCCCCGCGTCACGCGCGGTGAACGCCTCGGACTTGTGCGCCGCGCGGCCGACCGGCACCGCCGCTTCCAGATCGGTCCGAAGTGGAGCGAGCGATTCCGGAAGGTCTCCCGCGGTCAGCGAGGTGCGGACCGCGGTCATGCCGCAGCCGATGTCGACGCCGACCGCGGCCGGGGACACCGCACCGCGCATGGCGATGACCGAGCCGACCGTGGCACCCATTCCATAGTGGACATCGGGCATGACGGCCACGTGCTTGTAGGTCCACGGCAGCGCGGCGATGTTGTGAAGTTGCCGCATGGCGACGTCCTCGACCTGCTCCGGGTTGGCCCAGAGGCGGATGTCGACGTTCGCGCCACGGATAGTCGTTGCTGCCATGCCGAAAGGCTAAGCGACACAACGCCTTGATCACGACCGGATTACCGGAGCAGTCCCGCCTTGCGCCACAGCGCCTTCGTCGGTCCGCCGATCATGCCGGTCTCGGTGAGGAACTCGACGACCTTCTCGACCATCCACCGCCGGGTCTCGCGGAAGTGCGGGTTCGCCAGCGCCGCCGCCCTGCCGACCCGGGGCGCGATCCCGACCGCCTTGTACACCCTGGGGTTGACCATGGCGTCCATCGCCGCGATCGCCGTCGCCGCGGTCGCCAGCCGGTGCCATTCGAGCTCGGCGCGGTTGAGCCCCGGGGCGGCCCGGATGACCTCTTCGCGGGCGTAGCGGACGTGCCGCGCCTCCTCGATGACGTGGATCCGGTTGACCATCCTGATCAGCGGCTGCATCGTCTCGTCGTCCATTGTGGACCGCTGCAGCCGGTCGGTCGCCTCCTCGGCGACCAGCACCGAGGCGAACATCGACGGCCCGCCCGCGATGGCCTTGTAGACCCGGCCGAGGTTGTGCAGCAGCCTGCCCGGCCCGTAGTTGGGCGCGTCGAAGCGGGAAATGGCCTTCGCGAACATGATCGAGTGCCGGGTCTCGTCGCCGACCTCGGTGAGCGCGTACTGGGCGTGCGGGGTGCGCGGGTCCAGGTCGTAGGCGTAGCGGACGAGCAGCTGCATCAGGATGATCTCGAACCACAGGCCGACCCCGGCGACGCTGGCGATCTCGTGCTTGGACAGCTCGATGCGCTGCTCCTGGCTCAGCCCGCGCCAGAGATCGGTGCCGTACAGGGAAACCCGCTCCAGCGGCATGTACGCCTTGTCCGGGTGCAGCGGCGCGGCCCAATCGATGTCGACGAACGGGTCGTAGCTGGTGCGCGCCGAGGCCTCCAGCAGCCGAGCGCTGACCTGGTCGGCATCCTTCGGTCGAAGTACACGAGCCATGGCGCTTCCACCCTCCGTCACCCGATGTCAGCACTGTTACGAGAAGTAACAGTTACTTTGCGTCCAGAGTCGCCGAAAACTGGGGGGTCTGTCAAGCGAACCGGCGGCCGGACCGGCTCGCGGCTAGCGTCGCAACCATGGGTGCGGCGACGAAGATCCTCGACACTGTCCTCGACCGAGCGGTCGTGCCGGGCTACACCAAGATCGGCTTCGCGGTGCGCAGCAAGTTCTGGGCAGCGGACCCGGCACCCGGCGCGCTCGACGGGAAAACGGCGGTGGTGACCGGCGCGAACTCCGGCCTGGGCCGGGCGACCGTCACGGAGTTGGCCCGACTGGGGGCCACCGTGCACATGATCGTCCGCGACCCGGCGAAGGGTGAGCGGGCGCGCGACGAGATCGCCGCGCAACTGCCGGGCGCGCACCTGGAGATCGGCGAGTGCGACGTGTCGAGCCTGGCGAGCGTGCGCGCCTTCGCCGCCGCGTTCACCGAGGCGCACGGCAGCCTGGACGTACTGGTCCACAACGCCGGTTCGCTGCCGCCGTCGCGCAGCGAGACCCCCGAGGGCAACGAGATCACGCTGGCCACGCACGTCCTCGGCCCGTTCCTGCTCACCGGCCTGCTCCGCCCGGCGCTGGCAGCGGCCAGGGGCAGGGTCATCTTCGTGACCTCCGGCGGCATGTACGCGGCCCGCCTCCACAGCGAAGACCCGCAGTACCGCCACGGCGAGTACAAGGGCGGCAAGGCGTACGCGCGGACCAAGAGGATGCAGGTCGTCCTCGCGGAGCAGTGGGCGCAGCGCCTCACCGACGACGGCATCTCCGTCCACAGCACCCACCCCGGCTGGGCGGACACGCCAGGGGTGACGGGGTCGCTGCCCGGCTTCAACAAGGTCATGGGCCCGCTGCTGCGCACCCCCGCGCAAGGGGCGGACACGATCGTCTGGCTCGCCGCCGCGGACAAGCCCGGTCACTCGTCCGGTGGGTTCTGGCACGACCGCCGGGTGCGTCCGACGCACTATCTCCCGTGGCAGCACGACGACCCGCAGGACCGCAAGGAGCTGTGGGATCTGTGCGTTCGGGAGACCGGACTGGTGATCTAGTCACCCACAGGTCCCGCACCCCACGAGTGGGTGACGCCCGGATTGCGGCGTGTCCCGGGTCCACTGACGCTCGTCGGCATGGGTATCAGACAACGCCTCACAGTCGCAGTCCTCGCCATGGCCGCGCTCGTGTTCGGTCCGGCCCAAGCCTCCGCGGGAACGCGGGCCGCCCAGCAGGAGTACCTGGCCCAGGCCGGTCCGCTGGCCCGCGCCGTCGCGGCCGAGTTCGGGGTGCCCGCCTCGGTCGCCGCCGGTCAGTCGATCCTGGAGTCCTCGTGGGGGCAGAGCAGGCTCGCCGTCAACGACCGGAACTTCTTCGGGTTCAAGTGCACCGCGGCGGGCCCCGGCCCGATGGCCACCGCCTGCCACGACTACCCGACGACCGAGTGCACCCCCGACTGCCACCAGGTCCAGGCCCTGTTCCGGGTCTACGACTCGATGCAGGCCTCCTTCCGCGACTACGGCCGCGTGCTGTCCACCAGCAAGAACTACGCGGCCGCCCGACCACTGGCGCACGACCCGAACGCGTTCGTGACCGAAGTGGCCAGGAAGTACGCCACCAACCCCACCTACGCGGCCAAGGTCATCCGCATCATGCAGGAGAACGACCTGTACAAGCTGGACGCGCCACTGCCCTAGGTAACCGCTCGCGCACGTTCGGCATCGGGAACGAGAAAGTTGCCCCGCAGACAAAATAGGGCCCCTAGTCCTGTATTTCGTGCGTCCCCCCGCGCTCTGTTAGGGGTGAGAGTCACCGCCCTGGCGCAGGAGGAACCCGATGTTGTGCACGGTGGAGCTGGACGAGGAGATCGCCGCCCTTGAGGCATCGCTTGGCCCCCGCGTGCCGCAACAGCAGAGCAGGTACGGGGTGCACAGCCCCACCCGCGCCGACCGGGACAACCTGGACTCGGTGGTCGCGGCGGCCATCGGCGGCGACAACAGCGCCACCGAGCAGCTGCTGATCTTCCTCCGCCCGCTGGTCATGCGCTACTGCCGGGCCAAGCTCGGCCGCCTCCCGCGCTCCTTCGCCAGCGCCGACGACGTCGCCCAGGAGGTCTGCGTCGCCGTCTTCCGCGCCCTGCCGACCTACCAGCAGCTGGGCAGGCCGTTCCTGTCCTTCGTGTACGGCATCGCCGCCCACAAGATCGCCGACGTGCACCGGGCCAACTCGCGGGACAAGTCCGACCCGATCGCGGACACGCCGGACACGATCAGCACGGAAGACGGCCCGGAGCAGATCACCCTGCGGCACGAGCTGGTCGAGCGCACGGGTGCCCTGCTGCAGACGCTGACGCCCCGGCAACGGGAGATCCTCGTGATGCGGATCGTGATGGGGATGTCGGCCCAGGAGACCGCCGAGATCGTGGGGACGACGGCGGAGGCGATCCGCGTGGCGCAGCACCGGGCGCTGAACCGGCTGCGGAAGACGCTGGCGCGGCACTGAGGTTTTGAGAGCGGTCGGGGTCCGTGGGGGACGGGTCTCGACCGGGAACCCGGGGACCTGTGGGGGTCCTGGCGGGTTTCCGAGGGGGGATGGCCCGCCGCGGCTCGGGGAGTAGCCGCGGCGGGCAGAGCTTCCGAGGCGGGGAGACACGCCGCTGGGGCCCGCGGGGGGCGGGCCTCAGCGGCGCTGGCCGTTGTGGCGCTGGCCGTTGCGGCGCTTGGATTCACCCGGTTCAGCGATCGAAGTTATCCACATGTGGATCTCTGGCGGCCCCGTTTGAAGATCCACTGTCGGTGCGGCCCGGTAGACTGGCTTCGGGGACGGCCCCCGTGGTGGGTGGGGTATGTCCTGGGGGTTGTGGGGGCGTTGTGGGGTTGAAGGCATAGGCGTGGGCGGGGAGGCCTGGGCTTGGGGCAGGGCGAGCTGACCTTGGTGGGGTTCACCTTCAGCAGCACGTCGCCGGGGTTCGCGGTGTGTGGCCCGCTGGGTCAGCGGGGTTAGCGCTCTAGGGCGGTGCGGCCGATGTTCGGGGGGAAGCGGGTTTCGTTGCGGTCGATCTTGGCGTGGGCGGCGGCGATGAGGTCCACGCCCAGGACGTCGGCTAGGCGGGTCAGGTAGAGGAGGACGTCGGCTAGTTCGTCTTCTATGCGGGCTCTCGCGGCCGGGTCTTGGGGGGCTGCGGTGGCTTCCTCGGGGGTCAGCCACTGGAAGAGCTCGGTGAGCTCGCCCACCTCGGCCGACAGGGCCATGACCAGGTTCTTCGGGGTGTGGAAGGGGCCCCAGGCGCGGGCTTCGGCGAACGCCCGCTGGCGGGCGGCGAGGTCTTCTAGGGTCACGGGTCCGTCTTCTTCTTGGAGCGCAGCAGGATCTTGTCCGACTGCGGCGCGACCTTGCCCGCCGCCGGGATCTGCTCGACGACCACCCAGTTGTGGTCGACCAGGAGTTGCCTACCCTGCCCGGTCGCGTCCTCTTCGGTCAGGTAGTAGAAGCCCGCCTTCTGCATCGCGTTCTGGGCGTCTTGGTGGTCCATGCCGACCACGTTCGGCACCGCGGCGGTCTTGGCCGTGGAGCTGGACGGGGTGGCGGAGCCCGAGTCGGTCTTCTTCCTGGAGCGCAGGAGGATCTTGTCGGACTGCGGGGCCACCGTTCCGGCCGCCGGGACCTGCTCGACGACCTCCCAGTTGGTGTCGATGACCAACTGGCGTCCCTGGCCGGTCGCGTCTTCCTCGGTCAGGTAGTAGAAGCCCGCTTTCTGCATGGCGTCCTGGGCGGCCTGGTGGTCCAAGCCGACCACGTTGGGCACGGCGGCGGACTTGACCGCTGAGCTGGGTGGGGCGAGGGTCGGCGGCTCCGGGATCGTGGTGGGGCCCGGACCGCAGGCGGCGAGGGTGAGCAGGACCAGGACGGCGGGGAGCGCTCGGGTCGTCACCCTTCCATGATCAGCGATGGGCCGACTGGCCGCCAGCCGCTCGGCGGCGGCGGGACTCGCGCCAGGCGTCGAGCTCGACGATCGCCGGGCCGAACGCCATGGCCAGGAGCAGGCTGATCGCCAGGACGATCCCCACCCACATCAAGATCGCTGTCACCATCGGGCACCTCCGTTTTTTGTGTGCCACCAGGTTCGCCCGGGACCGGGGTGTCGCGAATCAGCCAGAGAGCCCGGCCGGGAGGGCCATCCGGGTGGCGCCGGGGACACGGCGGGTCGGCCGATCGGCCGATGCAGCGGCGCCGGTCGACCGAGGCGCGGGCGGGCTGAGGGGCCTACTTTGCTCAAACATGGAGCTGCTCGCGCCCGTCCGCCGGTGGTTGGCGGGGTTGTTGGGGATGGCCTACCTGTTCGACCTGCTGCTCGTCATCGCGCGGCGGGACAACGTGGTCGAGGCCCTGATGCCGTTGCCGCTGTTGCTGTTCGTGTTCCTGGCGCTCGCCCGGCCCCTACTGGGGGTGGCCGGGGGCGCGCTGTGGCTGGTCATCTCGGCTCTGCTGAGCCTGGAGACGGGCAACCGGTTCGCGTTCAGCCTCAGTTCGGGTGCGCTCCTGCTCTCCGAGACGGTCACCATCGGCGCACTCGTGACGATCGCGGTGTGGCGGTGCCCGCCGGTGAAAGCGCTCGGGCTGGTCGCCTTGGCGACAACGGGGGGCCTGGCCGCCGGTGCTATCCGGCTGTACGACTCGTACTACTACCGGGGCGATGAGGGGTCGCCGGTACTGAACGTGTTGGGCGGCGGGGTGGTGGTCCTCGGTGGCTGCCTGGTCGGCTACGTCCTACGCGCGCACGAAGACCGTGGGACCACGACCAAGCTCAGCCAGCTGATCCGCAGGCAGTGGCCATTGGCGGCTGCGTTGGTCGCGCTCATCATGGTGGACCTAACGGGTACGTCGCTGCTGAACCCGATCGGCCGCGACCTCCTCTATGTGGTGCCGCTGGTGTTCGTCGTGGCGACCGCGGTGTGCGCAGTGCTTGGGCCGACGGCGCCGGTGCGGTACGCGATCATCGCCGCGGTGCTGATGGTGGGGGCCACGACAGCGTTGTCGCCTCTGACGTTGCTGTTCGGTACCTACGACCGTTTCCCGGTGCCTATAAGCATCGCCGCGTCGCACATGGCTCTTGTGTCCTACCTCGTGCGGTACGCGGAGCGAAGGAACGCGGCCGTCGGCGTAGGCGCGATCGTGGGTGTTGACCTGCTGACGATCGCGTCGGTGTTCGGGTCGGTCGCGTTCAGCCCGGAGTTCTTGCTGGTCTGCGGGTTCCTGCTGGTGGTGTCGATGGCGACCGGGCAGTACTTCCGGTCGCGGGACCGGGAGCGGACGCAGTCGGTGCAGGTCGCGGTGACCGGCGCGCAGCAGGCGGAGCGGATGGCGCTGGCGAGGGAACTGCACGACGTCGTAGCGCACCACGTGACCGGGATCGTGGTCGCCGCCCAGGCCGCGCAGCTGGTCAGCGCCACCAACCCCAGCGCGGCGGTGCAGGCCCTGGGGCGGATCGAGGCCGCGGGCGGGGAGGCGCTCGCCGCGATGCGGACGCTGGTCGGCAGCATGCGCGGCGCGGCGGCCGCCGGGGTCGAGGGGCAGGCGACCATGGATGTGGCCGCTGATCTGCGGGCCCTGGTGGCGAACGTGCACGGGCCGGAGATCGAGATGAGCCTCGACCTGCCGGAGTCGATGCCGCCGGAGGCCGGGCGGTCGGTGCTGCGGATCGTGCAGGAGTCGCTGACCAACGTGGGCAAGCACGCCCGGGACGCCACGCGCGTGGTGATCGACATCGGGGTGGTGGGCGACGAGCTGCGGTTGCGGGTGGTCGACGACGGGTCGGCGCGGGTGACGGCGCCGGGTGGGGCGGGTGGGTATGGGCTGATCGGGATGCGGGAGCGGGTTGACCTGCTCGGGGGGAGGCTCTCGGCTGGGCCGGGTGAGGTGACGGGGTGGGTGGTGGATGCGGCGTTCCCGCTGCGGGTGGAGCGGGAGGAGTAGCGGTGATCTGGGCGCCGTGCGTTGTTTCGTCGCGGCGCGGTTGGTCCACGATCGAGTGAATCTCGCGCGGGTAGGGGGTTGGTGGCTGGTCGCGGGCTGGGGGCTGTTGTCCACAAGGGTTCTGTTTGTCCACAGGGGATTCGCGGACCGTTGGCGCGGGCTCGGGGTGGATAGACTGGCATCGGGGTCGGCCCCCGGGAGGGTGGGGCTGTGTTCCGGGCGTGTGCGCGCGGGGTGGTTGGGAGTGCGGGTGGGGTCGGCGGTGGGTGGGAGCCGGGGTGGGTGTTGAGCTGCGGTGGGGTTGGCCGGGCCGGGCACGGGGTGACCGGGGCGTTGCGTGGGGCGGCGGGGGTTGGGCGTTGCGTGGGGCGGCAGGGGTTGGGCGTTGCGTGGGGCGGCGGGGGTTGGGCGTTGCGTGGGGCGGCGGGGGTTGGGCGTTGCGTGGGGCGGCGGGGGTTGGGCGTTGCGTGGGGCGGCGGGGGTTGGGCGTTGCGTGGGGCGGCGGGGGTTGGGCGTTGCGTGGGGCGGCGGGGGTTGGGCGTTGCGGGGGTGAGGGTGCCTGGAGGGCTCGGGTTGGTCGGGATGTGGGAGCGGGGCAGGTTGGTCGGTGGGAGGCTCGTGGGTGGGGGACGGGGTGGGGGCGCTGTGTTTTCACTGGTCGTTGAACGGGAGATGGTGTGATCCGGGTTCTGATCGCCGATGACCAGGAGATGGTTCGGGTGGGGTTCCGGATGATCCTGGAGTCGCAGCCGGACATGGCGGTGGTGGCGGATGTGGCCAATGGGATCGATGCGGTGGGCAAGGCGCGGGAGTTGCGGCCGGACGTGTGTTTGGTGGATGTGCGGATGCCGGGGATGGACGGGCTGGCGGTGACCAAGGCGCTGGCGGGGCCGGAGGTCGCTGATCCGCTGAAGGTCGTGGTCGTGACTACGTTTGATCTGGATGAGTACGTGCACACGGCCCTGGCGAACGGGGCGAGTGGGTTTCTGTTGAAGGACGCGGGGCCTGCGTTGTTGATGGAGGCGGTGCGGGCGGCGGCCAGGGGGGACGCGTTGGTGTCGCCGCAGATCACGGTGCGGTTGTTGCGGCACTTCGCGGCGCCCGCGCCGGTGGGGACCAACCCGTTGACCGAGCGGGAGACCGATGTCGTGCGGGCGGCGGCCAGGGGGTTGACGAACACCGAGATCGGGGCGGAGTTGTTCCTGTCGCTGTCCACGGTGAAGACCCACCTGGCCGCCGTCCAGGGCAAGATCGGCGCCCGCAACCGGGTCGAGATCGCCGCCTGGGCTTGGCGAACCGGCCTCGTCGTCGACTGAGTCACCCTCTCCCCGCCACCCACCCCCTCATCCCCGCCCGGCATCGTTCCCGGCCTGGGTGGTCGAGGTCGCCGCTGGGCGAGGCGGACGGTTCTCGGCTAGGCGGCCAGCTTGTCCCTGGCCTCGGCGACCACGGTGGCGAGGCGGTCTAGGCCTGCGCGGGTGAGGACGATCTCGAAGCCCTCCATCCGACCGCCGAAGTAGACGGACATGGCGGTGGGGCCGTCGGGGGCGTAGGTGATCTCGCAGGTGTCGTCGACCTTGGCCCAGGTGTTCATGTGGAAACCGGCGTGCATGGGTGCTCCTCGGTGGGATTGGCACGGAATGTGTGCGGCGGTGATGCAACGCCATGGCGGGCCCGGCGCGCAAGCTTTCACGGGGCTCATTCACCCGTAAAGGCCACAACAACAGCGTTGTATTGCAGGCCGGCCGCCGGAACACTTTCACCGCGAATGCAAGTTACCTGACGGGTGAGGAGTGGGCGTACGTGCGCGAGACGACGACGGGGTCGACGGTGCCGCGCCGACAACTGGGCCGATATCTGCGCGAACTTCGCGGCCGGGCTCGGCTGACGGTCCGCGCGGCGGCGGCGGAGTTGGAGTGGTCGGAGACCAAGATCTGGCGGATCGAGACGGGGCAGACACCCCTGCGCAGCCTCGACACGGAGGCGATGTGCAAGATCTACGGGGCATCGGAGGAGGTGACGGAGTACCTCAAGACCCTCTCCAAGAAAACAAGGGAACAGGGGTGGTGGCACGCCTATGGCGAAGCAGTTCCTGATGGCTTCGGCCTCTATATTGGGCTCGAAGAGGCGGTATCATCCATAGACTGGTATGAATCTGACCTAGTTCCAGGCTTGTTTCAGACAGAGGACTACGCCCGGCAGATCATTCGCTCTCATCATCCGAGAATTCCGGAGGATGTTCTGCAAAGCCGTGTTGAATTGCGGGCGAGCCGACAAAATCTGCTCACGCGAGTGACGGCGCGGCCAACAATCTCCGCCCTCTTGAACGAAGCCATCCTGCGCAGGCCAATCGGCGACATGAGCGTGATGCTGCGGCAACTGGATCACTTGGCAGATCTGTCCCAATTGGATACAGTAACCGTGCGAGTTGTTCCGTTCGCGGCAGGCATGCATCAAGGACTTCTTTCCGGACCGTTCATGGTCATGCACTTCCCCGAGCTCGGAAGTCGAGAGTCCGAACCACCCGTGGTGCACACTGAGGGCCTTGTAGGTGAACTGTTCCTGGACAAGCCGAGCGAGATCGCGCGCTACAGCGCCGCGTTCCAAGACATGTCGGGAAGGGCGCTCGACGAACGGGATAGCTTGCTGTTGATCCGGCAAGCAAAGAAGGAGCTTCGTCCGTGAAGTGGCGCAAGAGCAGCTACAGCAATGGTTCCTACGCCTGTGTTGAGGTCGCGTTCCGCGACCTCAACACAGTCCTGACCCGTGACAGCAAGCAGGGGGAGGGGCCTCGGCTGCGGTTCGACCGCAGGGACTGGGCCGCGTTCCTCCGCTCCGTCTAAACCACCGTCTTCACCGTGAGCTGATTTCCCGGCGGGGTGCCCGCGCACCCCGTCCCGGGCAGCTCCACGAACGCCGACTCCGTGTCGTGCGGCGGGTACACCCGCAGGCCCAGCACCTCCGTCGGCCGACACTCCGCCGGGTCGAAGTTCTGGACGTTCACGAACCCCACGTCCGAGGCGGCCGTCGCGCCCGGGGTCAGCCGCACCGGGGCACCCTTGGTCCCCACCCGGTACGCCGCCGGACCCACCTGGTGACCGTCCTGGCCCGCCACGTACGACACGCCCGGGAAGCCCTGGATCACGCACGTCCGCTGCCCGCTGTTGGTGAACACCAGCTTCCGGTAGACCGTCCCGGCCGCCGCGTCCCCGTCCTGCACCGCCAGCTTCAGCTCGCCGACCTTGCAGTCATCGGCAGATGCCGGTTGCGCAGCGTCCACCGATCCCGTCGTCGACGTGGCCGACGTGGCCGACGGCAGCTCCGCTTGGGGCTGGTTGTCGGATTTCTGCCCACCACATGCCGCCACCAGCACTAGTACGGCTACTCCCACGCCGTTTGCTACCCACCTCATATTCCCACAATGCGCCAGTTTCCCACTGATCGCCACCCGGATCGGGTTCACACGAGCACCCCCCGATGGGAAGAATTGCCGCCCGTTCGGGGGTAGTTGCTGGCGGGAACCGGCCAGTAGCGTCGCGGTATGGCGTCGGCACGATTACCCGGGGGCCACGTGACCACGGACCGGCGACTGACCTGGCTCCTCGGGTCAAGTGCGCTGTCCAACCTGGGTGACGGTATCGGCAAGGTCGCGTTCCCCCTCCTGGGCGCCAGCCTGACCCGCGACCCGGTCCTCATCGCCGGGCTCTCCGCGACCGCGTTCCTCCCCTGGCTCCTGTTCGCCCTGGTCAGCGGGGCCCTGGTGGACCGGGTCGACCGCCGCAAGGCCATGTTCCTCGCCAACACCTCCCGCGCGGTCCTGGTCGGCGGGCTGGGCGTCCTCGTCGTGTTCGACGCGACCTCGATCTGGCTGCTCTACGTGATGGCCCTGCTCATCGGCACCGTGGAGACCGTCGCCGACAGCGCCGCGCAGGCACTCATCCCGGCCGTCGTGGACAAGGACCGGCTGGAGTCGGCGAACGGCAAGCTCCAATCCGCCGAGATCGTCGGGCAGACCTTCCTCGGCGGACCGCTCGGCGGCCTGACCTTCGCCGCGTTCGCCGCGCTGCCGTTCCTGCTCAACTCGGCCGGATTCGCCATCGCGGCGATCCTCCTGCTCGCGATCAGGGGCAACTACCGGCCGAAGGTGGTCGGGCCGACCCCGAAACTGCGTCTCCAACTCGCCGAGGGCATCAGCTGGGTGCGCAAGAGGCCGCTGATGATGCAACTGGTGGCCTTCGCCGCGGCCTTGGCCCTGACCTCGGAGCTCGCGCAGGCGTTGCTCGTCCTCTACGCACTAGAGGATCTGGGGCTGCGCGCAGAAACTTTCGGCGTGTTCGCGCTGGTCGGCGGCGCGGGCGGGCTGCTCGGCGCCGCCGTCGCACCTCGGCTGACCAAGGCAATGACCAGGCGGAGCGTCCTCACGGTGGCAGCCGCGGGCTGCGGGGCGGCGTTCGGCGTCATGGGCCTGGTGCGCGAGCCCGTGTCGGCCGCCATCCTGTTCGGCGTGTTCGCGGCAAGCGTCGTCACCGTGAACGTCATCATCGGGGCGCTGCGGCACGCGCTCATCCCGGAGCACCTCTTCGGCCGGGTGCTGGGCGTCTGGCGGACCGCGGTGTGGGGCTCGATCCCGCTCGGCGCGCTGCTCGGCGGCGTCCTCGCGGCGTGGCTGAACACGCGGGCCGTGTTCCTGATCTCCGGGGTACTGCAACTCGGCCTGGCCGGGGCCCTGTGGGTGGTGCTGGCCAGGCACGAGAACTCGATCGAGACGCTGGGCGAGGAGCCCGCGTTATCCAGTGAGAGCGCGCCTACCGGATCGGGCGAGAGCGCGCCTGCCGGAGCCTGAGGCAGGCGCGCCCCCGACCAGGGGTTACTTGCTGGCGACCTTGCGGTACTTGGCCACCGCGAGCGGCGCGAAGACCACCAGGATGACCACGCACGACAACATCGCGTAGAGCGCCGAGTGCTGCGCGGGCCACGCGTCCGACTGGCTCAGCACACCGGTGCGGGCCGTGTTGCCGAACAGGTCGCGCGCCGCGTCGGCGATCGCGGTGATCGGGTTCCACTCGGCGACGACCTTCAACGGCCCCGGCATGCTCGAGGCCGACACGAACGCCGACGAGATGAACGTGACCGGGAACATCCAGATGAAGCCCGCGCTCTGCGCCACCTGCACGCTGCCCGCAGCGAGACCGACGTACGCGCCGATCCAGGACATGGCGAACGAGAACAGCAGCAGCAACAGGTAGCCCAGGACCGCGTCCAGGAAACTGCCCCGGATCCGCCAGCCGACCAGCAGACCGCACAGCGACATGACCAGCAGACCGATGGCGCTGACCGCGAGGTCCGACGCCGTGCGGCCGACGAGCACCGCGGCCCTGGTCATCGGCAGCGACCGGAACCGGTCGATGACGCCCTTCTCCAGGTCGGCCGCCATGCCGATGGTCGTGTACGCCGAGTTGAACGCCACGGTCTGGGCGAAGATGCCGCCCATCAGGAACTCCCGGTAGGCACCCGGGTCGTCGCCGATGCTGTTGCCGAACACGAACGCGAACAGCAGCACGAACATGATCGGCTGCAGCGTCGCACCGAGCAGCAGGTCCGGCTGGCGGCGCACGTTCATCAGGTTGCGCCAGGTGACCACCCCGCTGTCGCGGGCACCTGCGGTGATGACGCTCATCGGGTCTTGGCCTTCTTCCTGCCCTTGGGGTCCGCCTCGGCGTCCTGCGGCTGCTCCTCGGCCACGTGGCCGGTGAGCGCGAGGAACACGTCGTCGAGCGTGGGACGGTGCAGCGCGACGTCGAGCACCGCGACGTTCTCCTGGTCGAGCCTGCGCAGCGCCTCGACCAGGGCCTTCGGGCCGGTGTCGACCTTGACGTGCACGCGGCGCTGGTTCTGGTCGGTGCCCGGCTCGTCCGAGCCGACCTCGCCCAGCACCCTGGCCGTGGTGGCCAGCTCGGCGGCGTCGGCGACCACGATCTCCAGGCGCTCACCGCCGACCTGGGCCTTGAGCTGGTCGGCGGTGCCGCCCGCGATGACCTTGCCGTGGTCGATCACCAGGATGGTGTTGGCCAGCTGGTCGGCCTCCTCCAGGTACTGGGTGGTCAGCAGGACCGTGGTCCCGTCGGCCACCAGCTCGCCGATGACCTCCCAGGTGTCGAGCCTGCCGCGCGGGTCGAGGCCCGTGGTCGGCTCGTCGAGCACGACGACGGCCGGTTCGGCCACGAGCGCGCCCGCGAGGTCGAGCCTGCGGCGCATACCGCCCGAGTAGGTCTTCGCGGGCCGGTCGCCCGCGTCGGTCAACCGGAACCGGGCGATGAGCTCCCTGGCGCGGCTGGTGGCGTCCGAGCGGGACATCCCGTACAGCCTGCCGACCATGTACAGGTTCTCGTAGCCGGTGAGGTGTTCGTCGACGGCCGCGTACTGACCGGACAGGCCGATCGAGCGGCGGACCGCGTCCGGGTCTTGGGTGACGTCGTGACCGGCCACGAACGCCCGGCCGGAGTCGGGTTTGAGCAGGGTTGTGAGGATGCGAACGGTGGTCGTCTTGCCAGCACCGTTGGGCCCGAGCAGGCCCAACACGGTTCCCGAAGGGATCTCCAGGTCGACACCGTCGAGGGCGCGGGTTGACCCGAAGGTCTTGACCAGCGCTTCCGCGCGCACAGCGATCGAGGACGCGGGCGGGGGCATGAGCCCTCCCATGACATAGTCCGAATGAGTACGCGGCGGAGGGTAGACCCACCCACCGACAACTCGCCGCGATTTACGCTAACCGGACCTTCCCCCACTTGGCCGCCGCGCGCTACAGGTCGACCCCGGTCCACTCCAGACAGTGCCACCCGGTCGGGCGAGGCTCGAGCAACACGTGCCCGGTGTTGGGCAGCAGCTTGGCGTTGGCGAGCTGGGCGCCGACGTTGTCCGCCAACCACTCCGCGCCGAGGCGGATGATCCCGCCGTGGCTGACGACGACGATCAACCCGCTGGGGTGGTTGGCCCGAATTCGCTCGATCGTGGCCAGGTAGCGACCTCTGATCTCCTCGCCGCTCTCACCACCGGGCATCGCGGCGGCGAGATCGCCCTGGGTCCAGCGGGTGTAGACCTCGCCGAAGCTGCGCAGGGCCGCCTCATCGGACCGCCCCTCCAGGTCGCCGACTTGCAGCTCGTGGAGACCTTCGACCACATCAACGCTGAGCCCGTGGCGCTTGGCGACCGGTTCCGCGGTCTGCTGCGCTCTTACGGCGACACTCGCGTAGACGGCCACGACCTGGTCTTCGGCGAGCCTGTCCGCGAGCGCGTTCGCCTGCCGCTGGCCCATGTCGGTAAGAGGCGGGCCGGGCGGGCGCGAGTCAAGGGCGTGCTTAAGGTTCGACGGGGTTTCGCCGTGGCGGGCCAGCAGTAAGCGGGCGGTCACGGCTCCTCACCGCGGAGCACCGCTGCGACCCACTTCGCGGAGATGTCGTAGTCATCAGCGCGGTTCGGCGCAGCGACCTCCGTGGCGTTGCCCTCCGCCTTGGGATAAGAGCCCAAGAACAGCACCCGCTGACTACGCCGATGAAGCGCGCCTAGAGCGTCGGCGACCCTGGGCTCGGCGATGTGGCCGTCGAAGTCCAGGTAGAACCGGTACTCACCGAAGCGGTTGCGCTGGGGGCGGGACTCGATGCGGGTGAGGTTGATGCCGCGGCTGGCCAACTCGTTGAGCACCGCGGCGAGCTCGCCCGGCTCGTGGGACAGGACCACGATCACCGAGGTGCGGTCGGCGCCGGTGGGCTGCGGCAGCTTCTCCGGGCGGGCCAGCAGGAGGAACCGGGTGATCGCGTCGCGCTCGTCGGCGACATCGGTGGCCAGGACGTCGAGCGGGTAGTGCTCCGCGGCGACCGGCGCGGTCACGGCGGCGTCGAACTCGCCGGACTGCACGCCGACCGCGGCCCCAGCCGTCGAAGAAGCCGCGCGGCGGGCCGCGGCGGGCATCGTCTCCTGGATCCAGCGCTCGACCTGGGCCAACGCGTGCGGGTGGCTGGCGATCGACCGCACATCAGCGGCCTTCACCCCGGGGCGCACCAAGATCGAGAACCGGATCGGCAGCAGGTGCTCGGCCAACGCGACCACTGGGGGGGCGTCCGCGGCGAGGGTGTCCATGGCGGCGGAGACGGCACCCTCGACCGAGTTCTCGATCGGGACGCACGCGAGCTCCGCGAGACCGGACCGCACCGCGCCCACCGCGTCCGGGATCGTCGGCATGGGCAGGAAGTCCGCATCGGGGGCCAGCGCCCTGGCGGCCTGTTCGGTGAAGGTCCCCTTGGGTCCGAAGTACGCGGTGGTCGGCACGCGGACCACAGTACGCAGGCCCCGACACCGCGCGGAGATGTGGCGGTTACCAAACGGCGGTTACCCCGGGTGTCCCCCGGATGCCATGCTGGAACCGTGACCGCGGATTCGGAGACCGGTATGGCAGCGGCTACCCGCTCCCGCTCCGGTGAGCTCGACCTGGTCCTATGCGCGGTGAGTGAATCGCTCGCGTCGGCCTGGGAAACTGCCGCTGAAGGCAGGCCGCACATCCGTGTCCATCGTGGATCGGTACTAGAGGTCGACGCCGACGCCGTTGTGTCACCGGCGAACTCTTACGGCTGGATGCGCGGCGGCGTCGATGCCGTCTACGCGGCCAACTTCCCCTCTATAGAGCAGCGCGTCCGCAGCGCCGTCTTGGCGTACCACGGCGGAGAACTGCCGGTGGGTGAAGCACTGATCGTGCCTACTGACGTCTCGCGGCCGCCCTGGCTCATCACGGCACCGACCATGAAGGAGCCCGCGCAGGCTCTTGCGGCACAGACCGTTCACCCGTACTTGGCCGCGCGGGCGGTTTTCCGGCTGTGGCGCGACGGGGCACTCGACAGCGGCTCGCCGGTGCGCAACGCGGTGGGGACCATCGCCATGCCGGGCCTGGGAACCGGCGTCGGCGGGGTGCCGCCGCAGGTGTGCGCCCGGCAGCTGGCGGCCGCGTGGGACGCCGTGTTCGAGCCGGGCAGTGTTGCACGAACCTGATGTTCGCGGCGACGTCATGTGCGCCACACCCGTTGTCCCCCGATCGGTGCATTCCGTCACAGCGCGAACCAGCCCTCAGCACCTACGTTGACTCCCGTACACCCATTCCGGCGCGAGGGAGCCCCGAGATGGCGCGGGTCCGTGAGCTGAGTCCGTACGTGGAGCTGCGCCGTGAGCAATGGCGTGAGCTCCGCGAATCGACGCCGCTGCCTCTTACCCTCGACGAGCTGGTCGCGCTAAGAGGCCTCGGCGACCCCGTCGACCTCGACGAGGTGGTGGACGTCTACCTGCCACTGTCGCGTCTGATCTCGCTCCAGGTGGCCGCGCGGCAGCGGCTCTACAACACGACCGTGGAGTTCCTGGGCGAAGACAGGGCGGCGAAGGTGCCGTTCGTGATCGGCATCGCGGGCAGTGTCGCGGTGGGCAAGTCCACGACGGCTCGGCTGCTGCGCCTGCTGCTGGCCCGCTGGCCCGACCACCCCCACGTCGACCTGGTGACCACCGACGGCTTCCTGTTCCCCCGCGCGGAGCTCGACCGGCGGAACCTGATGAGCCGCAAGGGCTTCCCGGAGAGCTACGACCGCCGGGCCCTGCTGCGGTTTGTGTCCGAGGTGAAGGCAGGCGCCGACGAGGTCCGCGCGCCGGTGTACTCGCACCTGGCGTACGACATCCTGCCGGACCAGGAACAGGTTGTACGCAGGCCAGACATCCTCATCGTCGAAGGCCTCAACGTCCTGCAACCCGCCGCCCGCCTCGCCGTCTCCGACCTGTTCGACTTCTCCATCTACGTCGACGCGCACACCGACGACATCGAACGCTGGTACATCGAACGCTTCCTGGCGCTGCGCAGCACCGCCTTCGCCGACCCGGCCTCGCACTTCCACCACTACGCGGCGCTGACGGACGCCGAGGCGGTCGGCGAGGCTGCCGGACTGTGGCAGAAGATCAACGGGCCCAACCTGGTGCAGAACATCCTGCCCACCCGGCCCCGAGCCACCCTCGTCCTGCGCAAAGGCGCCGACCACCGGATCACCCGCGTCCGACTCCGTAAGCTCTGACCCGTGATCCGCGTCCTGCTCGTCGACGACCACGAAGTGGTGCGGCGGGGACTGCGCGACCTGCTCTCGAGTGAGGACGGGATCGCGGTGGTCGCCCAGGCGGGTGGCGTTGGGGAGGCGTTGGCGGTCGCGGGGTCGCTTTCGGTGGATGTCGCGGTGGTGGACATGCGGCTGCCGGACGGGGACGGGGTGTCGTTGTGCCGGTCGCTGCGGGCGTTGGAACCGGCGCCTGCTTGCCTGGTGCTGACGGCGTTCGACGACGAGGCGGCGCTGGTCGAGGCGATCATGGCGGGGGCGGCTGGGTACCTGCTCAAGCAGGTGCGGGGGCAGGACCTGGTCAACGCGGTGCGGGAGGTGGCGGCGGGGCGGTCGCTGCTGGATCCGGTGACTACGGCGCGGGTGCTGGATCGGATGCGGCGGAGCGCGGAGACGGATGAGCTGGCGGGGCTGACGGAGCGGGAACGGGAAGTGCTCGCGTTGGTGGGCGAGGGCATGTCGAATCGGGAGATCGCTGAGCGGCTGTTTTTGGCCGAGAAGACGGTGAAGAATCACGTGACGTCGGTGCTGGCGAAGCTGGGGATGTCGCGGCGGACACAGGCGGTGGCGTGGTTCGCGCGGCGTCGCGGGTAAGCGCTGGTCTCTTGTTTCGGCTTCGCCGTCGGATCGTCGCCTCGGCTGCGCCATCGGGCCCGGTCGCGAGTTAACTGCCAGCTCGATGTGGTGGACCTGTTTTGCGTGGGGCCCCTACGACAGTCGTGGCAGGACCGCAAAGCAGGGGCCGAAAAGCGTGGCCCTGTCCGCGCAGGAACGCTACGACTGCCGCCACCCCACACAAAACAGGTCCACCCCATCGAGCAGATGGCACCAGTGAGGAGCCGCGCGGTTTCCGGACAGGGGATCAACTGTCTATTCAAGCGGCGATTTGTTGGTTCTTGTGTTCGATGTATACCTCGTGCGGTGGGCGGTAGCCTATCGCTGAGTGAAGTCGTCGGCGATTATACCAGAACTCGATGTAGCGAGTGATGTGCTGCCGGGCTTCGTCTCGGGTGGAGTAAGCCATCCGGTTGACGCATTCGTTTTTGAGTGTGCCGAAGAACGATTCGGCCATCGCGTTGTCGAAACAGATTCCGGTTCGCCCTGCTGATTGCTTCAACCGGAGGCTGGTGAGGACGTTGTGGTACTCGGTGGACATGTAATTGCTGCCGCGGTCGCTGTGAAATATCGCACCGTCGGCGAGTGGGCGGTTTCGGGCCGCGTTGCGGATAGCGCGGCTGATGAGCGGTGTCTGGTAGTTGTCGTCCATCGCGTAGCCGATCACTTCTTTCGTGCAGCAATCCAGCACGGTGGCCAGGTAAAGCCAGCCTTCCATCGTGGGAACGTAGGTGATGTCGCCGACCAGCTTGCGTCCCGGCGCGGGCGCGGTGAAGTCACGGCCGACCAGGTCGCCCACCGGCGCGGCCGCCGCGGTGGTCAGCCCGAACCGCCGGGGCCTTGGCTGGCAGGGAACCAGCCCCAGTTCACGCATGAGGTGCCGGACCAGTTCAACACCCACGCACACGCCTGCCCGCCGCAACTGGGCATGGACCCGCCGGTGGCCGTAAGTCGAGTCCGAGGCCTCGAACGCGTCCCGGATAAACGCTTTCAGCTCCTCTCGCCGTCGCGCGGTGGCCGATTCCGCCCGGCCGCGCCATTCGTAGTAGCCGGACCTGGAAACGTCGAGCAGTCGGCACATGAACAGGACGGGATACGCGTACTTCGCAGGTTCAAGTCGCATCGTTTCGATGAACTCGTACTTGCTGACTACTCGGCATCCTTCGCGAAGTACGCTGCGGCTTTTTTCAGGAAAGACACTTCCATCTCGAGTTCGCGGTTACGGCGTTCCAACTCTCGTAGTCGCGCTCGTTCGTCCGTTGCCAACGGCTCCGACACGGCGACGGCCGAGTCCGCACCTTGTTCCCGCTCATAGCTCCGCACCCATACACGCAGTGTCTCCGAGTTCATATTCAACTCTCGCGCCGTCTCGGCGATCGGCCGTTTCGACCGCAACGCCATCTGAACTGCTTCCTCACGAAACTCCGGCGAGTACGGACTCCGATGGGCCACGTGCACTCCCTCAACTTCCCGACAGGACATATCTTACTGGGTTCCTGTCCGGAAACCTCGAGGCCCCTCACCAGCGACTTCCGGGGGCGGTGGTCGGGCTGGCGGGGTCGACTCGGTGGGTTGAGTTGGGTGGGTTGGCTCGGTGGGCTGGGGTGGCACCGCCGACTTGTGGGAGCGGCGGCCGGGCTGGCGGGGCTGGCTCGGTGGGCTGGGTTGGCACCAGCGGCTTCCGGGGGTCGGCTCGCCTTCGGCATTGCGACACGGACCCGTGGTGGTCCGGTGTGCTCGATGGGGCGAACTTGGTTTGCGCGGGGCCCCTGCGCCACCCGTGGCAGGACCGCAAAAGCCGGGGCCGAAAAGCATGGCCCTGCAGCGAGGCAAGGCTACGGGCACCGCTCCCCCACACAAACCAAGTCCGCCCCATCGAGCAGTTAGGTGGGCGGCTTCCTCGGAGCGGTGGCTGAGTTGGGTGGGCTGGCTCGGGGGGGTTGGCCTGGCACCAGCGGCTTCTGGGAGCGGTGGCCAGGGGGGCGGGGCTGACTCGGCGGGCTGGGTTGGGTGGGCTGACTCGGTGGGTTGGCCTGGCACCGGCGACTTGTGGGAGCGGTGGCGGGGCTGGCTCGGCGGCGCTAGGTGGGGAGGGGGACTTCCCAGGTGACGGTGGTGCCGGTTCGGGGGGAGGAGCGGACTTGGCAGGTACCGCCGGATTGGGTGGCTCGGGATTTTAGGTTGTTGAGGCCTCGGTGGGTTACGCCCTCGGGGATGCCGCAGCCGTCGTCGGCGACTGTTAGGCGGAGGGTGGGGCCTTGGCGGTGGAGGTGGACTGCTACTCGGAGGGCTCCGGCGTGGCGGACCACGTTTGATAGGGACTCGCGGAGGGCGGCTCGGATGTGGTCGGCGAGGGCTGGGGGGATGGTGGTCAGGTCGCCGGTTATGTGCAGGGTGGGTTCGAAGCCCAGGAGTTCGCGGGCGGTGGCCACCTCGGCTCGGGCGGACTCCGCGAGGTCTGCGGTGGGGTGCTCGGGGTCTGGGTTGCGCAGGGTCCGAACCACCGAGCGGACGTCGGCTATGGCGGCGTCCAACTGATCTACAGCATCGGCCAGGCGGGTGGAGTCGGCTTTGGCGAGCTTGCGGGCCGGGCGGCGGGACAAGAGGTCTAGCTGCATGCCCGCCGCATAGAGGCGTTGGATGATGACGTCGTGTAGGTCTCGGGCTATGCGTTCGCGCTCTTCATAGAGGCCGACGCGTTCGTGGGCGTTGCGGCCTTCGGCTAGGACTAGGACCAACCCGGCCTGCGCGGCGAAGGCGGTAAGAACCTCGACCGTGCCGTTGGTGAAGGGCTTGGCTCCTCGGCGGCGGTAGACGGTCAGGGCGCCTAGGCGGGACTCGCGGGTGCCGAAGGGGGCCGCGGCGAAGGGGCCGTAGACGTTGAGTTCGCGGGGGACGTAAGGGGCTGTTCGCGGGTCCGTGATCACGTCTTCCGCGACGATGGGGACGCCGCCTCTGGCGACTCTTGCGGCGGAGGACCTAGGCGAGAGCACCAGGCCTACTGCGTTTTGGGCGCCATGGGCGGCCTCGACGGTAAGAGAGCCGTCGTCGTTGCCGGTCATTACTAGGCCCAGGTCTGCTTCCGCGAGCTCTGCGGCTGCGCGCACGACTAGGTGCAGCACCGCCTCAGGGTCCTGCCCGGACAGCGCGGCCGTGGCGATCTCGGTGGACGCGGTGAGGGTCCGCGCGGCAAGTGTGGGGTCCATGGGGACCATCAGGCTAAGCCCTCACAAGTGCGCGGGCGGTGCCGTTGGTGACCTCTACGACATGGTCGGCCCGGGTGGCCTCCTCGGCGCGGTGAGTGATGTGGACGACGGTCTTGCCCGCGAGTGCCACGTGGAGGGTGTCCAAGACTTGATTGGCGGTGGGGATGTCCAGGTGGGCGGTGGGTTCGTCGAGGACGATCAGGTCCGCGTCGGCCAGGAGAGCTCGAGCCAGGGCGATGCGCTGAGCCTCGCCGCCCGAGGTGGTGGGCGCCTGGGTGTCCAGGGGAAGGTCCAGGCCCGCGGTGGCCAGGGCGTCCTTCAACTCCTCGTCGGTGGCGGTGGGGGCGGCGAGCTTGAGGTTCTCGCGGATGGTGGTCGCGGCGAGCATGGGGTCTTGGGGGCACCAGGCGACCGTGGGCGGGCGGGTGAGCGTTCCCGTCTCTGGCGGCAAGAAGCCCAAGAGCAGCGCAGCGAGGGTCGACTTGCCCGCGCCAGAGGGGCCGACGATGGCGGTGTGGGTGCCTGCGGGGATGTGCAGGTCGAGGTTGTGGAGGGCGGGGCAGGTGGCACCGGGCCAGCGGGCAGTGACGCTCGTTAGGCGCACCGAGTCGCTGGGGGTCCAAGCCTCGGCGGGGGCGGGTGGGGCCGCCTCTAGTGCTGCGATGCGTGCGTAGGCAGCGCGTAGTGGCGCTAGGTGGGTGACGGCCAGAGGCAGGAGGGAAAGGACCTCGGCCAGGGCTAGAGGCACTAGGGCGACGATGGGGATCAGCACCGGGTCTAGGCCGACTGCCAGGAAGGTGCTGGCAACGGTGGCCGCGCCCAGCAAGAGGGTGATCAGAGCCTGGCCAGCACCCGCAGCGAATGCCTGCCTCTTGGCGCGTGCGACGAGAGCCGTGTCGGCTGCAGCTAGGTCTGCACGAGCGGCGGTGTGCCTGTCGAAGGCAATCAGGTCTGCCGCACAGGTGAGGAGCGTAAGGATGCCCGCCGCGACCGTGCGCCTGCCTTCGGACAGGGCGGCCGTGGCGTGGCGTTCCGCGACGAGCGAGACAAGGGGGGCCGCGAGGCCCGCTAGGAGTACGGCGATGGCTAGGGCGAGACCCGCGCTGGGAAGGATCGCGGTCTGGACGACCACGGCAACGACGCACGCGCCTATAGCGACCAGAGGCGGGACAAGGACGCGGGGAGTCAGGTCGCGGACCGTGTCGACATCGTTGATGAAGCGTCGGAGGCCCTCGCCCTGACGGAGGTTGAGCGAGCGGGCTGGGCCTAGGCGTACAAGCGCTTGCCATAGGCGGACCCGCAGGTCACCGGCAGTGCGAAAGACAGCGTCATGGACGGCTAGGCGCTCGGTGTAGCGGAGGGTCGCGCGGGCCAGGCCGAAGGCGCGGACACCGACGACCGCCACCGACAGGGTGAGGATCGGGGGCTGCTGGGCGGCCTTGGCGATCAGCCAGGCGGACAACGCGGCCAGCAGGACCCCGCACACCAGCGAGGCCGAACCCAGCGCGGCGCCGAGGAGCATTCGGGGGTTGATCAAGCCGCGCAGGGCACGAGGGCGTGCCTCAACCTCCGCCTCGACGTCCGCCGGGGTACGCACTTCGGGCTCGGCTTCGGCGGCGGCGACCGCCCGGTGGGTGGCCAGGATGACCGCGATCCCCCGTGCGGCCGCGCGCTCGATGGTGGCCATGACCTGGGCGGCGGTGGCGGGGTCGAGGTGTGCGGTCGGCTCGTCGAGCAGGAGCAGGCGGGTGCCGGGCCGGGCCAAGGCGCGCAGCAGAGCGACTCGCTGCCGCTCCCCCGCCGATAGTTCTACAATCCTACGATTCAACAAGTGAACAATCCCGAGCTCACTCGCGAGCGCGACATCGTCGACCTCGTCGGCGACGACGACTGAGGCGAACTCGGGACGCTGCGGCACCCAAGTGACGATTTGACGCCATGTCGACAAATCAACATCGGCCAGGGGAGTGCCGTCGACGAGCACCGAGCCCTCGAACGCGACGAACCCCAGCAACGCGGCGAAGGTCGTCGACTTGCCCGCACCACTCGGCGACCCGAGCCGCGCGATCTCCCCAGGCCGCACCACCAGCGACAGCCCGTCCGGCGCGTACCGATCACGCCGCTGGACCCGTAGCCCTTCGATCCGCAGCTCGTTGAACCGGTCCACGCGGGTGCCGCCCGCCGCAGCGACGACCGGGATCTCCGCGACCCGCCGGATCGCCTCCAGCCCGTCCTCGCTCGCGTGGTGAGCAGCTCCAGCGGCCCTTAGCGGCAGGTAGCACTCAGGGACCACGATCAGTACGAACAACCCCACTGCCAACGTGAGGTCACCGCCGACCAACCGCAGGCCGATCACGACCGCGACAAGGGCCACCGACAGCGTCGCGATGAGCTCTAGGACCAAGGCCGACGAAAACGCCACTCTTAGTACGCCGAGAGTGCTGCGCCGATGGGCTTCCGACACGACCCGGACCGCCTCGGCCTGAGCTGACGCGCGACGAAACGCGGTAAGAACCGGCAACGCGCGCACGAGCTCCAGCAGCTGCCCCGACAGCCGCTCAGTTGCACGAGCCGCTGGGCTTACGCGGTCTTCGGTGTAGCGGCCGATGACGATGGCGAACAGGGGGATCAGCGGCACCGTAAGAGCCACCACCACCGCAGAAGGCCAGTCCACGAACAAGATGGACGCGCCCACGCCTAGTGGCACCACGGCAGCGGTGACGAGCGCAGGGAGGTACACACCGAAGTACGCGTCCAGCGCGTCGAGACCCCGGGTGGCCAAGGCAGTCAACTCCCCTGCCCCGCGCGAAGAGATCCACTCAGGCCCCAGGGCCAGCGCCCGGTCCAGGGTGATCGCCCGCAGCTCCTCCTTCGCACCTGCCGCTGCGCGCGCTGCGACGATCTGCGTCGCCCACCCCAGCAACGACCGCGCGACCACTGCGCCTGCCAGCACGGCCAACATCCGCGACGAGTAAGAGGTCAACACCAGCGCAAGAGCCCACGCCTGCACGACCAGCGCAACAGCGTTGAGCACGGCCAACCCGCCGCACAGGGCCAATGCCCGGCGCGCTGACGGGGACAACCCCGGCAGCGCGCCGAGCGGGCCTCTCCCGGACCGACTGGCGGGTCGGGACTGTCCGGAAGAGCTCATGGGACGTGCACCGGCGGGATGTGCGCGGTGCTGACCCGCTTGCGGAAGACCCAGTAGGTCCACCCCTGGTAGATGAGGACGGCAGGTGTGCCGAACAGCGCCACCCAGCTCATGACCTCCAGCGTGTACGGGCTGGAGGCCGTGTCCGCGACGGTCAGCGAGTACGCGGGATCCAGAGTGGACGGAAGTACGTTCGGGTAGAGCGCACCGAACAAGGCCACCACGGTCGCCACTACGGCCGCGCCCAGCGCCGCGAACGCCTGTCCTTCCCTACCCGCTGACAACCGCTCAAAGGCAAGCGCGGCAGCGACTAGAACAACCCCCACCGCTGCCCAGGTCCACCATGCGCCCGAGTGCAGCTGCACCAACACCAGCAGAGCGGCCAATGGCAGCAGCGCCCATGGCCCTACGCGACTGGCGAACGCACGAGCCCGATGCCGGATGTCACCGTCGGTCTTCAGCGCGATGAACACTGCGCCGTGCACCAAGGCGAACCCGACAAGCGCTACCGCGCCCAGCAGCGACTCGGCGGTGATGGCCGCGAACGGTGACCCCACGCGGTTGCCATTGGCGTCAAGAGGCAGTCCGAACACCGTAGTGGAGATGAGAAGTCCTACGCCGAGAGCGGCCACGAGCGATCCGGTGGTGATGATCCTGTCCCACGTGCGGCGCCAGCGGTCCGAGTCGACCTTCCCCCGGTACTCGAAGGCGACACCGCGGCCGATAAGAGCCACCAGGAACAGAACCAGCGGGAGGTAGGTGCCGCTGAACAGCGAGGCGTACCAACCGGGGAAGGCCGCGAAGGTGGCGCCACCGGCGACGAGCAGCCACACCTCGTTGCCGTCCCACACCGGGCCAATGGTGTTGATCATGACCCGGCGCTCGGTGTTGTCCTTGGCCAGGACGGGCAACAGCATGCCGACGCCGAAGTCGAAGCCTTCGAGGAAGATGTAGCCCAGCCACAGCAGGGCGATCACGCAGAACCACACGTCCGCGAGTTCCACAGTGGACTCCTAGTACGCGAAGGCGAGCTGGTCGTTGTCGGTCTTGTCCGGTGGCTTCGGCGGCATGACCCCGGCGACGCCACCGCGGACGTACTTGGCGATGAGGAACACCTCGACCACCGCGAGCGCCCCGTAGACCAGGGTCAGCGCGATCAACGACGTCCACACCTCACCGGTGGTCAACCCGGACACCCCGCGCGCGGTGAACATCCACACACCGTCCACCCCGGACGGGTTGGGCACCACCACGAACGGCTGACGCCCCATCTCGGTGAAGATCCAGCCGAAGCTGTTGGCCAGGAACGGGGTCGCGATCCCGGCGAGCGCGGCGATCGGGAACCACCTGCCGCGCGGGATCCGCCCACGTCGGGTCACCCACAGCACCCCGACCGCGGCCAGCGCGGCCAGCGCGCCGAAGCCGATCATCAGCCGGAAGCCCCAGTAGGTGACCGGCAGGTTGGGCACGTAGTCGATCGGCTTGCCGGACAGTTCACCCAGCCGGTCGTCCACCGGGTAGTTGGCGCCGTAGCGGTCGCGGTACTCCTGGACCAGGTCCTCGATGCCGCGCACCTCACTGCTGAAGTCGTTGTGCGCCAGGAACGACAGCAGCGCGGGCACCGTGATCGACTTGACGTTCTCGCAGTCGGGCCTGGTCAGGTCGCCGATCGCGAAGACCGAGAAACTCGCGGGCTGCTCGGTGTGGCACAGCGCCTCGGCGGCGGCCATCTTCATCGGCTGCTGCTCGAACATCAGCTTGCCCTGCAGGTCACCGGTGATCGCCAACGCGGTGAACGCCACCACCCCGACCCAGCCGCCGTAGCGCACCGACGACCGCCACACCGGCCCGTCGTCATCGCGGCGGCGCCACAGGTGCCAGCTGCCGATGCCGACCAGGAAGGCCCCGGCCACGGCGAAACAACCGGCCACAGCGTGCGGGATCGCGGCCAGCGCGGTGTTGTTCGTCAGCACCGCCCAGATCGAGGTCAGCCTCGGCCTGCCGTCGACCAGCTCCACGCCCACCGGGTGCTGCATCCACGAGTTCGCGGCCAGGATGAAGTACGCCGAGGCGATCGTGGCCAGGCTGAACGCCCAGGCGCAGGCCAGGTGCACCCGTTTGGGCAGCCGGTCCCAGCCGAAGATCCACAGCCCCAGGAAGGTGGACTCGACGAAGAAGGCGACCAGGCCCTCCATGGCCAGCGGCGCGCCGAACACGTCGCCGACGAAGCGGGAGTACTCGCTCCACGCCATGCCGAACTGGAACTCCTGCACGATCCCGGTCACCACGCCCATGGCGAAGTTGACCAGCAACAACTTGCCCCAGAACTTGGTCATCCGCAGGTACTTCTCGTCGCCGGTGCGGACCCACGCGGTCTGCATCCCGGCGACCAGCACCGCCAAGCCGATCGTCAGCGGCACCATCAGAAAGTGGTAGACGGTGGTGATCCCGAACTGCCACCGCGCCAACTCCAGAACGTCCACGGTCAACAGTTTCGGCCTATAGGCGACGAAATCGCAGGTTCGCGAGTCCTGTCCGGTCGGGACGTAGGTCCCGTGACCAGCTACACGTTCTGTGGCCTACCTGCGCGGGTACGCTCGACTGGCGCGAACGGGACGTGGAGGACAGTCGTGGGAAGTGCCCTGATCGCGTTCGCCAGTGCTTTCGCGCTGGTGCTCGCCGTCGAGCTGCCGGACAAGACGCTGGTGGCGACCCTGATCCTGACGACCCGCTACCGCGCGTGGCCGGTGTTCGTCGGGGTCAGCGCGGCGTTCGCGGTGCAATGCGTGATCGCCGCCGCCTTTGGCGGTGTGCTGACGCTACTGCCCGACCAAGTGGTGGCGGGCGTAGTGGCCGTCCTGTTCGCCCTTGGCGCGTTCCTGCTGCTGCGGGAAGGGTTCGCCAAGCAGGACGAAGAGGTCACCGACGCCGAAGAGGCCAACCCGACCGTGTCGTTCTGGCGGGCGGCGCTGACCTCGTTCGGCGTGCTGTTCGCCGCCGAGTGGGGCGACGCCTCGCAGATCGCCACAGCGGGCCTCTCGGCTCGCTATGAAGAGCCCGTCTGGGTCGGTCTCGGCGCGTGGGTGGCTCTAGTACTCGTCGCGGGGATCGCCGTGCTCGTGGGGCGCAAGATCGCCGAGCGCATCAAGCCGCACCTGATCCAGCGGGTGGCCGGAGTGGTGTTCGCCGGATTCGCGCTGTTCGCCGCCTACGAAGCGATCTTCTGATCCCTAGGAACCACGGGCTACCGTAGCGACTCGGCGATGATGGCAGCGGCAGCGATCACCTTCGGCCCTACGACCATGCCGTCCAAGGGCTCGAAGGTGACAACACCCACGCTCGCGCGTAGGTCGAGCACCCCGCGAACCGGTGCCGCTATCCCGTAGGCGCCGGGCTGCAGCTCGCCGACCGAGCCCAACCAGCCCGGCTCACCCGGGCGCATCGTGATCGCCTTACCTGCGGCGCCCTTGTGTAGCGGGTGACGAGTGCCTACGCGGTACGCCACGTGGTAGGTGGTCCACGAGGGCTCGACCACGGCAACCGCCTGGGCCTCGTCGCCGTCGGCGACCGTCAAGTGAGCGGTCGCGCCTACTGCCTCGGCGAGCTCCCGCAGCGCCGGGAGGGCCGCGACCCGCAACTGCGGGGCGACCTTCGCGGCGAGCTGGAGTAAACCGAGGCCGAGGCGGACCTTGGAGCCCTCACGCCGGACAAGACCGCGCGCCTGCAACGGCACGAGCAGCCGGTACACAGCGGCCCGGCTCGCGCCTATAGCCGCTGCCAGGTCGCTTATGGTCGGCGCCTCGGTGTCCGAGTCGGCCACTGCCTGCAGCAACGCCAGGCCGCGGTCGAGGGTGAGCGAACTCTCCTTGGCCACCGGGACCGGCTGTCGGGTAACCGGTCCCGTCGACCGTATGCCGGGCACTGGTCAGTCCCCCGCGGCCAGGATGGTCCCGGTCACCTCGGACAAGCCGATGACAGAACCGCCGGGGCCCGGCGCGGTCGCGGTGATGACCACGGTGTCGCCGTCCTGCAGGAAGGTGCGCTCGCTGCCGTCATCGAGGGTGATCGGCTCCTTGCCGCCCCAGCTCAGCTCCAGGAACGAGCCGCGCTGGTGCTTCTCAGGGCCGGAGATGGTGCCGGAGGCGAACAGGTCCCCCGCGCGCACGGTGGCGCCGTTGACGGTCATGTGCGCGAGCTGCTGCGCGAACGAGAACGCCATCCCCGCGAAGTCGGGCTTGGACACGAGGGTGCCGTTCCACCACACCTGGAGCTGGATGTCCAAGCCCCAGTGGGTGTCCTCGACCAGGTAGTCCAACCGGGGGTGACCGGGGTCGGGCACCTCGACGCGGGCGGCGGCGAAGGCCTCCAGCGGGGTGATCCAGGCGCCGATGGAGGTCGCGAACGACTTGCCCAGGTGCGGGCCCAGCGGCACGTACTCCCAGGCCTGGATGTCGCGGGCGGACCAGTCGTTGACCACGGCCACGCCGAACACGTGGTCCGCGGCGGCCGAGGTGGACACGCGGCGCGCGGTCGGCCCGCCGCACACGAAACCGATCTCGGCCTCGATGTCCAGGCGGACGCTGGGACCGAAGACCGGGCCGTCGTCGCCCTTGCGCTGCCCGTGCGGGCGCTCGACGTCGGTGCCGGAGACGACGACGGTGCCGGAGCGGCCGTTGTACCCGACGGGCAGGTGGCTCCAGTTGGGGAAGATCGGGTCGGTGTCGGGCCGGAAGATGCGGCCGACGTTCTCGGCGTGGTTGCGCGACGAGTAGAAGTCCACGTAGTCGCCGACGGTGAACGGCAGCCGGGTCTTGGTCTCCGACAGCGGCAAGAGCACCGCCCCGTCCGGCGCGGCGGTGGCCTTCACCAGCTCGGTGAGCCTCGCCCGCAGCGCCGACCACGCGGGCCGACCAGCGGCGAGCAGCGGGTCCAGCGAGTCCGCGGCCACCAGCTCGGCCAGCTCCGCGGTGAACTCGTCCGCGATGGGCCTCAGCGGCAACGCGTGGTCACCGACGCGCACGGCGACGGCAGGGCACTCGGCGGTCTCCACGACGCCGTAGGGCAGCGTCTGGGGGCCGAAGGGCTTGTCCTCGGCGAACGCGGGGTCGTCGATCCAGCTCACAGCAGGCCCAGCCCTTCCAGGTCCTCCACCGGCTCGCTCAGCGAGCACGATCCGTACGAACCGAAGACCGCCCGGACCGCGTGCGCGGCCTGGTCGGACAACTCGGCGGCCTCGGCGGCGAGCACGGCGCCGTCGGTCTCCGACAGCGCACCGCGCACATCCCCGCCCGAGAGCAGCCGCGAGGTCGCAACCAGCAGGTTCAGGAAGCCGTGGTGCTCGAAGCCGGTCTCGTGGTCGGTGTGGCGGACCGCGTTGTGCAGGCCCGCGGTCGCCTTGAAGGACGCCTCACCCCGGCTGATGACGGCCAAGAAGTCGGCCACCTCGTCCACGCTGGGGAACGCCTCGCGGCTGAGACCGCCGCAGCGGATCTTGGGCCAGCTGCCGTGGTCGACCACGCGGCGGATGCCGTCGAGCCACTCCTGGCCGCCCCGGCGCGGCTCCACCACGCGGATGACGTCCTCGGGCACGAACTCGTTGACCCGCTCCAGCCACACGTCGTCGACGTCGGCGGGGGCGGGCATCTCGACCATCCGCAGCGCGAGCAGCTCGGCCCGCGACTCCACGATCGAGAGCGCCTTGGGCACCCCGCCGAGACCGGTGTCGATCACCAGCGAGAGGGCCACCGGCTTGGCAGGCTTGGCCTTCACCAGCTCGGTGATCAGCTCGGGTAGGCGGGAGGCGTTGCACAGGAACAGGCCCATCACGCCCGCGCGCTCGCCCTCACGCCCGGCGAGGTGCATGCGCACCGCGTCCGGCATGGGCGCGTTGCCCGGCGGGAACAGGGCCGCGTCGTCGACAAGCCGCGCGAACAGCGGCGGGATGCCGCGCGGACCGGGCGCTGGGAGGGGAGCTGCGCTTGACACGGCTGACACGCTAGTAGCGTACCGCCAACTGAACAAAGATGTCCGCTAGACGAACAAGTTCGGCGAACATCACAGCTAGGGTCCTGAGAGGTTTTCGGAGGAGCAATGCCGCACTACCGGCGCGTTGGGGACATCCCCCGCAAGAGGCACACCCAGTTCCGCTCACCGGAGGGGAAGCTCTACGCCGAGGAGCTGATGGGGGTCGAGGGGTTCTCCTCCGACTCCGCGCTGCTCTACCACCGGCACCTCCCGACAGCGATCGTCAACGCCGAGGTCGTCGAGGACTTCCGCGGCAAGCTGGTGCCCAACCACCCGCTCAAGCCGCGGCACTTCCGCACCCAGGACCTCAAGTTCGGCGCCGACACCGACGCCGTGACCGGCCGCAGGACCCTCTTCGGCAACTCGGACGTCATCATCGGCTTCGCCATCGCGTCCGCGCCCAGCCCGCTCTACCGCAACGCGGTCGGCGATGAGCTGTTCTACGTCCAGGGGGGCAGCGGCACCGTAGAGACCGTCTACGGCGCCCTAGAGGTGTCCGACGGCGACTACCTGGTCATCCCCACCTCGACCACCTACCGCGTCGTGCCCAACGGCGAGATGCGGCTCTACATCGTCGAGGCGTCAGGCCACATCGGGCCGCCTAAGCGCTACCTGTCGAACAAGGGCCAGTTCCTCGAGCACTCGCCGTACTGCGAGCGCGACCAGAGGGGCCCGACGGAGCCCCTGCTCGTCGAGGGCGAGGACGTCGAGGTGCTCGTGCGGCACAGGGCGGGCCTAACGCGGTTCACCTACGCCAACCACCCGTTCGACGTCGTGGGCTGGGACGGCTGCCTCTACCCGTGGGTGTTCCACATCAACGACTTCGAGCCCATCACCGGCCGGGTCCACCAGCCGCCGCCCGTGCACCAGACCTTCGAGGGCCCGAACTTCGTGGTCTGCTCGTTCATGCCGCGCAAGGTCGACTACCACCCCGACGCGATCCCGGTGCCCTACAACCACGCGAACGTCGACTCCGACGAGCTGATGTTCTACGTGGGGGGCAACTACGAGGCCCGCAAGGGCTCGGGCATCGGCATCGGGTCGCTGTCGCTGCACCCGAGCGGGTTCACCCACGGCCCGCAGCCCGGCGCCGCCGAGGCGTCGATCGGCGCGGACTACTTCGACGAGACCGCGGTGATGGTCGACACCTTCCGACCGCTGGACCTGGGCGAGGCCGCCGCCGACAGCGAGGACCCGCGGTACGCCTGGAGCTGGAGCAAGCGCGGCCCCGACTGGAGCTGATTCGATTGTGGTGGGGCGGCATTCTCATTTGAATGCCGCCCCATCTCGCATTGTCCGCAAATCACCAACCAACGCCGGGGTCGCAATTGGAGGGTGTTTCCCCCTAGGATCTTGGCCCTGTCCTGGCTGGGTGGTTAAAGGGTGGGCAATGGGCTACACGAGAGAACTGGCCGATCCGTGGGGGATCCTGCTCGCGGCGAGCGCGGCGTGCGTCGCCTGGGCGATCCACCTGCCCGCGTGGATGACCGTGGGGGTCGGCCTCGTCGTGCTCGGCGGCCGGGCGGGCATCGCCCACGTGATCAAGGAACCCGAGGTCCCGGTGCCCGCGATCGAGCCGGACTCCGCTGAGGACGTCTGGTTGCGACGGTTCCAGGTGGCCAGAGGTGAGTTCGACCCGCGGCTGGAACAGACGCTTGACCTGCTGGAGCGCATCCTGCGCCGGTTCGCGGTGCGGGCATCGGCGATCGTGCGGGTCGAGGTGGCCGCCGACGACGTCGACGAACTCGAGCGGCTCACCACCACCTACAACACGCTGATCAGCGAGTTGGCCGCCGCAGTGAGCGGGGTCGAGGAGCTCGTCGGCGCCGAAGAGATCACCGACGAGCTCGACGAGATCAAGGCGACCGCCCTGGCGACCGAACGGGCCACCCGCGGCTGGATGGATCAGGAACCGAACTCGGCGCGGCTGAGGAATGGATAGCCGGGGATTCCGGCGGCCATCCGCTTTCCCGCGGTTGGCGTCCCCGCAACCCACAGTTTCCCGGTAGCCGCGATATTCGCCCGAACCGCGTGAACCGCGCGCGGAAGTGTCACTGGCACAATGCGGCCATCCGGCAGCGTCGCCTGCGCGGTGACCGTCGCCCGGCCCACCCGAGTCGGCTCCGGCAGCTCTACCTGCACCGACTTCCAGGGACCCGCGGACAACAGCCTGTCCATCTTCGCCCAGTACAGCGCCTTGTAGAGCCGCCAGCCGAAGAACCCGGCGATGATGAGCGTGCCCACGAAGACGCCCACGGCGAGCCCCACCTGATCGGACCGGACGCCGCGCTTAAGCAGGTCGACCACTACGAAGCCCGCGAACGCCAAGAGGACGACGGGCGCCACCATGTCCGTGCGCGACCTCTTACGCGGTGTGGCGATCACCTTGGCGAGGACAGCGTCACCAGAGGCCAGGGACGCGCGGGTTGGGTCGGGCTGGTCGACAGTGATCTCGTAGCCGCTCGACAGGTCTGTCTGGGTCACTCGGGCTTGGCCTAGAGGTAGCGCCAGGCCGCTAGAGCGGATGGCGACCCACCCCTTGTCGTCCGGCCCTACCAGCCAGATCTTGCCGGTGCGGGCGAGGATCTGCTGCGCCGCCCACGGCAGCGCGGGCGCCAAGAGGCTCACAGACGTCCCGTCTGCCTCTTGGACCACCAGCTTCGCGCGAGGAAAGCCCCTGCTCGGCCTATAGACCTTGACCGATGCCGCCCGCCACGGCTGCTCCCGGAGCAGGCGCCCGGCGGGACCGATCCAGAAACCGGTGATGATCACGGCCAGGATCGCGGTGATCACGAACGCGAGCGCGCCGATGGTCAGCACCGCGATCCCGATCCAACCCCCACCCGCCGAGGCCACCCAGACGGCCGGGACGGCGAAGACGGCGGCGGCCAGCGGCAGCCCGATCAACGGCAGGCGGAGCGCGGTCAGCGCCTTGGCGGTGGCCAGGTCCTCGACCGCGGGCGTGTCGGTCGGTGGTGCGACCGCGGGTGCCTCGCTCATGTACCCCTCCAGGTGGTGGACGGGCGCAGCGTAGCCAGTTCGTGGGATCCCGGTCCGACGACTTCCCAGCGGGGCCGCCCGCAAGTTAGGGTGACCTAACTCAGGAGGTGAGCCGTGAGCAGAACGGACGCACCACGTCCGCCAGCCCCGCACCCGGCCGAACGCGCGCGCACCATCGCCGCACTCGGCGGGCGCGCCACGCTGGTCCCGGCCGCCGACCAGGGCCAAGCCGACCGGGTCGTCCCCCTGCTGCACCACGTGCACGCCGACAGCTCGGTGAGCGTCCTCCTACCCTCCGACCACGAACTCGTCGGCTCCGCGTGGCAAGCCCCGCGCGGCGAACTGGCCACGATGGTCGAACTCGCGGACACGGCGCCGGTGCCGCTGCGGGAACCGGTCCGCGGACTGCTGTGGATCACGGGGTGGCTGCGCGCGTTGGGGGATGACGAGGCGCGTGATCTTGCGGTGCGGATCGCCGAGGAGCGTCCGGATCCGCGGTTGCTGGATCTGGGGCATGGTGCAGCTTTGTTGCGGTTGATGCCCGCGTCGCTGGTGCTGGCGGATGCGGAGGGGTCGCACTCGGTGGCCGTGGAGGCGTTCGCGCAGGCGTCGCCGGATCCGTTCGCGTCGTTTGAGGCGGGGTGGCTGCGGCACTTGGAGCTCTCGCACACGGACGTGGTGGGGGCGCTGGTGCGGCATTTGCCGGAGGACCTGCGTGGGGGGCACGTGCGGCCGTTGGGGCTGGATCGGTTCGGGCTGCGGCTGCGGGTTGAGGCGATTGATGCGGATCACGATGTGCGGTTGGCGTTCTCGCGGCCGGTGAGTGATCCGAGTGAGTTGAGTGCGGAGTTGCGGCGGCTGGTGGGGTGTCCGTTCCTCGCTAGTCGGCATGGGGGGTAGGACGGTTCGGCTCGGCTCGTCGCTTCGCGCCTTGCGCTGGGTCCGCGATTTGAGTGCAGGCTCGATGTGGTGGACCTGTTTTGCGTGGGGCCCCTACGACAGCCGTGGCAGGACCGCAAAGCTGGGGCCGAAAAGCGTGGCCCTGTCCGCGCGATAACGCTACGACTGCCGCTCCCCCACACAAAACAGGTCCACCCCATCGAGCAGATGGCACCAGCGACTTCCGGGAGCGGTGGTCGAGTTGGGTGGGTTGGCTCGGTGGGCTGGGGTGGCACCGGCGGCTTCTGGGAGCGGCGGCCAGGGTGGCGGGGCTGGCTCGGCGGGCTGGGTTGGGTGGGCTGACTCGGTGGGTTGGGGTGGCACCGGCGACTTGTGGGAGCGGTGGCCGGGCTGGCGGGGCTGACCCGGTGGGTTGGGTTCGGGTGGGTTGGCTCGGTGGGCTGGAACCGGCGACTTCTGCGAGCGATGGCTGGATTCGGTGGTCGGAGTCGGGGTGTTGGGGTGGCACGCCTGCTTCTGGGGGGCGGTGGCCGGGTTGGCGAGGTTCACTCGGCGGGCTGGGTTGGTACCAGCGATTCCCGGGAGCGGTGGCCGGAGCTGACTCGTTGGGCTGAGCTGGCACCAGGAGCCTCCGAGCGTGGTTGAGCTGGCGGGGTTCACTCGGTGAGCTGAGTTAGCACCGACAACTCCGGGATTGGATCGGCCAGCCGCTCTGGCACTCCTGCTTCCAGGAGCGGCCGTGAGCGGGGTGTCGTCCGCACCTTGGTCAGCTCGCACGCCCACCAAGCCGCGTCGCCCACCGCCCTCTTTCGGAGACCCTCCCCGCGAGTCCACATCCCCCACCGCACCTCTGGGGGGCATCCCCGGGGCCAGTCTATCGGGGGGTGGGGGTGGGGTGGGGGGTGGCGGAAAGTTGGGGATGGTTGTGGGGGTTGTGGATGGAGGGAGTGGCTGGTCGAGGGGGTGGGGGGTGGGGAAATCAGTCGGATGGGGGGTGGTGGGTGCAGGGGGTGGGGGGCGGAAGGGTGGGGGTAGGTTCGCGGGGGTGGGGAGACTGCGGGCTTGGCTGGCGCCGGAGCGGGTGGGGGATGAGCTGATCAGCGATCCCGCGCAGCGGCGGTTGGTGTGGGTTGAGTTGGTGATCGTCTTCGCGGTCACGCTCGGGTTGTCGGGGTTGAGCAGTTTGGTGTCGTTGGTGGACGCCTTGTTGCAGCCTGTGGCGTTGAGCCAGCAGTCGATCGCGATCAATGTTCCGCAGGCTGATGTCGGGGTGCTTGACCTCGTGAAGCAGCTGCTGGGGGTTGTTCGGCTGGTCGCCTGGGGGGCGTTGGGGCTTTATCTCCTGTACCGGGCTGGGACTCGGTTGCAGGAGGTCGGACTGGACGGTGGGCGCAAGGGGCGGGACGCGGCGGGTGGGGTGGGGTTGGCGGCCCTTATCGGGGTGCCGGGGCTGGTGTTCTACCTGGTCGGGTATGCGATGGGGATCAACCTGGCGGTCGCGCCGTCCACATTGGATGACACGTGGTGGCGGCCGTTCGCCTTGACCTTGCTCGCGGCGGGGAATGCTTGGGCTGAAGAGGTCCTGGTGGTCGGGTACCTGTTGACCCGGTTGCGGCACCTCGGGTTCCGGGAGAACACGTCGCTGTTCGCGGCCGCTGTCTTGCGCGGGTCGTACCACCTCTACCAGGGGTTTGGCGGGTTCATCGGGAACCTGGTGATGGGGCTGGTGTTCGGGCGGGTGTGGCAGCGGACCGGGCGGTTGTGGCCGTTGGTCATCGCGCACACGCTGTTGGACTTCGTGGCGTTCGTCGGGTACTCGCTGTTGCGCGGGAAGGTGTCCTGGCTGCCCTAGGCGACGAGTAGGCCTATGCCGATTGAGGTCACGCCTACGGCGAGGGACAGGGCGCCGAGCCAGATCAGGCCGATGAGCTTGTTCGGCTTCGTCACGTTCTTACCCATAGAGGAGAAGAAGAACCCGCTGGACATCAGCGCCGCAGCAGCTGGGACGCCGATGCGGGCCAGCCAGCCGATGGCGCCGTCTAGGCCTGCCGCGTCCGCTAGGAGCAGGCAGATCAGGCCGAGGGTGACGAGGACGCCCGCGTGGGCGTGGCCCGCTCGGGCGAACTTCTGCTGGAACGGGGTCAGTTCCACCTGCCCGCGCGCGATGCGCATGAGGAACCAGCCGCCGAACTCGATGCCGACGATGGTGAGCAGAACAGTGCCCGCGAGGAGGCGGCTGGGATCGGTGAGGGTGAGCACGGGGCCAACATTACAGCGTTACGTAACAGCGTTTCAATACCTTTCCCTGGCGGATCACCCGAGGTCCGGGTACTAAGGACGGCATGGCGGGGCTGGGTGAGTACCGGCGCAAGCGCGACGCCCGGAAGACTCCGGAGCCCGTGCCCGTCGACGACGCCCTGCCGGTCGGGGACGACAACACCTTCGTCATCCAGGAGCACCACGCGTCCCGCCTGCACTGGGACGTGCGGCTCGAGCGCGGCGGGGTGCTGGTGAGCTGGGCCGTGCCCAAGGGCCTGCCGACCGAGCAGGGGGACATCCGGCTGGCGGTGCACACCGAGGACCACCCCATGGAGTACGCGACCTTCGAGGGCGAGATCCCCCGGGGCGAGTACGGCGGCGGCCGGATGGTGATCTGGGACCGGGGCACCTACGAGACCGTCAAGTGGAGCGACCGGGAAGTCGCCGTCGTGCTGTCCGGGTCGCGGGTGCGGGGCAAGTACACCTTCTTCCACGGCGGCAAGTCCGACAAGGACTGGATGGTCCGCCGGTCGGAACCACCGCAGCGGTCGGACTGGATCACCCTGCCGACCGCGTTCGAACCCATGTTGGCGAGCCCAGGCGCCCAGCCCCTGGACGACGACGAGTGGGCGTACGAGTTCAAGTGGGACGGTGTGCGCGCACTGGCCCGGGTGGACGGTGGGCGGCTGCGGTTGTTCTCGCGCAAGGGGAACGACATCACCGGCACGTACCCGGAGCTGCGGGCGCTTGGCGAAGAACTCGGCAGCACACAGGTGTGGCTGGACGGCGAGATCGTGGCCTTCCGCGACGGCAAGCCCTCGTTCTCGGAGCTCCAGAAGAGGATGCACGTCACCGAGGAACGGCTGACCCGACGGCTCGCTATAGACACGCCGGTGACCTACGTGGTCTTCGACGTGCTGCACCTAGACGGCCGCTCTTGTCTCGACATGCCTTACGCCGCGCGGCGGGAGCAGCTAGTCGCGCTGAACCTACGCGGACCGCACTGGAACACCTCGCCCAGCTATCCGGGCGAAGGCGCGGCGGTGTTGGAGACGGCTCGCGAGCAGGAGCTTGAGGGGATCATCGCTAAGAGGCTCGGTTCGCGGTACCACCCCGGTCGGCGGACCCCGGAGTGGCTCAAGATCACCGACCAGCGCTTCGTCGAGGTCGTTATAGGCGGCTGGCGTCCTGGGGAGGGGCGGCGGTCGGAGGTGTTCGGTTCGCTGCTGGTGGGCCTACCGACGCCAGAGGGGCTTAAGTACGTGGGGCATGTCGGTACCGGGTTCACCGACCACATGCTTAAGACGCTGACTGAGAAGCTGCGCCCACTCGCGCGTAAGACCTCGCCGTTCTGCAACGAGGTGGACAGGGCGCGCGGAGCGCAGTGGGTACGGCCAAGCCTGGTCGGCGAAGTCGCCTTCTTGCACTGGACCGACGACGGGCGGATGCGGGCGCCGAGGTGGCGCGGCTTGAGAGCCGATAAGAGCCCGTCGGACTTAGCAGTGGATCCGGGCAGGTGGGACGGGTGAGCGGCGAGGTACTCGTCGAGGTCGAGGGCAGGCGACTGCGGTTGACCAACCTCGACAAGGTGCTCTACCCGGAGGACGGCTTCACCAAGGGCGACGTGATCGACTACTACAGCCGGGTGGCACCCGCGCTGGCGCCGCACCTGGTCGACCGACCGGTGACGTTCCGCCGGTTCCCCGACGGTGTCGCCAAGGCGGGCTTCTTCGAGAAGAACGCCTCTAGGCACTCCCCTGACTGGATCCGCACGGTGACCATAGAGACTCCCGGCAGCACTACAGGCGCCGAGAGCCTCGACTTCGCGCTGCTCGGCGACCTGCCGTCCTTGGTGTGGGCGGCGAACCTAGCCGGGCTTGAGCTGCACGTCCCGCAGTGGACTGTTGGGCCGCGTGGGGCTAAGAGGTCGCCAGACCGCTTGGTGTTCGACCTCGACCCAGGTTCCCCCGCGACCGTCGTGGAGTGCTGCGAGGTGGCGCTGCGCCTACGTGAAGCTCTGGTCGAGGACGGGCTGGACGTGGTCGCCAAGACGAGTGGTTCGAAGGGCATGCAGCTCTACGCGGCAGTGACCACCAGCTCACCCACCCGGACCTCGGACTACGCCAAATCCCTCGCCGAGCAGCTGGAGCGCGAGATGCCCCGGCTGGTCGTGTCCCGCATGGCCAAGAACCTGCGCCGGGGCAAGGTCTTCATCGACTGGAGCCAGAACAACCCCAACAAGACCACCGTGGCGCCGTACTCGCTGCGCGCCCGGCCGGAGCCGACCGTGTCGACCCCGCTGACCTGGGCGGAGGTCGAGTCCTGCCGCACGGTGGCCGACGTGACCTTCACCGCGGACGACGTCCTGGACCGCGTCTCCACCCACGGCGACCTCTTCGCGCCCCTGCTCACCAAGGGCCCGAAGCTGCCCTGATCAGGCCAGAGCCAACGGCGCGGACCCGAAGGCGACGTTGAACCTGTCGCACCAGATGACAGCGCTCTGCAGCCCGGCGAGGTCCGCGTCGGCGGGGATGGCGTAGTTGTGGTTGCCGTCGGTCGCCTTGAGCTTGCCCAGGGCGACGTGGCGGGTGTCGTTGTAAGCGTGCCAGTCGGCGGCCGCGGGGGTGACGGAAAGCCATACGTGCACGTCGGGCCCATCGGAGGTGGAGAAGCCCTCTAGGCGCAAGACGCGGGTCCCGTCCTGCTCGAGGACGCGGGCCGTGCCCTTGGTGGGGTGCTCCTGGCTGACGAAGGCCCCTTCCGCGAGCACCTTGGGCCCGGTAGGCGTAGTGGGGACGACCGAGACCTCAGACGTGCTGGTGGTGGTCGAGGCGGCAGGTGGCGTGAACGGCAGGGCCTCGTCCAGGGTGCTGCGGGTGAACAGCTTCCAGGGCTGGAACAACCACAATCCAACGCCTGCGACCAGAACCACGGCGACCATGCCGCCCCAAAGCAGCTTCCGGCGCAACGATTGACGCATCAACTCGACCTTCCTGTTAACGATCGGCACACCGGCGCGGCGATGTGTGGCGTTCTCCGCCATTAGACCCCATCGCGGGCGGTGTTTTCCTTACCGAGTGGTTACGCTCGGAGCCGTGACCGCCTTCCCCGATGTCCCCGATGCCGAGCAGACTGCGCCAGCACCGCGCGTGGACAGCGAGGTCGGCCCGCTGCGCACGGTCCTGCTGCACCGCCCCGGCAACGAGCTCAAACGGCTGACCCCGCGCAACAACGACCAGCTGCTCTTCGACAGCATCCCGTGGGTCGACCGCGCCCAGGACGAGCACGACGCGTTCGCCGACGTGCTGACCGGGCGCGGGGTCGAGGTCATGCGGCTGTTCGACAGCCTGGTGGTCGCCCTGGCCGACGAGCGGGCGCACGCCGCGGCCGCGGCCACCGCGGTCGACCGGCGCAGGCTGGGCAACGAGCTGGCCGACGCGCTGAGCGGCTATCTGTCCACTGTGGACGCCAAGGGGCTCGCCGACGTGCTGACCGGCGGGATGACCTTCGAGGAACTGCCCGCGGCCGAGGGCGCGTCGCTGGTGCGCAAGATGCACCACCCGCACGACTTCGTGGTCGACCCGCTGCCGAACCTGCTGTTCACCCGCGACTCCTCGGTCTGGATCGGCAACCGGGTGGCGATCGCGTCGCTGGCGATGCCCGCCCGCGCCCGCGAGACCGCCCTGCTCGACCTGATCTACGCCTACCACCCGCGGTTCCGCACCGCAGGCCGCGCGTACGGCGCCCACTCCGCCCCCGTCGAGGGCGGCGACGTCCTGCTGCTGGCGCCCGGGGTCATCGCGATCGGCGTCGGCGAGCGCACCACGCCCGCGGGCGCGGAGTCGCTGGCCCGCTCGGCGTTCCGCGACGGCCTGGCGCACACCGTGCTGGCCGTGCCGATCGCGCAGGACCGGGCGACCATGCACCTGGACACGGTCTGCACGATGGTCGACCGCGACGCCGTCGTCATGTACCCGGCCGTGCGCGACACGCTGCGCGCCTACACGCTGCGCCCCAACGGCACCGGCGTCGGCGTCGACGGCCCGGCGCCGTTCCTCGAGGCCGCAGCGGCCGCGATGGGCATCGACCGGCTGCGGGTGATCGACACCGGCCTCGACCCGGTGACCGCCGAGCGCGAGCAGTGGGACGACGGCAACAACACCCTCGCGCTGGCCCCCGGCGTGGTCGTCGCCTACGAGCGCAACGTGGAGACCAATTCCCGGCTGGAGGACGCGGGAATCGAGGTGCTGCGGATCAGCGGGTCCGAACTGGGCACCGGTCGCGGTGGCCCGAGGTGCATGTCCTGCCCCGTGACGCGCGATCCGCTCTAGAATGCGTTAGGCGAGGCTATCTTTTCTTTTCCCGCCGAGAGTTGTTCAGGCGAGCAACCAGCGCAGGGCGAGGAAGGTGAGCGTGCCGAGGACCGCCAAGATCATCGATGCAGCCGCTGTGTACCAGCGCCAGTCGGATTCCACGGTGCGCCTCCTTCCAGGGTCGTCCGGCTTGCCGTGCCGGGCGATCCTCGCACCTGGCGGGCGGTGCCGCAGGCCGGGACGTGTCGCACGATGCGGTGAAACCAGGGCCGCGACTTAGGAATGGCTAACCTGAATTATGTTTCCCAAGGCTTGCCTAACGTGATCAAAATGGCCGCCGAAATGGGGGACGAATAGCGCGATAAGCCCGGCAATCGCGTACCGTCTGATGCCATGACCTCCAAGTTCCACAAGCTGCTGCAGGTGCAGATCCGCAACGAGTTCACCGCCTCCCAGCAGTACGTCGCGCTGGCGGTGTGGTTCGACGGCCAAGACCTCCCCCGGCTGGCCCACCACTTCTACCGGCAGTCGCTGGAAGAGCGCAACCACGCGATGATGCTCACCCAGTACCTGCTCGACAACGACGTCCCGGTGACCATCCCCGGCGTCGACGAGGTGCGCAACGAGTTCGCCGACGCCGCCGAACTGGTCACCCTCGCGCTGCAGCAGGAGCGCGCGGTGACCGACGAGATCGTCAACCTGGCCAAGGTCGCCAGGGACGAGGACGACTACAAGGGCGAGCAGTTCATGCAGTGGTTCCTCAAGGAGCAGGTCGAGGAGGTCTCCTCGATGCGCACCCTGCTCAACGTCGTCAAGCGCTCCAACGGCAACCTCTTCGACGTCGAGGCCCACCTCGCCCGCGAACACGTCGGCGACAACGGCGACGACGCGCTCGCCCCGCGCGCCGCGGGCGGCAAGCTCTAAGAGCGCAGGGGAAGACGGGAGAAGCCCCCAGGCCTGCTCCCGTCTTCCCGGCTATCCGAAGCACTTCTGCTTCTCGCTGTAGAGCGCGAGTTCGTGGACCGTGTCGCCCGGGCCGAACCCGAACAGGTAGGCCCGGCCGCCGCCGAGGTCGACGACCCAGGAGCCGTTGGCGTCGGTCGTGCCCACCGGGTACAGCCGGTGCACATCAGCCTTGCTGGTGCCGAGCCAGACGCCTTCCGGCGTGCGCGACTGCGCGGGCGGGAAGATCGCCACCACGCCGTCGGTGGGTGAGATGCCGACCGACATCGAGTTCTCCGACGTGAACGACTTGAACCGGTAGGCCTTGCAATCGGCCGACTTGACCGCCAGCGGCACCAGTTCGCCGGTCGCCTCGGCCTCCGCCACCGACATCCCCAGCCGGATCTTGCTGAACCCGGTCGGCCGCAACTCCGGCACCGTGCTCACCGCGCCGGTCATGCTGCTGCCCGTCATCTGTGCGACCGCCTCGCTGAGCGTCGTCGGCGCGGTGGTCGCGCTGCTCTGGGTGACCGTGGTGGTCAACGTGGGCATGACCTGCCCACCGGGCGGGGCCGACGAGGTGTTCAGCCCTCCGAGAGCGACACCGCCCGCCAGCACGACCGCCGCGGTGAGCACACCGCTCGCGGCCGTGACCGCGACCCTGCGCCTGCGCCGCCTGCCCGCACCGGCGACCACGGCGTCCGTCGCGGTCGCGCTGACCGGCAGGTCCAGCCGGTCGTCGGCGAACAACCTGCGCAGCTCGTCGTCGATGTCCATGCCCATCACCTGCCCTCCGCGGTCGCGCCTAGGCGTGTCCGCAGTGCCGCCATGGCCTTGCTGGCCTGGCTCTTCACCGTCCCCGCGCTGACGCCCAGGGTCTGTGCGATCTCGGCCTCCGAGAGGCCCTCGTAGTAGCGGAGCACGACCACCGCCCGCTGCTTGGGCGGCAACGCCCGCAGCGCCTGCCACAACGGCTCGTCCTCGAACGCGTAGCGGACCCGGTCGGTCGGGGACTCCGGCAGGTCGGCGACCAGGTTCTCCCGCCTGGTCCGCCGCCACCGGCTGACGTGCGCGTTGGCCATCGCCCTGCGGGTGTAGGCCAGCGGATCACCCGCCTTGCGCGCCACCGACGACCAGCGGGACCCGATCCGCTCCAGCACGCCCTGGACCAGGTCGGCCGCGTCGTGCGGGTTGCCGGTGAGGGCGTGGCCGTAGCGCAGCAGGCCAGGCATGGCGGCCCTGGCGAAGTCCGCGAACTCGTCCATGCCCGTGCGGTCCCCCTCGACCTCGCGCTCGTCCAGCGTGATCATCCTCGTCACCCGGCACAGCCCAGTTCTTTGACGGTCAGCTGGATCGAGCTCACCGGGTCGTCGTCGAGACCATCGCCGTTGAAGCCGAAGGTGTACTGGTTGTTCGGATGGTCCGGTACGGCGACGGCGATACCGCCCGGCCACTGCCTGAACCCCGGGTAGGTGCGCTTGACCTGGGCCCTGGTGGAGCCGGGGCCGATGTCCTCCGGCGTGTGCGCGTCGCCGTAACCGGGGATGCTGACGACGCCCGCGCCGTCCCTGAGCCCGACCCGCTGCCCCATCACCTGGCCGGGGATCGGGAGCAGGAGGCACGGCTCGGCGTCATCGGAGAGCTCGTCGGGCGGCAGGACCCGGCCGGTGTCGAGGGCCTGCTGGTAGGTCATGCCGAGCGTGAGGGTGCCGTAGCCGGTGGGCCCGATGACGGGTGCGACTCGGACGGGGGTCTTCACAGCGGGCTTCGGGGCAGGCGAGGTCGTGGTGGGGACGGCTGCTTCGGGAGCCGGGGCGCTCGCGTGACTCGTCGTGGTGGACGGCGCGGCGGCCGAACTCGGCGCCCGCGCGGTGACCGGCGCCGGGTCGGCGCTGCAGGCGGTGAGCGCGAGCAGGCCGATGGCCGCGAGGAAGCCCTTTCGCGGCAACGACTTGGTGGACATGGCGGTTTCCCCTCAGTGCCGTGGTCGGGCCTTCCAACCATGGACACCGAGAGCACGCCCGGCCACCGGAACCGGTTGCCGGGCGTTACGCCACTGTTATCTACCGCTCGGCGAGCGACGCAGGCAGCTCGAACGAACCGTCCGGGCCCGGCGGGAACTCGTGCACCGCGACCACCGCCGACGCCGGGATCGCGCCGTAGACGTGCGGGAACCAGGGGCCGCCCGGAATGGGCGGCGAACCGGGCTCCCAGCGCAGAGGGACGCCCAAGCGGGCCGGGTCGACCTCCAACAGCAGGAGGTCGGTCCGGCCCGCGAACAGGCGGTTGGCGGGCAGGTGCACGGTCCCGGGGTCTGAGCAGTGCACGAACGCCTCGCCGTCGAGCGGGTGGACCGCCTCGGCGGGCCAGTCCGCCGAAGCGCGGATGTGCAGGATCACCGGATGGTGATCTGGCGGCCGAGGAGACCGTCGCGGGCGCGGCGCTCGTCGGAGGTCAGCGGCTCGTCCGCGAGGGAAGCCAGCGCGGCGTCGAGGCGGGTACCGAGCTGCTCGACGGCCTCGGTCCACTCGCGGGCGTGCGGCTCGCGGTCGAGGTCCCACACCGGCACGAGCAGGCCGTGCGCGCGGAACGAACCCGCGTACCGGGAACCCTCGCCGAGGCCGAGCTCACCGCGGGCGTGCAACCGGGCCAACGCGGCCAGCAGGTCCTCCTCCGGCTCGGGGCGGACCCAGCGCAGGTGCGCCTTCTCGCCCGCGTCGACCCAGTAGGCGGCCGGGCCGACCCGCTCGGTGGGCAGGATCGCGCTGTTGGCCCGCTCCAGCGACAGCGCGACCTCACCGGTCGGCTCGCTGTCCTCGGGCATCCACCACGCGAAGTCGGCGTGCACGGTCGCGTCGAGCGGCGCGTCGATGGCGACCAGGTCCTGCAGCCGCTCCGGCTTGTCGCCCGCGTCGGTGTCGGGGCCGACGACCGGCAGCACGTCACCGGGCTCGGCGGTCAACACCCAGCGGACAGCGCGGGCCAGGTCGCGGCTGATGTCGCTCGAACGGGTCTGCACCTGCAGGCCGACGTAGGCGACCCCGTCGGCGCGGATCAGCGCGGCGGCGGCCATGGGCAGCACGGTGGCCAGGGTGACCTCGCGGTCGTGCCCGGCCAGCGGCAGCGCCGCCGTACCGGAGGGGACGAACTCGCGGAGGGCGACCAGCTCGCACTCCCCCGCCAGCCCCTCGAACGGCCGGGCCACGGCGACCTCGACCGCGCCACCTGCCGAGCCGTGGCACGCCTTGTAGCGCTTGCCGGAGCCACACGGGCACGGCTGGCGGGGACCGATGCCAGACGCGTCCGGGGTCTTGGCCTTTTTCACGGCGGATCGCCTGGACATCGGGCAACTCCTCGTCGAAACCGGTGAACGATGTGCGCCGACGCTACCCAATCGCGGATCACCATTCCCGCTGTGGGTGGCGCAAGATGGATCGGTGCCCCTCGACCCGTCCTTCGTCGCCGACCCCTATCCCACGTTCGCGGCCATGCGCAACGAGAGAGAGGTGCTCTGGCACGACGAGTTGGGCCTACCGGTCGCGGTATCCCACGCAGCCTGCTCAGCCATCTTGCGCGACCGCGGACTAGGGCGGCTGTGGAAGGACAAGGAGCCCGTGACGGCCTTCGCGGCGTTCAACATGCTGCACCGGAACTCGTTGCTGGAGAACGAACCCCCAACCCACACCCGCCTCCGGCGTCTGATCGCGGCCGCCTTCGGCCGTGGCCACACGGAACGCCTACGTCCGAAGGTGGATGCGCTCGCGGTGTCGATGGTGGCGGGACTCGTGGCACAGATCGAAGCCGACGGGTCGGCTGACCTGCTGGAACACCTGGCGGAACCGCTGCCGGTCGAGGTGATCGGCGAACTGCTCGGGGTACCGCAGGAGGAGCGGTGGCGGCTGCGGCCGTGGTCGAACGCGATCGTGAAGATGTACGAGTACGGGCTGCCAGCAGCTCAAGCGGCGGCCGCTGAGCAGGCCTCCGCGGAATTCGCTGAATACCTGCGGTCCCTGGCGACCCGACCAGGTGACAACCTGATCAGCGACCTCGTAGCAGTCCGCGACGGCTCAGACCGGCTGACCGACGACGAACTGGTCGCCACCGGAGTACTGCTGCTGATGGCGGGACACGAAGCGACAGTCAACGTGATCGGCAACGGGGTGCTCGCGCTACTGCGCAACCGCGACCAGTGGGACCTCTTGGTGTCCAACCCCGCTCTAGTGCCGTCCGCTGTGGAAGAACTCCTCCGCTACGACGCACCACTACAACTCTTCGAACGCACTGCGACGGCGCCGGTGCGCATTGGAGGGTGGGAACTGGAGCCAGGCAACAAGATCGCGGCACTATTGGGGGCGGCTGCGCGGGATCCGCAGGTGTTCGCGGCCCCTGACCGCTTCGACATCACACGGACGCCGAACCCGCACCTGGCCTTTGGCGCGGGCATCCACTACTGCGTGGGAGCGCCGTTGGCGCGAGTGGAGATCGCGGCGGCACTGCAGGCTCTTATGTCTCTGCCTGCGCTGCGTCTAGCTGCAGAGCCGGTGCGGCGATCGGAGTTCGTGATCCGTGGCTTGCGGACGTTGCCGGTGACGCTGTGACGGACAACGTGCAAGCGGGGACGGTGTCGGGGCATGTACTGCAAGCCGGGGCTGTGCACGGAAACGTTTACTTCGGCTCCGCACCGCAGGAACAGGTGCGCTACCGGTCAGGGGCGGTGCCGGTGGTCGTGGAAGGGTTCCAGCCGCGGGCAGTGCCTTCGTTGGACGCACTGACGACTGGAGCGGTGGTCTTATCCGGTCTGGGCGGAGTCGGTAAGACCCAGCTCGCGGCTGACTACGCCAACCGCATGCGGGACGTGGCGCTAGTGGGCTGGGTTACGGCGTCAGGTCGGGCTGGGGTGATCAGCGGACTGGCCGAGCTGGGCACGGTCGTGACCGGCCACCCGGTCGAAGACGCGAGACCGTTCCTGGACTGGTGCTCCACCACAGACCAAAGCTGGCTTCTGGTGCTCGACGACCTGGCCGATCCAGCGGACATGGTCGGGCTCTGGCCTCGCATAGGCGAGTCCGGTCGACTCGTGGTGACAACGCGGCGGAACGAACCGTCGTTGCGGGCCGCTGGTCGACAGCTGGTTGACCTAGGGGTCTTCACACCCGCCGAATCCCAGGCCTACCTGGGCGAGGGCGGCAGCGAGTTGGCCGAGTTGCTGGGGCACCTACCGCTGGCGCTCAGCCAGGCCGCTGCCTACGTGGCGATGGTGCCGGGCATGACGTACGCCAAGTACGTCGAGAAGTGGCGCACAGAGGCGTTGGCCGCGATGTTCCCCACGGATTGGACCGGCGCCGACGGCCGCAGTGACACCGTGGCGACGACGTGGTCCATTTCGGTGGCAGCGGCGGATCAACTGGAGCCAGTCGGTGCTGCACGACCGATGCTCAACGCCATCTCGCTGCTGGACCCGAATGGCATCCCGCTGTCCGTGCTCGCCGCCGTTCGCCTGGACATCGACGTCGAGCGAGCCCTGACCGCACTGCGGCGGTTCAGCCTGATCACCGCGGATGACAGCCCCGACCCGGTGATCCGGGCCCATGCCTTGGTCCAGCAGGCGACCCGTGAGCGGCTCAGCGATTTCTCGAAGCTCGTCGGTCCGGTCGCCGATGCCATCGCCGAATCGTGGCCCGATGTGGAACGGGACCAGGAGTTCGCCGTGATGTTGCGCGCGAACGCGCTCGCGCTGGCGCATCACTGCGGCCCCCTGCTGTGGAGCGCTCGCCGTCATGAACTCCTGTTCCGCGTGGCCGAGAGTGTGGGAGACGCTGGGCAGGCCCTGGCGGCAAGGGACCTCCAGGAGGAGATCGCCGGTGCCGCTGCGGTCCACTTGGGCGCGGATCACAGGGACACGCTGGTCGCGCGGCACGACCTCGCGTACTGGCGAGGGCAAGCCGGTGACGTCGTTGGTGCGACTCACGCCTTTGCTGACCTGCTCGCCGACACGCTGCGGGTTTTCGGGCCCGACCACCGCATCTCACTGTCCGCGCGACAGAACTTCTCACAGTGGCGTGGACACGTGGGGGACGCCTTGGGCGCGGTCGCGGGGCTGCTCGACCTGCTCTCCGACTTGTCGCGACTGTTCGGGCCCGACGATCCGGACAGCCTCGCCACACGGCACGCCCTCGCATACTGGCGAGGAGCCGCGGGCGACAGCGTCGGCGCGGTGCTTGGCTACGCCGAAGTGCTGAAGGATTTGCTCAGGGTGCACGGCCGAGGACACCCGCACACCCTGGTCACACAGCACAACCTCGCGCACTGGCGAGGCAGGACTGGAGACTTCGCTGGTGCGGTGCAGGACCTCGGCGCCCTACTAGCTGACCAAATCCACTTCCTCGGTCCGGATCACCCATCGACGCTCACCACACGGCACAACCTCGCCAGGTGGCGCGGTGAGAGCGGGGATGTCAACGGCGCGGTGCGGGCTCTTGGTGATCTTCTTGGTGATCAACTGCGGGTGCTCGGGCCTGACCACCCGCGTACCAAGGACACCCGGGCGTTGTTCGACAGGTGGCGCCAGTAGGCGGTTAGCGGGTGGCGGTGGTGGGGCGCGCGGCGCGGGTGGGGGTGCCGGGGGTTTCTATGTGGACTACCCGGAGGCGGCGGACTGAGGAGGGGTTTATGGGGGCCAGAAGCAGAGAGAGGCGGTCCACTAGGCGGATGGTGAGGACTGCTGTGGCGGCTGCGGTGAGGTCGAGAACCGCTGTCAGCACTACGCCGTCGGCTTGGGATTGGGCTGTGGTGGGGATTCGCCAGAGGAGGGTGGTGGCGAAGAGGAGGCCGCTGACCGCCCAGGTGGTCCACCACGCTTTGAGGAGCGGGGAGGGGTGGGGGCGTTCGTCGTGGGGGCGGCGGAGGATGGCGTGTTCGAGCTCGGCCAGGACGGCGCCGGGGACTATGAGGTTGAGGCCGGGGATCAAGAGGCCCGGAACCAATTGCCACTCGTCGCGGGCTGGGTGGTAGCCGGCCAGTTCCGCAGCGGCTTGGCGGGCGGCGTGGAGCCACCAGAGGACTGTGGCCAGGCTTAGTAGGCCTGCGGCAAAAGACAGAACCGCGCCGGTGGTGACGAGGCTGTCGGACCACTGGACTACCGCGCGCGATAGAGCACCGGTGCGGCTCTCTAGCAGCAGCACATAACGCCAGACCTCTGCACCTGCGGCGATCACGGCGACGGCCGCCAACAACCACAAGGCCGACGCAGCGAGGCGGGCTCGGCCGCGGACGCGCTCGACCGGGGACGGGCCCTCGTCGGCCGCGCCAGCTACTGCCGTTGGCCAGCGCCAGGCGAGTGCGGGGAAACCCCAGCGCGGTGGGGTTCGGTACTTGGGCGGGCCGAGGTAGGGCAACCGGAGTGGGGGGTCTGGTGCCTTGGCGGTGGGCGGCGGGGTGGCCACCCAGTCGTAGCCCGGGTACACGGCTAGATGACCTGGGGTTCCGAGCCGGTCTCGCTGACCACGGGCTGGCCCAGCGCGGACCACACCTGCATGCCACCGTCCACGTTGACCGCGTCCCAGCCGTTGCCGTTGAGGTACTGCGTCACCCGCGCGGAGCGGCCACCGGAGCGGCAGATCACATAGACCTGCCCGTCGGCCGGGAGCTCCCCGAGGCGCTCGACGAGCTCGCCCATGGGGATGTGCCGTGCGGTCGGGGCGTGGCCAGCGTCCCACTCGTCCTGTTCGCGCACGTCGAGCAGGGTGGCGTCGGCGGGGATGGCGCTGACGTCTACGGCGGGCACGCTGTTGGGCATCACGCCGTTGATGCTGCCACGCCCGGGCGTAGGACGCGGGTGAAGGGCCTCTATGCGGCCAGCTCCGCGACTGTGCCGAGCTGCTGTTCTGTCATAGGCAGGGGCTGCCGGTCTATAGCCGACGCCGAGCCCTCTTTGAAGCTTGTTGCGCTTACCCGCATGTTCCTGGCCTCGATGATGAGCAGCTCGCCACTAGGCCTGAAGATCCGCGCCTTCATCCGAAGCACGCTGTTCGGCTCGGGCACCGCCGCGTAGACCTGGATGACCGTGCCGTCTGCGGTCGTGCGGCGCTTGGGCGGCTCGCAGTTCCCGTCGACGAAAGCGAGGGCATCGGCGTAGGCGGTCGGGCTACCGGTGAAGCTCGCGCGGCTGAGGGACAGGCTGCCAACGCCGTCGGAATCCGCCAGGTTCAGCTCGACGATGTTCCCGACGCCGCCGACGCCCGTCAGCTTCATCGAGGACACGCCCTCCCACGTGCCGACCTCGGTGGTGGGCAGCACCGCCACCAGAGCGGGCCGGACCTTGAGCAGGTCGACGGCGGCGACCTCCCCGAACACGAGCTGGGGCAGGACGCCCGTCGGACACCTGGACGTCGCACCCGACACCGGCCTCGGCGTTGGACCGACCTGGCCGCGCGCCACCCGCTCCGAACGGGACAGGGTGACCCGCGGCCAGTCGAGCTCGCGTCCCGAGGTGATCCACGCCGGTCCGGCGGGCGGCGGTGTCGCCACCACGACGAACCCGCCCGCCATGCCGAAGACCAGCACGACCACCACCCCCACGCCGAGCAGCCTGGAGCGGATCTTGCGCCTGCCGCGGCGCACGACCATCGCCAGCGTGGTGGTCGCCGCGGGGGCGGGACCGTCGAGGAGGGTGTGCAGGGCGCGCTCGTCGAGCTGCATCAGTTGCACCTCACACTCTCCGGGTACGCCGCCCGCAGCGCGGCGAGCCCCCTGGCGGTCTGGCTCTTGACGGTCCCCACCGAGCACCCCAACGCCACCGCCACCTCCTCCACCGACAGGTCGGCGACGAACCGCAGCACGAGCACGGCACGTTGCCCGGGCGGCACCCCCAGTAGCGCCGCCCGAAGAACCTCCTGCTCCGCCACCGCGGACTCGTCGCCGACCGCGCAGTCCGGCACCTCGGCCACCGGCTGTTCCCTGGCCCGTCCGCGCCGCTTGGTGTCGAGGAACGCCCTGGTCAACACGGTGCGCAGGTACGCGTCAGCCGAGTCGAGGCGGACCTTGGACCACCGCGCGTACACCTTCACGAACGACTCCTGCGCCAGTTCCTCCGCCAACGACCAGTTGCCGCACAGGGCGTGCGCGATCCGCCGGTAGGCCTCGAAGCGGGCCGAGAAGAACTCGGCGAACTCCTCGTCGCGAACCCGCAGCACCCGCGCCCTCCCCTGTGTCCACCACCTCTACGCACAAGTGGCCCGGGAGGTTGCACGGTCAGCGGCGGTGTCGTCCGTTCGCCAGCCGGGTGCGTTCCTCGGCGGTGCCGAACCGGGCGATGTCGCGGTCGCGGATGAAGCCGAGCCGGTCAGGGGCGTGCATGCGCAACCGGATGCGGTTGGTGTCCGGCGGGATCCGCCCCTGGGTGGCCTTGCTGGTGATCATGACGACCAGGAAGGCGATGGGCACCGTGGCCAGGGCGGGCTGCTGCAGGAACGAGGGCGCCCAGCCGCCGGTGTAGCCGCTGACCGTGGTGATCACGATCGAGGTCAGCACCATGGTGCCGCCGACCACCATGCCCGCCGCCGCGCCGACCCAGGTGATCTTGCGCCACCAGATGCCCAGCAGCAGGACCGGGGAGAACGTGGACGCGGCCAGCGCGAAGGTCATGCCGATGCTGAGCGAGATGTCGCTGGGTCGCAGCACCAGCGCCAACGCCAACGGCACTCCCCCGGCGAGCGCCGTCCCGAACCGGAAGTCGCGTATCCGGCCCTTGAGGATGTCGGTCGACAACACACCCGCGACGCTCACCACGAGCCCGGACGACGTCGACAAGAAGGCGGCGAACGCTCCCGCGGCGGTGACCGCACCGAGGATCTCGCCGAGTGCGTTAGGCGCGATCTTCAGTGGCAGTGCCAACACGGCGGCATCGGTTCGCCCAGCTACCAACAGTTCTGGCGCGTACACGCGCGATAGAGCACCGAGAAGGATCGGGAATACATAGAACAAGCCGAGCAGCAGCAGCACATGTAATGTCGTGCGTCGCGCGGCCTTCCCGTCCGGGTTCGTATAGAACCGCACCAGCACGTGCGGCAGGCCCATGGTGCCCAGGAACAAGCCGATGATCAGCGAGTACGTGGTGAAGAGGTCGCCGGTGCCGTTGACCGGTCGCAGCCAAGACGCGTTGTCGAGCGCGGCGGGGTGAACGACAGGGGTCTCGCTGCCTTCTGAGAACCGCAGTTCGGTCCCCTCGTCCACCGCGTGGTTACCAGGACCCCAATAAACCTGGCCAGTCGCGGGGGCGTTGTCCACCGTGCCATTGGCCGACAGCCACACACCGTCCTTGACCTGCAGCACCACGTCGGTCTCAACAGTGATCACCGCGTCGCGCGTGAACCGGGGTGGCAGCGGCTCAGACAACCCCGTCGCGCCTAGGCCGCTCACTCCACCCTGGTTGAAGAACAGCACGCACAGGATGAACGTGGGCGCGGCTATGGCGAACAGCTTCAGCCAGTACTGGAAAGCCTGCACCAAGGTGACCGCGCGCATGCCGCCACCGAAGACGTTGATGATGACCAGCACCGCCACCAGGACCGAACCGCTCCAACTCGGCACTGACGGCAAGATCTGGTGCACGGTCAACCCAGCGCCTTGGAACTGCGGCACCAGATAGAGGATCCCGATGAACACTACGGTCGCTGTTGCCAACCTGCGCAACCCAGCCGACCCGAGCCGCGCCTCGCAGAAGTCGGGCAACGTGTAGGCACCAGAACGGCGTAGTGGCGCGGCGACGAAGAGCATCAGCGTGAGGTAGCCCGCGGTGAAGCCGATCGGGTACCACAGCGCGTCGGCGCCGTCCTTGAGCACGAGCCCGGCGACACCGAGGAACGACGCCGCCGACAGGTACTCCCCGGAGATCGCCGCCGCGTTGCGCCTGGACCGGACCGTGCGCCTGGCGACGAGGAAGTCCTGGGTGGTGCTGGCCAGCCGGGAACTGCGGAACCCGAGGGAGAACGTGGCGAGGCCGACGAGGCTGATGGCCACCACGGCCCAGGCGTTCAACTCCACCGCGCTACTTCTCGACCATGTCGACGAAGTCGCGCTCGTTGCTCTCGGCGACCACGTTGTACCAGTACCCGATGCCGAACAGCACCGGGAACGGCGCCACACCCAGCATCAGCCACGGCAGCGACACCCCGGCGAACTCGACGTCCGACAGCTCGGGGAACACGTAGAACGTCAGCGGCAGCGCGCCGAAGAGCAGCAGGGTGCCGACGGCGAACTTCACCGCGGCCCGGAACTGGGTGCGGATGAACGAGCGCACCACCTCCTCGGCCCAGCTGGTCTGCTCCTCCAACTCGACCACGGTGCGCAGCACGGTGACCGGCGCGCGGGAATCGGCGAGCACGACCTTCTTGCGGCGCGGGCGCGGCTGCGGGGACCCACCGGACCCCGGGGTGCTCACGCCCCGCCGCCCCGGACCAGCCGGTCCTTGAGCTCACGGGTGTGCCTGCGGCTGACCGGCAGGACCTTCTCCTCGTGCCCGATCACCACCGAGTAGCCCGACCCGCCCATCCGCAGCTCGGTGATCAGCGAGATCGGGACCAGGTACGACCGGTGGATGCGCACGAACCCGGCCTTCTCCCAGCGCTCCTCCAACTGCGCGAGCGGGATGCGCACCAGGTGCGAGCCGTCGGAGGTGTAGAGCCTGGCGTAGTCGCCCTGCGCCTCGACCCAGCGCACCGACGCGCGCGACACCAGCTTCGTGGTGCCCGCGAGCTCGACCGGGATGACCTCGTCGTCGCGCTGCTCGGGGACCGGGTTCTGGTTGCCGCCGCCGTTCTGGTGGATCTTGGCGAGCACCCGCTCCATGGCCTTGTCGATGCGCGGCTGCTCGGCGGGCTTGAGCAGGTAGTCGACCGCGCCGAGCTCGAAGGCGGCGACCGCCTCGTGGCTGTGCGCGGTGACGAACACCAGCACCGGCGCCGGTTTGAACCCGGCGAGCACCTTGGCCAGCTCCATGCCGGTGAGCCCCGGCATGTCCAGGTCGGCGAACACCGCGTCGACGACCGACAGGCCCTGGTCCTTGCGGCTGGCCAGCTCCGGGTCGTCGCCGGAGAGCAGCAGCAGGGCCTCGGTCGCGTCGAACGCGGACAGGACCCGGCGCACGTGCCGGTTGCCGTTGAGCCGCTCGACCAGCACGTCCATGCCAGCCTTCTCGTCATCGACGGCGAGGACGACGAGGCCGGGGGTGTTGTTCGCAGTACTCACGGTGGGCGCAACCTTGCCGAGTGGTCGGGGTTGGCGCGGACGGCGCACCGCCAGCGCAGGTGAAGCATTCCGCGCGATTGTGACAGGGCGGTCACGGTTCGCGCACCCCCGCCCGGCCTAGAGACCGAACCTGGACCAGGTCGCCCGGTTCTCCAGGGCCTGCACCGCGGCCAGCACACGGTCCGAAGTGGACAGCAGAGCGCCCGGCCCGCCCGCCAGCCCCAACCTGGCCAGCAGGGCCCGCTTCGGCTCGGCCACCACGATCTCGGCGTCGGGGTACCGCTGCCCCAGCACCGAGCGCATGCTCCCGAGCCCGTCGACCAACCCCAGCTCCAGCGCCTTCGCGCCGGTCCAGACCTCACCGGAGAACAGGTCCTCGTCGCTGCCCTTGAGCCGGTCGCCGCGCCGCTCGCGCACCCAGCCCGCGAACTGCTCGTGCAGCTCGTCGAGCCTGCCCGAGAGCCACTGCACGTCCTCTTCCTTCTCCGGCAGGAACGGGTCGAGCCGGACCTTGCGCGAGCCAGCGGTGTAGAGCCTGCGCTCGAGACCGACCCGCTCCAGCAGGCCGACCAGGCCGAACCCGGAGGACACCACCCCGATCGAGCCGACCAGCGACGAGGAGTGCGCGTAGATCTCGTCACCCGCGCAGGCCAGCAGGTAGCCCCCGGACGCGGCGACGTCCTCGCAGAACGCCAGTACCGGCACGCCCTTCTTGGCGGCGAGTTCGCGGACCCGCTCCGACACCAGTGCCGACTGGGTGGGCGCCCCGCCGGGCGAGTTGACCGCCAGGGCCACCGCGACCAGCCGGTCGTGGTCGAACGCCCTGGTCAGCGCCGACTCGACGGTGGTGGTGTTGATGGCGCCCCTGGCCAGCGGCGACGGGGTCGGGGAGATCACGCCGTGCAGCCGCACCACGGCGACCACCGGGGCGCGGTCACCGCGGTCGCCGATCCTGGGCAGCCTGGCCAGCTTCTCGGTCACGCTCATACCGCGCAACCCTACGTCCGAAAAGCTGAGAACGGCGTTTCGATCACGGCGGCGGCAGGTGCCCGGCCCTGGCGTCCTCGTCGTCGTCCACCCCGGTGAAGCTCGGCAGGTCCGGCCGGACCCCGGGGAAGTACTTGGGCACCCGCAGGGTCACCTTCATGCCCGCGCCCGGCGCCGTCTCGACCATGAGCGCGTAGTCGTCGCCGAACACCTGGCGCATCCGGTAGTTGATGTTGCCGACACCCACGTGCGCGCCGCTCTTGTGCGCGTCGCGCAGGTCCTCGAACAGCCGGTCGGCGTCCATCCCGACCCCGTCGTCCTCCACGGTGATGAGCGCCTCGGTGCCGTTGTCGTGGGCGAACACGCTGACGGTGCCGCCGCCGGGCTTCTTCGCGATGCCGTGCCGCACCGCGTTCTCCACCAGCGGCTGCAGCACCAGGAACGGCACCACCACCGACTGCACCTCCGGGGCGATCCGCAGCCGGACGCTGAGCCGGTCGCCGTAGCGGGCGCACTCGATGGTCAGGTACCGGTCGATGTTGCTCAGCTCGTCGGCGAGCGTGGCGAACATGCCGTTGGACCGGAAGGAGTACCTGGTGAACGCGGCGAAGTCCTGCAGCAGCTCGCGCGACTGCTCGGGATCGGTGCGGATCAGCGACGAGATGGTGTTGAGCGTGTTGTAGATGAAGTGCGGCGAGATCTGCGCCCGCAGCGCCCGCAGCTCCGCCTGCGCCAACTGCTGCTTGGACTCGTCGAGCTTGGCCAGCTCCAACTGGATGCACAGGAACCGGGCGACCTCGTCGGCCGCGCGGATCATCCGCTTGCCGTCGACCCCGCCGACGACGATCAGCGCGCCCTCCACCTGGCCGTCGATGATCAGCGGCACGATGACCGCGGTGCGCATCGGGCAACTGCCGCGCCTGCGGCACTGCAGGTTCTCGTGCTGCACGTGCGCGCGGTGGCCCTCGCGCACGGTCTCGACGATCTGCTCCTCGAGGTCGGCGTAGTGCTCGTTGGCCTGGCCGTCCCAGGACAGCAGCCTGCCCTCGCGGTCGGAGATGCCGACGGCGACGCACTTGAGCATCTCGAGCAGGTGCGTGGTGGCCTGGTCTGCCGCCTGCTCGGTCAGCCCGTTGCGCAGCTCGGGGGCGGCTTTCGACAACCGCTGGACGGTGTCGAGCACGGCGTCGTGTACCGACCCGGACTTGCGCGGGCGGCAGAGGAAGACGAACAGGCCGAGCACGATGAGCGTGGCGACGACACCCACGAACGCGCGCTCGGTCAGGAAGTCCACCTGCTCATGCTCCCGTTCACCCGTCTGGCGTGACAAGGACGGGGTCAAGGTATCCGGTGCTCAGCGGGCGTCAACCGCCCACCGGGGCACCGGGCTACCTGGGGGCCATCCGCAGCGCGCCGTCGATGCGGATGACCTCGCCGTTGAGGTAGTCCTGGGCGATGATCGACAGTGCCAGGGCGGCGTACTCGTCGGGGTTGCCCAGGCGCTTGGGGAACGGGACGCCCTCGGCCAGCGCCGCGCGGAACTCATCGCTGACGGTGGCCAGCATCGGGGTGTCGATGATGCCGGGGGCGATGGTGGTGACCCGGATGCCGGAGGTGGCCAGGTCGCGGGCGGCGGGCAGGGTCAGCCCGACGACACCGCCCTTGGACGCGGCGTAGGCGGCCTGGCCGACCTGGCCGTCGAACGCGGCGATGGAGGCCGTGTTGATCACGGCACCGCGCTGGCCGTGCGCGTCGACCGGCTCGGTCTTGGCGATCTCGGCCGCGGCCAGGGTGACGACGTTGAACGTGCCGATCAGGTTGACCTCGACGACCTTGCGGAACAGGCCGAGGTCGTGCGGGCCGCGCTTGGACAGGATGCGCGCCGACGGGCCGATCCCGGCGCAGTTGACCACGATCCGCAGCGGGGCCGACCCACCGGCTGCCTGGGCGACAGCGGCCTCGACCTGCTCGGGGTCGGTCACATCGGCCGCGACGTAGGTGACGCCCTCGACCTCGGCCGCCGAGGAGATCGACGACGGCAGGTCCAGCGCGAAGACCTTCGCACCCGCCGCCGCGAGGGCTCGGGCGGTCGCGCCGCCGAGGCCGGACGCGCCTCCGGTGACGATGGCCGCGGTCCCGTCGATCTGCATGTGTGCGTTCCTCTCGCCCGGGCGTAGTGCTCCGCGGCAGAGGTTAACGCCCGTTCAGCGCGGCCCCCACCGGACTGTGTCGCACGCGGCAGATGCCGTCGATCGCCACCAGGTCGTCCGCGCTGGGCCGCCAGTTCGCCGCCGCCGCGTTGGCGGTCACCTGTTCGGGGGTCGTCGCGCCCGCGATCACCGAGCCGACCGTCGGTTGGGCCGCCAGCCAGCCGATGGCCAGAGTGGCCATGCTGATCCCGCGCTCATCGGCGAACGCGCGCAACTTCTCGATCCGGTCCCAGGGCGCGTCGGCGAGCAATCGCTGCCTACCCGCGAGCCTGCTGCCAGCGGGCGGCTGCTCGTCGCGGGCGTACTTGCCGGTCAACAGGCCATTGGCCAGCGGGAAGTACGGCAGCAGGCTGACCGAGAACCGCTGGCAAGCGGGCACGATCTCGCGCTCGGCGTCGCGCTCGAGCAGCGAGTAGTGGTTCTGCGTCGACACCACGGGACCGACGCGCTCGGTCCGCGCGGTCCAGCACACGTCGGCCAACTGCCAGGCGGCCAGGTTGCACACCCCCGCGTACCGGACCAGGCCGTCGCGCACCAGGTCGTCGAGCGCCGAGAGGGTCTCCTCGATCGGCGTCCCCGGGTCCGGTCGGTGCAGTTGGTAGAGGTCGATCCAGTCCGTGCCCAGCCTGCGCAGCGAGGTCTCCGCCGCCCGGCGCACGTACCGGCGGGAACCACGGGCACTGAAGTCCGGCCCGTTGACGCCCTGCATGTCCAGGCCGAACTTCGTCGCGACGACCGCCCGCTCCCGCCGCCCCACCAGGGCCTGGCCGAGCAACTCCTCGCTGCGACCGCGCGGCGCCCCGTACACGTCGGCCACGTCGAACAGCGTCACCCCGGCGTCGATCGCCGCGGACACCAGCTCGCGCGAACCCGCCAGCGACTCAGCGGCCGTGCCCGGTCGGCCCAGGTTGTTGCAGCCGAGACCGACGGCGCTGACCACCAGTCCTGACTCACCCAGGTGACGGAGCTCCACACCACTGACGATAAGGCGGGACGGCGCGTGTGAGCCAGACATCAGATGTAACGTGGACCGCTCCCTGTGTGGGTGACCCGGGTAAGGCAGGCTATGGCCATGAGCACGACACCAGAAGGTGAGCCGGAGGCCCAGTCCCCCGGTTGGACCGCCGCCGACATCCCCCGGTTGGATGGCCGGACCTTCATCGTCACCGGTGGCAACAGCGGACTCGGCTTCCAGACCTGCCGCGCGCTCGCCGCCAAGGGCGCCCAGGTCATCCTCACCGCACGGGACCCGGAGAAGGGGCAGGAGGCGGTCGACGCGATCGTCGCCGAGCACCCGGAGGCGACTGTCGAGACCCGCGTGCTCGACCTGGCCGACCTCGACAGCGTCGAGGTGTTCGCCGCGGGAATCCGCGAGGTCGACGTGCTGGTCAACAACGCGGGCGTGATGATGCCGCCGCGCACCACCAGCGCCCAGGGCTACGAACTGCAGTTCGCGGTCAACCACCTCGGCCACTTCGCGCTCACCGCCCGGCTGCTCGACGTGCTGACCCAGGGCGCCGACCCGCGCGTGGTCACCGTCACCTCGTTCCTGCACCGCCGCGGCCGGATCCACTTCGACGACCTGCACGGCGAGCACAAGTACTCGCGCACCGGCTACTACTCGCAGTCCAAGCTGGCCAACGTGGTGTTCGGCCTCGAACTGCACCGCAGGCTCCGGCTCAACGGCGTCGCCCTCACCAGCACCATGGCCCACCCCGGCTACGCCGCGACGAACCTGCAGTCCAGCGGGCCGTCCGGGCTGATGAAGCTGGCGCTGAAGGTGTCCAACCGGCTCTCCGCCCAGGACGCCGAGATGGGGGCGCTGCCGCAGCTGTTCGCCGCCGTGTCGCAGGACGTCGAAGGCGGGCAGCTGATCGGGCCGGACGGGCGCAAGGAGCAGAAGGGCTACCCGAAGGTCGTCTTCCCGCTGGAAGCCGCCCGCGACCGCGAGCTCGCCAAGCGGCTGTGGGACACCAGCGAGGAACTGACCGGGCTCACCTTCGGCCTCGCCGCGCGATGACCGGCTACGCGGCACTGCTGCGCGGGGTGAACGTCGGCGGACGGGCGAAGCTGCCGATGGCCGACCTGCGCGCGGTGCTGACCGGACTCGGGTACGCCGACGTGCGGACGCTGCTGCAGAGCGGCAACGCCGTGCTGAGCACCGACGCTGCGGCCGAGGAGGTCGAGCAGGAGGTGGAGCGGGCGCTGCTCGCCGAGGTTGGGCTGAAAACGCGGTGCCTGGTGCGCACCGGCGACGAACTGCGGGCGGTACTGGCGGCCGCGCCCTTCCCGGAGGCGACCGACGGGTCGAAGATGGTCGCCGCGTTCGTCTCGGCCACTCCAGACTCGCCCGAGTTCGACCCGGCCACGCTGGACCCCGGGCGGGTGGTGGTCGGCGACCGGGTGATCTACCAGTGGTGCCCGGACGGGATCAGCAACTCGCCGCTCGTGGTCCCCGCGGTCGAGAAGAAGTGGGGCGTGGCCGTGACGGCCCGCAACTTCAACACGGTCACCAAGCTGGCCGCCCTGTTCTAGCGGCCCACCGCGTAGCCCTGCATGCCCCTGGGGTTCGCGGCGGCCCGCAGCAGGCCGTTTGATTCACGTGAAACAGCAGATAGCCGCCCCAACGTCCAGGGACCGACGTCGACGACCCCGTGGCCCCTGGCGCGCAGCTCGGCGATCGTGGACTGCCCGAGGCGCGACTCGACGTGCGCCTCGCCGGGGACGAAATCGCGCGGGTAGAACGAGCTCGGCACCGCGTTGGAGTGCCACGCGGGGGCATCGATCGCGGCCTGGAGGTTGAGCCCGCCGACCGTGTGGGCCAGCCAGAAGCACAACTGCCACTGGTCCTGGCCGTCACCGCCCGGGGTGCCGAACGCGATCCGGGGGATGCCCTCGTGCAGGGCCAGGCTCGGGGTGAGGGTGATCCTCGGGCGCTTGCCGGGGGCCAGAGTGTTCGGCAGCCCCTCGTCCAGCCAGAACATCTGCGCGCGGCTGCCCAGGCAGAACCCCAGCTCGGGGATGGTGGGCGACGACTGCAACCAGCCACCGGACGGGGTCGCGGAGATCATGTTCCCCCACCGGTCGACGACGTCGATGTGCACGGTGTCGCCCTTGGTGGACCCGTCCGCGCGGACCGTGGGTTCGCCGATGGCGCCGGAGAGGTGTTCGGGCGCGCTGGGGTAATGCGGGAGGCGGGGGTTGGGGCCGCCGGGGCGGAGTTCGTGGGAGGCGGTGCTTTCGATGAGCCGGGCCCGTTCGGCGGCGTACTCGCGGGAGAGCAGGAGATCCACAGGGACCTCGGCGTCGCCGTACCAGGCTTCGCGATCGGCGAAGGCGAGCTTGGTGGCCTCCAGGGCGGTGTGCACGGTGTCGGCGGTGGGGATTCCGTCCGCGTAAGACAGGGTGGTGTGTTCGAGCAGGCGGAGTTGTTGCAGGAGAACAGGTCCCTGGGTCCACGGGCCACACTTGGCCAACGTCCACGGGCCGAAGTCAGCAGTGGTCGCGGGCTCGTAGGTCGCGGACCAGTCGGCCATGTCCTGACCCGTGAGCACACCCGTGTGATCCCGCCCAGAATCATCCCGAAAAGCCTTGCGGCAGAACGAATCCACCGCCTCAGCCACAAACCCCTGCGACCACGCCCGCCGCGCCGCCTCGATCTCGGCCTCGCGCGTCCCGCTGGCCCGGCTGAGCTTCTCCCAGGTATCCGCCAAACCCGGATTCGCAAACCGACTACCGGTCGCGCCGAACCACAACGCGCCTGACGTGGGCCAATGGTCGGTGAACAGCTCCCGCACGGTGTTGACCACCGCGGGCACCCGGTCCAGGAGCGGGAAACCGTTGCGCGCGTAGCCGATCGCGTACTTGAGGACGTCGCTCAGGCGCTTGGTCCCGTGGTCCCGCAGCAAGGTGAGCCAACCGTCCCACGCTCCGGGCACGGTTGTGGCCAGGAGTCCGCTGCCTGGGATCAGGTCCAACCCCAGCCCGCGGTAGTGCTCGACCGTCGCCCCTGCGGGCGCGACCCCTTGCCCGCACAGGACTCTTGGCGTGGGATCGGTGGCGGTGGTGAACACCGCTGGGACCTCACCACCGGGGCCATTCAGGTGCGGCTCGACGACCTGGAGCACGAACCCGGCCGCAACCGCCGCGTCGAAGGCGTTGCCGCCGTCCTCGAGGACCGCCATCCCGGCGGCGGAGGCGAGCCAGTGGGTGGACGCGACCATGCCGAAGGTGCCCACGAGCTCGGGCCTGGTGGTGAACACATCCCCCAACATACGGAGCCCAACGACACCGGGCGACCATCAAGCAGCGGTGACCGACTCCCGCGGATACGTCGTCACCAAGTGCTCATCCGCGCCCTCGATGACCAACTCCACGGTCACCCGCACCCCGAGCCCCGTGTCCCGAACCCGAACCACCACACCCTCGACGTCCCGGAGACCGAAGGGCACGACCACCCGACTACCAACCTCGATGCTGTCGCTCACCGACACCTCCCATCAGCACTGCCCTGCGCGGCGGGTTGGGCACGAGGGAGCACGCCGGGCGACCATCAGGCAGCGGAAGGCGCCTTGACCTCGGCCAGCGGGTAGTTGTTGACGATCGGCCGGTCAGCACCCTCGACGTCCACCGCCACGGTGACGGTCAGACCGTTGCGGCCGAGGGAGGTGCGCAGGACCATGCCCGCCAGTTCCGTGAACCCGAACGGAACCCGAACCCGATCGCCCGGCACGGGCGCCTTCCGCGTCATCTCCCTCAGCCGCCGACTAGTTCTCCTGGACTCCCAGGCCGATGGGGCAGGAGACACCAGTGCCGCCCATGCCGCAGTAGCCGTTGGGGTTCTTTTGGTCGCTCAGGTACTGCTGGTGGTAGTCCTCGGCGTAGAAGAAGTCGCCTGTGGGTTCTACCTCTGTGGTGATTTGGCCGTAGCCCGCGCGGGTGAGGACGTCCTGGTAGGCGGCCAAAGACTTCTCGATGGCGGCCTTCTGGGCGTCGTCGGCGTAGTACAGGGCCGAGCGGTACTGGCTGCCGAGGTCGTTGCCCTGGCGCAGGCCCTGGGTGGGGTCGTGGCCTTCCCAGAAGATCTTGAGCAGGTCGTCGTAGCTGACCTGCTTGGGGTCGAACACCACGAGGACGGCCTCGGTGTGGCCGGTCATGCCGGAGCAGACTTCCTCATAGGTGGGGTTGGGGGTGTAGCCGCCGACGTAGCCCACGGCGGTGGAGTGCACGCCGGGGACGTTCCAGTAGACACGCTCGGGGCCCCAGAAGCAGCCCATGGCGAACACAGCGGTGCTGGTGCCCTCGGGGAACGGCGGCACGATACGCCGGTCGGGGTACACCGTGTGCGCCGTCGGGACCACCATCGGCTCCTGGCGACCCGGCAGTGCCTGGTCGGCTGCGACAATACGAGTCTTGTCCCGCCTGAACAGCGTCATGACACCACTGTAGAGACCCGTGGGGCCCAGGCAACGGGGACAGCACCGAGCAGAGGGGGATCCCGAACACATGCAGTGGCAGGACACCCTCCGCGACCTCGACGACCGGTTGGCCGCCGGGGAGATCGACGCGGCGGAGCACCGGCGGTTGCGGGACGAGGCGCTGGCCGAGGCGTCCGGGACGACGCGGCGGGTGCACATCCCGTCGTCGGCGTTCTTGCCGCGGCGGGAGCCCGCGCCGCCGCGGGCGCTGGACGTGGACCGGGGGCGGTTCGTCGACGGCGAATCGCTGTTCGTCGAGTCCGGGGGGCGGGTCGGGCGGATCGCGCTGGGGGTCGTCGGCGCGGCGGTCGTGGTGGCGGCGGGGATCTGGTTGTTCTCCGGGGACTCGGAGCCGGTCGCGGAGACACCGCAGCCGACGGCGGCGAGCCGGGCGGACGAACTGGCCAAGGGGTTGCCGCAGTTACCCGGCACGGTCAAGTCGCCGCCGTCGGTCTTACCCGTGTCCGTTGGCCCCCAACTCGGCCTCTACGGACCGGAGATCCCCAACGCGGGCAGCTCCGGGCTGGTCAACACCGCCTCCACCGACGGTCCGCGCTCACTGACCGTGAACGTCCTGGACAACGCGACCGGCCCCGACCGCGCGAAGGACGTCCTCGCCTACGCCGCCGCCACGGGGTGGACCGAAGACAGCGCGCCGGAAGGCATCCAAGTGGTCCGCACCGGCCAGGGCGGCACCCAGCTCTACCGGGCCGTCTACCGCTCCGGCGCCTGGACCGTCGTTGTCACCGCCACCTCGAAAGACGACGATCTGGGGTTCCGGGCCTACTTCGAGTCGGTCCTCAAACGCACGCTGGTGGCGTTGCCCGCCCGCTGAACCGGCGAAGTCACATTGGATAGGGTACGTCCACACGGTGGAGGGGCACGGCGATGACGTGGCAAGAAGAGTTAAGGCAGCTAGACGCCGACCTGGCCGCCGGGCGCCTGTCCTCTGACGACTACCGCGTCCGGCGCGACGCCGTGCTGGCCAAGGCCGCCAGCGGGGACACCGGGCTGCCGAGTCTCCCGGTCCAGCCCGCCGCCGTGCAGGCCGCGCCGGAACCGATCACCCAGTTGCCGCTGCCGCCCGCCCCCACGCCGCCACCGGCCGCGGCGGCGCCGATCTCGGCCCCGGTGCCGGTTCCGCAGGTCAGCCAGGACAAGCCGAGCGACGGCCCGTTCCCGCCTGCCTTCAAGTGGAAGGACGACATCCCGGCGGTCGAGTCCACCACGATCATCCCGCCGATCACCGACGACACCCCGCCGCCGCCAGGGCTGCCCGTCGGGGAGCGGACGCAGACCGTGCAGACGGTGCGCCCGCAGGAGCCGCAGCCGGACCGCACCCAGGTCGTGCGCAACCCGGAGCAGCTCGCGCAGCAAGCCGCGCAGCCGCAGGCGGACCGCACCCAGGTGGTGTCCAGCAGCGAGATGCGCACGGTCACCACCGCCTTCCCGCCGCAGGTACAGCCGCAGGTGGCGGCACCTCAGCAAGCCCAGCAGCCCGCGATCCCGCAGAGCTGGAACCAGCAGCGGCCGGTGGAGAGCGCGCCGCCGTGGTGGGTGGGCGAAGAGGTACCGGAGATGGGCACCACCTCCGCCGGGTGGCAGCAGGACGTGTTCGCCGCCGACCGCAAGCCCGGCCGCGGCCGGACCGTGCTGCTGGTGATCCTCGCGATCGTCGTGGTCCTGGGCATCGCGACGGCCGCGTTCTTCGTCGGCAAGAGCGTCGGCGAGAGCAAATCCACCTCGGCGAGCTACTCGCGCGCGTCGTAGGCGCGCGAACCCGATAGCGCCCGACCGACCGCATCGGTACGGTCGGGAGACGGCGGGCCGTCGTCCCGCCGAGCTCCAGTGCCCCCGAGGGCCTGTGCGAGCACTTCTGGCTGATGCCGCGAACCCGTGAGAACCGCAGCGCCGATCTGGCCGCGGTTGGTTTGTGGGGCACAGCACAACCACCGCCGCGCTGCGCTGACCTGGGTGGTTGCGCGCGGCGCCCACGAGAGGACCGGAATCCTGCTTTCCAATAGTTCGCCATCCGACGAAACTGGCGGGGTGCGCACCAACCAGGGGGTTGCCCTCGCCACGCTGCTGCTCGCCGTCCTGATGTTCCCGATCACGCTCACCGGCGCCTCCATCGCGCTGCCGGAGATCCGCGAGGCGCTGCACGGCGACCTCGCCTCGGTGCAGTGGGTGGTCAACGCCTACAACACGACCTTCGCCGGGTTCATGCTCGCGGCAGGCGGGCTGGCCGACATCGTGGGTAGGCGGCGGGTGTTCGCCTCGGGTACCGCGATCTTCGCGGCGGGCGGGCTGCTCAGCGCCGTTTCGCCGAACCTGCTGGTGCTCGACGTGCTGCGTGGCCTGTCCGGCATCGGTGCGGCCGCAGCGGCGACCAGTGCGGTGGCGATCATGGCGAGTTCGTTCACCGGCAGGACCAAGGCGCTCGCGTTCAGCCTGTTCGGCACCACGATCGGCTTCGGCCTGGCGTTCGGGCCGTCGGTGTCGAGCCTGCTGATGGGTGCGCTCGGCTGGCAGGCGGTGTTCTGGTTTCCCGCCGCGGTCGGGGTCGCCGCGTTGGTGCTCGTGCCACTGCTGCCCGAATCCAGCAACCCGGACGCCAAGGGGGTGGACTGGCCGGGCACGGTCACCTTCACCGCCGGGCTGCTGCTGATCATCACCGGCTTCATCGAGGGACCCGCGCTCGGCTGGGCCCACCCGCTGGTGCTGGCCGCGTTCGTGGTCGGGATCGGGCTGCTGGTCGCGTTCACCGCGGTGGAGCGCCGGGTGGCGAACCCGATGTTCCACTTCGACCTGCTGCGCACGCCCGGTTTCCTGGCCGCCGCCATGGCCGCGGCGACGTTCGTGGCGGTGATGGTGCCGTTGCTGGTGTACCTGCCGTCGTACCTGACCGAGGTGGTCGGCCAGACCGCGCAGCAGGCGGGTGCCACGCTGATCCTGATGACCGCGCCGATCCTGGTGCTGCCGCTGGTCGCGGGGGCGCTCGCGCGGTGGACCTCGGCGAACGCCGTGCTGGCAGCCGCGCTCGCGCTGGTCGGCGTGGGGACCGCGTGGCTCACCACCATCAACCAGGACAGCACCGCGCTGTCGCTGGCCGGGCCGCTGCTCACGCTCGGCGCGGGCATCGGGCTGTCCACCGGTCTGGTCGACGGCATGGCGCTGACCAGTGCCGGGCCGAGCCGGGCGGGGACCGCGTCCGGCATGTTCGGCACGTCCCGGCTGGCCTTCGAGACGATCGGCATCGCCGTCGTCGGGTCGATCATCGCGACCGGCACGCACGGCACCCTCGGCGGCGAGGGCTACACCGGCGCGCTGCGGCTGTCGCTGTGGCTGCTGGCCGGTCTGACGGCTGTCGTGCTAGTGGCTTTCCTCGCCCTTACCCGACGCCGCTCCCCCGCGCTAGCTACCGCCTAGTTATCCCCAGCCTGTGGACAACTCCGGTCACCTCGATCGCGGCCGCGCCTCGCCCGATGCGGGTGATTCCCCAGCTCAACGGCCAATTTCGGGGGTTGACCGGTAGTCAATCGGGCACACCACAGGGCAGTGGTTGTCCACAGCAGTTATCCACAATGTGCACAAGTGTTCGAATGGCCCGCAGCGGTTCGTCCGGTTGGCGAAGATCAACCGGTGACCCGGTCAACCCGGCGTCGACACCCGGTGTGAACAGGCATGATGTCGCGCATGGGCGAACGGGCGCGGGCACGGACCGCGGCGGCATTGGGGCGTTGGGTGGAGCCGGGCGAGGTCTTCGCGCGGGGCAAGGCGCTGCGGGACGTGGCGGCGTTGCGCGACCACAAGGCGGTCAGCCTCGCGGCGGACCGTCCCCCGATCGTGGACTTCCTGGACGCGAGCAACGCCGGTCGGGTCGAGGAGCTGGTGCCGCTGCGGGTGGGCCGGATGCTCGCCTCGCCGTTCGCCTTCTTCCGGGGCAGCGCCGGGTTGATGGCGGCCGACCTCGTCGGCACCCCGCGCACGGGCCTGGAAGCGCAGCTGTGCGGCGACGCGCACGCGGCCAACTTCGGGCTCTACGGCACCCCCGAGGGCCAGATCGTCATGGACATCAACGACTTCGACGAGACGGTGCCCGGCCCGTGGGAGTGGGACCTCAAGCGGCTGGCGACCAGCATCGTGCTGGCGGGCCGCGAAGGCGGGTTCTCCGACAAGTCCTGCAGGGAAGCCGCCGAGGACGTGGTGCGGTCCTACCGCAAGGCGCTCGACCACCTCGCCGAGCAGCCGTTCCTGGAGTCGTGGTCGGCACTGGGCGACGAGTCGGTGCTGGCCAAGGTCGACGCGCAGGCGCTGCTGGACGACTTCGCCCGTGCGGCCAAGAAGGCGCGCAAGAACACCAGCGCCAAGGTCGCCGCGAAGTGGACCCAGCGCGGCGCCGACCAGCGGTGGCGGTTCGTGACCGAGCCGCCGGTGCTGACCTCGGTCAGCGACCGGGTCGCCGACGCGGTGGTGGCCGCGTTGCCGGAGTACGTGGAGACGCTGCGCGAGTCCCGGCGGAACCTGATCATGCGCTACGGGGTGTCGGACGTGGCCTTCCGCGTGGTCGGCACCGGCAGCGTCGGCCTGCGCAACTACCTGGTCCTGTTGCACGGCAACGGCGACGAGGCGCTGGTGCTGCAGGTGAAGGAGGCCCAGTCGTCGGCGCTGGCGCACCACCTCGGGCACGCACCCGCCAAGCACGAGGGCAAGCGGGTCGTGCACGGCGCGCGGCTGGTGCAGGCGGAGACCGACATCCTGCTCGGCTGGACCACCGTCGAGGGCAGGCACTACATCGTCCGGCAGTTCCGCAACCGCAAGGGCGAGATCGACCCGACCACGCTCGAACGCGACCACCTCGACGACTACGGGCGCTTCGCCGGTGCCCTGCTCGCCCGCGCGCACACCCGTTCCGTGGACCCCAGGCTGCTCGCGGGCTACTGCGGCGAGGAACTTGACGAGGCATTCGGCAAGTACGCCATGGCCTACGCGGATCAGACGGAGGCCGACCACGCCGACCTGGTCGCCGCCGTCAACACCGGCAGGCTCACCGCGATCATCGAGGAATAAAGCGAAAGGCCCCCTGGGAACAGGGGGCCTTTCGCTGAGCGGATGACGAGACTCGAACTCGCGACCCTCACCTTGGCAAGGTGATGCGCTACCAGCTGCGCTACATCCGCCTACCCGGTCTTGCTCAGGTACCGGAACTATAGCTTAGGCTCCGTTCGCGCTACCTCAGAGGGGGTACGTTCACCACACTCACCGACGTAGGGGGTGCTGTTGGGCCAGCCAAGCGCTACTGGACGGGCTAGTACAGATGATGGGGTCCTCTTAACGTTATTCACGTTTATCGACCGCTGGACAACCCCGTGTGGCATCTTGTTCAACACTGTCACGACGGCCAGGAGGAGGTACCGGGCCGGATGACCGGGATTCACCGGCCTGCTTCCGGCGGGCGTCGCGACGTCGACGAGGGTGGTTCGTCGACCGGCGCCTGCGAAGATCTGGCACTCCTGCAACGGCTGCGCACCGGCGACGACGCCGCGTTCGGCGAGCTGTTCTCCCGACACTCCGACGCGGTGCGCAGGCTCGCGCTCGGGCTGGTCAACGACCGGGCCGAAGCCGAGGACCTCGCCGCGGAGGCCTTCTTCCGCGTGCTGCAGGCGGTTCGGCGCGGATCCGGACCCGTCGACAACGTGCGCGGCTACCTGCTGATCGTCACCAGGCGCGTGGCGTGGGAGTGGAACGCCCGCAAGCGCGACGTCCCGGTGAGCGACGAGGAACTCAGCCACCGCGTCGGCGCGGGCCCGGACAACACCGGCCAGTCCACCGAACGCACGCTGATCACCCGCGCCTTCACCAGCCTGCCCGAGCGTTGGCGCAGTGTGCTGTGGAAGGTGGAGGTCGAGGGTGAGCGGCCCGCGGTCGTCGCGGGCAACTTCGGGCTCAGCCCCAACGCGACAGCGGCTCTTGCCCGCCGCGCGCGCCAGGGTCTGCGCGCCGCCTACCTCCAGGCGCACCTGACTGTCGACCGCGGTTCCACTGGGTGCCGGTCGGTGCTGGAGAAGTTGGGCGCCTACACGGCAGGCAGCATCAAGGGGACAGAGCGGCGCAAGGTCCGCGCGCACCTGTCCACGTGCCCGTCCTGCACGTCGATGCAAGCCGAGCTGCAGGACGTCTGCTCCGGTCTGCGCGCCCACGCGGCGTTCATCGCGGCCCCGATCGCCGGGGTGGCGTTGTGGCAGCAGATCGGGCTGGTCACCTCCAGCACCGCGTCGGTCACCAGCTTCGGCGCGTTCAAGGGGCTGCTGTCCACCGCGAAGATGCAAGTGACTCTTGCGGCCACCTCAGCGGCCGCGGTCGGCGTCTTCGGGCTTGCCTTAGTGCCCTGGGGCGCCAGTGTCGACCAGCGGGCCTACGCAGACTTCGAGGGCACTGGTCCGACCGAGTTGCTTATAAGCCCGGACCCGACGGCCGCGGGCGGGCTCGCACCGGCGCCTACGGGCGACGTCGTCCCGACCCAGCGCAAACGGCCGGACAACCCCTCGGGCAACTCCGAGCAGCCCGGCGGGGACAACAACACCCAGCCGACGACCACGCCCCGCCAAGAGGTCCCCGCCGCCGCGCAACCGCCCCAGGCGGCCAGCCAGGTCGTGCGGGTCCCGACCCCCGCGAAGGCGCAGCCGCAGACCAACACGCAGGCGGAGAAGCCGAACAGGACCGTCCAGACCAATCCCGCAGGGCAACCCAAGCGGCCCGGCCGGGCGAACCTGCAGCAGGCCGACTACTACGACGAGTCGCTGCCGGTCGTCTACACCCAGACCGCCTACGAGCGGAAGTGGTCGATCTACGACCGCTACGACGTCGTCACCGAGACCAGGGTCACCACCAAGGTCAACGCGGCGGGCCAGACCACCTCGGTGACCAGGCAGGTCGAGTACACCAGGACCCGCTACCCGGGCTCGGCCCGGGGAACCAGGGTGGAATCCGGGTCGACGGTCACCGTGACGGGTACACCACGCCGCCGCTAGTTGATCAACTCCGGTCGCCGGTGCGAGAATCGGTACCGCAGGCTGGTCGGGCATTTCACCCGTTGGTCGCAGCGCCGAGGAGGTAACGTTGCCCCCTGGTGCTGTCAGACCCGGGTGCGTGCCACTGCCACGCACCGGCGGCCGGAGGGCAGGAGATGACGCGTCAGGTCCGCGACGTGAACGGTCGGCTCTGGACCGTGCACGGCACGCTCGAGTGGCGCACCCCGGCCACCGAGGACGACTTCGAGCACGACGTCGCAGCCGGGTACGTGCCCGGTGTGGTGATGTTGGTGCTGATCTCGGTCCTGGTGATCGCGCTGGTCGCGTGGATGCCCACCGACGTGGTGGTGCCGGGCTGGTTAATGCTGCTGATCGCGCTGGCCATCCTCTTCTTCCCGGCGCGCTGGGCGGTCCGGCGACCGTGGACGCTGGTGGCCGAGACCGGCGACGACGGCGAGGGTGAGCCCACCGAGCGGTGGATGGGCACGATCCGGGGCTACTTCAGCGCGCGCAACGAGATCGCGCGGATCGCCAAGGAGATCAGCCAGGACACCCAGCCCAGCTACGAGGGCGTGCTCAAGCCGTTGACCTGACCGTATCCAGCCGGTCACCCCGCGCGCCAGGGCATGACAGCGCGCCGATCAGCGGCGAGACTAGTGTCGTGCCGGAACTCCCCGAGGTCGAGGCCCTAGCCCACCACCTGCGCGAACACGCCGTCGGTCGCCGCGTCCACCGCGTCGACGTGGCCTCGCTCAGCGTGCTCAAGACCGCCAGCCCGCCGTGGACCGCGCTGCACGACCGCGAGGTCACCGGGGCGTCCCGGCACGGCAAGTACCTGGTCCTGGAAGCCGATGGCCTGCACCTGGTCACCCACCTGGCCAGGGCCGGGTGGCTGCGGTGGGCCGACACCATGTCGGCGATGCCGCCGAAGCCGGGCAAGGGGCCGCTGGCGCTGCGCGTGCACCTGGGCCCGCCCGGTCAAGGTCCCGGCTTCGACCTGACCGAAGCGGGCACGAAGAAGGGCCTGGCGGTGTGGATCGTCGAGGACCCGGCGACGATCGAGCAGATCGCCACCCTGGGTCCCGACGCGCTAGCGCTGACAAGGGACGAGTTCGGCGAACTCTTGGCGGGCCGCTCGGAGCGCCTCAAGAACCTGCTGACCAGTCAGCGGGTGCTGGCAGGCATCGGCAACGCCTACTCCGACGAGATCCTCCACGTCGCCAAACTCTCGCCTTACGCCACGCCCGCCCGCCTACCGGCGGAAGCCGTGGACCGCCTCTATGAGTCCATGCGCACGGTGCTGACGGACGCCGTCACCAGGTCCGTGGGCCAAGACGCCGCGCGGCTCAAAGGCGAGAAGAGGTCCGGCCTGCGCGTGCACGCCCGCACCGGCCTCCCCTGCCCGATCTGCTCGGACACGATCCGCGAGGTGTCGTTCGCCGACAAGTCGTTCCAGTACTGCCCGACCTGCCAGACCAACGGCAAACCCCTCGCGGACCGCCGCCTCTCCCGCCTGCTCAAGTAGCGGGGTAGTGACCCGACCCAGCTACTAGTGGCCCCTGGCGATCCACTCGTCCAGGTGCGGCGCCTCGGCGCCGATGGTCGTCGAGTCGCCGTGACCGGTGTGCACCTTGGTGGTCACCGGCAGCGCCAGCAGGCGCTCGGAGATCGAGTCGATGATCGTCGGGAAGTCGCTGAACGAGCGACCGGTGGCCCCTGGACCACCTTCGAACAGGGTGTCGCCGGTGAAGATCGCGTCCAGCTGCGGGGCGTAGACGCAGACCGCGCCCGGCGCGTGGCCAGGGGTGTGCATGACCTCCAGGAACACGCCGCCCACCTCGAACTGCTGCCCGTCGTGCAGCGGCTCGTAGTCGGCGTCCGGGTAGAGCACCCGCCACAGCGGGTCGTCGGCCGGGTGCAGGTGCACGAGGGCGTCGGTGGCGGTGGCCAGGTCCGCCGCGGCGTTGATGTGGTCGTCGTGCGCGTGCGTGCAGATGATCGCGCGCACCACCCGGTCGTCCACCGCGGCGAGGATCTCGTCGGGGTCGTGCGCGGCGTCGATGACGATGACCTCGTGGTCGTCGCCAACGAGCCACACGTTGTTGTCGACCTCCCAGGTGCCGCCGTCGAGGCTGAAGGTGCCGGAGGTGACCACGTGGTCGATGCGGGCCGACATCAGAGGACCACCACCGAGCGCAGCACCTCGCCGTGGTGCATGCGGGTGAACGCGGCCTCGACCTCGTCCAGCGCGATCTTCTCCGTGACGAACGCGTCGAGGTCCAGGCGGCCCTGCTGGTAGAGGTCGACCAGGTACGGGAAGTCGCGCGAGGGCAGGCAGTCGCCGTACCAGCTGGACTTGAGCGACCCGCCCCGGGAGAAGAAGTCGATCAGCGGCATCTCCAGCCGCATGTCCGGGGTCGGCACGCCGACGAGCACGACCGTGCCTGCCAGGTCCCGCGCGTAGAACGCCTGCTTCCAGGTCTCCGGCCGCCCCACCGCGTCGATCACCACGTCCGCGCCGAACCCGCCGGTCAGCTCCTGGATCGCCGCGACCGGGTCGCCCGACCCGGCGTTGACCGTGTGCGTGGCACCGATCCCCTTGGCCCAGGCCAACTTCCGGTCGTCGACGTCCACGCCGATGATCGTCGTGGCACCGGCCAACCTGGCACCGGCGATCGCCGCGTCACCCACACCGCCGCAGCCGATCACCGCGACGCTGTCGCCGCGGCCGACACCACCGGTGTTCACCGCCGCGCCGATGCCCGCCATCACGCCGCAGCCCAACAACCCCACCGCGGCGGGCGAGGCGGACGGGTCGACCTTCGTGCACTGTCCACTGTGCACCAACGTCTTCTCCGCGAACGCGCCGATCCCCAGCGCGGGCGACAGCGGGGTGCCGTCCTCGAGCGTCATCGGCTGCTTCGCGTTGTGCGTGCTGAAGCAGTACCAGGGCTTGCCCTTCAAGCACGCCCGGCAGGTCCCGCACACCGCGCGCCAGTTGAGGATCACGAAGTCCCCCGGCGCCACGTCGGTCACGCCCTCGCCGACCGACTCCACGATCCCGGACGCCTCGTGGCCGAGCAGGAACGGGAACTCGTCGTTGATGCCGCCCTCGCGGTAGTGCAGGTCGGTGTGGCAGACCCCGCAGGTCAGCACCTTCACCACCGCCTCGCCGGGACCCGGGTCTGGCACGGTGACCGTCTCGACGCTGACCGGCTGTCCCTTGGCGCGGGCGACGACACCCCGGACCTGCTGCGGCATACAACTGCTCCCTCTTGCTCGGGTACGCCGCCAACCGTATTCGAGTGCACCCGCCCAGGCGAGCGATCAGATGTCGCCCACGTACGGGATGTCGTTCACCGCGGGCGAGGTCATCCAGGCCCGCAGCGTCGCGGTCGCGCGGACGTCGTCCTCGTTGTACTCCAGCAACCGCGTGCGCTGCGGCAGCTCCGGCTCACCACCGTCCAACCCGACCGCGTCGCGGTACCAGCGCATCGAGTTCTCGCCGCCCGCCTCCGGGTCGCGCCAGGTGAACCCGGCGACCGGCGCGATCGTCTTGAGCCCCTTGCCGTGCGAGCACAGGAAGTACTCCCGGACGCTGCCGAACAGGTCGAACCACTCGTCGGACTCGATGAAGGCGATGACCTCGCGCTTGCGCGGCACCCCGGGGAACCCGCCGAAGCGCTTCACCGACGCCAGCAGCCACCGGTTCTCGGCGAGTTCGTTGTAGCAGTACGCGCGGAAGCTCAGCCCGCGCTCGGCTGCGGCGGCGCGAACCCCGGTCAGCCAGCGCCAGAACTCGGCGAAGGAGCGGGCCTCGTCCTCGGTCGGCAACGGCTCCCAGCTGACGAACGCCCGGTAGCCCCGCGGCTCACCGATGTCGGCGCCGGAGAGCAGCACGCCCCACATGTACGCGCCCGCGTCGCCGAAGCTCTCCATGTCCACATCGACCTCGACGTCCGCGCGCGGCACGTCGATCACCTCGCTGCGGCGCACCACGGTCAGATCCGCCAGCCACGCCCGCGCCAAGCCGACCGCGTCCTCGACCGGCATCCCGACCAGCGGCACGTCCGAGTTGTGCGGGTCGATCTCGGCGAGCGCGTCGACCGAGGTGACCCCGGCCGCGCGCAGCATCCCGGCGTCCTCGCCGCGCACGACCAGGCTGACGTCGCGCGTCTGCACCAGCTCGGCCTCGCACACCGGCCACCACGGGCAGCTGCGGCACTCCACGATCCGCGACGGCTCGGCCAACGCGGGTTCACCCGTGGCAGCGGCCGCCGCCACGGCGATCCGGTCGGCGAAGCGGCTGTCGTACTCGGCCAGCGCGGTCCGACCGCCCGGCCAGGTCGGCGCCTGCAGGTCGTGCCAGACCACGGCGTCCCCGTCGAGGCCGATCACCCCGGCGAACGCCGTCCGCTCGTCGGCGAACCCGGCCGCCTGCAGCAACCGCCTGGCATGGGCGAGGCGCAGCTGGTCGCGCGGCTGCGGGCGGATCTTGCGGGTCTTGTCCTGGGTGCCGCCGACCTCGGCGAGCTCGTCGAGCGGTGAGCTGCGCGCCCCGCTGCCCGGGTCGGTGACCTTGTGCCGGACCACCAGGACCGGGACGTACCCGCCCACGGTCTTGACCAGCAGGTCGATGCTGCCGCGGCGGCCCGCCAGGGTGTCGCGCGGCAGAGCCGCACCCCAGATGAAGTCGCGCCCCTCGGCCAGCGCGGCCGCGGTCGCCGCCTCGCGGTCCGCCGACCGGGTGGTGGGGCCGTTGGGCACCTCGTACCAGCGCTCGCCGAAGCGGGCGGCCAGCTGGTCGGCGACCACCCGCCGGTGCGCGGTCGCGTCGGCTTTGCGCAGCTCAGAAGTGGGATCGGGCGCACCGCGCGGCACATCGCGCATGGCGGGGTCGTGCTCCAGGTGCACACGACGCCTGCAGCGGCTCACCACGCCGGCGTCGAGGAGCACCGTTGTAGTCACACTGTGCAGCTTAGTTGCGGTGGCCGACGATTCCGGTACCGCCCGACGGCACCGGTGGACGTGCCGGGGGCGATCACGCCAAGTAAGTTCATGTCATGGCGCGCAAGAAGGTGGCGGACCTGCCCCTGATCACGCCCGCGAAGGCCAAGAACGCGATCGCGGTGGCGAAGGTGCTCGCACCAGCCGTACTGCCGGTGGTGGCGCCCTACCTGCTCAAGTCGGCGGCCGCGGTCCGCGACGGCTGGGACCGGCGCAAGGCCCGCAGGCTGGGCATCTCGGTCGACGACCTGGGCCACTACTCCGGCCGCGGCGGCGCGTTGCACGCACGCATCGCAGGCGCCGCCTCGGCCATCGCCGAGCTGCGGACCAAGGCGGACGCGACCCACCAGGACCGCGCGTTCGCCGACGAGGCCGACACCCGGTTGCGGCAGCTCGCGGCGGCCGTCCGGGCCGCCGAGCGGATGCCGGCGGCCAGGCGGCGGGCCGCGCACCGAGCCGTGGGCACCGAGTTGGACCAGCTCGAAGACCGGCTGCTGACCGCGCTCGGGGTCTGATCCCCGGTCCCGGCAGCCGGACTGTGGTCGAGACCTCTGGACACCAGCGCTTACGCTCTTGGGTTGTGCCCCCCGGTCGAGTGAGTCCGCCGCGTGCTCCGCGCGCGCTGCGCGGCGCGCTCCTGGGCGGGTCCAGCGCGGCGCTGGCGATCTCCGCGCACGGCATGGCGGGCGGCGGGATCCCGGACACGGCGGTCACGCTGGCGTTGACCGCGCTGGTCGGGTGGGCCGGTACCGCGCTGGCCGACCGGCGCGGCGGGCTCGTCGCGACCCTGGTGCTGCTCGGGGTCAGCCAACTCTGCCTGCACGTGCTGCTCACCGACATCGCCGTGCCGCACGACGGCCACCAGCACACGCCCGCGATCAACGGCGGGCTGATGCTGGCCACGCACGTCGCGGCCACGGTGATCAACGCGGTCCTGCTGACCGCGGCCGGGGCCGCCCTCAACGCCATCGCGAGCGCGGTCACCGGCTTGGTCCGGGTACTGACCATCAGCCTCGCGCCGACCGCGCCGCTGCCCAGCGTCCCGGTCACCACCGCCGTCAGCCACCTGCTGGCGATCCTCTTACGCGTCGTCTGCACCAGGCGCGGCCCCCCAGTCCCCTCCTGAAGCCCCCGCACCCCCTCGCGAGTCGCGTTCGACTCGACCCTTCACTTCAGGAGATACCTCGTTATGTCGACCTACCGCTTTGCCGCGCGCGCTGGCGTAGTGCTGGCCGCCGCCGGGACCGCTGTCCTGTTCACCTCGGGCATCGCCTCCGCGCACGTGACCGCCAAGGTCATCGGCGAGCCCGCCGTCCAGGGCGGCTACACCAAGATCACCTTCCGGGTGCCGAACGAGGACAACACCGCGGGCACCGTCAAGCTCGAGGTGAAGTTCCCCGCAGAAACCCCGATCGCCTCGCTGCGCACCAAGCCGCTGGCGGGCTGGACCGCCACCATCAGCAAGGCCAAGCTGGACAAGCCGATCACCGTGCACGGCGCCGAGATCACCGAGGCGGTCAGCACGGTCACCTGGACCGCCGCCGCGGGCACCCGGATCGGCCCCGGCGAGTTCGCCGAGTTCGAGGTGTCCGGTGGCGCGCTGCCCGAGACCGACCAGCTCGTGCTCCCCGCCACCCAGACCTACGACAGCGGCAAGGTCGTGGCCTGGGATGCCCCGCCGCCCGCCGCGGGCGCCGAGGAGCCCGAGCACCCCGCGCCGGTCATCAAGCTGACCAAGGCCACCGAGGGCGGCGGCGACCACGCGGCCGCCGCACCCGCCGCGGCCAGCACCGACACCCACTCCGACAAGGCCGCCGAGGCGAAGGGCGCCGACAACACCGCCCGCTGGCTCGGCGGTGCGGGCCTGGTCGTCGGCGCGCTCGGCCTCGGCCTCGGCGCGGGCGCGACCCTGCGCGCGCGCAAGGCGATCGCCGCCGCGAAGGCGGGGAGCTGACCGATGCGCGCGGTGGGGCGTGGCCTCGCGGCGCTCGCGGTCGCGTTGTTCGCCACGGTCGGGCTCGCGGGCCCGGCGTTGGCGCACAACCAACTGGTGTCGAGCAGCCCGGCCGACAAGGCGTCGGTCGACTCGGGTCCGAGCACGATCGAGCTGACCTTCGACCAGCCGGTGCAGGCCGGGGAGAACCTCAACTCGATCGTCGTGGTCGGGCCGGACGGCACCGGCCAGTGGCAGGGCGGCAAAGCGGCGGTGCGCGGCAACGTCGTCACCGCGCCGCTGCGCCCGCTGGGCCCGGCCGGTGACTACCGGGTCGGCTACCGGATCCTGTCCGCGGACGGCCACCCGGTGTCCGGCGAGATCAAGTTCACCCTGACCTCGGCGGGGACCGGCACCCCGGCACCCGCCGAGGAAGTCGCCCCCACCACCGGCCAGGCCGCGGCCGAAGACGACGGCGGTGTCCCCGTGTGGGTCTGGATCGCGGGCGCGGCCGTGCTGCTCGGCGCGGGTGTGTTCCTGGCGCTGCGGGTCGGGGGCACCGAGAAGTGACCAACACCCGGACCACCACCTACCCGGGGCTCGCGGCCGTCCTCGTGGTGTCCTCGATCGTCGGCGTCCTCGTCGGCCTCGTGGTCACCGCGGCGGCACCGGTCCCGGGGTTGCCGGAACCGGCGGTGGTGGTCCGGGTCGGTCTCCCGGTCGTGCGGGTGCTGCTGGACATGGCCGCGGTGGTGACCGTCGGGCTGAGCCTGCTGCCGCTGCTCATCGGGTTCGACCGGCCCAAGCTCGCCGAACCGGTCCTGGCGGGCGCGCGGCGGGTCGCGATGCTCAGCGCCCTGGTGTGGGTCGTGACCGCGCTGGTGGCCCTCGTGCTGCAGACCGCGGAGCTGCGGCCGGGCGCGAACGTGTCGGCCGCGTCGGTCGTCGACTACATCGGGACGGTCGGCGCTGGCAAGGCGCTGGTGTTCGTCGCCGCGTTCGCACTGATCAGCTTCGGCCTGTCGCTGTGGTCGGTGCGCGTGGGGGAATCGGTGCCCGCCGAACTGCGGGCCGCGGTCGCGTTGTTCGCCCTGCTGCCGCTACCGGTCACCGGGCACGCCACCAACTGGCGCTGGCACGACTTCACGATGATCTCCATGGAGCTGCACGTCATGTCGGCGGCGGCGTGGACGGGTGGCCTCGGCGCGCTCGTCGTCCTCCTGGCCGCCAACCGGACCCTCCTGGCGCAGGCCCTGCCGCGGTTCTCCAAGCTGGCCACCGTCTGCCTGGTCGTCGTGACCGCGACCGGCCTGTTCAACGGCGCGGTGGAACTGCTGGTCAACCCCAATATCCCGCTGGTCGAGGCGCTGGTCGGCACCCGCTACGGCGTGCTGGTGCTGCTCAAGACCGCCTGCCTGGTCGGCCTCGCCGCCCTCGGTGCCCGGATCCGCTGGAAGTTGATGCCCGCCATCGCCGCGCACCGCGGCACCGCGCTGGTCGCCTGGGCCGGGGTGGAACTGGCCATCATGGGCCTGGCGTTCGGCTTCGCGGTCGTCCTCACCCGCGCCCCGGTCTCCTGACCTGCGGATCCACCCGGGTATCCCCAGTACCGCGGAGTAATCCACAGCGAGTTGTCCACAGTTGTGGATGAATCGGGGGGAGTTGTCCACAGGCGGGCGAGCGGTTCGGCGAGGAGAAGGAGCCGTTCAACGCCGAGTTGCCGAATCCGTGCAACCGGATGAGCTGTTCGAGGTGGGCCGAACGGCGCAACGCCGAGTGGTCAGTCCCGCTCGGTGAGGTGCGCCGCCGCCGGGTGCGGGGAGCGCAGGTGCGACAGCCGCGCGGTGGCGATCCGGCCCCGGCTCTCCAACTCGCGGTAGGAGATCCAGCCCTTGGCGTAGGCGCGGTAGGCCCGCGCGAGGCCGACCAACTCGGCCAGGTGATCGGCCGAGCGGCGCCTGGCGTCCTCCGGCAACCGCGCCACGCAGGCCAACTGGCTGTCCACCGCCTGCTCGAGCGCACGAGCGGAGGCCAGAGCGCGTCGCCGGTACCGGAACATGAGCACCTCGCCTGAAGCCGACACGGACAGTGACCAGGGGCGGTGCCCGCGTAGTACATCCGGCCCGCTGACCCTGGCGTCGTTCACGATGTGCGCTCCGTTACCCGCCGGGATACCGCCATCCGGTCGAAAAGCCGGTTCAGCGGTAACGCGCCCAGCGCGCCGAGGTGTCCCCGGTGCGGAAGTCGCGGAGCCGTCGGAGCAGCTCAGGGCGCACCTGCGGGCTGCTGTTCATGATCGGCAGGACACTGGTGATGAGCTTGAGCTCGCGTACTTCGCGAAGCACCGAAAAACCACTCCACAGAGTGACGTCGAAGCCGTACCCGACGGCCAGTTCCCGGTAGCGGGCGGCGGGCTCGCCGAACCGGCTCACCCCCACCGCCAACGGGGTCATGTCCCACTCCGGCGGACCGAGGCAGCTGGAGTCGAAGTCGCACAACACCGGACCGCCCGCGGTCGGGATCAGGTTGCCCAGGTGCGCGTCGCCGTGCACCAGGCCCCTGGGTAACGGGAAGCTCAGCGCCCGCAGCCGGGCACCGGTCTGCTCCACCCGCTCCCGCAGGAACTCCAGGTCGTCGCCGTCGAGGCCCTCCGCCTCGCCGAGACGCCTGCGCACGTCGTCGAGCGGGTCCCACTCCGGCAGTTCCGGCAGTTCGGGGAGCGCGTGCACCACCCGCAGCAGCCTGGCCAGATCAGCCGCCCTGGGTGGGACGCCGTGCTCGGGCACGGCGTCCCACACCGTCGCCGCGTAGTCACCCACGCAGACCGGCTGGGCTATCCCCTCGGTCAACCGCACCGCGGGGACGTCGTTGGCGGCGAACCACTCGGCGACCCGGACCACCTTGTGCACCCGGTGCCGCAGGGCGACCGAGCCGACGATCCTGACCACCACCGGGTCGGCGGCGAGCCGGAACACGGCGTTGTTGGTGAACCGCAGCAGACGCGCACCGGCGGGGTCGACCCCCACCCGCGCGCACACCGCGGCCAGCGCCGCGTCCAGGTTGGCCCTGGTGAACAACCCGTTGGTGGCCATCGGTCCCCACAGACGGCGATGGCCTGCCTGAACGCCCCGGTCAGGCCACGCTGAGATTGATGATCTGCTCTGCGAGCTCCCGCGCGTCGGCGTTGTTGCGGCGCTTGGTCGCCTCGTTGAGCAGCGGCTTGAGCCGGTCCTTCACCCGCGAGGACTTCAGCGACTCGGCCAGCTCCACCGCCGCGCGGCCCACCCGGGCCCCGTGGTCGATGTCGCCCTCCAACATGTGGTTGGTGGCCAACGCGCTGAGGTTGAACGCCCGGCTGCGCGCGTAGTCATCGCCGTAGGAGTCGATGGCCTTGGTCAGCGCCGGGATGGCGAACTTCGTGTGCGTCGGGTCGGTGGTCTGCGCCAACACCGTGTGCACGGTGCCGATCATGGCGTAGACATCGGTCTCGTTGAAGAAGCGGACCCAGTCCTCGGCCTTGGCGTGGTCGGCGCGGGCGAACTCGTCGCGGGTCCGGCCGATCAGCTTCATGGTCTGGTCCTTGTGCCCCATCAGCGCGTAGGCCCACGCCTGGTTGGCGCAGATCACCGCCACCGCGAGCTCGGAACCGGACTCCTGGGCGGCGATCTGGCCCAGCTGGAACATCTTCAGCGCGTCGTCCGGGGACTCCTTGTGCAGGTAGACCCGGCCCATCCGGTACAGGATGTTGGCGACGAGCGGCTCGCTCTTCCCGGCCTTGGCCAGTTCCAGGGCCTTGCCGAAGTGGTTGCGGGCGGAATCGGTCAGGCCGATGTCGAACGAGGTCCACCCGGCCAGGTTGTGCAGGTCGGCGAGTGCGACGTGCAGGCGTTGCTTGACGTGATCGGGCCCGGAGGCACCGAGCATCTGCTGACCCCAGGACAGCTGCGCGACCACCGCGTCGCGGCAGAAACCACCGCCGTACTGGTAGTCCAGCGACCGCAGAGCTCTGGTCGCCGCCTCGACCTGGCGCACATCGGTGATCCCGATGCGCCCGGGCGCTGGGGTCTGGACGGGGTTGGCGACCCACGACCCGGAGTTGTTGCCCAGCACGTTCGCGCCCACCGTGACGGCGGCCGCGTGTGCCAGGAACTCCCGACGCTTCACCTCTTCGCTCTCCTCAGGCTGCGCGGCCTCGCGGGTCACCGCCACACGGACCGCGGTGACCTCGTCGTAGGCGAGGCCCATGTATCCCCTCGGGACACCCAGTCCGTCGGCGATCCTGGCGAGCACGTCGTAGGCCATCACCTGACGACCCTTGAGGATCTCCGACACCTCGGACTGCGACTGGCCGGTCATCGCGGCGATCTGGCGCTGCGACACGCCAGTGCGGCGGAGCAGCCGATACACGGAACTGACCTCCCGCGCGGCAAGCGCGGCCCGCATCTCGGGCTCCTCCCAGGTGTCGGAAGAAATGGGAGAACCCGAGGATCCGATGGAGTTCATTCCGCCCCTCTCACTCTCCGCCGGGCGTCAACCGCAGAGTAAGCGCACTTCACAGGCAGCGAGAAGGGCGGATCGGTGAACCTGATCGGTCCGACCGAACTCGGTCGACCGCTCACCGTGAAACCACCGCCGATCGGCGCTGTGCCGCACCACTGCCGGTCGGCACGCCTCAATGTAGTTCGTTGTAAGCGTACGAGCACGGAGGGAAACCGAGAACGTGGAACTGCTCCGGTCGGCTCCCAGCCCCTTGGCGGCAGCGCAGGCCAGGCGGGTGGAACCCCACGTCGAGGTGACCGCCGAGGCGCACCGGGACTTCCGGGGCGAGTTGCACGGCTCGGTCGGTGAGCGCCGGGTCTGGCGCATCGCCTGCGGGGACGTGATCAACCGCGACCGGTGCCTGACGGTGCTCGTGGAGAAGAACAAGGTGGTCCTGGTCGGGCCACCCGGTGAGACGGCGGTGCTCTCCAGCGGCCAACTCGGCCAGCTGCGCGACGCCCTCCGCGAAGCCGCCGAACAGGCGGAAAGGTAACGGTGACGTTGAGGTGGACGAGATACTCGGCCAGGTCCTGCGCAGCGCCGTTTGGGAGCGGCTGGACATGCTCACCGAACTGGCGAACCGGGCCGACGCCCCGTCGCTGCTGTCGGTAGCCCGCTCGGAGCTGCCCCGGCTCACCGAGGGCTGGCGGTCGATGCTGACCGCGCACGAGCCCGACGCCAAGGGCAACTGCCCCACCTGCTCGAGCCGGTGGCGCCAGCAGAAGGCGCCCTGCTCGGTGTGGCGCGCCGCCTACGAGCACCTCGTCGCCGGGGGCCTGGCGCCCCAGCACACCACGCGCCGCAAGGCAGAGGGCGGCCGCAAGTCGCGTCGCCTCACCGCGAGCGCGCGCTAGGCAGGCGGTCTGGGTTCCGCCGTTCCCCCGGACGCCGCGGAGCCCAGACCGCCGACCCCGGGCGGTGCCCCACCGCCCCCGCGCACTCCGCGGACCGGTGCTGATGTGCTTTCTCGCGTCCCCGACCGGCACCGGTCCGCGGCTCCACCCGGGTATTACCCGTTGGTAATCGCGAAACTGGTCCCGGAAGTGGCGTCGAGGCCATTTCGCGCGTCTCCCTCAGTCGTTGGACGGGCAAGATGAACGTCTGCGATCAGGAGGAGACGCTGTGGCCAGCCCTACCCCACTCCGCCGCCAACCCGTGCAGCAGCGCAGCGCCAAGCGCGTGCAAAGGATGCTCGAGGCGTGCGCGGAGCTGGTCGACGAACTCGGCTACGACGGGGTCACCACCACACTCATCGCGGAGCGCGCGGGGGTGGCGGTCGGGTCGCTCTACCAGTTCTTCCCGGACAAGCGGGCGGTCGTGCAGGCGCTGACCCAGCGCAACCTGGACCAGTTCATGGCCGAGATCGGCCGCAGGCTCGACGAAGCGCACCTGCAGCACTGGTGGGACGGCGCCGACCTGATCTTCGACAGCTACGTGCGGATGTACCGCGAAGTGCCCGGGTTCAGCCGGATCCGCTTCGGCGACGTGGTCGACCTGCGGCTGATCGACGGCGAGCGGGACAACAACACGGTGATCGCGGAGAACCTGGCCTCCTTCCTGGCCGACCGGTTCGGCATCCCGTTCGAGGACATCCGGCTGCCGGTCGCGGTGGCCAACGAGATCGCCGACGGGATCCTCAACCTCGCCTTCCGGCGCAAGCTGTTCCCCGAGGCGATGGTGATCGCCGAGGCGAAGATGGTGGTGCGCAGCTACCTGTCCGGTCAGATGAAGGTGGTCGAGCAGGCGCGCTAGCCGAAGCTGTGCCCCTCACCGCGGTAGGTGGGGACCGCGCGGACCACGGAATCACCCGCCAGCACCTGGTACTCGGTGAACCGCTCCGCGAGTTCCCCCGCCTTCGCGTGCCGAAACCACACCCGGTCGCCGACGCGCAGCCCGTCGGCACCGGTGAGCGGGGTCTGCACCTCGCCCGCACCTTCGAGCGGCAACAGCCGTAGACCTTCCGGCAGGTGCGGCACCGGCAGCCGGTCGCGGTTGGCCGGTCCGGAGGCGAGGTAGCCGCCGCCGAGCACGGTGGCGATGCCGGGGGCGGGCAGGCGCACCACCGGTACCGCGAACAACACGGCCGGTCGCGGGGTGAACCGGCGGTAGTGGTCGAACAGGCCCGGACCGATCAACCCCGACCCGGCGGCGATCTCGGTGACCGACGGGTCGAGCCTGGTGGTCTCGATGCTGCCGGTCCCGCCGCCGTTGACGAACTCCAGCGGTGCGACCGCGCTGATGGCGGTGACCGCCCGCGTGCGCCGAGCGGTCAGTTCCCCGGCGGATTCCCGCTGGACCCAACGCAACGCCGCGCCCAGCAGCGGCTTGCCCGCGGGCCGATCACCCATCCCCGCGATCTGCCCCTCGTAGCCCATGACCCCCACGAGCCGGAAACCCGGCCGCGCCGCGATGGCCCGAGCGAGGTCCTCGGCCTCGGCCGGGGTGAACACCGGCGAGCGGCGGGCGCCGATGTGGACCTTGCCGCTGCCGCGCAGCGGGCGCCACGACACGTCCAACTCCAGGCAGAGCCGGATCTCCGGGTGGTCGGCACCGAGCACGGCGTCGACCAGGTCGAGGTGGTCGACGGAGTCGACGGTCAGCGACACGAGTCGGCGGGCGGTGTCGTCCTCGGCGAGCGCGCGCAGCGCCGAGTGGTCCGCGGTCGGGTAGGCGACCAGGATGTCGGTGTCCGCGAGGTCGGTGCCCGCCCACACCCGGGTCAGCCACAGCGCCTCCGGCAGCGCGTAGCTCATCACCCCGGCGAACCCGGGACGGCGCAGGGCGCGTTCGAGCAGGTAGCGGCAGCGCACCGATTTGCTGGCCACCCGGATCGGGCGGCCGTCGGCGCGGCGCAGCAGATCGGCGGCGTTGCGGTCGAAGGCGTCGAGGTCCACCACGGCGACCGGTGGGTCGAGGTGTGCGGTGGCGGTGTCGAGGCGGTCGCGTTGGGTGCGCACACCGCCAACCGTACGTCATGCGGTATTGAAATGTGAACTGGATTCACTTAGCGTTGCGGCACGGGAGGTTCGATGGCGGAGACAGCGGCACTGGCCTGGCGCAACTGGGCGGGCACCGAGTCGGCGACCGCGGCGGAGGTGCTCGCGCCGCGCACGACCGAGCAGATCAGCGCGGCGATCACCTCGGCGGCCGAGCGCGGGTTGACCGTGCGGGCCAGGGGAAGCGGGCACTCCTTCACCCCGGCCGCCGCCGCGCACGGCGTCGCGCTCGACCTGTCCGGCTGGACCGGGGTGACCGCCGTCGACGGCGCCGAGGTCACCGTCCGCTCCGGCACGACACTGGCCGCGCTCAACACCGAACTCGACCGGCTCGGCCGCGCGATGGCCAACCTCGGCGACATCGACGCGCAGACCATCTCCGGCGCGATCGCCACCGGCACGCACGGCACCGGCGCCCGGCTCGGCGGGATCGCCACCCAGGTGAGTGCCCTGGAACTGGCGCTGGCGGACGGAACGGTCGCGCGCTGCTCGGCCACCGAGCGCCCGGACCTGTTCGCCGCGGCCAGGATCGGCCTCGGCGCACTCGGTGTGATCAGCACGGTCACGCTGCGCACCGAACCGGCGTTCGCGCTGGCGGCCCAGGAACGCCCGGAACCCCTGGACGCGGTCCTCGAGGGACTCGACGACAGCTGCGCGGACAACGACCACTTCGAGTTCTACTGGTTCCCCTACGGGCAGAAAGCCTTGACCAAGCGCAACAACCGACTGCCCGGGGGCGCGGTCCCGCAGCCCCTCGGCCGGGCCCGCGAGTTCTTCGAGTACGAGATCATGGAGAACGCGGCCTTCGGCGCTTTGTGCAAGATCGGCCGGTTAGTCCCGCGATTGGTCAAACCCCTCAACAGGTTGTCCGCCTCCGTGCTGTCGCCACGCGCCTACAGCGACGTGTCGCACAAGGTTTTCGTGACCAGCAGGCGGGTGCGGTTCGTCGAGTCCGAGTACGCGATCCCGCGCGCGGCACTGGGCGAGGTGCTGGCCGAACTGCGCGCCAGGGTCCCCCAATTGGTCGAACCGGTGATGTTCCCCGTTGAGGTGCGCTTCGCCGCAGCCGATGACATCTGGTTGTCCACAGCGCACGAGCGCGAGTGCGCCTACATCGCGATCCACCAGTACCGCGGGATGCCGTACCTGGCGTACTTCTCGTTGTTCGAATCGATCGTCAGCGCGGTCGGCGGGCGGCCGCACTGGGGGAAGGTGCACACCCTCGACGCCGAAGCCCTGCGCGCCCGCTACCCCCGGTTCGACGACTTCACCCGGGTCCGGTCCGAAGTGGACCCGGACGGCCGCTTCCGGAACCCTTACTGCGACCGGGTTTTCGGGCCGATCTGAGGAGCCCTAGTGGGCGGCGCCCTCGAGGATCTGGTCGTAGGCCAGCTCGCTGACCCAGCGGTAGAGGGCGTCGACCTCCGGGTACGCGCGCTCCTGGCGGCCGGGCAGGTCCAGCTCGACCTTGGCATCCGGCTCGGCGCTGACGATCGCGACACCGTAGGCGCGGGAGCGGGGCAGGCAGTTGGCCAGGTAGTCGTGGGTCAGCACGGCGGAGGTGGGCAGCACCATCGCGGTGTCGCCGTAGCGCAGGAACGGCACGGCGTTGGCCAGCCCGGTGCGCCAGTGCCGCGCGACCGCGATGGCACCGACGATGCGGACGGCGGGCTCCGGCACGCGGCCGTGCAGCTCCGGCCACGCCCAAGTGGACACACTCGCCCGGTCGGTCACCGGCTCCTGGCCCAGGCAGATCCGCTCGGCGTGCACATCGGCCTTGAGGTCGACCACCAGGCACACCCGCCGCCCGTGCAGCGTCATCTCCGGCAGCACGGTCCCGGCCCAGCCCAGCGCGGCCGCCGCGGACACGGCCAACTCGTGCACCCCGGCGGGGAGCTCGACCGGCGGGGTGAGCTGCGCGGGCAGTGCCTTCAGGCTCTCGGTTACCGCTGTGCGCCCAGGAATGCCGGTCACGAACTTCCGCCCTTCGCTACCACCCCGCGTCGCCAGTCCGCGCTGCCGATCTTCGTGGTGTTCGATTCGGTACTTCAATTGAGTACCAGTTAGCCCAGGACGTTTAAGACCCCAGAACCGCTCCCCTGCGACCGGCGGCGCCAAGCGGTCGGTAACCGGTCGACGACCGACATCCCGACTTCACCCCGACTGTGCCGCCGTCTGGGTGACCCCCCACTCACCGCCCCCACCCCTCAACTACCCACAGTCCCCCAACGACCACCCCCCGCCCCAAGTTCCCCCCACCCCCCTCGCAAATCCCCTTTCCCCTTCAACAATTTGCCCCCCAACAAAGAAGAACAGCGGAAGAGAAACGCAGAGGGAGAGGTGCAAGATCAACCGCGCCGGACCGACCCCAACCACGCCGGGTCGGGAGCGATCGCACCGTCGGGGTCTGGGGGCTCGGCCCCCAGATACGAAAACGGCCGACCCGGTCCACGCTCTCCGTGGACATGGGTCGGCCGAGGCCGTGGGCGAGGAGGGAGTTGAACCCTCACGTCCTTTCGGACACACGGACCTGAACCGTGCGCGTCTGCCATTCCGCCACTCGCCCGAGTGCGGGTGTCCCCTGCGGGACGTGCAGAACACTAGCACGGTCGAAAACCCGGTTCGCACATACCCGTGTCCTGCACGGCGCGCCCGGATACGATCGGGGCAGGAGCACGAGCGGGAAGGAGGCCCCATGGGCATCGGCCAGCGGTTGAACCGCAAGCTGGAGGACGTCGTCGGGCACACCTTCGCGCGCGTGTTCGGTGGCAACGTCGTGCCGCAGGAGGTGGCGCAGGCGCTGCAGCGCGAGGGCGAGGACAACATCCGCGAGTTGGCGGGTGGTCGGCTCCTCGCACCCAACCACTACGTGGTGCAGTTGGGTCCGGCCGATCACCAGAACTTCGCGGGTGACGAGGACCGCATGAGGGCGCTGTTGGCGGACTGCGTGGCCGAGCATCTCACCGAGCACGGGTGGGATACCTATGGTGACGTCGTAGTCTCCTTGGAGCGCTCCGACGCGCTGCACACCGGACAGTTCCGAACCCGCTCTACCGTCGACCCCGATGTGAAGGCAAGTCCTCCCACCGGCGGTGCAGGCCAGCAGGCAGGCAGACGGCAGGCACAACCCCGCAACGCAGGAGACCGATCCATGAGCCAGCCTCCCGGCTACGGCCAGGCGCCTGATGGTGACCCGTACGGACAGCAGCAATACGGGTACGGCCAGGGCCAGTACGGCAACGATCCCAACTACGGTCACGGCTACGGCCAGCAGCCACCGCAGCAGGGCGGTGGTTACGACCAGGGCTATGGCCAGCAGCAGGGTGGCTATGACCAGGGTTACGGTCAGCAGCAGCAGGGCTACGGCCAGCAGCAGGGCGGGTACGACCAGCAGCAGGGTTACGGCCAGCAGGGCGGCGGTTACGGCCAGCAGCAGCAGGGCGGCTACGACCAGCAGGGTTACGGCCAGCAGGGCGGGTACGACCAGGGTTACGGTCAGCAGCAGCAGGGCTACGGCCAGCAGCAGGGCGGCTACGACCAGGGCTACGGCCAGCAGCAGGGCTACGGCCAGGACCCGTACGGGCACCAGGGCGGTTACGCCCCGCCCGCGGTGCAGACCGGTCCCCGCCAGCTCGCGGCGAGCCTGCAGCTCGACGACGGCTCCAACCGCAACTACTCGCTCAAGCAGGGCGGCAACGTGGTCGGCCGCGGCCAGGACGCGGACTTCCGGCTGCCCGACACCGGGGTGTCGCGGCGCCACCTGGAGATCACCTGGGACGGGCAGAGCGCGACGCTGGCCGACCTCGGTTCGACCAACGGCACGACCGTCAACGGCACGCCGGTGCAGACCTGGCAGCTGGCCGATGGCGACGTCGTGCGGATCGGCCACTCGTCGCTGGTGTTCCGCACCCAGGGCTGAGCGCGCGGCGCCTGGCGCTCGTCGCGGGTGGTCGGGTGCCCCGGGTCGGGGAAGCCCGGGTCGCGCAAGGCAACGAACGAGGTCGGCCAGACGTCTAGTTGAGGGCTGTCCGGGGGTCACCCGGGCAGTCCTCATCGTCACGTTGGACACTGTCGAATTGGACGAGCTGGTCACCACGAGTGGTGGCCACCGCGGCCAGGCCACCGGCGCGGTGGTCACGCGGTGGTGCACACCCTGAGAAGCGGAGCGGTCGCAACAAGTGCCTGAGTTGGTGATGCAGCTGACCAGAGCGGGGTTCCTGGCCCTGCTCTGGCTGTTCGTGCTCGCCGCGTTGCGGGTGGTCCGCTCGGACCTCTACGCCGCGTCCGGGCTGCGGGTGGCGGTGCCGGGGTTCCGCAAGTCGACCGCGGCGAAGATGCGCGGGAAGGCGCCGAGGCAGCTGGTGGTGACGCACGGCGCGCTGGCGGGCACGCGGATCACCCTGGACGGCAGACCGATCATGATGGGTCGGGCCGACGACTCGACGCTGGTGCTCGACGACGACTACGCCTCGACCCGGCACGCGAGGTTGTCGCTGCGCGGGACGGACTGGTACGTCGAAGACCTGGGCTCGACGAACGGGACCTACCTGGACCGGGCTAAGGTCACCCAACCCCTCCGGGTGCCACTTGGTGTCCCGATCCGTATCGGCAAGACGGTGATCGAGCTGCGCTCATGACCCTTGTTCTTCGTTACGCGGCCCGCAGCGACCGGGGCCTGGTGCGTTCCAACAACCAGGACTCCGTGTACGCGGGCCCACGCCTGCTCTCCTTGGCCGACGGGATGGGCGGCCACGTCGCCGGTGAGGTCGCCAGCAAGGTGGTGATCGCCGCGCTCGCGCCGCTCGACGACGACGAGCCCGGTGACGACCTGCTCGGCCAGCTGCGCGAGGCGACGCTGGCGGGCAACGGCGCGATCGCCGAGCTGGTGGCCAGCGACCCGGACCTCGACGGGATGGGCACGACGCTGTCGGCGATCCTGTTCGCGGGCAACCGGATCGGCCTGGTGCACGTCGGCGACTCCCGGGTGTACCTGCGCCGCAACGGCCAGTTCACGCAGATCACGCACGACGACACCTTCGTCCAGTCGCTGATCGACGAGGGTCGGATCACCGAGGACGAGGCCGCGACGCACCCGCAGCGCTCGCTGCTGCTCAAGGCGCTGACCGGGCACGAGGTGGAACCGAGCCTGACCGTGCGCGAGGCCCGACCAGGCGACCGGTACCTGCTGTGCTCCGACGGGCTGTCCGGGCCGGTGAGCCACGAGACGCTGTCCGAGGCGATCCAGATCCCGGACCCGCAGGAGTGCGCGGACCGGATGATCGAGCTCGCGCTGCGCGGCGGTGGTCCGGACAACGTGACGGTGATCATCGCCGACGTCGTGGACGTCGACTACGGGGACAACCACCCCATCGTCGGCGGCGCGGCGGGCAACGGCTCCGACGAGACGCCACCGCCGGATTCGGCCGCGTCCAGGGCCAGCGCGATGACCACGCCGAGGCCGGAACCGCGCAAGATCGAGCAGCCCCCGCCGCCGGACCCGAAGGTCAAGCGGCGCAAGCGGGTGCGGCTGCTGGTCGGCCTGCTGTTGCTGCTGGTCCTGCTGGGCGCCGGTGCGGTCGCGGCGCGGATCTGGGTGAACAACCAGTACTTCGTCGGCGAGGGCGACGGCGGGGAGATCGCGATCTTCCAGGGCGTGCGCGGCAGCGTGCTCGGCCTCTCGCTCAACAGCCAGCTGCAGGGCTCCTGCGACCCGAACGCCGCGGCGTGCGACAAGTTCTACGTCGACGACCTCGAGCAGTTCGGCAAGGAAGAGGTCCGCAACGGCAACAACACCTTCGGCAACATCGTCGAGGCGCGGGAGTTCGTGCGCGGGCTGCGCAGCAAGTTCGGCCTGCCCGACTGCGACACCCTGGTGAAGCAGACCGAGACCCCGACGACGACGCCCTCCCCCGGCACCCCGCCCGGTGGTACGACCACCGGCGCACCGACGACCACCACGCCCGGGTTCCCGACCACGACGACCACGCCGCTGGTCACCACCACCGACTCGTCGACCACGGGCACCGCGCAGACCTCCGAGCAGGTCCAGCCGCAGCCCGGGGTCAACTGCCGCACCCCGCGGGACGAGGACAAGGGCGGCGGCTGATGAGTACACCGGTCCAGGGCGCGGTTGGTCCGGCGACCGGGCAGAGCAGCGCGAACACCGACCCCGCGGCGCCCACCAGGCGCGGCACCGAGCTGCTGCTGCTCGGCTTCGCCGCCTTCGTGGTCTCCGCCGCGCTGATGCTCGTCGAGGCCAACCAGGAGCAGCAGCTGACGCTGCGCATCTTCTGGTACGGGTTGGCGTTCCTGGGGCTGTTCGCGGTGGCGCACGTCGCGGTGCGCAAGTTCGCCCCCTACGCCGACCCGCTGATCCTGCCCTGCGTCGCGCTGCTCAACGGGCTCGGCCTGGTGATGATCTACCGGATCGACCTGGCGATGACCGAGAAGGCGCTGCGCGCGGGCCGCGAGATCAACAACGACGTGCCCAAGCAGATCCTGTGGACCACCGTGGCGCTGGCGCTGTTCCTGGCCGTGCTCATCGTGATCAAGGACCACCGGACGCTCACCAAGTACAGCTACACCTTCGGCCTGGTCGGGCTGTTCCTGCTGGCGCTGCCCGCGGTGCTGCCCAGCTTCATCGCGCCGACGATCAACGGCGCCAAGATCTGGCTCAAGGTCGGCCCGTTCTCGCTGCAGCCGGGTGAGTTCGCCAAGATCCTGCTGCTGGTGTTCTTCGCCGCGTTCCTGGTCTCCAAGCGCGACCTGTTCATGGCCGCGGGCCGCCGGGTGCTCGGCGTCGACCTGCCGCGCGCCCGCGACCTCGGTCCGGTCGTGTTCGCCTGGGCGGTCTCGCTCGGCGTCCTGGTCTTCCAGAAGGACCTCGGCACCTCGCTGCTGTTCTTCGGCACCATCCTGGTGATGCTCTACGTCGCCACCGAGCGCGCGGTGTGGGTGGTGCTGGGGCTGTCGCTGTTCGTCGGCGGCGCGATCATCGCCTACAACCTGTTCACCCACGTGCAGCAGCGGGTGGCGAACTGGGTCGACCCGCTGGCCACCTACGCCGACGCGGGCGGCGGCTACCAGATCGCGCAGGCGCTGTTCGGCCTGGGCACCGGTGGGATCGGCGGCACCGGCCTCGGCGCGGGCCGCCCGGAGCTGGTCCCGCTGGCCAACACCGACTTCATCGCCGCGGCCATCGGCGAGGAGCTGGGCTTCATCGGCCTCGCCGCGCTGCTGCTGGTCTACACCGTGCTCGCGCTGCGCGGGATGCGCAGCGCGCTCGCGGTGCGCGACACCTTCGGCAAGCTGCTCGGCGGCGGCCTGTCCTTCCTGCTGATCATGCAGGTGTTCGTCGTCGTCGGCGGCGTCACCAAGCTCATCCCGATGACCGGCATCACCGCGCCGTTCCTGTCCTACGGGGGTTCCTCGCTGCTGGCCAACTACGTGCTGATCGCGCTGCTGCTGCGGATCTCCGACGCCGCGCGCAGGCCGCAGACCGGCGCGCGGCCACGGCCGGTCCCGCAGGCCCCGATCGCCGAGGCGCACACGGTGATGGTGCAGCGGCCGCAGGCGGAGAGGCCGGAATGAACACCCCGCTGCGCCGAGTCGGCCTCGCCATGCTCGGCATGATCATCCTGTTGCTGGCCAACGCGACCTACATCCAGATCATCAAGGCCGACGACTACCGCGAGGACCCGCGCAACCAGCGGGTCCTGCTCGAGGAGTACTCCCGCCAGCGCGGCAAGATCCTCGCCAAGGGCGCCAACAACCAGGTGATGCTGGCGACCGTCCTGCCGACCAACGACCGGCTGCGCTACCTGCGCCAGTACACCGCTGGCCCGACCTTCGCGCCGGTGACCGGGTACTACTCGGTGCGCTACGGCGCGGGCGGGTTGGAGCGCGCCGAGGACGAGATCCTCAACGGCTCCGACGACCGGCTGTTCGTCCGGCGGCTGTCGGACCTGATCACCGGCCGCGACCCGCGCGGCGGCAACATCGAGCTGACCATCAACCCCGACGCGCAGACCGCCGCCTACGACGCGATGGCCAAGGCCGGGTTCGCGGGCTCGGTGGTGGCGCTGAACCCGAAGACCGGCGAGATCCTGGCCATGGTCAGCACGCCGTCGTACGACCCGAACACGCTCTCCGCGCACGACGGCATCGCGCAGGAGAAGGCGTGGAAGGAGTACAACGCCGACAAGCGCAAGCCGATGCTGAACCGGGCGATCTCGGAGACCTACGCGCCCGGCTCGACGTTCAAGCTCGTCGTGGCCGCCGCGGCGCTGGAGGACGGCAAGTCCAAGGACGACCAGGTCACCTCCACCGACCGGCTGCAGGTCGGCGGCTCCGAGCTGCGCAACTACAACCGCGGCTTCTGCAACGGCACGCCGAACGGGGTGAGCATGCTGGTCGCGCTGTCGCTGTCGTGCAACACCGCGTTCGCGGAGCTGGCAGGCGACCTCGGCCCGGAGAAGATCGCCGAGCAGGCCGCCGAGTTCGGCATCGGCGAGAGCGACCTGGTGGTGCCGATGAAGGTCGAGCAGTCCTGCATCGGGCCCTCGGCCAGCTGCATGACCATCGCCGACAAGGCCGCGCTGATGCAGTCGGGCATCGGCCAGCGCGACGTGCGGCTCACCCCGCTGCAGAACGCGCAGATCGTGGCGACCATCGCCAACGGCGGCGAGCGGATGCGCCCGCAGCTGGTGAAGTCGATCCTGGCGCCGGACCTCTCGGAGATCTCCCGGCTCGACACCGACAGCCTCGGCCGGGCCATGTCCCGCGACGCCGCGGGCCAGCTGCGCGACATGATGATCGCCTCCGAGGAGAAGACCGGCGGCGACGGCAAGCGCGACGGGCTGACCATCGCGTCCAAGACCGGCACCGCCGAGACCGGCAACGACCCGAAGAACACCCCGCCGTTCGCCTGGTACGTGGCCTTCGCGCCAGCCGACGACCCGAAGGTCGCCGTCGCGGTCGTGGTGGAGAGCCAGGACGTGGCCGCCACCGGCGGCAAGCTGTCGGCCGCGATCGGCCGCGCCACCATGATCGCCGCGTTGGGCGGTGGCTGACCCGTGTTCACCTCGGGCCAACTGCTCGCCGACCGCTACCGGCTCACCCGCCGGATAGCGGTCGGTGGCATGGGCGAGGTGTGGGAGGCCGCCGACACCCGGCTCGACCGCAGGGTCGCGGTCAAGGTGCTCAAGCCGGAGCTGTGCGGGGACGCGGAGTTCCTGCACCGGTTCCGCACCGAGGCGCGCACCACCGCCTCGATCAACCACCCCGGGATCGCCTCGGTGCACGACTACGGCGAGACCGCGTCCATCCTCGACGGCCCGCAGGACACCGCGTACCTGGTGATGGAGCTGGTCGAGGGCGAACCGCTCGCGGCGATCGTGGCCAAGGAGGGCCGCATCGGCGCCGAGCGCACCCTCGACATCCTCGAGCAGGCCGGGCACGCGCTGCAGGCGGCGCACGAACGCGGCTACGTGCACCGCGACGTCAAGCCGGGCAACATCCTGATCACCCCGGCTGGCGTGGTGAAGCTGACCGACTTCGGCATCGCCAAGGCGGCCGACGCGGCACCGGTCACCCGCTCCGGCATGGTGATGGGCACCGCGCACTACATCGCCCCCGAGCAGGCGCTCGGGCACGAGGCCGAACCGGCCAGCGACGTGTACTCCCTGGCCGTGGTCGGGTACGAGTGCCTGACCGGGCGCAGGCCGTTCCTGTCCGAGAACGCCGTGACCGTCGCGATGATGCACATCCGCGACATCCCGCCGCCGCTGCCGCCGGACATCCCGCCCGGTGCCCGCGCGGTGATCGAGGCGACGCTGGTGAAGGACCCCCGGCAGCGCTACGGCAGCGGCGGCGAGTTCGCCGCCGCGGTCGCCGCGATCCGCGCCGGGATGCCGCTGCCCACCCCGTCCGGCTACGCGCTCGCCGCCGCCCAGCGGCACGCGGGCCCGCGCACCCCGGTGACCGGCACCCACCCCGGGCTGGTCCCGGTCAGCCCGCACCCCGGCTCGACCGGGTTCCCGATGCCGCCGCAACCGCAACGCTCCGGGCGGGGCGGCTTATGGGTGGCCATCGGGGTGCTGACCATCGCGCTGGTCGTGGCACTCGCGATCGGCCTGCCCGCGATCTTCGGCTCGGACGCACCCGAGGACCAGGGGCCCAGCGACCCCGGACCCCGACCGACCTCGGTGGTGCCCGGCGACAGCGAGGAACCCGGTGGGCCACCGGCCGGGCAACCGACCACGCGCACCCCGCGTCCCACCGGGGACGACGAGCCGGTCACCATCATCCCCACCCGCTACATCACCCGACCGGCGGCGCAGGTGCGCGAGGAGCTGACCGAGCTCGGCGTCGCGGCCATGGTGATCGACGAGGACGGCGCGGTGGTGCAGGACCAGGACAACTGCCTCGTTGTCGAAGTCTCGCCAGTGGGCCGGGTGCCGCGCGGCGCGCCCGTCACAATCAAGTGCAGGCAGAACGGACCCGGGGGATGAGCGACGACCGGCTGGACGAGGGTCGGACAGCAGGCATGATGGGACAGGACATGACTAGGAGCGGGGCAACGCACCGATGACCACACCGCGACTGCTCTCCAACCGCTACGAGATCGGCGAGACGATCGGGTACGGCGGCATGTCCGAGGTCCACCGGGGCCGCGACGTCCGACTCAGCCGCGAGGTCGCGGTGAAGGTGCTCCGCCAGGACCTGGCCCGCGACCCGCAGTTCCAGGAGCGGTTCCGCCGCGAGGCGCAGAACGCCGCCGCGCTCAACCACCCGGCGATCGTGGCCGTGTACGACACCGGCGAGACCCGCATCGAGACCGGTCCGCTGCCCTACATCGTGATGGAGTACGTCGACGGCCGGACGCTGCGCGACATCGTCAAGTCCGAGGGACCACTGCCCGGGCAGCGCGCGATGGAGATCATGGCCGACGTCTGCGCCGCGCTGGACTTCAGCCACCGGCACGGCATCGTGCACCGCGACGTCAAGCCCGCGAACGTGATGATCACCCGCTCCGGCGCGGTGAAGGTGATGGACTTCGGCATCGCGCGCGCGGTCGCCGACGGGCAGGTCGCGGTGACGCAGACCGCCGCGGTGATCGGCACGGCCCAGTACCTCTCGCCCGAGCAGGCCCGCGGTGAGGCGGTCGACGCCCGCTCGGACGTCTACGCCACCGGGTGCGTGCTGTTCGAACTGCTCACCGGTGAACCGCCGTTCACCGGTGACTCGCCGGTCGCGGTCGCCTACCAGCACGTGCGGGAGGACCCGAGGTCGCCGTCGGCGCTGAACCCGAGGGTCAGCCCGCAGCTGGACGCGATCGTGCTCAAGGCGATGTCCAAGGGCGCGGCCAACCGGTACCAGTCGGCCGCCGAGATGCGCACCGACATCGTCCGCGTGCTCTCCGGCCAGCGCCCGGCCGCGCCGATGGTGATGACCGACGAGGACCGGACCGCGGTGCTCGGCCAGAGCCGCCAGCCCGAGGTGCGCGGGCGGCACCGGCCCGAGGTCTTCTCCGACGAGCACGACGACTACGGCGGGTACGACGACGAAGAGGACCGCAGGCGCAAGCGGCGCAAGACCTGGCTGATCGTGCTGGTCGCGCTGATCGTCGCCGCCCTGGTCGCGCTGCTGTTCCTGTTGCTGTCCAAGGAGAAGGCACCCGCGGGCAGCGACTCGTTCGCGTTGCCCGACGTGCGCAAGCAGGTCGAGGCGCAGGCCAACGCCACCCTGGCGAACAAGGGCCTGCAGGTGGTGCGCGAGGCGGTCGCCTGCGAGCAGACCGCCGACGGCCAACCGGGTCCGTGCACCACCGAGGACATCGGCAAGGTCATCGACACCGCGCCCACCGCGGGCACCGACGTGCGCAAGGGCGACCGGATCACGCTCAAGGTCGGCACCGCGCCCGGCAAGGTCGCCGTGCCGGACGTGGCAGGCAAGACCCCGGACGAGGCCAAGCAGCTGCTGACCGAGGGCAAGCTCGGCGTGGTCGCGGCCGTCGACGAGGTCGAGGTCGAGGACGAGAAGCTGATCGGCAAGGTCGTGGAGACCAACCCGGCAGCGGGCCAGCAGGTCAACCCGGGCACCCAGGTCAAGCTGGCGATCGGCAAGGGCCCGGACACCATCGAGGTCACCAACCTGGTCGGGCAGGACTACGACACCGCGGCGAAGAACCTCACCGCGGCCGGGTTTGTGCCGCAGCGCAAGGACGTGTCCTCGGACCGGCCCGCCGGTGAGGTCGTCGACCAGGCGCCCAAGGGCGGCAAGGCGCGCAAGGGCACCACGATCACGCTGAGCGTCTCCAAGGGCGACAAGGTCGAACTGGAGATGCCGAACCTGGAGGGCAAGACCCGGGCCGAGGCCGAGGCGCAGCTGCGCCAGCGCGGCTGGATGGGCCAGCTCAACGTGATCGAAGAGTTCACCAACGACCCCGACGAGGTCGGCAAGATCATCGACCAGCAGCAGCAGCCGGGCGACAAGATCAGCAAGGACACCGCGATCGGCGTGCGGATCGGCAAGGCGCGGGGCGGACCGACGTTCCCGACGGTGCCGACCAGGTAGTCGACGCGAAAGGCCCCCACCCCTCGCCGGGGTGGGGGCCTTTCCCTTTGGCTCAAGCGGTTCGCGCGCGGAAGATGTGCACGGCGGTGGCAAGGAACCAGATCTGCACGGTCGCGCTGCCCACGCTGATCAGCGCACCCGCGTCGACACCGAGCAACTCGACCAGCGGCAGCGCCAGGGCGACGGCGGTGATCGCAGTGAAGCCCTTGAGCCACAACGGGATGTCCGCGATCTTCACGAGGCAGAACAACCAGCCCGCGGCGAACAGCGAGACGCCGAGCAGTTCACCGACACCACCGGCGAACGAGTTCAGCACGTCGTACTGCACCGCGATCGCCTCCCGGTTCGCGCCCGCCTGCCAGTCGTGCGCCAGGTCGGGCATCGCGGTGAGCCACCGGACGATGCCGACGCAGCGCGCGACCGCGGACAGGGCGGCGAACGCGAGGCCGAGGCGAGCGAGCCGCGAGTCCTGCCGGTCCGGCGCGAGGGTCGCGGTGACCCACAAGGCGACCGGTAAGAACAGCGCCGAGTAGGCGAGGTAGGCGACGTACCCCAGCCGCAGCGCCGTTTCGTTCTCGGCGACCTGCGGCAGGACGGTGGCGGCAGGCTCGCCCAGGCTGGCGGGCCATCCCACAGCGGCACCGAGGACCACCACGGGTACGAACAACAACAGGCCCTCGACCAGCAACAACACAGCAGCGGCTCGGCCAGGAACGCTTTCGCGTCCCCCACTTGCATTGCGATCAATAACTGCACTGCGATCAGTGTTCACACTTGCGACGGTAGCTCACTGCGAACACCGATCGCAACGCGCTACCCTCTCGCACCATGGCGAGCAGGCGGGAACGACTCCGGGAGCAGACGACAGCCGAGATCAAAGCCGCGGCAACGGCCCAACTCCGGGACAGCGGCGGCGCGGCGCTGTCGCTGCGCGCGGTGGCCGTGTCGATCGGCATGAGCCCGGCGGGCCTGTACCGCTACTACCCGAACCGCGACGCACTGCTGACCGAGCTGATCACCGACGGTTTCGCGGCCCTGGCGCACGAGGTGGCGCGCGCGCGGGACGAGGCGGAAAGCGACGCGTTCGTGGCCGCGGCCCTGGCGTACCGGGGGTGGGCGCTGGCCCACCCGAACGAGTTCGCCCTGCTGTACGGGACGCCGATCCCCGACTACGCGGCCCCGGAATCCGGCCCGACCTCGGCCGCGAGCCGCCAAGTGGGCGCCGCGTTCGTACCGCCGATCACCGCCGCGTGGCACCGCGGCACCCTCAAGCGCGAAGCAGCCGACCCCGCGCTCGACACCTTCGCCGCAGCGGTCGACCTACCCCCGGACGCGGCGGCGGTGGCGTTCACCGCGTGGACCGCGATCCACGGACTCGTCGTCCTGGAAGCCTTCGGTCACCTGGCCTGGCTGGCCGCCGACCCCGGCGAGCTCGCCGAGTCCCGCTTCCACGCCCTGTCCGCCGACCTCGGGATCGCGCCCTGACTCAGCCGAGGGCCTTGGTCAACTCGCGCATCCCGCGCTCGAGCTCGGCGACCCGCGCCTCCGGCACGGTGAAGCCCGCGGTGGCCAAGAAGTTCGCCAGCATCCGGTGACCGCCGTCGGTCAGCACCGACTCGGGGTGGAACTGCACGCCGTGCACCGGCAGCTCGCGGTGGCGCATCGCCATCACGATCCCGCTCTCGGTGCGGCCGGTGACCTCGAAGTCGTCCGGGATGGTGTCGGGCACGATCGACAGCGAGTGGTACCGCGTCGCGGTGAACGGGTCCGGCAGACCCGCCAGCACCCCGCCCCCGTTGTGCACCACCTGGCTCGTCTTCCCGTGCAGCAACTCCGGCGCCTGCGTGACGGTCGCCCCCCACGCCACACCGATCGCCTGGTGCCCGAGGCACACCCCCAACAGCGGCATCCCCGCGTCAGCACACCGCCTGACCACGTCGATGCTGTACCCGGCCCGCTCCGGCGTACTCGGCCCAGGACTGACCAGCACAGCGTCGAACCCGTCGAGCACCCCATCCTCGGTCAACCGCGCCGCATCGTTGCGCCAGACCTCGCACTCGGCCCCCAACTGCGCCAGGTACTGCACGAGGTTGTAGACGAAGCTGTCGTAGTTGTCGACGACCAGGACGCGCATGCCGGTCAACCTACCCGCCCGGCCCCCACTTGCGCCCCTGACTATCCCCGATCCCCACTTGCCATCACTGCGTGGTGACCTGGTTGAACGGCAGCTTCGGCTCGACCCAGGGGAACACGACGAACATCAGCAGGGCGACGACCCCGGCGACGAGCACGACGGCGGTGAGGACGCGGACCAGCACGGGGCCGGGGAGGTGGCGCCAGATCCACCCGTACATCAGCTGGTCTCCTTCAACTCGGGCGGCGTCTCGCCCGGCTTGGTCGGGTCCTTGGCCCACTGCTTGACCATCACCGCGTGCACGATGAGCCGCTGCCGGTCGGAGAAGCGCGGGTGGCAGGTGGTCAGGGTCAGCAGGGTGGCCCGCTCGCCCACGCTCGGGGCGTCGCGGTGGCCGGGGATGGGGGCGATGACCTCGCCCTGGCTGGGGTTGACGATCTGCTGGCCGACGACCCCGTCGTAGGGGCCGCCCAGGGGGGCGACGCCCTGGCAGCGCGGGTCGGTGCCCTTGCCGGTGGCCCAGCCGCCGACCTCGTCCTTCTTCGGCAGCATCCGGTAGACGAACCAGCTGTAGCGGGTCTCGACGACGATCGCGTCGCACGAGTTCAGCAGGTCGATGTCGTTGAACGGGGCACCCTTGCCCACCCGGTGCCCGGCGACGGCGAAGTTGCCCGGCTCGCCCGGGTACGCGGTGCCCTTGTAGTGGCCGGGGCCGATCTCCAGCGACCGGTCGGTGGTGCCCTCGATGATGGTGAAGGAGTAGTCGGCGCCGAAGGACGGGATGTACATCTTGGCGAACCCGGAGCCCTCACCGAGCCCGTCGAAGCGCTCGACCCGCTGCTGCTCGGGGGCCGCGGGGGCCGTGTCGTTCCACTCGGTGTCCAACGCCGACGTCGCGTCCTGCTGCTTACCAGCGGAAACGATGTCGGTCACGTAGACCTCGTAGACGACGAACAGCAGCACCACCAGGCCTGCGGTGATGAGCAGCTCACCGATGCCGCGGACCACGGTGCGCACCGCGTCACCGCCCCCGGGCCGCTCGTCCGGGCTGATGAGCTCGCCTGGCGGCGGGCCACCGGTGTCGAGCGTTGTCACGCGCGGGCTCCTCTCGGCCTGCGGATCCGGCATCGTTGGCGACTGGTGATTCGCCGACCTGCTCAGCTACGTTAACGTGTTGCACCGGCGGGAGTCGCGCCAACACGAGCGCGCCCGCACCCGACCGCACCACGTCAGGCGAGGACAGCATGCCGAAGTCCAAGGTCCGCAAGAAGGCCGCGTACACCCCGCCGGCCGACCGTCGCACGCCTGTGAAGGTGAAGCCGGCCGGGCCGTCACACCCGATCTACATCACCGTGATGCTGGGCATCATGGTCCTGGGGCTCGCCTGGCTGGTCGTGAACTACATCGCAGGCGAGAAGATTCCATTCATGGCCGACCTCGGCAACTGGAACTTCGCCATCGGGTTCGCCCTGATGATCTCCGGGCTGCTGATGACCATGCGGTGGCGCTGACCCGCTGGGTCACCGGGGTCGCCCGAGGCGGCGTCATCACGGTGGGCGAGGGCGACTGCTCCATTCAGCGGACAGCCACTGAACCACACGGATGTAAGTAGTCCCCATTGTGGATAACTACTGTGGATGAATGCCCGTGACCCCTGAGGACACCGCAGCGCAGTGGGCCCCCGAGCCCAAGGTGGTGGCCGTCGGCTGGCTGCTGACGGCCACTTCCGCGCTGGTCGCGGCCCTGGTCGACGACACGAGGGGCAGGGTCCTGCTCATCGTGGCCGCCGTGCTGCTCGGCCTGCTCGCGCTCTTCGGCACGATCGCCCGACCCCGCCTGCGCGCGGACGCCCGGGGGATCACCGTTCGGGGGATGCTCGGCAGCAAGCGGTGGAGCTGGGGCGAGGTCAACGTGCGGCTCGTGCGCACCCGCAGGCTCGGCCGCGAGAGCAGCGCCGTGGAACTCGACGCGGACAACGCGGCCGAACCCGACCTGGTGCTGCTCGGCCGCATGGACCTGGGCGCCGACCCGCGCGACGTCGTCGACGACCTGCTGCGGCTGCGGACCTAACCGATCACGAACATGTCCACGATCTGCGAGGTGCGGATCGCGAACATCCCCACCAGCGCCGCGCTCACCAGGACCACGGTGCCGATCTGCCACGCCCGGCGCTGGGCCGGGGGCGCGTAGATCATCCCGAAGGTCACCGCCGCGCCGACGACCAGGCCGCCCAGGTGGGCCAGCAGCGACACGCCCGGGAACGACACGCTGATCGCCAGGTTCAGCGCCAGCACGCCCACGACGTTCATCAGCACGTGCTTGTCCTGCTTGAGCCGCACCACCGCGACGATCAACCCGCCGAGCAGGCCGTAGATCGCCCCGGACGCGCCTGCGCCCTCGACGTTCAACGCGCCGAACACGTACGGGGCCGCGCTGCCGCCCAGCAGCGAGAGCAGGTACACCAAGGCGAACCTGGCCCGGCCCAGCAGCAGCTCCATGTCCCGCAGGAACCACAGCGCGACCATGTTGACCAGCAGGTGGATCGGCCCGAAGTGCAGGAAACCGCTGGTCAGCACCCGCCACCACTCACCGTGGGCCACCAGCGGCGGGTACTCGGAGAGCTCGTGGAACAGCGCGGAGCGGTCGTTGTCGATCGGGTCCTGGGCCAGCACGGCGGTGATCGCGAACATCAGGACGTTCAGCGCGATCAGCACGGGCACCAGCAGCGGCTTCTCGCCCAGTGGCGCCCCCGCGACCGTGGTCGCCCGCCGCTGGACCTTTCGCCCGGCGTTGACGCAGTCGACGCACTGGAAGCCGACCGAGGCCTCGACGAGGCACTCCGGGCACGCGGGCCGACCGCAGCGGGTGCAGCTCAACCCGGTGAGCCGGTCGGGGTGGCGGACGCAGGCGGGAAGACCCGCCTGCGTCCCCGGGTCGGGCTGGAGCGGTGGGGTCACCTAGTGCTTCTCGACGGTGACCTTGTTGATCACGACATCGGTGACCGGCTTGTCGCCGGGGTTGGTCGCGGTCGCGCCGATGGCGTCCACGACGGTGCGCGACTCCTGGTCGGACACCTCGCCGAAGATCGTGTGCTTGAAGTTGAGCCAGGTGGTCGGCCCGACCGTGATGAAGAACTGGGACCCGTTGGTGTTGGCACCCGCGTTCGCCATCGCCAGCAGGTACGGCTTGTTGAACTGCAGCTCCGGGTGGAACTCGTCGGCGAACTCGTAGCCGGGGCCGCCGCGGCCGGTGCCGGTCGGGTCGCCGCCCTGCAGCATGAACCCGGCGATCACCCGGTGGAAGATCGAGCCGTCGTAGAAGGGGCCCGAGTCGGCGCCCTGGGCGTTCTTGCTGTGGTACTCCTTCGAGCCCTCGGCGAGCCCGACGAAGTTCGCGACCGTCTTGGGCGCGTGGTCCGGGAACAGGTCGATCCGGATGTCACCCTGCGAGGTGTGCAGGGTGGCGGTCACCTTGGTCCCGACGAGGGATGCGTTGCTGTCTGCCACCGCCCCATCGTGCCATCTTCGGCGAGATCCGTCCGGAAGGGGCAGGATTGATGGGGTCAGGAATGTCGGAGAGCACACGATGGACGAGGTGAAGCCATGACCCGGGCCGGAGAGACGGTGGGCAAGGCCGTCGGCACCGGCTGGCGCGCGGTGCGCCAGGGTGCGGTGCGCGCTTCAGCCGCCGGGGCCGAGGCGGCCCACGTCGCCGAGCAGAAGCTCGCCGCCAAGGGCGTCGCGCCGCAGCAGGTCGCCGAGGCCCTGGCCGAGACGGCGCAGGTGGCGAAGGAAGAGGTCCTCGAAACCACCCGGCGCACCCGCAAGCGCCTGGCCAAGACGGCCAAGCAAGCCCGCAAGGACCTGGGCAAGGCCGCCAAGCAGGCCCGCAAGGACGTCGCCAAGTCGTCGGCGGCCAAGCAGGCCGCCAAGGCGACAGCGCCGGTGCGGGCGCAGGTGAAGCAGCTGAAGAAAGACCTCAAGCCACAGGTCAAGCAGTACCGCAAGGACCTGGAAACCCAACTCCGCGCCGCCAAGTCCGCCGCCCGCCAGGCGGCCAAGGACCCGGCGAACAAGCGCCGCCGCTGGCCGTGGCTACTCGCCATCCTGGGCATCGGCGCAGGCGCCGCCGTGATCCTGCGCGGCAAGCCAACCCCCACCACCCCGCCGCAGCCGCCCGCCCGCCCCGAACCCCCGGCCCCCAAGGCCGAGGAGGCAGGCGCCGAACGCAACGGCCAGGCCAAGCCCACCCACATCAGCTCGGACAAGTAGCCACACCCCCAAAGGCGGCCGACACTGCTCGGCCGCCTTTGCCATGCCCCGGTCAGTTGCCGCGCACGGGCCGCTGCTGCCTGCGCTCTGCCGACGACCGATGCCCCGGAGCGTTCACCATCACCGAAACCGCCTGATCCCCGCCCCGACCACGTCGGCGACATCCCCCGGACAGGCGAATCCACCCGCCCCCATCCCACCGACCTGCCGATTCGCGTTATCCACAACCCCCTCCGCCATCCACAGATTCTCGCCACCCCCCGCCCGCACCCCCACTCTCGATAGACTGGCACCGGGGACGCCCCCCAGTGGAGCGGTGGGGGCTGTGGGTCGGGCTGCGGTCGCGGGGAGGGTCTTCGTTGCGGTCTGAGCAGGTGGGTGCGGGGGGTCTGGGGCTGCTGGCGGGCGGCTAGAGGCCGAGGTTGGTGATGACGGTTTCGGTGATGCGGCGGGCTTTGATGGTCTGCTCCTGGTTGGTGCTCACCACGACCGCGGTGCCCGCCTTGGCGACGGCGTAGACGGCGCCCTTGGGGCCGGAGAGGGAGCCGCCGGTCCAGCCAGCGGGGGCGGAGGCCGGGTTGGAGGTGGCGATGGGGGCCGCCTCGTCGACCAGGAGTTTCGCGGTGGTGGGGTCGCCGGTGTAGACGCGGGCGGTGAGTTGGACGCTGCCGTCGGGGCGGTAGAAGAAGCACGCGGGGGGCTTGTCGGCGGAGGTGCGGACCTTGGTCACGTGCTGGCCGTTCGCGTCGGCCACGACCGAGCTCTCCAGGTAGGGACACGGTCCGTCGGCGACCGGCTCCGGGGCGGGCGGGGGGCCGGGGGCGGTGGTCGCGCTCGGCGCGGCCGAGGACGGCGGCGTGGTGGTCGCGGGCGGCGCGACCTGCGGCTCAGTGGTGGTGCACGCCGCGAGGGCGAGCAGGGGCGCGGCGACGATCACGACTCTTCTCATGGCGGCGCAAGTCAACCAGATGACGGTAAGTGTGGTGTCGGCCACTCGTTGAACCGGAACAGCGTCAGGGGCATTACAGACAGTGTGGCCTCGGCCACGAATGGATGACTACCCTGTTGTTCCGAATGAAAGAGAGCCAGGCATGGACCTGTTCGACAGAACACGGGACCACGTACTAGCCCTGTTCCGGATCGTCATCGGCTTCATCTTCGTCCTGCACGGTGTCGCCACCCTGTTCGACGTGATGACCGGCCCGCGCGGCGGGAAGGTCCCCGAGTTCGCCTCGTGGCCGAGCTGGTGGGCCGCGGCCATCCAGCTCGTCGCGGGCACCCTGGTCGTGCTGGGCCTGGGCACCCGCTACGCGGCGCTGCTGTGCTCCGGGTCGATGGCCTACGCGTACTTCACCGTGCACCAGGCGAGGGCGCTGTTCCCGATCGAGAACGGCGGCGAGATCCCGGCGCTGTTCGCGTGGTCGTTCCTGCTGATCGCGGTCTTCGGACCCGGCAAGTGGGCCATCGACGAGCTGTTCAGCCGCTCCCGCCGCAAGGAAGCCGCCGCGGCCTGAGAGTCGTCAACCCGGGCCGGACACCGGGGTTGCCGACCGGCGGGGCGGGGACACAGGTCCCCGCCCCGCCGCCGCGTCTAGACCAGGGCAGCGTCGAGGGTGATCTCGGTACCCGTGAGCGCCGCCGACACCGGGCAGATCCGCTTGGCCGTCTCCGCGATCTCCGCGAACGCCCCCGCGTCGAGACCGGGCACCGCGGCCCGCGCGGTCAACGCGATCCCCAGGATGGCGAACCCGTCGCCCCTCTTCCCGAAGGTCACCACCGCCCCCGTCTCGATCCGCTCCGGCGGCGTCCCGTTGGCCCCCAACAACCCCGACAACTGCATCGAGTAGCACGACGAGTGCGCCGCCGCGATCAACTCCTCCGGCGAGGTCTGCCCGTTGGCCTCCTGCGCCCGCGACGGGAACGACACCGTGAAGCTCGCCGCCCCCGAGGTGTCCAACGAGACCTGCCCCGTCCCCCGGGCCAAATCCCCACTCCACACCGTCGTAGCCCTGCGCTCAGTCATCCACCACTCCTAGGAACGAGATCAGTACGCCCCAGTCGTACCCCTCGCGCCCCACCCCCGCACTCCCAACCCCTCGCGCCTGCCTTGATCCCCAGAGCCAAGTCCTAGTGGGCTTCGACCAGCAACGTCATTGATGTCGTCAGTGCCGCTGACCTGGCCAAGCCGTGGAGCTTGTCGGGCTTGTTGGCGTAGCCGATGAAGGGCACCGCAGCTGTTTCTGCGGCGTGCAGGTCGGTGATCGAGTCGCCGACGAAGACTGCGGCGGCTGGTCGGCGGCCGTGAAGGGCCTGGTGGAGAAGGTATGGGCTGGGCTTGAGGCGGTCGGTCCTGGCGTCTTCGCGGGCGGCGATCCCGGTGACCAGAGGTGCTAGTCCGTGCAGTTGTTGCTGACGCTCAACAGCGGGCGATCGCTGCTGACAGCCTCAGCTTCGTGAGCTGTTAGGGCAGCCTCGACGTAGCGGGCTTCCTTGGGGCCGATGGTGACGACGTAGCGAAGGACGGTCTCGAAGGCGATGAGCCACCACGTGGCCAAGTCCCGGAAGGGGCACGACGGGGGCACGGGAGCTGAACCGGTGTCCACACGGGAAACGCCCAGGCAGCGAAGGAACCGCGCTGACCTGGGCGTTCTCATGTCTGAAGAGTGGTGGAGACGAGGGGAATCGAACCCCTAACCCCCGCCTTGCAAAGGCGGTGCTCTGCCAATTGAGCTACGTCCCCGAGCGGCACGGCGCTGCGCCGTGCCCCAGGCCGTTAGGCCTTCTTCGCACCGTTGTTGGCGGGGGCGGTGGCCTCACGCCACAGCGCGGCTTCGGCCTTGGCCGAGCTCTTGCGCTTGATGACCAGGAGGACACCACCAGCGACCGCGGCGAGCGCGAGGAGCTTCTTCACGACGTATGCCTCCTTAAGGCACCAGAACCCAACTTCCGCCAGCCCTCTCTCCCCAGGACCGACCCAACTAGTCTGCCACACCCGCCCCAGTGCTCCCCCGCTCGGTCACCCAGGCCCCTGGGCCACTCCACAGTTCCGCCGGCCCTGACCCCGGTCCCGGCACTCCCGCGTTTCCGTCCGCTACGCAAGCTCCGCGAACTCCACCGCTGCGCACCTTCCCGCCCCCGCACCGTGGGGGTCTGGGGGGTCGCCCCCCAGATACGACAACGGACGACCCGGTCTGCTCTCTTCGCAGACACAAGTCGCCCGAGTCCGTGGGCCTAGGAGGACTTGAACCTCCGACCTCTTCATTATCAGTGAAGCGCTCTAACCGCCTGAGCTATAGGCCCCTGTGGGAACGCCAGAAGGTTACAGCACGTGGCTTCTGGGCCCCAAATCGGTATCCCCTACTCGCGCTCGGCGAGGGTGACCTCCAGGCCGCCCGCGAGGTCCGCCGACACGTTGTAGACGAACGCGCCGACCGTCGCCAGGGCACTGAACAGCACGATATTGATCGCGCCGATGATGGCGGCGATGCCGAAGACGCGCCCGGCGCTGATCAGCGGGCCGGTGTTGCCGCCGCTGCTGTTGAGCAGGTCGTTGGAGATGCCGTTGACCTTGTCCCAGACGCCCATGCCGTCGAGGGCGGCGTAGAGGGCGCCGACGGCGACCAGCCAGACGAAGAACAGGGAGACGCCGAGGACGAGGCTGAGCTTGAGCACCGACCAGGGGTCGAAGCGCTTGATCTGCAGGTTGGCGCGGCGGGGGCCGCGGCCGGGGCGGCGCAGGGCGCTCGGCGGGGCGGTGCTGCCCGGGGTGGCCCTGGCGCCGTTGTCGAGGTTGAGCGCGGCGCGGGGCGGTGGGTCGGTGAACAGGCGGGGGGCGGCCGCGCCGGTGACGACGGGGCGGGGGACGGCGATCGTGGCCTCGTCGGGGGGCTGGAAGGCCGGGGCTTGGCCGTTGCCGGGGTGCGGCACCGCCTGGGTGACGTCGGGGTCGGCCTCTGGCGCGGGGAACGCCGGTGGCTCGGGTTCTTCCTCCTGGGCGAGCCGGGCCCAGGGCGGTGGCGTGGTCTCGTTCTCCTCGACCACGGCACCGTCCTGGGGTTCCGGTGTCTGCGCTGGCGAGTCCTTGCTCGTCGTGGCGATGACCGAAGTCCGTTCCGGTTCTTCGTGTCCGGTGGTGTCCGGCTTCTCGGGCTGTGTCACGAGCGGCTTCCCCTAGGTCTCGCGCGTTCTGTCTTCTACTCGGCTTGCTCGGTCGCGTCTGCCTCCGGCGCGTCGCCGTCGACATCCCCCTCGACCACTGCACTGTCCTCGACCACCGCGCCATCACCGACAGCGACGGCACCGTCCTCGGTGATCGCGTCGACGTCCTCGGCGGCCACCTCGGCGCTGCGGGCGATGGCGACCAGGGTGGTCCCTTCGCCCAGGTTCATCAACCGGACGCCCTTGGTCTGCCGACCCGCCTTGCGCACCTCCTTCGCGGTGGTGCGGATGACCCCGCCGGAGGAGGTGATCGCGTAGAGCTGGTCCTCCAGCTCCACGATGACCGCTCCCACCAGCCTGCCACGCCGCGAGTCGTGCTGGATGGTGAGCACGCCCTTGCCGCCGCGCCCCTGCACCGAGTAGTCCTCGATCGGGGTGCGCTTGGCGTACCCGCCGTCGGTCGCGACCAAGACGAATGTGCCCTCCTTCACCACCCCGATGGTCAGCAGCTCGTCACCGGAGTTGAACCGCATGCCCTGCACGCCGGAGGTGGCCCGGCCCATCGGCCGCAGCGCGTCGTCGCTGGCGTGGAAGCGGATGGACTGCCCGCCCGCGGACACCAGCAGCAGGTCGTCGTCGGCCGAGCACAGCACCGCGCCGACCAGTTCGTCGTCCTCACGCAGGTTGATACCGATGAGACCGCCCGCGCGGTTGCTGTCGAAGTCGGCCAGCTTGGACTTCTTCACCAGACCGTCGCGGGTGGCCAGCACCAGGTACGGGGCGGCGGTGTAGTCCTTGATCTGGATGACCTGCGCGATCTCCTCGTCCGGCTGGAACGCGAGCAGGTTCGCCACGTGCTGGCCGCGGGCGGCGCGGTTGGCCTCGGGCAGCTCGTAGGCCTTGGCGCGGTAGACGCGGCCCTTGTTGGTGAAGAACAGGATCCAGTCGTGGGTGGAGCAGACGAAGAAGTGCGCCACGATGTCGTCCTGCTTGAGCGCCGCGCCCTGCACGCCCTTGCCGCCGCGCTTCTGCGCCCGGTACAGGTCGGTCTTGGTGCGCTTGGCGTAGCCGGTGCGGGTGATCGTGACGACCACGTCCTCGACCGCGATCAGGTCCTCGACCGAGACCTCGCCGTCGAACGGGATGATCCGGGTGCGCCGGTCGTCGCCGTGCTTGTCGACGATCTCCATCAGCTCGTCGCGGATGATGTGCCGCTGCTGCTCGTCGCTGGCCAGGATCGCCTCGAGCTCGGCGATGTAGCGCTCGATCTCGGCGAGCTCGTCGATGATGCGCTGGCGCTCCAGGGCGGCGAGCCTGCGCAGCTGCAGCTCCAGGATCGCGGTCGCCTGGATCTCGTCGACCTCGAGCAGGGTGATCAGCCCGGTCTTGGCCTCGTCGGCCGAGGGCGAGCGGCGGATCAGGGCGATGACCTCGTCGAGCATGTCCAGGGCCTTGGCGTAGCCGCGCAGGATGTGCGCGCGCTCCTGGGCCTTGCGCAACCGGTAGCGGGTGCGCCGGACGATGACCTCGATCTGGTGCTTCACGTAGTGCCGGATGATCTGGTCCAGGCGCAGCGTCCTGGGCACCTGGTCGACCAGCGCCAGCATGTTGACGCCGAAGTTGTGCTGCAGCTGGGTGTGCTTGTAGAGGTTGTTGAGCACCACCTTCGCCACGGCGTCGCGCTTGAGGCCGATCACGATCCGCATGCCCGAGCGCGAGTTCGACTCGTCGGCGATCTCGGAGATCCCGGTGAGCTTCCCGTCGCGCACCAGCTGCGCCATGTTCTCGATCAGGTTGTCCGGGTTCACCTGGTACGGCAGCTCGGTGACCACGAGGATGGTGCGCCCCTTGGCGTCCTCCTCGACCTCCACCACCGCGCGCATCCGCACCGAACCGCGGCCGGTGCGGTAGGCGTCCTCGATCCCTTGCGTACCGAGGATCAGCGCCTTGGTCGGGAAGTCCGGCCCCTTGATCCGCAGCAGCATCGCGGCGAGCAGCTCGTCGTCGGTCGCATCCGGATTCTCCAACGCCCACACGACACCGTCGGCCACCTCGCGCAGGTTGTGCGGCGGGATGTTGGTGGCCATGCCGACCGCGATACCGCTGCCACCGTTGACGAGCAGGTTCGGGATCCGCGACGGCAGGATCGTCGGCTCTTCGGTCTTGCCGTCGTAGTTCGGCGCGAAGTCAACGGTGTCCTCACCGATGTCGCGCAACATCTCCATCGCCAACGGCGTCAGGCGCGATTCGGTGTTGTGGCTGACGAACCCGTCGGTGATGAAGGCGTGGTCTTCGGTGTCGACGCGGATGCTGTAGACCGGTCGCACGCCCGCGTCGACGATGGACTCGACCTGCGCGTAGTAGAACCGACCATCCACCAACGGTTCCACGACGTCGAGAACGCCCGGCTCGGTGATCCGCTCGACGATCTCGTCGCGGTTGTACTCCCACCGCTCGATCCGGTCGACGTTGTGCCTGCGCAGCCAGTCCCGCTCGGTCCACCGGGCAGCACCGTTGGCGCGGATGTATTCGCCGACGAACGGCACGTGGTCGCTCGACATCGAGCGGCTCTCGGTCGGGATGCCGTCGAGGATCGCGACAAGCTTGTTCTGCTTCGCCTGCAGGAAGCCGACGTTGGTGGCGAACAACCGCGCGTCGCGGCGGTTGGTGATGACGACCTTGATCTCGCCGTCCTCGTAGCGGACCAGCTTGCTGACCACGCCGAACTCCAGCAGCAGCTGCTGGACCTCGCTCGCCAGGCGGGTACTGCGGGTCGAGTAGGAGATCTGCACGGTGTTGCGCGGCAGCGCCGAACAGGACCCGTCACCGGTGAACAGCGAACTCAGGAATGCCCGCTTGAGCGTTGGACCGCCTGCCCACACGAACTCCGGGACGTGCTTACCCGCACTGCGAACCCCGACCATCTCGGCGAGCGGGCTGGTGACGAAGGCCGACATGTCCTGCACGTCGAGTTCGTGGAGCAGCGAGCCCGAGGCGATGGTCCGCGACGAGACGTAACGCCGCCCACCCACCACGGTGTCGTAGGCGCTGATCACACAGTCGAAGTACGACTTGTCGGTGTTGTTGAAGCCTGCCCGCCCCGGCGAGGCCCAGCCCTCGCTGACGAAGGCGCCTGCCAGGATCGCCGCCGCGTAGTCCTTGACCGGCGGAATTCCGGCTTCCTCGGCCGGGGTGCGCTGCATGACGACGCAGTCGCCGGGCTGGATCTCCTCCAGCAGCTTCCACAGCAGCGTCGGCACGCCGAGCACCGACACCAGGCAGAGCACCGGGTGGTTGTGCGTGCCGGTGAGCTCGAAGCCCTCGCGGGTGGTCAGCTTCAGCGTCGGGTGCTCACCGGAGTGGAACAGCCGGTCCGCGCGCACCGGGTTGCCGTTGCGGTCGAGGACCTTGAGGTCGATCGCGTTGTCGGAGTTCGGCAGGGCGTCCGGGACGATGTCGCCGATCCGCACGCTGGATCCATCGTGCATCCGCACGCGAGTTTCTGCATCAATACAGTAACGCATCGCGGCAGCCGGGTCGTTGCCCGGGCTGCCGAAGTTGCCCTGGCCGTCGACGAGGGGGTAGCGCATGGACCAGGGTTGGGCCAGGCGCACCAGGGTGTCGTAGATGCTGGAGTCGCCGTGGGGGTGGTAGTTGCCCATGACGTCGCCGACGACTCGGGAGCACTTGACGTAGCTGCGGTCGGGGCGCAGACCGGTGTCGAACATCGAGTAGAGCACGCGCCGGTGGACCGGCTTGAGGCCGTCGCGCACGTCCGGGAGGGCGCGGCTGACGATGACGCTCATCGCGTAGGCGATGTAGGAGTTCTGCATCTCCTGCTGGATGTCGACCGGCTCGATGCGGTCGCCGGGCGGAGGCAGGGTTTCGGTCACGACCGGACGTTCCTTTCACGCGGGGGGTGTGCGACGCGGGGGCATGGCCCCGGCTACACGTCCAGGAAGCGGACGTCCTTGGCGTTGCGGGTGATGAACGAGCGGCGGGCTTCGACGTCCTCGCCCATGAGCACGCTGAACAGCTCGTCGGCCTGGGCGGCGTCGTCGAGGGTGACCCGCAGCAGCACCCGGTTGGCCGGGTCCATGGTGGTCTCCCACAGCTCCTCGGCGTTCATCTCGCCGAGACCCTTGTAGCGCTGGATGCCGTCATCCTTGTTGATCTTCTTGCCCGCCGCGAACCCGGCTTCGAGCATGCCGTCGCGCTCGCGGTCGGAGTAGGCGTACTCGGGCTCGGTCCGCTGCCACTTGATCTTGTACAGCGGCGGCTGGGCCAGGTACACGTGGCCGTGCTCGATGAGCCCGCGCATGAACCGGAACACCAGCGTCAGCAGCAGGGTCCTGATGTGCTGGCCGTCGACGTCGGCGTCGGCCATCAGCACGATCTTGTGGTACCGCAGCTTGGCGACGTCGAAGTCCTCCTGGATCCCGGTGCCCAGCGCGGTGATGAGGCTCTGCACCTCGGTGTTCTTGAGCACCCGGTCGATCCGGGCCTTCTCCACGTTGATGATCTTGCCCCGGATCGGCAGGATCGCCTGGAACAGCGAGTCCCGCCCCTCCTTGGCCGATCCGCCCGCCGAGTCGCCCTCGACGATGTAGAGCTCGCACTCCTCCGGGTTGGTCGACCGGCAGTCCTTCAACTTGCCCGGCAGACCACCGATGTCGAGCGCGCCCTTGCGCCGCACCAGTTCGCGCGCCTTGCGGGCGGCCATCCGCGCCTGCGCCGAGGACACCGACTTGGTGACGATGGTCTTCGCGTCGGCCGGGTTGCGCTCGAACCAGTCGGCCAGCCACTCGTTGCAGGTCTGCTGCACGAACGTCTTCGCCTCGGTGTTGCCCAGCTTCTGCTTGGTCTGGCCCTCGAACTGCGGCTCGGCCAGCTTCACCGACACGATCGCGGCGAGGCCCTCGCGCACGTCGTCGCCGGAGAGGTTCGCGTCCTTCTCCTTGAGCAGCTTCTTCTCCCGCGCGTACACGTTGACCACCCTGGTCAGCGCGGCTCGGAAGCCCTCCTCGTGGGTGCCGCCCTCGGGGGTGTTGATCGTGTTGGCGAAGGTGTACACCGACTCGCTGTAGCCGGTGTTCCACTGCATCGCGACCTCGACCTCGATGCCGGTGCCCTTGGCCTCGAAGGCGATGACCTTCTTGTGGATCGCCTCGCGGCTGTGGTTGATGTGCTTGACGAAGTCCTCGAGCCCACCCGGGTAGTGGTAGGTGCGCTCCTTGACCCGCGCCGCCTGGCCGTCGGCGTCTGCCTCGGTCTCGGCGTCGGAGACCCGCTCGTCGCGCAGGACGATCGTGAGGCCCTTGTTCAGGAACGCCATCTCCTGCAGGCGCCTGGCGACGGTCTCGGCGTTGTAGGTGGTGGTCTCGAAGATCGCCGGGTCGGCCCAGAAGCTGATCGAGGTGCCGAGCTCGCGGGTGGCGGCGCCCTGCACGACCGGGCCGAGCGGCTTGGAGTCGGCGTAGCCCTGGGTCCACACGTACCCGTCGCGCTTGATGACCGCTTCGAGCCTGGTGGAGAGCGCGTTGACCACCGAGATGCCGACGCCGTGCAGGCCGCCGGAGACCGCGTAGCTGTCGCTGTCGAACTTGCCGCCCGCGTGCAGCACGGTCATCACGACCTCGAGCGCGGAGCGCTTCTCCTCCGGGTGCTCCTCCACCGGGATGCCGCGGCCGTCGTCGTCGACGCGGACGCCGCCGTCGGCGAGCAGGGTGACCTCGACCTTGGTGGCGTGGCCCGCCATCGCCTCGTCGACCGAGTTGTCGACGACCTCCCAGATCAGGTGGTGCAGGCCGCGCTCACCGGTGGACCCGATGTACATGCCCGGGCGCAGCCGGACAGCTTCGAGGCCCTTGAGCACCCCGATGGAACCGGCGCCGTACGAGTTCTCCTGCTTGTCAGCTGCCACGTGCCCGGTGTCTCCTCGTGCGTCGGAACGACTGCGGGGCGGCGCGCGGGTCGAGGCTGGCGACCGGCTCGGTCGCGCTCTCTGGGCCGCCCGCGCGCACCCTCCCAACATAGTACTGGTGCGGTCGCGCAGAACCGGGTCAAGGACACCCCTGGCTCGGTCACAGAGACCAGTTTGGCAACTGGCACGGGTCCGGACGCCAACGCCACTGTCTCGACCCGCGAGGTTCAGCCGTAGGTGTCTCGCGGTCCACGGCCGGGGACGTGCCGGGGGCCGTACCGCCAACTGGGTGCGGAGGGGCCCTGCACTTTCAGCCTGGTGACCACGTCGCGGCCGACCGAGGCGGCGATGCCCGCGAGCAGCTGGCGCTGCAGCAACCGCAGCTGGGTGGCCCAAGCGGTGGAGTCGGCCTGCACGGTCAACTCCCCGTCCTTGAGCGCGACGGGCTTCGCGTGCTCGGCGATCTCGGCCCCGACCAGTGTGGCCCACCGGTCGAAAACCTGCCCGTTCGCCAGGTTGCCCTGCCAGCCGCGCTCCACCGCGATCCGCGAGGCGAGCCTGCCCAGCGGTTGGGGGTCGCGCTCGTCGGCACCGGCGCCGGACCACCGCCTACGCTTGCGGGACCCGGCCCCCGCTGTTCCACGTGGAACAAAGCGGCGCTTCGGCTTGCTCTGGGCGGCCTGCCGCGCGGCGGCCAGGGCGGCTCTGGCAAGATCTGATCCCCGCGGCGGCTGCTGACCGCCAGCGACCTCACCCTGCGTCACCCCTGTGGATGGATCATGGGGTTGTCCACCCCCTGGTGTGGATGAACTTTGGCGTTTCCCCGCCCCGGGTACCCCGGATGGCCGCACAGTGACGGTGTTATCCACACTATCCACAGGGTTATCCCCAGTTGTGGGGGCGGCAACGCCACGCTTGGTAACCGACTGTCGCCGAGGCGCACGCGGTGGCGGGGCGGGTTCCAGCGCACCGCCGAACAGGTCATCAGACACGCCGCACCTCCCCGTCGGCCACCTCGTACCGGGCACCGACCAACTCGCCGGGCACATCCTCCTCCACCGCGGCCGTCACCAGGACCTGTTCGGCCCCGACCGCCACATCGGCGAGTCGCTGCCGCCTGCGCCGGTCCAACTCGGCGAACACGTCGTCGAGCACCAGCACCGGTTCGCTGCCCTCGTCCTTGAGCAGCTCGTAGGACGCCAACCGCAGCGCGAGCGCGAACGACCACGACTCGCCGTGGCTGGCGTAGCCCTTCGCCGGGGCTTCGCCGAGCACCAGGTCGAGCTCGTCGCGCTGCGGACCGACCAGGCTGACCCCGCGCTCAAGTTCGGCGTCGCGGCGCAGCGCCATCCTGGCCAGCAGCGCGTCGGTCACCACTTCGATGTCGGCACGCTCCCCGCCCGGCTTGCCGTAGCCCGCGGGTAGCGTGTCCTCGATCTGCGAGCGGTACGCGACCTGCGCTGGACGGGACTCGGGTGCGACCCCCGCGTAGGCCGCGGCCACCCGCGGCGCGAGGTCGGCGACCAAGTCAAGCCGGGCCGCCAGCAACTGGGCGCCGTGCACGGCGAGGTGGTTGTCCCATACGTCGAGGGTCGACACCGCGTCCGGATCGGCCCGGCGCGCGCGCCGGTTGGTCGCCGCACTCTTCAGTAGTGCGTTGCGCTGCCGCAGCACCTTGTCGTAGTCGGCGCGCACCCCGGCGTACCTCGGTGCGCGCAGCACCAACAGGTCGTCGAGGAACCCGCGTCGTTCTCCCGGGTCGCCGCGCACCAAGGCCAAGTCCTCAGGCGCGAACAACACAGTGCGCAAGATCCCGAGCACGTCGCGCGTGCGCGGGACCGGGCCCCGGTTGATCCGCGCCCGGTTCGCCTTGCCCGGGGTGATCTCCAGTTCGACCGTCAGCTCCCGGCCGTCGTTGATCACCGCGGTGCGCACGACCGCCCGCGAGCACCCGTGCCGGACCAGCGGCTGGTCGGCCGCCACCCGGTGCGACCCCAGGGTGGCGACGTAGCCGATGGCCTCGACCAGGTTGGTCTTGCCCTGCCCGTTGGAGCCGACCAGCACCGACGGCCCGGCGTCGAACTCCAGGTCGGCGTGCTGCCAGGACCGGAAGTCGCTGACCTGTAAGTGCCGGACCCGCACTAGCTCACGTCGCCGGACCCGGACGTGGGTCCCGCCTTGTGCACCGCGTGCCCGCCGAACTGGTTGCGCAGCGCCGCGACCGCCTTCATCGCGGGCGAATCGGCCTGGCGGGAGGCGAACCTGGCGAACAGGGCGGCCGAGATGACCGGGGCGGGCACGGAGTGGTTGATCGCTTCCTCCACCGTCCACCTGCCCTCGCCGGAGTCCTCCACGTACCCGCTGATCTCCGAGAGGCCCGGGTCTTCCTCCAGCGCCTTGACCAGCAGGTCCAGCAGCCAGGACCGGACGACCGTGCCACGGGTCCACGCCTTGAGCACCGCGGGAACGTCGGTGACCTCGTCGGCCGCGTCGAGCAGTTCGAAGCCCTCGGCGTAGGCCTGCATCAGGCCGTACTCGATGCCGTTGTGCACCATCTTCGCGTAGTGACCGGCGCCGACCTTGCCCGCGTGCGCGAAGCCCTCCTCGCGCGGGCCCTCCGGCCGCAGCGCGTCGAAGATCGGCAGCGCCCGCTCGACGTGCTCCCGGTCGCCGCCGACCATCAGGCCGTAGCCGTTCTCCCGGCCCCACACCCCGCCGGACACGCCGACGTCGAGGTAGCCGATCCCCTTGTGCGCCAAGAGGTCCGCGTTGACCTTGTCGTCGGTGTAGCGGGAGTTGCCGCCGTCGATGACCAGGTCGCCCTCGGCGAGCAGGTCCCCGAGCTCGGCCACCGTCTGCCTGGTCGGTTCCCCCGCGGGCACCATCACCCACACGACCCTGGGCGCGGCGAGCTTGCCGACCAGGTCCGCCAGCGACGAGCTGTCACTGACCTGCGCGTTGCGGTCGTAGCCGATCACCTCGTGGTCGGCGGCGCGCAGGCGCTCGCGCATGTTGAAGCCCATCTTGCCCAGGCCGACGAGTCCGAGCTGCACGGTTGTTCCTCTCGCTGTGGCTGCTGGATCAGCCCGGGAGCCGGACCGGCATCAGCAGGTAGAGGTACCCGGGGATGACGCCATCATCGCCGACCGGCTTGATCAGCGCCGGGCGGTTGGGCGTGGTGAACGACAGCTCCGCGCGGTCGTTGTGCAGCGCGGCGAGCCCGTCCTGCAGGTAGCCGGGGTTGAACGCGATGGTGACCGGGTCGCCGGTGAACTCGACCGGCAACTCCTCCTCCGCGCTGCCCTCGTCGTCGCCACCGGCGGACAACCTCAGCACGCCGTCGGCGAACTCCAGCCGGACCTGGGTGCCGCGCTCGGCGACCAGCGACACGCGCTTGATCGCCTCGACGAGCGGGGGCACGCTGATGACGGCGCTCGAGGTCTGCTCGTTGGGCAGCAACTGGCGGTAGCGCGGGAACTCCGCGTCGAGCAGGCGGCTGGTGGTGCGCCGCCCGGAACCGGACAGGCCCAGCAGTCCGTCCCCAGGCGACAGTGCCAACTCGACCGTGCGCCCGGAACTGCCCAGCGCCTTGGCCGCGTCGGCGAGGGTCCGCGCGGGCACCAGCACCGCCGCGTCCTCCACGTCGCCGGAGGGCTTCCACTCGAACTCGCGCATCGCCAGCCGGAACCGGTCGGTGGCCACGAGGGTCAGCTTCTCCCCGGTGATCTCCACCCTGACCCCGGTGAGCATCGGCAGCGTGTCGTCCTTGCCCGCCGCGACCGCGACCTGGCTGACGGCCAGGCCGAAGACCTCGCCCTGGAGCTCGCCCGCGTGCTGGGGCATGGCCGGGAGGGCCGGGTAGTCGTCGACCGGCATGGTCGGCAGGCTGAACTTCGCGCTGCCGCAGGTGATCGCGACCCGGGCACCGTCGACGGAGATCTCGACCGGCTGGGCGGGCAGCGACTTGGTGATGTCGGCCAGGAGCTTGCCGGAGACCAGGGTGCGGCCGCCGTCGGCGACGGTGGCCGGGACCTTGACGGTGGCCGACACCTCGTAGTCGAACCCGGACACGGTGAGTCCGTCGGAACCTTCCGCGGCGCCCGCGTCCAGCAGAACCCCGCCGAGGACGGGGACAGGGGGTCGGGACGGGAGGCTGCGCGCGACCCAGGCGACGGCGTCGGCCAGGCCGTCGCGCTCGACGCGGATCTTCATGGGAGTCCTTTCCAGGCCCGTCCGCCGCGCCGCACCGAGTCGTGCCAGGCCGCGCCGTCGAGCTGTCCACGCTGTAGGGCCCAACCGTAGAGCGTGATCCGGGGCCCCGTCATCCGGGGCGGCCCGCTCCCGGCCGGTCCTGGGCGAGCGCCGCGGCGAGGTGTCCCCAACTTCGGCCATCCCCTGTTTCTTCTTTTTTGTTCATCTGGAAGAGAAGAAAAACAGCAGTAGTAGTAAGCGTTGTGGATTGTGTGGATGACCGTGGTCCGCGCAGGTCACGGTGCACGGCGCCCTGTGGAGAACCGGGGGGTCGGACCGGTGGACAACTCGGGGGGTCGGTGGATGGTTTTCCGGCTCACCCGTTCGGTCCACAGATCGGCCGAGTTGTCCACAGAACGATCCCCAGATGTGGGCCGAGTAGCCCCCAGGCGGCCGCGCGACTGCCCACAGGGTTGTGCACAGGGTTATCCACCGTTTTCGGTGACGCAGACCACCCGGGTTCGCCCGTTCGTGACCTTTCTGGGGGTGTGGAGCGGCCCTCCCCAGGCCCAGAAAACCTCCGCGACGGGGCGGATCCGGTAGCGGGCGCGGCGCCGCGGCCCACCCGGCACCCCGGCGATCGACGCGATCGGCCGACTTCGACGGCTCCCCGGCGGCCGCTCCACGGCGGCAATAAAGAGTGCGACCCGAGCTCGGCGGCCGGAACTTTTCTGCGCCTGGGGATCGGGTGCGGACACCGCCCCGGCGCGGGGCTCCGGCGGAGTTGGGCGGCCGGAAGACACACGGCCGGGACGAACCTATCGGGCGCCGTGCTCACGGCACGAGTCGAGGCGGGTGCGCGCGGTCAGCACCCGGCGCGCGGCGCGATCTTTACTGCACCGGTGGACGGTCCCGCACAGCCGCAATAAAGAGGTGCGACCGCTGGATCCGGGCATGGGTGTACCCCGGAGGTGACTTCCGGGGTACGAGCGCCGTCAGGCGCGGGCGCGCTGCTTGATGCGGGAGGTCAGCTCCTGCACCTGGTCGTAGATGCGCCTGCGCTCGGCCATCTCCTTGCGGATCTTCTTGTCCGCGTGCATGACCGTGGTGTGGTCCCGGCCGCCGAAGGTCTGCCCGATCTTGGGCAGCGACAGGTCGGTGAGCTCCCGGCACAGGTACATCGAGATCTGCCTGGCCTGCGCAAGCGCTTTCGTCTTGCCGGGGCCGCACAGGTCGTCGATCGAGACGCCGAAGTACTCCGCGGTCACGGCCATGATCGTCGGGGCGCTGATCTCCGGGGCCTGCGAGTCGGGGATCAGGTCGCGCAGCACGATCTCGGCCAGGCCGACGTCGACCGGCTGGCGGTTGAGCGAGGCGAACGCGGTCACCCGGATCAGCGCGCCCTCGAGCTCGCGGATGTTGGCCTCGACCCTGGCCGCGATGAACTCCAGCACCTCGGCCGGGGCGGCCAACCGGTCCTGGGCCGCCTTCTTGCGCAGGATCGCGATCCGCGTCTCCAGCTCCGGCGGCTGGATGTCGGTGATCAGACCCCACTCGAACCGGGTGCGCAGCCGGTCCTCCAGCGTCTCCAGCCGCTTGGGCGGCCGGTCGGAGGACACCACGATCTGCTTGTTCGCGTTGTGCAGCGTGTTGAAGGTGTGGAAGAACTCCTCCTGAGTACCTTCCTTGCCCTCCAAGAACTGGATGTCGTCGACCAGCAGCACGTCGATGTCGCGGTAGCGGCGCTGGAACGCCACCTTCCGGTCGTCGCGCAGCGAGTTGATGAAGTCGTTGGTGAACTCCTCGGTCGACACGTAGCGCACCCGCATGCCGGGGAACAGCCGTTGCGCGTAGTGGCCGACCGCGTGCAGCAGGTGCGTCTTGCCCAGCCCGGACTCGCCCCAGATGAACAGCGGGTTGTACGCCCGGGCGGGCGCCTCGGCGACGGCGACCGACGCCGCGTGGGCGAAGCGGTTGGACGCGCCGATGACAAACGTGTCGAACGTGTACTTCTCGTTGAGCCTGGTCTTGGAGGTCTGCGGCTGCGCGGGCGCGGTGAACGGCTGCCCGCTCGCGTGCTGACCGGTGAAGGTCGGCCAGATCTCGTGGACGGTGGCGAGCGCGTCGCCCTCCTCGTCCACCTCCTCGCCGTCGTCCTCGGACTCCGGGTGCTCGGCCGACTGGGCGTCGAGCGCGGCCACGTCCGCGGCCGGGATGGTCAGCGTGTCGCCGTCGACCTCGGCGGTCACCACCGGGGACGGCGCGACCACGGGGGCGGCGACGACCTGGTTCGCCACGCCCTGGCCGGGCACGGGTACCGCGGCGGGCGTCGGGACGGCGGGCGCCGCGTCGACCTTGACCGCCAGCGACACCACCCGGCCAAGCCTGCGGGAGAGCGCGTTGGTGATCGGCTCGCGCAGCGCGCGCTCGATCGCCTCCTTGGCGAAGTCGCTCGGCGCGGAGAGCAGCGCGGTGCCGTCCAGCAGGCCGATCGGCCTGGTCATCCGCATCCACGCCCGCTGGGACGGGGACAGGGTCCCGGCGGACAGCTCACGAACGACCTGCTCCCAGACCACCCCGAGATTCATCTGGTGCTCGGACATCGGCGCCCGCTCCCCTCCCCTCTTCGGCATCGGCGGTAAGGCTGGTCCCGGTGCGCGTTCGCCGTCAAACGGGCATCCACAGGGTTGTCCACAACTGTGCACGAAGGTACGGCCGAGGCGAGGGGACACCCGTGTCGGGGGGTCAAAGGTACTCAGTGCTCCGGCGACGGCGGCGCGGCAGGTGCTCCATCCCGGGTGCGGTCGACCAAGAGGCGCACGGTAACAATGGCGGCCCGCGCTCACAAGCGGCGTCCAGGCCCCGCCGCGGCCGCCGGTGTGGACCCCGGTTTGAAGGCGCGGGCACCGGTGCGTACCCTCATAAGGTCTCCCGCTTGCGGCGGGTGAGTTCCGCGTGCCCCACGCGCGTCGAACGTCGAGTCCCCAGCCGCTGACCGGCTGGGGGCGGGCAGACCTGCTAGACCTGATGAGTACCGGGAGAACGAGCCGTGAGCAAGCGCACCTTCCAGCCGAACAACCGCCGCCGCGCCAAGACGCACGGCTTCCGCCTGCGCATGCGGACCCGCGCGGGCCGCGCCATCATCGCCGCCCGCCGCCGCCGGGGCCGCGACAAGCTGTCGGCCTGACCCCAGCCGGTCGCCGTGCTTCCCGCGGCCTGCAGGCTGACCAACAGCGCGGACTTCCGGCTGGTGACCAGGCGCGGGCGGCGCGCCGGTCGGCCGAGGCTCGTGGTGCACGCCATCACGGCCGGGGCCGGAACCGAACCCCACGAAGCCGACCCGTCGGCGACGCGGACCCCCGCGGCGCCGAGGGTCGGTTTCGTCGTGAGTAAGGCCGTGGGCAACGCCGTGGTCCGACACCGGGTCTCGCGCATGCTGCGGCACGTGGTGCGCGCGCGGATCGGAACTCTCCCGCCGGGCAGCACGTTGGTGGTGCGTGCCCTGCCGGTGTCGGCGGAGGCGACGAGCGCTGAGCTGGGCCAGGACTTCGACGCCGCGATCCGCAGGCTGCGCCTGGCCCCCGGTGTTGGGGCGGACGATGGCGGTGGGGCGTGAGTGCAACGAGCGCGGTGCGTGACCGCGTCGAGGCCGCGCGCCCGGGACCGGTGGCCAGGGTGCTGCTCGCCCCCGTGCACCTCTACCGGCGGTGGATCTCACCGGTCCTGCCGCCCGCCTGCCGCTTCCACCCCAGCTGCAGCGCCTACGCCGTCGAGGCGCTGACCGTGCACGGCGCGCTGCGCGGGTCATGGCTCGCCGCGCGCCGCCTGCTCCGCTGCGGCCCCTGGCACCCCGGTGGCCTCGACCCCGTGCCGCCGAGGAGAACCGAGACCGAGTCCGGGCCCAGCCCGGTCGAGCAGACAGCCACCGAGGAGTAGTTCAGTGCTCGATTTCATCTACTACCCGGTGTCCTTCATCATGTGGTGTTGGCACTGGGTCTTCGGACACGTGTTCGGTGAATCGAGCGCGATCGCCTGGGCGCTGAGCATCGTCTTCCTGGTCTTCACCCTGCGGGCGATCATGTTCAAGCCCACGGTCAAGCAGGTCCGCTCCATGCGCAAGATGCAGGAGTTCGCGCCGGAGATCAAGAAGCTGCAGAAGAAGTACGCCAACGACCGGCAGAAGCAGGCCCAGGAGATGCAGAAGCTCCAGGCCGAGCACGGGGTCAGCCCGCTGGGCGGCTGCCTGCCGATGCTGCTGCAGATCCCGGTCTTCATCGGTCTGTTCCACGTGCTGCGCGAGTTCAAGCCGGGCAAGACCGAGAACTACTTCTTCGACGAGCGCGGCGTCACCTCCTACATCGACGCCAACCTCTTCGGCGCCCGGCTGAGCAACTGGATCACCCAGCCCGCCACCGAGCTCGCCCACTTCGGCGTCACCCGCACCACCGTGGTCCTGGTCGCCATCCCGCTGATGCTGCTCGCCAGCGCGCTGACCCACCTCACCGCGCGGCACTCGGTCTCCCGGCAGAACCCGGAAGCGGCCACCTCGCAGACCGCGATCATGAACAAGCTGACGCTCTACATCTTCCCGCTCGGCGTGCTGCTCGGCGGCTTCTTCTTCCCCATCGGCCTGATCATGTACTGGCTGTCGAACAACTCGTGGACGCTGTGGCAGCAGCGCTTCGTGTACAAGAAGGTCGACGCCGAGGAAGCCGCGAAGAAGGCCGAGGTCCAGGAGAAGCGGGCCGCGACCGCCCCCAAGCCGGGCCAGAAGCCCACCCAGCAGAAGAAGCGCCCCGCCGCCAAGGTCGAGCCGAGCGACACCGACACCACGTCGGACACCACGGCTCCCGACTCGACCACCCCGCCAGCCAAGCCCACCCAGCCCGGCGGCAACGGCACCGGCGGCACCCAGATTCCCGGTCTGATCTCAGACCGATCCCGTAGCAAGAAGTCAGGTCGCAAGAACCGCTGAGGCGTGCCTCGACCTGGAGAGGAGTGAACCGTGCCGGAAACGGTGCAGGCGACCGAAGAGGTCACCGACGGGGGTAGCGCGGACGCGCGGGCGGACGAGGGTCCCGCCGCCTCCACCGAGGAACTGCTGGTTCAGGAAGGCGACATCGCGGGCGACTACTTGGAGCGGCTGCTCGACATCCTCGACTACGACGGCGACATCGACCTCGACGTGGAGGCCGCCCGCGCGGTCATCAGCATCGACGGCGGCGAGGACCTGGAGAAGCTCGTCGGCCCCAGGGGCAACGTCCTCGAAGCCCTGCAGGAGCTGACCCGGCTCGCGGTCCAGCAGGAGACCGGCACCCGCAGCAGGCTGATGCTCGACATCGCAGGCTGGCGCGCCGACCGCCGGGAGGAACTGCGCGAGCTCGGCCGCGCCACCGCCCAGAAGGTCGTCTCCAGCGGCGAGCGGATCCGACTGCAGCCGATGACCCCGTTCGAACGCAAGGTCGTGCACGACGCGGTCGCGACGGTCAAGGGCGTGCACAGCGAAAGCGAAGGCGAAGACCCGCGTCGGCGCGTGGTCGTGTTTCCGCAGTAGCTGATCTTTCCGAGGCGCGGCCCACCAGCTTGGTGGGCCGCGCCTTTGCGTTTCGACGCCTTTGGCTTGCGACCCGGTTCGTGGGTGTGGGTGGGCTCGGTGGGGCGGGGTCGGCTCGCCTTCGGCATTGCGACACGGACCCGTCGTGGTCCGGTGGGCTCGATGGGGCGAACTTGGTTTGCGCGGGGCCCCTGCGCTACCCGTGGCAGGACCGCAAAAGCCGGGGCCGAAAAGCATGGCCCTGCAGCGAGGCAAGGCTACGGGCACCGCCACCCCACACAAACCAAGTCCGCCCCATCGAGCATTGGGTGGGCGGCTTCCTGGGAGCGGTGGTTGGGGTGGCGGGGCTGGCTCGGTGGGTTGGACTGGCGGCGGCGGCTTCCGGGGTCGGCTCGCCTTCGGCATCGCGACGCGGTCCGTGGGGTGTGGGTGGGCTCGATGGGGCGAACTTGGTTTGCGCGGGGCCCCTGCGCTACCCGTGGCAGGACCGCAAAGCTGGGGCCGAAAAGCATGGCCCTGCAGCACACAACGCTACGGATACCGCCACCCCACACAAACCAAGTCCGCCCCATCGAGCATTGGGCGGGCGGCTTCCTGGGAGCGGTGGCTGAGTTGGGTGGGTTGGCTCGGGGGGTTGTTCTGGCACCAACCCAGCCCACCGAGTCGGCCCACCCAACCCAGCCCGCCGAGTCAGCCCCGCCAGCCCGGCCACCGCTCCCGGAAGTCGCTGGTGCCAACTGCTCGATGGGGCGGACCTGTTTTGTGTGGGGGTGCGGCGCCCGTAGCGTTGTGCGCGGACAGGGCCATGCTTTTCGGCCCCAGCTTTGCGGTCCTGCCACGGGTGTCGTAGGGGCCCCGCGCAAAACAGGTCCGCCCCATCGAGCTGTCCACCCCACTCGCGCGCTGGGCGCGCGCGGCTCGCCGTGTTTCACGTGAAACGTGATGGGGCAGCGGTACTGGAACCGGCAGCGTCAGGGAGAATCGCGGCGGCATGGTTTCACGTGGAACATCGGGTGGGGTATGAGTGGGCTGGTGCGGCCGGGGGTCGCGGAGGACGTGTTCGGGGAGCGGGTGGGGGTGGCTGAGCGGTTCGTGCAGTTGCTCGCTGAGCACGGGGTGGAGCGCGGGCTGATCGGGCCTCGGGAGCTGGACCGGCTGTGGGACCGGCACGTGCTCAACTCGGCCGTGATCGAGGAGTGCGTTCCCCGTGGGGCCACCGTCGTTGATGTCGGGTCGGGGGCGGGGCTGCCGGGGATTCCGTTGGCGATCGCACGGCCCGATGTCCGGGTGACGCTCGTCGAACCGATGGCGCGGCGGGTGGCGTGGCTGGACGAGGTCGTGGAGACTCTTGCTCTGTCCTCGGTGACCGTCCTGCGCGGGCGAGCCGAGGAGCCAGCGGTCAGGTCACGGGTTACCGGCGCGGATGTGGTCACCGCCCGGGCGGTCGCCCCGTTGGCCAAGCTCTCCGGTTGGTGTCTCCCGCTGCTCCGGCGGGGCGGCCAGGTGGTCGCCCTCAAGGGCGCGAGCGCCGCCGAGGAGATCGACCGCGATCGGGCCGAGGTCGCCGCGATGGGGGGCGGTGAGCCGAAGGTCGAGCGCTGCGGTGCCGGTGTGCTCGAGGTGCCGACGACCGTGGTGGTCATCGAACGCGTGCAGTCCGCGACCGGGCCGGACCGGTCCCGCCGGACGAGGAAGGATCAGGGTGCACATCGAGGCTGAGATCGGAGCAGGGATGTTTCACGTGGAACCGACGGCGAACGCCGGGATCGGGGAGGTGCGCTGACGATGACGCAGCCCTCCCCCGCGTCCGTCGCCGGGTGGACGCCGATAGCGGAAGAGGCCGCCCGGGCCACCCGGGTGAAGCACCCGGACAAGATGTTCCCCCGCCCCACGCACCGCCGGGTCATCACCGTCGCCAACCAGAAGGGCGGCGTCGGCAAGACGACCTCCGCGGTGAACCTGGCCGCTGGGCTCGCCCTGCACGGGCTGCGGGTGCTGGTGATCGACCTCGACCCGCAGGGCAACGCCAGCACCGCGCTCGGCGTCGAGCACCGGTCCGGCACCCCCTCGGTCTACGAGGTGCTGCTCGGTGAGGTGAGCCTGGCCGAGGCCGCGCAGATGAGCGACCAGTCGGACCGGCTCTACTGCGTGCCCGCCACCATCGACCTCGCCGGTGCCGAGATCGAGCTGGTGTCCATGGCGGCCCGGGAGTCGCGGCTCAAGGAGGCGCTGTCGGACGAGGCGCTGGACATGCTCGACCCGGACTACGTCTTCATCGACTGCCCGCCCTCGCTCGGCCTGCTCACGGTCAACGCGATGGTCGCCGCGCAGGAGGTGCTGATCCCGATCCAGTGCGAGTACTACGCGCTGGAGGGGTTGAGCCAGCTGCTGCGCAACATCGAACTCGTGCAGGCGCACCTGAACCGGGCGCTGACCGTCTCGACGATCCTGCTCACCATGTACGACGGCCGGACCAAGCTCGCCGACCAGGTGACCAACGAGGTGCGGCACCACTTCGGGGACACGGTGCTGGCCACGGTGATCCCGCGCAGCGTCAAGGTCTCGGAGGCGCCTGGGTACGGGCAGTCCGTCCTCGCCTACGATCCCGGTTCCCGCGGCGCGATGAGCTACCTGGACGCCGCGCGTGAAGTTGCCGAACGAGGAGCGGAGGCGCCCCGATGAGTGGACCGGCCGGACGCAAGGGCGGGTTGGGGCGCGGACTGGCCGCGCTCATCCCGCAGGGGCCGCCAACCGGCGCGCCGACCGGGGGGCTGTCGCTGCCCAGCCCGGTGGCGCGCAACGGTGAGGCCGTCGAGACCGCGCCAGCCCCCGAGGTGGTGGCGGGCGCGGTCTACCGGGAGATCCCGACCGCCGCGATCAAGGCGAACCCGAAGCAGCCCCGCCAGGTCTTCGACGAGGAGGCGCTGACCGAGCTGGAGCACTCGATCCGCGAGTTCGGCCTCATGCAGCCGATCGTGGTCCGGGAGCTCGGCGGGGACAGCTACGAGCTCGTCATGGGCGAGCGGCGGCTGCGCGCGTCGCAGCGGGCCGGGCTGGACCGGATCCCGGCGATCGTGCGGCAGACCGCGGACGACGCGATGCTGCGCGACGCGCTGCTGGAGAACATCCACCGGGTGCAGCTCAACCCGCTGGAAGAGGCGGCGGCCTACCAGCAACTGCTCGACGAGTTCTCCGTGACGCACGAGGAGCTGGCGAGCCGGATCGGGCGCAGCAGGCCGGTCATCACCAACACGATCCGACTGCTGCGGCTCCCGTTGCCGGTGCAGCGCCGGGTCGCCGCGGGTGTCCTGTCCGCCGGGCACGCCAGGGCGCTGCTCGGGCTGGACGAGCCGGGGACCCAGGAAGAGCTGGCGACCCGGATCGTGGCGGAGGGGTTGTCGGTGCGGGCGACCGAAGAAGCGGTCACCCTGGCCAAGGGCGCTCCCCCGGCCAAGCCGAAGCCCGCACCGCGCAAGCCGATGCACGCCCCGGGGTTGCAGGACCTGGCCGACAAGCTGTCGGACCGGTTCGACACCCGGGTCAAGGTCGAACTCGGCAAGCGCAAGGGCCGGATCGTGGTCGAGTTCGGCTCGGTCGACGACCTGGAGCGGATCGTCGAGATGATGGCGGAAAATGGGATAAATCAGGCATGAAACCGGTGCAGGCGACCACACCGGGTCGATACGTCACGGTGACGGTCGCCGAAAACCGGCCTAGCGGGTGATGGCGCGGTCGACCAGTCCGGCGTAGATGGCGCCGAGCGAACGACCCGCCGCCTCCGCGGCCATCGGCAACAACGAGGTCTCGGTCAGCCCGGGCGACAGGTTCACCTCGAGGAAGTAGACCTCGCCGGACGCGCTCACCACCGCGTCGGTCCGCGACACGTCGCGCAGGCCGAGCAACCGGTGCGCGGACACGGCGAGCTCGGCGACCGCGGCCGCGACGTCGTCGTCGAGCCGCGCGGGCGCGTGGAAGGTGGTCAGCCCGGCGGTGTAGCGGGCGGTGTAGTCGTAGACCCCGGACGCCGGGGCGATCTCGACGGCGGGCAGTGCCTCCGGTCCCCCCGGTCCGTCGACCACGGTCACCGCGACCTCGACGCCGTCGACGAACCGCTCGGCGAGCACCGCGTCGCTGTAGGCCAGCGAGCCGACCATCGCCGTCGGCAGCTCCGCGGCCGAGCGCACGACCTGAGCGCCCAGCGCCGACCCGCCCTGGTCCGGCTTCAACATCAGCGGCAGCCCCAGCCGCTCGACCATCGCGTCCAGCACCGGCTGCGCCCCGAGCTCGCGGAACGCGCTCTGCGGCAGCACCACCCAGTCCGGCGTCAGGATCCCGGCGCGGCGCAGCTCCGCCTTCGCGGTCGGCTTGTCCCACGCCCGCCTGCAGGTCCCGGCATCGGTGCCCACGTACGGGATGTCCAACAGCTCCAAGATCGTCTGGATGGAGCCGTTCTCGCCCTCGCCGCCGTGCAGCGCGATCACCACCGCGTCCGGCCGGTGCTCCCGCAACCGCGTCAACAGGCTGGCGTCGGCGTCCCACTCCTCGACCGTCAACCCCACCTGCCGCAGCGCCGCCGACACCCGCCGCCCGGACCGCAGCGACACGTCCCGCTCGTGCGACAAGCCCCCGGCGAGGACGGCAACCCAGCGGTCGGACACGGTGATCTCCTTGCAGACGGGCACAGCGTGATCGCGGCGGACCGAAGGTACACCGCGGTGGTCAGGGGCCTATCAGGCTCGATGGGGTGGACTTCCTTTGCGTGGGGTGGCGCCGCCCGCAAGCTCGCGCGCGAGGAAGGGCCGTCTTTCCAGGCCCCGCCTTTGTGCTCTTCCTCGGGCGGCGCAGGGGCCCCGCGCAAAGGAAGTTCACCCCATCGAGCCGTCGAGCCTGAGCAGCGTCAGGCGGTGTCGGGGGCCGGGGTTTGCGGGCCGGACAGGGCGCGGCTGGCGGTGGGGCCGAAGGTGCGCAGCAGTTCCAGCTCGTCGGCGAGGACGCCTGCGAGTCTGCGCACCCCCTCGGTGATCCGCTCCGGCGGCGGGTAGCAGAACGACAGGCGCATCTGCCTGCTGCCGAACCCGTCGGCGTAGAAACCCGTCCCTGGCACGTAGGCGACCCGGGCGGTCACCGCGCGTGGCTGCATCGCCTTGGTGTCGACACCTTCGGGGACGGTCAGCCACACGAAGAACCCGCCGTCGGGCTTGGTCCAGGTGCAGCCCGCGGGCATGTACTGGTCCAGCCCGGTCAGCAGCGCGTCGCGGCGGTCGCGGTACATGGTCTGGAAGGACTTGATCTGGCCCTTCCAGTCGTGCGTGGCCAGGTAGCGCGACACGACGAGCTGGTTGAGCGTGGGCGGGCACAGCGCGGCGGACTCGGCGGCCAGCACCAGCTTCTCCCGCACCGCGTGCGGCGCCAGCGCCCAGCCGACCCGCAGCCCCGAGGCGAAGGTCTTGGAGAACGACCCCAGGTAGATCACGTTGTCGGAGTCCATCGACCGCAGCGCGGGGTAGATCTGCCCGTCGAAGCCCAGCAGGCCGTACGGGTTGTCCTCGATGACCAGCACGTCGTGGCGGGCGCAGATGTCGAGCACCTCGGCCCGGCGGGACACGGCCAGCGTCACGCCAGCGGGGTTGTTGAAGTTCGGGATCGTGTAGAGGAACTTGACCCGGCGACCGGCCTGCTCGGCGGCGGCCAGCGCGGCCCGCAGCGCCTCGGGGACCAGGCCGTGCTCGTCCATCACCACGTGCCGGACGTCGGCCTGGTAGGAGGCGAAGGTGCCCAGCGCGCCGACGTAGGACGGACCCTCGGCGAGCACGATGTCACCCGGGTCGATGAAGATGCGCGTCACCAGGTCGAGGGCCATCTGCGAACCGACGGTGACCACCAGGTCGTCCGGGTGACCGGTGACCCCCTCCAGGGCCATGACCTCGCAGATCTGCTCGCGCAGCAGCGGCACGCCGTGCGCGGAGCCGTACTGCAGCGCGACCAGGCCCTCGTCGGCGACGATCGAGGCGATCTGGTCGGAGAGGAAGTCCAGCGGCAGAGCGGCCAGGTTCGGCATGCCCCCGGCCAGCGACACCACCTCGGGGCGGCTGGCCACGGCGAACAGCGCTCGCACCTCGGATGCGGTCATCCCGCCCGCTCGGGCCGCGTACCGGCCGAGGTGGGGGTCGAGACTGCGGGAGCCCGGTCTGTCGGGCAGGTGTCCGGAGGTGCTCATGGGTGACTCCCAGGGGTGGGCCAGCCAAAACAGTGTAACCAGAGGAGTGACTTACCCCTGAGATTGCGGTCTGCGGTTCCGGCGCAGGTCACATCGTCCTATTCTGGACAGCGTAACTCGGCGTCCTACCCCCCTGCGGGCGCGCGACAATTCCGCAAGCACGGGAGGTGGGGTGTCCCGACGCGTCGTCGGCGTCACGCTGGACAACCTTGAGCACCTCCCCAAGCACTGCCGGGGTTGTGTCTACTGGGAGTTGGCGCCACACCTCAAGGAGCAGGCCGAGGAGTTCGGCACCACCGAACTCGAGAAAGAGGCCTGGGTCTCCAGCGTCCTGCTGGACTGGGGTTCCTGCGGCCGGGTCGTCTACAGCGACAAGCTCCCGGTGGGCTTCGTCCTCTACGCCCCGCCGAACGCGGTTCCCCGCGCCTCCGCCTTCCCGACCGCCCCGGTCAGCGCCGACGCGGTCGTGCTCTCCGGCTTCCACGTGCTGCCCGAGTTCCGCGGCGGCGGCCTGGGCCGGATGCTCGTCCAAGCCGTGGCCAAGGACCTCACCCGCCGCGGCGTCAAAGCCATCGAGGCCTTCGGTGACGCCCGCCCCGACGAGGAGCGGTCCTGCGTCGTCCCGGCCGACTTCCTGACCAGCGTCGGCTTCAAGACCGTCCGGCCGCACCCCCGCTGGCCCCGGCTCCGCCTCGAACTGCGCACCGGCATCACCTGGAAGGAAGACGTCGAGGCCGCCCTCGAACGGCTCCTCGGCACGGTGTCGATCAGCACCGCCTCGCCGATCCTGCAGCGCTGACCAGGATCTCCGCTGACCAGAACGCCCCTCGCCCGAGTTCGGACGAGGGGCGTTCAAGCGTTTGCGGGCTATTCGGCCTTGGCGAGTTCGTGGGCCAGGACGTCGGCGAAGGAGAAGCTGCCGGTGGGCTGGTCGTTCTCGCCGAGCAGGTAGAGGCGCTTGACGGCCACGACGATGCCCTCGGCGACCACGTCGCGGAAGGCGGGGTCCGACAGGCGGGTCCGGTCCTCGGTGTTGGTGAGGTAGCCGATCTCGACGCGGACGGCCGGGCAGCGGGTCAGGCGCAGGAGTTCCCAGGTCTTGGGGTGGGTCCCGCAGTCGCGCATGCCGGTGCGCTTGGTGAGCTCGCGCTGGATGAGGCCCGCCATGGCCTCGCCGAGGGTCGAGGTGGCGCCGTGCCCGGTGCCGAAGTGGAAGCAGGCCAGGCCCTGGGCCAGCGGCGAGGCGTTGGCGTCGGAGTGCAGGGACAGGACCAGGTCGGCGCCCGCCTCGTTGGCGAACTGGGCGCGGGTGGACTCGTCCGGGCACTGGTCGGGGCCGCGGGAGAGCAGGGCCTCCATGCCGGTGGCGACCATGCGGCCCTCCAGCCGTCTGGCCAGGTCCCACATCAGGTCCGACTCGTTGACCCCGTCGACCGACACACCGGTGTCGTGGGCGCCGTGGCCCGCGTCGATGACGATGCGCTTGCCGGTCAGCCGGGGGCCGGAGCGGCGGGCGTGCTCCTGCTCGCGCAACAGCACCGGGCGGCCACCACGGGCGCGCGGCGAGAGCTGGCGCAGGGCGCGGACTGTCTCGGGGCCGCAGATGCCGTCGACGGTGAGGCCGTAGTCGCGCTGGAAGTTGCGCAGCGCTGCCTCGGTCTGGGCACCGAACACCCCGTTCGGGCGACCGGCGTCGTAGCCGAGCTCGAGCAGCCGCTCCTGCAGGGTGGCCACGTCGTCGCCGGTGATCGGCGCGGAGACCAGGTACGCCAGCGGACGGCCACCGAGCTGGTAGGTGGCGTCGCGCAGGGCGCGGTAGGTGGCAGGCCCGATGAGCCCGTCGGTGATCAGCCCGCGGTGCTGCTGGAACGCGCGGATCGCGTGCTCCATGGCGTGGTCGAACTGATCGGTCACCCCGTTGACCGGGGGCAACAGGCCCAACGCCGCCAGCGTGGACCGAACTTCGGCAACGGCCGGTCCCTCGTCGCCGCGGCGCAACACCCGCATGCACCCCTCGCTCTCGTCTCGGGCACCGGAAGGATCCGGTGCGCGGCCAGACAGGTCACCCATTGTGCCTTGCCGGTCTACGTGTCCCCCGCAGGGATGGCGGGTGGGTCGTCCGAACACACGAAAACCGGGGCCGTGCGTCGCTCAACGAGACGCATGAGCCCCGGTTCCGGGTTGCTTGCCTAGCCCAGGTAATCCTGCAGGTCGTTGAGCAGCAGCGCCTTGGGCTTGGCACCGACGATGGTCTTCACCGGTCGACCGCCCTGGAACACGATCAGGGTGGGGATGGAGAGCACCTGGTAGTCGCGCGCGGTGCCCGGGTTGGCGTCGATGTCGAGCTTGGCGACGGTGACCTTGTCGGAGAACTCGCCCGCGATCTCCTCCAGCACCGGCGCGACCATCCGGCACGGGCCGCACCAGGTGGCCCAGAAGTCGACGATGACGGGCTTGTCGCTCTGCAGCACGTCCTCGACGAACGTCTTGTCGGAAACGGTGACGGTGTTACCGGCCATGTGGCGGCTCCCCTGGATCGTTGGGTGTGGGTTGGTCAGTTGGCGCCGGGGCCGTAGCCGCCGCCGACGAGCTCCGGGGCGATCTCGGCCTCGGCGGTGCCGTGCTCGGCCAGCCAGCGCTCGGCGTCGATCGCGGCCGAGCAGCCGGACCCGGCCGCGGTGATGGCCTGCCGGTAGGTGTGGTCGACCAGGTCACCTGCGGCGAACACGCCGTCGACGTTGGTGTAGGTGGTGCGGTCCTTGGTCAGCACGTAGCCCTCGTCGTCGATGTCGACCTGGCCCGCGACGAGCTGGCTGCGCGGGTCGTGGCCGATGGCGACGAAGAAGCCGGACACGTCCAGGGTCGACTCGGCGCCGGTCACGGTGTCGCGCAGGCGCAGGCCGCTGACCTTGCCGTCGCCGAGCACCTCGGTGACCGCGGAGTTGAGCTGCCAGCGGATCTTCTCGTTGGCCTTGGCCCGCTCCAGCATGATCTTCGAGGCGCGGAACTCCTCGCGCCGGTGGATGATCGTCACCGTCTTGCCGAAGCGGGTCAGGAACAGCGCCTCCTCCATCGCGGAGTCACCGCCGCCGACGACGGCGATGTCCTGGTCGCGGAAGAAGAACCCGTCGCAGGTGGCGCAGGCGGACACGCCCCTGCCGAGCAGCTCCTGCTCACCGGGCACGTTCAGGTAGCGCGGCGCGGCGCCCATGGCCAACACCACGGCCTTGGCGGCGTAGCGGGTGCCGTGCGCGACCACGTACTTGACCGGACCGTCGAGCTCGATGGTGTCGACGTCCTCCGCGCGCAGCTCGGCGCCGAAGCGGTCGGCCTGGGCGCGCATCTGCTCCATCAGGTCGGGACCCATGATCCCGTCGCGGAAGCCGGGGAAGTTCTCCACCTCGGTGGTGGTCATCAGCGCGCCACCGAACTGCGAGCCCTCGAACACCAGCGGCTCGAGCTGGGCGCGGGCGGCGTAAACGGCCGCGGTGTAGCCCGCGGGGCCGGAGCCGACGATGATCAGGTTTCGGATCTGGTCCGCTTCCGCAGGCATCTGCCCTCCATCGACCTTCGCCGGACGGTGCCGTCCGGTCCACACTGCTTGTCAACGCGATCGTAGGTCCCGCTTGTTCCGGGGTTGCGCGGTGATGGCCCGCACCCACGACAAGGCGATGGCCCCGCCGGGTGGCGGGGCCATCGCACGGTCGGCCGATCAGCGGCCGATCTTGTCCTTGAACAGGGCGGTGCAGTCGGGCTCGACGACCAAGACCTGCCAGCGGCTGGAGTCGCCCGGCACGAGCAGCAGGGCGAACACCGCTGACTTGCCGTCGAAGGTGACCGGCGCGACCCCGATCGGCGCGGTGCCGTCGCTGAACTGGTTGGCGCTCAGGCAGCGCTTCAGGCTCGCCTCGTCCTTGAGCGGCCCGTAGTCCTTCTTGCCCAGCACCCTGGGCGCGGCCTCGCCGACGTTGCCGCTGCTGACCGCGAGCGGGGTCTGGGCGTCGCCCGCGGTGGGGGCCGGTTCGGCGATGCCGCCGGTCTCCTGGGTCTTGGGCAGGACGCCGTAGCCGATCGCCACCGCCGCGGCGGCCGCGGTCAACAATCCGACACCCCAGGCGGTGCGCCGACCCCGCTTGCGCCTGGCCTCGGCCAGGTCGACCACGGGTGCGATGCCGGGCCGGGGCGGGTCTTGGACGGCAACGCCGCCGAAGGCGCGCTGGGCTTCGGCGCCGAGGGCCGCGTCCAGTCGCGCTGCGTAGTGGGCAGGCATGGGCGCAACCGGGGCTGCGGCGAGCTCACCGAGGCCGACCTTGACCGACTCCAGCGCCTCGACGATGGCTCTGGCGTCCGGGTCGGTGTTGACCCTGGCCCACAGCTGAGCGGAGCGCGCGGGGTCGAGGACGCCCGCGTGCAGGTCCGCCAACAGGTCGACTGACCATGGCGGCCCGTCGGGGGCACCGCCCCGAGGCTCGTCCGTCATCGTCCCTCCCAGTGGCGCCTGTGCGGCATGTCTCGACCGTCTGCGACAGCGCCACCTGGGACGTTCGCATCTGCATCGGGGTTCCGCAGATGTCCGAGAACTTTCGCCAACTTGGCCCGGCCCCGTGCGCACCGCGACTTGACGGTGCCCTCCGCGATGCCGAGCAGCTTGGCGGTCTCGGCCACCGAATAGCCCTCGACGTCGACCAGGACGATCGGCACCCGTTGTTCCTCGGACAACTCGGCCAGCGCGGTGCGCACGACGAGGTGCGTCTCCCGCTCGGCCATGGCGTCGCGCGGGGTGACCGGTTCGCCCGGCCCGGCCTCGGGCAGCGGGACGGTGGGTCGGGCCTGCTTGCGGCGCACCCGGTCGAGGCAGGCGTTGACCACGATCCGGTGCAGCCAAGTGGTGACCTGGGACTCGGCGCGGAAGGACCCGGCGGCGCGGAAGGCGGAGATGAAGGCCTCCTGCAGCGCGTCGGCGGCCTCTTCCGGGTCCCGCAGGGTGCGCAGGGCGACGGCCCACATCCGGTCACGGTGTCTGCGCACGAGCTCGGCGAACGCGTGTTGGTCTCCCGCGGCGTGCGCCGCTATGAGGTCGGCGTCCGAGCTGGCTGCGGCAGTCACCCGGACAGCGTATAGGGCGGTCGCCTTACCGCTGAAGCCCGCGTCGACCAGGCAAGAGGCGTCACTGGGCGCGGACGAAGCCGATCTCGGTGATCTCCGAGACGTTGCCATCGCCCAGGGTGGTGATCCAGATCAGCAGGTGCTGGGTGGGTTCGGCGCTGTCGAGCTGCAACCGGTTCTGGCCCGACTGCAGGGTGGCCCTGCCGATGACCTTCGTCTCGTCGAGGCCGGGCTTCTCCGACGGCGCGGTGCGGATCTCGACCACGGTGCCCGCGCTCGGCGAGTCGATGACGACCTCGGCGAAGGGCACCGGCTCGGCGAAGGCCGCCATGATCCCGACGCCCGGCTTGAGCGCGGGGAAGGGCTGCTGGTACTTGTCGGTCTTCCAGGAGGTCTTCGGGTCGCCGTCGACCGCCCGGTTCGCCCGGCGCGGGCTGTCCGGGGTGCCCTTGACGTTGTAGACCTGCACGCCCGCGGCCTGGATCGGCTGACCGGGGTTGGGCGGCTTGGGGTTGTTCTCCGCGTTGCCGGGTGCGGTGGCGACCACGGTCGGCCCGCCCGCGCTGGGGCTGTCGTCGCCGAAGAAGCTGATCAGCTGCATGCCGACCCAGGCGAGCACGCCGACGGTGGCCACGGCCAGGGCGGTGACGCCGATGGCCAGCTTCCGCCGCTTGGTGCGGTCGTTGTGCGGGCGGCGGGTGGTCCACACCGCGCCGTCGTCGTCGACGTCTTCCTCGGGGTCGTCGGTGATCGCGGCGATGCTCTGGGTGGCGTCCTCGTTGAGCTTGGCCCGCTCCAGCACGCGCAGCAGACCGGAGCTGGTGCGGATGCCGCCGGTCGCGTCGTCGGTGAGGCTTCGCACGGCGGCTGAGGACAGCTCGTACGGGACGTACGGGAAGAGGGCGCGCGGCGGAACTACCTGACCGTCTGCCGCCAATGGCGCGTGCGGCAGGCCAGGAGCGTTGCGCAGCGGCCACCGACCGGTGAGCAAGAGGTAGAGGATCGCGCCTAGGCCGCGAACGTCGTCTTGCAGCGTCGCCTCAGGCAGTGGACCGGGGAACGACAGCCGCAGCACACCGTCCGGGGTGACCCGAACCCGCTGCGGGTGGTCGACGCCCAGCACCATGCCCGAGTGGTGCGCCAGTTCGACCGCGGCGGCCAGCGGTTCGAGCAGCCTGGCCGCGGTCGAGGGCGGCAACGGGTGTTCGGCGATCACGTCGACCAGGTCGGTGCCGTGCGACCAGTCGGCGACCACGATGCCGAGCAGCCCCTCGGTCGGCCCGATGCCGTTGCCCGGGCCCAGCACGTCCAGCACCCGGGAGGTCCCCGGGTGGGTGATGCGGGCCGCGTGCATGGTCCGCTCGAGCATCTTGCGGGCGGCGCCCGCGGCCTTCGCGTCGGCCGGGTCACCCACCAGCATGGTCAGCCCGACATCGCGGCGCAGCTGGTTGTCCTGCGCCCGCCAGAGGTGGGCGTTGACCCGCTCGTCGAGGCCGAACTCGGCGAGCAGCCGGTACCGGCCGTCGCCGACCGCGCTGCCGGGGACGAGGAAGCCGGGCCTGGCCTGTCCGCCAGCCGCTCCCTCGCCCGGCGCGCCCGCCGGGTACTCGGTCCGCCTCGTTGTCACCACACTCTCCACCTGCCGTTCCAGTTCCGAGCCTACGTGAACTCGACGGCCCACCGGTGACGGAGCGGGTCAGCCCCTGCGCACCAGTCGGGTGATTCGGCTGGTAGCGGGCTTCAACTCGGGCACCTTCAGCGCGACGAGCACACCGAAGGCGACCAGGCAGGCCACCGGGCCCAGCACGACCACGCTCACCCACGCGGTGACCAGGGAGTCCACCTCGGGCAGCAGGAGACTCAGCCCCCACGCCGCGCCCCCGCCGACCGCACCGGCGAGCACGCACACCGCGATCACCCTGACGATCTTCTTGCTGTGCAGGTTCCCCAACCGCACCCACAACCACATCTGGCCGAGCACCGCGCCGACCACGAAGGTCAGCGAGTTGACCAGCAGCACCCCGATGACCACCTGGTCCGGGCGGACCAGTGCGCCGCACATGTACAGCAGCGGGATCTTCACCACGGTCATCACGACCATGATCAGGGTCGGCGTCCGCGCGTCCTTCATCGCGTAGAACACCCGAAGCTGCAGCATCACCAGCGCGTAGGGCAGCAGGCCGAACGCGGAGAACGCCAGCGCGTGCCCGAGCCGCTGCGACTGCTCGATGCCCGCCTCGCCCGCGCCGAAGAGCGCGACACCGAGGGAAGCGCCGATGATGGTCAGCACCGCGCTGATCGGGATCAGCATCACCGCGGAGAGCCTGCTGCCGGTGGACAGGTCGTCGACCAGCTTCTGCGTGTCCCCGTCGGCGGCCGCCTTGCTCATCCTGGGCAGGATCGCCGTCAGCAGCGAGACCCCGATGACCCCGTACGGCAGCTGGAACAGCAACCAGGCGTTGGAGTAGATCGACACGCCGCCGGAGGCCGCGACGGTGAGCACCCGCTGGGTGATGACCATGCCGACCTGGCTGATCGCGACGTACCCCAGGATCCACAGCGCCAGCCCGCCGAACTCGCGCAGCCGGGCGTCGATCCCCCACGTCCAGCGGAACTTGAAGCCGATGCGGCGCAGCGCGGGCAGCAGCACCACCGCCTGCACGACGATGCCCAGTGTGGTGCCGATGCCCAGCACCAGCAGCTTCGGGTCACCCATCCGCACCGGGTCGAGCGAGATGTCGCCGGGCAGCGCCCAGTAGGTGACCAGCGTCGCAAGGATCACCAGGTTGTTGACCACCGGCGCCCACGCCGTCGGCCCGAACACGTGCTTGGCCTGCAGGATCGCCGACAGCAGCGCGAACAGGCCGTAGAACAGGATCTCCGGCAGCAACAGGTAGGCGAACGCGGTGACCAGCTCCGGGTTGGCCTTGCCGGTGGAGTCGTCGACGTAGACCGCGGTGAACAGCGGGGCGGCGGCGACCGCGAGCAGGGTGCCGACGGCCAGGCCGGTCAGCCCGACGGTGAGCAGCCGGTTGGTGTACTCGGCGCCGCCGTCGTCGTCGCTCTGCGAGCGGACCAGCAGCGGGACCACGATGCTGGCCAGCACCCCGCCGAGCAGCAGCTCGAAGATGATGTTGGGCAGCGTGTTGGCGATGGTGAACGAGTCGGTGGCGACGTTGATGCCGATCAGCCAGGCCATCACCATCTTCCAGCCGAACCCGGTGATCCGGCTGACCAGCGTGGCGATGGCCATCGACCCGCTCGCCTTGGCCAGCGACGGCGTCGACCCGCCCGCGGGTTCGCCCTTCGTCACAGTCGCCGTCCTGTCCATCCGCCCGTCCCTGCTGTGGTGCCGCTCAGAGTTCGCTCTCGGCAGCAGCCCTGGCCCGGCCTGCCGCGCGGATCCGGCGGAACAGCCGCAGACCCACCAGCAGCACCAGCACGCCCGCCGCCGTCGCCGTGACCGCGATGGTGATGCTGCCGTACGAGGTGGAGTTCAGTTCCAACCGGGACGACTTGCCGAGCAGGGTCCCACTGTCGGTGGTGAGCCAGATGGTGACGGTGAAGCGGCCGGACCGGGTGACCTCGGCGGGCAGGTAGCGCGGGATGCCCGCTTTGGCCGGGATGCGCACCACGACGGCCTCCTCGGGCCGCAGCCCGGGGGTGGCGCCGACGTTGATCTTCGCGCGGACGGTGACCGGCAGGCCGTTGGTGATGAACACCGGCAGCGGGCTGTCCTTGGACGCCAGCGACAGCGGACGGCCCGGGTCGGTCACCGACACCTGCGCGAGCAGGGCGTTGAGCTGGTCGGTCACCGCGGTGGTGGCCCGCTCCGCCCGCTCGGGGTCACCGCGCCAGGCACTGGACCCGGCCCTGACCAGGGCGTAGCGCATCGGCTTGATGAGGTCGGCCGGGTCGACCTGGCGGGTGTCGTCCTCGAACAGCACGTTCTCCACCAGGTCCCGCTGCACCGCGTCGACCTTGGCGATCTCGGCGGTCGTCGGGGCGGGCACCTCGGCCGCGCTGTCGGTCGCGGTGTAGTCCAGCGCGCCAGCCGTGCCGTTGTCGGGGCCGCTGACCAGGCCGTCGAGGCCGAGCGGGTCGATGAACCCCTGGCTCTCCAGCGACCACACGGTCCGCAGGAACACGGTCAGCTCGGCCGCGGTCGCGCTCCACCGGCGCGGCGGGGCGACCAGCACGCGCTGGCCGGGCGTGGTCTGGAAGCCGCCGCGGAAGACCAGCGTCGCCAGGCCGTTCTGGATCGACGAGGTCTTCACCCCGGAGTCGTCGACCGGGGTCTTCGGCGCGAGCGAGGAGGCCACGAGCTGGTCGTAGGGGATGGTGCGCAGGTTCGTGCCCAGCGTGTACGGGACCTCGCCCTTGGCGTCGCGGACCCTGGTCGCGTCGGCGATGACCGTGGTGCGCCCGGTGGCCGCGAGGGTCGCCAGGGTGCGGGCGTCGAGAGTGCCGCCGTCTGGCCAGACGGTGCTGGTCAGCGGCTTGGTGCCGAGGATGGCCTCGACCGAGGCGGTCTCGCCGAGCGCGATGTTGATCAGGCTGCCGGTGTTGGCCCTGGACAGGGCGGCCAGGTCGACGTCGGCGTAGGGCAGCGCGATCACGCACTGGCCGCGGGTCAGCTCCTTGACCCGGTCCAGCCACAGCTGCGCGGTCCTGGTGCCGCTGCCCTGGAACACCGAGCCGTCGGCCGCGCGCACCAGGTAACCCGACGACATCTCCACCACGGTGTCGAGCAGGTCCGGGTCGATGACGAAGCACAGGGACCGCAACGCGGACGCGTTCTCCGCCGCCGCGGTGCGCACGGTGTCGACCAGGGTGAACAGCCGCCCGCTCGACAGCGACGCGGCGAGGCCGTCGTCGGCGAAGACGGTGCGGCTGCCGTCGGTGGGCGTCTCGACCCGCCGCGGGCGCTCGTCGATCAGCGGCCACAACACGCCGAGCTGGGTGGGTTCCGCAGGCGGCACAGCGGCCCCGCCGCCGGGGACGGCGAGCACGGGCAGCAGCGTGCTCAGCGCACCCACCCGCTCCGCGCGGCCGTAGTCGGGCACCCCGTTGAAGTTGAGGACGAGCGGGTAGACGCCGCGCTTGTCCAGCTTGAGGGCGCCCTTTTCGGCGTTGACCGGCACGGTGATGGAGAACGGCGCGCTCTGCCCGCGGTCGAGGGCGTCGGTGATCGGCTGGAACGCCGAGCTGACCGGAGGCCTGCTCACCGCGTCGGTGCGCTGCGGGTCGTTGAGCGCAGCGCGCAGCCCCGCCTCGGTGTCGAGCGCCTCGCCGCGCTGTAAGCGGACCTCGATCTTGTCCACCCGGCGGTCACCCGAGTTGGTGATGCGGCCGCTGATGGTCACCGCCTGGGTGGTCGACTCCACCACCCGCGGTACGAGTTGGTCCAGGTCGACGCGCAGTCGCGTCGCCGCTTCCGCCGCGGCCGGGTGGCCGGTCAGCGGGGCGCCCAGCACAGCGCAGACGGCGGCCAGCGCCGCCAGACCGGCGCGGCGCAGTCGAGTGGTCACGGCTTCTCTCCAGCCATCGGGTCAGGCCCGTCCGACTTCAGGTAGGTCACGCTCGACCGGATCGGGTGAGAGCGGATGCTCGGAGAGTAGTTGCCTGGCTTTGCGGACCAGACGGCGCTCGTCGGCATAGGCGAGCCGGTCGTCCAACTCCTCGAGTGCCACCCACGCGACCTCGGTCACCTCCAGGTCCTCGTCGGACAGCTCGAAAGAATAGGCCCGCAGCAGGAAGTGGTGAACGGTTTTGTGGATCCGCTTGGTGCCGTCGGCGATGAACCAGTAGTCGATGGTGCCCAGCGGCCGGATCACCTCGCCGTCGATGCCGGTCTCCTCGGCGACCTCGCGCACCGCGGTCTGCTCCGGGGTCTCCCCCGGCTCGATGTGGCCCTTGGGCAACGACCACAGCAGACGGCCGCGCCGGTCCAGGCGCCCGATCAGCGCCACGGTGTCGGTGGCCGGGTCGATCACCAGCCCGCCTGCGGATGTCTCGTCGACGGTGGTCAACCGGCGGCCGCGTCGGCGGAACCGGCGCCCGGAACGGGCACCTCGGGACCTGCCGGACGACGGGGGCATGCCCGCGATGGTAGTGCGAACGGCGCAGCGGGGACGGGCGTGCGAGTCGGCGCCGCGGCACAACGGTTACGCTCGTCCATCGTGTCTCGAACGTCCGCCACCACCAATGCCGCGCGCAACGCCGTCGTCGAACTGCTGCGGGTCTCCCCGGTCGCCGACGACCTCGCCAGCCGGTTCGCCGCAGCCGGGCACCGGCTCTACCTGGTCGGCGGCAGCGTCCGCGACGCGATGCTCGGCAGGCTCGGCAACGACCTCGACTTCACCACCGACGCCCGCCCGCCGGAGATCATGAAGATCGTCACAGGCTGGGCGGACGCGATCTGGGACACCGGCATCGCGTTCGGCACGGTCGGGGCGGCCAAGCACGGCGCGCAGTGCGAGATCACCACGTTCCGCTCCGACGCCTACGACCGGGTCAGCCGCAACCCCGAGGTCCGCTTCGGCGACTCCATCGAGGCCGACCTGGTGCGCCGCGACTTCACCGTCAACGCGATGGCCATCGACCTGTCGACCAGGCAGTTCATCGACCCGCACGACGGGCTCGACGCGCTGGCCAACCGGGTGCTCGACACGCCTGCCACCCCGCAGGAGTCCTTCGCCGACGACCCGCTGCGGATGCTGCGCGCCGCGCGGTTCGTCAGCCAGCTCGGCTTCACCTGCGCGCCCCGGGTGCTCTCGGCGCTGCACGACATGGCTGGCGAGATCGAGCGGATCACCGCGGAGCGGGTGCAGGCGGAGCTGTCGAAGCTGCTGTGCGGCGCGCACCCCCGGCTCGGGGTCGAGTTGCTCGTCGACAGCGGGTTGGCCGCGCACGTGCTGCCCGAGGTGCCCGCGATGCGGTTGGAGATCGACGAGCACCACCAGCACAAGGACGTCTACGAGCACTCGCTCGTGGTGCTCGACCAGGCGATCGCGTTGGAGAAGGACGGCCCGGACCTGGTGCTGCGGTTGGCGGCGCTGTTGCACGACATCGGCAAGCCGGACACCCGCAGGCACGTGCCCGGCGGCGGGGTGAGCTTCCACCACCACGAGGTGGTCGGCGCCAAGCTGGTCCGAAAGCGCTTGCGGGCGTTGCGGTACTCGAAGGAGATCACCGAGGACGTCTCCCGGCTGGTGTTCCTGCACCTGCGGTTCCACGGCTACGGCAAGGGCGAGTGGACCGACTCGGCGGTCCGCCGCTACGTCACCGACGGCGGTGACCTGCTGCCCCGGCTGCACAAGCTGGTCCGGGCCGACTGCACCACCCGCAACCGGCGCAAGGCGGGCGCGCTGCAGCGCACCTACGACGGGCTCGAGGAGCGGATCGCCCGGATCGCCGCCGAGGAGGACCTGGCGCGGGTGCGGCCCGACCTCGACGGCAACGAGATCATGCGACTGCTCGACATCCCGCCGGGCCCACTGGTGGGCAAGGCGTGGTCGTTCCTCAAGGAACTGCGCCTGGACCAGGGGCCGCTGGAGTACGACGACGCGGTGGCCGCGCTGCGGTCCTGGGCCCGCACCCAGGGACTAGGAGCGGCTGGCGAGGGCGAAGCCGCCGAGTCCGACGAGGTAGCAGCCCCCGGCGGCGAGGATCAGCCCGGGTGACGCCCCGTCCGGGGCCACGACCAGGGCGGCGAGGGCAAGCGCGACGACCTGGGCCACGTTGACCAGCGTGTCGTAGAGGGCGAAGACCCGGCCGCGCAGCTCGTCGCCGATGTCGCGCTGCACGGCCGCGTCCACGCACAGCTTCACCAGCTGGCCCGCGAAGGAGATCAGCAGCGCGGCGATGAGCGTGGTCGGCATGGTCAGCGGCAGGCCGAACGCGACGATGGAAACGGCACCGAGCACCAGGCCCCCGGCCAGTGTCCGACGCCTGCCGACGGCGGCCACGATCCGCGCGGTGACCAGGCCCGCGAGCAGGATTCCCACCCCGACCAGGGCGATCACCTGGCTCAACCCGCCGAGACCCGCGGCGAAGCGGAACCGGGCGAGCAACACGGTCAGCAGCAACGCCACGCCGAACGCCATCCGGTGCGCGAGCAGGGCGACGAACCCGGCGAACACGGTGGGCGTCTTGATCGCGGCCCTGCCCCCGTCGAACAGGCCGCGGGCCACGGCGACCATGGTCTGCCGGGGTTCGTCGACCTCGTCCGGTCCGAGCGCGCCCTTGGCGAACCGGATCGCGAACCACGCCGACCCGGCGGACCCGAGGCACGCGACGGCCGTGGTGATCCCCGAGCCGATGTTGTCGTCACCGAAGACCGCGCGCAGCCCGACCGCGCACCCCGCGCCCAAGACGGCGATGACCGCGCCGAGCGTGGTCGCCAACGCGTTGGCCTCGATCAGGTTGCGGACGGGGACCACGTGCGGCAGCGCCGCAGAAAGACCCGAATTGATGAACCTGCTGACCCCGATGGCGACCAAGGCCAGCGTGAACAAGGTCGCCCCGCCCGCCCCCGCGCCGACCGCCACGGCAGCGGTCGCGATGAGCACCCCGCGCACGACGTTCGCGACGACCAAGACCCGGCGGCGGTCCCACCGGTCCAGCAGCGCACCCGCGAAGGGACCGATCAGCGAGTACGGCAGCAGCAGCGCGGTGAACCCGGCGGCGATCGCCAGCGGATCGGCCTCGCGCTCGGGGTTGAACAGGACCGCACCGGCGAGCCCGGCCTGGAAGAGACCGTCGCCCCACTGGGCGGAGAAGCGGGTGAACAGCAGCCTGCGGAACCCGTCACGGGTCAGCAAGGCCCGGGGCCCGATCCGCGTGTGGTGGGCCTCGTGCTCAGAGTCGGTTCGGGCCGTGCTCACGACGGCTGAGCCTATAGGGATGGGCGGCCCCCGAAAGGGCCGCCCATCCTGGCCGACACCCGGTCGCCTCACGGCGAGTTGCGCGACGTGGCTCCAGCCGAGCGGTATTCCACGAAGGCGGTTCTAGTTGAGCCCGGGGGACACGAAGGCGCCGACCGCTGTATCCAACGCGCGGACCGACCGGGATGTTCCCGGCTGGCAAGTCCGGTCCCGGCGGTCCCCCTCCGGATGGGATCATGTCACCGTGCCGTCCGATGTCGACGTCGAACCGGGGACGCTGCTGGTAGCGGCGCCCAGCCTGCTCGACAGCAACTTCCGCCGCACCGTGGTCTACGTGATCGATCACCGCGGCGAAGGCACGCTCGGCGTCGTGCTGAACCGGCCGAGTGACGTCCCGGTGGACGACGTGCTGCCGAACTGGGGCCCGCACGTCACCCAACCGGGTGCCGTTTACGTCGGCGGCCCGGTCGAGCAGAAGACGGCCCTGTGCCTGGCCGCCATGCGCACCGGCGTCGCCGTCGACGGCGTCCGCGGCCTGATCGGCGTCCGCGGTCCGGTCGCCCTGGTCGACCTCGACGCCGACCCCGACGCCTTGGCCCCGAAGTTCCGCGGCCTCCGGGTCTTCGCCGGCTACTCCGGCTGGGACGTGGGCCAGTTGGCAGGCGAGATCGACCGAGGCGACTGGATCGTCGTCCCCGCCCTCCCCGGCGACGTCGTGGCCCCCGCCGACGAAGATCTCTGGGGTCGGGTCCTGCGCCGCCAGGGCATGCCACTCGCGTTGCTGGCCACACATCCCGGTGACGTCCGGGAGAACTGACGTCACGCCAGACCGGCGGTGATCGACACTGCCGGTGTGGCCGATCTCGGTGAACTGACCCCGTACGAGCAGGTGGTCGTCGACGCCGCGCGCAGTGGGGCGGAGGTCGATTCGGCAGTCGGTGAGGTGCGGGCAGAGCTGATCAGGCAGTTGCTGCTGGGAGTACACGGCGATCTTGACCCACGGGGCGTCCGCGTCGTCGGCGCCACGGTCGTCGGGATGCTGGACCTGGACTACGTCACGGCCCGCACCCGATTGGTGCTCCGCGACTGCCTGATCGCGGGAGGGATCTCGTGCAGGCACGCCCGGCTGGGGGAGATCGACCTCGGTGACAGCCGCTTGGCGGGTTTACGGGCCGAGGGCCTACACACCGACGGCAACCTGTTCCTGCGCGACATCGTGATCGACACCCGCGGCCTGGCTGGAGCGGTGAACCTGATCGACGCCCACATCGGTGGGCAACTGCTGCTCGAACGCGCCACCATCACCAACGCCACCGGACCTGCGGTGCAGGCCTTCGCGATGCGCGTCGACAGCACCGCGGTCCTGACCGGCGCGAGACTCACAGGAGCTGGTCAGGTCGGGGCCGTGCGCATGAGGGCCGCGAGGATCGGCGGTGAGCTCGGCCTCGACGACGCCAGCGTCACCAACAGCAGTGGGCCCGCAGTGGATCTCGAAGCCTCGCACGTAGGCGGCCACGTGTTCCTCAGGAAAGCCACGATGATGGGTTCAGGTGAGGCTGCGGCCGTGCGAATGATGGCAGCCACGCTCGGCGGTGGGCTCGAACTCAACAACTCCACCGTCACGAACAGCAGCGGGCCCGCACTGCACTTGGAGCGCATGCACTGCAGCGGCGACGTGTTCCTCAGAGAAGCCAGGGTGACAGGTTCGGGCGGGCTGGGGGCCGTGCGGATGATGGCGGCGACGATCGGCATTTCGCTCGTGCTTGACCGCCTCACGGCCACCAACCATGGTGGGCCCGCACTGCATTTCGATAGCTTGCGTGTTGGCAACAACTTGTTCCTCAGGCAGGCCGCGGTAACCGGCTCGGGTGAGTTGGGGGCCGCACGGATGCTCGACGCCCAAGTCGGCGGTGCGCTCAACCTGGTGGGCGCGACCATCCGCAACGAAAGCGGCCCGGCACTGTCGGCAGACCGGATTCGGACCGGGAACAACCTGTACTTCACCGATGTCACCGCCGTCGGCCACGGCGTCCTCGGGGCGATTCGCCTGCATGACGCCCACATCACCGGTGAGTTCAACTCCTCCGGCTTGCAGGTCACCAATGACGACGGCACGGCTGTGAACGGCGACCGCCTTCACGTGGGAGGCCACCTCTCGCTGCGTGGGGCCAACCTCACCGGGAGGGGCGAGCGGGCCGCGCTGTGGTTGCTCGGCGCGACCATCGGTGGGCAGGTGGACATGCACGGTCTGCGGATCGAGAACGGGCGCGGACCGCTCGTGTTGTTCCTTGAGGCGCAGGTCAAGGGCACGTTGGGGCTGCCGCTCGCTGTGGTGTGCCCGAGCGAGGAGGACGGTCGCCGGTCGTGTCCGAACGCGGGCAGGCAGTTGGACGTTCGGGAGTTCGTCTTCGCCACGTTGGGATTGATGTCCTGGCGGCAGTGGTTGCACGTGTTGGTTCACCACACCGGGAGCTACTCGCCCCAGCCGTACCAGCAGCTCGCCGCTGTCGAACGGCTCGCGGGGCATGACAGCAACGCGCGCCAAGTGCTCATCGCGCAGCAGGAGGACTTGAGGCGACGCGCGCCGGAGGCGCTTGGTGGGCGGTTCGCGCGGTGGCGGCACTGGTTGTGGGGGTGGCTGGGGAACTACGGGTACCGCGCCCACCGGCTCGTGACCGTCTTGGTCGCTGTTCTCGCGTTGGCCGGTGCCGCTGGGTATGTGGCGGGGCAGGTCAGTACGCGGCCGGGGCACTTGGCGGCCGAGCGGGTCCTGCCCGCCAATGCTGGGGTGCCGTGTTCGACCGCGGAGTTGATCGGTCTTGGCATCGACCGCGGGTTGCCGCTCGGTGCCACGGGGCTGCGGGCGCGCTGCGACCTGGCCACCGATACGCGCTGGGGGCAGCTGTTCACCTACGTGCTGTGGGTGCTCCAGGCGCTGGTGTGGGGACTGGCCACGCTCGCCGTCGCTGCCTATACAGGGCTGGTGCGCAAGCCGACCTAAGAGCGGGTCAGCACGTCACATGTGCCGCACTGGCAGCCCGCGCAGCCTGCGGGCACCGCGGGCTTGGGCTCCGGGACGGCCTCTGCGGCCCGGTTGCCCAGGACGCCCGCGGCGAGGGTGATCACGGCGAGGCCGATCACCGCGATGACCGAGACCGTCAGTACCGCGGCCGTGCTCTCCAGGGCGAACCCGGCCGCGGCGCCGAGGACGCCGACCAGGCCCGCGACCAGGGTGGGCAGGCCCGCGACCTTGTTGGCGGTGCGGAACGCCTCGGGGCTGCGCAGGCTCGCGGGGGTGCGGACACCGCCGAAGCGGTTGCGCGGGAGGCGCTCGGTGAGGCCGAGGAAACCCAGGACGAGGAGCGGGAGGCCGGCCACCAGGGGCGCGAGCGGCACGAGGTTCACGTCCAGATGGTAAGAGGTCGTCGGATCGCCACTCGGCGGACACCCTGGTGCGGTGTGCTACCCGTCATGTCTCGCGCCTCAGCTGCTCTCTGTGCCGCCGCCGTCGCGGCCGCTGTGCTCGCCGTGCCCGCGGCGGCCCACCCGCAGAAGGTCCGCCTGATCGGTGAGCGGACCGTCCCCAACGCGCTGGTCTTCCAGGGCACCACGGTCGGCGGCCTGTCCGGCATCGACCGCGACCCGCGCACCGGCGGGTACGTCCTGATCAGCGACGACCGCTCGGACCGGCAGCCCGCCCGGTTCTACACCGCCCGCATCGACGTCACCGCGACCGGCATCGGCCCGGTCGAGTTCACCGGCACCAGCCCGCTGCTGCGCCCCGACGGCAAGACCTACCCGCCGCTGTCGACCGGGGACGGCACCACCGTGGACCCCGAGGACATCCGGGTCGACCCGTGGACCGGCGACTACACCTGGAGCCAGGAGGGCGAGCGCCGCCCGAACCTGCTCATCGACCCCTCGATCCGCACCGCCAAGCGCGACGGCCGCTTCGCCCGCGAGCTGCCGCTGCCCGCGAACCTCAAGATGACCGCCGACCGGGGGCCGCGGCAGAACCTGGTCCTGGAGGGCCTGACCTACGCCGCCGCGGGTGCCCTGGTCGTCTCCACCGTCGAGGGCCCGCTGCTGCAGGACGGCCCGGACGCCACGACCGAGCGCGGCGCGTTGACCCGGATCGTGGTGCAGACCCGGGCGGGCCACCAGCTCGCGCAGTACGCCTACCCGGAGGAGCCGGTGTTCGCCAAGCCGAACCCGTCGACCGGGTTCGCCTCCACCGGGGTCACCTCGATCCTGGCGGTCGACCCGCTGGACCCGACCCGGTTCCTGGTCGTGGAGCGCTCGTTCGTGACCGGTGTCGGCAACAAGGTCCGCGTCTTCGAGGTCGACACGACCGGCGCGACCAACGTGGCCAACCGCGACCTGGCCGACCCGAGCGGGGTGCGGCCGGTGCGCAAGCGGCTGCTGGTCGACCTGGCCGACCTCGGCCTGTCCACTGTGGACAACATCGAGGGCATCACGTGGGGTCCCCGGCTGCGCACCGGCGAGCGGTCGTTGCTGCTGGTCAGCGACGACAACTTCAGCGCGACCCAGGTCACCCAGGTGGTGGCGCTCGCGGTCCGGCTCTAGCGCGTCGGCGAAACGACGTGGACCGGGTGGGGTAAACTCGCACCATGAGCACAGCCCGCCTGCTCCTTAGTCAGCCGCGCTGACCACCTCGGTGGTGAGCGCGGCAACCCTCCATGCCCATCGGGCCTGGGGGGTTTTCGCTTTCTTGGACAGGACCGGGACTAGAGCGCGAGAGGGACGTTTCCACCATGAGTGACGAGCAGCCGGGCCACCGGTACACCGCGGCGCTGGCCGGTCGCATCGAGCGGCGCTGGCAGGACCACTGGGAGCAGCACGGCACCTACCACGCGCCGAACCCGGTCGGGCCGCTGGCGGGCCCGGTGCCCGAGGACAAGCTGTTCGTGCAGGACATGTTCCCGTACCCCTCCGGCGCCGGGCTGCACGTCGGTCACCCGTTGGGGTTCATCGGCACCGACGTGTTCGCCCGCTACCACCGGATGAACGGCCGCAACGTCCTGCACACCATGGGCTTCGACGCCTTCGGCCTGCCCGCCGAGCAGCACGCGGTGTCCACCGGGCAGCACCCGCGCAAGACCACCGACGAGAACATCAGCACCTACCTGCGCCAGATCCGCCGCCTGGGCCTGGGCCACGACGAGCGCCGCCGGATCTCCACCATCGACCCGGAGTACTACCGCTGGACGCAGTGGATCTTCCTGCGCATCTTCAACTCCTGGTACGACGCCGACGCGGGCAAGGCGCGGCCGATCGACGAGCTGGTGGCCCAGTTCGACTCCGGTGAGCGGCCGACCCCGGACGGGCGGCCGTGGGCGGAGCTGTCGCACGCCGAGCGCCAAGGCGTGCTGAACGAGCACCGGCTGGTGTACCTGTCCGACGCGCCGGTGAACTGGGTGCCCGGCCTGGGCACGGTGATCTCCAACGAGGAGGTCACCGCGGACGGGCGCAGCGAGCGCGGCAACTTCCCGGTGTTCCGCCGGAACCTGCGCCAGTGGATGATGCGGATCACCGCCTACGCCGACCGGCTGATCGACGACCTGGACCGGCTGGACTGGCCGGACAAGGTCAAGGCCATGCAGCGCAACTGGATCGGCCGCTCGCACGGCGCCCGGGTCCGGTTCGCGGTCGGCGAGCGCGGCATCGAGGTGTTCACCACCCGGCCGGACACGCTGTTCGGCGCCACCTACATGGTGCTGGCCCCGGAGCACCCGCTGGTCGACGAGATCGCCGCGGCCGAGTGGCCGTCCGATGTGGACAGCCGGTGGACCGCGGGGGCGGCGACCCCCGGTGCGGCGATCGCGGCGTACCGGCACGCGGCGTCGATGAAGTCGGACCTGGACCGCCAGGAGAACAAGGAGAAGACCGGCGTCTTCACCGGCGCGTACGCGACCAACCCGGTCAACGGCGCCCAGGTGCCGGTGTTCATCGCCGACTACGTGCTGATGGGCTACGGCACCGGCGCGATCATGGCCGTCCCCGGCCAGGACCAGCGCGACTGGGACTTCGCGACCGCGTTCGGCCTGCCGGTGATCCGCACCGTCGAGCCGACCGAGGGCTTCGAGGGTGAGGCGTTCACCGGCGAGGGTCCGGCGATCAACTCCGGGTTCCTGGACGGGCTGGGCATCGCCGAGGCGAAGGCGCGGATCATCGGCTGGCTGGAGGAGCAGGGCCACGGCCACGGCACCATCCAGTACAAGCTGCGCGACTGGCTGTTCTCCCGCCAGCGGTACTGGGGCGAGCCGTTCCCGGTGGTCTACGACGCGGACGGCACTGCCATCGCGCTGCCGGAGAGCATGCTGCCGATCGAGCTGCCCGAGGTCGACGACTACTCGCCCAGGACGTTCGACCCCGAGGACGCCGACACCGTCCCGTCGCCGCCGCTGTCGCGCGCGGGCGACTGGGTCGAGGTCGAGTTGGACCTGGGCGACGGCCCCAAGACCTACCGCCGCGACACCAACACCATGCCCAACTGGGCCGGGTCGTGCTGGTACCAGCTGCGCTACGTCGACCCGACCGACGGCGCCCGGTTCGTCGAGCCGGAGAACGAGCGCTACTGGCTGGGCCCGCGCTCCCCCGGCGACCCCGGCGGCGTCGACCTGTACATCGGCGGCGTCGAGCACGCCGTGCTGCACCTGCTGTACGCGCGGTTCTGGCAGAAGGTGCTGTTCGACCTGGGCGAGGTCTCCGGCGAGGAGCCCTATAGGCGGCTGTTCAACCAGGGGTACATCCAGGCGTTCGCCTACACCGACGAGCGCGGCGTGTACGTCGACGCCTCGGCGGTTGTCGAGAAGGACGGCAAGTTCTTCTACGACGGCAAGGAAGTCCGCCAGGAGTACGGGAAGATGGGTAAGAGCCTGCGCAACGTCGTCACGCCGGACGAGATGTGCGAGACCTACGGCGCCGACACCTTCCGCCTGTACGAGATGTCGATGGGCCCTATGGACGTCTCGCGGCCATGGGCGACCAAGGACGTCGTTGGCGCGCAGCGGTTCCTGCAGCGCGTATGGCGCAACCTGGTCGACGAGGAGACCGGTGAGCTGCGGGTCAGCGAGGACGAGCCGGACGAGACCACGCTGCGCGCGCTGCACAAGGCGATCGCCGGGGTGCACGAGGACTACGCGAACCTGCGCTACAACACCGCGGGCGCCAAGCTGATCGAGCTGAACAACTACGTCACCAAGACCTTCCCCGACGGTGCGCCGCGGGCGGTCGCGGTGCCGCTGGTGCAGATGCTGGCGCCGCTGTGCCCGCACATCGCCGAGGAGCTGTGGGCGAAGCTGGGCGGGGTCGAGTCGCTGGCGCACGGGCCGTTCCCCATCGCCGTCGACCGCTACCTGGTCGAGGACACCGTGGAGTACCCGGTCCAGGTCAACGGCAAGGTCCGCGGCCGGGTGACGGTGGCGGCGGGTGCGTCGCAGGACGAGGTGAAGGCGGCCGCGCTGGCCGACGAGAAGGTGGCCGCGGCCGTTGGTGGTGCCAAGCCGAAGAAGTTCATCGTGGTGCCGGGGCGGCTGGTGAACATCGTCGTCTAGAGCGGCCGTCTAGAGCCCGACGTCGGAGATGAGGTCGGCCAGCATGGACTCGAACAGCGGTGTCGGGTCCGTGACCGGGAACGGGAACTGGCCGAACACCTCCAACGCCACCTGGCCGTAGAGGCGCACCCAGAACTGCAGCATGACGTAGGCGGTGTCCACGCCGAGCTGGTCGGGGCTGAGGTTGACGCCGGACTCGGCGATGGTGCTCAGCAGTTCGTCGCGGAAGGTGGTCAGGTCGGGCACGAGGGCGTCGGGGACGTCGACGCCGGGTCGGGTGATGGGCAGTCCGTTGGCCAGCACCCGGCCCGCGACGGTGAGGAAGATCCGCCCGAACGAGTCCTTCGCGGTCCCCGGCGTGGTGACCGGGCAGTACGCGCCCGTGGCCGCCGGGGAGGCGAACACCAGGGCGAACTCCTGCGGGTGCGCCAACGCCCAGCCGCGGAAGCCCCGGCAGATGGCCAGCACCTGACCGACGTTGTCGGTCTCGGCGATCTCCACCAGGTCGTTGCCCAGTTCGACGGTCAGGTCGTCGCACACGTCGGTGCGCAGGTGCTCGAGCAGGTCCTCGCGCGAGTCGTAGTAGCGGTAGAGCGCGGGGGCGGTGATGCCCAGCTCCCTGGCGATGGCGCGCAACGTGACCGCCGCCGGTCCGTCGTTGACCAGCAGCGACCGTGCGTGCTGGCGGATCTCCCGGTCGGTGGCCGCCCGGTCCCGGTCGCGGCGTGTGGCCTGCGTCATCTGACTACCCCGTGCTCTTGTGAACGCCGTTAACTCCACCGTAGTGTGACCCCAACGAGTGAACGGTGTTTACCGGCCTCCCGATGGCCGCGTGTGCACTGCGGCGTCCCGGGAGGAATCGCTCAATGTTCGCATCATGGGGATCAGTGCTCCACCGTAGGCGCTGGCTGGTACTGGTGGCCACCTTGGTCGTCACCCTCGGTGGCGGCCTGTGGGGTCTCGGTGTCTTCGACAAGCTGACCCAGGGCGGTTACGAGGACCCGGCGAGCGAATCGTCGCAGGTCAACCGGATCATCGAAGACGAACTCGGGCAGAAGCCCGCCGACGTCGTGGTGCTCTACGGCGCCCCGAACGTGGATGACCCGGCGGTCGCCGCACGGGTCACCTCGGCGCTCGACGCGTTACCGAGCTCGGCCGTCGCGGCGCGGGTCGACTACTGGTCGACCAAGCAGCCCGCGCTGGCCAGCCCGGACAAGAAGCTGGCGATGGCGACCATCACCCTGGCCGGGGACACCTTCGACGCCAGGCAGGACGCGTTCGCGGTGATCAAGGACGCGCTGCCGGTGCCCGGGGTCGTCACCCAGGTGGGCGGGAAGGTGCCGACCGAGCAGGCGATGACCGAGCGGTCCAACGCCGACCTGGCGGTGGCCGAGGCGATCTCGCTGCCGGTCACGCTGATCCTGCTGGTGCTGATCTTCGGCAGCCTGGTCGCGGCGGCGCTGCCGGTGCTGGTGGGTGGTCTGGCGATCTTCGGATCCCTGGGTGTGCTGCGGTTGCTGAGCCTGGGACTCGAGGTCAACACGTTCGCGGTGAACGTGGCCACCCTGCTCGGCCTCGGCATGGCAATCGACTACGGCCTGTTCACCGTGGGCCGGTTCCGCGAGGAACTCGCCGCCGGGCTGTCACCCGCTGACGCTGTGCGGCGCACAGTGGCGACCGCCGGTCGTACCGTGGCGTTCTCGGCGACGCTGCTGGTGATCGCGCTCGCCGGGCTCCTGGTGTTCCCCATGGACTTCCTCAAGTCCATGGCCTACGGCGGCATGTCCGCCGTCGCCATCGCCGCGATCGTGTCGCTCACCCTCCTGCCCGCGCTGCTGGCCATCCTCGGTCACCGCGTCGACAAGCTGTCGCTGCCCTGGCGCCGCAGGGTCAGCCCGGAACCGCGCTTCCTCGGCAAGGTCGCCGACGCCGTCATGCGCCGCCCCCTGCTGTTCGTCGTCCCGATCGTCGCGGTGCTGGTGCTGCTCGCCCTCCCCTTCGGCAGCGCCCGCTTCGGCGGCGCCGACGAACGCCAACTCCCGCCGGGTGACCCGCACCGAGCGACCGCCGAGGCGATCGCGAACAACTTCCCCGCGGCGGGCAACGACACCGTCAAGATCGTCCTGCGCTTCCCCGGCACCCCCGACCAGGCCGAGATCGGCTCGTTCGTCGCGGCGGCCAAGCAGGTCCCCGGGGTCGCCGACGCGGTGCCCAGCGGCGCGAACGAGAACGTGGTGCTGCTGACCGCGCCGCTGAAGAACGAGTCGTCCTCGCCGGAAGCCCGCGCCGCGATCGACGGCCTACGCGCACTGCCGTCGTCCGCGCAGGTGATGGTCGGCGGGTTCCCGGCGCTGGTCGCGGACTCGGTCACCGGCATCGTCGACCGGGTGCCGTGGATGGTCGGGATCCTGGTGCTGGCCACCCTGGTGCTGATGTTCCTGGCGTTCGGGTCGGTGCTGCTGCCGGTCAAGGCCGTGGTGATGAGCGCCCTCAGCCTCTCCGCCACCTTCGGCGTGCTGGTGTTCGTGTTCCAGGAGGGCCACGGCGCCGGGCTGCTCGACGTGACCCCGCAACCGGCCCAGGCCGGGATGATGGTCCTCATCGGCGCGGTGGTCTTCGGCCTCTCCACCGACTACGAGACCTTCCTGCTGTCCCGGATGGTCGAGGCCCGCCACTCCGGTCTGTCCACTCAGGACGCGATCAAGACCGGCCTGCTCCGCACCGGCCGCATGATCACCGCGGCCGCCCTGCTCCTCGGCGTGGTCACCGGCGCCTTCGGCATGTCCTCCCTGCAGAGCATGCGCTTCATCGGCCTCGGCATGATCGTCGCCCTGATCCTCGACGCCACCATCGTCCGCATGCTCCTGGTCCCCGCCACCCTCCGCCTCCTCGGCAACGCCGCCTGGTGGGCCCCCGCCCCCCTGCGCCGCCTCCAAGAACGCGCGGGCCTCTCCGAAGTCGAAACCCCCGAAGACAACCGAGAACTCGAACGCGTCGGCTAACTGAGGTGGACCCACCGGCGGGCTGCGCCGCCGGTGGGTAGCGCCGGCTACGGACGAGCGACGTTCACGAGCGCCAGGACGGTTGGCAGGTCAACCCTGAGTATCACTGCCGCACCGACCAGAGTGGCCACAACCACGACGAACCTGGCGGTGTTGCCCCAGCTCAGGATGATTTCTTCACCCAGACTGGTCACCCCTGGCGCAGTCGTCTGCCTTTCGTCGCTCGGTGGTGGCGAGGGGTTGTCAGGCGGACCTACGGTCATGGTGTCGCTCCTTGCGCTTGGCTGACGAAGGGCGGCGGCAGCCCGTCAGTGCGTACCGCCGCCCTGTGGGAGTCAGACCTGGAGTGGCTTGGTGGATGCCCACTGTGAATGGGTGACCACCGACGGAGCTGGGCGGTCCTTCCGCATCGGAGGGGCCGCCCGGCACTGTTTCCAGGCCTAGACAAAGGCTATGGGGAAGTGCGCACCAGCCACGTGGCCAAGCGCCCACACAGCTCAGAACCACGGTCAACGGTGGCAACAGTTCGCCCGGGCCGATCAGGTTCACCGATCGAGCGTTCGGGATAGCAAGGTGAAGTGCACACCTCGGGCTAGCTGTACCTGGCTTGGACTCCCCTGGACTCGCCCGCGTTGTCGACGGCTTCGCGTAGGTCGTGCAGGAACTGGTCGACCACGCGGTCGTGTTCGGGGGAGACCATCAGGTGCAGGGCGTCCGGGTGGTTCTGGCGGTCGAGGTGCCAGCCCTGGTCGTCGAGCCGGTCGCCTATAGACATGATGTTGGGGGCGGTGAAGGCGATCACGGAGGCGACGGGGTCGCCCAGGAGGGTCAGGCCCAGGGAGGTGATCCCGGTGCGGATCTTCTCGGCTGTGGCGAGGATTCGGCCTACCAACCGGGTGTAGCCGGAGGTGCCTAGGTAGCGCATTACGGACCAGGCGGTTGCTATGGGGGCTGCGGGGCGGGCACCTGCTAGGGCTAGCGAGCCATAGAGGCCGCCGGGCCAGTCTTGGTAGAGGAAGGCTTGGTATTGGAGGACGTGGTCGCCGTTGCGGTGTAGGAGGACTGAGGCGCCTTTGGTGGCGTAGCCGTACTTGTGCAGGTCTGCGGAGATCGTGGTGACGCCGGGGATGCGGAAGTCGAAGGGTGGGGCGTCGTCCATGAAGGGCAGGAGGAAGCCGCCTACGCAGGCGTCGGTGTGGAAGGGGATGCCTCGGGCTGCGGCTATAGCGGCCAATTCGGGGATGGGGTCGACCACGCCGTGGGGGTAGTTGGGGGCTGAGCCCGCTACTAGGGCGGTGCGGTCGTCGATGAGGTCAGCGGCCGCGGTGACGTCGGCGCGGAGGTCGGCGGCGAGGGGGATCTGGACGAGTTCCAGGCCGAAGTACTTGGCGCCCTTGGCGAACGCCGGATGCGCGGAGCGGGGAACGACCAGGGTCGGCGCGGTGACACCGCGTTCGGCGCGGGCCCGGTCGCGGGCGACCCGGATCGCTTGCATGATCGACTCGGTGCCGCCGGAGGTCATCGAGCCCGACGCGCCTGCCGGGGCGTTGAGCAGCCCGGCGGTCATGGCCACGACCTCGCGCTCCATGTCGGCCAGCGACGGGAAGCGGAACGGGTTGAGCGCGTTCTCGTGCAGGTACAGGCCGTTGGCCTCCTGGATCACCGCGTCGACGTCCGCGCCTGCCGGGTAGATCAGGCTCCACGTGCGGCCACCGCGCCAGTCGGCGTCGGCGGTCTTGCGGGCGCGCAGGTCGGCGAACAGCTCCTCGCGGGGCACGCCGTGGTCGGGCAGCGAGACGTCAGGCAGGTCCATCCGCCCATCTTCGCCGACCCCCGATTTACTCGGCCGTGTTACTCTTTACTCATGCAGGTAACAGTGACCGAGGCGGCCCGCCGCAAGCAGATCACCGAGGCGGCGACCGAGGTGATCGCGCGCCTGGGCTACGCCAGGACCTCGTTCGCCCGGATCGTGGAGCACGCGGGCCTGAGCAGCACCCGGCTGATCTCCTACCACTTCAAGGACAAGAACGACCTGATGTTCGCCGTCCTGATCACCGCGGTCGGCGCCGCCGACGAGCAGATGACCCAGCGCCTCGACGGCACGACCGACCGGGTCGACATGCTCCGCGTCTACATCGAGTCGCAGGTCGACCTCCTGCGCACCCACCCCGACCAGGTCAAGGCGATCAGGGAGATCGCGGCTGGCCTGCCGGACCTCGCTCCCGTGCAAGAGGACTTCCGCACTGGCAGGCTCGCCCGCCAGTTGCAGCAAGGGCAGCGCGAGGGCGTCTTCCGCGACTTCGACGTAAGAGTCATGGCGCGGACCATCGCCAATGGCATCGATGGAGCCGACGACGAGGCCTATGGCCGCGAGTTGGCTGCCCTGTTCATCCGTGCTTGTGTGGGATAAGAGGCTGCGCTCCCGGCAGGGTCACTGACAACGACGCGACCTCCACGGCAGCTCTTACCGCGTCAACGAGCTGTGCCCCGTTGGCCAGCCCCGCTGCAAGCGCGCCTACGAAGGCGTCGCCCGCCCCTGTCGTGTCGACCACCTCGACCTTGGGCGCCGGCACGGTGATCGTGCCGCTGGCGGTCACGACATCCGCGCCGAGCGCACCCCGGGTGACCACCACTGAACGCGCACCCAGCAGGTTCCCCAACGCGGCGGCCTCGTGCTCGTTGACCACGAGCGGGTCCAGCACGGCCAACACCCGCGGCGACAGCACCGCCACCGGCGACAGGTTCAGCACCACCCGGACCCCGGCCTGCTCGGCGGCCAGAACCGCGTGCTCGACCACCGGCACCGGTACCTCGAGCGAAGCAACCAGCACTGACGCCCCGTCCAGCCGAACGTCCTCCGGCCGCAGCCGCGAGTTCGCCCCCGGCGACACGATGATCGAGTTCTCCCCGTCCGGCGTCACCGCGATGTAGGCGAGCCCGGTCGGCTGCTCCGGCCGCCGCACCCCGGCCACGTCCACCCCGGCCTCGGCCAGCGACGCCAGCACCAAGTCGCCGAACTGGTCGGACCCGACCGCCCCCGCGAACCGCACCCCGGCGCCCAGCCGAGCCGCCGCGACGGCCGTGTTCGCGCCCTTGCCGCCGGGCAACACCCGGGTGTCACCCCCGAGGACCGTCTCGCCGGGACCCGGCCGCCGACCCACCGGAACCACCAGGTCCGCGTTCGCTGAGCCCACTACCACAACAAGGCCACCCACGGCATAAAGCCTAGTCAGCGGCCGTTGCCAATAGCGAACGTGCGCAAGTGTGAACGATCGGGTAGCCAAGCGGATCCGGAGTGCCACACTGTGCGTCAGTTGTGACGCACCCCATGGGTGCGCAAGTCCCCGGCGCGAGCCGGGCGTGTCACCGGCGTCGGTCGCGTAGCCCCCCGAGCGACCGACGCCGGTGTCCTATAGGCCTCAGACCTCTGCGAGTGCCTTGCGCACGATCTGCAACAGAGGATGCGTCTCCCGCCCCCGCCGCGTGGCGGCGACTACGCGCCGGTGGGGCGGATTCGGTGTCACCGGCACAACCTGCTCGGTGGAGATCCCGCCTAGAGCGGTTCGCGGGATAAGAGCGACGCCCACCCCAGCGGTGACAAGAGCAGCCGCTGCGGTGAAGTCGTCGGAGGTGTGAGTCACGCGCGGGGTGAAGCCCGCCATCTCGCACGCCAAGAGGAGAACGTCTCGGCAGGGATTGCCGGGCAGAGGAACGACCCAGTCTTCGACGGCCAGGTCCGACAGCGCTACCTCTGCCCTCCCCAGCAACGGATGCCCCGGCGGCAGCACCGCATCGAACGGCTCTGTATAGAGGTGGTCCCACACGATCCGGTGCTCTATAGGCGCCTGACCTGTGTGCATGGCGATGGCGATGTCGATCTCGCCGTCCAGCAGCATCGGCAGGCTGTCCTGCCCCTCCGCGTCCCGCACCAGAACGGTCACCCCAGGAGCCGACAACCGCAGGGCAGCGATGGCCGGGGCCACCACGTTCGTGATCGCCGACGCGAACGCGGCGACCTTCACCTGCCCCAACTCCCCCGTGCCGAACGCCGCCAGCCTCGCCTCAGCCCGGTCCAACTCCGCCAACACAGCGTCGGCGTGCTCCACCAACAGCTCCCCCGCCGAGGTCAGCCACACCCGCCGCCCCTTGCGCCGCAGCAGCTCCTGCCGCACCTCGGACTCCAACGAAGCCAACTGCTGCGACACCGCCGACGGACTCAAGTGCAACGCCTGAGCCGCCGCCGTCACCGTGCCGTGGTCGGCCAAAGCCCGCAGTACCCGCAGCCGTCGAGGGTCTATCACCAGCACATAGTGCCTGATCAGCGGTCGCCGATCACCGGCGGCGATGCACGGCGCGGGACCCCGTACACCGCCTCTGGGTCTTCCCCGTACGGGTACCGCCGGATGTGCACCTTGTCCCCCCACTTCTCGTAGTAGCGGTGGAAGAAGCACTCGCCGGGGTTCTGGGGCTGGTGCGGCGGTTGAGGCTCTCGTCGACGGGGGGTGAAGTCCCCCTCGGGGAACTCGGTGTGGTTGATGGAGGTGCGGGTTGGGGTGCTGTACCGGCGCAGGGGCGGTCGAGTGCCTTGGGGCCGGGTGGTGGTGATCTGTGGTGCCTGGCTCTGGCCCGGGCCGAAGACGGAGTCCGTCGCGAACGGGCTGGTCACCGGGCGCGGCGTCCAGTCCAGCGATGGCTTGGGTTCGCGCAAGCGCAGCACGCCCAGGAAGGCGACGCCGATCGCCCAGAGGAGCTTGGTGAGCTTGCCGGGCACCTCCTCGAGGTCGGCAAGCCACTCCTCGGCATAGCGCGCGGCCTTGTCCGGCGGTCGCAACCGTCTGGCGGCCCAGCCGAGGACCTCGCGGGCCAGCCACGGCGACACCTCGCCGCACTCGGCCACCACCATCGGCACGGCTAGCGCGACCACACCCCCTCCACTCCGGTGCCGGTCGGGGCGCGAAGTCACGCGCGGCGGGGGCCGTGCGCTGGCGGATTGCGCCCCTGTGCTGCAGCAGGAGGGCACGGGCGGCGCCGAGGCCGTCGGGGCAGAGCCAGTAGAAGCGCCTGCGGGGACCGCGAGCACTCGGCTCGTCCTGTTCCCAGGCGCTGACCCCCAGCCTGCCTCGTCCAGTCTGGACGGGGTCGGTCGCGGCCGGTGTTGCCCGCAATCTTGAAGCCCGCGATGGATCAGGCCATCTTGTCGCGGGCGGCGATGAAGGCGTCGACGGCGCGGTTGACGTCGTCGGTGGAGTGGGCGGCTGACATCTGGGTGCGGATTCGGGCTTTGCCGTGGGGGACCACGGGGTAGGAGAAGCCGATGACGTAGATGCCCTGGTCCAGTAGGAGATCGGCCATCTTGGCGGCTTCGGCGGCGTCGCCGATCATCACCGGGATGATGGCGTGTTCGCCGGGGAGCAGGTCGAAACCGGCTTCAGTCATGCGGGAGCGGAACAGGGCGCTGTTGTCGCGCAGCCGGGTGAGCAGGTCCGCTGAGGAGTCGAGCAGGTCGAGGGCGGCCAGGGCGGCACCGGTGATGGAGGGGGCCAGCGAGTTGGAGAACAGGTACGGGCGGGACCGCTGGCGCAGGAGTTCGACGATCTCGGCGCGGCCTGAGGTGTAGCCGCCGCTGGCGCCGCCGAGGGCTTTGCCGAGGGTGCCGGTGTAGATGTCGATGCGGTCGCCGACGCCGAAGTGTTCGGGGGTGCCGCGGCCGGTGGCGCCCATGAAGCCGACGGCGTGGGAGTCGTCGACCATGACCAGGGCGTTGTAGCGCTCGGCGAGGTCGCAGATCTCATCCAGCGGGGCCAGGTACCCGTCCATGGAGAACACGCCGTCGGTGGCGATGAGGCGGTAGCGGGCGTCGGCGGACTCGGCGAGCTGCCGCTCCAGGTCGGCCATGTCGCGGTTGCGGTAGCGCTTGCGGGCCGCCTTGCACAGCCGGATGCCGTCGATGATCGAGGCGTGGTTGAGCTCGTCGGAGATCACCACGTCCTGGTCGGTCAGCAGCGTCTCGAACAGGCCGCCGTTGGCGTCGAAGCAGGAGCTGTAGAGGATGGTGTCCTCGGTGCCCAGGAACCGCGAGATCCGCGCCTCCAGCTCCTTGTGCGGCGCCTGGGTGCCGCAGATGAACCGCACCGAGGCCATCCCGAAGCCCCACTCGTCGAGCGCGCTCTTGGCCGCCGCGACCAGCGCCGGGTGGTCGGCGAGGCCCAGGTAGTTGTTCGCGCAGAAGTTGAGCACCTGCTCGGGGCCGCCGACGCGGACCGCGGCCTGCTGCGGCGAGGTGATGACCCGTTCCGACTTGTAGAGCCCGGCCGCGCGGATCTCGTCGATGGTGCCGCGCAGGTCTTCGCGCATCGCGCCGTACATCAGCTCTCCCAGTCGAGGATGACCTTGCCGCAGTCGCCGCCCCGTGCGGTGGCGAACGCCTCGGCGTGGTCGGTGTGGTGGAACCGGTGGGTGATCACCGGCGAGAGGTCAAGCCCGGCCTGCAGCAGCACCGACATGGCGTACCAGGTCTCGAACATCTCCCGGCCGTACACGCCCTTGATGGTGATCATCTTGAGCACCACGGCGCTGAAGTCCACGGCGATCTCGCGGGCGGGCAGGCCGAGCATCGCGATCCGACCGCCGTGGGTCATGTTGGTGATCATCTCGCGCAGCGCGGACGGCTGGCCGGACATCTCCATGCCCACGTCGAAGCCCTCGGTCATGGACAGCTCGTCGTAGACCGCCGCGATCCGGGTGGCGCTGACGTCGAGGGCGACCGTGGCGCCGATCTTGCGGGCCAGTTCCAGCCGGGGCTCGCTCACGTCGGTGACGACCACGTGCCGCGCGCCCGCGTGCTTGGCGACCGCCACGGCCATCAGCCCGATCGGGCCCGCGCCGGTGATCAGCACGTCCTCGCCCAGGACCGGGAACTGCAGCGCCGTGTGCACCGCGTTGCCGAACGGGTCGAAGATCGCCGCGACGTCCAGGTCGACCTGGTGGCGGTGCACCCAGGCGTTGCCCTCCGGCAGTACCGCGTACTCGGCGAACGCCCCGTTGGTGTGCACCCCCAGGCCGACGGTGTTCGCGCACAGGTGCCGCCGCCCGGCCCGGCAGTTGCGGCAGCGGCCGCACACCAGGTGCCCCTCGCCGCTGACCAGGTCGCCCACCGCGACCTTGGTGACCGCGGCGCCCACCTCCACGACCTCGCCGACGAACTCGTGCCCGAGCACCAGCGGCGCCTTGACGGTGTTGGCCGCCCAGTCGTCCCAGGCGTCGATGTGCAGGTCGGTCCCGCAGATGCCGGTGCGCAGCACCCGCAGCACGACGTCGCCGGGACCCGGGGTCGGGTCGGGCACGTCGAGCAGTTCCAGCCCGGGACCCGGGGCTGGTTTGACCAGAGCCTTCACTTCGTCCTCCCTGCGGCGGGGTGGCACACCCCCGCGCGGGAGTCTCGTGCCGACAACGCCGCCGGGTCCATCGGGACTTTCCGCACTGCGTTGTCAGCCGAGCTGCACAGGGCTCACGTGTCCCAGCTGATCTTCCACGGCTTGCGGATGGTCAGCGACCCGATGCGGGTGTAGCTGGGGCGCTTCACCTTCACCGACCCGGCTTTCACCCGTCCGGTCACCACGAACCTCGGTCCGCCCGATCCGGCGCCGACCTTGTTCTCCACCTTGCCCGCGACGACGTCGACACCGTTGGCGTCGCACGAGGCGTTCTCCGGCAGCAGCAGCTCGACCGAGCCGCCGGTCACCTCGAGGACGATCCGGACCTCGGTGTGGTTGATGACCGCCTCGGTGAAGTCGAACTCGCTGGAGCCCATCCAGTTGTTCACCACCATCTCGCGCGGCACCTGCCACGGGCCCTCGCGCTTGATGCTCGACATCCGCGACCGGAACTCCTGCGGCGGGATCGCGGTCGGGCTGCCCGGCTCGCGGTTGATGACGCCTGCCAGGTCGACCAACACGGCGTTGAGCTCGGCGCGGGTCTTGGCGGCGAGGGCGGTGTCGGTGCGGGTGGTGAACTCGTCGAGGGTGAGCATCCCGTGGCCGATGGCCTTCTGCAGGATGCCGACGACGTGCTCGCGTTCGGCGTCGGAGACCCGCAGGTCCCGGGGGTTGATCGGGGCGGGGAGGGATTCGGTGCTCACCACCCCAGACTACTGCCGGGGATCGGCGTCGAGCCCGTGTTCGATCGCGTACCTGGCCAGCTCCACGCGGTTGTGCAGCTGGAGTTTGCGCAGCGTGGATTGCACGTGGTTCTCGACGGTGCGGTGGGATAAGTAGAGCCGGTCGGCGATCTGGCGCGCGGTGAGCCCTTTCGCGACCAGCCGCAGCACCTCGGTCTCCCGGTCGCTGAGCCGGGGCGCGGTGGTCTCCTGCGGCGCCGCGGCCATCCGGCGGTACTCGCCGAGCACCAGACCGGCCAGCCCGGAGGTGAAGACCGCGTCCCCGGCCGCGGTGCGCCCGACCGCGTCGACCAGTTCCTCGGCGGAGGCCGATTTCACGAGGTAGCCGGACGCGCCCGCTTTCACCGCCTCCAGGACGTCGCTGTGCTCGCCGCTGGCGGAGAGCACGAGCACCTTGGTCCCGGCCAGTTCAGCGGTGATCTCCCTGGTGGCGTCCACGCCGGACCCGGCGCCCAGGTTCAGGTCCATCAGCACGACGTCCGGTCGCACCGCGCGGGCGATGCGGACCGCCGACGGCGCGTCCCCCGCCGTCGCCCGCACCTCGAAGCCGCGTTCGGACAGGTCGCGCGCCACCCCGTCGCGCCAGATCGGGTGGTCGTCGACCACCATCACCGTGATCACCCGGTCAGCCATGGTTTCCCCCCGCGTTCGGGACCCGGATCTCCCACTCGGTCCCCTGGTCCGGACTGGTCTCCAGGGTGGCCGTGCCGCCCAGCTCGGCGACCCGGCCGCGGATCGAGCGGGACACACCGAGGCGCCCCCTGGCCTCGGCCGCGGCGAGCCGGCCAGGCTCGATGCCCACCCCGTCGTCGCGCACGCTGACCACGACCTCGTCGCCCAGGTCCTCCAGCAGCACCCAGGCCCGCGCGTGCGCGCCCGCGTGCCGTTCCACGTTCGCCAGCGCCTCGCGCACCAGGTAACCGAGCTCGGCGGCGACGCACTCCCCCACCAGGACCGGGGTCGCGGGCACAGCCACCTGGTAGCGGTCGGTGGCCAGCACCTGGAGCCTGGGCCGCAGGTCGGCCTGCCCGTTCTCGGTCGACTCCAGGGGCGCCGCGGCGACCAGGGCCCGTAACGCGACCTCCTGGGTCCCCGCCAGTTCGGCCAGCTCAGCGGCTTCCCCACCCAGCTCGCGGCCGCGCTTGCGGACCCGGGCCAGCACCTGCAGCACGCTGTCGTGGATGGTGCGGGCCAGCCGTTCCCGCTCGGCTGTCGCCGCCTCGGCGCGCATGGCCATGGCCAGCCGCTCGGCGGACTGCTTGGAGGTCGTCGACGCCAGGCCGACCACGAACCCGACGCCGACCAGCAGCACCAGGTCGCGGGTCAGGTCGGTGTCGACGTAGCCGCGCACGCCGTAGTTGAAGGCGGCGACCACCGCGCCGAACAGGGTCCCGCCGAGCATCCCCGAGCGGACTGCGCCGACCGCGACCACCGCCGTCACCCAGACCGTGGGGACCAGCGGCACGGTCAGCACAGTCAGCTGCTCGTGGGTGAGCACCAGCCGGGACACGCACATCACGGCGCAGCACACGCCGAGGTCGAGCAGGGTGAACCAGAGCGCGACCTTGCTCCGCCGCAGGTAGTAGACCGAGGTGGCGGCCGTCCACAGCCCCATCGCGCCGATCGTCACCCAGGCCAGGGCGGTGCCGGCGTACTCACCGGCGTGCGCCAGCACGACCCCGGCCGCGAACAGCAAGGTGATCACCCGCAGCAGTACGGACGCGCGCCACAGCGGCTTCAGCGCGTCCTTGCGCACAGTGCGGGGCGAGCTCACGGTCTCGGTGATTCCTCGTCCTGCTGCTCGGACTCCTCGTCCTCTTCGACCGCGTTGGGCTGCGACCCGGAGTCGTCGAGCACGTCCACTTCGTCCGGTTCGGTGTCGCCCTCGTTGAGCAGCGACCGCACGCCCGCGTTGAGCACGGCCAGCAGCGGCACCGACAGCAGCGCGCCCGCGATGCCCGCCGCGATGAGGCCGACACCGATGGCCAGCACGACCGCCAGCGGGTGCAGCTTCACCGCGCGGCCCAGCAGCAGCGGCTGCAGGACGTGGCTCTCGATCTGCATGATGCCGACGACGATCGCGAGCACGACCAGCGCCGAGATGAACCCGTTGGCGACCAGCGCGACCAGCACCGCGACCGTGCCCGCCACCAGGGCACCGATGATCGGGATGAACGCGGTGAGGAACACCAGCGCGGCCAGCGGCACCACCAGCGGCACACCCACGATCCACAGGCCGATGCCGATGCCGACGGCGTCGAACACCGCCACCGCCGCGGTCGCCCGCACGTAGCTGACCAGCGACGAGAAGCCGCGCCTGCCCGCGACGTCCACCCGGTCGCGCACCGGCGCGGGCACGCCGCGCACGACGAACCGCCAGATCCCGGCGCCGTCGAACAGGAAGAAGATCAGGATGAACAGGGTCAGCAGCAGCCCGGTCAGCACCTCGCCGATGGTGGCCGCGGTGGTGATCGCCCCGGAGGTGATCGCCGACTGGTTGGCCTTGATGGTGTCGACGGTGTTCTGCAGGAACTGGCGGATCTGCTCCTTGTTGACGTGCAGCGGGCCGTCCGAGAGCCACTTCTGGATGGCGTCGAGCGAGTCGTTGACCTGGCTCTGCAGCTGCGGCAGGCCGTTGGTGAACTCGGTGATCACGAAGGTCAGCACGCCGCCGACCACGGCGATCCCGCCGACCAGCACGATCAGCGTCGCCAGGGACCTCGGCACCCGCCACTCGACGAGCTTGCCGACACCCGGGGCCATGAGCGCCGCGAGCAGTAACGCGATCGCGACCGGGATCACCACGTGGGCGAAGTAGCCCAGCAGCCAGATGATGACGTACAGCGCGCCGATGATCACCAGGAAGCGCCAGGACAGCGCGGCGCTGACCCTGAGCCCCTTGGGCACCAGCGGGGTGACGTCGTTGGCGGGGAGCGTGGCCCGGTGCTTGCGACCGGCGACGCGGTTTCTGGTCATCGCCGATCACGGTAATCGGTCGAACCGGTCCTCGGGGAAGAAGTTGTCTGATGTGATGGTGGCCGTGACCGCGTACGTGCCGCTCGACGAGCTGACCAAGACCGAGCAGGCGGTCCGGGAGTCCTATGAGACCGGTGCCCGGCTCGACCTGGCGGGCGAGGTCGACCAGCGGGTGCGCGGTGAGGTGTTGTCGGCGCTGCTGGTCGGCGCCTACCCGCTCGGCGTCGGTGCGATGCCCGCGCTGCGGTTGGACAACGCCGTGGTCACCGGTCGGTTCGACCTAGAGGGCCGCGAGGTGGGGTCGGTCATCACCTTGCAGCGGTGCGAGTTCGAGCACGCGCCAGTGCTGCGGATGGCGCGCCTAGTGGCGCTGAGCCTGCGCGGCTGCCGGATGCCCGGCCTCTACGCGCGCAACCTGCGCGTAGGCAGCGATCTGCTGCTGGAGTCCGGTTACACCTGCTCCGGGGTCCTCGACCTCACGGACGCGACCGTCGAGGGGACGCTGCGGTTGGCGGGTGCGGTGCTGCGCAATCCCGGGGCCGCCGCGCTGCTGGGTGCGCGGCTGCGCATCGCGGGGTCCATCCAGGCTGTCGCGGTCCAGGTGTTCGGTGAGCTGCGGCTGCGCGGGGCCAACATCGGCGGCAGCGTTCACCTGACCGGAGCACGGTTGTCCCACCCGTCCGGCACCGCGCTGGAGGCCACCGGTCTTGTGGTCGCGGGCAACTTCTCCTGCGACGCCGGTGGTGGCCAGTTCGACGCGGCGGGCACGGTGATCCTCTCCGGCGCACGGATCGGCGGCGACGCGGTGTTCTCCGGCGCGCAACTACACGACGCGCGCGACGGCGACGGCCAGGTGCTCGTGCTGCCTAGAGGCACGGTCGACGACCGCTACGTCCTCGACGCCGATCGGCTGCGCGTCGACGGGGACGTCAAGCTGGACGACGGTTTCACCGCAGGCGGCACCGTGGGGCTGCGCGGCGCCCAGGTCGGCGGTCACCTGCTGCTCTCCGGGGCCACCATCGGCCACCGGGCCGCCATGCCCGACTTGGTGAAGGCGTTCGCCGAGGGCCGCGACGTGACCAAGGTGCCCGTCGCCCTGGTCGCCGACGGCATCGAGGTGCACGGGGACGTGGAAGCCCGCGGGTCCATCGGCGGCAAGGTCGACTCCGACGGCAACCCGGGCACTGCGCTCTTGGCGTATGGACAGGTGCGACTCGTCGATGCACATGTGCACGGCAGCGCGAGTCTGTCCCGTGCTCGACTGCGCGGCCCTGCCATCGATGTCCTCTTCGCCGACCGGCTGCGCGTAGGCGGCACCTTATTCTTAAGGAAGGTGCGTGCGTCCGGCTCTATCCGACTGCAGAACGCGCACATCGGCTCCAGCCTCGACTGCTCAGGAGCCCACCTCATCAAGCCCCGCTTACGCCCGGACGGCTCCCTTAAGCCGTCGCTCGATGCCCGCGTAGCAACAGTTGGCAAGGACCTTCTCTGTAGTTACGGCTTCAGGGCCATTGGCGGAGTCCGGGTGCGGCTGGTCGAGGTGGGCAAGATGGTCACGTTCGCCGGTGCGCGCCTAGGCGGACGCACGAGGCCTAACCACGCGTTGGTCGACAAGGTGCTGTCGGCGTACGGCCTTACTGCGCAGGAGCTCGTGCTCGTCTTCCCCGAGCGGCGTCCCCCGCAGGGCGCGGTTGTCCTAACGCGAGCGTCGGCCGTGTCTGTCATCGACGGGCCTGGCTTGTGGGCTGCCACGGGCGGCGTCGAGTTGGAGGACTTCTCCTTCACGGCTCTTAGGGCGATCCCGGATGTTTCGGTGAAGACCCGCTTGAAGTGGCTGCGCAAGGTGCAGCCCGACTTCGCTCCCGGTCCCTACGAGCGGCTGGCCGCCGTCTACTCCGATGGCGGTGAGGAGGAGCTCGCCCAACAGGTGCACCTCGAACGGCAGCGCCGCCGCTACGCCGAACTCCACCTGGCGGGCAGGCTCTGGGGGCGGCTGCAGGACTACACCGTCGGCTTCGGCTACCGGCCGTGGCTGGCCATGGTCTGGCTCGCGCTGTTCTGGCTGCTGGGCACGCTCTGGTTCTCCTGGCACGTCATGGACAAGCTCGACAACGACGTCAACCCGGTGTGGAACCCGCCGCTGCTGGCCATCGACCTGCTGCTGCCCATCGTCGACCTGGGCCAGGACAACAAGTGGCGGATGGTCGGGGCGTCCCAGTGGATCTCGGGGGTGTTGATCGCCGTCGGCTGGATCCTGGCCACCACGGCGGCGGCGGGCGCGACCCGGGTCCTCAAGCGCGGCTGAGCCGACCTGTGGACAGCCTGCGGCGGTTTTCCGCGATCACCTGGTGCAGTCGCTGAGCGTGATCTGTGGAAACACTCTGTGTTCGTCACACGATCCGGTGGGCATCCAGAGTCACGCGTGCATAACGATGCGTGCGGATGCCAGTGTTCCGGTGCACGGCGCCCCAGCCGTGCTCCCCGGATCGGAAGGCGAACCAGGCAGGCATGAGTGGTCACCGCGAGGACAGGCAGGTGAGGGAGACGACCGCGTTGCGGCGCGCCGTTTCGCGCACCCTGGTCGTCCTGGGCGGCACCCTCGCCTCGACCGCGGCGGCGTGGGCCATCTGCACCGCCACCGCCGGGGCCGACGTCGCGACCGACCTGCAGCACGACCTGCGGTCAGTCGTGGACGCGGTGCCCGCGCTCGACGCGCCTGCCGCCGCCGAGGTGAAGTCCGGCCTGCTCGGACTCACCGACTCGCTCGGCACGCTCGTCGGTGAGCCGGTCGACGCCAGCCGGGTGACCGAGGTCAGCCACGGGGCGACCCAGGCGGTCGAGGAGTTCGGCCGCGACCTCGCCAAGCAACTGCCCAGCCACCTCGGCACCGCCCGGGTCGACCTGCCGCTGCGCGGCGCGGTCACCCGCCCGGCCGAGGTGACCCCCGCACCCGAGCAGACCGCGCAGTTCCCGGTCCTCGGATCCCCCTTCGTCGAACAGGCCACCCCGGCCGCGACCGCCGAGGCACTGCTGCCGACCGCGCTCGCCACCCGGCCCGTGCCGGGCGCCCACGAGCGCGCCACCGGCAACGGCCTGTCCCAGCGCGGCTCCCCCGAGTCCGCCGACGAGCGGGTCAACCAGCACGCCCCCGCCCTGCCCACCGGCCCCAGCCCGCTGGCGCCGCTGAGCATGCCCGCTCCGGTCAGCCCGGGGCACCCAGGCGCAGGCGCGGCGGACGCGCTCGGGCACGGCCTTGTCGTCGTCACCCCGGCCGACTCAGACCCCGCCTCGGCCAGCGCACCGCGCAGCACGCCGGTCGCGGCCAGCACCACCGTCGACGCGCAGCCTGGCGTCACGCCCGACTGATCCACGGCGCGGCCAGGGAGCCACCCGGCTCCCACGGACACGCGCCCACGTCCGCCGTGCCCAGGCCGCGCCAGCCAGCGCGGGCCCCCGATGCCCGCACAAACCCCCCATGAAAACCGCGGGTGACCGCCGCCTCCGACGCGCCCGTCGTCGTGGTCACCCGTGCCTGTTCACCACATGAAGGAGAAACACCTGATGCAGACCTGGGCTAAGCGCGGTTTCCAGACCGCGCTGGTCACCGGTGGCCTGTTGATGCTGGGTACCGGCATCGCCTCCGCCGACGACAACGTCAACCCCGACCAGCCCGCATCGGCGCTGGACGCGAAGATCGTCGTCGACGCCAACGTGCGCAACAACGCGGTCGGCACCGTGCTGGGTGACAAGCACCTGCCGGAGTTCACCCGCACCATCTCCACCAGCCCCCGCGAGGTGCTCAACGCGGTGCCCGGCGGTTCGCTGGTCACCCCGCTCGCCGACTCGGCCACCCAGCGGCTGGCCGCGGGCAGCGACGCCCCGCTGCGCGCCAACAAGATCGTGGGCGGCGTCGTCGTCCCGGTCGACGTCTCCGGCAACGCGATCGCCGCGGGCGGCGACTCGTCGGTCACCAACGACTCCACGCAGGAGACCTCGCTCTCCCGCGAGGTCAGCACCGACGGCGAGGACCGCGCGATCGCGGGCAACGTCGTCAACCTCGACTACGCCGCCCCGGTCCAGGTGACCGGCAACGCGATCAGCCTCGCAGGCGACGCCGAGACCCAGAACACCGCCACCCAGAGCTCCACCGTGGACGGCGACATCACCACCAGCGGCGAGGACGGTGCCATCTCCGGCAACGTCATCGGCAGCCAGGCCACCACCCCGGTGCAGCTCAACGGCAACGCGATCGCCGCAGGCGGCAACGCCGACGCCGAGTCCACCACCAGCTCCGACAGCTTGGTCGGCGGCGTCGTCTACACCAACGGCGAGGACAGCACCCTCGGCGGCAACGGCGCGCTCGTCCCGCTGGCCGCCCCGGTGCGCGGCACCGGCACCGCGCTCGGCGTGATCGGGCAGGCCAACGCCGACTCGATCAACTCCACCACCGCGCAGGCTGGCCAGGAGAGCCCCGACCTCGGCGGCAACCCGGTCTACGTGCACACCAACGGCCAGGACTCCACCGGCGGTGGCAACATCCTGCAGCCGGGCGTCGCCTCGCCGGTCACCTCCGACTGCACCTCCGCGGTCGCGGTCGGCCAGTCCGACGCGGTCTGCAGCTCCGACCTGGTCGCCAGCGCGGGCGGCGGCAACCGCTCCGACGGCACCGACTCGGTGCTCGGCGGCGCCATCGGCGTCGTCCCGGTGTCGGCGGCCACCAGCGTGATCGGCAACGCCGGTGGCGTGATCGGCGACGCGGCCACCGACCAGAACAACGTGATCGACACCAGCTCGGGCGGCACCGCGATCACCCGCGGCAACGACAGCGTCCTCGGCGGCTCGCTGATCAACGGCCCGGTGTCGGCCCCGATCGACTCGTGCGCCAACGGCGGCGTCGTGGTCGGCGACTCCGACATCGCCTGCGAGAACATCACCACCACCGCCGCAGGCGGCGACGCCGGTACCGCCGGTGACGACTCCGTCGGCGGCGGCAACTCGGGCCAGATCCCGGTGACCGCCCCGGCCGAGCTGATCAGCAACGGCGTCGGCGTGCTGGGCGACCAGGACATCTACGCCACGGAGACCAAGTTCTCCAGCGCGGGCGGCGACGCCAACACCGCCGACGACGACGCGGTGCTCGCGGCCAACCTGCTCAACTCGCCGGTCGCCGCGCCGATCCAGGTCTTCGGCAACAGCGCGGGCGCGGTGGCCAACACCACCTCCGACACCGCGCTGGAGAACCAGATCAGCGCTGGCGGCCCGTCGAAGAGCACCGGCATCGGCGGCACCGGCTCGGGCAACATCGTGCAGAGCCCGATCAGCAACCCGCTGCAGGCCTTCGGCGCCGGCGTCTCGGCGCTGGGCAACGGCAAGGCGCAGGCCAGCAACGTCACCAACTCCTCCACCGGTGACGTGGCCACCACCGACGGCTCGGACGGCAACCTGTCCGGCAACATCGTGACCGCCCCGATCGCGGGCGCCACCCAGGCGTTCGGCGACTCGGTCGCCATCGCGGGCGACAACGAGGCCGGTGCCACCAACGACGTCACCACCACCGCGGGGTCGTCGGCCACCACCAACGGCCGCGACGGCAACCTGTCCGGCAACCTGATCGGCGCCCAGGCCGGTCCGCTGGTGCAGGCCTTCGGTGCCGCGGTCGCCGGGGTCGGCGGGGACAACAAGGCCACCTCGTCCTCGGTCAGCTCCACCAACTCCGGTGGCGACCTGACCACCAACGGCGACCACGGGTTCCTCTCCGGCACCCTGGCCGACGTCCCGGCCGGTGCCTTCGTGCAGCCGCACGGCGACGCCGTGTCCGCGGTCGGCAGCGACGCGTTCGGCATCTCCGACAACAACACCTCCGGCCAGATCGGCGGGACCTCGGAGACCAGCGGCCTCGGTGGCAGCCTCAACGGCATCCACCTCACCGGCCCGGTCCGCGGCAACGCCCCGGTCTACGACGTGCCGGTCGAGGTGGCCGCTGACGCGATCACCTCCGCCTCGCAGGTCAACACCACCACCGTCGGCGAGCACGGTGCCGAGGACGAGACCCCGCTGCGCCTGCCCACCGTCGGCGGCCTCGGCGTCACCGAGCTGCCCTTCAACGGCGTGTTCGGCGGCCTGCCGATGCAGCGCTCGTACGCGGGCACCCCGCTCGACGGCCTGCTCGGCGGCGGTGGCCTGCCCACCGGCACCCTGACCGGCGGCGGCCTGCCCACCGGTGACCTCACCGGCGGCCTGCTCGGCGGCGGTGGCCTGCCCAGCACCGGCAACCTGACCGGCGCCCTGCCGGTGCACGTGATCCCGACCGGCCGCTCCCGCGCGGACCTGCCCGGCCTGAGCACGCTGCCGACCGACAACCTGACCGGTGCCTTCTCCGGCAACCTGTTCCAGGCCCCGTCGCTGAACAAGCTCCCGGTGCAGACCCCCGCGGTCAACAAGCTCCCGGTGCAGACCCCGGCGCTGTCGGGCATCGACGCCACCTCGGCCCTGCCGGGTGTGTCCTCGCTGACCGACACCCAGTCGCGCCTGGCGAACCTGTTCGACTGATAGCTCCACAGTGGACGGGCCCGGGGGTGCTCCCCCGGGCCCGTCCCGCGTCTAGTGGCACGACCCAGAACCTTGACCATGTCTCGACCCGCCCACGACGCGCCTGGCTGCGTTGCCGAAACGACCGAGTACGCCCAGTACGAGGCCGTTCCGGCGCCTTGCCAGCCACGCCGTGGACGGGCCGATACACGGCCAACATCCTGGGTCGCACCACTAGTCGAACTGCCAGGACCGCTTGGACAGGCCGTACCAGAACCCGTCGACAACGGCCCGCGGTTGCGCCGGTCTGTCCACAGTGGCGCCGAGGGCGACGAACAGCGGCGCGAAGTGCTCGGTCCTCGGGTGCGCCAACCGCGCGGCGGGCGCCTTGCGCTCGAAGTCCACCAGCGCGTCGAGGTCGTTGGCCGCGACGGCCCCGTTGCCCCAGTCGTCGAACTCGCTGGACCAGGCGGGCGGCGTGTGCGCGGGATCGCGGCCCATGTCGAGACCGCGGAGGTTGTGCGTGAAGAACCCGCTCCCCATGATCAGCACGCCTTCGTCGCGCAACGGGGCGAGCCGCCGCCCGACCTCGACCAGCTCCGCGGGGTCCAGCGTCGGCATCGAGATCTGCAGCACCGGCACATCGGCCTCGGGGAACATCTCGACCAGCGGCACGTACGCGCCGTGGTCGAGCCCCCGCGCCGGTTCGTCGGCCACCGGGGTCGGCATCAGCCCGCGCACCCTGGCCGCGAGTTCCGGCGCGCCGGGCGCGGCGTACTCGACCTGGTAGTACCGCTGCGGGAACCCCCAGAAGTCGTAGGTCAACGGCACCGTCGTGGTCGCCCCGATGGCCATCGGGGCCGCCTCCCAGTGCGCCGAGACGACCAGCACCGCCGACGGTCGACCGAGCTCGGCTCCCCAGCGCGCGAGCTGCCCGGTCCACACCTCGTCGTCGGCCAGCGGCGGAGCGCCGTGGCTGACGTAGATCACCGGCTGCCTCATGACCCACCACCTGTAGTAGTTGAAACTTGAACAAAATACCACGACGCCGGGCGGGTCCGGGTTATTCCAGGTTGCGCACCATCCGTTCGAGCGTCCCCACCGTGGTGAGGCCAGCGAGTTGTCGGTGGACCAGCTGCGGGCCAGCAGGCTGGCCGCGCGTGCCCTTGCCGAAGGGCTGGCTCACCGGACCCCCGACCAATCCGACACCCGCCGGGTGCTCCTGGCACTGACACCCGAGGGCGAGGAGGACCGCGACACCTTCGCCGCCCTCCTCGCCACGTTCGTCGACGCCTACACCGGAGTCGTCCGGGCCACTACGCGGACTGCTCCAACCACTTGAGGATCGCCCTGGTCGTCTCCTCCGGCCGCTCCTGCTGGATCCAGTGACCGCTGTCCAGGCTGATCACCTCGACGTTCGGCACGAACTGCGCCAGCCGCTCGGACTTCGCCACCGGGTCGCGGTCGCCGTAGATCATGAGCGCTGGCTGGTGGACGATCGGGTCCACCTCGGCGAGCAGGTGCCAGTTGCGGTCGAGGTTGCGGTACCAGTTGATGCCGCCGGTGAACCCCGACTCCTCGAACGCGGCGACGTACACAGCCAGGTCGCCGTCGCTCATCATGGGATCGCCCAGCGCTGTTCCCGCCCGCGCGAGATCGATCAGCGCCATGCCCGGCCCAGGCGCTGTGAGGGGCTCGTTCTTCCGGTAGAGGTTGCCGAGGAACTGGGCGGTGTTCGCCTCGAACACGGCGTCCGCGACCCCCGGCTGCCGGTTGAAGTGGACGAAGTAGAAGTCGCCGCCGAGCACCTCTTCCATGAACTCGATCCACGGCTTCTCGCCGCGCTCCTGGTACGGCAGGCTGAGGTTGATCAGCTTCTGGACGCGGTGCGGGTGCAGCAGCGCCATGGCCCAGACGACCATCGCACCCCAGTCGTGGCCGATGAAGGTGGCGTCCTCGTAGCCGTAGTGGTCGAGGAGCGCGGCGAGGTCGCCGGTCAGGTGCTCGATGTCGTACGCCGCCACCTCGGCCGGGCGGGACGAGTTGCCATACCCCCGCTGGTTCGGGGCGATGACGTGGTACCCCGATGCGACGAGGGCGGGCATCTGGTGGCGCCAGGTGAAGGCGAGGTCAGGCCAGCCGTGGCAGAGCACGACGGGCTTCCCGGCGTTGTGCCGACCCGCTTCGAAGACTTCGAGCTCAACACCGTTGACGGCGATGGTGGTGGGCTCGGGGAACTCGGTCTGTGAGGTCATGGCGCCATGGTGCAGAGGTAAACAGGACAGCTCATGACCGGTTTGCGTGCGACTGTTGACGACATGCGAACCGACCGGTTGGTGGCCATCCTCCTCATGCTGCAGCGGCGCGAGCAGGTGACGGCCGCGGAGGTCGCCGAGGAACTGGAGATCAGCGAGCGCACCGCCCGCCGCGACCTCGACGCGCTGGCCATGGCCGGGGTGCCCGTCTACTCGACCCAGGGCCGGGGCGGCGGGTGGCGACTCGTCGGCGGTGCCCGCACCGACCTGTCCGGGTTGACCGCGAGCGAGGCCCGCGCCCTGTTCCTGGTCGCGGGCCAGGCGTCCACCGCGACACCCGCCGTGAAAGCGGCGCTGCGCAAACTCGTCCACGCCCTGCCGGAACCCTTCCGCGTGCAGGCGGAGGCAGCCGCGTCGTCGCTGGTCGTGGACCCGCAGCGGTGGGGTGCCAACCGGTACGACCGCCGACCACCACCTTTCCTCGACGACCTCCAGGACGCGGTGATCCGCCGCGTCCAGGTGCGTCTCGGTTATGTCGACGGCAAGGGCGTCGAAACCGGGAGAACCGTCCACCCGCTGGGCATCGTCGCCAAAGGCCCGTCGTGGTACCTGATCTGCGACACCGAGGCGGGCAGGCGAACCTTCCGAATCGACCGCGTCTCATCGGTCGTGCTGACCGAAGATCCCGCGCACCGACCCGACGACTTCGACCTCGCCCAGAGCTGGCGCGAAATCGCCGACGAGGTCGACCGCAAGCGAACCCCGCTCGAAGCCCGAGCGGTGTGCCCGCCCCACGGGGTGAGCGTGCTCCGGATGGCACTCGGCGACCGGCTCGAGGTGGGCGGCCCCACCCCCGACGGCCGCATCGAGGTCGTGGTCCGCGGCCCCAACGAGCACATGCTCGCCGGTGAACTCGCCGGACTCGTCGACTGGATCGAGGTGACCGGCCCCCAGGGCGTGCGCGACCACCTGGCCGCGATCGGCAACACCCTGGTCGAGCGGTACGGCTGAGCGGTCAGCCCTGGGCGAGGTCGGCGAAGCGGCTGTAGTGGAGTTGGTGGGCGACGACGACGGTGGCGGTGGGGCCTGCTCGGTGCTTGGCGAGGATCAGGTCGGCCTCACCGGCGCGGGGGTCGTCGCGTTCCCAGGCGTCGGGGCGGTTGATCAGGATGACCATGTCCGCGTCCTGCTCCAGGGAGCCGGACTCACGCAGGTCGGAGAGCATCGGCCGCTTGTCGGTGCGCTGTTCGGGACCGCGGTTGAGCTGGCTGATCGCGATCACCGGGACCTCGATCTCCTTGGCCAGCAGCTTGAGCTGGCGGGAGAACTCGGAGACCTCCTGCTGGCGGGACTCCACGCGCTTGCCGGAGGTCATCAGCTGCAGGTAGTCGACCACCACGAGCTTGAGGTCGTGGCGCTGCTTGAGGCGCCTGGCCTTGGCGCGGATCTCCATCATGGTCATGTTCGGCGAGTCGTCGACGAACATCGGGGCCTCGCTGATCTCGCTCATCCGGCGGGCCAGGCGGGTCCAGTCGTCGTCGGTCATCCGGCCGCCGCGCATGTCGCCGAGGCGGATCTTGGCCTCGGCGGAGAGCATCCGCATGACGATCTCAGTGCGGCTCATCTCCAGGGAGAAGATGACGCTGGACATGCCGTGCTTGATGGAGCAGGAGCGGGCGAAGTCCAGGCCGAGGGTGGACTTGCCGACGCCGGGGCGGGCGGCGACGATGATCATCTGGCCGGGGTGCAGGCCGTTGGTGATCTCGTCGAGGTCGGCGAAGCCGGTGGGGATGCCCTGGGAGATGCCGCCGCGGGAGGCGATGGCGTCGATCTCGTCCATGGTCGGCTGCAGCAGTTCCTCGAGCGCGACGTAGTCCTCGCTCATGCTGCGCTCGGTGACCTCGTAGATCGAGGCCTGCGCGCGGTCGACGATCTCGGTGACGTCCGCGCCCTCGGCACCCTGGTAGCCCAGCTGCACGATCCGGGTCCCGGCCTCGACCAGCCTGCGGAGGATGGCCTTCTCGGCGACGATCTCCGCGTAGTACCCGGCGTTGGCCGCGGTGGGCACGATCGAGATCAGCGTGTGCAGGTACGGGGCGCCGCCGACCTTGCGCAGCTCACCGCGGCGTTCGAGCTCGGCGGAGACGGTGATCGGGTCGGCTGGCTCGCCGCGGCCGTACAGGTCGAGCACCGTGTCGTAGATGATCTGGTTCTTCGGCATGTAGAAGTCATCCGGGCTCAGCGCCTCGATGACATCGGCGATGGCGTCCTTGGACAGCATCATGCCGCCCAACACGCTCTGCTCCGCCCGCAGGTCCTGTGGGGGCTTTCGGTCCATCCCGTGCTCGCCGGGCTCCGGCGGCAGGGAGAGGTCGTCGGCGAGCGCCACGGATCTGCCCCTCCTGAGAAGACTTCGGTCCGGTGCGGACCTTAGGTCGGCGGTACGACATTCGGGTGGTGGTCGACCACCGCGCGCCGGGCCGCCAGGCGAAGCTAGGACCCCCGAACGGCCTCTTGCAAACCACGGTGGGGACGGTCCTGTGGACAACCTGGGGATGAGCGCGGTCAGCTGAGCACAGGTACCCGACGGGGTGTGGACAACCTGGGGACAGGTGTCCGGCTTGTTGAGAAAAGCCCAGCTCAGAGCCTGTGTACAACTTGTGGAGAAATTGCTCGGCCGGTTCTTCGGCGTGTCGCGCGATCGTCGCTTTTCGGCGTGTCGCGACAGCGTTCGCTCGGCAGGGTGACCACGACCTGTGGACAACTGCGCAGACGCAGAACCGCCCCACTCAGCGTGACCGAGCGGGGCGGTTCTGCGTGCGGACGAGTCAGCTCGCGGCGGCGACGTGCACCGTGAACGCGGCGGTGACATCGGGGTGCAGGCGGACACTCACCGAGTGCTTGCCCACGGTCTTGATGTGGCCCGCGACCTCGACGGCGCGCTTGTCGAGGACCGGCCCACCGGCGGCCTTGACCGCGGCGACGATGTCGGCGGTGGTGATCGAGCCGAACAGCTTGCCCGACCCCGCGGCGGCCTTGGCCTTGAGCGGGACGCTGCCCAGCGCGGTCAGCGCGGCCTTGACCTCCTTGGCGTGGTCGAGGTTGCGGATCCGGCTGGCCTCCTGCGCCCGGCGGATGACCTGGACCTGCTTCTCGGCGCCCTTGGTCGCCAGGATGGCGAAGCCGCGCGGCAGCAGGTAGTTGCGGCCGTAGCCGTCCTTGACCTCGACGAGGTCACCGGGGCCACCCAGGCCGCTGACGTCGGTGGTGAGGATGAGCTTCATGGTCGTCCCCTCCTGGTCAGCGGGCGGTCGAGGTGTACGGGAGCAGAGCGACCTCGCGGGCGTTCTTCACCGCGATGGCGACGTCACGCTGGTGCTGGCTGCAGTTGCCGGTCACCCGACGCGCGCGGATCTTGCCGCGGTCGGAGATGTACTTGCGCAGCAGCGTGGTGTCCTTGTAGTCAATGTTGACCGGACGGTCCTTCTTCACGTCTTTGCAGAAGACGCAGACCTTCTTCTTCGGCTTGCGAATCGGTGGCTTGGCCACGGTGAAACTCCTGAGTGGTATGTCGAGAAAGCGTCTGGGTTGGGTGCGTTACCCGGTCAGAACGGCGGTTCGTCGTTGAAGCCGCCGCCGCCACCTGCGGGCGGAGCGGAGCCCCACGGGTCGTCGGGCGGTGCGGACGGGCCGTTGTAGCCACCGCCACCACCACCGGAGCGCCCGCCGCCACCGCCACCGCCGAAGCCACCGCCGTCACCGGAACCCCGGCTGACCTTGTTGACCTTCGCGGTCGCGTAGCGCAGGGACGGGCCGACCTCGTCGACCTCGAGCTCCATGACGGTGCGCTTCTCGCCCTCGCGGGTCTCGAACGAGCGCTGCTTGAGGCGGCCGGTGACCAGCACGCGGGAGCCCCTGGTCAGCGACTCGGCGACGTTCTCCGCCGCCTGGCGCCAGATGTTGCAGCGCAGGAACAGCGCCTCGCCGTCCTTCCACTCGCCGGACTGGCGGTCGAAGGTGCGCGGGGTGGAGGCCACCGTGAAGCTGGCGACGGCGGCACCCGAGGGGGTGAACCGCAGCTCGGGGTCCGCGGTCAGGTTGCCGACGACCGTGATGATCGTGTCCCCTGCCATGGTCAGGCGTTCTCGCGCCGCATGACCTTGGTCCGCAGCACGGACTCCTGCAGCGACAGCTGGCGGTCGAGCTCCTTGACCGCGTCCGGCTCGGCGTTGACGTCGAGCACGGCGTAGATGCCCTCGCTGTGCTTCTTGATCTCGAACGACAACCGGCGCTTGCCCCAGATGTCGACCTTCTCAACGTTGCCACCCGACGTGCGGATGACGTTGAGGAACGTGTCGAGCGACGGCGCGACCGTGCGCTCGTCGAGTGTGGGGTCGAGGATGACCATGACCTCGTAATGACGCATGAAGACCACTCACCTCCTGTGGACTCGGCGGCCACGGACGATCCGTGGCAGGAGGGTCTTTAGCGGACGCAGCGTAACAGCTCCCCGCTCACGTCCCGCGCAGCACCCAGCTGCGGTCAGGCGGGGGTGCGGCGCAGGACCCAGGTGCGGACCAGCGCGGCGGTGACCCCCGAGAGGGCCAGTACGGCGAGCAGCACCGGTAGTCCGACACCGCGGCTGTTCGGGGCGTCGAGGGCTTCGGCGTGGCCCGCTGCTTGGACGCCGTCGGCGTCGCCGGTGCCGAGGATGCCGAACTGGGGGGCGTACCCGGGGATGGAGCCGCCGTAGCGGATGCCGGGTGAGGGGGAGAACAGGCCTGCTTGGGCGTAGGGGACGCCCGAGTAGTCGGACATCGGGGAGCGGCCTAGGGCCAGGCCGGAGCCGTAGAGGGGCAGGCTTCCCGGGTTGATGCCGCCGACCACCGAGGTGTTCGGGCCGCCGGGTGTCCCGGGTGGGGTCTGCGGGTTGCCCCCGGTGCCGGGCGACGGGTTGGTGCCGGGCTTGTTCGGGACGCCGGGGGTGCCGGGGACCAGGGGTAGGGCCGCGGCGCCCTTCTCGACCGCGCCCGCGACCGCACCCGCGCCGTCCTGGATGGGCGCTGTGACGGTGTTGACCACGGTCACCGTGATGGCGCAGCCGGTGGTCAGGGCGCCTTGGACGCCGGAGACGATGCCGGTGAGTGCTTGGCCGATCAGGGGGACCTTGGAGATCGCGTCTTTGATCTGCGGTACCGCCGCGGACGCGATGGTGGTGCCGGAGATCGTCGAGTTCGCCGCCGGGATGACGCCGAGCGGGATGTTGCCCATGGAGGTGACCGCGCTGCGGACCCCGCCGGACAGCGTTGGGCCTAAGAGCGGGACGGCGTTGACCACGCGCAAGACCGGGTCGAGGACCGCGGTCGGGCTCAGCGAGATCGGGGTGCCCGGCGCGCCTTGGATGGTGGTCGCGCAGCTGCCGACCACGATCGGCGGGGCGGCCGCGGCCGTGCCTGCGCCCGCCAGCACACCGGCGGCCGTGCCACCGATGATCAGCACGAGCCCGGTCGCGTAGAACTTGCCACGCCGTCGCATGAAGATCCTCCGAATACCGGCGAGTAGCTTCACTGGGAGACAACGACTGTAACCCGACATGGTGACGTGCTGGCGATGGGTTTCCACGAAAGTGCTTCGCGTTAGCCCGGTTGGAGCAGACGGGCCGGTCGGGGGCCCACCGGGACGCTGATTCACCGACCACCGAGGGGTCCCACGGTCGGAGTCGACGACTACCCTTTCCGGCCATGAGCATCGGTGCCCACGTCCGCGATGACGACCCGCTCGACGCAGCGCGCGAACGCGGCGCCGACGTGGTGCAGTTCTTCCTCGCCGACCCGCAGGACTGGAAGGCGCCCAAGCCGCACCCCAAGACCGACGAGCTGCTCGCGACCGACCTCACCCTGTTCGTGCACTCGCCCTACGTGGTCAACCTGGCGTCGACGAACAACCGGATCCGGATCCCCTCCCGCAAGCTGATCACCCAGCACGCCGACGCAGCGGCCAAGGTCGGCGCGAAGGGCCTGGTGGTGCACGGCGGGCACGTCAACAAGGCCGAGGACCCGCAGGTCGGCATCGACAACTGGCGCAAGTTCTTCGAGCGCCAGCACGCCGAGGGCGGCTTCGGCGTGCCGATCCTGATCGAGAACACCGCGGGCGGCGACAACGCCATGGCCCGCCGGTTCGACGTGCTGGCCCGGCTCTGGGACGCCGTCGCCGAGTTCGGCGCGGGCTTCTGCCTCGACACCTGCCACGCCTTCGCCGCTGGTGAGGACCTGGTCGGCATCGTCGACCGGGTCAAGGCGATCACCGGCCGGATCGACCTGGTGCACCTCAACAGCTCCCGCGACGAGTTCGGCTCGGCGCGCGACCGGCACGACAACATCGCCACCGGCACCATCGACGCCGACCAGCTGGTCGAGGTGGTCGCCGCGGCGGGCGCCCCGGTCGTGGTCGAGACGCCCGCCGAGGGCCAAGCCGCGGATATCGCGTTCCTGCGTGAGGCGCTCGGACGGTGAGCACCGTGCCCGCTGGCGTCACCGCCGCCGCACCGGCAGGCGAGCCGGAGGGCACCCCGGCGCGGCTGGGGGGCGGCACCGCCGCGCGGTTGGGCCGGGGCGCGCTCGCGGTGCTCGTGCTGCTGTGCGGGGTCACCCTGCTGCTCGGGTTCGCGAACAAGGACCGCTGCACCGGCCCGCAGTTCGACACCTGGGGCCGCAGCCAGCCGGACTTCGACGAGCGCAAGTACGCCGACGTCTGCTACTCCGACATCCAGTACCTGTGGATCGGCCGCGATGTCGACCGGCACGTGTTCCCGTACGTGCACGGCAAGATCTCCGCGACCGGCGAGCTCTCGGGCGGCACCGTCGAGTACCCGGTCCTGACCGGGCTGCTCATCTGGGCGGGCGCGCTGCTCGTGCACACCGACGCCGGGTTCTTGCTGGCGTCCGCCCTGCTCATGGCGCCGTTCGGACTGCTGACCGCGTGGCTGCTCGGCAGGCTGTCGCGCTGGCGAGCGCTCTTGTGGGCCGTGTCGCCACCGCTGGTCATGTACGCCTTCCACAACTGGGAGCTACCGGTTGTGGCCTGCGCGGTCGCTGCCGTCTATGTCGTGCACCGCGGTTGGGGTTCGCGGGGTGTGGACCGTCCTCTAGTGCAGCGCGCGACTCTTAGCGCAGTGCTGCTCGGCCTCGGGTTCGCGTTCAAGCTCTATCCGGCCATCTTTGTGCTGCCGCTGATGCTCTACGTGCTCACCGGCGGCCGCGGCGGTCGAGAGCTGCCCACCGGTAAGACCCGCGATATCGCCGGGATGGTGCGGGTCGCTCTGGTCGCCATGGGCACGGCGATCGCGGTGAACCTGCCGTTCGCCATCGCCGGGCGCGAGGGCTGGCTGGCGTCGTTCGTCTTCCAGGGGCAGCGCAAGGCCGACATCACCGCGAACTCGATCTGGTTCTGGGCGCTGCGGCCGGACTCGGACCCGCAGAACGTCACCGTGCACGAGTACATCGGGATCATGTCCCCGCTGCTGGTGTTCGCCTCGTTCGCCGTGGCCTGCGTGATCGGCTGGATCCGGTTTCAGCGCGAGGGCACCTACCCGTGGATCGCGGTGTCGGCGGCCATGCTGTGCGGCTTCCTGCTGCTGCACAAGGTCCACTCGCCGCAGTACACGCTGTGGCTGGTGCCGATGTTCGTGCTGCTGAACCTGCGCTGGGGCTGGATCGCCGCGTACTGCGTCGCGGACCTGGCGATGGGGATCGGCATCTTCCTCTGGTTCGCCCAGATCGCGGCCCGGCAGCCGTCGGGCATCTACGAGGGCTTCGCCGCGCAGGCGGTGATGATCGGCGTCTGGGGTCGGGCCGCGTTGCTGGTCGGCATGTTCATCGCGTTCCTCAGCGCGAAGGACACCGTCGACGAACCGGTGCCCAGTCCGGCCCGGACGTGACAGCCGGGTACTCGGGCAAGCCGCTGGCCCAGAAGCTGGGCGTGAAGGCGGAGTCCAGGGTGCTCGTGTCCGGCGCGCCTGCCGGGTTCGACCTCGGCGCGCCCCACCACAGTCGCGCGGGCCGCGAGCCTTACGACGTGGTGCTGCTGTTCTGCCCGTGGACCGCCGACCTGGTGCGCGGCTGGGCGCCGTCGGTGGCGCGGCTCAAGGTGGACGGCGCGCTGTGGGTGGCCTGGCCGAAGAAGGCCGCGAAGGTGCCGACCGACCTGGACGAGAACGGGGTCCGGGGGCACGCGCTGGCCAACGGCCTTGTCGACGTGAAGGTGTGCGCGGTCGACGCGGTGTGGTCGGGGTTGAAGCTGGTCCGCAGGCTGGTCGACCGCTAGACCAGTTCCGGCTCCGGCTGGGCCACCCGCCGCGCCCCGACCCGGCGCCGGGTGAGCAGCGACTCGGTGGTGATGATGATCAGCGCCAGCCAGACCAGGCCGAAGCCGACCCAGCGGGCGGTGGTCATGTGCTCGTGGAAGATCAGCAGGCCGATGGCGAACTGGATGATCGGCACGAAGTACTGCAGCAGGCCCAGCGTGGTCATCGGGACCTTGGTCGCCGCGGCGCCGAACAGCAGCAGCGGGATGGCGGTGATCAGGCCGGTGCCCGCCAGGAGCACGGCGTTGAGCCAGCCCGCGTGGCCGAACGTGCCGCCGCCGGTGCTGTGGGTGAACACCAGGAACCCGAACGCGAGCGGGGTGAGGATCGCCGTCTCCAGCGCCAGGCCCTCGCTCGAGCCGACGTCGGCCTTCTTCTTCATCAGGCCGTAGGTGCCGAAGGAGAACGCCAGGGTCAGTGCGATCCACGGCAGCCTGCCGTAGTCGAAGGTCAGCTCCACTACGGCGGCGAACGCGACCGCGAGGCCGATCCACTGCGCGGGCCGCAGCCGCTCGCCCATGAACACCACGCCTAGGGCGATGGTGACCAGGGGGTTGATGAAGTAGCCCAGGGCGGTCTCGACCACCTGGTTGCTGTTGACGCCGTAGATGTACATGCCCCAGTTGAGGCCGATGGTCAGCGCGCCGACGGAGATGAAGCCGAGCTTGCGCCGGTTGATCGCGCGCAGGTGCTGCCAGCGCTTGCCGACCAGCAGGATCGCCGCGACGACGACCAGCGACCAGCAGATCCGGTGGGCCAGGATCTCCACCGGGGTGGCCGGGGCGAGCAGCGGCCAGTACAGCGGGAAGAAGCCCCACGCGAGGTAGGCGAAGAACCCGAACCAGAAGCCCTGCCGACTCGCCATGCGCGGGCCTCCGATCATCCTATGTATTGCCGCAGTGTTTCACCTAGACAGCGTCCTCGGGCAAGTGGGTATTCCGGTAGCGCCCCGGTGGCGAGCCGGTGACCCGGCGAAACGCCGCGCTGAAGGCGAACTCGCTGGCGTACCCGACCGCCGCCGCGACCTGCGCGACCGACCGCTCCGGGTGCTCCAGCAGCATCGCCTTCGCCAGGTCCATCCGCCAGCGGGCCAGGTGCGCCCCCGGCCCCTCCCCGACCAGCTCCCGGAACCGCGGCGCGAACGCGGCCCGGCTCATCCCCGCGACCCGAGCCAGGCCCGCGACCGTCCAGCCGCGGGCGGGCTCGGTGTAGATCGCCGCCAACGCCCGCCCGACCCGACCGTCGGCCAGCGCCGCCCGCCACGCCCCCGACTCGGCGGGCCGGGCCAGCTCGACCCGGATGACCTGCAAGAGCACCAACTCGATCAACCGGGCCGCGATCACCTCGGTCGCGGGGCGGCGTTCCCGGATCTCGTCCCTGAGCGCGTCGAGGAGGGCTTCGAAGCTGGGCAGGCTCGACGGAAGGTGCACCACCGGCGGTAGCGCTCGGAGGAGGAGGGAGCGTCCAGCGCCCTCTATGGTCAGCTCCGCACAAAGCAGCACAGTGCGTGTGCCGTCCCCACCGTGCCGCCGGTACACCGCGAGCTCGCCTTCGCTCGGCCAGTCCGGCTCCGCCACAACGTCCGCACCCGGGTGGTTGCGCAGAGTGTGGGACGCGCTGTGGAGCACCAAGAGGTCGCCGACCGCGAGAGGGCTGTCGTCCACCCACAGGTCCCCTTGGAGCAAGAGGTGCATCGAGACGGTGTCCCGCTGCGCCAGCCGGACACCCCACGGTGCACCCAGCTCGACCCGCCCGAACCTGGCCACGCCGATGCGGACCTGCCGCAGCAGCGTCGACAACACGTCCCCTGGACCGTCGCGCATGAAGCCTGGACCCCCGAGCATTCCCGCCACCCACACCTGATTCCTACGTTTGGTCTACCACCAGAACGGGAGAGACCACAGTGGACTTCTTCGTCACCGGGGCGAGCGGGTACATCGGATCCGCGCTCACCAGGACCCTCATCGCCCGCGGCCACCGCGTCCGCGGCCTGGCCCGCACCCCGCTCGCCGAGGCCGTCGTGCGCGGCCACGGCGCCGAGCCGGTCCTCGCGGACCTGACCGACCTCGACACGCTGGCCGCTGCCGCGGCGGGCGGCGACGGGGTCGTGCACACCGCCGCAACCGAGACCGCCGACCGCGCCGAGGTCGACCGGGCCGCCGTGACCGCCATGCTGGGCGCGATGAGCGGCGGCGTGTTCGTCACGACCACGGGGGCGCCGCGGGCCAGGTCCTCGCGGACGCCGGTGACCGAAGACGACACCGCCGCTGTCGAAGGGCCGCTGGCTTGGCTGGCCGAGGCGGAGGCGCGGGTGCTGGACTCGCACGTCCGCGGGGTCGTCGTCCGCCCGCCGATGGTCTACGGCGACGGCGGCGGGCCGGTGCTGAGGCTGGTCGCCCAGGCCGCGGCCGACGGGGTGGCCAGGTACATCGGCGACGGCCAGAACCGCTGGTCGACGGTGCACGTCCGCGACCTCGCGCTCGCCTACGCTGCGCTGCTGGAGTCCACGGCGAGCGGCGCGTTCCACGTCGCCGACGGGCACCTGTCCCTGGTCGAACTCATGACCGCCGTCGGCGCCGCCGCGGCTGTCCCGGTCGCCGCGTGGTCGCTGGACGAGGCCACCGCCGCGCACGGCTGGGGCGCGGGTTTCCTGGCCGCGGACGCCGTGCTCGACACCGCGCGGATCCGGGCGCTGGGCTGGTCACCCACGATCGGGCGAGGTATCCAGGACGACCTGGTGTCGGCCGCCTGAGCGGCCGGCAAGATCCAGGCATGCCGCTGCGCCTGCACGCACCCGTGATCCTCCCGTGCGACCCCGACTGCACCGTGGTCCGCGACGCCGTCCTCGACATCGGGGACGACGGCCGGATCACCCACGTCGGTCCCGCCGCCGACGCGCCGCCGTCGGGTGGGCCGAGCAGGCAGGTGACCGGGATCCTGATGCCCGGGCTGGTCAACGCGCACGCGCACAGCCCGATGACCCTGCTGCGCGGCCTCGGCGGCGACCTGCCGCTGATGCGCTGGCTGACCGAGGTGATCTGGCCGACCGAGGCGCAGTTGACCCCGGACGACGTGTACGCGGGCATGGTGCTCGGGTCGCTGGAGATGCTGCGCGCGGGCGTGACGACCAGCGCGGAGATGTACTTCTACGGCGAGGAGCTGGTCAGGGCGGTGCTCGACACCGGGGCCAGGCTGGTGCTGGCGCCCGCGATCATCGACGCCCCCGGGTGGGACTGGGCCGCGCAGCTGGAGCAGACCAGCGCCTGGATCGACAACGACGGCCTGCGGTTCGGTCCCGGTGAGCGGATCGAGATCGGGTACGGGCCGCACTCCGCGTACACCCTGTCCCCCGACGCCTTGGCCCAGGTCGGGGCGGCGGCGCGGGAGCGGGGGGCGCTGGTGCAGATCCACGTGGCCGAGTCGCTGCCGGAGGACGTCGCGCAGCGGGCGGAGTACGGCACGGTCCCCGCCCTGCTCGACCAGGTCGGCCTCTTCGGCGGGCGGGTGCTCGCCGCGCACTCGGTGCACCTGTCGGACGCGGACATCAGCACCTTCGTCCGCCACCGCGTCGGCGTCGCCCACTGCCCCGGCTCCAACACCAAACTCGCCTCCGGCATCGCCCGCGTCGCCGACCTGCGTGCCGCGGGCGTCCCCCTCGGCCTGGGCACCGACGGCCCGGCCAGCAACGACGACCTGGACCTGTGGGAGGACGTCCGCCTCGCCGGGCTGCTCGCCCGGGTGTCCACCATGGACTCGACGGTGCTGCGCGCCGCAGACCTGCTGCTCATGGCCACCAGGGGCGGCGCGGCCGCACTGTCGCGTTCGGACATCGGCACCCTCGAACCCGGCGCCTGGGCCGACGTGGTCCACCTCGGCGTCGACGACCCGGCCTTCGCCGCGGGCACCGACATCGCCGACGAGCACCTGCTGTCCAACCTGGTCTGGGCGGCGGGTTCGCGAACCGTGCGGGACGTGTGGGTGGCCGGGACCCAGGTGGTCGCCGACACCGAGCCCACGACCGTGTCGATGCCCGACGCCCTGGCCAAAGCCAGAGCAGCGGCCTCCCGCCTCGTCCGGACTACTACTCCTTCTCGCTGAGCTCTTGCTGGCCCTTGGCGTAGCTCTCGTCCCAGTTCGCGCCTTCCTTGACGAACTCGGACCCCGCCGTGCGGCCGAGCGAGGGCAGTTTGAGCACGTCCGCGAACCCGTCGCGGCCGCGCGGTGCCATGAAGTCGTCGACCTTGTTCGCGACGTCCTTCGCGGTGCTGTTGCCGAACACGAGCTTGTCGCGGATCGCGCCGTTGGCCTTGGCGATGCCGTCCTCGATCTGCTTGACCGACGAGTAGTGCTTGCCGATCCCCTGGCCGACGCTCCTCGCTTTGCGGGCGATGGCGAGCGAGGCCTTGGCGAGCGCGTCGGAGATACCCTTGAGGTTGTCGAACTTGCGGACGGCCTGGGCGAGCTTCATCAGCAGCTTGCCGACCTTGCCGCCGATCTTGCCCGCGGTGGCGGCCGCCCTGGCCACGGCCCAGCCGGTGAACGCGGCCACCGAAGCGCCGAACGTGCACCAACTCGTCGCCAGTGCGGCGACGGCGGCGATGAGGAACTCCGCCACGACGTCGGCGATGATGTCCCGGATCACCCCGCGCACCGCGGCGACCAGCATGCCGGTCCGCCGCACGCCGTTCGCGACGGAATCCGCCGCCCCCTCCAGTGCTTTGACCTGCTCGGCCAGCGCGGCCGCCGCCGTGCGGTAGCCGTCGCCCGCTTGCCCCGTCCAGGTCGTGGTCTGACTGGTGGCGGCCTGGGCGTAGTCGCCGCCGAGCTTGCCGCACGCCTTGGCCACCGCACCCCAGGTCGCGGCGACGACGTTGATCGCACCGGGGTCGCCAGCGAGGTCGTCGAGCGGCTCCTTGAGGAACGACACGTGCTCGATCAACCACCCGATGCCCCCGCCGACGAGCGTGCCGAGCGGGTTCGCGATGAACCCGAGCGCGTCCAGCCCCACGGCGAGCCCGTCGAAGGCCCAGTCGCTGGGGTTGTTGAAGTCCTGGGCGCTCTTCCACACGCTGTCGACGATCCGCGCGCCGTCGGTGGCGTTGTCGGTCTGCTAGGAGGTCATCTCGTTGATCGAGTGCGCGCCGTCGGCGATGTCCAACCGCACCGGCACGCTGAAGATCTGGCCGGGGATCCCGTAGGTCTCGATGCCGAGCCCATGACCAGATGATTCCGAACGGGTCGTCGTCATCGCGGGCACCCGGTCGCCACGGCTTCTCGGGTTGCCCGGCCGCAGTGATCTCCGAGCGGAGGAAGTCCATGGCCGTCGTGCCGCCGATCAGCGGCTGGATGGTCGCTTTCCTCTGGCAGCCAGTTGGAACCGCCGCCGGGCGGATGGCTCCTCGAATCGAGAAATGACTGTCCATACCGGACCACCCTGGCCGCGTCCGCGTGCACCCGCGCGGCGATCAACCCGATCACGGCCCCGATCGCCACGGCGAACCCGGCCAACACCACCGGCGGCGGATCGACCAGCCAGACGTCGGCCAACCCCGGCCACGGCGACACGAAACCCTCGGTCCGCCGGGGTTGCGTCGAAGAACGGCATGGATGCCAGCCCTTCCGCCGCCGCGGTGCCGAGGCCGAGCCAGGCGTAGAGCCGCAACTGCCGGACCCGCCGGGTGATGGGAGTGGACTTCACGGCGGCCTTGGTCGCCTGCCAAGTTCAGTGCGCCGCTTTCCCAGCGCACTTCCGCCGTGCACCCGTGACCGACGCCCAGACCCCACCCGGCCAATGGGCTCGTGCTCGGTGCAGTTCACGACATTGGCTACCCCGACCTCTTCGGCGTCGACCGACCCCACCAGGGCATCGGTCAGCCGAATCGTCGTGGGACTAGCGGGGACGGATGATCACCTCGGTGGGATGGGCTTCCGGCGTCGCGAGGACGGCGGCTCGGATCGCGGCGGCAACCGAGTCGGGGGTGAGGTAGCGGTCGGGCTCGTAGGGGCCGCCCTCGTCGGTGCGGACTGTGCGTTGCATGGCCGTGTCGGTGCGGCCGGGGTAGATGGAGGTCACGCGGATGTCGGGTTCCTCGCCGCGCAGGACGTCGGCGTAGGCGCGTAGGGCGAACTTGCTCGCCGCGTACGGGCCCCAACCCGGGTGCGCGTTGCGGCCCGCGCCGGAGTTGACCAGGACCACGTGGCCGCGCGTCGCGCGCAGGGCGGGCAGCAACAGCCGGGTCAGTTCTACGGGGGCGATGACGTTGACCTCGTACATCTCGCGCCAGCGGGCAGCGGTGGCGTCGGCGAGGGGGCCGACGCGGGCGATGCCTGCCGAGTGGATCAGGACGTCCACTTCGGACAGATCGGCGACACCGGCGGCGAGCGCGTCGGCGTCGGTCAGCTCCACCGGCCAGGGGCGGGCGTCGGGGAGGTCGGCGGCCAAGGCTTCGAGCGCCGCCACGTCCCGGCCACCCAGGAGCAGGGTGTGCGTGGGGGCCAGTGCGCGGGCGGTGGCGGCGCCGATGCCGCGGGTGGCGCCGGTGATCAGGGCTAGGGGCATGCCGAAAACCTAGGGCCCGTGCGCAGCGGAAAGCGCACGGGCCCCAGGGGGAATCCGGTTTATTCGCCGATGCGGCAGCCGGACTTCCAGATGACCGCGACCGACGGGCGCGGCTGCGAGGTGCCGCCGTCGGGCCAGTGGGCCAGCGGGTTGTCGGCGCTCGCGCCGTCGAGCTCACCCGGGTGCTGCACCGACACCAGGATGAAGTCGTCCTCGATGACCGGGCCGCAGGTCTCGGCGCCGACCGGCACGGTGAGGAACTGCTTGACGTAACCGCGGTAGCGGCCCTCGACCGGCACCGCGAACAGGCCGTCGTTGGAGCCCAGCGCGTTGCCGTCGGTGGCGATCCACAGGTTGCCGTGGCGGTCGAAGGCGACGTTGTCCGGGCAGGAGATCGGGCTGACCTGCGTCTTGTCGTAGCCGCCGAAGTAGGTGTCCGCGGTGTTCGGGTCGCCGCAGACCAGCAGCAGCTTCCAGGAGAACGTGGTGGCGGTGTGGTCGCCCCGGCTCTCCTCCCACTCCAGGACGTGGCCGTGCTTGTTGCCGTTGCGCGGGTTGATCTCGGTCGGGCCCTCCTTGGCACCGGTCTTGCCGCGGTCGGTGTTGTTGGTCAGCGCGGCGTACACGCGGCCGTTGACCGGGTTGGGCTGCACGTCCTCCGGGCGGTCCATCTTGGTGGCGCCGACCTTGTCCGCGGCCAGGCGGGTGAAGACGTAGACCTCTTCGGCGGTGAAGCCGTCGACGAGGGACTTGGTGCCCGACACCAGCGGGATCCACTTGCCGGAGCCGTCGAAGGCGCCGTCGGCGGGCAGCTTGCCGGTGCCGTCGATCTCGGCGACCGGGCTGTCGCCGGTGAACTGCGCGACGTAGAGGGTGCCCTCGGTGAGCAGCTTCTTGTTGTGCGCGCGGGCCGACGGGCTGTTGCCCGGGCGGTAGCGGTCCTTGGAGACGAACTTGTAGATGTAGTCGAAGCGCTCGTCGTCACCCAGGTAGCACACGACGCGGCCGTCGCGGGCGATCTGGATGGTGGCGCCCTCGTGCTTGAACCGGCCGAGCGCGGTGTGCTTGACCGGCGCGGCGTTGGGCTCCAGCGGGTCGATCTCCACGATCCAGCCGTGCCGGTTGAACTCGTTGGGGTCCTTCGACAGGTCGAAGCGCGGGTCGAACCGCTCCCACTTGCGGGTGCTCTCGCCCTTGGGGGTGCCGTAGCGGGCGATGCGCGGCACGGCCACCGGGTCGGTGACCTTGTCACCGTTGCCGAAGTAGCCGTTGAAGTTCTCCTCGCCGGAGAGGATGGTGCCCCACGGGGTCACGCCACCGGCGCAGTTGCCGAACGAGCCGAGGATGCGGCGGCCGGTCGGGTCGGCGTTGGTGCGCAGGAACTGGCTGCCCGCGGCCGGGCCGACGACCTCGTACGGCGTGGTCACGGTGAACCGGCGGTTGTACTTGCGGTCGACCTTGGGGACGAGCTTGCCGCTGCGGCGCTCGCGGTCGACGCGCACCACGGAGAAGCCGTGCCCGGCCCAGCCGATCTTGACCTGCTCCTCGGTCGGGTTCGCCGAGGAGTAGCCCTTGAACATGAACGACTCGGTGGTGTACTCGTGGTTGGAGCCCATCAGGTACGAGTCGTGGTCGAGCGGGACCAAGCCGCAGAAGTCGTTGTTGTAGCCGAACTGCTTGGCCTGCGCGGCGGCGGTCTGGTTGTCGAAGTCGAAGGTCGGCGCGCCGGGCAGCACCGCGTCGCCCCAGCGGATCACGACGGCGTTCTGGTAGCCCTCGGGGGTGACGATCCGGTCCTCGCGGTTGGGCGCGACGGCGGTGAAGTCCAGGCCCTTGGGGCCGCGCGGGCGGCCGTGACCGCCGTGGCCACCGTGGTCGGGGTGCGCGGCGGCGGTACCGGCCAGCCCGGCGACACCGGCACCTGCGACGGCGAGCACCGCACCGGCCTTGAGCATGCCGCGGCGGCTGACGATGGAGCGGACCACGTCACCGAAGTACGCGTTGTCCGAGGTGTTGGGCGCCTCGTGCGAGCAGGCGTTCGCGCAGCGGTACTCGCAGGTGACCGCGGACCGGCCGAGCGGGTGGTTCGGGGGGAGCAGCGGCAGCGAGATCCGGCCGTCGGTGGTGGTCACGGAACCTCCGTGGTTGCGGACAGTCAGTGGGAACGGCGTGAACCTAGGAGCCCCAGTTCAGGTGGAGCGAACGTCCACGTGAACAGCGACTTAACAGATCAGCTTCCGCCCAGGTCTTCGCACTGCGCGACCAGATCGTGACCCCCTGCTGACGCGAAAGGGCCGCCACCCGAGAACGGATGGCGGCCCCTGCGAACGTTGCGGTTACCTCTCCACGTCGCCGCGGATGAAGGCTTCGACGGCCTCGAAGGCGTCGTCGTCGGCGTACTGCTCGGGTGGGGACTTCATGAAGTACGAGGACGCGGAGAGGATCGGGCCGCCGATGCCCCGGTCCAGGGCGATCTTGGCGGCGCGCACGGCGTCGATGATCACGCCTGCCGAGTTCGGCGAGTCCCAGACCTCGAGCTTGTACTCCAGGTTCAGCGGGGTGTCGCCGAAGGAGCGCCCCTCCAGCCGCACGTAGGCCCACTTGCGGTCGTCGAGCCACGGCACGTGGTCCGACGGGCCGATGTGCACGTCCGCCTTGGCCATCTCGTGCGGGATCTGCGAGGTCACCGACTGCGTCTTGGAGATCTTCTTCGACTGGAGCCGCTTGCGCTCCAGCATGTTCATGAAGTCCATGTTGCCGCCGAAGTTGAGCTGGTAGGTCCGCTGCAGCTCGACGCCGCGGTCCTCGAACAGCTTGGCCATCACCCGGTGCGTGATCGTGGCGCCGACCTGCGACTTGATGTCGTCGCCGACGATCGGCACGCCCGCCTCGGTGAACTTCGCCGCCCACTCCGGGTCGGAGGCGATGAACACCGGCAGCGCGTTGACGAAGGCGACGCCCGCGTCGATGGCGCACTGGGCGTAGAAGCGGTCCGCGTCCTCCGAGCCGACCGGCAGGTACGACACCAGCACGTCGACCTCGGCCTCGCGCAGCGCGGCGACCACGTCCACCGGCTCCTCGTCGGACTCGGTGATCATCTCCCGGTAGAACTCGCCGAGGCCGTCGAAGGTGTGCCCGCGGTGCACCGACACGCCCAGCGGCGGGACGTCGCAGATCTTGATCGTGTTGTTCTCGCTGGCCACGATGGCCTCGGACAGGTCGCGGCCGACCTTCTTGGCGTCGACGTCGAACGCGGCGACGAACTCGATGTCGCGCACGTGGTAGTCGCCGAACTGCACGTGCATGAGGCCCGGCACCCGCGTCGTCGGGTCGGCGTCGCGGTAGTAGTGCACGCCCTGCACAAGCGACGCCGCGCAGTTGCCGACGCCGACGATGGCCACCCGCACGCTCTGGCGGTTCTCGCCCATGCCGGTTCTCCTTCTCGTTTCCAGCCGCGCGTGGCGCGGGTCTGCTCGTCACAGGCGCCTGTCTGCCTGCCTGCGGGTCAATCCGGTGGGTCGCGCTGCTCGCTCTGCTCGCTGGCGATCAGCTCGTTGAGCCAGCGCACCTCGCGCTCGCTGGTCTCCAGGCCGAGCCGGTGCAGCTCCCGGGTGTAGCGGTCGATCTGCTCACCCGCGCGCGCCATCGACGAGCGCAGGCCCTCCCTGCGCTCCTCGACCCGGCGCCGCCTGCCCTCGAGGATGCGCATCCGCACCTCGGCCGGGGTCCTGGAGAAGAACGCCATGTGGACGCCGAAGCCCTCGTCGTCCCAGGTCTGCGGGCCCGCGTCGGCCAGCAGGTCCGCGAAGTGCTCCTTGCCCTCCGCGGTGAGCTTGTAGACCCGCTTGCCGCGCCTGCCCCACGACCGGTCGCCGTCGGGGGTCTCCTCGGCGATCCAACCCGAGCGCAGCAGCCGCCGCAGCGTCGGGTAGAGCGAGCCGTAGGAGAACGTCCGCAGCGTGCCGAGCAGGTCGTGCAAGCGCTTGCGCAGCTCGTAGCCGTGCATCGGGGCCTCGTGGAGCAACCCGAGGATCGCGAACTCGAGCACGGGGCACCCCCTTCCGCCAGGGCACGATGTCGGCCCCCACGATGTCGGGTCGACCTACTGACAAATTATATCGTGCCGATACATCGCGAGCTTGGCCAACGTGATCGCCTGTGTCAATCGCCACGTCCGGGCCCGTCACCCGTCCGGGTTCGCACGGACGGGGGTATCGGCGCCGGTCACGGCACACGCTGATCACGAATGGGGAGGGCGGCGCATGTCGACGCGACCAATCGGCTCACCGCCGTGATAACGCCGCCGCGTAGGCTGTCGTCGTGCGAACGCAGCGGCAGGTGGTCGACTACGCGTTGCAGCGCAGGTCGCTGCTCGCGGAGGTCTACTCGGGTCGCGTCGGCACCAACGAGGTGTGCGACGCCAACCCGTACCTGCTGCGCGCCGCGAAGTTCCACGGCCAGCCGACCGAGGTGACCTGCCCGGTCTGCCGGAAGGAACACCTGACCAACGTCAGCTGGGTGTACGGGGACGAGCTCAAGCACGCCTCCGGCTCGGCCCGCGCGCCGGAGGAGTTGGCGCGGATGGCGGCGGTGTTCGAGGAGTTCTCCGTCTACACCGTCGAAGTTTGTCGAACCTGCTCGTGGAACCACCTGGTGCAGTCGTACGTCCTGGGTACCGGGGGGATCCCCACCCGTAGGAGGACGGCAGCCGAGTGAGGTGCTTTGCGTGACCATGTCCCCCGCGAGCACCTGTGCGTTGCCGCGCGTGACCACCGAACGACGTCCCGCCCCGGGATGCCGGTCTGGGAGGCTTTTTCGTGAACGACCACAGTGACCAGCGCCGACGGCCGGAGCCGCAGTGGCCGACCGGCGACGAGCCGGACGCGGGCCGCGCCAAGGCGGGGCAACCCGCCGGTCAGTCCGAGGAGCGCACCGGATTCTGGAGCCCGCTCTGGGAGGACGACGGCGACGGCGGGCAGCAGGACAACCGCGGCGGTGGCCGCCAGGACGCGCCAGCCGGTCGCGGTCAAGCGGGCCCCGGTCCGGGTGGTCCCGCGCCGACGGGAGCCCCCGGCGGTCGCGGGCCCGGCCGCCCCGGCCCTGGTGGGCCCGGTCAAGGTGCACCCGGTGGGCCTGGTCCGGTCGGTGGTCCCGGCGGTCGCGGGCCTGGTGGGCCTGGCCCCGGTCAGCGCGGCCCCGGTGGGCCTGGTGGCCCCGGCGGTCCTGGTCCTGGCGGGCCCGGCCCGGCGGGACCCACGGCGGTGATGGGCGTCCCCGGTGGTCCGCGCAGGCCCGGTGGTCCCGGCCCGGCCGACCCGACCATGGCCATGGCGAGGCCGGGGGCCGGTGCCGACCCGAACCGCTCCGCCGACCAGACCGTCGCGATCGGCCCCGGCGGGCGACCCGGTCCCGGCGAGGCGCCGACGGTGTTCATGACCAAGGCGCCCGGTCAGGGCCAGGTCCGGTCCGAGCCGCAGCTGCTGACCCACCGCGAGCCCGAGTTGGAGGAGGGCTACGCCGACGGTCCCGACGACGAGGACACCGGTCCGACCGAAGAGGAACTGCGCGCCATGCGCAAGAAGAAGATCTGGCGGCGGGTGCGGCGCACGATCTACGTCGCCGCGGCCCTGATGATCATCGGTCCGATCCTGGCCTTCTTCATCACCTACCAGCTCGTCGACGTGGACAACCCGGAGGACGTGGCGGCCAGCCAGGCCAAGGTCGTCACCCTGCTCTACAACAACGGCGAGGAGATGTCGAAGATCGCCGGGTCCGGCGCGAACCGGGTGATGCTCAAGCCGGAGGACATCCCCGACGACATCAAGCACGCCGTCTACGCGGCCGAGGACCAGACCTTCGAGACCAACTCCGGGTTCGACATCGGCGGCATCATGCGCGCGGTGTGGAACAACGCCACCGGTGGCGGCGGCGGTGGTTCGACGATCAGCCAGCAGTACATCAAGCAGGCCAGCGGCAACGACGACCCCACGCTCTCCCGCAAGTGGGTCGAGGTCGTGAAGGCCTACAAGATGAACAAGACCTACGACAAGAAGTACATCATCACCGCGTACCTCAACACGGTGTACTTCGGCCGGGGCGCCTACGGTATTGCCGCCGCGGCGAAGGCCTACTACGGCGTCGACGACCTGCGCCAGGTCACCCGCCCGCAGGCGGCGCTGCTCGCGGGCATGATCCAGACCCCGGCCAAGTCGAAGCTGCCGGAGTACCAGCAGCGGCGCTACGACTACGTCTCCGGCCGGATGGTGGAGAACGGCTGGATGTCGCAGGAGGAGAAGGCCTCGGCGGCCTTCCCGACCCCGCTCGACCCCGAGGCCAACAAGCAGGCCGCGCTGACCGGGCCGCGGGCGAAGATCCCGTTCCTGGTGGCCGCGGAGCTGGAGGACCTCGGCTACGACGAGGCGCGGCTCAAGCAGAACGGCTACAAGATCACCACGACCATCGACCCCCGCGCGCAGCAGCTGCTGGAGGAGTCGGTCAGCCAGGTGATGGCCAACCAGCCCGCGAACATGCACATGGGCACGGTCGCGGTCGACCCGAAGACCGGCGGGATCCTCGCCTACTACCCCGGCAGCGACCCCAACGGCACGAACTGGGCCAACATCAAGCAGGAACCGGGGTCGGCGTTCAAGCCGTTCGACCTGGTCGGGCTGCTGAAGATGGGCAAGGGCCTGCAGGAGATGTACGACAGCACGCCCAAGAGCTTCGGCGGGTCGAAGGTCGTCAAGAACGCGAGCAAGCCCGGTTGCGGTGAGTGCACGGTCGCCCAGGCCATGAAGGAGTCGCTGAACGTGGTGTTCAGCGACATGGTCTACAACGACGTGAAACCGGCGGGCGTGGCCGAGGCGGCCAAGGAAGCGGGCATCACCGCGGACCTGTCCAAGGCGCTCGACCTCAACATCGCCATCGGCGGTGGCATGACCCGGGTCAGCGCCAGGGACATGGCTGGCGCGTACGCGACCTTCGCCTCCGGCGGCGTGCGCAGGCCGACGCACCTGGTCGCCAAGATCGAGTACCCGGACGGCGCCACCGCCTGGGAGGCCTCCGGCGAGCCCTCCTACGCCGAGAGCCTGGCGTTCGACCCGAACAACCCGGACAACAACGCCAAGATCGCCCGCAACGTCACCGAGTCGCTGCTGCCGATCCCGAAGTCCTCGAAGATCGAGTGCGCCAAGGACCGGCCGTGCGCGGGCAAGACCGGCACCCACCAGTACACCAACCCGCAGGGCGTGGAGACCGCCGACAACGCGAAGGCGTGGATGGTCGGCTACACCCCGCAGGTGTCGGTCGCGGTGGCGCTGAGCGCGGAGAGCGGCGCGCCGCTCAAGGACGCGGGCGGCAAGACGGTCTACGGCTCCGGCCTGCCGGGCAAGGTCTGGCAGAAGTTCATGAACGCCTACCTCGCGGACGCGCCGAAGGAGAACTTCCCCCGGTTCGTGGCCATCGGTGAGGCGGAGAAGCCGACCCAGACCAGCGAGTCCAAGCCGAAGCCGACGGAGAACACCCCGCCGACCACGACAACGGACGTGCCGCCGCCGGTGGTCACCACGACCACCGAAACCGAGGACCCGGACCCGTCGGCCACCACGACCAGGACGCGGCCGACGAAACCGACACCACCCAACCCGACCGGGACCGACGTCCCACTACCGGGCAACAACTAGCGGTCCAGGGCCGCGGACCACCTGGTCCGCGGCCCTGGGTCGTTCCTGGGGTCCACCAGGAGTTTCGAGCCCCGAGACACCTGCTCGCGAACGGGCGCGCCAGGGCGTTTTCCGCCCGCCGCCCTACCCCGTCCGCACACCGAAGGCCGTAGCATCGCCGCGTGCCAGGCGATCCAGAGCGGCCAGACGAGGCCGAGCGACCGGTAGCGACCGGGTCAGAGCCGTCGGCTGAGCCCGGAGCCGCAGGCGAGTCCCCGGTCATGGTCGTACCCACCGGCGGCCAGGTGGCCGACACCGCGACGCTCAGCGAGCAGGAGCGGGTGCGCCCGTCCTGGTCCGAGTCGATCGGCAGGGGCGCGACCGGTCCCATCGGCGGCCCGCTCGGCAAGCACGCCGTGGTGGGCAGGCACTGGTTCTGGACCCCGCTGCGGGTGGCGCTGCTGCTCGCGGTGGTCGGGCTGGCGCTGGGCTGGTTCACCAAGGCCGCCTGCGTGCAGCAGTACAACTCCGGCGAGAAGCTCGAACTGGACTGGCGGTCCAACCGGCCGTTCGTGGCGATGTGCTACTCCGACATCGTCCCGCTCTACACCGCCGAGCGGCTGGACAAACCGGACACCTTCCCCTACAAGACGTCCTGGTACGACGACGAGGGCAAGCCCACCCAGCAGCTGCGGTACATGGAGTACCCGGTGCTGACCGGCATGTTCCAGTGGGTCAACGCCAAGCTGACCCACGGGTACGTGGAGCTCGCCGCGCAGGGGTGGTTGCCCACGGCGCTGCCGGTGGTCATCTACTTCACGATCAGCGCGCTGTGGCTGTCCATCGCGTGGTTGATCACCATCTGGACGACCGGTCGAACGGCCCGACATAGACCGTGGGACGTCGCCTTCATCGCGTTGTCCCCGCTGGTGGCGGTGCACGCGTTCACCAACTTCGACACCCTGGCCACCGCGTTCGCCGCGGCCGCCCTGCTGGCCTGGTCGCGCAAGCGGACCGGGATGGCGGGCATCCTCATCGGACTCGGCGCCGCGGCGAAGCTGTACCCGGCGTTCCTGCTCGGTCCGCTGCTGATCCTGTGCCTGCGCTCGGGCAAGATGCGCGACTGGTGGAGCACCGCCGGTCTGGCCGCGTTCACCTGGGGGATCTGCAACGCCTGGTTGATCATCCCGGAGCAGTACCGGCAGGGCTGGTGGGAGTTCTTCCGGCGCAACTCCGAGCGCGGCGCCGACCCGGACTCGATCTACAACGTGCTGATGAAGTTCACCGGCTGGGAGGGCTTCGACGGCCAAGTGCCCTTCGGCGAGTCGCCGACCTGGCTGAACCTGGTCAGCGCGCTGCTGTTCGTGGCCTGCTGCGTGGGCATCGGGTTCATCGGGCTGCACGCCAAGACCCGGCCCAGGGTCGCGCAGCTGTCGTTCCTGGTGGTGGCCGCGTTCCTGCTGACCAACAAGGTGTGGAGCCCGCAGTACAGCCTGTGGCTGGTCCCGCTGGCGATCCTGGCGCTGCCCAGGTGGAAGTTGCTGCTGGCCTGGATGACCATCGACGCCCTGGTCTGGGTGCCGCGGATGATGTACTACCTGGGCGAGAGCAACAAGGGCCTGCCGGAGGAGTGGTTCCTCGGCACGGTGGTGCTGCGCGACCTGGCCGTGGTGCTGATCTGCGTGATCATCATCCGCGAGATCTACCACCCCGAGCGCGACCTGGCCCGCCGCTTCCCCGGCGACGACCCCGCGGGCGGTGTGCTCGAGGGCGCGCCGGACAAGGTGGTCATCGCGCCGAGGAAGGCACCCACCCCGCCGCCCGCCGACCCGGCCCAGGAGCGGGAACCGGTACCGACCGCCTAGCGGACGAAGGCCGGGCGGTCCCCGTGGTCGCCCGCGGGCAGGTAGACATCGGCCGAGTGCTCGATGCTCACGCCCGCCTTGTCGAAGGAGTGCAGGACCGCGCGGTTGAGCTCCAGCGCCGCGCGGTCGCGCCAGAGGGTGCGCTCGCGGGAGGTGTCGAGCCCGAGCCGCTCGGCGACCGCCGCGGCGAGCCCGTAGGCGGCGTCCTCGCCGAGGACGTCCTCACCGATGGCGCGGCAGATGTAGACGCCGTTGTAGGGCGCGGCCGGGTAGTCGATGCCGCCGATGCTCAGCCGGGTGTTGGCGATGACCGGCACCGCGTGCCAGCGCAGACCGAGTTCGGCGAACCAGGGCAGCTCGGGGTGCGTCAGCCGGACTTCGAGCACGGCGTCGCGCGGGATCGGGAACAGCCGAACGCCGTCGGTACCGGACTCGATCACCAGCGGCAGCAGGTCGAACCGGCCGCGCGGGGTCGGCGGGCGCCAGCCGAGCTTGCAGACGCCGGTGGTGAAGTCGACGTACCTGCGGTCACCGAGCACGTGCGACGGCTCGCGGTACCCGGCGTAGCGGACCAGTTGGTCGTTGCGGATGCGCGGGCCGGGCCGCCACGGCGAGTCCGGCGCGAACACGCTGACCACCGGCCGGATGCTGCCGCCGCCCGCGGCCATCCGCAGGTGCCGGAAGCACTCGGCGGCGACGTCGGCCGCGGTGCGCACCTCGCGCAGGTCGCGGACCAGCAACCCGCGCCACGGGATGCTCTCCGGGCACCAGCCGCTCTCGCGCAACGCCAGCCGGGCACCGTAGGCGAGCTCGGCCGGGGTGTGCCGGTAGGTGCACGTCGCGGCGATCTCGGCGCGGACCTTGGCCAGCCGGGCGTCGATCGGGCCCGCCTTGGGCCGCGCCTCGTGGAAAGCGCGCAGGAACCGCTCGGCCGCGTCGTAGAGCGGCGTCGCCGTCGACCGGGCGGGCGGGATCCGGGTCGGCGGGGCCACCGGGGTGGTGACCACGGTGGGCGGCTCGGGCACCGCGGTCGCGGCGAAGGCGACCGGGCCGGACTGGGCGGGTGCGCCCGTCGGGGCTGGCGCGGTGAGCGGCGCGGTGGTGCGGGCTACGGTCGGGGCGGGCTCGTCGCGCAGGGCGGTCACATCACTGGATATCGGTACGGGAACCGACGGCCTCGACTACTCGGACGTGTGGTCCTGCGGGAGACGACGTAACTGACCGTTAGTCATTCACTCGTTCGAAGATGAGGTCGCGACTGATTCGCCCCTCTTCCCGGGCCCTGGCCTCGAACTTCGTCACCGGCCGCCAGTCCGGGCGGGGCGCCCAGCCGTCGAAGCGGTTGCGCAGCAGCGGCTCCCCGGAGAGCACCTCGAGCATCTGGTCGGCGTACTCGGCCCAGTCGGTGGCCAGGTGCACCGTGCCGCCGGGGACCAGCCGCGCGGCGATCAGCGCGATGAACTCCGGCTGCACCAACCGCCGCTTGTTGTGCTTCTTCTTCGGCCACGGGTCCGGGAAGAAGATCCGCACGCCCGACAGCGACGCCGCGGCGACGTGGTCGGTCAGCAGCACGACCGCGTCACCGCGCAGCATTCGCAGGTTGGTCAGCCCCATCGCTTCCGCGCGCAGGATCAACTGCGCCAGGCCCGGCTCGTACACATCGATCGCCAGGTAGTTGAGCTCCGGCGCGGCCTGCGCCAGCTGCGAGGTCGTCTCGCCCATCCCGGAACCGATCTCCAGCAGCACGGGGGCGTCCCGGTCGAACCAGCCAGCCGTGTCCAGCGGGCCGTCGGGCAGCTCGGCGACGTGCTTGCCCAGATCCGGCCACGACCGCTCCCAGGCTCGGGCCTGCCCCACCGTCATCCGGCCCGCGCGGTTGACGAAGCTGACGACGGTGCGCTTGCGGGGAACCTGGTCGGTCGGTGTCACCCGCTCAGGGTGCCATCCGGCCGGTTCCACGGTCGCAGGGACTCCAGTCGGGACAGGTTGGCCCGCAGGTCGGCCAGCCCGTGCACCCGGATCGACGCGGGCGCCCGACCCGCGTGCACCGGGATCACGTCGATCCACCCCGGGTGCCGGTGAGTGTGCGCCAGCGTGGTCGGCATCCCCGGTTCGGCCAGCGCGCGCTCGGAGGGCATGTACTCCCAGTAGCCCGAGTCGCCGTCGACGCCCCAGGGGACGAAGATCCAGCCCGGTCTGGCGTCGAGCAGCTTGGCCACCCGGTCCTCGACGGCGAACCCCTCCCGCCGGGAGGTGAGCTCACCCGCCGCGACCGCGCGCAGCCACCAGGGCGCGGGTAACGCGGGATCGGCGGCCACCACGGCCCGGTAGAGCGCGATGACCTGGGGTTCCGGCGCGCGGTGCACCCACGCCCGGCGGGCGTCGGCAGGCGCGGTGGCAGGCGGACCGCCGGGCTGTTCGAGCGCTTCCGACCACTCCAGGCCGATCATCGGTTCGACGTGCAGGCCGTACCCGGCGGGTGCGGACCGCCGCCGCTGCCGGGGCGCGCTCGCTGATCCGCCCGCGCCGCTGTTGAGGCCGTCGTCCGTGCTGGCGTCAAGCACCGTCAAGGTCCACCTCCATGGGTTCCGAGACGGGTCCTTGAGTCCATCTGACCCCGGGAGCCGACTGAAGTCCGCAACGTGTGGTTGGGCTCACACCTACTTAACGTGGTCTTAATCCTGCTGCTTGTTGTAGGAAACTCCGCGCCCTGCCGCCAGGGTCGGAAGTCCTTCAGGCATCCCGGCGCCGCGCCGACAAGATTCCGGCGACCAGCACGGCGACCGCGACCGCGGCGAAATAGGCCAGGTAACCCCACGGGCCCAGCGGCAGATCCCGCAGGCGCGGGTCGTCGGCCTGCAGACCGAGGAACCGGTCGGCGGCGAAGAACGGCAGCCAGTGCTGGATGTCGTCGCCGATCTTCGGGATCAGCCCGACCAGGCCCTCCACCAGCAGCGAGTACACCAGCAGCACCGCGACCGCGCCCGCGGTCTGGCGGATCAGGATGCCGACGCCGAGCGAGAGCACCGCGGTGAGGCCGAACACCAGCGGCTGGCCAGCGACCGCGCGCCAGTCGGCCGCGGAATCCAGTGCCAGCCCCGGATCCGGGTGGATCAGCCGGAACACCGCCCAGCTGCCGAAGCCGACCACGGCGCCGATGAGCACCGCGGGGACCGCGGTCACCAGGGTCTTGGCCAGCAACGCGGCCGCCCGGTTGGGCACCGCCTGGAACGTGCCGCGGATGGTGCCGAAGCGGTACTCGCTGGTGATCGACAGCGCCGCCATCACCATCACCACCGAGCGGCCGAGGCTGGTCAGCAGCTGGGTCCCGCTCGCGGTGAACTCGTCTGAGCCGGGACCGCCCGCCTGGGTGGCGATCAGCGCGGTGAGCCCCACCGGCAGCACGATCGCCAGCAGCCCGCACCACCACGGCGAGCGGGTGGTGACCAGCTTGATCCGCTCCGCTTCCAGCAGGCTCATGCCGTCGGCCCTTCCTCGGCGGCGCCCACCGCCGGTTCCTCGGTGCGGTACTCGACGGTGTCGCCGGTCAGGTGGATGAACGCCTGCTCGAGCGAGCCGACCTGCGGGCTCAGCTCGTGCAGGGTGATCTGGCGGGCCGCGGCCAGTTCGCCGATCGTCGCACTGTCCATCCCGGACACCCGCAGCGCGTCACCGTCGTCGCTGATCCCCGCGCCAGCGGCGAGCAGGTGCTCACCCAGCTTCTCCAGCGTCGGGCTGCGCACCAGCACGGTGCTCTCGGTGGCGTTGGCGATGAACTCGTCGACGGTGCCCTGGTAGATCAGCTTGCCCCGGCCGATCACCACGAGGTCCTGCGCGGTCTGCGCCATCTCCGAGAGCAGGTGGCTGGAGACGAAGACGGTGCGGCCCTCGTCGGCCAGTTGGTGCATGAACTTGCGGATCCAGAGGATGCCCTCGGGGTCGAGCCCGTTGACCGGTTCGTCGAACAGCAGCACCCGCGGGTCGCCGAGCAGCGCGGCGGCGATGCCCAGGCGCTGGGACATGCCGAGGGAGAAGCCGCCCGCGTTCTTGTTGGCGACCGCGCCGAGCCCGACCAGCTCCAGCACGTGGTCGACGCGGGAGCGCGGCAGCTTCGTCGCCGCGGCCATCCACCGCAGGTGCGCACGCGCGGATCGGTTGGGGTGCACCCACTTCGCGTCCAGCAGGGCGCCGACGGTGCGCAGCGGCTGGTGCAGGTCGTAGTAGTGCTGCCCGTCGATGCGCACGTCACCGGCGGTCGGTTTGTCCAAGCCGAGGATCATCCGCATCGTCGTCGACTTGCCTGCGCCGTTCGGGCCGAGGAAGCCGGCCACCCGACCCTCGCTGACGGTGAAGGACAGGTTGTCGACCGCGACGGTGCGGCCGTAGTGCTTCGTCAGCCCGGTCGCCTCGATCATGGGGCCGATCTTGGCACCAATCCCCCGCGCGCGCAGACCACGTGCGGGAGCCCTGGCCACCTTCCCCAAGGTGACCAGGGCTCCCGTTCCCCGATGTGTCCGCCGCTCCCCGAATGACCGGCGGACCTCTATGTCAGCGGTTCGCGTTAGGCGTCGCGCTTGTTCGCTGCGGCGATGGCGATCAGCAGCAGCACGCCGCCAACGGCCGCGAAGTAGATCAGCGAGCCCCACGCGCTCAGCGGCGCGTCCGGACCGGGGCCGTTGAGGAACCGGTTCGCCACGGTGAACGGCATCCAGTCGTGGATGTCGTCGCCGACCCGCGGGATCAGCTGCACCAGGTTCTCCACCAGCAGCGGCCAGATCAGCAGGATCGAGATCGCGCCAGCCGACTGGTGGACCAGCGTGCCGACCGCGATCGCGATGACCGCGGTGATGGCGAACACCAGGCCGACCCCGGCGACCATCCGCCAGTCGGCGCCGGTCGTGATCGACAGCTCCGGCCCGCCGCCGTCGATGACCTTGACGGTGGCCCAGGAACCGAACGCGGCCACCTCGCCGAGCAGCGCGGCCAGCGCGGCGACGACGGTGGTCTTGGCCAGCAGCGCGGCGGTGCGGTTGGGCACCGCCTGGAACGTGGCCCGGATGGTGGCGAAGCGGTACTCGGTGGTGATCGCCAGCGCCGCCATCACGGTGATGACCATCAGGCCGAACTGCATGCCGAACTGGCTGTGCTCCACGCTCAGCGGCCCGCCGCTGTGGTTGAGCGCGACCAGCCCGGCGAAGCCCATGGTGAGGCCGAGCGCCAGCACCGCGGACCACCAAGGGGAGCGGGTGGTGAACAGCTTGATCCGCTCGGTCGCGAGCAGGGTGGTCATCAGGCGTCCCTCCGGTTGGCGACCACCAGCGCGATGCCGAAGAGCACCACGGCGAAGGCGGCGAAAGCGGCCAGCGCGGGCCACGGGCCGAGCACCGCGTCCGAGGGCGGCGGGCCCTGCATGATGTCGCGGGCGGTCGGGTCCGGGTTGCCGGTGATCAGCTTGTTGGCCACGTTGAACGGCATCCACTTGTGGATGTCGTCGCCGACCTTGGGGATGAGCTGCACCAGCGGCTCGACCAGCTGGTTCCAGATCAGCAGCACCGCGATGGCGCCCGCGGAGTGCCGCAGCAGCACGCCGACGGCGACCGCGACGACCGCGGAGATGCCGTAGACCAGGCCTACGCCCGCGACCGCGCGCCACTCGTAAGCGGTGTTGATCGCCAGGTCGACGTCCGGCTTGATCAGGCCCGCGATCCCCCACGAGCCGAACGCGGCGATCTCACCGATGACCACGGCCAGCACGGCGACCACGGTCGCCTTGGCCACCAGCGCGGACGGCCGGTTGGGCACGGCGAGGAAGGTGGCCCGGATGGTGGAGAAGCGGTACTCGGTGGTGATCGCCAGCGCGGCCATCACCATCACCACGACCAGCCCGAAGGTGTAGCCGAACTGGGTGGCGGCGATGGTCAGCGGCGCGATGTTGTCCTCGGAGGTGCCCGCCATCAGCGCGCCGAAGCCGATGGTCAGCACCAGGGCGATGAGGGTGCACCACCACGGCGAGCGGGTGGTGAACAGCTTGATCCGTTCGACAGCGAGCAGGGTCATGTCGTCACTTCCCCGCGGGCACGAGGGTCGCCGGGGTGGGACCGTCGGCGATCTCGGTGTGGTACTCGACGGAATCGCCGGTCAGCTGCATGAACGCCTCTTCGAGCGAACCGCGCTGCGGGCTGAGCTCGTGCAGCACGGTCTGCGTCCGCGCGGCCAGCTCACCGATGTCGGCGCAGTCCATCCCGGACACGACCAGGCTCTCGCCCTCGTCCCGGATGGACACCCCCGCCTTGCCCAGCGCCGAGCGCAGCGCGCCGAGCTGCGGACCGCGCACCCGCACGGTGTTCTCGGTCGCCTGCGCGACGAAGTCCTCTGTGGAGCTCTGCGAGATCAGCTTGCCGCGGCCGATCACCACCAGTTCCTGCGCGGTGAGCGCCATCTCCGAGAGCAGGTGGCTGGAGACGAAGACCGTGCGGCCCTCCTCGGCGAGCCGGTGCATGAACTTGCGGATCCAGAGGATGCCCTCGGGGTCCAGGCCGTTGACCGGTTCGTCGAACAGCAGCACCTGCGGGTCGCCCAGCAGCGCGGCGGCGATGCCGAGCCGCTGGGACATGCCCAAGGAGAACCCGCCAGCGCGCTTGCCCGCGACGGCGGTGAGGCCCACGAGCTCCAGGACCTCGTCCACCCGCTTGGCGGGCAACTGGTTCGACCGGGCCAGCCACTGCAGGTGCGCGCGGGCGGACCGGTTGGGGTGCACCCACTTCGCGTCCAGCAGGGCGCCGACGGTGCGCAGCGGCTGGTGCAGGTCGCGGTAGCGCTTGCCGTCGATGAGCGCCGAACCCCCGGTCGGGGCGTCCAGGCCGAGGATCATCCGCATCGTGGTCGACTTGCCCGCGCCGTTGGGACCGAGGAAGCCGGTGACCCGCCCGGTCGGGACCGAGAACGACAGGTTGTCGACGGCGAGCGTCTTGCCGTAACTCTTGGTGAGGCCGACTGCCTCGATCATGGTGTTCTCCTTCTAGCGAATGCTGTGTGCGCCCTGCCCCCGCAGCGCGTCCCCCGCGTCTTGCCCTAAGAGTGGCCGTCGCGACCCTGTTCCCGCGTCGTCCTGTGGTCCCCCCACCGGGTCAACTCACAGGCGTAGCCTCTCGTGATCCTGAGAGCGCCGATATCGGTGACGACCCTGAGTGGACCCTGATCCGCCTGCCCGGTCCGGATGGGTGACAGGGTTAATGAACCGTGGTTCAATAACCGGGTGGCCCGGCCCAAGACCATCTCCGACCAGCGGGTCCTCGACGCCGCGCACCGGGTCATCGGCCGGGTCGGGCCGGGGTTCACCCTGGCCCAGGTGGCCGAGGAGGCCCAGGTCTCAGTGGGCACGGTGGCCACCCGGTTCGGCTCCAAGGACCGGCTGGTGCGGGCGGTCTTCGACAACGCGACCGCCGAGGTGGCCGTCACCATGCGGACGGTGGCCGAGGCGCACGCCGACCCGGTCGCCGCCCTGCGGGCAGCCGCCGTCGGCACGTTCCTGTCGCTCGGCGACGCGAGCACCGCGGCCAACCACCTCGGTCAACTCGGCCACGACCTGATCGACCCGGTGCTGCGCGGCAAACTCGCCACGCACTTCGAGGTGATCCGCGCCGAACTGGCCCGCGCGTTCGACCGCGCGGCCGGGCAGTTGCCTGGCGCGCCCCGCGCCGAGGTCGCCGTGCGGGTCCTGCTGTCACTGGTCAACGGGGTATCGATCGACTGGTCGGTCCGGCCACACGGGACGTTGGCCGACCGGCTCGGTGAAGACGTGGACGCGGTTCTGGGGGCCTGGGCCGCGCGGGACGAGGGAGGTAAGGGATGACGCTGCAGGGGAAGGTCGCTCTGGTCACCGGCGCGACCCGCGGTTGCGGCCGCGGTATCGCCGTCGAACTCGGCGCGGCGGGGGCGACGGTGTACGTCACCGGCCGCACGACCCGCGAATCGGCGTCGCCGATGCGCCGCACCGAGACGATCGAGGAGACCGCCGAACTGGTCGACGCCGAGGGCGGGATGGGGATCCCGGTCCGCTGCGACTTCACCTCGGTGTCCGATGTGGACGCGCTGCGGGACCGGATCGCCGCCGACCACGGCCACCTCGACGTCCTGGTCGACGACGTCTGGGGCGGCGACCCGTTCGTCGAGTTCGGCACCCCCTGGTGGGAGTCCGACCTGGACAAGGGCCTCGGCGTCGTGCGCAACGGCCTCGACACCCACCTGATCACCCTGCACCGCCTGCTGCCCCTGGTGGTCTCCCGCCCCGGCGGCCTCGTCGTCGAGGTCACCGACGGCGACGTCGAGGACTACCCCGGCCCGGTCGGCATCCCCTACTACCTGGTGAAATCCGGCGTCCGCGCCATCGGCCGCTGGCTGGCCGCCGAACTGGCCCCACACGGCGCGACCGGCCTGTCGGTCACCCCCGGCTTCCTCCGCTCCGAAATGATGCTCGAACACTTCGGCGTCACCGAAGCCACCTGGCGCGAAGGCGTCAAGGTCGACCCCAACTACATCCTCGCCGAATCCCCCCGCTACATCGGCCGCGCCATCGCCGCCCTCGCCGCAGACCCAGACGTGTCCCGATTCGCCGGCCGCACCATGGCCAGCTGGACCCTCATGCGCGAATACGGCTTCACCGACCTAGACGGCACCCAACCCGACTGGGGCCGCTGGTTCGACGCCGTCGTCAAACCCGGCATCGACCCGACCACAGTGGACCCAACCCCCTACCGCTGACCGCCCACCCGCGCCGGTCGACCTCGCACCTCCACCAAGCCCCTTCGCGACCGCCCAGGACAAACAGACCCTCGCGGCCCCGGCCCCCATCCGCAGCCCGCACCCTCCCGGCCGCCTCCGCCCCGCAATCGGGGATCCTCCCCGCGAGTCCGGTCCCCCACCGCACCTCTGGGGGGCGTCCCCGGTGCCAGTCTACCCGGGGTCGGGGCCGCGGAGGGGGGTGGCGACAAGCTGTGGATGGCGGGGTGGGTTGTGGACAACTGGGCGCCCAGGTCGAGGGCGATCGGCGGGCGAGGATCAGCTGGTCGGGTGACTGCCAGGGACGGATGGGCCGGTAGTTGGGAGCCCCGGCAGACGTGCGGCTGGGGTGGGCAGCCCGGCGGTGGTCCCATGGAAGTGCAGCCAGGGTCAGGCGGGGCGCGAGTGTGGGCGGGTCTGCCCGGAGTGGACCCGACCCCTGACCGCCCACCCGCAAGCGGAGATCCTCCCCGCGAGTCCGATCCCCCACCGCACCTCTGGGGGGCGTCCCCGGTGCCAGTCTACCCGGGGTCGGGGCCGCGGGAGGGGGTGGCGACAAGCTGTGGATGGCGGGGTGGGTTGTGGACAACTGGAGGCCCAGGTCGAGGGCAGGCGGGTGGCTGGGGGTCAGCCGATCGGGCAGCGGGTCAGACGTCGCCGGGGCGGACTAGGCCGGTTTCGTAGGCCAGGACCACCGCCTGTACTCGGTCGCGGAGTTCTAGTTTGGCCAGTACGCGGCCGACGTGGGTCTTCACCGTTGCTTCGGACAGGAACAGCTTGCGGGCGATCTCGGTGTTCGACAGGCCCTGGGCCATCAGCACCAGCACCTCCCGTTCCCGCTCGGTCAGCACGTCGAGCACCGAGGCGTCGCGCAGTTCACCGCCGCCGGGGCCCAGGAACCGGTCGAGCAACCGGCGGGTCACGCTCGGCGACACGACGGCGTCGCCGCTGGCCACTGATCGCAGTGCCGAAACCAGGTGGTCGGGGGGTGTGTCCTTGAGCAGGAAGCCGCTGGCGCCGTTGCGCAGGGCGGAGAGCGCGTACTCGTCGAGGTCGAAGGTGGTCATGACCAGCACCTTCGAGGTGCCCGCCTCGGTGATGACCTTGGTCGCCTCGACGCCGTCGAGCACGGGCATGCGGACGTCCATGAGGACGACGTCGGGGCGCAGCTGTTCGGCCAGTTGGATCGCGACTCGGCCGTTACCCGCCTCGCCGACGACCTCCATGTCCTCCTGCGCGCCGAGCACCATGCGGAACCCGACCCGCATCAGCTCCTGGTCGTCCACCAGCACAACCCTGATCACGCGACCCAACGTAGCCCTTCCTCACGCGGTCGTTACCGGCAGCACCGCGCGCACCCGCCAACCGCCCTCGGTGTGCGGGCCCGCCTGGAGCGTTCCGCCGAAGACGTTGGCGCGTTCGCGCATGCCGATGAGTCCGTTGCCGCCCGGGGTGAGCCCGTGCCGGGGGCTGCCCGGGCCGCGGTCGGTGATGTCGAGTTCCACCCGGTCGCCCACCCGGCGGACGTGGACGGCGGCGGTGGCGCCGGGGCCCGCGTGCTTGATCGTGTTGGTGAGCGCTTCCTGCACGATCCGGTAGATGCCGAGGCCGACCCCGGCAGGCAGGTCGTCGAGCTCGCCGGTGAGGTCGAGCAGGACGGGGACGCCGATCGTGCGGACCCGTTCGGCCAGGTCCGAGATGGACTGGGTGCCCGGCTGCGGGGTGCGGTCGGTCTCGCTGTCCTCGCTGCGCAGGACGCCGAGCAGGCGGCGCAGCTCGGTGAGCGCCTCGCGGCCGGTCGCGGAGATGGTGCGGATGGCCCGCTCGGCCACCTCCGGTTGGGAGCGCACCGCGTAGGCGGCGCCGTCGGCGTGCACCACGATCACACTCACCGCGTGCGCCACCACGTCGTGCAGCTCGCGGGCGATGCGGGCCCGCTCCTGGCCGACGGCGATCCTGGCCTGCTGGTCGCGTTCGGTCTCCAGCAGGGCCAGCCGCCGCTCGACCTCCAGGTGGTAGGCCCGCCGCGCCCCGGAGAACTCGCCGAGCACCCAGCAGAACGCGAAGATCACCACGATGACCAGGGTCGGCAGGATCGACTCCGGCAGGTCCATCCGCCACGTCGCCCAGGCCGCGATGCCGATCGCCAGCCACAGCACGTACAGCGCGCCCTGCTTGCGCCCGACGTAGGCCACGGTCGTGTACAGCGCGATGCCCAGGGCGATGTCGGCCACCCGGATCCGCGCGTCGAACCCCTGCGGGTTGGGGCCGTGGGTCACCAGCTGGGCGAACCCGGCGGCCAGGATGAGGTACGCGGCCAGCAGCGGGTCGCGCCTGCGGATCACCAGCGGCCCCAGCAGGGCGGCCCCGACCAGCCAGAACACCGCCGGGTGCACGCCGCCGGGCATGGCGAACAGCGAGACCAGCTCCAGGGCGGCGAGCAGCGCGGCGATGACGCTGTCCCCGGCGATGGGGTGCGCCTTCATCCACAGACTGAGCCTCCGCACGGTGCGAGCGTAAGCACTCCCGGTGCCGGGCCGCGTCCGCCCGCCGTCGCATTGGCGCGTCCGCCCGCAGGCTGAGCGGGGCGTTCGACCACGCCCGGCCGCCGCGCATGGCACGATTCCCCGGGCGAGTGAGGGAGGACGGGGATTTGTCGAGCACGACCGAGCAGCACCTCGCCGGGCCGCTGTCGGCCGCGGTGGCCAACCTGTGCCAGCGCCTGCAGCCGCAGGTGTCCGCGCGCACCGCGGCCGGGTTCCGGGAGGTGCTGCGCAGGCTCTCCGCCCCGCTGCAGGTCGCGGTCGCGGGCCGGATCAAGTCGGGCAAGTCGACGCTGGTCAACGCGCTGATCGGCCGCCGGGTCGCGCCGACCGACGTCGGCGAGTGCACCCGGTTGGTCACCCGGTTCCAGTACGGCACGGTCGACCGGGTGGAGCTGGTGTTCTTCGACGGCACCAAGCAGGTGCTGCCCTTCGACATCGGCGGCATGATCCCCAACGACCTCGAGGTCGACTTCGACAAGGTCTCGCACCTGGAGGCCTACCTGACCAACGCCGTGCTGCGCGACCTCACGGTGATCGACACCCCCGGGCTGGGCTCGCTCGACCTGGCCTCGGTCAAGCGCACCGAGCAGCTGCTCGGCGCGGCCAAGCACAGCAAGGACGCCGAGGACGGCGCGGACTCCGATGAGGACTCCGACGACGACCTCGACGAGACCTCCCGCAACGCCGTCGCCGGTGCCGAGGCGGTGCTGTACGTGGTGACCCAGGGCGTGCGCGCCGACGACCAGCAGGCCCTCGCCGCGTTCACCGCCGCCACCGCCAGCCGCGAGGCCGGTCCGGTCAACGCGATCGCCGTGCTGAACAAGGCCGACACGATCACCCCGGAGTCGGTCACCGGCAGCGACGGCGACGTGTGGAAGGCGGCCACCCTGCTCGCCGAGAAGCAGGCCGCCACCCTCAAGCCCCGGGTCGCCGACGTCATCCCGGTCATCGGCCTGATCGCCGAGTCCGCCGAATCCGGCGGCTTCACCTCGGCCGACGCCGACGCCCTGCGCCAGCTCGCCCAGCTCGACGACGCGACCTGGGAGACCATGCTGATCTCGGCGGACATCTTCACCACCTGGGAGTGCGACGTCCCGACCGGCACCCGCGTCCGGCTGCTGGAGACCCTCGACCTCTACGGCATCCGCCGCGCCGTCGACGCCCTGCGCGCCGCCCCCGACCTCACCGCGGGAGCCCTGCGCCGCACCCTCCTCGACGCCTCCGGCCTAGCGGGCGTCCGCTCCCGCCTCGACGCCGTCTTCCGCGCCCGCGCCGACGGCATCAAGGCGGCCGCGGCCCTGGCCTCGGTCACCGCCCTCGCCCACGCCTCAGGCGACCCCGGCGAGCGCCAACGCGTGCACGACGCCATCGAGGTCCTGCTGGCCAAGCCCGAGGCCCACCAGCTGCGGCTGCTGGAGGCGCTGACGCTGGTGACCTCTGGCGCGGTGAACATGCCGGAGGACCTGGCGGAGGAGGTGCTGCGGGTCGGCAGCAACGCCGACATCGGCGAGCAGCTGGGCATGAAAGGCCGCCCGCACAACGAGCACTCCGCGTACGCCCTGGAGCGCGCGGGGTGGTGGCGCTCCTTCGCCTCCTTCGGCGCCACCCCCGCCCAGAGCCGCGTGGCCCACGTCGTGCACCGCGCGTACTTCCTCATCTGGCAACAACTCAAGGCCCAAACCGGGGGCTGACCGGTTCACAACACGACCACGAACCGTTCGGCGACCATCGTCCACTCGCGATCGTCCGACATGGTCGAGGTGGGTGCCGGTCGGGTCATCCTGGTCCTCTCGCTGGGGGAGCAACTACTCCTCTCAACGAAATCCGGTCGGCGATCTGGACGATTCGGGGAAACAAAATGGGTGGCTTTCGCGGGAGAAAGCGAAAGCCACCCATGGTCTGGTGCCCCGGTGATCTCGGGGGGTGATTGCGGTCCCGACAACCGCATTCGGTGCGTTGTGCTCCGGTCGCTCGGGTCAGTCGAGGGTGTACCGCACGTAGTCGGCGGCGTCCTCGTCGCCGAGTTCGGCTGCCGTTCGCCACCAGGCGATCGACCGGTCGAACTCGTGGAGTGTTTGGTAGAGCTCGGCGACCCGGCGGGCGCTACAACCGTCGCCCGCGAGCGCCGCGCGCTCGGCGTCCGCGAGTTCCGCGCGGACGAGTTCTTCGTCCACCCACTGCTCGACACCGCGAGCAGCCCCTGCGCAGGGCAGGTCGGCGCGGCTGCCGACCTGCCCAACGCGGCCGAGTTCGGCGAGCGCCCGGACCGCTGCGACTACTTCGCGCACCTGGTCCCCGCGCTCGTGCTCGGTGAGGGGCGGGCGGCCTGACCGCTGGTCAACGCCCATGGCTCCTCTTCTCTTTCGCCTATTCTGTTCTTCCGGAGAGCAACCTCGCGAGTTTCCGCAAGCCCATCCGCTTGTAGTCGTACACGGTCTGCCGGTCCAGGCCCATCGTCCGCGCCAGTTCGCCGGGCGTGACCCCGTGCAGGACAACCGATTCGACGACCTGTCTTTGCCGGGCGGGCAAGTGGTCGAAAGCGTTGCGAACCGCGTTGCTCAGCGACAACTCCCAGTCGTAGGTGTCCTCGTTGCTGGGGTGGTCGCTGAGGTGCTCGGCCACTATTGGGACGACAGTGCCGCGCTGTCGCCGATGGTGGTCGAGCACGATGTTCTTGACGGTCTGGATCGCGTAGGGCGCGGTCCAAACGTGGTTACCGGTATCCACCCGGTGCTTCCACAGCCGCAGGAACGCTTCTTGGGTGAAGTCCTGGCTCTGGTCGCGATCTCCGCTCTTGCGCCACGCCGTTCGGAAGACGGTGTCGTAAGTGCTCGCGACGAAACCCTCGAACTCCTCCTCCAGCGGTCGCGGGTGGGGCTCGGGTGCGGGTGGGCGCACGGTCCCGGCTGGGACTGCCCGGCCTGCCCGCCCGAGTGGGGACTCGGGCCAGGCGCCTCGGCGTGAAACGCTGCCGGTCATGCCGGCTCCGTTCTTCCGGGCTCGATTCGGTGTTCGAGCGAGCTGGTGGAGCACGGGGAGCGGACGCCTCCGCCCCCCACCCCGTTCAACGTCCGGCTGCCCGCCGATCTGGATCTTGGTGACCCAGGTCACGGCCCGGATCGGCTCCTGGCCGGTGTCCGGAACAGCCGGGACGGGGCGTCGGCTGGCTATACGATTCGGCGCTACACGGGTGCGGACAGGCTGGGTGAGGCGGAATGGCGTCCTGGTTCAAGGGCAAGCGCAAAGACGAGGACTCGACGATCGAGGTGCGGGCCGCGGTGATCGCCGAGGTGGATCGGGAGGTTGTCGACGTGGTGGCGCAGGAGGAGCTCAGTGACGACTTCCGGGTGGAGCCCGCGCTGGTGAGCATCGCGCCGGAGGTGTACGACCAGGCGATCGCCGAGCGGCTGGCGCTGGTCTCGCTGGCCCTCTACGCCCACGACCGGGCCCGCAGTTCCGGGGTGGCCGAGCGGATCGAGGAGGGGCTGGCCGACGTCGGGGTGGTGGCGTTGCGGCCGGACGGGGACCGGTTCGACCCGGCGCACCACGAGGCGGGGGGCACGCTGGTGACCGAGGACGAGGGTCTGCAGGGGACGGTCGCGGAGACCGAGGTGGTGGGGTTCAGCGATCGCGGGCAGGTGCTGCGGCCGCCGATCGTGACCGTCTACACCGGCAAGGCCGCCACCGCATGACCCAGCCGAAGCTGTCGCTGCCCAAGCAGGTCGCGCAGACCAGGGAGCAGCTGCTCACCCTGCTGCGCGAGGTCGCGCCCGAGTCGGCGCAGTGGGTCGAGCAGATCCGCGCCCGGCGCCGCAAGAAGCCGTCGGTTGTGGTCGTCGGTGAGACCAACCGGGGCAAGAGCTCGCTGGTCAACGCCATGATCGAGACGACGGGGCTGTCCCCGGTCGACGCGGACGTCGCGACGGCGACCTACCTGGTGTTCGGCCACGCCGAGGAGTGGTCGGCGCGGGCCTGCTACCCCGGTCAGCTGGCGCCGGTGCCGGTGGACCTGGCCAAGCTGGTCAACTGGGTGTCGGCGGCGCACGAGCTGCCGGACGGGGAGCTGCCGCCGCGCTACGTCGAGGTGGACGGGCCGGTGCCGCTGCTGGAGAAGCTGGTCGTGGTCGACACCCCCGGGGTCGGCGGGCTGGACTCGGTGCACGGCGAGCTCGCCGTCGAGGCGGCCGCGTCGGCCACCGCGCTGCTGTTCGTCGTGGACGCCTCCGCGCCGTTCACCGTCGGCGAGCTCAGCTTCCTGGCCGGGGTCGGCGACCGGGTCGAGACGGTGGTCTTCGTCCTGTCCAAAGTGGACGCATACCGGGGCTGGCGGCAGGTGCTCGAGGCCAACCAGGCGTTGCTGGCCGAACACGCTCCGCGCTTCAAGGACGCCACCTTCCACCCGGTGTCCTCGCGCATGTTCGAGATGGCGGCCAAAGCGCCCAACCCGGATTCCGCCGACATGCTCAAGGAGCGCTCCGGGATCCCGCAGTTGGTCGAGTCGTTGCAGTCGCTGCTGGTGGGCCGCTCGGCGATGCTGGGCGAGGCGAACACCCTGCGTGCCCTGTCGTCCGCGCTCGGTGAGCTGAAGGTCAACCTGGAGAACGAGCGCCGGGCGCTGACCACCGGGGAGGCCGAGGCGGAGGCGTTGCGGGCGCGCAAGGACGAGCTCACCGCAGAACGCCGCTCCTCCACCCGCGGCTGGCAGGTGAAGCTGCGCGGTGAGGTGCAGCGGGCCCGGCTGGAGAACGCGCACGACGTGAGCAGGCAGATGCGCGACGTGCAGGCCTGGTTCCGCCAAGCGATCGATGTGGCCGACCGCGACCGGCTCAAGGAGCTGCCGGGACAGGTCGACGCCGCGATGCAGATGGTCAGCGGCAAGGTCTCCGAGTCGGTGAGCGCCCGGCTCAACCAGGTCGCCGACTCCGTCCTCAGTGAACTGTTCAGCGAGGACGAGCTCGCCGTCATCCGGGCCCAGTTCGCCCGCAGCGGAACGTCGCAAGTGGTGCTGCGCGCCGCGGAGAAGCGGTTGCCGACCGCCGAGGACAAGCTGCTGGTGTTCATGGGCGTCTCCGGCGGCATCGGCGCGGGCAAGATGGCGGTCATCCCGCTGGCTGGCGCGATCGCCGCGCCGATCCTGCTGGTGCCGACCATCGTCATCGGCCTCGGCGCGGGCTGGTGGATCGCCCGCACCCGCAAGCACACCGCGGACAAGCAGCACATGAAGCTGTGGCTCAACGATTCCATCGCCGACGCCCGGTCCACATTGGACCAGTTGGTGTCCGAGCAGCTGATCGACGCGGAATCCCAGCTCTCCCTTGCCCTCGACGAGGCGCTCGGCAAGCGGATCACCGGGATCGAGGAGCAGCTGCGCGAGGTCGACAAAGCATTACGACTTGACGTGAGCGAGCGGCAGAAGCGCGTCACCGTGGTAAACAAGCGCCTGACAGACGTGGTCGCCGGGCAGGAACGGGCGGAGAGGCTCCTTGCCGGTATCCGGTCCGTTCGCGACAAGAACTAACGTCGTAACGCCGGGAACCAGCGGGGCGAAGCGTCAGTCATACCGCCAACAACAAGCCATTGACCATCCCGCCAAGGGATCAGCCAGAGGGGGCTACCCGTGTACGTTGACGAGACCGGCGCCGATGACACCGCGACCGACACCGCCGCAGACGCGGGCCACGACGAGTTGACCGTCGAGGTCGGTGGCGAGGAGTACGAGGTCCAGGAGAACTTCGACTACGACCAGGACGGCGACAACGACACCGCCGTGGTCCAGACCGAAGACGGCTACATCGCCTTCGCCGACACCGACGGCGACGGCACCGCCGACACCGCGGTGCAGCTCGACGAGCAGGGCAACGTGCTCGCCGCGGCCGAGTACAACGAGACCTCCGGCGAGTGGACCGAGTCCGACGCCGACTCGGTCAACGCCCCCGGCGGCGACGGCGCCGACGACCACGGCTCGAAGTCCCCCTCGCACGACTCCGGCGACGACGCCGCCACCCCGGTCAACTCCGGCTCCGGCGGCGAGATCACCGTCGACACCCAGTCCGGCGAGGTGACCGCGGGCGCGGCCCAGTACGACGCGGACGGCGACGGCACCAACGACACCGCCGTGGTCACCGACGAGCAGGGCAACACCTACGCGTTCACCGACAACGACGGTGACGGCTCGGCCGACGAGGCCGTCGTCATCGAGGCCGACGGTGACGTGACCGTCGCGCAGCACACCGGTGACGAGGAGTGGACCACCGTGGAGACCGGGCACATCAACGCCGACGGTTCCTACGAGTCCGACTCGGCCGGTGCCGCGCCCACCGCCTCCGGCTCGGACGCCGCCTGGCAGGGCTGAGCCCGCGCGTTACCGGGGTGCGGCGAGACGCTGCCCACCCTGTAATCTGAACCACGCTCAGTGAGATCCCGGCACGGCTCTCCGTGCCGGGATCTCGCTTGTTCAGCCCCGTTTGCCCAGGTCAGTCGGGGGTGATCTCACTGTGAGTCACGACTGTCCGGTATCCGAACGTCCGATTGGTCGATTTGCGGCCTCGCAAGTGGGTACTGAATCGATTCCCTTATCGTTCTTGTGAGAGAACCGACAGGCAAGGTATCGGTTACCTCGCCGTCACCCCGCTAGCCTCATATGCATTCCTTCACGGCACGCACCCGCTCGACATGGGCGGGGGCTCAGCCATTCGGTTAGGACGCCGCCGTCCCCGGTCAGGTCGGTGGTGTCCTGATCGGCATTTCGGCGTTCAGTCAGGAGACGAGGCGAGATGACGGCAGTGACAATCCCTGGCGTTGACCAGGCACCGACGACGCACAAACGACTCCTGGCGTGGGTGCGCGAGGTCGCCGAGCTGACCGCCCCCGAGCAGGTGGTGTGGGTCGACGGGTCCGAGGACGAGTGGACCCGGCTCACCGACAAGCTGGTCGACGCGGGCACGTTCACCCGCCTGGACAAGAAGCCGAACTCGTTCTACGCGGCCTCCGACCCCAACGACGTCGCTCGGGTCGAGGAGCGCACCTACATCTGCTCGGTCGACGAAGCCGACGCCGGTCCCACCAACAACTGGATGGACCCGGCCGAGATGAAGTCGGTCATGACCGAGCTCTACCGCGGGTCGATGCGCGGTCGCACCATGTACGTGATCCCGTTCTGCATGGGACCGCTCAACGCGGAGAACCCGATGCTGGGCGTGGAGATCACCGATTCCGAGTACGTCGTGGTCTCGATGAAGATCATGACCCGGATGGGCACCAAGGCGCTCGACCGCTTCATCGACGCCGACGGCACCGAGCGCGACTTCGTGCCCGCGCTGCACTCCATCGGCGCCCCGCTCGAGCCGGGCCAGGCCGACGTCGCGTGGCCGTGCAACGACACCAAGTACATCGTGCACTTCCCGGAGGAGCGGCTGATCTGGAGCTACGGCTCCGGGTACGGCGGCAACGCGCTGCTGGGCAAGAAGTGCTACTCGCTGCGCATCGCCTCGGTCATCGGCCGCGACGAGGGCTGGCTCGCCGAGCACATGCTGATCCTGAAGCTGACCTCGCCGGAGGACAAGGTCTACTTCGTCGCCGCGGCCTTCCCCAGCGCCTGCGGCAAGACCAACCTCGCCATGCTGGAGCCGACCATCCCGGGGTGGAAGGTCGAGACCATCGGCGACGACATCGCCTGGATGCGCTTCGGCGCCGACGGCCGCCTCTACGCGGTCAACCCGGAGAACGGTTTCTTCGGCGTGGCACCGGGTACCGACTACCACACCAACCCGAACGCGATGCGCACCATCGCCAAGGGCAACTCCCTGTTCACCAACGTCGCCCTGACCGACGACGGTGACATCTGGTGGGAGGGCATCGGCGAGGCGCCGGAGCACCTCACGTCGTGGAAGAAGGCCGACTGGACCCCGGGGTCGGAGGAGAAGGCGGCGCACCCGAACTCGCGCTACTGCACCCCGATCGACCAGTGCGACACCAAGGCCGCCGAGTGGGACGACCCGCAGGGCGTGCCGATCTCGGCGATCTTCTTCGGCGGCCGCCGGGCCACGACCATCCCGCTGGTGACCGAGTCCCGCGACTGGCAGCACGGCACCTTCATGGGCGCCACGCTCTCCAGCGAGACCACCGCCGCCGCGGTCGGCGCGGTCGGCGTCGTGCGCCGCGACCCGATGGCGATGCTGCCGTTCATCGGCTACAACGCCGGTGACTACTTCAACCACTGGATCGAGACCGGCAAGCGCGCCGACGCGACCAAGCTGCCGAAGATCTTCTACGTCAACTGGTTCCGCCGCGGCGACGACAAGCGCTTCCTGTGGCCCGGGTTCGGCGAGAACAGCCGGATCCTGAAGTGGGCCATCGAGCGGATCGAGGGCAAGGCCGCCGCGCGGGAGACCCCGATCGGCTGGGTGCCCACCGCCGACGAGCTCGACCTGGACGGTGTCGACGGCGACCGCGCCGACATCGAGGCCGCGCTCGAGGTCTCGGCCGAGGAGTGGCGCGCGGAGCTGCCGCTGATCGAGGAGTGGTTCGACAAGATCGGCGACAAGCTGCCCACCCCGCTTCGGGACGAGCTCGAGTCCCTCAAGCAGCGCTTGGGCTAGTCCTCAATACACAGAAATCGGCCCTCACCACGTGCGTGGTGGGGGCCGATTTTTCGTGTGCGTGTTCGGTGGGTCACAGCACGCCGGTGTCCGTTCTGGGATGGTGTGCGCACACCGAGGAGGGGAGGGCCAGTGGTCGAACAGCACGCCGTGCGCGGGTGGCGCTGGCAGCGCTCCGGGTACGACGACCGCGTGCACGCCTTCCCCGCTGGTGAGCGGCCCGCGAGCTTCATCGAGGCGGCCTGCCAGCACACCGTCCCCTACGCCAGGGTCACCCGCTCGCATGAAGGCACCCGGTGCCTGCCGTGCCTGCTGATCGTCGGCGACGAGCTCGCCGCCCGGGTCGCCTCGGCTGTGGACTGACCTGGGAACACCCTGGGGACAACTGAGCCATCCCCTGGTCCTACCCACCAGTCCCACATGTCACAGCCGCCGCAGAGTTGTCCACAAGCTGTGGACAGGGTTGTGCACAGCCTGTGGAGAGCGGCGGTGGACAACGGCGATCGGTCGCCAACAAAGGGCCAAATGGACCCACACCGAGTTACCTGGTGACGGGACCCGGTGTCTGGCCATAGGGTGTCGCGGCATCACCCCGTCACGGAGAGCGAGGCCCCGATGACACAACCCGGCCGCTCCGGCATCCGCTGGAGCAACTGGAACCTGCTGCTGCTGATCCCACTCGCCCTGCTGATCACCCCGATCTTCAACCGGACCGGGCCCGCGCTGCTGGGCCTGCCGTTCTTCTACTGGTTCCAGCTCGCGGGCGTCGCGCTCGGCGTGCTGGCGACCGCGATCGTGTTCGCCAAGACCAAGGACAAGCCGACGGTCCCGGCGCGCGGCACCGACCGCGACGTGGACACCCTGGACGAGGGAGCGGGCCGATGAAGTGGACCGAGCTGATCGTCTTCGTCGTCCTGTTCGGCCTGGTGACCGTGCTCGGCTTCGTCGCGGCCAAGTGGAAGGCGGGCACCACCCTCGACCACCTCGACGAGTGGGGCCTCGGCGGGCGCAAGTTCGGGTCGTGGATCACCTGGTTCCTCATCGGCGGTGACGTCTACACGGCCTACACCTTCGTCGCGGTGCCGGCGCTGATGTTCAGCGCCGGGGCGGCAGGCTTCTTCGCCCTGCCCTACACCGTGATCCTCTACCCGCTGGCGTTCATGCCGTTGCTGCGGATCTGGTCGGTGTCGCGCGCCCGCGGGTACGTGACACCCGCCGACTTCGTCCGCGGCCGCTACGGCTCCTCGGTGCTCGCGCTGCTGGTGGCGATCACCGGCATCGTGGCGACCATGCCCTACATCGCGCTGCAGCTGGTCGGGCTGGAGGCGGTGCTGCGCACGTTGGGGCTCAACGGGTCCGGCATCGTCGGGCACCTGCCGCTGCTGATCGCGTTCGTCATCCTGGCGGTCTACACCTACCAGTCCGGCCTGCGGGCGCCCGCGCTGATCGCCTTCGTCAAGGACATCCTGGTCTACGTCGTGATCGTCGTCGCCGTGGTGTACCTGCCGATCAAGCTCGGCGGGTGGGGCGAGATCTTCCAGGCGGCCGACGAGAAGTTCAAGGCGACGCCTGCCCCAGGCGACGGGCTGCTGCTCAACGCCAACAACCAGTTGCAGTACGCGACGCTGGCCCTCGGTTCGGCGCTGGCGCTGTTCCTCTACCCGCACTCGCTCACCGGCGTGCTCGCCTCGCGCGGCCGCAACGTGATCAAGCGCAACATGTCCGCGCTGCCCGCGTACTCGTTGCTGCTGGGCCTGTTGGCACTGCTGGGTTTCGTGGCCATCGCCGCGGGGACCAAGCCGCTGGTGAACCAGGCGACCGGCAACCCGGACACGAACACGATCATCCCGAACCTGTTCGCCGGGCAGTTCCCGTCCTGGTTCGCGGGCGTCGCCTTCGCCGCGATCGGCATCGGCGCCCTGGTGCCCGCGGCGATCATGTCCATCGCGGCGGCGAACCTGTGGACCCGCAACATCTACAAGGAGTACATCCGCCGCGACGCCACCCCGAAGGACGAGGCCAAGCAGGCCAAGTTCGCCTCGCTGGTGGTCAAGTTCGGCGCGGTGGCCTTCGTGCTGTTCATCGATCCGCAGTTCTCCATCGACCTGCAGCTCATCGGCGGCGTGATGATCCTGCAGACGCTGCCAGCGGTGGCGATCGCGCTCTACACCCGCTGGTTCCACATCTGGGGCCTGGTCGGCGGGTGGATCGCCGGGATGGGCTGGGGAATGATCATGCTCTTCACCATCCCCAGCGCCGACGGCAAGCGAAAGCACTTCGGCGCGTCCGCGCTCAAGCTCGGTGAGCTGAACCTGTTCGGCTGGCACCCGTTCGGTGGCACGACGGTGCAGATCTACGTCGGGTTCGTTGCGCTGGTGGCAAACCTGGTGGTGGCGGTGCTGATCACCCTGCTGGCCCGCAAGCTCAAGGTGTTCAACGGCATCGACCAGACCGAGCCCGCCGACTACCACGTCGACGAGGACTCGGCGAAGCTGCGGCCGGTCGGCGCGCACTGACCCGAGCGGCTGCCCTGAGGTGGGGAAGGGGCGGGTCCCGGCGCGGACCCGCCCCTTCCGGCATCGATCAGCGCTGGCGCAGGACGGTCATCAGCACCAGCAGCGCCGCGCTCAGCAGTGCTGGCACGACCCCGGCGACGACGGCGAGCACGCCGAGCGCCACGACGACGCAGGCGACCAGCAACATCGCCCGGTGCAGCGTCGGCGCCCAGCCGCCGAGCAACCGTTCGGCGAGCACCAGCGCTCTGTCGTGCAGGCGGGTGCGGCGCGCGTGCGGTTCGGCGGCGTCGGCACTGGTGGCCCGGTCCACGTAGTGGTGTGGCATGGGCGGCACCTGCAGTGCCGGGTCTTCGAAGGTGAGGTGCAGGGTGCGGCGGACGTCCGTGCCCACGGACTCCGTTCCTGTCACGGCCAAGGTGTCAGGCTCCTTCGTGGTACTGCGATTACCGATCAGTTTCCCGGTCGAACGGTGCCGGGCAGGTAACTACTGGGTAGTAGACGGTAAGCGGAGCGTGTTCGTCGGTGAGCGGCATCCTTGTGATCCGCCTCACCTATCGGGTGATGTCATGACCCACTGCTACTGCGGATGGCCTACGACAACCGCCATCCGTCGGCTGTAGAACTGAACGGGTGGAGTAGTGGTGGCGCACTTGGCCCAATCCGGCACGGACCAGGCAATCCAGGCGGAGCAGTGCGACGACGCTCGGTGCCGGTGTCCGGTTCATCCGCACAGAGCAATCCCATGGTGATTGGCGAAATACGGTCACTCTCCGTTGGTCGCTCTAGGGCGACCAATGATCGACCGCGGGCCGGTGCGCTCGGCGGCGCGGGCGATGCCCTGGCGCGGATCGGGTGCCGTTCGCTGCCCGTCGAACCGGGCCACTTCACCCGGCGGCCGAGCGCGGGGTGGACCGGTGGCGGCGGCGGTGGGGTCCGCCTGGCGGGAATGGGCGAAAGCCCTGGGAAATAAGGAAACCCCGTAGCGCTGCCAGGTCGGGGGTCCGCCAGCGCTACGGGGTCAACCGGAACATCGTGAAGAGCCCCGGTGGTGTTACAACGGGCTGGAGATGTGCCCTGCATCACATCTCCAGCCCCAGCTCGTGGGTCAGCGCCAGACGTTCTGGGTCTGCGCCAGGGCGATCAGCTCGTGGCGCATCGCCGGCGTGGCGGCCTGGTCGATCGCGCGGTTCACGGCCTTGCGCGTCCGGGCCTCGGCGCGGCGGGCACGGATCTTCGCGGTCACGTTCATTGCTCTTGCATCCCCTCTAAGGACCTCGGTAGCCGCTCTGGCTGAGTGGCATGACCTAAGTATGCACGCTAGGGGCCGAGATTGCACGCGTCTGTCCGGTGAACTGGGGCACACACCGACGAATCATCGGCGGTGACCTGAAGCTCACCGGATAGTGTCCGGTTTCTTGTGACCTGGCGAACACTGTGCTAACGCGCGCGGGCGCACCGCGATCACCGATCGCGGTGTAGTGGTCTTTCTAGGGAATCGGCTAGATAGGAGAAGAGTGCGCCAGAACCGGCGTCACTCCTCCATCCCCAGCAGGTAGCGGCCGAAGTGCGGCACGGTGAAGGCGATCCGGCCGCGCTCGGCGGAGTAGACCAGGCCCTTCTTGATCAGGCTGTCGCGCGCGGGCGAGAGGGACGAGGGCTTGCGGCCGAGGAACACCGCGATGTCGGAGGTCCCGGAGCTCTCGTCCTTGCCGTCGGTCAGCTCGGCCATCGCCCGCAGGTACTCCCGCTCGGCGGGCGTCGCGCGCTCGTAGCGGGAGCCGAAGAACCCCACCGCCAACTCCGCCTCGGCCTCCGGCGCGGCGACCAGCACGTCCTCGGCGGTGATCGGGTCGGCTGGCGCTGCGTCCCACGCGGCCTTGCCGAAGGCCTGGATGAAGTACGGGTACCCGCCGGAGCGCTCGAACAGCGCGGCCAGGGCGTCCGGGGTGATCTCGGCCCGCTCCCGGTCGACCGGCACCAGCACGGCCTGGTCGGCGTCCTCGCGGTCGAGCCGGTCGATGCGCACGTAGCGGAACAGCCGCTCGGAATAGGACTTGCTCGCCGAGAGCACCGCGGGCAGGTGCGGCAGCCCGGCGCCGACCACGACCAGCGGCGCGCCGGACTGGGACAGCTCGTGGCAGGCGGCGCACAGGGCGGAGATGTCGTCGGCGCCGATGTCCTGCATCTCGTCGATCAGCACCGCGACACCGGTGCCGACGTCCTGGGCCAGCTCCGCGACCTCGGTGAACAGCTCGACCAGGTCGATCTCGATGTCGCCGGAGTCAGCCCTGCCCTGGGCGGCGGGCACATCGATGCCCGGCTGCCAGCGCTCGCGCAGCTTGGCGCCGTCCGGGCTCGCCTTCAGCGCGAACGCCTTGAGCACGCCGAGCACCTGCTCGACCCGCTCCGGCGCCCGGTGCCGCACGGCCAGGTCGCGGATCGCCCGGTGCAGCGCGGCCGAGAGCGGGCGCCGCAGGTCGGCGTCCGGCCGGGCTTCGATCTTGCCCGCGCCCCAGCCCCGGCGGACCGCCATCGAGCGCAGCTCGCCGAGCAGGACCGTCTTGCCGACACCGCGCAGCCCGGTGAGCACGAGACTGCGCTCCGGCCTGCCCCTGGCGACCCGTTCGAGCACGACCTCGAACGCCTGCAGCTCCCGCTCCCGGCCCGCCAACTCCGGGGGGCGCTGCCCGGCGCCGGGGGCGAAGGGGTTGCGCACCGGGTCCATCCCGCGACCGTATCGGCGCGTCTAGGGCCAGCCCGATATTTGCCCCGGCGATTCGTCGGTCTACGTCTCTCTAGAGCTGGAAGTAGAAAGGCGTAGAGGAGGCTACTTCTCCAGGATCGCGGTGACGCCCTGGCCGCCCGCCGCGCAGATCGAGATCAGGCCGCGGCCGGACCCCCGCTCGTCGAGCAGCTTGGCCAGGGTCGCCACGATCCGGCCGCCGGTCGCGGCGAAGGGGTGCCCTGCCGCCAGGGAGGAGCCGTTGACGTTGAGCTTCGACCGGTCGATCGAGCCGAGCGGTTCGGCCAGACCGAGGCGGTCCTTGGCGAACTCGACGTCCTCCCACGCGGCCAGCGTCGCCAGGACCTGGGACGCGAAGGCCTCGTGGATCTCGTAGAAGTCGAAGTCTCCCAGGGCGAGCCCGGCGCGGGCCAGCAGCCGCGGCACGGCGTAGGCGGGGGCCATGAGCAGGCCCTCGTCTCCGTGGACGTAGTCGACGGCGGCGGTCTCGGTGAAGGTCAGGTGGGCCAGCACCGGGATGCGGTGCTCCTTGGCCCACTGCTCGCTGGCCAGCAGCACCGCCGAGGCGCCGTCGGAGAGCGGGGTGGAGTTGCCCGCGGTCATCGTGGCACCCTCGCCGCCGAAGACGGGCTTCAGCTTGGCGAGCTTGTCGGCCGTCGAGTCGGGGCGCAGGTTCTGGTCGCGGTTCAGGCGCTGGAACGGGGTGAGCAGGTCGTCGAAGAAGCCGCGGTCGTAGGCGGCGGCCAACTTCTGGTGGCTGGCCGCGGCGAGTTCGTCCTGCGCCTCCCGGCTGATCCCCCACCGCTTGGCGGTCAGCGCGGCGTGCTCGCCCATCGACAACCCGGTGCGCGGCTCGGCGTTGCGCGGGATGTCCGGCACGATGTGGCCCGGTCGGATCTTGGCGATCAGCCGCAGCCGCTGGCCGACGGTCTTGGCGTTGTTGAGCGAGATCAGGATCCGCCGGAGGTCCTCGTTGACCTGCAACGGCGCGTCGCTGGTGGTGTCGACGCCGCCTGCGACGGCCGAGTCGATCTGCCCGAGCGCGATCTTGTTCGCCACCTGGATGATCGCCTGCAGGCCGGTGCCGCAGGCCTGCTGGACGTCGTAGGCCGGGGTGTCGGCGGACAGGCTGCTGCCGAGCACGCACTCGCGGGTGAGGTTGAAATCGCGGCTGTGCTTGAGGACCGCGCCCGCCGCGACTTCGCCGAGCCGCTGGCCGCGCAGCCCGAACCTGGCGACCAGCCCGTCGAGCGCCGCGGTGAACATGTCCTGGTTGGACGCCTGCGCGTAAGGACCGTTCGACCGGGCGAAGGGGATGCGGTTCCCGCCAAGGACCGCCACTGGGCGCACGCGACTCGGGGCCATTCGCATCCTCCTGAACGCGGGGTCTCAGCTGCGCTACCATCGTAACCTACTCGGGAGTAGATTGTGGAGGTGCGCCAGATGACCGACCGCTACCAGCGCTTCAGCAACTCCGGCCCCGGTCGGGTGCTGGTCAAGCGGCTCGGCCTGCCGAACCCGACGCCGCTGCGCCGCCACCGGGCGGGCGACCCGGCGCTCGACGGCCCGGTGCTGCTCGGGTCCGCGCCCGGTGGGCGGCTGGTCGAGCCGATCGGTGCGGTGTGCAAGGCCGCCGGGATCGAGGTGCTGACAACCGCTGGCCCCAAGACCTATAGCGCGCTGGTGTTCGACGCGACGGGTATCGACTCCGTCTCGCAACTACGCGAGCTGTACGACTTCTTCCACCCGGTGCTGCGCGCGGTAGGCACCTGCGGGCGGGTGGTCGTCCTGGGCACGCCTCCGGAGCGGACCGCCAGTGCCGACGAGCTCATCGCCCAGCGCGCTCTAGAGGGGTTTGTGCGGTCGGTGGGCAAAGAGCTCGTGCGGGGGGCAACGGCTCAGCTCGTCTATGTAGAGCCAGGTGCTGAGGAGCACATCGCGTCTACCTTGCGCTTCCTGCTGTCTGGCAAGTCCGCTTACGTTGACGCGCAGGTGATCCGGGTTGGTGCCCACGGCGGAAACGCGGTTGAACCAGAGGACTGGGCGGCGCCATTGGCGGGCAAGGTCGCCCTGGTGACTGGGGCGTCCCGCGGCATCGGCGCTGCCATTGCCGAGGTGCTGGGTCGCGATGGTGCGCACGTGGTCGCCCTCGACATCCCCGCCCAGGGGGACGAACTCGCCGCGGTCGCGAACCGCGTTGGCGGCTCGACGTTGCAACTCGACATAACGGCAGCGGATGCCCCGGCCCGGCTGGTCGACCACCTACGCAACCGACACGGTGGTGTCGACATTGTTGTGCACAACGCTGGCATCACCCGCGACAAGAAGCTGGCCAACATGAAGGACGGCGCGTGGGATGCCGTGCTCGCAGTGAACTTGTCCAGCCAGTTGCGCGTGAACGACGCCTTGCTCGCGGACGGGGTCTTGCGTGAAGGCGGGCGAATCATCGGGGTGTCTTCTATCGCCGGTATCGCGGGTAACACCGGGCAGACGAACTACGCCACCAGCAAGGCAGGCGTGATCGGGATGGTGAACGCCTACGCGCCCGTGCTGGCTTCTCGTGGGATCACCATCAACGCCGTCGCGCCCGGCTTCATCGAAACGAAGATGACCGCCGCCGTGCCGTTGTTCATCCGCGAGGCGGGCAGGCGGATGAACAGCCTGTCGCAGGGAGGGCTGCCGGTGGACGTCGCGGAAACCATTGCCTGGTATGCCAACCCGGCGTCGGGCGCGGTCAACGGCAACGTGGTCCGGGTGTGCGGCCAGAGCCTCCTGGGGGCGTGAATGCCGGTCTTAGCGGAAGAGCCACGGTTGGCTTCGCTGTACTTGAAGGCGTTGGCAGGGCTCACTAAGAAGGGCGGCGAGCTTCCTACCCGCTCTTACGAACGTTTGCGCGTAGGCGTCGATGCGCAGCACTTGGCTGAGTACAATCGGGTATGCGGTTTCCGGTTAGCCGATGAGCTGCCCGTGACCTACCCGCACGTGCTGGCGTTCCCACTGCAGGTGAAGCTGATGACCGACGCCGACTTCCCGTACCCGCTTATCGGCACGGTCCACGTCGCCAACCGGATCACCCAGCACCGCCCGTTGCTCGTCACGGACACCCTGGACCTGAGCGTGCACGTCGAGAACCGCCGCCCACACCCCAAGGGCACGCAGTTCGACATGATCGCCCAAGCCCACACCGGCGGCACCCTGGTCTGGAACTCCACCAGCACCTACCTCCGCCGCGGCCCAGGCTCCGGCACCCCCCACCCCCGCGACGACACTCCCCTGCCCCCCACTGCCCACTGGCAGGTCCCCGCCGACACCGGCCGCCGCTACGCCCAAGTCTCCGGCGACCGGAACCCCATCCACCTACACCCGCTCACCGCCCGCCCCTTCGGCTTCCCCCGAGCCATCGCCCACGGCATGTGGACCAAAGCGCGCTGTTTGGCCGCCCTCGAAGGCAAACTCCCCCCAACCTACGAAGTGGACGTCCGCTTCCAACTCCCCCTACTCCTCCCCGCCACCCCCACCCTCCACACCGATGGCACCCACTTCCAACTACGAAACCCCCGCAACGACAAACCCCACCTCACCGGAACCATCACGGCGCTCCTATAGGTCAGGTAAGTCGAAGTAGCTGATCAGACCGGAAGCGAAGGCGATGTCGCCTTTGACCTTGACCCGGCCGGAGAGGAACAGCATCGGGAGGGTGGCCGCGCCGGTGAGGGCGCGGAGGAAGTCGACCGGGTCGATGGTGATGGTGACGCGGGGGTCAGCGGTCGGTTCGGGCCCGGTGGTGCAGCGGCCGCCAGAGATCACCGTTTCGAACCGGTCTTCGCCGTCGCGGCCGGTGAAGCGCCAGTGGATGACAGCGCGGATCCCGCCTGCCCGTTCCAACGACAGGTGGTCGGCCATCCGGCGAAACAGCTCGTCGAACACGACGGGTCTTAGCTCAAGATGCGCGGTCAGCTCATCTAGCTGGTCCCGAGAAGCCCGGCCTAGGAAGCGCAGGAACGTCTCGGTGCGCATCCCCGACAGCTCCACGCCCGTCCCGGCATCGCCCAGCATGTGCAGGACCTCCATGAGCTGCACGAACTGCCCGGCGGTGAGCTTGCCGGGATCGACGGCATCGGCGAGGCCGTCGAGGTCGACCACGGTCGCGGGCGGCAGACGGTGCCACCGCCGTCGCTTGCTCACGGCCGGGGCAGGGCGAACTCGGGGAACCGGCCGAGGGTGCGCAGCAGGGCGGTGAGGTCGTCGCGGCCAAGTCGGCGCGGGTCGACCGCTCGACCGATAGCATCGACGTCGATGTCCAGCGCGGCGACGTCCTCGGGGGTCAGCCGTTCGAGGAGTTCGACGAGTGCGGTCGGCGTGAGCGCACCGAGGTCGGGCATGGGCACCTCCTGTACCTACTGGACGGTAGGCTACGGGTGGGTAGGTTGCCGGGCAAGACGGAGCGGGAGGTACGGCGTGAGCGTCGACGAGCAGCGTCGACCGGCGCGCGTGAAGCGGCTGCCCAGGGAGGTCCGGGAGCGGCAGATCCTCGACGCCGCCGTCCGGGTGTTCTCCCAGCACGGCTACCACAACGCGTCGATGGACGAGATCTCCGACGTCGCCGGGGTCTCCAAGCCGATGATCTACGCCTACCTCGGGCACAAGGAAGACCTGTTCGCCGCCTGCATCCGGCGCGAGGCCTCGCTGCTGATGGAGGCCATCGCGGGCGGCGTCCGCGCCGAGCTCCCCCCGGACATGCAGCTCTGGCACGGCCTGCGCGCCTTCTTCCGCTTCGTCGGCGACCAGCGCGAGAGCTGGCGGGTGCTGCACCGGCAGGCCACCTCGCAGGGCGGGCCGTTCAGCGAGGAGCTGCTGGCCATGCGGTCCAGGGCGATCACCCTGGTCGACGCCCTGCTCGTGCGCTCGGCCACCAGCCGCGGCCTCGACGAGTCCGCGACCAAGTCGACCGAGGCACTGGCCGCGGCCCTCGTCGGCGCGGGCGAATCCCTGGCCGACTGGTGGCTCGACCACCCGGGCGTCCCCGAGAAGGTCGTCGCCTCCTGGCTGATGAACCTGGTCTGGATGGGACTGGGCAACCTCGTCGACGGCGCCGTCTGGACCCCGACCGAGGAATAACTCAGCCTGCGTTGAGCCGCGCTGCCTGCCGCACCAGGTACTCCCGTTCGGCCAAGCTCGACGCATTCCGCGCGGCCTCCGCGTACAACCGCGCCGCCAAGGCTGCGTCCCCGTCCCGCTCGTGCAAGTAGGCCGCCACCGCCTCATACCTCGGGACCGACTCCAGCCCGGCCACCGCGGCGAGTCCCGCGCGTGCCCCGTCGGCCTCACCCACCGCGACCGCGCGGTTGAGCCGCACCACCGGGCTGTCGGTCAACCGCAGCAGCTCGTCGTACCACTCGACGATCTGCACCCAGTCCGTCTCGTCGGCGGTGAGCGCGTCCGCGTGCAGGGCCGCGATGGCCGCCTGTGCCTGGAACTCGCCCAGCCGGTCCCTGGCCAGGGCCGCCTGCAGGACCTCGACGCCCTCGGCGATCAAGCCCGTGTCCCACCGACCGCGATCTTGTGCGGCCAGCGGCACCAGGCTCCCGTCCGCGGCGGTCCGGCCCGCGCGGCGGGCGTGGTGCAGCAGCATCAGCGCAAGCAGCCCGGCCACCTCGGGGTGGTCGATCGCGTCCGCCAGTTGCCGGACCAGGCGGATGGCCTCGGCCGCGAGGTCGACGTCACCGGAGTAGCCCTCGTTGAAGACCAGGTAGAGCACGCGCAGAACCGTGGCCACGTCACCGGGCTGGTCCAAGCGGACGGCGGAGACCGTGCGCTTGGCGCGGCTGATGCGTTGGGCCATGGTCGCTTCGGGGACCAGGTAGGCCTGGGCGATCTGCCGCGTGGTCAGGCCGCCGACCGCGCGCAGCGTGAGGGCCACCGCGGAGGACGGGGTCAGGGACGGATGGGCGCAGAGGAAGTAGAGCTGCAGGGTGTCGTCCACCGCCGGGGCGGGTTCGGGAGCGGGCTCGACCTGGTCCTCGCGTCGACGTCGGGCGTTGTCGGCGCGGGTGGCGTCGAGGAACCGGTTCCAGGCGACCGTGATGAGCCAGCCCTTGGCGTCGCGGGGTGGGTCGCTCGGCCAGAGGCGGACAGCCTGCACCAAGGCGTCTTGCACGGCGTCCTCGGCCGCCGCGAAGTCAGCTCCGCGGCGGACGAGGACCCCGATGACGCTCGGCGTCAGGCTGCGCAGCAGCGCCTCGTTCATTCCGTGACGGTGGGCGGCTCGGCCAGGAACGGGCGCAGCTCAAGCCACTCGTGGATCGGCCTGCCACCGGCACCCGGCGCGGCCGACAGCTCGCCCGCCAGCTCGACGGCCCGCTCGTAGCTGTCGACGTCGATCACCATCCAGCCCGCGATGAGGTCCTTGGTCTCGGCGAACGGACCGTCGGTGACCGGAGGGCGGCCCTCGCCGTCGTAGCGGACGAACGTGCCCTCGGGGGCCAGCGCCTGCCCGTCGACGTACTCACCGGTCGCCTCGAGGCGCTCGGCGAAATCGCGCATGTACTGCACGTGCGCGGTGATCTCCTCCTGCGTCCACTGGTCCATGGGCACGTCGTTGGCCGGAGCCGGTGCGCCGCGGTAGTGCTTGAGCAGTAGGTACTTGGCCATCGTGGTTCTCCTCGACGCTGGTGCGACCCATTCTGGTCACAGTCACCGCGGGGACGGAGCGGGCCACGGGTTCTCGACATCGCGGCAGGAGAAACTTCCCGAAGACGCGAAACGGCCGTGGGGAGCCAGCTCCCCACGGCCGTCACGACCTCGTTCAGTACGTGATCGCCAGCGCCGGGTCGGCCAGCAGTGCACCGATCGCCGCCAGGAACTCCGAACCCTGCTGACCGTCGATCAACCGGTGGTCGAAGCTCAACGCCAGCTGGCACACCTTGCGGATCTTGATCTCCCCGTCGACCACCCACGGCGTGTCCCGGATGGCGCCGAAGGCCAGGATCGCCGACTCGCCGGGGTTGATGATCGGGGTGCCGGTGTCGACGCCGAAGACGCCGACGTTGGTGATCGTGATGGTGCCGTTGACCATGTCCGCCGGTGCGGTCTTGCCCTCGCGGGCGGTGCTGGTCAGCGCCTCCAGGGCCACCGCGAGCTCGCGCAGCGACAGGGTGTCCGCGTCGCGGATCTTGGGCACGATCAGGCCGCGCGGTGTCGCTGCCGCGATGCCCAGGTGCACGTAGTCCTTGAAGACGATCTCCTGCGCCGCCTCGTCCCAGGCGCTGTTGACCTCCGGGGTCCGCTTGATCGCGGTCACCAGGGCCTTGGCGCAGAACACCAGCGGGGTGACCTTGACGCCGCGGAACTCCGGGTGGTCCTTGAGCCTGGCCCGCAGCTCCATCATCGGCGTGACGTCCACGGTCAGGAACTCCGTGACGTGCGGCGCGGTGAAGGCGCTGCTGACCATGGCCTGCGCGGTGACCTTGCGGACGCCCTTGATCGGCACCCGCCGCTCACCGCGCGCCGGGACCGCGACCCCGTTGGTCGAGGGCGTGGGCTCCGGTGCCACCGCGGCCTGCGCCGCCCGCTCGACGTCGGCGCGGGTGATCACGCCGCTGTCGCCGGAACCGGCGAGGGACCGAAGGTCGATGCCGAGGTCCTTGGCCAGCTTGCGCACCGGCGGCTTGGCCAGCGGCACGTATCCACCCGGCAGGTCCACCAGCGCGGCCGGGGTGTCGGGCACCTTCGGCAACGTCGGCAGTGCGGGCGGGGGGCTGTCCGGCAGCGGACCCTGGTGGTGCTCGAAGGCGGCGGCGACCGTGCTCTGCGCCGCGGCGGCCGCGGGCTCCGCCGGGACGGCCGGACCCTTGCGGGCCCGCCGCTTGGCGGTGACCGTCTTCGCGCCGTAGCCGACCAGCGGCTTCATCTCCTCCTCGCCGTCGGCGGCGGCAGGCGCCGCGACGGCCGGAGCGGGCGTGGGTGCCGCGGCGCCACCCGGGTCGACGTCGACGGTGAGGATCGGCGTGCCCACCTCGACGGTCTGGCCGGGCTGGACGTGCAGCTCGGTGACCACCCCCGCCCACGGGCAGGGCAGCTCGACGGCGGCCTTCGCGGTCTCGATCTCGACGATGATCTGGTTGACCGTCACCGTGTCCCCCGGCTGCACGTGCCAGCTCAGGATCTCGGCCTCGGTGAGGCCCTCGGCGGTGTCGGGCAGCGGGAAGCTCTTGTACTCAGGCATCGGTCACCACGCCAGCGATCGGTCGACGGCGTCGAGCACCCGGTCGAGGTCCGGCAGGAACTCCTCCTCGAGCTTGGCCGGGGGGTACGGGGTGTCGAACCCGGTCACCCGCAGCACCGGCGCCTCCAGCGAGTAGAAGCACTCCTGCTGCACCCGCGCGGCGATCTCCGAGGTCAGCGACGCCTCCGAGGGCGCCTCGCTGACCACGACGAGCCGACCGGTGCGGCGGACGGACTCGAACACCGGCCCCAGGTCGAGCGGGGACAGCGAGCGCAGGTCGATGACCTCCAGCGAGCGGCCCTCCTCCTCGGCCGCGGTCGCCGCGTCCAGCGCGACCTTCACCGACGGGCCGTAGGCGACCACGGTGGCCGTGCTGCCCGCGCGCACCACGCGGGAGGCGAACAGGGGGTCGGGCGCGACGGTGGTGTCGACCTCGGCCTTCATGAACCCGGAGTGGTAGTACCGCTTGGGCTCGAAGAACAGCACCGGGTCGTCGCACTGGATGGCCTGCTGGATCATCCAGTAGGCGTCGACGGCGTTGGAGCAGGACACGACCTTGAGACCCGCGGTGTGCGCGAAGTACGACTCGGGGGACTCGGAGTGGTGCTCGACCGCGCCGATGCCACCGCCGAAGGGCACCCGGATCACCAGCGGCACCTTCACCCGGCCCAGGGTGCGCGCGTGCAGCTTCGCCACCTGGGACACGATCTGGTCGAAGCCCGGGAAGATGAACCCGTCGAACTGGATCTCGCAGACCGGGCGGAACCCGCGCACGGCCAGACCCACCGCGGCGCCGATGATGCCCGACTCCGACAGCGGCGTGTCCAGCACGCGGTGCTCGCCGAAGTCCTTCTGCAGGCCGTCGGTGATGCGGAAGACGCCGCCGAGCTTGCCGACGTCCTCACCCATCACGATCACCTTGGGGTCGGCCTCCATCGCCGCCCGCAGGCCCTGGTTGAGCGCCTTGCCCAGGGTCAGCGACTGGGTGGCCGTGGCGGCCCCCGGCTTCTTGTTCAACACGGGCGCGGCCATCAGTGCTCACCTCCGGCGAAGTTGGCCTGGTAGGCCAGGAACTCGTCGCGCTGGGCGTCGACGAACGGGCTGGCCTCGGCGTAGACGTGGTCGAACATCTGGTTCACCGGCGGGTGCGGCATGCTGAAGCAGAACTCGCGCAGGTCGGCGGCCAGTTCGTCGGCGTCGGCCTGGACCGAGTCGAAGAAGTCCTGGTCGGCGTGCTCGTGCCGGACCAGGTGCACCCGGACCCGCTCGATCGGGTCCTTGAGCTTCCAGGCCTCCAACTCGTCGGAGTGCCGGTAGCGGGTGGGGTCGTCGGTCGTGGTGTGCGCGTCCATCCGGTAGGTGAACGCCTCGATGAGCACCGGGCCGTTGCCGTGCCTGCACTCGTCGAGCGCCCACCGCGACACCGCGAGGGTGGCGAGCACGTCGTTGCCGTCGACCCGGATGCCGGGGAAGCCGTAGCCGCGCGCGCGGTGGTAGAGCGGCAACCGCGACTGGCGCTCGGTCGGCTCCGAGATCGCCCACTGGTTGTTCTGGCAGAAGAACACCAGCGGTGCGTCGTACACCGCCGCCCACACGAAGCCCTCGTGCACGTCGCCCTGGCTGGTGGCACCGTCGCCGAAGAAACACATGGTCGCTTCGCTGTCGCCGTCGCCGACCTTGCCCTCGAACCGCTGCCCCATGGCGTAACCGGCGGCGTTGAGCACCTGGTTGCCGATCACGATGGTGTAGGGGTGGAAGCGCTTGGCGTTGGAGTCCCAGCTGCCGTGGTCGGTGCCGCGGAAGATCCCCAGGATCTCCTTGGGGCTGATGCCCCGGCACCAGGCGACGCCGTGCTCGCGGTAGCTCGGGAACACCATGTCGGTGTCGCGCAGCGCGCGGCCCGCGCCGATCTGCGCGGCTTCCTGGCCCAGCAGCGGCACCCAGATGCCGAGCTGGCCCTGCCGCTGCAGCGCGTTGGCCTCGCGGTCGGCCCGGCGCACCAAGACCATGTCGCGGTAGAGCGCGCGCAGGTCCTCGGCGGTGACGTCGGCGACGTACCGGTCGAACTCGGGGTTCTCGATCCGCTCGCCCTCTGGCGTCAGCAGTTGGACCAACTCTGGCCCACCCTCACTGGTCGCACGCAAACCCGCGATCACCTGCTCTGCTGTGGGGGCGGCGGCCGTGGCCGCGGGCCCCTCCCGGGGTTCCGGGTGCGTCCACTGTTCTGGGGACGACATGCGCGTTCTCCTCGTGTCTGTGCCGCGCAGTCGCTTGTGGCGACGGCATGCGGGCGCGCCGCCGATTCCACCGCCATGGGGTTGGGGCGTTGGCCACCGTCGGCGCTGACGGCGTTGCTCTCACATCCTGACACGGGAGAGTGTGCAGCAGTGAGCCCCGCGGCGCCTCGACTTGTCCACAGGGTGGGGTTGAGCTGCGAAAACGCTCGGACAACCGACGGTAGGGGGTCCCAGTGGCCGGGGTTCGGAGCAGCTCAAGTGGACCGGGCGAACGCGGGTGCGGCCACTGCTCCACCTGCCGGTGAGCTGCGTCACATTCGAGGGGCGGCGCGCGGCGCGGTGCGGGAACTGTGGCCGGCCGCGCGCCGACTCCGACCCTGCCCTCCCCCGCCTGATGAACCCCTAAGGAGGGACGAGCGGGTGGGGTCGCCGGTGCCCATGGGTGGCAGTATCGGGTCGTGGACAAGACAGCAGCTCAGCAGACCGTCCGGGAGTTGTGGGAGGCAGAGATCCTGCCCAGCCTGTCGGACTTCGTCGCCATACCCGCCCTCTCCCCGAACTTCGACGAGAACTGGGCCGCCAACGGGCACCTCGACGGTGCCATCGAGCACCTGCGCGCGTGGATCACCGCGCGCGACATCCAGGGCGCGCGAGTCGATGTGGTGAAACTGCCGGACCGCACCCCTGTGTTGCTGCTCGACGTGCCCGCCACCAGCAGCGATGACAAGGGCACCGTGCTGCTCTACGGCCACCTCGACAAGCAGCCGCCCGTGGGTGGTTGGGGCGAGGGCCTCGGCCCGTGGAAGCCGGTCCTGCGGGACGGCAAGCTCTTCGGGCGCGGTGCCGCGGACGACGGCTACGCGGGTTACGCGGCCACGGCGGCGATCGAGGCCGTCCGCGCCGCCGGTGGCTCCCACGCCCGGTGCGTCGTGCTGCTGGAGACCGGTGAGGAGTCGGGCAGCCCCGACCTGCCCGCCTACCTCGAGCACCTCGCGGACCAGCTCGGCCGGGTGTCGCTGGTCGTGTGCCTGGACTCCGGTGGCAACGACTACGAGCGTCTGTGGCTGACAACCTCGCTGCGCGGCCTCGCGTCGGTGGACCTGACCGTGCGCGTGCTGGACGCCGGTCAGCACTCCGGTCTGGCCAGCGGTGTCGTGCCGAGCTCGTTCCGGGTGATCCGCAGGCTGCTCGACCGGATCGAGGACGCCGAGTCCGGCGAGGTCCTGCTCAAGGAGATGCACGTCGACATCCCGGACGACCGGGCGGCCGAGGCGCAGCGCTCGGTGGCCGCCGCGCCCGGCACGATCCGCACCCTGTTCCCCCTGCACGGTGACACCCGGCCGGTGGACGACGACGAGGTCGAGCTGGTCCTGAACAACGGCTGGCGGCCGACCCTGTCGGTCATCGGCGCCAGCGGCTTCCCCGAGCCGGTCGACGCGGGCAACGTGCTGCGGCCGTTCACGACGCTGACGCTGAGCTTCCGGCTGCCGCCGACCGCGGACTCCCTGGCCGCCCTCGAGGCCGTGCGCGACGCGCTGACCTCGGACGTGCCCTACGGCGCCACGGTGGAGCTGACCAGGACCGAGGCCGCGAACGGCTGGAACGCCCCGCCGCTGGCGCCCTGGCTGCGGTCCGCCCTCGACGCCCTGTCCGGCGAGATCTTCGGCAACCCCTGGGGCACGGTGGGCCTGGGCGGCTCGATCCCGTTCATGGGCCTGCTCGCGCACCTGTACCCGGAGGCCCAGTTCGTGATCACCGGTGCCCTGGGCGCGGACAGCAACGCCCACGTCCCGGACGAATGGCTTCACGTGAAACAAGCCGAGCGGGTCACCGAGGCCGTCGCGCACATCCTCGACGCGCACGCGAAGGCCTAGCGCCGCGACAGTTGGTCCGCCTGCCGGGTCGTCTCCGGCAGGCGGTACCTCGGCGTCAGCGTGAGCACGAGGTCGGTGGCGGTGTCGAGGTCCATCAGATGGCCAATGGACACGAACACCGGCTTGACGTTGGGCTGCGTGCGCAAGGCGCGCCCCACGGTTTCTTCAGCGTCGATCAGCGGTGACCAGTCGCCTCTAAGCGGCCCAGGCGCGCTGAACTCGCCTAGAGCGTTCTTGCCGACGCCTAGAGACGGGATGCCGGTAAGAACCCCCGCGTGGCAGGCCAACCCGAAGCGGCGCGGGTGGGCGAGGCCTTGCCCGTCGCAGACGAGTACCTCTGGGGCCGTGGTCAGTTTGTCGAGGGCTCTTAGGAGAAGAGGCAGCTCTCGGAAGGCGAAGAGGCCGGGGATGTAGGGGAAGGTCTCCGGTCCGGTGCAGGTGGCCGACTCGGTGAGCTCACCGGTCTTGAGATCGATCGTGCAGACTGCCGCGACCAGGGCTTTCTCGGTGTAGTGCACATCGAGCCCGGTCGCTGTCGCAGGCTCGAACCCCGTCGGGCCGACGGCCACGACCTGGTGCCGCAGCCGCTCCTGCTCCTCGACCGCCTCGGCCTCCGTCCACCGCTCCCGCATCAAGGGTGGGTCAGCCAGGTGGTGAAGAGCAGGTCGGCGTGGTGTTCGCGGAAGTTGGTGAGCTCGGCGACGGGGGCGTTCTTGGCCCACGTGCCCGGGTCGATCTGGACGAAACCGTCGGCGGAGGCCTTGGACTTGTCGGGGCCCAGGTAGTAGAGGCCGGCGGAGCCCTGGGCGGAGATGCCGACCACCAGGCACGGGTGGCCCAGGTGATCGGCTCGGGTGGAGACCTCGTCCAGGCGGTCCAGGGTGTCCGCGGGGACCGTGCTGTGCCAGCCCGAGGGGGTGTGGGTGAAGCGGGGGTCGGCCGGGTCCGCGGTCGACAGCAGCGTGACCTGGCCCTGTTCGGCCAGGGTGGCGGGGTATTCGCGGCCGTCGAGGGTGGCGATGATTCCGGTGCGGGGGCGTTGGTAGGTCATCGCGAGTCCTTGCGGAAGGGGGTCCAGGTCGACGCGGTCCAGACGGCGACGGGGTGCGGGCCGTTCGCGGTGTGGGCCGTGATGCGGCTGCCTGCGGGGATGAGGCCGGGCTGCCGCCACCACTCGGGCAGGGCCAGCGGGCCGCCGCCGGTGATGCCGGTTCCGGTGAAGGGCCAGGGGGCGAACTCGGTGCGGACGGTGTTGGGGTCGACGCCCGCGGCCAGGGCAGCCTCGGTCATCGCGTAGCCGGGCTCGCGGGTGCCGGTGGGCGCGCCGAACGGCACGACGTAGCGGTCCGGGTGCTCGGCGATGAACTCCATGGTGTGCAGCACCGGCATGTCCGGGTGGAACGGGCTGCCCGCGTAGTCCAGCCGGAACGCCTGGTGGAAGTCGCGCGGGGTCCGCAGGTTCGCGCAGTCCTGCAGCCTGCCGACCGTGCCGCCGACGATGCGGTAGTCGAAGGGCGGCTGCGAACCGACCGCACCTGCCGACACCTCGTGGCGCAGGTAGCGGTCGACGGCCCACGGGGGCAGGACCTTGACCAGCGGGGTGTCCGGCGCCAGCGCGATGACGGCGTGGACCCGCGCGGTCAAGGCCCGCTCGTGGTCGCTCAAGCTCCCGGTCACCCGAACGTCCGCTCCCGCCACCCGGCGAACCCGAGGTCCCGCTGCTCCTCGTGCACGTCACCGAGTTCGGCGGCGGGCACGTCCCTGCGGTACTCGTACCGGTCGACCTCGGTGAAGCCGTGCTCGACCGCCCAGCCGCCGTTGGAGTCGGCGTAGGTCACCGCCGCCACACCGTCCACAACGGACTCGATGGCGACCCGGTGGCCCTGCCACTTCCCGTAGGACCTGGCCGAGTACACCCGGTCGCAGTCGGCGGCGGTCAGGTCGGCGACCCAGCCGCCGTAGCGGTCGTGCCAGGAGAACAGCGTCGCGTCCGGGTTGTCCGCCTGCTTGGTCTTGAGCACGACCCGGTCGTTGTTCGGCGAGAACGTGCACGGGTGCGTCACGCCGCGCACCACCGCGAACTCCCCGGAGCGCGGTCCGGTGTACCTCATCAGGGCTTCACCCACCCGAGCACACTGTCATACACGGCCACGACCGTCTTGTTGCCCGCCGCGTCGAACTGGTTGATGGTCGCCCCGTCGGGGATCGGCATCCGGCTGCTCATCTGGAACTCCGGCACCCCCATCGTCGGGTGCGCGGTGACGCCAGCGCCGGTGTAGGGCCACTGGTTGATCGACGGGCTGTACCGGTCGGGGTTCACGCCCGCGTTCTCCACCGCGTTGACCATGTCGTCGCGCGCGGCGAGCACCCTCGGGTCGGTGGCGCCGAGACCGCCGGGCACCGACGGGTCCATCGACGGCGCGCCGATCGGCGTCCGGTAGAGCGAGGCGTCCGACGCGGGGAACTCGATGGTGTGGATGGTGGGCTGCGAGACGTCGTAGGGCGTGCCCGCGTAGTCGAGCCGGTTGCCGTTGATCAGGTCGGCTGGCGTGTTGAGCACACCGGCGTCCTGGTTGCGGGCGACGAAGCCGCCCACCTCGGTGTACTTGCCGCTGAGGTAGTTGGCGACGTCGGCGTCCGGGATCACCTTCTGCATCAGCGTGCCGTTGGTGACCTCGACCTCCTTCATCGCGCGCGCCATCAGGTCCCGCTCGTGCGGTGTCAGCTGTCCCGACCCGGGCACGTCGCCCGCCTTCGGGTCGGCGCCGAGCTTGTCCATCGCCTTCTTGAAGTCGGCCCACTCGGCGTCGGTGAACTTGCCGCGCACGGTGTCGGTCCAGTGCGGGCCGGACGATCCCGGCGTCGTCGGCTTGACCGGCGGCGTGCCGCCCCCGCCACCACCGGTGGTCGGCGTGGCCGAAGAACCGCTGGGCACCGTGGAGCCGCTAGGCACGGTCGAACCGCTAGGCACGGTGGAGCCGCTGGGGACCGTGGAGCCGCTGGGCGCCGTAGTAGTGGAAGGCGTGGGAGGCGCGCTGCTGGTGCTGGTGGTCGGAGTGGACGATCCACTCGGAGCAGTTGAGGTCGACGGCGCGTCGGGCGTCGCCTGCGTAGGCAGGTCCGGTTGCCCAGTGGTCGACGGCGGGTCTACTGGCGCAGGGGTGTTGCGGACCATGTCGGGCGCGTTAGGCGTGTCGGCACCGCGCGGGGTGGTGCGCAGACCGCGCAGCCCGGACTTGATCGCCTCCCAGATCTCGCCCAGCTTCGCCAGGATCGGCCGCAGCTTCTCCACCGACCGGACCAGCTTGGTGATCACGTCGGTGATCCGCCCGACCCACTTCGCGATCAGCGCCCCGACCGAGGCCACGATGTGCGGGGTCGCCAGGCCCAGCGTCAGACCGGCCTCCGCCAGCCACTGCGGCAGGCGGATCAGCAGCGTGGAGATGCACTCGGCGACCAGGTCACGCACGATCCCGCGCACTACGCCGACCAGCGCGCCAACAACCTCGACGACCGTGCCGATCGTCCCGGCGCCACTCGCCGCAGCGGTGATGTGCTCGCCTTGGGCGGCGGTGTTCGACCTATAGGTGTCCGCAGCCGGACCCGTCCACGCTGAAGTGCCGTTCTTGACCTCAGTACCGAAGTCCGTCGCCACCGCGCCGACCGCCTGGGACACATTCTTCCAGGTCTGGGCGTACGCGGCGATCTGGTCGGCGTCACCGGCGAGCCAGTTCAGCGCGTCGCGCAAGGGCTTGACGTGCTCGATGACCCAGGAGATCGCGTACTGGCCGAGGGTGCCGATCGGGTCGAGCGCGAGCGAGAGCACCTCCAGGCCGCCGCCGAGCGCGCCGAGACCGCCCTCGACCCACGACCCGTTCTGCACGCCGTTGTAGATGTCGGCGGCGGACTCGACGAGCCCGATGCCGGTGTAGCTCTTGGTGGAGTCCTCGCGCGCGGCGACTAAGGGGTTGGTCACCGGGCACCGCCAGAGAAGGGCTGGGTGTTGGCGCGCTCGGTGTTGCCGTAGGACCCGGCGGTCTCGCGCACGCCGCTCGCGGTGGCGTCCATGGTGGTGGCGGCCTCTCGGACCGAGTCGACGGCAGGCTGGCTGACCGCCTGCACGATCGGCACGAAGAACTGGCAGATCACCCCGTACGCGTCGCTGCCGAGGTGCACCTGGTTGGCGGCGTCGAGCGCCTGGTCCAACCGGTCGTTGAGGGCGTCGAGGCGACCGGCGTGCGCGCCGAGTTCATCGATGAGTACGCCGTATCCGTCGGGCACCGTGGGACTCCTTCTCAGCGCAGGATGGAGGACCCGCCCCAGTCGTCATCCGGGTCGTCGTCAGGACGGCTTGGGCGGTTCGTGCGGGTCGGTGGTGGTCGGAGGGCCTCCTCACCGTCGTCGACCCGCCCCAGGCGCATCTCGTCGACGGTGCTCGCGGTTGGACGCCCCGGGTCCGGCTCCGGTTCCGGGAACCTCTCGCGGTAGGACCCGACCACCGCCGCGACCGTCTGCGGGTCGTCCCCGACGGTGCGCTCCATGACCTCGGCGACCCGCTCGGTGATCCGGGACTGGGCGGTGCGCATGGTGGTGAGCACCAACGCCGAGAGCTCGGCGCCGGGCAGCTCACCGGCCCGGTCGTTGATCACCAGGTCGGTGACCGCGCCGGTGGCGTCGACGGTCACCGACACCAGGTCCTCGCGCGAGGTCTCGGTGACCGAAACCCTGGCCACCTCCGCCTGCATCACCTGGTAGCGCTCCGCTCTGGCCGCGACATCGGCCGACCAGCGGCGCAGCTCCTGCTCGGTCTGGAATCCGTCCCCGCCGAACGCCGGCTGGCTCACGCGTGCTCCCCGCTCACTCGGTCCTGGTGCGCGGCCAGTGTCCACGAAGGAGCCCCGCTTGTCAGTCCATTGCCGCCACTCACCAGGCCGGGTAGCGCTCCCGCCAGCCGGGCTCCGCCAGCGAGTTGGTCGGGCTGAACTCGATCAGCGCGTCGCGGCCGAGTTCCTCGATCACGTCGCGCAGCTCCAGCCCGGCCAGCCACTGGTCGGGCAGTTGGTCGACGCCGTGCACGGCGCCCAGCAGGTTGCCGCAGATCGCGCCGGTCGAGTCGCTGTCGCCGGAGTGGTTGACCGCCAGCAGCAGCCCCTCGGGGAGCGTGTCGGACACCAGCGCGGCGCACACCCCGATGGCCAGTGCCTCCTCGCCGACCCAACCGCCGCCGAGCTTGGCCAGCGTCTCCGGGCTCGGGCGCCCCCGCCCGGCCATGTCGACCGCGTCGTCGAGGGCGGCCACGGTCTCCGCAGACTCCTCCCACGTGACCAGCTCGGCGCGGACCTCGGCGATCGCGGTCGGCAGGTCGGTGCCGTCGAGCAGCCGGTGCACCATGAAGGCGAGCGCACCTGCGGTGAGGTAGCCGCTGGGGTGTCCGTGAGTAAGAGCCCCGGACTGGGCCGCGACGACGAACGCGTCTAGAGGGTCTTCGGACCACAGCGCGCACGGGGCCGCACGCATGACCGCGCCACAGCCCTTCGAGTCGTTGATGCGGTGCGACAGCGTGCCCCGGTCAGCCCCTGCCGCGAAGCCCTTGAGGGCGGTAAGAACCGTCGCCCCAGGAGCCCGGCGGTGGTAGAGCCCGCGCTCGCGGATGAGCCACCCGTCGGGCTCGGCCTCCATCGCGTAAGAGCCGCCCGCTTGGTGCCAGGGGGTGCCCTGCGTGTGGTACCAGCGCTGGTAGGCGTGCTGGATGACGGACGCGGGCTGCTGCTCGAAGAACATGAGGCGTCGACCGAGGTGACCGCGGATCATCGCCTCGAGCGTGAACAGCGTCATCTGCGTGTCGTCGGTGATCCGGCCGCGGCCGCCGTAGGCCTCTTCGTAGCCGGTCGCCCCCGCCTCGCCGAAGCGGGCGCGGATCTCGTCTATGGAGAGGAACTCGACGGGCGCTCCTAACGCGTCGCCGACCGCGCCAGCCAGGAGGGAGCCGAGCCACCGGTCGGCGGGAACCACGCGCTCGTAGGGCAGATCACCGTCCACGTACGGGAAGAGTAGTGGCAACCGGTGACGAACACCCCTGGCGCCCACTGTTCGCGATCTGTTGCGATGAGGACTCAACCGGTGATCTCACACTGCCGCCCCGGCCGGGGTTCGACAGCGTGATCGGCGTGCATCTTGCGGTTCGGAACAGTGGAAGCGGGAAGAATTGCGTCCGGTGTCTCGTCTACGCAACAAATAGGATGCGTACATGTGACAAACCGACGAGTAGTGCACAGTTCCGACACTGGATGGCAGTATGCGTCCCACCTCGCACCTGAGATGAATGAGGAGTGACACCGTGGCGCGTCGATCCAAGCTGAAGGTGCTCGCCCTGCTGCCCGCGTTCGCACTCGCGGTCGTGGCCTGCGGCAGCTCCGACGGCGGCTCCACCGGTTCCAGCGGCGGCAACACCGCGGCCAACGGGGTCAAGCTCGTCGAGGCAGGCAAGATCAAGACCTGCACGAACCTGCCGTACCCGCCGTTCCAGTTCAAGCAGGGCGACAAGACGGTCGGATTCGACGTCGACATGGTCGACCTCGCCGCCAAGAAGCTCGGCGTCACCCAGGAGATCGTCGACATCCAGTTCGACGTCATCAAGAGCGGTGCCGCGCTGAACTCGGGCAAGTGCGACGTCGCCGCCGCCGGTATGACCATCACCGACGAGCGCAAGCAGAACCTCGACTTCACCAACCCGTACTTCGACGAGGTCATCGCGCTGATGGTGCCCAAGGGCTCCGGCATCACCAGCCTCGACCAGCTCAAGGACAAGAAGCTCGGCGTGCAGCGCGGCACCACCAGCCTCGACTACGCCACCGAGAAGGGCTTCACCCCGGTCGAGTTCGAGGACTCCGGCAAGCAGCTGCAGGCCTACCAGGCCGGTCAGGTCGACGCGGTGCTGCAGGACCTGCCCGTGGTCAACGAGTGGCTCAAGAAGCAGGGCCTCGGCGACAAGTACGAGGTCGGCGCCGAGATCGAGACCGGCGCGCAGTACGGCATCGCGGTGAAGAAGGGCGGCAACCCCGAGCTGCTCAAGACCCTCAACGAGGCGCTCGACGCCGCCATCAAGGACGGCACCTGGGCCAAGTCGTACGAGCAGTGGATGGGCTCCAAGCCCAAGTCGACCCCGTCGGGCAAGTGAGCCACGGCCAGGAGGTGGGCCCGGTCACCCGGGCCCGCCTCAGCCCGCGCAAGCGGCAGCGGATCAGCCGGGGCGTGCAGTACGCCGTCTTCGCCGTCCTGGTGCTCCTGGTCGTCTTCGCCGCCGACTGGAAGGCGGTGGCCGAGAACTTCGCCGACCTGGACGTGGCGAAGGAAGCCTTCCCCGAGCTGATCACCATCGCGCTCAAGAACACGGTCATCTACACGCTGTCGGCCTACGTGGTCGGCTTCGTGCTCGGCCTGGTCGTGGCGCTGATGCGGTTGTCGTCGATCGCGGTGTACCGCGGCGTGGCGCTGGCCTACATCGAGGTCTTCCGCGGCCTGCCCGCCCTGGTCGTCTTCCTCATCTTCGGCTTCGGCCTGCCGGTCGCCTTCCCCGGCATGAAGTTCCCGTTCGACCAGTACGGCACGGTCGCCGTCGCGCTCGGGCTGGTCGCCTCGGCCTACATGGCCGAGACCTTCCGCGCGGGCATCCAGGCCGTCCCGCGCGGGCAGATGGAAGCGGCCCGCTCGCTGGGCATGTCGCACACCAGGGCGATGGTGTCGATCATCATCCCGCAGGCGCTGCGGATCGTGATCCCGCCGCTGACCAACGAGCTGATCCTGCTGTTCAAGGACTCCTCGCTGGTGTTCGTGCTCGGCGTGACCTCGCTGACCACCGAGCTGTCGAAGTTCGGCGGCGACCTGGCCACCGAGTACGCCGACTCCACCCCGCTGGTCCTGGCCGGTGCCGCCTACCTGGTGATCACCCTGCCGCTCGGGTACGTGGTGCGGCGGCTGGAAGCCAAGCAACAGAAGGCCAGGTGACCAGGTGAGCGCCGTCCAGATCAGCGACCTGCACAAGTCGTTCGGCGACCTCGAGGTGCTCAAGGGCATCGACGCGGTGGTCGAACCGGGCGAGGTCGTCTGCGTGATCGGGCCCTCCGGCTCGGGCAAGTCCACCCTGCTGCGCTGCGTCAACCTGCTCGAGCAGCCCAACAGCGGCACGATCGTGGTCAACGGGGTGGAGATCACCGACCCCGACTGCGACATCGACGCCGCCCGCCGCCGGGTCGGCATGGTGTTCCAGCAGTTCAACCTGTTCCAGCACCTGAGCGTGCTCGACAACCTCACCATCGCCCAGCGCAAGGTGCTCAAGCGCGACAAGGCCGAGGCCGAGCGGGTGGCGCTGGAGAACCTGCGGAAGGTGGGCGTGGCCGACAAGGCCCGGTCGTACCCCGCGCAGCTCTCCGGCGGCCAGCAGCAGCGGGTGGCCATCGCCCGCGCGCTGTCCATGGGCCCCGAGGTGATGCTGTTCGACGAGCCCACCTCCGCGCTGGACCCCGAACTGGTCGGGGAGGTGCTCGGGGTGATGCGCACGCTCGCCGACGAGGGCATGACGATGCTGGTGGTCACGCACGAGATGCAGTTCGCCCGCGAGGTCGCCGACAAGGTCCTGTTCATGGACGGCGGCGTCGTGGTCGAGCAGGGCCCGCCGTCGCAGGTCATCGCGGCGCCGACGCAGGAGCGGACGAAGACGTTCCTCGCCCGGGTGTTGGACCCGATCAACCGCTCGGAGTAATCCGGCGGGAACCAAGCGTCACCGGTGCTCGTTGACCCCCTGGGGTAAGGGGGCGCCGTGGCCGGACGCGAGACCGACGAGGTCGGGGGTGTGCTGGACCCGCACTCCCCCGACCCCCCGGCGTGGGCGCTCATGCAGGCCGCCGAGGTCGTGCGCCGGGTCGACCCGGAGAACGGCGGGGTCCTGCGGCGGCGTCGGCCGACGACGGTCCCGGTGGTCAGCGTCAGCGACCGGTACCTGGTCGGACCGCTCGACCTGCGCGCGGTGGAGTTCCCGTACCTGCTGGAGTTCGTCCGCTGCCGGTTCGAACAACCGCCGGACATGCGCCAGGCCCGGCTCGCGGGCGTCGAGTTCCGCGACTGCTGGTTACCCGGCCTGCAGGGCCGCAACCTGCGCAGCGACAACGACCTGCAGTTCATCGGCGGCACCGTCATCGCGGGCACCCTCGACCTGACCGACGGCGAGATCCACGGAACCCTCGTCCTGTCCGGCACCACCCTCGCCCCGCGCACCGGGCCCGCCCTGCACGGCGACCGGCTGCACCTGGCGGGCGCGCTGCTGGCGCCGAACCTGGTCGCGCGCGGCGAGGTCCGCATCCCCGGCCTGCGCAGCGGCGGCAACCTCAACTTCGCGGGCGCCCACCTGGACAACCCGCGCGGCATCGCGATGAACGGCAACGGCCTGCAGGTCGGCGGCAACCTGCACCTGACACCCGACCCGCGCACCGGCACCCCGTTCCGCTGCGACGGCCAGCTGTTCCTGCCCAGCGCCCGCGTCGACAGCGACTTCTCCCTGCGCGGCGCCCGGCTCACCCCGCGCACCGAGCACTCCCGCCCGGTCCCGCCGGACGACCCGTTCTTCGACCCCAACGCCACCCTGGTCGCCGACCGGTCCCGGGTGGACGGCAACGTGAACCTGGACCGGGACTTCACCAGCACCGGGACCGTGCGCATCGTCAACGCGCACATCGGCGGGTCGCTGCGGTTGTCGCACGCCAGGGTCGACCTCTCCGGCGGGCGCGAGCCGTTCGCCGAGCGGCCGGGACCGGCGCCGGGGCCGTACCCGGACCGGGCGCTGCACCTGGACGGCACCGAGGTCCGCGGCGGGATCGACGCGCGGGACGCGCGGGTCGCCGGTCAGATCCGGCTGGTGGACGTGCAGGTGCAGGGCAGTGTGCTGTTCGACAGGGCCGTGCTGAGCAACCGCGACGGCGACGCCGTGGAGGGCCGCCGGTTCTCCGTCGGCGGCAACCTCGACGGGCGGTCGCTGCTGGTGTTCGGGTCGGTGCTGCTGCCGGGGGCGAAGGTCGGGGCGAACCTGGACCTGCGCGGCAGCAGGCTGCTCGCGCCGGGCAGCTACGCGCGCGACTCGTCGCCGAAGCCCTCGCTGGACCTGCGCGTGTCGCACATCGGCCGCGACCTGATCTGCGCCGACGGGGACGTGCCGTTCGCGGCGCACGGCGAGATCCGGATGCGGCGCGCGGAGATCCTGCGGGAGACCAACTTCCACGGCTCGCACCTGGGTGACGGCCGCAACCCGGTGGCGCTCAACGCCTTCGGCATCCAGACCCAGGAACTGCGGCTCGACGTCGCCGGTCCTCCCGACGGCCAGGTCGACCTGCGGCACGCCCGCTGCGCCTTCCTCGCCGACAACGAGGTGTTCTGGCAGGCGCGCGGCCGCATCGAGCTCGAGGACTTCCGCTACGACGCCCTGGCGACACCGGTCGAACTCGACGACGACGCCGAAGTCGAACGCAGGCTCCGCTGGCTGCGCCACGGCATGCGCGAGGTGTACCGGCCCGGCCCGTACGAGCAGTTCGCGCACATGCTGCGCGCGGCGGGCAACGAGGAACACGCGGCGACCGCCCTGGTGGAGAAGCAACGCCGCCGCTACGGCGCCCTCGCCGACGGCGCAAGGCTTGCCGCGCCGGGGATCCGGGTGTGGAGCTGGCTGCAGCGCTGGATGGTCGGGTACGGCTACCGGCCGACGCGGGCGCTGGCGTGGCTGTTCGGGTTCCTGATCGCCGGGACGCTGTGGTTCTCGGTGATCCCGGTGCCGCACGAGGCCAACGCCGACGACCACCTGGTGTGGAACCCGGTTCTGTACACACTGGACCTGCTGGTGCCGATCGTCGACTTCGGCCACAAGAACAAGTGGACGGTCGACGGGCCGTCGCAGTGGATATCGGCTGTGTTCATCGCCCTCGGCTGGATTCTCGCCACCACCGTCGCCGCGGGCATCACCCGGATGTTGCGGAGATCGTCATGACCTACGACAGGTTCCACACCGCGGCGCGTTCCCCGCTGCCGCAACGGTTGTTCGCGGAAGCGTTCGGGTCCGAGTGGGTGCCCGGGGTGGAGGCCACCAGCTCGTTCGGCTGGTGGCTGGCGGGCAACCTGGTCGGCTCGCTGCGCCTGCCACCGGAGGGCACCCTGGTCGACCTCGGCTGCGGCCGCGGCGGCCCCGGCCTGTGGCTGGCCCGCGCCTTCTCCTGCCGCCTCGTCGGCGTCGACTTCAGCGCCGTCGCGGTCGCCGACGCCACCGACCGCGCCCCGTCGTTCGGCGTTCCCGCGTCCTTCCACCAGGTCGCATTCGACAACCTCGGCCTACCAACGGGATCAGCCGACGCCGCCTTCAGCGTCGACGCGATCTACTTCGCCCCCGACCACGCGGCCGCCTTCGCCGAAGTCCACCGCGTCCTGCGCCCGGGAGCCCCCTTCGCCTTCACCGCCCGGGACACCACCGCCGACTGGCCCGCCGTTCTGGCGGAGGCGGGGCTGACCCTCGAATCAGCCACCCCACATCCCGGCACCGGCGACCGCTGGCTCCGCCTGTTCGACCTCTGGGACGCCAACGAACAGGCCCTACGAGGCGAAATCGGCGACGAAGCCACCAACGACCTCCTCGAAGAGTCCGCCACCCGCTCCCGCCTCGACGGCAGCACCTATCACCTCTACCTCACCCGCCGCTGACCTCCGGCGGCCACGGGTGGCCCGAGTCGTCGAGCATCGCCAACGCCTGCAGGTCACTGGTCACCATCACCTGCGCCAACCGCCCCGCCGCGGCCACGACCTCCGTCCACCCGTCGGAGTCGAGGTACGCCGCGTCCCGCACCGCCGAGTACGCCACCCCCAACTGCCTCGTCAGCTCGACCTCTTCCCCGGTGCGCAGGCTGTCGCCCAGAAACCGCTCAGGCGAGTCGAACAGCTCATCGAGGTTCGCGGACGCACCCCACACCTCCCGCTGCCACGTCGGGCAAGCCAACAAGACCACAGCAGGCACAACGCGTGCGCGACCAGCCCCAACCTCCGGCGGCCACTGGTGCCCCGCCTCGCGCAGCGACATCAACGCGTGCATGTCGTTCTTGACCAACTCCGGCGCAAGCCTCCCCGCCGCGGCCACCACCTCCGGCCACCCCGGATCCGCGAGGAAATCCTCATCCGGCGCCAACCCACCAACCTCATCCTGAACGGCCGTGTAGGTGACGCCGACCTGCCGCATCAACTCGACTTCCCGCTCCGTCCGCAGACTCACGCCCAGGTACTTCTCCGGCGCACACGCATCACAGAAGTCGTCGAACAACACGTGCACCACTTCATCGAGGGTCTCGAACTCACTCGGCCGCCCCCACACCTCCCGCTGCCACGGCGGGTTGGCCAGCGAGATCACGGAAGGAACGAGGTTCACCCGAAACGTGTGGTACTTGATGCCGTGGTCGATCACGCTCGGAACCTAGCCCCGACACCGCCGTGCCTTCAGCTGATTTAGCGCGGAGCCGGCATCACGAGCCGACGCCCATCAGGCGCCGGACCTCCTCTGTGAAGCCGGTGCACCTGTGGTTGTCATCGCCCAGAATGCCGAGGAGGTCCTCGACCGACCGCGGATCCCTGCGGTACCGGGATGCCTGCCGCCGGAGAGCCTCGACAACCCGCCACGGGGCCAGGTCCAGCTGATCTTGGAGGAACTCGTCCTGGTGGAGAGCCGCGACGCCGTACGGGGTCAGCGCACCACGGGGGAAGTCCTTCAGGTTCTCGGTCACGAGCGAGGCGGCGCCACCCCGGACGGCCGCCGCGAGGACGTGTCTGTCCTTCGGGTGGTTCGTCATCGCGGGGATGAGATCCGCGTAGCCGGATACCTCGGCGTCCGGGAAGTGCCGGTTCATCTGGTCGAGCCGGTGCGCGACCTGGACGTCCGACAGCCCCCGTCTGCTGAGGTTCCTCGCTAGTTCTTCCAGGACGCCCGCAGACCACAGTGGACGGTAGAGCCCAGCTTCGGCGATGCTCAGCAACGTGTCACAGAGGTAGGGCTTCAGCAGCACGCAGGTGTCGATGAACGCGGGGTACAAAGCTCACTCTTGGGTGTCGTCGTCCGGTGGGGTCCGTTCGAACGGGGTGTCTAACGGCAGGTCGTAGATCCCGCTGTCCTCGCCGCTGCGGACCATCTCGTCCAGGCCGGATGCCCGTGCTCGCCGTGCGCGGTCTTGGTAGGCGAGCACATCCGCCAAGCGCAATCTGCGATGCCGGTTCGGCTGCTCGTAGGGGATCTCGCCCGCTTCCAACAGCCGAACGAGGGTAGGCCGCGAGATCCCCAGCAGGTGCGCGGCCTCGCTCGTGGTCAGCACGGTGTGCTGTGGCGCGACGGTGATCGCCAGCCCCTGCGACATGGCCATGACCACATCGCGCAGGACTTCGAACACCTCGGCGGGCAGTTCCAGCGCTGATCCATCGGGCGCGACGAGGGTCGCACGACCCCCGGCGGCCTGCGTCAGCGCACGGACCCACGGCGACAGGACCTCCGGGCTGTCCGGTGGTAGCACGGTCCGCTCTCCCGCGATCGCTGTCATTGCCCCATTCTAGCGGGAAACGAACAAAACGAAAGGGTGGTTCGCTCACATGGTGGGCCCGGGAACAGGCCGCACCCGGGACGCTGTTCACTTCTCACGTGACCACAGCACAACCCCGTCGCCTGTCGCGTGCTCCCGAGTTGATCGGTCGCGGTTGGCTCAACACCGGTGGCAAGGACCTGCACCTCGGTGACTTCCGCGGCAAGGTCCTCCTCCTGGACTTCTGGACCTTCTGCTGCCAGAAGTGAAGCTTCTACAGGCAGTCGCGCAAGGATCCTTGCGCGGAAACTAGAGGCCATGCAAGGATCCTTGCGTGGCAGATGCGCAGGTCAAGCGAGCGGTGAGCGTGGTTCGGCTGTCCTCCTACACGGATGTGACGACGTCGCCGACCACCCAGAGCGGCAACAACGAAGCGGAGATCACCCGTCGCGGGATGATCCAGGTCGGCGAGGCGATGGACCTGGACGTGTCCGGCTCGAAGGTGTCCCCCTTCGACCGGCCCCAGTTGGGCGCATGGCTCCGGAACCCGCACCTGTTCGACGCGCTGGTGTTCCGATCGATCGACCGGCTTTGCCGGAACCTAAAAGACTTCGTAACCCTGCTCGAATGGGCAGAGGAGAACGGCAAGCAGCTCATCTGCTTGAATCCCGACATTGACTTCTCTTCCATGATCGGCAAGGTCATCGCCTTCATCCTGGCGGCGTTCGCGGAGATGGAGGGCAAGGCGATCGGTGATCGGGTTCGGGGCGCCCGAACGCATATGCGGAAGGTGGCGCGATGGGGTGCCGGGCGCGTTTCCTACGGGTACCGGACTTGCCCGCACCCGGACGGTGTTGGGTATGCACTGGAGCCCGATCCGGAGACCGCCCCGATCATCAGGGAAGCCGTGTTACGCGTGATCGCCGGGGAACCGATGCTGTCGGTTGTGCGCCTTTTCAATGATCGTTGCATCCCCACCGGCCAGGAAGTGGCACGCAACCGGAGGGCGGAGAAGGCTAACAAGAAGCGGGGTGGGAAGAAGAAGAGCGCAGAAGAACTGCGGAGCGACGACGACCGGCGGCGCGCGGGATGGGCCGTCCCGGCGCTGCGTCGGATACTCCGGTCCGAATCGCTCCGCAACGTGGTGCACTCCGGGGAGGTTATTGAACGCGACGAAGACGGCATGCCCTTGCGGTACGGGGAGTCGATCGTCACGGACCAGGAGTTTCGAGACCTCCAGGCCGCGATCGCGAAGCGGGCAGACCCTGACCGTGCCGGGCGTCCGCCGCAGGCTGCCTTGCTGGGCATCCTTTGGTGCGTTTGCGGCGATCGGATGTACCGCACGCCAAGCAAGGATCACGTTGCCTACCGTTGCAAGGCCGGATACGAAGGTCGGGGCGTCTGTCCCGGGGCGTCGGTGCACGCGGCGGAAGTTGAAGAGTACGTGGAAAGGGAGTTCCTGGCGCTGACGGGAGACCTTCCGTTGTTGCTGCGCACGGTGGACCCGGGTGAGGACCACTCCGGCGAGATCGTGGAAGTAGAAGCCGCGATCGACGACCTGACCCGCGACCGGTACGAAGGAGGTCTATTCAAGGGTGAGAAGGGCGAGACGCGCTACCGCACGATGATGACCAACCTTGAGACGCGCTTGACGTCGCTACACGCCGCGCCGCGCCGCCCAGCGGGGGTCAAGTGGGTGTCGACCGGCGTCACCTATCGACAGGAATGGCAGTCAACAAGCTGGACGACCCGCCGGGAGCGGCTACGGGAGAACGGCGTCCGCATCGAGATCTCCGGCAAGATCTCCGACGGCGTTCCCATGCTCGACCGCATCCGCTTCGACCACCGCAAACCGGCCGCGACCGGCTCAGACGAACCGATGGCACTGGAGCACTGGGCCTGATGAGCCCGTCCCGCCGCACGACCCTGATCCCCCAACCGCACCCGCTTGCCACCGCTGAAGGACTGATCGTGAGCCGCTTCATCGTCAAGTTCGCCCCTGAAACCGATGCCTACGCCCTGTGGTCGCTGGTCGTCGATGGCCCCGTTGCCGTGGGCAGCCGCGCGGAGGTGACCCGCGACCGCATCGAACTCTACGGACCGTCCGATCGGCTCGATGCCGCCTTCGCCGCTGCCGATGCTCGGGGCACGTCGTCGATCCACGGTGTCGGGCGGTGGGACGACCCGGTGGTGGTCGCTGCCACCGGCACGTGCTGTGGCGAGCTTCAGCGGGCTGATCTCGCGGAGTTCTGCGCCCACATGCTGGCCCAGAACCACGACCGTGCCGCCGCCCTGCTCACTCTCGACGAAGACGACGTGTAGAGCCCCCGGGAACCCGCGACCGCCCCCGGTCGTTGTACGAGACGAAGCCCCCCACGGCCGCCCGCGCGGACTGTGGGGGGCGTTTCCCGTTCTAGAGGCACCTCACCGGGGTGCGCTGGACGGAGGTGCACCGTGTGGACGCAGATCTACGGACTGGTGACCGGAACGGGTCCGTGGGTGCTGGTGGCCGCGTTGGCGACGGCCGGTATCTGGTCACGGTGGTTGGTCGGCCTGATCCTGCGCAGAGCCGTCAACGGGAGCGGCGGCACCGACGTCACGGTGCGAGCGAGGATGCTCCCGTGGCCGCGGGTGGAGGTCATCGTCAGGGCGACGCCCGCAAGCGACCCCGGCACCGGGCACGGGTCGGTCTCGGGGGATGGGGCGTGAGCCCCCAAGGGGTGCCGACGTGTCATCTCGATGCCTCCTTCGACACTGCCCTTCGCTAGTGGCTTCCTTCCTTGCACAAGAGTTCCCAGACGGATCGCCAACACGTCACCTTGACACCCAAACCCTGACACCTGGTCGGTTACAGATGCGTAACGCCACCAGCGCTGCTAGCAAAACCCCAGGTCAGCGGGAATAGCGCGGGGGGAGAGAGGGATGAAGGGCGCTGCTGCTTGGGGGTGCGGATGGTCGCGAAGGCGTGTCGTCTGTGCCCGGGTCGCGCGGTAGCCGGATCGTCGCTGTGCGCTCGCTGTGGCGGTGCCACCCGGCGGCCGGGGACCGAACGCGCTCGCCGCGCTCTACGGCGCGCGATCAACCAGACGGGTTCAGCGTTGTGCGCGAGCTGCGGTGTGGTGTTCCCCGCCGCGCTCATCAGGGTCGACCATGTGCGACCGCTGTTCCGCGGCGGGCGTGATGAGCCCGGGAACCTGCAAGCGCTGTGCGTGCGGTGTCACCAGGACAAGACAACCACCGACGCGGTGGGCGGGGTGGGCTGAAAGTTCACCGGCGCGGGGGCTCAAGGACACCCCGGCCCCTTTCTGGACACCGCCTGAGTGCGTGCCCGATTTTTCGGCCGCGCAGCCTTATGACCTGCGGTGATGCTGTTCTGGGCAGTGCCTATCGGGCGCGATAAGCCCCGGTTGTCCCGCTTGGCGCCCTTCCGAACGTCGGTCAACCCGCTGGTTGGCGACCCGGAAGCCCGGTCCGGCTGGATCGAGCCCCGCGCGAGACCGCGGTGTGCTCTCCGGCCGGGCCGCGCTGGCATCGAGAGGCAGCTAGACCTGAAGGACCATGTTTGGACGTCGGCCGACGTCGCGGCGCTGAGTGCCACCCAGCGTGAAGAGCGACTGTCGACGTTGATCGACCAGGCGCACCGCATCGTGGATGAGGCGATCGCCGAACACGCCGCAGGCAAGTCGGTGGTCGCGACGTGCGTGTTGTTCAGCGGCGGGAACGACTCAACCGCGCTCACGCACTTGATGCGTGAACGTGCCACCCACGCGATCCACGCGAACACCACCATCGGCATCGAGGCGACCCGCGTCTTCGTCCGGGAGACCTGCCGGGCGTGGGGCCTGCCGCTGCTCGAGCGCTTCCCCCCGGAAGGCTCGACCTATCGGGACCTGGTGCTTGCCCAAGGCTTCCCCGGCCCCGCACACCACTTCAAGATGTACCAACGCCTGAAGGAACGAGGCTTGCGGCAAGCGCGGCGCGAGCTGGTGACGCACCCGCGCCGCGAACGGGTGATCTTCATTGCCGGTCGCCGTCGCGAGGAATCCGCCCGCCGGATCCAGGTGCCGCTGCACGAGCGCGAAGGCTCGGTGGTCTGGGTGAGTCCGCTCGCGCTGTGGACCAAGCTCGACCTGAACACCTACCGCGCTCGCTTCGCCGTACCCCGCAATCCGGTCGCCGATCACCTACACATGAGCGGCGAGTGCCTGTGCGGCGCCTTCGCCGCGTCGGGAGAGCTGGACGAGATCCGCCAGTGGTACCCGGACGTCGTCCGATGGCTCGACCGCCTCTCCGCAGAAGCGCTTGCGCGCGGCATCACGCCCGAACGCTGCGAATGGGGCTGGGGTGCCTACCGCAGTCGCGGTTCCCGTGGTGCTCCGCGGTCCGGGCCGCTGTGCCAGTCGTGTTCGACCCGCTCCCCGTCCTAGCCCTGGAGGCTTCGTGCCACGGCTGTTCACGTGCGCGCTCGCGCTGGCCTTTCTCGCTGCGGTCGTCGGCGCGAACATGCTGACGACCACTCTCGGACTCGTTCCCGCAGGTTTCGGCCTGACCGTCACAGCGGGGACCTACGCCGCCGGAGCCGTTCTCACCCTTCGCGACGCGCTCCACCACGTCGGCGGCCGACGGCCAGTGCTCTTCGTGATCGCCGTCGGCACCGTCATCTCCGCGGCTATCGCACCTGCGGTCGCCATCGCCAGCGGCGCGGCGTTCGCGCTGTCGGAGTTGGCGGACTACACGGTGTTCACCCGACTCCGCCGCCACGGCTGGGTTGTCGCCGCCGTGATCTCCAACGTCGTCGGCGCCGTGGTGGACACCTTCGTGTTCCTGCCCCTGGCCGGACTCCCCATCACCGCCGCGACGGTATGCGGCTTCCTCCTGGTCAAGAGCGTGTGGTGTAGCGCCGCGCTCGTGCTCGCTGCGAAGGGGGTGCGGCGTGCTCTACCTGGCCAACGCGAGTTCCGCCGCCATCCGGGCGGCGATGACCACCGGGGAGCTGGGACAGATGTGCACTCCAGCGGAAGGCCGTGTGCCGACCCCCGGGACACGTTGGGCAGCGGACACGGGATGCTTTGGCAGCGGCTACCCAGGTGATGAAGCGTGGTTACGTTGGCTCGACCGCCTCCACGGGCACTACCGCTGTCTGTTCGCCACCGCCCCGGACGTCGTCGGCGACGCCCGCGCCACGCTGGCCCGGTCGGCGCCGTGGTTCGACGCGATCCGCGCCCGCGGCTATCGCGCCGCCCTGGTTGCCCAGGACGGCCTGGTGGAGCGCGCGATCCCGTGGGCGTCGATCGACGTTCTGTTCATCGGCGGTACCACCGACTGGAAGCTGTCGCCAGACGCCGCACAGCTCGCTCAGCACGCGAAGAGGCGGGGCCTCTGGCTCCACATGGGACGCGTCAACTCCGGAAAACGTTGGCGCTACGCAAAAGAACTCGACTGCGACTCCGCCGACGGGACCTTCCTGGCCTTCGCGCCGGACGCCAACCTGGAACGGCTTCGCAGGTGGGAGCGACATGATCATGGGTGAGCCCGGGACGGACGCCAAGCCGGTCCGCGTAGCGCCTCACCCTTCCCGCAACCGGTGGTTGATCGGTCCGGCGTGTCAGCCCCCCGGTGGTTGCCCGGAGCTAGTGACCGCCTCCGTAGCGATCTCCGCGACGTCAGCAGTGGCACCGGGGCCAAGCTTCTGACGTTCGGCGGAGGTGATCTTGATCTTTGCCAGGAACAACCTAATTTCGATTTCGTCACCCGGTTGCCTCCGTCCAAGCGCGACCACGACCAATGTCACGACAGCCCCGCAAATGAGTGCCAGCACGAGCACGACGCTCCATGGTGCCAAGCTGGTGAGCGCAGACATGGGCATACCTTAGATCCTTCCTCAGTGGGGCTGTCGAGTTGGCCGACCTGGGGGGTGGCTATTCCCCAGGCGCCTGCAAAAATTGTCAGACCGGGGGCGCGGGTTTAAAGATCGAAGAGTCTCATTCTCGCGATCTTTCACACTTTCGAGTGAATAGCGTCGCAGCGTGTAACAAGCCCACCACTCCTTGAAGGGTGTCTTCCGGTCGACATGGGAGATCGTCGAAAGGGGGCGGGGTGTCGCGCGCCAATGCACAACCGAGCGGAAACGCCCGCGGTCCCACCGATGCGCGAGCGGCACCGACCGTGCACAGCGGCCGGTCGCCACGGGTACCGACATCGCTGGGCGTGGTGGGGCGTGAGGTGTGGCGGGCTGTGTGGTCGGCGGCTAGTGGGGCGTACCACCCGGTCACGGACCGATACGTGGTGGCGCGGTACTGCGAGTTGCATGACCGGCGGGACGCCTTCCTTCGCCGGATCGCGGCTGACGGCGTGGTCACCGAGGGCAGTACGGGACAGCCGGTCGCGCATCCACTGTTGCGGTTCGTGGAAAGCACGGAGCGCGAGATGCGCGCGATTGAAACGGTTCTGGGACTAAATCTCGAATCGCGCCTTCGTCTGGGCCTCGCGGCGAACGCAATCAAGCAAGCGACCCTTGCCGACCTTCTGGGGGATTTCGAGGACGAGTGACCGGGCGGGGGTGGTTCTCTTCCTGGGGTTCACCACTGAAGGGAAGCGGGTTCGCCGGTTCGTTCAACACCTCACGCTGGGGGGCTCGTATCTGGGGAGTCGATTCCGACTACTAGCGTGGCAGAAGATCGTCATCGACGCGATCTACCGGCTCGACGCGGACGGGTCGCGAAAGCATCGGACCGCCGTTCTCGGTGTGGCGCGAAAAAATGGCAAGACAGCTCTTGCGGCTGCACTCGCTCTTTATCATCTTTGCGCGGACACGCGCGATAAAGCACCTGAAGTGGTGTGCGCAGCGAATACGCGCGAACAGGCGAGGCTTCTTTTCAGGGAGGCGGCGCGGATGGTTCGCATGTCGCCGATCCTGTCCGAGATGTGCACGGTTCTCCGGGATCGGATCGTGTGCCATGCCACCGGCGGGAGCTTCTTCGCGGTGTCCGCCGACGCGGGTCTACAGCAGGGACTAAACCCCTCCTTTGTCGTGATGGACGAGTACGCACAGGCGAAGAACAGCGATCTCTTTGACGCGCTGACTCTCGGGTCCGCACAGCGGCGACAGCCCCTTGTGCTTGTGATCTCGACCGCAGGTCCATATCCGGATGGCCCTTTCGCTTCGCTGGTGGACTACGGCTTCCGTGTGGCCTCCGGCGAGGAAGAGGACCCTACGTTCTGGTCGGCATGGTTCGGGGTTCAGCCTGGAGAGACGGTCGACCACACGGACCCGGCGGTATGGGAGCGTTGCAACCCGTCGTGGTCGATTATGAACCAGGCCGACTTTGTGTCGAGCGTCAAGCGAACTCCGGAATCCAACTTCCGAATGTACCGCTTGAACGAGTTCGTCCGCGGCGGCGCTGTTTGGCTCCCTCACGGAGCCTGGTCGCGCCTGTCCCGGGCGGACAGCACCTTCGTTCCGGGCGACGCGTTGGTGGTCGCGGTCGACTCTGCGTGGCGAAACGACTCCACAGCGTTGGTCGGGGTCAGACTGTCGGATCTCCACGTCCAAGCCTTGGGGCACTGGGAAGCAAAGCCTGACGACCCGCACTGGCGAACCCCGATCCATGACGTCGTGGAGCGCGTTCGGGAGGTCTGCCGCACGTACGCGGTTCGCGAAGTCGCGTTCGATCCGGCGTGGTTCTCCGTTCAGGCGCAGATGCTTGAGGATGACGGTTTGCCCATGGTCGAGTTCCCGAACTCGGTGGCTCGCATGGTTCCAGCGACCCAGGGCGCCTATAGCGCGATCGTTGACGGCGAGATTACCCATGCCGGACAGCCGGAGCTGACCCGCCACGTGAACAACTGTGTGGTGAAAACGGATTCGCGCGGAGAGCGCATTACAAAAGAGTCCCCGACATCGCGCCGCCATATCGACCTGGCCGTGGCATTCGTCATCGCGTTGCACCGCGCGCGCCTGTATCGCGATGCGCGCCCCCGAATGTCGGATGGCTTCCTGGTCGATGGCGACCCCTGGACGGAGCCGGAGGACCCATGGTGAAGGGAGGGCACGGCCGATGAGTGACACCGACAAGCCGACCGCCCGCCACTGGCTGTCGATCGCACGAGCGACCACGGCTGACTTCGTCGCGCGCAACGCGCCGGAGCTGGTCGCGTTGGCCGGTGCGGCGCTGGTCGCCCACGGCGTCGGCGCGATCTACTCGCCCGCCGGGCGGATCGTCGCCGGGCTGGCGCTGATCGTGCTCGCGCTGTGCGCGGCCAAGACCCGCATGGGAGGCCGCTAGTTGGGCTTCCTGTCGTTTCTCGCTCCCTCGCTGCCGCGCACCGAATCCCGATCGGACAACGTCGACGCCGCAGAGGCCACCGACACGTCCGGCTTGATGGGGTGGACGACCGACACCGACGCCACCGCCGACCTGACCCCGGACGCCGCTCTCGCGCTGTCGGCCGTGTACGGGTCGGTGCGCATCCTGTCGGACACACTCGGCACCACCCCCGTGGACGCCTTCCGCCGCGACGGTGGCCGCCGACTGCCGATGCCCCGACCCGGCTGGCTCGACGCTCCGAACCCGGACACCCGATGGATCGCGTTCCTGGTGTCGGTGATGACGTCGCTTCTGTTGCAAGGCAACGCGTACATCCTCATCACCCGCTCGATGGGGCGGGTCGTCGCGCTCGACGTCATCCCGACCTCTGCCGTCACACCGAGGTACACCGGTCGCGGGCGGACACGACGTCTGGTCTACGAACTGTCGGCGCTCGACGAAGACGGCCGACTCCAGGTGGTCGGCGCCCTGGAGCAGCGGGACGTCCTGCACATCCAGGGGATCACCCTCGCCGGTCAGCTCACCGGGGTCTCGCCGTTGCGCGCGGCCCGGGAGACGCTTCGCCTGGGGCTCGCTGCACAGGCGTTCGGCGCGGACTTCTTCGAGCGCGGCGCGATCCCCGGGGCGGTTATCTCGGTTCCCGGGACCATGACGGCCGCCGGTCTGCGAGCGGCACGGGAGACGTGGCGCACGATCCACGGTGGCCGCGGCAACCGGTTCGGGTTGGCCGTACTCACCGAGGATGCCCGCTTCCAGCGCGTCACGATCAGCCCGGAGGAAGCGCAGTTCCTCCAGACCCGTGCGTTCCAGATCGCCGACGTGGCGCGCATATTCGGGGTTCCGCCCCACCTGTTGGCTGACGCGTCCGGCTCCACGTCGTGGGGCAGCGGCTTGGCCGAACAGAACACGGGTTTTGTCCAGTTCGCGGTGCGTGCCTGGGCGGAACGGCTCGAAGAGGCGTTCACCACGCTGTTCACCGATGCCGAACGTCGAGCTGGGGCGTTCATCCGGTTCCAGCTCGACGCGCTCATGCGCGGCAGCCTGCGGGAGCGCCTGGAGTCCTACCGCGTCGGTATCGCGAACTCGATCTACACCCCCGACGAGGTCAGGGCCTGGGAAGACCTGCCGCCGGACCCCTCGGGCCTGGGCGGGTTCCTCCGTGCCCAGACCTCCCTGGCGGTTCTCACTCCGGACGGACCTCTGGTCCTGTCCGGCACCGCGGCCACGGCACCCGAACACGACGGCGAGCCGGACGCGGTCACCGACGACACACCCCCCGCGACGACGGGGGAGGAACTGGGGGCTGCATGACCGTCGAGCGCCGCGACCTCACCCACGACGTAGAGGTCCGCGCGGTCGGTGAGACCTTCAAGCTCAGGGGCTACGCCTACGTGTTCGACAAGCTCTCCCATGACCTGGGCGGGTTCAGGGAGCGCATCGAACGCGGCGCGGGTCGCGCGGACATGGAATCCGGGCACCTGATCGCGACCTTCAACCACGACCCGTCTGCTCCCCTGGGCCGCACCGGCTACGGGCTCCGGACCGGTGTGGACGACGTCGGCGGCTGGTACGAAGTGGATCTTCCCGACACCACTGCGGGCCGGGACGTCGCGGAGCTGGTCAAGCGGCGCGTCATCCGGGGGTCCTCGTTCACCTTCCGCCTGAAGGACGACGAAGCCGACCAGGAGTGGACTCGCGACGACGCGACCGGGTTCCTGATCCGCACTGTCCGGGACTTCCACGTCGCCGAACTAGGCCCTGTCACCTCACCCGCCTACCCCGACACCACGGCCGCCCGGCGCTCCATCCCTGCCGCGCTCCGGCACCACGTCTCCGGGAAGCCCGCTCGGGTGTCTCCCGCTCAGGTAAAGGAGGGGAACACCCCTTTGACGTCCGACGCCACTTCAACCGGTCACGAGCGCGCCCACGTCGAGAACGCTCTTCAGCGCGCCGCCGACGACAACCGGCCTGACGCAGAGGCACGCCTACTCGACGTCCTGGACCGTCTCGACGCCCGGCTGTCCGCGCTGACCACGGAGGAACGCACCACCAGCGCGGTGGACGAGTTCCGGGACCGCGTCTCCGCGCTGCTTGACGAACATGGGATCCCCGCCCGGCCGACGCAGCAGTCCGACCCGACCGCAGAGTTCCGCGCGCGGGTGCTCGAGCTGGTCACCGAACACGGCGTGCCCACCGTGCCCACCGTGCCCAAGGCGGAGCAGGAAGCCCGTCAGCTCCGCGCGTTGGCGCCCGGCGAGGCGACCGAGTTCCGCGGGATGCTCGGTGTAACAGTCGACGCGACGAACAAGCAGGTCGGCAAGGCCACTCCCGAGAAGACGCTGTTCACCCAGCTCATGGAGGTCATCGGGGAGCGTTCCTCGGTGATCACCAACGGGGCGCGCACCATCACCACCCGCAGCGGTGAGCCGATCGAGTTCCCCCGGGTCTACCCCACGCCGTCCACCGGCCGTCCCACCGAGGGTTCGCAGATCCCGGAGAACTACCCGACGACCGACAAGGCACCGGTTGCGGTGGCCAAGTACGGACACCTGAGCTGGGTCCCCACTGAGCTGATCGAGGAAGACGCGGTCGACCTGATCGGCTTCCTGGCTGAGGATGCCGGGCCGAACATCGCCGACCAGATGAACCGGGACTTCATGGCCGCGCTGCTGTCGACCGACCGGGGCGTGCACCCGAGTCTGCGGTTCGCGCCGACCACCCTGGGCAGCGAGTCTGCCGCGCTGGACCACGTGACCGACGCCTTCTACGCGATCCCCACTCCGCTGGCGAACCGGGCGACGTGGCTCACCGGCCGGGAGACCGTCTCGCGCCTGCGCAAGATCAAGGACGCTGACGGCAACTACATGCTGAAGTCCATTTCGGACGGAAGCGCCCTGACGATGTTCTCCCGCCCGGTCGAGGTCGATCCGGCGCTGTCCGGCGCGAACAAGAACAAGATCGTTCTGTCCGACCTGAGCGGCTTCCTCGTCCGCTACGTCGGTTCGCTTCGCGTCGCACGGTCGGTTGACGCGAAGTTCTCGGAGGACCAGGTGGGCTTCCGCTTCATCCACCGCGGCGGTGGCGCCCTGCTGAACACCACCGGTTCGGTGCTGCTGACCCTCCCTGCCGTCGCCGCTGCCTGACGTGCCCCTGCTCGACACCACCCATCGCCGGGTGGTGTCGAGCCCCGCACAACCGAGAAGAGGTGATTCCGTGGACCTGTACGCCACCACTGCCGAACTCCGGCGCTTGGACGGCCTGGGGGACTCGACTCTCTTCCCGGACGACGACCTTGCCACCGCACGGGCGTTCGCGGTCGAACGGGTCGAGGAGTACACCGGCACGTCCTGGACACCGCAGGCTCCACCGCCGGTCGCAATCCGGTGGGCCGTCCGCACCATCGCCCGGCAATGGCTGGTGGACCTGCACTCCCGGATCCCGGACCGCGCCACCAGCGTGACCACCGAGTACGGCCAGACAAACCTGGCCCAGGCCGGGGGCGCGTGGCGACCGACGTCGCTACCGGAAGTGAACGTGGTGCTCAACAGCTACCGCGCCCGTCCCCCATTCTGACCGGAGGTGCGACGTGTCGGTGGTGCTCGCCACGAAGGAAGCCCTCTTCGCTGCTCTCACCGCCCGCGCGAGCGGCACGCAGACACACGTGACCTGGGCCGACCCGGGCAAGCTCGCACGCAGCACCGGAATCTGGTTCGTCGACACCATCGAGTCGGAGATGACCTCCACTGGCATGGTCCCGGGGCGTCGCAAGCCGACGTCGGTGGAAGCTGAGCTGAACGTGCGCGTCGTGGCAGTAGCTCCCGGCGACCCGGTTGCCGCAGAACACGTGGTGTACGCCCTCCGTGCACTCGTGGAAGCCGCAGCGCTCGACGACCTAGACCCCGCGTCCATACCAGGTCTGATCGACCTCCGGCCGATTCGATCGACGGTCGCAAGCGGCGAGACCGGCGACGGCCGCCCGGCCGCACAGTGCGACGTCGTGCTGAAGATCCGCGCGACCAGCCGATCCTGATTAATCGCATCAAAGCCGAATGGCGTTGGAGGACAATTCGTGGCACTCGATGCCGCAATCTCGATCGGCGCGGAGTCTGCATATGGTGTATCCGCGGCCGGAACCACTGATGGTTACGAAGGCAAGGCCGATTCCTGGAAGGCCAGCCGCGAACCTATCGAGTCTCAAGGATTCCGCGCGGGCCGCCAGACGCTCGCCGCCGACCGCCGCCGCGTGGTCGATATGGGCGGCGAAGGCGAACTTGAAGTGGACATGCTCGACTCCGGTGCGGGACCTCTACTCCGGGCGTGCTGGGACGCGATGACCGTGTCCGGCGGCGCCGGAGACGCACCAACCACACTGACATTCCGGACGGCGACCACACCCGCCAGTCCGTCGGTGACGGCGCAGATGATCCGCCCCAAGGTCGACGGCGGAAGCGTCGCCTACCGGCACCTGGGCGCGGTCGTCACCGAGTGGGAGCTGACCCAGGAACTCGAAGCGCCGCTGACGCTGAACGCGTCGTTCGACTTCCAGACCGTGACCCACTCCAGCGATCCGGCGGCGGCGCTGCCCGTCCGGTATCCGGCGGCGTCCGTGCCCTACGACTGGACCCGCGGAGCGGTGTACCTGACCCTCCCGGGCAGCCCGGAGGCACCAGTGGCTGTGTCCAAGTGGTCGGTGAAGGCCAGCCGCGGCCTGAAGACCGACCGGCGAGCCGTCCGGGCTTCCGCGCTCAAACGCGAGCCAAAGCGGTCGGAGTTCCCGGAGTACGAAGGCGAACTGGAAGTCGAGTTCGACAGCAACACGCTCGCGCTCTACGAAGCGTTCATCGCGGGGAGCACGCTCGGACTGCGCATCGCCTACTCCGGTGTGACCCAGGCGGCTGACGGCACCGTCTCCCGCTTGGAGTTGCGTGCTAACGCGATCCAGTTCAGCGGCGAGAGCCCGGAAGCCAGCCTGGACGAACTGACGACCATGTCCTTGCCCTTCGTGGTGCTGCACCCGCTCACCGCCGGGACCGACGCGCTCACGATGACCTACGTCGAGCCATCCGGGGATGACCCCACGACACCGGGTCTCGACCTGGACTGAGCGACCCATGCCGCCGCCGCTGAGGTTCCAGGTCGGGGTACAGGGCCACAAGCAGTTGATCGCCGCGTTCCGGCGCCTGCGGGACAGCACGATCACCAAGGAACTGAAGGCAGTCCACAAGGACACCGCCGCGGTGGTCGTCCCGGCGGCGCGCTCCGACGCCCCCCGCCGCTCTGGAGCGCTGTCCGCCAGCGTCGCCCCCAGTACCAACCAGAAGGCCGCGATCGTCCGGGCCGGGCGCGGCCGTTCGGCGCTGTACGCCGCTGTCATCCATTTTGGTTGGCCCAAGCGCGGTATCCGGCCCCGGCGCTTCCTGTTCACCGCCGCCGCCGAGAAGTCCACCGAGTACCGAGATCTCTTCCGCGCGCGAATGACTGCGCTCATTGATCGCGCGATCGGATCAGACAAGTAGGAGAAATCCATGACTGAGCATTTGCGCGTTCGGGTCGACGACCTGACCGTGGGCGAGATCGACGATATCGAAGAGGTCATCGGAGCGTCCATCGACTCCATCGGCGCACCGGGCGCCCGCAAGGGGAAGTTCCTCCTGGCATTGGCCTTGGTGATGAAGCGGCGCGACGACCCGACCTACACGATCGAGCAAGCGCGCGGGCTTCGCATCACCCTGGACGATTCGGCGGATGCGGCAAACCCTACCCGGATCGGCGGCGCGGTACCCGTCGCCGGGAATCGAGCCGCGCGGCGCGCACCGTCGCCAAAGCGCGCCTAATAGATCACTTTCAGGGTTTGTCTTGGCGCGACGTCACCGCGTTGAAGGTCTTCGAGTTTCGCGCGCTCATCGACGCGATGAACGCCGACCTTAAAGCGCATTCCCGCCGGGATAGGCGCCCTATCGCCACTCAGTCCAGGACACCAGTGATGCGTTAGGGGGTGCGATGGCGAAGCCGATCAAGGTCACGATTCTCGGTGACGTCCAAGACCTCCTGCAGAACGTCAAGGAAGGCGAAGCCGGAATCGCCGGATTCGCCCAGAAGCTCGGAGCAGCCGCCGGTGACGTCGCGAAAACGGCGACCAAGTTCGCCGCCGCAGGGCTCGCCGCAGGTGGCATCGGCGCCGTAATCGGGGACTCACTTGAGCGCGCCGAACTGGGGTCGAAGCTCGCGGCCCAGCTCGGTGCGACCGCGGAGGAGTCCCAGCGCTACGGAGCCGCCGCCGGTGCCTTGTTCTCTCGCGGCTACGGGGAGTCCTTCGCACAGGTCAACGACGCCATCGGCGCGGTGGTGTCGACCCTCGGGCGTTTCGGCAGCCAGAAGGACCTGGAGGCTGTCACCGCGAAGGCTGTGGATCTCGCGACCGCTTTCGACCTGGAGGTCTCGCGCGCCGTCGCGTCGTCCGGTGTGCTACTCAAGACCGGTTTGGCCGCTGACGCCAACCAGGCGTTCGACCTCATCACCAAGGGGCTTCAGGGTGTTCCCGCCGCAGTGCGGGAAGACCTGTTGGACGCCAGCGACGAATACAGCGTCTTTTTCTCCGAACTGGGATTCTCCGGGGAAGAGGCGTTCGGAGTGCTCAGCAATGCCGCGAAGGGCGGCAAGATCGCGCTAGACAAGAGCGGGGACGCGATCAAGGAGTTCCACATCCGCTCTACCGACATGTCCGCGAGTTCCATCGCCGCGTACAAGGCGCTGGGATTCAACGCAGAGGATATGGCGCGCAAGATCCACGGCGGCGGCGAAGGCGCGAAGATCGCGTTCCAGCAAATCGTGGACGGGATCGGCGCGATGAAGGACCCGATCGCGCAAAGCAATACTGCCGTGGCCTTGTTCGGTACACAGTTCGAGGATCTTGCCAACCTGGATGCCCTACGCGCGTTGTCGCCAGCGTCCAATGCCCTCAAGGACGTGGCGGGCGCGGCAGAAGACTTAGGCAGGTCGCTTCACGACAACGCTGCCGCGAAGCTGGAGTCCTTTCAACGGTCGGTGTCGACGGCGTTCGTGGACATTGTGGGCGGGCGAGTTCTCCCCCTTGTCGAGCGCGCTGCGACTTGGCTGTCCGACCACCTGGCGCCCGCTGTCGCGCTCGTGGACGTGGTGATCGGCCAGGGACTGATTCCGGTCCTGTCGGGTTTAGCGGGTTGGATCGGGCAGAACCAGACACTCGTGATGGTGATCGCCGGTGTGATCACCGCGGTGTTTCTGCCCGCCCTTGTGGCGTGGGGCGTCACCTCCACGGTGTCCGGCGCGAAGAGCGCCGCCGCGTGGGGGCTGAGCAAGATCGCGGCTGTCCAGTCAGCACTGGCACAGTCGGCCGCCGCGCTGACGACTGCCGGGCGGTGGGTGCTACTCGGTACCACCTCCACGGTGCAAGCCGCACGGGTCGTCGGCGCGTGGACGCTCGCCCGCGCGGGCTCGCTGGCGTCAGCGGCGGTGATGGTCGCCAGCATGGCCACCACTGCGGCATCAGTCGCGGCCGGATGGGTGCTGATGGGCACCCAAGCCCTGATCAGAGCTGGTCAGATGGCCGCGGCCTGGGTCATGGCGATGGGACCCGTCGCATGGGTCATCGCGGCCGTGATCGCCCTGGTGGCGTTGATCATCGCGAACTGGGACTGGGTGAAGGCGCGGACGGCTGAGGTCTGGTCCGCGATCACGGGAGCCGTGCGATCAGCGGTACAGGGCGTACTGAACGTCATCGGCTGGATCGCCGATATCCCGGACAAGGTCAGCGCCTGGTTCGGGCGTGCAAAGGAAGGCGCCCAGGCCAAGCTGGGCCAGCTCGTGGCGTGGGCGCGCGGCGTACCGGGCGACCTGCTCGGAGCGCTGGGCGATTTCGGATCCATGCTGCTCAGAGCGGGCGGTGACCTGCTGTCGGGCTTGTGGCGCGGCATCCAGAACGCCGCAGGCTGGCTGAAGGACAAGATCATCGCGTTCTTCAAGTCGCTGATCCCGGACTGGATCAAGGACGCGTTAGGGATCCACTCGCCGTCGCGCGTGATGGCCTCCATCGGCCGCTGGATCCCGCCGGGACTCGCGGTCGGTATCGAGCGGACGGCGGCGGTAGCGGTAGGCGCTGCCACGAACCTGGCTCGAGACGTCGCCTCCGCTGTGGAGCGAACGGACTTGCCGACTCCTGGCGTGGAGATGGGGGTGCTCAGCCGCCCCCGGTCCGTGGCGACGGCGCCCGTCAGCCGCGTCCCGGAGCGAACGGAAACGCGCGTGCCGACGCCGGTCACGCAGGCGGTCACGGTGAACGTCGAGTCTCCAGCCGACCCCCACCGCATCGCCCGCGAAGTGGCCTGGGCCATCCGCAACCCCGGGAGGTGATCCACTGACCACCCCCGCGACGGAGCTGGTCGACTGGACGGCGGAGTACCGCGGTCTGCTCATCGGCGCCGACTCCATGTTGTCGTTCGCCGAGATCTCCGGTCTGTTGGACCTGCCGCCCCTGCGCACGGCCGACCGCACCGTCCTTCACCGCCATGGGGAAGTCCCGGGCCGCGACTACCTGGGGCCGCGCACGGTGACGCTGACCATCGAGATCCAGGCCGACACGGATCACCAGTTCGCCCAGGCGCTCGACAGCGTGGCGGGAGCCTTCTCGCCCACGCTGCCGGACGCGCCGTTCACCTTCCGGTTTCCCGGTGTGGCCGGAGGCGGCGTGCGGTTCGTCACGGCGCGAGTGCGGAGACGTAGTGCACCGATCGACGTCGCCTACGCCCACCGCCTCGCGCACGTGACGGTCGAGCTGTATTGCGCGCAACCGATGATCTTCGATCCGGTGACGTTGACGGCGGCGGTCACGCTGCCGAACGCCGACGCCCCGGCGGGGGGAGTCGCCATGCCGTGGAGGTTCCCGGTCCGGTTCGGTACGCCCGCCAACCTGGGCGTGATCCGAGTGGACAACGCGGGCAACTTCGCCACCTACCCGCGGTTCCGGATCTCCGGCCCGGTAGTCGACCCGCAGATCATCAACCTGAGCGACGGGAGTCAGATCACCTTCCGGTGCGTTCTGCTCGCGGGGGCGTGGCTCGATATCGACTGCTTCACCCATCAAGTCCTGCTGAACAGCGTTGCTCCCCGGTTCCTCACACCGGGGTTGGAAGACGCGTGGCCCGAATGTCTTCCCGGGACCACCGAGTTCGCCTTTCGTGGGTTTCGGCTCGACGCTGGGCCAGCGGGCGACGGCGCCGAACTGTCATGTTCGTGGGCTTCCGCCTGGGTTTGATCGTCTTTGGGGGATTATTCGTGGTGCTCGTCAAACAGATGGACAGTCCGCCGGTCTTTGTCGACGCGACAGAGTATTCCGCAGGTCTGGTAAGGCGAATCCTGAGTCGCATGGTCGGCAGCGTCACCGGGATGTTCGGGGTAAGCGACTTCGTCGTGACACTCACCGGCTCCGACCTGACCGTTGCCAGTGGGCGCGCGGCGATTCCGGCACCACCGCAGGAAAGCGGCGTCTACTTCGTCGAGTCCACACAGGTCACGTCGCTCACGCTCGACCCGGCGGACAACACCCGCGACCGTATCGACCGCCTGGTTGCCTACGTGGTTCCACCCGCCACAGCGTCGGAGTCGGGTCGCTGGTTCCTGGAGGTGCGCAAGGGCGCACCGGCCGCTGTCCCCACAGGACCAAACGTCGACAACTGCTACCTGATCGCGGAGTTCTCGATCCCCGCGGCGTCCAAGGGCACCGCCCCGAGCGTCTTCGATCGCCGATACAGCAGCGGGCAACAGTACATCTCCGGTCCCACGCTCTACGGTGCGGAGCGACCCGGCATCCAACGGCCCGGACAGCTGTGGACCGACTCCGCCACCCGTGAGACCTGGATCTACGTCGGAGGAGCCTGGGCACGCTTGGGCGGTGTCCCGGTCGTCTCGCAGACGTCGGAGGTGATCGCCCCCTTCGTCGGTCACATCGTCTACGACAAGACGACCGGCACCCTCAAGCGCTACACCGGGACCGGCTATGACGAACTGGGCACCACCGTCCCCAAGGGGAGGCGGTGGCGCACGGCGGCGTTCCACACGCTGACGACGACGAACGCGGTCGTCCCCATGCAGGGCAGTCGAGTGCAGGGCGGAATGACGACCTCCGCCAACGGGCTAATCGTGCCACGCGATGGCCTCTATCGAATCTGGCTGTTGGGCTACGCCACCGGTGGACCGGCATGGCGTATTGGTTTCGCGGTTCACCGCATCCGCAGCGGCGGAACACCCGACGCGGAAGTTCTGTGGGCATCCATGTGGAAATCCGGAGCTGCCGATTACAGCATCACGGCCAACGAGGATGTACCGCTGAAAGCAGGCGACGAAATCCGACTGTCCTGCGCCGCCCAACCCGCCGACTCCACCACGGCAACGTGGGGTGTTGGCGAGTACAGCGGCACTCGATTCAGCGTCGAGTTCCTGCACTCACTTCCTGCGGGGCAAAACCCGATTTGATCGCGAAAGGGGGCCGGGCTTGCCCCTACGCGGCTATCGCGTCCTCTTTCGAGACGTTCTCTCCGGAATCATTCACGGCGAACTCCCCGCCGAGAAGATCACCTTCACGAACACCCTCAACGCCCCCGGGTCGGCGAGCGTCGTCATCGCGCTCGACACCCGCTCACGACACGTCAACGCGCTGACCGTCGTCACGGGGGCGGCGACCGCCCTCTACGTGGAGCGGGACAAGCGCGTGGTCTGGGCGGGCTTGCTCTGGGACGCGAGTGCGGACTTCGCCGCCGGGACGCTGACGTTGGAATGCGAAGGGTGGCTGTCGTACTTCCGCCTCCGCGGCTTCCACGCCACGCGCCGGTTCGACCAGGTCGATCAAGCCGATATCGCGCGGGAGCTGCTGCGCCACGCTGGCGAGTACGGCGACGGCTCGCGGCTGGGGATGATCGCGTTCGGCTCGGAGAAGACGGGCGTTCTACGAGACCGCACATACAAGCAGAGCGAGCACAGCTCCATCGGCGGTGCGGTCGAGCAACTGGCGGCCGTGAACGGCGGGTTCGACTTCAGCTTCACCACCGAGTGGCGCGGCGACGACTTGACCACCACGTTCAAGATCGCGTACCCCGCCGTGGGAAGAACGCGAGAAATCACGCTTGCGCAGGGCCTGAACTGCGATATCACATCCGCGACCATCAGTGGCAAGTCCGTCGTCACCCACGCTTTCGCGACCGGCGCCGGGGACGGCCCGGAACAGGTCTGGGCAAGCTCAGGGTCGCCATCACCCATTCATCCGCGACTTGAATCCGTCGACTCGTACTCAGATATCAAGGAATACGACACGCTGAAATCGAAGGCCGACCGGCGGGTCCGCCTGGGACGCGCTCCGATCGTGCTCCCGACCATCAGTCTATATCCGGACTCGATCGGCTTGGACGAAATCGAACTGGGCGACGCAGTCGCAGTAGCAGGAGGCTCCGGCCTGGTCCCCATTTCCGGACTATGGCGGGTCACCGAACTCGCGGTGACCGTTGGCGAATCAGGTTCGGAGGATATCCAGATCACCGCCGCCCCAAGAGAGGTATTCGGCGAAGATGGCTAATCCAACGTTGCCGCCTTCCCTCGCATCGGAGTTCAACGATCTCCGAGAGCGGATAGCTAAACTCGAACTGGGCGAGCGTAGCGTGACCTACCGCGACCGACTCCCCGTCAACGACGCCCAGATAGCCCGCGTGGGCTACGTGGCCGATGGAGACCGTGACGTCTACTCCGCCGCACTGGTCAATCCGCGATATCCGGTCGCAGTCGCCAGATTCCATGTCCAGTTGTTCGGCGCCGCTCAATGTGAGGTCTACCTACGCGCCTCCATGGGAGGTACATCGCGTGAGTCTCGCCGCTGGATTCTGAGCGGCAAGACAGCGCCCAACGAATGGGCCTGGCACATACTGGAAGTCGCCTGGCTGCACGGAATGCCCCTGGACGAGTGGCGAGACACGGAAGTCGTGTCGGCCACCCGGCGAGGGAACATCGAGTTCCATTGGAAGGTCACACAGAATCAAGAATGGTTCGCCCGCAATCCCGACCTTCGCACGGACCTCCAGAATCAGGGGTTCACAGCCGCTCAGGCAAACACCTTGGCCCTGTGGTTCCAGACATTCCCAGCTCAGATATCCAACTACTTTCGCGAGCCGGAATACGCCTTCCTGGCCCCGATGAACGCGTTTCCGAGCGCAAGCGCGGAGGGGACCCTGCTCGCCGGATCCCGGATCGACGTGAGACCGACATGACCGCCTCCGTTCCACCGGAGATGCCACGCCCGCCTACGACCCTGGACTGGATCGAAGAACCGTCGCCGGTCACACCGCTCCCCGACCTATCGACCGGAACCGGCCGCTGGCCCCTTCCCCCACGCGATTTCGGATATCAGGAAGTCGGCGAAGACACCGCCGAATAGCCGCATTCCACACAGTGCCCCGGGAGTCCCCCGGGGCTTTTTCATGCCCGAAAGGTGCCCATGTCCTGGCGCGTCGCGCGTTCCCTTGAGGCTCTCCTGGCACAACTCAACTCCCGTGCTCCGCACAGAAGCAAGATCAGCGACGGTTCGATCGGCGACGCGGCGCACGCGTCCCGGAGCAGCGACCACAACCCCTGGTATGTCCTCAATAGACAAGCTCTGGTGACGGCGCGCGACTTCACCCATGACGTGGCGGGCGGTCTCGACGGCCAGTGGCTCGCCGATCGCCTGATCGCGTCCGGCGATCGACGGATCAAGTACATCATCTGGTCGCGGCGCATCTGGACGCCCGGCGTCGGTTGGCGTGCCTACACCGGCACGAACCCCCACACGCGCCACGTGCATCTGTCGGTGGTCGCCTCGCCCGCGTGCGACGACCCCGCTGCGTGGAACCTGGGGGGCTCGCCATCGCCCATCCCCGGAGGTCGCCCCACCCTCAAGCGCGGCTCGACCGGCGCGGACGTCCAGCTCGTCCAGCGGTTTCTGGGCCTCCGGCCCGTCGACGGGATCTACGGACCCGCCACTGAAACCGCGGTCAAGCGCTACCAGCTCGCCCAGCGGCTCACCGCGGACGGCGTCGTCGGCCCGGCGACCTGGACTCGAATCCTCTCCGGACTGGGTGGGCAGCCTGGTGTTCCTGGCGCTGGCGGCACTGCTCCGGCTCCGGACTCGAGCCCGGGACGTCCGACGCTCCGAAAGGGGTCGACCGGCGAGGCGGTCAAGCTCGCACAACGGTGGTTCGGGCTGAACCAGGACGGGGTGTTCGGTCCCGACACCGAGGCCAAGGTAGTCGCCTACCAGCGCATGAAGGGACTTGTGCCGGACGGGGTGATCGGGGCTCGTACCTGGTCGGCGATGGGGCTGTGACATTGCCGAACCTGGGCCTGGTGTGGGTGCCCGACGTTTCGTTTTCCCAACGAAGCCCGCTCGACTCCGAGAGGCATTGTCCGCCCGGCTGATCCGCATTACTCCTGACCTCACTCACGCGGTCGACGCACTCATAATCGACATGAAGGGCCGCTATGCGCGCGTTGCTCGAACGGTTCCCCGCTCTCACCCTGACTCTGATCGGTGTTATGGCCGCCGCTGCGGTGCGCTACGTGCCCGCGCTGGCGGGTGTCGACGTCGACGACCTGGCCGACTGGATCACGTACGCGATCGTCGTCGCCACCGGCGCCGAGATCCACCGTCGTGTCCGGCCTGTGTCGTCCGACGGCGACGACGGCCCGGACCGCGACTGACCGTCAACCGGGTGCCCGTCGATACCACGACAAGATCTTTGCGTGGTATCGACGGGCTCTGACCTGGGGATATCACCCAGGGCGTTACGAAGTCGAGGTCTCCGGAAAGCTCGTGCTGGTATCGTCACCATCGCAACGGAGTCGTCGAGGGGACGTGCGTGTGTCTACGGACAGTGGGCTGCAAACCGCGCGTGATCGCGCCGCGCGGGCCGGTCAAGCCTTGCTCGACGCAGACAACGCCGTGACACGTAAGGAGTTCGCGGCGGCACTTGTCGACCTCCGCGAGCAATATTCCATCGAGTCCGGGAAGAAAGACTACAACGGCCGGTCCACAGGGTATCGAACCACCCTTCAAGGGATCTACGAAGAAGTCGGATTCGACGAAAGCAACACGGCACTCATGAGCGGAGTGCGGTATCACATTACCAAGATGGTTCGGAACCGTCTTCGTGAAGGCCGCTCGGAACAGGAATACCTGGAGCAGTGCCGTCTATACGGCATCAAGCCGGAGAACCCCGATGTACTTCGCAAGACCGCGCAAGCTCGATTGCGCGCGGCAGCCGAGGGTGCTCTCACGTCGACACCGATCGGTCCGGTGGTGGCGGCCGAATCCACTCAGCACTTCGTGCTGACACTCGACGGCCTGGACGAACTCGATGGCGAGGAACTTCGTTGCCTGCGGACCGCCTTGGCGGACTTGATCGACCGTCTCCCGGAGGCACTGGCCCGCGTCGACGCCCGCTATGACGGACTGGCTGACCGCACCGCCCACTGAGGCCGTTCGCGGCACCCGTCACCGTGACGTATTGACCCGGTGTAGCTTGCCGGGTTCATGTCTGATTTGTCGCCCCCACACTGAGGGTCAGGTGCGTCCCAGCGGGCAGCCCTCATGGTCGTCACGCAAGGATCCTTGCGTGACTCGGGTCACGTTTGGCATAGCCCGGTCCCCCACGGGGGGAGTGCCCGGTGTCGACCACGACACCAACGAGGCAGGGGTGGCATGTCAGCACTCAGAACGATCCGACGCGCGGGTTCGCGGTACTACCTAGACCCCGAGACCCACGAACGCGTGCCGGGCGTGACGTCGATCATCGACATGCTTCCCAAGTCCGCCTTGACGTTCTGGTACGCCAAGATGGCTGCCGAGTCCGCAGTGGACAACGTCGGTGCCGTGGTCCAGTTGCTCGTCAACGGCCAGCGCGCCGCCGCCATCGACATGATCAAGGGCGCGGCCCGGCGCTACACCACTGAAGCGGCGTCGGTGGGCACGGAGGTACACGACCTGTTCGAGCGCATGGCGCGCGGTGAACAGGTCCCGCGGCTGCACCCCGACGTCCAACCCTACGCCGACCACATCCAGGACTTCCTGGACCGGTGTCAGCCTCGTTTCCTGCACATCGAGGACACCGTGTGGAGTGATTCCCACCTGTACGCGGGCAGCTTCGACTGGATCGCCGAGATCGGCGGCGACGTGGTCATGGGCGACACCAAGACGACGCGCTCCGGGGTCAAGAGCAGTGTCGCGCTGCAACTGGCCGCCTACCGGCACGCCGATCGCATCGTGACTCGTACCGGTGAGCACATCGGCGTTCCCGTCACCTCCCACGCGGCGGTCTTCCACGTCCGGCCGGAGGGGTGGCAACTGGTCCCCGTGAACGCCGACGGCGAGGTGTTCGACTACTTCCTTCACCTCCGCCGGATCTTCGCGTGGGAGAAGGAAGCCAGCGTGACCGCTGTCGGTCACCCCCTCATCGACACCCGCACCGAGAGCACTGGAAGCCAGCGCCGCGCCTCCTGACCCCGCCCGGCCGCTCGTCCCCGCGCGCCGACCCCACGACTGAAAGGACCCGCCCTTGCTGCGGATCTACGAGACCGACCCGGACGCCAAGCCGCGCCCCCGCGACAAGACGATGGACGACGTGGTCGGCCGATTCCGGGCCGGGATGATCGTTGGCAAGCTTCCGCAAGCGTTGTCGGAGTGGCGTGTGACCACCGACGACCCCGCGATTGCAGCCGAGATCGCCCAGCTCTACGGCGGCGAGCCCCGGGTGTGGGAGACCGACAAGAGCGACGACTTGGAGGTGATGACCGCGGCGAAGTCGGTTCGCGTCATCATCGACAAGCCGACCGACCTCACCGCACGGATGGTCCTCTACGGCATCACCGGTCCCATCCACGTCTGCGACGGCGTCTACCACGTCGACGGGCACCCGGAGTTGGACCAGGTCGGCCAGCCGTGCGGCTGCCAGCGGGCGCTGACCAAGCGCAAGGAGAAGGCGCGGGCGGGCGTCGGTCCCAAGCCCGACATCCGACTTCGCTTCCGCCTCGCGGACGCGCCGCACCTGGGCGTCTTCCTCTTCTCCACCGGCTCGTGGTCGCTGGTGGAAGACCTGGACGTCATCACCCGCGCCCTGCTCGCGGCCGACTGCGCCGTGACTGCGGATCTTGGGCTCCGGCTGGTCGAGTACACCACCAAGTCAGGCCGGGACGTGTCCTACCACCGCCCGGAGTTCACCCGGTTCGAGTCCCACACCGACTGAAACGCTGCCCTGCCGCCCCGGCGAGTGTCTGACCAGACACTCGCCGGGGCTTTTGTCGTCGACATAGGGGGATTGGTGACGTGAGGCTTCGCCATCTATTGGGTGCGTGCGCTGTATCGCTGACGGTCTGGGGGTTGATCGTCTATGCGGTGTGGCTGTGAGCGCGATGCGGATCGGGTCGTTGTGTTCGGGCTATGGCGGACTTGATCTCGCTGCGCTGGCAGTATTCGACGGAGACGTGTCATGGTTCTCTGACATTTCCGCGCCCGCCGTGATGGCCTATCTCCATCACTGGCCGAACACCCGGAACCTAGGCGATATCCGACACGTCGACTGGCGATCGGTCGACCCCGTGGACGTGTTGGTCGCGGGCTATCCGTGTCAGCCTTTCTCGCTCGCAGGGAAACGCAGGGGAGTTGATGATGAGCGCCACTTGTGGCCCGCTGTCGCTGAAGCCATTCGCGTTATTGGACCCCGGTTCGTCATCTTGGAGAACGTCTCAGGGCACCGATCGCAGGGGTTCGGCGATGTTCAGTCAGACCTGGCCGCGCTGGGGTTTGACGCTGCGTGGGGAAGCGTACGAGCTAGCGACGTCGGCGCTCCGCACACTCGGGATCGGCTGTTCGTGGTCGCCGTCGCCGCCACCGCGGTTGCCGACCCCACGGGCGTCGGAAGGTACGCGCGCCGGGTATCGAACTCCGGGAACTCGACGCCGCACGGCGGAGGGGCGAGCGAACCTGAGCGAGTTCGTGGTGAGCGTGTGGACTGGGGAAGGTGGTCTGACGCCATAGCGAGCTGGGAGCGCGGTGCCGCACGTTCTGCCCCGCCTCCTGTCGCGCCCAACGGTTTGGCAAATCCAGCTTTCCACGAATGGATGATGGGCCTCCCGAGCGGTTTCGTGACCGCAGTACCCGGGTTGAGCAGAGCCCAAGTAATTCAGCTTCTCGGCAATGGCGTGGTGCCACAGCAAGCCGAGACGGCTATCCGCGAGCTATTAGGCGTCTTGTCCGCTGCCCGGGGGCAGGCCGTGTGATTCCACGTTCCCCCGGTAAGGCGAGAATGGGGGAACAGCGTGCATATTGACCGACTGGTGGAACGGCTGGGCGGGACAACCGGGACCGCGGTTGCGGAGAAGGGCGGTCTCCTGGTTCCCTGCCCAGCCCACACCGACAGCAACCCGAGCCTGTTCATCAGCCTGACCGCCGACGGCCGCGCGCTGGTGTACTGCCGCGCGGGCTGCCCCACGAACCGCGTTCTCGACGTCGCCTTCCTCTCCGAGTCCGACCTGTTCGACGTCGAAGGCACACCCACGGCTCCCTCCGTGGCCTCCATCGAGTTGCCGCCGTCGGCGATCGCGGCGCTCGCTCAGTATGTGCGCGCGGCACAGGCGCGGTTCGACGACTCACCCAGCGCCGACTACGCGATGACGCGTTTCGGGGTGAACGCGGAGCTGGCCCACACGCTGCGCCTGGGCCATGACGACGGGTCGGTGAGCGTCGGTCCCGCGCAGGACTATCGAAGCCGCAGCTATCGCAGCTTTCCCCGGCTCGTGGTTCCAGCCCTGGACGCGGCCGGGATGCCGCGCGGCCTGCAAGGACGCGACCTCAGTGGACACTGTCCAGGGCGCTGGTTGAACCTGGCCAGCCCCGAGCAAGGCCGCTGGTCGGCCGTGGGGGTGTTCCGCACCCCCGACAGCTATCCGACCGTCGTCGTCAGCGAAGGACCAGGCGATGGACTGGCAGCCGCCGCGACCGGGTACACCGTCGTGTGGGTTCGCGGGGCCGGGGTTGCTCGATCACCGCAGACCGCCCGGGAAATTGCCAACATCGCCGACGGGGCCGACGTGATCATGGCCGGGGACAACGACAACGCGGGCGCGGAGTTCACGCGGGCGCTGGGAGCGAATCTCGCCGCGCTGAACATCACGGCACGGGTGCTACGCCTTCCGGACGGTGCCGACGACCTCACCGCCTGGCGGGAGGCTGACCCGGCGCGGTTCGTCGGCGCCTTCCACAAGGCTGTCGGTGACGCCGCTCCGTGGCAGGCTGGCGACAGAGCCGCAGGTGCCCGGCAAAGCCGTAAACGGCTGGGGCCGGTGCACGGGACTGATATCGACCACGCGCGCAGGGCTCTCGAAGTCGTCGGGCGCGACACGGTCCACATCGAAGGTGTCGGCTTCCTGTACTGGACCGGCCGCGTCTGGCAACCGATGGTGCCCTCACAAGAGCGCGCGATCGGCCACCGTGTCGCCGACGCGCTCTTCAACGAACTGGCGTCGCTACCGCGCGGTGACAAGAACGGCACCCGCGAGGAACGGCAGCAAGCGGAGGACTACGTCACCGCGTACCGCTCGGTCCGCCGTATGCACATGGACAACGGCACCCGCGCGGCGCTGGATAACCTACGCACTTTCACCACGAGCCAACTGGATGACTTCGACAGCCGTCACCACTTGCTGACCTTTCGCAATGGGACCGTCGACTTGCGGACCGGGAAACTTCGCGAACATCGGCGCGAAGACCGCCTAACCCGGTGGGTCGATCTGGACTACGACCCCGACGCGACGTGCCCGCGTTGGGACCGCTTTCTCACGGAGATCTTTCCCGGCGACGATGAGCTGCCCGACTTCATGGCACGCTTGATCGGCTATGGAATCACCGGCGAAAGTCAGGAACACATTTTTGGCCTGCTCTATGGGCATGGGAGCAACGGCAAGAGCGTCTTCACCAACACCTTGTCGCGGGTATTCGCCGGGATCACCGGACACATGAGCCAAGCCGCGATCGCCTACACCCGAAACTTCGACTCGGGAGCGCCCAATCCCGCGCTAGCGGCGTTACGCGGCGTTCGGCTGGGGATCTTGTCGGAACTGAGCGACGGACTGCGGCTGAACGAGCCTCTGATGAAGCAGATCACAGCAGGCGACCCGGTCACCGCTCGAGAGCTGTACCGCAACCAGTTCACCTTCACCCCGACAGCACTGCTGCTGATGGCCACCAACTTCAAGCCCGAGATCAAGGGGCAGGACGAAGGCGTATGGCGCCGAACCAGGCTGATCCCGTTCACTCGTGAGTTCGGGGCGGACAAGGACCCAGGTCTGCCCGCGCACTTGCTCACCGAGTCCCAGGGGATCGCCGCGTGGGCCGTGCGGGGTGCCACTGAGTGGTACCGGGGTGGGCTTCGCGAGCCGGAATCGGTGATGGCCGCGGTGCGCGAGTACCGACGCAGCGTGGACCTCTTGGACGGGTTCCTGCCCGGGGTGCTCGTCCGGGACGAGAGCGGCGAGATCACCTTGTCTGACGCGTTCAACGCCTTCCAGGACTGGGTGGAGAGCGAACAAGTCGAACAAGTCCGCCGCTGGGGGAAGATCCGTTTCCGCCAGCAGCTCGAAGGACGAAAGCTCCGGGTGACGCGGCGCAACAAAGGCGTGGTGATCCTGGGCGCTCGACGCGCCCGCCCCGACGAATCCGACTGAACAAGCGGCACAGGCCGAACCGGCAACAACACCGGTTCGGCCTGTTTGCCATGCGCACAAACCTGGGGGTGCCTGTGCGGCGTCAGCTCTACCGAGTCGCGAGTGAAGAGGTGACCGTCTGGATCACCGAAACCGATGACGACCTTACTGCGGTCTCGCGATGGGCGGCAGAACAGCACCACCGGCCGATCGCGTTCGACACCGAGACCACAGGGTTGGACGCGTTCGTTCCCGACTTCCGTCTCCGGACAGTCCAGTTCGGACACGAGACCACCGCGTACGTGATCCCCGTCGACACCGCATCAGTGCCTTCTGGCTACGGACGGCGGGCTCTACACGTCGCCTCCGGGATTCTGCGGACCCTTCCACACGTCGTCATCCACAACGCCACCTTCGATGCGTTGATCGCCGACCGGCACATGACCGGCGTCGAACTGTCCGACCTCTGGGCGAGGGTGACCGACACAGCCACACTCGCCCACCTGTGCGATCCGCGAGGCCCCGAGGACGGAGGCCCCGGACTGGGGCTCAAGTCGCTGTGTGCGCGCCGGGTGGACCCGCAGGCGCCCGACACCGCCGATGGCCTCAACGCCGAGTTCCGGCGACTCGGCTACACGGCCGACACGGGGTGGGCACGGATCCCCATCGACAACCCGACATACACCCTGTACGCCGGTCTCGACGTGATCTTGACGTCCCGGCTGTTCACCTCGCTCCACCGGGAGGTCACTGAACGCGGCTTTCAGCGCCTGAGCAGGTTCGAGCACGCGGTGTCGTTGGTGTGCGCGAAGATGGAATCGGCCGGTCTCCGAGTGGATCCGGAGTATCTGCGCTCTCTGCGGACACGGTTGGCGAGCGAGTCGGACCGCTGGTCGACCGCGGCGCGCGAGTTCGGGGTGACGTCGGTCAACTCACCGTCACAGGTCGCCTCCGCCCTGACCGGCATGGGCGAGGTGCTGACCGAGACCACCGAGAAAGGTGCCCTCAAGGTCGGGAAAGAGGTCCTGCTTCCACTGGCCGACCTTGACCGGACGTGGTCCAGGATCGGCGCGCGCGAACCCAACCCGTTGGCGCACGCCGTGTTGCGGGCCAAGCGCGCCAGCAAATGGCAAGCATCCTATGTGGACGCGATGCTGTCGCGTCGTGATGCCCACGACCGCATCCACCCCAAGATCGCGAGCCTGAAGGCACGCACGGCGAGGATGAGCATCAGCCGCCCGCCGTTCCAGCAACTCCCGTCGAGTGACTGGACGATCCGGCAGGCGGTGATCGCGGAAGACGGCGCGGTCGTGGGGGCGGTCGACTACGCGGCCGTGGAGATGCGCGTTCTCGCCGCGCTGTCGCAGGACGAGACGATGATGCAGGCGATCATCGAAGGTCAGGACCTTCACGACGTCACAGCGCGACTCCTCTACGGCACAGACTTCACCCCGTTCCACCGCAAGGTGGCGAAGAGCATCAACTTTGGAAAGGTCTACGGCGGCGGGGCCGTGTCGTTGGCACGCCAAACAGGTGCACCGCTCGCTGAGGTGACCGGCGCCGTTCGCCAGTACGACCAGCTCTACCGGGGAGTTCGTCGGTTCTCCCGCCGGTTGATCGAGCGAGCCGACTACGGCCGCCGTCAGGTCGTCACACCCTCCGGGCGGGTCATCCCTCTGGACCGACGGCGGACCTACGCCGCGGTGAACTACCTCATCCAGAGCGCAGCACGCGACGTACTGGCCCAGGCCCTGGTGGAGCTGGACGCCCAGGGCTTAACGGGCTACATGCGGTTGCCGATCCACGACGAAGTGCTGTTCACCGCCCCGCGCGAGGTCGCGGCGGAGGTCGGGCAACAGATCCAACGCACCATGCGCGTGGCCGACTTCCGGGGCGTGCCACTCGACACCGATCTACAGGTCGGGGGCACGTCCTGGGGATCGCTCTACGGCGCCCCCGCATGAGCGGAGACGAAGGGGAGGTGCCGGGTTGCAGTGCGTCCAATGTGGATCTCTGGAGCGGGTCCGGTCGGTAGTGGGAGAGCGGGGAAGGCGATTCTGGCTGTGCGGCAACCATTCGAGTGAGTTCTACAAACGACGTCGCCGTGCCGAGTGCGCCGCCACCCTTCAGAGCTACGGCGATCTCAGCTTGTTGATCGAGGCCAGTCGAGCACACCACGCCGCGTTACGCGCCGACACCCTCCACGGTTTACCCGAGTCGACCGCCGCACTCACGTGTGAGGTCGAAGCCGTGCTGAACGCCGCGAGTACGACAGCCGTGCGGTACTTCGTCGAGTTCGCCGCCCAGGCATGGCGCGTCTTCCCGAACTACCGCGATCGACAGCGCGCCCGCGGGCACAAGGCACGCGCATGCGACAACCAGGCGCACGCCCTGGTCGTCGACCTTCCGTGGCTGCGTCGCCTCTACCGCGACCGATGCCTGTACTGCGCAGGACGGAGCCAACACATCGACCACTTGTGGCCGCTTGCCGACCGCGGCGACGACGCACCGTGGAACGTCGTCCCGGCGTGCTCTCCCTGCAACCTGAGCAAGTCGGCAACGCCACTGCGAGTGTGGTTGCCGGGGCGGCTGTCGGCTCGAACCGCTGGGGAAGCGGAGGCCACGGCCGCCCTGTGGGCGGAACTGGCGGCGACATGAAGACATGCGTCAGGTGCGGTACCCCACGCGATCCCGCCGAGTTCCACAAGGACCCCAGTCGCCCGGACGGACGCCATCCCTACTGCGTCCCATGCCGCCGCGCCTATCGAGCCGCGTTGCGGGTCGATGCAGTTGCCCGTGGGCTGATCAACCGCGACCACGAGCGTGACAAGCGTTACCGATCGCGCTACGGCATCACCGCGGGCACCGTCGACCAACTCCGCGCGCGGCAGGGCTACCGGTGCGCCATCTGCGACCGCCACGAGTCCCAACTTCCGCGCGGTCTGGCGGTCGACCACGACCACGCCACCGGCTACGTGCGTGCCCTGCTTTGCCTGACCTGCAACACCGCGATCGGGCTGCTCGAGGAGAACGCGGACGTGCTCCGCGCCGCCATTCACTACCTGCTGCGAGCCGAGGAACTGGCCGCCAGCGTGCACAACGAAACGTGAGGCCCTATGACGACGTCCCTGCGCAGTGCCGCGTTCCCCGAGATCGCGACCCGGCTGCTCATCAGCGCAAAGCGCTTCGCCGGGTGGGCGCAGATCGCTCAAGCCGTGGCCGACCAGACCCCCCAGGCCGTTCCGGCGGTCGTGGTGACCGGGGTATCGCGGCCCGTGGAGGCTCACGTGCTGGCGCGCGCCGAACAGGACAGTTCCGCGCACCTGGAGAGTATGCGGGTCGCGGCGATCCAGGCCGCGCTTCATCTCCAGCTCGCCTTGCATCATGCCGTCGCCGCGGAGCGCGCCCACACGGGGCGGGACACCACGACCGTTGATCACGTAGCGGGGTCGCACGTGCACCGGCACCCGCAACCCAACCGATCTTGTGAGACATAGATCACCTGAAGAGCGGCCGTCTACTTGCCGGTAGGCACCGGCAGGTCTGGCGCGCGCTTCGCGTCGGGCGAGCGTGACCGGCCGCGATGGCGATCAACGATCGGATCGGAGCGTTACAACGACATATGTCTTTGCAGGTCATAGCGCTGTACCGGCGCGTCAACTACTCGACCCCACGCAAGGATCTTTGTGTAGCGTCGGGGGTCGGCGGAGGTCAGGGGGCGCCCCTGGCAGTCAAGGGGAGCTGGGGATGACAGATCAGGTCATGTGCACACGAACGATCACGTTCGGTGACAGTCTTCGGGGCGGGCTCAGCCGCCACCGCCCCGGCGCCTATCAGTCCGCCGCAATGCCCGCGATGCTCCGAGCCTTGAGTGGGAACGGTGTCGCGGTACACGCGTTCGCTGACGCGCGCGAGACAAACGCGTTGGTCGCCGCGGTCGAACGCGGTGAGCGCGCCGCCGAGACCGCGCTGTACCTGCGGGTGGCGGGCGAGCTGGACCGCGTCGCCGCCGGGGCCGTCGGCAGCTCCGCCTTCGACCGTGAAGACCTGCACCAGGAAGGCGCCGAACGGCTGATTCGGGACGCGCGGGCCGGAGTCATCCGCAACGGCGACGGGGGCACCGTCGGGACCTACATCGGACGGGTGATCGCGCGTCACCTCCTCAACGTGGCCAGCACGCAACGGCCCGGCCGCCCCACCGATACCGGTCGGATGGCCCAGAAGTTGCGCGAAGCGCTGCGCAACACCGCCGACTCGGACGGGGAGTACGACGTCATGGCGGCAGTGACCTACGCCCAGCAGCGGTTCGCTTGGCGCCTGGAGACCTTCTGGGCAGTGCACCGGAGCATGTTCGCCCCCACAGAGACGTGGGAGTCGGCGGCCGGGGACCGCCACAGCCTCGCCGACACGATGTCCGATCCGGGTGGTCCCGACGACTTGGCGCGAGTGGAGATCATCGCGACAGCGCGCGCTCTGCTCGAGTCGACGCACCTGAGCCGCCGTGAACGCGAAGTCCTGGGGTGCCTGTTCGGCTTCAGCGGTCCCGCTCTCTCGGAGGTCGAGACAGGTCGCGTGCTGGGTATCGCCCAGTCCACAGTGTCCAAGACGAAGACGAAGGCACTCCAGACGCTCCGCGCCCTGTCCGGCCTCACGGATTGACCAGGACCCGACAATGCACGTTTTCCGGTGCGCTGAGGAACCCAACGACCACATCGGCGTGGCAGTACACCCCAACCGGGTCTTGGTGGTCCTCCGCGAGACCGACGGCAGCGCGAGCACCGTCGAACTGCTGCTGACCACCAACCAGGCTCGAGCGCTCGCCGACGCCTGCACGCAGGCACTCCACCAGCGACGACACCGACGCGTCGGCCCGATTCACGTCGGCCCCTCCGTCGACGACGATCGCGTCCTGCTGACGGCCGACCGCGGCGACCAGTGGCGTTCTGTCGTACTCGACACCGACGACACCCACGCCTTCGCGGCGGTATTGGCGACCGTCGCCGCAGACGTCGAAGCCCAACCATCCGACCCCGACCGGGCTAGTCCACCAACGACACCCCAGCCCGGTTCACGCGCCATGGCCCTGTTGCTGGCCCTGGAGATCGTTGGCCGCGATGCCGACTGCTCCCGTGTGATGACCGCCGCACGGTGGATCGCCGGAGAGGTGGACTGACCGGAAGTTACAACCCCCCGATGTGAGCCGAACAGAATCCCGTACCGCATACGAACATGGAGTGGTCCGGGATGGTCTCCGCGCGTCCGCGAACCACGCTTTCCTTTCATTACAGTAAAAGCACGCGTTCCGGAACGAAGCTTGACGATGTTTGACGAGTCACGGCACGGGATACCGCTTGTGCTGTGGGCGTTCTCCCTGCGAGTGTGTCCCACTTGATCACGGCGACGGAAACGCTAGCCTGATCACCTGTCCTGTTTTTCGACACTGGGGAGAAGAAGGCATGGCTCAGCGAGTCATCCAAGAACTGGTCGACGACCTTGATGGAGGCCAGGCAAACGAGACGGTCCGCTTCGCCTTGGACGGTGTGAGCTACGAGATCGACCTGTCCCAAGACAACGCCGACGGTCTCCGCACAGAGCTGGAGCGGTACGTCTCCGCCGGTCGCCGCACGGGCGGACGAAGGGCCACCGTGGCCGCGCGCGTCGGCGGCGCTCCCGCCCGCGTCGATCGTGAACAGCTCCGGGCCATCCGCGAGTGGGCACGTACGAACGGTTTGGAGGTCTCCGACCGGGGTCGGCTGCCCCGCTCGGTGGTCCAGAAGTTCGAGGAACACCACGCCACGCCCCCGGCGGAAGAGCCCGTCGCCCGCAAGCCCAGGGGTCGGGCCGCTGCTGAGCGGAAGGTGACAACCGCGCCCACGTTCAGCGCGAGCCAGTCCACATCACGGCGACGCAAGTCCGCCACGGCATGAGTACAGAGCCCCCCGGCGCATCGTCATGCCGGGGGGCTCTAGCCATGTCCGCACCAGGATCGGTCTAGCTGAACAACGACCTCAGCGATGCACCGGCCTTCCACTCCACACACGTCGGTCGTTCACCGGTGTCCAGGTACTCGACTACCGCGGCCAGCACCAGTTCAACCGGGAGTTCGGCGTGCGGCCGGACGTTCGTCGAGTGCAACCCCGCCACGAAGTACTCCACCCACTCGTCGTTGGTCCCGAGCACCGGAACAAGCACTTCGCGACCGTCGTGCCACTGGAGGAAGCCGACGGCGTTGTTCACGCCGAACGCCAGCGTCGGCCCCTCTTCCTCATCCTCCGCATCGGGGTTCGGCCGGGTCTCACCGAGTTCCCAGCTCCACCCGACATTCACTCCACCCGCGTTGAGCCCCATCACCTCTCCGACCACGTCGACGTCGTCGGAGAGTTCGTCCCGCGCGATGAAGCCGGTATGGGTGATGGGCGTCTGGTCGGTCACCACTTCGCCTTCCCGTGGTACGTGTGCTTGAACGGATCACCGTTCCGGTCAGTCCCCAGCACCGTGAGCGTACGACCCTCCGGCAGGCACCGGGGGATCGACGTATGGCAGCCCGGAAGGTCCCCGACTTCCGACCCACACGGCGCGTGATTGATGATCACCTGGCCGTGGCGGGAACCGCTGGCAACCATCATGACGATCACCTTCATCTCCACGTGATGGGCCAAGCCAGCCGCCCGCCGGGGATCCAACTCCTCCATCCGCGACAGCGACTCTTCAGCCCACGGATCGGACCGGGTCGCGGTGATCTCGCCGGTCTGCTTTCCATCGAGCTGCACCCAGCCGCTGATGGGCATCCCCGAACCCCGGATCACCCGACGCTGAAGCATGTCATGGTAGGGATTCGCTTCCTCGGGGTAGCGATCACCGTGCTGGTTCTCCACCTCAGGCCGTTTCTGACCGCGATCCGGCGCGGGCGGCTTTGCCGGAGCAGGCGGTACGGACGCTGATCCGCTGGTCGATGCTGAGCCGGGCCGTCGAGAGTGGTGGGCGATCGCTTGGTCCAACTGCTCGACGACCTGAACCAGCGCATCCCGCAGATCGTCGAGCTTCGCCCGCACCCCAGCGATCGCCGCGGCGATCTCCTGCTGCCCGAACGCACCACCCAGGAGACCGTGCACCTCCGCTTCGACCTCACCGACCTTCAGCTCAACCCCGCGCGTCCAACCCCGATGCGCGACCAGAACGTTACGCACCTGACGTAATCGCCGAACCTCATCCGAGATCGCCACTTCAGAAACCTACCGCATTCCTTCGATTCGATGATCACTTTCGCCGCTTCTTGGATCGACAATCCCCCGACTTGCTTCTCCTGTTGGATGGCGGGGCCAGAGCAAGACACTTGATCGTTCGGAGGTGAGCCCGCATCCACTGGGGAAGAGTCTGGGAGTGTGCCCGCAGATAGGAGAACTGGCGATTGTCCAGGAAACCATAGTACGAACCGATGGCCCACAACCCCGCAGTGCGGGCCTGTCGGAAGTGGTTATCGACACAAACGCCAGCGACAACTAGCGACTCGCGAAGGTCATCGAATCGACCCGGGCTCAATCCATCTTCACCATGGTCAATCTCTATACGGAACATCGCCCATGCCAAGGTCTCCGCAACCGACATTCCCGCAGATAGGCCGTCGTTGGCGAACGCGGTCGCCATCGCAACAACAGGCTTGTGGTCGCCCGTTTGTTGTGCCTTCTCTACGGCCAAGTAGAGGGTCCGGGTCCGCGATTTTAGGTTAGCGGCCATCTTCTATGCCTACCGTCAGAGTCTTTCACTACTTGGGGTAAACGCCTTCAGTTCTCAAGTGCTCGCGCACCGTCAGATACGGCAGCCCTGTCATCCTGTGGATCTCACTCACGGAGAAGCCCATCTCATAGCGGCTGCTCAACGCCTGTGCGAGACCGGCGCCTAAGCCAAGAAAATGCGGCCACGCCGGATACTCGATATCGGCTTCTTCAAGCAGTAGGCGCAGCGCGTGTGGGCGCATTTCAAGCTTGTCGGCAAGTCTGGGAATAGTGAGCGTCAGAGCACTCCTGATAAACTCCAGCGCCACAGCTTCCAGATAGAATGGGCGGTGTCTCGTCATAGCGTCTCGCGTAAAGTCGTGAACCGAAAGAAATCGCGTCATCGCATACTACATCTCTAGTAGAACGATAGTTGGCACAGATGGGTCATGCTTCATTCCTGCCGGGACCAAGGTCGCTCGATACTGGGACGGCCGGAAACAACGATCCGATTGCCGATTGGCAGCACTCAGGGCACAGCACTCGCCCTTCACTCGGCGGGCGATAGCGATAGCGCACATCGAACGGCAGTCCGCACAGTGCCAAGTTTGAGCCAACTGCCGCGAGGTGGACGCGACCCCGGTAGCGTTCTGTCGGATTCGTTATTCCCCAATCGAACCCTGTTGATACCATCGCCCACTCCCCATCGTCCGCCCTGATGCGCTTCCTGCTGCTATTTCTCCTTCAATTCCTGCTCTGTGCGTCCTGAAAGTTGCGCGCTCGCTTTGTCGAGCATCGCCGACAAGGCTTGTATCCCCTCTAGGTCGATGCAGAGCCGAACCTGTGTCGGCGCAGAGTCGATTACGATCGCCGCGTGGTCAATGTCGACTTCGACCCGCATTTCCGTCTTTGCGGGTACTGTGATCCAGACGTCCAGGTTGACATGCCGACCGTTGTACATCGTCTTCCCCCGGGTTGAGTCGCCTTGTAGAAATCCCCCGACGTTACGGCTGCCTTAGCAGTCGATCTATTGCAGGCACATCGCGATTTCGGACCCAACGGATGTGCGGTGGAGGTTCTTTCGTGTTGCCAATCCTGATACGGAGCGCCAATCCGTCCGGCACTCCACACTCTAAGGGCACCTCATGGATTGGAGAATCCTCGGTTTCCTCAAGGGTGGTCGGCTCTTCCTCGCCAAGGACCAGGCGAAGTGACCTGTTGCTGTCGTCGGTTGCTTTGAACATCCACTGGAGCCACGGCGGCCGTAAAGGGTCTGCTTCAGTGCCATCTGCGCTGCGATAGACCATCCGATAGCAGACGCCGTCCAGTGGACTACGGAGGATCGCCACGTCTGCGAGACCGATCGGCCACCACTTTACGATCGCGACTAGCCGGTGATACTCATGGCTGTCGCCAAGAAAATAGAACGTCCTACCTGATCGCCACAGTAGCCGCGTTAGGTACTGCCGTTCGCTATCCATATCGCGACCGTCGGCGTACGGAGTATCAAGGTCGATCGTCACGGGAGCCCCTGTCGGCGGGGCGGTCCGTACGGGACAGGCGTGCCATGACACAGACTCCGACCACGAGCGCCGCAGTAGCCATCACTCCCAAAGCTGGCAGGACGGTAGTCACGGCCCCGCCCTGTAGGTCCGCGGTTGCAGTTCGCGCGTCGCCATCGCTCAACCTCCGTTGCAGGTGGACGCCAGCAACGTGGACGGTCGGGTCCGCCCACGCCGCTGGCAGCTCGTGGTCAACACGGTCCCGATCCCCTGGTCAAGGCCGTAGGCGATGGACGTTTTGTTGACATCATGGAGACTACGTCAGCGACGCAAAGCGAGACGCGTCCAAATGGGTGACATTGCGTCGCACATTGCGACGCAACATCAACAGTGCGACCGAACGCACCTCCATGGATGGGGCAGAATCTTGGGTGTGACGAGTGCCGATCTTGATCCACTGCTGCTGCGGACGATCTACGGCAAGCGTGTGCGTGCGTACCGACAAGCCGCCGGACTTGACCTGGACGCGGCGGCGCAAGGCACCGGCATCAACTACGACAAGCTGAGCAAGATCGAGAACGGCGTCTTGTCGGCCGATCAGAGCGACACCGAAGCCCAGATCGCCACCTACGGCATCGCCCCTGCGGAGGCCAGTGACCTCCGGACGCTGGGCGAGTCTGCCCGCCAGAAGGCAGGGCCGACGGGATCGGCTGGGCGAGCACGCCGGTTCCTGGTGATCGAACAAGCGGCAGATGAAACCCGCCTCGTCTATCCATACGTTCCTGGCTTGTTTCAGACGGCGGAGTACGCCCTTGTCCAGTTGCGCCGCGCCCCCACGGTTGCGGGTGCCGACGCCGAATCTTTCGCACTCCAACGACAAGCGAGGGGAGACAGGCTTGTCCACCGCACTGGAAGTCAGGTGTGGGCGATCATTGGCGAGGAAGCGACCATTCGCATAAATGGCTCGCCGGACGTAATGAAGCGGCAACTCGAACGGTTGTTGATGTTCTCGCAGCTCAACCACGTGAGCATCCGCATCCACCCGTTGACAGCCGGAGACTCGCCCGGCTTGAGCAACCCCTTCACCCTGCTCTGGGTAGCAGCGGCAGATTTCAAGGCTGCGTACACCGAGAACATCAGCGGCACAGCCTGGAACAAGAAGACCGGCGCGTTCACCGCCTCCTTCGAGGATGCACAGGAATGGGCGCTGTCGGAGACAGACACCCAGACGCTACTGGAGAGAAGAATTGAAGACCTCTAACCTGCACACCGGTACATGGCGGAAGTCCTCGCGCTCTGGGGGGAACCAACAGTGCGTCGAAGTCGCGTGCACCAGCGCCACTGAACGGGCGGTGCGGGACAGCAAGGCGCCCAGGCAAGGCACTCTGTCTTTCACAGGCTCCGCATGGAGCGCGTTCATGAGCGGGGTCCCTGCGCACAACTCGTGAGCAGGACCGTCCTAGGTCCCCCGCGGCTACCACGGGGGACCTAGGTGTCTCTGCCCACATCCTGGGCCAGCGAACGCCAGCAACCGGGACCCTGTTGACTCTCCCTGTGACCCCAGTGCAACCCCGTCGCCTGTCCCGTGCCCCCGAACTGGTCGGCCGCGGCTGGCTGAACACCGGCGGCAAGTCGTACCAGCTCAGCGACTTCCGGGGCCGGATCGTACTTTTGGATTTCTTCACCTTCTGCTGCATCAACTGCCTGCACGTCCTCGACGAGCTCCGCCCCGTCGAGGAGGAGTTCAAGGACGTCCTGGTCACCGTGGGGGTGCATTCGCCGAAGTTCGTGCACGAGGCGGATGAGCAGGCGTTGAGGGCGGCGGTTGAGCGGTACGAGGTGCACCACCCGGTGCTCGACGACCCGGGGTTGACGACGTGGCAGGCGTACGCGGTGCGGGCGTGGCCGACGTTGGTGTTGGTGGATCCTGAGGGGTATGTGGTGCACGTCGCCGCTGGTGAGGGGCATGCGGAGGCGTTGCGGCGGGTGATCGCCGAGGTGGTGGCCGAGCACGACGCGAAGGGGACGCTGCACCGGGGGGATGGGCCGTACGTCCCGCCGCCGCCCGCGGCGACCGAGTTGCGGTTCCCGGCCAAGGCCACGGCGACCGGCCGAGGCACTGTCCTCGTCGCCGACACCGCGCACCACCGGGTCGTCGAGCTCAAGGACGACGCCGTCGTCGCCACCTACGGCACCGGCGCCAGGGGCAGGCAGGACGGGGTCGAGGCGACCTTCTCCGAGCCGTCCGCCGTGGCCGTGCTGCCCGACCACGTGGACGTCGGCTACCACCTGGTCGTCGCCGACACGGTCAACCACCTGCTGCGCGGCGTCAACACCGACACCGGCGAGGTCACCACCATCGCGGGCACCGGCCTGCAGTGGCGCAACGGTCCCACCGACGGGCCCGGCACCGAGATCGACCTGACCAGCCCGTGGGACCTCGTGTGGTGGGAACCCGCCGGTGGTCTGGTCATCGCGATGGCGGGCAACCACACCCTCGGCCTGTTCGACCCCCGCACCGGTCTCGTCAGCCGCTTCGCGGGCACCACCGTCGAGGGCCTGCACGACGGCCCGGCCGATCAGGCCTTCTTCGCGCAGACCTCAGGGCTCGCTGTCGACGGCGACCGGCTGTGGCTGGTCGACTCCGAGACTTCCGCGCTGCGCTGGATCGACGCCGACCGCACGGTCCACACCGCGATCGGCAAGGGCCTGTTCGACTTCGGCCACCGCGACGGCCCGGCGGAGCAGGCCCTGCTGCAGCACCCGCTCGGCGTGACCGTCCTGGCCGACCACTCCGTTGCCATCGCCGACACCTACAACGGCGCCATCCGCCGCTACGACCCGGCGACCGGTGAGGTCAGCACCCTGGCCACCGGCCTCGCCGAGCCCTCCGGCGCCGTCCTGCTCGACGGCGACCTGGTCGTCGTCGAGTCCGCAGCGCACCGCCTCTCCCGCCCCGTCGCCAAGGCCCACCTGGTCGACGGCGACGCGCACCAGGTCCGCAGGCCGCCGACCGACATCGCCGCCGGTGTGCTCGACCTCGTCGTCGTGTTCACGCCGCCGCCGGGGCAGAAGCTCGACGAGCGCTACGGCCCGTCGACCCGGCTGGAGATCACCTCGTCGCCGCCGGGATTGCTCGCCGAGGGTGCCGGGGTGAGCACGGAGCTCAGCCGCAAGGTGACCGTCGCCGCCGGTGTGACCGAGGGCGTGCTGCACGTCGTGGCGCAGGCGGCCAGTTGCGACGACGACGGCACCGAGCACGCCGCGTGCCACTTGACCAGGCAGGACTGGGGGGTGCCCGTCCGGGTCCTGGACACCGGTGCGCACCGGCTCGCACTGGTCATGGGTGGCCTCGACGACCAGCACTGACCACGTCGGAAGCCCACCCCGCGCAGGCGGTTACCATTCCTCGGTGCCGGAACTGAAGCTCGAGATCCAGATGCTGCACGACCGGGTCCTCGTGCGGCTGACCCCCGAGGAGGGGGAGCGGCGCAGCACCGGCGGCATCGTCATCCCGGCCACCGCGCAGGTCGCCAAGCGGCTCGCCTGGGGGGACGTGCTCGGGGTGGGCACGAGCGCACGCACGGTGAAGGTGGGCGACCGGGTGTTGTTCAACCCCGAGGACCAGTTCGAAGTCGAGGTCCACGGGCAGGCGTACATGGTGATGCGCGAGCGGGACGTGCACGCCATCGCCAGCGAGCGCACCGAACACGGGACCGGGTTGTACCTCTGAGGGGAAAGGTGAGCCGTGCCGGAGGACCAGGACTGGCCGGGCGGGGCTAGATGGCCGGAGTCGCACACCGAGCAGACCGATCTGCTGCCCCGGGTGCCCGCTGTGGTGGCGCAGCCGCCGCCGGTCGGGTCGCCGCTGGACGGGCCGACCGAGAAGCTCACCCTGTCCCAGGGGGAACCGCAGGAGCCGGGTAAGCCCGGCTGGCGCAAGCCCGCGATCATCGCCGGTGCCGTGCTGGGTGCGCTCGCCGTGCTCTACGGCGTCGACCTGGCTGTCAGCAGCGGCGACGTGCCGCGCGGGACGACCGTGGCCGGGGTGGACGTCGGCGGGATGTCGCAGGTCGAGGCCGAGCGGGAGCTGCGGGAGAAGATCGAGCCGCGGCTGACCCAGCCGGTGGCGGTCAAGATCGGCGTGGTCGAGGAGAAGGTCGACCCGACCAAGGCCGGGCTGACGCTGAACTGGGGCGCGACCCTGGAGCAGGCGGGCGACCAGCCGCTCAACCCGTTCACCCGGCTGTCGTCGCTGTTCGGCGGCACTCGCGAGGTCGGCGTGGTCACCGCGACCAACGAGAGCGCGCTCGCCTCCGAGATCGACCGGCTCAAGGCCGCGGGCGCGCGCCCGCCGGTCGAGGGCGCCATCCGGTTCGACGGCGCTACCCCGGCAGGCGTTGAGCCGGTCCCGGGCCAGGAATTGGACGGCGGCAAGGCGCGCACGATCATCGTGGCGGGCTGGGTCGGCGGGACCGCGCTGGAACTGCCGGTCACCAGCACGCCGGTGAAGACCACGTCCGACGGGGTGCGGACCGCGCTCGACCTGGCGAAGGTCGCCGTGTCCGGTCCGGTGACGGTCAAGGGCGACGGCAAGGACGCCAAGATCGAGCCCGCCGTCATCGCGACCGCGCTGGCGTTCGAGCCGGTCGACGGTGGCGGGCTGGCCCCGAAGCTGGACCTGGTGAAGATCACCGACGCGGTGAAGCCGCAACTGGCCTCCACGGAGAAGGAGGGCAAGGACGCGCAGGTCGTGTTCGAGGGCGGCGCGCCAGCGGTCACCCCCTCGGTCGACGGCACCGGGGTCAAGTACGACACCGCGTTCGCGACCCTGCTCGACGTGCTCAAGAAGCCCGACGGCCGCGAGATCAAGGTCGAGTACACCAAGACCCCGGCGAAGGTGACCACCGAGCAGGCCAACCAGCTCGGCATCAAGGAGGTCATCGGCGAGTTCACCACCAAGGGCTTCGCCACCGACTCCGGCATCAACATCCGCACGGTCGCCACGAAGGTCAACGGCGCCATCGTCAAGCCGGGCGAGACCTTCAGCCTCAACGGCTACACCGGCCCGCGCACCGCGGCGCAGGGCTACGTCGAGGCGGGCGTGATCAAGGACGGCGCCCCCGGCCGCGAGGTCGGCGGCGGCATCTCCCAGTTCGCGACCACGCTGTACAACGCGTCGTACTTCTCGGGCCTCAAGGACGCCGGGCACAAGGAGCACAGCTACTACATCAGCCGCTACCCGGCCGCCCGCGAGGCCACCGTCTTCCAGAACCACGACGGCAGCAGCGTCATCGACCTCAAGTTCACCAACGACGCGCAGACCGGCATCGCCATCCAGACGATCTGGACGCCGTCGTCGATCACGGTGAAGATCTGGGGCACCAAGCGCTACACGGTCGAGTCGGTCACCGGCGGCCGCTCCGCGGAGACCCCGCCGCAGGAGAAGCCCGGCCCGACCACCGGCAAGTGCTCACCGAGCAACGGCGCCCCCGGCTTCACCACCTCCGACACCCGCATCCTGCGCGACGCGGGAACCGGCGCCGAAGTCCGCCGCGACACCCGCACGGTCAGGTACAACCCCCAACCCAAGATCGTCTGCGCCCCGGCCCCGGTGGTCCCACCACCCGCGGGCTGAGCCCCGTGCCGGCCCGGTGACCTGGTGGTCACCGGGCCTTTCACGTTTGACCCACACGATCAGGTGACACGTCCTCCCCAGACCTAGGAGGGCACATGAGCACCGCAGTGCACACCGCGCACCACAACGACGCGGTCAAGGGCTTGGGCCGAGCTGGCATGGCCTGCTACGGCGTGGTCTACGTGATCGTCGCCTACCTCGCCCTCCAGGTCGCCTTCGGTGGCGGCGGGCAAGAGGCCGACCAGACGGGGGCACTGCAAGAGATCGCGAGCACGTCCTTCGGCGCGGTCGTCCTCTGGGTACTGGCTGTCGGCCTGCTCGCCTTCGGCGTGTGGCAGCTGCTGATGGCCGCGTTCAGCTACAAGTGGCACGAGGAAGGCCGCAAGCGCACCTTCAAGCGCATAGGCGCAGCGGTCCGCGGGTTCGTGGGCATCTCCCTCGGCATCGCCGCCATCCGCACCGCCACCGGCAGCGGAACCCAAAGCGGCGACCAGAAGCAGAAGCAGATGACTGCGGAGCTGATGTCGCTGCCCGCAGGCCGCATCATCGTCGGCCTGCTGGCCCTCATCGTGATCGGCGCGGGCATCGCCAGCATCGTCTCCGGCTTCCGCAAGTCCTTCATGAAGGACCTCGAAACCAGCCAACTCCCCAAATCCCACTGGGTCGAACGCCTGGGCCAGGTCGGCTACATCGCCAAAGGCCTAGGCATAGCAATCGTCGGCGTCCTGTTGGGAATCGCCGCCCTGGACGCCAACGCCTCCGAAGCAGGCGGCCTCGACTCAGCCCTGCGCACCCTCGCGGGCCAGCCGTTCGGCACGGTACTGCTGGTAGTGGTAGCCGCAGGCTTCGCCGCCTTCGGCATCTACGCCATCGCCGCCGCCAAGGCCCACAGGACCTGATCCCGTGCTAGGCCACCAATGTCTCGACGGCCTGCATGCGGAGCCAGTGCAGGACCCATTCGCCGATGCGATCCCGCGGGATGCCGATCGTGTCCTCTTCGGACAGCGGGGCGACGACGGTGACAGCAGTGCCGCCGAGCAGGCGCCCGAACACCATTGCCTTGGGCTGCTGAGGATCGGCTTCGACCTGCAGGTAAGTTGACGAGCGGCTGAGGGTGTCGCGCCAGTGGAGTAGGCGGGCGCAGCTTTGCGCTCGCGGCCCGGAGACATGCACCTCGACCCGGCCCGGGCCGACGTCGGTCGCCGAGACGTCGAGGCTGGCGATGTGCAGGTCGGGGTGCTGATCGACGTGTTGTCTGGCTGACTTGATCAGCCGGGGCAGCTCAGCCCACATCGCTCCGCCTTTCATCTGTACAGAACCCGGCCATTCGACCACGGGCCGGAAGAAAAGGGCAAGAATTCTGTACAGAACTCACCCATCGGTGAGGTGGTACTCCAAGATGTAGGCGCCTGCGTCGAGGGTCATCTCGTTGACCTCGACTGCGCGGTCATCTGCTGTGTAGGCGGTGCGGGTGATGCAGATGACCGGGGTTCCCTGATCGAGCCGCAGCGCCTCCGACTCCTCCGCGCGTGGCATCCGCGAGCGCAATTCCTCCCGGAACCGCACGGGTTTGTGGCCCAACTCGGCCAGTCGGGCGTAGGCGCCGCCTGGGCCTGTGTTCAGCTCGGCGATCGCGGTACTTCGGACCAGGGCCGCGGGGTAGTACGTCTCCGCGAGCTGGATGGGCCTGCCCTCCACCACGTACTTCCGCCGCCGCACCAATACCCGGTCGACCGGCAGTATGCGTGCGACGTGCGGTGGCGGGGCCTCCTCGGAGATCGCCAGGTCTTCCACCGCGGGCTGGCGCTCATCGTCGGATTCCCAGACCGGTCCGCCTTGCAGCCGCTTCGGTGAGACCCGGCGGTACGGGTTGAACTCGCGGACGAACGTGCCTGCTCCGCGGCGGGCGACGATCAGGCCTTCGTTCTTCAGCACGTCCAGTGCTCGCCGAGCGGTTGGCTGCTCCACAGCGTGGGTCGCCATCAGCTCGTTCTCACTGGGTACGCGGTCACCCGGGCCCAGTTCACCGGAGTCGATCTGGCCGCGCAGAGCGTCCGCGATAGCCCGATAGCCCATGCGGCCAGCCATGACGCGCCCTCCATCCCACTGCTTCTGTACGTACAGAAGCACGGTACCCAGACGGCCCACCACCGAAGAGGTGGTGGGCCGTCTGGAGAAAGAGCAGGTCAGAACGCGGCTTCGTCCACGTCCATCAGGTCGAGATCCGCTGCCTCAACGATCTTGCGGGAAGCCGACAGCTCCGGCAGGACGTTCTTCGCGAAGAACGATGCCACCGCCACCTTCCCCTCGTAGAACGCCTTGTCCCGCCCAGCAACCCCAGCATCCAGCCGAGCGAGTGCGATCTCCGCCTGCCGCTGCAGCAGCCAGCCCACCAAGAGGTCGCCGGTGGCCATCAGCAGTCGGACCGAATGCAGCCCGACTCGGTAGATGCTGCGGGGTTCCTCTTGCGAGGCGGTCAGGTGGCCGACCATGGCGCCGAGGATTCCTTGGACGTCTTCCAGGGCCTGCTTGAGGAGTTCGCGTTCGCGCTTGAGCCGACCGTTGCCGCTCTCCGACTCCAGGAAGGCGCTGATCTCGCCGGCTACGAACGCCAGCGCTTGGCCCTTGTCGCGGATGATCTTGCGGAAGAAGAAGTCGAGGGACTGGATGGCGGTGGTGCCCTCGTAGAGCGAGTCGATCTTGGCGTCGCGGATGTACTGCTCCAGCGGGTAGTCCTGCAGGAAGCCGGAGCCGCCGAGGGTTTGCAGGGACTGGACCAGTTGCTCGGTGGCCCGTTCGGAGCCGACGCCCTTGACGATGGGGAGGAGGAGGTCGTTGACGCGTTCGGCGAGCTTGAGGTCGCCTTCCTTGGTCCACACCTGGTCCTGGAACGTCGCGTTGTAGAGGTACAGCGCGCGCAGGCCCTCCGCGTAGGCCTTCTGCAGCATGAGGCTGCGGCGGACGTCCGGGTGGTGGGTGATGGTGACGCGGGGGGCCGTCTTGTCGAGCATGTTCGGCAGGTCGGCGCCCTGGACGCGCTCCTTGGCGTACTCGAGGGCGTTGAGGTAGCCGGTGGACAGGGTCGCGATGGCCTTGGTGCCGACCATCATCCTGGCGTACTCGATGACCTGGAACATCTGCGCGATGCCGTCGTGCACCTCGCCGAGCAGCCAGCCCTTGGCCGGGGTGCCGTGCTGGCCGAAGGTGACCTCGCAGGTCGTGGACACCTTGAGGCCCATCTTGTGCTCGACGTTGGTCACGTACGCGCCGTTGCGCTCGCCCAGCTCGCCGGTCCCGGTGTCGAAGTGGAACTTGGGGACCAGGAACAGGCTCAGGCCCTTGGTGCCCGGCCCGTGGCCCTCGGGGCGGGCCAGCACCAGGTGCATGATGTTCTCGGTCAGGTCCTGGTCACCCGAGGTGATGAACCGCTTCACCCCGTCGATGTGCCACGACCCGTCCGCCTGCTGGACCGCCTTGGTCCGGCCCGCGCCGACGTCGGAGCCCGCGTCCGGTTCGGTGAGCACCATGGTGGCGCCCCAGCCGCGGTCGATCATGATCTGGGCCCAGCGCTTCTGCTCCTCGGTCCCGTTGTTGTGCACGACCATGGCGAAGTTCGGGCCCGCCAGGTAGATGAACAGCGCCGGGTTCGCGCCGAGGATCAGCTCCGAGGCCGCCCACTGGACCGTCGGCGGGAGGCCGAAGCCGCCCAGCTCGTCGGTCAGGCCCAGCCGCCACCACTCGCCGTCCCACAGCTGCCGGTAGGACTTCTTGAACGACTCGGGCAGGGTGGCGCTGAAGGTCTTCGGGTCGTACTCCGGCGGGTTGCGGTCGGCGTCGGCGAAGGACTCGGCCAGCGGGCCGACGGCGAGCTTGTTCAGCTCGGTGAGCACGCCGCGGGCGGTCTCCTCGTCCGACTCCGCGAGGACCCCCTTGCCAAGCCGGTCCTGGACGGTGAACACCTCGAAGAGGTTGAACTCGAGGTCGCGGACGTTGCTCTTGTAGTGGCCCATCTCGTCGCTCCGTGTCTCACGCTCGTGAGCAGCTGCTACTCATCGGTAACATGAGTCTATTACCGGTCGGTAGGCGCGGCAAGGCAGGGGGTGGGTGTCACCCGGTTGGTGCCGGGGATCACGTGCCGGTGCGCGGCCTGCGGACCGGAGCGATGAGCACACCCGACTTGAACGCCACGGCGACCGCGTGCGTGCGGTCCCTGGCGCCGAGCTTGCGCAGGATGCTCTTGACGTGGGTCCGCACGGTCTCCACGGACACGAACAGCACCCGCGCGATCTCCTGGTTCTCCAGCCCGTCGGCGATCAGCTGCAGCACCTGGAACTCCCGGCGCGACAGCGGCTGCTGCCCGTCGGCCACCCCGGCCAGCCGCGAACTGGGGGCGGCGACCGTGCGGGCCAGGCCGGGGTCGAGGTAGCGGCGGGTCTCGTGCACGGTCCTGATCGCCTCGACCACCTGCGGCGGCTCGGCGGAGCGCTGGATGACGCCGTGCACACCCGCGGTGATGCTGGTCGCGACGTACTGGGTGGTGCGGTGCGCGTCGCGGACCAGGATCAGCACGGCCAGGTCGGCGTGGGCGGCGCACAGCGCGGTGGACAGGTGGCCGCGCGGGTCGAGGCCGGAGTCGATGAGGACGACGGCGGGGTGGAAGCGCTCGGCGAAGCGGAGCGCGCCCTGCGGGGTGTCGGTCGCGCCGAGCCAGCGCAGTCCTGGGGTGCGGAGGACGAGGGCGGAGAGCCCCTCCCGGAACAACGGCACGCCGTCGACGAGCGCGACCGTCGGGCCGACCTCCCCGGGTCTGCTCGCGAAGGCGGTCCGGTGGGTGCTGCGCGGCATGCGTGGCTCCTCCAGCTGTTCACCCGTCCGTGTAGGTGCGACGCCACCTTCCGCCGCACGTGACGTGCGATTTCGATATTTCCGGCCATCTCCGCGACAAGCTCACCCACACGGGTGAGAGAGTCGATGTGATCTGTGTTACATGTATCGTCGGATTGTTGCGCGGTGTGTCGCTGTTGACCGGACGGGATCACCCGTGAGGTCACGAACCGACCTGAGATCGGTGAATGGGTAGGAACCAGGGGTCACTGGCGGATAGGGTCAGCTGAGTACTCCGGAGTGACCAGTCGGATGCCGAGCGTGGGCGGCCTGACCCGATACAGGGGGCTACGTGGAAGCGGGCGCGGTGCGCAATGCGGACGAGTGGTTCCGGCTGATGGTGGAGACCGGGCTGGCGCCCGGCCTGCGCGCGTTGGGCCTGTCCGGCACCGGTCGGCACTTCCGCGTGATCGACAGCGCCCACGTCGGCCAGATCTCGATCCTGCAGTCGGCCAAGTCCAGCACGTACTCCACCCGGTTCACCCTGTCGCTGAGCGTCACCGCCACCGACGAGTGGGCCTCGCAGCTGCGCATCCGCCCGTACACCCGGGCGGCGGGCCACACCGGCGGCGGCTGGCAGGAGCGCATCGGCAACCTCATGCTGGTCGGCGCCGGGGTCCCGATCGGCGACCTCTGGTGGAAGATCGAAGCGGGCAAGCCGTTCGCGAACCTGTCGGCCGAGGTGCTGACGGCGGTGCGGGAGTTCGGTCTCCCCGCCATCCGCGACCAGATCCGCGCCCGCGTGCACTGATGTGGCCGAAGAGAACCCGGCGTACCCGCGGACCCAACTGATCACGTACCTGGGCAACAAGCGCGGCCTCTTAGCGCCTATAGACCAGGCGGTCCGTGCCGTCCGGGAGCACCTGGGCCGCAGGCTACGGATCCTGGACGCGTTCTCCGGCTCCGGTGTCGTCTCCCGGGCTCTTAAGCAACACGCCACGTCCCTGGTCGCGAACGACATCGAGGACTACGCCAGCGTAGTCAGCCAGTGCTACCTGACGAACGCCTGCGAGGTGGACCTCGCCCTGCTGAACACGGTCGTCGCCGACCTCAACCGCCGGGCCGACCTGTCGCCGACCGAGGGCTTCATCCGCAAGCTCTACGCCCCGGCCAACGACGACCACATCCAGCCGGGCGAACGGGTCTTCTACACAACGTCCAACGCTCGAAGACTCGACACCTACGCGAGCCTGATCCACGAGGCCCCTGTCGAGCTGCGCTCCCTCTTACTCGGCCCCCTGCTGTCTGAGGCCTCTATCCACACCAACACCGCAGGCGTCTTCAAAGGCTTCTACAAGGACAGATTTACCGGCGTTGGCCACTTCGGCGGCAGCGGTAAGGATGCGTTATCGCGCATCAAGGGCGAGATCAGACTCAACGCCCCCACCCTGAGCAACTTCTCCTGCGCCGTCACGGTCTTACAGCAAGACGCCAACACACTCCCCGATGTGCTGGACGAGCTAGACCTGGCTTACCTGGACCCGCCTTACAACCAGCACCCGTACGGCTCCAACTACTTCATGCTCAACCTGCTGGTCAACTACACCGAGCCGTGCGAGATCAGCCCCATCTCCGGCATCCCCACAGACTGGCGCCGCTCGGCCTACAACATCCGCAAACGCGCCCCGGACCTCTTGGCCGACCTGCTCGAGCGAATCCCCGCCCGCTTCATCCTGGTCTCCGCCAACAACGAGGGCTTCATCCCCCCACCCGCCATGCACTGCCTCCTGCGCGCCGCAGGCACCGTCACCGAGTTCACCACCCAGTACAACGCCTTCCGCGGCAGCCGCAACCTCCACTCCCGCCAACTACACGTAACCGAACACCTATACCTGGTCGACAAGTCCTGCGAGTTCACCCCGACCTAGAACGCCCACTCCCAGCCCGCCGCCGTCACATCCGGCCGGAACTCGATGACACCATGCGCGCTCTTGGTGTCCAACATGACCACACCGCCATACTGCGCCGAAGGCAAGTAGGGCTCGGTCGTGTGGTACTCCGCTTCCGGCAAACACATAAAAGTGCTGGAGACCTGCGTCTCAGTCACCCCATCCACGCCAGTCACCGCAAAGTCATATGCCGTGATCGGCGCAGTTCCCTCCGCCGGACTGACGTCGGCCGTGGTCCTAACCACCACCGCCAACGCCACGTAATGCCCCCGCTCAGCCGCTGCCGCGTAAGTCGCAGTGCACTTCGGATCAACCACAACACTCTCCACCGCAAACGAATACATCGCCTTGCCCCCACCCTGAACAACCCCCACCACCCGCCCAGGCGCCAACACCACACTCCCCTGCGGAGGCTTGGGCAAGCCCTCAAAAACGGTCACGTCAACACTGGGAATTGGACGACTCGTGGTTCGCACCGTCGACTCAGTCGCCGTTCTAGTAGGCCGTGATTCCCCACCAGAAGAACAACCAGCGACAACAACAAGTCCCACGACCCCCAACGCCAACCGCAACAACACCCAGTTCCCCCTTCGCCCGCAACCGCCAACCGCGCCGCGGGGCCGCCGCCAACTGTCTACCGCACCGTGGGGGTCTGGGGGGTCGCCCCCCAGTGCAATGGCGAAACCACAAGGTCCAAGCATTCCTTGGACATGGGTAGCCCTGGTTGAGCGGATGACGGGAATCGAACCCGCGTATTCAGCTTGGGAAGCTGATGTTCTACCATTGAACTACATCCGCAGTGATCCGAAGATCGACCACAGCCTACACGGCCCGGGCGGGCGCGTCACCGCCAGGGGGCGCGGTTAGGGTGTGGGGGTGTTGCTGAGCGATCGTGACCTGCGGGGAGAGTTGGCGGCGGGGCGGCTGGGGGTGGAGCCGTTCGAGCCGCTCATGGTGCAGCCGTCGAGTATTGATGTGCGGTTGGACCGGTTCTTCCGGGTGTTCAACAACACGCGGTACACCCACATCGATCCGCGGCAGCAGCAGGACGACCTGACCTCGCTGGTGGAGGCCGAGGACGACGTGCCGTTCGTGTTGCACCCCGGGGAGTTCGTGCTGGGGTCGACGTTCGAGGCGGTGACGTTGCCGGACGACCTGGCGGGGCGGTTGGAGGGGAAGTCGTCGTTGGGGCGGCTGGGGTTGTTGACGCACTCGACGGCCGGGTTCATCGATCCGGGGTTCACCGGGCACATCACGTTGGAGTTGTCGAACGTGGCGAACCTGCCGATCACGCTGTGGCCGGGGATGAAGATCGGGCAGTTGTGCCTGTTCCGGTTGTCGTCGGCCGCGGAGTTCCCGTACGGCTCCAAGGAGGCCGGGTCGCGGTACCAGGGGCAGCGGGGGCCGACGCCTTCCAGGGCGTACCTGAACTTTCACCGGGTCGACACCAAGCGCTGAACCGGCGTCACCACGGCGGCGACGAGTGGCGCCGCCGCTGCCAGGCCGATGGCCAGGGGCCAGTCGACCGCGGTGACAACGGCGGCGAACGCGGGTGCGATCGCCAGGGCCATCAGGTTCTGGCCGGTGTTCTGGATGCCGAGCGCCCTGCCCGCCCAGAACGGGCCCGCGAGTTCGGCGGTCGCGGTGAAGGCCAGTCCGTTGTCGGTCACCGAGATGATCAGCACCGCGATGAGGCCCACCACCGCCACCCAGGTCGAGCCGCCGAGTGCCCACACGACCAGTGCCGCTGCCACGGCTACAGCGATGATCCGCATGGGCCGCATCCGACTGCCCACGCGGTCCGACCACACCCCTGCGCCGATTCGGCCCGCTGCGCCGAAGAGTTGCACTACGGCCAGGACGGCCCCGGCGGTGACCGGGTTCCAGCCGTGTTCGGACATCAAGTAGGTCAAGGCGAACGTGCTTGAAATGAACTGCGGTGCCACTAGCAGCGCGCTGGCCGTGTGCACCCGCCACAGAGTCGGAGTCCTATAGGGCGAACGGGTTTCCTCGACATGCTTGGCTGCAACGCGCGGCGGATCCAAGAGCCACAGGGCGACCACTACGGCCAGCACCAGACATAGAGCCGCAGGTACGACCAACGCCCAGCGGTAGCCCCAAGCCTGCGCCGCCGGCGGTAGGACTAACGCGGCGAAGCCGACGCCGATCGGTGTGCACGTCTGCCGGATCCCCATGGCCAGCCCGCGTTCCGAGGCTTCGAACCAGCCCAGCACCGCCCGGCCGCTCGCGGATGTGATCGACGCCGAGAAGATCCCCGCGACCACCAGCATCGCGCCCAAGGCGACGACGCCCGACACGGCGGCCGCCGCCAGGCCCGCCAGGCCGGTGCCCGCCATGCCGATCGCCATCACGGTCCGCTCGCCGAACCTGTCCGCCGCGGCACCCCACGCGATCAGGGCGAGCAGCACGCCGAGCACCGGCACCACGACGAGCGTGCCGCCCCCGGTCAGCGACAGCCCCAGCTCGTCCCGCAGCTGCGGCAGCATGAACGGCAGCCCGTAGGTCAGGCTGGTCACCGCGGCCTGGGCGACGACCGCGATCGCGAGGATCCACCAGCGTCTCATGTAGTTAACGTAGCTAAGTGTTCCTGGATAGCGGAACAACTTTCCCGCGATACGAGAAGCGCCCCTGACCCGCGCAGGTCAGGGGCGCCATCGACAGGCAGTTACTCGCCCGCTGGCTCCTTGCCGCGCCGCACGGCGGACAGCAGCAGCTGCGCCACGTCCACCACCTCCACGTGCTCCCCCGCCACCCCGTCCGCCTTCCGCGCGGTCACGCCGTCGGTCAGCATCACGCGGCAGAACGGGCAGCCCGTCGCGATCTTCGAGGGCGCGGTGCCGAGGGCCTCGTCGACCCGGTCGACGTTGATGCGCTTGCCGATCCGCTCCTCCATCCACATCCGCGCACCCCCCGCGCCGCAGCACATGGACCGATCGGCGTGACGCGGCATCTCGCGCAACCGAGCACCAGCAGCGCCAACGAGTTCGCGCGGCGCTTCGTAGACCTTGTTGTGCCGACCCAAGTAGCAGGGGTCGTGGTAGGTGACGTCCTCGGCGACCGGCGCTACCGGCACCAGACGGCGCTCGCGCACCAACTTGTTCAGCAGCTGGGTGTGGTGCAGGACCTCGTACTTGCCGCCCAGCTGCGGGTACTCGTTCGCGATCGTGTTGAAGCAGTGCGCACAGGTCACCACGATCTTGCGCTTGCCTGCCTCGCGGCCCTCGAACACCGCGTTGATGACCTCGACGTTCTGCTGCGCCAGCATCTGGAACAGGAACTCGTTGCCCGCCCGCCGCGCCGGGTCGCCGGTGCAGGTCTCCTCGGGGCCGAGCACCACGTACTTCACCTCGGCGGTGTGCAGCAGCTCCGCGACCGCCTGGGTGGTCTTCTTCGCCCTGTCCTCGAACGCGCCAGCGCAGCCGACCCAGAACAGGTACTCGGTGTCGTCGGTCAGCTCCCCGTCGAACACCGGCACCTCGAAGCCCAGGTCGGCGGTCCAGGCCAGCCGGTCCTTGGCGTTCTGGCCCCACGGGTTGCCCTTGTTCTCCAGGTTCTTGAACATGCCGCCCAGCTCGGACGGGAAGTTCGACTCGATCAGCACCTGGTAGCGGCGCATGTCGACGATGTGGTCCACGTGCTCGATGTCCACCGGGCACTGCTCGACGCAGGCGCCGCAGGTGGTGCACGACCACAGCACCTCCGGGTCGATCACGCCGCCGTCGTCGCCGATCAGGGCGCGCTCGGACTCGGCGATGGCCAGCACGTCGATGCCCGCGTACGGGTTGTCGCCGGTCAGGCCGACCTCGTCGCCCGCCATGTCCCGGCTGCCGCCTGCCAGCAGGTACGGCGCCTTGGCGTAGGCGTGGTCGCGCAGCTGCGTGATCAGCAGCTTCGGCGACAGCGGCTTGCCGGTGTTCCACGCGGGGCACTGCGACTGGCAGCGGCCGCACTCGGTGCAGGTGGTGAAGTCCAGCCAGCCCTTCCAGCTGAAGTCCTCGACCTTGCCCGCGCCGAAGACGTCCTTCTCCGGGTCGGCCTCCTCGAAGTCCAGCGGCTTGCCGCCGGACATCATCGGCCGCAGCGCGCCGAGCGCGACCCCGCCGTCGTCCTCGCGCTTGAAGTAGATGTTGAAGAACGCGCTGAACCGGTGCCAGGCCACGCCCATGGTCATGTTCTTGGCGACCACGTACACCCACACCATGGCGCCCATGAGCTTGATGAACGCCAGGGCCGACACCAGGTCGGGACTGGCGGGCAGCAGGTCGCCGATCGGGTTGGTGACGAACGCGGCCCAGGTCGGCACCTCGTGCGCGCCCAGCGCGGCCTTGCTCGCCCGGACACCGAGGATGCCGATGCCCTCGAAGATCACCACGGCCTCGACGAAGTACGCCTGCCGGAGGTTGGAGCCCTGGAACCGGGAGAGCCGGTCGGCGCGCCGGGGGTGGTTGAGCTGGCGGATGACCACCAGCGCCACGCCACCGACGACGGTGGCGACGCCGAGCAGTTCCATCAGCAGGTGCCACAGGTTCCAGTGGTCGAGGACCGGCCAGCCCCAGGTGGGGACGAACACCTCGCCGTAGGCCTCGAACAGCGCGGCCGAGCCGATCAGGAAGCCCCACATCACCAGCCAGTGCCACACGCCGACGTGTCGGAACTTGTTCATCCTGGTGTGCGCGGCGAACTCCTCGACCAGGGTCTTCAGCCGCGGCACGACCGGCCCGTTGCGGGTGGCGTCCGGCTGGCCGAGGCGGACGACGGCGACCATCCGCGCGACGGTCCGCACGAACATGCCCCACGCGACGAGGCTGACCGCGACCGCGGCCACCCCCAGTGCCAGCTGCACGGCGCCCATGTGGTGGTGCCCTTCCACTCGGTTCGGGGTCGGTGGACCCCGGTGGACCCTACGCGTTCTTACTGGCCGGTAACCGACTTTGAGAAGCCTAAGTCGGTCAAGTGTGGCGCACACCTCGGTACATTCCTGGACACTTGTTCAGATAGTTTGTCGGTGTGCACCCGCCCATCCTCCCCGCGATCACCCGCGGCGGCGCGCCGTGAGGACCTACCGCCGGGTCGACGGTCGCAAGACCAGGGGTGAGCGGCGCAGGCGCGAGATCGTCGGGGCGACCCTGCGCGTCATCGAGCGCGACGGGGTCGCAGGCGTGTCGCACCGGTCGGTCGCGCGGGAGGCCGACGTCCCGCCCGCGTCGATCACCTACCACTTCCCCGCGCTCGACGACCTGCTGGTGGCCACCCTGGTGAGCGCGGCGGAGGAGTTGGCCGCGCGCACCGGCGAGGTGATCGAGTCCAGCCGGATCAAGGGCAGCGGCCCGGCGGGCGCGGTCGCGGCGATGCTGGCCGACGCGCTCGGGCCCAGCCGGGGGCGCACGGTCGCGCTGCACGAGCTCTACCTGCTCGCCGCCCGCCGCCCCGTGCTCCGCCCGGCCGCCCGGCTGTGGATCGACGTGCTGACCAGCCTCGGCCGCCAACCCGACGAGGTCGGCTTCCGCGCGTTCCTCGCCGCCATCGACGGCATGCTCACCCAGGGCCTGGTCGACGACGAACCCCCGACGGCCGCCGAGCTGCTGCCCGTCGTGGAGCACCTGCTCGCCCCGCTGCGCTAGTGGCTCCGGGGCGGGCCACTAGGCCCTTCCTGGGACCGGCCTAGGACCAAAGGCTTACCCGAACCAAGACCCGGGTCCGATGTCAGCGCACACCGGGGACCCTAGTCTCGGGTGGGGGTCATCGGGGGGCGCTGAGCTGGGGAAAGACCCCGTTGTCCCTCCTGGGGGTAGGGACAACTTCAGGGCAGGCTCGGGGGCGTCCCCGATTCCGGCAAGCGGTCTGCGGTCCTAGCGTCGCCGGTAGCAAGTTCTCCTGGTTGGTGGGGGTGTCGATGGTGAGCGGGGCAGGTACGGCGGTACGGCGGGGAGCGCTGTTGGGGGTGACCGCCGCGGGGGTGGCGGTCCTGCTCTGCGCGGTGGGCGCGTGCTCGGTCGCGACCAAGCGGTACTCCGACGACTCGGCGATCGGCTCGACGATCCGGGCGGTCCGGATCGAGAGCGGCTCCGGGTCGGTGCGGGTGCGGGCGGGGACGGCGGCCAGCGTGCACCGGACCGTCTCGCACCTCGACGCGAAGCCGGGGGCGACCCACCGGGTCGAGGGGGATGTGTTGGTCCTGCGGGAGTGCGAGGTGCGCAACTGCTGGGTCGACTACGAGGTGGTGGTACCGGAGGGGGTCACCGTCTCGGGCGACCTGGATTCGGGGTCCGTCGACGTCGAGGGGGCGTCGACGGTGAACCTGCGGGTCAGCTCGGGGGAGGTGAAGGTGCGCAGGGTGTCCGGCGCGGTGAACGTCAAGGCCAGTTCGGGATCGGTCGACCTCGTCGACGTCAAGGGGAAGGTCGCCGTCGAGGCCGAGTCGGGGGACGTCACGGCCCACGACGTCGGTGCCGCCACCCTGCGCGCCGACTCCGGTTCGGTCGAGGTCCAGGGGGTCAACGGCACCGCGGACCTGGCCGCGCAATCGGGCAACATCACGGTCCGGTTGGCCAAGGCAGCCGCGGTGAAGGCCGTGGCCGACAGCGGTTCGGTGGACGTCACCGTGCCGAGGGGGGAGTACCGGGTGAGCGCGCACACCGGAAGCGGGGAGGTGGACAACGGCATCGGCGACTACCGCGATTCGCCCAACCACCTCGAGTTGTCCGCCGACAGCGGCGACGTGACGGTGAGGTTCGGCTGATGGCGGAGTACGTGATCGCGGGTGGCGGGGTGGTCCACGAGCGGGCGGACGCGGCGCGCAACCGGAGGCGGATCCTGGTCGCCGCGCGGGCGCTGTTCAGCCAGCGCGGGGTGGACAGGGTCACGATGGACCAGATCGCCGCGGCGGCCGGGGTGGGCAAGGGGACCCTGTTCCGGCGCTTCGGCGACAAGTCCGGGTTGGCCGCCGCACTGCTCGACGACGGGGAGCGCGAGCTGCGCGGCCGGGTGGCCGAGGGGGACGCGCCGCTGGGTCCGGGGGTGGATCCGGCGGCGCGGTTGGTCGCCTTCTTCGACGCCTACCTGACCTTCCTCACCGACCACCTCGACCTGGTGCACCTGGCGGAGACAGCGCGGCCGGGCACTCGGTACCGGATCGCCGCCTATAGGTACTGGCACGCCCATGTCACCCAGCTGCTCACAGCGGCGGGGGCGGCGGGCGACCGGGAGTCGCTCGCGCACGTGCTGCTGGCGGGGGTCGCTGCCGACCTGCAGCGCGCTGTGCGCGCCGAGGTGACAGCGGAGGGCATGCGCGCCTCGGTGCTGCACGTCGTCGACGCGGCGGTGAACGCCCAGCTCAGCACCCCCGTTCCGGTGGTGCGGGCGGCCGAGGCCCAGGTCGAGCCGGTCCGGCCGTCGCCCGGTTCGGTGGTCGCGCTCACACCGGGAACAAGCGCCCAGGGTGCTTCGTTGTGGGTGCAAGAAGGTTGAGCGGGTCGGGCTCAAGTTCCAGAGTTCAGTCCGGTAGGCTCAACTTCGCACGACCCAGGCGGGTCGACACCCACAGGCACAGCACTATCAGGAGGAAAACATGGCGCGAGCGGTCGGCATCGACCTGGGGACGACCAACTCCGTCGTCGCCGTCCTCGAAGGCGGTGAACCGACGGTTATCGCCAACTCGGAGGGCTCGCGGACCACCCCGTCCATCGTGGCGTTCGCCAAGAACGGCGAGGTCCTGGTCGGGCAGCCCGCCAAGAACCAGGCCGTCACCAACGTGGACAGGACGGTCCGGTCGGCCAAGCGGCACATCGGCACCGGCTGGAAGACCGAGCCGATCGACGATAAGGCCTACACCTCGCAGGAGATCAGCGCCCGGGTGCTGATGAAGCTCAAGCGCGACGCCGAGGCCTACCTCGGTGAGACGATCACCGACGCGGTCATCACCGTCCCGGCGTACTTCGAGGACGCCCAGCGCCAGGCCACCAAGGAGGCCGGGCAGATCGCGGGCCTCAACGTGCTGCGGATCGTCAACGAGCCCACCGCGGCCGCGCTGGCCTACGGCCTGGACAAGGGCGCCAAGGAGCAGACCATCCTGGTCTTCGACCTCGGCGGCGGCACCTTCGACGTGTCGCTGCTGGAGATCGGCGACGGCGTCGTCGAGGTCCGCGCGACCTCCGGTGACAACCACCTCGGCGGCGACGACTGGGACCAGCGCATCGTCGACTGGCTGGTGGAGAAGTTCCGCGCGTCCTCGGGCATCGACCTGACCAAGGACAAGATGGCCCTGCAGCGCATCCGCGAGGCGGCCGAGAAGGCGAAGATCGAGCTCTCGAGCTCCAACAGCGCCACCATCAACCTGCCCTACATCACCGTCGACAGCGACAAGAACCCGCTGTTCCTCGACGAGACGCTGACCCGCGCCGAGTTCCAGCGGATCACCGCCGACCTGCTCGACCGCACCCGCGCCCCGTTCAACAACGTGGTGAAGGACGCCGGGGTCTCGGTCGGCGAGATCGACCACGTGGTGCTCGTCGGCGGCTCCACCCGGATGCCCGCCGTCGCCGAGCTGGTCAAGGAGCTCACCGGCGGCCGCGAGCCGAACAAGGGCGTCAACCCCGACGAGGTCGTCGCGGTCGGCGCCGCGCTGCAGGCCGGTGTGCTCAAGGGCGAGGTCAAGGACGTCCTGCTGCTCGACGTCACGCCGCTGTCGCTGGGCATCGAGACCAAGGGCGGGGTGTTCACCAAGCTCATCGAGCGCAACACCACCATCCCCACCAAGCGCTCGGAGATCTTCTCCACCGCCGACGACAACCAGACCACCGTCGGCATCCAGGTGTTCCAGGGCGAGCGCGACTTCGCCGCGGACAACAAGAAGCTGGGCACCTTCGACCTGACCGGCCTGCCCCCGGCCCCCCGCGGTGTGCCGCAGGTCGAGGTCACCTTCGACATCGACGCCAACGGCATCGTGCACGTCAACGCGAAGGACCTGGGCACGGGCAAGGAGCAGTCGATGACGATCACCGGCGGCTCCGCGCTGCCCAAGGACGACATCGACCGGATGGTCCGCGACGCCGAGGCGCACGCCGAGGAGGACCGCAAGCGCCGCGAGGAGGCCGAGGTCCGCAACCAGGCCGAGTCGCTGGTGTACCAGACGGAGAAGTTCGTCAAGGACAACGACGAGAAGATCCCGGCCGAGGCCAAGGAGAAGGTCAACGCCGCGCTGGCCGAGGCCAACGAGGCGCTCAAGGGCACCGACATCGCCGCGATCAAGTCCGCGATGGAGAAGCTGGCCGCCGAGTCGCAGACCATGGGCTCCGCGCTCTACGCCAACACCGGCGCGCCCGCCGACGGCGCCGAGGGTGCCCCCGGCGCGGGCCAGGGCCAGCAGGCCAAGGCCGACGGCGCCGACGACGTGGTGGACGCCGAGATCGTCGACGAGGACAAGAAGTGACCTGGACCGCCAACACGGGTGAGGTGACCGAGTGAGCGAGCAGCACACGGGCGACCCCGCTGAGGAGCCCCAGGTCGTGGTGCGGGACCGGCGGCGGATCGACCCGGACACCGGGCAGGTCCGCCCCGACGCCGAGGTGCCCGCGGGCACCCACGCCCCGTCCACCCCGGAGGTCGACCCGGAGGTGGTCGTCACCGGGATCGTCGAGCCGGAGCTCGACCCGGCCGCGGCGCTGAAGGTCCAGCTCGACGAGCGCACCGCGGACCTGCAGCGGCTGCAGGCCGAGTACGCCAACTACCGCAAGCGGGTCGACCGCGACCGGGAGCAGGTGGTCACCTCGGCGAAGGCCGCGGTGGTCACCGACCTGCTCTCGGTGCTCGACGACGTCGAGCGGGCCGCCGCGCACGGCGACCTGACCGGGGCGTTCAAGGCGGTCGCGGAGAAGCTGACCAACTCGCTGCAGAAGACCGGGCTGGAACCGTTCGGCCACGAGGGCGAGCCGTTCGACCCGTCGGTGCACGAGGCCGTGCAGCACAACACCTCGCCCGAGGTGTCCGGTCCGACCGTGACCGGGGTGCTGCGCCGCGGCTACCGGTTCGGCGACCGGGTCGTGCGGGCCGCGCTGGTCGCGGTCACCGACGCGGAGGCCGCCCCGGCGGCAGCGGAAGAGAACTGAGGGAGGAGGGGACGTCCGTGAGCGCCAGGGACTGGATCGAGAAGGACTTCTATCGCGAGTTGGGCGTCTCCTCCGACGCCCCGGACGCGGAGGTCAAGAAGGCCTACCGCAAGCTCGCCCGCGAGCTGCACCCCGACGCCAACCCCGGCAACGCCGACGCCGAGGCCAGGTTCAAGTCGGTGTCCGAGGCGTACGGGGTGGTCGGCGACCCGGAGAAGCGCAAGCAGTACGACGAGGCCCGCTCGATGTTCGGCAGGGGCGGCTTCGGCGGCGGGTCCGGGTTCGACTTCGGTGACGCGTTCGGCCAGCAGGGCGGCGGCTTCGCGGGCGGCGGCGGTGGCCTCGGCGACCTGTTCGGCAACCTGTTCAACCGCGCCAGGGGCGGCGGTGGCGGTACCACCGCCCGCCCCCGGCGCGGCGCCGACGTGGAAACCGACGTCCGCCTCGACTTCGTCGAAGCGGTCCAGGGCGCGACGGTCCCGCTGCGGCTGTCCAGTCCGTCCACATGCGACACCTGCCACGGGTCGGGCGCTCGCCCGGGCACCAGCCCGAAGACCTGCCAGAACTGCGGCGGTGTCGGCCTGGTCAGCCGCAGCCAGGGCGCTTTCGCCTTCAGCGAGCCCTGTCGCGACTGCCGCGGCACCGGCCGCATCGTCGACGACCCCTGCCCCGACTGCGGCGGCGAGGGCGTCAACACCAAGACCCGCAAGCTGACCGTCCGCATCCCCGCCGGGGTCGAGGACGACCAGCGGATCCGCCTCGCGGGCCAGGGCGAACCCGGCCGCAACGGCGCCGCCTCCGGCGACCTGTACGTCCGCGTGCACGTCACCCCGCACCCGGTGTTCGGCCGCGCGGGCAACGACCTGACCCTCAAGGTCCCGGTCACCTACCCGGAACTGGCGCTGGGCACCACCCTCACAGTGCCCACATTGGACGGTTCGGTCTCGCTGCAGGTCGCCCCCGGCACCACCTCGGGCCGCGTCCTGCGCGTGCGCGGCAAGGGCGTCCAACGCCGCGACGGCCAATCCGGCCACCTGCTGGTCACCCTCCAGGTGGCCGTCCCCACCGACCTCAACGACGAGGCCAAAGCCGCCCTGGCGGCCTACACCGAGGCCACAACCGACTTCGACCCCAGGCCGGACCTCACCGCCCTGGTCCAGAAGGCGAGGCAGTCGTGAACCCCTTCCCCCCCGGCACCGACGAAGACACCCCCGTCTTCGTCATCTCCGTGGCAGCGCAACTGTCCGGCCTGCACGCCCAAACCCTGCGCAGCTACGACCGCCAAGGGCTCGTGTCGCCGGGGCGGACCTCCGGCGGGGGGCGGCGGTACTCGATGCGCGACATCGCACTGCTGCGGGAGGTGCAGCGGCTGTCGCAGGAGGCGGGGGTCAACCTCGCGGGGATCAAGCGGATCATCGAGCTGGAGAACGAGGTCGACGCGCTGCGGTCGCGGGTGGTGGAGCTGTCGGAGGAGCTGGCAGCGGCTTATGCGGCGGCGGAGCAGGCTGCGGCTGCGGTGCACCAGTCGTATCGGCGGGACTTGGTGCCGGTGCGGCAGCAGACGGCGTTGGTGGTGTGGCGGCCGCAGAAGCGGTAGCTCGGCAGCGGGCCAATGCGGTCGGCTCGCCTTCGGCATTGCATCGGATCTTCGGCTCGCCTGCGGCATTGCGCTGGATCCGTGGGTGGTGCGGTGTGCTCGATGGGGCGAACTTGTTTTGCGCGGGGCCCCTGCACCAGCCGTGGCAGGACCGCAAAAGCCGGGGCCGAAAAGCATGGCCCTGCAGCGAGGCAAGGCTACGACTGCCGCTCCCCCACGCAAAACAAGTCCGCCCCATCGAGCATTTGGGGTGGACGGCTTCCGAGTGTCCAGTGGTTGAGCTGGCGGGGTCGGCTCGGTGGGTTGGTTGGCACCGGCGGCTTCGGGGTCGGCTCGCCTTCGGCATTGCGACACGGCCCGTTGTGGTGCGGGGTGCTCGATGGGGCGGGGGCCGAAAAGCGTGGCCCTGTCCGCGCAGAACGCTACGACTGCCGCCACCCCACGCAAACAAGTCCGCCCCATCGAGCAGTTGGCACCTCGGGTTCCGAGTGTCCAGTGGTCGGGTTGGGTGGTCGATCCCCTTTTTCCCTTGCCCCTTGCGCTAGTCCAGGGTGAAGGGGTCGTAGGTGATGTGGTCGAGGGGGGTTCCGGCCACCAGCATGCGGGAGACGGTGGAGCGGATCATGGCGGGGGAGCCTGCTACGAGGACTTCGCGGTCGGGCCAGGGGCCGTTGCGGGTGACTATGTCGGCGAGGGTGCCGTGTTCGTAGCCGGGGCCTTGTTCGGTTTCCACCACCGGGGTCACCGTGAGCCAGGGGTTTGAGGCGGCGATGTTCTGCAGGTGCGGCAGGTCGTAGAGGTCTTCGCGTTTGCGGCCGCCGTTGAAGAGGTGGACGCGGGGGTTGTGGCCCCATTGGGCCATGTGCTCGATGATCGCGCGCATCGGGGCGACGCCGGTGCCGCCTGCGATCATCAAGACATCGCGGTCCTTCTTGCGGTTGACGCCGATTCTGCCCATGGGGGGGCCGATGCGCCAGGTGTCGCCGATGTTGGTGTGGGCGACGACGGCTCGGCTTACCCAGCCGTTGTCGACGCTGCGGACGTGGAACTCGATGATGCCGTCGGAGCGGGGGGCGTTGGCCGGGGACAGGTAGCGCCACAGGCGGGGGCGTTGCGGTACCTCGACGCTGACGTACTGGCCCGGTTGGTAGGGGACGGGGTGGTCGGGCTGGACGCGGACCACCGCGAGGTCCCAGCCGAGGCGCTCGTGGTCGACGACGCGGGCGGGCCAAGACGCCGGGCCTTCGTCGGCGGCCGCGGCGTCGAGCATGGTCCGCGCCATGATCGTGTACGCCTCGGCCCAGGCCCGCTCGACCTCGTCGGTCCACGCCGGGCCCGCGTAGCGCTTGACCGCGCCGATCAGCGCCGTGCCGACGGCTTCGTAGTGCGAGCTGATCACGCCGAACTTGCGGTGGTCGCGGCCGAGCTGGTGCAGGAACGGCGCGAGGTCGTCGGGGCGGTCGACCATCTGCACGAAGTGCACCAGCGCGCGCAGCAACCGGGACCGCTGCACCTGCATGTTCGCCGGGAACATCTCCCTGGCGCTCGGTTCGATGCTGAACAGCATCCCGTAGAAGTACTGGGCGACCTGGTCGGCCTGCGGTTCCACGGCCGCGAAGCTGTCGCGCACCAGCCGCACCATGGTGGAGACGGCGGTGGGCGACTCGGTTCGGTGCTGCGAGGCCGGGATCGGGCTCACCACTGCGTTGGCTGTCATGATCGGGGAGTCGACTCCACCTCTCGTGCTCTCACCGTGCGCTCGACGGTACTCACGCATTCATCCCCCGACGGTGTCGACAGTAGACCTGATTTGGCTGGTTGACGGCGTTTCTCACACCTTTGTGTCATTCTCGCTGACTCCGCGTACAGGGTTCTCCTCCCAATGGGGTACATCGTCCGCGTGGGCTACGCAACGCGGCGCCGGCGTGCCACCGTGGACGCCCGTGACGACCGACTCCCACCCCACCGACCTGCTGCGGCTCGGGTTCGCCGAGGCACCGCCCGCCACCCCGCCGACACCGGGTCCGCGCGAGCCGCTGCCGCCGAGACAACCGGTCCTCGACCGGCTCACCGCCCCGATGGTCGAACTGATCACCCGGATGGACCGGGTCTTCCTCGCCACCGCCGACGCCGACGGCGAGTGCGACTTCGCGCTGTTCTGCGGGCCGCCAGGGTTCGTGCACGTGCTCGACGACCGCAGGCTCGCGTGCGCCCAGGTGGAGCCGATGCCGGGGTTGGCCAACCTCGCGGTGAACCCCCGGATCAGCGTGGTGCTCGTCGACGGTCGCCGCGCGGTCCACGTCAACGGGCACGCTGCGGTCGTCGGCGACGAGTGGCTGCGCTCGGCGCACCCGTTCCTGCCGTCCCGGTTCACCGGCTGCGGCTGGGTCGTCGTCCTGGTCGACGAGACCTACCTGCACGCCAGGGTGCCCGCTTGATGAGACCCTTGTGCCAGCTGCCCCGGGTGCCGGGGATGTCCGGTTAGCGTTCCGCTGGCTGGTTCGACGAAGGGACGCTGGTGGCGGAGGGACGGACGGGCACCGATGGCCGGGAGACCGCGGCGCAGGACCTGGAACGGGAGCTGTCGAAGCTGTTCGGCCGGGCGCGCAGTCTCTCGCTGACCTTCGCCTCGCAGGTGCACCCCGGTCTCGACAGCGCCTCGTACGCGCTGCTGGTCCACCTGAGCGGGATCGCCCCGGTGCGGGCGGCGGACGTGGTGGAGCTGACCGGGCTCGACAAGTCGACCGTGAGCAGGCAGATCGCCCGGCTGGAGGAGCTGGCGCTGATCGAGCGGGTCGCGGACCCGTCGGACGGCAGGGCCCGGCTGGTCCAGCTGACCGACACCGGCGCGGCCCGGCTGGCCGAGGTGCGGGCCGACCGCCGGGTGCGGCTGCGGGCGACGCTGTCGGACTGGCCGACCGAGGACATCGAGGAGTTCTCCCGGCTGCTCGGCAGGCTCAACAGCGACCTGTGACCGGCGTCTCGTAGCCCGTTGTTAACCCGGGTTGACCGACCGCGCGCGGTGATCGGATACGCCCTGGTCACCACCCGCGCGGCGCAACCACAATGGGGTGACCCCGGTACCGGGCCGATCTGTCCACCGCCTGTGGACAACCACCTGGGGATTGTGGACAAGTGGATTACTGATGTGGATAGACCGGTTGCGACATGTGGGTGACCGCTCGACCGGGCGACAGCGCCGCGCGTTCGGGTAGTCGTACGTCTGGCGTTCACCCGCCGGGTGAGTTCTGCGCCACGATGCACTTGAGCGGAACTGACTCAACTTTCCTGACGTTGTCCGTGGTGGCAGGTTCCGAGCAGGTGCGACCCGAGGTGGGAGATGGACGCGTTCAACCCGACGACGAAGACCCAGCAGGCGATCTCGACGGCCGCGCAGGCGGCATCGGCGGCGGGCAACCCCGACATCCGCCCGGTGCACCTGCTCACCGCCCTGCTCGACCAGGCAGACGGCCTCACCGCGCCGCTGCTGACCGCGGTCGGCGTCGACCCGAACCAGATCCGCAAGGAGTTGGAACCGCTGGTCAGGGCGCTCCCGTCGGCGACGGGAGCCACCGTCTCCTCCCCCGGGCTGTCCCAGCAGGCGTTGCGCGCGATCACGCACGCCCAGAAGCTGGCCACCGAGATGGGCGACGAGTACGTCTCCACCGAGCACCTGCTCGTCGGCCTGGCCGCCGAGGGCGGTGACGTGTCCCAGCTGCTGAGCAGGCACGGGGCCACCCCGGACGCGCTGCGCGAGGCGTTCGCGAAGGTCCGCGGCTCGGCCAGGGTGTCGAGCCCCGACCCGGAGGGCACCTACCAGGCGCTGGAGAAGTACGGCGTCGACCTGACCGCGCGGGCGCGCAAGGGCGAGCTGGACCCGGTGATCGGCCGCGACACCGAGATCCGCCGGGTGGTGCAGGTGCTGTCGCGGCGCACGAAGAACAACCCGGTGCTCATCGGTGAGCCCGGTGTCGGCAAGACCGCGATCGTGGAGGGGCTCGCGCAGCGGATCGTCGCCGGTGACGTGCCGGAGTCGCTGCGCGGCAAGCGGGTCGTCTCCCTCGACCTGGGCTCGATGGTGGCCGGCGCCAAGTTCCGCGGCGAGTTCGAGGAGCGGCTCAAGGCGGTGCTCAAGGAGATCACCGACTCCGCCGGTCAGGTGGTCACCTTCATCGACGAGCTGCACACCATCGTCGGCGCGGGCGCCACCGGCGAGGGCGCGATGGACGCGGGCAACATGATCAAGCCGATGCTGGCCCGCGGCGAGCTGCGGATGGTCGGCGCCACCACGCTCGACGAGTACCGCCAGCACATCGAGAAGGACGCCGCGCTGGAGCGGCGCTTCCAGCAGGTGCTGGTCGGCGAACCGTCGGTGGAGGACACCATCGGCATCCTGCGCGGCCTCAAGGAGCGCTACGAGGTGCACCACGGCGTGCGGATCACCGACACCGCCCTGGTCGCCGCGGCCACCCTGTCCGACCGCTACATCACCGCCCGGTTCCTGCCGGACAAGGCGATCGACCTGGTCGACGAGGCCGCGTCCCGGCTGCGGATGGAGATCGACTCGCGGCCGGTGGAGATCGACGGGGTCGAGCGGTCGGTGCGCAGGCTGGAGATCGAGGAGATGGCGCTGGCCAAGGAGGACGACCTCGCCTCCAAGGAGCGGCTGTCCGCGCTGCGCGCCGAGCTCGCCGAGAAGCGGGAGGTGCTCTCCGCGCTGACCGCCCGCTGGCAGAACGAGAAGGGCTCCATCGACCGGGTCCGGCAGCTCAAGGAGCAGCTGGAGGGCCTGCGCGGCGAGTCGGAGCGGGCCGAGCGCGACGGCGACCTCGGCAAGGCCGCCGAGCTGCGGTACGGGCGGATCCCCGCGCTGGAGAAGGACCTCGAGGCGGCCACGGCCGCGACCGCGGCGGCCGACCAGGCGGTGATGCTCAAGGAGGAGGTCGGCGCCGACGACGTCGCCGAGGTGGTGTCGGCGTGGACCGGGATCCCGGCCGGGCGGCTGCTGGAGGGCGAGACGCAGAAGCTGCTGCGGATGGAGGACGAGCTCGGCGCGCGGGTCATCGGCCAGGCCGAGGCGGTGCGGGTGGTGTCCGACGCGGTGCGGCGGGCGCGGGCCGGGGTGTCGGACCCGGACCGGCCCACCGGGTCGTTCCTGTTCCTCGGGCCGACCGGCGTCGGCAAGACGGAGCTGGCGAAGGCGCTGGCGGAGTACCTGTTCGACGACGAGCGCGCGATGGTCCGCGTCGACATGAGCGAGTACTCGGAGAAGCACTCGGTGGCCCGCCTGGTCGGCGCCCCGCCCGGGTACGTCGGGTACGACCAGGGCGGCCAGCTGACCGAGTCGGTCCGCAGGCGGCCGTACACGGTGGTGCTGCTCGACGAGGTCGAGAAGGCGCACCCGGACGTGTTCGACGTGCTGCTGCAGGTGCTCGACGACGGCAGGCTCACCGACGGGCAGGGCCGCACGGTCGACTTCCGCAACACGATCCTGGTGCTCACCTCGAACCTGGGCTCGCAGTCGATCACCGACCCGAACCTCGACGACCGCGGCCGCCACGACGCGGTGATGGCCGTGGTGCAGCGGCACTTCAAGCCCGAGTTCCTCAACCGCCTCGACGACGTGGTCGTGTTCCACGCCCTGGCCACCGAGGAGCTGACCGCCATCGTCGACATCCAGGTCGGCAAGCTCGCCCGCAGGCTCACCCACCGCAGGCTCACCCTCGACGTCTCGCACGCCGCCAGGGACTGGCTGGCCCTCAACGGCTTCGACCCCGTCTACGGCGCCCGCCCCCTGCGCCGCCTGGTCTCCTCGGCCATCGGCGACCAGCTGGCCAAGGCCCTGCTGGCAGGCACCATCCGCGACGGCGACACCGTCGTCGTCGACGTCAACGACGACAGCTCCGGGCTGACGGTGGTCAACGCCTAAAAGATCACCCGAGAACGCGACAGCCGCCCTCCCAGGAGGGCGGCTGTTGTCCTTTCAGAACAGCGCGACGAGTTCGTGCGCCCGCTGCACCGCGAGCACGACCCCCGGCCCGAGCGAACTGCCGCTCCAGATCAACCCGATCAGCCGGATCGCGTCCTTGCGGTGGTTGGTGCTGGTCGAGCGCACGACGACGCCGACGAGCCGATAGGTCGTCAAACCCGCGAACAGGTAACTGGTGAGGAATATCAGCAGCACTTCGCACCGCTTTCCATCGGGGTTGGTCGGTGCATTAACTCAACCGCGCCGATCGCATTTTCGACAAGCATTGATTCGGCTAGCCCGGGGCAACACGCGGCATATCCTCGGCTAGTCGATCCGCTTGTGAGCGGCATGTGTGGGCGATGTGGAGAACTTGCCCCTGACGTGCCGAACGTGTCATGGATTTGTCGTGTGGCAGGTCGTCGGCAAGTCTGCTAGGGGGCGGCAAGTCCTCGGCAAGTCGGCTGACTGGCTGATATCCGGATGGCAAGTTCGCGGCAAGTTCGGCGAACTACGTACGCCGTATCAAACGTCTTCTTCGCGGATTCGGAAGATCCGCTACAGTGCTGTCTGGGCATTCACTTGGACGTTCTTCGCGTGCGTTGTTCCGGAAGGGGAACCCGATGGTCTTGCCTGCTGTCGAGTCCTGCCTGCGGCGCAAGCGCGGGGTGCGCCGCGACGACCTGGCCGAGGTGATCGACGCCGACCTCGCCAGGCGGATGCACGTCGACCTGGGCGGTGGTCACCACGTCGTGCTCGCCACCGCCGCCTGGCAACTGGACCGGTTGATCAAGCGCACCTTCAGCCAGGCGCGTGACCAGGTGCTGCTCTCGGCCGCCTACAACATCGAGCGCGACCCGACGCTGACGCCGCTGGCGCTCACCAACCGCATCGCCGTGTTCGGGGAGCGGCACCGGCTCGCGGTCAGCACGCTCAACAGCAAGCTGTCCGAGCTCACCAGCAAGCGCATGCGGTTCGCGCTCGACCAGCCGTTCCCGGTCCCCGACCAGGGGGTCATCCGGGAACAGGCGGCGCTGGAGGCCGAGTACGCCCGCGACGAGCGCGCCGGGGCGCCCCCGGCGCTGGTGGTCGTGCACAGCACCGACCTCACCCGGCTGCTCGCCGGGGGCGGCAGGCGGGAGTTCGCCGCTCTGGCGCTGCGCGGGCAGTTGCACTTCGAGGCGACCAAGGGCGATGACCTGGTCACCGTCCACACCGACCTGGGCGAGTACCTCTGCGCCTTCACCGGCGCCGCGCAGCTGCGCGAGTACCGCGAGGCGGTCGGGTCGCCCATCGGCAACCGGGACATGGCCGAGCCCGGGTACCGGGTGGTCGAGGTGCTGGTGGAGCACGGCATCGGGTTGGCGCTGAACCCGCCCGCCGGGCCGGGTGCCCCGGTCGGGGCGGGCGAGTTCTGGACCGCGGCCGAGTTGGCCGCCCTTCGGGAGGTGCGCGGTGCCTGAGGAGTTCGAGGCCGACCTCGACGAGATCGCCCGGCTGGCCGGCTCGACCGCCGCGCTGGCCGACGAGGTGCGCGGCGACATCGCCTGGAAGTACGGGGTGGACGCCGAGCAGTGGCCGACGGCCGACCCCATCGGCGACGCCGTCGTGGTCTACCTGCGCAGCCTGCGCGCGGCCAAGGACAGGTTGTGCGGCGGGTTGGACGAGATCTCGGCGACGCTGTCGGACACCGCCGAGGCCTACCGCGAGGCCGACGAGCGCGTGTGGCGGGCGGTGCGCGACATTGACCACTGAGGACGCCGCCCGGTCACCCGGCAACCCGAACTGGGTGCGCAACCTGCTGGAAACCCTGGTCGCCCAGCGCGAGCCGCTCGCCGAGGGCTCCGACCGGGTCGGCAAGCTCGTCGCCAACTTTTGGACCGGCGACTCCGCGCGGCGCTTCGGCGACCGGGTCGGCGAGGACGCGGCCGCGTGGCGGGCGGTGCTGGAGATCCACGACGGGGTGGTCAGGCGGGCCGACGGGCACAACTCGTTCGTTCACCAGCTGCCGCACCTGTGGAACCCGGCGGACCCGCCGGAGCGGCGCCGGTACGAGAGTCTCTGGCGGGGTGCCGCTGGCGACGTCCGCGAGATGTTGCTGCGCGCCGCCGCCGCGCTCGACGCGATCGCGCCCGACCAGGACGTGTGGCGCGAGCAGGTGGTGACCCCGTACGCCGAGGTGGCGGCGTCGTCGATCGAGTTGGTGCCCGAGTGGCCCGCGCACGACCCCGACCCGCCCTACCAGCACCGGTCGGCGCCAGGGACGAGCGTCAACAGCGTGGTCTTCGAGTACCGGCGCAGGCTCGTCGAGCAGGAGCGGCTGTTCGAACAGCTGCTGGTCGCGCCCAGGGTGACCCGGGTGCACTGGCACCGCTGACGCGACACCCGGGGCGAAGTTGGCCCGTGATCTTGAAGACGCGGCTGTGGCGACTACGCTGCCCTACGTGGGTGTTCCCGCGTGGGTCTGGTTCTTTGTCGCGGTCGTCGCGGGTGTCGCGGGCGGCCTGTTCCTGCTGCGCGACCGGGCGGTGTTGACCTCCCGGAACCGGGAGCGGCGGCGCTGGGCGGCACTGCGCGGGTGGCAGTTCGCCGAGGTCGACCCGGTGCTGCCCAAGCAGTGGGCGGGCGGCGCGATCGCCTACTACGGCGATGGCGTGGCCAGGGACGTCGTGGCGGGCACCACGTTCACCTCGGACGGTCGGCGCAAGGTCTACGTGTTCGACCTGGAGGCTGGTGGCCGGGTCAACGTGGTCATCGCCGCGGTGCAGTGCCGCAGGACGCACCCGGTGGTGCTGGAGCTGTGGGTGCCGAGCACGCCGTTCCAGCGCGAGCACATGCCAGAGCTGCTCGGCCCGGTCGGCCAGCGCTACGCCTTCGTCTCCGACATCGCCGCCGCGCGGGCGCTGATCACCCCCGACCTGGTGGACGCGACCGAGGACATCGGCCAGGACATCGCCGTCGCCTGGATCGAGGCGGGGTGGGTGCTGGCCGCGGCCGCGCCGGGGTCGAGCCCGTCGCGGTTGGAGCGGCTGCTGCGCGGGGTCGGCGAGATCGCCGACGTGGTCGACCCGTTCGACGCCCCGGTGGCCGACCGGCCGGTCGACGCGCCGGAGCCCAGCGCCAAGGCGACTGACCAGTAGCGGTTCCCGACACCGGTTACCACTCGGTAGGTTGGCGCCATGCCGACCGCGCTCATCACCGGGGCCACCGCTGGTATCGGGGCCGCCTTCGCCAGGAGGCTGGCCGCCGACGGGTACGACCTGGTGCTGGTGGCCAGGACGACCGAGCGGCTCAAGCAGGTGGCCGCCGAGCTCTCCGCCGCGCACGGGGTCACCGCGCAGACCCTCACCGCCGACCTGTCCACCACCCGGGCGCGCAAGCGGGTCGAGACCAGGCTCGCCGACGCGGAGCGGCCGGTCGACCTGCTGGTCAACAACGCCGGGTTCGGCACCAGGGGTGCCTTCGCCGAGGCCGACCCCGACTGGCTGCAGAACCAACTCGACGTCAATGTCACGACCGTCATGCGGCTCACCAGGGCCGCGCTGCCCGGGATGCTCGCGCGCAAGCACGGCGGCGTGATCAACGTGTCCAGCATCGCCGGGTTCTTCCCGACCACCGGACCCTCCTACGGCGCGACCAAGGCCTACGTCACCGCCCTGTCCGAAGGGCTGGCCGCCAACCTCGCGGGCACCGGCGTGCGGGTGGTCGCGCTGTGCCCGGGCTTCACCCGCACCGAGTTCCACGAGCGGGCGGGCGACGACATCGACTCGCTGCCGGACTTCTTATGGCTCGACGCCGACCGGGTCGTCGCCGACGCCCTGGCGGACCTGCGGCGCAACCAGGACCGGTCGGTTCCGGGCATCCAGTACAAAACGCTGCTGGGTGTGACGAAACTCCTGCCCAGGGGTCTGCTGCGGTTCCTGAGCAAGCGGGCCGCCGCGGGCCGCGACCGGGGTTAGGCTCCGCGCCATGACGAATCCGCAGCCCGGGTGGTACCCCGAGAGCCCGGGGTCGCCCACCGTGCGCTGGTGGGACGGGACCCAGTGGACCAACCACACCCAGCAGGCACCGCAGCGCAGTGACGCCAGCGACTGGGAGATCCCGCTCGGCCAGGGCCCCGCCGACCCCAACAAGATCCGCGAGCAGCAGCGCCGCGCAGGCGTCGGCCAGGTCGGCCAGGGCGGCGGGACGCTGTTCAGCGAGCCGGTGCTGGTGGTCAACCAGAAGGTCAAGCTCATCGAGATGAGCAACGAGTACTCGGTGTTCGACCAGCACGGCCGCCAGCTCGGCGCGGTGGTGCAGGTCGGGCAGAGCGCGCTGAAGAAGGCGGTCCGCTTCCTCGGCAGCTACGACCAGTTCTTCACCCACAAGCTCGAGGTCCGCGACCTCACCGGGCTGACCGTGCTGCGGCTGACCCGCCCGGCCAAGTTCGTGAAGTCCCGGATGATCGTCGAGCGCGGCGACGGCGCGCCGATCGGCGAGATCGTCCAGCAGAACGTCTTCGGCAAGATCCGCTTCGGCTTCGTGGTCGGCGGCCAGGAGATCGGCGGCATCCAGGCGGAGAACTGGCGGGCCTGGAACTTCGCCATCCTCGACCACACCGGCGCCGAGGTGGCCCGCATCACCAAGACCTTCGAGGGCATCGCCAAGACCCTGTTCACCAGCGCGGACAACTACGTGCTGCAGATCCACCGGCAGCTGCAGGACCCGCTGCTGAGCATGGTCGTGGCCTCCGCGCTCACCGTCGACACCGCGCTCAAGCAGGACAACCGCGGCTTCGGCTGACCTGGCCAGGTAGCGCTGTGAGGCGGCGGGGCGGCATGAGAGGCTTGCTCCCCGTGCGAACCGCTCCGTCTGTCGACTCCGCTGCCAAGGGCGAACTGGCCCGATTGGTGACCGAACTAGCCGTGGTGCACGGCAAGGTCACGCTCGCGTCCGGCAAGGAGGCCGACTACTACGTCGACCTCCGCCGGGCGACCCTGCACCACGCCGCGGCCCCGCTCATCGGGCGCCTGCTGCGGCAACTCACCGCCGACTGGGACTACGTCGCCGCCGGGGGCCTCACCCTCGGTGCCGACCCGGTCGCGGTGTCGATGATGCACGCCGCCGCCGCTGCCTGTGAGGTGCTCGACGCGTTCGTCGTCCGCAAGGGCACCAAGGCGCACGGCCTGCAGCGCCGGATCGAGGGCATCGAGGTCACCGGGCAGCGGGTGCTGGCCGTCGAGGACACCTCCACCACCGGCGGCAGCGTGCTCACCGCCGTCGACGCGCTGGTCGAGGCCGGTGCCGTGGTGGTCGGCGTGGCGACCGTGGTCGACCGCGACACCGGTGCCAGGGAGGCGATCGAGGCCAGGGGCCTGCCGTACCGGTCGTTGCTGGGCCTCGCCGACCTCGGACTGGTCGACGGTGACTGACCAGGCTTGATCCCGGTGGCAGTTCCCCGACTCCGGGTACCGTGGGTCGTGCTCGCCGAGTTCTCGGTGGTTGGGGAGGTGGCCCGGTGTTCGGACTGCTCGCCGCCGCGACGGTCGTCGTGCACTTCGCGGCGTTGCTCTACATCGGCCTGGGCGGCTTCCTGGCCTGGAAGTGGCCCAAGTCGGTCTTCGTGCACGTGTTCTTCGCGATCTGGGGTGTGCTGGTCAACCTCACGCCGGTCCCGTGCCCGCTGACGGCGCTGGAGAACCACTTCCGCGCCGAACAGGGGCTCGGTCCGCTTCCCGGTGGCTTCAACGAGTACTACATCTACGGCACCCTGGTGCCCGACGGGCTGGTCGACCTCGTCGCCGTGGGTGCCTTGTCGGTGCTGGTCTTCTCGTATGTGGGTGCGTATCAGCTGTGGCGGAATCGGAAGAACGTGATGGTGCCGGTGAAGTAGGCCCCACCGAGTGGGTGTTCGGCGAGCCGGTCGGGGTCGGCCCGTGGCCGGGTGACTGGCCGGAGGGTGAGTACTACGACCCCGACCTGCTCGCCGGCGGCGACCGCCGCAACGTGGTCGACGCCTACCGCTACTGGCGGCGCGACGCCGTGGTCGCCGACCTCGACCGGCGCAGGCACGGCTTCCACGTGGCGATCGAGAACTTCCAGCACGACCACAACATCGGGACCGTGGTCCGCACCGCCAACGCCTTCACCGCCCGCGCCGTGCACATCGTCGGCCGCAAGCGCTGGAACCGCCGCGGTGCCATGGTCACCGACCGCTACCAGCACATCCACCACCACCCGGACGTCCAGTCCCTTGTGGACTACGCGACCGCCTCGGGCCTCGCGGTGGTCGGCGTCGACAACACACCCGGGTCCGTTCCCGTGGAAACCGCGACCCTCCCCCGCGAATGCGTCCTGCTCTTCGGCCAGGAAGGCCCGGGACTCACCCACGAGGCCCGTGCCGCGGCGGATCAACTCGTGTCTATAGCCCAGTTCGGCTCAACCCGCTCAATCAACGCAGGTGTCGCGGCGGGCATCGTCATGCACGCCTGGATCCGCGAACACGCGGACCTCACCCAAGCCTGGTAGCCATCCGGACCGCGTCCCGCCTTTCCCTTGCGCCACCGGCGAAGTCAGTGCTGTCACTCCACTGGTCTACGGCACCGATCAGCGGCAGCCGCCTCAGCTCGTCCGGCAGGGTCTCGCGGAGCGCGTCGACGAAGCGGTCCGCTCGGAGGACGGGGTAGGGCCGCTCGAAGTAGTCCCGCCGGGTGGGGTCCAGCGGCTCGGTGAGACCAGAAGCGTTGTGCAGTGCGGCGACGCTCTCGTAGGCGACGGCGAGCAGGTCGCCCCGCGTGCGGAAATCCCTGGCAGCGAGGACTTCCACCAATTTCGCTTGGAGCGCGTGGTGCGGCAGGCGGGCGAAGGCGCTACCGAGCCACTTGCTGTAGGGCGGGTACACCTTGGCCAGCAACAGGCACAGCCGCACCACCTCGCGGACCTGCCGGGCGGCGACCACAGCCGAGCCCAACTCGTCGCCAACCTCGCCCGCGCGGCCGATGAACGCCTCTTCCTGCGCCAACTTCTGCCACTGGCACGCCAGCACGTAGCGCCAGATCTCGTCCGGGTACCAAGCGATCGCCGAACGCAGCGGACCGAGGACCGCGAGCCCGTCGTGGAAGACCGCGCCCGCGGTGGCTTGAGCGAGCACCTGGGTCGGCGTGGCGAGCCAGTCGAGGGTGGTCGTGCCCGCCAGCGGGTCGAAACCCAGCGCGGATCGTGCCCATTCGCCCACCGTGCTCACGTCGACGCGGTGGTTCACCGGGCTGTCGACCAGCGCCATCGAGCCGATGGGGTCGCCGTCGAAGTGGGTCGGGTAGCCGAGGAAGGACTTGGGCAGTTCGTGCGACAGCCGCTCCTTGATCCGCGCGGCGTCCCCTTGGTCGGCGATGAAGATCTGGCACCGCGGTCCCCACTCGTGATCAGCGGAGATGGCGGTGTCGAACCCGAGCACCTCGGACCCCGTGTCCAGCCGACCGGCCGAGTGCGGCACGTCCAGCAGCGGGGCGACCGCCTCGCGGTAGAAGTGCGCGGACAGGTCGAGCCCACTGATCATCGTGCCCCCGGCTTGTGGCGATCAGGCCCAGTCCCGTCGCAGGATGGAGTATGGCTGGGCAGTGGGCGGCGCGCGCGGCAATTGCCGAGGAGGCGGTGCGGGGGCGGTTCCTCCGTCGGGTGTTCGGGTTGCCCGGGACCCGGTTGGGGGTGGCGCGGGCGGGTGGGCGGGTGCACGTGCGGTGGAACTACTGGTGGCAGGCGCACCTGCTGGACTGCCTCGTCGACGCGGGGCTGCGGGAGCCGTCGGCGGAGCGGGACGGGGTTGTTCGGGCGCTGGTGCGGGGGATCCAGGTCCGCAACTTCGGGGTGTGGACCAACTCCTACTACGACGACATCGCGTGGTTGGGGTTGGCGCTGCAGCGGGCCGGGGGTGCTGAACGAGCGCTTGGTGCCATCGAGTCCCGGTTGCGCAGCGGGTGGACCGACGATCTCGGTGGGGGGATCTGGTGGCGGCGCGGGGACACGTTCAAGAACGTGCCCGCGAACGGGCCCGCCGCGATCTTCCTGGCGCGCCGGGGTGATCACGCCTGGGCTGGTGCCGCGGTCGACTGGATGGACCGGACCCTGGTCGACCCCGGTACCGGGCTGCTGTGGGACGGGATCTACCTCGGCGGCGACGTGGTCAAGACGATCTACACGTACTGCCAGGGGGTGTTCGTCGGCGCGGCGGTCGAACTGTCCACATCGGACCTCGTCGCGCGCACGATCAAGGCGGTCGAGCGGCACGTCGCGGTCGCGGGCGTCCTGCCGGGGCAAGGTGGCGGTGACGGTGGGTTGTTCGCGGGGATCCTCGCCCGGTACCTGGCCCAGGCCGCGCTCCGCCTGCCCGAAGCGGAGGGTGCCACCGCCAGGCGGCTCGTCCTCGCCTCGGCGGAGGCCGCGTGGCGGCACCGCGTCATCACCCCGGACGGGCCGTTGTTCGGCATGCGGTGGGAGGCCGGGTGCGACCCCGGCCGGGACCTGTCGGTGCAGCTGTCGGCCTGGATGACCCTGGAGGCGGCGGCCCTGTTGACCCGGGCGGGCGGATCTACCCCTGATCGTGTGTGACACCCCACGATCGTGGGTACGTCGGGGCCACTCGCAGCCACGCAGAGGAGATGATCACGATGTCCGACGAGCTCGGCCTCACCGGTGACCTGGACACGGAGGTGTCCCAGCAGCGCCGCGACCGCGCCACCCGGGTCGTCGCCGCCACCGCCACCGACGCGGCCGAATGCGCCATGTTGCTGGAGATGCTCGGCCTCAGCCCGGAAATCGGCGGCACACGATCGGTGCACCGCGCGGCCTGATGTGTAAGCCGCCGTGTTGCCGGGTAAGCACCAATCGAACCCGACAACACACGAGGAGGCTGATCGGCTTTGAGCACGATCGTCGAAACAGTTGACGTCGCCGTCCCCGTGTCTACTGCGTACAACCAGTGGACCCAATTCGAATCGTTCCCCGCGTTCATGGAAGGCGTGGAGAACATCCGCCAGGTGGACGACCGGCGCACCCACTGGGTAACCAAGATCGGCGGCGTGACCAGGGAGTTCGACGCCACCATCACCGAGCAGATCCCGGACGAACGGGTCGCCTGGAAATCCACCGACGGGCCCGAACACGCTGGTGTCATCACTTTTCACCGGCTCAACGAGCGGGAAACGCGGGTCACCGCGCAGATGGACATCGACCCGGAGGGGTTCGTGGAGAACGTCGCGGACAAGCTCGGGGTGATCGATCGGCGGGTGAAGTCGGATATGCGGCGGTTCAAGGAGTTCATCGAGGACCGGGGGCGGGAGGGTGGTGCCTGGCGGGGGGAAGTGGACGCGGCGGGGCAGGTTCCTCCTGCGCCTAAGCCGGGGCCGGGGGCTTTTGGGGGGAGATAGCGTGTGAGGACGCGGACCTCCGGGTGATGTGTGCCCGGGGGTCCGCGTGTGCTTTGTCCACAACGTGCGCGTCTATCCACAGGCTCGTCTTTTGCTCCTGCTTTGTCGGTGCGCCTCGGTAGGATGGAAATCGGGGGCTGCTGGGGTAGATGATCTTCGGCTCGTCGCTTCGCGCCTTGCATCGGATCGTCGCCTCGGCTGCGCCATCGGCGTGGATCCGCGATTTTCGAGCTTTGCTCGATGTGGTGGGCCTGTTTTGCGCGGGGCCCCTGCGCCGCCCGTGGCAGGACCGCAAAGCTGGGGCCGAAAAGCATGGCCCTGCAGCGCACAACGCTACGGACGGCGCTCCCCCACGCAAAACAGGTCCACCACATCGAGCAGTTGTGAGGGGCCTCGAGGTTTCCGGACAGGAACCCAGTAAGATTGTCCTGTCGGGAAGTTGAGGGAGTGCACGTGGCCCATCGGAGTCCGTACTCGCCGGAGTTTCGTGAGGAAGCAGTTCAGATGGCGTTGCGGTCGAAACGGCCGATCGCCGAGACGGCGCGAGAGTTGAATATGAACTCGGAGACACTGCGTGTATGGGTGCGGAGCTATGAGCGGGAACAAGGTGCGGACTCGGCCGTCGCCGTGTCGGAGCCGTTGGCAACGGACGAACGAGCGCGACTACGAGAGTTGGAACGCCGTAACCGCGAACTCGAGATGGAAGTGTCTTTCCTGAAAAAAGCCGCAGCGTACTTCGCGAAGGATGCCGAGTAGTCAGCAAGTACGAGTTCATCGAAACGATGCGACTTGAACCTGCGAAGTACGCGTATCCCGTCCTGTTCATGTGCCGACTGCTCGACGTTTCCAGGTCCGGCTACTACGAATGGCGCGGCCGGGCGGAATCGGCCACCGCGCGACGGCGAGAGGAGCTGAAAGCGTTTATCCGGGACGCGTTCGAGGCCTCGGACTCGACTTACGGCCACCGGCGGGTCCATGCCCAGTTGCGGCGGGCAGGCGTGTGCGTGGGTGTTGAACTGGTCCGGCACCTCATGCGTGAACTGGGGCTGGTTCCCTGCCAGCCAAGGCCCCGGCGGTTCGGGCTGACCACCGCGGCGGCCGCGCCGGTGGGCGACCTGGTCGGCCGTGACTTCACCGCGCCCGCGCCGGGACGCAAGCTGGTCGGCGACATCACCTACGTTCCCACGATGGAAGGCTGGCTTTACCTGGCCACCGTGCTGGATTGCTGCACGAAAGAAGTGATCGGCTACGCGATGGACGACAACTACCAGACACCGCTCATCAGCCGCGCTATCCGCAACGCGGCCCGAAACCGCCCACTCGCCGACGGTGCGATATTTCACAGCGACCGCGGCAGCAATTACATGTCCACCGAGTACCACAACGTCCTCACCAGCCTCCGGTTGAAGCAATCAGCAGGGCGAACCGGAATCTGTTTCGACAACGCGATGGCCGAATCGTTCTTCGGCACACTCAAAAACGAATGCGTCAACCGGATGGCTTACTCCACCCGAGACGAAGCCCGGCAGCACATCACTCGCTACATCGAGTTCTGGTATAATCGCCGACGACTTCACTCAGCGATAGGCTACCGCCCACCGCACGAGGTATACATCGAACACAAGAACCAACAAATCGCCGCTTGAATAGACAGTTGATCCCCTGTCCGGAAACCGCGCGGCTCCTCAGTTGGCACCAGCGGCTTCTGGGAGCGGTGGTGGGGCTGGCTCGGTGGGTTGGGCTGGCACCGGCGGCTTCGGGGTCGGCTCGCCTTCGGCATTGCGACCCGGTCCGTGGGGTGTGGGTGTGCTCGATGGGGCGGACTTGTTTTGCGCGGGGCCCCTGCGCCAGCCGTGGCAGGACCGCAAAGCTGGGGCCGAAAAGCATGGCCCTGTCCGCGCAGAACGCTACGACTGCCGCTCCCCCACGCAAAACAAGTCCGCCCCATCGAGCATTTGGTTGGGTGGCTTCCTGGGAGCGGTGGTTGGGCTGGCGGGGCTGACTCGGCGGGTTGGGGTGGCACCTGCGGCTTCGGGGTCGGCTCGCCTTCGGCATTGCGCTGGGTCTGTGGTGGTGCGGTGTGCTCGATGGGGCGAACTTGTTTTGCGCGGGGCCCCTGCGCCAGCCGTGGCAGGACCGCAAAAGCCGGGGCCGAAGAGCATGGCCCTGCAGCGAGGCAAGGCTACGACTGCCGCCACCCCACACAAAACAAGTCCGCCCCATCGAGCAGATGGCACCGGAAGCTCCGAGTGTCCAGTGGTTGCTTTGGGTGGCTGGCTCGGTGGGTTGTTCTGGCACCAGCGAACTTCGAGTGTCCAGTGGCCAGCAAATGCGGTGGGGGGCGGAGCGTTCTAGCTGGGGTCTTGTGGGCAGCCGCAGGAGGTTCTGTGGTTGAGGGTGGGGGGGAGGAGGGTGGTCTCTGGGGGGCGGGTGGGGTCGGCTAGGCGGGCCAGGAGGAGGCGGACGGCGGTTCGGCCGATGTCGTCGACGGGGTGGGTCATGGTGGTTATGGCGGGGGTGACGAGTTCTGCCCAGTCGACTTCGTCGTGGCCGGTTATGGCCAGGTCGGTGCCGATGGTGAGGCCGTGGGCGCGGGCTTCTCGATACGCGCCTGCGGTCATGGCTCCGTTGCCGGTGATCACCGCGGTGGGGCGGTCGGGGACGGTGAGGAGGCGGCGCATGGCGAGGATGCCGTCCTCGTGGGTGGCGCCGCCGCCCGCTACGAGGTTGGAGTCCCAGCGCAGGCCCGCGCGGCCGAGGCCGAGGCGGTAGCCGAGGGTGCGCTCCTCGCTGGCGCTCATCCACTCCACGCCGCTGATGAAGGCGATCCTGCGGTGGCCCGCGGTGGCCAGGTGCTGCACCAGCGCCGAGGTCGACTGGATGTTCTCCGGGCCGACCTGATCCAGTTTGATCTTGTGCGACACCCGGTCCACCAGCACCGCGGGCACCCCGGTGCGGGCCAGTTGCTCCAAAGTGGACGTGTCCCCCGGCGCCGGGGTGAGCAGCATGCCGTCCACCCGGCGGGCCTGCAGCTTGCGGACCGCGGTGCGCTCGCCGTCCTCGGCGTCGAGGGTGTCGCCGAGCAGCACGGTGTAGCCCGCCGCGGTGGCCTCGGCCTCGATGGCGTGCAGCAGCTGCGGCAGGTGCGGGTTGGCCAGCAGCGACATGGCCACGCCGATGGACTTGGTGCCGCCGGTGACCAGCGAGCGGGCGATGGCGTTGCCGGTGTAGCCGGTCTCCTCGATCGCCGCGGCGACCCGGTCCCTGGTCGCGGCCGCCACCGGTCTCGTCTCGTTGACGACGTGGGACACGGTGCTGATCGAGACTCCCGCCAGTTTGGCGACGTCCTCCATAGTGGCCACTGCGTACCCGCTCCAGCTCGACTGGCAAACGCTTGCGGGCACACTACATCGTGCGTGAGCACTGCATACCGGGAGGTAGCCCCTGTGAACTGGGATGCGCTCGTCGCCAGGGCCGCGGCCCTGGCGGTGCCCGGTCAGCGCCGGATCCTGGGGATCGCGGGCGGACCGGGCGCGGGCAAGTCGACCCTCGCGCGGCGGCTGGTCGAGGCGCTGGGCGACCGCGCCGCCCTGGTCGGTATGGACGGTTTCCACCTGGCCCAGGCCGAGCTGGAGCGCCTGGGCCGCGCCGAGCGCAAGGGCGCCCCCGACACCTTCGACGCCGACGGGTACGTCCACCTCCTGCGCCGGCTGCACGCCAACACCGACCCGGTCGTCTACGCGCCCGAGTTCCGCAGGGAGATCGAGGAGCCGATCGCCAACTCCGTGCCGGTGCGGTGTGATGTTCCCCTCGTGATCACCGAGGGCAACTACCTGCTGCTCTGGCCCGAGGTGCGGCCGCTGCTGGCCCAGTCCTGGTACCTCGATCCTGGAGAAGCCGTCCGCCGGGACCGGCTGCTAGCTCGCCATATGGCCTTCGGTCGGACCCGGGCAGAGGCCCTCGAACGCACCGACGGGTCCGACGAGCGCAACGCGCGGCTCGTGGCGGCCACCGCACCCGCGGCGGACCTGCTGGTCCGCAAGCTCCACTAACCCGTACCCGGCCTGTCACCCGGCTGGGGCACTATGGCGGACGGCCCGCCCCCGAACGGGTCAAGGAAGGACGGATCGTCGATGCCCGGCGTCGAGCACATCGCCCTGACCGTCACCGACGTTGACCGCAGCGTGCCCTGGTACGAGCGCGTCCTGGGGTTCACCACCGAGAGCAGGACCGACCGCGCGGACGGCCCGAGCACCGTCCGGCTGCGCGGCCTCGGCGTCACCCTCACCCTGGTCCAGTACCCCGACGGCAGCCACGCCCCGTTCGACGAGTGCCGCCCCGGCCTGGACCACCTGGTCTTCTCCGTGGCCGACCGCACCTGGCCGGACCGCCTCGCCGAGTACGGGGTCCCGCACACCGACACCCCCGACGGCGTCGCACTGCGCGACCCGGACGGCATCCGCCTGGTCCTGGCGGTCACTCCGTGACGGACACCGTGTCCACCGGCTTGCGCATCTCCTGCCGGTAGCGCCAGATCCCCCAGCCCGTCCCGCCGATGAAGAACACGATGCTGCCGACCACCGCGGCCGTCTGCAGCCACGGCACCTCGTCGAGCAGCCCGGAGGCGTAGTAGCCGAGCAGCACCAGCGTCGGCACCCAGGCCACGCCGCCGACCGTGGTGGCCAGCGCGAACCGGCGCGGGTCCATCTTGGCCGCACCGGCGACCAGCGGGGCCAGGGTGCGGATCCAGGGCAGCCAGCGGGCGATCACGATGGCGAAGAAGCCGCGCCGGTTGAGGAAGTCGCGGGCGCGGTCGAGGTTGTGCTGGGTGAGCACCTTGCCGCCGACCCTGGTCACGATGGCGTGGCCGGTCTTGGCGCCGATGTAGTAGCCGAGCTGGTTGCCAGCGACGGCCACGACCGTCGCCGCCAGCGACAGCCACCACGCCTGGTGCTCGTGCCCGTGCTGGGCCAGGACGACGCCCGCGGCGAACAGCAGCGCGTCGCCGGGCAGGAACAGGCCGACGATGAAGGCGCACTCGACGAAGACGAACCCGAGCACGATCACCCACACCAGCAGTGGGCCCGCCGATTCGAGCACGCCAAGAGCGGTGTTCACCGCCGTAGGGTACGTGCGCCCCCGACCGCGGCGCAGGCGATCCACGGCGTATTCACCGAGCTTTGGCCACCGTGAAACGCCCCCGCGACCACCCGATCGTGTGGGAACCAGGAGACCGGTCGCCACGTTGGCCGGATGTGCCTGACGAGATCATCTCCGCCGCGGGGGTCGGGGTGCTGGTCGGCGAGCAGCGGTGGCTCTTCCGCGACCTCGACCTGGCCGTGCCCGGGGGCGGCTGCCTCGCGCTGACCGGCGACAACGGCTCCGGCAAGTCGACGCTGCTGCGCTGCCTCTACGGCCTGCAGGACCCGACCGAGGGCGCCGTCACGGTCGCGGGCCGCGCCCCGGACGAGAGCGACACCGGGTTCCGCCGAGAGGTGTCGGTGCTGCTCGACGACTCCGCGCTGTTCGACGAGTTCACCCCAGCGCAGCACTTCGACCTGCTCGGTGTCGCCGAACCGGACCACGGCCTGCCCGATGTGCCCGCGCGCGGCCTCTCGGCCGGTCAGCGCAGGCGACTGCTGCTGCTCGGCGCGTTCACCAAGCCGCACCGGGTCCTGCTGCTCGACGAGCCGGAGCGCGCGGTCGACGCCGCGGGGCGCACCTGGCTGGCCGGGATGATCAAAGAGGCCAAGGCCGCCGGGGCCGCGGTCGTACTGGCCAGCCACTTTCCACCGCTCGTAGACGCTGTTGCGGACCAGGTCATCCACCTGTGAGGCGGTGGCTGTCCCGGCTGAGCGATTCCGGCCTGGCCGTTCTCATGGTCTTGGGTCTGTTGAGCCTGCCGTTCTACAAGGCGGACCGCTGCGCGAGAAGTTCGTCGGTGCACACGCCATAGAGCCCGGTGCGACGATGGCGTTGCTGCTGCTCACTACCGCTCGCGGTGGCGCTAACGGTGTCGTCGGCACTCTTCGCCTATAGGTGGGCCAATCGGCCAAGCGTCTGGTTCGAGTTGGCCGCACCGTTCGTGTTGGCCTTGAGCGGGGTCCTCTTTGTCGGCCCCGAAGTCCTATGGGTGTTGGCTGCGGCCCTAGCCGCAGCCTCGTTCCCTAGAGGCAAACCGGTCAAGCGCGGCGACCTTGTGCGGGGTTGGAACGCCCACATCCTGCGGTCGGTCTCTGTTGCCTTCGGCGACGTGCTTTCCCTCTTGCCGCAAGGGCGCCCGGTCCACATGCGACTCACCGACCCGTTTCGCTTCGCGGTCGCTGGCGTACTCGCTAGGCGCTCAGCTCTGCCATTGGCGGTTCTGCTCGCGATGGCGGTACCCGTGCTGCGGCACGTCTTCCCGGTCGTGAGCTCTGCCTGGTGGGCGGGCCTGGGGGCTTACCTCGCCGTGCTGCCGTTCGCCGGAGGCCTCGCTGAAGTGGTACGGATCGCTGGCCTGCGCCGGTGGGTCCCCGCCACCACGAGGTCGCTCAAGCTCGCCGCGTTCGCCGTGCTGGGGGTGGCCGCCGCACTGTGGACGGCGGCCACCGCCCTGCTCGGTCTGCCGTTCGTGCCCCTCGTCGTCCCGCTGGCGGCGTGGGCAGTCGTGCGGACCGTGACCCGTCCCGACCTCGACTACGGCGCGGGCACCGCGGTCGACGTCGGTGGTCTCTACACCCCGGTCGGCCTGGTCGCGCAACTACTGCGCGGGCCGGACCTGCTGCTGCTCGGGGTGCTGGTGCTCAGCTACTTCCACTCGTCGTAGCCGAGCACCACGTCCCTGATGCCTGCCTCGCCGCGCCGCAGGTTCACCACGTGCGCGGACGGCGAGTACCCGCTGGCGATCACCGTGTACTCGCCCTCGGCGAGCGCGTCGATCGCGTACCTGCCCTCCTCGTCGGTGTTGGTCACCAGGACCACCTCGCCGTCGGCGTCGAGCACGGTGATCCGCGCGTCGGCCACGATCGCGCCGTCCGCGGTGCGGGCGGTGCCCTCCAGCGCGGCGGCGCCGAAGAGTTCGACGTCCTGGCGCAGCGGGCCGGAGCCGGGCACGGCGAGCTGGACGGCCACCGGCTGGTACTCCTCGGCCGCGACCACCAGGGTCAGCTCGCCCTCGCGCACCCCGACGAACCGGTAGCTGCCGTCGGAGGCGGTGGTCTGGTTGTGCACCACCTCGCCGAACTGGTCGGTCAGCGCCACCTGGGCCAGGCCGAGCGCGGCGTGCCCGTCGGCCGACATCACGAACCCGTGCACCACGGTCGCCCCGGCCAGGATGACATCCACAGTGGACTGTCCGGATCGGACCTGGACGGTGGTCGCCTTCGGCTGGTGCTCCGGCGCGGACGCCAGCAGCACGTACGCCCCCGGGGTCGGCGCGTCGAGCAGGTACTCGCCGGTGCCGTCGGAGCCGACCCGGCTGACCTGCTTTCCTCCGGTGTCCAGCAGCGTCAACGCCGCCCCTGGCACCGCGGACCCGTCCGAGTGCCGCACCTGACCGCGCAGCCCGGTCAGCTCGCCGCGCAGCGCGGTCGGCTCGGTCGGGTGGTAGCCGTTGTGCCCGTTGGACTCCGGCTTGCCGTTCGCCTCCGGATCGAGGGCTGCCTCCGGCTTGGTGTCTGTCTCCGGCTCGGTGTGCACCGGACCCTCCAGGCTCTCCTTCGCCTCGTCCGGCAGCAGCGCCTCGCCGCCCTCCATGATCGCCGCGGGCGACGCGCCGCTGCGCAGCGGGATCTCCTTGATGAACAGCGACACCAGGAACGCCAGGACCATCACGCCCGCGCCGACCAGGAACACCAGCTGGATCGACTCGACGAACCCGTCCTGGAACGGCCGCGCCAGCCGCGGGTCGACCTGCTGCAGGAACGACGAGTCCTGCAGCACGCCGCCACCGCTGCCACCGCGCAGCGCGTCGAACACCGGCTGGTTGACCGGGTTGGACCGGACGTCGGGGTCGCTGAGCGCGGCCTGGAACTGCGGGCTGCTCATCGCGGAGCGCATCGCCGAGGCGATGTTGTCGGCCACCGTGCTGAACAGCAGCGACAGGAACACCGCGACGCCGAGCGTGCCACCGAGCTGGCGGAAGAAGGTGATCGCCGCGGTCGCCACGCCCATGTCGCGCATCTCGACCGCGTTCTGCGCGGCCACCGTCAGCGTCTGCATGCAGAAACCGAGGCCGAGGCCGAACACCACCATGTAGACGATCGGCTGCCACATCGGGGTTTCCACGTCGACAAGGTGGAACAGCAGCAGGCCGGCGATCAGCAGCAGCGACCCGATGATCGGGAAGACCTTGTAGCGGCCGGTCTTGGAGGTCAGCTGCCCGGAGACCACCGAGGCGAACATGATGCCCAGCATCAGCGGCACCATCATCAGACCGGCCTCTGTCGGGGTGAACCCGCGCACGATCTGCAGGTACTGCGGCACCATCGTGATGCCGCCGAACATGCCGACACCGAGGATGGTGCCCGCGATGATCGTCATGGCGAAGGTGGAGGTGCGGAACAGCCGCAGCGGGATCAGCGCCTCGTCCTTCATCGCCCGCTCCACCAGCAGGAACGCGACCAGGCCGACGAAGCCGATGGCGTAGCAGGTGATCGAGCGCTGGGAGTCCCAGCCCCACTCCCTGCCCTGCTCGGCGACGATCAGCAGCGGCACCACGGTGACCGACAGGAAGATCGCGCCGAAGTAGTCGATGCGGTGGTCGTGGCGCTCGTGCGGGACGTTGAGCACCTTCGTCACCACGAACAGCGCGATGATCCCGATCGGCACGTTCACCAGGAACACCCAGCGCCAGCCGGTGATGCCCAGGATCTCGCCCTGCCCGGCGAAGAACCCGCCGATGACCGGGCCGAGCACGCTCGAGGTGCCGAACACCGCGAGGAAGAAGCCCTGGTACTTGGCCCGCTCCCGCGGCGGCACGATGTCGGCGATGATCGTCAGCGCCAGCGACATCAGACCACCGGCGCCCAGGCCCTGGAACGCCCGGTACGCGGCGAGCTCGTACATCGTGGTGGCGAAGGTGCAGGCCAGCGAGCCGATGATGAACAGCGAGATCGCGGTGACGAAGAACGGCTTGCGGCCGTAGATGTCGGAGAGCTTGCCGTAGAGCGGGGTGGAGACGGTCGAGGTGATCAGGTAGGCGGTGGTCGCCCACGCCTGCAGGCTCAGCCCGTTGAGGTCGTCGGCGATGGTCCTGATCGAGGTGCCGACGATCGTCTGGTCGAGCGCGGCGAGGAACATGCCGAGCATCAGCCCCGACATGATCACCAGGATCTGCCGGTGGGTCAGCCCGGCTCCCGGCGGTGCTGCGTGCTTCGCGGACGCCTGGTCGGCCGTCGCTGCGGTCATGCTCATTCCCCTAGCTGGTCTACATGGGTGTGGGCCGGGCCAATTGGTTGCCTAAACCAAGCATGTTCCTGCTCGGTGCTGGTGTGCAACTCAGGCGGCCAGTGGGTGGACCAGGGCCTCGCGCAGGAACTCGCCCGCGTACCGCAGCGCCAACCGCCCTTCCGGGACGATCGGGTAGAACGCCGGGAACACGTGCACCTGACCGGGCCACACCTGCAGTTCGCAGTGCGCGCCCGCCGAGGCCATCGCGGCGGCAAGCCGCCGCGAGTCGGCTAAGAGGCACTCCGTGTCCCCCACCTGCACCAGGGTCGCGGGCCAGCGCCGCTTCGAACCGCGGAACACGTCGAGGGTCGGGTGATCGACACCCAGGTCGCCCGCGTAGAGCGCGGCGACCTCGCGGACCCGGTCCGGCGGGATGTACGGGTCGCGGCACACCGCGTCGCGCTCGTCGAGCCCGGCGCAGGTCAGGTCCAGGAACGGCGAGAACAGCACCACCGCACCCGGCATGGCCGCGCGCTCCCTGGTCAGGGTCGCCAGCAGGCCCGCGACCAGGTGACCGCCCGCCGAGTCGCCCGCGACCACGACCCGGTCGGCGGGGTAGCCCTGGTCGAGCAGCCAGTGGAACGCGGCCAGCGAGTCGTCCGCCGCGGCCGGGTACGGGTGCTCGGGGGCGCGCCGGTAGTCCAGCAGCAGCACCGGCAGGCCGCTGGCCTGCGACAACGCCGCCGCGATGTGCCGGTGGCTGCGCAGCGAGCCGAGCGCGAACCCGCCGCCGTGCAGGTACAGCACCACCCCGGCGCGCTCATCGGCGCCGCGCGCGGTCAACCACAGGCCGGTGACGTCGCCGTACCCGTGCGGCTCGGACACCGCCCGGACCCGGGTGCCGCGCGGCAGCGGGGTGAGTCCGACGGTGTCGAACGCCTCGCGGACCAAGCGCAGTTGCCCGCCCCGCAAGCGCAGCCGGTCCGCCACCGGGCGCGCGCAGGTGCGCAGGTACCGCGCGAGGGCCCTGGCCTGGACGCTCGGCCCCGGCAGTTCGCTCTCCCGCACCACACACCCCCCGTCCGCCGTCGCAGTGACACCGACCACATCAACTGTAGGTCAGGGGTATGACGATCGCCTACGGTGACATCCGTGCACGCCTCGGTGACATCCGCAGAGTTGCTGGCCCGGCTCAAGACCTCGCTCGACCCGGACGGGGTGATCACCGATCCCGAGGTCCTGCCCAGCTACGAGCGGGACATGATGCCGCTTGCCCCTTACGGCACCCCGCTGGCCGTCGTGCTGCCGAGGACGACTGAGCAGGTCCAGGCCGTGGTGCGGGCGTGCGCCCAGCACGGGGTGCCGATCGTGCCGCGCGGCGCGGGCAGCGGCCTGTCCGGCGCGGCCAACGCGATCGACGGCTGCGTCGTGCTGGTGACGACCAGGATGAACGCGATCCTGGAGATCGACCCGGACAACCGGCTCGCCGTCGTCGAACCCGGGGTCATCAACCTCGACCTGCGCGGTGCGGTGGAGAAGCACGGCCTGTTCTACCCACCGGACCCCTCCAGCTACGACTGGTGCACCATCGGCGGCAACGTCGCCACCAACGCGGGCGGCCTGTGCTGCGTGAAGTACGGCGTGACCACGGACTCGGTGATCGGCCTGCGGGTGGTGCTCGCCGACGGCGAGGTGCTCGACACCGGTCGCCGCACGGTCAAGGGCGTCGCGGGCTACGACCTGACCAAGCTGTTCATCGGCAGCGAGGGCACCCTCGGCGTGATCACCCGGGCGACCCTGGCGCTGCGGCCGCTGCCCCAAGCCCCCGGCACCCTCGCCGCCGCGTTCGACTCCACGGCCGCGGCGGGGGCGGCGGTCAGCCGGGTGGTGCGCGAGGGGATCGTGCCGTCGCTGATGGAGATCATGGACGCCACCGCCATCGCGGCCGTCGAGGCGCACCTGAAGACCGAGGTCGGGGCCGGGAGCGGCAGCGCGGCACTGCTGATCTGCCAATCCGACGCCGGAGGTGACGCGGCCCGCCGGGAGCTGGCGGCGGTCGAACGGATCTGCCAGGACGCGGGCGCCACCCTCGCCCACACCACCTTCGACCTCGCCGAGGGCGCGCTGCTGCTGACCGCCCGCCGCGCCGTGCTGACCGCGCTGGAGACCTACGGCGCCTGGCTGACCGACGACGTCTGCGTGCCGCGCACCAAGATCACCGACCTGATCGCGGGCTGCGAGCGGATCAGCGCCGAGGTCGGTCTGCGGGTCGCCGTCGTCGGGCACGCGGGCGACGGCAACATGCACCCGACGATCGTCTACGACCCCACCTCGGCCGACGAGTTCGCCCGCGCCCAGCGCGCCTTCGACGACATCCTCGACCTCGGCCTGCGGCTCGGCGGCACGATCACCGGCGAACACGGCGTCGGCAAGATCAAGCGCGAGTGGCTGGCCCGCGAGATCGGCCCGGTCGGGCTGCGGGTGCACCGGGCGGTCAAGGCCGCGCTCGACCCCGGCGACCTGTTCAACCCCGGCTCCATGTTCGCCCCGGGCGATGACAAGATCATCGACGCGCCCGAGCAGGACTGACCACGGCCCGCACCAGGGGAAGTGACCATGGACCAACTGCAGTACGCCACCGCCACCGAGGTCTGCAGGCGACTCGCGGGCAGGCTCCCCGACGACGTCGTCAGCGTCGTCCAATCGCAGTTCTTCGCCGGTGAGGAGGAGATGGCGCTGTCCTCGCTGCTGCTGAACCTGCAGTACGAGGGGATCGGCATCACCGAGGAGGAGGCGGAGCTGATCCGCGCCCTGCTCGACGACCCGCACGACCCGGAATTGGCCGAGGTGGCCGTGGTCGACGCCGCGCCGACCCCCGCCTACCGGTTCAGCCCCACCGGCCCTGCCGACGCCCCCGACCCGGCCGCGGCCGACCGGGTCATCGCCGCCGAAGCCGCCACCGCGGGTGGTCGGCGGGTGCGCCGGGTGTGGCGGGAACCGTTGCCCGACGCGACGAACCCGGCGACCTGGGTGTACCTGGTGCAGGTGCCGCAAGGCGCGGACGAGCTGCGGACCTATAGCGCCATCAGCTCGCGGCTGTGGGTGACCCGCCAGGAGAAGTGGCCGATCGAGGTCGTGGTGGAGGGCAGGCTCCTACCCGCTTACCAAGCCGCCGCCGCCACCGCCGCGCACCAGATCTGGGCAGCGGCGTAGTGCCCCGAAAACCGATCCGCCCTCTCACCAAGCCGGGCACGATGCCGGGCGGGGATGAGGGGGCGGGTGGCGGGAGAGAGTGTTACTAGAGGCCCGCTGCCTTCTTCTTCTCGCGGCGGGCCTTGAGGACCTCGAAGATGATCGGCAGCACCGAGATGAGCACGATGAGCAGGATCATCGCCTCGAGGTTCTTGTGGATGAAGTCGATCTGGCCGAGGAAGTAGCCCAGCACGGTCACCCCGGTCGCCCACAGCACGCCGCCGATGGCCGAGTAGGTGAAGAACTTCTGGCGGTCCATCCGGCCGACACCGGCGACGGCGGTGATGAAGGTGCGCACGATCGGCACGAACCGGGCGAGCACGATCGCGCGGGGACCGTACTTCTCGAAGAAGCCGTGCGTCTTGGCGACGTGCTCCTGCTTGAACAGCTTGGAGTTCGGCTTGTTGAACAGCGCGGGACCGGCCTTGTAGCCGATGAAGTAGCCGACCACGTTGCCGATGAACGCGCAGACCGTGAGCAGGACGCAGATGACCCACAGCGGCGTGGAGATGTAGCCCTTGGCCACGAACAGGCCCGCCGTGAACAGCAGCGAGTCGCCCGGCAGGAAGAAGCCGAGCAGCAGGCCGCACTCCGCGAAGATGATCAGGCAGAGCACCGGCAGCAGGTACGGCCCCAGGCTGCTGAGGATGACCTCGGGGTCCAGCCAGTCTGGGAGCAGGGCCTGGTTCACGGGAAGGTCGGCGCGCACCCGGTCAAGGTACAGGGCTGGGCTGTGCGGGTTCAGCGCCGGGTTTGCCTGGTCACACAGCGTGTCAGCGGCGGGGTTCAGCGGAGCAGGGTGAGGAACCCGACGAGTGAACCGGCGGCCAGTCCGAGCAACAGCGCGAGCGCCAGCACCCACCACACCCTGGGCGGCAGGTCGTGCTCCGCCCGGGCGGTGGTGGTGCCCAGGTCGACCGGTTCGGTCGGTTCGGCGACCGGGGTGCGCGCGGCCTGCGCGCGCAGGGCGTCGGTGAGCAGGCGCTCTGGGTCGGCCGCGGTCATGCCGCGACGTTAACCCACCCAGGAGCCCCGGCGCATGACCGAGCCGACCTGCAGACCCTGGTTGAGCAGCACCACGTCCGCGTGCAGGCCCTTGGCGAGCTTGCCGGTCGTGTCGGCCAGGCCCAGCAGCGCGGCGGGGCGGGTCGAGGTTGCGGCGACGGCCTCGGGGACCGACAGCCCGCAGCCCTGCACGAGGTTGCGGAACGCGACGTCCATCGTGAGCGTGCTGCCCGCCAGTGACGTGCCGCCTGCCAGGGTCGGCACGCCGTCCTTGACCACGACCTCCAGGCCGCCGATGTCGTAGGACCCGTCGCCGACCCCCGCCGCGGCGATGGCGTCGGTGACCAGCACGGTCCTGCCGAGGCCCGCGTGCTTGGCGGCCAGCCGGACGATGGTCGGGCTCAGGTGCACCAGGTCGCAGATCAGCTCCACGGTCACCCGCTCGTCGTCGAGCAGTGCCCCGATCGGGCCGGGTTCGCGGTGGTGCAGCGGGCGCATGCCGTTGAACAGGTGGGTGGCCACGGTCGCCCCGGCGTCCACCGCGGGCATGACCTGGGCCTCGGTGGCGTCGGTGTGCCCGATCGCGGCGATCGAGCCGCCGTCGACCAGCTGGCGCACGGCGTTGACCGAGTTCTCCAGCTCGGGGGCCAGCGTCACCATCCGGACCGCGCCGCCGCCCGCGCGCAGCAGCCGCTCGACCGCGTCGGTGGCCGGGGGGCGCAGGATGTTCGGGTCGTGCGCGCCGCAGCGGGCGGCGGAGAGGAATGGGCCCTCCAGGTGCACACCCGCGAGCAGTCCGTCCTCCACCAGCTCGCGCAGCGCCGAGATCTGGTTGACCAGCTCGTCTACCGGGCGGGAGACCAGGCTGGCCAGCAGCGTGGTCGTGCCGTGCTTGGCGTGCGTGTCGACCGCGACCCTGGCCCTGGCCGGGTCGGTGCTCATGAACGGCTCGCCGCCGCCGCCGTGGCAGTGGATGTCGACGAACCCGGGGACCACCCAGGCGCCACCGGCGTCGACCGTCTCGTCGGCGCGCGGACGCTCACCGCTGCCGAGGGCCGAGATGTAGCCGTCTTCGACCAGCAGCCAGCCGTCGTCCACCACGCCTTCCGCGGTGACGAGTCTGCCTCCTGCGATGAGCCGTCCTGCCATTTGATGGTCCTCCGAGCGTCCGTGCACGCGACAGTGCACAGTGGCAGTGTATTGGTCTATACCGCAATGGTCTAAACCAACTTCGCCCAGTAGGAGTACGCCTACGGCGTGTTCATGATCTTCTGCAGCGCCTCCAACGCCCGGCTGGCGGTCGATTTGACCGTGCCCTTGGAGATACCGGCCGCCTCCGCGATCTCGGCTTCGGTGAGGTTGCCGTAGTAGCGCAGCACCAGCACCTCGCGCTGGCGCGGCGGCAACTGCGAAAGAGCCCGGACCACGCTCTGGTGCTCCGCGGTCAGCATGGCAAGGCTCTCGGCCGACCGCGCGTTGACCGCGTGCGGCGGGGTGTACTCCCGCGCGGTCTTGCGCCGCCGGAGCACGCTGCGCGAACCGTTGACCACCGCCGTCCGCAGGTACCCCACCGCGGCGGCCGAATCACGCAGACCGCCCCAGTTGCGGTGCAGGCCGGTGAAGGCCTCCTGCACCACGTCCTCGGCCGTCGCGGGCTCGTCCACCAGCAACAACGCCAGCCGGATCAACCGCATCCGGTGCGTCCGGTAGAGGTCCTCGAGGGTGAGCGGCGCGTCCGGCTTCGGCGGCGGCGCGCTCTTGGTGTCGATCGCCCGCAGCCGAGTCAGGGTCTGTTCGACCGTCTGCTCGGCGTTGCCCTGCCCCGCCGCCCGCGGGGCTCCTGCCTGGATGTCTTCCCCTGCCACGGGCTGACCTTACCGGGCCGGGACCCGCGGGCACACCGTCCGACCTGCGCTTGCGATGATGGCGCCATGACCTGGTTCACCGTGGACACCCGCTACGTCGACGACCTCGACCGGCTCACCGCCGCCCGCCCGGCCCACCGCGAGTACCTGCGGCCCATGGTCGAGTCGGGTCAGGTCCTCGCCGCGGGCCCGTGGGCCGACGGCAGCGGCGGGTTCGTCATCCTGCGCGCCGCCGACCGCGCCGAGCTCGACGACCTGCTCGCCGTCGACCCGTACACGCTGCAGGACGTCGCCGCCTCGCGCGTCATCCGCGAGTGGAACGTCGTGATGGGAACCCCGGCAGCGCTCGACTAGTAGGTGCCGCCCAGCTTCCGGTGGTCCCACGAGGTCGTGTGGGTGGGCGTGAACCGCAGGCCCACCCGCTTGGCCGCTTGGGCCCGGACGAACTGGGTGGCCGCCACCGCGACGTCGGCGCTGCCGGTGTACCGCTCGGTGATCGCGCTGCCGATCCGGACGATCTCCTCGACATCGGTCACGACCTCGACGTCGCACTCGCTGAGCACGCCGCGCAGCTCCTCATAGGACTCACCGGCCTCGACGAGCACCGTCGCCTGCGGCAGTCGGCGCAGGTTGACGACCTTCTGCGAGCTCTCGTAGGTCCACGAGACGAGCCCGTCGCCCTCGGGGACGTACCACAGCGGCACCATGTGCGGCCGGTTGTCGCGCCCGATCGACGCCACGACCGCGGTCCGCTGCTCGCCGAGGAACTCGCGCACCTCGGTCGGGGTCATCTTGATCTGCTCGCGCCTGGACACGGCAGCTACCTTGCCCGCACGGCCGCCGCTCCGCCAGCACCGACCGGCCGCGAGGACACCTCGGCCCCGCGTTCGGCGATGTCGGCCAGCGCGGCCCGGTCGGCCTTGGCGACCATGTTGCCGCGCAGCCGCCCGCCGATCTCGATGATCGGCGGCAGGAACGCGCGCACGAGCTTGAGCAGCCCGACCCAGCCCGGCACGTGCACGGTCCGGTCGCGGCGCAGCACCCCGGCCTCCAGCGCGTCGAGCGCCACCGCCACCGGGTAGGTCTTGCCGATCGGGCCGGGCATCGCCGACCGCAGCGGCCCGAAGACCGGGTGCGCGTCGGCACCGTTGACCAGGTCGGTCGCGATCCAGGTCGGGTGCGCGACACCGACCTTGACGCCCAGGTGCCTGACCTCGGCGCGCAGGCTGTTGGTGAACGCCTCCACCCCGGCCTTGGCGGCGGCGTAGGCGGCCATCGCCGGGGCGTGCGCGATCGCGGCCATGGACGACACGACCAGCACGTAGCCCTTGCGCTCGATGACGTGCGGCAGGGTGACCCGGACGGTCCGCCAGACCCCCAGCAGGTCGACCTCGATCGTGCGCTCGAAGGCCGCCGGGTCGATCGAGCGGACGAACCCGGCCGCCGCGATGCCCGCGTTGGCGATCACGACGTCGATCCCGCCGAAGCGCTCGACGGTGCCCTCGGCGGCGGCGCGCAGGGCGTCCCAGTCGGTCACGTCGGCTTCGAAGACCGCCGCGTTGGGCCCGCACTCCGCGGCGACCGCGGCCAGCTCCTGCGGCTCCAGCCCGACCAGGGCGACTTTGGCGCCGCGGGCGGCGAACCGGCGGGCAAGGCCCGCACCGAAACCGCGGGCGGCGCCGGTGATCAGGATGACCTTCCCGGCGACGTCGTGGTCGCGGGCCAGCAGGTTCGTCACGCCCATGGGTGCCTCCAAGCAACGGTGGTTACCGGACGGTACCTCACCTTACCGCGAGTAAGCTACCGCGAGTAACACGTATTTCGGTCAGGCCGGTAACCCACGACCGGGGTCCGTCGATGTGATGGGCGCCAGCCACGCTGCGTGGTTGACCCATGACGTGATCGGAGGACCGTTGTCGGTGCACCTGGTCGTGACCGCGCTGCTCGCCGGAGCCGCGGCTACCACCACGACGACCACCACCGCGGCCGCGGACGCCTACGCCGCGCTGACCGCCCAGATCCGGCGGGTGCTGCACCGCCGCGACGAGGACGAGGTGGTCGACGCCGAGGTCGCCGAGGACGTGCACGTGCCAGAGCAACGCGCCGCTCTTACGGACACGCTCGTGGCAGCGGGCGCGGGCGATGACCCGGAAGTCCTCGCCCACGCCCGCCACCTGCTGGTCGTGCTGGGGTACCGCTCGGCCTTGGAGCCCGTTGACTAGGCCGCCGCGTTCGTCAGCTCCGTCACCTCGTCGTCGCTGAGCTTGAGGTCCACAGAGGGCAGTAGATCCGCCAACTGCTCAGGCGTGCGCGCGCTCGCAATAGGCGCAACAACGTTGGGCTGCGCGGTCAGCCATGCCAGGGCCACAGCCGCCACCGTGGTCGCGTGCGTCGCCGCGACCTCGTCCAAGGCGGCCAAGACACGCCTGCCTCGGTCGTCGAGGTAAGCCGAAGCGGCGCCAGCGCGCGGACTGTCCACGGCAGCACTGTCGTCGCGGTACTTCCCCGTGAGGAAACCCCTTGCGAGCGACCAGTACGGCAGCACGCCCAAGTTCTCCTTGGCGGCCAAAGCGGCGTACTCGTTCTCGTAGCCCGCGCGCTCGACGAGGCTGTAGTGCGGCTGAATCGCCACGTACCGGGCCAGCCCCTCGCGGTCGGAGATCGCCAACGACTCCTCGATCCGCTTCGCGGACAGGTTCGACGCGGCGATGTAGCGGACCTTGCCCTCGCGCACGAGCGCGTCGAAGGCGGTGAGGGTCTCCTCGATAGGCGTGTTCTCGTCGTCGTAGTGCGCGTAGTACAGGTCGATCCGGTCGGTCCCCAGGCGCTTGAGGGAGCCTTCCGCGGCGGCCTTGACGTTCGCCGCGGAAAGCCCCTTGAAGCCCTCCAGCGCGGACAACTTCGTCGCCACGACGAACTCGTCGCGCTTGCCCCGCGCGGCCAGCCACTGGCCGATGATCGTCTCCGACTCGCCGCCGGAGTTGCCCGGCGCCCACTGCGAGTACATGTCCGCCGTGTCGACGAAGTTCCCGCCCGCCGCGGCGTAGGCGTCCAATACGGCGAATGACGCCGCCGAGTCCGCTGTCCAGCCGAACACGTTCGCGCCGAGGTTGAGCGGGAAGACGTCTAGTTCCGTCGAGCCGATTCGCGTCATGCGGCGAACCTACTCCGGTTCGACGGACGTCGAACTTCGATTACGCGGTGACCTCGACGCCCTTCCAGAACGCGACGCGGCCCTTGATCTGCTCGGCCTCCGGCTTGGGTTCGGCGTAGTACCAGACCGCGTCGACGTTCTCCTCGCCGCCGACGTGCAGCGTGTAGTAGTTCGCGGTGCCCTTCCAGCCGCACTCGGTGGTGGTCTCCGACGGGCGCAGCAGGTGCTGGTGCACCGACTCGTAGGGGAAGTAGTGGTTGTCCTCGACCACGACGGTGTCATCGCTCTCGGCGATGACCTCGCCGTTCCAGGTAGCCGTTGCCATGTGACCAGTCTGGCACCACCGCGCCCGGCACGGGGATCGAGCGCTGCTCGTAGGATGCGCCAGAACGGCGCAGGCCACCCCGAGGAGGAGCACGATGCCCATCGCCACACCCGAGGTCTACGCGGAAATGCTGGACCGGGCCAAGGCGAACGAGTTCGCTTACCCCGCCATCAACGTGACCTCGTCGGAGACCCTGAACGCCGCGCTGCGCGGGTTCGCCGAGGCCGAGAGCGACGGGATCATCCAGGTCTCGACCGGCGGCGCGGAGTTCGCCTCCGGCACCAAGGTCAAGGACATGGTCACCGGCGCGGTCTCGCTCGCCGAGTTCGCCCACGTCGTCGCCGCCAAGTACCCGGTGAACGTCGCGCTGCACACCGACCACTGCCCCAAGGACAAGCTCGACGGGTTCGTCCGCCCGCTGATCGCGATCAGCCAGGAGCGGGTCTCCGGCGGCGGCAACCCGCTGTTCCAGTCGCACATGTGGGACGGCTCCGCGGTGCCGCTCGACGAGAACCTGCAGATCGCCGCCGAGCTGCTGGAGAAGGCGGCCGCGGCGCGGATCGTGCTGGAGATCGAGGTGGGTGTCGTCGGCGGTGAGGAGGACGGCGTCGCCAACGAGATCAACGACAAGCTCTACACCTCCGCCGAGGACTACCTCAAGACCGTCGACGCGCTCGGCACCGGCGAGAAGGGGCGCTACCTGCTGGCGGCCACCTTCGGCAACGTGCACGGCGTCTACAAGCCGGGCAACGTCAAGCTGCGCCCGGAGATCCTCAAGCAGGGTCAGGACGTCGTCGCGCAGAAGCTCGGCCTCGGCGACGGCGCCAAGCCGTTCGACCTGGTCTTCCACGGCGGCTCCGGCTCGCTGCTGGAGGAGATCCACGAGGCGGTGTCCTACGGCGTCATCAAGATGAACATCGACACCGACACCCAGTACGCGTTCACCCGCCCTATCGCCGCGCACATGTTCGCCAACTACGACGGCGTGCTCAAGATCGACGGCGAGGTGGGCAACAAGAAGGTCTACGACCCGCGCAGCTACCTCAAGGCGGCAGAGCAGGCCATGGCCGCGCGCATCACGCAGGCGTGCGAGCACCTGAAGTCCGCGGGTCGCATGATCGCGGGCTAGTCCGGACACAGCGAAGGCCCTCTCCTCGTCCTGGGAGAGGGCCTTCTTGCTGTCCTAGGCCACTCTTTGGCTGTCTTGGGTAAATCGCTGCGCTATAGGCCGCCCTGCCGCCCACAGCACTGCTACGCCGACGAGCGCTATAGGCGCCGACCACCAGGCGGTCGGAGGCGCGTCCAGCAGCTGCTCTTGCACATAGAGGGCGCCGTAGCCGAGGGCTGTTACAGCGATCGCCCCTGCGGCAGCTTCACCAAGATGCGGCAGCTTCGCCCGGCGGACGAGGTCAACGGCGAGGCCGACGAACACCAGGTAGAACGGCACCGTCGACGGCGGGAAGTCAGCTGCGACGAGCATCGGCCAGATCGCCGCGCGGTAGAGCACATAGATGCCCGCGACCGCGGTGGCCGCCCACGTCTTGCCGATCGTCTTGGCCGCGACGGCCAACACCAGGGCCGCCACACCGATGCCCCACAACGGGTAGACCCACGAAGGGATCGGCAGCGCGAAATGCTCGATCGCCGTGTAGTCCACCGGTCGACCGAGCTGGTTCGCCGCGAACTCCAGCAATTCGCGCTCGGCGTAGCAGCTGTTGGCGTCCAGCACGCCGTTGGGCATGCAGGAAGTCATCTCCAGCGTCCCGTACTCCTGCTGACCGTTGGGGAACAACGTGTTCTCCAGGAAGAACACCCACAGCGCGCCGAGCACCAGCGTCCACCCCGGGCCCTTCGGCCCGGCCGCGAACCAGCCGTCGATCAGGCCCGCGATCATCAACGCCGTCCCCAGGTACAGCAGCGCGTGCGACGGGCTCCACGCGGTCAGGTCCAGCCCGTTCACCCGGTGGTTGATCACGTCGAGCGGCGCCGCGATGAGGAACACGGCCAAGCCGGATTGCACCACCCGCTGCGAGCGGCGGGTCGCCGCCATCCCGGTGAAGGTGTGGATGGCCACCAGCACGACCGCGATCCCGGTGCCCAGCGTGTTGATCAGGTGCGGCGGCGCCAGGTCGTCGCGCAGGAACTTGAAGTGCCACGACTCGTCCCAAGAGGACCCGAGCAGCTTGAACAGCAGCGCCAGCAGCCAGGTGCGGTAGGCGAAGCGCCACACCCACTCCGGGGTTTCCCGACCAGCGGCACCCCTGGTCCAGTGCAGCCGGAAGAACGCCTTGAACTGCGCGACCGGCCCGCCGATCTCCACACCCTGTCTCACCGGGCCATGATGACCCCGGTCACCCGCGCGCAGGAACCCCGGGTGTCCGATTCGCCCCCGCGGTAGTCGCCCGATCACGCACCGTCCGGTACGGCAGGATGGGGGAATGCACGGAAACCTCCTCGGCCCCGAGCCGACCCTGCTGCCCGACCGCGCCGAACCCCAGGCCGCGCTGGAGGGCGGCGACCCGGTCGAGGTCGCCACCCGCTGGCCGGACTTCAGCGAGGCGTGGGCCGCGCTGGCCGAGCGCTCGCTGGCCGCCGGTGAGCCCATCGCCGCGTACGCCTACGCGCGCACCGGCTACCACCGCGGTCTCGACCAGCTCCGCCGGTCCGGCTGGAAGGGCTTCGGCCCGGTGCCGTGGTCGCACCGGCCCAACCAGGGTTTCCTGCGCGCGCTGGCCGCGCTCGCCACGGCGGCGAAGGCGATCGACGACACCGAGGAGTACGAGCGCTGCTCGAAGTTCCTCGCCGACTCCGACCCGGCTGCCCCGGCCCACCTCGGCCTGATCTAGTCGGTCCGGGTAGTCGGTCTGGTCCGCGCAGGTGCCGGGGCGGTCGTCGCACCCGGCGCCCGCGCGGTGCCTCAGCAGCGGTCGAGCATGCCCAGCAGCGCGGACTTCTCCGAGGAGTTGACGCTGAGGCCGTAGGTGTACTTCACCCGCGTCCACATCTTCGCGTAGGTGCACCAGTAACCGGAGGCGGGCGGCTTCCAGCTCTCGGGACCCTTGTCCCCCTTGGACTGGTTCACGTTGTCGGTCACCGCGATCAGCTGCGGGTGGCTCAGGTCGTTGGCGAACTGCTGCCGCTTCGTGGTCGTCCACCCCGAAGCCCCCGACCGCCACGCGGCGGCCAGCGGCACCACGTGGTCGATGTCCACATCGGACGCCGCGGACCAGGTGGCGCCGTCGTAGGGGCTGTACCAGCTGCCCGAGGTCGCCTGGCACGACGAGTTCGTGCCCACCCCGCTGCCGTCGCGCTTGAGCACGGTCTCGCGGGTGTCGCACGCGCCCGAGATGATCACCCAGTGCGGGAACTTGTCCCGCGAGTACCCGGTCATGGACCCGTCGGCGCGCACCGCCAGCCCGCCCAGCTCAGCACGGGCCGTGGCCTCGCTCGGGATCCCCGGCGGCGTCGCCGCGGCGGGCGTGGCCAGGGCGAACACAGCGATCAGCGCGGCGAGCACAGCTCCCGCGCGAGTCTTGGTCACCATCGTTTCCTCCGGTCGGCAGGGAAGAGGACCGCCCCTCACCGTTCTCGGAGGAGATGGCGCGCGCCACCCCTATGGGTGACGGACTCGCGACGGACTGTGAAAGACGCTGTGCGAACGCGGCCGCGGAACTGGGGTCGCGCTGGGGTTCGCGGCCGTCACACCACACCCCTGGCGACGCGGAGGTCCTCCGTGTGCCGGTACCACGTCCACTTCGCCACGTCCTTCGGCACGCCGTCGTGGGTCAGCAGGGTGCGGACGCAGCCGATCTGGAACGCGCGGCAGGCGTGGGTGGCGACCTTCTTGCCGAAGAGCCCGGTGGTGACCCGGACCAGCAGGCCGGGGCCGCCGGTGGGGTCGGGGGTCGCCTCGATGCGCTTGGCGCGGCCGCGCAGTGCGGTGGTGTCGTCGCAGTAGGCGACACCCTGCGGCTGGTCGATCGCGGCCTGACCCACCAGGACGCCCCCGGAGTCGTCGCGGATCAGCGGGAAGGGGTCGATCTCGCCGGAGAGCGCCACCTCGACCAGAGCGGCGTGATCGCGCGGGAGGCCCCACAGGGCGGGCACCGCGGAGGCGCGCGGGTCGACCGGGACGTAGCCGATCGGGGTGGTGGCGAGGCGGTCGAGGCGCATCACGCGCAGCACCACAGCGGCCAGGTCAGCGTCGGTGCCCAGCACCACCACCCGCTCGCCGCCGGTGGCCTTGAGCAGCGCGTCCAGGTCCGCACGGCCGGGGGTCGCGGGCACCGGCCGCCAGGCGATGCCGTCACGCTCGGTGAGCGTGGGCGTCCGGGCGGTGTCGGCCGCGTTTCCGCAGGCCAGCACGAGTGCGCTCACTGCTGTCTCCTGGTCTAGTCTCAGTCACCGGCATTCGCCCGAGGCAGCACGGGTACGGGTGTCCACAGTTTCTCCACACTGCCAACACCTGGAGTTTCACATGCCGGCAATCGTGCTGATCGGCGCCCAGTGGGGCGACGAGGGCAAGGGCAAGGCGACCGACCTGCTCGGCGACCGCGTTCAGTGGATCGTGCGGTACCAGGGCGGGAACAACGCGGGCCACACCGTGGTGCTGCCCGACGGTCAGAAGTTCGCGCTGCACCTGATCCCCTCCGGCATCCTGAGCCCGGCGGTCACCAACGTCATCGGCAACGGCGTTGTCGTCGACCCCGGTGTGCTGCTCACCGAGCTCGCGGGCCTCGAGGAGCGCGGCGTCGACACCTCCCGCCTGCTCATCTCCGCCGACGCGCACCTGATCATGCCCTACCACGTGGCCATCGATAAGGTCACCGAGCGCTACCTGGGCAAGGCCAAGATCGGCACCACCGGTCGCGGCATCGGCCCGGCCTACCAGGACAAGGTCGCCAGGGTCGGGGTCCGGGTGCAGGACCTGCTGGACGAGAAGATCCTCCGGCAGAAGGTCGAGGCGGCGCTCGACGTCAAGAACCAGATGCTGGTCAAGATCTACAACCGCAAGGCGCTCGACGCCAACCAGGTCGTCGACGAGGTGCTGGCCTCGGCCGAGCGGTTCGGCCACCGCATCGCCGACACCCGGCTGCTGCTCAACCAGGCCCTCGAGCGCGGCGAGACGGTGCTGCTGGAGGGCTCCCAGGGCACCCTGCTCGACGTCGACCACGGCACCTACCCGTTCGTCACCTCGTCCAACCCGACCTCGGGCGGGGCCTGCGCTGGCTCGGGCATCGGCCCGACCCGGATCACCACGGTGATCGGCATCCTCAAGGCCTACACCACCCGGGTCGGCTCCGGCCCGTTCCCGACCGAGCTCGACGACGACATGGGCGAGCGGCTGCGCAAGGTCGGCGGCGAGATCGGCGTCACCACCAAGCGGCTGCGCCGCACCGGCTGGTTCGACGCGGTGATCGCCCGCTACGCGGCCAGGGTCAACGGCATCACCGACTACTTCCTCACCAAGCTCGACGTGCTCTCCGGCCTGGACACCGTCCCGGTCTGCGTCGGCTACGAGGTCGACGGCCGCCGGGTCGACGACATGCCGATGACCCAGACCGACGTCCACCACGCCGTCCCGGTCTACGAGGAGCTGCCCGGCTGGTGGGAGGACATCACCCACTGCCGCACCTTCGAGGAGCTCCCGGCCAACGCGCGCGCCTACGTCGAACGCCTGGAGGAGCTCTCCGGCGCCCGCGTCTCCGCCGTCGGCGTCGGCCCCGGCCGCGACCAGACGATCGTGCGCCACGAAATGGCCTGACATTCGGTGCCAGACCCCCGGACCAATGGTGTTCCGGGGGTCTTTTCGTTTCACGCTGAAATAAACCCGCCTCGCATATCCGCCCCATTCCCGTGCGACTTTCCATGATCCGGGACGGGGTGTCCTGGCGTTGACTTCGCCCCCGGCTGCTCCAAGACTCAGTAGCCATGGACGGCGGCGAATCCCTGGTGCACCGCCTGCACGTCGACCTGCGGCGGCAGGCGAGCGCGATCTGTTCGGCCTGACGACCCCTTCGCCGCCGAGCACGTCCCCACCCCCACCGGGAGACACCCGTGTCCATCTCGACCCTGGGCGCCCCCGCACGCGCGGAATCGGCCCCGATTTCCCCACCAGAGCGAAAACGCCGCAGAAGACTCCCCGACCTGAGGCGCTGGATCAGCCCGCTGGCGATCGTGGCGCTGTGGCAGATCGCCTGCGAGACCGGGCTGCTGCCGCCGGACAAGCTGAGCTCGCCGTGGACCGTGCTGCGCGCCGGGGTCGAACTCGCCGGGACCGGTGAGCTCGGCGACGCGTTCGTCGTCTCCACCACCCGGGTCGGCATCGGCTTCGCCATCGGCGCGGCGATCGGCGTCGCGCTCGGCATCGTCGCCGGTCTGTCGCGCTGGGGCAACTACCTGGTCGACCCGCCGGTGCAGATGCTGCGCACGCTGCCGTTCCTCGGTCTGATCCCGCTGTTCATCCTCTGGTTCGGCATCGGCGAGGAACCCAAGATCGCCCTGGTCGCGCTGGGCGTGGCGTTCCCGCTGTACCTCAACGTGCACTCGGGCATCCGCAACGTCGACAGCCACCTGGTCGAGGCCACCACGGCGCTGGGCTACACCCGGACCGAGCGCCTGGTGCACGTCGTGCTGCCCTCCGCGCTGCCCAACACGCTGGTCGGCCTGCGCCAGTCCCTGGGCGTCGCCTGGCTGTCGCTGATCGTCGGCGAGCAGGTCAACGCCAGCAGCGGGCTCGGCTACCTGATCAACAACGCCCGGGAGTTCCTGCGCACCGACGTCATCGTCGTCGGCCTCGTCGTCTACGCCGCGCTCGGCCTGGCGACCGACGCGATCGTGCGCCTGGTGGAGAGGAGGGCACTGCGGTGGCGAGCGGCCTGACAGTCGAGGTGCGGGGTCTGAGCAAGACCTTCGGGGATCGGGCGGTACTGCGGGACCTGGACCTGGGCATCGCGCCCGGCGAGTTCGTCGCACTGCTGGGGCGCAGCGGCTCCGGCAAGTCGACGCTGCTGAAGGTGTTGGCCGGGCTGGACACCGACGTCACCGGTACGGCCACTGTGGACGGACAGGTGTCCGTCGCGTTCCAGCAGCCCCGGTTGCTGCCGTGGCGGCGGGTGTGGCGCAACGTCGTGCTCGGGCTGCACCCGGTGGTGGGCCGCGATGTCGCGGTCAAGGCGCTGTCCGAGGTCCGGCTGGCCGATCACGCCGACGCCTGGCCGCGCACCCTCTCCGGCGGCGAGGCGCAGCGCGTGTCCCTGGCCCGCGCCCTGGTCCGCGAACCGAACCTGCTGCTGCTCGACGAACCCTTCGGCGCGCTCGACGCGTTGACCCGGCTGGCCATGCACCGGCTCGTCGAAGCCCTGTGGCAGCAGCACAGACCGGCTGTGCTGCTGGTCACCCACGACGTCGACGAGGCACTGCTGCTCGCCGACCGCGTCCTTGTCCTCGACGAGGGCCGCATCGCCAGCGAATACGTCCTGGGCCACCCGCGGCCGAGAGAGCTGTCCGACCACATCGATGTCCGCGCGAAGGTGCTGGCAGACCTGGGAGTGACCGAACGTGCGACTGCGTAACCTGATCCCCTTCACCGCGGCCGCCTTAGCCCTGACGGCGTGCGGCGGCGGCACCACCCCCGCTGCCCCCGCGCCGGTGCCGGAGTCCGTCAGCGCCGCCGACCTCGCCAAGGTCACCCTCAAGGTCGGCGACCAGAAGGGCGGTCAGAAGTCCTACCTCGAAGCAGCGGGTCTGCTCAAGGACCTCCCCTACAAGATCGAGTGGTCGACATTCACCAGCGGGCCTCCCCTGTTGGAGGCCGCGTCGGCGGGCGCGATCGACATCGGCTCGGTCGGCAACACCCCGCCGATCTTCGCGGGCGCGGCCAACGCCAAGATCGCAGTGGTCTCCGCGCAGAAGGGCGATGTCTCGAGCGACGCGCTGCTCGTGCCGGAGGACTCGCCGCTGCGCACCATCGAAGACCTGCGCGGTAAGACCATCGGCGTCGCCAAGGGCAGCTCCGCGCACGGCTTGGTCCTCACGGTGCTGAACAAGGCCAAGCTGACCCCGGCGGACGTGACGCTCAGCTTCCTGCAGCCCTCAGACGCCTTCGTCGCGTTCACACAGAAGAAGCTCGACGCATGGTCGATCTGGGATCCCTACACAACCCAGGCTCTTAGGGACACCAAGGCGCGCGTCCTCATCGACGGCACCGGTACACCCGGCGGGGGTAAGCCCAACACCGAAGCAGGCCCTGACTCCCTCGCCAGTGGCTATGGCTTCCTCGTCGCTGGTAAGGCCGCTCTAGCTGACCCCGGCAAGAACGCTGCCCTACGCGATTACGTCGTCCGCTACGCCAAGGCACTCAACTACGCCAAGACCCACGGCGATGAGCGCGCTGCTGTGTGGGCGAAGGAAACCGGTCTTAAGCCAGAGGTGGCACTAGAGGCCACACAACGAGGTCTTGACCGACCCATCAAGCTCGACGACACAGTGATCGCGGACGAGCAGAAGCTCGCGGACGCGTTCGTGGCGGCGAAGGTGCTGCCGACCAAGTTCACCTTCGCCGACTTCGTCGACAGCCGGTTCGCCGCCGACGTCGCCGCGGTCGCCGAGTCTGGAGCCCAGAAATGAGCATCACCCTGCACTGGTTCCTCCCCACCTCCGGCGACGGCCGCAACGTGGTGGAGCGGTTCCACGCCAACCGCGCCGAGAACTCCGCCCGCCGCGCCCCCGACATCGACTACCTCGCGCAGGTCGCCCGCGCCGCGGAGCAGTTGGGCTTCACCGGCGTGCTCACCCCCACCGGCACCTTCTGCGAGGACGCCTGGCTGGTCACCGCCGCGCTCATCCGCGAGACCAAGACCCTGAAGTACCTGGTCGCGTTCCGCCCGGGGGTGATCTCGCCGACCCTGGCCGCCCAGATGGCCGCCACCTACCAGCGCATCTCCGGCGGCAGGCTGCTGCTCAACATCGTCACCGGCGGCGACGCCGTCGAGCAGGAGCGCTTCGGCGACTTCCACGACCACGACGCCCGCTACGCCCGCACCGACGAGTTCCTCAGCATCGTGCGCGGCGCCTGGTCCGGCCAGCCGTACTCGTTCGAGGGAGAGCACCTCAAGGTCATCGGCGCCACCACCCTCGCCCAGCCGGAACCGACCCCCGCCATCTACTTCGGCGGGTCGTCCGACGCCGCGCTCCCGGTCGCCGCGCGGCACGCCGACGTGTACCTGACCTGGGGCGAACCGCCGTCCCAGGTCGCAGACAAGATCGCCAAGGTTCGGGCGCTCGCCGAGGCGGAGGGCCGCACACCGCGCTTCGGCGTCCGGCTGCACACCATCTCCCGCGACACCTCGGAGGCCGCGTGGGCCGAGGCGCAGCGGCTGCTCGACGCGCTCGACCCCGCGCAGGTCGCGGAGGCCCAGGCGCAGTTGGGGCGTAGTCAGTCGGTCGGGCAGCAGCGGATGCTGGAGTTGCACAAGGGCGCGCTGGACAAGGGTGTGCGCGGCCTGGAGGTACACCCGAACCTGTGGGCGGGCATCGGCCTCGTCCGGGGTGGGGCGGGCACAGCGCTGGTCGGTAGCCACACCGAGGTCGCCGACCTCATCGAGGAGTACCACAGCATCGGCATCACCGAGTTCGTCCTCTCCGGGTACCCGCACCTGGAGGAGGCGTACTGGTTCGGCGAGGGCGTGCGTCCCGAGTTGGCGCGGCGCGGACTCCTGGCAGGGCAGGAAACCGCACCGCCGTCGACGCTCAGGATCGCGGCCTCTTGAGGCGAGTAGGGCAGGCCACGGCCTGCCCTACTCGCGGTCCAGCGCCGCTTCCTCGAAGTCCAGCTCCCGCTGCACCCGGCGCAGGATCTCGTCGTCGATCTCACCCCGGTCCCGCGCGGCGATGAACACCTCGCGCTCGGCGTCGAGCATCCCCCGGCGCAGCCTGCGGAACGCGGCCGCCGGGTTCTCCTGCTCCTGCCTGCCCAGCCGCTCCCACACCGCGTTGCCCCGGTGCTCGGCCAGCGCGCGCAGCTTCCGCGCCATGTGCTCGGGCACGCCGTCGTCGACCAACTCGTCCAGCCGGTCCACCGCCGCCCGCGCCGCCGTGCTCTGCACCTGAGCTTCCGCCAAGACCCGGTCCTGGCCGTCCTCGGCGCGCACCCCCAACTTCCGGATCACCACCGGCAGCGTCATCCCCTGCAGCAGCAACGTCCCGACCGTGACGACGAACGTCAGCAGGAGCACCACGTCGCGGCCCGGCATGTCCAGCGGGATCGCCGCGGCGGCCGCCAACGACACCACCCCGCGCATCCCCGCCCACGAGATCACCGTCAACGACCGCGCGTCCGGCCGGGGTTCGCGCCTGCGGATGTGCGGGAACAGCCACCGCGGCACGTGCGCGGCGGGGAAGACCCAGACGAACCGGACCACGATCACCGCCACCAGCACAGCGGCGGAAGCCACCCACAACGCCGTGTCCAACCGCACCGCAGAGACGATCGACCGCACCTGGAGGCCGATCAGGGCGAACACCAGGGACTCCAACAGCACATCGACCGACTTCCAGACAGCCGTCTCCTGCAGCCTGGTCGCGTAGCCCGCCGCAGTGGCGTTGTGGCCCAGATAGAGGCCCGCCGCGACGACAGCGAGCACACCGGACGTGTGCAGCTCTTCCGCCAAGAGGTAAGCCCCGAACGGCACGAGCATGCCCAGCGCGCTCTCAAGGACACCGTCACCGAGGCGCAGCCGGATCTTGTGGACAACCACACCCAGGACCAGGCCGACCAAGACCCCGCCGATGGACGTGACCAGCAACGTCACAATGCCGTCAGTCCACGAGAAGGCGGCCACGCCGGTTGCGGCGGCCACCGCGACCTTGAACGCCGTCAGCGCTGTCGCGTCGTTGCCGAGGCTTTCACCGGTCAGCAGGGTCATCGACCGTCGTGGCAGGCCCAGCTTGCGGCCTATAGAGACAGCGGCGACCGCGTCAGGCGGGGCCACCACAGCCCCCAACACCAGCGCCGACGCCAGTGGCAGGTCGGGGACGACCATGTGAGCCACGACACCGACAACAGCCGTCGACACCAGGACCAGCCCCACCGCCAACAGCCCGATCGGCCGGATGTTGGCCTTGATGTCCAGGTAGGAGCTGTCCAGAGCGGCCGAGTACAGCAGCGGCGCCAACACCAGGACCAGCACCAGCTCGGGGTTCAACCGGAAATCGGGTACCCCTGGGACGAACGACACAGCGAGGCCGACGGCGACCAGCAACAACGGCGCTGGCCAGTCAACCCGCCGCGCGACGGCCGCGACCGCCAGCGACCCGGCGAACAGCAGCAGAAGTTCCACACCCGCCTCCTCGTCCTCGTGCGCAAGGATCGCCCATGCGAGTAGCCGCATGAAAGGAGCGGGTCATGACCTGCGAACACACCGACACCCTGCCCGCGGGCGTCACCGCCGAGGCCGACGTCTGCCAGGACTGCGTCGCCGAGGGCAACCGGCACTGGGTCCACCTGCGGCTCTGCCTCAGCTGCGGCCACGTCGGCTGCTGCGACTCCAGCCCGCTCAAGCACGCCACCGCCCACCACAAGGCGACCGACCACCCGGTCATCCAGTCGCACGAACCGGGTGAGAACTGGCGCTGGTGCTACGTGGACAACCGGATCGTGTGAAAAGACGGCGGGCCGCCACCCCCTGCCGGTGGCGGCCCGCCGAGCTGGCTCCGGTCAGCGCCGGGGGAAGGTCTCCGCGCGCGAGGCCACCGCGATGTCGGTGTTGTCGGTGAACACACCGTCCACCCCGGCCGCCCAGAACGCGGACAGCTCACCGAAGAGGTCGCCGTACTCCGACGCGACCGCGGACGAACGCAGGTTCACGGGGAGGAACGCGTTCTCCGCGCGGAAGGTGTACGGGTGCACCTTCAGGCCCGCCTTGTGCGCGTTGGCCACAAGAGCCGTCGGCTGCGCCAGGTTGCCCGACGCGTCCCGCGGGATCACCTGGTCCTTGGCCGGGCCGATGCCGTAGGCGTACCGCGCCACATCGCGCAGACCCGCCGGGGTGAGCAGGTCCGCGTAGGTGCGCTTGTCGCCGCTGGCCACGAAGTCGTAAGGAGCACCGGAAGCCGAGGTCAGCTGGATCAGCGGCACCCGCAGCTTGCGGCTGAACTCGACGAGGTTGCCCACCTCGAAAGACTGCACGAAGACCTTCGCGCCGCGCCGGTTCAAGCCGTTGCGGTCGAGGGCCTCGACGACCTTCGGGTTCAGGTCAAGACCCAGCCCGCGGAAGTACGTCGGGTGCTTGGTCTCGGGGTAGATCCCGATGTCGCGGCCCAGCTCGCGCGACAAGCGCTTGCTCAGGTCGATGACCTCCTGGAACGTCGGCACCTGGTAGCGGCCGTTGTAGACCGTGTTCCGCTGCCGCACGTCCGGGATCCGCTCCACGGCCCGCAGCGTCTTGAGCTCGGCCAAGGTGAAGTCCTCGGTCCACCACCCGGTCACCGACACCCCGTCGAGCACCTTCGTCGCCTTGCGCGCGGCGAACTCCGGCCGCTTCGCGACATCGGTGGTGCCGCCGATCTCCGGCTCGTGCCTGGCGACGAGCACGCCGTCCTTGGTCGAGACGAGGTCTGGCTCGATGTAGTCGGCCCCCATCCGGGCGGCGAGTTCGTAGCTGGCGAGCGTGTGCTCCGGCCGGTAACCCGACGCGCCCCGGTGACCGAGGACGAGCGGGACGGCCCGATCGCCGTGCCGGTCGCCGTCGGGGGTGGCGCTGGCGGTGCTCATGGTCGCAACCCCTAGCAGGGTCACCGCGGCCAGGGCAACGCCGATGGTCCGGGTAGCAGGCATGGTTCCTCCTCGTAGCCCGCGAGCTGACCGGGCAACCCTCGCCGCGCACCACGACGTCCCGGCCACGACCCAGCGAAACCTGCCCCACGCACAGATGAACCCCCGGCGCTCCACAACCCCACCACCCATCCACAGCCTCCTTCACCACCCCCGCACCCCGCCTCGCACCTGGAAGGATCGATTCGGGGGCTGCTCAGCCCGGCACCGCCGTTGCCCCGGGGCGGCGGCGGTGGCCCGCGGGCGGGCATCTACTCTGGCTGACCGTGCGAGTCCTGGTGATTGGGTCTGGTGCCCGCGAACATGCCCTGGTCCTGGCGTTGTCGAAGGACCCGGAGGTGGTCGCGCTGGCGTGCGCCCCGGGCAACGCAGGCACCGCCGCCCTCGCCGAGACCTACGGCGTCGACGCGCTCGACGCCGGGTCCGTCGTCGAGCTCGCGTCCGGCTGGAAGGCCGACCTGGTGGTCATCGGACCGGAGGGCCCGCTGGTCGCCGGGGTCGCCGACGCGGTGCGCGCCTCCGGCACCGCCTGCTTCGGCCCCGGCGCCGACGCCGCCCGCATCGAGGGCTCCAAGGCGTTCGCCAAGGACGTCATGACCGCCGCCGGGGTGCCGACCGCGCACAGCGAGATCGTCGACAACCCCGCCCGGCTCGACGCCGCCCTCGCCCGCTTCGGCCCCACCTGGGTGGTCAAGGACGACGGCCTCGCCGCGGGCAAGGGCGTCGTGGTCACCACCGACCTGCCCACCGCCCGCGCCCACGCCATGACGCTGCTCGACGGCGGCCACCCGGTCCTGCTCGAGTCCTTCCTCGACGGCCCCGAGGTGTCGCTGTTCTGCGTGGTCGACGCCAACGGCACCGTCGTCCCCCTGCTGCCCGCCCAGGACTTCAAGCGCGTCGGCAACGGCGACGCGGGCCCCAACACCGGCGGCATGGGCGCCTACGCCCCGCTCCCGTGGACCCCGCCCGGCCTGGTCGCCGACGTCGTCACCCGCATCATCGAGCCGGTCGTCCAGGAGATGGCCCGCCGCGGCAGCGCCTTCTCCGGCCTCCTCTACGCGGGCCTCGCCCTGACCTCCAACGGCCCCGAGGTCATCGAGTTCAACTGCCGCTTCGGCGACCCGGAAACCCAGTCCGTCCTCGCCCTCCTGCGCAGTCCCCTCTCGCAGCTGCTCCTCGCCGCCGCCAAGGGCACCCTCGCCGCGCACCCCCCGCTCGAGTGGGCCGACGGCTCCGCCGTCACCGTCGTCATCGCCGCCGACGGCTACCCCGACCGCCCCCGCACCGGCGACCCCATCACCGGCGCCGAAGCCGACGGCATCCTCCACGCAGGCACCCGCCGCCGCGACGACGGCGCCCTCATCTCCGCGGGCGGCCGAGTCCTGGCCGTGGTCGGCACCGGCGACACCCTCACCGCCGCCCGCGACGAGGCCTACCGCAAGGTCACCGCCGTCCACCTGCCCGGATCCCACCACCGCACCGACATCGCCCTGCGCGCCCTCAACGGCGAGATCGGCATCCCGGTCACCAACTAGGCCGTTCTCGCGAACTCACGGTGACCACCCCACCCGCATTGGTAGCCTCGAACGGGAGACAACCACCACCGCAGGCCCCCGGGGGTACCCGCCATGACCGACGCCACCCAAACCGGCGCGATAGCGGCAGTCCTCGCGACCGCCCACATGGCCGCCGAGTCCCTCCACCGCACCACCGCCACCTCAGCAGGCCAATTCCTCATCAACCACGACAACGTCCTCGCCGCCGCCAAGGTCATCCAAACCCAGATCGACACCTTGCAGCCGCAGATCGACACGGCAATCGCCGATCTCGAGATCGCTGCCCCGGGTGAGGACGAGGTCAGCCTCCGCGTCGCGCAGGAGTGGAATGACCGGTTGGTGCACCAGAGCGGTTCCTACAGCGTGCGGGTGGCCGAGTACATAACGGGATTGCGGAACCTGGTGAATCAGCTGAAGGACAGCGCGCGGGCTTATGGCTATAGCGACGACGAGATCAGGGCGGCCTTGGGGGCAGCGGGTGCGTAAGCGGGCCCTCGCGTTGGTCGTGACATTCGCTGTCGCGGGATGCACGGCGACGCAAGCAGGGACCCCAACGCCGACCCCGGGTGAGGGTGAGACGACGGCGCCGACTTCCGGCGAGTCGCCGACCAAAACCAGCACGTCGATCCCGCCGCGACCCAAGTCGCTCAAGCTCGACTCGATCGACCCCTGCGCTCTGTTGACCGCGGACCAGCGGGGTGGGTTGAAGGTCGACACATTTCGTCCGCAGACAAACAACACTGAGCAGTACCGCGGGGCCAAGGAATGCGCCTTCGAGATTTCAGCGCAGGCGCCCTACTACCGCTACTACGCGACGGTGGTCACGACTGAGGGTGTTGAGGTCTGGTTGGCAGGTGATCGGAATGTGGACGCGGACCTCATTTCGGTCGGAGACTTCGCCGCTGTTCGCTACGACCTCGCCGGGCAGGGCGCCAGCGCCGCTCCGTGCACCGTCGCGATCGATGTCGCGCAAGGTCAGCAGTTGCAGATCCGGACGACGACCAGCGGCAAGGATTTCACCCAGGACGAGGTGTGCCGGATGAGCGAGAAGGCGGCTGGTCTGGCGTTGACCACGTTGAAGACGTTGGTGTGAGGGGTAGGGATGGCGGAGAACGGGCTGGCTGACCTGCGGTTCGAGGGGTACGGCTACGACGCGCTGGCTGATCAGGTGGATCGGTTGCGGCAGGGGCCTGGGTCGGAGAGCTTGTTCAAGGCCGTTCGGGCGTTGATGCAGATCGCGGACGGGTTGGCCGATACCGATCGGGCGTTGCGGGCGGAGTTGGCGAAGATCGGGGTGGAGTGGCAGGGCGCCGCGGCTGAGGGTGGGGTTGAGGCGACGCAGCGGTCTTCTGTGTACGCGGAGGATGCGGTGCCGACGGTCGCGCAGTCGGCGGGGGGTGTGAGCAAGCAGGGGGATGCGTTCTCCACGACCCGCAACAGTGCGCCGGATGGGCAGCAGTTGCGCGGGGCGAACCAGGTGAACCTGTGGGACCGGGGTATGGGCTTGGTCGGTCACACCACTCCGCACGCCGCTGAGGTGCAGCGGACCCAGGCCGCGCGCCAGCAGGCTGTGGCCGCGATGAACGATTACGCCCAGGGCAGTCAGGGCGCGCTCGGCAACTTCCGTGATCTCCCGGTTCCGCCTTCGGTGGGTGTGGGTACTCAGGCGCCGGGTAGCAAGGGGACCACTGCGGTCCAGGGCTTCCACACCGGCCAAGAGGCGTTCAACCCGAGTGGTGGCCAAGGCGTCAACCGGCCTCAGGTAGGCGCCCCCCTCCCCGGTAGCTACACGGGCAACAACCCCGGCCTTACGCCCACCGGCGGCCCCGCGCCGACTCTCGGCCCCGGCGGCAACCCCACGCAGCTTGGCGTTGGCCGCGTCTCCGGCGTTGGTCCGGTGACGCCAGGCCTAGGGGGGCTTCCGGTCACCTCTAGTGGCCTCAACGCTTTCCGCCCAGGCTTCCCCGGTCAGCTAGTAGGCGAGATCGCCACCGCGGCAGGCATTGCGGGCGCGGGGGGCGCTGGCGCCGCGGCTGGTGCGACGGTGGAGAGGGACAGGGTCGTACGCGGGGGCGCACCCGGTAAGAGCGCCCCGGGTTCCCAGCGTCCTGTTGGCCCTGTCGCGGGTGTACCGGAGGAAGAGGCTCGAGCCGCCAAGAACGCCGAGAAGCTCGGTGGGGGTAAGAGCGGCAAACCGGCCTCTTCGTTGATGCAGCCCGCTGCGGGCGCGGCCGCTAACGGGGAGGACGACGCCGAGCACGTGCGCAAGTACGGCATCGACTCCGATGACCTGTTCGGCGACGATCGCTTGGTGATCGCACCCGTGCTCGGCGAAGACGACTGACTTGTCCAGCAGCGTTGTTCTGTCCGCCCTCGAGTTCGACGTCCTCTGGGAGTCTGAACGGCTCCCGCTGCGGCATGTCGCCATAGATGTCCCGAGCCCCGGCATTACGCACACCGAGCGCGCAGAGTTGGTGCGAACGGCCTTGGCCGATCTGGAGCGCCGTGGCTTGGCCGATCGGGGCCGCGCTGTGCCGGAGTTGGCAGACCGGCTCAGTCTGCTGGCGCATGCTCAGGTCAGTGTCGACGCTTGGGTGTGGACCGACCGCGAGATCAAGGCGCTCGCTGTGGTGTCAGGAGACCAGGCAGGCCTAGCGGTGGTCGATAGCGATCAGGTGTGGCTCATCCCCGCGCGTAAGACGGGGTTGGCTGAGGCGGCTGTGTCGATCGCCGGTGACGCCCCCGCGGGCCCTGGCCGTTCGGTCAGCCTCCCGCGCGAAGTCCTGGCTGATGCCGATAGGCGTGCAGGCGGCGAACCGCAGAATCTGGTGACCCCGCTCCAACGCGCCGGTTTGCCCCTCTATGAAGCGCAGTCGGTGGCGCTGATGTTCTCCGGTATCGGCGTACGCGGCCAGTTCGGTGTGGAGCGTGTCGTGCGCGACCAGCGCAGGCAGCGGGTCGACCGGGTGGTCGCGTTCCACGACACGGCCCAGGGGCGGTACGTGCACGTGGCCAAGACGAACAACGACGGCCAGGTGTGGAGCACCATCGCCCCCGCGGACAACGCCAGGCTCGCCGCCGCGGTGTGGGATCTCCTCGACGACGCGTGATCGACTGGAACCGGGCTCCCGCCGCGTCCGTCTGAGTCGGGCACCGATCTGGCGAGGGGGAGCTGTGGCAGGGGCTGACTACAACCTGCAGGCCATCGAGCAGTGCCGAGCGGCCATCGCGGGACAAACCGGACCGATCGCCGCCACCGGCGACGCCCTCCCGCGTGACGCGAGTGGCGCGACCTTCGGCGGTTTGCCCAGTTCAGAGGCCCTGGCTGGGGCTGTTCGTGCGCTCGCGAGCACCGCAGGCGACGACCTTGACCGGGCGGGCACGCTGTTGGGTTCGGTCGACCGCGCCCTGGACGCGATCGGGACGTCGGTGGCCAACAACGAGCAGGCCGCGACGCGGTCGTTGACCGTCTGAGGGGCGCGCAGTGACCGCGAAAGACGCCGCCGCCGGTCTCGGGGGCACCGCTGCCGAGTTGGCCGGGGTCGCCAACAAGGTCTACTTGGCACAGTCGGGTGCCATCAACGACCTGGCCGCCAAGTTCACCCAAGCCGCCACAGGGAGCTCGGACGCCGTAGGCAAGGTCGACGGTGCGGTGAAGCAGTTGGACGGCGCTTGGCAAGGCACCTCTGCCGACTCGTTTGTCGCCTACATGGCCAACTTCACCAAAGCGGGCCAATCGCTCAACGAGGCTCTTACCGGTGCTGCCGCCGACTTACGCGCAGCCGCCACTGGTGTCCAGGCTGCCCGAGACGCTCTAGAGGGCGTTTTCGGCGAGCTGTACGACAACGCGACCGCGTGGATCAACTCCAACCCGGACGCGACAGACGAAGAGAAGCGCGGCCACATAGACAGCCTTGCTAGCGGCTACCGAGGTCGCGTCACTACGCAGATCGACAATGCAGAGCACGCTATGGCCGCTGCTGCGTCCGCGTTGAAAGGGCGCACACCCAACCCCAGGTTCTCCAGCATCCCCGAACCAGATGGTCAGGCCTTCGCCCCGGCGGCCAGTAAGAAGGTCGAGTGGGCGAGTAAGAGCGCCAGCCCTGAAGGCTCCAGCCACGGCGGCGGTGGATCTATAGGTGGTCTCGGCTCCAGTGGCGGCCCGCCTAGCAGCCCACCTCCCGGCAACGTCCAAGAGTGGATCCGGCAGGCCATAGAGCTGTTGCGCGCTCAGGGCATCAACGTCACCGAGGCCGACGCCCAGCTCATCTGGGAGATCATCCAGCACGAGTCCGGCGGCAACCCGAACGCGATCAACAACTGGGACTCGAACGCCGCGAAGGGCACCCCGTCCAAGGGGCTGATGCAGACGATCGACCCGACGTTCAACTCTTACGCGCTACCCGGCCACAAGGACATCTGGAACCCGGTCGACAACATCTGCGCGGGCGTGAACTACGCGGTCTCCCGCTACGGCTCGCTGTCGAACGTCCCCGGCATCAAGGCCACCCACACCGGCGGCGGCTACGTCGGCTACTGACCGTCACGGCTCGTCGCGATTGGCGTCCGTCACTACGCTGAACCCCATGCACGCCCTGCTCAAGGTCGCCGCCCGGGCCGCCGTCCCACCGTTCCACGTGATGGATGTCGTGTCCGCCGCCAACGCCCGCCAACGCACCCACGGCGACATGCTGTCCCTCGCCGCAGGTCAGCCCTCTAGTGGCGCCCCGCAGGCTGTGAAGATCGCCGCTGCGGAGGCTCTTGGGTCGCAACCGCTGGGCTACACCGAGCAGTTGGGCATCCCCGAGCTGCGCGAGGCCATCGCTGGCCACTACGCGAACAGGTACAACCTCGACATCTCGCCCCAAGACGTCGTGATCACAACGGGCTCCTCCGGCGGCTTCCTCTTGGCGTTTTTGGCGGCCTTCGACGCAGGCGACCGCGTTGCCCTAGCTCGCCCCGGCTACCCGGCGTACCGGAACATCCTCGCCGCCCTCGGCTGCGAGGTCGTCGAGCTCCCCTGCGACGAGCAGACCCGTTTCCAGCCCACCGTCGAGATGCTCGACGAACTCGGCCCCATCGACGGCCTGATCGTCGCCAGCCCCGCCAACCCCACCGGCACCGTCCTGCCCCCGGCAGAGCTGGCCGCCATCGCGGGCTGGTGCGCCGAACGCGGCGTCCAACTCATCAGCGACGAGATCTACCACGGCATCTCCTACGGCGCCGAAACCGCGTCGGCCTGGCAATTCTCGCGCGAAGCCGTGGTCATCAACTCGTTCTCGAAGTACTTCGCCATGACCGGCTGGCGCCTCGGGTGGATGCTCGTCCCCCAACGCCTCCACCGGGCAGTCGATTGCCTCACCGGCAACTTCACCATCTGTCCCCCAGCCATGTCCCAACACGCAGCGGTAGCCGCATTCGACCCAGAGGTCTACGCGGAGCTGGACGCGCACGTGGCCCACTACGCCGCCAACCGCACTCTGCTCTTGGATGCCCTCACCTCCTCCGGCATAACCCAAGTAGCCCCCGCCGACGGCGCCTTCTACGCCTACGCCGACGTATCGCACCTAACGCACGACTCGATGAGCTTCTGCCAACGCCTCCTAGCCGAAACCGGCGTAGCCCTAGTCCCCGGCATCGACTTCGACCCGGAAAACGGCACCCACGCCATCCGCCTCTCCTTCGCCGGTGCCACCCACGACATCAAAGAAGCCCTCAACCGCCTAGCCACCTGGCTCTAGCCACCTGAACACCCCCCGGGCCACCCCCGCCAGCTCAATTCACCGGGCCGACCCCACCAGTCCGCCCACCGCTCCCAGAAGCAGGCGTGCCAAACCAACCCACCGAGTCAGCCCACCCAACTCGGCCCACCGAGCCAGCCCCGCCAACCCAACCACTGGACACTCGGAAGCCGCCCACCCCAATGCTCGATGGGGCGGACTTGTTTTGCGTGGGGTGGCGGCAGTCGTAGCGTTGTGCGCGGACAGGGCCATGCTTTTCGGCCCCTGCTTTGCGGTCCTGCCACGGCTGGTGCAGGGGCCCCGCGCAAAACAAGTCCGCCTCATCGAGCACACCGCACCACCACGGGGCCAGGGCGCGAGTCCGCCCCATCGAGCACACCCACACCCCGCGATCCAGCGCAATGCCGCAGGCGAGCCGAAGATCATCTAGCCCGGGATCCCCCGATTTCCACGATACCGAGGCGAACCGACAAATCGACCACCTCGCCCGTACCCTGTGGACGCACGCACCCGTTGTGGACAAGCCACGAGCAGTAACCCCCGCCCCACCCACCGCAACCACCACCCGAACCCCGGTCCGTTGGGAACGCACACCCCCCACCCCGCGTTGACCAGGCACAACCCCCGGAAGGCGGCGGACAACATGCTCATCAGGATCATCGGCGCGATCATCGTCATCTGGCTGGCGTTCACCGTGATCGGCTTCGTGTTCAAGGCCATCGGTGCCCTGCTCATCGTCGCCGCGGTGGCGACGGTGGGGGTGGCGGCGTACGGGGCGATCAAGGGGAAGTCCCGGCGGCAGATCCGCTAGCCAGAACTAGCCCGTTCGGGTGAGGATGTCGGGGTGTCTGAGATCCCCGACGAGGGGCGGTTGGCTGGGTGGGAGGCGCGGACCGAGTGGCCGTTGACCGGTCTCGCGGTCGCCTTCCTGGTGGCCTATGCCTGGCAGGTGCTGGGCACCGCCGGTTCGCCCACGGTGCACTGGTGGCTGGAGGTGTGGCTGTGGGTGGTCTGGGCGGTGTTCGCCGTGGACTACCTGATCCGGCTCGCGCTGGCCAGGCGGAAGTGGCGGTTCGTCTGGCGGCACCTGTTCGACCTGGTCGTCGTGGCGCTGCCGATGGTGCGGCAGTTGCGGGCGTTGCGGCTGGTCACCGTGTTCAAGGTGATCAACCGCAGGGTCGGCACCAGCCTGCGCGGGCAGGTGGGGATCTACGTCGGCGGCACGACGCTGATGGTGGCGTTCGGGGCCGCGCTCGCGGTTTTGGACGCTGAGCGTGACGACCCGAACGCGACCATCACGACCTTCGGGGACGCCCTGTGGTGGACGTTGACCACCATCTCCACCGTCGGCTACGGCGACCGGTACCCGGTCACCACCGAGGGGCGGCTGGTCGCCGGGGCGCTGATGGTCGGCGGGATCGCCCTGCTCGGTGTGGTGACGGGTGTGATCGCGTCGTGGTTCGTGGAGAAGATCGCGGGTGCCGAGGCGTCCATCGAGGCGAGCACCAAGGCCGAGGTGGAAGCCCTCCGCGAGGAGATCGCCCTGCTCAGGGCCGACCTCAAGCCGCAGGTGCGGGAGTCTGAGCCGCGGTGATCCGGCGCAGGGCCTCGGTGATGTCCGCCTCCGGCACGTCGCGGTGGGTCACGAACCGGACCCCGCCGGGCACCGCTGTCGCCTGCACCCCGACCCGGTCCAGCCCGGCCAGGGCCGCCGCCGTGTCCGGGACGGCCGCGATGACGATGTTCGTCTCCGGCTTGCCGACCTCCCAGCCCAGCTCCGCGAGACCTTCGGCCAACCGGGCCGCGTTCGCGTGGTCCAGGGCCAGGTCGTCGATGCGCTCTAGAGCCAGCAACCCGGCTGCGGCGAGGACCCCACCCTGACGGACCCCGCCGCCGAGCATCTTGCGCACGCGTCGAGCCTCTGTGACGAAGGACCGCGACCCGGCCACGATCGACCCGACCGGCGCGCCGAGCCCCTTGCTAAGACACACCTGCACCGTGTCCACACCGACGGTCAATGCCGCGGGCGGGACGCCTAGAGCGACCGACGCGTTCCACAGCCGCGCCCCGTCCAGGTGCACCAACAACCCGGCCTCGCGCGCTGCGGACACCAGGCGCGCGTGTTCGTCAGGCGGTGTCACCGAGCCGCCCGCGAAGTTGTGAGTGTTCTCCAGGCAGAGCAGCCGCGTCGTCAGCGCGTAGTACGGCGAGGACTGCGTAGCGTAGGCACGCACGTCTTCAGGGCTGATCCGCCCGGGCCCTGCCGTCCACTCCAGCGGCTGCGGCATCCCCCCGGCCAACCACGCCGAACTGCCCAGCTCCGCCTCCAGCACGTGCGCCGCGCGCGGTGCGAGGAACCGGTCGCCGCGGCGCAGGTGGATCACCATCGCGATGACGTTGCCCATCGTCCCGCTCGGCACCCACAGCGCCGCCGCCATCCCCAGCCTGGCCGCGGTCTCCTCCTCGAGCCTGCGCATGGTCGGGTCGTGGTCGAGCACGTCGTCGCCGACGACCGCGGCCGACATGGCCACCCGCATGGTCTCGTCCGGCTGGGTCACGGTGTCGGAGCGGAGGTCGATTCGACGCGTGTAAGTCACGATCCGATCACACCACAGCGTCGTCCGTTCGGCTGAAAGCGGGGGTGGCGTATGTCTCTGCGGTACCGCGTGCAACCGTTAGCCGGGGCACGTCCGTCCCCTACCCGTAGACAAGACGAGCGGAGAGCGTCCGCGTGGACCAGCGCGAGGAGCAGGAGTTCGCGGAGTACTTCACGGCACGGCGCGACGCCGTGCGCAGAACCGCGTACCTGCTCTGCGGTGACTGGCACCGGGCGGACGACCTCACCCAGACGGCGTTCGTCGCGTTGCACCGCAGGTGGCGCAAGATCCGGGACCGCGGGGCCCTGGACGCCTACGTCCGCCGGTCGGTGCTGCGCGCGATGATCGACGAGACCAGGCGGCCGTGGCGGCGGGAGCGCCACGTCGACGCGGTCCCCGAGCAGGCCACCACCGACACCGACGTCGGTGAGTCGGTGGCGACCCGCTCGGCGCTGGTGGACGGGCTGGCCAAGGTGCCACCGCGGCAGCGGGCCGTGCTCGTCCTGCGGTTCCTCGAAGGGCTCGACGTCGCCGGGACGGCCCAGGCGCTGAAGTGCTCGGAGGGGACCGTGAAGAGCCAGACCGCTCGCGGCCTGGCGACGCTGCGCGACGTGCTCGGCGACGCCGTGGACGACCTGCGGTCGACTTCGTGACGGGGAGGTGGGTGTAGGTGGACGAGCGCAAGATCTCCGAGGTGTTCAACGCCGCGGTCGGCGACGTGCCGCCGCCGTCGTTCGAGCGCGGTGACGTCCTCGCCCGGTCGGCGAGGTTGACCCGCAAGCGCAACGGCCTGATCGCCGGTTCGGCGCTGGGTTTGGCGGTGCTGGTGGGCGGTATCGCCACCGGTGTCGCATTGTGGTCTGGACCAACGGGCGAATCCGGTAACGATTCGGCCGCGCCTGCGCCCGCCACGGTCGCCGGGGGTAACACGAATCGGCCTCTGAACGAGGTACCGGGTGACAGCCCGCGATCGCTGGAATCGAACTCTCCACTGTCGCCGCCCAAGCAGGGGGGCGCGACGGACGGAGATGCTGGCCCTAGGGCCAGCGGCACCCCCGGTGGGTGCGGAGCGGCGGACCGGGAGCTCGCTGCTGCCCTCGCGGGCGAGCTTCCGTCCGCCGTTTCCACCAGCGACGCCAAGCCCTCCCCGCTCGGCTGCCCGGCCGGTGGGCGTTCGGCCGCCTTCGAGATCGCCGACGGCCCGCGCAAGGGCCTCGTGTCGATCATGCTGACCCCCAGCGGTGTCGATCAGATGCTGGCGCCGCCGTGGGCCGACCGCTCCGGCGCGCAGGGCGCCGTGATCAAGACGGCTTCCGGCGCGACGCTCGTGCTCAGCGTCGAACCCGCCGCGGGCTCGGCCGCCCCACCGGTCGTCGGCGACGACCTGCGCGGCATCGGCGACGACCTGGCGGGCAAGTACTGACGCCCCCTCGGCGGCACAATCCCCCCATGACCACCGCCAGCACGCCCAAGGGCGAGCGCCGCAGGCACGCGCTCGTCGTGGCCGCCGTGGAGCTGCTCATCGAGGGCGGCTTCGACGCGGTGCGCCACCGCGCCGTCGCCGAGCGGGCGGGGCTGCCGCTGGCGTCCACCACGTACTACTTCGAGTCGCTCGACGAGCTGATCGCCGCCGCCATCGAGCACCACGGCAGCGCCGAGCTGGCCAGGGGCCGCGCCCGGCTGGAGGCGCTGACCGAGCCGCCGCGCGGTGGTGAGCACCTCGTCGAGCTGATGCTCGACCAGCTCCTCGGTCCGGTCGTCGGCAACGACGCCGAAGCCGTTCTGCTGCGCTACGAACGCCTCGTCGCCACCGGCCGCCGTCCCCACCTGCGGCCGCTGATGCTCGACCTCGGCGCCGAGCTGCGCGCGTTGTTGCTGGACACCGCCGCCCGCGCCGGGGCCGAGATCGACGCCGCCCGGCTGGAGCAGTTGATCGCCCTGGTCGACGGCGCGGTGGTCAACGCGCTCATCGAGGTCAACCCGGACCCGAGGGCGGCGGCGAGGCGAATGCTGCGCGAAGCCCTCGCGTAAGCTGGGCAAACGTGACCGGAGCCCAGCAGAAGCCCAGCATCCCCAACGTCCTCGCCGGACGCTACGCCTCCCCCGAGCTGGCCGCGCTGTGGTCGCCGGAGGCGAAGGTCCGGTTGGAGCGCGAGCTGTGGCTGGCGGTGTTGGCCGCGCAGGCCGAGTTGGGCATCGAGGTCCCCGCCGGGGTCGTCGAGGACTACCGGCGCGTGCTCGACACCGTCGACCTGGGCAGCATCGCGGAGCGGGAACGGGTCACCCGCCACGACGTGAAGGCGCGGATCGAGGAGTTCAACGCGCTGGCCGGGCACGAGCACGTGCACAAGGGCATGACCTCGCGCGACCTCACCGAGAACGTGGAGCAGCTGCAGGTCCGCCGGTCGCTGGAGCTGGTGCGGGTCCGCGTCGTGGCCGTGCTGGCCCGCCTGGCCCGGCTCGCGGCCGAACACGGCGACCTGGTGATGACCGGCCGCTCGCACAACGTCGCCGCGCAGGCGACCACCCTCGGCAAGCGCTTCGCCACCGCGGCCGATGAGCTGCTGGTCGCCTTCACCCGCCTCGACGAGCTGATCGCGCGGTACCCGTTGCGCGGCATCAAGGGCCCGGTCGGCACCGCGCAGGACATGCTGGACCTGCTCGGCGGCGACCAGGACAAGCTGGCGCGGCTGGAGCGCGGCGTCGCCGGGCACCTCGGCTTCGACGAGCACTTCGTCAGCGTCGGGCAGGTCTACCCGCGCTCACTCGACTTCGACGTCGTCACCGCCCTCGTCCAGCTGGCCGCGGGCCCATCGAGCCTGGCCAAGACGATCCGGCTGATGGCCGGGCACGAGCTGGTGACCGAGGGGTTCAAGGCGGGCCAGGTCGGTTCGTCGGCCATGCCGCACAAGATGAACACGCGCTCGTGCGAGCGGGTCAACGGCCTGGCGGTCATCCTGCGCGGGTACGCCTCGATGACCGGCGAACTCGCGGGCGACCAGTGGAACGAGGGCGACGTGTCCTGCTCGGTCGTGCGCCGGGTCGCGCTGCCGGACGCCTTCTTCGCCATCGACGGTCTACTTGAGACGTTGCTCACCGTGCTCGACGAGTTCGGCGCCTACCCCGCGGTGATCGCCCGCGAGCTCGACCGGTACCTGCCGTTCCTGGCCACCACCAAGGTGTTGATGGCCTCGGTGCAGGCCGGGGTCGGCCGCGAGACCGCGCACGAGGCGATCAAGGAGCACGCGGTCGCGGTCGCGCTGGCCATGCGCGAGCGGGGCGCCGCGGACAACGACCTGCTCGACCGGCTCGCCGCCGACGCCAGGATCCCGCTCGACCGCGCCGCCCTCGACGCGCTGCTGGCCGACCGGCTGCCGTTCACCGGGGTGGCGGGCGCGCAGGTCGCCGAGGTCGCCAAGCGGGTCGAGGTCGTGCTCGGCCGGTTCCCCGAGGCGGCGGCCTACGCGCCCGGCGCCATCCTGTAGCGGGCATCACCCAGTAGCGGTCCCGGCATGTGAGAGGTTCGCCCGTTGTTGGCGGACCACCGGGGCACCTGCATACCGTCGGTGACGAACGCGGGCGGGGATCGGACCTCCCCGCCCGCGTGATCCCGTTGTGCGACAAGCACATGACCGACGGAAAGACCGATGAGAACCTCATTGCTGCGCGTAGCCGCGCTCGCCGTTGCCGGTATCGCCGTCACGACCGCGCTGACCGCGTGCGGCTCGTCCTCCGACCAGGGCGCCGCCGCGGGCCCCGGGCCGCAGACGCTGCGGGTCGGCACCCTCGGCGACGCCCCGCCCAACGTCTACCAGGAGAACGGCGTCTACACCGGCTTCGACAACGAGCTGTTCAAGGCCGTCGCCGACAAGGCCGGGTACAAGGTCGAGTTCGTCGGCACCGACTTCTCCGCGCTGCTGGGCCAGGTCGCCAACAAGACCTACGACGCGGGCTCGTCGGCCATCGCGCAGACTGAGGAGCGGCGCAAGACCGTCGACTTCACCGATGCGTACAACTACGAATACATCTCCATCCTGAGCAAGGACAAGGCGATCACCGACGCGAAGCTGCTCGACGGCAAGCGCGTCGCGGTGATCCAGGCCACCGTCGGCGACAAGTACCTGGGCGCCAACGTGCCCGGCGCGCAGGTCGTCCGCTTCCCCAGCTACGACACCGCGATCGCGGGCCTGCGCAACGGTTCCGCCGACGCCTGGGTGGTCGACCTGACCATCGCGGAGAAGTACGCCAAGGAAGACCCGTCCCTCGCGGTCACCGCGACCATCGAGGCCAACGACCTGCCGCACGGTTTCGCGGTGCGCAAGGGCAACGACGAACTGCGCGGCAAGCTCAACGACGGTTTGCGCGCGGTCATCGCCGACGGCACCTGGCAGAAGCTGCACGACAAGTTCATCCCGAGCGTGCCGGTGCCGGACAAGTTCAAGCCGAAGTCCTGATGTCCGACCTGCTCGACACGTTCCTCAACTGGGACTACATCGCCGAGGTCCTGCCCGACCTGCTCACCACCGGCTTGGTCAACACGCTGGTTCTGGCAGGGTTCTCGGCGGTGCTCGGGACGCTGTTGGGGCTGGGGTTGGCGCTGCTCGGCCTGTCGCACCGGCGGTGGCTGCGCTGGCCAGCCCGGGTGTACACCGACATCTTCCGCGGCCTGCCCGCGATCGTGACGATCCTGCTGGTCGGGCAGGGGCTCGCGGTCGTGGCCAGGCCGCTGTTCGGCACGAACCCGTACCCGCTCGGCATCCTGGCGCTGAGCCTGATCGCGTCGGCTTACATCGGCGAGATCTTCCGCGCGGGCATCCAGAGCGTCGACAAGGGACAGTCGGAGGCCGCGCGCGCCCTGGGCATGACGCACACCGCCACGATGGCCAGGGTCGTTGTGCCGCAGGGGATCCGCCGGGTGCTGCCCGCGCTGGTGAACCAGTTCATCTCGCTGGTCAAGGACTCCAGCCTGGTGTACTTCCTGGGGCTGCTGGCTTCGCAGCGGGAGCTGTTCCGCATCGGGCAGGACCTCGCGGCCAACACCGGCAACCTGTCGCCGCTGGTCGCCGCCGGGCTGGTGTACCTGGCGATCACGGTGCCGCTGACGCACCTGGTGAACTTCGTCGACCGCCGCCTGCGCGACGGTCGACCCGTGCGGGGAGGTGACACCCTTGACGAGCTCGAGCCTGCGCGTGGCTGACCTGCACGTCTCGTTCGGCACCCTGGAGGTGCTGCGCGGGGTGGACCTCGAAGTGCCGAGCGGGTCGACCACCTGCGTGATCGGGCCCTCCGGCTCGGGCAAGTCGACCCTGCTGCGGGCGATCAACCAGCTGGAGCGACCCGCGCGCGGCGACGTCCTGCTCGACGGCGTGAGCGTGATCGGCGGCGACCCGGACCGGCTGCGGCGCCGGATCGGCATGGTGTTCCAGCACTTCAACCTGTTCGCGCACCGCACCGTGCTCGACAACCTGGTGCTGCCGCTGCGCTCGGTGCTCCGCCTGTCCAAAGAGGACGCACGGGAGCGGGCGCTGCGGTACCTCGACGACGTCGGGCTCGCGGCGAAGGCGCCGTACCGGCCGTCGGCGCTCTCCGGCGGGCAGCGGCAGCGGGTCGCGATCGCGCGGGCGCTGGCGATGGAGCCGGAGGTGGTGCTGTTCGACGAGGCCACCAGCGCGCTGGACCCGGAGCTGGTCAAGGGGGTGCTGGGGTTGATGGCGCGGCTGTCGGCCAGTGGGATGACCATGGTGGTGGTCACGCACGAGATGGGGTTCGCCTGCTCGGTCGCCGACCAGGTCGCGTTCATGGACCACGGCCGGGTGGTGGAGGTCGGCGAGCCGTCTGCGGTGTTCGGGTCGCCGTCGAGCCCGCGGCTGCGGAAGTTCCTGGACCAGGTGCTGTGATTGGGTAGCGTTGGCGGCGTGGCAACTGTGTCTGAGCTGGTGCGCTACCCGGTCAAGGGCCTGCGCGGCGTCCCGGTGACTTCGGCCGACGTCGTCGAGACCGGTCTGCGCGACGACCGCCTGTTCATGCTGGTCGACGCCGAGGACGGCACCTTCGTCAGCCAGCGCAAGCTCCCCGCGATGGCCGCCGTCGGCGCCGAGCTGGTCGAGGGCGGGCTGCGGCTGTCCGCTCCCGGCACCGACCTGCTGGTGGAGGTCGCGCTCGACGGCCCGGTCCGCGAGGTCAGCCTGTTCAACAAGTGGTTCGGCCCCGCCGTCGACCAGGGCGACCTGGCCGCCAAGTGGTGCAGCGAGGTCCTCAACCGCAGCGTCCGCCTGGTCCGCACCCCCACCACCCACGACCGCGACGGCTGGGGCCTGCACCCCGGCAAGGTCGGCTTCGGCGACGCCCACGCCATCCTGCTGACCTCGGAGTCCTCGCTGGCAGATCTGAACACCAGGATCGAAGCCGCCGGTGCCGACCCGGTCCCCATGGACCGCTTCCGCCCCAACATCGTCGTCACCGGCTGGCCGGACCCGCACACCGAGGACCGCCTCATCCGCCTGCGAATCGGTACCGTCGACCTGGGCTTCTCCACCAGAGCCATCCGCTGCGCCGTCCCCACCGTCGACCAGGTAACAGGAGAGAAGAAGGGCCCGGAACCCACCCGAACCCTAGCCACCTACCGCCGAGACCCAGACCGCCCCGGCGTCAGCTTCGGCGCCAAGTACGCCGTCCTCACCCCCGGCACCCTCGCCCTCGGCGACGAGGTCCAAGTGGTGGAGGGGTAGACTGCCCGCACACCAAGTCCGGGTGGCGGAATGGCAGACGCGCTAGCTTGAGGTGCTAGTGCCCTTAACGGGCGTGGGGGTTCAAGTCCCCCCTCGGACACGCTTACTACCCCTACCAGACCGGATGCTGACGTCGAGCATCCGGTCTTCTGCGTTGTAGAAGAGTTCCAGGTCAAGGGCGGTGTACAGCTCTTGCAGCCGTGCCGGGCTGGCGTCGTTGACTTGGCGGCCGATGGTGTCGAGGTAGTCGATCATGGAGTCGACCTCGGCGGCGCTGGCTGCCCGCCCGGCGGGCAGGGCGTCGAGTTCGATACGGGCCGCGTCCCGTTCGGCCTCTGCGCGGTTTAGTGCGTCGACCAGGGCGGTCGGGTTGGCGCCCGCCTCGATCGCTGCTTGGAGCCTGCGCAGGCGCGTCTCGGCGTCCTTGATGCGGTGGCGGAGGGGTTCGGTGCGGGTGTTGGTCGTGGTGCCGGGTTGTGCACCGACCAAAGCGGCGACGGTGGTGTCTCGGTTCTTGGGGGCTAGTAGGCCGCTGATCCAGTCGTTGAGGTGCGGGAGTACCGCGTTCTCGGGGAGATAGATGTTCTTGGGATGGGTAGCAAGGATCGGCGAGCCTGGCACGATCGAACGCGCGGCGCAGCGGTAGTAGATGCGGTTCTCTCGCGGAGTTCCTTCCATGCGGCGCTCGCAGTGACCACAACGGACCCGACCGCGCAGCGCATAGACACGCTTGGTGGCCTTCGGGCCGCGTTCGAGCTTGGCGCGTGATTCCAGCCCGCCAGCGCCCTTGGATCGGCGGAGTAGTTGGACCTCAGTGAAGGTTTCGACGGACACGATCGCCGGGTGGGCCTGTGTGCGGGATCGGACGATGCGGTCGGGCGATGCGCGGCGGAACTTGGTGACGTGTCCGGCGGCGACGTCGTCCGGGTCGGCTAGGACCTCTTGCTTCACCCAGCGGCCGAATACGGCGTAGCCGGTGTAGCGGGGGTTCTCCAGGATCGACCGGACCGCGCTGGCCTGCCAGCCATCGGCGAGCCGGTGCCGGTTCTGCTCAGGGCGGGCCGCTGAGGGACAAGGGACGCCGTCGCGGTTGAGAGCGTTGGCAATGGCGCGGTCACCGTTGCCGTCGAGGTAGGCGGCGAAGATCCGGCGGACGACCTCGGCGGCTGGCTCGTCGATCACCAGGACCCGCAGGTGGAAGCCCTCGGCGGCCTTGCGTGGGTTCGGGTGGACACCACCGTTGACGGTTACATAGCCGTAGGGAGCCCTGCCGCCCTGGTGGCGGCCCTCGTTGACCACTTGGGCGTCCATCGCCGCTCGGACCCGGGCCTGGACGTGCTGGCGCTCGGACTCGCTCATGCCACCCAGCACGCTCATCAGCATCTTGTGCGACGGGTTGCGCGAGTCGTACTTGCCGCCCAACTCCGGAACCCACAGGTCCACCCCGTACGCCTCGAACCGGGGCGCGATCAGGGAGAACTGGTTGCCGAACCAGCAGCGGGTGCCTTCGCCGACCACCACACCTGTCCAGGTGCGGCCGGGGTCCTTGAGCGCAGCCAGTAGACGGGAACCTTCCTCGCGGCGCTCCCAGGGCACGGATCGGGACTGGCCGATGTCGAAGAAGTCGGCCACGATCCGCCCGCCGAGTGGGCCGATGAACTTGTTGGCGTTGCCGTGCTGCCAGCCGTGGGAGGTATCGGGGTCTTGGTTGTCCTCGGTGGAGCAGCGGCCATAGAACGCCAGGTCGCCGATGCCGTCGTCGACCAGGTCGGTGACCTCGATGCCCATCAGGTCGTCCAGGGTCGACCACGGGTCACGGCTGATTTCAAGAGTCATCGTCGACCTCACTCGGCGGTTCCATGGCGGTCAGCTCGACCAGTATGACAAGAAGCGCTCGACAAGCGCGCTGGTTCAGCGCAGGTAGGTCAGCCGGGAAGCGCACGACCAGGTCATCTGCGCCGTTCATGACTCGTCGCCTGATGAGCTGAAATCACCAGACAGGGCGGCGGCGCGGATATCTGCGGTGAGGTAGCCGCGGACCCGCCTGACCTCGCCGTCCTCCATCGGCGTGCGGTTGCGCACTGGGCGACAGCCCAGAGTCGCCATCTGTCGGGCGAGCGCGGTGGGTTCGACGGCGAGTGCGTCCGCCAGCTCCGACGTGGGGACGAACTCGCGCGATTCCAGGTCGTCCCCGAGGTAGCCCACGACCGCGTCCAGCGGTTCCGGCAGCCCGTCCGGCCGCCATACCGGACCGACACCCGAGCCGATGGCCTTGGCCGCTGCCGCGTGGTCCAAGACCAGCGTGGCGTCTTGCCCGGCGGCATGACCGGTCAGCGTGCCTTCGGCCTCCCGTAGCTCCCGGCCGCGCGCGCAGATGGCTCTCCAGTCCTCGTTGGGCATGTAGTAGGTCCGCACGGTCACCGCGAGCCCATCGGTTTGCGTCTCGCCGTCCGGCCGGAGGATGCCCACGCCCTTGTGCGCGGCGAGTAGGCGGCTGCTGTCGTACCCACGGGTGTTCATCTGTTCCCCGAGCACGATGTTCGAGTCCCGCCAGTCCATCACTCGTAGTGCGAACCGTGAGCCCAGAACTGCCCGCAGCCCGGACGGGATGGTCTTGGAGTCCGGGCGTTGCGTGGCCAGCACCAGCACGAGCCCCGCCGCTGGCCCCTTCTTCGCCAACCAGGTCAGCAGCTCGCCGATGTACTCGCCCGCCGTGACCCGCCGGTCCTGCACCTTGATCAGCGTCCGGTCCTCCAGCGGCACCTGGACCTCATCCACGAACAGCGCGGTAACCGCGAACCCCGGGTCGCGCGACATCGCCGGAGTCACCTTCGACTCGGGACATGTCACGTCGTCCAGCGTGCGCATCCGCCGATAGCGGGCCTGCACCTCGCCGACCAACTCGATCAGCCACCCAACCAGCGCCACCACGTGCTCAGCTTCATCGCCGGACATGAACCGGTGCGCGACCTGTCCGGCGGCGTCCCAGTCCTTGCCTGCCTTGAAGTCCGCCACGTACAGCCGCGTACGCGGGTCCAGGATCAACCCCGCCGCCGCCAGCCGAGCAGCGAACGTCTTGCCCTGACGCGGGATCGCACCCACCAGAAGCGACGTCCACACCAGAGGCAAGTCCACCCGCCGGTCCCGCGCATCCCGACCGAACGGCACCGGCCGCCACGCGTCCCACCGCTCCGCCTCCAGCAACGGCGTGCGCACCGGCGGAGTCGCGTAGGGATCGGCGTCGGCTACCCACATCGCCACCCGCCCGGCATGGCCACCGTTGCCGCGCACCCGCTCCACACTCAACTGGACCTCATCCACCGCCAGCGCCGACGCCAACGCGTCTCGGTTCCGGATCACGTCCGCCGCCTTGCGCGTCGCGGGTAGGTCGACCGTCACCGCCCACCCGGCCCCATCGCGCCGCGCCCGCTCGACCAGCCGCAACGACTCGTCCTTGCCGATGAGCTTCGCGTCCCGGAACGCATCGATCAGCACCTGCGGATCCATCGTCCACGTCAACGCCCGCGGCCCCGCCAACACCGCCCGCCGCCCCGGACTCCCCTCACGACGCCGCCCCAGCACCGCCAACCCCACAGCCGCCACGGCGACCATCTCCCACAACACCCCATAGACCAGATCCAGCACCGCCACCAAGACCACGCTGGCGACGACCACACCCGCAGTGACCTTCCACCGGAACAACGTCAACGTCCGGATCGGCTCGAACTTGTCCGCCAACTTCTCCGACGACTCGGCAGCCTCCCGGTAGTCCCGCACCGTCACCCATCGACGCCACCACCGGGCCACCGCGACCAGCCCCCGCACCACGGCACCCACGAACCGCCACGGCGCGACCAGCACCACCGCCAGGAAGCCCCGCCAGCTCTTGAGCCACACCGGCACCCAGGTCGACCGCCGCCACCACGACACCCGGCGGACCTGCAGCAACTCTCCGTCCTGCACGGCGCGCTCCAACTCGCCGCTCATCGCCGCCGCCTCGACGTATCGACCGTGGTCACCGTCAACGCCCTGGTCAGCGCGTACGCCGCGAACAACGCGGGCAACCCGAGCACCGCCAGCAGCAACCACGGACTCCCCGGGTGCGTGATCACCACCCACTGAACCGCCACGATCAACCCGGCGTTGAACAGCACCCGGCCGACCAGCGACACCAACCGCGCCCCGCTCCTGGTCGCCTCCGCCGCAGCACGAGCCCGCCGCACACCAGAACGCCACACGCCGAGCAGCACTAGCAGCCCACCTACCCCACCGAGCACCTGAACCGTCGTCAGTTCGATCACGACAGCGGCCCCCTCTCGAACCGCTCGCCCCGGCGCAACCAGTGCGGATACAGCGCCCGCCGGTCCTCATCCCCCAGCCCGCCGAACACACCTACCGTCGCCTCACCGGATGTGCGCAACTCCAACTCCAGGCACTCGTCCCGCACCGGGCACCCTGCGCACATCCGGGCCGCGACCTCGCGATCCGTCCCCGACCAGTCCGGCTCCACCATGTCGCCGTCCTGGCGAACCACCTCGTCCAACACCGACGTCGGCACCCACCGCAGCCGGTCCAGACTCCACGCGATCCCGATCAACCATCGCTCGTCGCTCACAACGCACCCATCAGTTCGAGAATGATTTAGAACCGCTCGAAAGCGGTAAATAGAGCGCCGCGTGGGCGCGTTCGTCCGCCGCGTCGTTTGACCGGCGCGCTAAGAGGTCAAGGCGCTAATGTCGGCCGCGAGGCGGAGCACGGAGGAATGCGTGGCGGAAGACTGGGCGGCAGTCGCGAGGGTCATCAACGAGCGCGCCGACATACTCGGCCTGCGCCAACGTGAACTCGCCGAACGCTCGCAGGTCTCCCAAGCCATCGTGCGGGAGTTGCAGCTCCACACCGTCGAACGCCGCCGCAGCGCCCGAACGCTCGAAGCCCTGTCCGTGACGCTGGGCCTGCACCCGCAGCACCTCGACGCCGTGCTGAACGGCCGCACCCCGCCCTTGCCCGATCCAGTAGTGTCCAGACTGGACAGTCTGGAAAGGCGCGTCGCCGAGATCGCCACCGTGCTCGACGGCATCCAAGCCGATCTGCGCGCGGTACTGCGCAATACCGGTGGCGAGTGAGGTGCTTTCCATACCTCTGATTCAAGGCCGAAACGGCGCCTGCTCCCATGAACAAGCGCCGCATAAACACTGCACAAGCACCGCAGAACCCGGGCAGAGCGATGCGTAGCCCGTGGACCGGCCGCACTGCCGCAGCCCTCCAGAGCGCGCTACGCCTCAGTCAGGAAGCCTTCGCCGCCCACCTCGGCATCTCGCCACGCACCGTCGCAGCCTGGCACCAGAAGCCCACGGTCAAGCCGCAGTCCGAGATGCAACAGCTCCTCGACACGGCCCTCGCCCAAGCGGCCCCGGACGCTCAGGCCCGCTTCGCCGACCTCACCACCCCACCCACCGGCGACCGCCTCCAACTCGACCCGCACATCGTCGCTGCCCTCGACTGGCTCGACGCACAGACGGGATGGACTCCAGGCACCGCGCGCACCCGCGTAGCCGCCCGCGCCGCTCAGCTCGACGCGCAGCAGCTCCACGACCGCAGCCACCACCGCGCCCGAGTCAGCCAACGCGACATCACCAACGCCCTCACCGCCTACTACGGCCCAACGCCCCTCTATCGAGCCACCCTCGGTAGCCAGCTCCTCAACACCAGCATCGTGACCCGCGCGAACTGGTTCGCCATCGCCGTTCCCCTGATCTCCAGCAACGACCGCCTCCGAGCCGTGACGGCCTCGCCCCCGACCGCCGACCTTGTCGACACTGCTGCGATCAACCGCCTAGCGGAAACCCTCACCCTGGAAACTCGCCTGGTCAATGCGCCCTTGTATAGCTTGGCCAGCATCGACATCGGCCTCCAACGCATCGAGGGCACGGTCGGGATCGCGTCGTTCGTCGAGTACGCCCTGACCCTGGACCTCCTCGAAGCCGAGCTGATCGACGCGATCACCGCGGGCCGGACTGCCCTGCCACTGCGTGACCGCTACTTGCCTGACTTGCCCGCCGTCCTCGACATCAGCAGCCGACTCTGCGCGGGCGGCGCGCTCGCCCTCACTGCCATCGCCCGCCCCGCAGACCCGTTCCGCGGCCCAGCCGACTATCTCCTGTTGATTCAGGAACGCTCCGGCCACGTCGTCAACGCCGCCCGCCGCCTGGCTGTCATCCCCAAGGGCTTCCACCAGCCCGTCACCGACATCCGTGCGGACGCCCAGATCGGCGCCACCCTCCGCCGCGAGATGGAAGAAGAACTGTTCGGCCGCGCCGACATCGACAGCACCACCGGTGACCAACGCAGCGCCGACCCCATGCACCCCAGCCGCCTGTCCGAACCGCTGCGCTGGCTCCTCGCCGACCCCAGCCGCCTCCGCATGGAATGCACCGGCTTCGGCCTCAACCTCGTCAGCGGAAACTACGAGTTCGCCAGCCTCATCGTCATCCACGACGAAGACTTCTGGCCACAATTCGGCGGAATGGTCGAAGCAAACTGGGAATCGACATCTCTTCGCCGCTATTCCACACAGGACCCGGACATCATTGGCGAACTCCTCGGTGATGTAGCGTGGAGCAACGAAGCACTGTTCGCCATGCTGCAAGGCTTGCGACGCCTCGCCGAACTCGACCCCGCCCGGGTCACCCTGCCACCCCTCGACTGGGAGATCACCGAGTGACCACCGCCTGGTCCAGCGGCAACGCCGCCGACGACACCACCAACACCCGCGGCTGGCTCGTCGGCCACTTCATCGACCCGTCCGAGGGTGTCCGCTCCTCGAAGGACGTCGAGGTCAAGTGGGGCACCCACCCGGCAGGCGACAAGCGCCCCGAGTGGACCTCCGACGACCAGCGCACCACCCTGGTCGTCCTGGTCAGCGGCCACTTCCGCGTTGACCTCACCGGCGGGCACCACACCATGACTCGCCCCGGTGACTACGTCATGTGGGGCGCCGGTGTCGACCACTCCTGGGAAGCCCTCGCGGACTCCGTGGTCATGACCGTCCGCTGGCCCTCAGCCGCCTAGCCGCCACTCCACCGGCGGCACCCGCACCCGGTCACCGCCGATCTCCCGCAACCGCCGGAGTCCCTGCACCATCGCGAACAGCCCTTCATTGCTCCACGAATCGTCCGCGATCAGTTCCTCCAGCGATTCCCCATCCAGCGATGAATACTGCCTCAACCCGGCAGATTCCCAATTCGCCTCGATCTGCCCGCCGAACCGCGTCCAGAACTCCTCATCCTCAACAACCACCAAGCACGCGAACTCATAGTTCCCGCTTACCAGATTCAACCCGAACCCCGTGCACTCCATCCGCCACCGCGCCGGATCCTCACTCAACCACCGCATCGGCGCCGACAACCGCTCCCGGTGCATCGGGTCCGCCGCCCGCACCGGCCCACCAGTGACGTCAACATCCCCGCGCCCGAACAGCTCCTCCTCCAGCTCTCGCCGCAACGTCGCCCCGATCCGGCTGTCACCCCGCACATCGTTCAGCGGCCCATGAAACCCCTTGGGGATCACCGCCAATCGCCCGGCCGCGTTCACCACCTGGCTGGAACGCTCCTGCACTAGCAGCACATAGTCAGCCTCGCCGCGGAACGGGTCCGCCGGTCGCGCCGCCGCGAACAACGCCAGCGCCCCACCGGCGCACAGCCGCCCCCGTAGGTCGAACACCGCTTCCAGGTCCGGCATCCACGCGTCCCGCAGCGGCAACCCGTCGCCCGATTCGCCTAGCTCCCGCTCCAGCAAATCCGCCGTCAACGCGTAGTCCAGGAACGACGCCACCTCGACCTGACCACGCACGACGCCCGCGGTTGGCGTCGCCTCCACTAGCCGGTACACCGGCGCATCCGTCAACCGCGTGCCCTCCGCGACCGCGTGCGCGAGCCTGCGCGCGGCAGTGTCCGCCGCCCGCTTGTCCATCGCCCACCGAGCGGCCGCGCCCATGCTGAGCTCCAAGCGGTCCCCCTGCGGGGACAGCTCACATCGCAGATCCAGCCACTCCGGCCGCGTCACCACGCTGGTCAGGACGTCGACCGACCCGACTCGCGCTCGGAACTGGCTGTCTCCGCCGTAGTAGCGCGTCAGCCTGTCCGCGACCTCGGCACGCCCCACCACTGACCGTGGCACGACGTCCTCAAGCTCCTCACCTACCCGCCGTCGACTGGTCCCACGATCCCAGCCCGCGAGCCGGTCCAACCAGGAGAACACCGCGTCGAGGTCCGGACGCCCGAACTCCACCGCTTTCGGGCGACCGTCCAGCAGCGAATCCAACTCGTCCGACGATCGCTCCAGCAGCCGCGCCAACCGCGGCCTCACGTGCGGCATCGGCGCATGACTCCCGGCCTCCCACGTGATCACCGTCGTCCGATCAACCCCCAGCGCCTCAGCCAACGACTCCTGCGTGAACCCCGCCCCACGCCGCACAGCCGCCAACTCCACCCGACGACGCCCAGTCGCCATGCGGACCACCTCCGGTATCAGGGCAACCGTACAGCCGAAACCAACTCCACGGCTGGTTCCAACAGACCTCCCACGCGCCTCTGACCCGGGTTCTCTGTTCCCGGCCGCGTGCAGGCCCTTGACTAGGTACTACACCGCTTCACCCCAGGCCAATGCCCTCACCGCACCGGCCGACCACCCCAGGAGGTACCGCCGGTGAACACCATCGTCAACAGGCTGATATCAGCCTTCCGATCGCGAAATCAGCCCCGTCCACCCGGCGTCCCCTACCTCTCCAAGGACCTCGACGAACTCACCCGCTGCGTCAAGGCCGTCGCTACCGCGCTCGAACAGGGCCGGCTGGGCAGCGGCCCCGAGATCGACAACCTCGACGACACCGCCACCACGGTCATCACCTCGCTCCGCTGGCTAGCCCAGCACCCCAGCTCATGACCACTGACCCCACCTGGCGCTTCGACGGCCCCATGGTCACCGACCTCAGCAACACCGCCGCCGCCATCGACCGCTACGTCCTGGCCTCCATCGACGCCCACGAAGGCACCGCCCCGGCCCCCACCCTCGACGCCCAGAAGGAGCTAGTCCGAACCGCCTGCACCGCCGTCTACCGCCTCATCGAACACACCCACGAACGCCACGTCCTCCACTCCGCCCTGCCCGACGAAAGCTGAGCCATGACCGCGCCGCTCAAAGTCATCACCTGGGTCGCCATCCGCGACAACTGCGAGATGACCGCCACCCTCCACCCCACCGAAGAGCAGATCGACTTCATCATCGGCCCCACCACCGACGCCTTCGAGTTCGGCTTCGACCGCTCCAGCCTCCGCCGTTTCATCGCCCTGGCCCAGTCCTCCCTGGCCAAGCTCGACGCGGGCCAGACCCCCGCCCTATCCAACGCCGCTCAAGGCTGACTTGAGCCCATACGGGACGGCTCACGGCACCCGTCCCACACGAGAACCCACAGGTCAGCTATCTAATCGGGCTGTCCCGCCGCCGCAGTCAACCTGTCCCACCCAGGACAGCCTGCGGCCAGCCCGTACCCGGCGCTACCCCCTATCAAGGGCCGACCCATGCCACCACGCGGACGCTCCCCAGCCGACTCCCTCATCGTCCGCCACGGCCCGATCTACAACCACTTCGCCCACCGCTGGTGCCTCAAAGCCCAACTCCCCGACGGCACCCCCGCCACCACGATCTTCGACCTAGCCCCCGACCTCCGAACCGCCCTCATCCACCCCGCGGCCATCCCCACCTACAGCATCGCCCTCACCACCAGCGACACCCACCGCCTCGCCGACCTCTACCGCAAGCCCAGCCAGACCGCCACCTTCACCAACCCCGGCGTCACCCTCACCGCCGCCCACACCCCAGATGGCATCACCATGACCAGCACCGCCCGCCACCAACAACTCACCCTCACCTACCGCCACTCCACCGCCGCAGCCCTAGCGACCCTCACCGCCGAACTCCGCGACATGCTCCCCACACACCACAAGGCTGCCTCCTGATGCCCGACAACTGGCAAGCAGTCGGCCAAGCCATCACCCAACGCCGCGAAGAACTACGCCTCAAACAACGCGACGTCGCCAAACGCTCCGGCGTCTCCCAAGCCATCATCCGAGAACTCGAATACAACACCGTCGAGCGCCGCCGCAGCCACCGAACCCTCGAAGCCCTCTCCACCGCCCTCGAATGGCCCGCCGGTCACCTCACCGCCATCCGCGCAACCTCCCCCACCTCCACATCACCCACCGCAGCACCCCCCATTCCTTCACCCCAGCCCACTGCCGACCCCAACGCCCCATTCCACCCCACCGGAACCCAAGCAAGCATGACCCGCACCCGCATCGGCGAAGCCATAACCAACCTCGCCAACGCCCTAGACACCCACCTCACCACCTACTCACTCCCCACCCCCACCCGCGTCGAACTCTCCGTCCAAGCCAAACCCAGCGACCACATCACCCTCACCCTCGAATCCGACAACTTCAGCATCACCGCCGCCACGATGCTCCACTGGGCCAACACCCTCCTCACCCCTCAAGCCCGCCTAACCGGCGAAACCACCAACCACGCCGCCGAAGTTCGACTCCACGGTAGACTGAAAGGTCAGATCAACATAATCGTCACCGCCCATCCGACTTCATGCGCTGACGAATTAGACAACCGGACATTGCCCCACGAACAAACCGTTGTATGGCTGCACATACAAGCAACTGGAGCATTGCGATAGAACTGACTAGCATTGCTGCGCATCACGGTTCATGATATCCTAATTCGATACTCCATACCCCCACCCAATAGGGATCTGTAGCGCACGCGAGCTTCCCATTGTTGATTGCCAGGTAGCTTATCCAGGGCGGTCGCGGGAATGGAGATGGCGCGCTTCCACCAGAAGTAGCGGTATTTCATCGGCGGGAAGATATCCATAGCCGCGCGCTTGGCCTCTTTGTTAAGTCCGTCCTCGGGGACGATATCGATGCACACGTTGCGCGCACCCAGACATCCGCTGGTAACCCTTACATGCCAGCGCTTCTCGGAGGTTGCCTCGTCAACTGCGAAATACGCAAACACTGAAGCGTCCATCCGGGAACGCAGACGAGCCGGCAAAGATCGCCGATCGGGCAATTTCCCATCTTCTCGAGGAAGGTCGAGATATATGAAGCCTTTCGAACGACAAGACTTGCTGCCGTAATTCACCAGCGCGCGAATCTTGTGTTTCTCATCGGGATGTTTCCGGTTGGCGAGATTACGCAAGGCGAAATAGTCTACGTGCCAGATGAGCGGAGTCCCGCCAGGCTCCAACGCGGCGGGTCGTTCAGGCCCATAGGTCCAAACCTCTGCTGCCCCACTGAAGGAGAATATGCTACTGGCAGACACGAGAGACCAACGTAGAACCTGAACTGGAAGTCTACCATCGTTATAGACCGAGATGGTCGCACATGACCTACTCGCCCCATCGGAAAAGCCGACCACGATTGCCGTAGTCAGTGATACCCGCACCTGGTGCCCACTACGCCGCCATTGCAGGAACGTCGCCGTGGCCGCACCCACTGAGACGATCAGTGATCCAACTCCGGTTACTGTGGATAGTTCCAACTCCACCCCTTCTCGCCGAGAACAAAATCACGTTTCACCCGAGGATAGATCCTAGGCTAGCCAACAGCACATAGGTACGCTTACCGCTGCGACGCCTCCGGTCGAGGCAAAAACCACAGCCTATCCGCCGGATCGGCACCTAGAAGAAATCAACTTGCGCGCATCCACTACCGAGACGTAAGAAAGCTGTACTCTCCTATCCGTCCCCGCGTTCGCGCGTACTCCAGCAATCTTTCCTTAGAAATCCCCGGAATTCTCCAACTTCGACCGAACAAAGTGTTCCAGGCCACTTCCCGGCCGGAAGTAGATCTGCCTTTCCGCGATGCCAATCTGGACAATGTTAAGATTGTCCACCATTTCTTGGTCCATCATCTCGTCTGAAGGGCGGGGACTAATCGCAACCAAGCAGTTCGGCGTGATCGGCATAGCTATGCCGTGAGAGTCGCCGACCGCCATGCGTACAGAATACCCGCCGCCCTGCCGATTGATGAACGTGAATGCTGGCGAATCGGATAAGACCAGCTCCTTACCTCCAGGTGTATGCAGGACCTGAACCGAGAGGTTATCCAGGGCAGACCGGAGGCGGTAGAAGTTCTGCTCCAGACTGATTCGAAACAGAGAGCCATCTTCTTCGATTCTTTGCCAGAATGCAAAGGGTTCATCTATCAGAATCTCAAGCGCTTCTATGCCAGCAGGCTCAAGTCCATAGCGCCTTCGAAACACGGTTCGAAGGTCACCATGGCGACCTTCGAGCAATTCGGCCCTCAATGTCCGAACCGAATCGTTGAATGACCTTTCATGGACTCTGCGATAGACGGGCGACCGAACGAAATGTAGTGCGATCGCGTGTTTCATCACGGTTTCCAGCTCAGCATCGTTGTGCAGCGCACTCGACTCCGCCGCCGAGATGCTGTAGCTGAGCCGGTTTTCGATCGTGTGCCAGAGCGCCTCCGCGGATCCGGACGCGTACTGCACGAAGTTTCGCACGAAACCGCAGGCGTTGGGCCCCTTGGGATCTAGCTCGCGAACAGCCTTCTTGTCAAACCGGCCGATCTGATGCCCGGAACTCCCTTTCACTCGCCCGAATCTTTTGAGTATTGCCCTCGACACGACATGCTGGTCTTTTACTGGGCGTGCTTCTTCCGAAGCTAGCGCCTGGATGGCGGACATGTAGTCGATAGGGTCAAGTGGAGGAAACTTCCAGCCGGTCACCTCTCCAGGTTAGTGCGTAAACCTCGCCGAGTCACGGCGCCACATCGAATCATTCTGCCGGTAAATTACTCACAAGTCGATGTGGAAGACCGTTCCGGCCAACGGTGCCATCGTTGGGAGATGACCGCAGTGCTGTCTCTTGGCTCCCGTCACCCGGTGCCGTAGCGTCACTGTAGGGGTAGCACGGGGATGGCTCCTCGGACACGCACACTATTCACCCGTGGAGCGGCCGTCATCTCGACGGCCGCTTTGTCGTTGAAGTACCTGATTGCGGCGGTCGGTCACGTCGACCTCGTCGCCGTGTCCTCTGCGGCCGGTAGGTCCACTCTGACCAGCAAGTCGGCTAGATCGGGGTGGCGCAGGCTGATTTCAGCGAAGTCGCCAGCCATGCACAGGCTGTGGATGGCGCGGAGGGCGGCTAGAAGCGGGCTCGCGCGGTCGAAGATGGTCTCGCCTGGTACTCCCCCGTTCCTCGGCAGAGTGACGATGGTCGCGCCGTCGTAAGTCGCCACCACTCCATTGGATGTCACAACGGCGTTGGTGGCTTGCCTTAGTTGGTCCAGGCTGGCGACCTTCGTGATCCCGGGCAGGAGTTCTTCGGGTTGTGGGAGCCCATTGGTCGATGCGATCGCGTGCGACAGGCCTGGATCGATCATCCGGTGGGCCAGCGGGACGTAGACAACGTGGTGACCGTCGGCGACTTTCGCAGGTACCTGGTCGTCCAAGGAGCGGAGTAGGCCGCGTGTTGTGTGTATGACCTGTGCCTCGACGCCGAGCAGGTCGAACGCGCAGGCGAGGTCGACCGATGCGGCGAGTGAGCCGCCAGCCTCGTCGGCCACGCCGAAAAGTGCCTGCCCGATGGCGACAGCGAGAGTGGGCCGGGCATCCACTGGTATGCCGAACGCGACTCCGAACGCATATACTCTGTCCACCGTTGGCTGGACTGCCATAAAGGCACTACGTCGTACTGCAGGCCACCCGGGCTCCAGAGCGCCAATGATGTCTTCGACGACATCTGTGGGTCGTGTTACCGCCAGGTAGGTGGCGGATGTCAGGCTGGCAGCGGTCTGCATACGCAATACCGACTGTCCCTGGTGCACTGGTCGAGCACCGTCATTTCGGCTCTCAAGTAGCGCACCGCCAGTTCATGCGAGTCGGTAAGGTTCAGCAGCTTGGACGCGTTGCCGTAGAGGAGCGCTACGGCGTACTCCGTTGAGTCCGCCGACAGCGCGTGTTCGGCCAAGAAAATGATGTGCGCCCGCAAGAGAGGTGCGACTGGGTAGTCTTCTTGGTCAATGAAGCGCGCCAGCCAATGTTGTGCGTGGAATGCGGCCAGGCCGAGGGTGCCGCCGAATAGATCAGTGTCGCGCAGTTCTTGGAAGAGCACCAGTTGCACAACCTCGTTCATGGTGATCGCGCCTGCTTGTGATGAGGAGGTACCGCTCCGCAGACGGAGTAGGACCCTGACGGCATCCACCGCACTCATCACGCTGCCCGGGGCACCACCCTTGACCTGCGCGGCAAGGCGGCACCGGTCCCCCGCCATCAGCGCGAAGTCGACGATCTCCAGATCGGCTATTGGATCGCCTTCCGGCGGCGCGTCGACAACTACCCCGGTGAGGTCTCCACGATCGTCGATCAACGCCGCCAAGGCGTGGTCGAGCGTCTGGAGGAATTGGTACTCAAACCCAAGCGCCGCTGCCTGTCCGCTCACGTCCGACAGAATGACAGAGAACACCGACAGCCAAGACCGAGAAGCTGTCGACACGGCACCGCCTGTGACCTTCGTTGGTCGTGGCGGTGGACTGCAACGGTTGGTCCCCTGAGGCGTCCACTGTGTGGGTGACCCCGTCCCGGGTGTGTTGGTCGGGATCGGTGATCATTGGGCGGTGGGCGCGGGTGTCGTGCCCCTGGTGCGAAGGGGCAGAGAGATGGCTGTGGCCGACCTGACGGTGCGGGCGGATGACGATGGGCCGTGGGTGGCGGGCGGCGCCGGGACCTTCACCCTGTCGGTCACCGCCGATCAGGCCCACGAGCAGTCGGACAAGCTCGTGACCCTGACCCACCACCTGCCCATGGGCCTCACCCCCACCGCCGCCGAGGGCGACGGCTGGAGTTGTGCGATCTCCGGCCACAAGGTCAGCTGCCAATCCAGCCGAACCGTCGCACCCGGGGAGTCCTACCCGCCGGTCACGGTCGCAGTCCGGGTCGGCAGGCACGTAACGGGCGACGCCGAGTCCATCACCTCGCTGTCGGTCGCGGGCGCCGAGGCCAACACCACCAACAACACCGCCACCTCAACCGTCCACATCGAACCAGTAGGCCGCTGAGCCGGTTCACTTAAGAGCCCTAAGTCGCTAAGAGGCGGTTTCCGCGTGTCTTAGCTGTCTGTGCCGCTACCGGCGCGCGTGGCCTCTTAGAGCATTTCGAATAGATCCTTTTGAAATTTCGGCTTTCGGTCACGCCGATACCAGCTTTTTTCCCGCCAGCAGCTTGACACGCCGAAGTGGTGCTAAAGATAGCCGATTTTGCGGCTAATATCGGCGGCACGGCGAGGCGCGGAGGAGTAGGTGGCGGAGGACTGGGCGGCGGTCGCGCGGGTCATCACCGCGCGGCTGGCCGAGCTCGGCTGGCGGCAGCGGGAGTTGGCCCTGCGATCGCAGGTGTCACAAGCGATCATCCGAGAACTGCAGTACCAAACGGTGGTGCGCCGTCGTAGTTCTCGAACGCTTGAGGCGTTGTCGGTGGCTATGGAGTTGCACCCCGAGCACTTGAGTGCTGTGCTACAGGGGCGGAGGCCACTGGAGTTGGGGGAGGTGGCCACCGAAGAGGACCCGGTTCGGTCGCAACTCAACGTGGTGGAGACCCGGCTCAACGAGATCCTCGCCCGACTGGACGAGATGCACCGCCACCTCTTCGACCTGGCTCGACGCAACGACAACCACTAGTCAGGCTGTCCAGTCAACGCCGATGCTCCTACGTCAATCAACTTTTCAATATCAGCCCGCTCTGTTTCGCTGGTAGTCATGTTGATCCTCCCCGGCTCCTGTTCAGAGCTGACTGCCCACATCAGAATCGTTGTCGAACTAGAGCGTGTGGGCTGTTATCAGCTCTGCCAGGGCTGTTGATGGGCCAGATCGATCGCAGGAGGGTCCTGGAGGATAGGGCGATCAACCGGGTCACGGCGTTGTTCCAGGAGTGCGGGCACGTCGTGCAGAAGATCGATGGGCACAACGACTTCGGGGAGGACCTGTACGTCAGCTTCAACGAGGCGCGCCGTCCGACCGGGTACACCATCGCGGTGCAGGTGAAGGGCGGGGTGTCGTACCGGAGCGCGCGGGGGTACCGGGTGAAGGTGCGGCAGCACGGCCGGTCCTGGCGCGAGGCCAACGCGCCGGTGGTGTGCGTGGTGTACGACCCGGGTACGGACCTCCTGTACTGGGCGAACGCGTCCGAGCAGCTGAGGTGCGTCCCGGAGAGCCGGTCGATCGAGGTCGGGCGGGCGGATGTGCTGGACGCGGGTTCGGTGGACGCCTTCGTCTGGCGCATGTGTCGGTTCATCGGGCGCGAGGGTCGGCCATGATGGTTGCGTGGCGAACGGAACGATGTCCGAAGCGGACGTGGTGCGGCTCCTCGCGTCGTTACGGCAGCACCGGCACGCGGGCAGGCGTTCACCGCACAAGCCGCTGCTGGTGCTGTTCGCACTTGGCCAGCTGATCGCCACCGGATCCAGTGCCGTCTCCTGGACCGCAGACTGGCAGCGGTTGGCCGACCTGATCCGCGACTACGGGCCACCCTCCACCGCGGCACCCCAACAACGGGCTGCGTACCCGTTCACCCGCCTGCGGTCGGACGCGATCTGGACCCTCGACCACGACGTGCCTATGGATCGCGTCAGCCCCTTGACGGCCAATTCGGTGGTGGGCCGACTCAGCGGGCCCTTGGAGAACGCCCTCCGCCACCCCCACATCGCGGCAGCGGCAGCCCGCCAACTCGTCGACGCCGAGTTCCCACCCAGTGTCGCTCCGGACGTCCTGCTGGCGGTCGGGCTCGACCCCGACACGATCCTCGCGGCCGCCCCACCACCCGCTTCCCGCCGCCGGAGCCCAACCTGGGCCGCGGCGATCCTGCTCGCCTGGGACCGCCAATGCGCCTTCTGCGGCTTCGACGGCCAACTCGGCGCGGCCACCGTAGGCCTGGACGCCGCCCACATCCGCTGGTTCACCTTCGACGGCCCGGACGACCCCGACAACGGCCTGGCCCTCTGCTCCCTGCACCACCGCCTCTTCGACCGAGGCGCCCTCGGCCTGGACACCGACCTGCGGATCACCGTCTCCAGCAGCTTCACCAGCCGAACCACCGCAGGCAGAACCACCTACGACCTGCACGGCCGCCAACTCCAACTCCGCCCAGGCACAACCTCTCCGGCACACGCCCACCTGGATTGGCACATCAGGGAAGTGTTCAAAGGCCCGGCACTGGTGTGAAGGAGTCCAGCGGCTTGGGCGCGATGTTCAGCTGCACCTGGTAAGCAGGAGCCATGCCCAGCTACGTCTACGTGTACGTCGGCAAAGCAGCGCGCCTGAACTTCGACATCGGCATGAGCAACCTGACCTGGGGCTGGAAGAAGGACTCACACGGTCCGGACGTGGACGCCGCCATGGCCGTACTCCGAGATCCCGCGCCCGACAGCCGCGTCGTCTTCGCACAGGAGTTGCGGGCACCTGAGCAACCAGCCGGATGGCCGCGAACCCCGGGCGACGATCCCGCCTGGACGAAAGCCTGGTTGGAAGGGATCACCCTCGCACGGGTGACGGCGCCGCTGCGGGAGGAGAGCGAACAGTTGTGGCCCGATGCGCTCTACCCCTACCGGATTTCGCTGGGCGAGGTCGTGGAGTTGCCGGTCTTCGCGCCTGGTGATCTCGATCCCGGGGTGGTCGCTGTCATCCGGAACGCGGTCTTCCGCAGTGGATTGCCCGTGCTCGGTCCCCCGCCGGTACCCCCGGACGTTTTCAGCCTCGACGAGATCGTTGACGACGAGCCGGACGACCTCAGCGGAATGGAGGACTTGGACCGGAAGACCGTTGTCCGTGTTCGGCGCGAGCAGGAGATGCTCCGGAAGGTGGTCTTCGGGAAGGCCAAGACCTTGCGCTGCAGTCTCTGCCACCGCGAGTTCCCTGTACCGCTCCTGCGCTTGGCGCACATCAAGCGGCGCGCCGAGGCGACCTCCCGGGAGCGGTTGCAGGTGGCGAACACGATGCCCGCGTGCACGTTGGGCTGCGACGAGCTGTTCGAGCGCGGGTACATCGTGGTCGACGGCCAGGGGATGATCCGTCGGAACTCGAAGATCCCCGACCTGACCGCGGACCTAGACGGGGCGTTGACGCGGTTTGACGGTCTGGGTGTGGTGGGCTACGGCGAGGGGTCTGCCCCTTTCTTCGCCGCTCACGCTGATCGGCACAGCCGTGTTGGCGTGGACGAGTCGGTGCTCGGGTAGCGGCGGGATGCCCAGTTCGTGGAGCATTTCCCTGGTGGCCCGGTCGGTGGAGTAGAGCACCGTGGACTGGATCCCCCTGGTAGCCAGGACCCGGTAGGTGTTGCGGATCAGCCGCCCCTTGTCCGGCGCACCGCGCAGTTTGAAATCGACGTTGGCCTTGGGGTTGACCTGGAAGGACCCGTTGCTCCCCGCGATGAGGTCCGGCCCGATGATCACGCCGGAGTGGTCGTACTCGAAGCCCTGCGCGGTGTAGATGCACCCGACCTGACCGAACCCGTTGCGGTGGGTCGCCCACAGCGTGGACGGGGGGATGTAGTCCGGGCTGGACCGGTCGGTGCCGACCGCTTGCCTGGCGTTCCACGGGCGCGCCCAGCCCCCGATCGTCACGTCGTCGTGGAGGCGACCGTTCGGCGCGAGCTCCTTGCTCCACTTCCAGCAGTAGCCCGCGGTGATGCGGCCGGTTTCCTCGTCGGTCGTGCGGTCGCGCAGGTACCGCTCCATCGCGGCCGGGTCCGGGGCCAGGTAGAGGGTGTAGTCCTCCAGCGGTCGCCACGGGAGCGGCCCGCCCGCGGTGATCCCGAACAGCCGGTCGACCCAGCGGAGGTACTCGTCGCTGCCGCCGCAGCGGAACTGGTGGTCCAGGGTGAACACCTCGACCTCGCAGCCGAGTCGCGCGGCCGCGTCTGAGATCATCTCGATCGAACCGACCTCGCCGGTGCAGATGACCTGGTTGTCGTCCAGCAGGAACACGGGCACCCTGGCGACGTTGATGAGCTCCTCGATCTGCGGTGCGGTGGACCGCATGGTGCGTTTGGTCCACCGCGAGTTGCTCGTCGCCCTGATCCGGTGGGCTTCATCGGCGATGAGGACGTCGATGTCGTTGGGATCGCTGCGGGCGTGGTGGAAGTAGTAGGTGAAGGCGAGTGCCGCCCGCTTCTTCGTGGTCCCGAGGTTGGCGCGCAGCGTGCCGGTGAACGCATCGCTGCCCGTCGCGTGCACAGCGGAGACGCCCTGCCTGTTCAGGCTGCCGAGGAGTTCGAGGGCGATGACGCTCTTGCCGGTCCCCGCGCTGCCCTTGACGATGATGACCTTCTTGCGGTTCCCGCTCATGCTGGCCCGCACCAGGCGGTGCACCTCGTCGCACACCTTGCGCTGTTCGTCCAGCAGCGGGAAGACCGCGCGTTCGCGCACGCATTCGGCGACGGCGGACATCAGGTGCCGGGTCGGGCGCCGGGGTGAGCGGATGAGTTCGTCGGCGTGGCGTGCGGCCTCCGCCGTAGCCAGCACCCCGGTGAGGAAACCCCGCAGACCTGCTCGGTCGTCTTGGGGGAACACGCGGACCCGGCTCACCGCGTCCCGGTCCAGCTCGTCATCCATGGCGAGGATGCCCTTGATGTCGGCGGTCGGCGCGGAAGGCAGGTTGACCAGGCCGTAGACGTCCGCCTCGGCGAGTACCGAGACGTAGCTGGTGAGTGCGAGGCAGTACGACCAGACCTGGTTGCTGGGGTGCACCTGGTCGGGCACGTGCCGCAGTGTGGGCAGCCGAACCATGTTCGAATCGGGAACGGCCTCGGCTTCGGGCCACCGCTTGTTCACGACCACCACGGCGGCGAGCTGTTCCGGTTTTCCGGGCCGGGAACCGACCAACACCATGTCCATCCGACTGGAGGACAACGGGTGCTTGAGTTCGAGCAGGACCTCGATGTCGCCAAGACCTGCCTGCAGCAGCGGACCGATGATCGTCGGAATGCACTCTTCCCAGGAAGCGCGCTCGTTCGCGGTCGGGGGCTTTCCATAGCGTTCCGAGTACGCCGCGGCGAGCGTGGCGCCGAGCAGTCCGTTTCGGTCCGCCGCGTCGAGAAGTGCCGCGGTTCGGCGCACTAGGCAGCGCTGCGTCATATGTCCCCCTGGCGGTGCGACGCTCCCAGCGAGTCATCCCACCGATCGGGTGACATCCTAAAGTGTGAAGATCGAGGTCGAGATCCCGCTCGGCTTACCAGGGTGCCGTTCACCACTGCGGGACAGCTGTGCCTGCGGTGCACAATCTGGGCGACAGTCGGGTGTGGGGAGTGGTTGATGGGGCGGGACCGGGCTGGGGTGGTCAAGCGGTACGGGCGGCACTACACGCCTGGGGGGTTGGCCGGGTTTTTGGCTGAGGGGGTGGTTCGGCACCTGGGTGGGCGGGTGACCACGGCGCGGGTGCTGGATCCGGCTTGCGGGGACGGGGAGTTGTTGTTCGCCATCGCTGGGGTTTTGGCGGGGGTGGGGGTTGAGGTGGAGTTGGTCGGGTACGACGTTGATGGGGTGGGGTTGGGGGTTGCTGGGAAGCGGGCCGCTGAGCGGGGGGTGGTGGGGTCCTGGCGGGAGGGGGACTTCATTTCGGCGGCTCGGGAGATGGCCGACGGGGAGTTTGATGTGATCGTGACCAATCCCCCCTATGTGCGGACGCAGCAGTTGGGGGCTGAGGTGGCTCGGGGGTTGGCGAAGGAGTTCGACCTTGCGGGGAGGATTGATCTCACGCACCCGTTTGTGAAGATCTTCCCGCGGTTGTTGCGGCCGGGGGGTGTGATGGGGATGGTGTGTTCGAACCGGTTCCTGAGCACCAAGGCGGGGGCCAATGTGCGGGACGCGCTGGTGGGGGCGTTGCGGCCGGTGGAGATCTACGACCTGGGGGACACGCGGTTGTTCAGCGCGGCCGTGCTCCCGGCGGTGGTGATCGCGACGGCGGGGGGTGGGCCGTGTCGGTTCGTGGCGGCGTACCGGGACGAGGGGGCCGCGTGCACCAGTGGGGCGACGCTGTTCGAGGCGGTGCGGGGTGATGAGGACAGCGTGGTCGAGCACGGCGGCAAGCCGGTGGCGGTGCGGGTCGGGGAGTTGGCCGACCGCGCGGATTCGGCTGAGCCGTGGCGGTTGCGGGGGCGGGGGTGGCTCGAGCGCGTCGAGGCGGCCACGTGGAAGACGTTCGGGCAGGCCGGGAAGATCCGGGTGGGGATCAAGACGACTGCCGACGCGGTGTTCATCCGGTCAGAGTGGGCTGGGGTTGAGCCGGAGCTGCTGCAGCCTCTATTGACGCACGAGAACGTCACTGCATGGCACATCGCTGAGCCGCAGACGAGCGTGCTCTACCCCTATGACCTTAAGAGGGACAAGCGGACGCCCGTGGACCTAGGCGCGTACCCCGGAGCAGCGGCGTACCTGGCGTCGCACGCCGAGCGGCTTAAGAGGCGCAAGTACGTCACAGACGCTGGCCGGGAGTGGTGGGAGATCTGGGTTCCGCAGCGGCCCGCGTTGTGGGCGACGCCTAAGGTCGTGTTCCCGGACATCAGTGAGCGGGGCCGGTTCGCGTTGGACCGCTCGGGTGCTGTTGTGAACGGTGACTGCTACTGGATCTCGTTGGCGGACATAGAGGACGAGCGGTTGGCCTACCTCATGCTGGGGGTGGCCAACTCCGCGTTGGGTCTCCGGTTCTACGACGAGGTGTGCGGGAACCGGCTCTATTCGGGGCGGCGGCGGTGGATCACCCAGTACGTGGAGCGCTTCCCCCTGCCGTACCCGGAAACGGCCGCAGCGCAAGAGCTTGTGCAGGCCGTGCGGGAGCTGGTGGAGGGTAGAGGTGACCCCACCGCCGTCGATGGGTTGGTGGAGAGGGCGTTCGGGCTCTAAGAGGCCCTACTTCTCGCAGGCGATACCGTCACCGTCGTTGTCGAGCCCGTACGGGTCGGAGCCGATGACGCGGATGGGGCCCTTAACGTAAGCGGGACCGTTACCCGAGCCGCCCGCGCAGTCGACATCGCTCGCGTTAGGCACGCACGGCGAGTAGTTCGGGTTGCAGTTGGACGCGGGCTTGGCCACCGTCGTCGTGGGCTTCGGGGCCGCGGGCTTAGGAGCCGGAGGCTTCGTAGTCGTTGTCACCGCAGGCTTCTTGGCGGCGGTAGTCGGCGCAGCGACGGGCGGCGGTGCGGGTACCGGGACCACGGTGGTCGTCGTAGTCGGCACAGGAGTGGTCGTAGTGGTTGTCGTCGTAGTAGTGGTGCTCCTGGTGGTCGTAGTGCTTTCAGCGGCACTAGAGACCGTTGGCGGCGCAGCGGCCGGGGAGCCACAGGCGGTAAGAGTCAGTAAGAGTGCTCCGGCGAGCAATCCCCAGTGGCGGGCCGCCACCTGGGTTCTCGGAGGGACGTTCATGGTGTGCTCCCAGCGGCTGTACGACATACGCCCCTGTGCATCGGCTGTGCGGGCGTCGCGTTACCACTGGGATGATCACGGACTGTGAGCCGATTTGGTTACCGGCGTCCGTGTAGGAGGCTGATCAGCTTGGCGACACGGTCATCGACCTTCTTGGACCGCGCGAAGGTCGTGAGTACCAGGGGCGCGCGGAAGCGCTGCCGGGTCACGGCTTGAGGGCGGGCGAACTCACGAAGACCCTCTGGCCCGTGGATCCGGCCGAAGCCCGAGTCGCCTACGCCGCCGAAGGGCAGGGAGGGGATGCCCGCGAAGCTGATGACCGAGTTGATCGACACCATGCCGGAGCGCAGGCGGCGGGCTAGCGCGGTTCCGTTGGCACGAGAGAAGACAGCGCCACCGAGGCCATAGCGGGTGTCGTTGGCCTTAGCGATGGCCTCGTCCATCGACTCGACTCGAGTGACCGTAAGAGTCGGTCCGAACGTCTCTTCGCGTATCGCGGTGGAATCGTCGGGTACGTCCACTAGGACAGTTGGCTCTACGAACCGGCCCGACCCTTCGCCGCCTACCAGCGCTCGGCCCCCTCGGGACAGGGCGTCGGCGATGTGGCCGCGGATGATGTCCACCTGCGCGGGCATGGTGATCGGCCCGATCTGTGATCCCACCTCGACACTACGAGCTTTCGTCACCACAGCAGCTACGAACTCGTCATAGACCTGCGTGTGCACATAGACCCGCTCGATGCCTACGCACGTCTGCCCGGCGTTGGAGATTCCGCCCCACACTGCGGCGTCCGCAGCAGCAGCGATGTCGGCGTCCGCGTCGACCAGCAGCGCGTCCTTCCCGCCCGCCTCGATCAGCACCGGGGTCAGCGTTTCCGCGCAGGTCGCCATGATCTTCTTGCCGGTGCCGGGCGACCCGGTGAACGCGATCTTGTCCACTCCGGACCGGCACAGCGCGGCCCCGGTCTCCCCGAACCCGGTCAGCAACTGGAGCACCGGCTGTTCCGGCACGACCGAGGCGAACGAGTCCACCAGCCACCGCCCCACCCCCGGCGTGTACTCGCTCGGCTTGAACACCACCGCGTTCCCCGCGGCCAGGGCGTACGCGATCGACCCCATCGGCGTGAACACCGGGTAGTTCCACGGCCCGATCACGCCGACCACGCCCAGCGGGTGGTACTCGACGGTGGCTGCCTGGTTCGCCATCAGCAGCCCCGGTGACCGGCGCTTGCGGCCGAGCACCCGTGGCGCGTTGCGTGCCGCCCACGCCGTGTGGTCGATGGCCAGGACGATCTCCAGCATCGCGTCCGCGCGCGGCTTGCCCGTCTCGGCGCGCACGACCTCGGCCAACTCGGCCGATCGTCTGGTCAACGCCACTTTCCACCGGTTCAATCGCTCCGCTCGACCGGCGAACCCCAGCCCGGCCCACCACGCCGCGGCCGCTCGGGCACCGGCGACCGCCGAGGCCACTTCGGTGGCTGAATGCACCGGGTACGTGCCGACGACCTCGTCGGTGGCCGGGTTGCGCGACTCGAACGTCATGACCGCGAAGCTACCCGCCGGTAGGGCGTCCTGGCGATACCCTGCCGACGTGAAGGTGACACACCTCGGGCACGCGTGCGTGCTGCTGGAGACCGGTTCCGCCCGCCTGCTCATCGACCCGGGCGTCTGGTCGCTCGACTTCGAGGACCTGCGCGACCTCGACGGCGTCCTCATCACCCACCAGCACCTCGACCACATCGACCCCGTGCGGCTGCCCTCTCTCATGGCTGCGAACCAGCACGCGGAACTCGTCATCGACCCCGGCACCACCGCGGAGGTCGAGAAGCTCGGCCTCCCCGCGCGCGTAGCCAACGTCGGCGACGTCATCGAGCTCGCTGGCGCCAAGGTCACCGCAGTCGGTGGTGTGCACGCTCTTATCCACGCCGACATAGAGGTCCCGCCCAACCTCGGTTACGTGGTCGACGACGGCGCCTTCTACCACCCCGGCGACTCCCTGCACGTCCCCGAGCAGGACATCGCCATCCTCGGCCTGCCCCTCGACGCCCCCTGGCTCCGGCTCGGCGAGGCGGTCGACTTCTACCGCGCCGTCAACCCGAAGGTCGCCCTGCCGATCCACGAGCAGACCGCCAGCCAGAAGGGCATCGACATCGCGCACTACCGCTTCCGCTCGCTGGGGCCCGAGGGTGCCCGGTTCGAGGTCCCGCCGGTCGGTACCACGATCGAGGTCAATTAGCGCTCATCCGTGTATTTTTTGCGGTAGAACGTCCCGTTCGCATGACAATCTCCTCCTGTGTGGGTGAAGGGCTCACCCTGCACCCCGGTCACAGCGGCCGGGGCCTTCACCCTGGAGGACAGCCGTGTTCCTGCGTTCCCAGCTCCGCCGGGCGGTCATCACCGCCGCGGTCGGGGCCTGTGCCGTGGTCGGGTTGACCGCCCCGGCCACCGCCGCCCCCGCCACGCCAGCGACCGCTCAGGCCGGTCTGCGCTCGTACCTCGTGATCACCGCGCCGAACAACACCGCGGGCGCCAAGTCGGCCGTCGCCACCAACGGCGGTACCGTCTACGCCTCCTACGACGTGATCGGCGTCGTCGTCGCGCACTCCACGGCCACCGACTTCGCCACCAAGATGCGCGCGGTCAGCGGCGTCCAGCAGGTCGGCGCGACCAGGACCAGCGACCTGCCCGCCCAGGTCAGCAACCCGCCGATCCCCGCGTCGCCCACCCAGACCACGCCGACCGCCGCCGAGACGAGCCGGGTCGACATGACCCAGATCAAGGCCGACCAGGCGTGGGCGATCACCACCGGCTCGCCGTCGGTCACCGTCGGCGTCCTGGACACCGGTGTCGACGACCAGCACTACGACCTCAAGGCGAACTTCGACGCCTCGAAGTCGGCTTCGTGCGCCTACGGCAAGCTCGACACCCGAGTCGGCTCGTGGCGGCCTGAAGGCACGCACGGCACCCACGTGGCGGGCACCATCGCCGCGGCCAAGAACGGCAAGGGAATGGTCGGTGTCGCGCCGAGCGTGAAGATCGCTTCGGTCCGCATCGCGGAGACCCCGAGCGGCCTGTTCTTCGCCGAGAACACCATTTGCGCCTTCGTGTTCTCCGGCGACCAGGGCTTCAAGATCACCAACAACAGCTACTACACCGACCCGTGGCTGTTCAACTGCCCCAACAACGTCGACCAGGCCGCGATCCTGGAGGGCGTGAAGCGGGCGACCGCCTACGCCGAGGGCAAGGGCGTGCTCAACGTCGTCGCCGCGGGCAACGAGAACATCAACCTGGCGAACAAGACCACCGACACCTCCAGCCCCAACGACTCGACGCCCGCGAGCAGGCCGGTCACCACCGCCTGCCTCGCCGTGCCGAACGAGCTGCCCGGCATGGTCACCGTGTCGTCGATCAACTCCTCCAACGTCAAGTCGTCGTTCTCCAACTTCGGCACCGACAAGATCGCCGTGACCGCCCCGGGCGACAACGTGTACTCCACGCTGCCCGGCGGCACCTACGGCAACTCCTCCGGCACCTCGATGGCCACCCCGCACGTCGCGGGCGTCGCCGCGCTCATGCTCAGCGTCAACCCGTCGCTGACCCCGGCCCAGGTCCGCGCCAGGCTCGCCGCCGAGGCCGACGACCTCGCCTGCTCCGACAGCCGCTGCGCCGGCACCACCGCCAAGAACAACTTCTACGGCGAGGGCCGGGTCGACGCCAAGGACGCCGTCGGCGGCACCACCCCCGGCACCACCTTCGAGAACCCGACCGACGTGCAGATCCCGGACGCGGGCGCCGCGGTCAGCAGCCCGATCACGGTCACCGGCATCCCCGGCAACGCCCCCGCCACGCTCAAGGTGGACGTGAACGTGGTGCACACCTACCGGGGTGACGTCGTGGTCGACCTGGTCGCCCCGGACGGTTCCACCTACCGCTTGAAGGGCGCCTCCACCAACGACTCGGCCGACAACATCGTGGCCACCTACACGGTGAACGCCTCGACGGAGGTCGCGAACGGCACCTGGAACCTCAAGGTGCAGGACCTCTACCGCTCCGACGTCGGTTACCTGAATTCCTGGAAGCTGACCTTCTAGGCAAAAGGAACTACCTGGTAATACCCTGAAGGCCGTCCTGTTTATCCCGGGACGGCCTTCAGTCTTTTACGATTTCTCTGGGCCATTTGAACCCACTTTTCGCCAAGGATTCTGCTGCTGGGTGTTTTTGGTCATCATGGCGCGGAAAGGGATCCCTGCCCCCTGAAACACCCCCGGAGGACATCGTGTTCCTGCGTTCCCGCGCCGGGCTGAAGCGGACGGCGCTCGTCGCCGCGCTCAGCGTCGCCGCGCTCACCCCCATGGCGGGTGTCGCCGCCGCGGGCCCCGGCAAGCCGGGTACCGGCAAGTCCGTGGCCGCCGCGGCCGGTCTGCGCTCGTACTTGGTGATCACCGCCCCGAACAACACCAGCGGCGCCAAGTCCGCGGTGAGCAGCAACGGCGGCACCGTCTACGCCTCCTACGACGCGATCGGCGTCATCGTGGCGCACTCGACGGCCGCCGACTTCGCCTCGAAGATGCGCTCGGTGTCCGGTGTGCAGCAGGTCGGTGCCTCCCGCACCTCCGACGTGCCCGCCGCCTCGTCCAACCCGGCGATCCCCACCTCGCCGTCGCAGACCACGCCGACGGCCAACGAGACCAGCCGGGTCGACATGACCCAGATCGGCGCCGACAAGGCGTGGGAGGTGACCACCGGCAGCTCCAACGTGCTCGTTGGCGTCATCGACACCGGCGTCGACGACCAGCACTACGACCTCAAGGCGAACTTCGAGGCCTCGAAGTCGGTGTCCTGCGCCTACGGCAAGGTCGACGCCCGCACCGGTGCGTGGCGCCCGGTCGGCGACCACGGCACGCACGTCGCTGGCACCATCGCCGCGGCCAAGAACGGCAAGGGCATGGTCGGCGTCGCGCCCAGCGTGAAGATCGCCTCGATCCGCGTGGCCGAGCCGAGCACCCAGCTGTTCTTCCCGGAGAACGTGGTCTGCGGCTTCATGTACGCGGGTGACAACGGCTTCGCGGTGACCAACAACAGCTACTGGACCGACCCGTGGTGGGCCAACTGCCCCAACAACGTCGACCAGGCCGCGATCATGGAGGCCGTCAAGCGCGCGGCCGACTACGCCACCGGCAAGGGCGTGCTCAACGTCGTGGCCGCGGGCAACGAGAACACCGACCTGGACAACAAGTCGACCGACACGCTGAGCCCGGACGACTCCACGCCGTCGAGCCGCCCGGTCACCGCGTCCTGCAAGATCGTCCCGGGTGAGCTCGAGTCCTCGCTGACCGTCGGCTCGATCACCAGCAGCAACGCCAAGTCCTCGTTCTCCAACTTCGCCAACAAGGTCAACGTGGCCGCCCCCGGCGACAACGTGTACTCGACCATGCCCGGCGGCAACTACGGCCAGATGTCGGGTACCTCGATGGCCACCCCGCACGTGGCCGGTGTCGCCGCGCTGATCAAGAGCGTCACCCCCAGCGCGACGGTCGACCAGATCAAGGCCAAGATCGCCGAGCAGGCCGACGACCTGTCCTGCGGCAGCGACAGCCGCTGCAAGGGCACCACCGCCAAGAACACCTTCTACGGCGAGGGCCGCGTCGACGCGCTCGCCGCGGTGCAGGGCGGGACTCCCCCGCAGCCCAACGGCCCGTGGGAGAACACCGACGACGTGCAGATCGCCGACAACGGTGCCGCCGCCACCTCGACGGTCACCATCGACGGCCGCACCGGCAACGCGCCTGCCGCGACCAAGATCGACGTCAACATCGTGCACACCTACGTCGGCGACCTGGAGATCAGCCTGATCGCGCCGGACGGCACCAGCTACAGCCTGCGCCGGGCCAACCCGGGTGACGGTTCGGCGAACCTGAGCACCCAGTTCACCGTGGACCTCTCCAGCGAGGTCGCCAACGGCGGCTGGAAGCTCTCGGTCCGCGACACCGCCAACTACGACACCGGCTACATCAACTCCTGGAAGGTCTCCTTCTAGGCCGAGGCGGGCGGTGCTGGAGCGGCTGCCAGCAACAGCACCGCCCGGTCACCGGGTCGCGGCAACAGGATCTCGGCGGCGGAACCCCCGTTGACCGCGATCGCGACCTGGCCAGCCGAGTCGAGCAGCACGACGGCGTCGCCCCAGCGGGCGTCGGCGAACGTGCGCCCGACGACCGCTTCCAACGACCGGTCGCCGACCTGGGCATGGACCACCGTGCCCGGGTCGGCGACCAGGTCTTTGGCGGCCAGTCGCACGTTGCCGAAGGTGTCGGACCCCAGGACCTCGGTGGTGACCCGGCCCGGCTCGGTGTGCGTGACGGGTTCCGGCAGGCGCACCAGGGTTTCCAGGTCGACGGCCGGTCCGAGCTCGTTGGGGGTGACCCCGGTGGCGACCTGAGCGGCGGCGGGGGCGAAGACGTCCCGGCCGTGGAAGGTGGCCGACACGGGTTCCAGGTGGAACTCGGTGATCTCGTAGGCCGCGATGGCCCCGCCCAGCACCTCGGCGGCCGGGGGGAGCAGGCCGTTGTCCGGCCCGATGAGTACCCCTTCGGGTGACACGATCGCGATCGGCCGCCTGCTGGTCCCCACCCCGGGGTCGACGACGGCAAGGTGCACCGCGCGCGGCAGGTACGGCACCGATCCGGCCAGCAGCGCCGCGCCGGAGCGGACGTCCTGGCGGGGGATTTCGTGGCTGATGTGCAGGACACGCGCGTGCGGCGCGGTGCGGGCGACGACGCCCTCGCAGACCGCGGCGAAGCCGTCCGCCCGGCCGTAGTCGGTGGTGAAGCTGACCCAGTCGTACCCCACCCCAGCAGTGTCGGACACGGGCCTTAGGCTGCACAAACGTGGCCACCCTTGAGGATTACCCGAAGATCGCGGCAGGCAAGGTCCGCGAGCTGCACGCCATCGACGACGACCACCTGCTGCTGGTCGCCTCGGACCGGATCTCGGCGTACGACTTCGTCCTCGAGTCCCCCATCCCGGACAAGGGCCGCATCCTCACCGCGATGAGCGTGTTCTGGTTCGACCTGGTCGGCGACATCGTGCCCAACCACCTGGTGGCCTGGGACGACGAGCGGATCCCGGCCGAGGTGCGCGGCCGGGCGCTGGTGGTGCGCAGGCTGGAGATGCTGGCCGTGGAGGCCGTCGCCCGCGGTTACCTGGCCGGATCGGGCACCAAGGACTACGACCGCAGCGGCTCGGTCTGCGGGATCGAGCTGCCCCCGGGCCTGGTCGAGGGCTCCAAGCTGCCCCGGCCGATCTACACCCCGGCCACCAAGGCGCCGATCGGCGAGCACGACGAGAACGTCACCTTCGAAGAGATGGCCGAGGTCATCGGGGTCGAGCACAGCGAGGTAGTGCGGGACCTGACTCTCGCGGTGTACGAGCGCGCTGCCTCTTACGCCGCTGAGCGGGGGGTCATCCTCGCCGACACCAAGTTCGAGTTCGGCCTCTTGGACGGCCAGGTCGTCCTAGGCGACGAGGTCCTCACGCCGGACTCTTCGCGGTACTGGCCGCTGGAGACATACGCGCCCGGCAAGCCGCAGCCCTCTTACGACAAGCAGTTCGTCCGCGACTGGCTCACGTCGCCGGAGTCGGGCTGGGACCGGGCCTCGAACACCCCGCCGCCACCCCTGCCGACCGAGATCGTCGAGGCCACCCGCGACCGGTACGTGCAGGCATACGAGCAGGTCACCGGCCGGAAGTTCGCCGACTGGATCGGCTGAGGGACCACCGGCGACACCTGGTAGTCATCCGGTGGCGCTGTGCTGGTGGGGTGACGGCTCGACTGCTGGTCTCGCTGTCCGGGATCGACACCCGGACCCTGCACCACTGCGCCGATCTCGCCGAGCACCTGGGCAGGCGCGGTGTGCCGCTGTCCCTGTTGGTAGCCCCCCGACTCGCCGGTGCGGCCGTGGACTGGGCCCGAACCCGCCGCGCCGCGGGCGACGACATCCTGCTGCACGGCTTCGACCACTCCCGGGAACCCCGCGGGCGGACCGTGTCGATGCGCAGACCGGAGTTCGCCGCGCTGCCCGCGCACGAGGCGGGCCTGCGGCTGACCGCGGCCATGTCCGCCATGGAGCGGGCCGGCCTGCACACCACCGGCTTCGCCCCGCCCCGGTGGCAGGCATCCCGCGGCACGCTCGTCGCCCTGCGGCGCAAGGACTTCACCCTGTGCGCCGACCTAGCGGCCATCCACGACCTACGAACAGGAACCGCGTCGCGGTCGCGGGTGCAGACCCTCAGCAGCCACGAGCGGGCCGAGACCTGGCGGTGCTTCGCCCTGGTCCTCGCCGCGAGCCGCACCACCCGGCGCTCCGGCACCCTCCGCCTAGCCATCGACGCAGCTGACCTCGCGCGACCAGCCCACCACGCCGCCTACCTCGACGCCGTCGACATGGCCCTCGACAACGGCGCGACCGCCTTGACCTACCGCGCCAGCACCGCCCTATCGACTGCCTGACCTCCCACGAGCGCAGGGCGAGCCGGCACCACCTCGGGCACGCTCTGCCTAGCCATCGACGCGGCTGACCTGTCGTGGCTGGCCCAGCGCGCCGCCTCCCGCGAGAGATCGCCAGCGACTCCACGACTCACGAGCGCGAGACCCAGCCGCACCACCCGGCGCATGGGCGCGCTGCGCTTGCTCACCGTGCCGCCTACCTCGACGCCGTCGACATGGCCCTCGACAACGGCGCGACCGCCATGACCTACCGCGCCAGCACCGCCCTATCGACTGCCTGACCTCCCGCCTGGCCACCGACGCGGCGGACCTGTCGCGACCGAGCCACCGCGCGCCCTACCTCGACGCTGTCGACATGGCGTTCGCGCGACCGCTCTGACATATCGCGCACCACGGCGCTATCGGCTGTCTGACCTCCCGCGAGCGACCGCGAACGAGCCCACGACCACGAGTGCGAGGCCGAGCCGCACCATCTGGGGTGACCACGGCCCGGTGTCGGCGAGCGGTTCTTCCACCGGCGTCGGCACAGTGGGGGCCGGGGCGACCTGAACCGGTTCCCCGCCCACCAGCAGTTCGATGCCCACCGGCGCTGTCGACTGCACGGTGACCAGCACCGCCGCGGAGCGCACCCCGCTCACAGGGTCGAGGGCATCGCACGAGAAGGTGCCGAAGGGGAGTTGGTCGAGCGTGAACGCGCCTGCCGCGTCCCCGGTGGACGACATGGTGACGTCGTCGGGGGTGTGGAGGGTGTGGTCGAGGCCTGACCACACGCAGACGACTGGCGCCTCGCGTACGGGTGCCCGGGTCGCGCGGGTGAAGGCGGTCCCCGTGATGGTGCCCTGGCCCGTGCCCGCGAAGTCGACCGCCGTGACCGGGGTGCCGTTGGCTATCACGATGGCGGACCAGTCCGCGGCGCCGTCGAAGTCCGAGGTGTAGGTGAAACCGCCGTCGGGGAACACCGCGGCGATCGTGTACGAGCCGGCCTCGACGTCGTCGAACGTGTACTGGCCGTCGGGTCCCGAAGTGGCGGAAACGGTCGACCGGGTCGAGCCGCCGTCGAGGGCCACTTGGACGCCGGGTAGCGGCCACTCCCCGGCCTGGAACTGGCCGTCGAGGTTGCGGTCGAACCACACCCGGCCGCTGACGGTCGTGTCCGGCGGTGACGACAACGGGGTGGTCGTGGAGTCGGTGGCGGTCAGGGGGAGTGCCGTGCCGGGCGCGGTGGCGGTCCCCGTTCCGTTGCTGGACCACGACCCCGCCTGGACGTCGGTCGGGGTGACGGTGTGCGTGCCGGTGCAGGGCACCTGTCCGCCTGGGAGGACCGAGGTGGCCGTGCAGCTCAGGACGGAGCTGTCGGTGAGCGTCACCCCGAGCGCGGACAGCGTGGTGTTGCCGGTGTTCGCGACGGTGTAGGTCACCGTGATGACGCCGGTGCCGAGTACGGCCGCGGCGTCGACGGTCAGGCCGGGTACTCGTGCGAGCGTCACGGTGGTCTCGTCGAACCCTGAGGCCGCGCCTCCTGAGCTGCTCGCGGTGACGTCGATGCGCTTGATCAGTTGACCGGCGTCGATCTCGCCTTGGGTGAGGGTGTGACTGGTCGTGCAGACCGTGTTCGCACCCACTGCGAGTGTCGTTGCCGGGCAGCTGGCACCGGTTGGGGTGACCGCTGTGAGGGGGACGTCGCCGGTGTTCGTGACTGTCCAGGCCCATGGCAGGACATCGCCGGTGTGCGGTTGGCTGCCCGGGGTCGGTGGGGTCGCCGCGATGCTCAACGCGGGGTTCGCCGGTGCCGCCGCGACCGTGATCACCACGTTGGCCTCCACCCACAACTGCGACACGGGGTCGGTGAGCCGGTAGGTGAAGCTGTCCGGGCCGGTGTAACCGGGCGGCGGCGTGTACCGGAACCCGCTGCCGTCGTAGTCGATGTCGCCCTCGTCCGCGGACGTGCGGATGCGCAGCTCGCAGCCGGGGCACGAACCGGTGGCCGGGGGTTGGACGGCGACGTCCTGGTCGGCGGTGGTGCTGACCGGCAGCGGCGCCGGGGTCACCAGGATCCGCACGGTCGAGGACACCGTCTGCGACCCGTCGTCGGCCGTGTAGCCGAAGGCGGCCAGCCCGGCGAAGGTGGCGGGCGGGGTCCAGCCGACGGTGCTGCCCTCGTTGACCGCGGTGCCGTGGGTGGCCGTGGTGACGGTGGTGATGGCGCAGGTCGGGCACAGGTCGTTGGCGAGGACGTCCAGCCCGGTGACGCCCGCGCCCGCCGCGACGGTGATCGCGTCCGGCAGGGCGTTGCTGACCTCGAGCGTCAGCGTCGCTGTGGTGGTGAGCGCCGTCGCGGGGTCGGTCGCGGTGTACTCGACGGTCGCTGTGCCGGTCCACTGCGTGTTCGGCGTGACCTCCACCTGCCCGGAGACGACGTTCGCGACCACGTCACCGGTGGTCGTGCCCACGGCGAGCGTGCAGGCCTTGCAGGCGTCGTTGGCCAGCACGTCGACGCTGATCGGCACCTCGACCGGTGTGGCCGCCGTGTCGTCGCGGGCGACCGGGGACACGGTCACCGCGACCGTCTCGTTCGCGTGCGCCCCGGTACCCGGGTCCGTGGCGGTGTAGGTGAAGGAATCGAGCCCGCTGAACCCCGGCGCGGTTGTGTACCCGATCTGGCCCGACACGCCCATCGTGATCGAGCCGTTCAGCGGGTCGATCGCCACGGTCGCCGCGCAGCCCGCGCAGGAGTCGTTGGCCAGGACCGAGACCGAGCCGAGTTGACCGGATGCGACGGTGATCGTGTCTGAAGCCAGGACCGGCGCGTCCACGACGGTCACCGTGGCGGTGCCGGTGAAGGGGTTGCCCGTTCCGTCGACCGCGTCGTAGGTGAACGTTGCTGTACCGGCGCTGGCGGGGGTGAACCTGACTACGCCGCCGTCCTGCTGCAGTGAACCCGAGGTGGGTGTGCCCAGCGAGGTGATGGCGCAGTTGGCGCAGAGGTCGTTGGCCAATGGCTGCAAGTCGACGGTCTTACCGACGACCGCGATAGCAGTGTCGGCGACGGCGAGCGGGGTGACGTTGACCGTCACGGTCGCTGTGGTGGTCGCTGCTCCCAAGGTGAGTGTGTAGGGGAAGGTCGCTGGCCCTGAGAAGCCTGGTGCCGGTGTGTACCGGACGAGCTGGCCGACGATCGCGGTGGTCCCGGCGCTTGGGTTGCCGACAGACAGCGTGCAGGCTGCACAAGGGTCGTTCCCGCGCACCGCGATGTCTATAGGCGTGTTCGGGACTGTGTTGTCGGTGTCATCGACCGCCCCTCGCACAGTCACCGTCACTGTTGCGTCGTCGCTTGTGGCCCCGGAAACCGAGCTGGTGGCGCGGTAGGTGAAGGTGAACTGGCCAATGGCCGACCCAGGCGTGTAGGCGTAAGTGCCGTCGTTGTTGAAGAGCACGGTGCCGGAGGCGGGGTCGGTCAGTTTGGTCAGGGTGCACGTCGACGGGCAGGAGTCGTTGGTGGACACATCTCCATTGGCGGTGCCGCCCAGGAGGACATCCACCGCGTCGTCGACGGCCAATGGCCCAACGGTGGTGTCGACGAGTCCAAGAACTCGGAGGCCACTAACGGGATCCTCGGCCACGTAGGTGTAGGCATCGACGCCTACGAAGCCCGCTTCCGGTGTGTAGGTCGATGTACCGGTCGCTGCGTCTACCGTGACCGCGCCGTGAGTGGCGGGAGAATCCATCGAGTACACGCACCCGCTGCAAGCTCCATCGGCCGGGAGTTGCGCTGTGGCCGTTACGCCGTAGGTGGTTTGGAGAACGGTTGTGGGCGGCTCGACCATGACCGTGACCGGAGTGGAAGTGCTGCCTGTCGTAGTTCCGTAGGTGAAGCTGTCGAGCCCCCATAGGCCTGCCGTGGGTGTGTAGGTGACGGTCACCGGGCTGCTGCCGGTGTACGCCACAGTCCCCCGGCTGCCGTCTGTGTCGGCCTGCGGCTCGCAGCCACCCGCACAGCCAGCGTCGTTGTTTTTCACTGGCACTACGACCGGATCACCGTAAGAGGTCGTTGCGAAGTCCGGTGCCAGGTCGCCGACGTAGATGGTGACGAGCCCGTCGCTGCTGCTACCTGCGTTGTCCGTCGCGCTGTAGGTAAAGGTGACTGGACCCGTTGTGTTGCTCGCGGGGGTGTAGGTGAAGGTGCCGTCGGCTGCCATAGAGGCTGATCCGGTCGCGGGTGGGCTCGTGAGGGTGGTGCTGGCTGTGCAGCCGCCGCAAGCATCGTTGGGTAGCACCGAGCTTGCGACGAGCGTGGTGTTCTCTCCTGTGCTGTACACGTCTTGGACCAACACAGGCGTCACCGTGAGCACTACTGTTGCGCTGTCAGACGTGTAGCCGTCGGTGGCCGTGTAGGTGAAGCTGTCCGTGCCTGAAGTACCGGATGACGGCATGTAGGTGACCGAGCCGTCCGCGCCGAGAATCGTGTTGCCCCTGGTAGGTGCGCTGAGTGAAGTGACCTTCAGCGGCAGGCCGGACGGCGTGGAGTCATTGCTCAGCACCGAGACGCCTATAGAGGTGCCCGTCGGTGCTGCGTCGTCTACCAGGTTGAGCGGACCGAGCACGGTGACTGTGGTGCTCGCGGGCGCGGAATCCGTTACGTCGGCAGTCGTGTCGAGGGTCGCCTGCCCGAACCGGGCCGTTGCCGAGTTGATGTGCGGCCCGGGTGTAGCGCCGAACTGCGCCGAGTACGTGAGTTCCGTCGACCCGGCCGCAGGCACCGTAATGGGCCCGACGACGGTCAACACGCCGCTGTTCACCGTGGGGTCGAGTATCGGCCGCCCGTCGAGTGCGAGGGTGCCGGAGGAGTAGAGAGCGCCTGCCGGAAGAACGTCCGACACCGTGTCGACCGTCCGAGCGGTTGCGCTGGAGTTGACCAGGCGGACCGAATAGTCCGCGGTGCCACCGGTATCGGGCAGAACACCGTCCGCTGGTGAGGTCACCTTCGCCACGACCGTCACCGGGGCTGTCGCCGACACCGCCGGGAGCGAACCGGCCGATGAAGCCCCCACGTTCGTGTGCTTCACCTGGGTGCCGTTCGCGATGTACTGGATCGGCCGCACTGGCGTCGATACCGAGGTCGTGCCGATCGCTCGGTAGGTGTATCGCGCGGTGAAGGGCCGGTTCGGGCCAGTCGCACCGGTGAGCGCCAAACCGTCCACGTAGGTCACCGCCGGACCCACGCCGTCAGGGGAGACCACGAGCTCCGTGCGCTCCAACCGCCACGCGGCAGCGGGAAATGTCGACAGCGCGCTAGGGGTGTAAGACAACACGCCAGGGTTGTTGGGCGGCCCGGCGCCCAGAGTGCCGGTGTGGCCATTGACGGTCAACGTCACCACATCGCCTAGCTGGGCCTGCCCGGACGCCGTCGAGGTGACGTTGTCGACCTTGTTGGCCACCAGCTTGATCGTGTCCACGACATCGGCGTAGGTGAAGGTGCGCTTGCAGACCACAACGCCCACACCAGGCGGGCCGGTGTAGACGGTGACCGTGTGGGACTGCGGGACCGTGGTCGTGGTCGACGCACTCAGCATCAGGTACCGCACCACCCCGGCTTCTGTTAGGTCAGGCAGCGGAACCGCAGCGGGCTGACCCGCGGCAGGCGCAACAACCCCACCGGTGAAACCGCTGACGTCAAGCCACAGCCCCTTACGCATCGTCAACGACCCAACGCGGTAACCCGCGTACCCCGACAGCAGCTGTGCGTTGGTGTCGACATAGAAGTGGCCGCTGTGCAGCGCGACCACCGAGGGTGTCCCCGGGTTGCCGCACCGAGGTGGGGCAGCCTCAGCCGGACCAACGAGCCCCGGGACCGCCACGAGCGCGAGGAGCACCACGACCAAGACGCGCACAGGCTTTCCGCGGAGCATGGCTCTCCCTCGGACCGATGACCAGACAAACCCGGCATCGTCATCGGCCTATAGGTCAGACCAGCTTGAGCGCCAGCACCTGTTCGGTACCTATAGACCCCGCCTACGGGTGAGCGAGCAACTCCGCTTCCTCGTCCGGGGTCAAGCCCGCCTTGCGCTCGCGGTCGATGCCGAGGGTGCGCTCGTGGTCGAGGGCCCCCGCCACGGCGTCGGCCAGCGAACGCGGCGTCAGTCCCGCATCCAACGCGGGCGTGGCGTCCCGCGCCGCCATGTAGCTGTGGCTCTCGGGCAGCCACAGCGGCAGAGACCGCGGCCCGGCCCACGGCTGGACACCGCGGTCGAGGAGCTCCTGCGGAGCGACCTTCACGAACTCGACGTCGGCGCCCAGGGTGTCGGCGATCGAGGCCAGCAGGTCCAGCAGCGGCAGCGACGGCCCGACGCCGTCGAAGATCCCCGTGGTCCCCTGCTCGGCGGCGTCGACGATCCACGCGGCCAGATCGCGCACGTCGACGTACTGGACCTGGTGGTCGACATCGGGGACCAGCACCCGGCCGCCGCGCACCAGCCGCTGCGGCCAGTAGCCGAACCGGTCGAACTCGTCACCGGGCCCGGTGATCAACCCGGCCCGCACGACCAGGGCCTTCGGCCCGACCGCGGCCGTCACCGCCTGCTCGCTGGCGACCTTGACCGACCCGTACAGGTCGGGGTCCTCCCGCATCGCCTCCCGAGTCCCGTGCACCGCCTTCGGCGGCAACAACGGATCCCCCACCCCACCCGGCGGCCGCCCCGGATCGGCGTACGCACTGATCGACGACACGAACGTCCAGTGCCCCACCTGCTCACCGAACGCGTCCAAAGCCCGCCGAACCCACTCGTAGGAGATCGTCGCCACGTCCACCACCGCGTCGAACCGCTCCCCCACCAGCCCCGCCAACCCGTCCTCCCGGTCGCGGTCGACCTTCACCAACCGAGCCCCAACCGGCACCTCCCCCGCCGCCCCCCGAGCGGCGCACACCACCTCGTGCCCCCGCCGCACCGCCTCACCGGCGACCGTGTACCCGAGGAACCGCGTACCGCCCAGCACCAGAATCCGCATGTCCCCACTCTGCCGGACAATTGCCCTGGCCTGCGACGATTCCGCACAAGGCGAACACCCGTTCTAGTGATCCAGTCCCGGCCGGTGTTCGCCGATTCGACCAAGGTGACCTTGCACGCCTTCGCCGACGAGTCTCGTCGCGGCGACAACTACTTCATCGCGGCGGCCCTGGTGGGCCCCCGCGACCTGAGCCCACTACGCAAACTGCTCAAAGGAATGCGCAAACCCGGGCAGCGCGAGCTGCACTTCAAGAAGGAGGACAAGACACGGCGGAAGGAGATCGTGTCGCGGCTCGTCGGCTCGGGCGCCGCCGTGCAGATCTATGTGGCCTCGTGTGTGCGCGGCGAGGAAGTGGCGCGCAGGCGGTGTCTCGTCCAACTGGTGGAGGACCTGGTCGACTTCGGCGTGGGCAGGCTCGTGCTCGACAGCCGTGAAGTCCGCGACGACGCCGACATCCAGTTGTTCCAGCGGACCCTCGGGGCGCACCGGCACCACGACCTCGTGTACGAGCACCAGGACAGCTGCTGGGAGCCGCTGCTGTGGGTCGCCGACGCCGTGGCCTGGTGTTACGGGGCAGGCGGTGATTGGCAGCGCCGGGTCACGCCGTTGGTGGGCAAGGTCATCGACCTGAGGGACGTGCCCTAGACAGCGCGAAGCCCGGCTGCCGACCGTCCGGACGGGAACCGGGCTCACTTCTCCGACTACGGGCCGGAGCTACGACGCCAAGAGTAACCGCAGGCGCGTGGTGCGCCAAGGTTGTTCCCGCTGGTTCACGCGATCGTGTACCCGAGGAACGGCGGTGGGCGGGGCGTTGTGGGCAGCTGGTCTGCGGATGATCATCTCTCCGGACAGCGCGAAGCCCAGCCGCCGACCGTCCGGACGTGGGCTGGGCTCACTCCCCCGGCTGCGGCTGGGACGGGTCAAAATTGGCCTGCCTGTCGCCGCTCGCAAGCCCAGCTCGCTCGTGTCACACGATCGTGTGGTTGGCGGGTGGGATCGCAGGTCACCCGGGGCGGCGGGGTGAACCCCCAGGTCAGGTAGGCTTCCGGGGTATTGGCCGGTCGAACTCGAGGAGTAGCCCGCCGTGGCCCGAGTTGTCGTCGATGTCATGCCGAAGCCGGAGATCCTGGACCCGCAGGGGCAGGCGGTGGCCCGCGCGCTGCCCCGCCTCGGGTTCGACGGGGTGTCTGATGTCCGCCAGGGCAAGCACTTCGAGTTGGAGGTCGACGACTCCGTCGACGACGCGACCCTGGCCAAGATCGCCGAGGGGTTCCTGTCCAACCCGGTGGTCGAGGACTTCGTGGTGCGGCGGGTGCAGGCGTGAGGATCGGCGCGGTCACCTTCCCCGGCACCCTCGACGACAGCGACACGATCCGGGCGATCACGGCATCCGGTGCCGAGGCGGTCGCCCTCTGGCACGGTGACGCCGACCTCAAGGGGGTCGACGCGGTCATCCTGCCCGGCGGGTTCTCCTACGGCGACTACCTGCGCGCTGGTGCCATCGCCCGGTTCGCCCCGGTGATGGGCGAGATCATCGCCGCCGCGCGCGGGGGCATGCCGGTGCTGGGCATCTGCAACGGCTTCCAGGTGCTGTGCGAGGCCGGGTTGCTGCCCGGCGCGCTGCTGCGCAACGCGGGTCTGCACTTCGTCTGCCGCGACCAGTGGCTCAAGGTGGAGAACAACAGCACGGTCTGGTCCAGCCGCTACGAGGCGGGCGCCGAGATCATCATCCCGATCAAGAACATGGACGGCCGCTTCGCCGCGCCGAAGTCCGTTGTGGACGAACTGGAGGGCGAGGGCAGGGTGGTGTTCCGCTACGCCGGGCTCAACCCCAACGGGTCCACCGACGACATCGCGGGCATCAGCGACCCGACCGGCCGCATCGTCGGCCTGATGCCGCACCCCGAGCACGCCATCGACGCGCTCACCGGCCCGTCCGACGACGGCCTCGGCATGTTCCTGTCCGTCCTCGACTCGGTGGTGGCCGCGTGATCGACACCGTTGACAACGCCGCTGCGACGCCCGAGCAGGAGCAGCCGTTCCGCGAACTGGGCCTCAAGGACGACGAGTACGCCCGCATCCGCGAGATCCTCGGCCGCCGCCCCACCGACGCCGAGCTGGCCATGTACTCGGTGATGTGGAGCGAGCACTGCTCGTACAAGTCGTCCAAGGTGCACTGGAAGCACTGGTCGGCCAACACGACGCCGGAGATGAAGGCGAAGATGCTGGCGGGCATCGGCGAGAACGCCGGTGTGGTCGACATCGGTGACGGCTGGGCGGTCACCTTCAAGCTGGAGTCGCACAACCACCCGTCCTATGTGGAGCCCTACCAGGGCGCGGCGACCGGTGTCGGCGGCATCGTCCGCGACATCATGGCCATGGGTGCCCGGCCGCTCGCGGTGATGGACCCGCTGCGCTTCGGCGCCCCCGACCACCCCGACACCAAGCGCGTGCTGCCCGGTGTCGTCGCGGGCGTCGGCGGCTACGGCAACTGCCTCGGCCTGCCCAACATCGGCGGCGAGGTCGTCTTCGACTCGTCCTACCAGGGCAACCCGCTGGTCAACGCCCTGTGCGTCGGCGCGATGCGCACCGAGGACCTGCACCTGGCGCACGCGTCGGGCACCGGCAACAAGGTCATCCTGTTCGGCGCGCGCACCGGCCTCGACGGCATCGGCGGCGTGTCCGTGCTGGCCAGCGAGACCTTCTCCGGTGATGAAGGTGGCACCGGTCGCAAGAAGCTGCCCGCGGTCCAGGTCGGCGACCCGTTCACCGAGAAGGTGCTCATCGAGTGCTGCCTGGAGCTGTTCGCCGAGGGCATCGTCGTCGGCATCCAGGACCTCGGCGGTGCGGGCCTGTCCTGCGCGACCAGTGAGCTGGCCAGCGCGGGCGACGGCGGCATGCGCGTCGAGCTGGACCGGGTTCCGTTGCGCGCCACCGGGATGACCCCCGCCGAGATCCTCTCCAGCGAGTCGCAGGAGCGGATGTGCGCGGTGGTCAAGCCGTCCGATGTGGACGCTTTCATGCGGGTGTGCGCCAAGTGGGACGTCATCGCCACCGAGATCGGCGAGGTCACCGAGGGCGACCGGCTGGTCATCACCTGGCACGGTGAGACCGTTGTGGACGTCCCGCCGCGCACCGTGGCCCACGAGGGCCCGATGTACGAGCGCCCGATCCAGCGCCCGGACTACCAGGACGCGTTGCAGGCCAACGGTCCCGAGCAGCTCGCCCGTCCGTCCACTCCGGACGAACTGCGGGCCGAGGTGCTGCGCATGGCCGCCAGCCCCAACCTGGCGTCGCGCCGCTGGGTCACCGAGCAGTACGACCGGTACGTGCGCGGCGGCACGGTTCTGGCGCAGCCGTCGGACTCCGGCATGATCCGCGTCGACGAGGAGACCGGCCGCGGCGTGGCGCTGGCCACCGACTGCAACGGCCGCTTCGTCAAGCTGGACCCCTACACCGGCACCCAGCTCGCGCTGGCCGAGGCGTACCGCAACGTGGCCGTCTCCGGCGCGACGCCGCTGGCGGTCACCAACTGCCTCAACTTCGGCTCCCCCGAGGACCCGGCGGTCATGTGGCAGTTCGAGCAGGCCGTGCGCGGTCTGGCCGAGGGCTGCAAGGAACTGGGCATCCCGGTCACCGGCGGCAACGTCAGCTTCTACAACCAGACCGGGACCACCGCCATCCACCCGACCCCGGTCGTCGGCGTCCTCGGCGTGATCGACGACGTCCGCCGCCGCATCCCCACCGGCATCGGCGCCGAAGCGGGCGAAACCCTGCTGCTGCTGGGTGAAACCCGCGACGAGTTCGGCGGATCCGAGTGGGCGCACGAGGTCCACGACCACCTCGGCGGCCTCCCGCCCAAGGTCGACCTGGCCCGCGAGCGCCTGCTCGGCGAGGTCCTCGTGGCAGGCTCCCGCGACGGCATGATCTCCGCCGCCCACGACCTGTCCGACGGCGGCCTGGCCCAGACCCTGGTCGAAGCCTGCCTGATCGGCGAGGTCGGCGCCCGCGTCTTCCTCGACCCCGACCAGGACCCGTTCGTCCAGCTGTTCAGCGAGTCCGCAGGCCGGGTCCTGGTCGCCGTGCCCCGCTCGGAGGAACTGCGTTTCACCGAGATGTGCACCGCCCGAGGCCTCCCCTGGCGCCGCACCGGTGTCGTCGACCCGGAGTCCCAGTCCCTCGAAATCCAGGGCGTCGGCGACCTGCCGCTCACCGAGCTGCGCGAAGCCTGGGAAGGCACCCTGCCCGCTCTGTTCGGCTGATGCTCGAAGGGCGGTCCCGGTGTCACCACCGGGGCCGCCTTTCTGTCAGGCGCGCCTTTCCAGCCAGCGTTCGATCTCTTCGGGGCGGCCGGGTTTGGCGAAGAGCCAGCCTTGGGCGTTGTCGCAGCCGAACTCTCGGAGGCGGTCGGCTTGTTCTGGGTCTTCGACGCCTTCGGCGATGACTACGTGGCCTAGGGCGTGGGAGAGGGCGACCAGGGTGGTGACGATCTGGGCGTCGGCGGGGTCGGCTGTGGGGGAGTCGCGGAGGCCTTCCATGAAGGAGCCCGCGAGTTTGATCGCGTGCACCGGTAGGTGCCGCAGGTAGGCCAGGTTCGAGTAGCCGGTGCCGAAGTCGTCGATGGCGATCCTGATGCCCAGGTCGGCCAGGTCGCGCAGGGTGCGCAGCGGGCCGCCGGTGGTGTTCATGATCGCGCTTTCGGTCAGCTCCAACTGGATCGTCGACGGGGGTAGGTTGGCGGCCTTGATGATCGTGGCCACGTCGGCGACCAGGGTGGGTTCCTCGGTCTGGCGGGCGGCCAGGTTCACGCTGACCATGGGGGCCCGGTCGCCGTAGGTGTCGTGCCAGCGGCGGGCTTGGCGGGTGGCCTCGCGCAGGACCCAGCGGCCGAGCGGGACGATCAGGCCGGTTTCCTCGGCCAGGCCGATGAACTGGTCGGGGCCGAGGCGGCCGAACTCGGGGTGGGCCCAGCGGACCAGTGCCTCCACGCCGATCAGCTGGCCGTCGCTGAGCCGGACGATGGGCTGGTAGTCCACATAGAACTCTTCGCTCTCCACGGCGGCGGGCATCCGCGCCGAGAGCGTGAACCTGGCGACCTCGCGGGCGTTGCGGTCGGGGTCGTAGCTGGCCCAGCGGTTCTTGCCGTCTGCCTTCGCCCAGTACAGGGTGACGTCGGCGTCGCGCATGGTTTCCGCGGGGGTGGCGCCGTGCACGGCCCGCTCGACGAGGCCGATGCTGGCGGACACGGCGAGGCGGTGGCCGCCGATCGGGACCGGTTCGGCCAGTGCGGTCAGGACCTGGTCGGCGAGGTCGATCAGCTCGGCGCGGCCGGAGCTGTTCTCCACCAGCACCACGAACTCGTCGCCGCCCATGCGGGCCACCATCCGGCCGGGGCCGGTGATCATGGCGTCCAGCCTGGCGGCCACCGCGACCAGCAGGTCGTCGCCGATGTCGTGGCCGAGGCTGTCGTTGATGACCTTGAAGCCGTCGAGGTCGAGGTAGCAGACGCCGACCCGGGTGTCGCCGCCCCTGGTGAACGCGGCGTTGAGCCGCTCGGTGAACAGGGCCCGGTTGCCCAGGCCGGTGAGCGGGTCGTGGTTGGCCTGGTGGCGCAGCCGCTCCTCGAGCAGGTGCCGGTCGGTGATGTCCTCGAGCATGCCGACCAGGTACTGCGGCTGGCCGAGCTCGTCGCGCACCAGCGACACCGTCACGTCGGTCCACAGCGGAGTCCCGTCGCTGCGGCGCAGCATGCGCTCCATCCGGTAGTGGTCGCGCGCCCCGGAGCTGACCTCGTCGAACGGTCGCCGCAGCGCCGCTGGCTCGTCCGGGTAGCGCAGGTCGTCGACGTTCATCCCGCGCAGCTGGTCGACCCGGTAGCCGAGCATCTCGGCCAGCGCGGTGTTGATCTCCAGCAGGGTGCCCTGCGCGTCGCCGATCACGATGCCGACGGCGGCCTGGTTGAACATCGCCCGGAACCGGGTCTCGCTGGCCAGCAGCGCCGCCTCCGCGCCGCGCCTGGCGTCGAGCGCCGCGCGGCGGATGGTCTCCTGGTCGCGGAAGATCTTCTCCTGCATCGCGGTGGCGAACCCCGCGGCGAACGCGCCCTGCACAGCGGGCAACAACTCTGCCTTCAGGTCGCCCGAACCGGTGACACGCAACAGGTCGGATCCGATGAGCTGCAGTGACGCTCGGAGGGTCTCCGGTCCGGCCAGCCGCATCGCCACCAGCCCGGCGCCCAGGCGCTCCACCGGTTCCGGGCTGAACCGGTCCGCCCGCAGGCCCGCCAGCAGCACCTCGGTGTACTCGCGCACCTGGTCGACCAGGCTGCGGCGGTCCATGGCGACGTAGCCCGTCTCGGTGAGCACGGCAGCCCACATGCGCGCGAACGCGTCGGCTCCGCCCACCGCTCTCCCTTCCCCGCCCCCGGCTGTGCTCACGCTAGTCAACGCAAAGTCTCACCTGTTCAACGCCAGGTAGCCAGCCCGGATGCGTGGTTGGTGCGGCAGAAGTCCTGAGTTGACATAGCGCGTTCGGCCGGCTACCCAAAGCGTCCGTACCGTGTGGACCGGGCGGGGGTTATTCACCACCGCGAGCGGCGTCACCCCAGATCACCCCTACCTTGGTGAATCCCTCACGCCTAAGCGTGACAAGTGGATGGTTATCCGATCACAATCGACGCACGGGCGGCTACCGCGCGTACCCGACCGCCCCGCTTGGTCATTGTCCGGCCACTGGGAAAGGGCGATCAAGATGTCCATTGTCCTCGGCGCGAGATCCTTCCTCGCGACCCTGCTCGGCACCGCGGCGATCGCGGTCACCGCCACACCGGCCACGGCGGCACCACCCGTGACCGACCACCCGCTCGGCTCGCAGATCCGCCTGCACGAGCCGGTCTCGCGAGCAGCCGCGCCGCCGCCCGCCGGGCTGCCCACCGTGGCGGGCATCGACGTGGCCAGCTACCAGGGCAACGTCGACTGGAAGTACTGGTGGGCCCAGGGCAAGCGCTTCGCCTACGTCAAGGCCACCGAGGGCACGGGGTACAAGAACCCCTACTTCGCCCAGCAGTACAACGGCTCCTACAGCGTCGGCATGGTCCGCGGCGCGTACCACTTCGCCCTGCCCGACCGCTCGACCGGCGTCGCCCAGGCCACGTACTTCGCCACCAACGGCGGCGGCTGGTCCCGCGACGGCAAGACCCTGCCCGGCGTGGTCGACCTGGAGTACAACCCGTACGGCGCCACCTGCTACGGCAAGACCCAGGCCGCCATGGCCAGCTGGATCCGCGAGTTCACCACCACCTACCGCTCCCGCACCGGCCGCGACGCGGTCATCTACACGTCCACCAGCTGGTGGGCGCAGTGCGTCGGCAACGCCTCGTTCGCCTCGACGAACCCGCTGTGGGTGGCCCGCTACTCCAGCACCGTCGGCACCCTGCCGTACAACTGGCCGTACTGGACGTTCTGGCAGCACAGCTCCACGCCGATCGACCAGAACCACTTCAACGGCGCCGTTGACCGCCTGCGGGTGCTGGCCACCGGGTAGGTTCCACGATCGTGGGACTGGCCTTCCTGATCACCGGACTCGTCGTGTTCGCCGCTGGTGCGGCCATCGGCCTGGGTTCGGTGATCGGGCGGGGCGCGCCGCGCGAGCGGTGGTGGCTGGTGGCGGTCATCCTGGTCTCGGTCGGGCTGCTCGGCGTGGTGGCGGGCTGGCTGCTCACCGAACCCAACGCCAACCGCGGCGAGGCGCTCAAGACTGGCGGCCTCGCCGGTGGCGCCGTCGTGGCGCTCTACGCGCTCTGGCTCAACGACCGCAGGCGCCGGGTCGACGAACGCAGGCAGGAGATCGAGCGGCAGCGGCACGACCTGGAGAGCGACCGCACCGAGTTCGACCGGGAACGGGTCGCCGACGAGCGGTTCGCCCGTGCGGTCGAACTGCTGGGCAACAGCGCCGACCAGGTCCGCATCGGCGCCATGCACGTGCTGCACGGCCTCGCCCGCGCCAGGCCCGTCTACACCCAGACCGTCCTCGACGTCTTCTGCTCCTACCTGCGCATCCCCTTCGACCGGACCGACCAGTCCGAGCAGCAGGTCCGCAAGACCGCGCAGCGGCTCATCGCCGCCCTGCTCCCGCAGGCCGACCACCCCGGTCCGCACTACGACCTGGACCTGACCGACGCCGACCTGGAGTACTTCGACCTCTCCAACCGGGCGATCGGCAGCCTCACCATGCGCGGCGCCCGGCTGCACCGGTCGAACGCGATGTGGGGCTCGCAGGTCCACGGCGACGCCTGGTTCACCCTGGCCGTCAGCCACGGCATCCTGCACGCCCACGACATGGTCTTCCACCAGCGGGCCTGGTTCAGCGGGATGCGGTTCGAGGGTCCGCTGCGCATCGAGCGCACCGAGTTCCTCGGCCGGACGACCTTCGACGGCGCGCGGTTCCTGGAGTGGGTCCGGTGAACAGTTGACCAAGTCCGCGCGGCGCGGGAACCGGGCCGACCAGCGCGACGTCTGAACCCCCCGAGAGGTTGGCCGACACCGGGGGTGGACATGGCGTTCTACGGCGATCCCGACGAGCTCGACCGGCTCGCCGCGCGCATCGAGCAGCGCGCCGACGAGGTCCGCACGCACGGGGCGACGATGGACCGCCAAGCCGCGGCCATGCGCTGGAAGTCCATCGCTGCCGACCGCTGCCGCGAGGCCGTCGCCGGTGACCGCAAGGCGCTCGACGCGGTCGCCACCAAGCTCGACGAGGCGGCCGCGGTGCTGCGCGGGCACGCCCAGCAGGTGCGCGAGCTGATCGCGGCGATCAAGCGGATCGGCGAGGCCGTGGTCAACTGGTTCAACGGCGCCATCGACCGGTTCAACCAGGCCGTTGACCGGTTCAACCAGGTCATGAAGGACATCGGCAACGCCATCGCCTCCGGGCTGGGGATCAGCGGGTCGCCGCCGAGCCCGCCCCGGCCGCCGTGGGAGGGGTGGCGGTACCAGCCGCACAGCCTGCCGCCCGCCGGTGACAAGCAGTGGCTCGACGTCGGTGACTTCATGCGGGCCAGGGGGGTCGCGTGAGCACCCCCGCAGCGCACCGGCTGACGCTGACCGCGGCCGAGTACGCCTACCTCGTGGCCCAGCTCGGCGCGGACATGCCGCCGGACTGGAAGCCCGCCCCCGACATCGCCGCCGTCGGCGACCTCGCCGAGAAGGGCGTCCTGCGCGACGGCGAGATCCACCCGTCGGTCGCGGCCAACGTGCGGGTCATCGCCTCGCCCAAGCTGTTCCTGGAGACCACGGCGACCGTGGGTGCGCGGGGGTCGCGCAGCCTGCACGCGATCGCCGGTGAGCTGGGCGCTTCGCTGTTCCTGTTGCCGGACGCGGGCGTGGAGATCTCGCTGTTCACCGCGACTGACCTGGGGCGTGAGCTGGTGCGCGCCGTGCCGGGTGAGGAAGCGGGGATCGGCGCCGCGCTGGACGGCGGTGACGACGCCGAGCCGTTGACCGGTGTCGTGCCGCTGGCCGCCCTGCACGAGCTCGGCGTCGCGGACCTGCTGCGCGAGGCAGACCCGGACGCTCCGGGGTACGTGCTGGCCGAGTTGAAGCTGCCCAAGGACGAAGCTGAGTTCGCGCTGCAGGTCGTGCGCCGCACCGACGGGGTGCTGCGCTGCCTGGTCACCGCGCTCGTCGACGGTTCGGTGCACAGCGCGCAGGTGCACTGGCTGCACAGCGACACCGGCTGGGTCGGCATCCGGCCCGCCGCGCACGGGGCGGCCCGCAAGCTGGTCGAGCTGGTGCCGGTCGACCGCGAAGACCTCGGGGTCTGGGTGGCCCCCTACCTGGCGGAGGCGCTGGCATGAGCAACCCCGTGACCAACCTGACCGTCGGCGGCGGCGCGGGCGGCACCGAGGCGTTCTACGAGGACCTCGCCGCGATGGGCGACCTCACCGACGACATCGCGGGCGAGACCCTCGCCATCGCGGTGACCAGCCACAAGTACCTGGCCGACCCGGACCTGCTGGCCTCCGCCGTGCTCAACCCGGCTGGCGCGGCGCGGTTCGAGTTCGCGATGCTCGGCGCGCTGGACGGCCCGAGCGGGCTGACCGCGACGTCGGCGGGAATCGGCCTGCGCGGGATCACCTTCCAGGCCACCAACCAGGCGTACCACATGGTCGACGACCTCAACGCCAAAGCGCTGGAGGCGGGCCGCTGGCTCGCCGGTGCCGCCGTGGCCACCTCGCCGGGCCTCGCCGCCGGTGCTGGCGCGTTCATCGCCGCCGACATCCTGCTCAACTACGACGGCGACTGGCAGCGCTGGCTCGTCGAACACCCCGGCATGATCGACGACGTGCTCGGCATGACCCCGGGTGCCCTGTCCGCGCTCGGCCTGCCGACCGACCTGGCCACCCTCACCGACCTCGTCGCCGCCGCCTACCCCGACGGCGACCCCAAGCTGACCGACCTCGGCATCGACCGCGACCCGATCGCCGTCGACCCGCCGTCGAACCTGGGCGAGCTGTTCAACGGCCTCGACCACCGCAACGGCACCGACGCCAACATCGACATCCGCCGGGTCGTGCAGCCCGACGGCACCGTCGCCTACATCGTGGACGTCCCGGGCACCAAGGTGTGGAACCTGCCCGGCGGCGACGGCGGCAGCGCCAACGACTTCGGCACCAACGTCGACGCCATCGCGGGCAACCCGACCGTGCTGCAGGAGGGCATCCAGGAGGCGCTGCGCGCGGCCGGTGTGCCCAAGGACGCGCCGCTGATGCTGGTCGGCCACAGCCAGGGCGGGATCGTGGCCGCTCGGTCGGTGGACCCGTTGCTGGCCGACGGGTACAACGTCACGCACGTGGTGACCGCGGGCTCGCCCGTCGGCGGGATCACCGTGGACGAGCGGGTGCAGATGCTGTCCCTGGAGAACAACGGCGACATCGTCCCGCACCTCGACGCGGCGGAGAACCCGGCCAGCGACAACCGGACGACGGTGAAGTTCGACCACCAGACCGGCACCATCGGCGGCAACCACGCCATCAACGGCAACTACACCGACGCGGCCAGGCAACTGGACACCAGCACCGACCCGTCGGTGGTCCGCTTCCGCGACAGCGCGGGGGTGTTCTTCGGCGGCACGTCGGTGGAGACCCATCAGTACAAAGTGGAGCGACAGCCGTGAGGTTGGCCGCGCTCGCGGTACTCGTGTTGCTGGCCGGGTGTTCCACGGCCGAACCGGTCCCGGTGCCCCAGGAGTTCCAGGGCGCCGTGACCGAGTTCCTGCGCGAGATCGCCCCCGACCCCAAGTTCGAAGCTTTGACCTGCGGCAGCGTCTTCGACGGCAACCCCGACAACAGCGTCGCCATGTGGGCCGACGCCCCGACCTCGGTCACGCCGGAAGACCTGCGCCAGCATGGCATCGCTGCGGGCTGGCAACCCCAACTCCCGGTCGACAACTGGTCGGTCATCCTCATCGGCCCGTCCAACATCCGCCTGGGCCTGCGCGACGGCAAGATCCGAGCAGAAAAGGCGAAGTGCTCGATCGGCGGCCGCCACCAAGAGCTGGCCATGCCCCTGCGCCCCGACCTCACCGCCCCCCAGCGGTCCGCCCTGGGCATCAGCTTCGGCCGAGCCTCCCGCGCCGCCAACAAGATCGCCACCGCCGCAGGGGTTGCGGAACCCTTGTTCCCCACCAACGACTCGATCGACAACGCTTCTCTGTCCACATGCGACACGGCGGACGGTAGAGGCGCCCAGTGGTCCGTCTCGAGCAGGACCGACCTCGGTGCCGACGCCGACGTGGTCCGCATCAAACGGGAAGCCATAGCCACCCTGAAGTCCTGGAAGGTGGACCCCCGCCCCACCCAACCCGACTACTTCACCGCCACCATGGACGACACCAACCTCACGGTGTCCCTCGCCAAGGGCGCCAACGGGAACGCGGAACTCGGCATCACCGCCACCACCCCCACCTGCGCACCACTCGCCTGAAGTCGGCTACGGGCTAACTAGGTCTGTCACTTGCGCGACCTGCTCGCATGCGCCTGACGAATCTGTCGGTCAGTTCTGGGTTGGCGGCAAATATGCCGACTATCTTCTCTATGTTTCGGTGTGTCTCCTGCGGGTCCTTGCTGGCTCCGAGTGCGCTGAGGTAGCGGTTTACCCGCTCGATCTCTTGCATAGACGCGAAGCTGACGTCAATGTCGAGTTCGGCCTTGGCTAGTTCGAGCAGTTGGGCGGGCCGGATCATGTAGAGGTTCGTCCCGCACCTCGCCTGCATCTCGTCAACCAACTCAACACGGGGACCGCGTCGTTGGCCACCCTCCTCGCGCCACCAGTCTTCCTTCGTGTCACCGGTGACGAACAGAACGTCGACGCCGCGGTCCGTGGCCTCCACCAGAGTCTGCTCCCAGACGAGGTAGTCGCCAACCGCCTTGGCGTCATCCTTCTTCTTGTCTTTGTACCCGGGCGGTTCCGACGCCTGTGTACGGCGCCGACCTTCTGCCACGGCCGCGTCATGTGCCTTCTTCGCCAGCCGTGGGCCAACCCGTCCGTCGAGGATCGGTTCCATTGCTGCCAGCACGCTGTCTTGATTCGTGTCGTGGTGGAACTTGTGCATGGATGAGGAAGCCAACTCCGAGACCGTGGCGACTGCGCTGGTGAACCCCTTGTCCAGCACTGCGATGAGGGCGTCTCGTTCCTCCGGCGTGAGGTTCACCCGGTTCGACCACGCTCGCAGTTCTTCGCGGAGGTCCTCCTGGTGCTTCTCCAGACTTTTTGTGATTTTGGTGGCGTCGCCCGGGTCGCGTAGCACGGTCTCCCGGTTGCGCCAGAACTCTGCCAAGACCTGGTGCGGCACCCACAACGTCGGCAGCTTCTCCAACGTCTTCAGCAGCGCGTCCCGCGCGGTCGCGGTGTAGCGGTAGAGGTTGAGCAGCAGGTTGGTGTCTGGCACGACGATGCCGGTCGTCAGCACTTGGCGCAGTTGTTGCTGGGTTGGGCTCCGGTATCCCTCGAACCCCGCGTACAGCCCGCTCTTCTGGTCCACCACGTCCGCGACCATAGCGGTGGAAGATCTTGTTACGGCGTGGAGTCCAGGGCTCCGGCGACCCGGTCCATCACGGTGGTCCAGTGGTCGCGTTGGCGGAGGCGTTCGCCCGCGTCGGCGAGCCATTCTTGGTGGAAGCGGAGGAGGGTCTTGTCGGGGGCTTTGGCCGAGACGGTGACCTGGATGGTGGTGAAGTGGTCCCAGCCGGGGGGTTTGCAGGTGATCCGGATCCGGTCGCGTTCTCGGTAGCCGCGGACGTCGCCTACCGCGCCGTCGCGGGTTTGGTAGCGGGTGCCTCGGGTGGGGGACAGGGTGGCGCCCGCGCCGAGCCACATCGAGATGCCGGTTGTGCCGCTGATCAGGTCCCACACCTTCGCCAGCGGGTGCGGCAGGGTGCGGGACACGCCGATCTGCCAGCCCGCGTCCTGGGTCAGGCCGGGGTCGGACACCGCGATCGGGTCTGAGCGGGTCCAGGAATCCGTGCGGCGCAGGGGATCGGTCACCGCCCGACTATAAGTCGTGGTACCGACATCGCCGAGGTCAGCGGCAACTATCCACCTACCGTGCGCGATTGCCACCGGCTCAACGCCGCCCGGTTCGGGTGGAGAATCTTCCGTTGCCCTGGTGGCATGTGCACATCATGTGCCGTGAACAAACCAGAGCCCACAATCCGGGCCAGGGAACTCGGCGAGAGCATGCGGCTGGCCATGGTGCGGGCGAACCTCAACGGGGTGCGGACCTGCCAGCGGCTGGGCTGGTCCAAGAGCAAGCTGTCGCGGATGTTCCTGGGCACCCGCGGTGTCTCCAGCTCCGACCTCGCCGCTTTCCTGCAGGTCTGCGGGGTCACCGGCGACGAGCGGGACCGGATGATGGCCACCTGCGACGAACTGCGCGCCCCCACCTGGAGCAGGGTCAACAGCGACCGGCTGCCGCGCCACCTGCACGCGCTCATCGACCACGAGGCCCAGGCCGTCACCATCCGCGGCCTCGACGTGCTCGTCGTCCCGGCGCCGCTGCAGACCGACGACTACGCGCGGGCGCTGGTGGCCGTCGACGTGACCGCGTCGCCGGGGGAGCGGGACGCGCGGGTGGTGGCGAAGCTGACCCGGCGGCAGTTCGTGAAGCGGGACGGGGCGCCGGAGTGCGTGTTCCTCATCCACGAGAGCGCGCTGCGGTTGCCGGTGTGCGGTCCGGAGGTGCTGGCCGACCAGGCGCGCGACCTGGTGCGCACCTGCGACCGGCCCAACGTCACCATCCGCGTGGTGCCCGGCGAGCGCGGGGTGGGCGCGGTGGCGGCCGGGTCGTTCCGGTTGTTGGAGTTCGCCGACTTCAAGCCGGTCGTCTGCGTGGAGAGCGAGACGTCGTGCCAGTTCGTGGAGGGGGAGGAGGTCGAGGCCTACCGGGCGGTGCTGGCCTCGCTCGCCGACCGGGCGCTCAGCCCTGGTGAATCGCGTGCCTTTCTCGCCGCGCTCGCGCGGGAGCGGACCGAGTAGCGCCCAGGTGCGCGGCGGGCACGACAGCGGTGATCGGGCCCTGCGGGTTGACCACCAGCGGGTGGCCGTGCAGCAGCGCGGCCACCTCGTGCCCGCGCACCGCCCGCCACCCCGGCCACGCGGGCGGCACGTGCGCGGGAGAGGTGCACGCGGGCACCATCACCGTTCCGTCGTGGTTGGGGAACCCGGTCACCGCGCGGTCCCGCGACGACCTAGCGAAGATCAACAATGTCGCGTCGCGCAGCTCCGGCAGCAAATCCGCCTGGGGGCGGTATCTGGCGTGGATCAGCTGCAGCACCTTCTCCAACCGGTTCGACGGAACCGGCATCCGCAGCGCCGTGGGTGACGGGCGGTAGTCGCGGTTGGCGCGGAACCGCTCGCCGATCTCGCCCCGGTCGTCCACCGGGTAGGCGCCGACCACCCCCCACGGCGGCACCTCCTCGTGCCTGCCGAACTCGGGGTCGATCACATAAAGCCAGCTGTTGGGGTTGGACCGGGCGCTGGCCCGCATCTCAAGGGTGATCTCCGGCTGGTCCATCGTCGCCTCCCGGGCGCGGGGTGGGTCCGGTCATCCTAGAGCCGGTGCTCACGTCCGGTAACCGCAGAGGCGCTTACCGCCACCGCGCGAGGAATTCCCCACGAAGTCGACCAATAACGCGGGAACCGTTCCACGCGAGCGCTCATCAGAGATAGAGTCGTCGCAAATGCACAGGACCAGGGGGTCAGTACGGTGTTTCTAGCCGATGGCGGTGGTGGTTCCGCACCAGTGGAACCAGCGTTCGCCGGTACCCAAACCCTGCGGGTCGAGCCTTCGGCCATCCCCGGCGCCCTCACCGCGTTCCGCGAGGCGCACGCCAGGGTGTCGGAGAAGGTCACCGCCCTCGACGCGCTGCGCGTGCCCGAGTGGGCCAACGACCCGGTCAGCGGCGAGACGGCGACCGAGTTCACCCAGCGCACCAACGGCGGCGGCGACGACTCCGCCAGCAAGTGCCTGCGCGGCTACCAGGAGCAGCTGCAGCGCGCGATCACCGCGCTCGAACAGGCCGAGCAGGGCTACCTGCGCACCGAGGGCACCAACTCCGCCATGTGGGGCAAGACCCACCAGGCGTGACCCGCCTCCCCTGACCGCACAGCTGTCCTACCGAGGGTGATCCGAACATGGCAATGCACCGGTGGCGCGGGTACGACCACCCCACCCTGCACACGATGATCAACGGCGGGCCCGGCCCGGCGGCGTCGACCCCGCAGACCGAGTACTGGGAGTCGCTGCAGTCGGAGCTGGCCGAGATCGACGCCGACCTCAACGCCAAGCTGGGCACCCTGCAGGCCAGCTGGGAGGGCGGCGCGGCCGACCAGGCGCACGCCGGGCTGACCCCGCTGCAGGCGTGGGCCACCGACGCGCAGACCGGCGCCTCCGGCATGCGCGCCTCCACCGAGTACCAGGCCGACATCGTCGCCAAGGCGCGCGCGGAGATGCCCGAGCCGGTCGAGGTGACCACCCCGGCGCCGTCCGGGTGGTCGAAGCTCGCCGCTGGCGCGGCGCTGCTGACCGGCAACCCCGGCCCCGCCGCCGCGGTCGTCAACCAGTCGCAGGACCACGAAGCCCAGGAAGCGGCCCAGGACGCCGCGTCCCAGAAGGCCGTGGACACCATGGACAACTACCAGTCCAGCAGCAACTTCAACACCAACACCCTCGGCGAGTTCGTGCCGCCGCCGGACGTGGTCGTCTCCACCCCGGAGCCCTCCGGTGGCACCGGGTACGAGGCGGGCCACTTCGTGTCGAACTTCTCCGGCACCAACGGCGGTTCCGGCACCAGCACCGCCGGCTACCACCCGAGCAACGTGGGCCACATCGGCGGCGGCAACTACGTGCCGTCCAACGGCGGCGGCAACGTCGGTTCGTACCACGGTCCCGGCGCCTTCCCCACGCCCACCACGCCGACCGGGTACGTGCGGCCGAATGGTTCAACCACCCCGTCCGGCTGGGCGCCGGTGACCGGTGGCGACGGCCTGAAGCTGAACAACAACCAGTTCACCGGCAACCCGAACACCGGTGGTGGCGGCCCGTTCACCCAGAACGGCGGCACCGGCAACTTCAACGGCACCCTGAACCTCACCGGCGGCGTCAACGGCGCCGAGGGCACGAGGTCCGGTGGCGGCCTCAACGGCAAGGGCGGCCTCGGCTCCGGCATCGGCAGCCCCGGCGCGACCGGTGAGAGCGCGCGGCAGGGCGGTCAGCTCGGTCGCGGCGGTATGGCCGGTGCCGGTGGGTTCGGCGGCGAGAACGTGATGGGCACCCGCTCAACCGCCGCGGGCGCGGTCGGCAAGGGCGGCCTCGGAGCCCCCGGCGGCGCGAACCGCGCCAACGGCGAGGACGACGAGGAGGAGTTCGAGACCGCGAGCTACCTCGTGGAGACCGACGACGTCTTCGGCGACGAGCGCGCGGTCTCGCAGGCCGTCCTCGGCGCCGACGAGTGACGACGTTCGGTGTCGTGGCCGAGGTGACGAGCACGCCCCTGTCGCTGTCCGCGCTGGAGTTCGACGTGCTGTGGGAGCACCTGACCCCGGGGACCATGCCCCTGGTGGTCAAGGTGCCCTCCCCCGGCAAGACCCACGAGGAGCGCGCCCAGATCGAGGAGCGCGTCTGGGCCGACCTCGACCAGCGCGGCCTCGGCCGCAAGGTCGACGTGCACCCCGAGGTCGAGCACCTGTTCCGGCTGCTGGCCCGCCCGGACCGCGAGGTCGACGGCCGGACCTGGGTCGGCACCGGGGTCCGGCTGCTGGCCTGTGCGACGGGTCGCGACGAGGCCGCGCTCGCGGTGCTCAGCGGCGACCGGATCACGCTCAGCCGCACCTCGCCGGTCGGCCTCGCCGCGGCGGCGGTCGCCGTGCTGCCCGCGTGGCAGGCCGGTCCCGGCACGTCGATCACGTTGCGCACCGAGGACTTCGAGGCCGCGGCCAAGAGCACCGACGGCACGCAGAAGAGCTTCGAGCTCGCCCTGCTCGCCAGGGGGGTGCGCGACGCGGACGCGACGGCGCTGACCGAGATGATCGGCGACGTCCAGGGCACCGGGAACTTCGGTGCGGCCGCCCGCGACCGGCTCGGCAGGCGCGTGCGCGCGGACCGGGTCGTGTCGTTCTTCGACACCGAAGCCGGTCGCTACGTCCAGGTCCGCAGGGCCGCGCCGGACAGGTCGCTGTGGACGACGATCTCGCCCGCGGACAACCGCAAGCTGGTGCACCTGGTCGAGGAAGTCCTCGACGAGGTCGTCCGCGACGTCGAGGACTAGCCGCGCCGGATGCCCCGCAAGACCATCGACCCCGCTGAGCTGCGCACCGCCGTCGCGGCCACCCTCGAGTGGCTCGACGGCGGCGACCAGCCCGCGCGGCCCGTCCTCGCCGCCGCCGTGCGGTTGAGCCTGCGCACCCTGGAGCAGGACGCACCGGGGCACAGCGTCGAGGTGCGGGTGCCGCCGTTCGCCGCCGTGCAGTGCGTGGAGGGTCCCCGGCACACCCGGGGTACACCGCCCAACGTCGTCGAGATGGATCCGCGGACCTGGCTCGAACTCGCCACCGGCCGCACGGGGTGGGACGACGCCGTCACCGGGGGTCGCGTCGCCGCTTCGGGTGCGCGCGCGGACCTGTCCGGCCTGCTGCCGTTGCTGCGGTTCTAGGCGGCCGCGTTCTCGGCCCCAGCGGGTTGGCGCGTGCGGCGCATGACCACGACGAACCCGATGGCCCCGACCACGGCCAACGCCCCGTAGACCACCAGCAGCGCGGGCGGGGTCGTGCCGGTGAGGGCGTCGCCGAGGAAGACCGCCGCGGCGGTGCCGGGCAGGCTGCCGAGGAAGGTGCCGAGCAGGAACGGCCGGACCTCGACCGCGGCGAGACCGCAGCAGTAGTTCATCGGCGCGAACGGGATCATCGGCACCAGCCGCAGCGAGACGATCGCGCCGAGGCCGCCACCGGCGAGCCGCGCGTTGACCGCGCGCACCGCGCCGCGCTCCATGTGCCGTTCCACCCAGCGCCTGCCCAAGCCCCTGGCCAGCCAGAACGCCAGACCCGACGCGATCACCGTGGCCACCATCGCCACCGCGAGCCCGGCGGCGCCACCCAGCAGCAGACCCGCGGAGAGGTTGAACACCGTGCGGGGGATGGGCGCGACCGTGAGCAGCGCGTAACCGACGAGGAAGACCACCGGGGTCGCCCAGCCGAGCCCCTCGGCCCAAGTCCGCACCTGCACGGGGTTGGGAACGGGGATCAACGACCCGATCACGACGAGCGCTAAGACAGCGGCAAGCAGGATGAGCAGAGCGCGACGACCGGGCACCCCAACACGGTAATGGCAAGGCAGGAGGGGTGACGTGCCCCACCTTCCGGTGGTCTTGGGCGCGCGGAGCAGCGCTTACACTGGGGTGCAGCCCTCACTCCGTCCACAGGGAGCGCTTGGTGGCCGACCAGTTCACGACTGGCCCTATCCCCTCTTCCGACCAGCCCGAGCCAGAGCCCCGCGAAGAGTGCGGGGTGTTCGGGGTCTGGGCCCCCGGCGAAGAAGTGGCGAAACTCACCTATTACGGACTGTACGCACTGCAACACCGCGGGCAAGAAGCCGCGGGCATCTCGGTCGCCGACGGCCACCAGATCGTCGTGTTCAAGGACCTCGGCCTGGTGAGCCAGGTCTTCGACGAGCAGGTGCTGTCGTCGCTGCGCGGGCACGTCGCTGTCGGCCACTGCCGGTACTCGACCACCGGGTCGACCACCTGGGAGAACGCCCAGCCCACCTTCCGCACCACCGCCACCGGCAGCGGCCTGTCGCTGGGCCACAACGGCAACCTGGTCAACACCGCCGAGCTGCGCGACCGGGCCGCCGAACTCGGGGTGAGCTCGCGCAACGGCGCGACCACCGACTCCGACATCATGACCGCCCTGCTCGCCGCCAGCGCCGCGGACAAGGGCCTTGAGCAGGCCGCGCTGGAGGTCCTGCCGACCATCCGCGGCGCGTACTGCCTGGTCTTCTCCGACGAGTCGACCCTCTACGCCGCCCGCGACCCGCACGGCGTCCGCCCGCTGGTCCTCGGCCGCCTCGAGCGCGGCTGGGTCGTGGCCAGCGAGACCGCGGCGCTCGACATCGTCGGCGCGTCCTTCGTGCGCGAGGTCGAGCCCGGCGAGCTGATCGCCATCGACACCGGCGGCCTGCGCTCGTCCCGGTTCGCCAGCCCGGAACCCAAGGGCTGCCTGTTCGAGTACGTCTACCTCGCCCGCCCGGACACCTCCATCTCCGGCCGGTCGGTGCACGCGACCCGGGTGGAGATCGGCCGCCGCCTGGCCGACGAGCACCCCGTCGAGGCCGACCTGGTGGTCCCGGTCCCGGAGTCGGGCACGCCAGCGGCCATCGGCTACGCCCAGGGCAGCGGCATCCCGTTCGGCACGGCCCTGGTGAAGAACGCCTACGTCGGCCGCACCTTCATCCAGCCGTCGCAGACCATCCGCCAGCTCGGCATCCGGCTCAAGCTCAACCCGCTGCGCGAGGTCATCCGGGGCAAGCGGCTGATCGTGGTCGACGACTCGGTGGTGCGCGGCAACACCCAGCGCGCCCTGGTCAGGATGCTGCGGGAGGCCGGTGCGCTGGAGGTGCACGTGCGGATCGCATCGCCGCCGGTGCAGTGGCCCTGCTTCTACGGCATCGACTTCGCCTCCCGCGCCGAGCTGGTCGCCAACGGCCTCGACCTCGACGGCATCCGCCGCTCCATCGGCGCCGACTCGCTGGGGTACGTCTCGCTGGACGCGCTGATCGCCGCCAGCGAGCAGCCCAAGTCGCGGCTGTGCGCGGCCTGCTTCACCGGCGAGTACCCGATCGAACTGCCCGACGACGCGCTGATCGGCAAGCACCTGCTGGAAGGCATCGAGAAGGGCGTGGCGGGCTCCGCCGCGCCGCTGCAGCCAGCCGGGTACGGTGCCGAGGACGCCCTCCGGCGTCCGTGACCGCCCCTGCCCCTCCTACCCGATTCGAGCCATGACTGAGACCAGCTCACCCGAGTCCAACGCCACCTACGCCGCCGCGGGCGTGAGCATCGAGGCAGGTGACGAGGCGGTCGAGAAGCTCAAGCCCTGGGCGGACAAAGCCAGCAGGCCCGAGGTGCTCGGCGGCATCGGCGGGTTCGCCGGGCTGTTCAAGCTCAAGCTCGACCGCTGGAAGGAACCGGTGCTGGCGTCGTCGACCGACGGCGTCGGCACCAAGATCGCCATCGCCCAGGCGCTGGACATCCACGACACGGTGGGTGTCGACCTGGTGGCCATGGTGGTCGACGACCTGGTCGTGTGCGGGGCGGAGCCGCTGTTCCTGCAGGACTACATCGCGGTCGGCAAGGTGCTGCCCGACCGGATCGCGGCGCTGGTCAAGGGCATCTCCGAGGGCTGCGTCCAAGCGGGCTGCGCCCTGCTCGGCGGCGAGACCGCCGAGCACCCCGGCCTGATGTCCGACGGCGCCTACGACCTGTCGGCCACCGGTGTCGGCATCGTCGAGGCCGACCAGATCCTGGGCCCCGACCGCGTCCGCCCCGGCGACGTGCTCATCGGCATGGCCTCCTCCGGCCTGCACTCCAACGGCTACTCGCTGGCCCGGCACGTGCTGCTGCAGATCGGCCGCATCCCGCTGTCGGGCCACGTCGAGGAGTTCGGCCGCACCCTCGGCGAGGAGATGCTCGAGCCGACCCGCATCTACGCCAAGGACTGCCTGGCCCTCGCCGCCGAGACCGAGGTCCGCACCTTCGCCCACATCACCGGCGGCGGCCTGGCCGCCAACCTCGCCCGCGTCATCCCGAAGGGCCTGCACGCCCTGCTCGACCGCGGCACCTGGACCCCGCAGCCGGTCTTCTCCCTGATCGCCCAGCGCGGCCGCGTCGCCCGCGAGGAGATGGAACGCACCTTCAACATGGGCGTCGGAATGGTCGCGGTCGTGGCCCCCGAAGACGTGGACCGGGCCCTGGCCATCCTCACCGCCCGCCACGTCCCCTCCTGGATCCTCGGCGAGGTCCGCCCCGCCGAAGACCCCACCGCCCCCCGCGCCGAACTCCACGGAGACCACCCGCGCTTCTAGTCTCGTCGGTTTGCTCACGCCCGCGGCAGAAATCTGCCGCGGGCGTTTTGCGTGGTCGATAGTGGACTGGGGAGGCGGAGGCAACCGGCGGCGGTGCCGCCCCGTACTACCTGGTGACCTAGGGAGGTGTCAGTGCCCGACCGGGACGCGGAGTTCGGGGAGTTCCTCGAGAGCCGGGCCACAGTCATGCGCCGGACCGCCTTCCTGCTCAGTGGTGGTGACTGGCACCGCGCGGAGGACCTGGTGCAGACGACGCTCGCGAAGATCTACGTGGCGTGGCCCCGGCTCAACCGCGAGGGCGGGGTCGACGCGTATTCGCGCAAGGTCATGGTGCGGTCGGCGATCGACGAGTCGCGGCGGGCGTTCCGGCGGCGGGAGAGCGTGGTCGAGCACCTGCCCGAGGTCGGCGTCGAGGCGGGCGGGGTGGACGACGCCGTGGACGTTCGGCGGGCGTTGGCGCAGCTCCCGGCTGGTCAGCGCGCCGTGGTGGTGCTCAGGTACTGGGAGGACCTGTCGGTCTCGGAGACCGCGCAGGCGTTGGGCAAGAGCGAGGGGACGATCAAGAGCCAGGCCGCCAAGGGGTTGGCCTCGCTGCGCAAGCTGCTGGCCGGTGGGCGGGTCCTGGTGGAGGGGCAACTGTGACCGACAACGTGCGCGACCTGCTCGGCAAGGCGTTCGGCGACGAGCCGCCGCTGGGGGTCGACCGCGAGGCCGTCTTCGCGGAGGGGCGGCGACGGTTGCGTAGGCGCAGGGCGGCGGCGAGCGGTGGGGTCGCCGCGGCTGTCGCGGTGGCGGTGTTCGGGGCGGCCGCATTGTCCGGCGGTGCGCTGGGCATCGGCCAGCCGGAGGTCATACCGGCCGCGCCGCCGTCGTCGGCCGGGGCGACATCGGTACCGGAGCCGCAGCCGATCAAGCCCCCGGTGTCCGCGCAGGTGACGACCACGACGAAGTTGCCGACGACCTTCGCCCCCCGGCAGGCAGACCTGCTGCGCAAGGCGGGGCTGGTCTGGCCTGCTGAGGTGTCGCTGCGCTCGCAGCGGGCCGGTCGCCAGTGGTACGAGTTCAACGACGACGGCGAAGCGAACATCATCTTGGGCACCCCGAAGGGGCCCCGGGTACTCGTCATCAGGGTCTACTTCACCACCGCGCAAGAGCACATGATCGAGTGCCTCAACGCCCAGACCCGCAAGCCGCTGCCCAACTGCTCGCGCTCGGTCGTCAACGGTGCGCAGGTGCGGATCAACAGGGACTACCCGCCGGACGGACCCGCGGTCGTGCTGGTCACCGCCGACCGCCCCGACGGCGGGACCGTCGAGGTGATGGAGACCGCCGATCTGGGCGGGCGGCTCGACCAGGTCATCCCGGACTCGACCCTCACCCGGATCGCCACCCTGCCCGGACTCACCCCCTGATCGACCCCGGCACACCCGTGGGGTCGCGCGGCATTGACATGTGACCTTTTGGTCACCTATCTTGGTGTGGTGACCGAAGACGACGACCCCGTGTTCAAGGCGCTGGCCGACCGCACCAGGCGGCAGCTGCTCGACCGGCTCTTCGTCAGCGACGGCCGCACCCTGTCCGACCTTGAGTCCGATGTGGACATGACGCGGTTCGGCGTGATGAAGCACCTGCGCCTGCTCGAGGACGCCGGGTTGATCACCACGCAGCGGTCCGGCCGGGAGAAGCTGCACTTCCTCAACGCGGTGCCGATCCGGCTGATCCACGACCGCTGGATCGACAAGTACACCGAGTCCGGCCTGGCCGCCCTCGTCCACTTGAAACACACCTTGGAGAACCCCGTGAGCACAACGACCCGCACCGTCCAGGTCCACCGCGTCTACATCAAGGCGACCCCGGAGACCATCTGGACCGCGATCGTCGACCCGCAGTGGACCCGCCGCTACGGCTACCGGCACATCGCCGACTACGACCTGCGCCCCGGCGGCGCGTTCAAGTACTTCCCCGGCGAGTACATGGTCGGCGCCGACCCGGAAACGCCGGTGGTCGAGGGCGAGGTCATCGAACTCGACCCGCCCAGGCGGCTGGTGCAGACCTGGCGCGCGACCTGGCTCGACGAGCCCGCCACCCGGCTGACCTACGAGATCACCGACAGCGAGAACGGCGTGTCCATCCTCACCCTCACCCACGACGTCGAGGACGCGCCGCTGACCGGCAAGCAGGTCGCGGGCGAGATGGCGGACGCGGGCGGCGGCTGGCCGGAGGTGCTCAGCGACCTGAAGACCCTGCTGGAGACCGGTGCGGGCCTGTTCCCGTGAGGAAACCCGCTTGCCCCCTCGGGCATCCTGTTGGGCGTGCCTGAGGAATTGGTGGTGTCCCCGACGCTGGTCGTACCGGCGGCCGAACTGCATGAGCGCTTCTCCCGCTCATCCGGCCCCGGCGGCCAGGGCGTCAACACCGCCGACAGCCGGGTCGAGCTCTCGTTCGACGTGCTCCGGTCACCGTCCATTCCGGACCACTTGCGCGCCAGGATGCTCGCCCGCCTCGCCAACCGCCTCGTCGACGGCGTCATCACCGTCGCGGCCAGCGAGTACCGCGCCCAGCTCGCCAACCGCGCCGCCGCCCGCGACCGCCTCGCCGCCCTCCTGCGCCAAGCCGCCGCCCCGCCGCCGCCCTCCCGACGCGACACCAAACCCTCCCGCGGCTCCCGCGAACGCAGGCTGACCGACAAGAAGCGCCGAGGTCAGACCAAGCAGGCCCGCCAGCGCCCCCACGACGACTGACCCCAGGTCAACCGGTCGCGCTAGCTGGGGCGGTAGCGGCGTTCGGGGCGGCCGGTGGTGCCGTAGCGGAGGTGGACCTGGGCTTGGCCGGTGGCCACGAAGTGCTCCAGGTAGCGGCGGGCGCTGACCCGGGACAGGTGGGTGGCGGCGGCGCATTCCGCGGCGGAGATGTCGGGGGTGGTGGAGTTGAGGACGGTGGTCACGAGGGTGGCGGTCTGGGGGGTCAGGCCCTTGGGGAGGGCGGAGCGGGGGCGCGCGCCGAACACCTCGTCGGCGGCGGCCTGGGTGGCGGTGGTCAGTTCGTTGAGGCGGGTGTGCAGTGCGGCGAAGTGGCGCAATTGGTCGTGCAGCGCCGCGTAGGCGAACGGTTTGATCAGGTAGTGCAGGGCGCCGCCGCGTTGGGCGGTGCGGAGGGTGTCTATGTCGGTCGCCGCGCTGATCACGATCACGTCGGGGTCGGTCGGGCCGTTGCGGAGTTCTCGGAGCACTTCGAGGCCGCCGGTGTCGGGCAGGTAGATGTCGAGCAGGACCAGGTCTGGCTGTAGGCGGGCGGCCAGCGCCAGGGCCTGGGCGCCGGTGTGGGCCACGCCCGCGACGGTGAAGCCGGGGGTGCGCTCGATGTATCCACTGTGGACCTTCGCGACCATGAAGTCGTCGTCCACCACGAGAACGCTGATCATCCGGGCACCTCCGGCAGTCGAGCGGTGAACACCGCGCCGTCGACATCAACCGAACCGCCGCGGCGCAGGCAGGCCTGGCGGATCAGGGCGAGACCGAGACCGCGCTGCCCGCCCTCCTCCGCCGCCTTGGTGGTGAACCCGTGCCGGAACACCTCGGAGGCGATGTCCGGGGCCACCCCCGGCCCGGAGTCGCGCACCACCACCCGCACCACACCGTCCTCATGCGACAGTGACACCTCGATCCACCCGCCACCGCCGCGCACCGCGTCCAGCGCGTTGTCCACCAGGTTCCCCACCACCGTCACCAGATCAGCCGACAGCCGCTCGTCCACCCGGCCCACCCGGCTCGACGGCGCCAGCCGCAGCCCCACCGCCTGCTCGGCGGCCAGGCTCGCCTTCGCCACCAGCAGCGCGGCCACCGCCGGGTCCGCAACGTGCGCGCTGACCTCCGACTGCCACGCCGAGCGCGTGTGGCTGACCAGGTCGACGTAGCGCCGGACCTCGTCGTACTCGCCGAGTTCGATCAGCCCGGCGATGGTGTGCAGCCGGTTGGAGAACTCGTGCGCCTGGGCGCGCAGGGTGTCCGTGGTGGCCCGGTTGGCGTCCAGTTCGTGCCGCAGCGCCACGATCTCGGTGCGGTCGCGCAAGGTGACCACGGAGCCGGTCGCGCCGCCGCGCGGGCCGATCGGCATCCGGTTCATGATCAGGACGCGGCCGCGGCGCAGGACGATCTGGTCGGCGCCCCCGGTGCGGCCGGTGAGCACGTCGAGGGCGCGGTCGTTGAACTCGAAGTCGGTCAGCGGGTGGCCGACGGCGTCGTCCGGCAGCGACAGCAGGGTCTTGGCGTGGTCGTTGACCAGGGTGAGCCTGCCGTGCGGGTCCAGGCCGACCACGCCCTCCTTGATCCCGTGCAGCATCGCCTCCCGGTGCTCGACGAGACCGGCGATCTCCGTCGGCTCCAGCCCCAGCGTCTGCCGCTTCACCCGGCGCGCCACCAGCAACGAGCCGCCGACGCCGAGCACCGTGGCGACGCCGAGGACCAGCAGCGCCTCGCCGGGGGAGTGCACCACCCCGGCCACGAACGACGGCAGGTCCTCGCTCGCGGCGACGATCCCGATCACCCGGCCGTCGTCGCCGATCACCGGGACGTGCGCGACCAGGTCGCCGTCCACCTCGCCGACCCACGACCGTCCTGATCGGACAGTGCTGGTGCCGATCGGCAGCGCCGCGCCGACCTGGGACGGGTCCGGCGAGGTCAGCACCCGCAGGTCCGGCAGCGCGACGAGCACCCCGTCGGCGCCGGAGAGGCTGCGCGCGCTCTCGGCGAACGGCGGCAGCTGGTGGTAGCGCAGCGGGTCTGCCAGGGCGGCCCGCACCCCCGCCGTGGCGGCCACGTCCTCGGCGACCGAGAGCATCCGCCGCCCCTCGGTGGCCTGGAACGCCGACCGGGACTGGACCGCCGAGAACACCGCGACGGCGGCGAGCAGGGTCACCACGACCACCACCTGCCAGCCGAGCAGTTGGCGCGCCAGCGAGCCCCGTCCAGCCATCGCACCAGTGTGCCCCGACAACCCCCGCTCGGCCCGTGAACACAAAGACCACAACGAACCCTGTGGCCGCAACGCGACAACGCCGGTAATCCGGGGGCAACATTGCTGTCCACAACGACTGAGAGGCAGGTCACAGTGCGCGTACCCCCGTTGCTGGCCGCGCTCGTCGCCCTCGCGGCGGTCTTGCTGGTGCCGCCGCTGCTGAGCTCGGGCGACTCCGACAGCGCCGGTCTGCGCGGTCTGCGCGTCCTGGTGCCCAACTCCCCGGGCGGCGGTTACGACATCACGGCCCGCACCGCGGTCAAGGCGATCGAGGACAGCGGTCTGTCCAGCGGCGTCGAGGTGTTCAACCTGCCCGGCGCAGGCGGCACGGTCGGGCTCGGGCGGCTGGTCAACGAGCGGGGCAACGACATGCTCATCATGTCGATGGGCCTGGGTGTCGTCGGCAGCGTCTACACCAACAAGTCGCCGTCGTCGCTGGCCGACACCACGCCGATCGCCAAGCTCATCGAAGAGCCGGACATCGTCGTGGTCGCCAAGGACTCCCCCTACACCGACCTGGCCGGGTTGATCGCCGCGTGGAAGGCCGACCCCGGTGCGGTCCCGGTCGGCGGCGGCTCGTCCCCGGGCGGACCCGACCACCTCGCGCCGATGCTCATGGCCAAGGCCGTCGGGCTCGCGCCCAAGGACGTCAACTACGTCCCCTTCGACGGCGGCGGTGAACTGCTCGCCTCGGTGCTCGGCGGCAAGGTCGCCTTCGGCGTCTCCGGTATCGGCGAGTACCGCGACCAGATCCAGGCCGGTGAGCTGCGCGTCCTCGCGGTCACCAGCGGCAAGCGCATCCCCGGTGTCGACGCGCCGACGCTGCAGGAGTCCGGTGTGGACGTCGACTTCACCAACTGGCGCGGGATCGTCGCCCCGCCGGGCATCACCGACACCGCCCGCGACCGACTGGTCAAGCTGCTCACCGACCTGCACGCCTCCGGCGCGTGGCAGGGCGCGCTCGAGCGCAACAGCTGGACCGACGCGTTCCAGACCGGCCCCGACTTCGGCCGCTTCCTCGCCGCCGAGAACGCCAGGGTCGCCGATGTGCTGAAGGAGTTGGGGCTGGCATGAGCACGCTGACCGAGCGGCGCTTCGACCGCCGCTGGCTGCGCGAACACTCCGAGTTGGGCGTGTGCGTGGTGCTCGCCGCGCTCGGCGTCCTGGTCCTCACCGACGCGCTGAGGATCCCGACCGACTTCGCCCAGCGCGGTCCGGTCGGCCCGAAGGCCGTCCCGGTGCTGGTCGGCGGCCTCCTGCTGCTGGTCGCCGCGCTGCTGGCCCGCGACGTGCTGCGCGGCGGCAAGGGCGAAGCCGAAGCGGGCGAGGACATCGACCTGTCCGAACCGGGTGACTGGAAGACGGTCCTGCTGCTGTCCGGGGCCTTCCTGGCCAACGCGGCGCTGATCGGGTTCCTCGGGTTCCCGATCTCGGGCACGGTCCTGTTCTGGGGTGCCGCCTACGCGCTCGGCAGCCGCGACCTGGTGCGCGACCCGCTGATCGCCGCGGGGATGTCGCTGGTCACCTACGTCGTGTTCAACAACCTGCTCGGGGTGCCGCTCCCCGGCGGTCCGCTGATCGGGGTGCTCTAGATGGACTCGTTCACCCAGCTCATGTCCGGGTTCGGCACCGCGCTGACCCCCAACCACCTGCTGCTCGCCGCCATCGGGGTGCTGCTGGGCACCTTCATCGGTGTCCTGCCGGGGATCGGCCCGGCGATGGCCGTCGCGCTGCTGTTACCCGTCACCTACGGCCTCGAGCCGACCGGCGCGTTCATCATGTTCGCGGGCATCTACTACGGCGGCATGTTCGGCGGCTCCACCACCTCGATCCTGCTCAACACCCCCGGTGAGAGCGCGGCGGTGGTCGCGGCGATCGAGGGCAACCCCATGGCCCGCAAGGGACGCGGTTCCCAAGCCCTCGCCGCCGCCGCGATCGGGCACTTCGCTGGCGGGCTGATCGGCACCACCCTGCTGGTGCTGCTCGCCCCGACCGTCGCCGCGCTGGCCGTCGACATCGGCGCGCCGGACTACTTCGCGATCATGGTGCTCGCCTTCATCGCGGTCACCTCGGTGCTGGGCAAGTCCCGGGTGCGCGGCTTCGCGGCCCTGCTGATCGGCCTGGTCATCGGCCTCGTCGGGCTCGACGAGATGACCGGGCAGCAGCGGCTCACCTTCGGCTCCCTGCAACTGGCCGACGGCATCGACGTCGTCATCGTCGCCGTGGGCCTGTTCGCCGTCGGTGAGTCGCTGTGGGTCGCGCTGCACCTGCGCCGCCGCCCGGCCCAGCCGATCCCGGTCGGCCGGGCCTGGCTCGGCCGCGACGACCTGCGCCGCGCGTGGAAGCCGTGGCTGCGCGGACCGCTGATCGGGTTCCCGTTCGGGGCGCTGCCCGCGGGCGGTGCCGAGATCCCGACCTTCCTGTCCTACGCGGTGGAGAAGCGGCTGTCCCGGAACAAGGCCGAGTTCGGCCACGGCGCGATCGAGGGCGTCGCCGGTCCGGAGGCCACGGCCAGCGCGTCCGCGGCGGGCACCCTGGTGTCGATGCTGACCCTCGGGCTGCCGACCACCGCCGTCGCCGCGGTCATGCTCGCCGCGTTCCAGCAGTACGGGATCCAGCCGGGGCCGCTGCTGTTCGAGCGGGAACCAACCCTGGTGTGGGGGCTGATCGCCAGCCTGTTCGTCGGCACCGTGCTGCTGCTGGTGCTGAACCTGCCGCTGGCGCCGGTGTGGGCGAAGCTGCTGAAGATCCCCCGGCCGTACCTGTACGCGGGCATCCTGTTCTTCGCCGCCGTCGGGGCCTACGCGGTCAGCGGGCAGGTCGCCGACCTGCTGGTCCTGTTCGTGATCGGGCTGATCGGGCTCGCCATGCGCCGCTACGGGCTGCCGGTGCTGCCCGCCGTGCTCGGGGTGATCCTCGGGCCCGCCGCCGAGCAGCAGATGCGGCGGGCGCTGCAGCTGTCGGACGGGTCGCTGACCGGGCTGGTGAACACGTCGTTCTCGATCGTGGTCTACGCGATCGTGGCCGCGGTGCTGCTCTGGCCGGTGGTCGCCTCGGCCCGCAAGCGGCGCGCGGAGCGGATTAGGGTCGGGGCAGATGGTTCGTGAGAATGCGAACTTAATGCCGGAGGAATCCCGTGAGCCTGCTGTTCACCCCACTGACGATCAGATCGGTCACCCTGCGCAACCGGATCGTGGTCAGCCCGATGTGCCAGTACAGCGCCACCGACGGCCTGCCGGACGCCTGGCACCTGGTCCACCTCGGCGCCCGCGCGGTCGGCGGCGCGGGCCTCGTGCTCGCCGAGTCCACCGCGGTCGAGCCGGTCGGGCGGATCACCCCGCAGGACACCGGCATCTGGTCGACCGCGCACGTCGACGCCTGGCGGCCGATCGCCGGGTTCATCAAGGCCCAGGGTGCGGTGCCCGGGGTGCAACTCGGGCACGCCGGGCGCAAGGCCTCGGTCTACCGGCCGTGGGACGAGGGGGAGGGCGAGGTCGTCGAAGGCGGCTGGCAGACCGTCGGCCCGACCGACCAGCCGTTCAGCGCGGGCTACCCGGTGCCGCAAGCGCTTGCCCCAGCGGCCCTCGAACGGCTCGTCGAGACCTACGCCCAGGCGGCGCGCAACGCCGTCGCGGCCGGGTTCGAGGTCGTCGAGGTGCACGCCGCGCACGGCTACCTGCTGCACCAGTTCCTGTCGCCGCTGAGCAACACCCGCACCGACGACTACGGCGGGGACGCCGCGGGGCGCGCTCGCTTCCCGCTGGCCGTGGTCCGGGCGGTCCGCCAGGCAGTCGGCGACGACGTACCGGTGTTCGTGCGCGTCTCGGCCACCGACTGGACCGACGGCGGACTGACCGTGGACGACACCGTGGAGATCGCCCGCGACCTGGCGCGCGCGGGTGCCGACCTGGTCGACGTGTCCAGCGGCGGCAACGTCGCCGGCGCGAAGGTCGAGACCGGGCCCGGCTACCAGGTGCGGTTCGCCGACGCGGTGCGGCGCAAGGCGGAGGTGCCCACCGCAGCGGTCGGCATGATCACCGACCCGCACCAGGCCGAGCAGGTCCTCGCGGACGAGGCTGCCGACCTGGTGCTCCTGGCGCGTGAGCTGCTGCGCGACCCGAACTGGCCGTTGCGCGCGGCAGCCGCACTCGGTGCCGAGGTCATCCCGCCAGCCCAGTACGCGCGGGCGTTCTGAGCCGCGCCGAGCGGCCGTCCCGCAATCCGGGACGGCCGCACGGGGCAGGTGAGGGGGTTGGGCGGGGTAGGGGTCCAGCACCGGGAGTACTGGACCCCGGATTCACCGCCGGTAGTCGTCGTACTCGTCGTCGGACGAGTCGTCGAAGCGATCACCGCTGTCGTGACCGTCGTCGGAGTTGCCCGACAGCTCACGCTGCAGGGCATCGAAGTCCGTGTGGTGTGAGCTGTACTTGAGCTCCCGGGCCACCTTCGTCTGCTTGGCCTTAGCTCGGCCGCGCCCCATGGCTCGACCCCCTCGCACAGTGACGGGGCGGCCGGGGGAACGGCGGCCCCGTAGATGTCGACAGTTGATTCCTGCTAACTACCGTACCGTGCCGAAGGGGTTCGATGCGACGCGGCACGGTGTGGAGAACCTGACATCGCCGCGAACACCGCCCGGATCGCCCGCCGTTCACCTTCCTGGACGCCGCGGTGGTTGCGGTCCGTGAAACGATGGAGCCGTGTCCCGTCCGTTCGTCGCCTACCTGCGGGTGTACGAACCGTTGTCCGCGTTCGACGAAACCCTCGCTGACCTGCTGTTGGCCAGGATCACCCTTGAACGCCTCACGCGCGAGCAGGTGGCGACCCGAGAACGCGAGGTGTGGCTCAAGTCACAGCTGATCGGGGCCGCTCTACCGGGTGAACTCAGTGACGGCCGCCCGTCCCCGAGTGCGGTCCGCGACGTCCTCGTGATCGACCCGGCCGAGGTCCCCACCGGCGAGTCGCCTTGCGGTCTCGGCCCGCTCGTGTGCCCCCTGGACCTGCGCGCCCGCTCCGCCGCCGCCATGGTCGGCTTCCTGGCCACCGCGGGCCCCGCCCTGCGCGACGCCGTACTGACCACCTCCGCCGACCAGGTCCGGCAAAAGGCGACCCGCGTCCTGGCCGACCTCCCCGGCGGCGCCGTCCACGTCGTCTCCACCACCTGGACAGTCCCCCTCCCCTGGTTCACCCTCTTCGACCCGGCCCACCGCCACGTGATCCTGGCGCCCCGCTCCGACCCCCGGAGACAGCTGTACTGGCGCTCAAGCCACGGCGACGCGATGCGGCGGGTGGAGCGCGCGCACGACCTCGCGGCGCAGACCTTCGGGGAGGGCGGGCCGACCAAGGTGCTCGCCGATACGGCCCGGTGGCTGGCGAACTTCGACGAGGGGTCGGCGGTGGAGCTGGACTACGGGGGGTTGGTGCAGCTGCTTGACGACGAGGAGATGGTGGGGGACACGTCGGCTGAGGACGTGCACGCGATCTTGGAGGCGATCGAGGGAGCGGATCCGGGGGCGGTGGGGGAGCGGTTTGAGAGGTTGCGGGAGTTCTGGGCTGGGCTTGCGCAGCGGGAGCGGTTGAACTGACGCGCGGGTGTCTCGGGGGCGGTTGTCTGGGGTGGTTGTCCACAATGGGGATAACTGTCCACAGGGGATGGTCTTTGTGGTCGGATTGCCGGTTCGCCTCGATAGGATGGAAATCGGGGGATCCCGGGGTAGATGATCTTCGGCTCGTCGCTTCGCGCCTTGCATCGGATCCTCGCCTCGGCTGCGCCATCGGCTCGATCCGCGATTTAACTGCAGGCTCGATGCGGTGGACCTGTTTTGCGTGGGGCCCCTACGACAGCCGTGGCAGGACCGCAAAGCAGGGGCCGAAAAGCATGGCCCTGCAGCGAGGCGACGCTACGGCTGCCGTCCCCCCACACAAAACAGGTCCACCCCATCGAGCAGTTGGCACCAGCGACTTCCGGGGGCGGTGGTTGGGCTGGCGGGGCTGACTCGGTGGGTTGGGTTGGCGCCAGCGACTCCGAGTGGCCAGTGGTCAGGCTGGCGGGGCTGACTCGGCGGGCTGGGGTGGCACCGGCGACTTCCGGGGGCGGTGGTCGGGCTGGCGGGGTCGGCTCGGTGGGTTGGGTTTGGGTGGGCTGGCTCGGTGGGTTGTTCTGGCACCAGCGACTTCCTAGTGTCCAGTGGTCGGGCTGGCGGGGCTGACTCGGCGGGCTGGGGTGGCACCAGCGGCTTCCGAGTGTCCAGTGGCTGGGGCCAGCCAGTGATCGCCCAGGTGCTCAACACATCGGAACTAGGTCAGGGAGTCTAAGAGGCCGTCGGTTAGGCGGGCTGCGCCTACGGGGACTCCGCCGCCTAGGACGTCTCGTTCGGCTTTTTCTTCTAGTTCTGGGGCGTCGTAGCCTAGGGCTCTTAGGACGCCTACCAGTATTGGGGTTCTGGGGCGGGGGGCGCCGTCGTCTATTTTCATGGCCATGGCGGTTCCGTCGGAGAGGACCATGGCGTGGACGCCTTCGGCGCCGCCTTTTACCAATAGGCCGGGGATGGCCTGCATGAGCTCTGTGTCGTCGCGGTCTGTGCCGCCGACTAGGTGGGGGTGGGCTCGCATGGCGTCGGCCACGCGGCGGCGGCGGGTGCCTTGGTCGGCGGTGACCAGGCGGGTGTAGCCGGTGGCCAGGCCGGTGAGGGTGAGGGCGAACAGCGGGGCGCCGCAGCCGTCGACGCCGATGGTGGTGATCTTTTCGCCGGTCATGTCCTCGACGGCGTCGGCGATGGCGGATTGGGCCGGGTGGTCGGGGTCGAGGTAGCCCCGGACGTCCCACAGCTGCTGGGCGGCGGTGGCGACCATGGCGGCGTGCTTGCCGGAGCAGTTCATCGCGGCCGCGCGCTTGCCGCCGCCGCCCGCGATCACCCGGTTGCGGGCGGCCTGGTTCATCGGCCAGTCCGGTGGGCAGCCGAGGTCGGTCTCGGCCAGCCCGTTCTTGCTCAGGATCCCCAGCACCTGCTCGACGTGCTCGGCCTCCCCGCTGTGCGACGCGCAGCCGACCGCCAGATCGGCGTCGTCTGGCAGGTCGAGACCGGCGCGCAGGAGACCGAGCGCCTGTAACGGCTTGTTGCAGGAGCGGGTGAAGACCGGTTCGTTGACCTCGCCGAGGGCGAGCCGGACCCGCCCGTCTGGGTCGAGCACCACCACCGAACCCCGGTGGATCGACTCGACGAAGCCGGACCGCAACACCTCGACCAGGACGGGGTTCAGCGCTGCTCCCCCTTACCGCGCTCAGCGGCGAGCAGGTCGTCCACCGACGCGCTGCCCGCCCGGTAGCGACCGCCGATCTCGTCGTTGAGCAGGTCCATCACCCGCTGCACCTCGCGCCTTCGTTGGGAGACCGAGGCCTCCTCCTGCTGGTAGGTCAGCAGCGCGAGCGCCAGCCGCTCCTCGGGCAGCGAACCGACGTCGGACAGGTCGGCGTCGCTGACCAGGGCCTCGACGTGCCTTCGGTGCGCTTCGGCGCGGGAGGGCTCCATGGTCTGGTACCGGCCGGACCCCATCGCGGGACCGACGGCGTTGTCGGCCAGGATCACCGCGAGCTGGTCGACGACCGAGGTGGACTCGCCGCTGGCGCGGCGGCGCTGCTCGGCGCGCACGATGTCGATCCGGCCGTGCAGCAGCCTGCGCAGGTAGGACAGGTCGGTCTCCTCCTGCGCCGCGTCGTCGCGGCGGGCGCGGACCTCGGCCAGGTCCAGCTCGGCCAGGCCCTCGACGTAGTCGGGTGCCAACACCCGGTCGATGCGCCTGCGCCCTCCTGGGCGGACTTCGATCACGGGCACATCCTCCGCCACTCGGTGCTCGATCGCCATATCTTGACGACAACGGCGCTCAGCTCGCCACCCCCAGAAGTACCCTCGACTCTTCTGGACCAATCGGCGGCCGCTGGGCGATCTTGGCCAGGCCCGCCGCCCTGGCCACGAGCTGGGCGTTGTCGCGCACCCGCTCGCCCTTGGCGTAGGAAACGGTGTCCTCCATCCCCACCCGGACGTGGCCGCCTGCGGACAGGCTCGCCAGCAGCACCGGCAGGCTGGTCCTGCCCACGCCGGTCGCCGAGAAGGTGGCGCCCTGCGGGATCAGCCGCAGCGCCGCGGCCAGTGTCTCGGTGTCGCCGGGCATGCCGCCGGGCACCCCCATCACCAGGTCGAGGTGGACGTGCCCGCCTGCGGGCAGGCCGTGCTGGTCGAGCAGTCTGCGCAGCGTGGTCAGCTGGCCGAGGTCGAAGATCTCGTACTCCGGCACGATCCCGCGCTCCTGCATCCCCTTGTGCAGCGCGACGATGAACTCCCAGCGGTTGAGGAACACGTCGTCGCCGAAGTTCACCGTCCCCATGGTGCACGAGGCCGAGTCGGGCAGTGCGTCGAGCACGGCGAGCCGGTCGGACTCCGGGTCGGTGACCGCGCCGCCGGTGGACAGCTGCACGACCAGCCGGGTGTTCTCCCGCACCGCGGCCACGGTCTCCCGCAGCCGCCCCAGGTCCAGCGTGGGTTTCGCGTCGTCGTCGCGGATGTGGATGTGGATCATCGCGGCGCCGACCCGCTCGCAGTCGCGCGCGGTGCGCACCAGCTCGTCGAGGGTGACCGGGAGGTTGGGCACGTCGGCCTTGCTGTGCTCGGCCCCGGTCGGCGCGACCGTGATCAACGTGCCTGAGCTGCCGGGGCGGGGCGTCGACGGTGACATGGCGCGATACTGGCACAGCCGCCCGCGCCCGCTTCACCCTCGCCGGGTCTGGATCGAACCCGCCCGCTCAGCCGCGCAGGCCCTGGGCCGCGATCCGGCCGAGCGCCGGGGTGTCGTCGGGCACCGAGTCCGGGTCGATGGAGGCCTGGGTGCGCTCCTCGCCGGACCCGACGACCAGCTCGGTCCCCGGGTCGACCGACCGCTTCACCAGCGCCAGCGCGATCGGGCCGAGCTCGTGGTGCTGCACGACGGAGCCGAGCCTGCCGACCGCGCGGTCCCCGGCGAACACCTGCGCACCGGTGTCGGGCAGCACGTCCGTCGCGCCGTCGAGGTGCAGCAGCAGCATCCGGCGCGGCGGCCGACCCACGTTGTGCACCTTCGCGACCGTCTCCTGGCCCCGGTAGCAGCCCTTGGCGACGTGCGCGGCGACGTGGATCCAGTTCACCTCGTGCGGGATGGTCTTCTCGTCGGTGTCCACGCCGAGCCGGGGCCGCAGCGCCTCCACCCGCAGCGCGTCAAACGCCAGGCTGCCCATCGGCCGCGCGCCCGCCTCGGTCAACCGGGTCCACCACGCGGTCAGCTCGGAGCGCGGCACCAGCAGATCTGCGGCGTCGTGGCCGGGCCAGGGCATCCGGCGGACGATCACGTCCTTGGCCGAGGCGACGCCGTAGCCGCCCGCGGGAACCGGAAGGTCCACTTTGGCCAGCAGCTCCGGCGTCTCCGGACCGACCAGGCTCAGCACCGCGCGCTCGCCGGTCGCGTCCCTGGGCTCTGCTTTGGACCAGAAGACCATCTGCTGCAGGTACTCCAGCAGCGGCATGGACCCGCCGCGCACCCCGGTCGCCTGCGCGCCCGGCTCGGTGTCGAGCCAGACCGTGCCGTCGAGGTGCGCGAGCAGCATGTGCGCGTCGACCCGGCCCTGGCCGTCGAGCACCAGCGCCTCGGTGCCCGCGCCCTCGGCCAGGTCGGTGACGTGCTGGGAGATCACCAGGTGCAGCCACGACAGCCGCTCGGCGCCGGGGACGGCGATCACCTCCCGGTCCGAGCGGTCCACCACGGCCACCTTGCGGGCCGCGCTGCGCTGCTCGGCGAACGGGTCGCCGAAGTGCCAGGCCACCGCCGAGCGCTCGCCGTCGGGGGCGGGCACGGCGCCCGGCTGGTCGAGGAGCGGGGAGCGGTCGGTCACGGGGTCTCCTGGGAGCAGGTCTGGCACGTTCCGGACAGCGCGAGGTGGCTGGCATCCAACTCGAACCCGTGGGCGGCGCGCAGTGTTCCGCACAGCTCGTCCATGACCGCTTTCGGCGACTCCACGACCTGGCCGCAGCGGTGGCAGACCAGGTGGACGTGCTGGTGCTCGTGCACCGAGTAGGTCGGCGCGCCGTGCCCGAGGTGGGTGTGCCGGACCAGCGCGAGGCCCTCCAGCAGCTCCAGCGTGCGGTAGATGGTCGTGATGTTGACCGTGGGGGTGGTGCGCTGCACGTGGTGGCAGACCTGCTCGGGGGTCGCGTGCTCGAGCACCAGCAGCGCGTCGAGCACTAGCTGGCGCTGCGGGGTCATCCGCATGCCGCGCTCGTGCAGGGTTGCCCGCAGCTGCGCGCGGCGCTCCTCGAGCGGGTGGGCGGTCTCCACTCGTTCGATGGTAGGGCCTGCCCGCGCGTAGGGTTCGGCGCATGCGCGTGCTCGCGATGCTCGACGGAACCCTTGCCGACCCGGACACCCCGCACATCAGGGTCGACGACCTCGGGCTGACCAGGGGCGACGGGGTGTTCGAGACCGTGCTGGTGGTCGACGGGAAACCCCGCGAGCTCGGCCCGCACCTGGAGCGGCTGGCCAGGTCGGCTGCCATGCTCGACCTGCCCCGACCCGACCTCGACGCCTGGGAGCGGCTCACCTGGACGGTCATCGGCGCCTGGCCCGACCCGGGCGAGATGGCCGTCAAACTCGTCTACACCCGGGGCCCCGAGTACGGCGACAGCGGCCCGACGGGCTACGCCATCGGGCTCGCGATCGGCGGTCGTTCGGTCCGCAACCGCGCGACCGGGGTCACCGCGATCACCCTGGAGCGCGGGTTCGACCCGGCGCTCGTCGAGCGGGCGCCGTGGCTGCTGCTCGGCGCGAAGACGCTGTCATACGCGACCAACATGGCCGCCATGCGCCACGCCGAGGCACTGGGCGTGGACGAGGTCATCTTCACGGCGGCGGACGGATCGGTCTTGGAGGGCCCCACCTCGACTGTGGTCCTGCGCGCGGGCCGCACGCTGCGCACGCCGCCACCGACGAGCGGAGTGCTGCCCGGCACCACCCAGGGCGCGCTGTTCCGGGCGGCCGAACGGGCGGGCTGGTCCACCAAGGTCGAACCGATCGGCGCCGACGAGCTGGCGGCGGCGGACGGGCTGTTCGTCGTCTCCAGCGTCCGCAAGGTCACCAGGGTGCACACGCTCAACGGGGTCGCTCTGGAGCACTCGGCGGAGATCGCCGCCGAGCTCACCGCCCTCTACGAGGCGGAGTACTGATCCTTGCCCTGATCGGCCGATGGTCCGCGACGAGTGGGCTCGTCCGGTTGGCCGGGGGTCCCACCGAACGCCAAATTGGTTCAACCAATTGGTAGATGATCGGGCCGGGCCGAACTGCTGTGCTGTACCGGGCCCTGGTCAGGGGTCCACTCACCACAGTGGAAGGCGGACACATGAAGCTGGGACGACTCGGCGGCGGTGCTGCTGCGGCGGTGCTCGCGGCAGCGGCGGTGGCCACGCTGGCGCCCGCGGCGCAAGCGGATGGTCAGTACTGGTCGTGCAGGCGGGTGCCCGCGGGGACCACCTACACGATGGCCCGGGCCGACCAGGGGTGCGAGCCGCTGTTTTACATCGCGACCCCGGTGACCGGTCTGTGGGCCTGTACGGTCCCGGCCGGGTTCACCTACACGGCCACCAAGTACGACACTTCGTGCGCGATGGGTGGGTCCACCACCAAGTACCTGCTCGCCAAGATCTGACGTCAGCCGCGCAGCCTGACCCGCGTCCCCGGGCGGGCCTGCGCCAACTCCGCGAGGTGCGCGGCGGGCACGACGCCGATGACCGGGTAGCCGCCGGTTGTGGGATGGTCGGCCAGGAAGATCACCGGGCGGCCGTTGGCGGGTACCTGCACCGCGCCGGTCAGCACACCTTCGCTGGTCAGTTCCTGGCCTTCGAACTCCGGGGCGCGGCGCAGAGGGTCACCCAGGAGGCGCAGACCGACGCGGTTGCTCTCCGGGGATACCGACCACACTGCTGCTGCCAACTGGGATCCCGCGTTGGCGAACCACTCGTCGCGTGGGCCCAAGATCACGGGGATCGTCAGGTAGTCCCTAGGGCTCGGCGGCGGTACTGCGTCTTCTCCGGTTGGTAGCCCTACCGGATCGCCTATAGGCAGCACATTCCCGACGGCCAGAGGCGCGGGGCCTATGCCTGACAACACATCCGTTGAACGCGAGCCCAGCTGTGGCGCAGCCACGATCCCACCGGACACAGCCAAGTAGTTGCGTACACCCGCGTGCGGCGAGCCCAGCCGGACAACCTCGTCCGCGCGCACATGAATCGGGGCGTGCGAGTCGACAACCCGGTCAGCAACCTCTACCGGCACGCTCGGCCCTGTCACCGCGATGGTGCAAGAGGCGCTAGCGCGGACGGCAAGTCCACCTAGGACACACTCGATGCCCGCAGCGTCTTCTGGATTGCCTACGAGCCTGTTGGCCAGCCGCAAGGACGGTCGGTCCAATGCGCCCGAGGGCGGGACCCCCAAGTGCGCGTTGCCGGGGCGGCCAAGGTCTTCTATGAGCGCGAGAGGTCCTGTAGCGACCACGGTAAGAGTCCGGGTCATGAAGCCACCTCGAACCTGACCCGGTCGCCAGGTGAGAGCAACGCGGCAGGTTCGCGAGTAGCGTCGAACAGCGCGGCTGCGTCATCGGCGAGCCGCGCCACCAAGCGCCATCCGCCAGGGGACGCCCGCGGGTAGATGCCGGTGAACTCGCCAGCGACGCCAACCGACCCGGCTGGCACCCGCGTGCGGGGGGTCTCCAGCCGCGGTTGGCACAACGGCTCGGGTAGCCCCGTCAGGTACGCGAAGCCGGGGGCAAAGCCGCAGAACGCGACCGTGTAGACAGCACCGGAGTGCAGGGCGACCGCCTCTTCGACGCTCAAGCCCGCGGTCTCGGCAACCAGCTCTATGTCCAAGCCCTCATAGACCACAGGTAGCACTACCTCGGCGGAACCAGCCGCGGGCGGCGAGGACAGATCAGCTCGGTCCAGTACCTCTTGGACCTGCCGCAGCCCCGCCGACCCGGGTTCGAACGACGCGAGAACCGTGCGGGCGGCGGGTACCAGCTCTATGAGTCCAGGCAATCCCGCCAGCGCTGCCCGCGCTGCGGCGACCTCGCCAAGAGACTCGACCTCGACCAGCACAGCGTCGACGCCACACCGCCGCAGTCGCATGCGGGGGTTAGCCGACGACGCGGCGTAGGTATGCCGAGGTGTGCGGCTGCAGCTCCTGCCCGACCATCGCGCGCTCCTCCACGTAGGCCAGGTCGCCGCCGTTGACCAGGCCGTAGAGCCGCTTCGCCTGCGTGACCTCCTTCGCCGAAGAGGTGCGCACAACGATGTCGGTGTCGAGCTCCCAGGACGTCTGGGTGCGCGGCGAGCCGTAGTAGATCTCCGAGATGCCGGTGGCGTGCACCAGCAGCACCTCGATCGTGTCATCGGCCTGCGGGCGCCAGAAACCGGTCTCCCGCGCGGCGGGCCGGATGACCTTGCCCTCGTCGTCGAGCAGCCAGGCCCTGGCCTCGTAGTGCAGGAACGGGCGGCCGTCGTGGGCGAAGGTCAGCTGCTGGCCGTACTTGAACGGACCCCCGATGGTCGGGTAGACCACCTCGCCCTCGCCGCGCCACACCCCGACCAGCGGGAGCAGCGACAGCAGGTCGTCGTGCAGCGCGGGACCCTCGCGCAGGTTCGCCGTGTCGGCCGGGATCGGCAGGTCGTCGAACTGCGGCAGGTTGCGGTGCCCGGTGACCTCGGCCCGCTTCTCCGCGGCCTGGATCGCCGCGTCGCCGCTGCCGGGGACCGGACCGGTGGCGTCCGCGGGCATCAGCGCTGGTCGGCGTAGAGGCGGTAGACGACGTACCCGGCGAACCAGGTGGTCAACAGGCCCACGAGGACCAGCAGCGAGGTGAAGAAGATTTCCACAGCTGGAGGATACCGCCCGGGCCCGCCGCGCACGCGTGGCGCTGCTCGCACGACCAGGGGCCCCGGGAAGATCACCCGGGGCCCCTGGTCAACGCCTCACGCCTAGCCGACCGAGACGGCCACCTCGTGCAGCCCGGGGCCCTCGGCGCTGACCGTGGCCTCGCCGTTGCCGCTGCGGTGCAGCGCGCGCACGGTCCAGTCGCCGGGTGCGGCGAAGAACCTGAAGTCGCCTTCGGACGAGGACACGACCTCGGCGGTGAACTCGCCGCCGGCGTCGAGCAGCCGCACGAACGCGCCGCCGACCGGGGTGCCGCCGCTGGTCACCTTGCCGTTGAGCACGACCTCCTTGCCCGCGTCGATGTTCGCGGGCAGTGCGGTTCCCTGCTCCGGTGCTCCACAAGAGCTCATGACTGTCCTTTCGTCGGCAGGGGTGGCCTGCCTGGGGGTTGCTTAGGCGCCGACCTCGACCGGCACGCCGACCAGGGAGCCGTACTCGGTCCACGACCCGTCGTAGTTCTTCACGTCCGAGTAGCCGAGCAGCTCGTGCAGGGCGAACCAGGTGTGCGAGGAGCGCTCGCCGATGCGGCAGTAGGCGATGGTTGCCTTGCCCTCGTCGAGACCGGCCTCCTTGTAGAGCTCGCGCAGCTCGTCGTTGGACTTGAAGGTGCCGTCCTCGTTGGCCGCCTTGCTCCACGGCACGTTGATCGCGGTCGGGATGTGCCCCTTGACCTGCGCCTGCTCCTGCGGCAGGTGCGCGGGGGCGGACAGCTTGCCGGAGAACTCGTCCGGCGAGCGCACGTCGACCAGGTTCTTGGTGTTGATCGCGTCGACCGCCTCCTGGCGGAACGCGCGCAGCGAGAGGTCCTGCTCCTGGGCGGTGTAGGTGGTCTCGTCGCGGCTCACCGAGTCGGTGGACAGCGGGCGGCCGTCGAGCTCCCACTTCTTGCGGCCGCCGTCGAGCAGCTTGACCGACTGGTGGCCGTAGAGCTTGAAGTACCAGTACGCGTACGCGGCGAACCAGTTGTTGTTGCCGCCGTAGAGGACCACGAGGTCGTCGTTGCCGATGCCGCGGGCGGAGAGCAGCTTCTCGAAGCCCGCGCGGTCGACGAAGTCCCGGCGCACCGGGTCCTGCAGGTCCTGCCGCCAGTCGACCTTCACCGCACCCGGGATGTGCCCGGTGTCGTAGGCGCTCGCGTCCTCGTCGACCTCGACGAACACCACCCCGTCGGCGTTGAGGTTCTCCTCGGCCCAGGCGGCCGTAACCAGCACGTCTTCGCGGCTCATCGGGCGGTTCCCACTTTCCTTTGCTTGATGGACAGACGGTTGATCAGCAGGTAGGCCTCGCAGCCGAGGCAGAACCCGAACACGGCGTTGAGCAGCGCGGCGACCAGTGCCAGCGCGGTGGCCACCGCGCCGAGCGCGGTGACCTCGAACACGTAGCCGAGCACACCGACGACAGCGAAGCCGAAGCCGACGGTCTGCGCGAACCGGACCGGGGCGGCGTCCTCGCGCTCCGCGGTCGGGGCGAGCCGGGGCGCGACGACCGCGCGGTAGAGCGCCGAGTACGGGGACAAGCGGAGCCCGGCGAAACCGCCGAGCGCGAACACGACCGCTTGGGCCGCCAGCAGCGGCCACCAGCCGGTGACGAGCACCGCGACGAGCACGGCGCTGGTCACACCAGCGGCGAAACGCGGCCCCCTGGGGTCGACCTGGGTGGACACATGGCCTCCTGACCTGCACACGGGTGGGTGTGAGCGGCCAGGGGCGGGTGAACGCCTCGGGCGGGCCGCCCGGTCAGGAGCCCCGACACAGGCTGCTGCGCACGCGGCAGAAGTCCACCGCGCGGCGCCTGGTCAGGAAGCTGGACACGGCGGCGAGACTACCTGGCGCCCGCACCGTCGTGAGAGGGCCCGTCCACAGGGTGGGATGCCCGATCTCGGCATTGCGCTCGTCGAAAGCGCAGGTGGGGGCCGTCTCAGCCGGGCAGGTGCGGGCGCAGCGAGGTGAGCAGTTCTTCACGTTTCGGCACGCCGCCGACGCGCAGCAGCTCGGTGCCCGCCGCGTCGACCGCGATGGTCGTGGGGGTGCGCAGCACCGCGAGCCGCTTCGCCAACTCGGGCCGGTCGGTCAGATCGAGGTCGGCGTGCGCGAGACCGGGCGTGCCGCCCGCGATGTCGGTCAGCACGGCACGGGCCTGCCTGCAGGTGCCGCAGAACTCGGTCGACAGCTGCACCAGGGTCACCGCGGCCGCCGGGTCGAGCACCGCGCGCACCTCGTCGGGCACCTCGCCCGCCGTGGACGGCCTGGTGCGGCCGCCGAGCGACCGCACCAGGAAACCGATGCCCATGGCGATGGCCACCGTGCCCAACGCGACGTAGAGCCCGGTCATCAGCGGCCCAGCACCAGGTTCTCGGCCTTGCCCTTGACCGACAGCACGCCGGGCTCGACGGTGACCGCGGTGGGGGTCACCTTGAACGGCAGGCTGCCCGGGTCGAGGCGGCGGGCGAACAGCGACAGCACCTTGGCCTGGATCTGCTGCGGCAGCTTCACGTCCGAGCCGCCGTTGCGCAGCTCCAGCCGCTTGGGCGCGATGTCGACCCCGCCGTCGACCAGCGACACGATGGAGAACACGCACAGCTCGGTGTCCTGACCGGCGATGCCGACCGTCCCGCACAGCTTCACGCCAGCGGTGGTGCCCTCCTGGTCGGCGATCTCCGTGGCGTCCTCCTCGGTCTCCTCGCCCTCGGCGGGCTTGGTGTTGACCGCCTTCTCGCTGACCGGGTCGATGGTCAGGTTGGTGATGGCGGACACGACCTCGTTGGCGTTGCCCTGGATGGCCCGGTTGACGTCGGCCGCCTTGATCCGCACCTGGCCCTCCACCTCGCGGATCGGCACCTGGGTCAGCGACCCGCCGACCAGCTCCGACAGCGGCGCCTGGACCCCGCGCAGGTCGGCGTGCACGTCCACGTCGCGCAGGGTGTCCTTCACCGGGACGCCCTTGGCGTCGATGGTCACCAGGTCGTACTCCCCGGACACCGCCTGGGCCAGGAAGGAGAAGCCGCCCACCCGCACCGAGGGGTGGTCGCGCAGGTCGAACTGCTGCTGCGCGCGCTTGGACACCTCGTGCTCGAACACCGCCGCCGCGCCGAAGTCGGCCGCGACCAGCAGCACGAGCAGCACCAGCACCGAGATGACGAGCCTGCGCACCGCCTTCGACCGGCGGCGTGGCGGCGCCTGCCCACCCGCGGGCGTGCCTGAGTTCGTCATGGTCGTCATCCCATCACCTGTCCGTGTGTCGCGTCCCCCGGGTACCTACCCGCTCGACGGCGGTTCGGCACCACTGGCCCCCATGATCCCGCAGTGCGTTGGACGTCCACGGGCGACGTCGCGTTGCTCGGTGCCCGCGTGCGTGTGACACCGGCGGCACGGGCACGACATTTGCGTGAACGACGGGTTATGGTCCTGACCAGCCGAAAAACGCCACCCCGGTACCCGGGGCCGCACCCCAACGTCGCGGAGCGGAATCACGCAAGAGAGGCGGACTCGTGATGAGCCTCGACCTGCTGCTGCTGACCGCCGACCCGGAGCCCGCGACCGTGGTGCCGTCGCTGATGCTCCTGCCGCACACCGTGCGCACCCAAGCACCCGAGGTGACCGCCCTGCTGGAGGCGGGCTCGCGCGACGCCGTGATCGTCGACGCGCGCACCGACCTCGCCGCCGCCAAGGGCCTCTGCAGGCTGCTGACCAGCGGCGGCGACAGCTGCCCGGTGCTGGCCGTGGTCACCGAGGGCGGTCTCGTCGCCATCACCAGCGACTGGCGCATCGACGAGATCCTGCTGCCCACCGCGGGCCCGGCCGAGGTCGACGCCCGGCTGCGGCTGCTCACCACCCGCGGACCCGCCGGTGCGGCCGTCGACGGCGCCCTGCGGCTCGGCGAGCTCGTCATCGACGAGGCCACGTACATGGCGCGGCTGCGCGGCCGCCCGCTCGACCTCACCTACAAGGAGTTCGAGCTGCTCAAGTACCTCGCGCAGCACGCGGGCCGGGTGTTCACCCGCGCGCAGCTGCTGCAGGAGGTCTGGGGCTACGACTTCTTCGGCGGCACCCGGACCGTCGACGTGCACGTCCGGCGACTGCGCGCCAAGCTCGGCGTCGAGCACGAGCAGCTCATCGGAACCGTGCGCAACGTCGGCTACAAGTTCGTCCAGCCGCCCAAGGCCGGGGCCAGGCGCGAGCCGTCCCAGGAAGCGGACCGGGCCTGGCGCGTCGACGCCTGAAGGTCCGCGCTGGGTAGGTTCGGTGGGGTGACCGACCTGACCTGGCGCCCTGACAGCCCCGAAGCCGTTGCCGAGCTCCGCCCGCTGCTGCGCGCGGTCGCCGCGGTGGACGGCCGCCCCGAGGTGGCCGAGGAGGGGCCGTTGCCGCGCGAGTTCCGCGGCGGTGAGCACCTGCTGGCCACCGACGGCGTCGAGCTGGTCGGGTACGCCCACCTCGACACCGGGGGCGACTCGTTCGGCCGTCAGGTCGCCGAGGTCCTCGTCCGGCCGGACGCCCGCGGTCGTGGGGTCGGCTCGGCGCTCGTCGACGCCGTTCTGGCCCGTGCCGCCGACGGGGTGCGGCTCTGGGCGCACGGCGACCACCCGGCGGCCGTCAAGATCGCCGACAAGCACGGCCTGTCACGGGTTCGCGAGCTGCTGACGATGCGGCTGGACCTGTCCGACGCGGGGTTGGCCGAGCCGGTGTGGCGGGAGGGCGTCCGGGTGCGCGCGTTCGAGCCGGGGCGCGACGAGGCCGCCGTGGTCGAGGTGAACGCGCGGGCCTTCGACTGGCACCCCGAGCAGGGGTCGTTGACGGTCGCCGACGTCGAGGCGACCGAGGCGGAGCCGTGGTTCGACCCGGCCGGGTTCTTCCTGGCAGTCGACGCGCGGGACCGGGTGCTCGGCTTCCACTGGACCAAGGTCCACTCCGGACAGGTGGGCGAGGTCTACGTCGTCGGTGTGGACCCCGACGCGCAGGGCGGCGGGCTGGGGAAGGCGCTGACGCTGGTCGGTCTGCGGCACCTGGCGGCGCTCGGGGTACCGGAGATCATCTTGTACGTGGAGGCCGACAACACCCCGGCGGTTGGTATTTACAGCCGATTGGGGTTCACCCGTTCGGCCGCCGACGTTCAATATGCACGTGCAGAAGCTGGGAGCGTCTAACCGGTTACGCAGCGCATACGTACAGGTCACGGTAAAGCCACGACCAGGCGACGGGCATATCGCAACGGTTACAAAAACGGGCTTGTTCACCCGTTGTTCACTCCGTCAAGGGCAGCCGTCCACTAGTGCTGCCTAGCGTCGCGGCGAGGCGGCGGACGTAGGGTCACGTCGCGACCTGTGAACTCCTGCCTGGAGGAATAGACCGTGATCAGCAAGCGGCCAGTGTCCGTGCTCGGCCTCGTCGCGGCGGGCGCCCTCGCCCTCACCGCGTGCGGCAGCGACAACAACACCACCCCCGGTGCCAACAACTCCGCCGCTCCCGCGCCGACCGCCACGACCCAGGTCGAGTGCGGTGGCAAGAAGGACCTCGTCGCGGAGGGTTCCAGCGCGCAGAAGGGCGCCATCGAGGCGTTCGTCGCCGCCTACGGCGCCAAGTGCTCCGGCCAGCAGCTGGCCTACACCCCGTCGGGCTCCGGCGCGGGCGTCAAGCAGTTCAACGCGGGCATCGTCGACATCGGCGGCTCGGACTCGCCCCTGAACAAGGACAAGGGCGAGGTGGACAAGGCCGCCGAGCGCTGCAAGGGCAACCCGGCGTGGAACCTGCCGCTGGTCTTCGGCCCGGTCGGCGTCGCCTACAAGGTCGACGGCGTCACCGGCCTGACCCTGACCGGCGAGGTCGCCGCCAAGATCTTCAGCGGCGCGGTCACCAAGTGGAACGACCCGGCCATCGCGGGCATCAACTCCGGCGCCACCCTGCCGGACAAGGCGATCACCGTGATCTACCGCGGCGACGAGTCGGGCACCACCGACAACTTCCAGAAGTACCTGAAGGCCGCGGGCAAGGGCGCGTGGACCAAGGACGCGGGCAAGAAGTTCAACGGCGGCGTCGGCCAGGGCGCCCAGGGCTCCGCGGGTGTCGCGGACGCCATCGCCGCCGGTGACGGCACCATCGGCTACATCGAGTGGTCCTACGTCCAGGACAAGAAGCTGAACGCCGCCAAGATCGACAGCGGCTCCGGCGCCGTCGAGCTCGGCGCCGAGGGCGCTGCGGCGGCCATCAAGTCCGCCAAGGTGAAGGGCACCGGCAACGACCTGGTCCTCGACCTCGACGCCCTCTACGCCAGCAACACCTCCGGTGCCTACCCGCTGGTGCTCGCGACCTACGAGATCGTCTGCTCCAAGGGCTACGACGCCGACACCGCCAAGGCCGTCAAGGCGTTCCTGAACGTCGCGGCCACCGACGGCCAGAGCGCGCTGGCCGCCGCGGGCTACGTCCCGCTGCCCAACGAGTTCCAGGCCAAGCTGCTCGACGCCATCAAGGCCATCGCGTAAGTCCACCTGGCACACTGCGAGCCGAGAACGACATGAGCGAATCCGACACGGTCGGACGCCCCGGGACCCCTGGTTTAGCCAGGGGCCCCCGGGGCGGCGCGGCGCCCGACACCGCACCGGAGGCACCGATTTCCACTCCGCAGGGTTCTGGTGGGACACCCACCCAACCCCCCAAGGTGATCACCCGTCCGGGTGACAAGATCTTCAAGGCGTTGACCGTCGGTTCCGGCGTCTTCGTCGTCGCCATGATCGCGCTCATCGGGATCTTCCTGCTCATCCAGGCGATCCCCTCGCTCGCGGACAACCAGGCCAACTTCCTGTTCGGCCGCGACTGGGACGCCGACCCCGAGGGCGGCCTCGCCTTCGGCGTGCTCGACCTGCTCCTGGTCACCGTGTTCAGCGCGGTGTTCGCGCTGGTCATCGCGATGCCGATCTCGCTGGGCATCGCGCTGTTCCTCACCCAGTACGCCCCGCGCAGGCTGGCCAGGCCGTTCGCCTACCTGGTCGACCTGCTCGCCGCGGTCCCCTCGATCATCTACGGCCTGTGGGGCGCCTACGTGCTGGCCCCCGCGCTCGCGCCGATCAGCACCTGGCTCAACGAGAACCTCGGGTTCATCCCGCTGTTCGCCGAGGGCAGCTCCAACCTGGCGATCGGCCAGACCATCTTCACCGCGGGCATCGTGCTCGCCGTGATGCTGCTGCCGATCATCACCGCGATCAGCCGCGAGGTGTTCGACCGCACCCCGCCGATGCAGATCGAGGGCGCGCTCGCGCTCGGCGCCACCAAGTGGGAGGTCGTGCGCACCACGGTCCTGCCCTTCGGCCGCGCGGGCTACATCAGCGCCTCGATGCTCGGCCTCGGCCGCGCGCTCGGTGAGACCATCGCCGTGCTGATCATCCTCAGCTCGACCACCTCGCACTTCAGCTTCACCCTGTTCGACGGCGGCGACACCATCGCGTCCAAGATCGCCCGCGCCGCGCAGGAGTTCAACGACCCGCGCGGGGCCGGTGCCTACATCGCGGCCGGTCTGGTGCTGTTCGTGCTGACCTTCGTGGTCAACGCGTTCGCCCGCTCGATCGTCGCAGGCCACAAGGAGTACGAATGAGCACCGCGACCGACCTGAACCGGCCTGCGGCGCCACCGGCGTTCCAGGAGATCAACTCCGCCCGCCGGTTCAAGAACCGGCTGGCCACCATCCTGGTCGCGGGTACCTTCGTGCTCGCCCTCGCGCCGCTGGTGTGGCTGCTGATCACGGTGCTGGCCAAGGGCTTCCAGTACGTGCTCAACGCCGACTGGTGGCAGAAGTCGCTGGCGGGCCTGACCTCGCGGCAGTTCGGCGGCGGCGTCTACCACGCGATCATCGGCACCCTGTTCCAGGGCCTGATCTGCGCGGTCATCGCCGTGCCGATCGCCGTCCTGGTCGCGGTGTACCTGGTCGAGTACGGCAAGCGCTCCCGGCTGGCCAAGGCGGTGACCTTCACCGTCGACATCCTCTCCGGCGTCCCCTCGATCGTGGCCGCGCTGTTCATCTACGCGCTGTGCATCACCACCTTCGGCATGCCGCGCAGCGCGTTCGCCGTCTCGCTCGCCCTGGTGCTGCTGATGATCCCGGTCGTCGTGCGCACCACAGAGGAACTGCTCAAGATCGTCCCCGATGAGCTGCGCGAGGCCGCCTACGCGCTGGGCGTGCCCAAGTGGAAGACCATCGTCAAGATCGTCATCCCGACCGCGATGTCGGGCATCATCACCGGCATCTCGCTGGCCATCGCCCGCGTGATGGGCGAGACCGCCCCGGTGCTGGTGCTGGTCGGCTACACCACCTTCATCAACTACGACCCGTTCGGCGGCTCGATGGCGTCGCTGCCGCTGCTGATGACCTCGGAGCGGCTGACCACCAACGAGGTCGGCGAGGCCAGGGTCTGGGGCGCGGCGGTCACGCTGATCCTCATCATCACCGTGTTCAACCTGCTGGGATCGCTGATCTCGCGGCTGACCTCTCTGAAGACGAAGTAGGCGGGACAATGGCCAAGCGCATCGATGTCAAGGACCTCAACCTCTTCTACGGCAAGTTCCACGCCGTCGACGGGGTGTCGCTGGCGGTTCCGCCGCGCAACGTGACCGCGTTCATCGGCCCGTCGGGCTGCGGCAAGTCGACCGTGCTGCGCTCGCTCAACCGGATGCACGAGGTGATCCCCGGCGCCCGCGCCGAGGGCAAGGTGCTGCTCGACGGCGAGGACATCTACGCCTCCACCGTCGACCCGGTGTCCGTGCGGCGCACCATCGGCATGGTGTTCCAGCGCCCCAACCCGTTCCCCACCATGTCCATCCGCGACAACGTGGTGGCCGGGCTCAAGCTCGCCGGTGAGCGCAACGGCAAGAAGCTCGACGAGGTCGCCGAGCAGGCCCTGCGCGGCGCCAACCTGTGGGCCGAGGTCAAGGACCGGCTCAACCGGCCCGGCGGCGGCCTCTCCGGCGGTCAGCAGCAGCGGCTGTGCATCGCCCGCGCCATCGCCGTGCAGCCGGACGTGCTGCTGATGGACGAGCCCTGCTCGGCCCTCGACCCCATCTCCACGCTGGCGATCGAGGACCTGATCCAGGAGCTGAAGAAGGACTTCACCATCGTCATCGTCACCCACAACATGCAGCAGGCCGCCCGGGTCAGCGACCAGACCGCGTTCTTCAACCTCGCGGGCGTCGGCCAGCCGGGCAGGCTGATCGAGCTCGACGACACCGAGCGCATCTTCTCCAACCCGACGCAGAAGGCGACCGAGGACTACATCTCGGGCCGCTTCGGCTGATCGGGGCGCTCGTCGGCAAGGGCCGGGCGCCTCGGGTGCCCGGCCCTTGCCGCGTTCTGCGGCCTTGCCCCGGCCTTGCTCCGGTTGGGGGACTTGCCGGGACTCCGGGCCGAGCCGCCGGTGGCATTGATACCGTGCTCGCCGGGGTCCGCTCACCGTCGATGTTGGGGAGATCAGTGAGCCGTCCTTGGCATGTCCCGGCCGCTCTGCTGGTGGCGCTGTGCGCCGCCTGCTCGACGCAGACCGGTGGCACCCCGCTGCCCGCCGAGGGCGCGCCGACCGGCCCCACCTCCTCCAACCGCAGGCCCGTCCCCGACCCCCGCGTCCTGCAGGCCGCCCAGCCGTGCGACCTGCTGCCCGCCGCCGCCCTCAAACCCCTCGGCATCACCGGCGCCGCCAAACCCAGCAGCACCTCCAAGTCCCGCCAGTGCGAGTGGCGGGTCGACAAGTCCACCACCGCCGAGAGCTACACCATCGCCGTGGTCATCTACGAATCCACCGGCATCTCCGACATCAAGACCGACAAGGAGATCGAATACCTCACCGTCGGCGACCACGACGCCGCCCGCTACTTCACCAGGGCCGCCGCGGGCTGCGCGCTGAGCCTGGAGATCACCCCCACCTCCCGCGTGGACGTCCAAGCCACCGGCGAATCCCCCGAAGACCTCTGCGGCCCCGCCCTCGAAGCCGCCAAGCAGGTCGAACCCGCCCTCCCCTGACGGGAACCGCCCCCCACCCCGGATGCGTCACAACCAGGACACGTCTCGTGGGTAGTTGGTACCGTGCCCACGCCAGTCCAGACGGTTCGGGGGCATCCTGTGTACATCGACGAAGGGCCGAGCGCCCCGCTGAGCGCCATCGGCCGAGCCATGAACGACTTCGCGGGCGGCGCCGCCTCCGGCCGCTTCGCCGTCAACGAACGCGGCGGCGAAGCCCTCCTGTCCGCCATCCGCAACATGGCCACCTGGGTGGACAGCCAGCGGGGTCGGCTGCGCGCGCTTGAGCAGGAGCCGCTGCTCGGCAGTTCGAACAACGCCCAGGCGATGAAGCCCTTCATGCAGAAGGTGGCGGTGGATAACCAGGGGTTCCTGACCCAACTGGTGCACTTCCGGGAATCGCTGGTCAAGGCGGAGGAGGGCATCAAGCAGGCCATGGCGAACTACCGGCAAACAGACGAGTCGGAAGCCGTCCGGTACTGACGGGATGCGGGTGGAATGCGAGTTGGGGGCTCTGTGAGGCGGATCGGGTTGCTCGTGCTTGCCGCGGCGTTGGCGGCGAGCGGCTGTACGAGCAAGGAGGCTGGGAGTCCTACTCCCAGCGGCGGCACACCGGCGGACACCACTACAACAGCCGGGCCCACCACACGGCCGCCGAAGACAACCGGTTCGACGTCGCCCGCGCAGGCGTTGAAGCCGTGTGACCTGCTGACACCAGCGGCGGCCAAGTCACTCGGGGTAACCAGTGGTCCGGAAGAAGTCGACCTGGGCAAGCTCCCGTTCTGCGAGTGGCGCGTCGACAAGGGGAGCATCGCGGACAGCTTCACCTTCGGTGTTCTGGTGCTCGACAACAAGGGCCTCGACGACATCGTGGCTGAAGGAGCTGTACAGCGGATCAAGGTGGGTTCCCGCGACGCGGCGCAATCAATCAGTGGTGGCGGCGGCGTTTGCGCGATCTCCCTGGAGCTGTCCGCGAAGTCCCGGGTGGACGTTCAGGCCACGGGCGGTGACGGGTCGAAGCTGTGCGCGCCCGCGCTGGAGGCCGCGAAGCTCGTAGAACCTGAGTTGCCTTGATGTGGTGGGGAGCGAAGGATGCTCCGGTGCCGCGGATGCTTGCAAGACCTGTATTGCCCTGATGTAGCTGGGAGGTAGGACATGCCTGGTCAGGCGCGCACGGCGTATACGCCGCATCGGGGGGATGCGGGGACGGTGGCTGTCTCGGATCCGAGTAGTCCGAGCTATGACCCGAGCGCGGCTGGGTATGACGCGACCTATGACTCCAGTAGTGGGGTGTACATCGATCGGAAGGGGACTTCCGACAGCAGTTCCGATGTGCACGACCGGGCTGAGCAGCAGGTCGACCAGGACATCGATGACGCGCCGTGGTGGCAGGTGTGGCGGCGGTTCACGCGCAACAGCGAGGTGGAGCAGCAGTACAACCAGGACATGTCGGCGCAGGCTCGGGAGTTGGCGGCCGGGTTGGAGACCCGGCAGCCGCCGGGGATGGTGTGTTCGAACTACGCGAGTGTGGCGCACAGCGAGCTCAAGCCGATGGTCACGGACAGTGTTGATCCGGACCAGGTCGGTGAGATGGGGGAGCTGTACCTGAACGCGGGCAACGCGATGACCCGGTTCCAGTCGGAGGTCGCGGCGGCGATCAACGACAGCGCGGCGGACTGGCAGGGCGAGGCGGGGGACTCGGCGCGGGGGTTCATGGCCGAGGTGGGGAACTGGGTCGGGACCGCGGGGCAGAGCGCGCAGTTGGCGGGGACGCAGGCCGGGATGCAGTCGGCGGCGTTGGCGGACGCGAAGAACTCGATGCCCGATGAGGTGCCGTTCGACGCGAGCGCGGCGAGCAGGGACCTGATGACGACCACGAACCCGGTCGACCTGGTGCGCAAGTCGGCGATGTACATGAACGACTACCGGGAGAGCCAGAACGCGCAGGCCGAGGCGGCCAGGGTGGTCACCTCGTACGACAGTTCGCTGGGCGGCTCGTCGACCATGCCCGCCTTCGCCGCGCCGCCGACGATGGGCGGGCTCAGCGAGGACGACGGCAAGACCGGTGACGACGGCAAGGGGGTCGACGACCCGTCCGGTGAGGACGTGAACGTCGGCGGCGGTGACGGCCGGACCGGGACCAGTTCGTTCGGCGGGCCCGGCGGCGGGAACGGTACCGGCGGCTACACCTCCCCCACGGGCGGCGGCACGTTCCAGCCAGGCGGCGGGGGCAGCAACAACCCCGGCGGCACGAACCCGGGCGGCACGACGCCTGGTGGTGGCACCACCCCGGGCGGGTGGAACCCCGGCGACCCGGGTGGTCCCGGCGGGCCGGGCACTCGGCCGCCGATCACCAACCCGAACCCCAACCCCAACCCGAACCCCGGTCTGCCGGGCGGGTTCGCCCCGTTGCCCGGTGGCGGGTCTTTCGGCGGCGGTGACGACATCGCGCGCCGCGGGCCCGGAGGCGCTGGTGGGCGCGGGATCGGCGGTGGCGGCGGGTTCGGTGGCGGAGGCGGTGGTGGTGGCGCTGGGGCAGGCGGTTTCGGCGCCAAGACCGGTGCGTTCGGCCCCGGTATGGGAGCGGGTGCGGGTGCGCTCGCTGCGGAGCAGGCCGCGCTCGGCCGTGGTGGTGCTGCGGGCGCTGGTCGCGGTGGTGCGGGGATGGGCATGGGCGGGATGGGCGGCGGCGGACGCGGGCAGGGCGGCGAGGACGAGGAGCACACGCGCCCGTCGTACCTGGTCGAGGCCGACCCCGACGAGGTGTTCGGCACCGACGAGATGACCGCGCCACCGGTGATCGGCGGATAGCGCTCGATGCCACCCTCGTTCACCCTGTCGCTGGCCGCGGTCGACGCGCTCAGCCAGGTCCTCGGCGTCAACCCGAGGCTGTTCCCGCTCGAGGTGCCCAGCTTCGGCAGGCTCGCCGAGGACCGCGACCGCATCGCGAAGGCGGTGTTCGCCGACCTCTACGGCCGTGGACTCATCGGCCGCGACCAGGTCGACCCGGATGTCGAGTCGGCGTTGCGGGCGGTCTGCGAGTACGACGTCGGTGTCGGCGTGATGGGCACTGTCGACAAAGACCGTCCGATCAGGGCACGAGCGGCGATCGCTGGTACGACAGCGGTTCTGGTTGTCCAAGAAGGACAGATGATCCGGTTCGAGCTGGTGTCGCCCGGCTCGGTTGGCCGCGCCCTGGTGGCCCTGCTGCCCAAGTCGGCTGCGGGTCCAGGTCAGTCGGTGATGGTGACCGAGGCGCCGCCGGTGCGCCAAGACGGTTACGTGCAGCCGGTTCGCGCGCCCAGGTCCACTTCGGACACACAGTTGCGGTTGGCGGCGACCATGTTGGAGCGGCCGCGCACCGGCTACGGGTTCTTCTCCATCAGCGGCAAGGGCAGGCACGGCCGCGAGGTCGACGCGGGCACGGTTGGTTGGGTCGACACGGAATCCGGCCGCTACCTGTCGGTGAGCCGACCGCAGCCAGACGGCGCGATCCGGGCCACGTACTCCCCGGCCGACGCGGGCAGGCTCACCCGCCAGCTGGAGGAGCTCATCACCGCGGCGACGCCGAGACGGTAGTGAACGGCCGCCCCACCGCGAGGGGTGGAGCGGCCGCAATCGGTTCGGGCTCTTAGAGGTCGTCGCCGCTGGTGGTGCCCGGCATCCGGCCGGTGACCACGAACACGACGCGCTTGGCGACCGAGACGGCGTGGTCGGCGTAGCGCTCGTAGAAGCGGCCGAGCAGCGTCACGTCGACCGCAGAGGCGACGCCGTGCTCCCACTCCTTGTTCATGATGAGGGTGAACAGGTGCCGGTGCAGGTCGTCCATCTCGTCGTCGGCGTCCTCGATGGCGCGGGCGGCGTCGACGTCGCGGCTGCGGATGACCTCCTCGGCCTTGCGCGCCAAGGCGACCGCGATGCGGCCCATCTCGGCGAAGTAGCCGTGCACCTGCTCGGGCAGCACGGGGGCCGGGTGGCGCCGCCTGGCGGCCTTGGCGACGTGCAGGGCGAGATCGCCCATCCGCTCCAGGCTCTCCGCGGCGTGGATGGCGGCGAGCACGGTGCGCAGGTCGGTGGCGACCGGTGCCTGGAGCGCGAGCAGCGCGTACGCCTGCTCCTCGCACGCCGAGCGGGCGTCGTCGATCGCCTCGTCGCCGCTGATCACCTGCTCCGCGATGCTCAGGTTCGCCTCGAGCAGGGCGGTGGTCGCGAGCTCCATCGCCTCGGCGACCTTGGAGCACATGCTCGCGAGCTTGTCGGCGAGCTGACCGAGTTCGAGATGGTAGGCCTCACGCATGCGCACAGCCTAGATGCCGCGTGGCGGGGATGCGCCATCGTCAGGTGAATCCGAGGTGAACGGGGCGCGACTAGGCGCAGGTCACATCCGAGCCGTTGACCGTGGACAGGCTCGGCAGCGGCTTGTTCTCCGGTGTCGGCACCGCCGCGCCCGGCGTGCCGGGGGCCACGACCTGGCCGGTGAACTCGGGGCCGAGCACCAGCACCAGCGCCGCCGACATCGACGGGTCTTCCTGCAGCTGGGCGCCGGGGACAGCGGAGGCCAGCGCCTGCGCGGCGGCCTCGTGGCCCTTGCCGTAGCGGACAACGGTTCTGGGCACCGCGGCGGTCGGGTTGACCTGCACCACGGTGAAACCGAACTCGGCCAGCTTGTCGGCGGTGCGCCTGGCGATGCCGCCGGTCGCGTTGCCGCCGTTGAGCACCTGGATCTTGAGCGTCTTCGGGTCGACCGCCTCGCGGATCGGCGCGGCCTGCTGCTGGGTCCCGGTGCCCGCTGGCGGGGGCGGTGCCTCGCCGGGCAGCGGCTCTTTGTTGATGATCGCCCGGAACAGCCGGTCGGCGTCGTCCTTGCGCAGCACCTCGTTGTTGCGCGAGTTCGGCATGCCGACGGTCGGGACGGTGATGAAGGTGACCCGGCCCGCTTCGAGGCTCTGCAGCGACTGGCCCAGCCGCATCAGCGAGTCGACCTCGATGTTGTCGCCGAAGGTGGACTTGGCGACCTCGCCGGTGAAGGAGGTCAGCTTCGCCGGGTCGAGCAGCACCTGCCCGGACATCGCCTTGCGCAGCAACGACGACAGGAACCGCTGCTGGCGCTTGATCCGGCCGTAGTCCGAGGTCGGGTCGCCGCGCACGTGCCTGGCGCGCACGAAGTCCAGCGCCTGCTCGCCGCGCAGCAGCACCTCGGTGCCCGCGTCCTTGACGATCCACTTGTTGAGCGTGGTGTCGAACATCGGCTTCTCGACGCAGACGTTCACCCCGTCCACCGCGTCGACCATGCCGCGGAAACCGCTGAAGTCGATGCCGACGAACCGGGTGATCTGCAGTCCGGAGATCTCCTGCACCACCTTGGTCACGCACAGCGGCCCGCCGACCTCGTAGGCGGTGTTCATCTTGGCGTTCTTCTGCGGCTGCGAGTGCTCGCCGGTGTACTTGGCCGCCTTGGCGTCGAACCGCTCGCAGTCCGGCCGGTTGATCTCCAGGTCGCGCGGGAAGGACACGATCACCACGCGGCTGCGGTCGGCCGGGATGTGGGCGATCATCACGGTGTCCGAGCGGGCGCCGGGCACCGAGTTCGCGTCGCCGACCCCCTCCTCGGCCTCCGCGCCGTCGCGGGTGTCCGAGCCGACCAGCAGGAAGTTCTCGTCGCCGCGCTGGCCCTCGGCGTTCTGGATGGCCGCCGAACCCGGGTCGAGCGCGCGCACCTGCTCGATGTTGTTGTTGGCCCACTCCTTGATGCCCCAGCCGACACCGGTCGCGGTGAACACCAGCACCGCGGCCGACCCGGAGAACACCTTGGCCAGCAACGACCACCGGCGCTTGGGCTTCGGGTCCTCGTCGTCGCCACCGCTGTCGCGCTCGTCGGTGTCCGCGCTCTCGTCGCGCGCCAACGGCTCCACGACGACGGTCGGCTCAGCGGGCGCTGCCGCCAACTCGTCGAGCTTCTCGTCGAGCTCGGCGGCATCGGAGCCCCAAGGGGTCTTGAGCCGCTTGGACTTCTTGGCCTTTTCCTCGGCGCGCATCTCGTCGTGCACCTTGGAGAACCGCGCCAGCGTCTGGTCGACCCGCCGCCGCTTCTGCACGGCCTCGCCGATCGGCTCCATCTCCGTGGTGAGCCCCACGAGCTCCTGCGGGGACACGTTCGGCGGCGGGGTCAGCTTGCCCTCGGGCACGGGCGGCATCGACGACTGCCCCGGCGGCTGCTGGCTGGGGATCCTCGGCTTCTCGCGCCCCTGGTCGACGACCGGGTGCGCGCCGCTGGTCTCGCCGCGGCCGGGAACGGGGTGCGCGCCGGTCCGCTGCGGGATCGGGTGGCTCCCGGTGCTGTTGCCAGGCCCACCGGGGATCGGGTGCGCGCCGGTGCCCTGCGGACCGTCCAACTCCGGGCGGCGCGGCGGACCCGGGTGCGGGTGGCCGCCGGTGCCCTGGGGCGCGTGCAGCGGGCCCTGCCGGTTGGCCTCTGGCGCCGGGACGGGGTGCGCGCCGGTGCGGCGGCCGTTGGGGTGCTCGGCGGGGCCGCGCCCGTTGAGGTGCTCCGGGGCCGGGTGCGCACCGGTGTGGTCCGGGCGCAGGTGCGGCTCGATGGGGCCGTTGCGGTGCCCTGGGGCCGGGTGGGCGCCGGTGTGGTCGGGCCGCTGGTTGCCGTTGAGGTGCTCGGGCACCGGGTGTGAGCCGGTGTCTGGGCGCCGGTTCCCGTTGCTGTGCGGCTCTGCGGGGCCGTTGCGGTGATCCGGGATCGGGTGGGCGCCGGTGTGGTCCGGGCGTCGGCTGCCGTTGGGCTCGGCGGGGCCGTTGCGGTGCCCAGGGACGGGGTGGGCGCCGGTGTGGTCGGGCCGCTGGCTGCCGTTGGCGTGCGGCTCGATGGGGCCGTTGCGGTGGGGTTCGGCCGGGCCGCGGCCGGTCAGGTGCTCCGGAACCGGGTGCGCGCCGGTGTCGGGGCGGCGGTTCTCGTTGCCGTGCGGTTCGGCGGGGCCGTGGCCGTTGCGATGGCCCGGGATCGGGTGGGCGCCGGTGTGGTCCGGGCGTCGGTTGCCGTTGGGCTCGGCGGGGCCGTTGCGGTGCTCGGGAACTGGGTGCGCGCCGGTGTCGGGGCGGCGGTTCCCGTTGGCGTGCCCGGCAGGTCCGCGCCCATTGAGGTGCTCCGGGGCGCCGGTGCGGTCCGAGCGCCGGTTGCCGTTGGCGTGCGGCTCGATGGGGCCGTTGCGGTGCTCGGGTACCGGGTGCGCGCCCGTGTGGTCGGGGCGCCTGTCCTGGTCCGCTGGGCGGTTGCCGTTGACGGGCCCGTTGGGGTGATCGAGGGGAGCCGGGTGTGCGCCGGTGTGGTCGGGGCGCCGGTTCCCGTTGCTGTGCGGCTCGGGGTGCTGACCGTCGGGGCGGCGGTTGGGCAGCGGGTGCGCGCCGGTGCGGCCCGGTTCGGGGCGGCGGCCGGGGACGGGGTGCTGCCCGGTTGGGAGCGGGCGGCCGGGAGCGGGCTGCGAGCCCGTGCCACGCGGAGCTTCCAGCGGGTTCTCGTCCACCTCACCCTGGCGCCGGGGGCGGCCTGCCTCACCGGCGGGTGGGAACGGGCGGTCCTGCGGTCCGCGTCGACCGGGGGACGGCGGGCGGTTCTCCGAGAACGGCTCCGGCTGGCGGCGGCCGGAGCGGTCGTCGAGCGGGAAGTCGGGGGTGCCGGTCGGGCGAGCCGGGCCGCGCCGGGGTTCTGACCGCGTCGGTTCGCTCAACGCCGCCGGGCGTCGCTGCGGCTCCGAGCGGGTCGGTTCGCTGAGCGCGGGGCGGCGGTTGTCGATCCGGTCAGACCGGGTCGGTTCGCTCAGGGCGGGCGGCTCGGGCAGGGCGCGCCTGCCGGTCGGCTCCGGCTCCTGGCGGGCGCGGCGGCCCGCGGGCGGTTCGTCGGTGTGCCTGGCCGGGGGCGGCGGCGGGTTGCCGGGCAGCGAGCGCTTGGCGTCCGCGCGGCCTCGACTGGCCGACTCGGCGAAGGTTTCCTTCTTGGCGCGCTTGCCCGCGCTCGCCTCGGGCCCGAGCAGGTCGACCACGGACCTGGGGCGGTCGTCGTCCTCCCGGACCGCGCGCTGGGGGCGGTCGACGGGCTGGCCGGTGGACTGGGCGAGGACGTCGGCGGGGACCGCGTGCGTGGCGGTCCGGTTGCGGCGCGACTGCGGCTTGGGCGGTTCCGGCCGGCGTACCGGTTCCGGCTGCCTGGGTGGCTCCGGCGGGAGCTCGGGGGCGCTGCGGCGGCCGCCGGTGCTGATCACGTTGCGGTGCACGTCCGGCGCTGGTTCGGCGGCGTGCCGGGAGGGCGGCTCCTGGGCGGCGCGGCGGCCGCCCTGGTGTCTCGGTACCTCGTCCGGCTCGTCCGCCTCGGGTATCGGCACCAGGTTCGACCGGGAGCCGCTGTGCCGCTCGACCAGGTCGGACACGCTGACCCCGCCCGCGCCCTCCATCGACCGGCGCCTGCGTCGGGGCTGCTCGGCCGGTTCCGGGGCCCGGCGCTTGCCGCCGGTCGAGGAGCCGGGGGCGCGGTCGTGGTCGTCGGACACCCGTGCTCCTTCCCTTCGAGAGGCTCCGCAGTGCGCGAACCGTTGTCGGTTGGTTATCAACACGTTGCTGTGCCGCGTTCGGTTGCTTACCCGATCGTGTCACGCTGCGGGAGCGATAGTACGGATGGCTGTCCCTCATGACGATGGCAGACCGGGTTTCGTTCACTATCAGTACGGAGTTCCGCGCACGGCTCTAGCCCGATCAGGGTAACCCCGGTCGGGCGAGGTACTTATCGAGCAGAGGCCCTCGGGGTCGCGATCGCGCGCCGACCGGCCGCCGCTCCGGCCAGGTGAGCGGTCCCGTCCAGCAGGTATGCGACGGCGTTGCGGCCGGACTGCTTGGCGGTGTAGAGCAGCGCGTCCGCCTCCCGCAGCTGACGCTCCGGAGCCGCCGGTGTGTTGTCCGCCACTCGGATGGCCGGTTCGTGCGCCAACCCGATGCTCACCGTGACCCGCAGCCCCAGCACCAGGCTCGACCACGGGTACCGCTCCACGCGGCCCCGCGCCGCCTCGGCGATGTCCACCGCGGTGGCCCGGTCGACACCGGGCAGCACGAGCACGAACTCCTCGCCGCCGTAGCGCGCGCAGAACCCGCCCTCGGGCAGGTCGTCCTGCAGCAGCTCCACCACCCGCTGCAGCACCCGGTCGCCGACCAGGTGCCCGAAGGTGTCGTTGACTTGCTTGAACCAGTCCAGGTCCACCAGCGCCACACCGAGGCCGTCCGCGGTGCCCTGCTCGGCGACCAGGTCGACCAGCCGCTGGTCGAGGTAGCGGCGGTTGTAGCTGGCGGTGAGGCTGTCGCGGATGCTCTGCTCGTGCGCCTCGGCGTGCTCGCGGCGCAGCCGGTCCACCTCGCGGCGGAACTGCTCGGGGATCTGCGGCGGCGAGCTCATCTCCGACATCAGGTCCAGCGCCGAGCGCAGGTGCTGGTAGGCCTGGCGGTACTGGCCCCGGGAGGCCAGCAGGGCGGCGATGGACTCGTGCAGGCTCACCAGGTTGGCCGTGTCCGCGGGCGGGTCGTCGGGGTTCTCGCCGCGCTCGGTGATCGCGGGGTGGCGCAGCGGAACGGTCGGTTCGCTGACCCGGTGGTCCCGCCACGGGTTGTCCCGCTGGTCGGGGTCGGGTTTCGCGACGCCTCGTCCCAGAACGGCCACCGCGGTCACCTCCCTACGTACGTGTGTGTCGTCCGGAATGACGCCGTGCTTGAGCGACCGGGACGCATGGACGCAGGAATTCCCCCTACTGGTGGACGGCACACTGCTCCAAACAAGTGACTGATCCCCTGGTCGGTCGCGATCCGCGCACGGCCGATGTCACCCGATCGGACTCACCTGGTCGGGCAGGGAGTGAAGCCGTAGGCCTTGCCGTCGAGCACCACGACCCGCTGGGAGCCGATCTGCTCGGCCAGGGTCGCGCTGTCGCGCCGGATCCGCACCGACACGCCGACAACGTAGATGTCCCCGCGCGGGCGTTTGGTCGACTTCTCCGGCTTCCACTTCGGGTCCGCGCGCAGGGTGGACAGCGCGGGTTCGATCCGCAGCGTTAGGCCGCCGAGGTCGCAGTCGGAGGTGAAGTCGGGGTGCTGGGTGCGGCGCAAGAAGTCCCGTTGCGCGCTGTACCCCTCTTTGCCTGCCTCGTTCAGGTCGGTGAAGTAGCGGTTGACCAGGTCGCGGTTGGGTGCGGCCTCAGCGGCTGGCACGGGCGTGCCCTGGATGGCGGTGGCGCACCCAGCTGCGGCGAGCAGCACGAGCAGGGCGCCCGGTAGTGCCCGCATCAGCCCCCCGAGTGCATCAGCTCGGCCCCGTCCGGCACGGCGGCATCCTCGGGGTCGTCCAGCCAGCCCTCCGGGAGCACTACGCGTCCCGGTGAGCCCTGGCGCCCGCGCGGGCCCTCGGCCTCGGCGGGATAAGGGGCGTCGTGGTCGAGCTTGCCGATCAGGTCCTCTAGTTCCGCGAGCGTCGACACCAGGCCGAACGCCTTGCGCAGATCCGCGCCTATAGGGAAGCCGCGCAGGTACCAGGCCATGTGTTTGCGCAGGTCGCGCACGCCCTTGTCCTCGCCGATGTGGTCGGCCATCAGGATGGCGTGCCGGTGCAGGATCGCCCCGACCTCACCCAGCGACGGACCCGCCGGGATGGGCTGGCCGGTCATCGCGGCGTGGAGCTCGCGGAACAGCCACGGCCGCCCCAGGCACCCCCGCCCGATCACGACACCGTCGCAGCCCGTCTCCCGCACCATCCGCAACGCGTCGTCCGCGCTGAAGATGTCGCCGTTGCCCAGGACGGGGATGGTCGTGACCGCTTCTTTGAGCCGCGCGATCCGCGACCAGTCGGCTTGCCCCGAATACCGCTGCGCCGCCGTCCTGGCGTGCAGCGCGACCGCGACGGCCCCCTCGGCCTCGGCGATGCGGCCCGCGTCCAGGTAAGTGAGGTGCTCGTCGTCGATCCCAACCCGGAACTTGACCGTCACGGGGATCCCCGCGGGCGCCGCCGCCTCCACCGCCGCCCGGACGATTTGGGCGAACAACCGCCGCTTGTAGGGCAGCGCCGCGCCACCGCCCTTCCGGGTCACCTTGGGCACCGGGCAGCCGAAGTTCATGTCCAGGTGATCGGCCATCCCCTCGGCGGCGATCATCTTGACCGCGTCGGTCACGTTGCGCGGGTCCACGCTGTAGAGCTGCAACGACCTGGGGTGCTCATCGGCCCCGAAAGTCATCATCTCCAGCGTCTTGGAGTCACGCTCGACGATGGCCCGAGCGGTGACCATCTCGCACACGTAGAGGGAGGTGGCGCTGCCGAACTCCCGGCACAACGTCCGGAAGGCCACGTTGGTGATCCCCGCCATCGGCGCGAGGACCACCGCGGGGTCGACCCGGTACTGGCCGATCGCGAGTGCGGGAGTCGGTGGGACCACCGCCCCAGGCTAGTCGGTGGACGTCGGGGCCGGACTAACCCGCCAGTGCTGTGATGAGCGCGTGGTGGGTCGCTTCGTCGAAAGCGACGAAGGTGATCCGAGTGGCGTTGGTCGGGGTCGCGCGGATCGTGGCGACGGCGATCCTGGCGGCTTGGTCGGTGGGGAAGCCGTAGACACCGGTCGCGATCGCGGGGAACGCGATGCTGCTCGCCCGCAGCTCGTCGGCGACCTGGAGGCAGCGGCGGTAGCAGGAGGCCAGCGTGTCGGCCTCGCCGTCGTCGCCCGTCCACACCGGGCCGACGGTGTGGATCACGTGCTGGACGGGGGCCAGGTCGAACGCGGGGGTGGCTTTGGCGTCACCCGGGTCGCACGGCGCGATGGCGGCCCCCGCCTCGGCCAGCCCCGGTCCGGCGGCGCGGTGGATGGCGCCGTCGACCCCGCCGCCGCCCAACAGGGATTCGTTCGCCGCGGTCACGATCGCGTCGACGCGTTGTTCGGTGATGTCGCCGAGGACGACCTCGATCGTTGCCATGCGTCCCAGGGTGCCCGGCTCGTGGCCGGGTCGGGTGGTTGGTTCGCCGTGGGCTGAGAAGGCCGTGGCCCCATCCCGGGGAGGGACGGGGCCACTGGGTCAGGAGAGTTCGGAGTACCAGTCCGAGAGGGTCGCCTCGGAGGAGGAGTCCGGGGAGCACGAGTCGTAGCTGTCGTCCATGCCGGACTCGTCGAGGGTGCCGTCGTCGTGGGGCTCGTGGTCGATGGCGGTGTCGTCGTCGCCGGGCTGGTTCTCGAAGCCGCCGTCCTCGATCTGCTCGTCCCCGGTCGGGTGGGCGGGCGGGAGATCCGCGCCGTCGTCCTCGGGGACGTCGGAGGGGACGTCCTGGGTCTGGTCGTCCGCGGGGGTGTCGGTGGCGGGCGTGGTGTCGGACGGGACGTCTTGGGTTTGGTCCGACGTGGTGGGGTGGGCGGGCGGGAGGTCGCCGGACTCGTCCCCGCCGATGCCCTTCTCGTTCCAGGTGCCCAGGCCGGTCGGGTCGTTGTAGGCGGACTCGGCGACGCCGTCGTCGTTGTAGTCCAGCAGCGCGGTGTCGGCGACACCGTCACCGTCGGAGTCCCACATGCTGTCGTCGTAACGGCCGTCGCCGTCGAAGTCGACCGCGATGGCGTCGTTGGTGCCGTCGCCGTCGACGTCCACGTTGGCCTCGCCGTGGTGCACGTTCGGGGCGCTGTCCCCGGTGCCGAAGCGGTACTCGATGTCGGCCATGTCTGCCCCTCCGTGGCTTGAAGTCATCGGGATAGACGGCCATCACCCCGACGTGGTTCCGGGGATGGTAGTGGCGAACTAGTCGAAAAAGGACGGTTTCGCCAGAGCAACCAGGTGGGCCCTCGGCGCGTCGGCGTACGGGCCGGGCTCGCCGTTGATCGCCCGGTGCCAGGTGAGCGCGCGGGCGATCTTGCCGACCCGGCAGGCCAGTTCGAGGTCGGCGACCAGTTCGGCGCGTGGTGCGAGATCGGTGAAGGCCTCCAGGTAGGCGTCGCGGCCGCGCTCGTGGTCGGCGCCGAGCAGCGACAGCGGGACCAGCATGGAGGCGAACGAGTGGGCGATCACGCTGTCGCCCCAGTCGTAGAACCGGCCGCTGCGCAAGAAGTTCCCCGCGTGCAGGTCGTTGTGGTCAATGCTCACCGGCACCACCGACTCGGCCAACCGGGCGCACCACCCGGCGACCTGCGGACCCATCGCGGCGATCTCCGGTGGCACGTCGTCGACCACCGCGAGGGCTTCGGCGAACCGCTGGGGCATCCGAGCGGGCCGCATGTCGGTGACCCCCGCGGCCAACATCGCGTCCGTGTGCGGGGCGAGGTCGCGCTGCAACTGCCCGTACAGGGGCAGGAATTCGATGATTTCAGGCTCGTCGGCGAGGGGCGGCCCGCCGTCGGGCAACAGGACCCAGCCGCGCATCGGGTCGGTCGCGATGGGAGCCAAGACCCGGTCTGGGACCACGGCGTGCAGGACCTCGTACAGCCGCACCTCGGCCGCGGTGCCCGGTGTGGTCGCCTTGAGCCACACCGGTCCCGCGGTGGTCGCGGCGGTCAGGACCGTTGCCCACGACCGCGCCTTGAACTCCGTGAGCGGGCCGGTCCGGGTGATCCCGGACTCGGCCAACCGCTCATCCAGCCATGCCAGCATTCACCGATACTCGGCGACGATCCCGTGGCCGCGCAACGCGGTTAGCCAGCGCCGTGACGCTTCCGCGCTCTCGGCCGCGCGGTGCAACCCCGGGGTCATGGCGCCGGAGAGGACCTCGCCGATCCCGATCGCGAGCGGGGTCGACACCAGGCGGGCCATCGCGCTGTCGTGCTCGTCGCCGACCACGTCCAGCACGTACTCGCCCGACCACCGCGTCCCGTCGTCGCCGTCGACCCACAACGCCACGGCGAGCACGACCCGATCCCGGTCGGACTCGGTCGTCGGGTAGCGGGCGGCCAGGTCGGCGGCGAGGGCGGTGATCCGGTCGGCGTCGGGGTCGCGCAGCTCGGCGAACACCGGTGCCCACGCGTCCAGCCAGCCGTCGAGCCGCAGCGTGCCGCGCACGAACCGGTCCAGCCGCCACCGGCTCGGCAGGTGGTACTGCTCGACGAACGGCAGGCTGTCGCGGTTCGGGTACGCCTCGAACCGCTCGCCGCGCAGCTCGTAGCCGGTGGTCGCTTCCCACGGGCGCTCGGCCACGGTGGTCTCGCCGCCGTCGATGTAGCGGGCGGGGGAGAGCAGGGCGGTCAGCACGCCGCGCGGCGCCCAGCTGAACCGGTAGCGGAACTCGTTCGGCACAGCGGGGATGCCGCCGCAGTAGGAGGTGAAGGTCGCCGTCGCCGGGCCCGCCACGTCCGCGCGGGCCACCAGGTCGTGGGCGAGCAGGTGGTCGATGCCCGGGTCGAGCCCGGCCTCGGTCAGCACCACGATGCCCGCGTCGCGGGCGGCTTCGGCGTACCCGGCGATCTCGTCGGAGACGTAGCTGGTGTTGGCGTAGTGCGAACCGTTGGCCAGGCACAGTTTCAGCAGCCGGACGTGCTCGGTCGCAGGCAGCATGGAGACGACGACGTCACCCCGGTCGGGCTCCAGGGAGTCGAGCGCGCGGGGGGTGACCTTGCCGGTGAGGCCGAGGCGTTCGACGCACGCGGCCGCCTTTGCCTCCGTCCGTCCATAGAGGACTACGTCGGTGGTGTCGGCTAGGACCCGGACGCCGCTGCCGGTGGACAGGCCGGTGCCGACCCAGTGCACGGTGTCAGCCATTGACGGCCTCCTTCGCCACGGCGGTGCGGAAGTGCTCCAACGCGCGCACCCACTCGGCGCCGCCGTCGAGGTTTTGCAGCAGCGGGAGGAGATCGGCGGAGAACGCCGTGCTCGCCTCCTTCGGCAGCAGCGACGGCAGGTTGTCAATGGCGATGATGTCGACCGGGTTGTCCGCGCGCAGCCGCCGGGCGGGCTGGTCCCAGTCGGTGATCCGGTCGTAGACCGGCAGGACGTTGCAGTCGGAGGTGACGTCGCAGGTCACATCGGAGATCACCGCGAGCCTGCGGCCGGGGGCGTCGAGGTCGGCTTCGGTGACGAACGGCGGGACCGGCGTGGTGGTGAGGACCGTGTTGACCAGCAGGTCGTGCCCGAGGAGGGCGGGCTTGTCCAGGTTCCGGGTCTCCTCGAGGTCCCACGCCGTCGCTTCGATCCCGGCGACGGCCAGCGCGTCGCAGGCGCCTCGACCGCTGCGGCCCAAGGCGCCGACGACGATCGCGCGCGTGTCACCGCCGCCGCGCAGGGCCGCGTCGAGGTCTTCGCGGGTGGTCGGGACCAGGGGCGTGGTGAGCTGCCCGCGCAGGTGCAGGACCGCCAGCGCGGCGCCGACGTAGCCTGCCCAGTAGCCGAACGCGGCGAGCCTGCGGCCGCTGTCGTCGGTCAGGTACTCCATGTCCAGGAGTGCGCCGCCGCCCGCGGTGAAGCGGTCGAGCAGGGTCGCCGCTCCGTGCTGTGCCTTGTAGGCGTGCCCGAAGTAGATGTGCCGGTGGCGCAACTCGCTCGGGCCGTCCGGCAGTTCCTTGAGCCCGATGACGTAAGCGTCGTCCGGGGCGTCCACCCACGACCCGGCCTCCGCTGTGGCGCACCCGGCCGCGGCGTAGTCCTCGAGGGGGAACACGCGCTGGGGTGAGCGCTCGACGGTCACGGCGAACCCGGCGTCCACCAGGGTCCGCGCGTCGTCGGGCGTGATCGGGGCGCGGCGTTCGGTGGTTCGCACCTCGTGCCGCATCCACAGGTGGGTCATCAGGCCTCCGTCAGTCGATCAGGGCGTCGGCTTGTGCGTAGCTCATGGCACCGGTGGTCAGCGTGAAGGTGCCGGACTCGGCGATCTCCTGGGCGGCCAGCACGGCGGCGGTGAGCGCGGCCCTGGGCAGCGCGGACCCGAGGCTGATCCGGCGGGCGCCGAGCGCACCGAGCTTGCTGACCGAGCAGCGCGCCGCCGGGCCCGCCGCCAGCACGTTGACCGGCTTGTCCACGGCGGCGCAGACGGCCTTGACCGAGTCGAGGTCCGGCAGGCCGGGGGCGTAGAGCACGTCGGCACCGGCGTCGGCGAAGGCCTGGAGCCTGCGGATCGTGTCGTCGAGGTCGGGTCTGCCGTGCAGGAAGTTCTCCGCGCGGGCGGTGAGGGTGAACGGGAAGGGCAGCGCCTTCGCCGCCTCCACCGCGGCCGCGATCCGCTCGACGGCCAGGCCGAAGTCGTAGACCTCACCGCCGCTGACGTCCTCGATCGACCCGCCGACCAGGCCCGCCTCCGCGGCGAGCCGGATGGTCTCCGCAGCGTCCTCCGGCCGGTCGCCGAACCCGTTCTCCAGGTCGGCCGACACCGGGAGGTCGGTCGCCGCGATGACGGCCTGGGCGTTGGTCAGCGTCTCCGCGCGGCTGACCAGCCCGGCGCCGTCCGCGCGACCCAGCGCGAAAGCCAGCCCAGCGCTCGTCGTGGCCAGCGCCCGGAACCCCAACCCGGACAGCACCCGCGCCGTCCCCGCGTCCCACGCGTTGGCCAGGACGAACGCCCCCGGGCCGCGGTGCAACTCGGCGAACGCCTCGGCCCGCTCGCGCTGGTTGGACATCGCTGGCCCCTCTCTAGATCACTGGGTGGGTGCTCAAGCTAGATCACATCGCCATCCGTGCGCGTTCGCGTGAGCCGAACGGGTGAGGCGGGGCTGGTGCTCCCGCTGCTGTTCTTGCTGCTGTTCTTGCTGCGCGCCACAGCGACCCCGAGCAGGCACAACGCGCCGCCGACCAGCGTGAGCGCCGCGGGCACCTCGCCGAGGAACAGCCACGACATGAGCAGCACCAACGCGGGCACGACGTAGGTGGTCGCCCCCATGCGGCCCGCTGTCGTCCGGGAAAGCGCGTAAGCCCAGGTGTAGAAGGCCAGCGCGGTCGGGAACAGGCCCAGGTAGACCATGCCGATGGTGGAGCTGAGCGGGGCCGTCTGCAGGTCCGCGACCAGTTGCCCGGAGAACGGCAGGGTGGCGACCGCCCCGATGACGCACCCGAAGGTCGTCACCTGCAGCGCGGACCCGTGCTTCAACGCGGGCTTCTGCAGCACCACCCCGGCGGCGTAGGTGATCGCCGCGAGTACGCATAGGCCGATACCCAGGACCGAAGAGCTGCCGGATCCGGACGTGGACACCCCCACCACAATGGCGCCCGCGAACGAAACCCCCAACCCCAGCATCAGCCGGGGCGGGAATCCTTCCTGGAGGAGCCACCCGCCGAGAAGCGCGATGAGAATGGGCCCGATGTTCACCAACATCGCCGCGGTCCCGGCGTCAACCAACTTCTCGCCCCAGTTCAAAACGACCATATAGCCGCCGAACCACAACACCCCCGACCCGATGATCCCCGGCCAAGCCCCCCGCCCCGGCAGCCCCTCCCGTCGCAAGCCCAGGAGCAGCAGCAACGCGGCGGCACCGCTGAGCAACCGCCCCTCGGCCAACGCCCCAGCCGAGAAATGCGGAGCAGCGTCCCGAATCACCACGAAGGCCGAAGCCCACAAGATCGCAGTAGTAACCGCAGCCGCCATTGTCCGACGATCCACCCCAGACCTCCCTTTTCGCCGGGAGCCTTTCACCCGCCTTCCGCCGAGGTCAACCACCTTCTCCCGGCCCGCCGGAAATGGCCGAAAACAACCCCTCCCTGACCGTTTTCCACCACTCCCCTCCCGCCCACCCACCTGCTCCCCTCACCCTCCCCACCCACCCGACCCCGCCCCGTACTCGCCCCTGTGACCCACACCACCCCCATCCCACCCCTCCGGCACCCCTCAACCACCCCCACCCCAGCCGCTACACTCGGCCCCCTGGGCCGTTAGCTCAATTGGTAGAGCTGCGGACTTTTAATCCGTAGGTTCTGGGTTCGAGCCCCAGGCGGCCCACTCTTTTGGCTGGTCAACCCGCACTTTCCGGGGCTTCCGACGCTGTCCTGCTGGCTGTGGTGTAGCCGCATTGGGGGAAGGGGAATGGGGCCGGTTGCGGGGGTGGGAATGCGGTGGAAACGAGGGGCGCCCGGTGGTTGGGTTTGAGGGGGCGCCCACCTCGGGGTTGCGGGCGGCACAGGAGCGGGTCTCACGGAAGGCCCGCTCCTGTGCGGGGGAACGTCAGCCCGCGAGCAGCACGTGCTCGTGCGGTGCGGGGCCGGGGGCGGCGACCCGGCTGGTCCAGAAGCGTTGGACGGCGGCCAGTTCGGCGGTGCTGGGTTGGGCGTTCTGGCAGCGGCCGCCCGCCATGACCTTGGCGCAGTTGCCGATGTCGGAGGGGTGGTTGAGGCTGAGGATGTGGCCGAACTCGTGGACCACCACGCGCAGGGAGCTGGCGCCGGAGCTGGTGATCTGGTTGCGGTAGAAGTAGATCTGGCCGCGGGTGCAGCCGACGCAGCTGGCTGTGCCGGGGGCTGAGCCGTTCTGGGCGGTGGTGATGGTGATGCCGCCGGTGCCGCGGACGAGTTTGACGCTGGTGACGCCCGCGTTCCAGATCTTGACGGCGTCCTCGACGGTGGTGGCGAGCTCGGCGGCGCGGCTCGGGTCGTAGTAGATGGTGCGGACGAGGGCTTGGGGTGCGGCGGCGGTGGCGGCTGGGGGCGCGGCCAGGGTGAAGACCGCCAGGGCGCCGAGTACCGCGGCGAACAACCTTGTGCGGGACATTGGGGAGAACTCCTCTGTGGGACGTTTCCGCGTAAACGCGGGTTCTCCGAACGTAAAGCCGGTCCCGCCGGTGCGGGCACCCAACAGGGAGCTATAACTCTTCCCAATCCCCGTACCTGTGCGTGCGCACGCGTGCCCGGGGCGGTTGGCACCGGATGAGGAGAGCGATGACCGAGATCGTCCCGCGCAACCCGACTGACGGCGTGTACCCCGCGACCGGCGACTACGTCCACGCCATGGAGGTGCGCGACCCCGCCCGCTTCCTCTTCGTCGCGGGCACGATGGGCCTGGATCCCAACGGCGTTCCCGGTGCGACCCTCGCGGAGCAGTTGGACCTGGTGTGGTCGAACCTGCGCGCCATCCTCGCCTCGGCGGGCATGACCGTGGACAACATCGTCCGCCTTACCAGCTACCTGCGCGACGCCTCTTACGCCGAGGAGAACGCGCGGGCGCGGATCGCCGCTCTCAAGGGCCGTCCGGTGCCGACTACGGCTGTCGTCGTCGAGACGCTGGACAGTGGGTGGTTGGTTGAGATCGAGGTGGTGGCGGCGGGCTGACCGGGTGCGCGGCTGACCCATCCGGGGGGCATGTGGGGTGAATCTCTCAGCTGCCTGGTCCCGGTGCCAATTCCCCCGGCACAAGCACCACGAGGGAGTGTCATGGGGTTGAGCATTCGGTTCCGCCTGCTGCTGATGGCAGGCGTCGGCGTTGTCGCCCTCGGTGCGATGGCGGGGGTCGCGGCGTACGCGACCGGCGCCCAGTCCGACGCGACGGGGTCGCTGGCGGGTGTGAGTGCCGCGATGAGCGCCCAGTGGAACGCGGACATGATGCACGACGCCATCCGGGGTGACGTGATGGCCGCTATCGGCGCCCAGACCCCCGCTGAGCTGGAGGAATTCGGAGCGGCTGAGGTCAGTGAGCACACCTCGACGATGCTGGCGAAGTACGACACCGCCACCGCGGGGGCTCCCGAGGCGCTGCGGGCCGGGTTCGCCAACACCCGGGCTGCGGTGGTCGAGTACACCACCAAGGCCCAGCAGATCATCACCACCGCCGGGACCGACCCGGCGGCGGCCAGGGCCGAGGTCGCCGCCTTCCTGGACCTGTTCAGCCAGCTGGAGGACAAGCTCGGCGGCCTGGACGACGAGCTCTCCGCCGCCGTGGAGCAGCAGCGGGTCGACGCCGACGACACCGGTTCCACCAACCTGACCCTGATCCTGCTCTGCGCGATCGCCGCTGCCCTGGCCTTCGCGGTCAGCTCGGCGTGGACGATCCGGACCATCCGTGGTCCGCTGCTGACCATGGTCCGCGGGTTGAAGGCGATCGCCGCCCGCGACCTGACCACCCGCGTCGAGCTGGTCCGCGGCGACGAGCTCGGCGAGATGGCCGAGGCGATCAACGCGACCGCCAGCTCGATGAGCGCGGTGCTGACTTCGATGGGTGAGGGCACCGCCACCCTGCTGACCGCCGGGGCTGATCTCGACCGGGTGTCCGGCCGCCTCGGCACCGCCGCTGAGGAGACGCTGGCCCGCACGAACGAGGTCGCCGAGTCCGCCGGACGGGTGACGAGCACGATCACCGAGATCGCCGCCGCCTCGGCGCAGATCGGGTCGTCGGTGGACAGCGTCGCCCGGGCCAGCTCCGACGCCCAGTCGGTGTCCGCCCAGGCCGTGCAGGCCGCCGAGGACACCGCGACCGGGGTGCAGCGGCTGCGCGCGGCGAGCCGGGAGATCGACGAGATCGTCCGAGCGATCACCTCCATCGCCGAGCAGACCAACCTGCTCGCGCTCAACGCCACCATCGAGGCGGCCAGGGCCGGTGCCGCGGGCAAGGGCTTCGCCGTGGTCGCCAGCGAGGTGAAGGACCTGGCGCAGGAGACGGCGCGGGCGACCGAGAACGTGAAGGCCAAGATCAGCGTCATCCAGACCATGACCGGTGAGGCGGTCGACTCGATCGACGGCATCCGCAGCGTGATCACGCAGATCAACGACGGCCAGCAGGGCATCGGCACCGCGGTGGACGAGCAGACCCGCACGACCCAGGGCATCGCGGCCAGCGTCGGCGAGGTCAGCCAGACCACCGGGCAGATCCGCGAGTCCCTCGACGGGATCTCCAGCAGCGCCGCTCTTACCGCCGAGGGCGCTGCGGCGACCCAACGGTCGGCCGCGACTCTTACCGCGACCGCCCGTCAGGTCAACGACATCATCGGCACGTTCTCGTACTAGTGGTGACCCCACCGCCCGCGGTGCACTACGTCCTCGACGGCTCGGCGGCGCTCAGCGATCCGGGCAGGTGGGGGCGGTAGGTCGGGCGCGCGGTAGCCGACGGTAAGAGCGCCGATGGGGTGGTACTCCTCGGGGATGCCGAACTCGGCGCGCAAGGCGTCGATGTTCTCGGGCATTACGCCGAAGAAGCACGCCCCCAGGCCCTCGTCGACGGCCGTAAGAAGCATCAGCAGGGCGGCCATGCCGGTGTCGATGTGCCAGTAAGGGGCTGGCCACCGTGCCTCGGCGCGGTCCACCCAGCCCTTGCCGGCTTCGGCGTAGCGCTCCAGGTAGGCCATCTTGTGCGCCAAGGGGATCACCACGAGTGGTGCGTCCTGCATCGTCGGGGTCTGCTCCACTCTGGTCGGTATGAACGGCCAGAAGCGGGCTCGGTCTTCGGGGGCGGTAAGAGCCAGGAACGCCCAACCTTGGGAGAAGCCTGCGGACGGGGCTCTTAGCGCGTTGGCCAGGACGCGCTCGATGACCTCGGGTGTAAGGGGTTGGTCTGTGTAGTGGCGCACCATCCGACGGCGCCGGACCACCTCGGAGAACTCCATAGGAGCCAACGTACTCGCGCACGGCCGTCTGACTACGGCTAGCGTGGGCCGCGTGCGCGTGGCTACCTGGAATGTGAACTCGGTGAAGCAGCGGCTGCCCCGGCTGCTGGCCTGGTTGGACGAGCGGGCGCCGGACGTGGTGTGCCTACAAGAGACCAAGCTCGCTGACAACGCGTTCACCGCGCTGCTGGCCGCTCCGCTCGCCGAGCGCGGGTACGAGGTCGCGCTCAACGGTGAGGTCCAGTGGAACGGCGTTGCCATCCTCTCCCGGGTGGGCCTGGAGGACGTCGTGCGCGGCATCCCCGGTGGTCCCGGGTTCCCCGACCCTGAAGCGCGCGCGGTGTCCGCTACGTGCGGGGGTATCCGGGTGCATTCTGTTTATGTTCCCAATGGGCGCGAGCCGGATTCGGACCATTACCACTACAAGCTCGCGTGGTTGGCCGCACTACGGGACAACGTTGCTGCCGGGCCAGAAGATGTCATGGTGTGCGGCGATGTCAACATTGCGCCTACCGACGCGGATGTCTTCGATCCGGCGGCGTATGTGGGCCACACGCACGTGACTCCGCCAGAGCGCGCTGCTCTCGCCGATCTTATGGGCGTTGGATTGCGCGACGTAGTGCGGGACAGGTGGCCTAACGAACGCGTCTTCTCCTACTGGGACTACCGCGCGGGCATGTTCCACAAGGACCTGGGGATGCGGATCGACCTCATCCTGGCGAGCACGCCGGTCGCGGGCAGGGCCGCCGCCGCGTGGGTGGATCGGCAGGCGCGTAAGGGGACTGGGCCTAGTGACCACGCACCCGTTATAGTTGATCTTGACGATGCGCCGGACGGCGACATCGGTCCGGTAGTCCCGCCGCCCTCGGTGCGCGGTAAGACCGCGAAGCTCCCACAATCGCGGTAGGACAGAGGACTACTCGTAGTAGAGCGCTTCGCCGTTCATCGTGGGCTGATCCGGGATATCTGATCGGCAACGGGGTGATTGAACCCGATCATCTCGGCGGTCCGCGCCCGTTCCTTCCTACCGTCGACCGTACGACAGACGGGAGGCGACGTGGGTGCAGATTCCGACTGGCCGTCGACAACCTTGCTCGGTTCACTTACCGAGCGCACTCGATCGGCTTTGCTGGCGGCGGGATCCGAGATTCGCTACCCGCGCAACCACTACCTCTTGCGCCAAGATGAGGAAGGCGACATCGCCTACATCATCATGGAAGGCGCGGTGAAGGTGTTCGTGGAGACCGCGAACGGCACCAAGAGCCTCCTGGGCATCCGCGTCGCGGGCGACATGGTCGGCGAGATGGGCGCGATCGACCCGGAGGCCCGCCGCTCGGCGACGGTGCAGGCCGCGACCGCGGTGGTGGTCCGCTCGGTGCACCGCAACCGCTTGCGCGCGCTGATGTCGGAGTACCCGGACCTGGCCATCGAGATCAGCCGGATGATCAGCTCCAGGCTGCGCTGGGCCAACCGCCGCCGGGTGGACGCCACCATCAAGGACGGCCGGGTCAAGCTGGGCAGGCTGCTGGTCGAACTGGCCAGCTTCTACGGCGAGCAGGTCGGCGAGCACTGGGACCTGCGCATCCAGCTCACCCAGCACGAGCTCGGCTACATGGCGGGCCTGGCCAACCGCACGGTGGAGAAGGCCCTCGCCGACCTGGAGCAGGACCAGGTGATCAGCAAGGCCTACCGCCGCATCCGGATCACCAACCTGCCCCGCCTGCGGGAGATCGCGGGCTGGGGCGACAATCCGCCGCCGTGCGTAGTGCCCTAGCCTGAAGTGCCGGAGAGTGTCGATCGCCCCCAAGGCGACACGAAAGGCTCAATCAATGGCACCGATCGGGCTAAAGCCACGGCGACTGTGCGTCGCCGCCGCCGGGTCCAGCACCCGTGCCGCCGAGAAGGTCCTCGCCACCGCCGCCGACGTCGCGGGCTTGGCCCTGCTGTGGGAACCGGGCACCCTCACCGCCACCCTGGCCCCCACCCCGATCACCGTCGACCGGTTCCTCCTGGCGATCGACACCGAGCTGTGCGCCCACAACGCCACCCAGGACCGCCTGCGCCTGCGGGTCGCCCTGCACCGCGGCACCCCTGAGGAGGCGCACGACCTGCTCACCGCCCGCCCCCTCACCGACTCCCTCGACGAGGCCCCGGACGTCAACCTCGCCGTCCTGCTCTCCGACCGCCTCCCGATCGCCGCCCCGGAGTTCCGCGAGGTCCTGCTCCGCGACAACCCCACAACCCCCCGAGCCTGGATCTGGCTCCCCGGCTGGCGCGCCGACAACACCGAACTCCCCCGCTGGTCCGCCGACGTCTGGCTGTAGCGGCGAAACCAGGTAGCCGAGGGATCGCCTGCATCGATCGGGTGGCAAATTTGCCTTGCCAGCAGCTACTTCCGCAGTGGTGCGGAGTTGTTTGCGCGTTCTGTGACCGATCCGGCTGGGCTGTGTTCATCGGACGAGGTACCCGGTAGCTGAGCGCGCAGTCGCCAGTCCTACGCTATCTCCGCATCAGGGCGTATTTGCGTCCACGGTGGCAACGGGTTGAGAAGCCCGTCACGAGCGGAGAACGATGATCGCGTTTGTCTCCTACGGCCAACTCCTCGCCGAGCACGACCTGTTCGCTGGTCTCCAGCAGATCTGTGAGTTCGTGCGGAGTGGCTGGGTCGACATGAGCTACGTGCGCTAGTCCCCCTGCCGCAGGGGGCGGGTCGGCTCGGCCGTGTCCTCCAGCGGCTCGGCCGAGCGCTGGTTCGGAACCGGTAGTCCCGCTCGGGCCCTGGCCGCCCGGACCCATCCGCCGACTTTCTCCGCCCGCTTGGGATCGGCGGCGACGAGCAGACCCGCGCACTCCCGCCACGCCGCTGCGGCGCGGGCATGCGCCCCGGCGGCGCTGTGCGCCCTGCCGAGGATCTCCAAAGCGTCCGCACGACCCAGGTCGTCGCCGAGGTCGAAGTAGATCCCGGCGGCGGCCTCCGCCTCGATCGCGCCCTCGCCGTCGAGCTCCAGCCGCGCTTCGGCGAGCACGCGAAACGCGGCTGCGGTGCCTGCCCGGTCCATCACCTGTTGATGCATGCCCAGCGCCGCTTCCCCGTAGGTGATCGCCGTGGTGAACTCGTCGGTCGCCACGTGCAGCGCGGCCAGTGCGGTCAACGCGACCGCCGCGCCGCCGGTGTCGTTGATCTCCCTGGCCAGCACTATCGCCTGGTGATAGTGCGACAGCGCCGCGCGGTGGTTCGACATCCTCGTGTGCAGGTCGCCGAGGCGGCGGTGGACGTTGGCGATCGCCCACTGGTTGCCGTCCCCGGGCTCCAACAGCGCGAGGCTGCGCTGGTACAGCTGGACCGCGGCGGCGTACTGCTCGTTCTTCATCTGAACGGTCGCCAAGTTGTGCAGGCACACCGCTTGGCCGTACACGTGCCCGATCGAGCTGAACAGCGCCAACGCCCGCTGGTACCACCTGGCAGCTTCAAGGTCGTTGTGCAGGATCTCGTGCACCCGCCCGACGTTGTTGAGGCTGCCTGCCTGCCCCTCCACATCGCCCACCGCTTCTGCCGCCACGGCACCGAGTTCGGCCGCCTCCAAGGCGTCGCGCGGGTACCCCAGTCTGCGGATCGGTTCGTAGACCGCTGCCGATAGCCGCCACAGCCGGGAGTTGAGTCCCAACCGCTTGGCGAGGCGGATCGCCTCCATCAGGTTGGCCCGCTCCGTCGCGAACCAGTGCAGGGCGGACTCCGCGCTGGCGAACTCCGCCGCTTCGACGGGTTCGTCGACGGGTGGGACCGGGATGTCGTTGCCGCCGGGGACGGCCTTGTCGCGCGCGGCCAACGCGGAGAGCAGGTACCAGTCGACCACCCGCCGCTCGGCCCGTGCCACCCGCGCACCCAGGTGGGCGGCCCGCTCGGCGGCGAACGCGTGCAGCAGGTCGTGCATCCGGTACCGGTCGGTTCCCGCCGGGTCCACCAGGTGCGCGCCGAGCAGACCGTCCAACGCCTGCTCGGTCGCGGGCCCGATGGCTGCCATCGCCGCCGCCGCCCCGCCGCTGAACTCGGGTAGCGGGTGCGCGCCGAGGAGGTCGAACAGCTCCCGTTCCCGCTCGCTGAGTTCGGCGACCGACCAGGTGAACGCCGACCGCAACGTGGTCCCGTTGGCCGATCCGTGTCCATCGGCGTCGAGGATCCGGCGCGCTTCGCCGAGCTGGTCGGCCAAGTCGCGCAACGGGATCGACGGCCGGATCGCGACGAGGTGGGCGACGATCATCAGGGCCAGCGGTAGTCCGCCGGTCAGCGTGGCCAGCCGTCGGGCGGCAGCGGGGTCTTCCCGCACCCGGGTGCCGATCCGGGCCTCGAGCAGGTCGAGCTGGTGTTGTCCGGACAGCGGTCCGACCGTGATCAGGTAGGCGTTGTCCGACAGCGCGAGGCTGGTGAGCGCGCGTCTGCTGGAGATGACGACCCGGCACCGGGTCGTCGCTTCGAGCAGCGGTCGGGCGTGCTCCGCGTCGCCGACGTTGTCCAGCACCAGGAGCAAGCGCTTGCCGGTGACCTCGCTGCGGAGCCTGCCCGTCAGCTCGCCCCGGTCGCCGGGGATGTCCTCCTTGGGCACGCCGAGGCTGAGCAGGAAGTCGGCCATCACCGCGGCGGCGTCCATCGGAGCCGAGTGCCGCGAGAAGCCCTGGAGGTCCTTGAACAGCACGCCGTCGGGGAACCGGTCCATCCTGGTGCGCACCCAGTGCACCAGGAGCCCGGTCTTGCCGATCGCCGGGGGGCCGTCGACCGCCACGAGCGCGTCGTCGCGGCCGGTGGCCTCGTCCAGCAACCGGAGCAGGTCCGCGCGGCCGGTGTAGTACGGGGTGTCCCTGGGCAGTTCGGCGAGAGCCGGTGCGGGCGGCGGACCGGCGTCCGCCGCTGGTTCTTCGTTGGCCGCCAACTCCTCGTAGAGCTGCCCGAAGCCCGGGCTCGGCGCGGTGTTCAGCTCCGTGCGCAGCCGACGGGTGAAGGTGCGGTGGAAGTCCGGGATGTCGCGCTGCAGACCGCCCGCGTGCAAGGCCCGCATCCACTGCCCGGCAAGCGTGTCGTCGTGCGGGTAGTCCGCCAGGACGTCGCGCAGTTCGCGCAGGACGTACTCGTGCCCGCCGGAGAGCAGCTTCGCCTCGAACAGCGCGCGGTAGGCGGGGACGAGGTCGCGGGTGATCAACTGGTCGCGCATCCGCCGCGCGCACGAGGTGTTCGCGCTGCCGAGGGGGTGGCCGTCGCGCCACAGCGTCACCGCTTGTTCGAGGTGCTCGGCCGCCTGGGCGTGATCGCCTTTAGCGGTCGACCGGTTGCCTTTCTCGACCAGTGCGCGGAATCTGTGGTAGTCGACGCGGTTGGGGTCGAGCTCGATTGAGCAGCCGTTCTGGGATGTCCTTAGTTTGACATCTTCGAAGGTCCGCTCGACGATCCCCTTCACGCGGGAGAGGTATACCTGCAGCGTCTTGTGCGGTTTCGGCGGCCCGCCGTCGTCCCACAGGTACTCGATCATGACCTCGCGGCTGACCACCCTGTTGGCGTTGACCAGCAACAGTTCGAGCAGTCCGCGCGGCTTGCGGTGGGTGCCGGTCCAGAGTCGGCCGTGCAGCCGGATGGGGCCGAGGATGCGGATTTCCACCGGCGTTTCCCCCTGGGCGGTCGGAGGGCTGGTGAACGTCGAGTGTGACGTGGATGTGATCGGCGTCGCACCGCCCCGTGGCGGCGTTATCTAATCGTTACTCTGCCTGTTCCGTGGTTTGCAGGCGGACTGCAAGTGAACTGTTCGCGGCCTGCTCCACCGTGGTCGGGCAGGTTCCTTGTCCGCGAAGGGGTGGGGGGAAGGATGGACGCAGCTGAATGGGCTGCTGTGCCGGTGGGGATCGATGCGCAGCGCTGGCGGACCGTGTGCACCAGTCGCACGGTGTTGGTCGTGGTGCACACCGTGGTCTCGGCGCAGCGGTTGCTCGACGTGGTGGGGTTGGTCGAATCCGACCCGAGGGTGCAGGTGCTCTACACGTGCGCGCCGGACGTGTTCGGTGCCGGGGTCCAGCGGGTGCTCGCCGAGGCGGGGGCGTTCGAGATCCCTTGGGTGCGGGCGGTTCGCGAGCGGTTCGACCTAGTTGTTGCCGCTGCTCATGGCGGTCTCGAGCGGCTGCACGGACCGCTGGTCGTGTTGCCGCACGGGGCCGCGTACGGGAAGCGGTCGGCGGCGGGCGGGCCGGTCTACGGGCTCGACGCGGCGCGGTTGGTCAAGGACGGGCGGGTTCTGCCGTCGGTGTTGGTGTTGTCGCACGAGCGGCAACGGGAAGTGCTGGCCGACCAGTGCCCGGAGGCGCTGTCGGCCGCGTTGGTCGCTGGAGACCCGTGCTACGACCGGATGCTCGCCAGCGCGCACCTGCGCGAGCGGTACCGCCGGGCCCTGGGCGTGCGCCGGGACCGCCGGTTGGTCCTGGTCGCCTCCACCTGGGGCGCCGGGTCGTTGGTGGAGAAGGAGTTCTCGCTGTACGCCAGGTTGCTGCGCGAACTCGACCCGAGGCGGTACCGGGTCGCCGCGACGGTGCACCCGGCCGTGTGGTCCGGGCACGGGCTGCGCCAAGTGCGGTCGTGGCTTGGGCATTCGGTCGCGCGCGGTTTGCTGCTGGTCGAACCCGAACGGGATTGGCGTCCGCTGGTGATCGCCGCGGACCAGGTGATCGCCGACCACGGCTCGACCGGGGTGTACGCGGCGGCGACAGGCATACCGGTGCTCACCACCGGTTCGCCCGCCGAGCGCCTCGACCCGGCTTCTCCGCAGGCGCTGCTGGCCGGGTCGGCGCCACGGTGGGACGCCGCGCGAAGCGCGGAAAGCCAGTTCCACCAGGCGGACCCGCAGTTGGGAGCGGCGGTCGCCGAGCGGCTCACCTCCCGACCGCGCGGCGCGCACCGGGTGCTGCGTGAGCGGCTCTACGAGTTGCTCGAGCTGCGGATCGAGGGCAGGCACCGCAAGCCGGAACCGATCGAGGTCCCAGACCGCCCCGCCGAGTGGAGGCGCCATGCCTAGCTGCTGCGACGACGTCGTGCTCGTGCACTGGGCGGACGCGGACCGGGGTGCTCGGCAGAGCGCCGATGCCCTGCTCGCCGAGCACGACGACCAGGCCGAGGGACTGCGGTGGGTGTCGCGGACCCTCGGCGAGTTCCCGGGGTGCACCGTGGCGGCGACCAGGGACCCGGGTGGGCGTTGGCTCGTGTCGACGCTGAAACTCCACAACGGACGCCCTTTGTGGATGTTCCTGCGCGGGTCGGTCGACAAGGCCACGGCCGCGGGCGCCGTCCGGTTGCTGTGCTCCTTGGCCGCGGAGGTGGGCGGGTGAAACCCCGAATAGTCGTCGCGGGCGTGGTCAACATCGCCGCGTCCTGCCTGGTCCCGGCCTTCCCGGTGCCGCTGATCTCCAGCAGGCGGTTGCCCAACGGGCTGCACGTCCAGGTCTCCGGCAGCGGGTACAACGTCGCCACGACCGCGGCGTCGCTCGGCTCCGAGGTCGAGTTCGCCACCTACGTCGGCACCGACCTGCTCGGTCTCGCCGTCGCACAGGGGCTGCGCGACCAGGGCCTCTACGGCCCCGGGGTCCAGGTGTGCGCCGAGCAGCCGATGGCGATGGTCCTGTTCGACGAGGCGGGCACCCGCTCGAGCACCAGCGACCTGCAGGACACGCCGCGGTTGAGCTACCCGGCCGAGGTGTTCGCCGGTCTGCTCGGCGCGCGCTGCGACCTGGCGGTGCTGTGCAACATCGCCTTCACCAAGCCGCTGGTCCCGATCGCGGTCGAACGGCGCGTGCCGTTCATCACCGACCTCCACGTGGTGGACACTGTGGACAGTCGGTACAACCGGGAGTGGATGGCCGCGGCGCACGTGCTGGTGTGCTCGCACGAGTCCCTGCCGGTCGAGCCGCTGGCCTGGGTCGAGGAGATGTGGAAGGCGCACCGCACCCCGGTCGTCATCGTCGGGTGCGGCGCGGACGGGGCTGTGGTCGGTGTCCGCGAGCAGCGGCGGGTCTGGCAGGTGGCACCGGTGACCCCGCGCGGGGTCCGCTACCAGAGCGGCGCGGGTGACACCCTCGTCGGTTCCTTCGCCCACCACTACTCGAGCTCCGGTGACGCGGTGGCCGCTGTGCGCGCCGCGGTGCTCAGCGCGGGGTGGGCCGTCGGTGCTGAGCCGGGTTCGGTTCAGGCACCGGATGCCGTGGTCCAGGAAGAGCTCGTCGCGATGGTCGGCCTACCCGCGGTGCGCAGACTCCGGTGATGAGGTCTGGCCCCGTTCTGATCAGGACGGGGCCAGACCCGGGCCACCGAGGATCTCCGCCGCGCGGTCGACGTGCCGTTGCGCCACCACCTGATCACCGCCGTGCCGAGCCCAGTCGGCCAGTGCGCGATGGGTTCTGGCCACTTCGTGGTGTGCCTTGTGTCGTTCGAACACCGCGAGTGCCTTTCGCATCAGATTCTCGGCTTCTGCGGGCGACCCCAGCGCCAGCCGGGCTCTGCCGAGCTCGCGGTCGGCGCGTGCGATGTTGTACTCGTCGGGCTGTTCCCGGAAGATCTCCCGAGCTGCCTCGATGTGCTCCGTCGCGTCTTGCGCGTTCCCGGCGTCGACCTCGTTGGTGCCAAGGCTGAGCAACAGCAGCGCTCTAGTCCATGGTCGCGCGGTGCCGGGCAGTAGTTCCAGCGCGGTGCGGAAATCGGCGACTGCCACGTCGTGCGCGCCACGGGTTTGGTGCAGCAGCCCAAGGCTCTTGTGCGCGCTGGCGACTTGGGCCGGGATCTGCCGTTCGACGGCGTCCGCGAGGGTTGCCCGGATCTCACGCTCGGCGCTCTCGTACTGCCCGATCTCGATGAACAGCCGCGCCAGGTGCTTGCGCATCGAGGCTTCACGACCGGGCTGATCCGACACCGCCGCCGCGCGTTTGCCGAGCTCGCACACCTCGATGGCGGCCATGAACTGCTTGTTCAGCACGAACAGCGGCTGCAGGGCGTGCGCGAGCAGGTACGCCGGTTCGTGCCAGCCCTGGTCGAGGCTCGTCCGGATCACCTGCACGACGTCACCGTGCACCCGTTCCAGCCAGTCGAGCGCCTCCGCCGCACCCGCCAACCGCGGCGGGAGTTCGACACTGACCTCGCTCGACCACGGCTGCACCGGCCGCGCGGGCATCAGCGTGTGGCTCACCTCGCGGATCGTTGCCACGTACCAGTCGACGATGCGCCGCAACACCGCGGTCGCGTCGCCGTTGTGCTGGGTTGCCAGGGCCTTGGCGTGCACGTGGACGAGGCTGTGCGCCCGGTACCACCCCTCGTCGAACTCCTCGACCAGACCGGCGTCGACGAGTGACTCCAGGGCCTCGGCCGCGTCTTCGACATCGGCGGACAGACCTGTCGCCAGCAGTTCGGGCACCACGAGGGCCCCCGGGCTCAGGCCGATCGCGCGATAGGCGGTCTTGCTCTCGTCGGCCAGGTCCTCATAAGCGAGGTCGAAGGTCGCGCGCACCGAGTAGTCCTCCTCCACAGAGAGCACGTCGAGCCTGCGGTGCTCGTCGCGCAGCCGCTCCACCAACCAACCGAGGGACCGCCGTGGTCGGGCTGTCACCAGGGCGGCCACCACGCACAGCGCCAGTGGCAGGCCGCCGCACATGCGGGTCAGCAGGGCCGCGTTCTCCGGCTCGGCGTCGACCCGTGCCTGGCCCGTGTAGGACGCGAGCAGTCGCAGCCCGCCCGCCTTCGGCAAGGGGTCCACCCGCACAGGAACCGCCCCGGTGGCGACCAGCCCGAGCAGTTGTCGTCTGCTGGTGGCCACCACGACGCTGCCGGGCGAGGCCGGGATCAGCACCTTGGCCTGAGCGGCGGAGGCCACGTTGTCGAGCAGTACCGCCAGTCGCGCTTTCGCGGTCAGCGAGCGGTAGAGCGTGGTGCGCTCGGCGAGGCTCGTCGGGATCGCTTCCTTGGCCACGCCCAGCGCGCGCAGGAACCGGCCGAGCACGTCCTCCGCGGGCACCGGTTTGCCGGTGGGGAGGGTCAGTTCGGCGAACAGTTGCCCGTCCGGGTGGCTGGCGCTGATCTTCGCCAGCCAGAACAGCGCCAGCGCCGTCTTGCCGACACCGCCGACTCCGCGCAGCACCACGACTTTCGGGGCTGTCGGCGGGTGGGTATCCACAGCGTTGTCGAGTTCTGACAATTCTCGGGGGCGTTCGACAAAGTGCGGGGGCGGTGGGTGCAATTGCCGAGGAATGATCGGATGTGCCGGGGGCGCGGCACCGAAGTACACATTGCCGTGGATGTGTCCCGCTTGGACGGTGGGGCCGCTCACCGGGCCTGCGATGGTGTTCTCGTTCACCGCCGCCGTGGGCTGGTGCTGCTCTGGTCCCGTCCGCCCCATCGAGCCCCCCGCCGGCTGTCAGGTCTTTCACCCGAGCGTACTGCAGCTGATCACAGCGGGTGGGGATTCAAGGTGATGTTCACCCTAGCGCTGAGAATGTGACGAAGGGCGCCCGGTATGAACTGACTGGCCGAAATTCACTCAGGTGAGTGCCTGCTTCCTTTGGGCCATTCAGCCCCCATCCGGGTCGCCTGCGCGCACGCGCGCACACGCTCGGTTCGGTTCGCGCGGAAGGTGATCAATGATACAGCCGCCCCGAACTGCCGGGGCGGCCGCACCACTGCGTTTGTCAGGCGAGTTCGACGGTCACTGGGATGGCGGCGCCGAGGGTGTGGCCGACCGGGGAGGAGGCGGTGACCTTGTGGTGCAGGGCCTCCAGGTCGGCGGCCGGGGCGGGGGAGGTGATGTGGACTTTGGCCGTGATGGAGTCGAAGCCCGCGTGGCCCTCGGCGAGGCCTAGGAACACGTGCAGGTCGATGTCGCCGCGGAGGTCTATGGACAGGGAGGTGAGGGGGATTCCGGCGACGGTGGCGTTGGCGGCGTAGCCGACGGCCAGGCAATTGCCCAGGGCGGCAAGGAGTTGTTCCACCGGGTTGGGGGCGGTGTCGGTGCCGCCGAGGGCGGGGGGTTCGTCGGAGTGGGTTTCGGGGAAGGCGCGGATGCGGGCGGTGGACTGGAAGCCGCCCTGCCAGCGGACGTGGGCGGACCAGGTGGTCTTGGCCTTCGCCCGGTCCTGGCCGATCGCGGCGACCAGGGCGCCGACCGCTTCGATGTTGACGTCGTTGAGCCGGGTTTCCACCGTCATCTTCGCTCCCGTGGTTGAGGGGCTCCAGATTCCGGCGGTGGAAATCCCGGCGCAACAGCTACCGCGCTATGAGACGGCGGGCCGTCCGGTTGACACCGCGTCGCCCAGGCGGGGGAGCAATTCGGCGAGCTTTTCGCGATAAAGCTCCACGTTCGCCAATTTGATCTCCTCGTACCCGCGCACCACGTCGGGCAGTTCGGCGATCCGCACCGCCACCTCGTACTGGTCCACAGCGGACACCAGCCGGGGCACGAGCGACTCGTACTCGGTGACCAGGTCCCGCTCGACCTTGCGCAGGTGCGCCCGGCCGAACGGGTCGAGCGCCGTGCCGCGCAGGCCGCGCATCGCGCGCAGCACCGCGAACGCCGGACCGGCCGTGCGCTTCAAGGTGATCTTGCGGCGCATGCCCATGGCCCGCAGCACCGGCGGGTGCAGGGCGTAGCCGATCTGGGTGCCCTCGCCGAACTCGGCCTCGACCTCGGCGCGCGCGGCCAGGTGCAGCCGGGCGACCTCGTACTCGTCCTTGTAGGCCATCAGCTTGAACAGGTTCCGCGCGACCGCCTCCGACAGCGTGCCCGGCAGCCCCGCCGCCCGCTCCGCGTCGGCGACCTGCCGCACGACGGCGAGGTAGCGGCGGGCGTAGGTCTCGTTCTGGTAGGCCACGAGCTCCGGCAGCCGGATGTCCAGGAGCCTGCGCAGCTCACCGGTGAAGCCCTCCGCCAGCGGCGACGGCACCACCTCCGGGGCGGTCGTCCCGTCGATCCAGGTCGGGTCGAGCACCGCCTTGCGGCCCGCGCGGAACGCCTGCACCGTGGTCGCCACGCCGACGCCGTTGAGCTCGATGGCCTTCTCGATCGCCTCGGCCGACAGCGGCAGCACGCCGAGCTGGTAGGCCGCGCCGATCACCAGGAAGTTCGTCGCCGCCGTGCTGCCGAACAGGCGCTCGGCCAGGTCTAGGGCGTCGAACGCGCGCAGCTCCTTGGTCCGTGCGGCGATCTTGGGCACGAGGTCGCCGGGGAAGGCCACCGTGTGGTCGACGACCATCCGGCCGGTCGGCACCTGCGCGGTCGACACCACCGCCACCGTCCGGCCCTCGCCGCAGCGGGACAGGTTGGGCTCGGTCGTGGCGGCCAGCGGGTCGAACACCAGGTACCCGTCGGCGGCACCGGCGGGCACCAGGCCCGGGAGCTCGTCGCGCTCCGGGGAGATCCGCAGGTGCGACACGACCGCGCCCGCCTTCTGGCTCAGCCCGGTCTGGTCCAGCGCCCGTGCGTCGAGCCCGCTGATCAGCGCGGCCGTGGCGAGGACCTGGTTCGCGGTGACCACGCCGGTCCCGCCGATGCCGACCATCACCAGTGCGGCCGCGGTGGGCTTCGCGGCGGGCTCGGGCAGGTCCGCGGGCAGCTCGGTGCGGTCGATCTTCTTCGTCTTCCCGGAGCCGGGCACGACCGTCATGAACGACGGGCAGTCGCCGAGCAGGCAGGAGTAGTCCTTGTTGCACGAGGTCTGGTCGATCTGGGTCTTGCGGCCGAACTCGGTCTCCACCGGCTCGACGCTGAGGCAGTTGGACTTGCGGCCGCAGTCGCCGCAGCCCTCGCAGACGGCCTCGTTGATGTGCACCCGGGTCACCGGGTCGACCGCCTTGCCGCGCTTGCGCTTGCGCCGCTTCTCCGCCGCGCACTCCTGGTCGTAGAGGATCACCGTCACGCCCTCGGTGTCGCGCAGCTCCCGCTGGACGTCGTCGAGGTCGTCGCGGTGGCGGATCCGCACGCCGGGCGCCCAGGTGGTGCCGCGCGGGTACTTGCCCGGCTGGTCGGTGACCACGACGACCTTGGCGACGCCCTCGGCGTGCAGCATCCGGGTCACCGAGGCCGGGTCGACCGACCCGTCCGCGTGCTGGCCGCCGGTCATCGCCACGGCCGCGTTGTAGAGCAGCTTGAACGTGATGTTGGTGCCCGCGGCCACCGCCTGGCGCACGGCGAGGCTGCCGGAGTGGAAGAAGGTCCCGTCGCCCAGGTTCTGGAAGAAGTGCGGGGTGTCGGTGAACCGCGCGGCCCCCACCCAGCTGACGCCCTCGCCGCCCATCTGGGTGAAGCCGACGCTGCGGTCCATGAACGTGGTCAGCGCGTGGCAGCCGATGCCCGCCCCGGCCAGCGAGCCGTCCGGGATCTCCGTCGACCGGTTGTGCGGGCACCCCGAGCAGAAGAACGGGGTGCGGTTGACCATCGGCAACGCGATCCGCGGCCTGCTGGGGCGCTCCGGCAGCCGGACGTGTTCACGGCCGAGCCGCTCGGCGAGCAGCGGCCCGAGGACGGTCACCAGCCGGTCGGCCTCCAGCGCGCCCGTCACCGGGACGAGTGACTTCCCGTCCGGTCCGAGCTTGCCGTAGACCCGCGGCCGCACGGCCCGGTCGAACAGGGCCTCCTTGACCAGGGTCTCGATGAACGCGCGCTTGTCCTCGACCACGACGACCTCGTCGAGGCCGTCGGCGAACCGGCCGATCAGCTCCTGGTCGAGCGGGTAGGCCATGCCCAGCCGCAGCAGCCGGACGCCGCGGCGGTCCAGTTCGGACTCGGTCAGCCCCATCCGGCCGAGCGCGTCGCGCAGGCAGGCGTAGGTGTGCCCGGACGCGATGATCCCCAGCCGCGCCTCGCGGGTCGCGCCCTCGATCCGGTTCAGCCCGTTCGCGGTGCCGAAGGCGACCGCGGCGGCGAGCCTGCCCTCCAGCACCTCGCGCTCGAGCGCCAGCGCCTCCGGGATGCCGACGCCCGCCTTGAAGGTCGGCTTCCACGGCCGCCCGTCCCACTCGAACTCCGGTACGACGATCTCGGGCACCACACCGAGGTCGACCACCTCGTAGGCGTCGCCGATGGCCGTGACCACGGTGAACGCCGTCCAGGCGCCGCTGAACCGGGACATCTCGATGCCGAAGCGGCCCAGCCGCAGCACGTCGGCCACGTCGACCGGCGCCAGCACCGGCATGTACGACTCGGCCAGCGCCATGGTCGAGTTCGACGGCAGCGACGACGACTTGCTGGCCGGGTCGTCCCCGGCCACCACCAGCACCCCGCCCTTGGGGGTGGTGCCCATCCAGGTGCCGTGCTTGAACGCGTCGACCGACCGGTCCACCCCGGGCGCCTTGCCGTACCAGAGGCCGAAGACGCCCTCGAAGCGCGACCCGGGCAGCTGCGGCGCCAGTTGGGAGCCGTAGACGACCGTCGCGCCCAGCTCCTCGTTGACCCCGGGGATGAACTCGATGTCGTGCGCGGCGAGCAGCTTGGCGTTGCGCTCGAGCACCAGGTCCAGCCCGGCCAGCGGTGACCCGCGGTAGCCCGACACCAGCCCGGCGGTCTTCCAGCCGCGGGCCTGGTCGGCCCGGTGCTGGTCGAGCAGCAGCTTGCCCAGCGCCTGGACCCCGGTGAGGGCGCCGCGGCCGCTGTCGCGGCTGACCACGTCAGCCGGTCGGTAGTTGGCTGCCAGCTCCGGTACCACAGCCGTCATCGCGTCCACACCTCTTCCGTGCGCCCTGCGCGCCTTCTGACTAGAAGACGGCTCTCTATGAGCGCTGTGCAAGACTCAGTGTTCAGGATTGCGCGGATCGCTCAAAATCGACTCCCTCGACCGTGGAAGGTTGCGCATCGTGGGCATGGTCAACCGGCTCGACCTGCGGGTCATCCGCGAGCTCGTCGCGAACCCGCGGGTGGGCATCACCGAGCTGGCCGAGCGGCTGGGCATCGCGCGCAACACCGCGCACGCCAGGGTGGGTCGGCTGGAGCGCCAGGGCGTGGTCGGCCCGCGCGGCCGGGCGGTGGACTACACACAGCTCGGCGTCGAGGTGACCGCGTTCGTCACCGTCCAGGTCGCCCAGGGCAGGCTCGTCACCGCGATCGAGGACCTGACGGCGGTGCCCTACGTGCTGGAGGCGCACGGCATCGCTGGTGACGGTGACCTGCTGGTGCGGGTGGTCGCGCGCAACACCAGGCACCTGCACGAGGTGATCAACGCGGTGCTGTCCTGCCGGGGGGTCATCCGCAGCACCACCGCGGTCGCGATGACCGAGCAGATCCCGTTCCGGGTCGCCCCGCTGCTGGACGCGGTGGAAACCTCGCTCGCCGAGTGAGTTCGCGTTGCGCCTGTGTCGCGTTTGGTCACATCCGGGTATCGGGTTGTTCGACAACGGCGCCGTTCACCGAGCGGTTGCAGTAGGTTCCCGTGCCAAGCTCGGCGAAGGGAATCCGCCTGTGGACCGACTCCTGCTTGCGGCCTTCAGTTTTCCTGCTGTCGTTTTCACGTTCCTGTTGGTCGTCGTCGCGGGGTACTGGGTGCTCGTCGCGCTCGGGGTGTCCACTGTGGAGTCTGTGGGGGCCGCCGACCCGGAAGCCTTCGGCCTGGGGCGGGTTCCGCTGAGCCTGGCGCTGTCGCTGGTGACCTGCCTGGCGTGGGCGGCGAGCATGGCGGGCGATTTGCTGCTCGGTTCCACGGCGCCGTCGCGGTTGGTTCCGGGTGCGCTCGTGCTCGTTTTCGCGGTGGTCATCTCGCTTATCGGAACTCGATTCACGATTCCGCTGCTGAACAAACTGCTACCGGCGCGGTTGGACCTCGTCGGAACGGATTGCGTGGTGCGCACCGGCCGGGTCGACGACCATTTCGGCGCGGCCGAGGCGACCACCTCCGACGGCCGCACGGTGATCGTCCAGGTCCGCCAGGCGGGCGAGCGCCCGCTGCGCACCGGCGCCCGCGCCCGCATCCAGGAGTACGACCGCCGCGGCGGCTTCTTCTGGATCGCCGGCTGACCTACCCCGTCGGCAGCCGGACGGTGAACGCGGCGCCGCCCTCAGCCGCCGGACCCGCCGAGATCGTGCCGTTCATCCTGGTCACCAGCCCGTGGACCAGGGCGAGACCGATCCCCGTGCCGACCGGGCGGCTGCCCGCGTAGCGCGCGTTGAGCACCCCCCGCTCGAAGGCCACCGCGTACTCCTCCTGCGCCAGCCCCGGACCGCCGTCGCGCACCTGGAGCACAGCCTGACCTGGGAGGACGCCGAGCGACAGCACGATCGGGCGCCCCGCCGGGGTCACCCGCAGCGCGTTCTCGGCCAGCCCGTCGACCACCTGCCGTAGCCGCCGCGGGTCGGCGGCGGTCAGCACCGGGCCGGGCGGGGACTCGACGGTGAAGCGGACCCCGGCCGCGGCGCAGCGCGCCAACCAGACCCGGGCGGACTCGGCGACCAGCGCGGTCAGGTCCACCTGGACCAGGTCCAGCCGGAAGTCGTCGGCGCCGAGGCGGGCCAGGTCGAGCAGGTCGCTGACCAGCCGGTCCAGCCGGTCGGCCTCCTGCTCGATGGTGCGGCCCGCGCCCACCACCGCGTCCCCGGTCACCACCCCGTCGGCCAGGGACTCGGCGAACCCCTTCACCGCGGTCAGCGGCGTGCGCAGCTCGTGCGACACCGACAGCAGGAACTCCCGCTGCCGCGACTCGCTGCGCTGCAGGGCGTCGGACAGGTCGTTCACCGCCGCCGCCACCTCGGCGACCTCGCGCGGCCCCTCGACCGGTGCCCGCAGGTCACGGCGGCCGTGGGTCATCGAGTAGGCGACGGCCGCGGTCCTGGTCAGCGGGCGGGCCAGCAGCCGGGCCAGGAACAACCCGGCGACCGCGGCGACCAGCAGACCGATCCCGAGCGCGACGACGATGTTGCGGATCAGCTTGCGCCCGGTGCCCTTGGCCGTCTCCGCCTCCCGCACCAGCGCGATCGCCCCGCGCGCGTCGGCGGGCCGCAACTCCACCAGCAGTGTCCTGCTGCCCACCTCGACGGTCTTGTGCTGCGGCTCGGTCACCCCGAGCAGCCCGGCCTCGCGCGCCGCCTTCTCGGCGGTCGCGTCCCCGGTCACGACCGTCCCGTTCGGCCGCGCCTGCACCACGGCCACGCCCTGGCCGTTGAGCACCTCGACCATCCGGCGCAGGCCGATGCGGTTGTCGGCGAACTGGCTGACGAACACATCGGCCTGGTCGGACAGGGTCTGCTGGGTCACCCCGGTGGCCGTGGAGACCACCAGCCGCGCCGAGATCAGGCCGCCGACCACCGCCACCACGCCCGCCACCGCGAGGCACAGCGCGGTGACGCGGACCGCGAGCGTGCCCCTCACCCGCGGTCCGCCGCGTAGCCGACCCCGCGCACCGTCCGGATCGGACTCTCCGACCCGAGCTTCGCCCGCAGCTGCGCGATGTGCACGTCCACCGTCCGCGTCCCGGCGGCGGCCGCGTACCCCCACACCGCGCTGAGCAGCTGCGCCCGCTCGAACACCTGCCCCGGCCTGCGCATGAGGTGGGCGAGCAGGTCGAACTCGGTGGTGGTCAGCACGACCTCCACGTCCCCGCTCCACACCCGCCGCTGCCCGGTGTCGAGCCGGGTCCCGCCCGCCCGCAGCACCTCGCCCCCGCCGGGTCCGTTCGCCCGCCGCAGCACGGTCCGCACCCGCGCCACCAGCTCGCGCGGGCTGAACGGCTTGGTGATGTAGTCGTCGGCCCCCAACTCCAGCCCGAGCACCCGGTCCACCTCGTCGTCGCGAGCCGTCACGAACAACACGGGCGTCCAGTCGTCGCCCGCCCGCATCCGGCGGCACACCTCGACCCCGTCGATCCCCGGCAACCCGATGTCGAGCACCACGGCCACCGGCTTGAGCCGCCGGGTGGCCGCCAGCGCCCCCGCCCCCTCGGTCTCCACGTGCACCCCGAACCCGTCGCGGCGCAGGTACAGGCTGACCAGCTCGGCGATGGCCCGGTCGTCCTCGACGACCAGCACCAGCCCGCGGCCGGGATCGGGAGTCATGGGCGCACCGTACTAGTCCCCGGCCAACTCGGACTCGACGTTGTCCAGTGTGGACTCGATGCTGCCCAGCTCCTGCTCGACAGAACCGCCGTTGCTCGGAGCGGGCGTACTACCGGTGTCCTGGCACGCCGCACAAGCGAGCAGGAGGGCGACGGCCGCGAGGGCGCGGCGCATCACTTGGTACCGCAGTACTTGGACTTGAAGTCCTCGGCCCGCTGCTTGGCCTTGGTCAGCTGATCGATCTTGCCCGCGCGGCGGTCGGCGCGCTCGCGCAGGAGGTTGGCGGAGGTCTCGCGACCCGCTGCTTGCTCCTTGTCGGCGCGTGCCCGCAGCCAGGCAGCGGATCCCTTGACGTCGGCGGAGCCGTTGATGCGGTCGATGAGCTTGGTGGTGCGCTGCTCGATGCGGGGGATGCGTTTGGTGCAGATGTTGGTGACTTGTTCGGGGGAGAGGGTGATGGTGACGGGCGTACTGGGCTGGGCGGCTGCTGCGCCTGCGGTCGCTACGCCTGCTGTTGCTGCGGCGAGGGTGATGGTGAGGGCGGTGATGATCTTTCGCACTGGTCCTCCTTGGGTGATGTGGAGGAGTGTGGTGGGGGTGGGTAAAGGGGGGTGGGGGTGGGAGGTTCGGGTTGTGTAAGGGGGTTGTCCACAAGGTGCTCGGTTGTCCACAGGGCCGTCTTTCGCTCTCGCTCTGTCTGCGCGCCTCGGTAGGGTGGAAGACGGGGGCTGCTGGGTTAGATGATCTTCGGCTCGTCGCTTCGCGCCTTGCATCGGGTCTTCGGCTCGCCTTCGGCATTGCGCTGGATCCGCGATTTTCGAGCTTTGCTCGATGTGGTGGACCTGTTTTGCGTGGGGCCCCTACGACAGCCGTGGCAGGACCGCAAAGCTGGGGCCGAAAAGCGTGGCCCTGTCCGCGCAGGAACGCTACGACTGCCGCTCCCCCACACAAAACAGGTCCACCCCATCGAGCAGTTGGCACCAGCGGCTTCCGAGTGTCCAGTGGTCGGCAATGCCGTCGGAGTCGGGTGGCTGAGTTGGCGGGGCTGACCCGGCGGGGCTGACCTGGCACCAGCGACTTCCGAGTGTCCAGTGGTCGAGTTGGCGGGGCTGACTCGGTGGGCTGGGTTTGGGTGGACTGGCTCGGTGGGTTGAGGTGGCACCGGCGGCTTCCGGGGAGCGGTGGTCAGGCTGGCGGGGCTGGCTCGGCGGGCCGAGTTTGAGTGGGCTGGCACCGGTGGCTTCTGGGAGGGGTGGCTGGGTTGGCGGGGCTGTCTCGGGTGGCCGGGTTGGCACCAGCGGTTTCTGGGAGGGGTGGCTGGGTTGGCGGGGCTGTCTCGGGTGGCCGGGTTGGCACCAGCGGTTTCTGGGAGGGGTGGCTGGGTTGGCGGGGCTGTCTCGGGTGGCCGGGTTGGCACCAGCGGTTTCTGGGAGGGGTGGCTGGGTTGGCGGGGCTGTCTCGGGTGGCCGGGTTGGCACCAGCGGTTTCTGGGAGGGGTGGCTGGGTTGGCGGGGCTGTCTCGGGTGGCCGGGTTGGCACCAGCGGATTCCGGGAGCGGTGGTCGGGCTGGGTGGGTTGGCTCGGTGGGTTGGGGTGGCACCAGCGGTTTCGGGGAGCGGTGGTCGGGCTGGGTGGGCTGGCCCGGCGGGTTGGGTTGGGCGGGCTGGCTCGGGGGCTGGGTTGGCGCCAGCGACTTCCGAGTGTCCAGTGGCTGGGTTGGGTGGTCGGGGTAGGGGTGTTGGGTTGGCGCGCCTGCTTCTGGGAGCGGTGGTCGAGTTGGCGGGGCTGACTCGGGGGGCTGGGTTGGGAAGCTCGGTGGGGTGGCACCGGAGCTTCTGGGAGCGGTGGCTGGGTTGGGTGGGTCGGCTCGGGGTCTCCCGGACGGCGGTGCTGCTGGTTTTGGCTGGTCAAGGGGGGCGTTGACGAAGGGAGGGAGGGGAATGAGGATGAGGGGATGAGGTCTCGGTGGTGGGTGGTGGGGGCGTTTGCGGGGTTGGGGGTTGCCACCCAGGTGAGTTGGTTGGGGTATGCGGCGATCACCACCGAGTCGGCCCGGTATTTCGGGGTGGGGGAGGGGGCTGTTGGGTGGTTGGCCAATGTGTTCCCGTTGTTGTTCGTCGCCTTGGCTGTGCCCGCTGGGGTTGCGCTTGATCGGTTTCTGCGGCCAACGCTCGCGGTGGGGGCGTTGTTGATCGCGGCTGGTGGGATTGTTCGGGTATTGGCCGATTCGTATTGGGGGGCGTTCACGGGGCAGGGGTTGGCGGCGGTGGCGCAGCCGGTTCTTGCGGGGGCTATTACGCGGGTGGCGGCTGCTTATCTCGCGCCGGAGGAGCGGCCGTTGGGGATTGCGGTGGGGGCGGGGGGTACGTACGTCGGGATGATTTTGGCTATTGGGATTGGGACGGCTGTGCCGGGGGATGTGCCGGTGGTGGTGGGGATCGGGGCGGGGATCTCGGTGGTGACGGCCGTTGCGGGGGTGGTCGCGGTGGGGGTGGCGCCGGGGTACGGGCGGGGGGTGGCGGTGTCGCCGTTGGGAGTGTGGCGGGAGCCGGGGGTGGTAAGGCTTTCGGCGGTGGTCTTCCTCGGGATGGGGATCTTCGTCGCGCTCGCCACGTGGCTTGAGCCGCTGCTGGCACCGCGGGGGATCGGCGCGGACACGTCGGGGTTGCTGTTGCTGGCGATGCTGGTCGCCGGGGTGGGTGGTTGTGTGGTCGTGCCGCCGTGGGCCGCGCGGAGGCGGGTCGAGCCGCGCGTGCTGCAGTCGACGGGGCTGGTCATCGCGGTCGTGTGCCTGGCGCTGGGCTTGTTCCCCTCGGCGACCGGGTTCGTGGTCAGTCCGCTGCTGGGGTTCATGTTGCTGTCCGCGCTCCCCGTCGCGCTGGCGATGGTGGAGCGGCGGGACCCGGACAAGGCGGGGCCGGTCACGTCGCTGGTGTGGTTGGCGGGCAACGCGGGTGGGCTGGTCGTGTCGCTCGCCGTCGGGTGGTTGCTGGGGGCGCCCCTGCTCGCCTTCGGACTCCTCGCGGTGCTCGGCCTGGCTGCTGCCTGGCTGGCCCGGCTACAGCATCACGAAGATCAGGTACCCGGTCCCGGCCGCCATGACCAGTTGGCAGGCGGCGGCGAGGCGGCTGTCCGCGAGTAGGCCCGAACCCCGGGCGCCGCGCACGACCTGGGGTCCGAAACGGACTGTCTGGAGCGCGAAGAAGGCGACGAACGCCCACCCCAGCACGGGCAGCACGGCCTCCCCGGTGTGCGGACCGGTCCACGGCGTCGACATGGAGTGCGCCGTGTGGGGGACCGCCAACAGCATGTAGAGCATGCCCAGCCCGGCGGCCGCGTGCTGCCAGTCAGGGCCGTGCCACCCGATCGCCTGGCGTCCACCCCGCACGAGCGCCGCACCGAGGAACCACCCGGTCACCAGGGTGAACACTGCCACCCACCCCGCGGCTGGCAGCGGCCCGCCGACCGGCGAGCACATCACCGCCATACCCGTCGCGGTGGCCGCGTGCGCGAGGTCCACCGCGCGGTGCCCGCCGGTGTAATCGGGCGAACCCGAGCGCGCGGCGGCGCAGAGGCGGGCGACGCTGTACCCGGCGATCGCGAGGAACGCCGCGGTGAGCACCCAGCCGACCCATGCCGCCACCGTGCCCGACTGCCTACCCGCCCACCAGCACCTGGTCGAGCACGCCGTTCTTGACGTCGTCGACGAGGTCGCTGAGTTGGCCGAGGCTCATCTGGATGCGCTGGCCGAAGTCGTCGGTGATCACCACGCGGCGTTCCTCCGGCGCGTCCGGGTCGATCCACAGTTCGGGGCAGCCGCAGTTGCACTGCCCGCAGAACGTCGCGATGTGCTTCATGCTGTGCTCAGTGTCGCCGTTCATACCAGCCACGGTCCCACCGGGGCGGGCGGCTATCCAGACAGCAACCGAGCGACTACGCCGCGCACAAGTGGGACCCGTCGGTGACCGGCTGTGTCCGCGGGCCCGGCGCCCCCGGTCGCCGACATCGGCGGACTTGGTGGCTGCGGGCAAACCACTCCACTAAGTTCAGGTCCGAGCGACGACCGGAGCGGAAGGCGGCGGGACGTGCGGTTGGGTGGTACCCCGTGGTGACGGCCGCGCCACAGCGGCCTGCCGGTCCGTCCCCCCTCGGGCGGGTGACCCGGTCGGCGACCACCACGCCCGGCCGGTTGTCGGTCGTGGCGGTGGCGTTGTTGCTGCTCACGGCGATCACCGGCATCGTGGCCGCGCTGACCGCCCAGGCCAAGCGCGACACCCTCGACGACCTCGTCGCCCACCGCGAGCCGCTGGCCACCGCGGCGCAGCAGATCTTCCGGTCCCTCTCGGACGCCGACGCGACCGCGGCGAGCGCGTTCCTCTCCGGCGGCGTCGAGCCCGCGTCCTTGCGCACCCGTTACGAGTTCGACATCTCACAGGCCGGGACCGCGCTGGGCAAGGCGTCCTCCGACGTCGGCGGTGACCCGTTGGCCGCGGCGCAGGTCGAGGTGCTCTCGCAGCAGTTGCCGGTGTACGCGGGGCTGATCGAGACCGCGCGCGCCAACAACCGCCAGGGCTACCCGGCTGGCGCGGCGTACCTGCGCGAGGCGTCCGGGCTGATGCGCTCGAAGCTGCTGCCCGCCGCGGAGAAGCTGTACGAGATCAACTACGACCGGCTCCAGCGCGAGCAGGAGTCGGCCAGGTCGGTGCCGTGGGAGCCCGTCGCGCTGCTCGTGCTGCTGCTGGTGGCCCTGGTCGCCACCCAGCGCTACCTCACCCGCAAGACCAACCGGCTGCTCAACGTCGGACTGGTCGCCGCGACGGCCGCGGTGGTGGTCGCGCTCATCTGGGGCGTGGTGGCGATGCTGGTGCTCGCCAGCCACGTCGGCGACGCCGAGCGCAACGGCGCGCAGCAGGTCGACGTGCTGGTCCAGGCCAGGATCAACTCGCTCAAGTGCCGTGCGGACGAGACGCTGACCCTGGTCGCGCGCGGCGACGGCCCCGGCTACGAGCAGGAGTGGCAGCAGTTGGCCGCCACCATCACCGGCGACGGCGGCACGAACCTGCTGCGCCAGGCCAAGGACCTCGCCTCGAGCGACGCGATGGCCGGGGAGGTGCAGCTCGCCGTGCAGAACGCCGAGGAGTGGGCGGCCGCGCACCGCAAGATCCGCGAGCTCGACGACGGCGGGCAGTACGAGGAGGCGGTGAAGGTGGCCATCGGCGACGCGCCCGACAGCGCCGCCGCCGCGTTCGGCAAGCTCGACAAGAACCTGATCACCGCGCTCAACGCCGGGCGCGACGAGTTCTTCACCCAGACGACCAAGGCGGGCAACGCGCTGACCGGCCTGGTGCCCGGGATCGCCGTGCTCGCGATCATCGCGGCGGCCGGGATCACCCTCGGCATCCGGGAACGCTTGCGGGAGTACCGATGAGACGCCCTGCCGTGCGGGGTGTGCTGCTCACCCTGGTGCTCGCCGTCGCAGCCACCGCCTGCTCGTCGGCAGGCAGGCCAGTCGACCTGGCCATCGTGTCCAGTGTGGACCGTCCACAACCTGTCGGTGTCGAGGTGAACCCGACCACCACGACCGGTGCGGCCACCCAGGTCCCGCCGTGCGACCCGACCGCGAGCCTGCGGCCGGCGAACAACCTGCCGCAGCCGGGCAACATGCCCACCGGGTCGACCATGCGCGCCATCCTCGACCGCGGGCGGCTGATCGCGGGCGTCGACCAGAACACGTTCCTGTTCGGGTTCCGCAACCCCACCAGCAACGCGCTGGAGGGCTTCGACATCGACCGGGTCCGCGACGTCGCCGCCGCCATCTTCGGCGACCCGAACAAGGTGCAGTACAAGGTGATCACCTCGGCCGAGCGCATCGACGCGCTCAAGAACGGCGAGGTCGACATCGTGGTCCGGACCATGACCGCCACCTGCGGGCGCTGGGTCGACATCAACTTCTCCGCCACCTACTACGTGGCCGGGCAGCGGGTGCTGGTCGACCGGGCCTCGCAGATCACCGGCATCGACCAGCTGGGCGGCAAACGGGTCTGCGCGACCAAGGGCTCCACCTCGATCGCCCGGCTGCGCGAATCGCCCGCACCGCCGGAGATCGTCGCGGTCGACAACTGGTCGGACTGCCTGGTGATGCTGCAGCAGGCCCAGGTCGCCGCGGTGTCCACGGACGACACCATCCTGGCCGGGATGGTCGCCCAGGACCCGAACGTGAAGATGGTCGGCCCCCGGTTCACCGAGGAGCCCTACGGCATCGGCATCCCCAAGCAGTACGAGGACATGGTGCGGTTCGTGAACGGCGTGCTGGAGCGCTCGATCACCAACGGCTCCTGGGTGGCCAGCTACAACAAGTGGCTGGCGCAGGCAGGCGAGCGCGCCGCGCCGCCAGTGGTCAAGTACCGGGACTGAGCGGGAGTGCCCCCGATGACGCACAGGACACCGCCGGGTGAGCCGACCCCGAAACCGGCCCGCTGGAACTTCGACCCCCCGAGCGACCCCACCCCCCTGGACGACCCCGCACCCCCGACCCAGGTCCTGCGGCCGTCGCCGCCGCCCACCGCGGTGTGGCAGGTACCCGCGGAGCAGGTCGCCACCGGCGACCCGGTGCCGCTGACCGAGTCGACACCTGCTGAACCGCAGCAGCCCGTGGTGCCGCAGGACCCCGAGCCCGCTCGATCCGAGTCGCCTGCGGCACCGGCGTTGCCTGAACAACAGACACCCGACCCCCAGTCCGCCGACGTCCCGCCTGCAGAGGATCACGAGCCTGCGCCGCAGGACCCGGAGCCCGGCTCGCAGACCGACGTGCCGCAGCACCATGAGCCCGCGCCCCCGGAGGCAGCGCAGCAAGGGGCGGAGCCCGGATCGCAGGTTGGTGAGTCGGAGCATGGCGAGCCGTCGCCGGCTGCTGGGGCGCACGATGATCCTGTCCCGCCTGCGCGGCAGCGGTCGGAGTCGAGTTCGCAGCCTGGCGACCGGTGGCATGGCGAGCCGTCGGCGCATCACGCGTCTGTGCCGTCGGCGGCGGCGCGGCAAGAGGCTGAGTCGGAGTCTGGCGAGTGGCGGCACGGTGAGCCGTCGCCGTTGGCTGGGGTGTCGCAGCAGCTGGCCCCAGCGCACCACGAGTCCGTGCCGTCGGAGCCGGGCTCGCAGTTTGGTGTGTCGCGGCATGGTGAGCCTTCGCCGCTGGCTGGGGGGCACCGCGAGCCTGTCCCGTCGGAGGCGGTGGGGCAGCGGTCGGAGCCGGGCTCGCAGTCTGGCGAGCGGCAGCATGGCGAGCCTGCGCCATTGGCTGAGGTGTCGCGGCCGGTGGCTGGGGCGCAGCAGTCTGGTGCCGGGTCGCACTCCGCTGAGGGGCAGTCCGCTGCCCCGCCGCACGACGGGCCCATGCAACTGCAACCGCTCGTGCCGCCCCAGTTGGAGTCCACATCGCAGCGCCACGAGTCTGGGCCGCAGAACCCAGATCCCGTGCCGCCCGCCGCGCCGAGCCCGGCCGAGCCCAGTCCGCGGTCTCAGTTCACGCCACAGCCGCATGACTCCGTGGCGCAGCGGCTCGAGCCCGACGCCCAGCCGGAAACCCCGCCGCAGGTTCCGCCGCCCGCCCTGGAGCAGCGCGGGTCGGTTTCGCAGCGTTTCGCACGCCCCGCCGATCAGGTGCCGCCTCTGGAGCGTGGCCGGGTGGGGAGAGGGGCGCCGCCGCCGGAGAACTCGCAGCCGTGGCGTCCGCAGCCCGCTCCCCGGCCTCGTGGGCCGCAGAGGTCTCAGCCACCTCAACCCGGCCCGTACCCGGCTCAGTCCGGCACCGGGCCGCAGCGCCGTCCGGCCGGGCGGCACGCTGCTCCCGGGCAGTCCAGCGGGCCGCACCCGTTCGCCCCCAACGGTCGCCAGTCCAGTGGGCCGCACCCCTTCCCGCCGCAGCCCGGTGTGCGGTCGGGCCCGCTCCCGGTGCCGCCCGGTCTGCGCTCCGGTCCGCACCCCGTGCCCCCGGGTGTCCACACCGGACAGTTCCCCCGGCGGCCGGTGCCCGACACCAGTGCCGCCGACGTGACCGATCGGCACTCGATCCCGGCGGAGGGTGAGCCGAGTCCGTTCGCGCCGCCGGATGAGACGCCGTTGACCAGTGTGTTGGCGGAGACGACGCTCACGCAGAGCATCGTGCCGCCGAAGCCGGAGGACGAGGACGAGCAGCCCAAGACCGAGCTGCTCACCCGCACCGACAGCGGCTCGCACCCGTTCCCCGGCACCGGTCGGCGGACCGGGTCGCGGGCCTCCGGGCGCGGCAGGCTGGGTGCCGGGCTGGTCGAGGTGCCGGTCGTGCCGGTGAAGGACCCGGCGAGCGCGGTGCTGGAGAACCCGGTCGTCGCGGAGAACAAGCGGTTCTGCTCCAACTGCGGCGCCGAGGTCGGCCGGGGTGTCGACGGGGTGGCCGGGGAGGCTGAGGGCACCTGCCCGACCTGTGGCCAAGACTTCAACTTCCGGCCCCGGCTCTTCCGCGGTGACCTGGTCGGCGGCCAGTACGAGGTGCTCGGCAGCATCGCCTACGGCGGTCTCGGCTGGATCTACCTGGCCAAGGACCACAACGTCAGCGACCGCTGGGTCGTGCTCAAGGGCATGATCGACACCGGTGACGAGACCTCGATGGCCTCGGTGGTGGCCGAGCGCCGGTTCCTGGCCGAGGTCGAGCACCCGAACGTCGTCAAGATCTACAACTTCGTCGAGCACCCGGACCCCAAGACCGGCTCGATGGTCGGCTACATCGTCATGGAGTACGTCGGCGGCCAGTCGCTGCGCCAGCTCGCCCTGGAGCACCACCGGCAGACCGGGCGGGCGGAGCCGCTGCCGATCGGGCAGGTGATCGCCTACGGCCTGGAGATCCTGCCCGCCATCGGTTACCTGCACAGCATCGACATGCTCTACTGCGACCTCAAGCCGGACAACGTGATCCAGGCTGGTGAGCAGCTCAAGCTGATCGACCTCGGCGCGGTCCGCAAGACCGACGACTACGAGAGCCCGCTGTTCTTCACCGCCGGGTACTCCGCGCCGGAGCTGGCCTCGGAGGGCGCCACGGTCGCCTCCGACATCTACACCGTCGGCCGCACGTTGGCCGTGCTGTCCATCGAGTTCGCCGGCTACACCACCCGCTACAAGCACACCCTGCCCGGCCCGGACGTCGAGCCGCTGTTCAAGCTGTTCGGCAGCTACTACCGGGTCCTGCGGCGGGCCACCCACACCGACCCGGCCCGCCGGTTCACCTCCGCCGAGGAGATGGCCGACCAGTTGACCGGGGTGCTGCGCGAGGTCATGGCGCTGGGCAGCGGGAAACCGCGGCCTGGACTGTCCACTGTGTTCGGTCTGGAGACCAGGACCTTCGGCGCGTCGGACGCGCTGCCGGTGCCGGACCCGGTCGAGGTGGCCACTGTGCTGCCGTTGCCGCTGGTCGACACCGACGACCCCGCTGCCGCCGCGTTGGCGAGCATCACCGCGACCGAGCCCGCCGAGCTGGTCGCCGCGCTCGCCAGCGCCCCGCGCGATTCCATCGAGGTCCGCCTGCGCATGGTGAAGGCCCGCCTCGACCAGGGCGATCTGCGCGCGGCGGCCGCCGAGCTCGACACCGCGCGGCGCATGTCGACCAATCCCGCCGACTGGCGGCCGGACTGGTTCCATGGCCTGCTGGCTCTGGCCAACAACGCCCCGAAGGCGGCGCGCGAGGCGTTCAGCCGGGTGTACGACGCGGTGCCCGGCGAGATCGCGCCGAAGTTGGCCCTGGCGGTCAGCGCGGAACTGGCGGGCGACAACTTCGGTGCGTCGCGGTTCTACGAGCTGGTGTGGCGCACCGACCACTCCTTCGTGAGCGCCGCGTTCGGCCTGGCCAGGGTGTACCTGGCGCAGGGCGGCCGGGCCGGGGCGATCGAGGTGCTCGAAGCCGTCCCGGACACCTCCAGCCACCACGTCGCCGCCCAGGTCGCCGCGATCAAGGTGAAGGCGCGCGGCCACGAGGTGGAGCGCGTGGTCGAGCACGAGTTGCACGACGCGGCCAAGCGGTTGGAGCGGTTGGCGCTCGACGCCGAGCGCCGCACCCGGCTCTCCGCCGAGGTCCTGGAGGCCGCGTACGGCTGGGTGAAGGCGGGCAAGCCGGGGGCGAGCCCGTCCAACGCGCAGCGCACGGTCCTGGGCTGCGAACTGTCCGAACGGGAGCTGCGGTTCGGCCTGGAGCGCTGCTACCGGGCCCTGGCGCGGCTGGCGAGTTCGCCGGAGCAGCGGCATGCCTTGGTGGACAAGGCAAACGCGATCCGGCCGCGAACCCTCACCTGATTCACCCGGCAAGGCGGGGCGTGTCGCTAGAAGAGGTGGTTTAGCGACCCGTCCCGGGGATTGTCGCCGCACCGCCGCCCGTTCGAGGATCGGGAGTCTCCACATCGGACGACCGAGAGCGGGCGGTAATGCGGAAGCTGGCGATCACAGCGGTGCTTTCCCTGGTAGCGGCGGCCACGTCGGTCAGCGCCGCGCAGGCGCTCCCGGCGGGGTGCGCGTCCCCCGGTTCGGTCAACTGCCTGCAGATCACCAGCGCGGCCTTCCCCGGCGCACTCGACATCGAGGACCCCGGCGACCCGCACGCGTACCTGCAGTTCTCCTCCGCGCTCGGCGACCGCGCGTTCTGGAAGCTGGAGCAGAACCCGGACTTCACCTTCCGGATCCGCAACCTGGCCAGCGGCAACTGCGTGGACGTGTGGCGCACCAACAGCTACCTCGACCAGTGGGAGTGCGTCGGCCAGTCCAGCCAGCGCTGGCACCTGGTGCCCTTCGCAGGCGACTTCTCCAGCTTCTACCTCAAGCAGGAGGACACCGGCTACTGCTGGACCCTCGACGGCGACGGGTACGTCTACGTCGACGACTGCGAGGCGGGCAACGCGCGGCAGTCGTTCAAGCTCGGCGTCAACAGCTCCCTGCCGGGGACGAAGACATTGGCGATCAAGTACGCCATGGCCCTGTGCGACAAGAACCCGCAGAGCTGCGGCTGGAAGGAGGACAAGACCAAGTACCCGGCCTACCTCGCCCCGGCCGAGTGCGTCAGCCAGCTGGTCAAGAACGGCACCCCGAACAACGCCACCTACGCCCGCGCCTGGAACCAGACCGTCGGCTGGCAGAACACCGTCGGCGGCAGCGTCACCGTCTCGGTCCAGGTCGGGGTCGACCTCGGCATCAAGGCCCAGGTGACCACCCAGGTCCAGGCCAACTACTCGCACAGCTGGATCGGCTCGGAGGCGGTCACCGACACGGTCACGATCACCCTCAAGCCGGGCGAGTACGGCTGGGTCACCCGCGCCGCCCTGGTCAAGAAGGTCACCGGCACCTGGACGTTGGACATCGGCGGCCAGTCCTGGACGCAGAAGGCGACCATCGTCATCCCGGCCAAGGACGGCACGGACGCCAAGCTGAGCTCGATCGTGCTCAAGGCAGGTAAAACCCCGCCGACCGACTGCCGGGGTTAGTGGCCCGACCCAGAAGGTTGACGGGATCTCGACCTGCCCACGACGTCCCTGGCTGCGTTGCCGAAACGACCGAGTACGCCCAGTACGAGGCCGTTCCGGCGCCTTGCCAGGAACGCCGTGGACAGGCCGATACCCCACCAACCCTCTGGGTCGAGCCACTAGCCGGTGGTCAGTTCCACCACGGAGATGTCGGGCGCGGCGCCCACCCGCACCGGCGGCCCCCACGTGCCGGCGCCGTTGGTGACGTAGAGCCAGGTATTGTCCACCTTGGACAGTCCGGAGACGGCGGGCTGGGCGGCGCGGACCATGTAGTGGAACGGCCAGAGCTGGCCGCCGTGGGTGTGGCCGGAGAGCTGGAGGTCCACGCCGAGGGTGGCGGCCTTCTCGGCCTGGACCGGTTGGTGGGCAAGCAGAACCGTCGGGCCAACACGACCGGAGAGCGCGCGTTCCATGTCCGGTCCGTCGTCGAAGGCCTTGCCCGCGATGTCGGTGACGCCCGCCAGGGTGAACGTGTCCGAGCCGTGCGCGATCCTGGTGTTCTCGTTGTGCAGGTAGTGCAGGCCGAGCCGCTCCAGTTCGGTCACCCAGGGCTGGTAACCGGAGTAGTACTCGTGGTTGCCGGTCACGAACCTCCTGTGTCCACTACCGGCAATTCCGCAGGTCAGAGCGGCTAGGAGGGCTAGAAGACCTCGTGGCGGGCTAGGCGGACGCGTACTTGCGCTCCTCTGCGGCTGGTTGCGGGGGGAGGGTGCCGGATGCGCGGTGTGCATGTTGATGTTGGGTCGGTTGGTCTAGGCCCCTGTGTGGCGGTCTTGTTGACCCTGTCCTTCTCAGGGGCCGGTTGCATGGTTGGCGATAAAGAACGCGGGCCAGTAGCGGTCAAGGCAGTGATCGTTTCCTCGGATTTCTCAATGCGGACGCCCATAAGACTAATGATGCGAGCCTCACAAAAAGCAGCCCCTATCGGCGGTTGTTGCGTACACTCCAATCGTTGGTAAGGGAAGGCGTCAAGTGCAGAGCACCATTGTTGATGTTGACTTACTCGCGGGCTTGTATCTGCGAATCTCGGATCTGACTGACACATCGACGTCCATCCCTCGACAAGAGAAGGCTGGTCGGGCGCGGGCCGACCTGCTCAACGCCCATGTCCGTCACGTCTACTGCGACGAGGACAAGTCTGCGTACAACCCGCGTGTCGTGCGCCCGGACTGGGAACGAGCGCTAAGAGATCTCCGGTCGGGGTTTATCAACTGTCTGATCGTTTACAAGGTCGACCGCGCGACACGGCAGGGAATCCCCTCGGCTGGCGAGATCATCACGATCGTCAACAAGTACGGGCGACGATTCATCTCCATAGCGGACGGCATCGACTCGATTCAAGAGGGTTGGGAGCTTCAACTCGCGATCGCCGCATACCAGGCGCGCAAGGAAAGTGAGAACACCTCGACGCGAACGCTTGACGGTCGTGTTGAGGAGCGAGACGAGGGAAGGTGGATGGCGAAACGGCCATACGGCTTCCTGGTTACTCCTGAACGGCACCTAGTGCTCCACCCGGTCGAAAGCTTCCGGGTTCGGGTCTTCGTTCGGATGCTCAAACTGGGGGTGTCTCGCGAGGAAGTTGCCTTCTATGCCAACAGGCGCGACTGGGATTGCCCGAGTTGGGCGTCCCGCAAACAACGAATCGCCCAGCTCGAAGCCAAGCAAGAGCCGCTTCGTGCGGCCAAGTTGGCAGCCAAGCCGATGCCCTCTCGCAACTCGTGGCAAGGGCCGAGCATCGCTCAAGTGGTTAGTACACCGTTGATGGTGGGCCATCTGCCGCACAAGGGTGAGTCCTACCGGCACTCTGTGACCGGAGAAGTGGTTATCGTCGGTGAGAGACTGCTCTCGGACGAGGACTACGCGATCATGAAAGCAAGGTTTGCTCGCAAGTATCGCGAAGTTGACCGGAGCCCCCTAACGGCGATGAATCTATCGACGATCACCTCGCGTCCCGTGCGCTCACTGCTCATGGACAAGCTGTTCTGTGCAGGCTGCGGCAGTCGGATGATCTGGGATGAGGTCAAGAAAAAGATGGCCTCGGGAGATATCAAGATGATCGCCCGGTATCAGTGTGATCGGCGCAGGCGCGGCGGGCGATGCGTGGGAGTCACCATTGACGGCGTTCGCGCTGACGCGTTGGTGACCGACATGGTTCTAGGGCGTATCACGGCGCTGGAGCCCAATGATCCTACTGTCGTCTCGATCGGTGCGCGCTGGTTGGAGCAGCAAGATCCGGACCGGGGTATGCGGCGCGCGAGTCTGCGCAAGCTCATTGCCGAGGAAGAGACTTTCTTAGAGCGACTGGAAGAGGAGAAGCTGAGAGGCACCATGTTCTCCGGTGCTCGTGGCGAGCGCAGATTCGACAACCAGTATGGGCGAGCGCAAACAAAGCTGGACAGGTACGAAGCGGAGTTGAGCGCGATCGCGGAGTCTGAACGTCTAAACGTCGGCTTCATTGATCACCTGCCCTTGCTGCTGGACGCGTGGGCAACCTGGGGCTTGGCGGAGCGCCGGTCCTTCCTGGACCTCTCCGTCACCAAGATCTGGGTCCACAAGTCCCCGACCAAGGGAGCAAGGCCCACGGTCGACCGGCTCGTGCCGTGGTACGTGGGAGAGCCTCGCCCCGAGGACATGCCGGATGCGCAGTATGTACCCCTGACCTGGTCGGATGATCGCCAAGGTGTTCCGACACCGGTTTGAGTAGATCTTGAGGGCGCCCGTTTCCGCAGCTCAGCTCACGCAGGTGGGCGCGGGGCGGGCGCCCTCTGGCGTGCGTGGGTTGGCGTAGCGGTCGAGATTCCGGATACTTCTTTAGCTTCTTTGGCTTGGCTCTATAGAGAAAGGCTGATCTGCTCTAGTCCGTCACCCGAGGTTGTGCCGCAGGCCGCCCTAGCCGCGCCTTGACCTGGGTGAACGCGTGGCACGGTGCGGGTGACGGAACCCTGCGGGTGCTCTGCTCGGGCGTCTGGTTCCCGGGTATGTCCTCCTCTTGCCACTGCATGAGGTGAGTGGGCTCGCAGACTCGTCCCTCGGGCGGGATGTCCTCCTCTTGCCACTGCACTAGGTGGAGGCGGTGTGAGCGGTGGAGGTGTCGGTGCCGCGTGCGTGCATGACCTGTCCCCGCGTGGTTGACCAGCCCGGCCTTGCTCGGTGCTCGCGCTGTGGAGGGGACTACCGGCGCCGCGCTGGCGACGGTGCGCACCGTGCACTGCGGCGGTGGGTGGACCGGGCAGGGGGTGCTGCGTGTGCGCTCTGTGGTCGTTGGCGCGGAGCTGCTGCCGTGGACGTCGACCACGTCGTGCCGCTGCGTGACGGGGGCCTGGACGTGCCCGACAACGTGCGGGCGCTGTGTCGGCCCTGCCACGCGGTGAAGACGGCCGAGGAGAACGCGGTGCGCGTCCTCGCGTCGGGCTGTTGAGGGGTGGGTGCCGGATGCTTGCGCTTGGGACGTCGAGGCGTGTCCGACCGCGCGGAGAGAAAGCAAAAACCCTATGCAGGGCTTCAACGAATCCGCATCTGCGGCCGGGGATGCCTCTGTCCCTGGCTGTCCGGCGCAACCGCGCACGACCCTATCCGTGGCGCGCTTGCGGGTGGAGTGATCGAGAGGGAATGCACCCGATCGTGCACCAGGTGGTACCAGGGAGGGCGGTCGGAAAGTTCGGCCGGGTAGACCCGCAGGAGCACCCCGGTCTCTTTCTGTACACCTCCTGAGTGCGGCGCCGTTTTTCCTTGATCGACTCGCGCGTATGTAGCCGCTGACGTGCGGTGATACCGCCGCCCCCTTCTGCTGCCGCCCTTCGAACGGGAGCCGAAAGACCCTGTAAACGCCCTGTAGGGCACCCCGAAGCTGCCCGGTCCGGGCGGGTTGAGCCCGTGGTCCTCCTCTCCCGCGGAGTGCTCCCCGTCCGGACCGGGTTCCAGCGTTCGCGCTGGGAGTTGTCGTGCACACCACAACCTGATCGGAGCGTTGTTGCCCCCGCGCACCCGCAAGACCGAGCCCGCATCCCCGGCTGCCGAGATCCCGACCGCCGAGCCTGTCGAGGACCCCGCCCCGATCCCGGAACCCGCCGAGGTCCGCACCGAGTACCGCGTCGTCGCCGTGCTGGCGGACGGGCGCGAGTACATTGTCCGGGACGACTACGCCCGGATGGCTCACGCGCGGTCCGGGGCGGCACACGACCGGCGCCGGTTCCGAGAGGCGGTAGCACGCGGTCGTGCGGAGTGGCCCACGTATCAGATTGAGGAACGTTCCGTGACCTACTCGGCATGGAGGCGGCTTGAGCGCTTAACCGAAAAGTAGGCGACCCAGTTTCATAGTTCAGTGGTGCAACAAGCGGGAAATGCCGCCTGTTGACCTACTTGGAACGGGTTAGCGAGCTGAACTCTAATCTCGACCAGCAAACGTCGGGGGTTGCAGCAGCTTCACAGGACGCGTCAGGGGCACGTCGTCGGTATTCTCGTTAGGCAGGGTGCAGTCGCAGCCCCTTTCTGCGCAAGTGATCTTCACGCATACGTACTGAACAGTCGGCACAATCTCGATCTCACCCCGACGTAGATTAATCTTTACACGATCAGACTTCTGAGTGCGGCACAGCACGAGTCTCGTGATGACGACCATCGTGATCTGGTAGGTGGCCATTGCAAGAGTGGCGCACCGTGTGACGCCTTCCAGGACGAGCAGGAGCATGTCGTCAATTAGACCGGTCGGATAGCCGTTCTGACTCCTACTGAACATTGGCAAGTTCTCGGAATCGATTCCGAGAACGATTAAGTACCCAAGTGCCAGCCGATGGCCGACCCGTACGGACCAACCTTCTTGCGGTTGGCCTCGCCGGTTGTGAGATCGGGGCAATCGGGCCGCCCTAAGTGCCGGTTTAATCACCCATATGGCATAGTGGCCAGTTCTTCACATCTACCGAGTGTAGGTATCGCATGTCCCGCATTAGTGGTATCCCCTCTGGAAACGCACGTGAACCGGCTGCGGTGGCAGGTGCCCCCACTGTGCACACGGGGCGTGCTCCTCGTGTCCCGGCCGGGCTAGGGCGTGTCGGCCGTGAGGTGTGGCGTGAGGTCTGGGCGGCCGGGGACGGCGCCTATCACCCGGTGACGGATCGGTGGGTGATCACCAGGTACTGCGATCTGCACGAGCGCCGGGCCGCGTTGGTTGCCGAGATCGACCGGGACGGGTTGTCGGTGGAGGGGTCGCAGGGGCAGCCGGTGGCGCACTGGGCGCTGCGCTACGTCGAGTCGACGGAGCGGGAGCTCCGGGCGATCGAGGCGACCCTCGGTCTGAATCTGGAGGCCCGGTTGCGGTTGGGCTTGGCCGCGTCTGCGGTGCGTAAGCAGTCCTTGAGCGAGTTCCTTGACGACGAGTAGTTAGGTGGGGCGAGGGTGGCGTGGGGTGCTGAGGTGAGCGTGTTCGCGCCTGCCGGGCCTGTGTCGGTGGCGAGCAACGACCGGGGCGGGATCAGTCTCGGGACGAGGCTTACCGCCGCTGTCGCGGGTCGGGCTGCCGGGGTGCTGTGGTTCTGCCCGGTCGGGTGGGACGGTTCGGCGTCTCCGGTGTACGCGTCGCTGTACTCGGCGGCCGGTGTGCTGCTGGCGCGGACCACGGTGACCGGGCCGACGCCGGGGGCGTTCGTCACGATCACGTTCGCCGACCCGGTGCCGGTGGAGGCCGGGGCCGAGGTCACCGCCGCTGTCTGGCTGCCGCGTCGCACGGCCGGGGCCGACTACGCGTTCACGGCCGGGGCGCTGGCGTCCCCGCGGACCGTGGGGCAGTTGACCGCGTCGACCGCGACCTATGACTACTCGGATGTGGCGCCCAACCATCCGACCAACTCGACCGGCACGTGGTTCGGGGTGGACGTGGTGTGGCAGCCGGAGACCGGCGGCGGTACGTCGCCGATCCCGCCCGGCTACCCGACGCCCGCGACCACCGGGCCGCAGGCCGGGACGGTGCTGACCGACTACACCGGTCCCACGACGCTGCCGCCCGGGGTCTACACCGGGGTGCGCTTCCCCGCTCTGGGGCAGGGTGCCTACGAGTCGAGCGCGGCCGGGCTGGTGTTCCGGGACTGCGTGTTCGAGACCGGCGTGGTGCTGCGTGGCGACGGGCTCACCGTGGAGCGCACCCGGGTAGCCGGGGGCCTGTCGCTCTCGGGGGTCTCCGGCGCGGTGCTCTCGCGGGTCGACCTGCACGAGTCCGGCACGGACCTGCTGCACGTCACCAGCGACACCGGCCAGTGCGCGAACATCACGGTCACCGACTCGTGCTTGCGGGACCCGCGTCCGATCGCGGGAGCACACGCCGATGGTGTGCAGGTGCGCGGCGTGCGCGGTCTGACGATCCGGCGGTGCGCGGTGGACATGGGGCCGTGGGTCCTGGTGGAGGGCGCGGACGTGCTCAACGCGGCCCTGTTCTTCGAGGACGCCAACGGCGGCAACAGCGATGTCCGTGTGACGGGCTGCTGGCTCAACGGCGGCGGCTACACGCTCGTGTCCGGCGCGGTGTCCGGCGACTACGTGCTGACCGGCAACCGGTGGGGGCCGGACGGGCACTACGGGCCGGTGACGTTGGCGACCGCGCCGACGCTGGCCCGGGACAACCGGGCGCGCGCGGACAACGCGCTGGTCCTGGCGGACACCGTGGGCGCCGAGGACCTGAACCTGACCTGGGGACGACTGATGACCGGCTGGCGATTCGAGGTGGTGCCCTGGTGAACCTGTACCAATCCGCAGGCGAGTGCGTGTTCCTCGTGGTGCGCACCACAACCGCGGTTCCATTGGATGACCTCACCGTGTCGTTCGGGTTCACCCCGCGCGCCGAGCCCGCGCCGGGCTCGACGTGGCACGCGGCCGAGTGGAACCCGTCCACCCGCACCGCCCGACTGCTGGTCGGCGCCGGGGCCGTGGCCCTGCCGACCGGGGCCACGTCGGTGTGGGTGAAGGCGACCAACGCCGTGGAGACCGTTATCGACGAACTCGGTCATATCGGGGTGATCTAGCCAGATCCCTTACCCCGCAAGCACTATCGCGGGGAGGTGATCGGCTCGCGTACTCGCGCGCCCGCAACCGAGGGACACCGGGTCGCCCGGTTCATCGGACACTTGACCCTCGGCGGTTCCTACCTCGGCCGTCCGTTCCGGCTTCTCGCCTGGCAGCTGTCGTTCCTGCTCGCCGCGTACGTGCTGCTGCCCGACGGGCGCCGAAAGCACCGGACCGTGATCCTCGGTGTGGCACGGAAGAACGGCAAGACGCAGATCTCGGCCGCGATCGGCCTGTATCACCTGTGCGCCGACACCCGAGACGCCGCACCGGAAGTGGTGTGTGCCGCGAACACTCGGGAGCAAGCGAAGTTGCTGTTCCGCGAGGCCGCGCGCATGGTTCGCGCGTCGCCGCTGCTGGCGGACATCTGCACCGTCCAACGTGATCAGATCATCTGCCACACCACCGGCGGCCGGTTCATCGCGGTGTCCGCCGACGCGGGAGTCCAACAGGGACTCAACCCGTCGTGCGTGATCGTGGACGAGTACGCGCAGGCCAAGTCCAGTGACCTGTTCGACGCGCTCACCCTCGGGTCGGCGCAACGCAACGAGCCGCTGTTCCTGGTGATCAGCACGGCCGGTCCGCTGCCGGACGGGCCGTTCGCGCGGCTGGTCGAGCACGGCCACCGCGTGATGTCCGGCGAGACCGACGACCCGTCGCTGTACCTGGCGTGGTACGGGGTCCAGCCGGGCGAACAGGTGGATCACACCGACCCGGCCGTGTGGCAGCGCTGCAACCCCTCGTGGGAGCTGATGCGACACGGCGACTTCGCCGACGCGTGCAAGCGCACCCCCGAGGCCGCGTTCCGCATGTACCGGTTGAACGCGTTCGTGCGCGGCGGCACCTCGTGGTTGCCCTACGGCGCGTGGGACGCGCTCGCCCGCCCCGAGCGCAGGTTCCGGCCCGGGGACGACATCGTGGTGGCCGTGGATGCCGCGTGGCGCAACGACTCCACCGCGATCCTCGGCGTGCGCCTGGCCGACCTGCACGTGGAAGTGCTCGCCCACTGGGAGGCCCCCGACGGCGATACCCATTGGCGCACGCCGGTTCACGCCGTCATGGACCGCATCCGAGAAGTCTGCCGCACCTACCACGTGCGTGAGGTCGCGTGCGACCCCGCGTGGTTCTCCGTGCAACTCCAGACCCTCACCGATGAGGGCCTCCCGATGGTGGAGTTCCCCAACAGCGTTGCCCGCATGGTGCCTGCGACGCAGCAGGCGTACGCCGCGATCGTGGACGGTCTGATCTCCCACAACGGCAACGCCACCCCCGCGGACACGGCGCTCGCCCGGCACCTGGGCAACTGCGTGATCAAGGCCGACGGGCGCGGCGAGCGGATCACCAAGGAATCCCCCACCAGCCGCCGACACATCGACTTGGCGGTGGCGGCCGTGATGGCGCTGCACCGCGCCCGGCTCTGGCGCGAGGACGTTCTCTCGTCCTCGGACGGGTTCCTGGTGAACGCGGACCCGTGGGGCGACGAGGAAGACGAATCGTGGTGACTGGAGGCCCTTGCCTGACAACGGAATCCCCGCGCGACTGCGCACTTGGCGAACCAGGGCTGTGACCGCCGCACCGGAGCTGCTCGCAGCTGGCGGGGCCGGGGCGGTCACCACCGGGGCCGCGCTGCTGGCGCCGTCCGCGGGATGGGGTGTGGGCGGACTGTTCGCCATGGGCGCCGCGTGGCTCATCGCCACGGACCGAGCGCGGGCAGGCGGTGGCCGGTGACGGGCCTGTTGTCCCGAGCGGCCGAACGCCGCACCGCACCCGCTGCTCCTCCTCCGATGCGGGAGGCCACCAGCGCGGCTGAGGTGTTCGGCACCGACGCCGACCCGGAGCCGGTCCTCACCCCGGAGGACGCCCTCGCGGTCAGCGCGGTCTACGCCTGCGTGCGTCTGCTGTCCGACACCATCGCCACGTTGCCCCTGGACGCGTTCCTCCGCGTCGGGACCCGCCGCAGGGAGATCGCCGCTCCACCGGCGTGGGTGCGCAAGCCCAACCCGGACATGGGGCGGATCGCTTTCCTCGGCATGGTCATGACCTCCCTTCTGTTGACCGGCAACGCCTACATCCTCGTGAGCCGCGACCGCGCCGGGCGGGTGGTGGCGCTCGACGTCATCCCCACGCACCTGGTCCACCCCCGCTACGCCCGGGTGGCCGGTCGACGGGTGATCGTCTACGAGCTGTCGACCACCGACGAGGACGGCATCCCACAGGTGTTGGGGGTGCTGGGTTCCCGAGACGTGCTGCACCTGCGCGGCCTGCCGTTGGCGGGGTCGCTGACCGGGGTGTCCCCGATCCGGGCCGCTGCCGTGACCGTGGGCCTGGCCCTCAACGCGCAGGACTACGGCTACGAGTTTTTCGGCGGTGGGGCGCTTCCGGGCGCGGTGGTGTCGGTTCCCGGCACCATGACCGCCGCCGGACTCAAGGCCGCACGGGCGACGTGGCGCACCATCCACGGTGGACGCGGCAACCGGCACGGTCTCGCGGTGTTGACCGAGGGCGCCACGTTCAACAAGATCTCCATCTCCCCGGACGAGGCGCAATTCCTTGAGACCAGGGCCTTTCAGGTCCCCGAGATCGCGCGATTGTTCGGCGTCCCACCGCACCTGATCGCCGACGCGTCCGGCTCCACCTCGTGGGGTTCCGGCCTGGCCGAACAGGACCTCGCGTTCGCCAAGCACAGCGTCCGGCCGTGGGTCGAGCGGATCGAGGAAGCGCTCTCCGAGCTGCTCGCCGCAGACCTCGGCCAGCCGAACGCGTTCGTCAAGTTCGGCCTGGACGCGATGGCCCGCGCGTCGGTGAAGGACCGGTACGAGGCGTACCGCGTCGCGCTCAACAACGGCATGTTGACCCGCAACGAGGTCCGCGCCCTGGAAGACCTCTCACCGGACACGACCGGCTACGGAGATCACTTCTTGTTGCCGTCGAGTCTGGCGTTGGTAGGTGCGGACGGGGTGACGTCGCTGGCCGCAAGCCCGGTCTCAGCGTGACCGCCTTCTTCTGCGCAATGCGCCGAGTTGCCACCTCGGATCTCAATTCTTGGTGGGATGAAGGTGGCGATAACGGTGAACGTCTCACCGGACTTCTTACGCTTGAGAATGCCATACGTTAACAGCAACATCGTCATTAACGTCAGTGCCAGGAAAGCCCAGGGAGCAACGGCCGCGAAAGTTTGCACGCCGTCAGCTTGCCAAAGAGTCAGACGCAGACGCAAAGCCGGAAACTCCGTCCGCCGGTATTGATTGCGCTGCGTTGGATCCGTCACTTGTTCGTCAGGCTTAACTTTCTGTAGCCATCCGCGCTCGACCTGCCCGTTTTGGTTGACAAGCCACCCTAGTTGCTAACCCTCGGTACATCGAGAGACCGCGCTCACGCCAGATTGTTACCGTCAGTCAAAGAGTTCGCGTCCATGTGATAGTCGTCACTGACACTGCGGGTAGCTCTTTGTGGTCGAAATATGACGCAGCGAGTCGTCTTAGGTGCCCTCATACGATCGGCGGCAGCTTCATTGCCCGTCCAACAAGAACCGGCGTCCTCCGCCGAGCGCCGCGACTACGCACACCCGGTTGAACTGCGGTCGGCTCCCAGCGGCGCCCTCGCAATTCGCGGTTACGCTTATGTATTTGATTCTCTGTCCCTCGACCTCGGCGGTTTCCGTGAGCGCATCGCCCCTGGCGCGGGCCGTGACGCGTTGGCTAGTGGGGACCAGATCGCTACGTTCAACCACAACCCCAACGCGCCCCTCGGCCGCATCGGCGCCGGGCTGCGCGTGGGCGAGGACGAACGCGGTGGCTGGTACGAGGTCGATCTCCCGGACACCAGCACCGGCCGCGATGTCGCCGAACTTGTCCGGCGCGGCGTGCTGTCCGGATCGTCGTTCGTGTTCACCGTCGCCGACCACCAGGCCGACCAGACGTGGACCCGCGACGAGGCCACCGGGGACCTGATCCGCACCGTGACCCGCTTCGGCGCCATCCCCGAGCTTGGCCCCGTGCTGACCCCGGCCTACCCGGACACCACCGTCGCGCTGCGCGCCCGCGAGCGTGCCGAGGCCCTTCTCCCCTCCCCCGCCCTGCCCAGTGAAAGAGGCCCTGCCCTGACTGTCACCGCCCCCGTGGTCGAGCCCGCCGAGGACCGCGCCCGCGTCGAGCACCAGCTCCAGTCCGCCGCCGATGAGGGGCGCCCGGACGCCGAGGCCCGGCTTCTGGCCGCGCTCGACAAGCTCGACATCCTCGTGGAGCGTCGCTCCGCGGAGCAGCTCGCCGCGCAGGCCGAGACCGAGTCCCGGGACCTGCTGCTCTCGCTGCTCGACCAGCACCGCGCCACCCCCGACCGCGCCGACGCCGCCGTGGACGAGATCGCCGAACTCCGCGCGCTGGGCCTGGGCGAGCGTGGCCCGCTGGAGCTGCGCGCCACGCTCGGTGTGAACGTGGACGCGACGAACAAGCAGACCGGCAAGGCGACTCCCGCTAGGACCCTGTACCGGCGACTGACCGACCTCATGGGCGAGCGCTCGTTCGTCGTCTCCGGTGGCGCCGAGACCCTGACCACGACCGGCGCGGAGGCGATCGACTTCCCGAGGGTCAAGCCCGCCGACGCCCCCGAGGCTCCGGTACCCGAGGCGGGCGCGTTCACCGAGTCCTACCCGAGCACCGACAAGGTCGAGGTCGGCGCCGCGAAGCGGGGCTACATCTCCTGGCTCAGCTGGGAACTGGTCAATGACGACGTGGTCGACCTGGTCGGCTACCTCGTGCGCACCGCAGGCCCGAACCTTGCGTACATGTACAACCGGGTGCACGTGGCGAACCTGCTGTCCCAAGTGGACCCGACGCTGGTCGAGGACGAGTCGGCGGCGACCGCGCCCCCGGACGACGTGGTCGCCGACTGGGTCATTGACCTGTCGCTGGCGATCCCCTCCTCCGCCGAGGCGAACGCGCGGTGGGTGACCGGCCGCAAGGTGGTCCGCAAGCTGCGCAAGCTCAAGGACCGTGAGGGCCGCTACCTGCTGCGCTCGCTGGACGAGGGGTCGAGTCTGACCCTCGCCGGTCGCCCGCTGGTCCGCGAGGTCGCCATGGACAGCAGGTCGGACCTGCTGTTCTCGGACCTGACCGGTTACGTCGTCCGCCGCGCCGGGACGCTTCGGGTCGAGAAGACCACCGACGCGAAGTTCACTAGCGACGAGATCGGTTTCAAGTTCGCGCTGCGCGAGGGCGGCGGACTGGTCGACCCGACCGGCACCGCGCTGCTGAAGCTGCCCGAGGTCCTCTAGCCGTCCCGAGCACCCTTCCGGCCCCGTCCCCGTGTGGGTGGCGGGGCCGGGGTGTTCGCCATGCCCTGAGACAGGAGACTCCACAGTGGAGCAGTACGCCACCGTGGCGGAGCTGCGCAGGCTGGACGGACTCGGCGAGCTGGATCTCTTCCCGGACGAGACCCTCGCCGAGGCGCGCGCGTTCGCGGTCGAGGCGGTCGAGGACTACACCGGTGGCGCGTGGACCACGCAGGCCCCGCCGCCGGTAGCGATCCGTTGGGCGGTAAGGACTATCGCCCGGCAGTGGTGCGTGGACCTGCACTCCCGCATCCCTGACCGCGCCACCGCCGTCACCACCGAGTTCGGACAGACCACCTTGGCGCAGGCGGGCGGCCCCTGGCGGCCGACGAGCCTGCCCGAGGTCAACGCCGTACTCAACCGCTGGCGCTCCCGCGCCCCCTTCGGCTGAGAGATCCCGCCGTGCTTGTCGTGCACACCACGAAAACCGCTCTGTTCGACGTCCTCAAGGCCGCGTTCGACACCACCGGGACCCAAGTCGCGTACGCCGATCCCGGCAAGCTCGCCCGCGCTCAGGCGGTGTGGTTCGGGGACACGGTCGAACCGGATATCGAGCCGGTGGCCCTGGCGCCCGGCCGACGCAAGCCGTCCCGGGTCACCGCCGAGGTCACGCTCCGCCTGGTCGCTACCACCGTCAGCGGCGACCCGCAACGCGCCGAGGCGGCCGTCTACGCACTCATGGGCACCGCAGCCGATGCCGTGGCCGAGTTCGACCCGCGCACCGTCCCCGGCCTGATCGACGTGCGGCCGATCCGCAGTTCCGTTGCCCACGGCGAAACCGGTGACGGGGCCACCGCCGCCCTCGCCGATCTCGTCTTGCGCGTGCGTGCGCACGCCCTCATCTAGGGAGACACCAGCTTGGCGCTTGACGCCACCATCGCACTTGGCGCCGAATCCGCTTACGGCACACCGGCCACCGAGTATCGCGGCTATGAGGGCAAAGCGGACTCCTGGAAGACCTCCCGGGAGTTCCTCGAATCCGTGGGATTCCGGGCCGGTCTCCAGACCGCCCGCGCGGACCGGCGCCGCATCGTGGACATGGGCGGTGAGGGCGAACTCGAATGCGACGTGCTCGACGCGGGCATGGGCGAGCTGTTCGCCGCTGCGTTTGACGTGCACACCACAAGCACCGATGCCGGGTCGACCGTCCACAACTTCCACACCGCCAGCGTCGCCAACGGCCGCAGCTTCACCGCCGAGATGGTTCGCCCCAAGACCGACGGGGGCGTGGTCGCGTTCCGGCACAAGGGATGCGTGGCGACCGGGTTCGAGCTGACACAGGAAGTGGACTCCCCGCTCGCCCTAACGGTGTCGTTCGACTTCCGCACCGTCGAGCACGGCGGCACCCCTGCGGTCGCCGAGTACCCGAAGGAGTCGTTCCCCTACGACTGGACCGTGGGCATGGTCGAGGTCAAATCCGCGGCCGGTCCTTGGACCACGCTTCCGGTCACCAAGTGGGAGCTGTCCGCCGAACTCGGCCTCAAGACAGACCGCCGGTTCGTCCGCGCCAACCAGCTCAAGGACAAGCCTGTCCGCGCCGAGGTCCCCACCTACGAGGGCGGGTTCGAGGCCGAGTTCACCGGCGCCACCCTGGCCCTGTACGAGGCGTTCACGGCCGGGAACCTGCTGTCGTTGCGCATCACCTACACCGGCCGCACCGCCGACACCGACGGCACCCGCTCCGCCCTGACGATCACGGCGCCCGCGATCCAGTTCACCGGCGAGTCCCCGGAGTCCTCTGTGGACGAGGTGACCACGATTGCGCTGCCGTTCAAGGTCCTCGACCCCGGTAGCGCCGACGCGATCACCGTCACCATCACCGAGCCCGCCTAGGTGGGCGACCACGTCCGGGTCGAGGTCACCGGCCTGCGGGAGCTGCGCCGCGAGATCAGGGCCGTGCGCGACAAGGAACTGACCCGTGAGCTCAAGGGCGTGTACCGCGACACCGCCGCCATCGTCGCCACCCCCGCACAGGCCGACGCCCCCCGCCGCTCCGGCCGCCTGGCCCGCTCGGTGACCCCGGCCCCCTCGACCACGGCCGCCGTGGTGCGGGCCGGGCGCCGGGGATCGGTGCCCTACGCCGGAGCCATCCACTTCGGGTGGCGCCGCCGACGCATCCCACCCAACCCCTTCCTCTTCCGCGCGGCCGGACGCGAACACCCCCGCTACGCGGCCGTGTTCCGCGAGCGCATCACCGCGCTGATCCGCCGCCACCTCGATTCCCGCTAGGAGAGCCCTGTGGACGCGTTGACCATCGACGTCAACTCCCTGACCATCGCCGAGGTCGAGGCGGTGGAGGAGATCATCGGCGGCCCGATCGACACCCTCGGCAAGCCCGGCGCCCTCAAGGGAAAGCTGTTGCGCGCCATCGCTTTCGTAGCCGGTCGCCGCAACGACCCCGGGTTCACGATCGAGGACGCGGGCCACGTCCGGATCTCCGCGATCGGCCAGGGGGCACCGGACCCTTTCGTGCCCGCCGCGTCGTCACCCGCGCCCGACTCTGCGGCCACTTCCCCGGCCTGACCTGGGCCGACACCGCCGCCCTACAGCTGCGCGACTTCAACGCCCTGGTCGAGCGGATGAACGCCGACCACAAGGACCGCAACCGGGCGCACCGGCGCGGCACATCCCTTGGGACACAACGGGTTCCGGTCATGACGTGAGGAGAGACCCCCGATAGCCCAGCCCATCAAGGTCACCGTCCTCGGTGACGTCACCGGCCTGACCGACCAACTCGCCAAGGGCGAGAAGGGCATAGCGAGCTTCGGGGTCGAACTCGGCGGCATCGGCACCAACGTGGCCGGTGCGGTCGGCAAGCTCGCCGCGCTCGGTGCCGCCGCCGGGGGCGTGGCCGACCAGGTCACCGCCGCACTCGACAGTGAGGCACTCGGCGACAAGCTCGCCGCCCAGCTCGGCGCCGTCGGCCCCGACGCCGAACGTCTCGGCGACACCGCCGGACGCCTCTACGCCAAGGGCTACGGCACCGGCCTGGACCAGGTCACTGAGGCCGTACGCGCGGTGGTCCAGAACATCGACGGACTCGCTTCTGCCGCTCCCGCGGACCTCGACCGGATCGCAGCCAAGGCCACCACCACCGCCCAGATTTGGGATCAGGACCTCGGCGGGGTCACCCGCGCCGTGGGGCAGCTGCTGCGCGTCGGACTCGTGTCCAGCGCTGACGAGGCGTTCGACGTCATCACCCGAGGATTCCAACGCGGAGCGGACAAGTCCGGCGATTTCCTCGACACCCTGAATGAGTACGGAACGCAGTTCCGGGACCTCGGATTGGACGCGACCACCGCAACCGGTCTCCTTTCCCAAGGGCTCACCGCCGGTGCGCGCGACGCGGACAAGGTCGCCGACGCGCTCAAAGAGTTCGCGATCCGCGCGAAAGACGGATCGGCCGTCACCGCAGACGGATTCCGCGCGATCGGACTGTCCGCAGCAGACATGGCCGCGAAGTTCGCCAAGGGCGGACCGGAAGCCGCCGCCGCACTGGACCTCACCCTGGACCGCCTCCGGGCAATGCCCGACCCGGTTCGGCGGTCCCAAACCGCGGTGGCATTGTTCGGCACGCAGGCCGAGGACCTACAACAGGCCCTGTACGCGCTCGATCCCTCCACCGCCGCGTCCGCGCTAGGCACTGTCGCCGGAGCCGCAGACGAAGCCGCGACCACGTTCCGGGACAACGCGCAAACGCGTCTGGACTCGTTTTGGAGGTCGCTGCAGGACGGTGCGATCAACGTTATCGGCGGCAAGGTCATCCCCATTGTCGAACGCGTGGCATCGGTTGCCGCGACCGTTCTCGGACCAGCGTGCACGGCCGTGGGGAACGTGCTGAACTCCGCGATCATCCCCGCGTTTCAGAAGGCCGCGCAATGGATCTCGGCGAATCGCGGGCCGATCGAGTTTGTCGCGGGCGCCATCGTCGCAATGTTGCTCCCGGCCCTGGTCAGCATGGGTGTTCAGTCCACGGTCACGGCCGTGAAGTCGCTCATCCTCTGGACCACCACCAAGGCCAGCGCGCTTGGTTCACTCTTGGCGCAGTCGGCGCAGATCGTTCTTTTCGTGGCCAAGATGACTTGGATGGGCGCGCAGTCGCTGATTCAGGCCGCGAAGGTCGCCGCCGCCTGGGTTCTCGCGATGGGCCCGGTGGGGTGGATCATCACCGCCGTTGTCGGATTGGTCGCGCTCATCGTCGCCAACTGGGAGACGGTGAAACAGTGGACGGCCGATGCCTGGAACGCGGTCTGGGGGTTCGTCAAAAACGCGGCCGAGTTCATTTGGAACCTGTTCCTAAACTGGACCCTCCCCGGTCTGATCATTAAACATTGGGACACGATCGTCGCCGTCTTTCAGGCCGCCCTGCACAAGGTGATCGCCGTGTTCGATTGGCTCGGAGAACTCCCGGGCAAAATCGGGGCGTTCTTCCGGAACGCGAAGGACGCGGCGGTGGGCAAGCTGGTCGAACTGATCGACTGGGCGAAAGGGTTGCCGGGTCGCGTGGTATCGGCGATCGGCGATATCGGCTCGAACCTGGTCTCGGTCGGTATGGACATCGTGCGCGGGATCGTGCGCGGACTCGGTAACGCCGCATCGTGGATCAAGGACAAACTGTTGGAGCTGGCGCGCAACGCGTGGAACGCGGTGCTCGATTTCTTCGGTATCGCAAGTCCCGCGAAGCAAGGAATCTGGGCCGGTCGCATGATCGGTCTCGGCCTCGCGCGCGGCATCCTCGCCATGACCGGCACCGTCGCGGGCGCCGCCGACGCGCTCGCCGAGTCGGCCGCCTACGCCGTGCCCGACGTGTCGCTGTCGCTGGCCACAGACCAGACCGACGCGCACCAGCAGCTGCCGCACCGCGCACCCACCGACCCCGCCGGATGGGGCAGCGGTACGCGGCCACCCGGACCACCAGGTGACGGAGCGCCGGGAGCGGCCCCGACGGTCACTGTCAACGTCTCGACCGACGCCGACCCGCACGCCATCGGCGCGGCCGTCGCCTGGTCCCTGCGCACCGGCGGGAGGTAGCCACCGTGTCCACACCCGTCCCCCTGGACGACTGGACCATGCAGTACCGGGGCCTGCTCATCGGCGGCCCCGGGTCCCCGTACTCCCTGGCCGCCGTTGACGGGCTCATCGGGGGCGTGGGGGTGCGTACCGCCGACCGCGCCACCCGCGCCCGGCACGGCGAGACCCCCGGCACCGACACCCTCACCGCCCGGGTGGTCACGCTGACCGTGGAGGTCCTCGGCGAGACGGGCACGGAGTTCTCCGCCGCCCTCGACGACCTGACCCGAGCGTTCGCTCTCACCGCCCCCGACGCTCCGATGACCTTCCGGTTCCCCGGGGTCGCCGGGGGCGGCACCCGGATGCTCACCGCCCGGGTGCGCGGGCTGGCCGCGCCGGTCGACGTGCCGTTCTCCCGGTACCTGGCGCGGGTGACGGTCCAGCTCTACGCCGCCGACCCCCGGATCACCGACACCACGGTGTCGCGGTTGTCGGTGCCCCTCCCCGACCCCGACGCCCCCGGGGGCGGCATCCACACGCCGCTGCGCCCACCGCTGCTGTTCGGCCGCCCCGGGCCGCGCGGGACGTTCACCGTCGCCAACGGGGGCACCTTTCCCGTGCGGCCCCTGCTGCGCGTGCGCGGCCCGGTCGCCGACCCGCAGGTGACCAACCTCGACACCGGGCAGCGGATCACCTTCGCCACCACGCTCCTGCTGGGCGAGTGGCTCGACATCGACACCGACACCCACGAGGTCCTGCTCAACTCCGTTGCCCCGCGGTTTGTGGTCCACGGCCGCGACAACGCGTGGCCGGAATGCGGTCCGGGTCTGACCCGGTTGGCGTTCGCCGGTTACCGGCTCGATCCCGGCGCGGCCGGGGACGGATCGGAGCTGACATGCGAATGGCGTTCCGCGTGGGTGTGACTCCCGACTGGAGGACGTTTCCCCTTGGCGCTGGTTCAGCAGATGGACAGTCCGCCGATCTTCTGTGACAACACCGAGTACCCGGCCGGGCTCCTGCGCCGGATGCTCGGACGCCTCGCGGGTGGCGCGTACGGCATCTTCGGCACGGGCGACTTCGACGTCACCGTGTCCGGCTCCACCGTCACCGTCGCCCCCGGCCGCGCGTCGGTCCCGGCCCCGGCCACCGAGTCCGGTACGTACCTGGTGGAGTCCGTCGCCGCCGTCACGCTGACCCTCGACCCGGCCGACGCCACCCGCGCGCGCCGCGACGTGCTCGTGGCCTACGTGGCGCCCCCGGCCACCGAGACCGACACCGGCCGGTGGTTCCTGGAGATCCGCAAGGGCGACCCCGCCGCAACACCCACGGCCCCGGCCGTGGCGAACGCGTTGCTGCTGCGTGAGTTCCTGATCCCGGCCGCGTCCGCGGGAACCCTCCCGACCGGCGAGGACCGCCGCTACGCCCAAGGGCAGCAGTACATCTCCGGCCCGGCGCTGTACGGCAACGAGCTACCGGCGTTCAACCGGCCGGGACAGGTGTGGACCAACCGCGCCACCCGCGAAAGCTGGGTCTACAACGGAGCCGGATGGGTCCGGCTCACCGGCACTCCCGTGGTGAGCACCACAAGCGAGGTCATCGCCCCCTACACAGACCAGGTCGTCTACGACCGCTCCGCCGGGATGCTCAAGCGCTACGCCGGAGCTTCCTCCGGGTGGGAGGAACTGTCCGCCACCGTCCCCAAGGGCAAGCGGTGGAGGACGGGGGCGTTTCAGACCCTGGGCAACAACTCGACGGTCATCGGCACCACCGGCGCCCGCGTACAGGGCGGCATGACGACCACCGCGAACGGGCTCGTGCTCCCGCGAGACGGGCTCTACAAGGTCACAGTGCACGGGTACGCGACCGGCGAACTGGGCTGGCGTGCCGCGTTCGGGCTCAACCGCATCCGCGCCGGGGTGGCCGATGTGGAGCTGCTGTGGACCTCCACCTACAAGAGCGGTTCCAACGACTACACCACCACCGCCAGTGACGAGGTCCCGCTCAAGGGCGGTGACGAGGTCCGGATGCACGGGAGCGCGATCCCCACGACAGCGTCGACGTGCGCGTGGGGCATCACGGAGTTCGCCGGCTGCCGGTTCCTCGTGGAGTTCGTCCGGTCGCTCCCCTCCGGCGTGACCCCGCTCTGACGACACGAGAAGGCCGCAATAGCAACGTATCGCGTGCTTTTCCGGGACGTGCTCTCCGGGGTCATCCACGGTGAGCTGCCTGCTGAGAAGTTCTCCTACACCACCACCTTGAACGCCCCCGGCTCCGCCTCGTTCACCATCGACCTGTCGCCCACCCTGCGCCACGTCACCCCGTACACCGTGGTCGCCGGGGGCGCCACCGCGCTCTACGTCGAGCGTGACGACCGGGTGGTGTGGTCGGGCCTGCTGTGGAACACCCGGCCCGACTACGCGGCCGGAACGCTCGAACTCGCTTGCGAGGGCTGGCTTTCCTACTACCGCAGCCGCCACTACCACGCCACCACAAGGTTCTCCGGGGTTGATCAGGCCGAGATCGCCCGGTCGTTGCTGCGCCACGCCGCGAACTACGGCACCGGGTCGAACCTGGGCATGATCCGGTTCGGCGACGAGACCCACGACGTCCCGAGGGATCGGACCTACAAGCAGTCCGAGCGCAAGCCGATCGGGGAAGCGGTCGAGCAACTAGCGGCCGTCAGCAACGGTTTCGACTTCTCGTTCACGTCCGAATGGGACGGTCGCGAGCTGTGGACGTGGTTTCGCACCCACTACCCCGCCACCGGCCGCGAACGGGACATCACCCTGGAGCAGGGCCGCAGCTGCGACATCCCCACCGCCACCGTCGGGGGCACCTCGGTGGTGACCCACGCCTACGCCATCGGGTCGGGTGACGGCGCGGACCAAGTGGCCGCGTCCGCGGGGACGCCCTCGCCGATCTTCCCGCGCCTGGAGGCCGTGGACACCTACGGCGACGTCAAGGAGTTCCCGACCCTGCTGGCGAAAGCCGAGCAGCGGGTACGACTCGGCCGTGCCCCGATCCTGCTGCCGACGATCGACCTGCACCCCGGTGGCGTGGGCCTGGATGAGTTCGACCTCGGCGACGCGCTCACCGTGATCGGCGGCTACGGCCTGGTGCCCATCGACGGGCGGTTCCGCATCACCGACGTGGCCGTGTCGGTGGACGAGAACTCCGCCGAGTCCATTTCCCTGACCGCCGCGCCACGAGAGGTCTTCGGTACCGATGAGTGACCCCACCCTGCCCCCGTCACTGGCAGCCGAGTTCCGGGAGATCCGCGACCGGCTCGCCATCCTGGAACGCGGCGAACGGTCGGTGACCTACCGAGACCGGCTCCCGACCAACGACGCGGGAGTGGGCCGGGGCGGGTACGCCGGGGACGGCGAACGCGATGTCTACTCCGCCGCCCTGGTCAACCCCCGCTATCCCGTGCTGGTCATGCGGACCCACGTGCAACTGTTCGGCGACTCGGCCGCGCGGGTGCTGCTGCGCGCGGACATGAACGGCACCGTCCGCACCTCCCAAACCTGGTCCCTCACCGGCAAACCCGGCCCCGCGTGGACCTTCCACACCCTCGAAATCGCGTGGTTGCACGGGATGCCGGTGGACGAGTGGGCCGACACCGAGACCCTCTCGACCACCCGACGCGGCAACATCCAACTCCGCTGGGAAGTCACCAACTCCCACCCCTGGTACACCCGCGCCGCGTCCTTCCGCGACGACCTCACCGCGCACGGGTTCAGCGGGGACCAGGCCGCCGTCCTCGACGCGTGGACCGTCAAGTCCCGCAACGTCTACGAGTCCTATATCCGCGAACCGGAGTACGCGTTCCTCGCCCCGCAGAACGTGTTCCCCACCGCGACCACCGAGGGCACCCTCATGGCGGGTTCGCGTATCGACGTGTGACCTCTAGTAGCCGACAAACGGACGGACAGTGTCGAGGAAGACCGCAACCTCGTACTTGACAAGATGCTCCAGCGAACCTTCCTGATACTGAGGGCTATTGGTGAGGTATTGCGCGCCACACTCATATGCCGAACGCAAGTGGTCGAGCGCGCGATCATATTGGCCGTCGTGAACCATGACGAATGCGCACCATTTGTGCGCGTAGAATGAATTCAGCGTACCCGCCGTCGTCGCATGTGCCGAGTAAGCGGTGTACGCATTGTTGAGATGGGCTCCGACATGTTCGCGGTGGGGGGTCAGAAGCGCTGACTGCATGTGGGCGTGACCATCCCGCCCTGCTGGCAGGAGAGTCCCCTGTCGCTTCGCTTCGTCGGTGTGACGGAAATAGGCCACGCCCGCGTCGAGAAGCTGTCCTGCTTCGTGAGCCACAACCCCTTGACCCACCGGGTGGGACAGCAGGCCTTTCCAGGCCGATGTCAATCCGCGGAATGCCGAAACGAGCAACCGGCTAAGCAATGCTCTCTCCCCTGACTCGGTCGAATCGTCCTATAGGAATCGGAAACTTCGCACGAGTTGTTACATAGAGGTTTTCGGACATCTCGACTCGTATTCCTGCGACCGCTAGGAGTTGCCACTATAGAACTGCCGCCAAAGGTGCCTCCTCCTCCGACCCCCGACCGGCCGCAGATTGCGTCCGCACCTCACCCTCCCGAGATCGAGATACAGCCCGGTTTGTGGCCGCTGCCGCCCCGGGAGTTCGGCTACCCCACCGAACCGGTAGGGGACGGTTGGTGAGGCTTCCGCCGGAGATGTGGACTCTGCTCGGGGTGATCGTGTCCGCGGGACCGGCCTACCTCACCGCGCGCCGCTCCCGCCGCAAGGCCGCCGACGCCGTGGCCGACGCGGGCGCCGCGACGCAATCGGCGCTGACCGCCAGCGCCGCCGCCACCGAACGCCTCGCCGACCGCCTCGACACCGTGGAAACCGCGCTGGTGCGGGTCCGCGAGGACGTCGCCGAACTACGCGGCCGACTCGCCACCCTGCCCGCACCCGCGTGGGCGCTGCGCTCCGAGACCCGCGAACGCCGCGACGGGACCGCCCTACGCGGCTAAGTCCTCGTTCTGCCACTGAACACCACGGCCCCCGGACGGCACCGGCCCCGGGGGCTTCCTCATGCCCTCGAACAGGAGATGCCCTTTTGTCATGGCGTGTCGCGCGATCCCTGGACGCGCTCCTCGGCCAGCTCGATTCCCTCGCCCCCCGCCGCAACCGGGCATCGGACGGCGCCATCGGCGACACCAGTCACTCCACAAGGGACAGTGACCACAACCCGTGGGTCATCCTCGATGGCGTACCCGTGGTCACCGCCCGCGACTTCACCCACGACCCGGACGGGGGCCTGGACTGCGGGTGGCTCGCCGGGGCGCTGACCGGCCACGCGGACCCCCGGATCAAGTACGTGATCTGGTCGGGCCACATCTGGTACCCCAAGGGCGGGTGGAGCGCCTACACCGGCGCTAACGCCCACACCCACCACCTGCACCTGTCGGTGGTCGCAGGCCCGGCCGCCGACGACACGACCCCGTGGAACCTCGGCGGGACGAACCCGGCCCCACAGCCCCAGCCCGTCCCCGCAAACCCCGGCGGGCGGGCCACCCTCCGACAGGGGTCGACCGGCGAGGACGTCCGGTTGGTACAGCGTTACCTCGGACTCCCCGCAGACGGCGTCTTCGGACCCGCGACCCGCGCGAAGGTGTTGTCCTACCAGCGATCCCAGGGCCTCACGGCCGACGGGATCGTGGGACCGGGGACCTGGGGCCGAATCCTCGCCGGGCTTGGTGTGGGCGGTGGCGCTGCTGGTGGCGGCGGGACTGCTCCGGCTCCGGTCACGCCGCGTCCGACCCTGCGACGCGGAGCCACCGGCGACCACGTCCGCGTCCTGCAACGCTGGCTGGGTCTGCCGGTTGACGGCGTCTTCGGACCGGCCACAGAGGCGAAGGTCCGCCGCTACCAGGCGGCCCACGCGCTGACCGCCGACGGCATCGTGGGGCCGCGCACATGGGCAGCGATGCACCTGTGACCGCCTCCTGGTGTGCACACCACAACCACGTCCGCCCTTGTGGTGTGCACACCAACCCCGCAGAACCGGCGGCGGGACACGCGATGCGGCCGGTGGGCATCGTCGGCCGCAAGCGCTCCGGGAAGGACACCGTCGCCGCGCAGCTGGTCGCCGCGCACGGGTACACCCGGGTCGCGTTCGGGGACCCGGTCAAGGCACTCGCCGAGGCCGTCAACCCGATCATCGTCGGCCCCGCGGATCTCCTCGGCCGTCCCGGGGAGCGGCTGCGTGCCGTGCTCGACCGCCACGGCTGGGACCAGGTGAAGGAAGACCTTCCCCGTGCCCGGGACCTGCTGCAAACCCTGGGGACCGGCGTGCGGGACCTGATCGACCCGCACGCGTGGATCGACGCGTGGGCACGGCACGCCGAGACCGTCCCCGGCCCACTCGTGGTGCCCGACGTCCGGTTCCCCAACGAGGCAGAACACCTGCGCTCCCTCGGGTTCGTCCTCATCCGGGTGAGCAGGCCCGGCCTGCCCAGCACCGACACCCACGTGTCCGAGACCGGATCGGACCTCATCGCCACCGACCACCACCTGATCAACGGCGGCACCCTTGCGGACTTGTCCGCCGCCGTCGAGACCCTCACGGAGGAGCAGCTCACGTGCTCGACCACATCCGCCGGTACCCGGCCCTGACCCTCTCCGCGCTCTCCGCCGTGCTCACCCTCGTGGTGCGCCTGGTCCCCGGCCTCGACCTCGGCGCGGCGGAGGACGTCCTCGCGGCCGTGCTGTCGCTCATCGTCGGCGCCGAGATCCACCGCCGCGTGGTCCCCGTCCCCACCGACGCGCGCGGTCTGCGGCCGGTCGACGTCCGGTGGGACTACGCCAGCGAGTCCACTTCGGACACCGACGACACCGCCTGACCGACTGTCCTCTGTGGTGTGCACCCGCGCCGCACGCTGCACCACCTCCTGACTCCACGCACCCGCCTGGCCCCTCCGCGTCACCGAACCGGAGGGGCTTTTCCATGCCTGAACTGTGCCGTGACGGGCATCACGTTTGATGTGTGTCCGGTATTCGTGCCGATTTGCCACTGATCCCCCCGAGACGCCAATCAGCACGGCGACAGGGGATGCATGGGCGCAGCACTCAAGACGATCAAACGCGGTGAGAGCCGTTTCTATGTCGACCCGGAAACGCGGGAGAAGGTCCCGGGAGTCACGTCCGTGATCGACATGGTTCCCAAGAACTTCCTGACCTTCTGGGCCGCGAAAGAGACCGCCGAGTGGGCGGCCGACAACCTCGGCGCGGTGGTGTCGCTGCTGCTCAACGGGCAGAGACAGGCGGCGGTGGACACGATGAAGGCCGCTCACCGGCGCACCACCGGGGCGGCGGCGGAAACCGGAACCGAGGTGCACGTCCTATTCGAGAAGCTCGCCCGAGGGCAGCGGGTCGGGCGCCAGCACCCCGAGATGGAGCCGTACGTCCGGCACATCAATGAGTTCCTTGATCGGTATCAGCCCGAGTTCCTGTTCATCGAGGAATCGGTGTGGTCCGACCAGCACAAGTACGCCGGTTCATTCGACGCGCTCGTCCGGATCGAGGGCGAGACGGTCATGCTCGACGCGAAGTCGACCCGGTCCGGCGTGCACCCCGAGGTCGCTCTCCAGCTGTCCGCCTACAGCCACGCGGACCGCATCGTCACCCAGGACGGCGCGCACGCCGAGCTGCCGACGGTGGACGCGGGCGCGGTGCTGCACCTGCGGCCCGAGGCGTGGCAGCTGGTCCCCGCGCGCGTCGATGACGACGTCTTCGCCTACTTCCTGATCCTGCGCCAAGTGTTCGACTGGGTCCGCGACGTGTCCGGGACCGTCCTGGGCGCACCGCTCTACCGGTCGGGCGAGACCACCGGCGCCGAACGTCGCGCCTCCCGCCCGGCCTGAGTTCCACCCCCTGAGAGAGGAGACGGCCACATGGCCACGCACAAGATCACCTACACCACCACCGAACCCCCGACGGGCCTGCCCGCAGGCGCTTCGGTCGAGCTGCTCGACGCCTTCCCGGTGAAGATCAGCACCCCCGGTAGCACGCTCACCGCCCGCCGCCGGACCTCCTACGCGGGCCGTCCTGCGCTGGTGGAGCTGCGCCTCGCCCCGACACGCGACTCGGCGTCCCGCGGAGAGGTCCGCACGGTCGGTCTCGACGAGAAGGCCGCCCGCGAACTGGGCGAGGCGCTCGTCAAGGCCGCCGACGACGCCAAGACCGAGCGGGCCGAACGCGAACGACAGCTCACCCGCGCCGGTGTCAACGCCGCCGCCGCGCGGCTGGCGCGTGCGCTCGAACCGGGGATCTTCCCCCTGAGTGCCTCTCGGCCCTTGGGGTTCCTCTGAGCCTAGGAGATCCATGGCGCTACGCGTCTTCGAGACCGACCCGGACGCCAAGCCCAAGCCCCGCAACACCTTCGCCGATGATCTCGTGGGCCGGTTCCGGTCCGGGATGCTCGTCGGCCGCCGCCCGCAGGCACTCGCCGAGTGGCGCGTCACCACCGACGACGAGGACGTAGCCGACCGCATCGCCGCCACGTTCGGCGGTGAGGTGTCCACCTGGGACACCGACAAGGCCGACTCGTTCGAGGTCCTCACCACCACCAAGCAGGTGGAGATCGTCATCGAACGCGCCGAGGATCTCCGCTCCCGCATGGCGCTGTTCGGACAGGGTGGCCCCATCCACGTCTGCGATGGGGCGTACCACATCACCGGGCACCCGGAGGACAACGCGATCGGCCAGCCCTGCGGCTGCCCGCGCGATCTCCAGTCCCGCAAGGACAAGAGCAAGGCGCGCACCGGCCCCAGCCCGGACATCGCCCTGCGGTTCCGACTCGCGGACGCTCCCGACCTCGGCGTGTTCCTGATGCGGACCGGTTCCTGGTCGCTGGTCAACGACCTGGAGACCCTCGAACGCGTGCTGGAGCAGGGCGAACCGCCGTTCCGCGCGGTGCTCGAACTGGAGCACGTGCAGTACACCACCAAGGGCGGTCGGGACGTCGACTACCACCGCCCCAAGATCACCGTCCGCTAGACGCGGCCGACCACCCCACGCCCCCGGGCGACGCTCCCTTGTGGACGTCGAACCCGGGGGCGTTCTCGCGTTCCCCTGGAGGTCTCACGTGGTCGACTCCCTGACCGGCCCGGTGGCGTCGGGGTCGTTGTGCTCCGGGTACGGCGGTCTGGATCTCGGTGTCGCGGCCGTGCTCGACCTGTCACCGCGCTGGTTCGCCGACATCGCCCCGGCTGCCGTCGCCGCGCACGCCCGTCACTGGCCCGGCCTGCCGAACCTCGGCGACATCCGCACCGTGCGGTGGGACACGGTCGAGCCGGTCTCGATCCTCACGGCTGGGTATCCCTGCCAACCGTTCTCCACCGCAGGGTTGATGAAAGGGGAGTCAGACGACCGTCACCTGTGGCCCCACATCGCGCAAGCCGTTCGCGTACTTCGACCCGGAGTCGTGTTCCTGGAGAACGTCTCCGGGCACCGGTCCCGCGGACTCGGCGCCGTTCTCGCGGACCTGGCCGCGATGCGGCTGCGTGTCGGATGGGAAAGCGTTCGAGCGTCCGCCGCTGGCGCTCCCCACCGACGCGAACGGGTCTTCATCCTTGCTGCCGACCCCGGACACCGGGACGTCGCCGAATGGGCACGCCGTGCGCGGCGGGCGGTGGGGCAACGGCAGGCAGAGCGGCAAGAGCCTGACCGCCGCCGCACGATACCTGTTCGAGCACCAGACGACGAGTGGGCCGAGTTCACCCCCGCCGTGCGGCACTGGGAACACCTGACCGGTCGCCCCGCTCCGCCGCCGACGATCCCCGGCCCCCGCAACACCAACGTCCTCGCGCCCGCGTTCATGGAATGGCTCATGGGCCTTCCCGCTGGCTTCGCCTGCGACCTCGACGGGTTCTCGCGGCCGGACCTGGTTTCCCTGCTGGGCAACGGAGTTGTTCCCCAGCAAGCCACCCACGCGTTCGTCGCACTGATGACCGCCTTGTTCCCCTGACCGCACTTGGCGTGCACACCACAAGACCACAAGGGAGCGTCATGCACATTGATGCACTGCTGGCCGCTCTCGGCAACGGCGGCCCGACCGAACCGACCACCGGGGGCACGCTCGTGCGCTGTCCCGCGCACACCGACTCTCGCCCATCCCTCCTGGTGTCGCTCAAGGCTGACGGCATGGCCCTGGTGCACTGCCGCGCCGGGTGCAAGACCGCCGCCGTACTGGCCGCCTCCGGGCTCACCGAGGCCCAGCTCTACCGGGTCACCGGCACCCCCACCGCGACCGCCCCCGACCCGGCCGCCGACCTCGGCCCCGGCGCCATCGCGGCACTGACCGTGTACGTCGAGGCCGCCGCAGCGCGCTTCCCCGGCTCTCTGGCCGCTGACTACGCGTACCGACGCTTCGGCGTCACCGAGGACCTCGCGCGGGACCTGCACCTGGGGTTCGACGCGGGGCAGCTGGAGTTCGCCGCGCGCGACTTCCGCCCGAATGGCTTCAAGTCGTTCCCCCGTCTGGTCGTCCCCTTCCTTGGTCGGGATGGCGTAGCGCGGGGGTTGCAGGGTCGGGACGTCACCGACCGGTGTCCGTCACGGTGGGTGAACCTCGGCAACCCGCCGGGCGCCCGCTGGGCCACGGTTGGGGTGCTGCGCACGTCGAGCAGCTTCGAGACGGTGATCGTCACCGAGGGACCCGGGGATGGTCTGTCCGCCGCGTCGACCGGGTACACCGCGATGTTCGTGCGGGGCGCCGGGCTGGCGCGCAGTGCCCGGACGGCGCGGGAGATCGCCGAGGCGGCCGGGGATTCGGCGGAGATCATCCTCGCTGGTGACAACGACCGAGGTGGGGTCGAGTTCACCGACGGTCTCGGCGCGGAGCTGGTCGCCCTCGGTCGTGCCCCCCGCGTGCTCGGGTTCCCGGCCGAGCACAAGGACTTGACCGTGTGGCGCGGTGTCGACCCGGCCGGGTTCCCGCAGGCGCTGCACGAGGCGGTCGGCAACGCGCAGCTGTGGAAACCGCGGGAGCCCGAGGAGGGCACGAGCGGCCCACGAGCGCGCGGCCCGGTGAAGCCGATGCAGGGAACCGACCTGGAGAACGCGCGGATGGCGTTGCTGATCGTCGGCGCGGACACCGCTTTCGTTGAGGGAGTCGGCTTTCTGTGCTGGACCGGCAAGGTGTGGGAGGCCATGCCCAGGTCCCTGGAGAACTCGATCGGGCACCGGGTCGCCATCGTCCTGGAACGTGAACTGGAAGCGATGCCGCGCGGCGACAAGCAAGGCTCACGGGTCGAACAACGGCAGGCGCAGGAGTACACCACCGCCAAACGCACGGCGACACGGATGCACATGGACAACGGCATCCGGGCCGCCCTGGATCACCTGCGCACCATCACCCACCGCCGGATCGGCGAGTTCGACCGGCACCGACACCTGCTGACCTTCCGCAACGGCACGGTGGACCTGCGTACCGGGGCGCTCACCCCGCACGACCGGGAGCAGAGGTTGACCAAGTTGGTGGACCTGGACTACCTGCCGGACGCGCCCGCCCCCCGCTGGGAGCGGTTCCTCGGTGAGGTGTTCGCCGACGACCCGGACATGCCCGCCTACCTGCGGCGCCTGATCGGCTACGGGATCACGGGCGAAACCGCGGAGCACGCTTTCGGGCTGCTGCATGGCCACGGCGCCAACGGAAAGAGCGTGTTCGTCAACACCATCGCCGAGGTGTTCGAGGGCATCACCGGGCACATCGCGCAGTCGGCCGTGGCCTACCAACGTAGTTTCGACCCGGGCGCGGCGAACCCCGCTCTCGCCGGTCTGCGCGGTCTGCGGTTGGCGATGCTCTCGGAGCTGCCGGAGGGTATGCGGCTCAACGAGGCGTTACTCAAGCAGTTGACCGCCGGGGACCCGGTGACCGCCCGGGAACTCTACAAAGGACACGTCACGTTCTCCCCGTCCGCGTTGATCCTCATGGCCACCAACCACCGGCCCGACGTTCGTGGCCAGGATGACGGGTTCTGGCGCCGCACTCGGTTGATCCCGTTCCGGCGTTCGTTCGGTCCGGGGGAACGGGACCCGCTGCTCTCGCGCAAGCTCGCCGAGGAGGCAACGGGCATCGCCGCGTGGGCGGTGCGCGGCGCGACCGAGTGGTACACGGGGGGCCTGGCCGATCCGGACACGGTGTCGAGCGCGGTCGCCGAGTACCGGCAACAGTCGGATCTGTTGGACGGCTACCTCCCGGGTGTCCTGGTTCCCGACCCGTCCGGGTCCATCCTGCTCAAGGACGCGTTCGCCGCGTTCGAGGACTGGCGCGACGCCGAGCAGGTCGAGCAGGTCGCCAAGTGGGGGAACCGGACCTTGTTGCGGCACCTGGAATCCCGCCGCGTCGCTGCCACTCGCACCAAGCAGGGCAAGACGTTGCTCGGTATCCGCCGCGCCCGACCGGGCGAGTAGCCCACCACCGCGTCACCGGCCGGACCCCACCACGGGGTCCGGCCCTTTCGCGTACTCGAACACCGAAGGGGGACAGGCGATGCGCCACCAGCGCCACACCGTCGCGGGGGAGCCCGTGCACATCCGTACCGTCGAGACCGGCGCCGACATCGGCGAGTTCCTCGGGTGGTGTCGCGACCACGCGGCCGGGCCGGTGGCGTTCGACACCGAGACCACCGGTCTTGATGTGCACACCACAACCGCGCGTCTGCGACTGGCACAGTTCGGCACCCGCTCGCAGGCGTGGGTGCTGCCGGTCGATCCCCAGGGCGGAATCCGCGGGGCGTTGGACGCGTGCGCCCGCGCGCTGACGCACCTTCCCCGGCTGGTGGCGCACTCGGCCACGTTCGACGCGACCGTGGCCGCCACCCACGTCCCCGGGATCGCCCTCGATCGGCTGTGGCCACGGCTGACCGACACCCGAATCCTGGCCCACCTGGTCGACCCTCGCGGCCCCGACGACCCGGGCGGCATCGGCCACGGCCTGGAGGCGCTGACCGCCCGGCACATCGACGTCGAGGTGGCCGCGACGATCAAGGGGTCCATGGCCGCGATGGCGGCCCGGCTCGGGGTCACCAAGGCCGAGGTCTTCCGCACGGTCGACCTGTGGGACGAGGAGTACCGGCTCTACGCCGGTATGGACGTGATCCTGACCGCGCGCCTGGAGGAGGTCCTCACCCCTGCGGTGGCGGCGGGCGGCTGGGAACAGTTGGTCGAGTTCGAGCACGCGGTGGCACTGGTGTGCGCGCGAATGCAGGCCCGCGGATTCCTCCTTGACGTCGACTACACCGAGCGCCTCGCCGACCGGTTGGGGACCGAGGCCCACCGGTGGTCCGGGGTGGCCGCGCGCTACGGGGTCCGGTCGGTGAACTCGACCGCGCAGGTGGCGGACGCGCTCGTGGGCATGGGGGAGCGGCTGACGGAGACCACCGACAGCGGCGCCTACAAGGTGGACAAGGAAGTCCTGAAACCGTTGGCGGACTTGGACAGGGAGTGGGAACGCATCGGCGCGCGCACGCCGAACCCGTTGGCGGACGCGGTGTTGCGAGCGAAACGGGCCGGGAAGTGGTTCACCACCTACGCGGAGTCCATGCTCGCCCACCGCGACGGCACCGACCGCATCCACCCGGTCATCGCGTCGTTGAAGGCCCGCACCGCGCGCATGTCCATCTCCGCCCCGCCCCTGCAACAGCTTCCCTCCGGGGACTCGACCATCCGTGAAGCGCTCATCGCCGAACCCGGTCACGTGGTCGGAGCCGTGGACTACCAGGCGGTGGAGCTGCGCGTACTGGCCGCACTGGCCCAGGACCACCGGATGGTGGAGGCGATCCACGCGGGTGAGGACCTGCACGGGTTTACCGCCCGACTGATCTACGGGGACGGCTACACCGCGACGCATCGCAAGGTGTGCAAGGGAATCGGGTTCGGGAAGGTCTACGGAGGAGGACCGGACACGCTGTCGAGGACCACCGGCGCACCACTGTCCCAAGTGGTACACGCGATCCGCGAGTACGACCGCGTGTACACCGGGATTCGCCGCTACTCCTCCCGACTGATTCGGCGCGCGGAGTGGGGACCCACCCAGGTCATCACCCCGGCCGGGCGGCGGCTGCCACTGGACCGCCGAAGGCTCTACGCCGCGACCAACTACGTGGTCCAGTCGTCCGCGCGCGACGTGCTCGCCGAGGCGCTGCTCCGGCTGGACGAGGCCGGGCTCACCGACTGGCTCCGGTTGCCCGTGCACGACGAGGTGGTGTTCGTCGCGCCCGAGACCGACGCCGAGGAGATCGGCCGGGCCATCGCCCGCGCCATGCACGTCCCGGACTTCTTCGGGGTCCCGCTCGCCACCGAACTGACCCTCGGGGGCCGGTCCTGGGGCTCGCTCTACCGCGACGGCGAACACCGCACCGTCGCCTCAACCGCCGTCCGCGCCGCCTGACCCCACCGAGGAGGCCCTCCCATGGCCGTACGCCACTTCACCCCACCGGGCTCCCGGGTCCCGGCCGGGCCGCCGCCGCGCGCCCGCATCGACTGGGACGCCCTCGCCGACTGGTGCGCGCACCTGCGCGACCGCTTCCCGGCCGAGCCCGCCGACCGCCGCCCGGTGCCGGAATCCGCGGCCGGGTCGGTGGAGCCCCAATGACCCGCCAAGATGCGTTGGCGGTCGCCGAGGAGACCGTCACCCGCCTCTCACCCACCCCCACCGGCACCGGCCGGGGCGCGTTCGAGTCCGGCCCGTCCCTGCGCGACCGGGTGGACGCCGTCCTCGCCGTGGCCGCCTTCCTCACGGAATCGGAGCACGCCCATGCCGACTAGAACCTGTGTGCGCTGTGGCGAGGGTGGCGCCCGCCCGTACCTGCTGGCGTGGCCACGCAAGACGTGGCTGTGCCGCCGCCACGCCACCGAGACGTTCAAGGGCCGCCGCCGCGACGAACTCGCCCGCCTGGCCGCCGAGTACGACGCGACCGGGCCGGTGGCCCAGCGGGCCGAGGCGCACCACATCGCCCTGCGCGCGGTCACCGAACTGGAGTTGGGGTGCACACCACAACCCGACCCGGACGCGCCGACGACCGACACCGACACCGTGGCCGACGTGCTCGCCTGCCTCGCCGCGCTGGCCGGACAGGCCGGGCGCTACTTCGCCGAGTTCGACCAGGCGCACCGGGCGTTCCCCTCGGCCCGGGATCGGCAGCGCGGCCGGGGCAACACCGTGCGGGCCGCCGCGCGCGGGGCGTACATGCTCGCCTACGACGTGCCGTTCCTGCGCAGGCTCTACCGCGACCGGTGCGCCTACTGCGGAGCCCGCGCCGACCACATCGACCACGTGTGGCCGCTGGCTGCCGGGGGCGACGACGCGCCGTGGAACCTCGCCCCGGCCTGCCGCACGTGCAACCTGACCAAGGGCAAACGCACCCTCGGCGGCTGGCTGCCCGCCCGCCTGGCGCAACTCGACACCGAGACGCGGACCGGCCAGCGGGAACGGTGGGCAGCGTGGAGGTGAAGACCTGCACCCGGTGCGCCGAGGAGAAGCCCCTCGCCGAGTACTACCACCGCCCCGACAGCCGGGACGGTCGGCGCTCCGCGTGCAGCAGCTGCTGCCGAGCGGCCTCCACCGCCCGCCACCGCGCCAACCGCGACCGCACCCGGGACCGCCGCTACCTGCACCGGTACGGCATCACCGCCGACCAGGTCGACCGGATGCGCGCCGAACAGCGCTACCGGTGCGCGATCTGCAACCGCCACGAGGACCGGCTCCCCCTCGGCCTGATGGTCGACCACTGCCACTCCGCAGACATCGTCCGTGGGCTGCTCTGCAACGAATGCAATTCCGGATTGGGGCAATTCCGTGAGTCCATCGACCTGTTCCATACCGCCATTGCCTACCTACAGCGCTCTTACGAGCTGATCGCATTAGCCGATTCCGAAAGGAACCCCTGGGAATGAGTATGCGCACCGCATCCTGCACCGACAACGTGGGACGGCTGCTCGCCGCCGTGGACCGGTTGACCGCGCTGGCCCCGATGGTCGACGAACTCGCCGACACCACCCCCACGCGTGTCCCGCCCCTCCTCGTGGGCGGGGTCCGCCGCCCCGTGGAGGACATCGCCCTCGCCCGCGAGGACCTCGGCGTCACCCCCGGCATCGCCACCACCCGGGCCGCGATCATCCAAGCCACCCTGCACGCCGAGACCGCCGTCCGCTCCGCCAACGGCGCGCTCGACACCCTCGACGCCACCCCGAACCGGCCCTAGGACTAGACCAATCGCGATCGAACACGTGTTCGATGGTGTGAGTGGTCACAACATCGGCCGCGCCGACCCCCTAACGGTCACCGAGCGCACAGATGATCACGGTCCGTCGTTCGTTGATCGGTAAACAACCGGGCTGGTCAGACGTGAAATCCGATCACGTCGCCGCTACGGAACGTCTCTGACCTGCCGTTTCATGATCAGCGACCGTTCTGCAGAACGGCATTTGCACGAGCTTGAGCATCACTTAGGGTCGCCATCCGACCGGTTCCCCTTCTCGGGGTCCCGGCCTGAAACCTGGGGGTTCCACGTGTCTGTCGACCTGTCCGCGGGAGCATTCGCGGACGTTCTGCGCGGCCGAGTGGGTGAGGGTCGTCCGCCTCATCTGCGCTCGACCTCACTGCCCGGTCACCTGGCCCGGCTGGCGGGCAGCTCCGCCGCCGCGCTGGCGTTCGCCGACCGGCGCACCACGCGGGAACTGGTCGAAGACGTCGAGGTTGCCGACCCCAGCGCCGAGGAACCCCTCTACGTGCGGGTGGCCGCAGACCTGGACCGGGTCGCCGGTCGACTCCCCGCGGACTCGGCCTACGGGCGCGACGACCTCCACCAGGAAGGCGCGGTCAAGCTGCTCACCGACGCCCGGTCCGGCGCGATCTCGGCCCGATTCGGCGGGGAAGTGGGTCCCTATCTGGGGCGCGACGTGCGGCGCTTTCTGCTCGACCTGGTCGACACCCACCGAGTCGGTTCACCCAGCATTCCCGGCCGACGCAAACGGCAGATGCGCGAAGCGCTCACCGCGACCTTGAACCGCGACAGCGAATACGACGTCCTCGCCGCAGTGACCTACGCACAGAACCGCTTCGGTTGGTCCCTGCGCTACTTCTGGGAGATCCATGCGGCGATGTTCGCGGTCCCGGTGCCGTGGCACGCCGAGGAACCGGGCGAGGTGTCCTTGCACGAGGTCACCGAGGACCGGGCCGCCGCCGAGGCGCTCACCCGCGTGACCGTCCGCGAGGACGTCACCCGCCTGCGCGGGGCCGCCGACCTCACCCGGCCCGAACGCGACGTCCTCGCGGCCGTGACCGGCGAGGACGGCCCCGTCCGCACCCAAGCCGAGGCAGCCGCGGACCTCGGCATCTCCCCCCGACACGTCCGCCGCCTCTACTCCTCGGCACTGCGCAAGCTCAGCGCCGCCGCCGCAGAGCTGGGCATCGACCACACCCACTGACCGAAAGGGGCCGCGTGCACATCCACCGCTGCCGGGACACCCCGACCGACCACCTCGCCGTCGGCACCGTCCGCCACCTCGTTCTGCTCGTCGTCACCATCACCTCACCCAACGGCCGATCCAGCGTCGAACTCGACCTCACCCCCACGCAGGCCCGCGACGTCGCGAACGCCCTGCGGACCGTGCAGGCCGAGGCCGCCGACCACGGCGACTACCAGAGCCGCCACCGGGTCGAGGCGTTCCTCCGCGCACGCGGCGACTTCGTCGTCTCGGTTTTGGACACGGACGGCACCGAGAATGGCCACGCCATCGCGTTCACCACCGCAGGCGTCCGCCGACTCGCCGAACACCTCGACACCGCCGCCGACACCGCCGACACCACCCGCGACGACCCCGACACGGCCACCACGCCCTACGCCCCCATGGTCGACCGCGCCACCGCCCTCGCCCTCACCCACGCCGCGCTCGACCGCCCAGACGTTGACCTGGTCGCCGTCGCCGAATGGGTCCGCACCGGCACCTGACCGACAGGAACCACCGCCATGCACCCGCACCCCACCGACCACGGCCCGACCGTCGAGGCCGTCGCCGACGCCGTCCGCACCCTCACCGCCGCCGGATACACCGCCGTCCCCGCACCGCACCCCACCGGCACCTCGATCGTGCTCGTCACCGACACCGAGGACGCCCACCGCACCCGGCCCCGGCAGGAACACGCCCACCCCTACCGCCTCGACAACCTCGCCGAGCTGCACCACCCGGACGTCCGCATCGGGGACGTCTACGTCAGCCACCCCGCCTCCGAGCGCCTCCCCGAGCTCAACGCCGCGCTCGCCCAACTGCGCCCCCACATGGTCGCGGGCTCCCGAGTCTGGATCGAGCTGTACGCACGCGGCGCCCGCTGAACCACCAACAACAAACAGGCCGGTCACCACCAGGTGACCGGCCTTTTCCGTTTACCGCCCGTGCCGCCCTACGACCCCCGGCGTTTGGAGTGCACACCACAAGGTGAACACTCCCGCGAGATCATCCCGCCCACGTTCCCCGTGCTACCGTCCAACCCAGTCGAGCGGGGACGGACTACTACGCCGGTTCCGACCTTGACGCGGGGGACCTCGCCACACGGCGGGGTCCCTTCGTCATATCCAGTGACCTTGGGTCCGCCTCACTCGACCGCTGGTCGATATGGTGCAACGTCGCAACGAGGCAACTGGCGCGTGTTTAGAAGATCCATTGCGGCGGACGACACGACAAGGCGCGTGGGATACACCAGGCCGAAATCTTCTTGACCACCTACGCCAGTGATGGCAAGCCACTTGAACGGCGGGAGACTGGATAGGTCGCCGATCATCTCCTCGCCCTCCTCGGAAAGTGTGATGGTCGCTTCCCTGATCTCGAATCCGGTCAGATTCGACCGCAGAAGTGTATCCGCGAGATCTCCGGTGACCAGGAATGCGGGTGTGGCGGTGATCAGCTCATCGCCCACCCACTCGCTAAAGGCGTACTCAACCTTGCTTGCTACGGCAGGCCGTACGCTTCGGTCCACCACAGAGTGTGGGCCGAGTTCACCCGCGACCTCGGGGTCCAATAGATAGAAGCTGCTCACGTCGTCACCGTACCCGAGGTTTGAATTGGTCGCCATACTTGTCATCCATCTTCGTCGCAAAGTCGAGCAAGTCTTGCTTGGTGGCGTTTGGATTCTCGTCGTAGAAGCGGTTCCACGCCTTCCGAAGCTTGCTGAGATGCACGGTATTGTTCGTTTCGCCCTTCGGGATGCCTCGCAAGTTCTGTAAAGAGTGGATCTCGGCGTCCGTGAGTCCTGCGTTCGGGTAGATGTCTGCCGACTGACGTTCAACGGCATGGTGCACCCATACCTGGCCCTTTAGTCCGGGGTGCTCATCAAAGAATGTCTTTCGGTAATTGGTGGAGGTTGAACTACCGAATGTGGCAGGTCCCGTGTTGGTAGGCGCCGCCTCTGGAGCGTCGCCGTTTTGATTCCCGCCTGGTTCGCTGGACGTCGAGCCCGACCCTGGAGCCGAGGAAGGCGTGTCGGGCACCGACCGACCTGCCGATGCCGAGGACTCCCCATTGCCACTGTTCCTCCGGCCGTGATAGGCGGCTGCGCGCGATGTGGCCGCCGCGGACTCTCTTAGGGCTTCGCATAACTCCTCAGTCCTGCCTCTCGCAGCCCCTAGCAGCCCGCCGAAACCTGCGTAGCGTAGACCGTAGCCGAGGATCTCTAAGAGGGCCGCGTCCGTCTCGCTTAGCCAGGCATTCATCTGACTGGCGAATTGGCGCGACAGGGCCTCCAGTCTCTCGGCGATGGCATCGAGTTTATGCGCCTCATCTTCAATAGACACCGCGCCACCTTATATGGCGCCACCGACGGGCGACATCGGGGATCATTTATGCCTATCTCCACTACTTGTCACTCAGGGGCAATTTCCCGCCGACTGCATGCGCCAAAGAGGAGACACATTGCAAGTTCGGGCGTAGCCGCTGCGCGGGCTTGCTCCTCATAGAACATCAGATCGGAAGGAATGCCCCTCCGTATGGTTCGCTTGATTATCTGCTTTCGTTGATGCCAGTAGCAGCCGCCCTCAACCCCTGCCAGATGGTAGTCCGCTACCAGGGCCGATTCTTCGATGCGAACAGTGCAGTCCAGAGTCTCTAGACCAAGTTCGGACAGCTCGATGCGTCGGGCGCGGTCAACACCGCCAAATGAGCCTGCGAATAAGAACTGAATCCATTCCTCGCCGTCGGCGCAGTGCTCCCACCCGCGCTTCTCTAGCTCTCTTTGGAGATCGGCGGTCGCACTTCCCAATGGCGGTTGGGTCCGAATCAATGAATAGCTCCCCGTGCGAGGCGACCGGGGCGCCGCATTGGCGACACCCCGGTCGAATGTTCAGCGGAAGGGTTAGACAGTCGTTTTTCCTCCTTTCTCCTGGGGTTGCCGCAACCCAAGGGGGAGGTTCGGGTTGCGCAGGTCTCATTGGTGATTGCAGACGGCAGAAGGGTGGCTAATCCGTATCTGTCTGCGGTGTGAACAGGTCAATCGGGCGCCCGCGCAACGGCACCACGTTGCTGTCCTCGCGCGGCCTGTGCGGGGTAGGTCGCGCTGGGCTTTCGGGTGTTGTGGGCTTGGTGTCGTGTAGAGCACGAACAAAGCGCAGAACGTTGTCCAACTCACCTTGCAGTAGTCCGTCTAGAAGCACGTCGATCTCTTGTCGAACCCCCAGGTCCCTCATTGACATGATCCATTCGAGGAAGTCCACAGGTCGGAGGAGAAGGCGGTCGCCCTGGGGAATGGGATAAGTTTCCGCTGTCCCGGGGGATAGATGAAGAACTCCGCATCCTTGGGCAATCGAAATCCTTCACTGGCCTCAATCGAGTCAAGTTCAACCTGGATTGGAGGAATCTGCTCGACCATGAATCTGATCAGTTCCCAAGGCTTGTTAGATATCCAACGTGAGATCAACTTGGTTGGATGAAGTGGGTTTACCTCACCTCCGTTAACGTTGCGATAGATCATTCGGTACGCCGATACGTTGGCGTGCGACCATAGGATCAACACATCGGCGACACCAATGGGCCAGCGCCGCACCAATGCGATCGCATCGGGAGCCGTCCCCATGAAGTAGAACCACCAGTCCCGCGAGAGCCACGCCCAACGGAGTAGGTAGTCGACTTCCTCGATCTCGTCACGGTCGAAAGCAAACTGGGGGTCAAGCTGCCGCACCGTACGACCCTCCGCGTGGTGGGACCTGCTCCGTCGATTTCGGGCGAGTCGTGACCGCAGGCAAAACCACGGTGGGCGTCTCCGCGCCCTTGATCTTTGGCTCAAACCGACGCGCAGGGCGTACTACGAAGCAAAGCGCGGGTAGACCGCCGATGACCAGTAGAAAACCGAGGTTGTCCCCTAGGTAGTCCCACCAGTGCGTCACGCCCGGGGTCACGAGTGCTCCCGGGTTGAACTCGGCAAGGCTCGCCAGTTGCGGCAGCGGGCCGACGGGCGCCCTAGAAACGTCTCGGCGTGACCAATTGTCCCCTGTTGACAGTCGCTGGTCGTGTCTGATTTTCGTGATCGGTCCTGCACTCGGTACCTCCGGGTCGGGTCAGGTCCGACGCTAGGTACCGATCACGAGGCAAGGGGTACAAAATGTACCCTCACCCGATTGGGCTAAGCGGCTACGAGCCCGACCTCGCTCGCCAGACGCTGAACATCGCTCCTGAGTCCCGCCGGAGGGCCACTCAACAGGTCTACCAACATGCTCCGGCCGAAGCCGTTGTAGCGGAGTGTCTCCGGTGCTGTGCGGAAGCTCTTGTCCAGCAAGGCGTACACGGCGTGTAGATCGCCAGTGTGATGATGAGCCCTCGCGATCTCGATCAAGTGCCGTGCGCGGCGGGGAACACTGATGATCATGTCAGGATCTACTTGACGGGCTGCCTGGATGGCTTCCCCTGCGCGGCGCAGCTCCACGGCGACAGTAGTGGCGTGAGCAGCCATCACAGGCTGCGAGAACGAGGACTGCGTGTGCCGATAACCCCCTCCGAGCCGTTGAGCGACCTCTTGGGCTCGGTCCAGATGCCTCAAGGCGAGCCCGGCGCGCCCGCGCCTGGCATAGACGTAGGCAAGCTCTGCCTCCAGCGCGCCGACCATTCCTGTCCAGTCCGCGGGGCCGTGTTCAAGATGTGGCGTGAGCTGCTCGATAGCAGTGGTTGCCACGTCCACGGCCTCATCCCAGCGGGCACCATCTCGGAGAGCTTGGACCATCGCCCAAGCTCCGCCTCCAAAGGTGTACGGGTCGTCCGCTTCCTGGCCTTCACTCAGTGCGCGGTCCGCGACCATCCAAAGCAGCTCGGGCGCAGGCTGGTAGGCCACGTAGAAGTCGGCGAGTTGATACACCTCGGCAAGGACACGCCGTACACCACGGCGACGATCAGGTTGTGCTTGCCGGACCGCCTGTTGAGCATCCCGGATCAGGCCCGGCAGCAGCACCCCGAGCTGGGTCCGATGGTCGGGCGACGTGTGCCTAACGTGCCAAGCATGGTGGAGCCGCATAGCGAGGTGATCGACGTCGGCGGCGGCAGTCCCAGAGAGGGGAAGGTGGTAGCTAGTAAGCGCCGTGCGTACCTCACTGAGCGCTGTATGCGCCGGGCCACCAAACGACGCGATCGGGATATTGACGTTGCCCGTTAGGTCCGCTAGATCCTCGACGCCCAGGGCGCGCGCGATGTCAAAGAGCAGTGAGACTTTGGGCGTGTGTAGACGTCCGGTCTCCACGGCCTTGACCCACTCGGCCGATTTGTCGACCAGGCCCCCGAGAACCGCGCGGCTCATGCCTACGCGTTCGCGGAAGTACTTGATCCGGGCACCTGTGTGCATGGTGGGGTCGGTCGTCATGGCGCTGCACCACCTTTGATGTGGACGTTCCCCCACCAGGGTAGCGCCGTGTGGCTACGGCGATCCCGTGCGTGTGCACGTGCACCTGCCGACTGCGCGCCGGAGGGCGGATGTGGCCGCTGCCATTGAGTATCCGCAGGTCAAGCCGGTTGTGAGAAGGTATGGACATCTGTAAATTGGTCGTGACGAAGTAGGTTGGCGCCACCAGGTCGCCCAGCGGCGCGGCGGCGTGGCCGAGTTCGGCGACCGTCCCGTCCGCGAGGTCGCCGACCATGGCGACCAGGTCCGGCTGGGTCTCGTTGAGCATCCGCACGATCCGCTCGGTGTGCGCGCGGCCGAGCAGCGGTCCGAGGTGGATGTCGCTGACCACCGCGATCCGCAGACCGCGCAGACCCGACGGCAACCCGCCGATCGGCACCGCCACCCGCTTCACCGCGGGGGGCCCGAGCGCCGACACCGCACCGGCACCGACCACGCTGGCCGCCGTCGCCCCCGCGACCACGCCTGCCGCGCGCGCCAAGAAGAGCCGCCTGCTCTCGTCGGTCTCACCGGACGGGCGGGTCCAGTACCGCAGCGCCATCCGGGGCAGTTCCAGCACGGCCAGGGTCAGCAGCAGGTAGAAGAACACCGCCAGCCACAGGTACCCGGGCCAGGCGAACCACTCGGCGATCCGCACCCCCACGAACCGGGGTAAGACCAGGGCCGCGACCGCGAGCACCGCCAACACCGCCAGCACGACCGTGCCGACCCGCCTGACCCGCGGGGATCTCGTCGTGTCCCGGACCAGCCGCTTCCACAGGTACAGGTGCAGGGCGAGCACGCCGAGACCCACCACTGCCATGAACATGGGCCAAGCCTACGGATTGAGCTCCACCGGGCGGGAGCCGAGGAGGCTGGGGTCGGCCGCGACCGCGCGCAGGTCCTCCGCCCGCCCGTTGTCGATGAAGTGCTTGATCTCCACCAGCACGAACAGCGCCCGCGCCCGAACCGCCACCGGCCCGTCCTCCGCGTCGATGCGCCCCTCAGCGCTGACGTACACCTTCCGCCCGGCCACGCCGTCCAAGTGCGCGTCGATCACCAGCGTCGTCCCGATCGGCACCGGCCGCACGAAGTCGGTCTCCAACCGTCCCGTCACCGCGGGCCTGCGCAACAGGTGCCCCACCGTCGTGCCCAACGCCTCGTCGAACGCGCACGCCAGCAGGCCCCCGTGCGCCAACCCCGGCGCGCCCTGGTGCGCCTCGGTCACGGTGAACCGGGAGCGGATGTGGTGCCCCTCCCCGACCTGCGCCCGCAGGTGCAGCCCGTCCTCCTGCCGGTCGCCGCAGCCGAAGCAGTACGCGTAGTGCGGCGGCAGCTCGGTCCCCGGCGCGGGCGTGTCCTCGTGGCGCCCCGGCAACTCGGTCTCAACCGGCGGCCAGGCCTCAGCGGTACGGCTCATTACCGAAGAGTAAGCACCGGCACCACTGTGGTCGCGCACACGCCCCCGCTCAGCCGACTGGGGCTTTGACCTCGCGCAACGACTTGCCCGCTGTCTCCGGGAGGAGGTGGATCGGGATGGCCGCGATGAGCGCGGCGCCCATCAGGTAGTAGGCCGGGACCAGGTCGTCGCCGGTGGTGTCGACCAGTTTCGTGACGATGTAGGGCGCGGTTCCGGCGAACAGGGCGGTCGACAGGTTGTAGCCGATGGCGAACGCGCCGTAGCGGACCTCGGTGGGGAACATCGCGGGCAGGACCGAGGGGATGGTGGCCAGCAGGAACGTCAGGGGCAGCGCGACCAGTGCCAGGCCGAAGACCAGTGCGACCGTGCTGCCCTGGTCCATCAACGTGAACGCCGGGATCGGCAGCACGAGGAAACCCGCGCAGGCCGCGTAGAGGAACGGTTTGCGGCCGACCCGGTCGGTCAGCGCGCCCACCGGGCCCACCAGCGCCATCATCCCGACGATCACCGCGATGATCACCAGCAGCGGGGTGCTGCCGGTGAGCCCCAGGGTGTTCGTCAGGTGGCTCTCCATGTAGGTCAGCACGGTGTAGTCGGCGATGTTGAGCAGGACGATGTAGCCGATGAGGTGCAGGATCGGCCGCCACTGGGTGCGCAGGACGGTCTTGAGCGGGGACGCCTCCACCTTCTGCTCCGCGGCCAGTTCGGTGAACAGCGGCGTGTCCTCCAGGCGGGTGCGCAGGTACAGCCCGACCAGCCCGAGTGGACCGGCGATCAGGAACGGCACGCGCCAGCCCCAGTCCGCCATCGCGGCCTCGCCGAGGACGACCGTGGTCGTGGTGACCACGCCCGCGCCGAGCAGGTATCCGCCGAGCGAGCCGAACTCCAGCCAGCTGCCCAGGAAGCCCCGCCGCCGGTCAGGGGCGTATTCGGCGATGAACGTGGCCGCGCCGCCGTACTCACCGCCCGCCGAGAAGCCCTGGACGAGCCGGGCGAGCAAGACCAGGATGGGGGTCAGCACACCGGCGCTCTGGTACGAGGGGAACAGTCCGATCGCGAACGTCGACCCGGACATCAGCACGATCGTCGTGGCCAGCACCCGCTGGCGGCCGATGCGGTCACCGAGCGGACCGAACACGAACCCGCCGAACGGCCGGGCCACGAAGGCCACCGCCAGCACCGCGAAGGTCCCCAGCACGTTCTCCGTCGGCGTCGCCGCGTCGAAGAACACCGCGCCGAGCACGGCGGGCATGAACCCGAAGACGCCGAAGTCGTACCACTCGATGCAGTTGCCCATCGCCGAAGCGGCCACCGCCCGCCGGACCGGTTTCGTGTCTAATTCACTCACCCGGGGAGGGTAGCGTCGCTTTTCCACCTGCGCTGGTTGCCCGTGTGCGCGCTGGACGTGCCCAGTTGTGCACTCGGGAGGGGTGGGGGTGGAACGCGGGAACGCGATCGGTCACGCTGGGCTCGGGAAAGGGCGGGTGGAGAAGATGACGTGGGTGCACAACGCGCGCGAGGCCGAGGCGCTGCGCGCCGAGCGCAAGCTGGTGGGGCTGGTCGAGTCGGTGCCGGACGTGGTCGCCGGTCCGCGCGGTGACTTCACCGTCACCGGCGGTGGCGACGTGGTCGAGGTCGACTACGCCGCGCTCGAGCGGGCCGAGCGCGAGCTCGCCGAACTGCACGACGACCTGATCCGCCAGCGCGACGCCGCACACGAGTTGGGCGACCCGCTCGCCGCGGGCGCCGGTCCGGTCGCCGCCGCGATGTCGCGCTCGTTCCTCGGCCGCGCCGACACCACCGACGGCGTGCGCGCGGTGCTGTCGCACTACATCGAGGAGTTGGCCGAGGTGCGGGCCACCATCCGGGCGAGCCTGGTCGCCTACCGCAGCGTCGACGAACACGCCGAAACCGCGATCCGCCACGCCGGGGGTGCTCACTGATGTCCGGTCACCGCGCGTACTCCGACGTGCACAAGCCGACCGCGGCCCAGCGCCGCGAGGCGGCCGAGCACAAGCGGGGCCGCAAGCACAACAAGGAACTCGACGACCTGCGCCAGATCAACTGGGAGCACTACGACCACGCGACGCTCTACGACATGGTCATGAAGGCGCAGCCCGGCAAGCTCGCCGAGCGGGCGCGGCAGTGGTCGGAGCTGTCGAAGGAGATCGCGGGCACCACCGGGCAGGTCCAGAACATCCTGCAGGGGCTGCTGAGCACCTGGCGCGGTCCGGCCGCGAAGAGCGCGGGGGAGTCCAACACGCGGCTCACCCAGTGGGCGGGCGAGGCCGCGCACACCACCGACCGCATCGGTGAGGGTCTGTCCAACTTCGCCGAAGCCGTTGTCGGCGCCCAGAAGCACATGCCGGAGCCGGTGTTCTACTACGCCGAGCGGCATTTCGAGGCGGGCTACGACGTCCGCGTCGACCGCGACCCCAGCGACGCCGTCCTGCTCAAGAACCTCACCGACGACCACCAGCCCAACGCGGCGGCGCACGCCGAGGCGCGGGCCAAAGCCGTCCAGGTGATGAAGACCTTCGCCACCGAGAGCCACGACGTCCGCGCCGCGCTGCCCGACTACACGGCCACCGCGCCCGCGCCTCGGCCCGCAGGTCCAGACCAGGTGCCGACGGTGACCTACACACCGATGCCGGAGCACAAGACCTGGCCGCCCGCTCAGCCGCCTGTGCCTGTGCCTGTGCCGCCCAAGACCACGCCGGAGCCCGAGCCTCCTGCGCCGGGCAACAAGAACGGCACCGAGGTCGCCTCGTATCCCACCGGGGTCACGAACCCGCCTGCTGGGGGGACATCCACCTACGGCCCTTCCGGTCCTCACGGTTCTTATGGGGCTGGTCAGAGCGGTGGCGGTGCTTTCGGTCCCGGCTTCGGGGCTCGTACCGGCAGTGAGGCAACGCCGCGTGGTGGAGCGTTGTCCGGGGCGGGCGGGATCGCTGGACGTGCGGGCGGCGGGTTCGCCGAGGGTGCCGCTGGTCGCGCCGGTGCCTCGGGTGGTGCCGGGGGCATGTACCCGGGCATGGGTGGTGCGGGCGCTCCCGGCGAGGACGACACCGAGCACAAGAGCCGGTACATCGAGGGTCTGGACCTGTTCGACGACCTCCCACCCGCGTACCCACCCGTCTTCGGCGCATGACCGGTTACACCGTCGACCCGGCCGATTTGGCCGCTGCGGCAACGGTTCTCCGATCAGCCGTTGCAGAGTTCGGGTTGGCCGAGGTCGACGCGGGTCCGGGCAGGGTGAACTCGGCTGTGGCCGCTTTCACCGCGGACACGCGTGCGGTGCTGACCTCGCTCAACGCTGGTCTGGAGGGCGCGGCTGCTGCTGTCACGGCTGCTCGGGACGGATACCTGGACGCGGATTCCGACGCTGCCCGGCGGCTCGGGTGAGTTACCCGGGGCTCGGGTTCGACCCGGCGTCGGGGGACGCGGACGCCGTGGCGGACCTCGCGCGTGGGTACACCGCTGCCGCGGATGCCTTGGTGGAAGCGGACTTCGCGGTGTCGCGCAGTCGTGAACTGGTCTCCGGGTGGACTGGGGAAGCGGCCGAGGGGTTCGCGGATCACCTGCGGCGCTTGGCGCCCGGCCGAGAAGTCGAGCTGCGCCGGGCCGCGACTGTCCTCAGTGGATGGGCCCGCACCATCGCCGTCAACCGGTCCACCGCCGACCGCCTCGACCGCGACGCCACCGCCCTGCGCCGCCGCATCGCCGACACCACCGACGACGTCGACCGCTGGCGCGACGAAGTCGACTTCACCCGCTCACCGCACGCCGCAGCCCAACACGCGGCGGCGGAGGCGGCGCTGACCGACCTGCGGGACAGGCTGGAGGCGGTGCTGCGCGAGGCCCGCACCCTGGCGACCGACCACGAACACGCCGCCAACACCGTCGCCGACGAGCTGGATTCCCTGCGTGGCAACCCGAACGAGGCCCCGGTGCCCATGAAGACCATCGCCGACCTGCTCCACCGCATGTCCACCACCACCGCGGCGATGGCCACCCTGGTCACAGCCCCCACCACCCCCACCCCCCGCCCGTCGGCCATGGCCGCGTTCACCGCAGCCCTGGCCGCACCGCCGAGAACGGGCGCCACGATCACCATCCCCGAGCTCCCCCGGTGAAGCTAGCGGCCGTCGAGGGAATCACCCCGGTAAATCTCGACTCCCCCACCCACACCGCGGCCGACCTGCTCGCGCTCATCACAGCCACCCGAGGCCCCGACGCCCACCACGACCCCGGCCTCGCCCACTCCGCCCAAGAAGCCGCCGACCTGGCCCACGCCAGCGGCGCAGGTCTGGTGGCAGCCGTAACCCACCCCTCGGCAGACCCGGCCCTCCTCACCGCCGTGGTGACAACCACCCCACACACCCCGGCAGACCTCCACACCCACCTCTCCCAGGGCGACATCACCGACATCACCCACTCCCGCACCGAAACCGGCTACCCCGTAGTAATAGCCGAACGAATAACCACCACCCCCGGCTGCCAACTCCAAGCCGTGGTCCTCAACCCCACCACCCGCCGAGCCGCCATCTTCACCCTCCACTCCCCAACCGGCAGGGGTTGGTGGGAACTGGCCAGCCTCCTAGGCCAATTGATCACCACAATAGAGTTCGACTAGCCCTCGGTTTCGCTGGCTGGACACTCGGAACTTCCGGTGCCACCCCAACCACCCGACTCCGACCACCCAACCCGGCCACTGGACACTCGGAAGCCGCCCACCTAAATGCTCGATGGGGCGGACTTGGTTTGTGTGGGGTGGCGGTGCCCGTAGCCTTGCCTCGCTGCAGGGCCATGCTTTTCGGCCCCGGCTTTTGCGGTCCTGCCACGGGTGGCGCAGGGGCCCCGCGCAAACCAAGTTCGCCCCATCGAGCACACCGCACCACCGCAGATCCAGCGCGATGCCGAAGGCGAGCCGACCGCGCCCCATCAAGCACACCGCTCCACCACGGGTCCAGGTCGCGAGCCGACTGGCCCCATCGAGCACTCCGCTCCACGACGGGTCCGTGTCGCAATGCCGAAGGCGAGCCGAAGATCATCTACCCCAGCAGCCCCCGATTCCCATCCTACCGAGGCGCGCCGACAAACCGGGAGCAGCAAGACGAGCCTGTGGACAACCAAGCACGTTGTGGACAACCGCTAGTCACCCCAACACCCGCTCCCGATAATCCGAAGGCGCCTCCCCCACCACCTTCCGAAACGTCCGCGAAAAGTGCGCCGCATTCGCGAACCCGCACTGCCGAGAAATCTCCCCGATCCCCCGCACCCCCAACGCCGGATCCCCCAACAGCTCCCGCGCCCGCTCGATCCGCATAGCCCGAATCCGCCCCGAAACCCCCTCCCCATCATCAAACAACTGGTACAACCGCCGCCGCGACACGAACAGCGCCTCCGCGATCCGGTCAGCCCCCAACTCCGGATCAGCCAAGTGCTCCCGGATGTACTCCACAGCGGCCCGCCGTCGCGTCGCGAGAGCGTCCGCCCGGTCGAGCTCCGTCCGCAAAGCGCCGCGCAGCACCAGTTCCGCGAGCCCCAGCACGTACGAGCGTGCCCCGTGCGGGTCCACCTCGGGCAGGCCGATCAGGTGCGCCACGGACGACCCGACCAGCGCCTGCAGGCCGCGGTCCAACGGCACCGGTTGGAACAGCAGCGGCCGCAGTTCCGCGATCCCCACCGACAGCTTGCCCGTCGCCACCGCTACCAGGACCACGCCGCCGCGGACGCGGATCGAGCACTCGCCGAAGGAGAGGGCGACGCCTTGTTCCGGGATCCGGGGGACGTTGGCGCGCAGGAGGATCTGGATCTGCGGCGGGTCCGGGCGGGATCGTCCTTCGATCGCCATGAGGGCGGCCGCGGCTCCGGAGGCGCGGACCACCAGTTGGCCAGCGGCAACCGGGTCGTCCATGGCGGACAACCTAGTCTGGAACGCGCAGAGGGGGTGGTCACCGTGGTGACCACCCCCTCCGCGGAGCCGGATCAGTTCGCGATGGCGGACATGGCGGTCCACTTGTCCCAGGTCAGGGCCCAGTCGTAGTAGTCGCCGTCGGCCCTGCTCAGTTGCTGGTTGGAGCCGGTGATCTCGACCGGGTCGCCGACCAGGGCCGAGTCGTAGTAGAGCTTGGCGTTGGCGGGGGCGAGGTTCACGCAACCGTGGGAGACGTTGCGCTTGCCCTGGTCCGGGATGGAGGGGGCGTAGCCGTGGACGAACTCGCCGTTGTTGGAGACGCGGACCGCCCAGGGGACGACGACGTTGGTGTAGCCGTACTTGGGGTTGGTCATGCCGTAGCTGGCGTGCTTGCTCATCACCACGTGCGTGCCGCTCTTGGTGACCCGGCCCGGGTCGGACTCCAGGCCCATCGAGGCCGGGAAGTCGTGGATGACGGCGCCGTCGCGGTAGACGACCATGCGGTGGGTCTGGGTGTCGGCCTTGACGACCTGGGCGCGGCCGATGCTGAAGGAGGAGGTCACGTCGTCGCGGCCGTAGGTGCCGCCGCCGAGGTCGACGCCGTAGATGCCGACCTTCACCTCGACCTTGGTGCCGGGCTGCCAGTACTCCTTGGGCCGCCAGTGCGCGGTGTTGTCGTCCAGCCACGCCCACTCGCCGACGTTCTCCGGGGTGGTGGTGACCGTCATGGCCTTCTGCACGGCCGCCTTGTCCTTCACCGGCGCGTCGAACACGACCGCGACCGGCATGGCGATCCCGTAGGTCTGCCCGTCACCGGTGTTGAGGCTCGCCTTGGCGGTCCGCTTGGGCTTGACGGTGGTGAACGTCCCGGACACCGGCACGGTCTTGCCGTCGGTGCCCAGCGCGCTGCCCGCCCAGGTGTAGGTCTTGCCGTACCCGAGGTGCTCGGCGACCGTCCACGTCTTCTTGTCCGCCGCCAGTTCTCCCTTGACCTGCTTGCCTTCGGCGTTGGTCAGCGAGACGGTGTCCAGTGTGCCGTCGGCGACGACCACCGTGATCGGACCGGCCGGGCTCGCGTCCTTGGTGTTGGCGGCAGGCGTGGCGGTCACCTTGGCGGGCGGCTTCGCCGGGGCCTCGGTGCTCTGCCGCTCGCCGCCCGTCCCGGTCGCCGCGATGGATTCCCCCGAGGTGCACCCGCTCAGCCCAAGCACGGCGACCAACGCCGTACCGGCCAGACCCACCACCAGCCCCCGCCGACCGCTCCACGCGCCCATCGCGACTTCCCTTCCCCCACAAGCCATCCGACACCACTAACGACGCCGTGGCGGCCGGGATAGTTGGCCACGTTATTTGTGACCCGCATCACTTTTTCTGGCGCTGGCGGGCAATTCGGAGAGCGATTTCGCCATTGCGGAGCGTACCGGTGGAGATCACCCGCTTGGGCTAGCTGAGCGCCCGTCAGGCAGTAGTGCGGCCAGGGGTGAGCCGATACGCTTTCGCTTGCAGGCCGTGGGTTTCTGTGTTCGTGCGATACACGCTCGCGGAACGACGACGCGGGCGCGCTGCTTCTCCGCTGCAGTGGGCGGGAGCATCGCCCGAGGGCGGCCCGGGGTTGCACGGTGCAGCCCCATGCTCCTGCGATGGAGGCAGGTTTATGGCACAGGGCACTGTCAAGTGGTTCAACTCCGAGAAGGGCTTCGGCTTCATCGCGCAGGACAACGGCGGCGCCGATGTCTTCGTGCACTACTCGGAGATCCAGAGCAAGGGCTTCCGCACCCTCGAGGAGAACCAGCGGGTCGAGTTCGAAGTCGGACAGGGCACCAAGGGTCCGCAGGCCACCAACGTCATCCCGCTGTAGTTCTTCCGCTCCGGATGTGAACAGATGGGCCCCGAACCGCGAGGTTCGGGGCCCATCGACAGTCGGGGGCGGTGTGTGGTGGGGCGGTCAGCGGCGCTGCAGTTGCTGGGCTTCCCACTCCAACCGCTGCATGACCCACTCCTGGGCCAGCGCCATCGGCGAGGTCTGCCGGTAGGCGGCGAGTTCGCGCAGCTGCTCGGTCGCCATCAGCGACAGGCGCAGTTGGTAGACCTCGGCCGAGCCGAAGCGGCGGCCGGAACCGGTGGTCTCGGCGTCGGTGTCGGGCGAGAGCGCCGCGAGGTACGACTCGAGCTCGTGGTCGGGGAGGGTTTCCTCGGCCTGCTGCTGCCCGACGGTGCGGTGGCGACCAGTGCTGGTGCCGACCGCCTTGAGATCGGTGCGGCTGCGTCCGAAAGAGGGAAAAGGCACCGGGACACGATAACGGTCCGGTTGCGAGCCCGCAGCCGCTGTGACCGGTGACACAGCAACCTCTGCCGGTGCGGCGCGTTCACCTGCGGGTATGGAGAGGCCCCCGCGCCAGGGGGAGGAACGCGGGGGCCGGAGGGGATCTCCACAGGTGCTGACCGGGGGTGTGTCAGCGATTCGATTGTTGCACGTGCACCGGCTTGGGCGGGAGGGCTCGACCGGGAAAAATTGCCGTCAATGTTCACCTGGTGTTCGCCTTGCCTCGTGGCCTTCTCACCGCTGGTGACCTGCGCGAACGCCGCCGCCCGGCCGTACGCCGCACCCGGGTTACCCGCCCGTAGGGCTGAACCCGCGCAACCGCAGGCTGTTGGCCACCACGAACACGCTCGACAGCGCCATCGCCGCCCCGGCGATCATGGGGTTGAGCAGGCCGAACGCCGCCAGCGGGATGCCAGCGACGTTGTAGGCGAAGGCCCAGAACAGGTTCCCCTTGATCGTCCCCAGGGTCCGCCGGGACAGCGCGATGGCGTCGGCGGCCAGCCGGGGGTCACCGCGCACGATCGTCAGGTCGCTGGCCTCGATCGCCGCGTCCGCCCCGGTCCCCATGGCCAGGCCGAGGTCGGCGGCGGCCAGCGCGGGCGCGTCGTTCACCCCGTCGCCGACCATCGCGACCACGGCACCGGCGGCGCGCAACCGCTCGACCGCGGCCACCTTCTCCTCCGGCAGCACCTCGGCGATGACGTCGGTGATCCCGACCTGCGCCGCGATCGCGGTCGCCACCCGCTCGTTGTCGCCGGTCAGCAGCACCGGCCGCAGACCGAGCGCGCGCAGCCGGGAGATCGCCTCGGCGCTGGTCGGCTTCACCGTGTCCGCCACCGAGATCACCCCCAGCGCGGCACCGCCCGCCGCCGCCGCGACCACCGTGCGGCCGAGCGCCTCGGACTCGGCCAACGCCGCCGACAGCTCGGCGGGCAGCTCGATCCCGTGCTGTGCCAACAACCGTGGCCGCCCGACGACCACTGCCACGCCGTCGACGACCCCGGTCACCCCGAGCCCCTCGGCGTTGCGAAAGTCCGCCACCTGGGCCGGGCTCGCCGCTCGCGCCGCGATCGCCTTCGCCACCGGGTGCTCCGAAGCCGACTCGACGGCCCCCGCCAACCGCAGCAGGTGCTCGGCGTCGACCCCCGGCGCGGGCACCACGTCCACCACCGACATCCGGCCGGTGGTGATCGTGCCGGTCTTGTCCAGCACCACCGTCGTCACCCGGCGGGTCGACTCCAGCACCTCCGGGCCCTTCACCAGGATCCCCAGCTGCGCGCCGCGCCCGGTGCCGACCAGCAGCGCGGTCGGCGTCGCCAACCCCAACGCGCACGGGCAGGCGATCACCAGCACCGCGACCGCCGCCGTCACCGCCGCGTCCCCGGAGGCGCCCGAGACCAGCCAGCCCGCCAACGTGATCGCCGAGATCACCAGGACCACCGGCACGAACACCGCGGAGATCCGGTCGGCGAGCCGCTGCACCTGGGCCTTGCCGGTCTGCGCCCGCTCGACCAGCCGGGCCATCTGCGCGAGCTGCGTGTCCGCACCGACCCGGCTTGCCCGCACCACTAACCGGCCGCTGGTGTTGACCGTCCCGCCGACCACGGTCGCGCCGGGGCCGACCTCCTCGGGGACGGACTCACCGGTGACCAGCGCCCGGTCGACCGCGGACGAGCCCTCCTCGACGACGCCGTCGGTCGCGATCTTCTCGCCGGGTCTGACCACGAACAGCTCGCCGACGCCCAGCGCCCCGATCGGCACCCGCACCTCGACGCCGTCGCGCAGCACGGCCACGTCCTTGGCGCCCAGCGCCAGCAGCGCGCGCAACGCCGCGCCCGCCCGCCGCTTCGACCGGGCCTCGAGCCAGCGGCCGAGCAACAAGAAGGTGGTGACGCCGACGGCCACCTCGAAGTAGATGTCGGCCCGGCCGTGGTCGGCCGCGGGCAGCAGGCTGAACTCGTGCCGCATGCCCACCGCGCCCGCGCCGCCGAACAGCAGCGCGTACACCGACCACAGGAAGGCCACGCCCACGCCCATCGACACCAGCGTGTCCATCGTCGCCCCGCCGTGGCGCAGGTTGACCGCCGCGGACCGGTGGAACGGCCACGCGCAGACCAGCACAACGACGTAGGACAGGGCGAGCGCGGACCACTGCCAGGTCGGGAACTGCCACGCCGGGACCATCGACACCGCGATCACCGGCGCGCTCAACGCGGCCGAGAGCCAGAACCTGGTCCTGGCGTCGTCGACGGAGGTGTCGGTGTCCGGCTCGTCGCGCACCGGGCTGGCCTGGTAGCCGGCGCCGGTCACGGTGTCGACCAGCGTCGTGGTCGGGAAACCCGGCGGCACCTCGACGGTGGCGCGCTCGGTCGCGAAGTTGACCGAGGCGCGCACCCCGTCGAGCTTGTTGAGCTTGCGTTCGATCCGGCCCGCGCACGCGGCGCAGGTCATCCCGCCGATGGCGAGCTCGACCCGCTGGGGCGGCCGCTCGACGGTGGTCATGTCAGCCGGTACCCGGCCTCGGTCACCGCGGCCGCGACGGTGCCGCGGTCGAGTTCGGCGGCGCTGGTCACGGTGACCGCGCCGGAGGCCAGGTCCACCTCGACACCGGAGACCCCGCCGATGGCGGTGAGCTCCTCGGTGACCGACGCGGCGCAGTGGCCGCAGGTCATCCCGGCGACGGTGTAGACGGTCTGCTCGGACACTTCGGTGTTCCTCCCTGGATCCCTCAGGACTTGACCAGCCGGGCGATGGCGTCGGCGGCTTCCCTGACCTTGGCGGCCGCCGCCTCGTCGCCCTGTCTCGCCGCGTCGACGACGCAGCCGGCCATGTGCTCCTCGAGCAGTTCGAGGGCGAAGGCCTGCAGCGCCTTGGTCGCGGCGGAGACCTGGGTGAGCACATCTATGCAGTAGGCGTCCTCGTCGACCATCCGCTGCAGGCCGCGTACCTGCCCCTCCACCCGGCGCAGCCTGCGCAGGTGCGCGTCCTTCTTGGCGCTGGGGCGGTGCGTGTGCTCGTGCTCCATGCCGCCACGATACCCATAGGGGGTAGGGGTGAGCGGGCGGCTGTGGCGTTGATCTCCCCGGCCGGGTGGTCCGCCCTGGTCAACTCCTGGCGCAGGCGTCGTCACGGTCCGAAAACATGTCACGGACGGCTACCGAGGGTGCATCGCGGTTCACTCTGCGGGGGGCTGTGGACGCGGCGAGTTGTCTCATAGCCTCACGCCAAACAAAAGCCGGGGAGGCACCATGAGCGGGTCACTCGAAGTGCGCAGTTTCCTTCTCCAGCAAGACAGCATCGGCGGGTCCACCCAGTTCTCGACCGGCGTCCCCGTCCCCCGTTCAGGCGAATCCGCCCGCGTCTCGGAGGACCAGGTCCGCCGCGCCCGTCTGGCCGTCGCGATGGGCGCCCAGTCGGCCGAGGACTGCCGTGAGCTGCTGGAAATGCTCGGCCTGATCGACGGCGACGACGGCGTGCCCGCCGTCCGCCGCTGATCACCCCGAGACCCTTTCAAGATCGGATCCGACCGTCGGGAAATGACCTCCGGGTGCCGCCGAAGATCATTTTCCACCTCGCCGCTCCACGCGATTCCCGAGACCGGCGACATTCGACCACCCAGGTAACCCAACGTGACCCCCGACCGGTGCCGCGGCCGGGGGTCGAGTACCCCCCCGCCGCTGATCGTCCGCGCGGCAGGTCCAGTCCGGTGTTCATGCAGGTCAGGGCTGGTTTTGGGGGGCCGTTTTGGTCAACCGGGAGGCGTGCCCTAAGCTATGCGTGCTCCCAGAGAAACCGGGCCGGGCCCGGGGAACCTGGAAGCGCGGTCGATCGGTTCGCCCGGAATTGGTCGGGCTCCCATCGTCTAGCGGCCTAGGACTCCGCCCTTTCAAGGCGGCAGCGCGGGTTCGAATCCCGTTGGGAGCACGTAGTACGGTAGTAGTGCAAGGCCCTGTGGCGCAGTTGGTTAGCGCGTCGCCCTGTCACGGCGAAGGTCGCGGGTTCGAGTCCCGTCAGGGTCGCGAGCTTTGGCATGCTCATGTCCACGGAGTGCGTGGACATGAGCGCTCGCCATAGCTTCTGGGGGGCGACCCCCCAGGCCCCCACGGTGCGGTATGCGGCGGAACCAGCGTGGTTCGGTCGGTACCTGTGCTGGTGGGGGTGTTGTGTTCTTGGCCAGGTAGCTCAGTTGGTACGAGCGACCGCCTGAAAAGCGGTAGGTCGGCGGTTCGACCCCGCCCCTGGCCACGGCCGACGGCCGATCCATGTTCGCGGAGAGCGCGAACGGGGTCGGTCGTTTTTCGTTTCTGGGGGCGACCCCCAGACCCCACGGTGCGGCGGGTGGCGGGACCGGGGTGGCTCGCTTGGCCTTCTGGCCGTCGCATCGGGGTGGGTGGCAAGCGGGCTGCGCCTGCGGTGCGGTTGCTCGGCCCGTGGCCTCGGGGGCTCTGTTATAGGAGGGCTTGGAACTCGGGGGCGGTTAGGCCTGCTTGGCGGACTACGGATGCCAGGGTTCCGCGCTTGAGCGTGCCGTGCATGGGGATGATCACGGTGCGGCCGTCGGGGTGTCGGTAGACGGCGTGGCTGGCCTTGGTGCGGGTGTGTTCGAAGCCGATCGACTCCAGGACGCGGGTGACCTTGCGGACCGGGAGGTCCGACAGGGCTGGGCTCACGCGGCTGTTCCTGGGACCTGGAAGGACGTCACCAGGGGCGTGGGGGTGATCTCGGCTTCCGGTACCTCCGCCAGGTACAGCTCGACGGCTTCGCGGAGGTTGGCCAGTGCCTCTGGGATGGTCGGCCCTTGGCTCGCCACGTCCACCTCGAGGCACTGGGCGATGTACCAGTCCTCCTCCTGGTGCACCGCGGCCGTGAAGGTCCACTGCTCGCTCATGGGTCCAGTCTCGCACCGGCACCTTCCTCCTCTCCACCGTTCGACCGCCGGGCGCGGCTGCGGCGTCCGGGTGAGGTGGCGTCACCGGGGAGCGGGGCGGGTCGTTGGGGGTGGGTCGGCTTGATGGGTGGGGGATCGGGCCGGATGTGGCAATGGGGGTTGCGCAGGTCGGCCGAAGATGATGTGTGAGGCGGGACACAGATAGCTGATGGGCATAAGGGAAGTGATATGGAACGTGGGTCATACCACTTCCCCGCGTGCACGTTGCGTGATCTTTAACTGGGAACGCCCGGCACCTGGGTTGGCCTGGTCAAACGCGGTAAATCGCCGATTGAGGGTTATCCGCGTTCGCGATTGGTGCAGTACGGGTGGGGCTGGACGGCGGCGGTTGGGGGGTCTCCGCTGTGTCACGCTGGACGGCTGTGATCTTCCACGGTGGTGGGAATTCACGGATCTTGGGCGGGGTGGGATATACGCTCTGTCACCTGCCTGGCTGTCCGGGATGGACTGTCGCATGTGCTCACGGGACGTGAGCGGACCTGCGGCGGAGCCGTCGGACAGGTCACGGCTGTGCATCGTCGATTGCTACCCGCTGTGTAGTCAGTTGCCTACAAACGCAAGGGCACGCCGAACGGGTTACATAAGAACTAACCCTCCGTGTAACGGCCCCGGGTAACCAAACGAATGAGCTATCGCAGCCAGGTCCCGATCGTCGCAGCTCGGGGAGTTGGCTCGACCCACTTCCAGCATGGTCAAGGGGCTTCGGGACGCCCCTCACCCGTGCATGCCCGGTCCACCCACAACGGGGGATACACGATGCGTGACCAAGTTGGCCTCCCACGCCGGAGGGCCTCCCTGTGGCCCGCCCCGGCAGGTGCTCGACGCGACCAGCGCCGCGACCTGCCCGCGGGCGAGCCGTCCTACCCGCCGGTGGCGGGCTGGGAGCCCCGCTACCGCACGGGAGTGCTGCTGGCCGACCTCTTCTCCGTGCTGTTCGGGGTCCTGGTCGTCGGTGGGTTCGTCACCTACCGGGTGGACCCCACCAGCGCGCTGCTCACCCCCACCGGCATCGTTACCTTCGGCGTCCTGGTGGCGTCCCTGATGGTGAACCGCGTGTGGAATCTCGCAATCCTGGGCCAGGGTGCCGAGGAGTTCCGCCGCCTCGGCCGCGCCTTCGTGGTCGCCTCCGTGGTGCTGGCCCTCGGTGGGCTGCTCTTCGACGTCACCCGGATCCGCCCGTGGGTGTTCATCGTGGTCCCGGCGACCGCGCTGCTGGTGTTCCCGATGCGCTACGTGCTGCGCCAGTTCCTGCACCGCGCCCGCCGCGAGGGCCGCTGCCTGCTGCCGGTGATGGCCGCGGGCAACGTGGAGACCATCCGCGACCTCATCAACCGCACCCGCGGCGCCACCCACCTTGGCTGGCGGGTCGCCGCGGTGTGCACCACCGACGGCATGGGTGAGGACGTCACCGAGATCGACGGTGTCCCCGTGGTCGGCCAGCTGCGCGACCTCGCCACCCACGCCCGCCGCGGCGGCTACCGCATCGTGGCGGTCACCCCGGACGCCTACTGGACCCCCAAGCGGCTGCAGCAGCTGGCCTGGAAGCTCGAGGGCTCCGGCGCCGAGATGGTCGTGGCCCCCGTGCTGATGGAGGTCGCCGGTCCCCGGCTGCACGTCGACGCCGTGCTGGGCATGCCCCTGCTGCGCGTCTCCTCGCCCTCGTTCACCGGCGTGCGCCGCGTGGTCAAGGACGTCTTCGACAAGGTCGGCGCCGCGATCCTGCTGACCCTGCTGGCCCCGGTCATGATCGCCGTGTCCATCGCGATCGCGGTCGACACCCGCGGGCCGGTGTTCTACAAGCAGCGCCGGGTCGGCAAGGACGGCCGCGAGTTCACCATCATCAAGTTCCGCACCATGGTGGTCAACGCGCACAAGCTGGTCGCCAAGCTGGCCGACCAGAACGAGGGCCACGGCCTGCTGTTCAAGATGCGCAAGGACCCGCGCGTCACCCGGGTGGGTGCGATTCTGCGCCGCTACTCCATCGACGAGCTCCCGCAGCTGTTCAACGTGCTCGCAGGCCCGATGTCGCTGGTCGGCCCGCGCCCGCCGCTGCCCGAGGAGAGCGCCCGCTACGCCCCCGACGTGCGCCGCCGCCTGCTGGTCAAGCCCGGTCTCACCGGCCTGTGGCAGGTCAGCGGCCGCAGCGACCTGCCGTGGGAAGAGGCCGTGCGCCTGGACCTGCGCTACGTCGAGGATTGGTCCTTGGCGCTGGACGCGGTCATCCTGTGGAAGACGTTCCGCGCCGTGTTCACCGGCCAGGGCGCTTACTGAAACACCCCACCCCACTTGGGGCGATAGTCGAGAAACACCCGTTCGGCGCAGGGGCCGGACCGGGTGGTGATCAGCTCTGAGCTGGCCACCGCAGCACATCAGCACTGTTAAGGGGATTCAGCGTGGGAACCATCGGGCTAGCCGTCATCGGCGCTGGTTACTGGGGGCCGAACCTGGTGCGCAACGCGCAGGCCACCCCCGGCCTGCGGCTGCAGTACCTGTGCGACCTCGACGCCGACCGGGCGCGCAAGGTCCTCGGCGAGTACTCCACCGTCGCGGTGTCCGACTCGCTCGACGAGGTGCTGGCCGACCCCGCGGTGGACGCGGTCGCCATCGCCACCCCGGCCGCCACGCACCTGCCGGTGGCGATGAAGGCGCTCGAGGCTGGCAAGCACGTCCTGGTCGAGAAGCCGCTCGCGGCCACCTACGACGAGGGCCGCCTGCTGGTGGAGGCCGCCGACAAGCGCGGTCTGACCCTCATGCTCGACCACACCTACTGCTACACCCCGGTCGTCGAGCACCTGCGCGGCCTGGTCCGCGGCGGCGGCATCGGCTCGGTGCAGTACCTGGACTCGGTGCGCATCAACCTGGGCCTGGTGCAGCCGGACGTCGACGTGCTGTGGGACCTGGCCCCGCACGACCTGTCGATCTTCCTGTCGATCCTGCCCGACGGCGTGCAGCCGATCGCGGTGGCCGCGCACGGGTCGGACCCGATCGGTGCGGGCCGCGCGTGCGTCGCGCACCTGACCATCGAGCTGACCGGCGGGGCCATGGCCCACGTGCACGTGAACTGGTTGTCGCCGACCAAGGTCCGCACGATGATCATCGGCGGCTCGTCGCGCACCGTGGTGTGGGACGACCTGAACCCGGCGCAGCGGCTGGCCATCTACGACCGCGGCGTCGACCGCAAGGACGCCACCGAGGTCGGCGCGCAGACCCGCGCGCAGACGATGGTGTCCTACCGCACCGGCGACATGGTCGCCCCCGCGCTGCCGGAGAAGGAGGCGCTGCGCGCGGTGATGGCCGAGTTCCGCGACTCCATCACCGACAGCCGCCCGCCGCTGACCGACGGCCGCTCCGGCCTGCGCGTGCTCTCGATCCTGGAGGCCGCGTCCGCGAGCCTCGCCAAGGGCGGGGTCTTCCTGCCCATCCGCTCGACCGACAACGCCAGCACAGAGGGAGTCAACGCATGAGCGCGCAGCCGATCGAGGGCCAGCGCATCCTGGTCACCGGCGGGGCGGGCACCATCGGGTCTTCGGTGGTCGACCAGCTGATCGCCGCCGGTGCCGCCCAGGTGACCGTGCTGGACAACTTCGTGCGCGGCCGCCGGGAGAACCTGGCCGACGCCGCCGCGGCTGGCGGTGACCGGCTCAAGGTCGTCGACGGCGACATCAACGACCGCAAGGTGGTCGGCGAGCTGACCAAGGGCACCGACCTGGTGTTCCACCTGGCCGCCATCCGCATCACCCAGTGCGCCGAGGAGCCCCGGCTGGCGCTGGAGAGCCTGGTCGACGGCACCTTCACCATCATCGAGGCGGCCGCGGCCGAGGGCGTGAAGAAGGTCATCGCGTCCAGCTCGGCGTCGATCTACGGGCTGGCCGAGTCGTTCCCGACCGACGAGCGGCACCACCCGTACAACAACGACACCTTCTACGGCGCCGCGAAGGCGTTCAACGAGGGCATGCTGCGCAGCTTCAAGGCCATGCAGGACCTGGACTATGTCGCGCTGCGTTACTTCAACGTATACGGTCCGCGTATGGACGTGCACGGCCTCTACACCGAGGTCCTCATCCGCTGGATGGAGCGCATCGTCGAGGGCAAGCCGCCGCTGATCTTCGGTGACGGCGCGCAGACGATGGACTTCGTGCACGTGCACGACATCGCCAGGGCCAACCTGCTGGCCGCCCGCGCCGACGTCACCGACACGGTGTACAACATCGCCAGCTCCTCGGAGACCAGCCTGCTCGGCCTGGCCGAGGCGCTGCTCGGCGCGATGGACTCCGAGCTCGGCGTCGAGCACGGCCCCGAGCGCAAGGTCAACGGCGTGACCCGGCGGCTGGCCGACATCAGCGCCGCGGAGCGCGAGCTCGGCTGGCGCCCGGAGATCAAGCTGGACGACGGCCTGCGCGGGCTCGTGCAGTGGTGGCGCGCCGAGAAGACCCTTTCCGGGGGCGCTGCCTGATGGCCATCCCCGTGATGAAGCCGCTGCTCGGCGAGGAGGAGGCGCTCGCCGTCGCGGAGACCGTCCGCTCCGGCTGGGTGGCCCAGGGTCCTCGGGTGGCCGCCTTCGAGAAGGCGTTCGCCGAGCGGGTCGGCGCCGCGCACGGCATCGCGGTGTCCAACTGCACGACCGGCCTGCACCTGTGCCTGCACCTGCTCGGTGTCGGCCCCGGTGACGAGGTCGTGGTGCCGTCGCTGTCGTTCATCGCCACCGCCAACGCGGTGCGCTACTGCGGCGCGACCCCGGTGTTCGCCGACATCGACCCGCTGACCGGCAACCTGACCGCCGAGACGGTGGCCGCGGCCATCACCCCGGCGACCAAGGCGGTCATGGTGGTGCACCAGGGCGGTGTCCCCGCCGACGTCAAGGCGATCCGCGCGGTCGCCGGTGACGTGCCGGTGGTCGAGGACGCCGCGTGCGCCGCCGGGTCCACCCTCGACGGTGCCCCGGTCGGTACCGGCGCGCTGCTGGCCGCCTGGTCGTTCCACCCGCGCAAGCTGCTCACCACCGGTGAGGGCGGCATGGTCACCACCGACGACGCCGAGTGGGCCACCCGGCTGCGCAGGCTGCGCGAGCACGGCATGAGCATGTCGGCCGCCGACCGGCACGCCGCTGGCGGCGCGGTCGTCGAGTCCTATGTGGAGACCGCGTTCAACTACCGGATGACCGACATCCAGGCCGCCATGGGCCTGGTGCAGCTCAACCGGCTGGACGGCATCGTGGACCAGCGCCGGGCGCTGGCCGCCCGCTACCACGAGCTGCTCACCCCGCTCGGCCTGCGCGCGGTGACCGACCCGGCCAACGGCACGACCAACTACCAGTCGTTCTGGGTGGCGCTGCCCGATGGCGCCCCCGGCCTGCTCGACGTGCTCGGCAAGCTCGCCGCGGCAGGCGTGTCCGCGCGCCGGGGCATCATGGCCGCGCACATGGAGCCCGCCTACGAGGGCCACCCGCACGCGCCGCTGCCCGGCACCGAGGAGCTGGCGACCCGGTCGCTGATCCTGCCGCTGCACCACGAGATCACCGACGCCGACCAGAAGCACATCGTCGGCGCCCTCGCCGACGCCCTGGGCCTGGTGGCGTCATGACCACCCGCCCGGTCGCGATCGTCATCGTCACCTACAACAGTGCCGAGGTCATCGCGGACTGCCTGCGCGCTCTGCCCGCCGCCCTCGAGGGCGCTGGGGAGTCGCGGGTGATCGTGGTCGACAACGCCTCGCACGACGGCACCGCCGACGTGGTCGCGTTGACCGACTCCGAGGTCAAGGTCGTGCACCGGACCGGCAACGACGGTTTCGCCGCGGGCGTCAACACCGGGTTCGCCCACGCCGACGGCTGCGACGTGCTGGTCCTCAACGCCGACATCCGGTTGGCGCCCGGCGCGGTCAAGGCCATGCGCGCCGCGGTGAAGCCGGGCGTCGGCGTGGTCGCGCCGAAGCTCACCGAGCCCGACGGCAGCATCCAGCACTCGCTGCGGCGCACCCCGACCGTCCTGCGGACCCTGGGTGAAGCCGTGCTCGGCGGCCGCAGGGCGGGCAGGTTCGGCCCGCTCGGCGAGACCGTCACCAAGCCCGCCGCTTACGAGCGCGCGGGCTTCGTCGACTGGGCGACCGGTGCGGCCTGGTTGGTCACCCGCGAGTGCATCGAGGCCATCGGTCCGATCGAGGAGCGCTACCTGCTCTACTCGGAGGAGACCGAGTTCATGCTCCGCGCGGGCGCCAAGGGCTTCAAGACCTACTACGAGCCCGCCGCGCAGGCCGTGCACCTCGGCGGCGAGTCCGGCACCTCGCCGCGGCTGTGGTCGCTGGTGGTCACCAACAAGGTCCGGTTGCACCGCGAGCGCCACGGCAAGGTGGCCGCCGCGGGCATGTGGGCCGCGACGATGGTCAACAGCCTGCCCCGGGCCGCGCGCGGTTCGGCCACGCACAAGGCCGCGGTCAAGGCGCTGCTGACCCAGCGCGCCTGGCCCGCGCCTCTGTCCACTCCGGCCGCGCCCCCGAAAGACGCCCCGCCGTACGTCTGCTTCTCCGCGCAGGACTGGTGGTACCACAACCAGGCGCACTCGGACTTCCAGCTGATGCGCCGGGTCGCCGAGCACCGCAAGGTCCTGCTGGTCAACAGCATCGGCCTGCGCATGCCGACCCCGGGCAAGAGCACCCAGTTCCTGCGCCGCATCCTGCGCAAGGCGGGCAGCGTCGCCAAGCTGGTCCGCCGCCCGCTGCCGGACGTGCCCGGCTACTACGTGATGACCCCGTTGCCGCTGCCCTTCTACGGCAGCGAGCGGGTGCGCGCGCTGGGCGCCAAGCTGGTCCGCGCGCAGGTGCGGGCCGTGTGCGCGGTGCTGCGGATGCCCAACCCGATCGTGGTGGCCACCATCCCGACCGCGTGGGACGTGGTGCAGGGCATGCCGCACCGCAAGCTGGTGTTCAACCGCTCCGACCGGCACTCGGCGTTCCCCGAGGCCGACCAGGGCACCATCGCCGCGCTGGAGGACAAGCTGCTCAGCGGCAGCGACCACGTCCTCTACGTCAGCCGCCAGCTCCAGGGCGAGGAGTCCGCGCTCACCCAGGACCGGGCGCACTTCCTCGACCACGGCGTCGACCTGCAGCACTTCCGCCGCCGCGCGCAGCTGCCCGAGGACCTGGCGAAGATCCCCGGCCCCCGGATCGGCTTCTTCGGCAGCCTCGACGACTACCTGGTCGACTTCGACCTGCTCGAGCGGGTCGCCAAGGAGTTCCCCGAGGCGTCCCTGGTGCTGATCGGCGACGCGACCCTGTCGATGGAGCGGTTCGAGAAGTACCCGAACGTGCACTGGCTCGACTTCCGGCCCTACGCGGAGATCCCGGGCTACGGCACCGGCTTCGACGTGGCGCTCATGCCGTGGCTGGACAACGACTGGATCAAGCACGCGAACCCGATCAAGATGAAGGAGTACCTGGCGCTGGGCCTCGCTGTGGTCAGCACCGACTTCCCCGAGGTGCACCAGTACCCGGAGCTGATCAGGATCGCCAAGGGCCACGACGCGTTCATCGACGCGATCAGGCAGACTCTGCAGGACGGCGGCCTGTCCACAGTGGAGGGCCGCAGAGAAGCTGTGCTGCCCGCATCGTGGGACTCGCGGGCGCGCCAGCTGGTCGACCTGGCCGAAGGGCAGCGATAGCGATGTGCGGAATCGCCGGAGTGCGCAGGCTGGACGGGGCGCCGGTGGACCCGGCCGTGCTGGTCGAGATGGCCAGACGACTGCACCACCGCGGCCCGGACGACGCGGGGACCTGGATCGGGGGGTCCACCGGCTTCGCGCACACCCGGCTGTCCATCATCGACCTCGGTGCCTCGGTCCAGCCGATGGCCACCCAGGACGGCCGCAAGGTGATCGCCTTCAACGGCGAGATCCTCAACTACCGGCAGCTGCGCGACCAGCTGGACTACCCGTTCCGCACCAGCGGCGACACCGAGACCCTGCTGGCGCTCTACGACAAGCACGGCGTCGAGAGCGTCACCAAGCTGCGCGGCCAGTTCGCCTACGCGCTCAACGACGACGAGACCGGTGAGCTGCACCTGGTGCGCGACCGGCTCGGCATCCTGCCGCTGTACTACTACGTCGACAACGAGGTCTTCGCGTTCGCCTCGGAGATCAAGGCGCTGCTGCCCGCGATCCCCGACCGCCGCGTCGACGTGGCGAGCCTGCACGACTACCTGGCGCACCGCTCGGTGCCCGCCCCGTACACGCTGGTCGAGGGCGTCCGGAAGGTCCCGCAGGGCCACCGGTTGACCCTGGGCCGCGACGGGCAGGTCCGGCTGCGCGCCTACTGGCAGATCCCGGCCGACGCCGCGCACCGCGACGTCTCCCCGGAGGAGGCCGTCCGCCTGGTGGCCGACGCCCTCGACGCCTCCATCGCCGACGCCCTGGTGGCCGACGTGCCGGTCGGGGCGTACCTGTCCGGCGGCATCGACTCCAGCCTCATCTCGGCGCTGACCGCCAGGGCGAAGCAGGGCGAGGGCCTGCACACCTTCTCCGCCGGGTTCGGCGACCCCCGGGTCGACGAGCTGAACTGGGCGCGCAAGGTGGCGGGCATCGTCGGCAGCGAGCACCACGAGGTGATCGTCACCGCCGAGGACTTCAAGGCGAACTGGCACAAGCTCAGCTGGCACCGGGACGCGCCGCTGTCCGAGCCCGCCGACGTGGCCGTGTTCAAGCTGGCCGAGCTGGCCCGCCAGCAGGTGAAGGTGGTGCTCTCCGGCGAGGGCAGCGACGAGCTCTTCGGCGGGTACCCCAAGTACCGCTTCGCCCAGGCCACCCGCTGGGCCGGCCTGATCCCCGCGCCGCTGCGCGGTCGGATCCTGCCCCGGCTGGAGCGGGCGCTGCCCGCGTCCCGGTCGCGGCTGGGTGTCGCCGTGCGGGCGATGGGCGAGGGCAGCTCCGCCGAGCGCATGCGCGGCTGGTTCGCCCCGTTCACCGAGCGCGAGCGCGACGGCCTGCTCGGCGGTCCCGCGGTGCGCAGCGCCATCGGCCCGTACCAGCGCGGCCGTGGCGACGCGCTGAGCCGGATGCTCTACGCCGACGCGCACGCCTGGCTGGCCGACAACCTGCTGGAGCGCGGCGACCGGATGTCCATGGCCGCCTCGCTGGAGCTGCGCCCGCCGTTCCTCGACCACCGCCTGGTCGAGCTGGCCTTCTCGCTGCCCAGCTCGGTCAAGGTCCGCAACGGCGTGACCAAGTGGGTCGTCAAGGAGGTGGCCCGCACGCACCTGCCCAACGACGTGGTCGACCGGGCCAAGTCCGGGTTCAAGGTGCCGCTGGACGCCTGGTTCCGCGACGGCCTGCGCGAGATGGCCAACGACCTGCTGACCGGCCCCTCGTCGTTCGTCGCCGAGGTGCTCGACCCGGCCGCGGTGCGCAAGCTGCTCGCCGAGCACCACGCCGGTACCCGCAACGAGCAGCCCCGGCTGTGGACGCTGCTGTCGCTGGAGGTCTGGCACCGCGAGTTCGCGAAGTCGCTGCGGGTGGGGGCATGACCCAGCCGCTGCTGCTCGTCGGCGCGGGTGGGTTGGCCAGGGAGGTTCTGGCCGCGGCGCGCGCGCTGCCCAGCGAGTTCAAGACCATCGGCATGCTCGACGACAACCCGGCCCAGCACGGTTCCGATGTGGACGGTGTGCCGGTGCTCGGGCCCTCGGACCTGGTGCACGAGCACACCGACGCGCTCGTGCTGGTCTGCGTCGCCTCCCCCGGCAAGCCCGCCGGGCGGGCGAACGTGGTCCGCAGGCTGGACCTGCCCGCCGAGCGGTACGCCACGCTCGTGCACCCCGCCGCCTCGGTCGCCCCCGGCGTCGAGCTCGGCGAGGGGACCGTGCTGCTGGCCGGGACCGTGATCACCGCGCCGCAACGGGTCGGCGCGCACGTGCTGGCCATGCCGCACGTGCTGTTCACCCACGACGACTCGGTCGCCGACTTCGTCACCTGCGCCGGGCGGGCCACGCTCGCGGGCGCGGTGACCGTCGCCGAGTCGGCCTACCTGGGGGCGGGTTCGCTCGTCCGCCAGGGCATCCGCATCGGGGCCCGCGCCGTGCTCGGCATGGGCGCCGTGGTGCTGTCCGACGTGCCGGACGACCAAACCTGGGTCGGGGTACCGGCCAAGCCGCTCAACAAGTCCTGAGGAGAGCCCACCCATGACCGGCCCCATTCCCCTGGTCGACCTGGCCGCCCAGCACGCCGCCGTGGCGGACGAGGTGGCGGAAGGCTGGGCCGCCGTCCTGGCCAAGACCGCGTTCGTCGGCGGCCCGCAGGTCACCGCGTTCGAGGCCGAGTACGCCGCGTTCGCGGGCGTCGAGCACTGCGTGGGCCTCGGCAACGGCACCGACGCGCTGGAGCTGGCCCTGCGCGCGCTCTCGATCGGCGCGGGCGACGAGTGCATCGTGCCTGCCAACACCTTCATCGCCACCGCGGAGGCCGTCGCCCGCACCGGCGCGACCCCGGTCCTGGTCGACTGCGACCTCGACACCGCGCTGATCGACGTCGACGCCGCCGCGGCCGCGGTGACCACCCGCACCCGCGCGGTCCTGCCGGTCGACCTCTACGGCCAGGTCGCCCCGATCGACAAGCTGCGCTCGGTGCTGCCGACCAACGTCGCCATCGTCGAGGACGCCGCCCAGTCGCAGGGCGCCACCCGGGGCGGGCAGACCGCCGGCTCCTTCGGTGACATCGCGGCCACCAGCTTCTACCCGGGCAAGAACCTGGGCGCCTACGGCGACGCGGGCGCGGTCACCACCTCGCGCGCCGACCTGGCCGAGCGGGTCCGCCTGCTCGGCGCGCACGGTTCGCCGCGCAAGTACGAGCACCCGGTGCTGGGCTTCAACTCCCGGCTCGACACGCTGCAGGCCGTGGTGCTCTCGGCCAAGCTGCGCCGCCTCGCCGACTGGAACGCCGCGCGCCGGGTCGCCGCCGACCGCTACACCGCGTTGCTGTCCGAACTGGACGCCGTGACCACCCCGGTCGTGGCCGAGGGCAACGTGCCGGTCTGGCACCTGTACGTGATCCGGGTCGCCAACCGCGACGCCGTGCTGGGCAAGCTGCACGCCGAGGGCATCGGCGCGGGCATCCACTACCCCACCCCGGTCCACCTCACCGGCGCGTTCGCCGACCTGGGCCTGGGCGCGGGCGCGTTCCCCAACAGCGAGCTGCTCGGCGGCGAGATCCTGTCCCTGCCGCTGTTCCCGGAGATCACCGAGGCCCAGCAGCAGCGGGTCGTGTCGGTGCTCGCCGAAGCCGTGCGGTGACCGGCGTGTTCGTCCACGAGCGTGGACTGTGCGAGAGCACCGAGGTCGGCGACGGCACCCGGGTGTGGGCCTTCGCGCACGTGCTGCCCGGGGCCAGGGTCGGCCGCGACTGCAACATCTGCGACGGGGCGTTCGTGGAGACCGGCGCGGTGCTCGGCGACCGGGTGACGGTCAAGAACGGCACGCTGGTCTTCGGCGGGGTCACCTGCGAGGACGAGGTCTTCCTCGGCCCCAACGTGCTGTTCACCAACGACTTCCGCCCCCGCGCGCACATCAAGAAGGGCCCTGAGGCGCTGGTCGACACCCTGGTGCGGCACAACGCGACCCTGGGCGCGGGCACCGTGGTGGTCTGCGGGATCGAGATCGGCGCCTTCGCTTTCGCGGGCGCGGGCTCCGTGGTGACCAAGGACGTCGAGCCGCACGCGTTCATGGTGGGCAACCCCGCGGTGCGCAAAGGCTGGGTTTGCGAATGCGCAGCCCGGCTCGATGACGATCTGCATTGCGCCGAGTGCGGACTCGACTTCGTCACGGCAGGGGAGGGCAAAGGGCTGACCCGAGCCTGAGTTTTCACGTTTGACCCAATGGCCGCCGATGTTGATCGGCGGCCATTCGGGTTTCCCGGGGTTGTTGCCCAGCGCCCGGCTGTGCGCCGATCAGGTGATTACCGGTCGGGCGCCGCCGGTTGGTGATCGACCGCACAGCGCACCGAACTTGGTCAAGTGATCCCCATTGGACACTGGGAGTCCGCTGGGAGCGGGCTGTGTTCACCCAATGCCACCGATCCACTCGGGACGGTGAGTGTCCGGCTCCCCCGGGTGGATTGCCCATCGTTACACCTGTTGGGGGTAACGGGGCCAACGTATGTAACGATGTGCAGGGAAATAGGAACCGCTCTGCCCGTCAGGCGTCACCTATTCGGTGCCAACTTCAGATTTCCCTTATCAACGGTTACTCACCGTGGAGGCTCGGATGGACCGTGCGATGTTCGCCGCACGCGCTCGGGGGCGGACGGGGCGCGGCCTGCGCGCTGTCCTAGCAGCTTCAGTCGTCATTGTCGGACTCCCCGTGCTCGTCGCGTCACCGGCAGCCGCCGGTCCGTGCGACGCACCGGTCAACCCCATCGTCTGCGAGAACTCGAAGCCGGGAACCCCGCGCGCCGACTGGTTCATCGAGAGCCACTACGGCGACATCGAGGGCTACGCCACCGCGCCGAGCATCCAGCCGGGCGAGCGGCTCGACTTCAAGATCAAGACGCCCAGCACGAACTACCAGGTCGACATCGTGCGCCTGGGGTACTACGGCGGTACCGGTGGTCGCCTGCAGCAGACGCTGGCCCCGACCGCGCAGCTCCCGCAGAACCAGCCCGCCTGCCTCTACCAGTCGACCACCGGCATGGTCGACTGCGGCAACTGGGCCGTGTCGACGTCCTGGTACGTGCCCACCACGGCCGTGCCCGGCTTCTACGTCGCCAACTTCATCCGCAACGACGGCGCTGGCGCAGGCCAGTACCCGTTCGTCGTGCGCAACGACTCCTCGACCTCCGACATCGTCGTGCAGACCTCCGACCAGACGTGGCAGGCCTACAACAAGTACGGCGACAAGGAGGGGATCAACGAGTACAACCTGTACGAGGGCGGCTTCTCCGGTTCGCCGGACGGTCGTGCGTTCAAGGTGAGCTACAACCGCCCCTACCGCAACGCGGGCACCTCGAACTACCTCAACGCCGAGTACCCGATGATCAGGTTCCTCGAGCGCAACGGCTACGACGTCAGCTACCTCACCGGCGTCGACATCACGCGCAACCCGAACCTGCTCAAGAACCACAAGGTCTACATCTCCTCGGGCCACGACGAGTACGTCAACGCGACCCAGCGCGCGGGCATCGAGGCGGCCAAGGCCGCTGGCGTGAACCTGTTCTTCTCCACCGGCAACACCATGTTCTGGAAGACCCGGTTCGAGAACTCGATCGACTCGTCGAACACCGCGCTGCGCACGATGGTCTGCTACAAGGAGACCAAGGCTCCCGGCGGCGCGAAGATCGACCCGAGCCCGCAGTGGACCGGCACCTGGCGCGACCCGCGCCAGTCGCCGCCCAGTGACGCCGGTCGCCCGGAGAACGAGCTCATCGGCACCCTGTTCAACGTCAACGGCTACCGCGCCGACTCGATCGAGGTCCCGGCCTCCTACGGCCGCAACCGCTTCTGGCGCGGCACCTCGATCGCCTCGGCGACGACCACCACCGTGCTGCCGCAGGGCACCCTCGGCTACGAGTGGGACGGCGACCCGGACAACGGCTACCGGCCCGCAGGCCTGGTCCCGCTGTCGGACACCACGGTCACCGTCGACAACGGCCAGTTGCTGCTCGACTACGGGCACATCTACGGCGGCGGCCCCGCCAACCACAAGATGACCCTCTACCGGGACCAGGTCAGCAAGGCCCTGGTGTTCTCCGCGGCCACCGTGCAGTGGTCGTGGGGCCTCGACGCCGACCACACCTTCCCGGCTGGCGCGCCGCCCACGGCGCCGGTCAGCCTGCCGATGCAGCAGGCCACGGTCAACCTGCTCGCCGACATGGGCGCCCAGCCCAAGACGCTGATGGCTGGCCTGGCCCTGGCGACCAAGTCGACCGACACCGTCGGCCCGACCGTCACCATCACCTCGCTCACCGAGGGTTCCACCGTCCCGGCGGGCACCCCGAAGACCATCTCCGGCACCGCGGTCGACTCCGGCGGCGGCAAGGTCGGCGTGGTCGAGGTCTCCGTCGACGGCGGCGCCACGTATCACCGCGCCACCGGTCTGGACAACTGGACCTACGCCTGGACCCCGAGCAACCTCGGCGCCGCGGTGATCAAGGTCCGCGCCTCCGACGACGGTGCCACCCTCGGCTCCACGGTCACCCGCAACGTGACCGTCGGCGCCCAGCAGTGCCCGTGCACCATCTTCGGCACGCAGACCCCGGCCACCGTCGACGGCGGCGACGCCGCGGCCATCGAGGTCGGCACCAAGTTCACGACCTCGGTCAACGCCACGGTCACCGGTGTCCGCTTCTACAAGGCGACCACCAACACCGGCACCCACACCGGCACCCTGTGGACCTCCGCGGGCCAGCCGCTGGCCACGGGCACGTTCACCGGTGAGTCCGCCTCCGGCTGGCAGACCCTGACCTTCGCCAACCCGCAGCAGATCCGCTCCGGGCAGACCTACGTCGTGTCCTACAGCGCGCCCAACGGCCACTACTCGGTCGACCCGGGCTTCTTCAACACCAAGGGCGCGGGCATCGTCCCGCTGACGGCGCCCGCCACCGGCAACACCCCCGGCGGCAACGGCGTCTTCAAGTACGGCTCCGGCTTCCCGAACAGCTCGTACAACGGCGGCAACTACTGGGTCGACGTGGTCATCACGACCGACGCGGCGGACAACACCCCGCCCGTGGTCAGCTCCACCTCGCCGACCTCGGGTGCCACCGGCGCCTACCGCGACGGCAGCGTCTCGGCGACCTTCAACGAGGCCGTCGACCCGAGCAGCGTGCAGTTCACCGTCCAGGCCAACGGCAACCCGGTCCCGGGCACCGTCAGCGTGGACGACAAGAAGGTCACCTTCAGCCCGACCGACCTGCTGCCCGCCAGCACGGTGCACAACGTGACGCTCAACGCCACCGACGGCTACGGCAACGCGCTCGCCGCGGTCAAGACGTGGAGCTTCACCACCGGCACCACGCTTCAGCCGTGCCCGTGCAACCTGTTCGGGTCGCGGACCCCGGCGGTTGCCGACGCGGGTGACGCCAGCGACGTCGAGCTCGGCGTGAAGTTCACCGTGGGTGCCAGCGCCAAGGTCACCGGCGTCCGGTTCTACAAGAACTTCAACAACACCGGCACGCACACCGGCTCGGTCTGGACGACCAGCGGCCAGCGCCTGGCCACCGGCACGTTCACCAACGAGACCGCGACCGGCTGGCAGACGCTGACCTTCGCCGAACCGGTGCAGATCCAGGCCGGGCAGACCTACATCGCCTCGTACCGGGCGCCAAGCGGGCACTACTCGGTCGACTCCGGCTACTTCGCGGCGCAGGGCGCGGGACGCGGTGTGCTCACCGCCCCCAGCTCCCCGGCCTCGGGCGGCAACGGCGTGTACGTCTACGGCGGTGGATTCCCGCACAGCACCTTCAACGCCAACAACTACTGGGTCGACCCGGTCGTGGACACCTTCGGCGCGGACAACACCCCGCCGTCGGTCAGCTCGACCACCCCGACCTCGGGTGCCACCTCGGTGTCCACCGGAACCGGTGTCACGGCGAACTTCTCGGAGCCGATCAACCCGGCCACCCTGCAGTTCTCGGTGACCCGCAACGGTTCGGCCGTCCCCGGTGTCACGCAGATCGCCGCGGACAACCGCAGCGTCACCTTCGCCAGCACCGACGTGCTGACCGGCAACACGCAGTACACGGTCAGCGTCCAGGCCACCGACGCGTGGGGCAACCAGATGGCGGCCCCGTACACCTGGTCGTTCACCACCGGAGCGGCGGGCCAGTGCCCGTGCAGCCTGTTCCGGCCGACCGACGCCCCGGCCAACACCGCGGTGGACTCGACGGTGGAGCTGGGTATGCGGATCACGCCGAGCCAGAACGGCTACATCCGCGGTGTCCGGTTCTACAAGCCCGCTGGTGACCCGGGTACGCACACCGGCACCCTGTGGACGAACGCGGGCGCGCAGTTGGCCACCGGCACGTTCACCGGTGAGACCAGCAGCGGCTGGCAGACCCTGTTGTTCAGCACCCCGGTCCAGGTGACGGCGGGTACCACGTACGTGGTCTCCTACTGGGGTTCGGCTGGCAACTACGGCTACACCACGCAGTACTTCACCACCGACCGGACGAACGGGCCGCTCACCGGGCCCGCGAGCACGGAGGCGGCGCCCAACGGCGTCTACCGTTACGGCAGTGGAGGCCTGTTCCCCAACGGCTCCGGTAACGGAACCAACTACTGGGTCGACGCAGTGTTCGCGACTACTCCGTCCTAGTACGAGGGGGCTAGCCAAGTGGCCAGCGTTGATGTGGTGATTCCGTGCTACAAGTACGGGAAGGTCCTGCCGACCGCCGTGAACAGCGTGCTCGACCAGCCGGGCGTCGACGTCCGGGTGCTCGTGATCGACGACTGCTCCGGTGACGGCAGTGCCGATGTGGCCCGCTCGCTGTCCGCCGCGGACAGCCGGGTGACTGTTCTGGAGCACGAGCAGAACAAGGGTCACATCGCCACCTACAACGAGGGCCTGATGGACTGGGCGAGCGCGGACTACTGCGCTCTCCTGTCCGCAGACGATGCCCTGACCCCGGGTGCGCTCCAGCGGGCCACGCGCCTGCTGGACGCGCACCCGGAGGTCGGCTTCGTCTACGGCCGCCCCCTGCACTGGGACGGCAGCACACCGCTGCCGCCCGCCCGCACCGAAGACCAGGGCTGGACCGTCTACAACGGACTCTCCTGGTTGCGCCGCAGGTTCGCCCTCGGCGAGGGGTGCATTACGTCGCCGGAGGTCGTGGTCAGGACCTCGTTGCAGCGCCGCCTGGGCGCGTACAACCCGGAACTGCGCCACACCGGCGACATCGAGATGTGGATGCGCTTCGCCCTGCACGCCGATGTGGGGTACCTGAAGGGCGTGGACCAGGCGTACTACCGGGTCCACGGCCAGAACATGTCAGCCGCGTACTACGCCTCGGTCGTCAACGACCTACGCCAGCGGCTGGCCGCGTACACGGCGATCACCGAACGCTCGGACAACCAACTCCCGGACCGCCTGGACATGGACCGCCAGGTCCGCCGGGTCCTGGCCCGAGATGCCCTCCGCCGGGCAGGGCGGGCCTTCGACAAGGGCCGCAGCGAGATCGACCCGGTCGAGGAGCTCGTCGACTTCGCCCGCGAGGCGTTTGGGGAGGTTGAGGGGTTGCCCGAGTGGCACACCCTGCAGCTGCGCAAGCGCCTAGGAGCCCGCCGGGCCCGCGCCCTGTCGCCGTTGGTGCTGACCGCCCCGGCGCGTCGGATCCGCCAGCACGCCCGAGTGCTGAAGTGGCAGCGCGAGGGCATTTAGTCGGATTTTGCAGCCCCCGAATCCAGCCTAGTGGTGGGGGGCGACAAGGTGGGGGGCTCGACGGTGGGGGCTGTGGACAACCGTCCCGTTAGGACTGGGACGCGTCCGTTGGTCGGCGAAGTTGTCCACACCCCATTCCTCGCCCACCCCGCCCCGCGCCCCCACCCCGGTAGGCTTGATTCGGGGGCAGCTCACGCCGGTTCGATCTTGGCCCACTGACCGTGCGCCTGCTCCTCAGATACGCAGCGGCCGCGATCCTGCTGGTAGCACCCCTCGTCGGCTTCTGGTTCGGCACCAAGCTCATCCTCAAAGACCCCACCTGGGTCCCGCGCGCGGGCTACCTGCACGTCCTCGAGTGCACCCCCGACGGCAAGACGTGGTCCTGCACCGTGCGCTCCCCCAACAGCCCGTTCCCGGGCGCCGCCCTGACCACCGACCTCAGCCTGGTGGCCCTGCTCCTCGCCCTGGCCCTGACCCTGGTGATCTACGGCGCCTCGCTCATCAGACCGAGAAAGGCAGGCCGTCAGCTGAAGGACGCCACCAGAGCGGCCAGCCCCTCGACAGGCAGCAGCACAACGGGCCCGTGAGGATTCTTGGAATCCCGCACCGCCACCCGCCCAGCGGCGACGGCAACCTCGACACACTGGCCGTTGGCGCTGCTGGCCGAAGACTTCCGCCACGCATGGGCCACCTCGACACACTCGCCGTTGCCGCCGCTGTAGGAGCTCTTGCGCCAGATGTGGGCGACTTCCACGCACTCGCCGTTGGCGCTGCTGGCGGAGGACTTCCGCCAGATGAGGTTGTGCATGAGGGCCTCCTAGTCGGAGAGGGAGGCCACCAACGCTGCCAGGCTGTGGGCGGGCACGACGACCGCCGGACCGGTGGAGTTCTTGGAGTCGCGCAGGGCAGCCAAGTCGCCCCCGAAGGCAACTTCAACACACTGGCCGTTGCCGCCGCTGGCGGAGCTCTTCCGCCATTCAGCTGCCGAGAAGCCGTGGTCGTTCATGCGTTCCTCCTGGTCAGTTCGGCGACAAGCGCCAATGAATCGGTTGGCCCCAGGGCAAGGGCCCGCAGGTTGTCGAAGAAGTAGCTGAATCGGTGGACATCCTCATCGCTCTCCAGGAAGAGATCGCCACCCATGGTCTCGATGTAGATCAGGTCTGTGTCCATCGGATCGGGGAAGTCCAGCAGCACGAACGAACCCGGCATGCCTGGGTGCGCCCCGATCGAGTAGGGGAGCACCTGCAAGGTGACGTGTGGCAGGACGGCCACCTCCGCAAGGTGCTTGCACTGGGCAGCCATCACCTCCGGGCTGCCGACCACGCGGTGGAGAGCCGCTTCATCGATGATCGCCCAGAAGTTCAGCGGCTTGTCCCCGGTGAGCCGTGTCTGGCGGGCAATCCGCGCTCGGACACGGGTCTCGTGATCCTCCGGGCTGTGCTGAGGAAGCACGCCCCGAACAACTCCGCGCGCGTAGTCCTCGGTCTGCAACATGCCGGGAATGAACAGTGACTCGTAGTTGCGCGTGGATCGCGCTTCGGCTTCGAAGCTGATGTAGGCCGTGTACTCGTCCGGCAGCTCCGAGTAGAACGGCTGGTGCCAGCCCTGCTTGGAGGCGTCCTTCGACAGAGCCACCAGTTGTGCCCGCAGGTCCGCGTCCACCTCGTACAGGCTCAGCATCGCCGCCAGCGTCCGTCCCTGCGGTCGGGCCTTGGCCGACTCGATCCGGTACAGGGTCACGCTGTTGATCCCGGTCCGCTCCGACACCTCCTCGCGGGTCATCCCGGCTTCGCCGCGCAGTCGCCGGAGTTCGGCGGCCAGGCGGCGGAGTCGGACCGTGGGGGTCGTCTTGCGCTGTGCCACGGGGTCCAATCTTTCCGCACTCCTCCCTCACCCAGCAAACGCACTCCTCAACTATGCAGGGTTGCGTTACCAGTATCGCTGATGCATGCTTGTGTCTACACCCCGCGTCGTCACCCTTTGTAGGCGGGGCATCCACCAACCCAGGAGCTGCCCGTGGACATCACGAAGACCGCGAAGTTCGCCTTCACCGGCGCGTACTCGATGGACTACGTCGTGAGGAACCCGCACGACATCGAGCTCACATTCGGCAAGCCGGGGGAGACGCCCACCCTCTCCGTTCGGGTCGACGACATCTCCCGGGTCGCGATGATGGCCGTCAACGCCACCAGCGATGTGCACGTCCTGCTCAACCTCCCGCCGGACCAGGACGTCCAGGACATCGAGAACTAGGTGCAACCATCCCGGCGGGTGCTGGCGTGAGTACTGGCGTAGCTACAGCTGGCCAGGGGGTTCGATGAGCGATCGAGATCGCGACTTCGCCGACTACTTCGCGGCGCGGTCGACGAGCATGCGCGGCACGGCGTACCTGTTGTGCGGCGACTGGCACCGGGCGGAGGACCTGGTGCAGACGGCGTTCGTCAAGCTCTACCGGGTCTGGGACAGGGTCGCCGAGCGGGGCAAGCTCGACGGCTACACCAGGCAGATCCTGGTCAGGACGTTTCTCGACGAGACCCGCCGCGGGTTCTTCAAACGGGAAACGGTGACGGAGGACCCGGGCGACCACGCCTCCCCGCACCACGGGAGCGTGGAAGACCGGATGGTCCTGTTGCGGGCACTGGCCAGAGTGCCCGCCCGGCAACGTGCCGCACTGGTCCTGCGGTACTGGGAAGACCTCTCGCTGGAGGAGACCGCGCGGGTCATGGGCTGCTCGGAGGGCACGGTCAAGAGCCAAGCCGCCCGGGGCCTGGACAACCTGCGCGGCCTCGTCCCCACCCTGACCCGCTGAAGAAGGACCACATGGACGAGCACTCCTTGCGCACCGCGCTCACCGACGTCATGCACTCGACCCCGACGCCGCCCGCGATGGACGGTGACCGGGTGCTGCTGGCCGCGCGCCACTCCAAGCGGGCGCACCGGGCCAGGGTGGCCGGTGTCGGGTCGGCCGTCGCCGTGGTCATCGTCGCGGCGGGTGCCTTCACCCTCCCGGTCCTCGGCGGCGGCGTGGCCGACTCCGTCGCCGTCGGCACCGCCCCGACGGGCACCTCGACGAACACCTCGGTGACCAGGCCGACCGGTACCCGTCAGCCGACCGACACCAAGCCGGTCTTGCCGCCCGGGCAGACCGACCGCACCCAGACCAGCGGCCCCGAGGCCGACCGCGGCCAGCAGTTGCTCAAGCAGCTGCTCACCGCGATCCCCAAGGGCTACACCGCGCCGGAGAAGGTCAGCGGCTCCGGTGGCATCCCGGCGCAGGACCACCAGGCCCAGGTGGCCGACAACGAGGCCAAGGTGTGGGAGTACATGGCCTCCGTCGCGGTCGGCAAGGGCGGCAACTTGGGGCGGTTGACCGCGGCGTCCCTCCACTTCGGACAGGGCGCGTACGGCTGCGGAGTCCGCGTGCAGGACGACTCGCGGGCCAAGGAGTGCACGACCGTGGAGGTCGACGGCAAGCGCGTCACCGTTTACACCGCGGACAGCGGCAACACCCAGTGGGCCACCTACCTGCACCCCGACGGCATCGTCGTGACCGTCACCCAGGAGCAGGCCTTCCCGGGGCTCAAGCCACTGACCGACTACCCGTTCACCCCCGAGCAGTTGGCCGCGCTGGCGATCGACCCCAGGTTCACCCTGCGCTGACCCGATTGCCCCAACCGGCCCCGCACCCACCCCGGGTGCGGGGCCGGTTGGTGTCGTGGCGTTGTAGCGCAGGTGAACGGGCCGCGAAACGCCGCTGCCGCTCGATTGGTCCATGCCATAGTGCGCGGGCGTGACCGGTGTCGCTGCGGCCTTTCTGGGGTGAAGCTTGGACGTCATCGAGTTCAGGTTCGAAGCGGGCGAAGGCGGTTCCCAGGACCTGCGGACACTGGCCCTGCACCTGACCGGGGACCTTCAGCTCCGCGCGCACGCCAGGGTGCTCGTCCAGAGCGAACCGGCGCGGCCGGGCGAGATGGGTGCGGCGGAGGTCGTGCTCGCCGCGGTGTCCGCCGGGGTCGGGCTGAGCCAACTGGCCGTCGCCGTCCGCGCGTGGCGGGACGACCTGAACCGGTCGACCACCGTCACACTCGTTGTGCCGGAAGAACACCGCGAGCGGGCCAAGGCGGTGACCGACGCGTTGCGCGGCTCGGCCAAGGAACAGGTCGACAAGCCGAACGGCCGGATCTCGGCGGCGAACTCCGCCTGCGTGCTGATCGGCGTGGACAGCTACCTCGACGGCGAGCTGCCGTCGCTGCGCGCGGTGTACAACAACATCGAGCAGCTGCACGAAGTCCTGACCGACGACGACGTCTGGGGCATCGAACCCGGCCGCATCCGCAAGGTGCACAACCCGCGTTCGGCCGCGGAACTCATCCGCCCGATCCGGGAGATGTCGGAGCTGGCCACCGACACGCTGATCGTCTACTACGCCGGTCACGGCCTCAAAGACCTCGAGGAGAACGAGCTCTACCTGGCGTTACCGGGTTCGGTGCCCGGTCAGCCGGAGACCTCGGTGCGCTACAAGGCGCTCAAGCAAGCGATTGCGCAGAGCCGCCACGCGCAGCGCGTGGTCGTCGTCCTCGACTGCTGCTACAGCGGTGTCGCGATGGACGGTGCGATGGCCCAGGCGGTCGAGGACATCCGGGCCGACGCGGGTGTCGACGACGTCCGCGGTTCGTACCTGATGTGCTCCGCGGCGCCCAACCGCAAGGCGCTCGCGCCGAGTCCCGACAAGTGCACGGTCTTCACCGGCGAATTGGTGGACGTCCTGCGCGAGGGCATCCCCGACACACCGGACCCGGTGCTCAGCCTCGGCGTCGTCTTCCGGGAGGTCCGGTCCAGGCTGCGCCGCGACCGGCGGCCGGAACCGCAGGAACAGGACCAGAACCAGGTCGGTGACCTGCCGTTCGTGCGCAACGTGGCCAAGAAGCCGAAGCCCGTCGAGGTCGCGGCACCCGCTGTCCCCAGGCGGAAGGGAAGGCGCGCGCTGGCGGTCACCGCAGTGGCCCTGGTGGCGTTCGGCGCCGGGTACGCCGTCCAGCCCACCATCGACTGGGTCCGCGCGCAGAACCCGGTACCCCCGGGCGGCCCGTGCTCGCCCAACGCCACCCTGCTCAGCTACTCGGACCAGCTCAACGGGACCGATGTCAGCGGCGAGCCGGTGACCGGGCTGTCGGCCTTGGCGATGACTGGGGACACCAAGGGGCTCGCGCTCGCGGACAACACGGGGCGGGTCTTCCCGCTGACCCTGGACAATCCCACGCAGCTCAACGTCTCCGCCGACGTCGGCGACACCCTGACCGACCAAGCGGACGACCCGATCCCCGGGCTCGACGGCGAAGGCCTGGTGATCGAGCCCAACGGTCGGACGATGCTGGTGAGCACGGAGCGGCCCACCGCGATCCGCCGCTTCGACATCGCCTCCGGCCGCGAGATCAAACCGGAGCTGCCCATACCCAAGACGCTGCAGGACCCGACCGCGGGTGACGCGCAGCACGGTCGCACCATCGAGGCCCTCGCTGCGACACCCGGGGGCGAGTACCTCTACGCGGGGTGGGAAGCGCCGCTCGGGGCCGACGGGGATGTCCAGGGGCGCAACCGGGTCCGCATCCAGCGCTACTCGGGTAGTCCGTACACGCCGGACCACCAGTACGCCTACGAGACCGACTCGGGCCTGTACCTGGTGGAACTCGTGGTCGTCGGCGTGGACCGGCTGCTCGCCCTCGAACGCCAGTACGTGGACGGCCTCGGCAACACCGTCCGCGTTTACGACGTCCAGCTCGGGGGTGCGCCGAACGTCTCCGACAAGCCCACGTTGGCCGATCTGCCCGCCGACACCTTCGTCCGCCGCACGCTGCTGTTCGACCTCGGCAACTGCCCGGCGGGCAGCCCCGGTCAGGTCGCCGCCAAACAGCGGCAACCCAACCCGTTGCTGGAGAACGTCGAAGGCATGGCGGTGCTGCCAGAGGGACCGGATGGCCGCCTGCTGTACCTGGTCTCCGACAACAACACCAGGGAGAAGCAGACCACCAGGGTGTACGCGTTGCGGATCACGCTCCCCGCTTAGGCAGGGGTCTCCGGCTTCCAGGCCGTGTAGTAGCTGTCCTCGTTGACCAGGTACCGAACCGTCGGCTCCGGCACGTGCTGCACCACGCGGGTGCGCGACATCCGGTGCACGAACTCCCAGTCCTCCTTGGGGAGCGTGGCCTTCACCCGCGGGATCCGGCTGAACAGCACGTCGTCCGCGCGGCGCAGCACGATCGAGTTCGAGTCCACGTACGGCGAGTCGTCGACCATCGTGCGGCGGTTGAACTCCTCGGACAGCACGTCGAGGACGGTCCCGTCGGCCTTGCGGCGCTCCACCGCCGAGTACACCAGGTCCGCGCCGCGGCCCAGCGCGGCGAGCGTCTTCTCCAGGTGGTCCTCGCGCCAGGTGTTGTCGTCGTCGAGGAAGGCCAGGTACTTCGAGGACGTCAGCCGGATGCCGACGTTGCGGACGAGCCCGAGCACCGCGGAGTTGCGCGACAGCGACACCGCGACCAGCCGGGGGTCCGACGGCAGCGTCGGCAGGCCAGCGCCGTCGTCGACGACGATCACGACCTGGTCCTCGACCGTCTGCGCCAACGCCGATTCCACCGCCAGCGGCAACAGCTTCGGCCGCTTGTAGGTCGGCATCACCGTCGCCACCAGGGTTTCCGGCCGGGAACCGACCACCGAGCGCAGCCTGGCGACGTTCTCGTCCTCGAACCGGCGCAGCGCGGGCACCCGCCGCCCCAGTTGCGCCTTCGTCTTGGCCTCGTGCATCGGCCACAGCCCGAACGTATCCCGCAGGGCGCGGCGGACCGTGGCGGAGACGCCGTTGCGGTCCTTGAGGGGGGCGGTCACGCCGCCACCCCCGAACGGCCGGGGAGCAGGTTGCGCATCGGGTACACCACCGGGAAGTAGACGACGGCGGCCACCAGACCGCCGATCAACAACTGGGCCAAGGAACCGGCGAAGACTTCCCGCACCAGCACCGCGGAGCCGACCACCAGCACCCCGCCGATCAGCGGGCGCGTGCAGGCCAGCACCGACGGGGTGATCCGGATCCCGCGCCGTGCCACCATCATGGCGAACGCGGGCAGCACGATCAGCACCGCCACCGCCGCTTGGGCGATCGCCGCGCCGCGGATGCCGTCGACCAGGGTGCCGATGACCAACGCCGGGATGACCGTGCCCAACCACAAGCCCTGCAGCCCGATCAGCACCCGGTTGCCGTCCAGCGCCACCATCAGGTCGTAGCCGATGAACAGCAGGATCCGCGCCAGGCCGAGGATCGCCAGGAACTGCAGCGCGACTGAGCCGGGCACCCACTTGGCGCCGTAGATCACGTTCAGCATCGGCGCCGCGTAGCAGGCCAGCAGCGCGCACACCGGCATCGCGGCGGCCATCATCAGCCCGACCCCGCGCGCCAGCGCCTGTTCCAGCTGCTTCTTGTCGTCGGCCATCCGGGAGAACCCGGCCAGCGACACCCGCCGCGCCGCCTCGGAGAAGATCTGCAGCGGCAGGCTCGACTGGTTGAACACCATCAGGTACAGCCCGAGCGCGGCCGCGTCCATGATCCCGCCGACCACCAGCTTGTCGACCTGGGTCACCGACAGCGTCAGCAGACTGGCCGCGGCCAGCGGCAGGCCGAACGCGATGAGGTCCTTGGCCACCACCGGGTTCCAGCCCGGGCGCACCCGCACCGGGCACAGCACCAGGTAGCAGGTCATCGACACCAGCGCGCCCGCCACCTGCCCGATCGAGAAGCTCATCGGACCGGCGCCGGAGGCACCCAGGGTGATGGTCAGCGTGGTGACCACGACGAATGACGCCGCGTCGCAGAAGAACCGGGTGCGCTGCAGGAACTCGCGGTTGAGGATGGTCGCGGGCACGATCGCGATGCCGTCGATCACCACCGCCAGGCAGAGCACGGTGACCACCGGCACGGCCTCGGGGTTGCCCATGAGCCCGCAGTACCAGGGCGCCAGCACGACCAGCAGCCCGTAGATGAGCAGCGAGTTGAGCACGGCGATGGTCATCGCGGTCGGCGCGAACTCGCGCACGTCGCGCTCCCAGCGCACCACGGCCAGGCTGACTCCGAGCTCGTTGAACGCCTGCAGCACGGTCAGTGCGGTCACCGCGATGGCGAACACGCCGTAGTCGGCGGTGGTGAGCAGCCGGGCCATGACGATGCCCGCCATGAAGATGCCCAGCCGCAGCACGACCGTGTTGAGCAGGCTCCACACCAAGCCCCTGCCGACCTTGCGGCCGACGCTGGGCTCCTCCATCGCGGGTTCGCTGTTGAGCGGTGGCGCGGCAGGCCCCAACTCGGTGGCCACCGCCCGTGCCGCGGGTGGGGGCTCGTCTGCGCTCACGCGGACACCTCAGGTCTCTTGTCTGGTCGTCGGGTGCGTTGGCGGTCCGGCTCGGCCTTCGCCGACGGTCCGTCCCGGTGTTGTCTTCGCTGCAACCGCCTCGGGCGTTGCGCCGGTGTGGGCAACAGCGGCGGGATCCCGCCCGGCTGCTCCTGCACGGTCCGCCACAGCGCGCCCGCGACCCCGATGAGCAGGAAGGTGTACCCGGTGGCGACGGCGAACCCGATCAGGTCGAAGGTCGCCGAGGAGATGCCGGGCACCGCGATGCAGGCCGCGAGCGTGACGCCCAGGTCCTTGATCCGCGGGTCCTTGCTGGCCAGCCTGGCGCGGAAGGCGCAGTACATCCCGGCCAGGTACAGGAAGATCAACAGGGTCAGGCCGATGACGCCGTTCTGCACCAGCGTGCCCAAGTACTGGTTGTCCAGCCAGCCGTACTTCTCCGGCAGGTAGGTCCCCAGCCCCCGGCCGAGCCACAGGTGCTCGGGGATCTCCTTGCCCGCCCGCTCCACCGCCCGGCGGCGGCTCTCCGCGCTCGGGTCGACGCTGATGCTGGTGAACAGGCTGAGCAGGGTGCCGACCAGGCCGGGGACCATCAACCGCATGGCCACCAGGAAGCCGAGCATCCCCCACAGGGCCTTGACCCGGCGCTTGGGCGCCATGGCCGGGATGATGAAGATCGCCGCGATAGCCAGGCCCAGGATCGCCGAGCGCGACAGCGACTGCATCGAGGCGACCGCCAGGATCGCCAGGCACAGCCACCACCGCTTCGTCTGACCGCCGTGGTCGACCCCGCGCAGCGCGTAGTGCAGGGCCAGCGGCACCGTCATCGCGCAGACCACGCCGAACTCGATCGGGTGGCCGGAGGTGCCAGCGGGCCTGCGGAAGTTCGACCGCTCCAGCACGTGCGAGAGCTCGCCGTTGGCCCGCAGGCCGGGCAGCATCAGGTACTGGGTCAGGTCGAGGGCGAACATGAACTGCAGCACGCCGACGAACGCCATGAAGGTCGCGCCGACGATCATGGTCTTGAGCAGCCGGTCGATCCTGGCCATGCCCCGCACGCCATCGGTGACGGCGATGCCGACCGCGACCACGGCCATCACCGTGATCAGGGTCCGGTCCGCGGCGGCGAGCTCGTCACCGGGCAGGTAGCCGTAGGTGGCGTAGCCGTAGGTGGCCAGCTGCGAGCAGGTGAAGATGAACAGCGCGGTCCGCGCGGCGTTGCGGCCCTTGGCCACCCCGAGCGTGGTGACCATCTGCGCCAGGAACCACACGACGCCCATGACCAGACCGATCGCCACCCCGGGGGTGAGCGACATGGGCAGGCCCTTGATGACCAGCGCCGCCGGGATGACCGTCATTGCCAGCGCGTAGACGCAGGCGAGCGTGGCGCCGTCGAACCTGGTCTTGCCGCCGGTCTTGGTGAAGTCAGGCAGCACCTGCGGGGCCGCCACGGTCACCCACGCGGTTCTTGCGGCGCCTGGGCGGGCTTGACGCGGACGGTCGGGGGCTCGCGGTACTCCTCGGGCGAGCGGTTGCCCTGGCCCTGACGGCGGTTGGCGGCGCTACCGGGCGCGGGCGCCGCGGGCAGCTGGCCGCTCTTGGCGCTCGGGGCGCTCGTGGTGGTGGCGGGCCTGCCGTTCGGCGTGCTCTTGTTCCCGGGCTCGACCTGAGCGGGCCGCATGAGCTGGGTGCGCTCGGCGGTGCCCTGGCCGAGGGTCTGCGGGGTGCGGGTCACGGGCGGCAACGCCTGCCGGGGGGCCTCGGGCTCACGACGGGCGGGCTGGCGGACTTCCTCTTCCTCGTCCAGCTCGTCGTAATCCTCGTCCTCGTCCGGGTTGTCCTTCTTGCGCTTGCGCTCCTTGTACGTCTCGAGGAAGTACACGGCCGCGAGGCTGGCGACCAGTCCGAGCACCAAGGCCACGGCGGCGCCGCGCAGCTTGCCGCCGCGCAGCGGTTCCGGCTTGGTCGGGGGGACGACGTCGTCGACACCGATGAACGTGGTCGGCGGGGCGTTGAGCGCCTGCTGTCGCTTCGCCAGCTCCTGCTTCACCCGGTCGAGCACCTTCACGGCCAGCTCGCGCGCACCCGGCTCGGACGCGCTCTCGGTCTTCACCGTGATGAACGGACCGCCGTCACCGCCGCCGGTGAGCACGAACTTGTGGTCGGCCGAGTCGCCGCCGAGGGACTTGACCACCTCGGGGGTGTTGATGCTCTGGATCACGATGGCGGCCGAGATGGTGAGGCTGGTGTCGAACGCGAGCAGCGGGTTGGTCTGCCCGGAGACCTTGTCGGTGATCTGGGTCGCGCCACCGGCCGGTGACGTCAGCACCATGGTGCCCACCGACTCGTAGTGCAGCGGCAACGCCACGTACGCCGCTCCGGCCGCGCCCACGGTGACCGCGAACACGGGGAGCGCGACGTACCACCGCTTCAACATCAGAAGCAGTGTTTTGAAGAAGTCCATCATCTGCGCCCCAACACACGACGTGACACCGAGCTACCGGTCCGGTCGCCTACTTGTAGGTTCATCGCGGTGCGATGAAAGTCGTTACTCCATGTGATGCTACGCGCGACCCTCTGCGCTGAACGGTCTAGCGGTTCAAGTTCGCCCGGTATGCCCACACCCGGTAGGACGTACCGTCCGCCACCGGGGTTGTAAGCAGCAGGTCTTTATCGCACACCACGATGAACACCTTCGTGCCACCGCCCTGCTGCGGCTCGGTGAACCGCACGCAGCCGGGGTTGTCCGGGTCCGGGGTGCCGGGGTCGTTGTCCCCGCGCGCGTAGAGGGCGACCCCTCGACTGGCGAGGAACTGGTGCACGGTGCCGTTCTTGAGCGCGTCGAGGTAGTCGGCCGAGTTGACCAACCCTTCCAAGTGGACCACCGGTCGGTGCAGGTGGTAGCCCACGCTGCCCGCCCGGTCGCCCATCGCGATCGGCTCGCCCGCGGGGGCGAGGGCGTCGATCTGCGCGGCGACCGCCGGGCCCGCCTCGATGAACGCGCTGCGCGCCACACCGCCCTTCCCGGAGCGGACCGCGTTGGCGCCCACCGCGGCCACGACCAGCAGCACCAGCCCGAGCGCGGCGATTCGGCGCACCGGCACCCAATTCGCCCATTTGTCCACAAGGGCCGGACCGGCGAGCACGATGGCCAGTGGCGCGGAGGAGAAGTACCAGGGCCACAACTGCCAAGAAGAGGTGAACGCGTAGTAACCGACGGTGAGCGCGCCGCCGGTCAGCACGATGGTGCCGAACCGCGCGGCGAGGCCCAAGCTGCCGGTCGCCCTGGCCGCGAGCGCGCCGATCACCACCACGATGCCGATCGCGCCGAGGTAGGTCGACTGGCCGAACAGGACCGGCGAGGTGAGGAACTGGCCGATGGTGTCGGCGTTGAACCCGCCACCGCCGAGCGCCTTCGCCTGGCCGGACACCGGCAGCGGCGTGTGGAACAGCGCCTGGTTGATCGCCAGGTACGCCGCCAGCGCGATCGCGGGCGGGGCGGCCAGCCACAGGGTCAGCTTCAGCCACGGCCTGCCCAGCCGCACCCAGGTGACCACGGTCACCACGCCGAGGACGGCCATCGGGAAGACGGTGTCGAGCCGGGCGAGCACGGCGACCGCCATCAGCACGCCCGCGTTGCGCGCCGCGGTGGTGCCGAAGGTCGGGGCGGTGAACCCGTCGGTGCGCAGGTAGGTCGCGGCGAGCCAGAGGAGGGCGAAGAGCAGCAGGCCCGTCTCCATGCCCGAGTACCAGAACGAGGGACCCGCGGCGCCGACCACCAGAAGGGGGGCAGCACAGAGCGTGACGACGACCGGACGTCCGGTGAGCACGCCGATCCGGTCAATCTGCCGTCCGGAGGCAATCGCCAGCACCGATGAGACCAGCGTCACAGCAACCAACGCGGCCTTACCGTTCGTGATCGAAAACACCGGAACGAGGATCAATAGCCACAGAGGGTGATAACCGTTGGTCGGGTCGAGTCCGTTGAACGTCGAACCGTCACCCGCGGCGATATGTCCGGCTACGCCGAAGTAGTAGAAAGCGTCGTCGTCGAACAGGCCGACCGCCGTCGAGTACGGCGAGAACGCGACCACCGCGATCCGGATGACGGCGAGTACGCAGGCCACCGCCGTGGCGGTGAGCCACACGGGCGGTCGCGTGCGTGGGCCCTGGTCGGCCTGCGGCCGGTCCGGGGCGGGTGTCGGTCGGGCGCTCGTGCGCATCCCAGCTCCCGGCTGCCTGGTGATGGGTGAGCGAATGTGCTCGGTGCAGGCATCGCGTCGCGGGCGGAATTGTTACGCAGCGTCGTTTCGCTCGGTCGAGTGATGGATCCCACGCTCAGTGACCAGATTGCCGGCCGCTTCGTGACTGCATTGTGATCTGGCGGCCGCTGTGCTTAAAGTGCCTCCGGCTCCGGGACGCCCCGATGTCCCGAGTCGGAAACCCTTGTCCTGTAACGGGGGCGACTTGTTGCCAACCGGAAGGATCTCATGTCCGCTCGACATCACACGTCTGCGGAGTTAGGCAAGCGGCACGGCAGGCTCAGACGGGTGCGCGACATCGCACTCACGGCCGGTCTCGCTCTGGGGGCGCTGGTCCTGGCGTCCGGCTGCAAACCCGTGGCCGGCAAGCCCGCTCCGCCCGTTCCCACCCTCCCGACAAGCTCCACCATCCCGGCGCCGACCTCCGCGCCCACGTCGACCGAGACGACGACGACCAGTGCTCCACCGTCCACGACGGCGTCGAGCGCTTCCCCCACCGCCTCGTCGACCATCAAGCCCACCACCGCCAAGCCCACGGCCACCCAGCCGGGCGGCCCGCCACCGGGCAACGGCACCGCGCCAGCCCCCGGCACCGTCGGCTACCGCGGCGACCGCGCCAAGCTCAAGGTCGTCGACGGCCCCGGCTCCGCCCCGCCCGGCACCACGTGGAACTCCGGCGCCCTGCGCTTCCGCGGCAACGTCACCCTCGACGGCGTCTACGTCAAGGGCGGCATCGAGTACAACGGCGGCGGCACGCTGACCATCAAGAACTCGGTCATCGAGGGCAACCACAACAGCTGGTCCCCGTTGCTGGGCAACAGCGGCCACATCAACGTGAGCGACACCACGATCACGTACAAGGACGACCAGTGGCCCGGCGACAAGTGGGGCAACGGCGCCATCCACGGCGACGCCACCGTCACGGTCGTGCGCTGCGACATCTCCGGCACGCCCGACGGCATCCAGAACGGCCCCGGCAACAGCACCATCGAGCAGAACTACATCCACGACCTGCTCCGCGCCGGGACCTACCCCAACAACACCCACAACGACGGCATCCAGTCGTACGGCGGCCCGAACACGGTCATCCGCTACAACCGCATCGACATCAGCGCCGACGGCAAGTCCTACGACGGCACCCACCAGAACGCCGCGGTGTTCATCATGGAGGGTGACGCCGGCCAAACCACCGGCCTGCAGATCGTCGGCAACTACCTCGCAGGCGGCGGCTACATCATGCGGGTCGGCGCCTCGGCCAGGGGCGCGATCATCACCGACAACAAGTTCGGCACCACAGCAGGCGGCTGGGGTGAAGCCCTGATCGACAAGGGCGCCACCATAGCCGCCTGGTCCAACAACGTGAGCTCGTCGAACAAGCAGATCAACAAGCCCAGCTAGCCCCGGGCACCCCAGAAGGCCGCCGTCACTTTCCCCCGGGTGACGGCGGCCTTCTGCTATGTCGGTGTGGCCTAGCGGTCGACGAGCTCATCCACCTCGACCTTGGACAACAGGTCGGCGATGTCGGCTTCCTTGGCCAGGTCGACGGGCAGCAGCTCGTTGGTAGTGCGCTTGAGGTTGATCACGAGCTCCGACGAGGCGTCGCTGACGATGGCGCTCGCCTGCGTGCTGCAGGGCGACCACCCTGACAGCTGCGATCCCCGGCGCTACGGCGAGGGCCTCGCGAACCGTGAGCAGCACGTGGGACGACACCAGGAGTGTGGAAGCTTCCGCGCTCCGACTTCGTCAGCTTCTTGAGCGTGAGGTTGCCCGCCGCTGTCGTCGAGGGCTACTTCTCCGGCACCGCCCCGGCATCGGGGACAAGCACCACGAGGATGAGCTTGGCGCCCGCCACCCCAACCGGGGCGGCAGCGGCCTCGTTGTCGTCGAAGGCGCTGCCGACCACACCGAGCACGACATCCTCGTCATTGGCGTTGAGCATCGACCACCAGTGGTCGAGTTCAGCCTGCCGCTGGGCACGCTCGTGATCTCGCTGCCGCACGAGCTGCTGGATCTCCGTCACTCCCGACCTGGAGGCGCGCGGCTCGGGGCCCGCAGCTCAGGCGACGGGGCCGGGGGAGGAGGCGGCGGCGACCAGTTCTCGGGGTTGGCCGGAGCCGTCGGCGGCGGATTCGAAGATGGTGGGGGCGCCGCCCTGTTGGACCTTGGCGTAGGCGAGGGTGGTGTTGTTCAGCCAGGCCGCCTGGTCGTCGACGCCGTCGGAGCCGGGCATTTCGGTTTCCTTGCCGGAGGCGAGGTCCAGGACGTAGAGCTGCCAGGTGCCGAGGCGGCCGCCGCGCTTCTTGTAGGCGACGCGGGTCTGGTCGGGGGACAGGGACGGGCACTCGGCGGACTGGCGGACGGTCGCCATCGTGCGGGCCTTCAGGTCGCCCTTGATCAGCCAGGTGGTGTTGCCCGAGCCCAGCGTCGCGTAGAACGCGTTGTCGTCCTCGGCGACCGTCACGCCCCAGTAGTTCTCGTTGACGCGCTTGTCCGGCACGCCCTCGATGGTCATCGCGAAGGACTCCAGCGACTCCACCAGTTCGCCGCTGCGCAGGTCCAGGATCCCGGTGCGAGTGGAGAACCCGCCCGGCGCCAGGTAGGAGTCGCCGGTGACGAACACGGTCCAGGAAACGATCTTCCCGGACGCCGACACGCGGGCCCGGGACGGCGTACCGGGCAGGGGGACCGACCGGACCTCCTTGCCGTCTACGAACACGGCGGCCTCGTAGGCGCCCGGCAGGCTCATGCGCAGGCAGACCGTCGTACCGGCTGCCGTGTACACGCGTAGACACTTCAGCGACCCGGGCGTCCTCTTACCCGAAGCGTCCAATGTCGACACGAGGTTCTGGCCGCCGCCGTTGTCGACGAAGGTCAGCCCGCTGGCCACAGCCGCTCCGGGTTGCGTCGCCGCCGCCTGCTGGTCGCGCACCGTCGCCACCACGTAGACGACCGCCAGCGCGATCACCACGACCATCGCGGTCACCCCGACCACGATCCGGTTCCGTACGAACCAGTCCTTCACCGCGAGACCTCCGGGCGGATGAGCAGGAACACGCCGACCAGGGCGATCGTCATCGCGCTGATCGAGATGAGCACCGAGGTGCCGAAAGCCAGGTTCTGCAGCAGCAGGCCGACCGCCACCGAGGACGCGAACCGCGCCAGGGCCTGGCCGGTCTGCACGATCGACAGGCCGCTGGCGCGCAGGTGCTCCGGCACCAGGGTCGCCCCGTGCGCCATCAGCACGCCGTCGGTCGCGGCGTAGAACAACCCGTGCAGTGCGACGGTAACGATCACCAGGGCGATGCCGGTGAACGGGCCGAGCAGCAGCAGGTACACCCCGAGCAGCGCGACGTGCCCGGCGAAGAAGATCCGCCACCGGCCCGCGCGGTCGGCGAGCTTGCCCAGCGGGGTCGCGGCGAGCAGGAAGGTCAGCGCGGTGCCGACCGGCATCAGCGCCAGCCAGGTCGGCGACACCCCGGAGACCTGCTGGAGCAGGACGAACACGAACGCGTCGGAGATCGTGGCCAGGCCGAGCAGACCGGCGGCGATGGTGGTCCGGCGCATGCCCTTGTTGCGCAGCAGGTCGGCGGTGGCGCGCAGCGTGACCACCTTGCCGGGGACCCGCTCCAGCCTGGGCTGGCGGACGAAGAAGACCAGCACGATCACGCCGAGCGCGGCGAAGCAGAAGCTGATCATGAAGATCGGGCCGGGGCGGGTGGTCAGCCAGGTCAGCAGCGCGAAGGTCGCGAGTGGACCGAGCAGCGCGCCGATGGTGTCCATCGTGCGGTGTACCCCGAAGGATTCGCCCAGCTTGTCCTTCGGCGTCACCAGCGAGATCAGCGCGTCGCGCGGGGCAGTGCGCAACCCCTTGCCCGCTCGGTCGACCGCGAGCACGCCGCCGAGGCCGACCGAGGACGCGCCGACCGCCGGGAAGATCAGCTTGGTGGCCGCCGACAGGCCGTATCCGGCGACCGCGACCGCCTTGTGCCGGTGCACCTTGTCCGAGATGTGCCCGCCGACCAGGCGCAGCACCGCGGTCGCGCCGGTGTAGATGCCGTCGAGCAGACCGAGCTGCAGGTAGCTCATCTGCAGGTTGAAGATCACGTAGATCGGCAGGAACGCGGTGACCATCTCGGAGGAGATGTCTGTGAGCAGGCTCACCGTGCCCAAGAGCACAACGGTGGTCGGCACCCGGCTCGGGCGGATTCCCCCGTCCGTCGGCGAACCCTTGGTTCGCCTGGTCGACGCAACGTACACCCGAACACCTCCGCAGCTAGACCGCATCGCCGCGGCGCCTCGAACCGCGTATCGGAAAACGACCACGGTGTGTAACAAGGTGCCGAACTGGACCGAATCTTTGGTGGGTACTCGCCGGAGAAACTCATACCCCCGGTAACCGATGTGCCCGATCGAGCGAACACCACAGCAGTGCCCACCCCAGGAAGAGGTCCCCGTGAGCCGTCAGAGGGCCCCGCACGTCCTGATCATCGTGCAGAACCTGCCCGTCCCGCTCGACCGGCGGGTGTGGCTGGAGTGCAAGGCGCTCAGGGCGGCGGGATACGAGGTGTCGGTCATCTGCCCGAAGGGCCCAGGTGACCCCGCGTACGCCGTGCTCGACGGCGTCCACCTCTACAAGTACGCACCGCCCAAGCAGGCCGACGGCGTGCTCGGCTACGCGTGGGAGTTCGTCTACTGCTGGCTGCGCACCGCGGCGCTGAGCCTCAAGGTCCGCCGCCGCGCCCGGTTCCACGTGATGCAGGCGTGCAACCCGCCGGACACCTACTGGGCGCTGGCGCTGCCGTGGAAGCTGCTCGACGGCGTGAAGTTCGTCTTCGACCACCACGACCTCAATCCCGAGGTGTTCCGCTCCCGGTTCGGTGAGCCCAAGAAGCTCGCCGGGAAGGTCCAGCTCGCCATCCTCAAGTGGCTGGAGCGCCGCACCTTCCGCACCGCGGACCGGGTCATCTCCACCAACACGTCCTACCAGGACATTGCCGTCCACCGCGGCGGTGTCAAGCGCGAGCACACCACCGTGGTGCGCTCCGGCCCGGACACCTCGGTCATGCGCCCGGCCTACGCCGACCAGGCGCTGCGCCGCGGCGGCAAGCACCTGGTGGCCTACCTGGGCATCATGGGCCCGCAGGACGGTGTGGACGGTGTGCTGCTGGCCGCCGACCGGATCGTCAACCACCACGGCCGCCGCGACTTCCGGTTCGTGCTGCTCGGGTTCGGCGACTGCCTCGAGGAGCTCAAGCAGCAGAGCTCCGACCTCGGCCTCGACGACTACGTCGAGTTCACCGGCCGGGTCGGCCCCGACAAGATCGCCGCGTACCTGTCGGCCGCCTCGATCGGGCTCTCGCCCGACCCGCGCAGCCCGCTCAACGACGTGTCCACGATGAACAAGACCATGGAGTACATGGCGTACGCCCTACCGGTCGTCGCCTACCGCCTCACCGAGACGGTCGTCTCCGGCGGTGACTGCGCGGTCTACGTGGAACCCGGCGACAGCGACGGCCTGGCCGACGCGGTGCTGGAGCTGGCCGACGACCCGATCGAGCGCTCCGAGCGCGGGTACGCCGGTCGCCGCCGCGCCGAGCAGGTGCTGGACTGGCGCCCGCAGGCGCAGGCCTACATCGGGGTGTATGACGAACTTCTCGGCTTCCCGTCGGCGGGCCCGTTCCCCGACGGCTACCCGAGCGTGGACCGCAGGTCCGGCGGGTCCACCGACGAGCTGCGCGACCAGTGGGGCAACCAACTTGTCGATCTTCGTGATGAGACCGCGTTGCGCGCGTTCGCCGCGACTCGCATCATGACGCCGTCCGAGCCGGTCCGCGGCCAGAGCTGAAGCAGGGGTACCTGATGTTCGTACGACGGATCGCCGTGATCGGCACCGGGTATGTGGGGCTGACCACCGGGGCCTGCCTGGCCTCCCTCGGCCACGACGTGATCTGCGCCGACGTGGACGCCGACAAGGTCGCCCGGCTCGGCCGCGGCGAGGTCGACATCCTGGAGCCGGGTCTTGCCGACCTGGTCGCCGAGGGCATCGCCGCCGGTCGGCTCACCTTCGTGCTCGGCGCGGCCTCGGCCGTGCGGCACGAGCCGGAGGTCATGTTCCTCTGCGTCCCGACCCCGATGGGCGTCGGCGGCGTGGCCGACCTGAGCATCGTCGAGTCGGTGGTCGAGGAGGTCCGCGCCCTGCTGCCCCCGGGCTGCGTGGTGGTCAACAAGTCCACCGTGCCGGTCGGCACCGCGGACCGCACCGAGGAGCTGCTCGACCGCGAGGACGTCGCGGTGGTGTCCAACCCGGAGTTCCTCCGCGAGGGCAGCGCCGTGTTCGACTTCCTCAACCCGGACCGCATCGTGGTCGGCGGCCGCCAGCAGGACGCGGCCGAGCGCGTGGCCGCCCTGTACGCCAAGCTCGGCGCCCCGACGGTGCTGACCGACGCCCCCAGCGCCGAGTTGGTGAAGTACGCCGCCAACTGCTTCCTGGCGATGAAGCTGTCCTACGTCAACGCCGTCGCCGAGCTGTGCGACCGCCTCGGCGCGAACATCTCGGACGTCACCGAGGGCATGGGCTACGACAAGCGCATCGGCCAGGCGTTCCTGCAGCCCGGCCCCGGCTGGGGCGGTTCCTGCCTGCCGAAGGACACCTCGGCGATGCTGCAGCTGGCGGACGCGGCCGACTTCGAGTTCCGGCTGATCCGCGCCACCATCGACACCAACACCCGCCAGCGCCAGCGCATGGTGGAGAAGGTCCGCCTCGCCGTCACCGGCAAGCGCAACGGCTCGCTCTCCCGCCGCCGCCTGGCCCTGTTCGGCCTGACCTTCAAGGCCGGGACCGACGACCTCCGCGACTCCCCGGCCCTGGCCGTGGCCGCCCTGCTGCGCCAGGCGGGCGCCGACCTGGTCGGCTACGACCCGGCCCTGCGCCCCGACAGCCAGCACCCCGACCTGTCCCACGTCACCGTCTCCGACGACCCGTACCAGGCCGCCAAGGACGCCGAAGCGGTCATCGTCCTCACCGAGTGGCCCGAGTTCCGCTCCCTCGACTGGCAACGCCTGGCTGAAAGCGTCCGCAGCCCGATCGTCGTGGACACCCGCAACCTCCTCGACCCGGCCGTGGCCCGCCGCGCAGGCTTCGAGTGGATCGGCCTGGGCAAGCCTCTCACCCCAGCCCCCTGATCACCCGGATCCCCCGAACCGCCGAGACCTCCCCCCTCGGCGGTTCGGCTTTTCCCGACCCGGAAGCTGCGGCCAGGCCCTAGAAGGTGATCGCGACCAGGGCTTGGTCGTCGTGGAGTTTGGGGCGGGGCCAGCGGGTCCCCTGGGGGTCTCCCAGTTCCGCGTCCCGCACCGCGTCCAGCACCGACATCGGCCCGGCTTCGTTGATCAGGTCGAGCACCTCCGGCCACCCGAACAGGCCGTAGTCGTCCACCCCGCACGACACCCCGTCGCTGGCCATCACGACGGATCGGACGGCTTCCCGTGGCCACGACCGGCGGATCGCCTGGCGTGCCGCGGCCGGGACGGCTTCCGCCACCCAGTACCCGCCCTCCTGGTTGCGCAGCGCGGAGGTCTTGCGCGCCGATGCCCGCACCGCTGCCACGTGATCCGCTGAATACCCACCTCCTCCCCGTAATCGATCCCGGTAACTGCCCCGCGGCACATGGCGCAACCGCCGGTCTTCCACGACGTCCGGTTCTGGCACGAAGGCCACGATCGGACTGTCGGCCAACACCAACGCCTCGACGACGTCCGCGTCCCACCGCACTATCGCCACAGTGCTACTCGGACTGTCCCCCGGCGTGTACCCGTTGCCCCGCGCCACCGAGCGGATGGCCCCGGCGAGCAGGTCCGCCAGGTCCAGCTCCGGCGCCGCTGTCAGCCGCGCCGCCAACTGGGCGGCCAGCTCACCCGCGTAGTGACCCCCGCTGGGCAGGTCATCCCGCATGGACGTGGCCCCGTCCAGCAGGAGCACGGCCTCGGGCACGACGAGGACAACGTCCTCGCTCGGCCGTTCCTCGCCGCCCAAGCCCACCCCAGCCGCTTCCGCCACCGCGATCTTCGGCATGCCCCGATGCTCCCAGAACCTCGATCATGCCGCCCACTGCGTGCGCACTGGTCTAGGCCACGAGGATCGTCAACTTGGGTTGACAGCCGCCGGTCGTCAACGTAAGTTGACGGCATGGCAGAAGCAACACAGTTGGCCAGCGCGGCGGGTGACCGGGATCCCCGAGTGGGGCTCCGGGCCGTTGCCGCACTGCGGAAGCTGCTGGAGCAGTTGGAAGCGGTGCAGGTGCGCAGCGCGCGGCTCAATGGGTGGTCATGGCAGGAGATCGCGGCCGAACTCGGTGTGAGCAAGCAGGCCGTGCACAAGAAGTACGGGAGGAACTAGATGTTCGAGCGCTTCACGAAGTCGGCCCGTCTCGTCGTCCGGGACGGGGTCCACATCGCTGAACAGGACGAGGTGGCCCTGATCGAACCCGAGCACCTGCTCTTCGGACTCCTCAAGCAGGACGGCACGCGCGGCACCGCCGTCCTCGCCCAGCACGCCGTCACCACCGCCTCGGCCAGGACGGCCGTCGCCGCCATTCGCAGGCGGGGCGGTCTGTCCGAGGCCGACGCGGCCGCACTCGGCGAGTTCGGCATCGACGTCGACGCTGTCGTCGCCGCCGTCGAGCAGACCCACGGTGCGGGTGCGCTCTCCGGTGCGACCCGGCGACCACGCTCGACCGGCCCCCGCTGGCGGGTCCCGTTCTCCCGTGACGCCAAGCGCGTCCTGGAACTCAGCCTCCGCGAAGCCCTGGCCCGCGGCGACAAGTCCATCGGCGACGAACACCTCCTCCTCGCCTTGCTCAAGGTGGGCGGTGTCGCCGCGGAAGCGTTGACCTCGCTGGGGGTCACCCACGACAAGGTCAGCAGCTACCTCGCTACCACCTGACCCGATCGCGCTGGTGCCCCCGCGGCGGGGTGCGCGTCGATGTCCTCATCGGTGGTCATCACCGAGTTTCCACACTTTTCCCGGATTCGGCCACCACTTTCTCCGGATTCCCCCATTACGGTGTTACCGCGAGGAACAGGAAAGCGCTGAACAGGGTCAGGTGCACCGTTCCCTGGAGCAGGGTCGCCCGCCCGGTCACCAGGGTCAACATGCTCACGAACAGTGTGAGCACCAGAAGCACCAACTCCTTGGGGCCCAAGCCAAGCGTCAGCGGGCCGGCCAGCCAGATCGACGCTAGGGCGATCGCCGGGATCGTAAGGCCGATGCTCGCCAAGGCCGACCCCAAAGCCAGGTTGAGGCTTACCTGAAGTCGGTTCCGCAAAGAGGCGCGGACGGCGGCAACAGTTTCCGGTAGCAGTACCAGCAGGGCGATAACAACGCCGACAAATGACACAGGTGCCCCTGCGGACTCAACTGCCTTCTCTAGCGTCGGAGAAACCGTCTTAGCCAAACCGACCACAGCTACAAGGCACGCCAAGAGCAGCACGAGGCTAGAGAGCGCAGTCCGGCTCGTAGGCGCTTCGGCGTGGTCGTCCTCGGAAACGCTCGTCTTAGGGAGGAAGTAGTCCCTGTGCCGAACGGTCTGGACGAACACGAACACCCCGTATAGCACCAGCGATGCGACACCCGCGAACGCCAACTGTGAGCCGGAGTACGTAGGCCCAGCCGTGCTCAACGTGAACGTTGGCAGTACAAGGCTCAGCGTCACCATCGCTGTGAGCACCGCGAGTGCGCCCCCAGAGGCGTGTGCGCGGAACTCCTGCACCCGGTGTCGCAGCGAGCCGACCAGCAGCGCCAGCCCGACGATGCCGTTCGTGGTGATCATGATCGCCGCGAACACGGTGTCCCTGGCCAGGGCCGCTGCCTTCTCCCCGCCGGAGATCATCAGGGTCACGATCAGCGCGACCTCGATCACCGTCACCGCGACGGCCAGGATGAGCGTGCCGAACGGTTCCCCGACGCGGTGCGCCACCACCTCGGCGTGGTGCACGGCGGCGGTGACCGCCGCCGCGAGGCCTATGCACACGAGCACGATAAGAACCGCGCCGAGGTCGCGGCCGTAAGACACGAGGAGGATGAGCAGAGCAGACGGGGGGACGGCCAAGCTCCAGCGGGGCAGCGTCGGGGCAGTGGTCATGCCACCGACCCTAGTGTCCGATTTTGGCCTCGGCCTGCGGACGCCAGGTCACGATAGGGAGGAAGGCTTGCGCCAATGGCCCGATCGCGAGCGCGTAGAGCAGGGTGCCGATCCCTACGGTTCCGCCAAGCAGCCACCCCGATGCAAGAACCACCACCTCGATCCCGGTGCGCACCCAGCGGATCGCGTAGCCGGACCGAGCCGAGACCCCCGTCATAAGACCATCGCGCGGCCCTGGGCCGAGTCGCACGCCGATGTACGCCGCGGTGGCAAGACCGTTGAGCGCTACTGCCAAGACCATGAGCACTACGCGCGTGACCATGTCGTCAGGCGTCGGCATCACCCACAGCGTGAGGTCGATCGAGGTCGACACGAGTAGGACGTTCGCGATGGTGCCAACGCCCGGTCGCTGCTTGATCGGGATCCAGCACAGCAGCACCACGACACTTGTCATCGCGGTGACGGTGCCGAAGCTCAACCCGGTGATCTTGTGCAGTGCCTCGTGCAGCACGTCCCACGGCGCGAGGCCGAGCGCGGCCTCGATCTGCATGCCGGTGCTGATGCCGTAGAGCGCGAGGCCCGCGAACAGTTGGGGCAGCCGCCTTCCCGGGCTGATCCGCAGCGGGACGGGAGACACGTTGGTGGGGGCCATGGGCTCATGGTTGCTCAAGATTGGCTCCATATCGAGGGCCAATCTGCGATAATTGGCCCATGCTTCCCCCTGGAGGACGGGTCTCAGCTGCACGATTGGTTCGCATGCTGGGTGAGTGGCGTGACCAAGGCAACAGATCGGGATCCACCGGATTGGCCGCCGGGATCCGCCTGCTGCTGTTCGACGGCCAGCTCGCACCCGGCACGGCTCTGCCCGCAGAACGCGAGCTGGCCGCCGCCTTGGGCGTCAGCCGGACTCTGGTCGCCTCTGCGTGGGACCAACTCCGCGAGGAGGGGCTCATCGTCAGCAGGCGCGGTTCTGGCTCACGGACAACCCTGCCCGCAGCGACTGCCAACGCGCCCTTCCCTGAACGCCTCCAACCGCTGGATCTCGCCACTGCCGCCCCCGGCGCCCTACCTGGCATCGGGTTGGCAGTAGACGCGGTGCGCGGCGCCTTCGCGGTCGAGCTGTCCCAACACGGCTACCTCGGCTATGGCATCGACACCTTGCGCGAACGTTTGGCCGACCGTTTCACCGCTAGGGGGCTGCCGACCACCCCCGACCAGATCCTGGTCACCAACGGCGCCCATCACGCCCTTGCGTTGGTCCTACGCGCCATGACGAGCCCAGGTGATCGGGTCCTTGTAGAGCAGCCCACCTACAACAACGCGCTAGAGGCCATCCGTTCCGGCTATGCGATGCCAGTCCCCGTACCCATGCCTGAGGCGGGGTGGGACCTAGAGGGCGTTGAGGTCGTCCTACGCCAGGCCGCTCCACGTCTGGCCTACTTGATCGTCGACTTCCAGAACCCCACCGGTCGGCGGTTGGACGCCGAGGGGCGGGAGCAACTGGCCGCGATCTTGCGCCGTGCTCGCACGCCTGCCGTGGTCGACGAAACCCTCGTCGAGTTGGACCTGGACGGGGATCCGCTCGACGGGCCGCCTCCGATGGCCAGTTTCGAGCAGGACCTGGTCATCACCGTCGGTTCGGCGAGCAAGTCGCACTGGGGTGGGTTGCGGCTGGGGTGGATCCGGGCATCCGAAGAGGTGATCGGCAGGCTGGCGTCCTCTAGGCGGGCCTTCGACCTGGGGTCACCGGTCTTCGAGCAGCTGGTCCTGGCTCACCTCTACGCGGATCCGGAGCCCCTATTGCGAGAGCGTCGGGCGGAGATGGCCGCGAACCGGGCTGTGTTGGTCAACGCCCTTGCCGAGCACTGCCCGGACTGGTCGTTCGTCGTGCCGCGCGGCGGCCTGAGCCTCTGGTGTGAGCTGCCCGCCCCTATAGGCACGCGTGTCGCTGTGGCTGCGCAATCGGTGGGGGTCCGGGTCGCCCCGGCCTCGCGGTTCAGCGTCCACGGTGGCTTGGAGCGCAGGCTGCGACTACCGTACACCCTACCGGCTCACTCGCTGGTCGAGGCGGTGCGCAGGCTGGCCGCAGTGGCCGCAGGCGTCACCGGATCGCCTGGAACGCTCGGTTCCGACGGTCTAATCCCGGTCGCCTAGCTGGCCCTGGCGCGGCCGAAGCGGTACAAAACCAGTGCGCTGGATGGCGTAGTTGTTTGGACCTTTCGCCAACCAGTGCGCTTCGACCTCGGCAGGACCCCGGTGGTCGGCACAGCCCCGCGTTGTGCCGACCACCAGGGGTGGCCGAGGGGGGAGCCCCGGCGCCGCGGGGGCATCGCGGCGCCGGGGCCAGGTCCCGATCTGACCGGGCGCGGTCGGCAGATCGGGTAGGGGGATGGCTCGGAGAAGGCTCCGCGCGGGTGGTGCCGCGGGGAGCGACCGGTCGTGGGCAGACCGGTCCTGTTGGATCGGCCCGGGTCAGTCGGGCGAGGAGCTGAGCAGACCGGTGACGTCGCCCGGTGGCTGCATCGCGTTGCTCGACGTTACGCCTGTCGCGTACGGCGGCACTACCCGCGCGCGGTCGCCGAGATCGCCGAGCTGGCCCCGGGCATGACCGCTGTTGTCGCAGGTCGGTGCCGCTGCTGAGCCCGGTGCCGCAGGGCAGACCGGAGCGGGGGGCATGGGGAGCAGTGGTGTCTTGTCAGACTCGGCCTGGGGCCCGTCAGCCGAGGGCTTGGGCTTGGCGGGCGGCGCCGCCTGAGGCGGCGGCACCGCGCTGGGTCTGTGGCTCGTAGTAGCGACCCGATGAGCCTTAGAGGTGTGCTTGTGCGCCTTGACGCTCTTGCGCGCGGGCACGGCCTGCGGCTCGGCAGGGGCTGCTGCGGCTACGGGGGTGGGGGCACTGACTGGAGCGGCGGGCACCGTGACCACGATGGGTGGCGGTGGGGGGACCTTGTTCACCACGGTCCCGCCGGTCGTCTCTGACGGAGCGTTCGTGACGGCACCGGAGACGGCGGTCTGTGCGGTCTGCGCGCTAGGGCGACCCGTGGCGTGGTTGGTGCTGGCGACGGTCCCCGAGTAGGCGGACTCGCCGTTGTTCGGCGGCGCGTGCAAGCCCATCCCGGTGTCCGCGGACGCGGTGCTCGCGAAGAGCAGCGCCATCACCCACGCGACCACCACCAACCCACCGGTGACCGCGAGCCGGAACAGCAGTCGCGACCCGACGACTGACCGTGCCACGCGCATCACCGCCATCCCGGTTCCCTCTTCGATCCGCCACAGACCGGTGTGACCAGGTCACTATCCAGCACCGGGCCATCCTTCTGCACCCTAACCGCGTGTGTTCCACCCGGAAAGACGGTGCGGGGCGCCGGGTGCGCGGAACCCACCATCGCCTTGATCACCCACCGTGGAATCCACCGGACCGGGTGAATGTGCCGCCTCTTCCGAGCGAGTGCGTGGTTGCGACGTCACGGTGTCCGTTGTGCACACCGACCGCAGCGCGGCCTCCGCGACGGCACTGTCCCGACTGGCCGAACACGAACGTGATTTGGTCTTGCACGATCCCGATGGGCCGGGCGAGTGCCTGCTGCGCCCGGGACAACTGGTCGTGCCGCGCGCCGCGCTGCCGAAGACCGTGCGCGCTCTGGACCGCTGGATCGAATCGGTCGACCCCGCCGAGCACGCGGTGGTGCGCCTACGCGCGGGTGTTGACTGCGTCCAGGTCGCCGCTGACATGGCGGATCGCGTACCGATCTCGGTCAACCATGTCCACACGGTCCTGACGGGCGCGCCCGTGCTGCATGGCACCGGGGCAGAGCCCGTCGCGGCCGACCTACCGCCGGAACCCCCACGGGAGACGTGGGCGAAACAGGCGACAGTGCTCGTCCTCGACACCGGCATCGATCCACACCCGTGGTTCGTCGACCGGCCTTGGTTCGGTGACTGGGGCCTAGAGGTCTTGGACGGTGACGGTGATGGCGCCGCTGACCCGCAGGCGGGCCACGGAACCTTCGTCGCGGGCGTCCTCCTGCGACATGCACCGGGTGTGACGATCCGCCAGTACCCGGTTCTGTCGGCGCAAGGGCTGGCAGATGACCGGGCTGTTGCGTCAACGCTACGTAGAGCGCGATACCTGGCTGCCGCTCGTGGTGAGCGCATCGACGTCCTCCTGATCAGCGCGGGGTGCCATACGACCGACAACCGCTGCCCGCCGGTTCTCGCCGACGAGTTGGCCTTCTGGCCGACGGTGGTCGCGGCCGCGGGCAACACCGGCACTACGCGGCCGTTCTGGCCCGCTGCCTTGCCTGCTGTGACCGCGGTGGCCGCATCAGGACCAGATGGCACCTTGGCGCCGTTCTCCAACCGCGGTGAGTGGGTAGACCACACCGCCCCCGGTGTCGACGTCGTGAGTGCACATGTGCGGCTGGTCGGTGGCCAACGCGTCTACGGGGCCGCACGGTGGAGCGGGACCTCGTTCGCCGCCCCACAGGTGGCCGCCGTGCTGGCCCGCTCAGCGGCCGACCACGACAAACCCGAGGGTGGCCTGCCCAGCCAGCGCGACCCCGGCATCAGCGCCTTCGGCTAGACGTCGGTGCAAGCGGCCCACTAGTTCGGATGCACTGGCGTCCACCACGGGCAGCGTGCTGGCTATGACCGAGCGACTGCCGTGGTCGAGGAACACCCTCGGCAGGTCAAGGGCGGATTCACACGCGGACAGCACTACCCGCGCGGGTAGTCGCGGGACCCGCGCCACGTGGTGGCCGTATAGGTGTCCGTCTGCCAGTTCTAGCGACGAGAAGAGAGGCGCGCCCGGGCGGTGCGCACAATGCGCGGCGATGTGCGCAGTGCCTACGTCGCCCATAGCGGCGAGCACAGCGTCTACGGTCGCATCAGTACCTACGAGCAACGTGCCCCCGTGCTCCTCGTGTAACTGCCTAGCTTCGGATTCGGCGTGCTTTAGCCGTGGCCCTGCAACCCAGAGGTGGCCAGGTGGGATAGGCCCTGCGGCTCGTAGCCAGTGATGAGCTGATGGGGCGGTCACGACTGGCAACCCGCGCAGCGTCGGGAGCGCGCCCCACGGGATCTGGTGCAGTTCCCTCGTCAGGATCACCAGCGGTCGCCTAGGTATGTCGACTGTCGAGAAGATCTGTTCGTCCAACTCGCTAAGAGCGCGATTGGCGGCATCTTCGCCTTGACCGGTAGTGGCGAGGAGAGTCAGCGCAGCTCGGACAGCCGAGGGGTCTACCCGGCCGAGGGTGTGTGTCCGGAACCGGCCATCGACAACGGAAACTGCAGACGTTGATCCGTTGTGGTTGTAGAAGTTCAGCAGGGTCTTGTCGCTAAGAGCGTTGACGATCTCAGCTGGGGTAAGAACCTTCTCAAGTCCGTCGAGAGCTGCGCGTTCTCGCTCTACCCAGGTGAAGACTGCCTGCGGGCGAGTAGCAGCTGCCAGCCCTGCAGCCGCGAGTTCGATCGAGCGTGGGTCGGCGCGTAGGCCGTTTCGGCAGGCAGTGAGCGCAGCAGCGCCCGTAGTGGCCAACTGTGCTCGCGCCAGCCAGCCAAGGGCTCGGAGAGCAGGGACTGGAGAGGAACACCCACCGGCGACCAGTGCGGGTTGATTGGCTGCCAACCGCAACCGGGCCGCCATGATCGGATCGCAATCGGCGACGATTCGGCTGATGTCGACTTGCTCGCCTGCCGCCATGCGCGCGTAGGCGGCTAGAGCCCGCCCCTCGCGTGTATCGACCGACTCGGCAGCGGTTCGAGCAGCGGCTGGCCTACCCGCGCGTAGGCAACACCAGCTGTAGGTGAGCATGGCGTCGTTGTAGGCAGGTCCGCGTCCCGCTGCTCCCAGCAGCCTGCCTGCTCGCGACAGGGCTACCTCGGCTTCCTGCAGTAGGCCGCTACCCATCAGGGCCCTTGCACGGTCGACAAGCACTTCTGGCCGCTTGGCGGGGTCTATGTCTGCTGATTCGTACAGCGCCAACGCCTTCGGAAGGTCTCCGGCTTCTGCCGCGACGAAGCCCTGGTTGTGCCTGCAGGTCGCAGCGCGTTCAAGCTCGCCTAGTCCGATGTAGAGCGCGTAGGCATCTTCGAGCGCCTGGTTCGCCTGGGTGAACCTTTGCAGGTAGGCCGCAGAGACACCAAGGCCAACAAGTGCGTTGGCTCTCCATCGTGGCTCTAGGGACGAGTTGATCGAGGACGCTTCAAGAGCAGGTAGTGCCGCAGCGTGGCGACCGTCTTGGCACAAGAGGAGTCCTCTTAGGCAGTCTGCGCGTGGATCGCGAACTTGCTCGATGACTCGCGCGCTCGACTCGCTGCTCCCTAGCTGGTGGTAGATCCAGGCTAGGGCCAGCTGCGACTCTGTGCGCTCATCTTCGGAGGAGGTCGCCGCTAGGGCGGCTTCGGCTACAGCCCTTGCCTGGCGGGTCTTACCTGTTTCGTGCAGCGCTACGGCAGATGCCTGTAGGGCTTTCCACGTCAACGCAGCCATGGCGATACGAGCGGTACGGCGTTGCTGCGGTGCAACACAAGCCGGACTCGGCCGTCGGGCAGGTCCGCGGAGAACGTCCCGAACGCGTCTAGGCGCAAGATCGCCGCGCCATCCCTGGAGTGCAGTTCGACGTGGGTGATGCCCATGTCGCGGGTCACGAGCCCGGTGATCCGGTTGCTTAGCTCGACCACTAGGCCATCGCCCCGCCACGCCTCGCGCACGCCGCGGACGGGGACGCACGGTGCCGCGATGAGGTCCAGCTCCGCCCAGTTGATGCCTAGGAGCGCGCCAGCGGCTATAGCCGCGTCCCGAACTCGGCCAGGCATCGGGTCTAGGCGGTCCAGCACCGCGCGCAGCTCAGTGAGCAGTTCGTCGTCGGGGGTCATCCCGTCGCCCCCTCCGGTAGGCCCAAGATGGCCAGCTTGCGACGCATGACATCTAGGCACCGGGATCGAGTAGTGCTCACGCTGGCGTTGGCCACACCAGCCGCCCTAGCCAATTGTGCGTAACTAAGCTCCGGCGCGAACGCCATTAGGCCCAGCAGTTGACGGCAGCGCTGGGTGAGTTGTTCGAAGGCGCGCCACAAGAGGTCATCTCGATCGGATCGCAGAACGGATGCCTCTGGGCCGTGGTCTTCGCGTGTAACTATCCAGTCGATTCGGTCTGTCGAGATTTCACGCGGGCGTGCGCTGATCACTCTTAGGCATTCGCGCCGTGCGGTAGTGGTCAGCCAGGCGGCCAAGCGCTCCGGGGCGCGGATGGACCCAGCCTTCTCGGCGAGGGTGATCCAGGTGTGCTGGCTGACGTCCGCCGCGTCGGCGAGGGTGAGTCGATGTGCCCGCGCCACTTGCCATACGAGCGGGGCGTAGCGGGTAACCAGAGCCCGCCACGCGGTCTGGTCCCCGTCGAGCGCGGCGTGCAGCAGGTCTGGAGTGGACGGTGCGTTCACGCTGCTCTCCCTTCTGAAGTGGACTCGATGCCGCTTCAGACGGGACCCCTCGGGTCGCCGCTCCCGCTGCCCCTCGAAGGTGTGAAATGCTCCTGGTTCTCAGCCTGTGGATTAATTTGGCCGTTGTGGATAACCGGCAATCACCATTTCGAGTGATGACAGCCCGGTTGCCGCTGTGGCTTCCTGGACACAGCGGCAGAAAGGAAGGTGATGCGCATTCAGCGAAGGCGGTGCAATCGGGAGATGGCCTCGTCGAGTACCTCGTCGCGCTTGCAGAAGGCGAACCGGACGATGTGGCGCCAGCGGTCCGGGTTGTCGGTGAAGACCTGAACGGGGACGGCGGCGACGCCGATCTTGTCCGGCAGCGCTCGGCAGAACTCCAGGCCGTCGGTGAAGCCCAGCGGGCGGACATCGGCGCACACGAAGTAGGTGCCCTCGGCGGTGCGGACGCCGAACCCGGCCTCGGCCAGCCCGGCCGACAGTCGGGTCCGCTTGTCCGCCAGCCCGGCCCGCAGGTCGGCCACCCAGGCCGATTCGGACCGCAGGGCGTGCGCCACGGCGGGCTGGAACGGCGCGCCACCGACGAACGTGAGGAACTGCTTGGCCGCGCGCACCGCCGCCACCACCTCGGCGGGGCCGCACACCCACCCGATCTTCCAGCCGGTGCAGTTGAAGCTCTTGCCCGCGCTGGAGATCGTCAGGGTCCGCTCGGCCATCCCGGGCAGCGACCCGAGTGGGACGTGCTCGCGGCCGTCGAAGATCAGGTCCTCGTAGACCTCGTCGGTGATCGCCAGCAGGTCGTGCTCCTGGCAGACCTCGGCGATCGCGGTCAGCTCGGCCCGGGTGAGCACGGTGCCGGTCGGGTTGTGCGGGGTGTTGACCAGGATCACCTTGGTCCGCGGGGTGACGGCGGCGCGCAGGGCGTCCACGTCGAGGCCGAACCGGCCGGACGGTTCCTCGACCAGTGAGACGACCCGGCGCTGTCCGCCCGCGAGGGCGACCGAGGCGGCGTACGAGTCGTAGTAGGGCTCGAACAGCACCACCTCGTCGCCCGCGTCGACCAGGGCGAGCAAGGCGGCGGCGATGGCCTCGGTGGCGCCGACGGTGACCAGGATCTCGGTCTCCGGGTCGAACTGGGTGCCGTAGCGGGCCCGCTGCTCGGCGATGGCCGCGCGCAGCTCCGGGCGACCGGGGCCGGGCGGGTACTGGTTGACACCGGAGGCGATGGCGTCCTGGGCCGCTGTGAGCATGCCCGCGGGGCCGTCCGTGTCGGGGAAGCCCTGGCCGAGGTTGACCGCGCCCGCGCGCACGGCCAACGCGGTCATCTCCGCGAAGATCGTCGAGGTGAACGGCTGCAGGCGGGGCACGAGGCTGGTTCGGGGCACGGTAGCCAATCCTCACGGAGAATGGGGGCGTGGAGCAACTGGCACCGGTCCCCGGCGAGGTCGAGAAGCGGCTCGCGCTGCGTCGGATGAAACTCGTGGCCCTGGCCTTCCTCGGCGCGGCGACGGTCATCTTCCTGGTCGCGACGCTCTGGCAGGCGGCTGGCGCACCTGGCTGGGTGGGGTACCTGAAGGCGGCCGCCGAGGCGGGGATGGTCGGTGCGCTGGCCGACTGGTTCGCCGTCACGGCGCTGTTCCGCAGGCCGCTCGGGTTGCCGATCCCGCACACGGCGATCATCCCGACCCGCAAGGACGCGCTCGGCGACAGCCTCGGTGAGTTCGTCGGCACGAACTTCCTGTCCGAGCAGGTCGTGCGGGAGCGGTTGCGCCGGGTCGGGGTCGCCGCCCGGTTCGGGCAGTGGCTGGCCAAGCCCGCCAACGCCGAGCGGGTGACCTCGGAGCTGGCCACGGTGATGCGCGGGGCGGTCACGGTGCTGCGCGACGACGACGTGCAGGCCGTGGTCGAGCAGGCCGTCGTGTCCCGCATCGTGGGGGTGCCGTGGGGGCCGCCGCTGGGCACGCTGCTCGAGCGGGTGTTCGCCGACGGATCGCACCACAAGCTGGTCGACCTGATGTGCGACCGCGCCTACGAGTGGGTCAAGGGCAACCACGACCAGGTCATGACCGTGGTGTCGGACCGGGCGCCGTCCTGGTCGCCGAAGTTCTTCGACTCGCTGGTGGCCGACAAGGTCTACGGCGAGGTGCTGAACTTCGCCTGGGCGGTGAAGACCGACGTCAACCACCCGATGCGGGTCGCCCTGGACACCTTCCTCGGCGAGTTCGCCGCCGACCTGCAGCACGACCCCAAGGCGATGGCCAGGGCGGAAACCGTCAAGCAGCAGGTGCTCGAGCACCCCCAGGTGCAGAACCTCATCGGCTCCACCTGGTCCACCGCCAAGAAGATGCTGCTCGACGCCGCCGAGGACCCGTCGAGCGAACTGCGCACCCGGGTCCGCGCGGGCCTGATCACGCTCGGGACCAGGCTGGCCGACGACGACGGCCTGCGCACCAAGGCCGACGGCTGGCTGGAGGGCGCGGCCGCGTACATCGTGCTCAACTACCGCGACGAGATCACCACCCTGATCACCGACACCGTGCAGCGCTGGGACGCCGACGAGACGGCGCGCAAGGTCGAACTGCAGGTCGGTCGCGACCTGCAGTTCATCCGGATCAACGGCACCGTCGTCGGTGCGCTGGCCGGTCTGCTGATCTACGCGGTCGCCCAGCTGATCGGCTAGCCGGTCGCCGGGGTCAGCCGAGCTTGGCCCGCTCGCGCCAAGCCCTGGCCTTCTCCCGGTTGCCGCACACCCGCATCGAGCACCAGGTGCGGGACCGGTTGCGGGAGCGGTCGAAGAACGCCCACCGGCAGTCGTCGGCCGGGCAGATCTTGATCCGGTGCCACTCGCCGAGCACGGCGAGCCGGGTGGCCGCGGCCAGCACGGCGCCGGTGACGGTGGTCGCGACCAGGGTCGGTGTCCGGTCGACCAGTTCGACCCGGACCGCGACCGGCGGTGGGGGTGCGGCCGGGTGGCCGCCGATCGCCGCGCGCAGACCGTCCCTGCTCACCAGGGCCGCCGCGTCATCGGCCAGGGCGTGGTCGACCAGCCAGGCCCGCCAGGCCGCGGGATCGGCGAGCACGTCGGTGTGCCGCTCGAAGTCGACGGTGTTCAGGAAGTCGAGGACCAGTCCCACATCGCCGCTGTCCTCAGCGCTACTCACGACACCACTGTAGGCCGAATACTGGTTGCTCCCGCGGACGCTAACTCTCATACTCGCTTAGCTGGTTACGTCCACCCCGGGAGGATCCATGACTACCGCTGTTCCGCGCCTGTCCACCGTCGTGCTCGACTGCCCCGACCCGCTCGCGCTCTCCGGCTTCTACGCCGAACTGCTGGACTGGCCGAAGGACGCCAAGCCCGACCCGGACAACGCCTGGTCCACCATCCGGGGCGAGGACGGCCGGATCGACTTCCAGCGCATCGACGGCTACGAGCCGCCGACCTGGCCGAACCCCGAGCGGCAGCAGATGCTGCACCTGGACCTGGAGGTGAGCGACCTCGCCGCCGGGCACGAGCGGGCCGTCGCGCTCGGTGCCCGGCTGCTGGACTCCTCGAGCACCTCGTTCTGGGTCTACGCCGACCCCGCCGGGCACCCGTTCTGCCTCTGCGCCTGCTGATCCGCCGCGTTCTCGCTGATCATCGCGCTATTCCCCGCGTGTATACATGTGGGGTACAGTGTCCGCCATGTCAATCGGACACGCGCTGCTCGGCCTGCTGGAGACCGGACCTCGGCACGGGTACGACCTCAAGCGGGTCTACGACGAGCGGTTCGGGCACGACCGGCCGCTCGCCTACGGCCAGGTCTACTCGACGCTGTCCCGGTTGCTCCGCAACGGACTCGTGGAGGAGCGCGGTGTTGAAGCAGGTGGGGGACCCGAGCGCAAGCGCTACGCGATCACCGACGCCGGGGTCACCGATGTCTCGGAGTGGCTCGTGACCCCGGAGAACCCGCAGATCTACCTGCAGAGCGCGCTCTACACCAAGGTCGTCTTAGCGCTGATGTCCAACCGCGACGCCGAGGAGGTGCTCGACGCGCAGCGGTCGGCGCACCTGACCTCGATGCGCGAGCTGACCGCCCGCAAGCGCGCCGGTGACCTCACCGACCAGCTGATCTGCGATCACGCGCTGTTCCACCTGGAGGCCGACCTGCGCTGGCTCGAACTGACCGCGGCGCGCCTGGCCGACCTGGCCAAGCAGGTGGCCGGGTGAGCGAGGTCCTGCTCAGCGGTACGAACCTGGTCAAGGCCTTCGGCCCCACCGCCGCCCTCGACGGCGCGTCGATGCTGGTGCACGACAACGAGATCGTCGCCATCCTCGGCCCGTCCGGGTCGGGCAAGTCGACCCTGCTGCACTGCCTGGCCGGGATCGTGGTGCCGGACTCGGGCGTGGTCGCCTTCCGCGGTCGGGAACTCGGGCAGCTGACCGACAAGGAGCGCAGTGCCCTGCGGCGCACCGAGTTCGGCTTCGTCTTCCAGTTCGGCCAGCTCGTCCCCGAGCTGTCCTGCCTGGAGAATGTGGCGCTGCCGTTGCGGCTCGGGGGCATGCGCCGCAAGGAGGCCGAGGCGAAGGCCAGCGAGTGGATGGACCGGATCGAGGTCGGGAACCTGCGCGACAAGCGCCCCGGTGAGGTGTCCGGCGGGCAGAGCCAGCGGGTCGCGGTCGCCAGGGCACTGGTCACCGGCCCGAAGGTGATCTTCGCGGACGAGCCGACCGGCGCGCTGGACTCGTTCAACGGCGAGCAGGTGATGCGGCTGCTGGTGGACACCGCCCGCGACACCGGGGCGTCGATCGTGCTGGTCACCCACGAACCCAGGGTCGCGGCCTACTCCGACCGCGAGGTGGTCGTCCGCGACGGCAAGACCCGACAGGTCGCGTTAGCCCACTAGGTCCGCGCAGGTGTTGAGGGGAGAGGCGGTCTGCGGTGAGGGCCTGGTTGAACGACTTCGGGGTCGGCGTGCGGTTGGCCGTCTCGGGTGGGCGGACGTCGCTGGCGCGGTTCGTGCTCAGCACGATCGGGGTCGGTCTCGCGGTGGCGGTGCTGCTGCTGGCCGCCTCCGTCGGGCCGATCCTGGACGCGCGGGCGGCGCGCGAGCTGGCGACCGCGCCGGACATGGCCCCGATCGCCGGTGTCGCGCCGACGTTGCAGGTGAGCCTGTCGTCGGTGTCCGAAGGGCGCCGGATCGAGCTGGTCTACCTGCGGGGTACGGGCCCCAACTCGCCCGTGCCCGCGGGGATCCCCCGGTTGCCCGGGCCGGGCGAGATGTTCGTGTCCGGGGCTTTGGCGGAGGTGATGGCCGGGTCCGCGCTCGGCGAGCGCTTCCCCCAGCGGACCGTCGGCACGATCTCCCCCGACACCGTGCGCGATCCGCAGCAACTCACCGCCTACCTGGGCAGCGCCGACCTGCGGGACTCGCAGGCGCTGCGGGTGTACTCGGTCTACAAGTTCGGCTTCCCGCCGCGGGACGGCAGGCCGCTGGAGCCAGACGCGCTGCTGTTGCTGCTGCTGGGCACCATCGCGGTGCTGATCCCGGTCTTCATCTTCCTCGTGTCCAGCACCCGCATCGCCGGTGTCGAGCGCGACCGCAGGCTCTCGGCGCTGCGGCTGGTCGGCAGCGACAACCGGCAGATCCGCCGGATCGCGGCAGCCGAGGCGCTGGTCAGCTCGGTGTCCGGGCTGGTGCTCGGCGCGGGCCTGTTCTTGGTCGGGCGGCAGTTGGCGGCGCAGGTCACCCTGTTCGGCGCGAGCGTGTACCCCGAGGACATCGTCCCGGTGTGGTGGATGGCCGCGCTCGTGGTGCTCGCCGCGCCCGTGCTCGCGGTGTTCGCCGCGCAGTTCGCGCTGCGCCGGACGATCATCGAGCCGCTGGGGGTGGTCCGGCACAGCAAGCCGACCAGCAGGCGCGTGCTGTGGCGCCTGGCCGTGGTCGTGTCGGGGGTGTTGGTCCTCGGCTGGCGGGTCAACCAGGACGCGACGACCGGTCCGCCCGACACCAGCTTCTGGGCGATCAGCATCGCGGTCGGGGTGGCGCTGGTGCTGCTCGGTGTGCCCGCCCTGCTGCCGTGGCTGGTCGAGCGGTCGGTCAGCCGGTTGCGCGGCGGTCCGACGTCGTGGCAGATGGCGGTCCGCAGGCTGCAGCTCGACAGCGGCACGTCGTCGCGCGTGGTCAGCGGCGTCGCGGTGGTGCTCGCCGGTGCCATCGCCATGCAGGCGACCTTCGCCTCCCAGGCCGACGACCTCGAACTGACCTACCTGGACGCGACCAGCACCGCGCGGGCCAACGTCTACGCCCTGCAACCCGCGATGGCCGAGACCGAGCGCGTGCTGGACTCCCTGCCCGCTGTGGCGGCGTGGAGTCTCACCCGCAGCGTGGAGATGCGCATCGGTGAGCGCACGATGATCGCCGAGGTGATGAGCTGCGAGCTCGCCACCACGATGCGCAAGGTTCCCGACTGCGTCGACGGCAAGGTCTACCGCGAGGACAACATCGACCTGTCTGGGTTCCCCACCGGGGCCAAGACCACCCTCTACGTCCCCTCATTCGACTCGTCCAGCGGGATGGTGGCCTCGGGTGAGTGGGTGGTGCCGGGCGGCATCGTCGCCATGCCCTACCGAGATGGGCCGGACGCGTACGTCTCGGCCATGCTCTTGGTGACGCCTGGCGCCATTCCGCAGCTTCCCCCCGTCAAGGCCGCCGCGAGCTACACCGTCCAGCTCGACGGATCCGTGCCAGATGCGAGTGACCGGCTTCGGGACGCTATAGGCCTGTTGTCGTGGCAGGTGAGCGTTTCGACATCCGAGAACAGGACCTACAACAGCCAGCAAGAGACCTTCCTGACGATCCGCCGCGGCCTGCTGATCGGTGCGATCTTCACGCTGCTGCTGGCGGGGCTCAGCTTGCTCGTGCTGGCGGTAGAGCACATCCGGGAGCGCAAGCGGCCCTTGGCCGTCCTAGCGGCGGGTGGCGTGCCGACCGCTGTCCTTGCCCGGTCGCTGCTGTGGCAGATCGCGATACCGATCGCCATTGGCGTTGTGGTCGCGGTGTCGCTCGGCTCGCTTCTGGCGGCGCAGATGATGCTGGTCATGCACAACCCCCTGTTCATGGACTGGGCAGGCGTGACGACCATGGCGGGTGCGGCGGCGGCTCTGGTCCTCATCGTCTCGCTGCTCACCCTCCCGTTCCTGCGTTCCGCGACCCGTTTGGACTCGCTGCGCACGGAGTGAGTCAGCGCCAGAGGCCGTCACTGGGGGTCGGCCTCTGGCGTGCGTCATGACGGCTCGCCGCGGGAGGTGAGGCGGAACAACCGCAGCGCGAGCTGGATCTCCAACGCCCGCTCAGGAGCCTGCCAGTCCGCGCCGAGCAGGGAGCCGATCCGCTCCAGCCGTTGGACGACGGTGTTCACGTGCACGTGGAGGTTCTCCTTGGCCCGGGTCAGGTTGGCCCCCGCGGTGAAGTACGCCTCTATGGTGCGTAGGAGCTCAGTTCCCCTGCGGTCGTCGTACTCCAGGACAGGGCCAATGGTGTTGTGCACGTAGCCTTCCAAGTCGGCATCTCCGAGTAGGACGCCGACGAACCCCAGATCGCGCATGGTGGCGCCTTCGCCTGTGCGGCCCAACGCCAGCAACGACCGGACACAACGCGTTGCTTCGGTGTGTGCGGCCACGAGCCCCTCAACGCCGCAGGCAGGTCCGGAAGCGCCAACGGTTACCGGTGAGGCCATAGCGGATGTGAGGGATTCAGCGACTCTTGCTGCAAGAGCGCTCGGGTCGTCGGTGCGAGCGAGAAGCACTACCTGATCGGCGTGTACTCCGATCAGAACCGCGAACCGGTTGGCTGCAGAGAGAAGGCGCCGCCGGGATACCTGGTCCGCTGTGACCACAAGAACCGCGTAGGCGTCGGCGAGGTCCACCCCTAGGCGGTGGGCACGTGCTACGAGCGCGGCGGGATTGCGGTCCGGTGCGGTGAGCAAGTCCGTCAACAGCTCGCCGCGAACCTCGTCCTCGGCTTGTGCGACCGATCGGCGCAACATGAGCAGCAGTGCTGTGACGACGCCCGCGCGTTCGAACAGCCTGCGGTCCGCGTCCGCCAGGGCAGGCCTACCGGTGAGCAGAAGACTGCCCAGGAGCTCCTGCCCGGCCTGCACCGCGCAGACCCAGCCGTCCTCGGTGGACACAGCTCGCCCGGAGGCCCGAGCGGCGGTGACGGCCGCATCGGCCACGGTCGTCGGGGTGTCCCCAACGTGCGCGAGCTCCACTCCGGTCGCGTCGAACACCGCGATGTCGCCGTGCAGGACCTCGGCGACGGCAGCCGCGATGTCCGGGAGGTCGCCCCCGCGCAGGATCAGGTCGGTGAGCTTGTCGTGGGCGTCCTCTGCGCGCCGCATGGCCTCGTTGTGGGCGCTGATCGTGCTGTTGGCCGTGTTGAGTTCGTCCAACGCCAAGTGGGTTTCGTCGAGCAGCCGCGCGTTGTCGATCGCTATGGCGGCGTGGTCGGCCAAGGAGGATGCCAACGCCACCTCATCCGGCGAGAAGTCCCTGGCGGAGCGGTCGGCGGCGAACAGGACCCCGATGACCTTGCCGCCCACGGCCAGGGGAACACCCAGGATCGCCGTAATGCCTTCGTCGTGCACAGACGAGTCGATGGGCGTTGTGTGACGGAAGCGCGGATCGGCGAAGTAGTCGCGAGTGGCGTAAGGCCTCGCTGTCTGCGCTACAAGGCCGCCTAGCCCCTCACCCATGCCTAGCGTCACCTGCTGGAACAGGGCGGACGCGGATCCGTCTGTCACTCGCATGTAAGTCCGACCGGACTGCTCATCGTTGAGCGTCAGGTACGAGACGTTGACCCGCAGCAGTGTCCTGGTTCGCCGCACGATCGACCGCAGCACCGCGTCCGTATCGCGTAGGCGAGCCAGGTCGCTGGCTGTGTCGAACAGGGCAGTTAGCTCCACCTCGCGCCTACGGTGAGCTACCAGTGTTTGCCGTACCTGGAGGGCGTACTCGGCGGCCTGGTCGACCGCGAGCAACTCGTCGGCCGCCAGCCCCGCTGCTCGGGCAGCCACCGCGACCTGGGCCAACTGCTCGCCACTCGCCCCGGTGGCGAGCAGTCCGAGCAGTTCACGCACGGCGTCGTGGGCCCTCACGGACGACATGGTCGCACCAATGCGCACCAACCGCGTGTACGGCACGAGGCCGCCCGGATCGCGGGCGGCCTCGCGCCGGGTCACGCCGCCACGCGAGCCGCCGCGGGCTCTGGCTCGGCCAGCGAGCGGCCACGGGTCTCACGTGCGGCCAGCACCGCGATGACGGTGATCGTGCACATCCCGACCAGGTAGAGCGACACCGGCAGAGTGCTGCCGTACCGCTGGAACAGCGCCGTCGCGATGAGCGGCGCTAGCGCCCCAGCGGCGATCGAAGACAGTTGGCCGCCCACAGATAGACCCGTGTAGCGGACCCGCGTGGGGAACTGCTCGGAGAAGAAGGCCGCTTGCGGGCCATACATCGCGCCGTGGAGCGTTAGGCCCACCATGGCCGCCACGATGATGATGCCGGGCGAGCGGGTGTTGAGGAGCGCGAAGAAGATGAACGCCCACACAGCCATGGTCACCGCGCCGAACAGGTAGACCGGCCGCCGTCCGATCCGGTCCGACAGCGCGCCCCACAGCGGGATGCTGATGAAGTGCACGGCGGAACCGATCATCACCGCGTTGAGCCCCACCGTCTTCGCCATGCCCAGCCCGGTCGTGACGTAGACCAGGATGAACGCGGTGATGATGTAGTAGGAGACGTTCTCCGCCATGCGCGCGCCGATCGTGACCAGGACCCGCTGCCAACTGTTGCGGAAGACCTCCACCACCGGCACGTGCGGCTCGGCGTGCTCGGCCGCCTTGGCCTGGGCGTCGAGGAACACCGGCGACTCGGTCACCGTCAGCCGGATCCACAACCCGATGAGCACCAGGACCCCGGACAGCAGGAACGGCACCCGCCACCCCCACGCCAGGAACGCCGCGTCTGACTGCACCGTCGCCAGCAGCGCCAACACGCCCGTGGCCAGCAGGTTCCCGCCCGGTGCGCCGCACTGCGGCCACGACGCCCAGAAGCCACGGCGCTCCGCGGACCCGTGTTCGGACACGATCAGCACCGCTCCACCCCACTCGCCGCCCAAGGCGAACCCCTGGACCAAGCGCAGCACTGTGAGCAGGACCGGCGCGGCGACGCCTATAGCGGCGTAAGTAGGCAGTAGGCCCATCGCGAAGGTCGAGCCGCCCATCAGTAACAGGCTAAAGACGAGCAAACGTTTGCGACCTATCTTGTCGCCGTAGTGCCCGAAGATGAGCCCCCCGATCGGCCTGGCTATGAAGCCGACGGCGTAGGTCAAGAACGCCAGCAACGTGCCGGTAAGGGGGTCCGCGGTGGGGAAGAACAGCTTGTTGAAGACAAGAGCCGCTGCGGACGTGTAGAGGAAGAAGTCGTACCACTCGATGGTGGTGCCGATCAGGCTCGCGCCGACGATCCGCACAAACGACTTGGACATGGTGATTCCTTCCTATCGGATCAGTTGGCTGTCCAGCCGCCGTCGACCGGGATCGAGGCGCCGGTGACATTGGCGGTGTGCGGGCCGCACAGCCACACGACGGTGGCGGCGACGTCTTCCGGTTCGACCAGCCGCTTGATCGGCGACCGGTCCAAGAGCACCTGCTCAACGACCTCGTCAGCACCGACCCCATGCGCTCGGGACTGGGCCTCTATCTGGCCGGTCACCAGGGGCGTGCGCACGTAGCCAGGGCTGACGCAGTTGCTCGTCACCCCGTGCGGGGCGCCTTCTACCGCAACGACCTTCGACAGGCCCTCCAGTGCGTGCTTCGCGGTGACGTACGCGGACTTATAGGCGCTTGCCCGCAGGCCATGGACGCTGGAGATGTTGACGACTCGCCCCCAGCCACCCGCGTACATATGTGGCAGGAACCGTCGCACCAGTAGGAACGGCGCACTGACCATCACCCGCTGGATCAGGTCGAACCGTTCAGGTGGGAACTCGTGCAGAGGCGCCACGTGCTGCAACCCGGCGTTGTTGATCAGGACATCGACCTCGGTGGGCAACTCCTCGACCGAGGTGGCGTCGGCGAGGTCGACGACGTGCGCGACCCCGCCCACCTCGGTGGCGACCGCCTCGGCCGCCGGGCCCGCGCGATCGACGACGTGCACCTTCGCCCCCGCCGCCGCCAACGCGAGCACGCACGCCCGGCCGATCCCGCTCGCGCCACCGGTCACCAGCGCGGTGCGTCCGGCGAGGTCGCCGATGTGATCCGGACCACTAGTCATGGTTGATGACGGTAGGTAGCCCGCTCTCGATCAGCTATGTGCGCGGCGCCTACAACCCGGCATCGGAGGATGTTGATCGTGGCCATGCCGACATGCGCACCAGTATCTGCGTAGTCTGACGTAGTGATTTGTCCGAAGTGCCAAAACGTGATGCGCACCGTCGACCGCCTCGGCGTGCACATCGACCAGTGCGATGGGTGTCGGGGCATCTTCCTCGACCGTGGTGAGCTCGAGCAGATTGCCGCAGCTGAGCAGCGCCACTACACGGCGGCGGCACCACCGCCCCCGTACCAGGGCGCCCCGCCGCCTCCTGCCGCTTACCCCGCCCCCGCGCAGTACCCGCCCCAGAACTACGGGCACGGCTACCGGGACTCGCCCCCCGGGTACCGGGACTCGCCTCCCGGATACGGCCACCACGGTGGTCACGGCGGCCACTACGGGCACAAGAAGCGGCGTAAGAGCTTCCTCGAAGACCTCTTCGACTGATCGCCGTTGAACCCGATGATCTGCGCGGCCTGCGGTGAGTGGGCCGACGCGCCTCGGGTCGACGGCGACGTCCTGGTCTGCGGGTTCTGCGGACATCGGGAGCCGTTCACGCGGCTCCCGATGTTCGCCCTGACCGGCCCCAGCGGCACAGGTAAGTCCACCGTGTGCCGTGGGCTCGGTGCGCTCCTAGGCGGTCAAGCCGTCGTCTTAGAGCAAGACGTCCTGTGGATCGGTGCCTTGCGCGACCCCGAGGACGACTTCGGGGCATTCCGGCAAACCTGGCTGCGGATGGCCGCCATGGTCAACCAGAACGGACGCCCGACGGTGCTGTGCGGCACCGTGGCGCCGCCCCAGCTCGAACATAGGCCCGAACGCGCCCTCTTCTCGGAAATCCACTACCTCGCCCTAGTGGCCGACGACGACGTCTTGGCCAGTCGGCTGCGCGCGCGCCCCGCCTGGCGCGGATGGGATGACGAGCAGCGCATCGCGGACATGCTCGCGTTCAACACGTGGATGAAGACAACCGTGACCGACCCGCCCATGCGGCTGCTGGACACCACGGATGCCACTGTGGAGGAGACGACCAAGGCCGCGGCCGAGTGGGTACTAGGCCACCTCAAGCCCCAGTAGTGCCGTCGATCGCTTCACGCAAGAAGTCCGCGTGACCGTTGTGCCTGGCGTACTCGTGGATGAGGTGCAGGATCACGAGCCTGAGCGACACATCCGCCTCCCACCGCGGGAAGTACCCGGTCACGTCGAGCGACTCCGCTGCTTCCTCGATCTCGCGCGACCGCGCGACCTCCCGCCGCCACGCGGCCAACGCCTCGGCGACCGTGGCGCCCTCCAGGTCGAACGCCTGCTGGTAGTTGCCGCTCTCGGACCACACGAACGGCACATCCTCGTGGTTGATGACCCTGGCGAACCAGGTCCGCTCCACCTCAGCCATGTGCCGCACCAACCCCAACAACGTCAACTCCGACGGCGGAGACGCCCTGCGGCGCATGTCCTCCTCCGACACCCCCGCACACTTCATCGCCAACGTCGCGCGGTGGAAGTCGAGGTACGCCCGAAGGGTCTCCCGCTCGCCACCTGTCAGTGGCGGGCCAATCCGGTCAGTCATGCCCCCAAGCTTCCAGCAGTGATCGGCGCACCGATCGGGTATGTCCCCGGTCGCCTGGTCACCGTACGCGGGACTGTGATCGACCGCACCGACCTGCGCAAGCAGTCCGCTTGCAGGAGTTAGCGCCGCGGCGTACCGTCGAAGGCGGCACGAGGAGGAGGTTCTGGTGGACGACAACGAGGCCAGTGCGATCGATCGGGTCGCCGACCTCGGGCGGGGGATCGGCGAGTACATCAAGCACCAGCGCAACACCGCCAAGATCTCGCTGCGCCAGCTCTCGAGGCTGGCGGGCGTCTCCAACCCCTACCTCAGCCAGATCGAACGTGGCCTGCGCAAACCCAGTGCCGAGATCCTGCAGCAGATCGCCAAGGGGCTGCGGATCTCCGCCGAGGCGCTGTACGTGCAGGCCGGGATCCTCGACCTCCCGGCCGGGGGCCCGGTCACCGACGCAGTGCGCGCCGACCGTGACCTGACAGAGCGGCAGAAGCAAGTGTTGTTGGACGTCTACGAGTCCTTCCGCGGGGAGAACGCCGACCGCGCCGCCAAGTCCACTGTGGAAGCCCAACCGAGGAGTGAAGATGACGCTGCCCAAGACTGACGACGTGCGCAAGGCGGGTGGGCAGGCCGTGGCCGCCGTGAACACCGCGATCGAGCAGGCCCGCACCCCGCTCCTGGCCGCGCTCGGCGCAGGCGACCTCGCCGCGAAGGCTGTGGTCGAGGCGGTCAACAAGGCCAAGGCGCGCGCGGAGGCCACCCCGAACGACCTGCTGGGCAAGTTCGACCCGGCTGAGCTGCGCAAGCTCGTCGAGGAGTACACCGCCGCGGCGCTGCGGCTCTACCAGGGCCTTGCCGAGCACGGCGAGGACGCCCTCGGCAAGCTGCGCTCGCAGCCGCAGGTCAAGAAGCTCGAAGAGGCCATCGAGGCCGCCCAGACCCGGGTCGGTGTTGCCGCGGGCGACGCGCGCACGCTGGCCGAGGACGTGCTGGCCAAGGTGACCGGCAAGACCCGCGAGGCGGGCGAGAAGGCGGCCGAGGCCGCTGAGACGGTCGCCGCCGATGTCGCCGAGGCCGTGCTGGACGCCGGTGACGAGGTGGCCGAGGAGGCCCGCAGCGCGTCCCGCCGGGTCGCCGACCGCACCCCGCCCGCCCGCAAGCCCGCCGCTCGCAAGCCCGCTGCCAAGCCCGCCACCGACTGACGGCGGTCCTGCCCTTGACCTCGTGCGTCACCCCAAGGGGGAGCGCGCGGGGTCTTGTGGTGTCCCCGGGCGGATCGCACGTAGGCTGACGGGGTGCCCGATTCCGCGCTCTTGATCCTGAAGGTCATCGACTGGGCTGCTGTGCCGGTCGCGGCCTTCGCGCTCATCCACGCGCTGTTGCAGCGGCCGGACGCGTACTCGGCCGCCGAGCGCCTCACCAAGCCCGCCTGGGTCGGCATCACCGCGGGCGCCACCGCCGCCCTGCTGCTGTTCAGCTTCGCGGGCACCGGCTGGATCTTCTGGATGGCAGGCCTGGTCGCGGCCCTCGTCTACATCGTCGACGTGCGGCCGAGGCTGATCGAGGTGCAGCGCGGCCAGCGGTGGTGATCGCCCGGGCCTACGGCTCGGGAGACCCGCGCACGCTCATCGTCCCGGGGCTGGGTGCCACGGCGGGTGAGGCCCGCATCCCGGCATCAGGGTTGTCGGGCACCCGGATCGTGTTGACGCTTCCTTCGCACGCTGACGCGCCTGACGCCCCGCTGGACTACTGGCACTACTCGACGATCGCTGCCGACGTTCGCGCTGCCCTAGACGGCACCAGACAGGCCATTGGCGTATCCCTGGGTGCCGCGGCTCTAAGCAACCTTGTGTCTACTGAACCGGGTGTACTCGACCGGTTGGTGTTGATGCTGCCCGCTGCTCTTAGCCAGCCTCGTCCTACGGCCTCAGCCCAGCACGTGCTCGAGATGTCCACGGCAGCGCTGCAGGGTGATCGAGCCCGGCTTCATGCTCTTGTCGCTGCTGACGCTCCCGGCGATCTAACCGACTACGTCAACGAGCGCACTGACGCATTGCTGCGCTTGGGCCCCGCTCTTGCCGCCGTGGCGACCCAGATTCCGGTGCCTGATCCGCTGGCGCTTACTCATGTCAGCGCAGAAGTGCTCATAGTTGCGGCTACGGGTGATTTGTTGCATCCCGTGGAGGTGGCGCGCGAGGCCGCGTCCGCGTTCCCGAAGTCGACCATGGTCCAGTTCGATTCGCCCGCACCCCTGGCCACCCACCGCCGGGAGTTGCGTTCGCTGTTGTCGGACTTCCTCGGCGTACCCTCTGCCGGGTGAACTGGACCATCGCCGGGACGCTCACCGTCCGCCCCGCCGCCGAGCACCCCGAATTGCTCGCTGACCCCGTCGCCAAGGCCCTCGCCACGCTCGCCGCCGACCGGGTCGGTGTCGCCGAGATCGATGCCGAGCTCGCCGACACCGCCGCGTTCTGCGAGCACTACGGGTCTCCGCTGAGCGCCTCGGCGAACTGCGTGGTTGTGCTCGGCAAGCGCGGCAGCGAGGAGCGCATGGCGGCGTGCCTGGTGCTGGCCACGACCCGCGCCGACGTCAACGGTGTCCTGCGTAGGCGGCTGAACGTCCGCAAGGCGTCCTTCGCGCCGATGGACCTCGCTGTCGAGCAGAGCGGAATGGCCTACGGCGGCATTACGCCGGTCGGACTGCCGCAAGAGTGGCCGTTGTACATAGACGCCGCTGTCGCCGCTGCTCCGGAACTCGTCATAGGCAGCGGTATCCGTGGGAGCAAGCTGTTCGTGACCGGCGACTTCATGGCCGCGCTACCCGGCGCAGAGGTGGTCGACGACCTCGCGCGATAGACCGAACGAGCGGCGTTGGCCCCGACGATCGTCGGGATGACGCCACATTCCCTGTTCGCCCACGCTTTCGGTGTGCTTGCATACGGCCCGTGAGCGGGTCGAGAGGGGCTATCACGTGACTACGCAGACCGAAGTCGACGGCACGGTTGTTGAACGCGCCACCATTCGGGTGGGGATCGTCGACGACGAACCGATGGCGCGCGCCTTCGTCAGCAAGATCCTGGGTGCCGCCGCGGACGTGGCGGTCGTCGCCGAGGGGGCCGACGGCGCCGACGCGCTGGAGCTGGTGCGGACCACCGAGCTGGACGTCCTGCTGCTCGACCTCCGCATGCCGCGGATGGACGGGCTGGACGCCCTGCGCGAACTGCGCAGACAGCCCAGAGTGCCCGCGGTCGTGGTCCTGACCACCTTCCACGCGGACCAGGCCGTCGCCACTGCGCTGCGGCTCGGCGCCAAGGGGTTCTTGCTCAAGCACATAGAGCCCGCCGAGCTCGTCCGCGCCGTGCGGGTCGCTGCCAACGGTGGTGCCGTGCTCGACCCCACGCTGACGAACGACCTGATGGGCCACCTGGCGACCCACCACCTCGACCGCATCGGCGCCGCTGCCGAGGTCGCCCGGCTCTCCGCGCGGCTGCGCGACGTGCTGCGGCTGGTCGGCATGGGCCGCAGCAACGGTGAGATCGCCGAGGAACTACGCCTCTCGGACTCCACCGTGCGCGGCTACGTCTCTGAGATCCTCGCCGCCACAGGTTGCGCCAACCGGGTCACAGCAGCCGTTCTAGCCCAGCGCGCCGGTCTATTGGACTGACGCGTAGGACTCAAGGAACGCAACAGCCTCGGCAGCGTCGTCGGTGACCAGGATCCACTGCTCCGCCGGACGCCCCTTGGCGAGTTTGCGCACCAACGGCGCTGCGGGGACCTCCTCGGTCCAGAACCGCTCGCCGAGGAACACCATGGGCGCGGCGGGGCCAACCGAGCCGTAGTGGTTCTGGGTGTAATCCTGGAACACCTCTTGCACGGTGCCCGCGCTACCCGGGGTGTAGATGATGCCGCCCGTAGCCACGGTCAGCAGACCCTCTTCGCGTACCGAGTTCTCGAAGTACTTCGCGTGCAACTCGCAGAACGGGTTGGGCGGTTCATGTCCGTAAAACCAAGTCGGCAACCCGATGGTTCGGGGGTTGTTGCCGGTCGGTAGCTCAACCGCTAGTCCGGCGGCCAACCAGCGGCCGATTTCCGCCGCGTCCACCGTCGCGCCACTACCGAACTTCGGTGCGGTGGACAGGACCTTCAGCACGTCGTCCACACCGGACATATCTGCTAGGCGAACGCCAAGAGGCACGGCCTCCATCGCACCTGGGCCGCCGCCGGTCAGCACAGTGAACCCGGCTTTGCCCAACAGCACGCCGAGCTCTACTGCGTTGCGGTAGCCGTCAGAGTCACGGGTGAGCGCGTGACCACCCATCACCGCGATAGGCATGCCGGTGAGGATGTCGCTTAGAGCCTCGGTGATGCCGTGGTCGTGAAGACGCTCGGCTAAGGCATGCAGGGGGTCTGGCGGGTGGCCCTGCTCGCGGGTGTGCTGGTAGATCCGTGCGTCAGGCGTGTTCGCGTATGTCTCAGGGCGGTCTGGGTCGAAGCCGTCGAAGAGCTCCGCTGGCGTATAGAGGTTGGCTCGGTACACCTCGTAGGGCAGCCCTGGCACTGCGGGGAACAGGAGGGCGCCCGCGGCATGAGCTCGCCGCTGCGTCTCTGGGCGCAACGTGCAGCCCAGGAACAAGGCGCCGTCGAGCGGGGTACGGAGCAGGGCATCGGCGCCCGGGTCCGTGAGGTCCAACCGGACAAGGACGGCATTGCGCAGGTCCAACCCGTTCTCACGGTGCTCGCGCAGGCATGGCAAATCAACGATCTCAGTGCGCACGGCGGTAGCCTACGTACGCCAGGAAGCCGACGTACGGAGAATGATGAACCAGGTCCAGGCGCTCGCTGAACGCACGATCGCCGCCCCCGTCGACCGAGTCCGCGCGGCCGTGGCCGACTACCGGGGAACCCGGTCGCGGATCCTCACCGGACACTTCAGCGACTACGAGGTCCAGTCCGGGGGCACGGGCGCGGGAACCGTCGTGCGTTGGCGACTGCAGGCCACCAAGAAGCGGGTGCGGGACTGCCTCTTCGAGGTCAGTGAGCCCACACCCGGTGCACTGGTCGAAGCGGACCGTAACTCCACCTTGGTCACCACGTGGACGGTCGAGGGCAACGACACCACCTCGACCGTGCGGATCGCCACCACCTGGGAGGGCGCCAACGGGGTCAAGGGGTTCTTCGAGCGCACCTTCGCGCCCGCGGGCCTCAAGCGCATCCACGACGAGTTGCTGGCCAACCTCGCTGCGGCCCTCTAGCCCAGCGCTTGCATGAACGGCGCATGAATGGCATGGCGGTCGCCCGGTAGTGGGCGGCCGCCAAGGGTCATCAGATCGCACCGGAAGACCGGCGTTAGGCCGCGCTCGGTCAGCCATTGGCCCAACTCCGGGTGCTTGTCATCGATGTCGACCCTGACAGGCCCGGCGGCATCTATGGCCAAGTCGGCGATGAGCGCACGGGCGTCTGCGGGGTCAGCCGCGACCACAGGGCCGATGATGGTCGATTCCATCGTAGTGCCGGGCCGCCAACTGGCCGCGTAGCCGACCAGCTCGCCTCCCCGTTCCACTAGGCGAACGCGGCTGGCGAAGGTGAACAGTCCCGACAGGACATTGGACCGGTCCGCGCCGAACACCACCTTGTCGAACGCCAAGATGGCGGCCAGGTCGTCCTGGGCCGCCACCTTGGTGCGCTCGCTGGGTTCCGCGTTCAACGCGCCGGTACAGGCATCGACTTTCGCCAGTGAGCGGAAGCCGAGTCGTTCATAGAGGGGGCGGCCGGTCGGGGTCGCGTGCAGGTGCACTGTCGTCCCTTCGGCCTGGGCCATCGCGTGGCGAACCACGCGCGTGCCGAGCCCCTGTCGCGCGTACTTGGACGCGACCAGCACCATGCTGATCGCGGCCAAGTCCCCGGACGTGGTCAGGATGGTGGACGCGACCAGGTCCCCTGACTGGTCGACGATCCCGTAGCCCTGCCCGACGTCGAGCAGGAACTCCCACTTGCGGTCTTCGTGAGGCCACTCGCGGTCGGCGGCGAGCGCGAGGCAGGGTCTCAGGTCGGTGGTGGACAACTCTCGGACATGCATGGTGCGAACCTCCCCAGTGGTCACACGAAGATCGTGCCGCGTGTTTGCCTTGTGTCGCAACCGAATTAGCGCGCATAGCGGCAACCTGGGTCGTTCGTCAAACGGCTATCCCCACCGGATCGTGTCAATGACAGCCCGGTGACCGCGGCCTACCTTGGAAGGAGAAACGAATCCAGCTCACCGAGGAAACCGTTGTGCGCCAGTACCTTCCCCGCAGCGTCCCCGTCCAAGACCGATCAGAACACCACCGTCTTGTTGCCGTGCAGCAGGATTCGGCCCTCCAGGTGCGCGCGCAGCCCACGGGCCAGCACGACCTTCTCGATGTCGCGCCCCTTGCGGACCATGTCCGCGACCGAGTCCTTGTGGTCGACCCTGATCACGTTCTGCTCGACGATCGGACCCTGGTCCAGTTCGGCCGTGACGTAGTGGCAGGTCGCGCCGATGAGCTTGACCCCCCGCTTGTGGGCCTGGTGGTAGGGGCGCGCGCCGACGAAGGACGGCAGGAAGCTGTGGTGGATGTTGAGCGCCCGCCCGGCCCAGTCCACGCACAGCTCCGGCGGGACCACCTGCATGAACCGCGCCAGCACGATCGCGTCCGGGGAGTTGGCGTCCACCAGTTGCCGCAACTGCGCGAACGCGGCGGCCTTGCCCTCGGCGTCCGCGGCGGGGAACGGCACGTGGTGGAACGGGATGCCGTGCGCCCGGGTGATCGGCGCGAGGTCGGCGTGGTTGCCGACGACCGCCCGCACGTCGACGTCCAACTCGCCGCTGTGCACCCGGCCGAGCAGGTCGTAGAGGCAGTGCCCCTCCTTCGACACCAGGATCACCACCCGGCGGCGCACCCCGGTGTCCACCACGCTCCAGTCCGCGGCCGGGCTCAGCTCCCCGGCCACGGCGGCGAACCGCTCCCGCAGCTCGTCCACCTCGAACGGGAGGGAATCGGCCCGCACTTCCTGGCGGGTGAAGAACCAGTTGGTCTCCGGATCGGTGTGGTACGACGCCTCGACGATCCACCCACCCGCGTCCGCGAGGAACCCGGCGATCCGCGCGACGATGCCCGTTCGGTCCGGGCACCCCAACCTGATCACATAGCGACGCTCATTCGGCACGGGCCAATCCTCGCAGCCCATGTCCACTTGGCGGCGACACGGCCGCTGCGCGCAGCGTGGTCACTCGCGCACGGCCTGTGGTGCTTCGTCCGCCGATCCTTCGCCCGGCCTGTTGGTCAACGCCTGTGGTCGCTTGCGTGTGCGCAGAGAGCGCGAGGGGCAGGCCACGCGAAGAGAACCGGCCCGGCCGGATGTGCGGATCTGGGGTCTGCCTGGTTCGGCCGGGCGGTGCGCGTGCTTGGTGGCGTGGCCCTTTCCGACCGGTCAGGTCACCCAGGTCGCCCGCGGCACCCAGATGCCTCGCCAACGGCACGGGACTGGTGCCGCCCTGGCGGGCTGGTGGCCGGGAGTTCGGCCACCAGCCGCCTCAAGGGTTGGCTAGGACAGCTCGGTCTGGGCGTATTCCTTCATCGCCGCGCGGAGGTAGTCGGCGAGGCGGGGGTCGGTCTTGTCGAAGTTGGCCCGGAACCTCGGGTCGTCGGCGTAGACGTCGGCCAGGCCCGCGTAGGACTGCCGGTTGGGCTGCCAGAACGCCTGGATCCAGCGGTAGTGGCCGTCGATCGTGGCCTGGACGGCCGGGTCCTGCGGGGTGCGGTCGGCGTCGAGGTGCGCGACGAGGGTGGTCAGCATCGCCGTCCACTCCTTGCCGTGGCCCTGCTGCCAGGTCGACTCCGCGGACGCGTCGACGACCTCCGGGCCCCAGCGCTCGCGCGCCTCCTGGCGCAGCTGCTCCTGGGTCGCGGCGTCGAACCCGTCGAACCAGTGGTCGGTCTTCGTCATGGTGGTTCCCTCCTCGACATCGGTGATGGTCCTGGAGACGGTTCTGGCCAGGCGGTCGAACCGGTCGCGTTCGGCGAGCAGCCAACGGTGGTGCATCCGCAGCGCGGCCACCCGGTCCCCGCCGTCGCGCACGATCTCGCCGATGGCCTCGAGCCCGAGGCCCAACTCGCGCAACACGAGGATCTGCTGCAACCGCAGCAGCTGCTCCTGCTCGTAGTACCGGTACCCGTTGTCACCCACCCACGCGGGCGGCAGCAGACCGATCTCGTCGTAGTGCCGCAGCGTCCGCGACGTCACCTTCGACATGCGGGCGACCTGGGCTGTCGACCACGCCATCAGAACCTCTCCTACCTGGGCCTCTCCGGCCCGACACCCACGGTAGGAGTTGACGCCGCGTCAATGTCAAGCCGAGTTCGGCGCCACCGCCGACCACGTCAGCGTGACCTCACCGAGCCGCCAGCGCCGCCGGTTGTCGAGAACCGGCCAGCCGTCGGCCGCCAGCAGCCGCACGGTCTCCACCCACCTGGCCCTCGGGCCGAACGGGGCGAACGGGGCCGCGGTCGCCCAGTAGGCGTCCAGGGCCCGCAACAGGTCGAACACCGGCTCGCCAGGCACATTCCGGTGGATCAGCGCCTTCGGCAGCCGCTCGGCCAGGTCGGAGGGCCGTTCGAGATCCGCTGGCAGGCAGGCCAGGGTGAACGTCCGCGGACCGTCGGCGTCCAGCAGCACCCAGCTGCAGCGCCTGCCGATCTCGTCGCAGGTGCCCTCCACCAGCAAGCCGCCGGGCGCCAGCCTGGCGAGCATCGTCTCCCACGACCGCCACGACTCGGGTTCGGTGTACTGCCGCAGCACGTTGAACGCGCGCAACAGCACCGGCCGGGCACCCGCCAACTCGAACCCACCCCGGCGGAAGTCGAGCCACGGCGGGTCGGCCATCGGCTTCGCGGCGGCCACGCGCTCGGGATCGATCTCCAAGCCGAGCACCCGCACGCCGGGGTACACCGCGCGCAACCGAGTCGCCAACTCCAGCGTGGTCACCGGAGTCGCGCCGTACCCGAGATCGACGACGAGCGGGTCCGGACAGTCCACAACAGACTGGACCGCGGCCGTCCCCAACATCCAGCGGTCGATCCGCCGCAGCCGGTTCGGGTTCGTGGTCCCCCGGGTCGCGACCCCCAGCGCCCGCGCCCGCCCCGCGGCCAACCGCGGCACCTTCGCCATCACCCCACCCCGCGTCCGCTTCGAGCCGCACTCGTCCCACCGAGGACGATCACCGCGCTCACACGGGCGCGATCGCCGCTGCCGGTTGGGCCGCGGTGGTCACGACCGGGCTGGCGTGCCTGGGTGTTGGGCTTGTGTTCGCCGGTGCCGGGAGGGGCATGGCGGTGTACGTGGCGCCGGTCGGGGCGGTGAGTGCACCGGGCTTGCTCGTCGGCGGTGGGGTTCGTGGAGCTCCACTCGGACGCCGGTGCTGGGAACCCAGCGGGTGTGGCTTGGGGTGGATAGCGAAGGGGGGTGCGTGTCACGCGGACTCGGCGAAGGTGGCCTCGGCGGTGAGGAGGTCGCGGACCCGGTCGGCGATGACTGACTCGATCTTGCCGCCGATCAGCGGGATGCGGACCTTGACCTCCGCGGTGGTCCGCAGTTCGCTGCCGGTCGCGGTGTCGGTGAGGGCGTAGTGGCCCTTGATGTCGCCGGGGATGCCGGAGACGGTGGCTGAGGTGGTGCCGGTGAACCGGGAGCCCTCGGCGCGCCAGGTCTCGGTTCGTTCGACGACCAGATCGCCCTTGACCAGGGAACGGACAGCAGAGGGGAGGTGGGCCGAGTCGATGGCCTGGCGCAGGCGGTAGTGGGTCGTGTCGCCGGTGGTGGTGTGCTCGACCAGGGTGGCGTCCTTGCCGCCGATGGCGCGGAGTCGGGCCTCGAGGAAGGCGCGGTCCACCAGTCGGGCGTGCACGGTCGCGGCTGGCGCGGTGAACCCCGCGCGGTGCTCGATACGGCTGGCCATGTGCGGGAGGTTACCGTTGGCGCCCGTGACCAGCCTTCCCCTCGGCGCCGACGTCCGTTCCGGTGTCCCGCTCTCCGGTTACACCACGCTGCGCCTCGGTGGGCCCGCGGCGAGGTTCGTGACCGCGTCCTCGGCCGCCGAGGTGGTCGACGCCGTCAAGGCCGTCGATCGGAGCGGGGAGCCGCTGCTGGTGCTCGGTGGTGGGTCCAACCTGGTCATCGGGGACCTCGGGTTCGACGGCACCGTCGTGCTCGTGGCCAACCACGGCAGCAAGATCGACTGCGTGGAGCCGGGGCGGGTGCAGCTCACCGTCGAGGCCGGTGAGGACTGGGACACCGTGGTCGCGGGCACGGTCGAGGCGGGGCTGGGCGGGCTGGAATGCCTGTCTGGGATCCCGGGGCTGGTCGGGGCGACGCCGGTGCAGAACGTGGGGGCCTACGGGGTCGAGGTCGCGCAGGTGCTGGTGTCGGTCGACCTGCTCGACCGGGGCACCGGGGAGGTGCGCACGCTGCGCACCGACGAGCTGGGGCTGGACTACCGCACCAGCATCCTCAAGGGCACCGACCGGGCCGTCGTGCTGCGGGCCCGGTTCGAACTGTCCGACGACGGGCTCTCGGCGCCGATCCGCTACACCGAGTTGGCCAGGGCGCTTGGTGTGCGGCAGGACGAGCGGGTGCCGGTGGCCGACGCGCGGGTCGCGGTGGTGGACCTGCGGCGGGGCAAGGGCATGGTGCTCGACCCGGTCGACCACGACACGTGGAGTGCGGGGTCGTTCTTCACCAACCCGATCATCCCGCTCGAGGGCGTCGACGAGGTGCTGGCGCGGATCGTCGCCGTGGTGGGGGCCGACGTCACGGTGCCGCGCTACCCGGCGGGGCCCGGGGCCGCGAAGCTATCGGCCGCCTGGTTGATCGAGCGGGCGGGGTTCTCGAAGGGCTTCACCCACGGGCGGGCCGGGTTGTCCGGCAAGCACACCCTCGCGCTCACCAACCGGGGCGAGGCGACCACGGCGGACCTGCTCGGGCTGGCCAAGCAGGTCCGCGACGGGGTCCGCGACGCGTTCGGCGTCGAACTGCACGCCGAGCCGGTCCTGGTCAACTGCGCGCTGGACTAACTGGTCCGGTGCGCCCTGGTCGCCGAGGCCTGGGCGCGGGGCTTGAGCACGATCTGGTCCAGGTTGACGTGCGGTGGGCGGGTGACGGCGAAGGCGATCACCTCGGCGACGTCGTCGGCGGTCAGCGGGTCGATGCCCTGGTAGACCTTCTCGGCGCGGTCGGTGTCGCCGTCGAAGCGGACGGCGGAGAACTCGGTCTCGACCATGCCGGGCAGGATCTCGGTGAACCGCAGCGGCTCGCCGAGGAACTCCCCGCGCAGCGTCCGGTGCAGCGCCGACTGGGCGTGCTTGGCGGCGGTGTACCCGGCGCCGCCGTCGTAGATCTCGATGGCGGCGATGGACGTGACGGTCACCACGTGGCCGTTGCCCGAGGCGAGCAGCTTCGGCAGCAGGGCCTTGGTGGTGCGCAGCGTGCCGAGCACATTCGCCTCGAACATCCACCGCCAGCGCTCCTCGTCCGCGGCGTCGACCCGGTCAAGACCCTTGGCGCCACCGGCGTTGTTCACCAGCACGTGGCACCCTGGAACCCGGTCGGCGAACGCCTCGACCGACGCCGGGTCCGTTACATCCAGTTCGACCGCTTCGCCGCCGACCGACCCGGCCACCTCGGCCAGCCGGTCCAGCCGCCGGGCGCCGAGCACGACGTGGAAACCGGCCGCGGCCAGGTGCCGGGCGGTTGCCGCCCCGATGCCCGCGCTCGCCCCGGTGACTACTGCGATTGGCTTGTTCACGGTTGTCGATCCTGCCCCGGGACCAGGCGGCCAACCGGGCGCGGGAGTATGAGCACAGTCACATCCCGGGTGGCGCACCCCGTTGCCACCCGGGCGTCCTACATCGGTGGGGAGAGACTCGACAGTGGGAGGTTCCACGGTGAGACGACCGGCTTCGACGACCAGGACCAGCGGGATCGTGGGAGCCCTCGTCCTGGTTCTCGCGCTGCTCGCCGGCTGCACCTCGGAGCAATCCGGCACCCCGGGCGGCAGCGGCGGGGGCGGCGGTGACAGCGGCCAGCAGGAGGCGGCGCCCAAGGCGAAACTGGCCGCGAGCCCGGCCAACGACGCCGCCGAGGTGCCGCCGGGCGATCCGCTCAAGATCAGCGTGACCGACGGGACCATCGACTCGGTCGAGGTGCTCAGCCCCGACGGCAAGGCCGTCAAGGGCGCGCTCGCCGCCGACAAGCTGTCCTGGGCCTCGTCCGAGGTGTTCGGGTACGCCAAGAAGTACACCTACACCGCGGCCGCGACCGGGTCCGACGGCAAGAAGGTCGAGCTCAAGGGCGGTTTCACCACGCTCAAGCCCGCCAAGACCCCGCGCGCGACGATCAACCCGGCCGACAACGCGACCGTCGGCGTCGGCATGCCGATCAGCGTGAAGTTCCCCGAGGGCAAGGTCACCGACAAGGCGGCCGTGGAGAAGGCGCTCAGCGTCGAGACCTCCAAGCCGGTCGAGGGCGCCTGGGCGTGGCTCAACGACCAGCAGGTGGACTGGCGACCCAAGGAGTACTGGCCCGCGGGCACCAAGGTCACCGTGACCGCCAAGCTCTACGGCCTGGCCTACGGCGGCGGCGCCTACGGCAAGGCCGACCTGAGCACCGCGTTCACCATCGGCCGCAACCAGGTGGTCAAGGTCAACACCCCCGACCACAAGATGAACGTCTACCGCGACGGCCAACTCGTCGCCAGCTACCCGTCGAGCAACGGCAAGGACGCCGACCCGGACCTCAACACCCCCAACGGCACCTTGATCGTGATGCAGAAGGACCCGATCGGCGACTTCTCCAACCCGCGCTACGGCTACACCAACGTCAAGAAGAAGTGGGCCGTGCGGATCTCCAACCACGGCGAGTTCATCCACGAGAACGAGGAGAACCGGGCCAACATCGGCAAGGCGAACACCTCGCACGGGTGCGTGAACCTGCTCGAACCGGACGCCAAGGCCTACTTCGACTCGGCGCTCATCGGCGACCCGGTGGAGATCACCGGCTCCAAGGCGAACATGCCCACCAGCTCCGACGTGTTCGACTGGCTCATCCCGTGGAGCCAGTGGCAGAAGATGTCGGCGCTGCGTTGATCCACACCGTCGCGGGAGCGGGCGGCACCTCGTTGGCCGTCCGCACCGCGGGGGACCCGGCGCGGCCGCCGATCGTGTTCGTGCACGGCTGGGCCCAGTCCAGCCGGTGCTGGGCCGCCCAGTTCGCCGATCCCGGGCTGCGGGCCGCCCACCACCTGATCGCCGTCGACCTGCGCGGTCACGGCGACTCGGACATCCCCGCCGACGGCTACGACCAAGCGGCGACCTGGGCGGCCGACCTCGCCGCCGTGCTGGCCTTCGCCGGTGCCCCCGCCCTGGTCGTCGGCTGGTCCTACGGCGGCCTCGTGATCACCGACCACGTGCGTGAGCGCGGCTGCGCCGACCTGGCGGGCATCGTCCTCGTCGGCGCGATCACCGAGATCGGCAAGGGCCGCCCCGGCGGGCGGATAGGGCCCGCGATGCGCGCGGCACTGCCCGCCGCGCTCGCCGAGGACCCCGCGGTGGCCATCCCCGCTGTCACGTCCCTCACAGTCGCGATGACCGCGGCGCCCGTTGCGGGCACGCTCACCCAAGCCTGGGTGGGGGACACGCTGCGGGTGCCGCCCGCGGTCCGCACGGCCCTGTTCAGGCGGGATGTGGGCAGCGCGGACGTGCTGGCCTCGATCACCGTGCCGACCACGGTGGTGCACGGCGACGCGGACGTGGTCGTGGATCCTGCCGGATCCGAGTACGCGGCCGGGAAGATTCCCGGTGCCACGCCGCGTTGGTTCCCAGGGGTCGGGCACGCGCCCTTCTCCGAACGGGTCGACGAGTTCAACGGTGTGCTCCGCGAAGCGGCGAGTGTCGCGGAGGACCGGAAGGGGTGATTCCGGGGTGACTCCCACGCAGCTGCGCAGACCTCGGCGGATCGCGGTCCTGTCGGTGCACACCTCCCCGTTGGAGCAACCCGGGACCGGGGACGCGGGCGGCATGAACGTCTACATCACCGAGACCACTACGCGGATGGCCCAGCGCGGCATCGCGGTCGAGGTGTTCACCAGGGCCACCGCCTCGGACCTGCCGCCGGTCGTCGAGCTCGCCCCCGGCGTGCTGGTCAGGCACGTGTCCGCGGGGCCGTTCGAAGGGCTGCAGCGCGCGGAGCTGCCCAACCAGCTGTGCCCGTTCACCGCGGGTGTGCTGCGCGCGGAAGCCAGGCACGAGCCGGGGCACTACGAGCTGGTGCACTCGCACTACTGGCTGTCCGGGCAGGTCGGCTGGCTGGCCCGCGAGCGCTGGGGGGTGCCGCTGGTGCACACCGCGCACACCCTGGCCAAGGTCAAGAACGCCGCGCTCGCCGACGGCGACGCCCCTGAACCGCTGGTGCGGGTGCTCGGCGAGCAGCAGGTCGTCGACGAGGCGGACCAGCTGATCGCCAACACCGCCGTGGAGGCCGCGCAGCTGGTCGACCTCTACGACGCGGCGCCGGAGAAGGTCAGGACCATCGCGCCCGGGGTGGACCTCGACCGGTTCCGCCCCGGCGACCGCGCCGCCGCGCGCGCCCGGTTGCGGGTGCCCCAGGACGCCGTCGTGGTGGCCTTCGTTGGTCGCATCCAGCCGTTGAAGGCACCGGACGTGCTGCTGCGCGCCGCCGCCGAGCTGGTCGACCGGGGCACCGTGGCCAGGGACAAGCTGGTCGTCCTCGTCGCGGGCGGCCCGTCGGGCAGCGGGCTGGACCAACCGGCCGCGCTGCAGGACCTCGCCGTGGCGCTGGGGATCGCCGACGTGGTGCGGTTCCTGCCGCCGCAGTCGGGCGCCGCGCTGGCCACCGTCTACCTGGCCGCCGACGTCGTCGCCGTACCCAGCCACAACGAGAGCTTCGGCCTGGTCGCCCTGGAGGCCCAGGCCTGCGGCACCCCGGTGGTCGCCGCCGCGGTCGGCGGGCTGCCGGTCGCCGTCGCCGACCGCGTCTCCGGCCTGCTCGTCGACGGTCACGCCACCACCGACTGGGCCGACTCGCTCGGTCGTCTGCTCACCTCGCCCGCACTGCGCGCCGAACTCGGCGTAGGCGCCGTCCTGCACGCCAGGGCGTTCTCCTGGGACCGCACCACCGACGCCCTCATCGCCGCCTACGCCGAGGCCGACCACGCGCTGCGGTACGCCCCCGCGCGTGCTGAGGTTGCGGTGTGACGGATGCGCATTCACTCGACCAGGTCATCGCGGACGCGCTCGCCGAACGGGAGCTGACCTACGAGCGGCCCCAGCCGGGGCGCTTCCACGTCGCGCTCCCCGGCATCAAGAAGCAGCGCACCAATTGCTGGCTCATCCTGGGCAACCACGCCCTGACCATCGAGGCGTTCGTCTGCCGCAAACCGGACGAAGCGCACGAGGAGGTCTACCGCTTCCTGCTGCGCCGCAACGCCCGGCTCTACGGGGTGCACTACACGATCGACCGGTTGGGTGACATCTACCTGGTGGGTCGGGTCAGCCACGCCGCGGTGAGCGCCGACGAGCTCGACCGCCTCCTCGGCCAGGTCCTCGAGGCCGCCGACGGCGACTTCAACACCCTGCTCGAACTCGGGTTCGCCACCGCCATCCGCCGCGAGTGGGACTGGCGGACCTCGCGCGGCGAGTCGCTTGCCAACCTGCGGGCCTTCGCGCACCTGCTCGAACCCGCCGGGCAACAGGGCCGTGTCGCAGACGAGGCCGACTCGTGATCACCCGCGCCGCAACGACCTGACCCGCCCGACCCGTCTGCATGCCAGAAGGACGTGCGGGTGAGGGGAGAGCGGGATGGTGCTCAACAGAGTCCGGTTGGCCGGGCTGGTGCTGGTGGTGGCGGGGGCTTTCACCGCGGGGTGCACGGCGTCGGAGAGCTCGTCGGGCGCAGCAGCCGCCCCGGCTCCGGCGTTGGACCGGCAGGCGGCGGGCGATCTCACCGGGTCGGAGCCCGACTCCGGTTCCGGCGCCAAGGCTGAGGCGCCGCAGACACCGGAGCAGGCCAGGATCGATCAGCCGGGGGTGGACCGCAAGCTCGTCCGCACCGCCACGGTCGAACTGTCCGCGGCGAAGGTGCCCGAGGCGGCCGACCGGGTGCGCGCGGAAGCCGTGGCGGTGGGCGGGTTCTCCGGGCAGGAACAGGTGACCGACCGGTTCGCGCTGCTGACCGTGCACGTCCCCTCGGACAAGCTCGACGCGGCGCTCACGCGCATCGCCGAGGCGGGCACGGTGACCAGCCGCAGCCAGACCGCACAAGACGTCACCGAGCAGGTCGTGGACGTGGAGAGCCGCATCCAGACCCAGCGCACCAGCCTCGCCCGCGTCCGCGCCCTGCTCGACCGGGCCACGTCGATCACCGAGATCGTGCAACTGGAGGGTGAGGTCACCCGGCGCGAGGCCGAACTGGAGTCGCTGCTCAAGCGCCGCGAAGCCCTCGCGGGCAGCGTCGCCCTGTCGGCCGTGACCATCCGCATCAGCCAGGACGGCGCCCCGCCCGCCCCCGCCGCGGAAGACGACTCGTTCCTGGCCGCGCTGGCGACGGGCTGGCACGCGTTCCTGGACGCTGGTTCGTTCGTGCTGCGCGTAGTGGGAACCCTGCTGCCGTTCGCCGTGATCCTCGGAATCCCGGCCTACCTGATCTGGCGGCACCGCCGCCGCAACCGCCGTCCCGCCGCGGTCCCCCAACCGGCACCCGCGGACGCCTGAGCCATCCACAACGGCTGAGTTGTCCACAACGCCCAAGTTGTCCACAGATTCCCGCCGACCCCGGTTTCCCCAGGCCAGGCCCAGTAGACTGGCCTCGGGGCCGCCCCCCGGTGAGGGTGGGGGCTGTGTGGCGCGCGTGGGCGGCGGAGCCGAGCTTGCGGGGCTTGGGTGTGAGTCGCGGGGCGGTTCGAGCGAGGGGGAGTCGCGTTCCCGAACCGCCCCGCGCCTGCCCGCTGCGTCCCGTGGCGGGGGGCACCCGGGAGCTCGCGGGGCGGCGGCTCGGCAGGGGAGTCGAGCCGCGCGGGACGCTGCCCGGGTCAGGGAGTGCGTGGGAGCTGATCCGGGGCGCCTATAGGTCAACTTGTCAGATGCCGGACACCAGCACAAGGCCGACCACTACGCCATTAGGGGATGTCGCAGACCGTTAGTAACTATTCGATCACGGAACTCTGTGATTCTGCAACTACCCGTGTCTTTGGGGGCATTTGGGGGTACAAGCTGGCCCAAATTGGTGTCCCTCGATCGTGAAGATCGCCGTATGGGGTAGTCGACGCCATCAACTGGGCCAGGGCGGGTGTTGGGGGCGTTCGTGAGCACCGGCACACCGGGACCACCCGCCCGGGTCTGGCAGGCTTTCGCCATGGCCATCGGAACCCTGGTGTTGCTCCGCCACGGCGAGAGCGTCTGGAACGCGCTGAACCTGTTCACCGGCTGGGTCGACGTCGCCCTGTCGGAGAAGGGGGTGGCCGAGGCGGCTCGGGGCGGCGAGCTGCTGCGCGAGGCGGGGATCCTCCCCGACGTCGTGCACACCTCGTTGCAGCGGCGGGCGATCAACACCGCGCACCTCGCCCTCGACTCCGCCGACCGGGTGTGGATCCCGGTCAAGCGCGACTGGCGGCTCAACGAGCGGCACTACGGCGCGCTGCAGGGCAAGAACAAGAAGCAGACCCTCGAGGAGTTCGGCGAGGAGCAGTTCATGCTCTGGCGCCGCTCCTACGACGTCCCGCCGCCGCCGATCGAGGACGGGGACGAATACAGCCAGGACGGCGACCCGCGCTACGCCCACCTCGGCACCGCCGCGCCGCGCACCGAGTGCCTCAAGGACGTGGTGACCCGGCTGATCCCCTACTGGGAGACCGAGATCGTCCCCGACCTGCGGGCGGGCAAGACCGTCCTGGTCGCCGCGCACGGCAACTCGCTGCGCGCGCTGGTCAAGCACCTCGACGGGATCTCCGACGGCGATATCGCAGGCCTGAACATCCCCACCGGCATCCCGCTGCGCTACGACCTCGACGACGCGCTCGCGCCGACCAACCCTGGCGGGACCTACCTGGACCCGGCCGCCGCGGCCGCCGCGATCAGCGCCGTGGCCAACCAGGGCCGCTAGGCCCGAGTGGACTGACGGACCGGACACAGTGGACATCCGCTGTGTCCGGCACGGCGCGACACGGCGCGGAATCATCGAGCCGGGTGTGATCCCCCTAACGGCTGGTTTCCGTCGGGTGGTGGGGTCGCCCCGGCGCACAGTGCTCGATGGTTACCGGCCAGTAGGACACGATCGGGTGAACGGGGTCTGGCCTAGTGGGGAACAAGCAGGCACAACGGTGTCGGCACGGTCACCAATGCCGTTCCCGGGCTGGTCAAACCCCTGTGACCCCTGCTTACGATCCTCGGTGTGGCCGCCCCGGTCTATCTCGCGCTGTCGTTCGGCACCCTGCTGATCGGCCTGTTCGTCGGCTTCCTGCTCGGTCGCGCCCGCTCGCGCGGCACCGGCGGAGCCCCGGACGGCCCCACGGTCGCCGACCTGGTCCAACGGATCATCCAGTCCACCCACACCGGTGTGGTCGTGCTCAACCGGTTCGGTGATGTGGTGATCCACAACCCGCGCGCCGAGGAGCTCGGCCTGGTGCGCAACAACCGCGTCGACGACCGCGCCCGCAAGGCGGCCGAGGTCGTGGTGGAGACCGGCGACCCGATGGAGGTCGACCTGTCCCCGCTGGAGTCGCGGGTGGGCCGCACGCCCGAGGCGGTGCTCGGCGAGGTCCGCCCGCTCGGCGACGGGTTCACCGCCGTCGACGCCGACGACCAGTCCGAGGCGGTCCGGCTGGAGGCCACCAGGCGCGACTTCGTGGCCAACGTCAGCCACGAGCTCAAGACCCCGGTCGGGGCGATGGCGCTGCTGGCCGAGGCCGTGCTCGACGCCGCGGACGACCCGGTCGAGGTGCGCCGGTTCACCACCAAGATCCTCAACGAGGGCAACCGGCTCGGCACGCTGGTCACCGAGCTGATCGCGCTCTCGCGGCTGCAGGGCGCCGAGCGGCTGCCCGAGATGCACACCGTGGAGGTCGACGCGGTGCTGCGCGAGGCCATGGGCCGCGCCCGGCTGGTGATGGAGTCCACCGGCATCGACGTCACCACCGACGACGACAGCGGCCTGCTGGTCCAGGGCGACCGCACGCTGCTGGTCACCGCCCTGTCCAACCTCCTGCAGAACGCGCTGGCCTACTCCTCGGCCGGTAGCCCGGTGTCGGTCAGCCGCAGCGTCGCCGACGGGTTCGTGGAGATCGCCGTCACCGACCGCGGCGTCGGCATCCCCGAGGACGAGCAGCAGCGGGTGTTCGAGCGGTTCTACCGGGTCGACCGGGCCCGCTCCCGGGCCACCGGCGGCACCGGCCTCGGCCTGGCCATCGTCAAGCACGTCGCCGCCAACCACGGCGGCGAGGTCCGGCTGTGGAGCAAACCCGGCCTCGGCTCGACGTTCACCCTGCGGGTCCCCGCGCACGAGCAGCGCGCGCTCACCGCGGGCGAGAACGGCACCAACGGTGCGGAGCCCACCCTGGTGGGCGGCCGCGCGACGCTTCCGTCGAAATCCGACGGCACCGCAACCGATCACGGAGGAATGGCATGACGAGAGTGCTGATCGTGGAGGACGAGGAGTCCTTCGCCGACCCGCTTGCCTTCCTGCTGCGCAAGGAGGGCTTCACCGCCGCGGTCGCCGTGACCGGTCAGCAGGCGCTCGAGGAGTTCGACCGCAACGGTGCCGACATCGTGCTGCTGGACCTGATGCTGCCCGGGATGAGCGGCACCGACGTGTGCAAGGCGCTGCGCCAGCGCTCCGCGGTCCCCGTGATCATGGTCACCGCCCGCGACAGCGAGATCGACAAGGTGGTCGGCCTCGAGCTGGGCGCGGACGACTACGTCACCAAGCCGTACTCCGCGCGCGAGCTGATCGCCAGGGTCCGCGCGGTGCTGCGCCGCGGCGGCGAGGCCGGTGGCGACGGCGAGCTGCTGCCCCAGGTGCTCGCGGCCGGACCGGTCCGGATGGACGTCGAGCGGCACGTGGTCACTGTGGACGGTACCGACATCCCGTTGCCGCTCAAGGAGTTCGACCTGCTCGAGTACCTGCTGCGCAACGTCGGCCGGGTGCTCACCCGCGGCCAGCTGATCGACCGGGTGTGGGGCGCGGACTACGTCGGCGACACCAAGACCCTGGACGTGCACGTCAAGCGGCTGCGCTCGAAGATCGAGCCGGACCCCGCCTCGCCGCGGCACCTGGTCACGGTGCGTGGTCTGGGTTACAAGTTCGAGTCCTGATCCCCGGCCCCGGTACGGTGCCCCAGTGCGTCTAGGTGTGCTCGACGTCGGGTCCAACACCGTCCACCTGCTCGTGGTGGACGCTCGTCGGGGTGCCCACCCCACGCCCGCGCGGTCGGAGAAGACCGTGCTGCGGCTGGCGGAGCGGATCACCTCGTCCGGTCAACTGTCCAAGGTGGGCGCGGACGAACTGGTCCGCACCGTGGCCGCGGCCAGGGAGTCCTCGGTCCGGCTCGGCTGCGCCGACCTGATGGCCTTCGCCACCTCCGCGGTGCGCGAGGCGGGCAACTCGGCGGCGGTGCTGCGCCGGGTGCACAAGGAGACCGGGGTGGAGCTGCGGGTCCTCTCCGGCGAGGACGAGGCCCGGCTGACCTTCCTGGCCGCCCGCCGCTGGTACGGCTGGTCGGCGGGCAACCTGCTGGTGCTCGACATCGGCGGCGGCTCGCTGGAGATCGCCGCTGGCATCGACGAGGACCCGGACTTCGCCTGGTCGCTGCCGCTGGGCGCCGGTCGGCTGACCCGCACCCGGTTCACCAGCGACCCGCCGACCCGCGAGCAGGTCGAGCGCACGGTCGGCTGGCTCGACGAGCAGTTGGCCCCGATCGCCAAGCGGGTCGCCAAGTACGGCACCCCGGACCGGGCGGTGGCCACCTCGAAGACCTTCCGCACGCTGGCCAGGCTGACCGGTGCCGCCCCGTCCTCGGCCGGGCCGCGGGTCCGCAGGGTGCTGACCGACACCGGGCTGAGCCAGTTGATCGCGTTCATCTCCCGCATGTCGGCCGCCGACCTGGCCCAACTCGAGGGGGTCAGCCCCAGCCGGGCGCACCAACTGGTGGCCGGTGCACTGGTGGCCCAGGCCACTATGCGAGCGTTGTCACTACCCGAGGTGGAGATCGGGCCGTGGGCGCTGCGCGAAGGGGTCATCCTGCGGCGGCTGGACCAGACGAATGGTGAGGACCACACTGTTCTCGCGGATTGACAAGATCCGGGTGGCCGCCACCCCAGACGGGGTGGCGCCGCCCGCGGCGCGCGCGGGCACTGGACGGATCAGCCCGCACGGGGCACGGTGGAGTGGATGAGTCAAGAAGGTGGTTCGGAGCGCACCCAGCGCACCGTGGCCGAGTTGCTGGCCAAGTACGGCGGCAACTCCGGCGACGGCGCGCCCCGCAGGCGGCGCCGCAAACCGGACGACGCCTCGGAGACCGCGCCGCAGGCGATCATCGACCGGGTCATGTCCGACAGCGGCAAGCTGCTGCCGATCCGCGAGGACCAGCCGCCGCACGAGCGGGTCTCGCACCGGCAGGACCGCTCGCAGGTCTCGCAGCAGCTCCCGCTGCCGACCAGGCGCGCCCGTCCGGAGCCGCCCCCGGTCGACCCGAGGGCCCGGCCGCGCGTCGACCAGCAGCCGCCGACCCAGCAGCACCCCCCGGTGGCGCCGCCGCCGGGGCCGCAGGCCGATCCGCGCCAGCTCGCCCGCCCCGCGGTCGACCCGAGGCAGCAGCCCAGGCCTGACGAGCAGCGCCCGCCGGTGCGCGGTGAGGACCCGAGGCCGCCGGTCCGCCAGGAGCCCGTGCGGCACGAGCCGCCCCGCCCGGAGCCGCCCCGCCCGGTCGACCCCCGCGAGCAGCACCAGCCGGTGGCCGCGCGCAGGCCGGACGTGGGTGAGCCGCACACCGAGCAGCTGCCCCGGGTCCCAGCGGACGACCCGTTGCCCGACCCCGCCGAGCCGCCCGCCGGTCTGGCGCCCAACCGGGCCCCATTGCCCAGGCGGGTCGCCGGGGGTGGCCGCAGGCCGCAACCGACCCAGCAGACCCCGGTGCCGCCGCCCCAGGTGTCGCAGCCGCTGCCCGTCCCGCCTCAGGTTTCCCAGCCGCTGCCGGTCCCGCAGGTGTCGCAGCCGTTGCCGGTGCCGCCTCGACCGCCCGGTTACCGCGGTGACTTCCCCGGTGACTCGGCGCAGACCGCGGTGGACCAGAACGGGCCGCCGCCGGAGTTCCGCGACGAGTTCGCCGGGTTCGACGACAAGGCCGCGACCAGGTTCACCGACTACTCCGCGCACGACGAGTTCGCCCGCCGCCCCGAGCGCGGCGGGGTGGACCTGGACGAGGACGACCTCGACGACCGCTTCGACGAGGACGAGGACCAGTTCGACGAGGACGACGACCGGGCGCTCGAGGACGACGACGAGCCGGAGGCGGACGAGGAGCCGCGCTCGGCGGGCCGCGAGTGGCTGATCATGGTCGGTCAGCTCGCGCTCGGCGTCGTCGGCGGTGCCGTGGTGTGGCTGATCTTCAACTGGCTGTGGCGGGTGCTGCCCGCCGCCGCGCTGGTCGGCGCGCTCGCGGTGATCGTCGGGCTGGTGCTGATCGTGCGGAAGGTGCGCCGGGCCGAGGACCTGCAGACCACGGTGCTCGCGGTACTGGTCGGGCTGCTGGTCACCGTCTCACCCGCGGCGCTGCTGCTGCTCGGGCGGTGATCCGGGTCGGTCTGTCGACCGCGTCGGTGTGGCCGAGGACCGCGTCGACGGCGTTCACCCTGGCCGCCGATCTGGGCTACGACGGCGTCGAGGTGATGGTCTGGGCCGACCCGCTGAGCCAGGACGTGCCCGCGCTCGCCCGCCAGTCGCACCGCCGTGCGCCAGTGCTCGCCGTGCACGCCCCGTGCCTGCTGGTCTCCCAGCGGATCTGGTCGCCGGACCCGGACGTCCGCCTGCGCCGCGCGGTCGAGGCGGCCCAAGACCTCGGTGCCCCGACTGTGGTGGTGCACCCGCCGTTCCGCTGGCAGCGACGCTACGCCGACGGCTTCGCCGACCTGGTGGCCGAACTGGAGGACGGCAGCGGGATCGCGGTCGCCGTGGAGAACATGTTCCCGGTGCGCAAGGGCGGGGTGGAGGTCAGCGCGTTCCGCCCATCGATCGACCCGACCGACGTGGGGCACCGCAACTACACGTTGGACCTGTCGCACACGTCGGCGGCGCATGTGGACGCGATGGCGCTGGCCGACCGGATGGGCGCTGGGCTGCGGCACGTCCACCTGGCCGACGGGACCGGGCTGCCCAAGGACGAGCACCTCGTTCCCGGGCGTGGTGACCAGCCGTGCGCGGCGCTGTGCGAGCGCTTGGTCGGAAGTGGATTCACCGGTCAGGTGGTGGTCGAGGTGAGCACCCGGCGGGCCAAGACCTCGGGCGAGCGGGAGGCGGATCTGGCCGAGGCGCTGCGGTTCGCCAGAGCCCACCTGGGTGGATAGTAGACAGTTCGGCGCAAACGTAGGACGACCGGATGGCTGTATGGCTCGACGGGACACCGGGCCGTACAGTTCCCAGCGTGAACCCGTTGCGTTCGTTGATTCTGGCTGCCGCGCGAAACGGCACCATCCGCCGTCTGGTGGCGACCGCTCCCGTGAGCCGGGACGTCGTGCGCCGCTTCGTGGCGGGTGAGACCACAGCAGACGCCGTCGCCGTCACCCGGCGACTGGTCGACTCCGGTCTCACCGTCACCCTCGACCACCTCGGTGAGGACACCACCGACGCCACCCTCGCCGAGGGCACCGTGCAGGCGTACCTGGAGCTGCTGGACAAGCTGCACGCCGAGGGCCTGGCGGACCGGGCCGAGGTCAGCGTCAAGCTCTCCGCGGTCGGGCAGATGTTCGACGAGGACCTCGCGCTGGCCAACGCCAAGCGGATCTGCGCGGCCGCCGAGGCGGCGGGCACAACGGTGACGCTGGACATGGAGGACCACACCACCACGGACTCCACGCTGCGCATCCTCGCCGAGCTGCGCCGCACCTGGCCGTGGGTCGGCGCCGTGCTGCAGTCCTACCTGCACCGCACGCTCGACGACGTCACCGCGCTGGCCACCTCCGGTTCGCGGGTCCGGCTGTGCAAGGGCGCCTACAAGGAACCGGAGACGGTCGCCTTCCAGGACCCGATCGAGGTCGACAAGAGCTACGTCCGCTGTGCGAACGCGCTCCTCGCTGGCGACGGCTACCCCAAGTTCGCCACCCACGACCCGCGGCTGGTGCGGATCATCGGCGAGCGCGCCGAGGCGCTCGGCCGCAAACCGGGCAGCTTCGAGCACCAGATGCTCTTCGGTATCCGACCCGATGAGCAGCTCCGGTTGGCGCAGTTGGGCCACACCGTGCGGGTGTACGTACCCTACGGCGGGGAGTGGTATGGCTACTTGATGCGCAGGATGGCCGAGCGACCCGCGAACACCGCTTTCTTCCTCCGCGCACTCGCCACCCGGAGCTGAGCAGAACCCCGATCCGTGGCACAGCGCAAAATCGCGGACGCGGGCGTGGCAGGCTATCGCCCATGAGTAGTGCTGCAGGGCACGGCGACGTCCGGGCGGGCGGGCCCGCGCAGGCTGGTGGGGCGTTCGCCGCGGCCATCCGGGTGCGCCCGCTGGGGGACGGGACGTTCACCGCCGACCTCCCGGCCCCTTGGACGGTCGGCGGGCGCCCGCACGGGGGATTCCTGATGGCGTTGCTGGCCAAAGCGGCGGTGGCCACGCACAGCGGGGCAGGCGCGCCGCTGGTCGACCCGCTCGCGGTGAGCGCGCAATTCCTGCGCCCACCCGGGGTCGGCCCGGTCCTGCTGCGCACCGACGTCCGCAAGTCCGGGCGCCGCACCACGGTCGTCGCGGTGCACCTGGAGCAGAGCGGGCACAGCTGCGTCGAGGGCGTGGTCACCACCGGCAGGTTGCCCAGGGAGCGCGCGGCCTGGACGGATCTGCCCAACCAGGCCGCGGAACCGCCCGGCAACGCCATCGACCTGTCCACCGTGCCCTCGGCGTCGGTGTTCAAGCTCAGCGAGGTGTGCGACGTGCGGCTCGACCCCAACGGGGCCGGGTTCCTGCACGGGCACATCGGCGATCCGCTGCGGCTGCGGTTGTGGGCCAGGCCGAGGGGCGAGCACGCCGACCCGCTGTTTGCCTTAGTGGCCGGGGACATCTCCATGCCGGTGACGTTCAACCTCGGCCGGTTGGGGTGGTCGCCGACGGTGCAGCTCACCGCGCACCTGCGGTCGCGGCCCGCGCCGGGGTGGCTGCGGATCCAGGTGGAGTCCAAAGCGGTGCACGGGGTCTGGTTCGACTCCGACGCCACCGTGGTAGATTCCACCGGCAGGCTGGTCTGCCAAGCGCGACAGTTGGCGCTATCGGCGATCGGTTAGTGCATCACCGTTGTCGGGGACTTTTTCACTGTTTTCCACAATGTGCGAGCGATGGTCTAGACCATAGTTTCGCCGGGTGCGGCAAATCCCGACTACCCGATCGGGGACCGCGACCGGGAAAACCGGGAACGAGTCGTTAGCCTGTTCGCCATGACTGAGGCGAACGCACGGCCGGTGATCGCGGTGCTCGGCGCAGGCAAGATCGGCGAGGCCCTGCTGTCCGGGCTGCTGCACGGCGGCAGGCAGGCCGACGAGCTGTTGTTCACCGAGCGCTCGGCGGGCCGCTGCGCGCAGCTGACCGACACCTACGGCATCGACGCGGTGGACGTGCCGACCGCGGCCAAGACCGCCGACGTGCTCGTCGTGGCGGTCAAGCCGCAGGACATCGACCCGCTGCTCGACGACCTCGCCGCCTCGGTCAGCCCGGACACGCTGATCGTCTCGCTGTGCGCGGGCCTGCCGACGGCCCTGTTCGAGCGCAGGCTGCCCGCAGGCGTCCCGGTCGTGCGGGTCATGCCCAACACCCCGATGCTCGTCGGCGAGGCCATGAGCGCCATCTCGCCCGGCAAGCACGCCAGCTCGCTGCACCTGGCCGTGGTCGAGGAGCTGCTCTCGGTCGTCGGCAAGGTCGTGCGGGTGCCCGAGTCGCAGCAGGACGCGGTGACCGCGCTGTCGGGCTCCGGCCCGGCGTACTTCTTCTTCCTGGTCGAGGCCATGATCGACGCGGGCATCCTGCTCGGGCTGCCGCGCGCGGTGGCCGAGAAGCTGATCATCCAGTCCGCGGTCGGCGCCGCGGCCATGCTGGCGGAGACCGGTGAGCACCCGGTGACCCTGCGTGAGGCCGTCACCTCGCCCGCGGGGACCACCATCATGGCCATCCGGGAACTGGAGCGGCACGGCGTGCGCGCCGCGTTGTTGGCCGCCATCGAGGCGGCCCGCGACCGCTCCCGCGAGCTCGGTCGGGCGCACGAGGCAGATTGAACCCGAAGTGACGTCGCACTTGTCACACGTGTCCCGCTACTCTCGATCGGTACACGTGCGTGTCGAATCCGTCGGTGGGGAAGCCGGCGGCGCGGCGCGTGGTTAAGGACGCGGTGGATCATGCCTGCGAGCAAGCGCGACTCCGATCCGCCCGGCCTCCCGCAGGTGCAATTCCTGACGGTGGCCGAGGTGGCGGCCCTGATGCGGGTCTCGAAGATGACGGTGTACCGGCTGGTGCACAGCGGTGAGCTGCCCGCGGTGCGGGTGGGCAAGTCGTTCCGGGTTCCGGAGAAGGCGGTGCACGACTACCTGCAGAACGCCTACTTCGACGCGGGCTGAGCCGCCCGCCCGCGAGCGCGCTGACCGGGCCCGGTAGGCTGGCCAGCCGTTGTGCCTGGTGTCTTGGCGCGCGTCCGTGACGTGACCGCCGCACCGGAGCGCCGGACACCTGGAACGACCTAGAAACACGTAAGGACACACATGGGCTCGGTCATCAAGAAGCGTCGCAAGCGCATGTCGAAGAAGAAGCACCGCAAGCTGCTCCGCAAGACTCGCGTCCAGCGTCGCAAGCTCAAGAAGTAGTGTCGACCCGCGGCGTCCGCGCGCGCGGACGCCGCCGGGTAACACCCCGTGTGACCTGCGTTAACACTGCGTTGCCCATCCTGGGGACCGCGTTCGGCGCGAGTAGGCTCGGCAGCTGAACGCCCACCCCCAGGGGGTCCCCATGCCGCCCAGGATCGTCCTGGTCACCGGTGTCGGCTCTCACCTGGGTGGCCACCTGGCCGCCCGGCTGGCAGCCGACCCGACCGTCGAACGCGTGCTCGGCGTCGACACCGTCGGCCCGCACAGCTCCATCGAGGCCGCGGCGGGAGCCGGACGCGCCGAGTTCGTCCGCGCCGACATCCGCAACCCGCTGATCGCCAAGGTCATCACCTCGGCCGAGGTCGACACCGTGGTGCACGCCTCGCTGACCGCCATCCCGCCAGGGCCCGCCCGGCGCAGCGCGGTCAAGGAGATGAACGTCATCGGCGCGATGCAGCTGCTCGCCGCCTGCCAGCGGGCGCCGTCGGTGCGCAGGCTCGTCGTCAAGTCCACCGCCGCCGTCTACGGCGCGGGCGCCCGGCTGCCCGCGGTGCTCACCGAGGACGACCCGCCGCGCGAGCTGTCCTCCAGCGGGTACGCCAAGGACGCCGTCGAAGTCGAGGGGTACGTCCGCGGGTTCGCCCGCCGCCGACCCGACGTCGACGTGACCGTGATCCGGCTGACCAACCTCATCGGCCCCCAGGTCGACACCGTGCTCACCCGCTACTTCGCGCTGCCGGTGGTGCCGACGGTGCTCGGCTTCGACCCGCGGCTGCAGCTGCTGCACTCCGAGGACGCCCTGGCGATCCTGGAGCGGGCCGTGACCAACCCGGTCCCCGGTGTCTTCAACGCGGGCGGCGACGGGGTGCTGCTGCTCTCGCAGGCCATCCGCCGCGCCGGCCGGATCCCGTTCCCGGTGCCGCGCGCGGCGATGCCCACCGCAGGCAGGTTGCTGCGCGGGGCGCGGGTGGTCGACTTCTCCGCCGACCACGTCCGCTACCTCAACCACGGCCGGGTCGTGGACACGACCCGACTGCGAACAGTCTTCGGGTTCACCCCGAGGTGGACTACCCGTCAGGCGTTCGACGACTACGTCCACGGCAGCGGCCTACGCCCCGTGGTTGACACCTCGGTGATCGAGCGTCTCGAACGCACCGTCGGGGGTACCCGGTGAAGGTGACACGCGTGCAGCAGGCTCAGGTCATCCCCCTGGATCGCGGCGACCGGCAGCGCAAGCCCACCCAGGAGGGCCCACCGGTCGAGCCCACCCCGTTGCGACCGGCACCGCCCGCCGAGCCCGCCACGGGCCTGCGGGGGGCCGTGGCGGACGCCCTGGGGTTCGCGCGGCGGCGGCTCACCGGCGACTACACCGTCGACCGGTTCGGGTTCGACCCCGACCTCACCGAAACCCTCCTGCTGCCCCCGCTGCGGGCCGTCTACCGCACGTGGTTCCGGGTGGAGGTGACCGGCGCCGAGAACCTCCCCGCGTCCGGCGGGGCCCTCGTCGTGTCCAACCACTCGGGCACGCTGCCGTGGGACGCGTTGATGACCGCCGTCGCGGTCAAGGACAACCGCGACCGGTACCTGCGGATGCTGGGCGCCGACCTGGTCTTCCAGGTGCCGCTGCTGGGCGCGTTGGCCCGCAAGTCCGGGCAGACCCTGGCGTGCAACCCCGACGCCGAGCAGCTGCTGCGCTCTGGCGAACTCGTCGGCGTCTGGCCGGAGGGCTTCAAGGGGATCGGCAAACCGTTCGCCGACCGGTACAAGCTCCAGCGCTTCGGCCGCGGCGGGTTCGTCTCCGCCGCGCTGCGCACCGGTGCCCCGATCGTGCCGTGCTCGATCGTCGGCGCCGAGGAGATCTACCCCAAGATCGGCGACCTCAAGCCGCTCGCGCGCCTGCTCGGGCTGCCGTACTTCCCGATCACACCGCTGTTCCCGCTGCTGGGTCCACTCGGGGCGATCCCGCTGCCGTCCAAGTGGCACATCCACTTCGGACCACCGGTGCCCACCGCCGAGTACGGCGCCGACGACGACCCGATGCTGCTGTTCACCCTCACCGACCAGATCCGCGAGACCATCCAGCAGACCCTCTACAAGCTGCTCAACCAGCGCGGGAACCCGTTCCTCGGCTAGCGGCTACTGGTAGAGCCGCAGCGACCGCAGCCCCCTGATCACCGTGGTCGGCCGCCACCGCGGCGTCCCGGAGACGACGAGCTCGGGCAGCCACTCGACCAACTTCCGCAGGGCGACCTCGGCCTCCAACCGGGCCAGCGGGGCACCGAGGCAGTAGTGCGCGCCGCTGGAGAAGGCCAGGTGGTCGGTGCGCCCGCGGCCGATGTCGAACTCGTCCGGCCGGTCGAACGCCGCCGGGTCCCGGCCCGCGGCCCCGATCAGCACGACGACCATGCCGTCCTTGGCGACCGGCACCCCGCCGATCTCGGTGTCCTCGTGCGCGATCCGCGCGGTCGCCTGCACCGGCGCCTCGTACCGCAGCACCTCGTCGACGGCGGGGCCGATCAGCGCCTCGTCCGCGCGCAGCCGCTCCCACTGGTCCGGGTGGCGGGCGAAGGCCCACACGGCGTTGCCGATCAGGTTGGTCGTCGTCTCGTAGCCCGCGACCAGCAGCAACTCGCAGGTCGTCGCCAGTTCCAAGTCGGTGAGCTCGTCGGAAGCGGCCAGCACGCTGATCACGTCGTCGCCCGGGTCCGCCCTGCGCTCGGTGATGAGCCGGGTGAACAGCGCCCGCAACTCCCGGTTCGCCCGGCGCACGGCCAGCGCGTGCCGCACCGACCGCACCCCGTCCAGCGACGCGCCGAGCACCCGGCCGTAGCGGGCGAACACCTGCGCGTCGACGTCCGGGATGTCCAGCAGCGCGCTGATCACCGTGATCGGCAGCGGCCCGGCGAACTCCGCCATGAGGTCGAACTGGTCGTCGAACGCCAGCGGGAGCAGCAACTTCGAGGCGGTCACCGCCACAGAGCCGCGGTAACCCTCGATCTTGGCCGGGCTGAACGCTGGCCTGGCCAGCGCGCGCAGCCGGGTGTGGTCGGGCGGGTCCAACTCGAGGAAGGACGGGATCACCGGCACCTCGCCGGACAACCCGGACGCCACGAACGGCGGCGGCTGGAGCCCGTCGGCGGTGCGCACGCCGAAGGTCCGGTCCCGCAACACCTTCGAGCACAGCTCGTGCGAGGCCACCACCGTCACACCGGTCTTGCTCCGGTGCACCCCCGGGCCGTTGCGCAGCCGCCCGTAGACGGGATACGGGTTGCCCCGCCACGGCGCCGACAACAACCGCGCCACGTCATCGCCGCGCGCCGCCATCGCCCACAACGCCGCGCGCTGCACACCCAACCGCGCACCGAGCGCCAGTACCGAACTCATGCCCCGATTCCCCCCATCAACGTGCCGTACGCCAACCCCGGCGCATCCAACGGCGCCAACTTCCCCAGTGCCACGCCCTCCCACGCGGTGTAGGCCACCGCGTACAGCGACGACACCGCCCACCACGGCGCGACCCCACGGCGCAGTAGCCCTGCCTCGGCAACCCGCCCCATGAACTCCGTCAACGGCCGGTCGACCTGCACCCACCGCGCCTGCAGTTCCGGCTCCGCGTCGAGCGAAGGCTGCCGCAACAAGAACTCCAGCCGAGGCCCCAGCGGCACGAGCACGTCGACCAGGTCGCGCAGGGCCTGGCCGAGGTCGTCCTTCATGGCCCCCTCGATGGCCCGGTCGAGGATGTCCAGGGACTCCTCGGCCACCGCGACCAGCAAGTGCTGCCTCGTCGGATACCGCTTGTGCAGCGTCGTCCGCCCAATCCCCGCCGCCGCGGCAACCTGCGCCAACGACGCCGTCGCATCCCGCACCAACACCTCAGCGGCGATCTCCAGGACGGACTTGGATGTTCGCGGCGGAACACTCATGTTCACAACGGTACAGAAGGGTGCGCCCGACGTCGAGGACGTGGATCAGCCTGCGATGCCGCGGGCTGGACGGCGCTCGCGCTGGGGCGCCGGTGGTGGAGGCGCTGAATCGGTGGCTGCTGGCTGGCTCGGCCGTGTTCGCTCGCAGTCCAAGGCGCATGTCCCCGTCGGCGGTGCGGGGTCTAGATGGCGCGTTTGCGGTAGACGAAGGCCTGCGGCAACGGCGTTTGCTGGGACTCCGGCGTCGATGACGGAGGGGCGCCGATTGGCGGCTTTGCCGCCAGTGCGGGGGTTGCTGATCTTCCGGTCGCGTTGCGGGCTACCTCTCGCAGGCCCTGATGGGTGTCACAGTCGGGTTGGCCGCAGTCTGCAGGTGTGGGCGGCGCTTGTGACGGCCACCGCCCACCGGCGGGGTGCCTGGTGTTGGACGGCGCGTGCGCGGTGGGCAAGCCTGCGGTCTCTGGTGCCGGTGGGCGGGCTGAACTGGCGGCTGCTGGCTGAGTGGTGTCGCGCGGGTGTCTAGATGGCGCGCTTGCGGTAGGCGAGGCCTGCGGCGACGGCGCCTGCGAGGGCTCCGGCGCCGATGACGGAGGGGACGCCGATTTTGGCGGCTTTGCGGCCGGTGCGGAAGTCGCGGATTTCCCAGCCGCGTTTGCGGGCTACCTCGCGCAGGCCGGAATCCGGGTTGACCGCCACCGCCGTCCCGGCCACCGACAGCATGGGGATGTCGTTGGAGGAGTCGGAGTACGCGGTGCAGCGGCGCAGGTCCAGGCCCTCTCGTGCGGCCAGGGACCGGACCGCGTGTGCCTTTGCCGGGCCGTGGAGCATTTCGCCGACGAGTTTGCCGGTGAACACGCCGTCGGGGGTGCTCTCGGCGACCGTGCCCAGGGCGCCGGTCAGGCCGAGTCTGCGGGCGATGATCGCGGCGAGTTCCACCGGGGTCGCGGTGACCAGCCAGACCCGCTGCCCTGCGTCGAGGTGCATCTGCGCCAGCGCCCTGGTGCCCGGCCAGATCTTGTCGGCCATCAGCTCGTCGTAGATCTCCTCGCCGAGCGCGCTCAGCTCGGCCACCGTGTGACCGGCCACAAAGGACAGCGCCTGTTCCCTGCTGCTGCGGATCCCCTCGGCGCTCTCCTTGCCGCCGACCCGGAACATCACCTGCTGCAGCGCGAACTTGACCAGGTCGGAGTTGGAGAAGAACTTGCGCGCGGCCAGCCCCCTGGCGAAGTGGAAGATCGACGCGCCCATCATGATCGTGTTGTCCACGTCGAAGAACGCCGCGGCGGTCAGGTCGATGGGGGCCGGGCTGTCGGACTGTTCGATCGCGACGGAAGCCGCCTCGGCGCTCGCCTCCCCCGCGAGCGCGGCGAGGCGTTCGAGTTCGGGGTTCTTCCTACCCCCACGCCGCACGGACACCGCACGCCTCCCCGCTGGTTCTTCGCTGTGCCCACCAGGGTAGCGATCCCGCGCACACCGCGGTGGCGACCTCAGCCGATCCGGATGGGCCCGATGCCCGGCAGCAGCTGCGGCACCTCGATCGGGGGCAGCGGCAACGGCAGCGGCACCGACACGCCGGGGACGACCGGGGTGCTGGTGCCGGGGCCGGGACTGGGGGACCCGATGATCGGCGGCAGGTCCACCAGGGGTGGTGGCGAACTGGACCGGGGTGCCGAGGGGGTTGTGGTGACGCTCGGTTGGCCGGGTTGCGGGCTGGTCGGTTGCGGTGTGCCGGTGCTGCCCGGGCTCGGCGTGTTGCCCGCCTGCGAGCTCGGCGTCGACAGGATCCTGGGCGCGTCGGGGCGCACCTCGCAGGCCGCGGTGGCCGGGAGCGCGCCGATCTCGTCCAGGTCGCCGGAGGTCACCTGGTAGCAGACCATCCGCGCGAGCAGCGCCGCCGCGCGGCCCTCGACCCGGTCCAGGACCGCCAACGACGCCGAGAGCCTGCTGTCGGTCTCCGACGGCAGCTTGGGCCGCAGGGCGGCTAGCCGGGCGCCCTGCTGGTCGGCCCAGGCGCGGAGGGTGGCCAGCTGGCTGCCGTCGCCGCCGGTCGCGACGGCGGTCAGCGCGCGGCTGCCCGAGATCGCGTCGTTGTCGAAGTCGCCGAGCGCGGCGAGGTAACCGGAGGTCGGGGCGTCGTCGGGGTTCGCGTAGCGCAGGGCCAGCGTCTCGATCTCGGTGACGCGGGCGGTGGCGAACTCCAAGTGCTTGAACGCCTTCTCCTCCTCGCCGAAGGTCAGCCCGAGCGCGGCGGCCTCACCGGTCCGCTTCACCCCGTAGAGGGGATCACCGGGCAGCGCGTCGCGCGCGAGCAGCAGGCTCATGCCCGCGAGGGAGAACACCAGCGCCAACACGGCCACGGCGGCCACGGTGAACCTGGCCCGGGTGGAACCGCGGAGCGAGGGGCTCGTCGCTGGCGCCGAGTCCGGATCGCGGCGGCCGCGCGGGGCGCGCCCGGCCCGCTGCGGCCGACCCTGGCGGGCCTCCCCTGGGCGGCGCGGGGACGGCGAGGGGCGCTCGACACGCGGCTGCTCGTCCTGGGCCGGGCGGGTGGGATCCGACGACACAGCGGGGTCCGACACAGCGGGATCCGGCGGGGCGGCCGGTTCGGCCGGGTGCAGGGGGTCGGCGACCAGGCTGGCGGTGATCTTGGCGCGCATCCGCTCCCGCGCCCCGGCGCTGGGGGCGGTGTCGCGGCTGAGGGTGGCGAGCAGCTCGACCACGGCGTGGTCGTCGTCGGTGAACTCGGGACCCAGTTCGTCGACCAGACCGGGGTGCGCGCGGCCCGCGCGCGGTCTGTCCGACCGCTCGCCCTGGGGTCCGGTCGACCCGGCTCCGCTGTCCACCATCCCGCTCCGACTCCTGTGGGTCTCGCTGTGGATGAAACGACTCGTCTGTCCCCGGGTTACGGCCCGGCCACGTGGCACATATCGATTGACCCCAAAGGGGCAACGCACACTCTGGCAGCCGGACGACCCGGGGCCGCGCTGACGGGCCGGTTCATCGCAGTTCGGGGGGCAGCAACTGGGCCAGTCGGCGCACCGCGCGGTGCTGCAGCGCCTTGACCGCCCCCTCGTTCCGGTTCATGATCTCCGCCGTCTCGGCGACGGACAAGCCCTGCAGGAAGCGCAGCACGATGCACTCGCGCTGGTCGTCGCCGAGCTGGTCGACGCAGCCGAGCAGCGCCTCGCGGGTGACCTTGGACATCACCTGCTGCTCGGGGCCCGCTTCGAGCCGCTCGGAGTCGCGGATCTCCGGGGTGGTGACCTCGAGCCGGAAGCGGCTGGACTTCACGTGGTCGAGCACCAGGTTCCTGGCGATGGTGACGAACCAGGCACCCACGTCGCGGCCCTGGTAGGTGACCGAGGTGATCCGGCGTAAGGCCCGTAAGAAGGTCTCGCTGGTGACGTCCTCGGCCAGTTCGCGGTCGCCGACGCGGAACAGGACGTACCGGTAGACCACGTCGACGTACCGGTCGTAGAGCTGCCCGAAGGCCACCGTGTCGCCCTGCTGGGCGGCGTGCACCAGCGCCCACGACTCGCTGTGCGCCTCCTCCGGCACCGCCGCGCCCGGCTGCCCGGCGCCGTCGGTGGCCGACCGGGCCGACGGCACACCAGGTCGGGTCGGGTCGGATCGCGTCTGGCGGGTCATCGGACGGCCGCACACTCCCTCGGACCCGGCGGTCGCGCCTCCGCCGGGGCATCGCAGCTGACTGTGGTTACTTTTCGGTAGGTAACGGCGGGTGGGCCAGGATGGGGTCGGAGTAGGTAGTTAACCGTGACGTGGGTGATGCGTGCCACACTGCGGCGCCCGTCGCTTCCTGGTCGGGGTTCGAACTGCTGGATACGTCAGGAGAGGGCCGTGGTGATGGCGGAAGAGTCCACCGGCAATGTCGCCGACCTGCTGACCGCGGCGAGCGAGAAGGTACCCGCCCACCCCGGGCTGGTCGACGTGCCCAACGCGCGCTCACTGAGCTGGCAGCGGCTCGACGCGGTGGTCGGCCGCTACGCGAACGCGCTGGCCGGGCTGGGGGTCGCCCCCGGTGACCGGGTCGCGGTGGTGATGTCCAACAGCCTCCAGGCGGGTGTCGTGCTGTTCGCGGTGCTGCGGGCCGGTGCGGTGGCGGTGCCGATCGGTACCGACGCGGTGGCCCGTGAAGTCGAGCGGGTTCTCGACCACAGCGGTGTGTGTTTCGCTTTCGGCGTACCCAGGGTTACCGATCGCACCGGGGGAGTCGTCACCGCCCTCCCCGATCCGGTGCTCGATGACTCCTCGGAGTCGGAAGTCGCAGGTCCGCGCCGTGCGGGCGGCGAGGACATCGCGCTGCTCTGCTACACCTCCGGCACCGCGGGCACCCCGCGCGGCGTGATGCTGTCGCACCGCGCGCTGCTGGCCAACGCCGCGCAGTGCGCCGCGCTGCGACCCGCCCCCGTGACCCAGGCCGACCGCGTCCTGCTCGCGGTGCCGCTGTCGCACGCCTATGGCCTGTCCGGCCTGTGGCAGGTCGCGCTGACCGGGGCCACCGGAGTCCTGACCGGCAAGTTCGACATCGACACCGCGCTGGAGGCGTGCCGCGAGCACCGGGTGACCACGCTCGTCGGGGTGCCCGCGATCTACCAGGCGCTGGCCACCGCGGGCCGCGACCGGCTCGGCGAGGCGCTGGCGACCGCGCGCGTGCTCACCTCCGGCGCCGCGCCGCTCGAGCCGCGCACGCTCGCCCTGTTCCGCCAGGAGACGGGTCTATCGATCTTCGAGGGGTACGGGCTGACCGAGACCGGCCCGGTGCTCACGTCCACCCTGGTCGGCGGCGTGGCCAAGCCGGGGTTCGTCGGCGGGGCGATCCCCGGGGTCGAGTTGCGCCTGGTCGACGCCGAGGGCAGGCCCGTGGCCGCGTCCGCGGACCCGGACGAGTCGCTCGCGTCGGACTTCGGCGAGGACTCCGACACCGGCCTGGTCGCCGCGCGCGGGGCGAACCTGTTCAGCGGGTACTGGCCCGACGGTGCCGGTGGCCCCGACGCCGACGGCTGGTTCCGCACCGGCGACGTCGGCTACTTCGACGGCGACGGGGACCTGCGGCTGGTCGACCGGGCGACCGACCTGATCATCGTCAACGGCTTCAACGTCTACCCGCACGAGGTCGAGCAGGTCGTCGGCGAGCTCCCGGAGGTCGCCGAGGTGGCCGCGGTGGGGGTGCCGGACGAACGCGCCGGGGAGCGCGTCCGGCTGGTCGTCGTGCCCAGGGAAGGCGTCGAGCTGACCAAGGAGCGGTTGCTGGAGCACTGCCGGGCGAACCTCGCGCGGTTCAAGGTGCCCGCGGTCGTCGAGTTCGCCGAGTCCCTGCCGCACTCGGTCACCGGCAAGATCCGGCGGGCGGGCCTGCGCGGTAGCGTCGAGCCATGAGCAGGGTGACCGTCATGACCAGGCAGGGCTGCCACGCGTGCGAGGTGGCCGAGGCCGATGTGTCCCGCATCTGCGCGGACCTGGACGTGCGCTGGTCGGCGGTCGACGTGGACAGCGATCCGGAGTTGCGCGCCGAGTACGGGGACCGGGTGCCGGTGATCCTGGTCGACGACGCCGAGCACGGGTACTGGCAGGTCGAGGAAGACCGGCTGCGCGCGGCGTTGGCCTGAGCGAACCCCGGCGCCTTCGGCGGCGAACCTCGGAGCTTTCGGCTACGAAGTGTTCTTGTGGACACTTTGCGCAAGAGGGTTGCCGCACTCATTGGCGTACTCGCCGTGGCAGCCGCTCTGGCTGCTGGTCACCTCGTCGCCGGTTTCGTGGGCCCCAACGCCTCGCCGTTCCTCGCCGTGGGCAACACCGCGATCGACCTCACGCCGACTTGGCTCAAGGACTTCGCGGTCCGCACCTTCGGCACCTACGACAAGCTCGTCCTGCTCAGCGGGATGGGCCTAACGATCCTCGGGTTCGCCGTGGTGGCTGGACTCCTGTCGCGCCGGTCGCCGCTGCCTGGGTTGGTGTTGGCCGGGGTCCTTGGTCTGCTCGGGATCATCGCTGTGCTCAACCGGCCAGACCTAGGTGCTGTCGCCGTACTTGCGCCTATAGCGGCGCTCTTGGCCGGTGTGCTCGCTTTCCGCTTCTTGCACCGAACCGCCCTGGGACGCACCGATGACGAATCCCGCCGCACCTTCTTGCGCCTGTCTGGCGGTCTTGCCGTCGGCGCAGGCGTCTTCGGCGGGTTCGGTCAGTTCCTGGCCGGTCGCGTTGACGTAGAGGGTTCTCGCGCCGCTGTCGGCTCTCTCAAGCCGGCCACTCCGGCCCCCGCCATCCCCAACGGCGCGGACTTCGCCAGCATCGGCACGCCCACGTTCATCACGCCCAACAAGGATTTCTACCGCATCGACACGGCTCTTACCGTGCCCCGCCTCCGCGCCGAGGACTGGCACCTGCGCATCCACGGCATGGTCGACACGGAGCTCAACCTCGACTTCGGTGACATCCGCGACCGTCCCCTCGTCGAGCGCACCATCACCATGACCTGCGTTTCCAACGAGGTCGGCGGCCCCTACATCTCCACCACCAACTTCACCGGCGTGCTCCTGCGCGACCTCTTGCTCGAAGCGGGCGTTGGAGCCGACGCGGACCTGCTCTTCTCCACCAGCACGGACGGCTGGACTGCCGGAACACCGCTGGCCGACGTGATGGACCCCCGCCGCGGTGCCATGCTGGCGATCGGCATGAACGGCGAGCCCCTGCCGGTCGAGCACGGCTTCCCCGCGCGCCTCGTGGTGCCCGGCCTCTACGGGTACGTCTCCGCCACCAAGTGGGTCGTGGACTTGGAGCTGATCCGCTCCGGCACGAAGACGTTCTACTGGGAGGACCGCGGCTGGGCTGCCCGGGCGCCGATCAAGACCCAGTCCCGGATCGACGTACCGCGCGGGTTCGCGACCGTGCCAGCCGGACCGGTGACCGTGGCGGGCATCGCCTGGGCGCAGAACGTGGGGGTCGACAAGGTGGAGGTCCGCGTCGACGGCGGACCGTGGCAGGCGGCGGACCTGGCCGCCGAGGTCAACGACCAGACCTGGCGGCACTGGCGGACGACCTTCTCGCTGACCTCCGGGAGTCACCGGGCCGAGGTACGGGCGACGGATCGCAACGGGGTGGTGCAGACGGATGTGCGGGTGCCGCCGATCCCCGACGGGGCAACGGGGTGGCACTCTTCACTGTTCACTGTGGAGTGATCTTTTCGGGCATCGCGCGATTCACCCCTTCCGGGGACACGGGCTCGGCGCGCCAACCAGGACGTCCGGCCGTGGCGAACTCTTAGGACTGTCTACGTTCTAAGGAGATCCTGGTGGGCAAACTCAAGCCGGTCCTCGGTGTCGCACTGGTCGCGTTGTCCCTGGCCGCGTGCGGGAGCAGCGAGACGGGGAGCAGCTCTTCCTCTGCCGCCCCTGTGGCGACCACTACCGCTGCCTCCAAGATGGGTGCCGCCGCGGCCGCCGGTGATGGGGTGACCACGGCGGCCGATGTCTTCGGGCCCAGTTGCAAGGACCTGCCGCAGGGGGACGCCTCTGGTGGGCTCACCTCCATGGGGGTTCAGCCGGTCGCCACCGCGGCCGGGACCAATCCCCTGTTGACGAAGTTGGTGGCCGCGGTCCAGGCGATTCCCGGGCTCGCGGACACCCTCAACACCACCGACAACCTGACCGTGTTCGCCCCGGCTGATCCGGCTTTCGCGGCGCTGGGTGAGGCCAAGTTCCAGGAGTTGGCGCAGAACCCGACGGCGCTGGCCCCCATCCTGCAGTTCCACGTGGTCGCCAAGCGCTACAACAAGGACGGGCTGCTCGCCGCCAAGACGGTGAAGTCGCTCAACGCGGCGGGCGGGGACATCACGATCGCGGGGTCGGGCGACGACGTCACGATCAATGGCGCGAAGGTGCTCTGCGGGAACATCCCGACGAAGAACGCGACGGTCTTCGTCATCGACTCGGTGCTGATGCCGAAGGCCTAAGCGGACCAAGCGCGCAGGTGGGCGGGTGTGCGGCCCGCCCACCCGCCGCGGGGAGGGGGAGTCGTCCGGGTCACGTTGTGGGCTTGGTCAAGCCGCTGGCCACTGACTTTGTGCACACGTTCACAAGCGGTACCGTAATGGCGACCCGGAGACGAAAACCCCTCGAGGAGCTACAGCGTGGCGGCACAGCGAGGCCAGCGGAACGGGGTCGGCGCCACCCCGCCCGCCCCCACCGCCGCCGAGATCACCACCCCGATCCCGAGGGTCACCGAGGTGCCCGCCGCTCGGGAGCGGGCGCGGGCGATCCCCGAGGCCGCCGTCGCCAGGTTGGCCGTCTACCTGCGGGTGCTCTCCGGGATGCAGGAGCACGGCGCGGGCACCGTCTCCAGCGAGGAACTCGCCGTCGCCGCCGGGGTGAACTCGGCGAAGCTGCGCAAGGACCTCTCCTACATCGGCTCGTACGGCACCAGGGGTGTCGGCTACGAGGTCGCGGTGCTGATCGAGGAGATCGAGCGGATCCTCGGCCTGACCCGCAAGCACAGCGTCGCGGTCATCGGAATCGGTAACCTGGGACACGCCCTTGCCAACTACGGCGGGTTCCCAGGACGGGGGTTTCCTGTGACCGCTCTCTTCGACGTCGATCCCGATCTGGTCGGCGTGCCCGTCGGCGGGTTGCCGGTGGAGCACATCGACGACATCCCGCGCGTGTGCGCCGAGCGGGAGGTTTCCATCGGCGTGATCGCCACGCCGCCGCCAGCCGCGCAGGCCGTGTGCGACCGGTTGGTCGCCGCGGGCGTGCAGTGCATCCTCAACTTCGCCCCGGTCGTGCTGCAGGTCCCCGACCACGTCGAGGTCCGCAAGGTCGACCTGGCCGTCGAGCTGCAGGTCCTGTCCTTCCACGTGGCCCGCCGGGCCGACAACGCCGCCGTGCTCGCCGAGGCCAACGGGCGGGCCGTGGACGGGTTGGTCGTCTCATGAGCGTCATCGCGGTCGGGATGTCGCACCGCAGCGCCGATGTGCGGCTGCTGGAGCGGGTCACCGTGTCCGCCGTCGACGTCCCCAAGGTCCTCGCCGACCTGCTGGCCTGCGACAACGTCGCCGAGGCGGTGCTGGTCTCCACCTGCAACCGGGTCGAGGTCTACGCCGTCGTCGAGGCGTTCCACGCGGGACTGGCCGACATCGCGGGCGTGCTGTCGCGGCACTCCGGCACCGATGTCGCCGCCCTCTATGACCACCTCTACGTGCACTACGCCGCCGCAGCGGCCCAGCACCTGTTCACCGTCACTGCGGGTCTCGACTCCATGGTCGTCGGCGAGTCGCAGATCCTCGGTCAGGTGCGGGCGGCCTATAGCTCGGCCCGTGCGGCGGGCACCGTCGGGCGCACCCTGCACGAGCTGGTCCAGCAGGCGCTGCGCATCGGCAAGCGCGTACACACCGACACCGGCCTCGACCAGGTCGGCGGCTCGGTCGTCTCCGAAGCCCTGGCCGACGCGGACGCCGCGCTCGGGGGGCTCGCCGGGCGGCGCGCACTGATCGTGGGCGCCGGGTCGATGGGTGGTCTCACCGCCGCCGCGCTGCGCCGCGCGGGCATCGGTGAGGTCGTCGTCGCCAACCGGTCCGAGGCCAACGGGGCGCGGCTGGCCGCGTCGCTGGTCGAGCAGGGCGTGCCCGCGACGGCCACCGGCCTCGGCGAGCTGGCCGAGCGGGTCGCCGAGGCGGACCTGGTGGTCTCCTGCACCGGCGCGGTCGGCGCGGTGATCACCGAGGACACCGTGCTCCCCCGCGCGGGCAGGCCGCTGGTCATCTGCGACCTCGGCCTGCCGCGCGACGTCGCCGAGGGCGTCGCCGAGGTCGACGACGTGCGCGTGGTCGACCTGGCCAGCCTGCAGCGGCGGCTGGCCGAGTCGCCGAGCGGCACCGACACCCAGCGGGCCGTCGAGATCGTCGCCGAGGAGGTGCGCGGCTACCTCGCCGCGCAGCGCTCGGCCGAGGTGACCCCCACGGTCACCGCGCTGCGCCGCCGCGCCGCCGAGGTGGTCGACGCGGAGCTGCTGCGGCTGGACGCGCGGTTGCCCGACCTGGACTCCCCGGTGCGCGAAGAACTCGCCCGCACGGTGCGCCGGGTGGTCGACAAGCTGCTGCACACCCCGACGGTCCGGGTCAAGGAACTGGCCTCCGGACCGAGCGGAACCGGCTACGCCGAGGCGCTGCGCGAGCTGTTCGCGCTCGACCCGCAGCGGCCCGCGGCCGTGACATCCCCCCTTGAGCCCGCTGTGGACGGTGGTTCGGCATGGACCGAGTGATCAGGATCGGGACGCGCGGTAGCGCGCTCGCGCTGACCCAGACCAGGATCGTGGCCGACGTGCTCGAGCGCGCCGGGGCCACGGTCGAGCTCATCACCATCTCCACCCCCGGTGACCGCTCGTCGGCCCCGATCGCCGAGATCGGCGTCGGCGTGTTCACCTCCGCGCTGCGCGACGCGCTCGCCGAGGGCACCGTCGACGTCGCGGTGCACTCGTACAAGGACCTGCCGACCGCCCCCGACCCGCGCCTGTCGCTGGCCGCGGTGCCGCCCCGCGAGGACCCGCGCGACGCGCTGATCGCCCGCGACGGCCTCACCCTCGGCGAGCTGCCCCCCGGCTCCCGCCTGGGCACCGGCTCCCCCCGGCGCGCCGCGCAGCTGCGCGCGCTCGGCTTCGGCCACGTGATCGTGCCGATCCGGGGCAACGTCGACACCCGCATCGCCATGGTCACCAACGGCGAGCTCGACGGGGTCGTGCTGGCCCGCGCGGGCCTGGCCCGGCTGGGCAGGCTCGCCGAGATCACCGAGACCCTCGACCCGATCCAGATGCTGCCCGCCCCCGCGCAGGGCGCGCTGGCGGTCGAGTGCCGCGTCGACGACGTCGACGTCGAACACCTACTCCAGTCCACAGTGGACGACGAGGCCACCCGCGCCGCGGTGGCCGCCGAGCGGGCGATGCTCGCCGCGCTCGAAGCGGGCTGCAGCGCGCCGGTTGGCGCTTTGGCCGAGGTAGTGGAGGATCTCGACGCCGACGACAGGGTCGTGTACCGCCTGTCGTTGCGCGGGGTCGCCGCCGCGTACGACGCCGACGACCCGGCCGGGGCCGTCGACATCATGCGCGCATCGGCAACCGGTGACCTGACCGCAGGAGAGCAGCTCGGTCGTGCGCTGGCCGCCGAGCTGCTGGAACTCGGGGCCGGGGTGCTCTCCGGTCCCGAGGCGTAGTTGATGGGAAGTGGCCTGACATGACCACCCGTGCACGAAAGTCCCCCGGACGCGTCGCCTTCGTCGGCTCCGGCCCCGGCGACGCGGGACTGCTCACCGTCCGCGCGAAAGAGCTGCTCGAACGCGCGGAGCTCGTGGTGACCGACCCCGACGTCCCCTCTGGCGTGCTCGCGCTCGCCAGGCCGGGCGCCGAGGTCCGGCCAGCCGTCGGCGAACCGGCCGACGTGGCCAAAGACCTGGCAGGCGAGGCCAAGGCGGGCCGGGTCGTGGTCCGCCTCGTCGCCGGTGACCCGCTGACCCACTCCGCGGTGGTGGCCGAGGCTCAGGCCGTGGCCCGCACCAGCGCGGTGTTCGACGTGATCCCCGGCGTGTCCGCGGCGACCGCGGTGCCCGCCTACGCGGGGATCGCGCTCGGCTCCACGCACACCGAGGTCGACGTCCGCGGCGACATCGACTGGGCCGCCCTGGCAGGCGTGCCGGGGCCGCTGGTGCTGCACGCCAGCGCCAGCCACCTCGCCGAGGCCGCGTCCTCGCTGGTCGAGCACGGCCTGGCGCCGCAGACCCCGGTCGCGGTGACCGCGGACGGCACCAACACCAGCCAGCGCACCATCGACACCACGCTGGCCTCGCTGGCCGCCGATGCCGGGGAGATCTCCGGGCACCTGGTGGTCACCGTCGGCCAGGCGGTGGCGGCGCGCTCGAAGCTGTCCTGGTGGGAGTCGCGGGCGCTCTACGGCTGGCGGGTCCTGGTGCCGCGCACCAAGGACCAGGCAGGCGAGATGAGCGAGCGGCTGCACCTGCACGGCGCGATCCCCAGCGAGGTGCCGACCATCTCGGTCGAGCCGCCGCGCAGCCCGGCGCAGATGGAGCGCTCGGTCAAGGGCCTGGTCGACGGCCGCTACCAGTGGGTCATCTTCACCTCGACCAACGCGGTCCGCGCGGTCTGGGAGAAGTTCGCCGAGTTCGGCCTCGACGCGCGCGCGTTCTCCGGCGTGAAGATCGCCTGCGTCGGCGAGTCGACCGCGGCGAAGGTGCGCTCGTTCGGCATCAACCCCGAACTGGTGCCCTCCGGCGAGCAGTCCAGCGAGGGCCTGCTGGCGGACTTCCCGCCCTACGACGACATCCTCGACCCGGTCGAGCGGGTGCTGCTGCCGCGCGCGGACATCGCCACCGAGACCCTCGCCGCCGGTCTGCGCGACCGCGGCTGGGAGATCGACGACGTGACCGCGTACCGGACCGTGCGGGCGGCGCCGCCGCCTGCCGAGACCCGCGAGATGATCAAGACCGGCGGGTTCGACGCGGTGTGCTTCACCTCGTCGTCCACCGTGCGCAACCTGGTCGGCATCGCGGGCAAGCCGCACGCGCGGACCCTGGTCGCCTGCATCGGCCCGAAGACGGCCGAGACGGCGCGGGAGTTCGGCCTGCGGGTCGACGTCCAACCCGAGCACGCGACGGTCCCCGCCCTGGTGGACGCGCTCGCCGAGCACGCGGCCCGGTTGCGCGCGGAAGGGGCACTGCCCCCACCGCGCAAAACCAAGCGCGCACGGCGATAGGACTTCGAGCAGGCGGTGTGCACCAGCACACCGCCTGCCTGTTTTCACACCGGCTTTCGAAAGGCCACCCGGATGTTCCCGAACCACCGCCCGCGCCGACTCCGCCGCACGCCAGCCCTGCGGCGCCTGGTCAGCGAGACCGAGGTGCGCCCGAGGCAGTTGGTGCTGCCGATGTTCGTGAAGGAGGGCGCCACCGAGCCCATCCCGATCGCGAGCATGCCCGGCGTCGTCCAGCACACGCGGGACACGCTGCGCAAGGCGGCCGTCGAGGCGGTGCAGGCCGGGGTCGGCGGGATCATGCTCTTCGGCGTGCCGACGACCAGGGACGCCACCGGGTCCGGCGGGATCGACCCGGACGGCGTCCTCAACGTGTCGCTGCGCGACCTGCGGGCCGAGCTCGGTGACGACACCGTGCTGATGTCGGACCTGTGCCTGGACGAGTTCACCGACCACGGCCACTGCGGCGTCCTGGACGCCAACGGCGCCGTGGACAACGACGCCACCCTCGCCCTCTACGCGGACATGGCGCTGGCGCAGGCCGACGCGGGCGCCCAGTACGTCGGTCCCAGCGGCATGATGGACGGCCAGGTCGGGGTGATCCGCGAGGCCCTCGACTCGGCGGGGCACATCGACACCGGCATCCTCGCGTACTCGGTGAAGTTCGCCTCCGCCTTCTTCGGCCCGTTCCGCGACGCCGTGGAGTCCCAGCTCACCGGCGACCGGATGAGCTACCAGCAGGACCCGGCCAACGTCCGCGAGGCGCTGCGGGAGGCCGCGCTCGACCTCAACGAGGGCGCGGACCTGGTCATGGTCAAGCCCGCGCTGGCCTACCTGGACGTGATCCGCGCGGTGCGGGACATGGCCGACGTCCCGGTCGCCGCCTACCAGGTGTCCGGCGAGTACGCGATGGTCGAGGCCGCCGCGGCCAACGGCTGGCTCGACCGGCGCCGCACGGTGCTGGAATCGCTGCTCGCGATCCGCCGCGCCGGGGCCGACGTGATCCTGAGCTACTGGGCCACCGAGGCCGCGGGCTGGCTCGACCAGAGCTGACCGGTATGTTCGCGCGGTGACGGTGCCCGAGGAACCCCCGGTCATGCCCACCGCCGACGAGGCGGAGGTCCGCACCGACCCGCCCATCGCGGTCCGGGTCTCGTTCTGGCTGTGGGTGCTCGCCGGGACCCTCGGCGTGGTGGGCGCGGCGCTGTTCTTCACCCTGCGCGAGGACTGGGCGGTGCGGGAGTACGAGCGGGCGCGCGCTGCGGGCCGGGCCACCCAGACCGCGGCCGAGGTGGCGCAGACCGCCGTCGGGGTGTCCTGGTGGCTGCTGCTCGGCTCGATCATGTTCCTCGGCTTCTTCCTGCTGCTGGCCTACCAAGCGCGCCGGGGCGTCCGCAAGGCGCGGACGCTGCTGCTGGTGCTCGCGGTGTTCGCCGCGCTGTTCCAGTACTCCGTCGGCCGGGTCACCATCTACGGCCTCGGCAGCGCGCTGGTGATCGTCGTGGCCGTCGGCCTGCTCTACACCAGGGGCGCCAGGCGGTTCTTCCCCGTCGGCCGTGGTTGACCCCGACGAGGGCCCGGTCCTCTACGCCGAACCGGGCTCGACGTGGTGGCCGGTGCTGTGGGGGCCGCTGTTCGCCGCCGCGGGCGCCGGGGTCGAGGCGGCCAGCGGGCGGGTGCACGGGTTCGCCTGGGCGATGGTCGGCCTGGCCCTGTTCGCGATGGCCGCCGGGTGGGTCAGCGCCCGCCGCAAGATCTGCCGGGTCGCGCTGACCCCGGCGGCGCTGCACCAGGGCCGTGAATCGCTGCCGGTGGCCAGGATCAAATCGGTCACCGGGGTCGGCGCACCGGCCGGTGCCCGACCGCTCGGCGGTGGGTGGACGGTGCCGAAGAAAACCACCGAAGTACCGCTGGAACTCGACGACGGAACGGTTGTTCTCGCGTGGGCGGCCGATCCGGTGGCGCTTGCCGATGCGGTGCGGCGATTGGTGGCCGAATAACATTTCGGAGGTTGCGCACAACCGGGATGCGCGCGATCGGGAAATGCTCTAATTTCCGCACAATGACCTCGAACGACCCCGAACCCGATCCGGACAAGACGTGGCAGCCGATGCCCGCCGCGCCACCGGTCCGCCAACTGCTGCCGCACCAGGAATGGCCGACCGAACGGCCGCCGCTGGTCCAGACCGCGTTCCGGCTGCTGATCGCGCTCGCCGTGTTCAACCTGGCCCTGTCGGTCATCGTCATCGCCATCGGCCCGGCCGGGTTCGAGCCCGTGGTCGAAGCCGCGCTCGACGGCGAAGAGGCGTCGTCGACCGACATCAGCCTCGGCGCGACGGTGGCGTTCACCGTGACGCTGCTGCTCGCCCTGCTGCCCGGGATCGTCTACGCCGGTCTCAGCTTCCCGGTCCGCGCGGGCCACAACTGGGCCAGGGTGGTCATCACCGTCTTCGCCGGACTCCACCTCGCCGAACGGGTCTACCAGCTCATCGCGGGCGACGGCGGCGGGTTCGTCCTCCTGCTGCACATCGCGCTGCTCATCACCACGCTCGTCTGCCTCTACAGCAAGCAGGCCAGGCCCTACTTCCGGCCGGAAACCCCGGTCGTGTGACCTCGCCGCTGGTCCACCCCGGTGAACAGCACGGCAACAACCCCCGGTACAGGCGTGCACGGACTCTCAGGAAGCAATAGCTTCTCCCCATGACGACAAGTGGACCCGATCCCAACCAGCCCTACCAGCCCATGCCCGCCGCGCCGCCGATCAACGAACAGCTGCCCGCGGCGGTCAGGCCCAAGTCCGTGACCACCTCCTTCCAGCTCTGGGTCGTCAGCGCGATCCTGGGCGTCATCGGTTTCATCGTCACCGTGGCGATCGGCACCGACGCGCTGCGCGAGAACGCCGCGACGGCGCTGCGCAGCCAGGGCAAGGCGGCCACGGCCAGCGAGATCGACACCGTCGTGACCGCCGGTCTGGTGTTCGCCGGGGTCATCGCGGCCCTGTCCTTCGGGCTGTACCTGCTGTTCGCGTTCAAGATGCGCGCGGGCCGCAACTGGGCCCGGATGACCCTGGCCGTCCTCGGCACGATCGGCCTGATCGTCAACGTGCTCGGCCTGGTCAGCGAGGGCAATTCCCCGGCGAACCTGGTCGTCGGCGTGATCCAGGTGCTCCTGGTGGGCACGGCGATCTATTTCATGTTCACCGCCGATTCGAAGGCCTACTTCGAGACGACGCGCACCCGGTAGTGCCAGTCCCCACTTCGTGAAACCCGAGAGCGGCGGCCATTCGGCCGCCGCTCACCGGTTTTCCGAGCCGAAATCAGCTTTCAGCGATGAGCCGATCGATCACGGGTACCAAATCCTCCGCCAACAGGTCCCGCATGAAAGCCGCTGCCACCCGGCCCTGCTTATCGATCACGAAGGTCGCGGGCACCACCGCGCGCGGGTACCCCTTCAGCACGATCAGCGACTTGCCGGGCGGGTCGTAGATCGACGGGTAGGTCAGCCCCCGGTCCCGGATGAAGTCCTGCGCGGCGTCCTTCTGGTTGTCCCGCACGTCGACGCCGACCACCTGGACCTCGTCGGCGTACTTGTCCTGCACCTGCTGCAGTTGCGGCGCCTCCGCGCGGCACGGGCCGCACCACTGGCCCCAGACGTTGAGCACGACCACCTTGCCCCGGTAGGACGACACCGAGATCCGCGACTCGTCCATCAGGGACGGTCCGGTGATGTCCGGCAGGAGCTTGCGGTCGGCGCCGTCGTAGGTGATGTCGGTCTTGCCGCCGGGGGAGACGAAGACGAAGTCGGTGCCGCTGGCCACCGCGTTCTTGTCCGAGGAGCAGCCGGACACCAGGAGCAGTGCCACACCGAGGAGACCGAGCAGCGGCCGCATCAGGCGCCCGTGTTCTTCGGGTCGCTGCTGCCCGCGGGCTCCGAGTAGCGGATGCCGACCAGCCGCTCGTCGTCGAACACGAGGCTGGTCAGGGAAGCCAGGGAGCACTGGCGCTTGCGCGGGTCGTGCCACAGCCGCTTGCCCTCGAGGTAGCGCCGCAGCGTCCACACCGGCAACTGGTGCGACACGCACACCGCCTCGTGCCCGACCGCGGCCGCCCGGGCGCGGTGCGCGGCGGCGAGCATCCGGTGCGCGATCTCCAGGTACGGCTCCCCCCAGGACGGGGTGAACGGGTTGCGCAGGTGCGGCCAGTTCGCGGGCGAGCGCAGCGCGCCGTCGCCGACCGAGACCTTCTTGCCCTCGAAGACGTTCGCCGACTCGATCAGCCGCTCGTCGGTGGCCAACTCCAACCGGTGCGACGCGGCGATGGGCGTCGCGGTCTCCTGCGCGCGCTGCAGGGGCGAGGCGACGACGTGCACGATGTCGTGGTCGGCGAGGTGCTCGGCCACGGTGAGGGCCTGGCGCTTGCCGGTGTCGGACAGGTGGAAGCCGGGGAGCCTGCCGTAGAGGATGCCGGTGGGGTTGTGGACCTCGCCGTGGCGCAGCACGTGGACGATGGTCTGGGTCACGCGGGCTCCTTCGCGGCGGCCGCCGCGGCGGCGGCCTTGGGCAGTGCGGCGGCGATCTGCTCGAACGCGGCGTCGTCGAGCGCGGCGCTGACGAACCACGCCTCGAACGCGCTGGGCGGCGGGTAGACGCCGTGGTCGAGCAGCGCGTGGAAGAACGCCGGGAACCGCCAGGTCTGCGCGGCCTTCGCGGCGGCGTAGTCGGTGACCAGGTCCTCGGTGAAGAAGACGCTGAGCAGGTTGCCCGCGGTCTGCACCCGGTGCGCCACCCCCGCCGCCGACAGCGCCCCGCCGAGCAGCGAACCGAGCCGGGCGGCGTTGTCGTCGAGCGCCCGGTACACCGACTCGTCGGCCGCGCGCAGCGTCGCCAGGCCCGCGGCGACCGCGACCGGGTTACCGGAGAGGGTGCCCGCCTGGTAGACCGGACCGGCGGGGGCCAGGTGGTCCATGATGTCGGCGCGACCGCCGAAGGCCGCGGCGGGCAGCCCGCCGGACATGACCTTGCCGAAGGTGTACAGGTCGCCTGCCACCCCGTCGACGCCGAACCAGCCCGACGCCGAGACGCGGAAGCCGGTCATCACCTCGTCCATGATCAGCAGCGCGCCGTGCTCCGCGGTGATCTCGCGCAGCCCGGCGTTGAACCCGCCGACCGGCGCGATCGCGCCCATGTTGCCCGCGGCGGCCTCGGTGATCACCGCGGCGATCGACGGGCCGTGCTCGGCGAAGGCGGCGCGCACCGCGTCGAGGTCGTTGTAGGGCAGCACCAGGGTGTCCTCGGCCTGCGCCCCGGTGACCCCCGGCGTGGTGGGCAGGCCGAGCGTGGCGACCCCGGAGCCCGCCTCGGCCAGCAGCGCGTCCACGTGGCCGTGGTAGCAGCCCGCGAACTTGATGATCCGCTTGCGGCCGGTGAAGCCGCGGGCCAACCGGATCGCGCTCATGGTGGCCTCGGTGCCGGAGTTGACCAGCCGCACCCGGCTGACCGGCTCGACCCGCCGGACGATCTCCTCGGCCAGGTCGATCTCCCCGGCCGTCGGGGTGCCGAAGGACAACCCGGTGGTCGCCGCCGAGCGGACCGCCTCGACCACCGCCGGGTGCGCGTGCCCGAGGATCATCGGCCCCCAGGACGCCACCAGGTCGACGTAGCGGTTGTCGTCGGCGTCCCACAGGTAGGCGCCGAGCCCGCTGACCATGAACCGCGGTGTGCCGCCGACGGAGTTGAAGGCCCGCACCGGGGAGTTGACCCCGCCCGGGATGACCGCCTTCGCCCGGTCGAACAACGCCGCCGAGCCACGCACGTGTGCCTGCACCTCAGGTGTCACCCGACCAGTCTCGCAAACTCGGCGGGGTGGCCGCGCTCACGCCCGGGTGCGCACCGCCAGCACCAGCTGCCGACCGGCGTCGAGCAGCAGCACCGCGGCCGCGGTGGCCGCGGCGATGGCGAGGCCGATCCAGTTGCCCGCGTAGTGCTGGAAGTCCAGTTCCGGCCGCTCGGCGACCCGGCTCAGCGGCACCGTGCCCCGGTCGTAGCACCACAGGCAGGCCCACACCAGCAGCCCCACCAGCACGAGCTCACCGGCGGCGACCCACCCGCGCCGCGGCTGGTTGAGCCCGCCGGACTCGGTTGGCGCCGGCCAGCCCAGGCCGACGGCCTCTGGCTCGGAGGTCTGCGGTGTGCTCACCCGATCAGCCTCTCACGTCGCGACCGGTCACGAGCCACCGAAGGGCAGCGCGCCGAAGTACGCCCGCGAGTCGACCCGCAGCAGCAGGGTGACCACCGTGACCCAGATCCCGACGATCGCCATGAACAGCAGGAACGCCACCGGTGACGACGCGTGCGCGTTGGCCGCCGCGGGTGCGCCGAGCGCCCCGACCAGCGCGGTGAACATCATCCCCAGCCGCGCCCACGGCCGACCCGCGCGCACCGGCCAGGCCAGCACCACGGCGGCCAGCGCCGACAGCGCCGCCCCGACCCCCAGGTACCCCGGTGGTCGGTCCCCGGACACCAACAACCCCCCGGTCATCGCCGCGCTGACGACCGCCCCCCACACCGCGAGGCTCACGGAGGCGGGTCTGCCGGGGCTGCTGTCCGGGTCCGGATCGGCTATCGGCTCGGTCACGGGAGTTAAGTAGCCCCAGCCCATCCCCGTGTTACGAGTCGCTCGCCACGTCCCCAGCGGCGTCCCGAACCGTCCCCAACCCCCTCTGCCCCACTGCGGGCCGCGCAAAGGAAGCACGCGGGGCCTGTCGGTCCCGGGGATGTGACCCCGGTCCTGCCCAGAGACCACCCCCGGTCAGCCGTGCGGGGTGCTTCCCTACGCTGATCGGGTGGACCCGACGCAGGTTGCCGTTTCCGGGCCGCTCTTGCTGGCGGCCGGGCTGTCGCTGCTGGCCGGGTTCCTGTCGTTCGCGTCACCGTGCGTGGTGCCCCTGGTACCGGGTTACCTCGCCTACCTCGCGGCGCTCGTGGGGGCCGAGGCGCCCGCGGTGAGCGATCAGGAGGAGCGCAAGCGCGGCCGGTTCCGGGTCGTCGGCGCGGTGGGGCTCTTCGTGCTGGGCTTCACGGTCGTGTTCGCCGCGACCGTGGGCAGCGTGGTGTGGCTCGCGGACGCGTTGCTGATCAACGAGGACGTCCTGCAGCGGGTGGGCGGGGTCGTCACGATCGCGATGGCGCTGGTCTTCATCGGGCTGATCCCGGGGCTGCAGAAGGACATCCGCATCCACAAGACGCCGAGGTTCGGGTTGGCCGGGGCGCCGGTGCTCGGCGGGATCTTCGCGCTGGGGTGGACACCCTGCCTGAGCCCCACGTTGTCCGGGGTCATGAGCATCGCCGCCTCGACCGGGGGCAGCGCGGTCCGCGGGTACCTGCTGGTGGTCGTCTACTGCCTGGGGCTCGGCATCCCGTTCCTGGTGATCGCGCTGGGGGCGCGGTGGGCGGTGCGGGCCACGGCGTGGCTGCGCGCGCACACGCGCGGCATCCAACTCTTCGGGGGCGCGCTGCTGCTCGGTGTCGGGATCCTGTTGGTCACCGGGCTTTGGGCGGACGTCGTGTCGTGGCTGCGCAACACGCTCGTGACCGACTTCGAGTTGCCGCTGTGAACCGGGCTCGCGCGTTCGTGCGCAACACGTGGCGTGGCCTGACGTCGATGCGCACGGCCCTGATCCTGTTGTTCCTGTTGGCCCTCGCCGCGATGCCCGGGGCACTTCTGCCGCAGCGGTCGCTCAACCTGCCGCGCGCGCTGGACTACATAGAGGCGCACGGCTGGTGGGGCACCTTCCTGGACCGGCTGCAGTTCTTTGACGTCTATGCCAGCGTCTGGTTCTCCGCGATCTACCTGCTGCTGTTCATCTCCCTCGTAGGCTGCCTCGTCCCGCGCACAGTCGAGTACGCGAAAGCACTGCGCGCCAAGCCAGTCCTGACCCCGCGCAACCTGACCCGCTTGCCGCACCACGAGACCGCCGACGTGACCGCGACGCCGGAGCAGGTCATGGCGGACGCGAAGGCGCGGCTCAAGGGCTGGCGGCTGGTCGAGCGCGAGGAAGACGACGGCGCGCGCAGCATCAGCGCCGAGCGCGGCTACCTGCGCGAGGCGGGCAACCTGGTGTTCCACTTCGCCATGCTGGCGCTGATCGTGGCGCTGGCGATCGGCAAGATGGCCAACTACGAGGGCCAGGTCATCGTGCTGGCCAACGGTTCCCAGTTCTGCAACTCCGGCACCCTGGGCTACGACTCGTTCCGGCCAGGACTGCGGGTCGACGGCACCGACCTCAACCCGTTCTGCGTGCGGGTCAACGGCTTCGACGCCACCTACCTGCCCAACGGCCAGGCCGAGCAGTTCGCCGCCAAGGTCGACTACCAGGCGGGCGACGACCTGGAGACCGACACCTGGCGGCCCTACGACCTGCGCGTCAACGACCCGCTGCGGGTCGTCGGCGACCGCGTCTACCTGCTCGGCCACGGCTACGCCCCGACCTTCACCGTCACCTTCCCCGACGGGCAGCGGCGCACCCAGACCATCCAGTGGCGGCCGGTGGACAACCTGACCCTGCTGTCGGAGGGCGCCACCAAGTTCGACCCGCCAGGGGTGACCGACGCGACCGAGCGGCGCACGCGGCAGATCGCGGTGACCGGCCTGTTCGCCCCCACCGCGCTGATCGAGGACAAGATCCTCACCTCCAGCCACCCGCAGCTGTCGGACCCGGCGGTCGCCGTCGACGTCATGCGCGGTGACCTGGGCATCGACTCCGGCCGCGGCCAGTCCATCTTCCAGATCGACCAGTCCCTGGTGGACAGCGGCAGGCTCACCAGGGTCGCGCGGCAGAACCTGAAGGTCGGTGAGGCGATCACCCTCGACGACGGCACGAAGGTCAGCTTCGACGGCGTTGTGCCGTGGGTGTCGCTGCAGATCTCGCACGACCCGACGCAGGTGTGGGTGCTGGTGGCCGCGGTCGCGATGATCCTCGGGCTCGGGGTGTCGCTGACCGTGCGAAGGCGCAGGCTGTGGGTTCGCGCGACCCCCGGGGAGTCGGGAAGTACGGTGGTGCGCGTCGGCGGCCTCGCGCGAACCGACCAGGCGGGTTATGGCGAGGAGTTCCACAGGCTTGCAGCCCAGCTGCTTCCCAGGAGGGATACCTAAGGATGCCGGTCAACGAGACGCTGGCCACCTACAGCGACTGGCTCTACCGCGCCGCCGCCCTGGTCTACGTGTTCGCGATGGTGTTCTATACCACCGAGCAGGCCTTCACGCGCAAGGCGAAGAAGTCCGAGCGGGCCCGCGAACTGGTCGGCGCGGGCGCCCCGGCCGCCCCCGCCATCGGCCGCATCGAGGAACCCACCTCGGTCGGCAAGCCCGAGCGGTTCGGCCGGATGGCCGTCGCGCTGACCGTGCTCGGCGCCCTGCTGCACCTGAGCTCGATCGTGCTGCGCGGGATCGCCACCGGCCGCGCCCCCTGGGGCAACATGTACGAGTACGGCGCCGCCACGATGCTGGTCGCCGTGGTCACCTGGCTGGTGCTGCTGCGCAAGTTCGACGTGCGCAGGCTCGGCGCGTTCGTGCTCACCCCGGTCGTCATCCTGATGTTCCTCGGCGGCACCGCGCTCTACACCGCCGCCGGACCGGTGATGCCCGCGCTGCAGTCGTACTGGCTGGTCATCCACGTCTCCGCGGCCATCCTGTCCAGCGGCCTGTTCCTGGTGCCCGGGGTGTTCAGCCTGCTGTACCTGGTCAAGGTCCGGCACGACGCGGACCCCACCCGCTTCACGCGGATCGGCCCGAAGCTGCCGGAGGCCGCGTCCCTCGACCGGCTCGCCTACCGCACCACGATCTTCGCCTTCCCGATCTACACCTTCGGCATCATCTGCGGCGCCATCTGGGCCGAGGCGGCCTGGGGCCGGTTCTGGGGCTGGGATCCCAAGGAGACCGTCGCGTTCGTCGCCTGGGTCGTCTACGCCGGGTACCTGCACTCGCGGGCGACGGCGGGCTGGCGCGGCACCAGGGCCGCTGTGATCAACTCGGTCGCCTTCGCGCTGGTCGTGTTCAACCTGTTCTTCATCAACCTGGTCATCGCCGGTCTCCACTCGTATGCCTGACCCCCGCCCGCCCACCCCGGCTGCCTGACCCCCTCCCACCTGCGGTTGCTTGTGCACACCGCGTTACCCCCTTCGGTGGGTGGCGCGGTGAGCGACTACCGTCGCCCCCACAGGGTCGAGGTTCGCGGGAGGGGTCTCAGGGGTGACTGGACGCCATGACGAGTCCGAGGCGGCGTGGCGGCCGCCGGTGGTGACCGGGGGAACCGACACCGGGACGCCAGACTTCGGCCCGGATCCCGAGCTCGCCGAGGCGCACCTGGCCGGGCCGGACCCGGCCGCGCAGCCGGAGCCCGCCGACCAAGCCGCGCTCTACGCGCCGCCGAACGCCGGTCATGACCCCCAGCAGGCGGGCACGCAGCCGATGACCCAGCGCGGCCCCGCCCAGCAGCCGCAGGCCATCCCGACCCAGCCCAACCCCAACGAGACCCAGATCGTGGCCAACCCCGGCCACCCGAACCCGGCCCACCAGACCGCGCCGCAGCCACCCGTGCAGCCGCCGCCGGTGGTGCAGCCGCCCGTCCAGCAGGCGCCGGTCCACCAGCAGCCGCCGGTGCAGCACCAGCCCCCGCAGCCGCCGCGGCCGCCGGTCCAGCAGCAGCGCCCGCCGCAGCCGATGCAGCAGTTCCCGCCGCCCATGCAGCACTTCCCCGGTCCGGGGCAGCCGCCGCCCGGCCCGCAGAACCCGTACGCGCAGAACGCGGCCATCACCGGCCCGCACCAGGTCGGCCAGGGCTACTACAGCGACCCGCAGCCGGGGCACGGTGAGGAGCTGTCCTCGGCGCGGTTGCTCAAGCAGACCAAGCGGGCGCCGCAATCCGGGTGGCGCCGGGCGGTCTACGTGGCCACCGGCAGGCTCGTCAACGTCGGGGAGAGCCCGGCGGAGGTGCGCAGGCGCGAGCTCATCGGCCGGGTGAACCAGCCGCTGCGCGGCTGCTACAAGATCGCGATGCTCAGCCTCAAGGGCGGGGTGGGCAAGACGACGACCACCACCACGCTCGGTTCGACGTTCTCGTCGCTGCGCGGTGACCGGGTGATCGCGGTCGACGCCAACCCCGACCGGGGCACGCTGAGCCAGAAGATCCCGCTGGAGACCACGGCCACGGTGCGGCACCTGCTGCGCGACGCGGGCCGGATCCGCCGCTACAGCGACATCCGGGCGTACACCTCGCAGGGGCCGTCGCGGCTGGAGGTGTTGGCCAGCGAGCAGGACCCGGCGGTGTCGGAGGCGTTCAGCGAGGACGACTACCGGCGCACGGTGGCGCTGTTGGAGCACTTCTACAACATCGTGCTCACCGACTGCGGCACCGGTCTGATGCACTCGGCGATGAAGGGCGTGCTGGACCTGGCCGATTCGCTGGTGATCGTGTCGTCCGGCTCGGTCGACGGTGCCCGCAGCGCGTCGGCGACGCTGGACTGGTTGGACGCGCACGGCTACCGGACGCTGGTCGCCCGGTCGGTCGCGGTGATCAACTCGGTGCGGCCCAAGTCCGGTTCGGTCGACCTGGACAAGCTGGCGCAGCACTTCGGCGCCCGGTGCAGGGCGGTCTGCCGGATCCCGTTCGACCCGCACCTGGAAGAGGGCGCGGAGATCGAGTTGGAGCGGCTGGCGCCGGAAACCCGGCTGGCGCTGCTGGAGCTGGCCGCGACCGTGGCCGACGACTTCGCCAGCGGGCCCCGCCCCCGGATGGCCTGAGGCTCAGGCCGGGGGCTGGTCCTCGCCGTCGGACTTGCGGAACTTGTCGAGCCCGCGCAGGAACTCCGGGTCGTCGTCGGGTGCGACCACCCGACCCGGCCGGGGGGCCACCTCGGCCGGGCGCGCCCCGAAGGCCCGCCACAGCAGCACGCCGACGGTGATAGCGCCGACCGCGGCGAGCAGGTACAGCATGCGGGGCCACCTTTCGAACGGGTCAGGTGTTCGAGGTTAGCCGGTTTTGTCGGGTCGTGGGCCCCGCCGGGGGCAACCTGGCGGGGAAGGGCCGGGGGTGGGCCCGCGGGTTGGCGGGCCCACCGCGCGCTGCTCGGTCAGCCGGTCTGCTCGGAGGCCTCGGTGGTGAGCTCCGCCAGCAGGGTCTTGACCTCGGACTCGCGGAACCGCCGGTGACCACCGGGGGTGCGGATCGAGCCGATGCGACCCGCGGTCGCCCACCTGGTCACCGTCTTGGGGTCGACTCGGAACAGCGTGGCGACCTCTCCCGGGGTCAGCAGCCGTTCTCCGACGTGCGCCACAGTCATCGCCGTCTCCTTGGCTCAGTCGATCGGGGGGACCCGTCGATCGGGGTAAACCAGGAGCATCGTGGCACTTCGACCATTGGGTACTCGAACGGTTGGCTGATGGTAAAGAGGTAGTAAGGGACAAATCGACCGGTTCGGACACCGGGTGCGCACGCCGTACGCTTGCGCCCCGTGGACACAGTTGATCGCCGCATCATCGCCGCGCTGCGCACCAACGGCCGGGTCACCTACGCCGACCTGGGACGACAGGTCGGGCTCTCCGCCTCGGCCGTGCACGAGCGGGTGGCCAAGCTGGAGTCGTCCGGCGTGATCACCGGCTACCACGCGCAGGTCGACCCGCGCGCGGTCGGTCTCGGGGTCACCGCCCTCGTGGGAATTCACCCGACCGATACCGCCGACGACGAGGAGGTCGCCGACGCGCTCGCGGAGCTGGTGGAGGTCGAGAGCTGCTACCGGGTGGCCGGTGACGAGGCGTTCGTGGTCAAGGTCAGGGTGGCCACGGTCGACGACCTGGAGCGCGCGCTGAGCAGGCTGCGGCGGATCAAGGGCGTGGCCCGCACCCGGTCGACGGTGGTGCTGTCCACCCGCTTCGAGGGCAGGCCGAACACCGTCGAGGAGACCGAGGGGTAGCCTCGGGGCGTGGACAAGCCCGACAGCAACCTGGGTCGTGACCTGGCCCTCTACACCGCCGTGCGCGTGCTCCTGGTCGCGGCGGTGGCGGCTCTGCTGGTGTTGTTCGACATCCCGCTGCTGGTCGCGGTGGCCGTCGGCGTCGTCGTCGGCTTCCCGCTCGGGCTCCTGCTCTTCCGCGGCCTCAACACGCGCGTCACCGCCGGGCTCGCCGCCCGCCACGCGGGTCGCAACGCCGAGCGCGCGCGCCTTCGTGCGCAGCTGCGCGACGGCGCCTAACTCTGCGCTACGCCTCCGCCACTCGTTGGGGCGCTGGGAAAACCGCTGCTAGGCGCTAATGTTGGTACATGACCGCGGTGGACAGGTGCAGCGACAAGACCCGGGCGTGGGTGTGCGAGGCGGTGCGGCTGATCGAGGCCGACGCCAACCGCAGCGCCGACACCCACCTGCTGCCGTACCCGCTGCCCGAGCAGTGGGGCGTGCGGCTCTACCTCAAGGACGAGTCAACCCATCCCACTGGTTCGCTCAAGCACCGGTTGGCCCGGTCGCTGTTCCTGTACGCGTTGTGCAACGGCTGGATCGTCGAGGGCACCCCGGTGATCGAGGCGTCCTCGGGGTCGACCGCCGTGTCCGAGGCGTACTTCGCCCGCATGCTCGGCCTGCCGTTCATCGCCGTGATGCCGCGCACGACCAGCCCGGAGAAGGTGCACCTGATCGAGCGGCAGGGTGGCCGATGTCACTTCGTCGACGAGCCGGGCCAGATCTACACCGAGTCCAACCGGCTGGCCGCCGAACTCGGCGGGCACTTCATGGACCAGTTCACCCACGCCGAGCGGGCCACCGACTGGCGCGGCAACAACAACATCGCCGAGTCGGTGTTCGAGCAGATGGCGCTGGAGCCGCACGCCGAGCCCGCGTGGATCGTGGTGGGCGCCGGGACCGGCGGCACCAGCGCGACGATCGGCCGCTACGTCCGCTACCGCAAGCTGAGCACCCGGCTGGCCGTGGTCGACCCGGAGAACTCGGTGTTCTTCGAGGCCTGGCGGGACGCGGTGCCGGGGCTGACCGGCTGCCGGGGGTCGCGGATCGAGGGGATCGGGCGGCCGAGGGTGGAACCGTCGTTCCTCGGCCAGGTGGTCGACCGCATGATCAAGGTCCCGGACGCCGCGTCGGTCGCGGTGATCCGGCGGGTGGAGCGGGTGCTGGGCCGCCGGGTCGGCGGGTCCACCGGGACGAACCTGTGGGGTGCGTTCGAGATCCTCGCCGAGCTCAAGGCGGCGGGCGTGACCGGGAGCGTCGTCACGCTCCTGTGCGATGGCGGGGAAAGGTACTCGCACACCTACTACGACGACGCTTGGCTCACCGCGCAGGGCATTGATCTCGCCCCTTACGACGAGGTGCTGGAGACGTTCTTCGCGACTGGCGAGTGGAACGGCTAAGAGAGCCCGACCGCGGTCGCCGTGACAATGGCCCAGCTCAACATCGCTAGCCCGGTCTGCTTCAACACGGGGATCAGCTTCATGCCTGTCTCCCCCCGCGCGACAACGCGAACAGAAGGCACGACAAAGGCAGCGGCAACGAGGCCCACGAGCGCTATAGGCGCCGTGAACGCTGCGGCCACGGTCACGATGAACGGGATGGCCACGAGAACCTGGTAGAGCACGCGGGTGCGCGGCTCGCCCAGCCGCACCGCGAGGGTGTTCTTACCGGCTACCCGGTCTGTGGGGACGTCGCGCAGGTTGTTCGCGACCAGTACCGCCGCCGAGAAGGACCCCATCGCCGCAGCGCCCGCGGCGCCGAACCAGCTCACCCGGTCCGCCTGCACGTACTCGGTGCCCAACACGGCGATGAGACCGAAGAAGAGGAAGACGGCGACCTCGCCCAAACCCGAGTAGCCGTAGGGTTTCTCGCCACCGGTGTAGAACCACGCGCCCGCGATGCTCGCGGCACCCACCGCCAGCAACCACCAATGGCCCGACATGGACACCAACACGAGACCGGCGATAGCGCCCAGCGCGAAGCAAGAGAACGCGGCAGCCTTCACGGTGCCCGGCGCGGCGACTCCAGAGCCAACCAATCGCAACGGGCCGACCCGCTCGCTGTCGGTGCCTCTTACCCCGTCCGAGTAGTCGTTGGCGTAGTTCACCCCGACCTGCAACGCCAAAGACACCAAGAGCGCCAACGCCGCGCGGATCAACGAGAAAGTGCCTACTGCGGCGGCGGCCCCTGAGCCGACCAGGACCGGGGCCACCGAGTTCGGCAGTGTGCGCACGCGCGCACCCTCGATCCACTCCGCGACTGTCGCCATCGGTCCATCTTCACTGATCGGGGCTTGCCGGGCGGTGAGTGACTCGTCACGTCTTGTGGCGCACCCACACGTTGGGCTCCACGTACACCGCGTAGTCGTGGTCAACGTCGCAGTGCACCGGGACCAGCGCACCCGGCACCAGCACCTCGCCGGACCGCTCGAACGGCAACCCCGTCCACGACCGCCACTCCGCCAGCGTCCCGGTGATCGTCATCGACCGCACGGCGATGGCCTCGATGACCCCGCCCGCGCGGACGTGCACCCGCAGCCACGGGTCGACCGGGAGGCCGTCCTCCCTGGTCCACCCCGCGTACTGGCCCAGCGGGACCTCCGGGTGCTCGGGTTTGCCGTTGGGGCGCACGGGCGCCACCAACGTGTCGAACCCCAGGGCGCGCGTGTTGTCGCGCATGGCGCCGAGCATGACGGCGGAGAGCCCGGTGCCGCGCATGTCGGTCTGGACGTTGATCTCCAGCGCGGACACCAGGTTCGGTTCCTCGCCGTTGGCGTGGCCGACCGAGGCGCGCTGGATCACCCGGTCCCACCCGCCGGGAGGCAGCACTTCCTCGGTCCACCGGAACGGCACGCTGTGCGCCTTGGCGACCAACCGCTCCGGGTGGTCGCGGTCGTAGGCGACCAGCACGTGCTCGGGGTAGTGCAGGCTCGAGACCCCGTAGTAGACCCCGCTCATGGGGTCCTTCTGCATGAACACCGGCCAGGAGTTCGGGAAGTCGTCGAGCACCGCGTCGAGGTCGGGTCGTTGTGCGAGGGAGGTGATGACGAGGTCCACAGTCCGGGGACGTTACCCGTGCTCAGGGCTCTGCTCCACCGAGATTCGCGCCGCCGACAAGAGCCGGGCGACCGCCGCGCGGTCCACCTTCCCGGGGCCGCGCAGCGGGAGCTCGGGGACAATGTGGATCTGCTTCGGGGCCGCGTGCGGGCCGAGTTCCCGCTTGACGGCGCTCGTCAGCTCCTCGGTGTCCACCCCGCCGCTGGAGACGATCGCGGCGGCGACCCGTTCACCCCATTCAGGGTCTGGCAGGCCCACTACGCACGCTTCCACCACGCCCGGCTGCGCGGTCAGCACCCGCTCCACCGCCGTGGGGGCCACCTTCTTGCCGCCGGTGTTGATGAGGTCGTCTGTGCGGCCGAGCACCTGTAGCCGGCCGTCGACCAGGCGCCCCAGGTCCGATGTGTGGAACCAGCCGTCGGTGAAAGCCGGGTTGTCGGGGTCGAGGCGGTAGCCGTGCGCGAGCGACGGACCGCTGAGGTGGATCACGTCGTCCACTAGGCGCACTCGTGTCCCATCGAGTGGGGAACCGTCGTACACACACCCGCCTGCGGTTTCAGACATGCCGTAGGTGGTGACGGCGTTGATGCCCGCTTCGCGCGCTTGCCTAAGAGTGCTCGGGCTTGTCGCTGCGCCACCGACCAGCACAGCGTCGAAAGAGCGCACTGCCGCCAAGGCGTCTCCGCCTTCAGCCAGCAGCCGGGTCAGCTGCGTGGGGACTAGAGCCGTGTAGCGCGGTCCTTCGGCCATCAACACATCAGAGGCTGCCTCGACGAAACGCCGCCCTTGGAAACCGCCTGCCGGTAGGACCGCCAACGCGGTACCGACCAGGAGGGACCGCACGACAACTTGCACGCCCGCGATGTGGTGGGCGGGCATGGTCAAGAGCCACGTGCCCGGTCCGCCGAGCCGAGCATGGGTCGCCGTTGCGGAGGCTCTTAGCGCCGCTGCGGACAGCAGCACACCTTTGGCTGAACCTGTGGAGCCCGAGGTCCGCACGATCAACGCCGTATCCGCCTCTACCGGCAGTTCGGGACGAAGAACGTCTAGCGCCTCTCCAGGGCCCAACGGCACCACTGCTGGCCCTGTGTCGCCGTCCAAGTGGGGGCGCAAGGCACGTGCTAGAGCCTGAACCGCCGCCGCAGTGCCATCGAGGTCGACAGGGTGCACGCGGCCATCCTCCCAGTTCCGTCGGTACTTGTGCCTACTCTCGACACCAACGTCGACGAGAGGAGTGGCCGACTGTGTCCACAGCGCAACCGAAGGTGACGCCCTTCCTGATGTTCCAGGGCAAGCAGGCCGAAGCGGCCATCACGTTCTACGTCTCGCTGTTCGACGACGGCGAGGTGCTGGACCTCAAGCACGCGGGACCCGACGGCCCTGGTGGCCCCGAGGCCGAGGGGACGGTGCACCTGGCCAGCTTCTACGCGGGTGGGCAGGTCATCCGGGCCATCGACAGCGCGCCCGTGCACGACTTCACCTTCACCCCGTCGATGTCGCTCTACGTCACCTGCGACTCCGAGGCCGAGATCGACCGCCTTTACGCGTCCCTGTCCGAAGGCGGGCAACCGCTGATGCCATTGGGCAACTACGGGTTCAGCACCAAGTTCGGGTGGGTCAACGACCGGTTCGGCGTCTCTTGGCAGCTCAACCTTGTCTGATCTCCTCGATGTGACCGACCCGCGCCGCGAGGAACGGCTCTGGCGCAGACCGCTGGACGTAGGGCTGCGTGACGGCTACCTACGCCGGTTGGGCTGGACTACGCCTCCCGAGCCGACGTTGGACACGCTCATCGCGCTGCACCAAGCGCAGACAGCCCTGGTGCCTTACGAGGTCGTGTGGATCGCCTTGGGCGAGGAGCGCACAGTCGAGCCTCTCGACGCCGTGCGCTACATCGTCGCGGGACGTGGTGGGTACTGCTACCACCTGAACGGCGCTTTGGCGTGCTTGCTCGACTGGCTCGGGTTCGACGTCCATTGGCGAGTCGGCGGAGTACAAGGGCCCCAGGTCGACGGGCCCGTAGGCGCCAACGCGAACCACCTCACCATCGAGGTGCACGGTCTGCCGAGCGAAGATTCACCCTCGGGCACCTGGCTCGTCGACACCGGCATGGGTGACGCCTTGCACGCGCCGCTGCCTCTTAGCGAAGGCGACTACAGCCAGGCGCCGATGGATTTCACACTACGACCCTCAGATGTCGTGCCCGGTGGATGGCGGTTTGACCACGACAAGTGGGCGCGGTGCCCCGGCATGGATTTCGCGCCTTACGAGGCGACGGTCGAAGACTTCACCGCCAAGCACCACGAGCAGTCCACCAGCCCCGAGTCCGGGTTCGTCCGGGTGGCAGCCTTGTGTCGCCGCGACGGAGACAGCGCGACGACCCTGCGCGGGCTGCGGCTCGTCCACCACGGGGTGGACAGCGGATTCGAGCGGGACATCGCCAGCGAAGCCGAGTACTTCGCCACGCTGGCAGACGTCTTCCACCTACCGTTGTCCGATGTGGACAAGAGCCGCAAACAGGCCCTCTATAGCAAGGTCGTCGCGGATCACGAACAGTTCTTGAAGTCTCAGTAGTAGTACGGGAAGCGGGACCAGTCAGGATCCCGCTTCTCGAGGAAGGAGTCCCTACCCTCGACGGCTTCATCGGTCATGTAGGCCAAGCGGGTCGTCTCACCGGCGAACACCTGCTGGCCGATAAGACCGTCGTCAATGGCGTTGAAGGCGAACTTGAGCATCCGCTGCGCCGTCGGCGACTTGCCATTGATCTCGCGCGCCCACTGCAGCGCGGTCTCTTCCAACTCGGCGTGCGGCACCGCCTGATTCACCGCGCCCATCCGCACCATGTCCTCGGCGGTGTAAGAGCGCCCGAGGAAGAAGATCTCCCGCGCGAACTTCTGCCCCACCTGCCTGGCCAGGTACGCCGACCCGAAACCGCCGTCGAAACTGCCGACATCGGCATCAGTCTGCTTGAACCGCGCGTGCTCCAGGCTCGCCAGCGTCAAGTCGCAGGTCACGTGCAGGCTGTGCCCGCCACCGGCGGCCCACCCCGGCACGACCGCGATGACCACCTTCGGCATGAACCGGATCAGCCGCTGCACCTCCAGGATGTGCAGCCTGCCCGCGCGCGCGGGGTCCACCGTCGCCGCGGTCTCGCCCGACGCGTACTGGTAGCCCGTGCGGCCGCGGATGCGCTGGTCACCGCCGGAGCAGAACGCCCATCCGCCGTCACGCGGGGACGGGCCGTTGCCGGTCAGCAGCACGCACCCGACGTCCGAGCTCATCCTGGCGTGGTCGAGCGCCCGGTACAGCTCGTCGACGGTGTGCGGCCGGAACGCGTTGCGCACCTCCGGGCGGTCGAAGGCGATCCGGACCGCCCCGGTGTCCACCGCGCGGTGGTAGGTGATGTCGGTGAAGTCGAACCCGTCGACCTCGCGCCACCGCGCCGGGTTGAACAGTTCGGAAACCTCGCGCTCAGCCACGCGGTCGAGGATGCCGGCGCGGCTGTGGACAGTCGTTCGCGGGGTTGCCCGTCGCCGTGTCAAGCTGGGGACGTGCACGACCTGGACTCGGCCCTGGAGGTCATTCGCGCGCGGGACGACACCGCGGCGAAGCACGCGCACGCGCTGTGGCACGTCATGCGCGCCACAGCGGCGCACCCGACCAAGGTCACCCGCTACGACGTGCAGCAGATGGTGTGGGGCACGCTGCCGCAGGCGCACCGCAGCCCCGGCGGGCACGGCGCGTTCGAAGACCTGCACGAGACCTGCGACTCGTTCGCCGAGCTGCTGGAGCTGCTCGGCCACGCGGACTACGCCGGGCTCTGCCGGGGTGCCACCACGCACGCCATCCTCGACGCGGCCGAGGACGAGGAGTCCTACCGGCGGCTGGTCGCCGCGGCGTGGCGCGCGTCGGGGGTGTGGCCGCCGGACACCCCGCTGATGACCTGGTCCGAGCAGGGCGGCCCGATCGAGACGGCGCTGCACGCCGCCGCGGGCAGGCTGCTGGAGGAGGCCGTCGAGGCGGGCACCCTGCCCGCCGACGGCGGCGACGCGATGCGGGTCGGGCTGGTGATGCGGCTGCTGACCAGCCCGGAGAACGAGGGCGAGGAGACCTGGTTCGTCCGGCTGCTCGACGAGCGCCTCGACGAGTGGACCCTCGGCCACGGCAGCCAGACCCGCCGCGAGCTGATGGTCCGGCTCAGACCCGAGGTCCGCCGCGCCCCCGACAGCGACGGTGCCCAACTGCCCGCGCTGACGTACCTGCTCGCTCAGTGCCGCGGCCAAGGCGCCCGGTTGACCACCAGCGGCTACTTGCCCACCACGCTGGTCGGTGAGCTGATCGACCTGATGCCGACCTGCGCGGAGGTCACCGCGGCCGGTCGCAGCGAGTCCCAGTGGCCCCCGGTGAAGCTGCTGCGCGAGTTGTCCACCGACTTCGGCCTCACCACCCGCGACGGCAGCCGCCTGCGGCTCACCGAACCGGGCACCGCCCTGGTCGACGATTCGGACTCCCTGCTGATGACCGTCGGCGAGCGCATGGTGTCCCTCGAGCGCACCGCGCTGGGCACGGTGCAAGAGGTCGTGTTCGCCGCGCTGCTGCTGGAAGACCGGATGGCCCCCAGCCGGGTCTTCGAGAAAGTCGCCTACGTGCTCGCCGAGGAGGGCTGGTCCGGCGACACCGGCTCCGACTTCGGCCCCACCAGGGCCGCCGAGGTGGGCGCCTGGTTCCTGCGCCGCCTGCGCGTGTTGGACGCCGTGGACGCCGACTGGACCGCGCGGCGGGTCGGCCTAACGCCCGCGGGCCGCGCCATAGCCCGCTGGAGCCTGCGCGCCCGCGTCCTGTTCCGCCGCCACCCCGAGGACCTGACCCTCACATGAGCGCACCGCCTTCCCGGGGCTCGGCCGCCACCGTCCAGAAAGCCCTGACGCGCCGTCTGTCCGATCACGCCACCGGTGCGTCTACAGCGGGACTGGGTACGCTCCCAGTTCCCTTGCGGGCGCAACGGGTTCCGGCCGATCTTCGCCCAGATGCCGGGGGCCGGTTGCCGGTTGGGCCGCCCCAGGAGCAGGGTCGGGGGTCGGGTCCGGGAACCGAGGGGGAAGTCACCGTGCGGAGTGGGGTGCTGTGAATCCGTCCACCGCGATGGCCACCGTCGTGGTCGACGAGTTGGTCCGCAACGATGTCCGGCAGGTCGTGCTGTGCCCTGGGTCGCGCAACGCCCCGGTGGCGTTCGCGCTGTTCGAGGCCGCGCAACGGGGTGAGCTGACCCTGCACGTGCGGGTCGACGAGCGCTCGGCCGGGTACTTCGCGCTGGGGCTCGGCCGGGCGTCCGGGCGGCCCGCCGCGGTGGTCTGCACCTCCGGTACGGCCGTGGCGAACCTGCACCCCGCGGTGCTGGAGGCGCACCACTCGGGGGTCGGGCTGCTGCTGATCACCGCCGACCGGCCGCCCGAGCTGCACGGGACCGGGGCGAACCAGACCATCGACCAGCGCGGCATCTTCGGCAGCGCCGCGGTGACCGTCGACTTCCCGGTCGCCGAGCGGCGCGCCGGGCTCAACCCCGTGTGGCGCGGCCTGGTCTGCCGCGGCGTCGCGCGGGCGGAGACCGGGCGCCCGGTGCAGCTGAACATCCCGTTCCGCGAGCCCCTGGTCCCGACCTTCTGCGACGACTGGCCCGATCGGCTCACCGGCCGCCCGGACGGCCTGCGCTGGACCACGTCCTCGGCCGCCCGCTCGGTGCCGGGCAACCGGGTCGACTTCCCGCTGCCCGCGCGCACCCTGATGGTCGTCGGCAGCGGCGACCCGGCCAGGGCCACCTCGGCGGCCGGGGTCGCGGCGAAGGCGGGCTGGCCCGTGGTCGCCGAGCCGGTGGGGGCCGCCGCGGCGATCGCGGGCGGCGCGCACGTGGTGCGCGGGGGGCCGCTGCTGCTGGGCACGGGGGCGCTGCCCGATCCGCTGCGCCCGGACGCGGTGGTCGTGGTGGGGCGGCCAACGCTCTCGCGCGGGGTGCGCGGGCTGATGGACCGGGTGCCGGTGTACGGCATCGGCGACCATCCACAGTGGACCGATCCGCAGTTCGTCGCGACGCACGTGCGCGGCTGGCTCGACCAGGACGACCTGGCGCACGTCACCGGGCACGACCAGGCATGGCTGGCGGGCTGGCAGGACGCCGAGGACCTCGCCGCGGACGCGGTGACCACCCTGCTGGCCGCCGAGCCGTGGCCGACGGGCCTGCACGTGGCCCAGGAGGTGGTCGCGGGCCTGCCGATCGCCGCGACGCTGTTCCTCGGCTCGTCCAACACCGTCCGCGACGTCGACCTGATCGCCGCGCACCGCGCCGACGTCACCGTGCACGCCAACCGGGGCGTCGCGGGCATCGACGGCAACCTGTCTACCGCGGCCGGGGTGTCGCTCGGCGGTGGCGCGCCGACGTACGCGCTCATGGGCGACCTGACCTTCCTGCACGACGCGAACGGCCTGCTGATCGGACCGGACGAGGCGAGGCCGGACCTGACCGCCGTGGTGCTCAACGACAACGGCGGCGGCATCTTCTCGCTGCTCGAACAGGGCGCCGCCGAGCACAGGGCCAGCTTCGAGCGGGTCTTCGGCACCCCGCACGGCGTCGACCTGGCCGACCTGTGCCGCGCTCACGGCGTCGCGCACACCCTGGTCACCAGTTCCGCCGACCTGCGCGCCGCGCTGGCCGCCGGACCGGGCCTGCGCGTGGTCGAGGTGCAGACCAGCCGGGCGGGCCTGCGCGACCTGCACGCCAGGCTGCGCGCCTCGGTCACCGCCGTGATCGCCTGACGGCCGTGACCGGCCCGGATACCCTCCACCCCGTGCAGGAGCAACTCACCCGCCCCGAGCGGCAGCGGGCGATCGCGGCGCTGGTGGCCATCGTCGTGGCCGGGTTGATCGCCGCGCTCGGCGTGCTGCTGGTGGTGGCCGCGGTCACCGAGGACGCCGCGATCGAGGAGTACACCGGCAACGCCAACGCCGAGGTGGTCAGCGTCTCGTTCACCAGGACCCTGGTCCGCTTCCAGACCCCGGACGGCGCCGAGCACCTGCCGACGGTGGGCGTGCTCTACCCGGAGGCGCTGGAGGAGGGGCAGGTGGTGCGGGTGGAGTACGACCTGCGCAACCCGGACCTGGTGCGGGTCGCGGGCCGCGGTGCGGCGCTGACGATCCTGCCGGTGAGCACGGCGGTGTTGGCCGTGTGGGTGGTCGCGGGCGGGGTCCTCTACTGGTTGCGACGGCGGGGTCCCCTGAACGTGCGGCGGCTGCGCCCCCGGCGGCGGATCCGGCTATGACACTTCTCCGCGATTCTGGCCTTCAGGTGTAACATCGGTGGGGTGGACCTGGAACGCCAGTTTGAGCAGACCGTCGCCGCCGACCACCGGGTCGAGCCGCGGGACTGGATGCCGGACGGGTACCGGGCGACGCTGATCCGCCAGATCGCCCAGCACGCGCACTCCGAGATCATCGGGATGCAGCCGGAGGGCAACTGGATCAGCCGCGCGCCCTCGCTGCGCCGCAAGGCGATCCTGCTGGCCAAGGTGCAGGACGAGGCCGGGCACGGCCTCTACCTCTACGCCGCCGCGGAGACCCTCGGCGCCGACCGGGCCGAGCTGACCGAGAAGCTCATCGAGGGGCGGCAGAAGTACTCCTCGATCTTCAACTACCCCACGCTGACCTACGCCGACGTCGGCGTCATCGGCTGGCTCGTCGACGGTGCCGCGATCTGCAACCAGGTGCCGCTGTGCCGCACCTCCTACGGCCCGTACGCGCGCGCGATGATCCGGGTCTGCAAGGAGGAGTCGTTCCACCAGCGGCAGGGCTACGAGCTGCTGATGACCATGATGAGCGGCACGCAGCAGCAGCGGGACATGGTGCAGGACTCCGTCAACCGCTGGTGGTGGCCGTCGCTGATGATGTTCGGCCCGTCGGACGCGGAGAGCTCGAACACCGAGCAGTCGATGGTGTGGCGGATCAAGCGGCACACCAACGACGAGCTGCGGCAGCGCTTCGTCGACATGAGCGTGCCGCAGGCGGAGAAGCTCGGCGTGACGCTGCCCGATCCGGCTCTCGCGTGGAACGCCGAGCGCAACCACCACGACTTCGGCGACATCGACTGGACCGAGTTCTGGCAGGTCGTGAAGGGCGAAGGACCGTGCAACGCTGAGCGCATCGCCCACCGGCGCAAGGCCCACGACGACGGTGCCTGGGTCCGCGAGGCTGCTGCGGCGTACGCGCGCAAGAAGGAGCAGGCGGCATGACCAAGTCCTCTTGGCCCCTCTACGAGGTGTTCGTCCGGGGCAAGCGCGGTCTGAACCACGTGCACGTCGGTTCCCTGCACGCCCCTGACGACGAAATGGCCCTACGCAACGCGCGAGACCTCTACACGCGCCGCAACGAAGGCGTCAGCATTTGGGTCGTCAAGGCGGAGGCGATCACAGCGTCCAGCCCGGACGAGAAGGACCCGTTCTTCGCGCCTAGTGGCGACAAGGTCTACCGGCACCCCACGTTCTACGCGATCCCCGAGGACGTCCCGCACCTGTAAGGAACCCGCCATGGATAACGCCTACGACGGCCTTACCGACGCGGGTGAGGAGAAGCACTGGGCGTTCGGCACCGGCTTCACCGCTGCTCTCGCCGGGGTCGACCGCGCGGTACCGGACGTCGACCGCGAGAGCCTCGTCGCGTACTGCCTCATGCTCGGCGACGACGCGCTCATCTACTCGCAGCGCCTGGCCGAGTGGTGCTCGCGCGCGCCGGAGCTGGAAGAAGACGTCGCGCTGGCCAACATCGCGCTCGACCTCCTCGGCCAAGCCCGGCTTCTGCTCTCGCGCGCGGCTGAGGTCGAGGGGCTCGGCCGCGACGAGGACGCCCTGGCCTACCTGCGCGACGAGCGCGAGTTCCGCAACGTCCGGCTCGCCGAGATCGACTGCGGCCCCGGACCTGGCGGCGACTTCGGCACCACCATCGCCCGCCTGCTGGTGTTCGCGACCTGGCGCCTCGCCGTGTTCCAGCGGCTGATCACCTCGGCAGACCCGGTGCTGGCCGCCGTCGCCGCCAAGGGCGTCAAGGAACTGGCCTACCACCGCGACCACGCCGCCCAGTGGGTACTGCGGCTCGCGGGCGGCACCGAGTACTCCCGCGAACGCATCGTGGCAGGCTTCGACCGTGTGTGGGCGTTCACCGACGAACTGTTCGCCACGCACCCGGTGGAGGCCGCGCTGCCCGGCATCGCCGTCGACCCGGCTGCCGCGCGCGAGGAGTTCGACCAGGTCATCGACACCGTGCTGACCGCGGCCGGGCTGGACCGGCCGCAGGTCAAGCAGGTCGCGGCAGTGGCGGGCCAAGCGGGCCGCGACGGCGTGCACACCGCCGCGATGGGGTTCCTGCTCGCCGAGTTGCAGCACATCGCCCGGTCGACGCCAGGGGCGCGCTGGTGACCGCGCGGCAGGTCGCCGAGCAGGTGCTCGACCCCGAGTTGCCGGTGCTGACCCTCGCCGACCTCGGGGTGCTGCGCGCGGTCGACGAGGACGGCGGCCGGGTGACCGTGACGATCACCCCCACCTACTCCGGCTGCCCCGCGGTGGACGAGATGCGCGCCGACCTGGTCGCCAGCCTGACCGAGGCCGGGTACGCCGAGGTCGAGGTGCGGACCGTCCTGCACCCGGCGTGGACGACCGACTGGATCAGCGAGGACGGCCTGCGCAAGCTCGCCGACCACGGCATCGCCCCGCCCCAGCGGATCGGCCCGCGCGCCGTCGGTCCGGTGCCGCTGAACCTGGAACCACCGAGCCGCCGGGTGCTGTGCCCGCTGTGCGGGTCGGCGCGGACCACCGAGCTGTCCCGGTTCGGGTCGACCGCGTGCAAGGCGCTGCGGCGCTGCGAGGACTGCCGGGAACCGTTCGAGCAGATCAAGGAACTGTGACCGTGCGCGCCTTCCACTCCCTCCCGGTAGCCGGGGTAGACCGCCTCTGCGACGACGCGGTCGCGATCACCTTCGCCGTGCCCGCCGAGTTGGGCGAGCACTTCGTCTTCAAAGCGGGCCAATACCTGACTCTTAGGCAGGACGTCGAAGGCCGGGAGGAGCGACGCTCTTACTCGATCTGCGCCCCTGCCGGCGCCGCACCGCGCATTGGCGTTAGGCGGGTTGAAGGCGGGCTGTTCTCTTCACACCTGGTGGATTCACTGAAGCCGGGAGACGTGCTGGAAGTCCTACCGCCACAAGGTGGCTTTACACCCGTGGTCGAGCCGGGTAGTCACCACGGCTTCATCGCCGCCGGTTCGGGCATTACGCCGGTTCTCTCGATCGCGGCCACTGTGCTCGCCGATCCCACTACGCGGGTCACGCTCCTCTATGGCAACCGCCGAAGTGACACGGTCATGTTCGCGGAGGACCTCGCGGACCTTAAAGACCGCTACCCGAACCGGCTTCAACTCGTGCACATCCTGTCGCGCGAACCGGGAGACGTAGAGCTGTTCTCCGGCAGGCTCGACACCGCGCGGCTGGAGGAGTTGTTCAGCCGGGTCGTGCCCGCGGACGACATCGACCACTGGTGGTTGTGCGGGCCGTTCGGTCTGGTCCAAGACGCGCACGCGGTGCTGACCGCGCGCGGTGTCCCTTCGGACCGCCTCCACCGTGAACTCTTCTACGTCGACGAGCCGCCGCCGGAGCCCAAGCGGGTCGAGGAAGGTGTGGACGGACCGACATCGTCGGTGACCGTGATCCTCGACGGCCGGGAAACCACCCTGGCACTGCCGTTCGACGAGCCCATCCTCGACGCCGCGCAACGGGTCCGGTCCGACCTGCCGTTCGCCTGCCGGGGCGGGGTGTGCGGGACGTGCCGGGCGAAGGTGGTCACCGGGGATGTGCGGATGCGCCGGAACTACGCGCTCGAGCAGCACGAGATCGACGCCGGGTTCGTGCTGACCTGCCAGGGCCTGCCCGCCACCGACTCGGTCACCGTCGACTTCGACGCCTGACCGTCAAAGATCGCCCGCCTGCGGGTCGTCCCGGGTGGTTTTCGACGCGTAGGTTGGGCGGGTGAGCACGCTGCGCGGGATCGGGGCAGGCCTGGACGAACTTGTCCAAGCCCACGCCGCTGTCCAGCCCACCGCACGGGCTGCGGACCGGGCGACTGGGTGACGGAGTGGAGCGGCCCGCTGAGGACAGTGAACCGGACCGCAGTGCCGGTGCTGTTCCTGGCGCCCGCCCAGTAGCCCGCCCCGCGCCGGGCGCAGGTGGCTCGGAGCCCACCGCTCATTCGGTGCGGCATCCGACCGGCCTGCCCCAAGGTGGCGGCCATCGCCTCGCTGCCGGTTCTGCGTCCGTTGTGGGCTCCGCCCGGAACTCCCGGGGCGGAGCCGCTCGCCACGCTGCCGTCCGGCCCGTGCTTGATGTGGGGCCCGGTCGGACCGCCGATGGGTATCGGGTGGAGTTGCTGGCCACCATCGGTGGTCCTGATCCGGTGCACGGCGTGGAGGGGGTCGGGTTGTTGCGCACCGAGTTCCTCTTCCTCGGCCGCTCCCGTCCGCCCACCGTCGAGGAGCAGCGCGTCGCCTATCGCGAGGTCTTGGCTCCGCTGACGGGCCGCAAGGTCGTGGTGCGCACCCTCGACGCCGGGGCGGACGAGCCGATTCCGTATGCCGCGACCGGGTCCGCGTTGGGGGTTCGGGGCATCCGGATCGCCCGTGCCCGGCCCGATCTGCTCCGCGACCAGCTCGAAGCCATCGCCAGGGCGGCGGCTGACACCGGTGCCGTGCCGTGGGTCATGGCGCCCATGATCGCCACGCCCGCGGAGGCCGCCGCTTTCGCCACCGCGGTTCGCGAGCACGGCCTCACCACCGCGGGCGCCATGGTCGAGCTCCCGGCCGCCGCTCTCCGGGCGGCTGACATCGCGTCCGAAGTGGACTTCCTCAGCGTCGGCACCAACGACCTGGCCCAGTACACCTTCGCCGCCGACCGGCACCGGGCCGAGTTGGCTGACCTGCTCGATCCCTGGCAGCCCGCCCTCTTGGACCTCGTCGCGCACGTCGCCGCCGTTCCCACCCACGTGGGTGTCTGCGGTGAAGCCGCCGCGGACCCGTTGCTGGCTCTGGTCCTCACCGGCTTGGGGGTCGACTCGCTTTCGATGCCGCCCGCCAGCCTGCCCGCGGTCCGCACGATCCTCGCCGCGCACACCCTCGCGCAGTGCCAAGAGTTGGCCGCTGCCGTCCGCCGAGCGACCACGCCCACCGAAGCCCGAGCCGCCGCCCGTCGCCTTGTCTTGGACTAAGAGAAGAACCTGACCAATTCCGGTGCCAGCACGGCGATGTCCACGTTGTGGGTCTGGTCGGGCAGCGACACCGCGGTCGCGTGGGGCAAGGTCGCCGCGAGGGAAGCGGCCGCGCCTCGCAAGAACGGGGGGCTGGCGTCGCCGTCCACCACCAGCGTTGGCGTTTGCAGAGCCACGAGGGCGGGGATCGAACCGCGGGCTACGACGCGAGCGTCATAAGAGAGGGTGTGGGCCAGCCCGACCAGGTAGGGCCAAGCCGGGCCTGAGCGCATGGCGTCAATGGCCTCGGGTGGCATACCGGTGGTGGTGAGGAACGCTTCGACGGCCTGCTCTCGGCGGCCGGTGGCGGCCCGGTCGGCTTGGGCGTCGGCGAAGGCCTCGGAGGAGTCCTCATTGAACGGTGGCTCGTAGACAGCCACTCGCGTGATGGGGAGGCCGTGGTGTGCGGCCAGTAGAGCCAAGATGCCGCCAGAGGACATGCCGTAGACGGCGGTGCTGGCGGTGGCTGTGAGTACGGCTGACAAGTCTTCGGTCTCACGCTCGACGGCGTAAGGCGCTGTGTCTCCGCTGTCGCCGCGGCCGCGACGGTCGTAAGAGACCGCAGTCAAACCGGCTTCCGCCAGCAAGGCACCCAAGCCCGCGGTGGAGTTGCGGTCGTTGAAGCCCCGCCCACCAACACCACCGGCGTTCCACTACCGACAGCCTCGTATGCGATGGCCGTGCCGTCCAATGAGCGAGCTGTCTGCATCTTAGGTCTCCCCACGCGTTAGGACAGCCAGCATCCTCCTACTAGTCGGCAGTCCCCGCCTACGGAGTCACACTGCGTCTTGCCACCACGACAGCACTGCCTCGGCGACACCAGGGGCCGCGACCAACAGTCCGTCCACAGGCAGCGGGGCATCGTCACCACGCCGGTCCAGCACCACGGCCCCGGACTCCAAGGCCAACGCGACCGCGCCCGCGACATCCCACTCGTGGTAGCTGTGCAGCACCGCAGCGGCGGCGTGACCAAGGGCGACCTGCGCGACCGCCAGCGCCGCAGAACCGAGCACCCGGACCCCGGCGTGCGCGGCGGAAGCCCGCTCGATGAAGCCGCCCATCCCCGGCCACGGACCGGTGCGGGCCAGTTCGGTGCACACGATCGTGCCCGCCGCCGACGCCCGGTCCAGCAGTTGCACGCGCACCCCGTTCGCCCGCATCCCGCGGCCGCGCGCGGCGGCGTAGATCTGCCCGCGGTACGGGTCGGCGACCACGCCCACCACCGGGCCCTCGGCGTCGACCAGGGCCAGGCTGTAGGCGCACCAGGGGACACCGGCGATGTAGTTCGCGGTGCCGTCGACCGGGTCGACCACCCAGCGGTACTCGGACTCGTCCGAGCCGACGTCGGCACCGAACTCCTCACCCACCACCGGGATGCCCGGGAACTCGGCGGTCAGCACCCGGCGGGTGTGCCGCTCGAGCGTCCGGTCGGTGTCGGTCACCCAGTCGAACGGCGTGTCGAGGACCACCGGACGGGCGCCTCGACCCGCGGTCGCGGTGATCACGTCGGTCGCGTCGTTGGCCAGGCGGCCCGCGATCTCCAAGGCCCGTGACAGCAGCCCAGGCTCCACCGGCTTGCGCGAGCGGGAGGACAAGAGCGTCATGCCAACCTAGAGTGACCACACCGTGTGACCGCCGTGCGTCCGGAACATGAAAAGCCGGGTAGCGCCAGGCCAAGGTTGGTCGTTCCGGCGGTACCCACCGGCTGTTCCGGTGTCGTTCGCCGCGCCGTCACGCGGTCGACCACCCCGACGACGGCGCGGGGTGCGACGGTCGCACCCGTGCGCGTCGCCATCGTGACCGAGAGCTTCCTCCCCCAGGTGAACGGCGTCACCAACTCCGTGCTCAGAGTGCTGGAGCACCTCGACCAGCGCGGGCACCGGGCGATGGTGGTCGCCCCGGGCGCCGGACCGGACCGCCACCTCGGCGTGGACGTCGTCCGGGTCCGCGCGGTGGACCTGCCCGTCATCACCTCCCTGCCCATCGGGCTGCCGTCGCCGAAGATGCTGACCGACCTCGCCGAGTTCGACCCGGACGTCATCCACCTGGCGTCACCGTTCGTGTTGGGCGCGGGCGGGTTGTGGGCGGCCAAGAGGCTCGGCGTGCCGACTGTGGCGGTCTACCAAACCGACGTGGCCGGGTTCGCTGCCTCTTACGGCCTTAGTAGAGGCGCGCGTGCCGCCTGGCGTTGGATCCGCCGGGTGCACTCCGGCGCGGACCGAACCCTGGCGCCCTCTACGGCCGCTGTCGCCGACCTGACCAGACACGGCATCCCGCGGGTGCACCGGTGGGCTCGGGGAGTCGACATCCGCAGGTTCGCGCCTGAGCACGTCGACCGGTCACTGCGAACTCAGCTCGCGCCTAACGGCGAACTGCTGGTCGGGTACGTCGGCAGGCTTGCCCCGGAAAAGCGCGTAGAGCACCTAGCCGCGCTCGACTCGCTGCCCGGGGTGCGCGTAGTGGTCGTCGGGGACGGGCCTGACAACCGGGCGTTGCGTGAGCGCATGCCCAACGCCGCGTTCCTCGGGTTCCGCGACGGCGCCGAGCTCGCTGCCGCCTACGCGAGCCTCGACGTGTTCGTGCACACCGGACCGCACGAGACGTTCTGCCAGGCCGTCCAAGAGGCGATGGCTTCCGGATTGCCCGTGATCGCGCCCAACGCTGGTGGCCCGCGCGACCTCGTCGACCACGGCCGCACCGGGTTCCTGCTCGACCCGGACCAGTTCGCCGCCCAGCTCGTACCCGCCGTCGACAGGCTCACCGACGCTCTCCTGCGACGCCGCATGGGTGCGGCGGGCAGGTCTGCTGTGCTCACTCGCACATGGAGCGCGGTGTGCGAGGAACTCCTCGGCCACTACGACGCGGTCGCGCTGGGAAGAAGGTCGAAGGCCGCGTAAGCCATGCGGATCGTGCAGCTCGCGAACTTCTACGGTCCGCGCTCCGGCGGCCTGCGAACAGCCCTGCACCACCTCGGCGGTGGGTACGTGGCGAGCGGGCACGACGTAGTACTGGTTGTCCCCGGTAGACGCACCGGAGACGAGTGCCTACCGAACGGGGTCCGTCGCATAACGCTGCCCGCGCCACACATCCCCGGTACGGGTGGCTATCGCGCGGTCGACCCCTTACGCGTGGCATCCCTCTTAGCCCGACTACGCCCAGACCGGTTGGAAGTCTCCGACCGGCTCACCCTGCGCGGGATGGGCCGCTGGGCCGCAGGACGGGACATCCCCAGCGTGGTGATCTCGCACGAACGGCTCGACCGCCTACTGGAGCAGTTCCTCCTACCCGGACCGGTTGCCCGTTCTGTCGCTGATGCCGCGAACCGCCGGATGGCCGCCAGCTACGACACCGTCGTGTGCACCACCGCGTTCGCCCGCGCCGAGTTCGACCGCATCGGCGTTAGCAACGTCGCCCGCGTGCCTCTTGGCGTGGACCTGACCGCCTTCACGCCGTCCAACCACGACGTAGCCCTCCGCGCCGAACTAGCCCATGGCGCCGACGCCCTCTTAGTCCACTGCGGTCGGTTATCCCCAGAGAAGCACGTGGACCGAAGCATCGATACCCTCGCCGAACTCCACGCCGCCGGAACCAACGCCAGACTCGTAGTGGCTGGTGACGGCCCTAAGATGGGTTCACTCCGTAGGCGCGCGGCAGGACTGCCGGTGACCTTCCTCGGCTTCCTCTCCGACCGTTCAGACGTGGCCCGGCTACTCGCCAGTGCCGACGTCTCGCTGGCCCCCGGTCCGCACGAGACCTTCGGTCTGGCGGCTTTGGAGGCCCTTGCGTCCGGGACCCCCGTCGTCGTATCCGAGTCCTCGGCGCTACCGGAGATCGTCGGGCCCGACTGCGGTCACGCGGTGTCCGACGACGCCCCCGCGTTCGCGGACGCCGTCGAGGGCCTGCTCTCCGTGCCCGAACCGGACCGCCGCGCGGCCGCCAGGGCCCGCGCCGAGCAGTTCGACTGGCCGAGCTCCGTGCGCGGCATGCTCACCGCGATGAGCCTGGCATGACGCGGCCACCGGGACCCTCGTAGTCTGCGCACATGATGGCTCGCGCCGGTTTGGACAAGGACCCCCGCGACATCGCCGTGATGTTCGACGGGGTCGCCAAGGGGTACGACCGCACCAACACGGTGATGACGATGGGCTTCGACCGCCGCTGGCGCGAGACGACCCGCCAGGTGCTCGACGCGTCGCCGGGGGAGAAGGTCCTCGACCTGGCCGCCGGGACCGCCGTGTCCACCGTCGAGTACGCCCGCTCCGGGGCCTGGTGCGTCGCCGCCGACTTCTCCCTGGAGATGCTGCGCGGCGGGGCCGACCGGGGCGTGCCCAGGGTCGCCGCGGACGCCTTCCACCTGCCGTTCGCCACCGACGCCTTCGACGCGGTCACCGTGTCCTTCGGGCTGCGCAACATGAACGACACCGTCGCCGCCCTCGCCGAGATGCGCCGCGTGGTGCGCCCCGGCGGCCGCCTGGTCATCTGCGAGGTCTCCCAGCCGCCGCTGCGCCCGCTGCGGTGGCTCTACCGCAACACGGTGCTGCGCGGCCTGCCGCTGGTCACCAAGCCGTTCTCGTCCAACAGCGAGGCCTACTCCTACCTGGCCGAATCCATGCGCGACTGGCACGACCAGCGCACCGTGGCCGAGCTCATCGCCAAGGCGGGCTGGCGCGAGGTGGAGTGGCTGAACCTGACCTTCGGCGTGGTCGCACTGCACCGGGCGACCAACCCGGACTAGCGGATCATCTCCCGGTCGTCCTGCCACCGGTCGACCCGGCGCATGAGCACCAGGGCCGCGAGCGCGGTCAGCACCGCCAGGCCGCCGCTGAGCGAGTTCGCGTAGAAGACCGACTCGAAGGTCGCCACCGAGCTGTCCCTGGTGAGCAGGTTCACCGCGAACAGGTCGACCCCGTGCATCACCACGAACAGCGCCCACCAGATCGCGATCAGCTTGCTCGCCGGGACCTTCCGCAGGTCGCCGCCGCGCGCCGGGGTGTCGGGCCTGCTCGCCCGCCACACGTCCCCGAGCACCATCTGCGGCAGCCACAGGTTGCCGATCGGCACGAACCACGCCAGCACCGACCAGCGGATCCGCAGCCGCTGAGGCGCGTCGCAGATCCGCGCCGAGTTGATCCGCGCCCGCCACAGCCACGCGAGGAACGCGATGCCGGACAGCACCACTCCGGCCAGCCAGGCGTAAGAGAGGAGGGTGCTGCGGTCCGCAGCGACCTTCAACTGCTCATCGGTGACCGTGGGTATCGCCGAGAAGACGTCCCTGACCAGCCAATAAGAGCGCCACGCCTGCCATGCGGCCAAGAGGGCGACAGCAGTGGTGGCGAGGATAAGAGCGGAAGCGACGAACCGGGCCGCGCGGGCAGGCCTAGCGTGGGGGAGTTCAGGCGGGAGCTGGACAGCTTTGATGCCTAAGGGCGGGGTGGCCTGGTCTGGATCCGTCATCTCCGGCCTTCCTGCGTCCTGCGCGCCTTCCCCGGTGGATCGCTGATCACAGTCCGGGCGTTTCAGTTGCCTCTAGACTCGACGGGGTACGTGAAGGCTTTCACAAGGAGCGCGATGAGCACGACTGTCGGCCGCCGCAAGGCTGGCGAGGACGCTGAGGTCATCGTGGTCGGCGCCGGTCCTGCCGGGTCGACCGCGGCGACCTACCTGGCCAGGGCCGGGCTCGACGTGCTCCTGCTGGAGAAGAGCAGCTTCCCCAGGGAGAAGGTCTGCGGCGACGGGCTGACCCCGCGCGGCGTCAAGCAGCTCATCGACCTGGGCATCGACACCCGCGAAGAGGCCGGTTGGCTGCACAACCGCGGCCTGCGCGTGGTCGGCGGCGGCGTCACCCTCGAACTGGACTGGCCCGACCTGGCCACCTTCCCCCCGTACGGCGTGGTCCGCCCTAGGCAGGACTTCGACGAGATGCTCGCCCGCACCGCCCAGCGCGCGGGCGCCCGGCTGCTCGAGCAGACCACCGTCACCGGCGCCGTCGTCGAAGGCGGCCGCGTGGTGGGCGTCACCGCGAAGGCGGGCCCGGACAAGACCCCCGTGACCTACCGCGCCCCCCTCGTCCTGGCCTGCGACGGCGTGTCCGCCCGCCTCGCCCTGTCGGTCGGCCTGGAGAAGCTCGACAACCGCCCGATGGGCGTCGCCGTCCGCCGGTACTACGCCTCGCCGCGCAGCAAGGACGACTACCTGGAGTCGCACCTGGAGCTGTGGGACCGCTCCGACCCGGCCAACCCGGTCCTGCTGCCCGGCTACGGCTGGATCTTCGGCATGGGCGACGGCACCGTCAACGTCGGCCTGGGCATCCTGTCCACGTCGAAGGCATTCGGCACCACCGACTACCGCCAGCTCATGCGCTCCTGGCTCGACGGCACCCCCGAGGAGTGGGGCTTCCGCGAACCCAACGCCATCGGCAAGATCGGCGGCGCCGCGCTGCCCATGGGCTTCAACCGCACCCCCCACTACCGCGACGGCCTCCTGCTGGTCGGCGACGCGGGCGGCATGGTCAACCCGTTCAACGGCGAAGGCATCGGCTACGCCATGGAGTCGGCCCGCATCGCCGCCGAAATCGTCGTCCAAGCCCTGGCCCGAGCCGAAGGCCCAGCCCGCGAACGCGCCCTGGAGGGCTACCCCGTAGCCATGCGCCAAGCCCTGGGCAGCTACTACCGCCTCGGCAACATCTTCTCCCGCCTCATCGGCAACCCCACCATCATGGGCATCGCCACCAAACACGGCCTGCCCCGGAAGACCCTGATGAAGCTGGTCCTCAAGCTCCTAGCAGGCCTCTACGACCCCAAAGACGGCGACGCCTACGACCGCATCATCACCACCGCCACCCGCCTGACCCCCAGCGCCTAGCCGCCATGCCTCGATCGGGTGAGGAGTTTTCGGATCCCTAGCCTTGCCCGGTGCTCCCCACCCCCCAAGCCTTCGCCGACGAGTCACACTTCACCGCCGGGCAGAACGGCTCGTACATCATGGGCGCGGTGGTCGTTGCCGACGCCGAGCGCGAAGCGATCCGTGCGGCGATGCTCGGACTTCGTGGGCGCAAGAAGCGCGGCAAGCTCCACTGGCATGACATGAAGCGTGATGCGCGGTTGGATGCCGCTAGGACTCTCGCGGCGGTTAGTGGCAGGCACGTGGTCGTGGTCGGCACGACAGTTGGTGCGGCACAGCAAGAGCGCGGCCGCGCGAAGTGCTTGGAACGCCTCGTGTACGAACTGCACCTTCGTGGTGTGGCGGGACTGTTCATGGAAGGTCGAACGCGGCAGTTGAACGACCGTGACATCCGTGTCGCCATGTGGGCACGGTCCAACCTGCCCAAGGGGGCACAGTTCGCGGTCACCCATCTTCGCGGTGGTGAGGAACCCCTGCTTTGGGCGGCGGACATCCTGGCTGGCGCCGCGCACGCCGCTCTGGCAGGTGCCACTGAACCATGGGATCTGCTCGCCCCCGGTGTGGCCGAGTGCGTCGTCCCGGTCGGGTAGTGATCCGCCTCTAGACATGCGTAAGGCCAGGGTCCCGGTATACCCCGGGGAGCACCTGGCCTTGCGACTCGCCCACCGCCCACGACGGTGAACTCTCGTGACCAGCCTACCAAACGCCGGTCGCCTCCGGAGCTACTCGGAAGGGTGACATGCGCGCGGCCAGGGTCCCGGTCTGCCCCGGGGAGCACCTGGCCCCACGACTCGCCCACCGCCCACGACGGCGGACTCTCGGCGGTCAAGCTAGTGGGCAATCCATCGAATTGCGCGTCCCCGGCCTGGTTTTCACTCGGAAGTGTGGGGAGACCGGTGGCAATGGGCGCGATTGTGCGGCGCGCACCAGAATTCGTTCACGTCAGTTCCCACCCCTGGCCGCTAATTGGTGCTAGCAGGGAGTTAGCGCTGGTCAGCGCGGCGAAAAGGATCATCAAGTGTTCACGGAGAGTTGCCGAGGGGGGTCGGATTCCGGCTGTGAGCAAGGTCCTACACTGGGCCCGCTGCTTGTGAAGCCGTTCACAACGTTGAGCCGAAGTTTGTGAATGTTTTCACAAGCTCGGCGAACCGTGAGTTAGGCCAGCCTAACCGACGGTGGTGTGAGCCAGGGCCCATAGGGTTCCGGCCGAGGACGCGGGAAAGGACGACGAAGGTGCCCACGCTAAGGCCTTTGCTCACGGAGCTTGCCCAGACGCCGGCGGCTCAACCGCCGGACGTCGTGTCCAACTTGGCGGTGTACCTGCCACTGGTGGTCATGTTCGTGCTGGCCGCCGGGTTCGCCGTGTTCTCCGCCCTGCTCGGCCCGCTGCTGGGCCCCAGCCGCTACAACAGGGCCAAGGTGGCCGCCTACGAGTGCGGCATCGAGCCGTCGCCGCAGCCGGTGATCGGCGGGGGTCGGGTCCCGGTCGCCTACTACCTGACCGCCATGCTCTTCATCCTCTTCGACATCGAGATGGTGTTCCTCTACCCGTTCGCGGTGTCGGCTGACGTCCTGGGCATGTTCGGCCTGCTCGAGATCTTCTTGTTCATCGCGACGGTCGGCTTCGCCTACGCCTACGTGTGGCGGCGCGGCGGGCTCGACTGGAACTGAAAGGGGGGCGGACGACATGGGTATCGAGGAGAAGCTGCCGAACGGCATCATGTTGGCCAGCCTGGAGAAGCTGGTGAACTGGGGGCGCAAGAACTCGCTGTGGCCCGCCACGTTCGGCCTGGCCTGCTGCGCCATCGAGATGATGACCACCGGCGGCCCGCGCTACGACATCGCGCGCTTCGGCATGGAGGCCTTCCGCGCCTCGCCCAGGCAGGCCGACCTGATGATCGTGGCCGGTCGGGTGACCAACAAGATGGCCCCGGTGCTGCGCCAGATCTACGACCAGATGGCCGAGCCGCGCTGGGTGCTGGCGATGGGCGTGTGCGCCTCCTCCGGCGGCATGTTCAACAACTACGCCGTCGTGCAGGGCGTGGACCACGTCGTCCCGGTGGACATGTACCTGCCCGGCTGCCCGCCGCGGCCGGAGATGCTGCTCGACGCGATCCTCAAGCTGCACGCCAAGATCGGCGACGAGCCGATCAACGCCACCAGGGCCGCCATCCGCGCGGCCAGCGGTGCCCGCACGGAGCTGATCCCCTCCTCCGTGAAGTTCGCGAAGAAGAAGTGAACTGATGGCTGACAACCCCACCACACCGGAAGCCGACGCGGGCAAGGAGACGGGCGCGGCGCACTCCAGCGCCCAGCAGCCCGCCGAGGGCCTCAACGAGCCCACCGCCGTCGCCGGGCACACCAACGCCCCGGCCGAGCCGGTGCAGGCCGGTCGCACCCGCAAGGGCATGTTCAACGTCGCGGGTACCGGCGACACCTCCGGCTTCGGCGGTCTCGTCCTGCCCGCCTACAGCCCGGCCCCCGCCGAGCGCCCCTACGGCGGCTGGTTCGACGAGTTCGCCGACGACCTCAGCGCGGCCATGGCCGCGCGCGGTGTCCCGGCCGAGGCGATCCAGCAGGTCACCGTCGACCGCGGCGAGATCACGTTCTACGTGGGCCGCGAGCACCTCCTCGAGCTGTGCAGGCTGCTGCGCGACGAGTCGGCGCTGCGGTTCGAGCTGTGCAGCTCGGTGTCCGGTGTGGACTACGGCGTGGACGTCCCGCAGCGGCTGCACTCGGTGTACCACCTGACGTCGATGACCTACCGCCGCCGCATCCGGCTCGAGGTCGCGGTGGACGTCGACGACGCGCACATCCCGTCGGTGGTCGAGGTCTACCCGACCGCGGACTGGCAGGAGCGCGAGGCCTGGGACATGTTCGGCATCGTCTACGACGGCCACCCCGCGCTGACCCGCATCCTCATGCCCGACGACTGGGACGGCCACCCCCAGCGCAAGGACTACCCGCTCGGCGGGATCCCGGTGGAGTACAAGGGCGCGGAGATCCCTCCGCCGGACCAGCGGAGGTCGTACTCGTGACCACCAGCAGCGAGAACATCCAGGACGCGGCCGAGCGGGAGACCACCGAGGGCCGGGTGTACACGGTCACCGGCGGCGACTGGGACACCGTCCTCGAGGACGCGATCCACGACGAGCGCATCGTCATCAACCTGGGCCCGCAGCACCCGTCCACGCACGGCGTGCTGCGGCTGGTGCTCGAGCTCGAGGGCGAGTCGGTCACCCAGGCCCGCAGCGTCATCGGCTACCTGCACACCGGTATCGAGAAGAACTGCGAGTACCGGACCTGGACCCAGGGCGTCACCTTCGTGACCCGCATGGACTACCTGGCGCCGCTGTCCAACGAGGCCGCCTACTGCCTCGCGGTGGAGAAGCTGCTCGGCATCGAGGCGCCGCGCCGGGCGCAGGTCATCCGGGTGCTGCTGCTGGAGCTCAACCGCATCTCCTCGCACCTGGTGGCGCTGGCCACCGGCGGCATGGAGCTGGGCTCGCTGACCGCGATGACGTCGGGGTTCCGCGAGCGCGAGGAAGCGCTGCACGTGCTGGAGTTCATCACCGGCCTGCGGATGAACCACGCGTTCATCCGCCCCGGCGGTGTGGCCCAAGACCTCCCGGACGGGTACGAGGTCAAGGTCAAGGAATTCCTGCAGACGATGAACAAGCGGCTGCCGGACTACGACAAGCTGCTCACCGGTCAGCCGATCTGGCGCAACCGGCTCAAGAACGTCGGCTACCTCCCGGTGGACGCCTGCCTCGCGCTTGGCGTCACCGGCCCGATCCTGCGCTCGGCCGGTCTGCCGTGGGACATGCGCAAGACCGAGCCGTACCTGGGCTACGAGGAGTACGACTTCGAGGTCCCCACCTCCAACGACGCCGACTCCTTCGCCCGCTACCTGCTGCGCGTCGAGGAGATCCACCAGTCGCTGCGGATCATCAACCAGGCGCTCAAGAAGCTCGAGCCGGGCCCGGTGATGGTCGAGGACCAGAAGGTCGCCTGGCCCGCCAAGCTGACCATCGGCCCGGACGGCATGGGCAACTCCCTCGAGCACGTCCGCAAGATCATGGGTCAGTCGATGGAGTCGCTGATCCACCACTTCAAGCTGGTGACCGAGGGCTTCCACGTCCCGGCAGGCCAGGTGTACGTGCCGATCGAGTCCCCGCGCGGCGAGCTGGGCTACCACCTGGTCTCCGACGGCGGCACCCGGCCGCTGCGCGTGCACGTGCGCGACCCAAGCTTCGTGAACCTGCAGTCGATGCCCGCGATGTCCGAGGGCGGCCAGGTCGCCGACGTGATCGCGGCCGTCGCCTCGATCGACCCCGTGATGGGAGGGTGTGACCGTTGAGCAGCACCGGTTCCACGTACGGTGGCTCCAGCGTGGGCGCCGGGGCGACGCACCAGTCGACGGTGGGCGACACCGACGTGCTGGCCGTGTCCCCGGTCGCGGCGGAGCACCTGGTCACCGACATCGCCGAGGACCTGAGCGTCTTCGACGCCAAGACCGTCGAGCGGGCGCAGGCGATCATCGCCCGCTACCCGCAGGCGCGGTCGGCGCTGCTGCCGATGCTGCACCTGGTGCAGTCGGTGGAGGGCCGGGTCAGCCAGGCGGGCATCCAGTTCTGCGCGCTGCAGCTGGACCTGACCGCGGCCGAGGTCAGCGCGGTCGCGACCTTCTACACGATGTACAAGCGCAAGACCTGCGGCGAGCACCTGGTCAGCGTCTGCACCAACACCCTGTGCGCGGTGCTGGGCGGCGACGAGATCTACAAGAAGCTCGGCGAGCACCTCGGTGAGGGTGGCCGCAAGCTCGGCCACAACGAGACCGCGGGGGAGCCGGGCGCGCCCGGCTCGATCACGCTGGAGCACGCCGAGTGCCTGGCCGCCTGCGACCTCGGTCCGGTCATCCAGGTCAACTACGAGTTCTACGACAACCAGACCCCGGAGAAGGCGGTGGCGCTGGTCGACGCGCTGCGCGGGGGCGACAAGCCCGCGCCGACCCGGGGTGCCCCGCTGCGCGACTTCCGCACCGCGGAGCTGGAGCTGGCCGGGTTCTGGCCGGAGGACGAGCCGGGCTACCGGGCCACTGTGGACGGTCCGTCGGCCGCGGTGGAGACCCTGCGCGGGGCGAAGCTGGCCGAGGACCGCGGCTGGACCGCGCCGGTCATGCCGAACCCGCCGCTCCCGGAGGTGGAGAAGAAGTGACGACCCCGGTCAACAAGCCCGCCCCGGTCACCCCCGTGCTGACCAAGCGCTGGCTGTCCCCGAACTCCTGGTCCATCAAGACCTACGAGCAGCTCGAGGGCTACACCGCGCTGCGCAAGGCGCTGGCTGGCACCCCCGAGCAGTTGGTCGAGCTGGTGAAGGCTTCCGGTCTGCGCGGCCGCGGCGGCGCTGGCTTCCCGGCGGGCATCAAGTGGTCGTTCATGCCCCCCAACGAGGACAAGCCGCACTACCTGGTGATCAACGCCGACGAGGGCGAGCCGGGGACCTGCAAGGACATCCCGCTGATGATGGCCGACCCGCACTCGCTGATCGAGGGCTGCGTCATCGCCTCGTACGCGATGCGGTCGCACCACTGCTTCATCTACGTGCGCGGTGAGGCCCTGCACTGCATCCGCAGGCTCAACGCCGCCGTGCGCGAGGCGCACGAGGCGGGCTACCTCGGCAAGGACATCCTGGGCTCCGGGTACGACCTGGAGATCACCGTCCACGCCGGAGCGGGCGCCTACATCTGCGGTGAGGAAACCGCGCTGCTCGACTCGCTGGAGGGCCGCCGCGGCCAGCCGCGGCTCAAGCCGCCGTTCCCCGCCGCCGCGGGCCTCTACGCCGCGCCGACCACGGTGAACAACGTCGAGACCATCGCCAGCGTGCCGTTCATCGTCAACGGCGGCTCCGACTGGTTCCGCACCATGGGCACCGAGAAGTCGCCCGGCCCGAAGATCTACTCGATCTCCGGCCACGTGACCAACCCCGGCCAGTTCGAGGCGCCGCTGGGCACCACGCTGCGCGAGCTGCTGGAGCTCGCCGGTGGCATGAAGGACGGCATCCCGCTCAAGTTCTGGACCCCGGGCGGGTCGTCCACGCCGATGTTCACCGCCGAGCACCTCGACGTCCCGCTGGACTTCGAGGGCGCGGCCGCGGCTGGCTCGATGCTGGGCACCACCGCGGTGATGGTCTTCAACGAGACCGTGTCGGTGCCGTGGGCGGTCATGAAGTGGACCCAGTTCTACGAGCACGAGTCCTGCGGCAAGTGCACCCCGTGCCGCGAGGGCACCTACTGGCTCACCGGCATCCTGGAGCGGATGGTCGACGGCAAGGGCACCGAGTCCGACATCGACACCCTGCTCGACATCTGCGACAACATCCTGGGCCGCTCGTTCTGCGCGCTCGGTGACGGCGCGGTCAGCCCGATCACCAGCGGCATCAAGTACTTCAAGGACGAGTTCCTGGCCCTGTGCGACAAGAACAAGGCCCTGGTTGGAGCGCAGTCATGACCATCGCGCCGGAGAACCCCACCACGACCAAGCCGGTGCCCGAGGGCCACGTGCGGCTGCTCGTCGACGGCCACGAGGTGGACGCCCCCAAGGGTGAGCTGGTCATCCGTACCGCGGAGCGGCTCGGCATCCAGATCCCGCGGTTCTGCGACCACCCGCTGCTCGAACCGGCCGGGGCCTGCCGCCAGTGCCTGGTCGAGGTCGAGATGGGCGGGCGCCCGATGCCCAAGCCCCAGGCCTCCTGCACCATCACCGTCGCCGACGGCATGGTGGTCAAGACCCAGCTGACCTCGCCGGTCGCCGACAAGGCGCAGCAGGGTGTGATGGAGCTGCTGCTCATCAACCACCCGCTGGACTGCCCGATCTGCGACAAGGGCGGCGAGTGCCCGCTGCAGAACCAGGCCATGGCGCACGGGCGCACCGAGTCCCGCTTCGTCGAGACCAAGCGCACCTTCGCCAAGCCGATCCCGGTGTCCACCCAGGTCCTGCTGGACCGGGAGCGCTGCGTGCTCTGCCAGCGCTGCACCCGGTTCTCCGCGCAGATCGCCGGTGACCCGTTCATCGAGCTGCTCGAGCGCGGCGCCCAGCAGCAGATCGGCATCGCCGAGGAGAAGCCCTTCCAGAGCTACTTCTCCGGCAACACCATCCAGATCTGCCCGGTGGGCGCGCTCACCAGCGCCGCGTACCGCTTCCGGTCCCGCCCGTTCGACCTGGTGTCCACCCCGAGCGTGTGCGAGCACTGCTCGTCGGGTTGCGCGGAGCGCACCGACTGGCGGCGCGGCAAGGTCATGCGCAAGCTCGCTGGCGACGATCCCGAGGTCAACGAGGAGTGGATCTGCGACCGCGGCCGGTTCGCCTTCCGCTACGCGACCCTCGGCGACCGGATCACCCGGCCGCTGGTGCGCGACGCGGGCACCGGTGAGCTGGTCGAGTCCAGCTGGACCGAGGCGCTGCAGCTGGCCGCGGCGGGTCTGATCAAGGCCCGCGACGGCAAGGGCGTCGGGGTGCTCGCGGGCGGTCGGCTGACCGTCGAGGACGCCTACGCCTACGCCAAGTTCGCCCGGATCGCGTTGCGCACCAACGACATCGACTTCCGGGCCCGGCCGCACTCGGCCGAGGAGCTGGACTTCCTGGCCGCCACCGTGGTCGGCACCACCCCGGCGACCGGGGTGACCTTCACCGGCATCGAGCAGGCACCGGCCACGTTGCTGGTCGCCCTCGACCCGGAGGAGGAGGCCCCGATCGTGTTCCTGCGGCTGCGCAAGGCGGCCCGCAAGAACCGGACGAAGGTCTTCCACCTCGGCCAGTGGACGACGCCCAGCGTCACCAAGACCAACGGCACGCTGCTGGCCTGTGTTCCCGGCAGCGAGCCCGCCGCGCTCGACAGCCTCGCCGCGCACGCCCCGGACGTCACCGAGGCACTGGGTGCCGCGGGGTCGGTCATCCTGGTCGGCGAGCGCGCCGCCCAGGTGCCCGGGCTGCTCAGCGCGGTGCTGCGGCTGGCCGGGTCGACCGGCGCCAAGGTCGCCTGGATCCCGCGCCGGGCCGGTGAGCGCGGTGCGCTCGACGCCGGTGCGGCGCCGACCCTGCTGCCCGGTGGCCGCCTGGTCGCCGACGCCGCTTCCCGTGCCGCGGTCGAGCAGACCTGGGGCCTGGCCGAGGGATCGCTGCCCGCGACCCCCGGCCGCGACACCGACGCGATCCTCACCGCCGCCGACAACCACAAGCTCGACGGCCTGGTCATCGGCGGGGTCGACCCGTACGACCTGGCCGACCCGGAGCTGGCGCTGCGGGCGATCGCCGAGGCCGGGTTCGTGGTGAGCCTGGAACTGCGGCACAGCGCGGCCACCGCGCTCGCCGACGTGGTGCTGCCGATCGCCCCCGCGGTGGAGAAGTCCGGCAGCTACCTCAACTGGGAGGGCCGCCGCCGCGAGTTCGGCAACACCCTCGAGGGCACCGGCGCGCTGCCCGACAGCCGGGTGCTCGACTCGCTGGCCGTGGAGATGGACGTCGACCTGTTCACCCAGACCCCGGCCGCCAGCGCGGCCGACCTGGCCAGGCTCGGCTCCGTCGCCGCCTCCGCCGCCGCGCCCGACGTGGCGCCCGCCCCGGCCACCCCCGGTACCGGGCAGGCCGTGCTGGCCAGCTGGCGGCAGCTGCTCGACCTCGGGTCCGGGCAGGACGGTGAGCCGAACCTGGCTGGCACCGCGCGCCCGGTCTACGCCCGGCTCTCGCTCAAGACGGCGACCGACCTCGGCGTGGCCACGACCGCGACGGTCGCCACCGACCGCGGCTCGGTGACCGTGCCGGTCCAGATCGCCGACCTGCCCGACGGCGTGGTCTGGCTGCCGGGCAACTCGGCTGGCTCGACCGTGCGCAGGACCCTCGGGGCCGGTCACGGCGCCGTGGTGACGGTGACTGGAGGCAATTCATGACCAGGGCCCAACTCCTGGCCGACGACCCGATCTGGCTGATCCTGATCAAGGCGGTGGCGCTGCTGCTGCTCGGCGCGCTGGCGACCATGGCGATGATCATCCTGGAGCGCAAGATCGTCGCCAGGATGCAGCACCGCCCCGGCCCCAACCGGGTCGGCCCCAACGGCTGGTTCCAGTCCATCGCCGACGCGATCAAGCTCCCGTTCAAGGAGCAGATCATCCCGGACACCGCGGACAGGAAGGTCTACTTCCTGGCCCCGATCATGTCCACCATCCCGGCGTTCCTGGCCTTCTCGGTGATCCCGTTCGGCCCGGAGGTCTCGATCTTCGGTGAGCGCACCGTGCTGCAGCTGGTCGACCTGCCGGTCGGCGTGCTGGTGGTGCTGGCCTGCTCGTCGATGGGCGTCTACGGCATCGTGCTCGCGGGCTGGGCCTCCGGCTCGCCGTACCCGCTGCTCGGTGGTCTGCGCTCGGCGGCGCAGGTGATCTCCTACGAGATCGCGATGGGACTGTCCATCGTGGCCGTCATCCTCTACTCCGGCTCGCTGTCCACCGGCGACATCGTCGACAAACAAGCCAGCGGTTGGTACTTCTACCTGCTGATCCCCAGCTTCCTCATCTACTTCGTGTCGATGATCGGGGAGACCAACCGGGCGCCGTTCGACCTGCCGGAGGCCGAGTCCGAGCTCGTCGGCGGCTTCCACACCGAGTACAGCTCGATGAAGTTCGCGCTGTTCTTCCTCGCCGAGTACGTCAACATGGTGATCGTCTCGGCGTTCTGCACCACGCTGTTCCTCGGCGGGTACATGGCGCCGTGGCCGATCTCGCTGATCGACGCGAACTACTTCAACACCGGCTGGTGGCCGCTGCTGTGGTTCTTCGGCAAGACGTGGCTGTTCCTGTTCGTCTTCATCTGGCTGCGCGGCACGCTGCCGCGGTTGCGCTACGACCAGTTCATGCGGCTCGGCTGGAAGATCCTGGTTCCCGCCAACCTGGTGTGGATCGTGCTGGTGGTGGCGCTGCGCGCGTTCCGCAACCAGAACGAGATCCCGACCAGCACCATCCTGATCACCGGCGGCATCGTGCTGGTGGTGCTCATCGGCGTGGTCTTCCTGCTGCCGGAGCGGGCACCGCGCACCGACGGCCAGGCCGTTCCGGTCACCGGCGGCGGGTACCCGGTGCCGCCGCTGGACCTCAAGGTCCCGAACAAGGCCGACCTCAAGCCGAAGGTCCGCCGCAGGCGGGAGAAGGCCGCGGTCGGCGCTGGCGTCAGCTCGGACGCGGGCAGCGGCGCGCAGAAGGAGACTGAGCAGTGAGCATCTTCGACCCCCTGAAGGGCTTCGGGGTCACCTTCTCGACGATGTTCAAGAAGGTCGTCACCGAGGAGTACCCGGAGAACTTCCCCGGCACCGCGCCGCGCTACCACGGCCGCCACCAGCTCAACCGGCACCCGGACGGGCTGGAGAAGTGCGTCGGCTGCGAGCTGTGCGCCTGGGCCTGCCCGGCCGACGCGATCTTCGTCGAGGGCGGCGACAACACCGACGAGGACCGCTACTCCCCCGGTGAGCGCTACGGCGCCGACTACCAGATCAACTACCTGCGCTGCATCGGCTGCGGCCTGTGCATCGAGGCCTGCCCGACCCGGTCGCTGACCATGCTCAACGACTTCGAGCTCGCCGACGACGACCGGCAGCGGCTGATCTACACCAAGGAGCAGCTGCTCGCGCCGCTGCTGCCGGGCATGGAGCAGCCGCCGCACCCGATGCGCCTCGGTGACAACGAGCAGGACTACTACGTCAACGGCCCGCAGCTGGCCCGCAACGCGGAGGCGGCCAAGTGAGCGCACTGCTGCTGGCCCAGGAGGCGGCCACGCACGTCACCACCGGTGAGGCGATCTCGTTCTGGGTGCTCGGCCCGCTCGCGCTCGCCGGTGGCCTCGGCATGATCTTCGCCCGCAACGCCGTGCACTCGGCGCTGTTCCTGGTGCTGACCATGCTCAGCCTCGGCGTGATGTACATGGTCCAGCAGGGCCCGTTCCTCGGGTTCGTGCAGATCATCGTCTACACCGGCGCGATCATGATGCTGTTCCTGTTCGTGCTGATGCTCGTCGGCCGCGACTCCTCGGACTCGGTGGTCGAGGTGCTGCGCGGGCAGCGGATGTGGGCCACCGTGCTCGGCGTCGGCCTCGCGGTGCTCATCGTGGCCGCGGTGGCCCGCGCGCTCACCGAGGTCCGGCCGCTGGGCCTGGCCGGTGAGCAGGCCAACGGCGGTGACGGCAACGTCGCCAACATCGGCCTGAAGCTGTTCACCGACTACGTCTTCCCGTTCGAGCTGACCTCGGCGCTGCTGATCGTCGCGGCCGTCGGCGCGATGGTGCTCGGCTACGTCGACCGGCACGTGCGCGGCCGCAAGACGCAGAAGGAACTGGTCGAGGCCCGCTTCCGCGGTGAGCACGACCGCCCGTCGCCGCTGCCCGGCCCCGGCGTGTTCGCCACCTCCAACTCGGTGGCCACCCCGGCGCTGCTGCCCGACGGTTCGGTGGCCGAGGAGTCGCTGTCGCGGCTCATCGACGCCACCGCGTCGGAGAAGCTCGACCAGGAGCGCAAGGCGGTCGCAGGCGCCCTGCCCGGCCCCGACGCCCGCGCGCTCGCCCCAGGCAAGGAGGAGTCGTGACCCCGACGTACTACCTGCTGCTGTCCGCGCTGCTGTTCACCATCGGCGCCGTCGGCGTGCTGGTGCGCCGCAACGCCATCGTGGTGTTCATGTGCATCGAGCTGATGCTCAACGCGGTGAACCTGTCGCTGGTGACGTTCTCGCGGATCAACGGCAGCCTCGACGGCCAGATCATGGCGTTCTTCGTCATGGTGGTCGCCGCTGCCGAGGTCGTGGTCGGTCTGGCCATCATCATGTCGATCTTCCGGACCCGCCGGACCGCGTCGGTCGACGACTCCAACCTGCTGAAGTACTAAGGGGAACCTCCGGTGACGGGAACCATCAACCTCGCGGGCACCCTCGCGGACGGGGCACAGCAGGCATCCGGGGTCGCCAACCTGGCCTGGCTGCTGCTCGTGCTGCCCGCCGCCGGTGCCGCTGTGCTGCTCATCGGCGGCAAGCGCACCGACAAGTGGGGACACCTGCTCGGTAGCGCCACGGTCATCGGCGCGTTCGGCTACGGCCTGCTGCTGTTCTTCGACACCACCTCGTTGGCTGCCGACGACCGCACGCGCAACCTGCACCTGTTCGACTGGATCTCGGTCAACAGCCTCAGCGTGGACCTGGGACTGCGGCTGGACCCGCTGTCGCTGACCTTCGTGCTGCTGATCACCGGTGTCGGGTCGCTGATCCACATCTACTCGATCGGCTACATGTCCGACGACCGGGACCGGCGGCGGTTCTTCGCCTACCTGAACCTGTTCGTCTCCGCGATGCTGCTGCTGGTGCTGGGCAACAGCTTCGTGACCCTGTACTTCGGCTGGGAGGGCGTCGGTCTTGCCTCCTACCTGCTGATCGGCTGGTACCAGGGCAAGGACTTCGCGGCCACGGCGGCGAAGAAGGCGTTCCTGATGAACCGGGTCGGCGACGTCGGCCTGGCGCTGGCGATCTTCCTGATGTTCAAGCACATGGGCAGCACCTCCTACGACGTGGTGTTCGCCGAGATCGGCAACCAGTCCACCGGCGTCGTGGTGGCCATCGGCATCCTGCTGCTGCTGGGCGCCTGCGGTAAGTCCGGCCAGTTCCCGCTGCAGGCCTGGCTCCCGGACGCCATGGCGGGCCCGACCCCGGTGTCGGCGCTGATCCACGCGGCGACGATGGTGACCGCGGGCGTGTACCTGATCGCCCGCTCCAGCCCGCTGTACTCGCTGCCGCAGGCCGAGGACGCGCGGTTCGTCGTGATGATCATCGGTGCGATCACGCTGCTGATCGGCTGCGTGATCGGCTGCGCCTACGACGACTTCAAGAAGGTGCTGGCCTACTCCACGGTCAGCCAGATCGGGTACATGATCCTGGCCGTCGGCCTCGGCCCGGCCGGGTACGCGCTGGGCATCCTGCACCTGCTCACCCACGGCTTCTTCAAGGCGGGGCTGTTCCTCGGCGCCGGTTCGGTGATGCACGGGATGAACGACGAGGGCGACATCCGCCGCCTCGGCGGGCTGGCCAAGAAGATGCCGATCACCTTCATCACCTGGACGCTGGGCTACCTCGCGCTGATCGGCTTCCCGTTCCTGTCCGGCTACTTCTCCAAGGACGCCATCATCAGCGCCGCGTTCAGCGCCGGTGGCAGCCGCGGCTGGGTCTTCGGCGGCATCGCGCTCTTCGGCGCCGGGCTGACCGCGTTCTACATGACCCGCCTGCTGATCCTGGTGTTCCTGGGCAAGGCCCGGTGGACCAACCTCAAGTCCGAGGACGGTCGGGCCTACCACCCGCACGAGTCCGGCTGGACCATGACGCTGCCGATGATCGTCCTGGCGGTCGGCTCGGTCGGCGCGGGCGCGGTGCTGTCCGGGATGCTGCCCGGCTGGCTGGAGCCCTCGGTCGGCGAACTCGCCGAGGTGCACGGTCCGCTGTCGCACACCGCGGTCTCGATCCTGACCGTCGGCATCTCCGCGATCGGCGCGGCCATCGCGTTCGCCATCTTCGGTCGCCGCGAGCAGCCGGTCACCCGGCCGCAGCGGGTGTCGTGGCCGGTGCGCGCCGCCCGGGCCGACCTCTACGGCAACCACCTCAACGAGGCGCTGTTCGCCCGCCCCGGCGTCTGGCTCACCAGGTTCCTGGTGTTCGTCGACAACCGCGGCGTCGACGGCGTGGTCAACGGCATCGCGGCGGGCCTGGGCGGTAGCTCCGGCCGACTGCGCAGGCTGCAGACCGGCTTCGTCCGCTCGTACGCGCTGTCCATGCTCGGCGGGTCGATCCTGGTGATCGCCGCACTGCTGATGGTGAGGTTCGCATGATCACCCCATCCTCGACCGGGAACTGGCTGCTGGCGGCGTTGCTGCTGCTGCCGCTGGTCGGCGCCGCCGTCGTGGTCGCCCTGCGCGGCAACGACCGGGTCGCCAAGCTGGCGGCGCTGGCGTTCTCCCTCGTCGAGTTCGTCATCGGGATCGTGGCCTGGGTCCAGTTCGAGCCGGGCGGCGCCCGGCTCCAGCAGGGCTTCTCGCTGGACTGGATCCCGTCCTTCGGCGTGCACATCTCCTTCGCCGTCGACGGCATCGCGCTGGTGATGATCGCGGTCATCGGCCTGCTGGTGCCGCTGGTGATCGGCGCCGGCTGGGCGGACAAGGTGCCGGAGGGTCGCACCAAGGGCGGCTTCTTCGCGCTGATCCTGCTGGAGCAGGCGCTGACCGTCGGGGTGTTCGCCGCGACCGACGTGTTCCTGTTCTACGTGCTGTTCGAGATCATGCTGATCCCGATGTACTTCCTGATCGGCTCCTACGGCGGGGCGCGCAGGCAGTACGCGGCGGTCAAGTTCTTCCTGTACTCCTTCCTCGGCGGCCTGATCATGCTGGCCTCGGTCATCGGCTGCTACGTGCTGGCTGGCGAGGAACTGGGCAAGAGCACCTTCGACTGGTCCGAGCTGACCTCGGTGGTGAGCAAGGCGCCGCTGGAGACGCAGATCTGGCTGTTCCTCGGCTTCTTCATCGCCTTCGCGGTGAAGGCGCCGCTGGTGCCGCTGCACACCTGGCTGCCCGACGCCACCGCCGAGGCGCCGATCGGTGTCGCGGTGCTGCTGGTCGGCATCCTCGACAAGGTCGGCACCTTCGGCTTCCTGCGCTACCTGCTGCCGATGTTCCCGTTGGCCAGCAAGGAACTCGCGCCGCTGGTGCTGGTGCTGGCCGTGGTCGGGGTGATCTACGGGTCGATGCTGGCCACCGGCCAGCGGGACATGAAGCGGTTCCTGGCCTACGTGTCGATCGCCCACTTCGGCTTCATCGCGCTGGGCATCTTCGCGTTCAGCTCGCAGGCGATGGTCGGCTCGGTGACCTACATGGTCAACCACAGCATCGCCACCGGCATGCTGATCCTGGTCGTCGGCATGGTGATCGCCAGGGGCGGCTCCACCAGGGTCGCCGACTACGGCGGCATGGCCAAGCTGACCCCGGTGCTGGCGGCCATGCTGCTCATCGCCGGGCTCAGCTCGATGTCGTTGCCGGGCACGAACTCCTTCATCAGCGAGTTCCTGGTGCTCATCGGGTCGTTCCCCAACGCCCCGGTCTACACGATCATCGCCACCGTCGGCATGGTGCTCGCCGCGCTCTACGTGCTCTGGCTCTACCAGCGGATCATGCAGGGCCCGCTGCGCGGCACCGCGCTGGTCGGCGCCGCTGGCGGGCCGGGCACCATGATCGACCCCGAGATCGGCGCCAAGCGGGCCATCGCCGACCTCAACGGGCGGGAGAAGCTGGTGCTGGCACCGCTGGTCCTGCTGATCGTCGGCCTCGGGCTCTACCCGAAGCCCGTGCTCGACGTCGTGACCCCGACCGTGGACGCCACGATGTGCCAGGCGGCCCTGGTCGACCCGGTCCAGTCCGGAGAGAGGCAGTTGCAGTGTCGGTGATGTCCTCCGTGCTCCTGCTCGCGCAGGAGCCACCAGCGCCGCCCAAGGTCGAGGCGCCCCCGGTGTCGGCGATCTGGCCGATCCTGATCGTGCTCGGCGCGGCCTGCCTCAGCGTGCTGTTCGAGGCGCTGCTGCCCAAGCACCTGCGCTGGCCCGCCCAGGTCGCCCTGTCGCTGCTGACCATCGCGGCCGCGGGGATCAAGCTGGTCACCTACGTGGCCGACGCGCCTGCCGCTGGCGAGACCGCGATGTTCGGCACGCTCGCCGTCGACCGGCCCGCGCTGTTCCTGTGGGGCACGCTGCTGGCGCTCTCGCTCGGCGCGGTGTTGCTGATCGCCGACCGCTCGGTGGAACCGGGCGGCGCGTTCGTGGCCAGCGCGGCGATCCGGCCGGGCACCATCCAGGACCGCGCCCAGGTGGCCTCCACCGGGATGCAGACCGAGGTCTTCCCGCTGACGCTGTTCGCGCTCGGCGGCATGATGGTCTTCTGCTCGGCCAACGACCTGCTGACCATGTTCGTGGCGCTGGAAGTGCTGTCGCTGCCGCTGTACCTGATGTGCGGCCTCGCCCGCCGCCGCCGCCTGCTCTCGCAGGAAGCGGCGGTCAAGTACTTCCTGCTCGGCGCGTTCGCCTCGGCGTTCTTCCTCTACGGCGTCGCGCTGCTCTACGGCTACGCGGGTTCGGTGCGGCTCTCCGACATCGCCGAGGCCGCGGCGGGCAGCGACCGCTCCGACACGCTGCTGTTCGCGGGCATGGGCCTGCTGGTGGTCGGCCTGCTGTTCAAGGCGGCCGTCGGTCCGTTCCACACCTGGACCCCGGACGTCTACCAGGGCGCGCCCACCCCGGTCACCGCGTTCATGGCCGCCTGCACCAAGGTCGCCGCGTTCGGCGGGATCCTGCGCGTGCTGCAGGTCGCGCTGGAGTCGACCCAGTGGGAGTGGCGCGGGGTGCTCTGGGGCGTCGCGATCGTCTCCATGGTCATCGGCGCCGTGCTCGGCCTCACCCAGACCGACGTCAAGCGGATGATCGCCTACTCCTCGGTGGCGCACGCGGGCTTCCTGCTCATCGGCTCCATCGCGCTGACCGAGAAGGGCCTGTCGAGCACCCTGTTCTACCTGCTGACCTACGGCTTCACCACGATCGCCACCTTCGGCGTGATCAGCCTGGTCCGCGACTCCTCCGGCGAGGCGACGCACCTGTCGCAGTGGGCCGGGTTGGCCAAGCGCTCGCCGCTGCTGGCCGGGGTGTTCACCTTCCTGCTGCTCGCGCTCGCCGGTATCCCGCTCACCAGCGGGTTCGTCGGCAAGTTCGTGGTGTTCGAGGCCGCGCTTGCCGACGGCATGGCGCCGCTGGTCGTCGTCGCGCTGATCGCCTCGGCGGTCGCGGCGTTCTTCTACCTGCGGGTGATCGTGCTGATGTACTTCAGCGAACCGGCCGCCGACGGCCCCACGGTCACCGTGCCCGGCGCGTTCACCACGGCGGCGATCACCCTCGGCGTCATCGTCACGCTGCTGCTGGGCGTCGCCCCGGCCTTCGCGCTGGACTGGGCTTCCAGCGGCGTGTTCGCCATCCGGTAACCCAAGATCGGTTGTCCCCCTTGAAGGCCACTCCCGCGCACGCGGGGGTGGCCTTCAAGACATCCACGGGGGTTGGCCGTGAATGCCAAGTAGGCTCGGCACTCCACAGCCACAGCTGATCAGGAGTGCCGCCGCCGTGACCACCACCGAGAACTCCGGCATCCCCGCGTTCCTGGGGCTCGACGACGCCGACCCGGTGCTGGTGAGTGCCGTCACCGACGGGCTGGCCAAGGTCGAGTCGCTGCTGCGCGAGGTGGTGCACAGCGACTTCGAGTTCGTCGACGAGGCGGCGCTGCACCTGGTGAAGGCGGGCGGCAAGCGGTTCCGGCCGCTGTTCACGCTGCTGTCGGCCCAGTTCAACGACGGCGGCACCGACAAGGTGATCGCCGCGGCCGCCGCGGTGGAGCTGGTGCACCTGGCCACGCTCTACCACGACGACGTGATGGACGAGGCCACCATGCGCCGCGGCGACGCCAGCGCCAACGCCAGGTGGAACAACTCGGTGGCCATCCTGACCGGCGACTTCCTGTTCGCGCACGCCTCGATGCTGGTCGCCGACCTCGGCGCCGACGCGACCAGGGTGATCGCGGAGACCATGCGCGAGCTGGTCACCGGGCAGATGCGCGAGACCGTCGGCCCCGGCGACGCCGACCCGATCAAGCACTACCTGTCGGTGATCACGCAGAAGACCGGCTCGCTGATCGCCACCGCGGGCCGCTTCGGCGGCATGTTCTCCGGCGCGACGCAGGCCGAGGTGCACGCGCTGTGCCGCTTCGGCGACATCATCGGCGCCGCCTTCCAGATCTCCGACGACGTCATCGACATCGCCTCGCCCGCCACCGAGTCCGGCAAGACGCCGGGGACCGACCTGCGCGAGGGCGTGCGCACGCTGCCGATGCTCTACGCGCTCGCCGACGGCACCGAGCCGAGGCTGGCGCAGCTGCTGGCCGGGCCGATCACCGACGACGCGGAGGTCGACGAGGCGCTGGAGCTGCTTCGCCGGTCGAGTGGTCTGGACCGCGCGCTGCGGACCCTGGAGTCCTACGCCGACCGCGCGCACGCCGAGCTCGCTGCTCTGCCCGGGTGCGCCGCCCGCGACGCACTGGAGCTACTGACACGTTATGTAGTCGCCCGAACCCGATGAGGCATAGTTCTGGGTACCGAACTGTGACGTAGCGGCTAATTGCGCGGCATGCCGCCGGTGGTCCGACGCGTCGCAGTAACCTCCCCTAGGCTTGGACAACCGTATGCCGCGTCTGACCTGACGCGACCGGGAGGGAGACTTCGGCGATGCCGTTCTTCGGGCAGGTGTGGGTCTACAGCCTCGCCGGTTTCCTGGTCGGCGCGGCGCTGTGCTGGGTCCTGATCGCCCTGCCCGCCCGCAAGCGCGTCACCGAACTGCAGGACCGGCTCACCGCGGTCCGCAAGCGCGAGTCCCGGCTGGCCGCCGAGGACAGCGGGTACACCTCCGCCGCGCTGGTCCCCGGGTTCGGCGACTCCCGCGACGGCCCTGGCTACGTCCAGCCGCAGCGGCCCGCCAAGGAGGGCGAGGAGTCGATCCGCCGCGGTCTGCTGACCCTGTCGGACGAGGACGAGGACGGGCTGCGCGCGCTGCCCGCGCCCGCCCCGCACGAGCACCACGACGACCACGACGAGCACCACGACGATCTCGACCGGCGCGATGACCGCGATGAGCACGTCGACCGGGACGACCGGGACGACCTCGACGAGCGCGACGAGGTCGCCCCGGCGGGCGAGCGGGACTGGGACCGCGAACCGGAGCCCGAGACCGCCGCGGAGCTGACCCAGTACATCCCGCCCGCCACCGAGCACGGCGAGGACTACCGCGAAGAGCAGCGCGGTGAGGACTACCGCGACGACGCCGAGGCCGACCCAGAGCGCGACTGGTTCGGCGACCGCGCCCCCGGTGACCGCCTGGTCGACGACCTCGACGAGACCGACCGCCCTGGCGATGACCGCGTCGCCGATGATGACGACCGCTCTGTCGATGACCGCGCTGCCGACGACCGTGCTGACGAAGACGAGCCCGAGTACCTGGCCGATCGCGGCGACGACGAGTACGAGCGCTCCGACGAGACCGGCACGATCTTCACCCAGCACACCACGCCGATCCCGGCCGAGCTGATCCGCAGTCTCGACGAGGGCAAGTCCGCTGACGACTACGCCGACGACGTGCCCGCGCGCACCCGGGTCGACGACGACGCCGCGCTCGTCGACGACCTCGACGGCGAGCCGGACTACGACCGCACCGGCTACCTCGACCCCCACGAGGTCGACGGCTACGGCGACCACGCCGCCAGGGGCGAGTTGACCGAGGACCGCTACCAGGACCCGGTCGTCGAGCAGGAGCGCTACGACGACGAGCGGCCGGTCGAGGAGCCCGCGCTGCTGCAGGTCGACGCCACCCAGTTCGTGCCGGTGGTGCGCGACGAGCCGGTCGAGGTGGAACCGGTCTTCGAGCCGGATACCGAGCCAGAGCGCCAGCCCGCCCACGCGGCCCTGGACTCCGGGTACACCGACCCCTCGACGGCGGTGACCGACCCACCGGGGTTCCAGCAGCCGATCGAGCCGACCCCGGCCTACGGGCAGGCGACGCCGGAAAGGAACTCGAGCGTGTTGCCCAAGCGGATCCCGTCCAAGCCGCAGAACCGATTCCCCTTCGGCGTGCAGACCGCCACCGCCACTGCCACCACCCCGGCGCCCGCGCCGGTGGTCCCCGAGCCGGAGCCCGCGCTGCAGACCACCCCGGACCGCGAGCGCTCCCTGTTCGAGCCGATCCTGCCCGCGGACCTGTCGGAGGCCAAGCAGGCCCCGCCGCCCCCGCCGAACCGGTTGCGCGGCGCCCGCACGCTGCAGCAGTCGCCGACCGGGATGGACCCGTTCGTGCCCCCCGGCCCGTTCGGCCCCGGCTCGGCCATGCCGCTGCCCGGCGGCCGCTCCCCGTCGAGCGAGTACACGATCAAGGCCAGCGTGACCGCGCTGCGCTACTGCGCCCCGGAGTCGGCGAAGTTCGACCGCACGGTCGCCGAGGTGTGGTTCCGCTCGGTCGCCGACGCCGAACGGGTCGGTTTCCGCCCCCTCGCCTGACCAGGCGTCACCCGATGGTGCCGGGTAGCGCACCGTCCGGCCGCGCCTAGGTGGCAGCTGTCCACCCAGAGTGATACAAGGGATCTCTGGCTACGGACGACCGCGACCCCGGTGGCGGTCAGACGGCGGCGCGAGGAGGCATCCGGTGAGGCGACCGGTTCTGTGGTGCGTGCTGTCGTTCCTGGCTGGTGTGGTCCTGACCTGGGTCTACCTCTCCCGCAGGCTCGCCCCCCAACCCCCCTGGGTTCTCCCCACCCCCGCAGTCAGAATCCCCCTCCAATCCCGAGACGACGACTACACCGGCGTCTCCGGCACCCTCGACAACGCCTTCGAAGGCCCAGCCGCCCCCGCGGGCCCAGACGGCCTAGCCCCCTCCACGGACTACACCGTCAAAGGAATCCACGGCGTCTTCCACACCACCGAGTCCCCCCACTACAGCACCACCACAGCCACAGTCTGGTTCCGCACCCCCACCGACGCCGAACGCGCGGGCTTCACCCCCTGGAACGCCGAAGAAACCAGCGAACCCTAGTTCATGATCATTTCAGACAGCAGTCCATGGATGTCGTCACGGCCGCTGAGCGGGCCAGGCTGGTGATTTTGCCCAGCTTGTTGGCGTAGCCGATGAACGGGACTGCGGCCGCCTTCGCGGCGTGCAGGTCGGATACCGAATCGCCCACGAAAACGGCGGGAGTCGAGCGGCCAGCCAGCGCTTCGTCTAGCAAGTCGCCAGTTTGAGGGTTGGTACGGCTTGTTTGCCAGGGCGTGGGGGCGGTCGTCCGCCTGCTGACTGGGTGAGAGGGTTGCCACTGATATGGGACGCGGATCGGACCGTCCGCTCGTTGGCAGGCATTGGCCGCCCAGCATGGGACGCCTGCAGCGGTCAGGGCGTCGACAATGCCATGGGGTCGGGTCTCAGTCAGGTCGTGCGCCGCTCCCGGCAGCGCGGTGAGGTCCAGGGCAGTCCGTCCAGGTGTGCGAGGAGTAGGGCGTTCATTCCGTGTCGCTTGTGTTTCCTGAGTAGTGCGGTCGGCGGCGATGTGGTCGATGCGTAGCAGGCTGGCGTCGCGGATAAATAGGCGTTGCATGTGGCGACGTGTGCAGCGTGGGTCAGGTCCGGTGCCGGACAGCTCCCGAGCGAAGAACTGCGGATGCCAACTGGACAGGTCAATATGCTGACGGATGAACAAGTACACGAAGCTCCTGCCGATGGCCTTGCTCTCATCGAGAAGTCATCTACCAAGAGCTTCGCCACTTCTCCAGCCCATGGCAGGCCGGAAGCGCTCTCTGATTGTGAAGGTCTTTGCCGAAGGATATCGGTTCGAGTACACTCTCTGCATGGCGACATGGCACAAGCGACTTATGCCTCTCGGATCGACCCTCTCGGGTGTGGGTGGGTCGTTGTGTGTTGGCTACCTGATCTACAGTCTTCAGGACGCGTCGCGAAGCTTCTGGCATTGGCCGGGAATTCTCGGGGTCGCCGTTCTTTTTTTCGGAGCTCTGGCTATGATTGGCAGCTTTCTCGTGGCGGTTGACGATCTAGAACCGGCGGAGGCGAAACCGGTCATCGTCCAGAAACAGGTCGGTGGTCGTGATTCCGTCAACTATCAGGCAGGTGGCAACATCAAAGTTGACCCGGTCGAGAGTAAGCGCAGAAAGTCCTAGTATATGGAGCCTCGTCAAGAGCAGCACGGTGGAACGGGATCCACAAACTATCAAGCGTTCGGGAACATTTATGTGAACCCTGGGACGGAGTCGACTTCGCCCTTGCGGGGATGGGTTCGCAAGACCGCGCAGTCTTTTGTCGACACTAAAGTGCGTTCTGACCTCGTGCACTTCTTCGACGGTGCTCAGCCCGACTGGAAGGACGTGTGTCACCCCAATTTGAAAGCTCGACCCGCTGTGCACAAAGTCGTGCAGGAGTTCTCCAATCGCGATCTAGAGGACCGAAGTGTGCTGCTCCGGATCGCAGGGGCCACCGGTGATGGCAAGTCCACTGTACTCATGCAGGCCGCAGTGACGCTGTTGAAGGACGGCGTTTTCGAGACGCTCTACTGGCGAAACAGGCCGGATGCCCGACTCACTCCGGACGTCATCGAGGCGATGCAAGCGAGGCAATCGCAATTCTTGATCGTTTCCGACGAGGCCGAGTGTCTACTTTCTGATATCGACGAGTTCGCCAGAACGAAGCTTCACGAAGAGGACGTCTTTGTCCATTTTCTCTTGGCGAGCCGGGACGTGGACTGGAACGCTGAACGTGATCGACTGAGATGGAAGTTCAGCGTCTCCAGCAGGCTGGAACCCTCATTTCGCGTCCTGACTCCGGTGAATCTGCGGACGGTCGAACCCGCCGACGCTCGGGTGCTGGCGGAGAACTGGATCAACTGCTCCTCGAGTCGGCCAGTATTGATCCGCGGTAAAAGTGTTCAGGAGATTGCGAAGAATGTGCTCGACGCCAGTAGTGCTTCTGGTGGTCGACAAGCCTTTATGGGCGGCGTCATCTCCGTTCGGTTCGACTCGGAGAGCTTGCGTTCCAGGCTGGCCTCTCTGGTGGCCAAGCTGGACACTATTTATCCGGAGCTGCCAAAGATCACTCTGGCAGATTTCCTTGTTGTGCTTGCTGCTGTGGATGTCAGCGAAATTGAAGGCGTGCCGAGAGATGTGGTTGCCCAGTTCCTAGGCATTCTAGAATCCGAGCTGCGGCCAAAGGTTGAAGTGCCGATGAAACGGGAATTCTTCCTCGGTAGTTCGTCATCGGAGTTCTTCTCGAGGCATCCGATGATCTCGAAGGCTCTGCTCGAGCTCGCCCTCGATGACGAATCTGACTTGCGGGTGGAAACAAGCCTCGACAAGTTTCTGCATGACATCGGCGCTATGGGCGAGCAGTTTGGTTTTCGGGATGGTTTCGGCCGGTTGTTGGATCTGGGGCATCGACTGATGCGCAGCGGCCTTTCGCATGATTTGATCGGGCCGCTTGCGCTGCAATTGTGTCGTACGGCTTGTAATGTGTCTCATCGACACATGGGTGCTTGGGTCGCGCTTTCCCACACTCTGCGCACATTGAAGAAGCCAGCCCAGGCTCTCACTGAAGTCTGGGAGGTCAGGGCCGCCTTGCTCGATGATCCCTCTGCTTGGGTTGAATCCCAGCACACTCGCTCGGCTTGGGGGGAACTGGCAACCGCACTCAGCGCGGCTGGGCACTGGGCAACTGCATACTGGGCCGCCCAGGTTTCGCTTTCGGATCGACCTAGGTCGAGGTTGACGCCCGCGAACATCACGCGAGCACTGCATCTTCTGGCTTACAACGCAAAGCTGATCTACGAAAACGTGGGAGAATTTGACGGAACCGTCGATCTGTTGGCCGAAGTTGAGGCATTGACCTGCGCCCCTCGCTCACCGTTTCTGGGCGAATACCTCTACCCGAAGCAATACCTCCACGATCTAAACGTAGAGGCTAGAACCTTCGGCGGGATAGACGCGTTGGTTGCCGCTATCCAGCGAGTTGCGGCCAGCATGCCAGCCCCAATTACGGCCCTGCAGTGGTGTAGTGGCCTCAGCCGCCCTGAGGACAATTCACTTAGTCCTCTCATTGAGCAGGTTCGTCGGTACGAGCATTTGGTGCGCTGACAGCAAGAGAGGGTTGATTTGGTAGCCGTCATCTGTGCCGATGTCGTGCTCGTATTCGGGATACGTCGATGACTCGTCCTCCTAACAGTCGAACCGCACGGTGTTGATCAGCATAACCTGGCCAGGCTGCCGCACGCGATAGCTGGGGTGATGGCCAAGTCGCCGAGCGGGCACTGGCCTTACGTGCCATACCCTGGCTGAAGAACTGGAATCCCTCATCGACTACGCCCAATAGATCCGCGATAGCCTCGACAATGATACCTTCGACCAGGGGATGGAGATCGATAATATCGACTCTATCGCTGGAACGTCGTCGATTCGTGCCGGTGGCTTCAGGTCGTCAAGGAACTTGGGAGTAATAAGGCTTCGTGCGGTTCTCCCGGGCGTGGTCGATGCGGAGGTGGGTCGACGGGTGGATGTTACCGCTGGGCTGCGGGGGTGCGGCGCACTTCGCCTTCCTGTTCGACCGGTGGTGGCAGAACCTGCGCCGCGCCGTCGACTGGGAGGTGCAGTACTTCACCACCGTCGAACTACAACGCGGGGGTGGCGCCGCATCTACTCGTCGCGATCTGCGGTTTAATCCCGCACGAGACGCTGCAGCAGGTCAAAGCGGCAACCTACCTGCAAGTCTGGTGGCCACCGCAAGACGAGTTGATCTCCGCCGATTGCTTGCTGGTGTGGGACGGGAATGGTACGTCGACCCCCACACCTGCCATCCCCTCATCCCCCTCCCGGGACAGACGCGCTGGACGAGGTCAAGGGCCCGCCCACGTGTTCGCCTTCGGGGCGGCGCTTGTGTCCCGCTGAGGTGAACAGGCCCAGGGAGGAGGACTGCAAGCAGCCGGAGTCGGGCGGCGAACTGGTGTTATCCCGGCTGGCTTCGCAGCCGCCGCGGTACCCCGTCAGGTGGAGCGGTGGGAGGAATGAGCGCTGAAACGGCGGGCCGAGGGCGCGGTTCGAGTGGTGCCAATCCTATTCCAGCTCGTGGCGATCCTTCGGGAGCGCCTGGACGGTTTCGGCGCGACCTGGAACGGTCGTCTCTTCCGGGGCTAGGAGAAGGCGAGCCGGTCACGCCGTCGATCCACGCCAACGTGTGGAAGCGGGCGGGAGATCGCGCTGGGCACTGTAAGGAGGCCGTTGGCGAAGCGGTCGTACGACCTTAGGTACGCGTGTGTTCACTTGGCGGCCGGGTGCCCATGGCTGAGGTGGCGGGGCGGGCCGGGCACACGGTCGATGTGCATTTTGAAGGTCTACGTAAGGTGCCTGGATGGTCCAGCGGAACGCCTCCAACAGCCGGATCGACGACTGGCTAACGCGACGAAACCGCAGGCCGACGGCTCCCGAGGAACACGCTCGGGAGCCGTCGGCCGTTTCTTGACAGTTCCGGGGAGGCCATACCGAGGCCCATTCAGCGACGGACAGTTACATACGGCTGGCGGCCTTTAAACCCTAAAGCAGGATTTCAGGGGTCTTTGGGCCATGGGTGGTAGGCCGTAAACTCACTCCCGGTAGTTATATCAGCCCCGGATTTCCATCGTGCAGCACTTCGGGCCGCCGCCGGACTTGCGGAGTTCGGTGATGTCGACGTTGTGGGTGGTGTAGCCGTGGGCTTCCAGTTGGGCGGCCAGGGTGGTGGCTTCCTTGGCGATGACGACGTTGTGGCCGTCGGAGACGGCGTTGAGGCCTAGGCAGGCGGCGTCTTCTTCGGTGGCCAGGATGGCGTCCGGGTAGAGGCGGCGCAGGAGGCGTTGGGTGCCGGGGGAGAAGGCGGCGGGGTAGTAGGCGATGTGGGCTCGGGAGCCGGGGGTCGCTTCGGCGAGGACCACCAGCGCGACGTCCAGGTGGTAGTAGCGGGGGTCGACCAGCTGCAGGGATACCACGGGGACGCCGAGGACCTCTTGGGCTTCGGCGTGGGCGCCGGGGTCGGTGCGGAAGCCGGTGCCCGCGAGCAACAGGTCGCCGGTCCAGGTGAGGTCGCCCTCGGCCTCGTTGATCTTCTCCGGCATCACGATGTCGCGGTAGCCGTGGTCGAGGAACCAGGTGCGGAAGAAGTCGGCCTCGGCGGCGCGCTGGGGGGCGCGGAAACGGGAGCCGAGCACGACCCCGTCGATCACCGTGCCGGAGTTGGCCGAGAAGACCATGTCGGGCAGGCCTGGCTGCGGGGCGATGGTCTCCACCACGTGGCCGAGCCGCTCGTAGGTCTGCTTCAGGGCCGCCCACTCGGCGATGGCGCCCTCGGTGCTCACCGGCCGGGTGGGGTCCATCCAGGGGTTGATGGAGTACTCGACCGCGAAGTACGTGGGCTCGCACATGAGGTACCGCCGCGTGGTGGCGAGGCGGGTGGTCGCGGGCTGGCGCACGGGTGCCGAGGTCATGGATCGAAATGTAAGGGCACGCGGAGCAACCATCAATGTCGCTTCGCTGCCCATCAGCATGCAGAATGTTGCGTGTGGACGTCATTGATCAGCGAATCATTTCACAGCTCGTGGCCGACGCGAGGTCGAGTTACGCCGAGATCGGGAAGGCCGTGTCGCTCTCGGCGCCCGCGGTGAAGCGGCGGGTGGACCGGCTGCTGGAGACCGGGGTGCTGCGCGGGTTCACCGCCGTGGTCAACCCCGAGGCGCTGGGCTGGGGCACCGAGGCGTTCGTCGAGGTGCACTGCCAGGGCAACGTGTCCCCCGATCGGATCCGCCAGCGCCTCGAGCCGCTGCCCGAGGTGGTGGCCGCCTACACGGTCTCCGGTTCCGCCGACGCGATCGTGCACCTGCGCGCCGCCAACATCCACCACCTAGAGGACGCCCTGGAGCGGCTGCGCGCTGTCGACATGGTCTCGCGCACGGTGTCGACTGTCGTGCTGTCCACCCTCTTGGAGCGCCCGCCCGCGCCGGAGCCCAATCAGTGAGTGGATACGAGCCGCTAGGGTGCGCGGACATGACCGTCCTGCTGCAGCGGCGCGAGGGCGTCGCAGTGATCACGCTCAACGACCCCGACCGGCGCAACGCTCTTACGTTGCCCATGTCCGCACGGCTCGCCGAGTTGGTCGCCGAGTGTGAGGCCGACCCGGATATCGCGGCCCTGGTGGTGACCGGTACCCCGCCCGCGTTCTGCGCCGGGGCCGACCTGACCGTGCTCGGCGAGTCCCGCGAGGAGGGGCTGCGGGGGATCTATGCGGGGTTCCTCGCTGTCGCGCGCTGCTCGCTGCCGACGATCGCGGCGGTCGGCGGGGCCGCTGTGGGCGCGGGGTTGAACCTGGCGTTGGCGGCGGATGTGCGGATCGCGGGTCCCAAGGCGCGGTTCGACGCCCGGTTCCTGCAGTTGGGCATCCACCCCGGGGGCGGCATGACCTGGATGCTGCAGCGGTTGGTCGGGCCGCAGACCGCGACCGCGATGACCCTCTTCAAGCACGTCGTCGACGCCACCGAGGCGCGGCGGATCGGGCTGACTTTGAGCACGGTCGAAGGTGACCACGAGGCGCTCGTCCAGGCCGCTGTCGATCTCGCCGCGCCGACCGCAGGGGCCCCTAAAGAACTCGTGCTCTCCATCAAGCAATCCCTGCGAACCACGGCAGCGCAAACCCGCCACGACGACGCCATCGAGACCGAGCTCGCCGCCCAGCTGACCTCGATGGACGCCCCGGCGTTCGCCCAGCTCCTGGCGGCGATGAAGGCCAGGATCTCGTCGACGGCGACCCCGTAGGCTGTTCGCGGCATCCCAGCGACCTGCCCAGCATGCGGGATAACTGTAACCGCCGGTTACACTCAAACTGGGACCGCACCAGGCCCTTACCCGATACTTTGGGATGGGGGTCTCGCGCGGGACTGTGATCTGCAGCGCGTTGCACGGGTCCGGGGTCCGGCGATGCCTACCGTTGAACGCGACACGACCAGCCAGTCCGGGTGTCAGGAGAGAGGGTTCGGCAGCTCATGAGCACAGGTGTGGACGGTGGTACCGCCGCCACCGGGACCCCGCGGGCGGCCGCGGTCACCAAACTCGATCGAGTGGTGATCCGGTTCGCCGGGGACTCCGGTGACGGCATGCAGCTCACCGGCGACCGCTTCACCTCGGAGGCCGCTGCCTTCGGCAACGACCTGTCCACCATGCCCAACTTCCCCGCGGAGATCCGCGCCCCCCAGGGCACCATCCCCGGTGTCTCCAGCTTCCAGGTGCACTTCGCCGACTACGACATCCTCACCCCGGGCGACCGGCCGGACGTGCTCGTCGCGATGAACCCGGCCGCGCTCAAGGCCAACATCGCCGACCTGCCCGCGGGTGGCACGCTCATCGTCAACACCGACGAGTTCGTCAAGCGGAACCTGACGAAGGTCGGGTACGCGGCCAACCCGCTCGAAGACGACTCCCTTGCCGGGTACCAGGTCCACCAGGTCGCGATGGCGACGATCACGCAAGGGGCCCTCGCGGACACCGGGCTCGGCAAGAAGGACGCCGAGCGCTGCAAGAACATGTTCGCGCTGGGTCTGCTGTCGTGGATGTACCACCGGCCGACCGAGGGCACCGAGCGGTTCCTGCGCGAGAAGTTCGCCAAGAAGCCGGACATCGCCGAGGCGAACGTCCTGGCGTTCCGCGCGGGCTTCTACTACGGCGAGACCACCGAGGCGTTCGCGGTCACCTACGAGGTGGCCCCCGCCAAGCTCGCCCCGGGCACGTACCGCCAGATCACCGGCAACACGGCGTTGGCCTACGGCATCGTCGCCGCCGCGCAGCAGTCGAAGCTGCCTGTGCTGCTCGGCACGTACCCGATCACCCCGGCGTCGGACATCTTGCACGAGCTGTCCAAGTACAAGCAGTTCGGCATTACGACGTTCCAGGCCGAGGACGAGATCGCGGGTATCTGCGCCGCGCTGGGTGCAAGCTACGGCGGCGCTCTAGGCGTCACTTCGACCTCTGGGCCAGGTGTCGCGCTTAAGTCCGAGACCATCGGCCTTGGTGTGATGACCGAGCTGCCGCTGCTCGTTGTCGACGTGCAGCGCGGTGGCCCGTCGACCGGTCTGCCGACCAAGACCGAGCAGGCAGACCTGCTGCAGGCGATGTACGGCCGCAACGGCGAGTCCCCGGTGCCGATCGTCGCGCCGCAGTCGCCCGCCGACTGCTTCGCCGCGGCGCTGGAAGCCACGCACATCGCGCTCAAGTACCGCACGCCGGTGCTGCTGCTGTCCGACGGCGCGGTCGCCAACGGCTCCGAGCCCTGGCTGATCCCCGACGTCGAGGACCTGCCCGACCTGACCGTCGAGTTCGCCACCGAGCCCAACTCGCCGGACGGGTCGGCGTTCTGGCCGTACCTGCGCGACCCGGAGACGCTGGCGCGCGCGTGGGCGGTTCCGGGTACCCCTGGCCTGCAGCACCGCATCGGCGGTCTGGAGAAGGCCGACGGCACCGGCAACATCTCCTACGAGCCCGACAACCACGACCGCATGGTCCGGCTGCGGCAGGCCAAGATCGACAACATCCCGGTGCCGGACCTGGGGGTCGACGACCCGTCCGGGAAGGCACGGGTGCTGGTGCTGGGCTGGGGCTCGTCCTACGGGCCTATAGGCGCGGCCTGCCGACGGGTGCGCAAGCTCGGCCACTCGGTCGCGCAAGCCCACCTGCGGAACCTGAACCCGTTCCCCGCCAACCTCGGCGACGTTCTGCGCTCTTACGACAAGGTCGTCGTGCCGGAAATGAACCTGGGGCAGCTCGCGTTGCTCCTGAGGGCCAAGTACCTGGTCGACGTCGTCAGCTACACCAAGGTCGCAGGCCTGCCGTTCAAGGCCGAAGAACTGCAGAACGTGCTCACCGACATCGTGAAGGGGGTCGATGCGGCATGACCACGATCGACTTGGGGCTCCCCGGACTCGCCGGGGTGCCGACCACCGATGAACCGCAGAAGGCCAAGGACTACAAGTCCGACCAGGAAGTCCGCTGGTGCCCCGGCTGCGGCGACTACGTCGTGCTCAACGCCGTCCAGTCGTTCCTGCCGACGCTGGGGCTGCGCCGCGAGAACATCGTGTTCATCTCCGGCATCGGCTGCTCGTCGCGCTTCCCGTACTACATGAACACCTACGGGATGCACTCGATCCACGGCCGCGCCCCGGCCATCGCCACCGGCCTGGCCACCGCCCGCCCCGACCTGTCGGTCTGGGTGGTCACCGGCGACGGCGACGCCCTGTCCATCGGCGGCAACCACCTGATCCACACGCTGCGCCGCAACGTGAACCTCAAGATCCTGCTGTTCAACAACCGGATCTACGGGCTCACCAAGGGCCAGTACTCGCCGACCTCCGAGCCGGGCAAGGTCACCAAGTCCACCCCGATGGGCTCGCTGGACTACCCGTTCAACCCGGTCTCCCTGGCCCTGGGCGCCGAGGCCACCTTCGTCGGCCGCGCACTCGACTCCGACCGCGCGGGCCTGACCGAGGTCCTGCGCCAAGCCGCCGAACACCGCGGCTCCGCCCTCGTCGAGATCTACCAGAACTGCCCCATCTTCAACGACGGCGCGTTCGACGTGCTCAAGGAACCGGGCCAGGCCGAGCAGCGCCTGATCCCCCTGGAGCACGGCAAGCCGATCCGCTTCGGCGCGTCCGGCGAGTACGGGGTGGTCCGGGCGGGCTTCGGTTCGCTGGAGGTCGCCAAGGTCAGCGAAGTGGGCGAAGAAGCCCTAGTCACCCACGACGCCCACGCCGACGACCCATCGTTCGCCTTCGCCCTCTCCCGCCTCTCCACCCAAGACCTGAGCCACACCGTCACCGGCGTCTTCCGCTCGGTAACCCGCCCCACCTACGACGACCAGGCCAGGGCCCAGGTAGACGACGCCAAGGCCTCCAAGGCCGCGGACCTGGGCGCGCTTCTGCGCGGCAAGGACACCTGGACCGTGATCAGCTGAGGCTTTCGCTCGCGTGAAAGGCCCCTGCCTCTCCGGTGGGGGCCTTTTCCTTGCGCTCTAGCGGGATTCAGTGCCATTCCCAGCGGACGCCGACTACGCCGGGGGTTATGTTGGCGGCGTAGAGGTGGGTCACCCGGTTTCGTTGGCAGGGGAGGGGGCGGCTTTCGGTGGGTTCGGCGCCCCAGCGGTCTGCTTGGAATGAGTGCATGCGGATGGGGACGGCGGCCGGGTCGAAGGCTATGCGGAGCAGGTAGGTCCGGCAGGGGGCTCGGAAGGCTTTGTAGTAGTGGTCGACCGGTGCCGGGTGCGGGGCTTGGGGGAAGCGCTGGTCGAATTCGAGCAGGTGCACGTCGCCGCGGTTGAGGTGGTGGTCGAGCAGCAGTTCGGCGACCAGGTAGTCGTCGGCGAGGCGGGTTCGGCCGAGGCGGCAGCCGTCGACGGGGTGGATGGCGGGGTGGGTGCCGTCGTCGGTGCGGTAGAAGACCAGGCAGCTGTCGACGGCGTTGGTGAGGGCGGACAGGACCAGGCGCACCGAGATGACGCGCAGGGTGCCGGTGTCGTCGAAGCGCACGGTGTCCTCGACGGTGAGCCAGGTGTAGCGGCGCGGGTCGGCCATCTCGGCCTCGGCCACGATCTTGGTCAGCCTGGCGTGGTCGTCGAAGATCGCGTCGTAGTGCACCGATCCCGGCACGTGGTCGAGCCATCGGCCGCGCGGGCGGCGGGGTCCGAGCAGTTGGACCAGGGCGTCGCGGGGCAGGTCGAGGACCTCCTCCAGGGCCCGCACGGCGTGCAGCGATTCGGCCCGCTCCGGCCTGCTGCGCCCGGTCTGCCAGTTGCTCAGGCTCGACGCGCTGACCCGGACGCCCCTGGTGCCCAGGCGGTGCGCGAGCCGGTCCAGGCTCAGCCCGCTGGCGCGCACGGCGGCCTGCACGGCCAGTTCGAACGGGCCGGTCCGCAGTGCCTTCGCCAGCTCATGGCCCGTTGTCACCGGGACTGTTCCTCCTCGCGTCCAGCCACAATATTGACCTCTCGGCCACAGAATTGGCCAGGGCCCCGACCGGTCTGTTCCGCAGGCTTTTTCCCAGTCATACGCTCGCCGACGACCCTGCAGTTGTACCGATTGGAGCGAGCATGCGAATGCGTTTCATCGCCACCGGGCTGGTCCTGGCGGTCGGATTGTCAACCGCTGTAGTCGCGAGCGCGGGTGCGTCGAGCGAAAGCGCGGCGGGTACTTACATCGTCTTGTTCACCGACGGCACCGCGTCGGTCGCCGACACCTCGGGTGTCGCGGTGCGCAAGCGCTACAACGCCCTCGGCGGCTTCTCCGCGGACCTGTCCCGGTCCGCGCTCGACCGCTTGCGCCGCGACCCGGCCGTGGCCCTCGTCCAGGAGAACCGGGTGCACCGGATGGAGGCCGCCCCGGCCGCCGCCGCGGCTGCCCCGTGGCACGTGGACCGGGTCGACCAGCGCAATCTCCCGCTCAACGGCACCTTCACCCCGTACGGCACCGGCGCGGGCGTCGACGTCTACGTCGTGGACAGCGGCGTCCGCACTACGCACTCGGAGTTCGAAGGCCGCGCGACGAGCGTCTACAACACCGTCAGCGACGGCAACGGCAACACCGACTGCGCCGGGCACGGGACGTTCGTCGCCAGCCACATCGCCGGCAAGACCTACGGCGTGGCCAAGAAGGCGAAGATCAAGGCCGTCCGCGTGCTCAAGTGCGACAACTCCGGCACCACCGAGGACATGGCCGACGGCATGAACTGGACGGCGCTCAACGCCCCGGCGGGCTCGATCGTCAACATCAGCCTGCAGAGCTCCAACGGCGTCACCGACAGCGTGCTCGACGCCGCGGCCAAGAAACTGGTGGACCGGGGAATGCTGCCGGTGCTGATCGCGGGCAACTTCAACAAGGGCGACTGCCGGAACTCGCCCAAGGACTCCCGCGCGATCATCATGGGCGCCACCACCAAGACCGACGCGCGCAACACCGGCACCAACGCGTCGAGCTACGGCAGCTGCGTGACCGCGTTCGCGCCGGGCGCCAACGTCACCGGAGCGGGCAAGTCCAGCGACACCGCCGTGCAGTCCGGCTGGTACGGCACCTCGTTCGCCGCGCCGCTGGCCTCGGGGGCGCTGGCCATCGCCAAGGCGGGCAACCCCGGCCTGACCCTGGCGCAGGCGAAGCAGCTGATCATCGACCGGTCGACGAAGGGGGTGCTGACCGGCGTCGGCACCGGGTCGCCGAACCGGCTGCTCTACGTCGGGTCCTGACGGCAGGGCAGGTCCTGACCGGGTGGAACCGGGGCGCCACGCCCCGGTTCCACCCCGGATTGTCGTACCCCGGTGGTCCAATTCCCGCGAGGGAGTTACAGCCTGGCCTACGCTGGGCACATCCGGGCCAACAACCGCAGGAGGACGCATGACCGTAATCGCACGCCCCGAGAAGCCGAAGACACCGGTGTTCCAGAGCACCGTCGTCGTGGAGCAGCCGCAGGAGGTTCCCACGCCCCGGGTGTCGGTGGAGAACCCGGTGTTCAGCTCGGCGACGCGCTGACCAGGAGCAACAGCGCGGCGGCGATCTCCGGGGTGGTGCCCGTGGCGAGGCGGCGGAGCTGCATGCCCGCGACCAGGGCGACGACTGGGGCGGTGAGGGCGGCTGGGTTGGGCAGGCCCAGGGCCTTGAGGACGGTCAGGGCCAACGCGTCGTAGGCGGCGAAGCAGCGGGACGCGGCGTCGCGCAGGGAGGGGTCCCTGGCGGCGTGCAGGTAGAGCTCGAAGGGGGCCAACTCCGACGGCAGGCTCTCGATCACCTGCTGGACCAGGGCGGCCGCTTGTTCGACCGTGGCTGGTTGCTGGGCCAGCGCGGTCAGCCGGGTGGTTTCTTCGTGGACGAACAGCAAGAGGCTCTCGCGCAGCAGGTTTGACTGCGTGGCGAAGTGGTACGTGATCGATCCGAGCGATACCTCCGCCTCTCGCGCGATCCGCCGGTTCGTCACGCCCGCGACGCCCTCCGCGGCGATGACCCGCAGCACCGCGCGCAAGATCCGCTCTCTAGTCACGAAGGCCACCTCTGGTCCCACTGCTCGACCGACTCCAGTTGCGCGGCAAGGGATATCAGCTTCCGTTCGCTGTTGGCCGGTCCGAGCAACTGCGCGCCCACCGGCAGTGGCGTTAGGCCTGCGGGAACGTTGATCCCCGGCCAACCCAAGACGTTCCACGGCCACGCGTACGGGCACGCTCTGACGATTGCTTGGTCAGTCTGCCACCCGCGTAGTCCGTCGATGGCGCCTATAGGCAGCGGCAGGGTCGCGGTCGTTGGGGTCAGTAAGACGTCGACTCGGTCGAATACCCGCCCGATTCGGCGTTGTGCCAAACGCAGAGTGGCATTCGCTGCGCGCAAGCCTTGGCCGCGCAGCAGTGCGCCGAGTCGGCTGTTGTCGCGCGTCCGTGGGTCAAGCAGCGCTTGATCCGGTACCCGGCTGTGCCAGTCGTGGACGCCGCCAAGGGAACGGGGGAGGAAGTTGAGTCCTATGAGGCCGTAATCGGGGTTCACAACCACGATCTCGTGCCCCAACGAGCTCAGCACCCGCGCCAGCCGCACGACGGCCGCGCGCACCAACGGGTCCAGCACGACGCCGCGCACACCGTTGAAGGCAGGGCGCAGCGACAGTCCGATCCGGAGGCGCCCGGGCTCCACATTGGCCGCGTCCCGGAACGGTTCATCGGCAAGAACTTCCAGCAATAGAGCGGCGTCCGCGACACTGCGGGCCAAGACGCCGTCTGTAGTGATGCCGTGGAACAAGTCCGGGCTGGACACTCGACCGCGCTGCGGCTTGATCCCCACAAGATGCGTCCACGCTGCCGGGATCCGAACCGAACCGGCTCCATCAGACCCAACGGCCGCAGGTACCAACCCAGCTGCGACCGCGACCGCAGACCCGCCAGACGATCCGCCGGGTGTACGCGTGAGGTCCCAGGGGTTCCGCGTAGCGCCGAACGCGAGTCCCTCGGTGATCGGCCATTGGCCAAACTCGGGCGTGTTGGTCTTACCGACGATGACAGCCCCCGCATCCCGCAGTCGCCCTACCAACGCGCAGTCGGCCTTAGCGGCAGGGAACTCACCCGCGCACCCGAACGCGGTGGGCTCCCCAGTGATGTCGACGTCGTCCTTGATGGCAACGGGAACGCCTAGCAAGGGTTTGCGCGCCCCTTCGCGTAAGAGGCAATCGGCGGCTGCGGCCTCATCCAGCGCCGCCTGGCGAACGAGCCGAAACGCGTTGAGCGTCGGTTGGCTCTGCCCAATCGCAGCTAGTACCTGGGTGGTCAGGTCGACAGACGTGGTCTCCCCAGCGGCGAGAGCGCGGGCGGTGGCCTCGAGTCCGAGCACGGCGACCTCCTTGTTCGTTCGAACGAACAGTAGCCCCTGCGCGCCCCCGTGACCACGGGCGCGAAGATGGGGGTGATGAGCACGAACCCCGAAACCCGCAGGCGTTCCCGCAGGCAAGAGACCCGCCTCTGGCACGTCCCCGTCGTCCGCGTCGAGCGCGTCACCCCGCACATGGCCAGGGTCACCGTGCGGGACGAGTCGCTGGCGGGCCTGGCGGGCGCGGGCACCGACCAGAACGTGATGCTCTACCTCTACCCCGAGGGCACCGAGCTCCCCGAGCCGCTGACCCTGGAGTCCGCACGCGGATTGTGGGCCCAGGTCCGGCCGCTCACCCGCACCTACACGCTGCGCAGGCACGACCCGGTCAGCAACGAGGTCGACTTCGACTTCGTGCTGCACGGCGACTCGGGCCCGGCCTCCGCGTGGGCCGAGCGGGTCCAGCCCGGCGACCGGATGATCTTCGTCGGCCCCTCGCCCGCCTACCAGCCCGATCCGGGCGCCGACTGGTACCTGCTCGCGGGCGACGAGACCGCGATCCCGGCGATCGCCGCGATCCTGGCCGCCCTGCCCGGCGACAAGCGGGTGCTGGCCTACGTCGAGGTCGCGGACGCGGCCGAGGAACAGCCCATCGACGGCATCACCTGGCTGCACCGCGACGGCGCCCCGGCGGGCCAGAACACCGTCCTGGTCGACGCGGTCCGCGCTGCCGAGCTCCCCGGCGGCCTCCCCGAGGTCTGGCTGGCCGGAGAGCGGTCGGCGATGCTCGCGCTGCGGTCGCACCTGCTCGACGAGCGGGGCTACCCGAGGCAGCGCGTCCGGCCGACGACCTACTGGCGGCTGGGCGAAAGCGGCAACTGATCGACTGTCTGGTTGGAACTTCTCACCCGGTGCGGTCGTTGAACCCGGCGGACCAACCGGACCTGAGGAGGCGGGCGTGCACGGGCATTTCAACGGACTGCGCACGGCCCTGCTGCTCGGCGGCATGACCGGGCTGATCATCGCGATCAGCTCGTTCTTCGGCAGGACCGCCCTGGTCATCGGCGTGCTGGTGGCCGCGGGGATCAACGGCTACGCGTACTTCAACTCCGACCGGCTGGCGCTGCGCGCGATGCGGGCCCGCCCGGTGTCGCAGGCCGAGCAGCCCGCTCTGTACCGGATTGTGCGCGAGCTGGCCACGGCCGCCCGCCAGCCCATGCCCCGGCTCTACATCAGCCCGACCCAGGCCCCGAACGCCTTCGCCACCGGCCGCAACCCGCGCACCGCCGCCGTCTGCTGCACCACCGGCCTGCTGGAGCTGCTCGACGAGCGCGAACTGCGCGGAGTCCTGGGCCACGAGCTCTCGCACGTCTACAACCGCGACATCCTCATCTCGTGCGTCGCGGGCGCGCTGGCCAGCGTGGTCAGCCTGCTGGCCAACCTCGCCATGTTCGCGGGCATCTTCGGCGACGGCGACGACGAGGACCGGATGAACCCGCTGGCCCTGCTGCTGGTCGCGCTGCTCGGCCCGATCGCCGCCACCATCGTCCAGATGGCCGTCAGCCGCTCCCGCGAGTACCAGGCCGACGAATCCGGCGCCCGCCTCACCGGCGACCCCTTGGCCCTGGCGTCAGCGCTGCGCAAACTCGACGAGGGCACCCGTGCCGCACCCCTGGCCCCCGAGCCCGCCGTGGCCACCCAGTCCCACCTGATGATCGCCAACCCCTTCCGCCCCGGCGACGGCATCTCCCGGCACTTCTCGACGCACCCCCCGATCGCCGACCGCATAGCCCGCCTGGAGCGCATGGCACTGGAGCAGCAGTAGCCCAGCCCCTACCGGGTGAACTCCCGCTCCGCCGCCAAACTCAGCCGCCGAGGGCGATCTCCGCGAGGCAAGCTATGACCTGCAGGCCGCTCCGCCAGTAGCTGTCGATCGCAGCGCGGTGGAGCGGCGGTTCAGCCGGTGGCGCCCGCGGCCTTCGCGACGCTCATGACGTATTCGCCGTAGCCGGACTTGGCCAGTTTGGCGCCGAGGGCGTGGCACTCGTCGGCGCTGATGAAGCCGCGGTCGAGGGCGATCTCCTCGAGGCAGGCGATGCGCACGCCGGTGCGGTGCTCCAGGACCTGTACGAACTGGCCCGCCTCCAGCAGCGAGTCGTGCGTGCCGGTGTCCAGCCAGGCGAAGCCGCGGCCGAGGTCGATGAGCCGGGCTCGGCCCTGGCGCAGGTATTCGGCGTTGACGTCGGTGATCTCCAGTTCGCCTCGGGCGGACGGGGTGAGGCCCTTGGCGATCTTGATGACGTCGTTGTCGTAGAAGTACAGGCCGGTGATCGCCCGGTTGGACCTCGGCGCCTTCGGCTTCTCCTCGATGGAGATCAGCCTGCCGTCGCCGTCGACCTCGCCGACGCCGTAGCGCTGCGGGTCCTTGACCGGGTAGCCGAACAGCACCGCGCCGTCGAGGTCGGTGGTGTTGGCCTGCATGATCTGGGAGAACCCCAGGCCCCAGAAGATGTTGTCGCCGAGCACCAGCGCCACCGGGTCGTCGCCGACGAAGTCCTCGCCGATGATGAACGCCTCGGCCAGCCCGTTGGGCTGCGCCTGCTCGGCGTAGGAGAAGGCCACCCCGAACTGGCTGCCGTCGCCGAGCAGCCGCTGGAAGTTCGGCAGGTCGGCAGGCGTGGAGATGATCAGGATGTCCCGGATCCCGGCCAGCATCAGCACCGAGAGCGGGTAGTAGATCATCGGCTTGTCGTACACCGGCAGCAGCTGCTTGGACACCGCCTGCGTGATCGGGTGCAACCGGGTCCCACTACCCCCGGCAAGGACGATGCCCTTCATCGCGGCTCCTGTCGTGTTCACCGATCCGAGGCTACCCACGTAAGAGACGCCCACATCCCCTATCCGAAGGCGACCCCCCGACTGTGCATCGCCCCTACTACACGCAGGGTTACCAGTGACGCGGGACACGGTGACGGAGGGTCCACGGACGGAGCAGGGGGCGGCTGACCGCCCCCCGCACGGTCAGCGGTAGTTCGTGAACTGCAGCGCGATGCCGAAGTCGGCGCCCTTGAGCAGGGTGATCACGTCCTGCAGGTGGTCCTTCTTCTTGCCGGAGACCCGCAGCTGGTCGCCCTGGATCTGCGCCTGGACCCCCTTGGGCCCCTCGTCGCGGATCCGCTTGGCGATCTCCTTGGCCTTCTCCGCCGAGATGCCCTGGACCAGGCTGCCGGTCACCTTGTGCACCTTGCCCGACAGCGCCGGGTCACCGATGTCGAAGGCCTTCTGCGAGATGCCGCGCTTGATCAGCTTCTCCTTGAAGACCTCGATCGCGGCAGCGCAGCGCTCCTCGGTCTCGGCCTCGAAGGCGATCGCCTCCTCGCCGGACCAGGCGAGCTTGGCCCCGGTACCGCGGAAGTCGAACCGGGTGGACAGCTCCTTCGCCGCCTGGTTGAGCGCGTTGTCCACCTCCTGCCGGTCCACCTTGCTCACCACGTCGAATGACGGGTCCGCCACGTGCCTCGCACCTCCGCGTTCCGGGGTTGTCAGGTCGGCACGGATGGTACCGCCGCCACCACCCACCAGGGGGTCGCCGCGCAGAGGGGGTACCCGTTGGAACTCCCCCCGCCCCATTGGGTATGGTTCCCGACGTCCAGCAACACCGGACACCCCGGCGGGTTGCCCGAGCGGCCAATGGGAGCGGACTGTAAATCCGTCGCGAAAGCTTCAGAGGTTCGAATCCTCTACCCGCCACAGACAACAGGCGACCTGTGCCCACGGAGAGCGTGGGCCTGGTTGTCTGTTTTTGTATCTGGGGGGCGACCCCCAGACCCCCGCGGGGTGGGGGTGGGGGTGGGCAGGCCAGACCCTGCGGGGGCGGGTGGGGGGTGGGCGGCTGTCGGTGTGGGTGGGCGGCGGGCGGGTGCTTCGTATTGTGTCGCGGGTGAGCGACGAGCGCGGGGTCTGGAAGACCTTCGGTGAGCGGACCGTCTATGACAACCGGTGGGTGCGGGTGGGCGTCGCTGACGTCCAAGCTCCCAACGGTCAGCGGTGGGATTACCACGTCGTTCACCTTGCCCGGATTGCCATCGCGCTGGTCGTGAATGACCGCGACGAAGTGCTGATGCTGTGGCGCTACCGATTCCCGACCGGCCAATGGGGTTACGAGCTTCTCGGCGGGCTCGTGGACGAGGGTGCGGATGCTGCCGCGACTGCGGCACGTGAAGCGGCCGAAGAGAGCGGTTGGCTGCCGGTGGGGGAGCCCCAGCACCTGATCAGCTTTCAGCCGCTGCCCGGACAGGTGACAGCGCCAATGGACGTCTACCTCTGGCGCGAGGCCGAACGCCTCGGCGAGCCGACCGACACCGAAGAAATAGGCCGGGTTGAGTGGGTGCCGCTGAGCCGGGTCAACGAACTCGCTCTGCGACAGGAATTGCTCGGGTCCGGCACGCTCGTATCGCTGCTGTACTACCTGAACTCACGTCGGCAGGACTAGGTGGCTGAGCCGGCGCAACAGGCACTCGGCCTTGATTCGCATGCCTAGGCGGCGGGCCTCGATGAGATCTGAGGTGTCCGGACGATGTCGGATCGGCGGAACACGACAAATTCTGGACAGATTGCTACTTGATCATCTTCCCTTCGCTGACTGACCAGCGGCTACACCGCCAGGCCTGTTGAGCTGGTGGGATAATCGGGTCAAGGTGGACCGTACAAGCTGCCGATCATCGGAAGTCGATGCTACTCTCTTCGGGATCGTCCAACCTCGGGGCGAATGGTGGGTTTCCCGCTGTCGGGCGGAAACCGCGCGTTCAAAGGGGAAGTCGTGACGACTCGAATGAAGTGCACGGGGGCTGATTTCTGCGAGGAGTTGTCCGGTGTTGCGGATACCTCATTCGTTCGCGTCTATGCGGGACAGCCATCTTCGAGACTCATCCTCGAGACGGAGGCACTCGTTCTCCTCGCGGACATGTCGCCCCTGGTCGCCGGACACCTCTTGCTGCTGCCGAGGTGGCACTACCTGTCCTTCTCCGAAGTGGTAGCCGCGCATCGCGAGGAGGTCGAGGACGTGGTTCCCAGGATCTTCGACCTGTACCGCACGACGTTCGGTGAGCCGCTGGTCCTAGAACACGGGTCGACCGAGTTGGAACACGGCAACGCCTGCATCACCCATGCCCACTGGCACCTGCTTCCCGTCGACGGCGCGCGCGTCGACGAGATCATGGAGGCCGAGACCGCCGGGTATGTCGGGCTTTCCGCCATTGTTGAATTGGCGCATGAGCGGTGGCGCTCTACGGCGTACTACCTGCGAGGCTATGGCGATGACCTTCGGCTGTACAACCCGGGCGCGTCCAACAAGCGACAATATTTGCGCTCCGTCGCGGGTCGCGTTTTGTCGTTGGTGGACCCGGAATGGGACTACGCGGTGGTTGTGCGCAAGGAGGCCCTCCGGGAAACCATGAAAAGAACACGGCAATGGGTGTTGTGATGGCAACCAGTGGCATAGGAGGGCCCGCCATGTCGGCTTCGGAAGCCTTCTCGGATGAACCGACGCGGTTAGCGAAGATCATCTCGACCATCTTCGCCAACCAGTCCTCGTCAGCCCCCTCGGTCGAGCATCCTGATGGTTCCACGATCTCGGTCGTCGCAGGCGCTGACCGGCAGGACGACTGCGCGGTGGTGGCTGTGCGAGGCGATCAGGACCTCGTGATCGGATCCGACTACGTCAGGGGACCCAAGTTCCGGCTGTACGAGTACGGGCTTCTCAGCGAGTTCGACCTGGGCTACTACCTGGTCGCGGCGAACGTCAGCGATATCGCGGCGATGGGGGCGACCCCGATCGGTGTGTTGTCCGTCGTGCGCTACCCCTCTGACATGACCGACGCTGTGTTCGAGCAGGTCATGAGGGGGATAGATCAGGCCTGTACCGATTTCGGTGCCCCGAACATCGGTGGTGACATCGGCGGGGCGGAGCGACTGATCCTGTCGGCGACCGCGCTCGGGTCGTGTGTGCCGGGGGGTGCATTGCTGCGCAACGGCGCCTGCCCCGGTGACCTCGTGTGCCTGACCGCACCAACGGGGACGGCTGGTGCGGCGACGGAGTACTTCCGAAGTGGCACATCGATACCGGTCATCGAAGACAAGTACCGGGAGGTGTTGCTGCGAAGCTGGACCCGCCCCCAGGCCCGAGTGCGAGAGGGCGCTTGCCTGGGACGCAGCGGCTTTGTGACCAGCTGTCAAGACACCTCGGACGGCCTCAAGGCGACGCTCGAATGCATCGCGCGGTCGAGTGGAGTTGGGGTGGTCGTGGACGAAGCGGCAATAGCCATACCGGATCCGGTCACCGCGGTGTGCCGTGAACTGTCGAAAGAGCCACTCGCCATCGTCATGGGCGACTCTGTGGACTTCGAGTTGGTGTTCACCATCCCCCCGGAGCGGGAGCCGGACCTGTCGGCGGCCTTCGACCGCGAGGGCCTGTCCTTCGGGGTCATCGGGCGGGTCACCGAAGCGCCCGGTGCCACCATGCGCCTGCGTTCGGGGGAGTGCATCGAACTCCCGGGCGCCGCGTGGCGGCACACGACGATGCTGTGAACGGGTGCGATCGAGCAGCACCCCTGTCCAGGTTGGTGGCGGATGGGACTTAGGGCCGCGAAGCTGTTGGACAAGGCGGTCTTGGTGGCGGCGGGTGTGGCGCTCGCGGGCAAGGCCAACGGCGTGCCCTCGACGCAGTTCTGGAACGCGGTGGTCGCCGCCCAGCCCTACCTACCCGTCGTCCTGCTCGTCATCGCGGGGATCTTCGGTGCGTTGACGCCGTTCGAGTGGTGGCACCAGCGCACGCTCGCCGATCGGAAGACCACCATGCGGCGTCGGATCCTGACCTCGTTCGGCCGGATGCTCGAGGTCGGTTCCCGGGTGGAACCACCGCTGAGGACCGGCGATCTCGCGCTGCACTTCTGGAAGGTGCAGCGGACGTGGCGCCACCCGGTCTCCGGTGTGCTGCGCAGGTTGTCCACGTACCGGATGTCATCCTCGCCGCAGACCAGGACGTTCGCTCCACCCAGAGGAGTCGGTGCGGTAGGTCTTTGCTGGTCGCACAACCGGGAGGTCAAGGTTGACGCCAGCCGCCTTGACGAACTCAAGTCCGAGAACGAGTTCACGGCGTATCGGCAGGCGCACGGTTCGGAGTCGGTCATGAACCTGGACTGGACGACCTTCCAGCAGGTTCGGCATCGCAAGGCGCTGTTCGCGGTCCCCATCCGCAATGCGCAGAGCCGGTTCATCGGCTGCATCAGCCTGGATGCGGGACACGGGTTCGATGTCCTGGAGCGCTCCTCTGTCGTGGAGGAGATGAACGCGCTCTCGACGACGATGTCCCGGGACGATTTCGACCTGGTGTGAGCCGACTGGGCGGAGGTGAGCCAAGGGTGGACCCCGTGACTTCGCGGATGCGGGACGTGTACGACCGGCACGCGTCCAAGTACGCCGTGGCGACCTCGAGCTTGGATCAGTTTCCCGGGCTGGACCTGGAGATCCGCTCGTTCGTGCACGCCATCGGCGCGACCGGGCCCGTTCTGGACATCGGCTGTGGGGTGGGCAGGGACGCCGAGTACATCGCCGAACTCGGCTTGGCGGTCGTGCTGTGCGATGTCAGCTTCACCATGCTCGAAGTCGCCCGCGCGCGGGTAGGCGCGTCCGCGGTGCACGGTGACATGTCCGCGCTGCCTTTCGCGGACCGCGTGTTCGCGGGGATCTGGATGTGCGGCAGCCTGATCCACATCCCGCGCGCCCGGCAACGGTCGGTTCTGGCCGAGGCGATTCGGGTGCTCCAACCCGGAGGGCGCATCGCGATAAGCCTCAAAGAGGGGGACGGCGAAGGATGGCGGGTGGGTGAGCTGATGGATGAGCGGCGGTGGTTCACGTACTGGCGCCAGCCCGCCGTGGCCGAGTTGATGATCAGCGTCGGATTTCGCGAGGTGGCGACCGTGCCGAGTGGGCGTGGTAGTTGGTTCATCGCCTCGGGCACACGTGCTTAGTCAGCCGCCCACTCGCTCGGGTCGCAGTTCGGAAAGATTTGCCGGATGCCTCCCCGGGGGTCCGTCACGTCACCGTTGTACCGGGGGATCATGTGTATGTGCAGGTGGTCGATCGTGCGTCCTGCGGCCCGACCCTCGTTGACACCTATTGTGTAGCCATCGGGGTTGAGCTCGGCGTCCCATTTGGCCTGGATGCGCCGCATGAGGTCATATGCCTCGGACGCCTCCTGCGGCGAGAGTTCGAAGAATGAAACGATATGCCTCTTGGGGACGATTTCTACGTGACCTCTAGCTGCTGGAAAATTGTCGAGACGGGCGTAGAAGTTGGATGTTTCGTCAACCAATCTATTCATCGATCCGTCTCGTACTCGACAAAAGATGCAACTGTCAATGCTGTGCACCGCGGGTAGCTCGCTGTTCATTGTCTTGCTCATCTCAAAGTACCTGATCTTCCTGCATGTCGTGCGCGGATCGTAGGAGTGGTGGTCGGCTGAATCGTAGGTGGCCAAGATAGCCACTCGGCAGGCCTGCTTCCAGTCTGTCCGCTTGGCCCGCGTGGGCTGGTTACCTGGCTGCGCCTGTGGTGTGCCGTTTCTCGATCATCCCGGCGCTCCGGCACACCTCGGACATCATGGCGATCACCTGGCCGAGCGGCAGGGAGCTGGTGTCGATCACAACGCTGTCGGCGGCGGGCCGAAGCGGCGATGCTTCTCTGGACGTGTCCTCGTGGTCGCGGCGCACTACGTCGGCCAGCACGGTTTCGTACACCGAGCCAGGTTCTTGGCGGTGTCGCCGTGTCGCCCGCTCCTCGGCGCACGCGGTAAGAAAGAACTTAATCTGAGCGCGCGGGAACACTATCGTTCCGATATCCCTGCCCTCAATGATGCTTGCTGGCCTGTGCGAGGCCCATTCATGTATCAACGAGGTTATCGCCGAGCGCAGGTCGGGAATTTTGGCCACGGTCGATACTGCCTTCGAAACGTCGAGCGTGCGCAGATCGCTGTCTCGCAGCCTGGTCGGGTCGAAAAGTGTATCCGATTGGTTCTTCTGGAGGATCGTTGATATCAAACCTGTCATGGCCGCGCGGTCGTCCGGTCGGATTCCGGCCGCCAATGCCTCGTATGCGAGTGTGCGGTAGGCGCGGCCGCTCTCCAGGTAGCTCAATGTGAACATGTCCGAAAGTGCACGACTGGTGCTGGTTTTCCCGGCTGCGGCAGGTCCATCGACGGCGATAACAGTGTGCTGGTTCATTTCTGCCCCTATGTACACGGTTTGCGGTCTCAAGTCTCAATTCGTGAGAGTCGTGAGCGGCACATCGTACACAACACGGAACCTCACCGAGTAGGCTACTAGTGCCACGGTGGGGTTGGTGTGCAAACCTGAGATGGGGCCTTGGTTTCACGCAAAGTAGCTGATGGGGCGCGGTTTAGCACTGATTCAGCGTTCGAATCACTTGATCGAGTGAGTCAACTTGGTGTGGTCGATCAAAGTTGACAAAACCATGACAAATGGCTGATCAGGAGGGTGCCGGTTGGTGGAGGTGCGCGCTGCCCGCTGGGGGAGGGCGAGTTCCCGCGATCAGCGCCACCGCGGTCGTCTCGGGTCGGCGGGCCGCTCGGCGGTCTGCCGGCAGCGGTGAGATACAGGGGGACCGGCCACACCCCTGCACAGTGTGGCCGGTCCCTGGCGTCCGCATCGCGCGCGAGGGCGGCGCGATGGGGACGCTATTTCCGCGGGGGAGCCAACCCGGCGGAAAACTCTTGTTCACATATACCCAGAACAGGTCCGGGTCGACTGCCTTCGCCCGGGCGGCCGCTCGGTGCCACCCGGCTTGGTGCAGGTGGTCGTGGCAGCCGGTAATTCACAGAACATCACCATTGCGCTGAACGGTGGTGCGCTCTGGTCCGCTCAGTCATCGACGGTGCCACCATCTGCTTCGTTGTCCCTGGTCAACGGCCTATTTACCGGGGGTGTCACCCGAACGCCGGACGTGCGGCGCCAGGTGCACTGGCTAGCTTTCCTTTCCTGTCTTCCGGGTACTAGTCGCGGGGGTTTAGCCCATGTCTTCGATAAAGCGTTTTGCTGCGGTTCTTCTGGCAATAGCGGCGGTGTCCTCGATCACCACCGAGGCCGCGGCCGAACCGAGGGACAAGACCGACGACCGGGTCGAAGTGGCCAAGTTGACCACCTCTCGACCAACTCCCGGCGCTCCGGTGCTGCCGTTGTTGCCCGATGACGGCTCGGACCGCCCGACCGGGGAGGGGGTCGCCGCCCAGGCCGCCTATTTGCCGTTCACCTACTCCTTCGACTTCTCGTCCTCGCTGGTCTCGCGCACGTTCTGGCCGACCAGTGCCAGCCGCGCCTGCGTCAGTCTGCGCGGCACCGGTGGGAGCGATCCCAGCTACTTCGGCAAGGAAATCAGAATCGAGATGTGGAACGCGTACGGAACCGACACCCGCGTCGGTCCGTCGGTGCGCTACACCCTCAACGGCAACTCCTACGGGTACTGCTGGAGCGGCCTCTACCCCTACCACGAGCACTACTTCCGGCTGGTCAAGGACTGGAGCCCGACCGTGCGCGTGTGGGGCAACGGCTGGGCGTCGGCCAGCTGAGCGGGTCCACGGGCGGGGCGACCCCGGTCGCCCCGCCCGCGTCCTGCCGACCCGCCCGGTCATGGGCCCCCGACCCGCATCGCCGAGGTCGCGGCCACCACGCCCGCGACCCGGTCGGTGAGCCAACCCCGAGTGCTCCTCCTGAGCGTGCCGATGTTCAACGAGATCCGCGGCTGGTCCCACGCCAGCAGCACCAGCCGGTTGCCCTCCTCGAGCCGCCCCGCCGCGGTGGGCTGGAACCCGACCCCGCCGGAGCCGTCCACCAGTTGACCCGGCACCGCCGAGACCGAGGTCTGCACCCGGCCGACGGCGGCCAGCGCGGACAGCCTGGTGTCGACGGTCCCGTTCGGGTCGTTGACCACACCGACCACACCGTCCGGGGTGGCGATCAGGTCGCCCTGGCGCAGGCCGGGTCCGCTGGCGCGCAGCACGCCCCCCTCGGTCCGCAGCGCCACCTGGTCGACCGCGGGGTCGGCGAGACCGGCCGCGATGGGGTACCGCTGCTTGTGGTCGCCGGGGGTGCGGACCACCAGTTCCGCGTTCCACGCCCCCGCACCCTGCTCGAACGCGGGCCACACCGCGCCCGCCGGGGTGTTCGTCTGCACCGCCTGGTCGTCGAGCGCTGAGGTGCGCACCTCGATCTCGGCCACGCCCGGTGCCGTCAGCGCCAGCCCGACCGGGCCGCCGCTGCTGGTCGGCTCGTCTTCGCGGGCGGGGGTGGCCGAGAGGAACCCGACCGCGCGCTGCCCGTCCGGCACGGTCGTCAACGCCCGCAGCAGCAGCTTGGACCGGTCCGGCTTGCCGGTGACCGAGACCGGCGTCGTCACGAACGCGACCTGCTCCTTGCCGCCCGCCACGTCGGCGACCAGCACCACGATGTCCAGGCAGGCCGTGATGTTGGGCGAACGCCCCGCGAACACCGCCCGCACCGCGCCAGCGGGCGGTGTCGCCGAGGTGCGCCAGGTCTGCTCGGCGCGGTTCACCAGGTCTGTCTCGCCCGCCAGGTCCCCGCGCAGTTGCCACTGCGTGACCGCGGCGGCGGCGGTGCCGTCCCGGTCCGGTCCGGTGCCCGACTGCGAGGTGACCACGAACGCCCCCGCGACCGCGAACACCACCACGGCGACTGCGGTCAGCATCTGCACCCGCTGGTGCCGTTGTACCCGCCTGCGGCCGTGCACGTGCCGCAGCACGCGGTCGACCTGGTCGCCGCTGCTGGTCAGCCGCACCGAGCCCAGCTCGTCGCGCAGCCGGGCGATGGCGCGGTCTTCGTCTTCGGCGATCACGCCCCCCTCCTTCCCGGTGACGCGGGCGCTTGGGCCGCCCACAGCTGCCTGACCCGAGCCATCCCCCTGCTGGTCAGCGACTTGACGGTGCCGACGGAGCAGGCGAGTTCGACCGCGGTCTGCGCCTCGGACAGGTCCAGCACCACCCGTGCCACCACCGCCGCCCGTTGCCGCGGCGGTAGCTGTTGCAGCACGACCAGCACGTGGTCCCGTTCGACCACCGCTCCCGTGAAGTCGTCGATGTCCAACTGCTCGGTGAGCTCGTCGAGCGACACCTGCTGCTTGCGCTTGGCGACGCGCAGGAACTCGTTGTAGACGGCCTTGCGCGCGTAGGCGAGGGCGTTGTCCGCGGGCACGCGGCGCCATCTGCGCAGACAGCGCAGCAGGGCTTCTTGCACGATCTCCTCGGCGTCCCAGCGCCTGCCGGTGAGCATGACGGCGTAGCGCAGCAGGTGGTCGTACCGGTCTCGAACGAACTGGTCGAAACCGGACTCACTGCCGTGCACGTCGTCACCTCCTCCCAACCAGGACACCCCCTAGAGCGGTCCCACCCCCGGAAAGGTTGCCAAGTCCGCGAGAAATTTCTCCCGGTACCGTCGAGGCCATGACCAGGCCCGCTTTCCACCTCGCCATCCCGGTCGACGACCTGACCGCAGCCAGGCACTTCTACGGCGAGGTCCTCGGCTGCCCGCAGGGCCGCGACTCCGACGCCTGGGTCGACTGGAACCTGGCGGGCCACCAGGTCGTGACCCACCTGGCCCCCGGCGGCCGCGCCGACGCCGCGACCAACCCGGTGGACGGCCACGGCGTGCCGGTGCCGCACTTCGGGCTGGTCCTGGCGGTCGCCGACTTCCACGCCCTGGCCGAGCGGCTGCGGGCGGCGGGCACGGAGTTCGTGATCGAGCCGTACGTCCGGTTCGAGGGGCAGCCCGGCGAACAGTGGACCATGTTCCTGCGCGACCCGGCAGGCAACGCCTTGGAGTTCAAGGCGATGGCCGACCCGGACCTGCTGTTCGCCAGGTGAGCGCGCCGGACCTGGTCGCCCGCACGGTCGCCAACGGCCTGGCAGGCCCGCGCCCGACCACGGTGCTCGCCGCGGTCGAGCGGGTGGTCGGCATCCAGTCCCAGGACGTCCGCCCGGCGCGCCTGGCCGTCCGGGCCCGCACCACCGGTCTGCGCAAGTCCGATGTGGACAGTGCGGTCGCCGGGGGCGCGGTGATCAGGACCTGGGCCATGCGCGGCACCCTGCACATGGTCGCCGCGAGCGACGCGGGTTGGCTGGTCTCGCTGCTCGGTCCGCGCTTCGCCCACGCCTACCGCGGCAGGCGGCACAGCCTCGGCCTCGACGACGCGCTCGCCGAGGCGGGTGCGGAGATCATCGCCACCGAGCAGCCGCACAGCCGGGCCGAACTGGTCGCGCTGCTGGCAGGCAACGGCATCGACCTCGACCCCAAGACCCAGGCCCCCGCGCACCTCATCTCCTACGCCGCCATGACCGGCCGGATCCGCCGGGGCCCGGACCGCTCCGACACCGAACCCACCTACGTCCGCTTCGACCCCGGCCCCCCGGTCGACGAGCCCAGGGCGATCGAGCGCCTGGCCGACCGCTACCGAGCCGGCTATGGGCCCGCCACGGCCGAGGACTTCGCCGCCTGGTCGGGTCTGCCGCTGGGCAAGGCCCGCGCGGGCTTCGGGGACCGCGACCCTGAGCCGGTCGCCGATCCCGGCCCCACGACCCGGCTCCTCGGCCACTTCGACGCCTACCTGCTGGGCTACCGCAGCCGTGACGGCATCGTGCCGCCCGAGTTCGCCAAGAGCGTGCAGGCGGGCGGCGGCTTCGTCATGCCCGTGGTCCTGCGCGACGGCGTGGTGGTCGGCACCTGGCGCATGGACAAGGGGAAGGTCGTCAGCGAACTCGACGTCCAGGCGGAGGCCGAGGACATCGCCAGGTGGAACAGCGGCTAGCGCACGATCGGCCGCCGCAGCCACGTCGTCCACAGCGGGCGGTACCCGTTGCTGTACCAGAACGGCGTCGACCTGGGGTTCGGCAGCGCGTGGTGCAGCAGGGTCATCGAGACGCCCGCCGCCTCGACGACGTGGTGGGCGTGCGCCGCGAGGGCCGAACCCACGCCGGAACCGCGCTGGTCGGCGCGGACGCTCATGCTGGCCAGGTAGGCCGGGTCGGGTGCGGAGGTGTACTTCGCGCACCACGCGGACTCCGGCGGGAGTTGGAGGTAGACCGAACCGAGGACCTCCCCGTCTCGGCAACCGACCCAGATCCGCGGCTCGGGCGCGGCTAAGAGGCCGGTCATCTGGTTGCGCAGCGCCTCGATGGCCTCGGGTCGGGGAGTGATCTTCCCGAACGGCGCGTCGTACTCGACCACGGCGACGGCCAGGTCCAGCACGGTCGCCAGGTCCTGTGGTTCGGCCGGGCGGACCAGCACGTCGGACGCGCGGGTCGAGCCGCGACCCGAGCGGCGCACCGCGGCGACGCTGACCGGGGCGAAACCGCGCTGCACCAACGCGAACACGCCCTCGGTGTCGCGGCTGGGCAGCTCCACGACCGCCGCGCACTCCAGGTCACCGGGCGCCACCGAGCTGTGGATCAGGTCGAACCACTGGTCGAGCAGATCCCCGAGCGCCTCCGGCCGCGCCAACCGCACCTCCAGCAGGTGCCTGCGCAGCGGCCCCCACGGATCGCTCTCGACACCCCGCTGCGGCCAGGCGATCGCCGCACCCCCGTCGGCCGCCAGCAGGTGCCCGGCGCCGGGCGCGAGCGGTGGGGGAGCGGGCAGCAGCGGGTCGAGCGCGCGTACCCGGGCGGCGTGCACGGCTTCGATCTCAGCGACATCCACCGGACCATCCAAGCGCAGTACCGTCGACGACCATGGACGTCTACGTCGTCGACGCGTTCACCGACCAGGCCTTCCGGGGCAACCCCGCGGCGGTCGTGCTGCTGACCGAGGACCGCTCCGCCGAGTGGATGCAGTCGGTGGCCGCCGAGATGAACCTCTCCGAGACCGCCTTCGCCGACACCCGCGCCGACCCCATCCCGCTGCGCTGGTTCACGCCCAAAGCCGAGGTGGACCTCTGCGGCCACGCCACCCTGGCCACCGCGCACGTGCTCGGCGGGGCCTGCCGCTTCAGCACCCGCAGCGGTGTCCTCACCGCGACCCCCACCGACGCCGGGATCGAGCTCGACTTCCCCGCGGACCCGCTGCAGCCGATCGAGCCGCCCGCCGCCCTTGTCGCCGCGCTGCCCGGGGTGACCGTGCTCTCGGCGTACCGCGGCCGGGAGGACTTCCTGGTCCGGGTGGCCTCCGCCGCCGAGGTGCTGGCGGTGCGGCCCGATCTCTCTGCGTTCGCCAGGGATTCGTCCAGAGGGGTGATCGTCACCGCACCCGGTGATCGGGGGGCCGACTTCGTCTCGCGCTGCTTCTACCCGGCCGTCGGCATCGACGAGGACCCGGTGACCGGCTCGGCGCACTGCACGCTGGCAGGCCACTGGAGCCGCGAACTCGGCCGGTCCTTGCTGGTGGGCAAGCAACTCTCGGCCAGAGGAGGCACTGTGACGGTGCGGACCGACGGCGACCGGGTTCGGTTGACCGGTCAGGCCGTGACGGTGCTGACTGGCCGTCTCACCTGCTGAACGACCGCTGAACTTGGTGGCCGCGGGTAACTAGCACACGTGCCTCTTTCGCCTGATCGGGGTACAGTCAGCGGGCCGTCGGGGTCCCGCCACGCGCGGGAAGGTCACCAGGACCACCCTCCCGCGGCCGTTGGAGGAGGTTGCAATGCCGGACCACCCTGGCGCGGCCGAGCAGGGCACCCCACACCAGGACACCGCCGAACCGGGTGCGAACCCGGAGCAGTGGCAGGCCGAGGAGCAGGCGCCCGACCGCCGCTTCCTCTTCTTCTCCATCCTCGTCCTGGTCTCCGGCCTCGTCGCCGCCGGACTGACCTCCTGGTGGCTGCCCGCCCGCGACACCCCGCAGGTCGTCGTGGTCGGTCTGCTGCTGGCGCTGGGCTTCCTGCTCGCCGAACAGCTCGCGATCAACATCGACGTGCGCACCGGTGTCTCCTGGTCGATCTCCTTCTGCGAGATCCCACTGGTCATCGGCCTGTTCGTCGCGCCGTTCGAGGTGGTGCTCGCCGCGCACCTGCTCGCGGGCGTCGGCACCCTGCTGGTGCGCAAGGTGCAGGACCGGATCCTCTACAACGCGGGCGCGATGATCTTCGAGATCACCAGCGCCTTCGCCGTCGCCAAGTGGGTCAACGACCTGCTGCAGGGCATCGGCCCCGCCTGGGCGGGCGTGCTCGCCGGAGCCCTCGTCGCGCCGCTGTCGAGCACCCTGCTCGCCCTGGTCTGCGTGCGGGTCCTCGGCCGCACCATGCGCATCAACGCCGCCGTCCGGCTCGTGCTGCGCACCCTGGTCCTCGGCCTGGTCAACGCGTCCATGGGCGTCGTCGGCTACCAGGTCGTCTCGCACGCCGAGGCCGGTTGGCCGCTGCTGGTGCTCGCCCTCGCGGGCCTGTCCGCCCTCTACATCGCCTACTCCGGGCTGCTGCGCGAACAACGCGACCTGGAGGCGCTCTCCGAGGTCAGCCTCATCGTCGCCCGCTCCGGCCACCAGGCCGCGGCGAAACCCTCGCTCGGCCGCACCGACCCGACCAAGATGCCGCAGGTCGCCGACAGCGACGAGTGGCAGGTCATCGCCGACCGGATCAAGGACCAGCTCGGCGCCGCCCGGGTCGTGCTCCGGCTGCGCTTCGAGCCGCAGCTGCCGCTGCACACCGTGGTCTCCGGTGACGAGCTGCCGCCGGAATCGCGCGACGTCGAGGCCACCGGATCCCGCGCGGACGCCCTGCTGCGGTTGCCCGGCTCGCACGTGCGGCACTTCCGCCGCGGCGACGCCACCCCCGAGATCCGGCACGCCCTGCTCCGCCGCGCCGCCGACGAGGCGCTCGTCGTGCCGCTGCGCAGCGCCAGCCACCTGCTCGGCGTGGTCGAGGCGCACGACAAGCTCTCCCGCTGGCGCGGCTTCGGCCAGGCCGACCACCGGCTGATCGGCACCATGGCCAGCCACCTGGCCACCGCCATGGACAACCGGCGGCTGCTGGCCACCCTGCGCCACGACGCCTACCACGACCCGCTGACCAACCTGCTCAACCGCCCCGGCTTCCGCCGCGCCGCCGGTGACCCGCTGCGCCGCCACCAGAACTCGGTGGTGCTGCGCATCGACCTCGACGTCCTGTCCACCGTCAGCGACGCCCTCGGCTACGCCTGGAGCGACCGCATGGTCGTCGCCGCCGGTCGGCGCCTGCGCGACGCGCTCGGCCCGGACGTCGCCCTGGCCAGGCTCGAAGGCGGCCAGTTCGCCGCGCTGCTGCTGCAGACCTCCCCCGAGGAGGCGCACGAGATCGCCGAGCGGCTGCGCGCCGAACTCGCCGCCCCGTACCCGGTCGACCGGCTCACCGTCGAGGCCAACTCGGTGGTCGGCTACTCCGGGCCGCGCTGCGGCGAGCACGACGGCGGCCAGGTCGAGACCGACGTCGACGCCCTGCTGCAGCGCGCCGACGTCGCCCTGCGGGCCGCGCGCTCCAGCGGCGACACGGTCAAGGCGTACCTGCCCACCATGGGCCAGATCTTCCTGCGCCGCTTCCAGCTGGTCACCCAGTTCCGCCAGGCGCTGGAGACCGGCCAGGTCAAGGTGCACTACCAGCCCAAGGTCGCCCTCCCCAGCCGCCAGGTGCTCGGGGTCGAGGCCCTGGTCCGCTGGCGGCACCCGGAGTTCGGCAGGCTCGACCCCGACGAGTTCGTGCCCGCGGTCGAGGCGGCGGGCCTGGTCGACGCGCTCACCAGCTTCGTGATGGACCAGTCGCTGATCCGGGTCCGCAAGTGGATGGACCGCGGCCTGCGCATCGCCGCGGCGGTCAACCTGTCGGTCCGCAGCCTCGACGACCCGAGCTTCCCCGACCGGGTCGCCGCCGCGCTCGCCAGGCACGACGTGCCGCCGGAGCTGCTCACCCTGGAGCTCACCGAGTCCGGCGTGATGGCCGACCCGCAGCGCGCCCTGCCGGTGCTGCGCCGCCTGCACACCCTCGGCGTCGTGCTGGCCGTCGACGACTTCGGCACCGGCTACTCCTCGCTGGCCTACCTGCGGCAGCTGCCGGTGGACGAGGTCAAGATCGACAAGAGCTTCGTGCTCGGCATGGGCACCGACCTCGGCGACCTCGCCGTGGTCCGCTCGATCGTCGAACTCGGCCACTCGCTCGGCCTGACCGTGGTCGCCGAGGGGGTCGAGGACGACGCCGCGCGCGACCAGCTCGCGGGCATGGGCTGCGACGTCGCGCAGGGCTACCTGATCTCCCGGCCGCTGTCGGAGAGCAGGCTGGAAGCCTGGCTGCAGGCCAGGACGACGCAGGCCAGGGGCCTGCGCGACGAGACCGTGCTGACCCTGCTGTCCTAGATCGACCCCCCGTTTTGGAGCTGCGGCGGGGGCTGTGTAAAGTACTCCACGTCCCCAGGGACAAGGCCCCTTTAGCTCAGTCGGCAGAGCGTCTCCATGGTAAGGAGAAGGTCTACGGTTCGATTCCGTAAAGGGGCTCGACGGTTCGGCCGCGGTACACCGGGAACATCAGCGGTGTGGCGCGGCTTGATCCATGTCAGAGCGGTGTAGCTCAGTCGGTAGAGCAAGCGACTCATAATCGCTGTGTCGCCGGTTCAAGTCCGGCCATCGCTACGCGATGGGTGACGTGTGTCGATGGAAAGCATCGACCAGGTCGCTTCGCCATTGTTCTGGGGGCCTAGCCCCCAGACCCCCAGCCGGGGGTTGCCCCCCGGACCCCCCACGCCGGGTCGGCCATGTGGTCGGTTTCGGGGTTGTTGATCTTTTGTGAAGGGCTGGTTGTTGTGGCTTCTACTGACGTGCGGCCGAAGATCACGCTCGCGTGTGAGAGCTGCAAGCACCGCAACTACATCACCAAGAAGAACCGGCGCAACGACCCGGACCGGGTGGAGCTGAAGAAGTTCTGCCCGAACTGCGGGACGCACAAGCTGCACAAGGAAACCCGCTAAGCCGGGTACCGGGGTTCGATGAGGCCATCCCAACCTGTGTGGGGTGGCCTTTGTCGTGGGTGGGTAGGCGTGGGCGGATAGGGTTGCGGGCGTGGCGCTTGAGCAGTCGTTCGTGGGGCGGGAGTACCCGCCGGATGTGGTGTACGAGGTCGGTCGCGAGAAGATCCGCGAGTTCGCCGAGGCGATCGGGGACTCGCGGCCCGAGTACGTCGACGCCGGGGCGGCGCGGGCCCTGGGGTACGCCGACGTGGTGGCCCCGCCGACGTTCACCACCATCGTCAACCTGGCCTCGATCAACCGGATCGTCAACGACCCCGAACTGGGGTTGGACTACAGCCGGATGGTGCACGGGGACCAGAGCTTCACCCACCACAACCCCGTGGTGGCAGGGGACCGGCTGGCGGTGACCACCACGGTGGAGAGCATCTCGCGGCGCGCGGGCAACGACTTCATCACCCTCAAGGCCGAGATCCGCACCGAGGCGGGCGAGCCGCGGGTCACCACCCGGGCCCTGCTCGTGGTGCGGGACGCGGAGGAGTCGGCATGACCCAGATCAACGGTGGGCGGGCGGGTTCGGATGTCAACGTCGGCGACCAGCTGCCCGAGCTGTCCGTGCGGGTCACCAGGGCCGACCTGGTGCGCTACGCCGGTGCCGCGCTGGACTTCAACCCGATCCACTGGAACGAGGCCTTCGCCAAGGGCGTCGGCCTGCCGGACGTGATCGCGCACGGCATGCTCACCATGGCGCTGGCCGGTCGGGTCGTCACCGACTGGGGCATGGGCGCGCTGGTCGACTACCAGGCCCGCTTCACCCGCCCCGTCGTGGTGCCCAACGACGACACCGGCGCCCTGGTCGAGCTCAGCGGCAAGGTGGGCGCCCTCCTCGAGGACGGCACCATCCGGGTCGACCTGTCGGCCAAGTTCGAGGGCCGCGCCGTGCTCGGCAAGGCCATCGCGATCGTCCGCCCGTAGCGCTGCCCGGGCGTGGTCGACCCCATCGGCCAGGCCACGCCCGGTTCATCTAGATTCCACGCGTGACGGCATCAGAACTCATCTCCTTCGCCCGCGGCGCCCCCTCCCTCGACATCATCGACGTGGAAGGCCTCAAGGCCGCCGCGGACGCCGCACTCACCAAGGACCCCGGCGCCGCGCTCGGCTACGGCACCGCGGTCGGCTACCTCCCGCTGCGCGCCCACCTGGCCGAGCAGCACGGCGTGGCCGAGAACCAGGTACTGGTCACCAACGGCTCGATGCAGGCCGACGCGTTCCTGTTCGACCAGCTGGTCACCGCGGGTGCCCCGGTCGTCGTCGAGCGCCCGACCTACGACCGGACCCTGCTCGGGCTGCGCCAGCGCGATGCCGACGTGCGCCCGGTGTCGCTGCAGGTCGACGGCATCGACACCGACGAGCTGGCCGAGCTGCTGGCCTCGGGCCTGCGCCCGACGTTCGCCCACATCATCCCCAACTTCCAGAACCCGGCCGGGTACACGCTGAGCCTGGCCAAGCGCAAGCGCTTGCTGGAGCTGGCCGAGCAGTACGACTTCGTCATCTTCGAGGACGACCCGTACGTCAAGATCCGCTTCGCTGGCGAGTCGCTGCCGACGATGCTGGAGCTCGACGAGGGCCGCGGCCGCGTGGTCTACGCGAGCTCGTTCTCCAAGACCGTCGCGCCCGGCTCCCGGGTCGGCTACCTGGTCGGCCCGGCCGCGCTGATCGACAAGATCCGCGTCGCGGCGACGAACACCTACATCTCGCCGAACATGCTGGCGCAGGCGATCGTGCACCAGTTCGCCATCGGCGGCCGGTTCGAGACCGCAGTGGCCGGGGTCAACGCCGCACTGGCCGAGCGGGTCCGGGTGCTGTGCGACGCGCTCGCCGAGAAGCTGCCGGAGGCGAAGTTCACCGCGCCCGAGGGCGGGTACTTCATGTGGGTGGAGCTCGCCGACGGCGTGGACGTCGCCAAGCTCCTGCCCGCGGCCGAGGAGCGTGGGGTGACCTTCGTGAAGGGCACCGACTTCCTGCTCGACGGCGGTCACTCGACCATGCGCATGGCCTACTCCGGGGTGCGCGCCGACCAGATCCCCGACGGCATCGCCCGGCTCGCCGACGCGGTGGCCGCGCTGCGCGGCTGATCGTCCCAGCCGGTTCGCCGTGTTCTTGATCACTACGGCGAACCGGCTGGTCAGGGCCCTGATCGGTACTCGGTTTAGGTGGCTGCGGCCGGGTACCGTATGCTCTCGTGCTTGGAACGCCTTGACCGTCCCCCTCGGGTTTCCGGTGGGGATAGTGGAGTGCGTCCGAACGCGGTCCGCCGGTAGGGTTGGTGGCGGAGTGCGAAGGGGTGTAGCTCAATTGGCAGAGCAGCGGTCTCCAAAACCGCAGGTTGCAGGTTCGATTCCTGTCGCCCCTGCGTTTGACGTCCGGTCCGGTTGATCCCGCACCGGCGGCGAGATTTCCAGCGAGCGGAGGAATGGCGTGGCTGAGGACCAGGAGCGGGAAGAGGGGCAGGAGCGCCCCTCTCGTCCGTCCACCGCCGCCGCCCGGCGTGAGCGCCGCGGCACGGCTCGCCCAGCCGCGCGCAAGGACGCCGACGGCAAGTCCGAGGCGCGGGCCAAGGCCCGCCCGGAGCGCGCGGCCAAGTCCGACGCAGCCGACGCCAAGGGCCGCCCGACGCCCGCGCGCGACCGCAAGGACGACAAGGGCTCGATCTTCGGCAGGCTCGCCCGGTTCCTGCGCGAGGTCGTCTCCGAGCTGCGCAAGGTCATCTGGCCCACCCGCAAGCAGCTGATCGGCTACACCGCCGTCGTCCTGGTGTTCGTCGCCTTCATGGTGGCGCTGGTCGCGGGGCTGGACGTCGCCCTGGGCAAGGGCGTGTTCTGGCTGTTCGGCTGAGTCGCCGCCGATACGCCGAACACGTGCTGCACGAAAGGAAGCGAGACCAACTGTGACCTCCGAGAACGGCGCGGCCCCGGCCGGCGACCTGACCGAACTCTCCGAGGACCACCCCGTCATCGACACCGAGCCCACCGACGAGGTCGAGCCGGACACCGACGACGTGGACACCGCTGACGAGGACTCCGCGGCAGCGGACGAGGACACCGCCGACGCGACGCCGATCGACGCCCCGCCAGCGGACCCGGTCGCCGAGATGCGCGCCGCGCTGCGCGCCGCGCCCGGTGACTGGTACGTGGTGCACTCCTACGCCGGGTACGAGAACAAGGTCAAGACCAACCTCGAGACGCGCATCCAGACCCTGGACATGGAGGACTACATCTTCCAGGTCGAGGTGCCGACCGAAGAGGTCACCGAGATCAAGAACGGCCAGCGCAAGCAGGTGCAGCGCAAGGTGCTGCCCGGCTACATCCTGGTCCGGATGGAGCTCAACGACGGCTCCTGGTCCGCGGTGCGCAACACCCCCGGCGTGACCGGGTTCGTCGGCGCGACCTCCAAGCCATCGCCGCTGACCATCGACGAGGTGCTCAAGTTCCTCCTCCCGCAGGTCGAGGAGGCCAAGCCGACCGCGGCCAAGGGCTCCACCTCGGGTGTCACCCGCGGCCAGACCGTCGAGGTGGACTTCGAGGTCGGCGAGTCGGTCACCGTCATGGACGGCCCGTTCGCCACGCTGCCCGCCACCATCAGCGAGGTCAACGCCGACGGGCAGAAGCTGAAGGTCCTGGTGTCGATCTTCGGCCGGGAGACCCCGGTCGAGCTGTCGTTCAACCAGGTCTCCAAGATCTGACCGGTCCGAGGGATCGGGCCGGGCAGGCGCACCCGCGACGCAGCCATTCGTCGCCGGTGCGTCCACCGCGGTGCCGCGCGCGCCGCACACCGGAAGCACTAAGGAAGCACTGAGATGCCACCCAAGAAGAAGAAGCTCGCAGCGATCATCAAGCTGCAGATCAAGGCGGGCCTGGCCAACCCGGCCCCGCCGGTCGGCCCCGCGCTGGGCCAGCACGGCGTCAACATTATGGAGTTCTGCAAGGCCTACAACGCCGCGACCGAGTCGCAGCGCGGCACCGTGGTGCCGGTCGAGATCTCCGTGTTCGAAGACCGCTCGTTCGACTTCAAGCTCAAGACCCCGCCTGCGGCCAAGCTGCTGCTCAAGGCCGCCGGGATCGAGAAGGGCTCGGCAGAGCCGCACAAGACCAAGGTCGCCAAGGTCACCTGGGACCAGGTCCGCGAGATCGCCGAGACCAAGAAGACCGACCTCAACGCCATCGACATCGACCAGGCGGCGAAGATCATCGCCGGTACCGCCAGGTCCATGGGCATCACGGTCGAATAAGACCGCACAGCACCACCCCGTGGGAGGGCCACGCGCTGGCCCGCACCACACCTGATCCGCGCGCGGCTGGTCCGCTTCCCGATCGGCCGCGCACACTTTCGTTAGAAGGAACAGCAATGGCAAAGCGCAGCAAGGCATACCGCCAGGCGGCCGAGCTGATCGACCGCGAGCGGCTCTACACCCCGCTCGAGGCCGCCCAGCTCGCCAAGGAGACCTCCAAGGTCAAGCTGGACGCGACCGTCGAGGTCGCCATCCGCCTCGGCGTCGACCCCCGCAAGGCCGACCAGATGGTCCGCGGCACGGTCAACCTGCCGCACGGCACCGGCAAGACCGCCCGCGTCATCGTCTTCGCGACCGGCGACAAGGCCGCCGAGGCCGAGGCCGCCGGTGCCGACGCGGTCGGCTCCGAGGACCTGATCGAGCGCATCCAGGGCGGCTGGCTCGACTTCGACGCCGCGATCGCCACCCCGGACCAGATGGCCAAGGTCGGCCGGATCGCCCGCATCCTCGGCCCGCGCGGCCTGATGCCGAACCCGAAGACCGGCACGGTGACCCCCGACGTCACCAAGGCGGTCAACGAGATCAAGGGCGGCAAGATCAACTTCCGGGTGGACAAGCAGTCCAACCTGCACCTGGTGATCGGCAAGGTCTCCTTCGACCAGGCCAAGCTGGTCGAGAACTACGCCGCCGCCCTCGACGAGGTCCTGCGCGCCAAGCCGTCCGCGGCCAAGGGCCGGTACCTCAAGAAGATCACCTTCTCCACCACCATGGGCCCCGGCATCCCGGTCGACCCGGCGAAGCTGCGCAACCTCCTCGAAGAGGACGTCGCCGCTTCGTGATCCACGCTTGAGGAAAGGGCCCCGCTCCGGCGGGGCCCTTTTCCGTTGTGCGGCACCCCTTTCGGGTGGAGGTCGTGGTTTCGGACCACCACCGGTTCGGTCCACTCGGGACGATCAGCGCATGGTGAAACCAGCTCGCGTCCTCAGTGCCGCCCTGCTCCTCGGCGCCGCCCTGATCGCCCCCGCCGCCTCGGCGCACGCCGCCCCGACCACCGTCGTCGAACCGCACTGCGGCGAGTGGGTGGACTACAACAGCCAAGAGAACCGCCGGATGAAGAGCTGGCTGTGCTTCTACGACTCCGGCACCGGCGGCGTCTACCCCGTGCTGTGGACCGAGTGCGGCTGGCTGGCCCTGTTCGGCATCGGCTGGGAGAAGCCGCCCAACGGCTGCCGGATCTGGGAACCCAGCTACTACGAGATCACCTTCCCCGACGGCACCAAGACCACCGACAAGACCTTCCCCGGCGCCTCCGGCTCCAACACCGCCAACTCCACAGCCGAGACCTACCCCTGCCAACCCGGCACCTGGCGCCTGCACTCCTACTACGGCATCCAGATGAAAGACGTCCTCGGCAACTGGGGCAGCAGCGTCTCCGCCACCCACGAGGTCACCGTCGAGATCACCTGCCCTTAGCAGGTCAGCCGGTGGGTTGGGTGGCCTTGGCCGGGCAGGGGGTTGGCTCGTCGTCGTGGCGGGTGATGGTCCACTGGTCGCCTCGGGAGCCTGGGATGACCTTGACGGTGAAGCGGCCGAGGCGGGGGCCGTCGTAGACGTCCATGGCGCAGGAGCTGATCACGACGGTGCCGTCGGTGCGGGGGGTGAGGTCCATCGCGACGGGGAAGCGGGGTTCTGCGTACTTGTTGGCCGTGCCGACCTCGGCGTTGAGGCGTTGGACGGCGGTGCGGCAGTCCGGGGCGTTGAAGTGCCTGGCGAACTGGTCCTCGACCTGCTGCGTCTCGAACCGGGTGCAGGCGTCGTCGGGGATGTTCTGGGCGATGTTGTCGTAGAACGCGCGGACGGCTTCCTTGGGCGTGGTGGCGAACAGGACAGTCCGCGTGGTCTTGCCGCCGCCGGTCTGCGACGCGGGGAGGTCTTCGTTGGGGTTGCCGAAGAACTTCTGGTAGGCCCAGTTGAGCGCGAGCAGGACGACGAGCAGGTAGATCAACCGGCGGAACCACTTGTTCAGCAGCACCCGCAGCCACACCGGGCGGCCGTTGCGCGCCGCGGGCGGCGGGGGCAGCGTGCCGTCGGCCTGACCGCGTTGGAACTCCTGGAACCGCTGGAACTCCTGGAACTGGCGCCACTGCTCGTCGTCGGGCACCGGCACCGCGGGCGGCTGGCCCGGCGGCCGGATCGCGGGCGGTCCGGCTGGCGGCTGGTCGCGGTCCGGCTGCTCCTGGTCGGCCATGGTCACCATCATGCCGTGTCGGTCGACCCCGGTTTTGCGCACCGAAGAACCACGGCTATTCTTAGCCACGGTTCACCGAAGACCGCTGGTCTCCGTCGCGCGAGCGGCGGATGAAGGTCCCACGGATGTGGGCGGCCCGCGCAGGGGGACATGGATCGTGCTTCGTCGGCTGTTCGCAGCCTGTCGCGCCCCGTGCCGCCTCACGCGCCGGGGCGTTCCTCGTCTCCGGGGTCGGCCAGCGACCCGAACACGAGAGGAGGCGACCCATGGCGAAGTCAGAGAAGGTGGGCGCAGTCGCCGAGATCGCGGACAAGTTCCGCACCAGCTCGGCCACCGTCGTCACCGAGTACACCGGCCTCTCCGTGGCCCAGCTGACCACGCTGCGTCGCGCTCTCGGCACTGGCACGACCTACCGTGTCGCGAAGAACACCCTGGTCAAGCGGGCTGCCGCGGACGCCGGGGTGGAGGGTCTGGACAACCTGTTCGTCGGTCCGACCGCGATCGCCTTCGTCGAGGGCGAGCCGGTCGACGCCGCGAAGGCGATCCGCGACTTCGCGAAGGACAACAAGGGTCTGGTCATCAAGGGCGGCTACATGGAGGGCCGCCCGCTCACCGTTGAAGAGGTCGCGCAGATCGCCGACCTCGACAGCCGTGAGGTGCTGCTCGCCAAGCTGGCGGGCGCGATGAAGGGCAACCTCGCCAAGGCCGCCGGGCTGTTCAACGCCCCGGCCTCGCAGGTCGCCCGCCTTGCCGCGGCTCTGCAGGAGAAGAAGGCCGCCGAGGGCGGCTCCGCTCCCGCGGACGACGCCGCAGCCGAGAGCTGATCACCCCACCCGGAAGAATCGCGCCCGCTAGGCCGGGTGTGTTAGCGAAAGGACCGCCACCATGGCGAAGCTCAGCACCGACGAGCTGCTCGACGCGTTCAAGGAGATGACTCTCCTGGAGCTCTCGGGCTTCGTGAAGCAGTTCGAGGAGACCTTCGAGGTCACCGCCGCCGCGCCGGTCGCCGTTGCCGCCGCCGCCCCCGGCGCCGCGCCGGCCGAGGCCGCCGAGGAGCAGGACGAGTTCGACGTCATCCTCGAGTCCGCTGGCGACAAGAAGATCCAGGTCATCAAGGTCGTCCGCGAGGTCGTCTCGGGCCTGGGCCTGAAGGAGGCCAAGGAGCTGGTCGAGGCCGCTCCGAAGGCCGTCCTGGAGAAGGTCGCCAAGGAGGCCGCCGAGGCCGCCAAGGAGAAGCTCGAGGCCGCTGGCGCCAAGATCTCGGTCAAGTGATCTAGCTCCACCCTCGTCGAAGGGCCCGACACCCACGCGGTGTCGGGCCCTTCGCGTTGTCTGGGGTCACGCAGGGTGCTAGCGGGTGACCCAAAGCGATGATGTGGGCAATCTCATAACCCGGTTGAGCGAACGGGGAGGGATCCGAGTACTTTTCCAACTCGGCAGTAACTTCGCGAGTAACCCGGTCGGGTCGCCCTCGTTGCACGGGGGTGAACGCCGGTGAGCTGGACGGGCTGGAGGTTCGATGGGCGCCGAGGTGGTCGTCGAGGGGCTGACGAAGTCCTTCGGGAACCAGGCCATCTGGCGGGACGTCACGCTGACCCTCCCGCCGGGTGAGGTCTCGGTGATGCTCGGGCCGTCCGGCACCGGCAAGTCGGTGTTCCTCAAGTCGATGATCGGACTGCTCAAGCCCGACCGCGGCCGCTGCGTCGTCAACGGCGTCGACATCGTGACCTGCTCGGAGGCCAAGCTCTACGAGGTCCGCAAGCTCTTCGGCGTGCTGTTCCAGGACGGCGCCCTGTTCGGCTCGATGAACCTCTACGACAACGTCGCCTTCCCGCTGCGCGAGCACACCCGCAAGTCCGAGGCCGAGATCAAGCGCATCGTGCTGGACAAGCTGGAGCTGACCGGCCTGCAGGGCGCCGAGCGCAAGCTCCCCGGCGAGATCTCCGGCGGCATGCGCAAGCGGGCCGGGCTGGCCCGCGCCCTGGTCCTCGACCCCGAGATCATCCTGTGCGACGAGCCCGACTCCGGCCTCGACCCGGTGCGCACCGCGTACCTGAGCCAACTGCTCATCGACCTCAACGCCCAGATCGACGCCACCATCCTGATCGTCACGCACAACATCAACCTGGCCAGGACGGTGCCGGACAACCTGGGCATGCTCTTCCGCAAGGAACTGGTGATGTTCGGCCCCCGCGAGGTCCTGCTCACCAGCGACGAGCCGGTGGTCGCCCAGTTCCTCAACGGCCGCCGCCTCGGCCCGATCGGCATGTCCGAGGAGAAGGACGCCGCCCAGATCGCCCAGGAAGAGGCCCACGCCGCCGCCGGGCACGCCGACGGTTCGTCCGAAGAGGACCTGCGCGGGGTGGTGCCGCAGCTGGAGCCGACCCCCGGCCTGCCGGAGCGGATGGCGGTGCGCAGGCGCAAGGACCGGGTCATGCGGGTCCTGCACTCCCTGCCCCAGGCCGCCCAGCAGGGCATCATCGAGTCCCTCACCCCCGACGAGCTCCTCCGCTACGGCCTCACCGCCCCCCGCCCCCGCCCAGCCCCCCACATCGACGACACCCAGGAAATCCCGGCCTGGCCCGGTGGTCGGCCATGACCGCGCTGCTCAGGACGCACCTCGGCTCGGCCGGGTTGAGTGCGCGAGGCCGCTCCGCAGGCGGTGGTGACTCGCGCTTGGTGGGCGTCGGGCAGTCATCGCAGCTCGCCGCAACCGCACAGCCGGTGGGCGGGGTCGTCGGGCAGTTGCCGCGCCCCCTGGCCGCGATGCCGCTGGTCGTCGACACCCGTGTCCGGTCCACAACCGGTGGTCGACCATGACCGCGCCCGCGAGGTCCTTCCCCGGGGCCGGGGCGTTGCGGGAGACCGGGAGGCTCTGCGCCCTCGGTATCGATGTGGTGGTCAACATCTTCCGGCGGCCGTTCCAGACGCGGGAGTTCGTGCAGCAGTGCTGGTTCATCGCCAGTGTCACGATCTTGCCGACGGCTCTGGTGGCGATCCCGTTCGGTGCGATCGTGGCGCTGCAGCTGGGCACGTTGATCGTCCAGTTGGGTGCGCAGTCCTTCACCGGCGCCGCCAGTGTGCTCGCGATCATCCAGCAGGCGGCACCCCTGGTCACCGCTCTTCTCGTGGCCGGGGCGGGTGGGTCGGCGATCTGCGCGGACATCGGGTCGCGGACGATCCGCGAGGAGATCGACGCGATGGAGGTGCTCGGGGTTTCGCCGGTGCAGCGGCTGGTGGTGCCCAGGGTATTGGCGGCGATGGTGGTCGCGGTGTTGCTCAACGGCCTGGTCAGCGTGGTCGGGGTGATGGGCGGCTACTTCTTCAACGTCGTGCTGCAGGGCGGGACGCCGGGGGCGTACCTGGCGAGTTTCTCCGCGCTGGCGCAGTTGCCGGACCTGTGGATCAGCGAGATCAAGGCGCTGATCTTCGGGTTCATCGCGGGTGTCGTGGCGGCCTACCGGGGGCTCAACCCGAAGGGCGGCCCCAAGGGGGTCGGTGACGCGGTCAACCAGTCCGTGGTCATCACCTTCCTGCTGCTGTTCTTCGTCAACTTCGTGCTGACCGCGGTCTACCTGCAGGTCGTCCCGGCGAAGGGGAGCTGACGTGGTCCTCAAAGCCCTCGACAACCTCGGCGACCAGCTGTCGTTCTACGTGCGCGCGATCGCCTGGATCCCGCGCGCCCTGCGCCGCTACACCCGCGAGACCCTGCGCCTGCTGGCCGAGGTCAGCTTCGGCAGCGGCGCGCTTGCGGTCATCGGCGGCACCGTCGGCGTGATGGTCGGGTTGACCGTCTTCACCGGTGTCGTGGTCGGCCTGCAGGGGTACGCGGCGCTGGACCAGATCGGGACGGCCGCGTTCTCCGGGTTCGCCTCGGCCTACATCAACACCCGCGAGATCGCCCCGCTCGTGGCGGGCCTGGCCCTGTCCGCGACCGTCGGGTCCGGCTTCACCGCCCAGCTCGGTGCCATGCGCATCTCGGAGGAGATCGACGCGCTCGAGGTGATGGCCGTGCCGAGCCTGCCGTTCCTGGTGACCACCCGGATCATCGCGGGCTTCATCGCCGTCATCCCGCTCTACATCATCGGCCTGCTGACCTCGTACCTCGCGTCCAGGACGATCACCGTGCACTTCTACGGCCAGTCCGCGGGTACCTACGACCACTACTTCGACCTGTTCCTGCCGCCGGAGGACGTGTTCTGGTCCTTCGGCAAGGTGCTGATCTTCGCGGTGATCATCATCCTGTCGCACTGCTACTACGGCTACACCGCCAGCGGGGGCCCGGCCGGCGTGGGCATCGCGGTCGGCAGGGCCGTGCGGACCACCATCGTCACCGTCGCGCTGGTCAACTTCTTCATCGGCTTCGCGATCTGGGGCACCACGACGACGGTGAGGATCGCGGGATGAGCGCGACGATCCGGCGCAGGCTCAACGGGCTGCTGTTCATCGTGGTGGTCGCGGCCCTGGTCGGCCTGAGCATCGCCATGTACACCAAGGCGTTCACCCCGATCGCGGCCGTCACGCTGACCACGGACAAGGTCGGCAACCAGTTGGCTGTGCACTCCGACGTCAAGGTGCGCGGTCTGATCGTCGGCGAGGTCCGCGCGATCACCCCGACCGCGGGCGGCGCCGAGCTGGACCTGGCGCTTGACCCGGAGAAGATCGGCCTGATCCCCGGCAACGTCTCCGCCCGGTTCCTGCCCAAGACCCTCTTCGGCGAGCGTTACGTCGCGCTGCAGATCCCCGAGGACGCCTCACCGCGCCCGCTGGCCGCGGGGGACCGGATCAAGCAGGACACCTCGGTGCGCGCGGTCGAGCTGGAGGAGGCCTTCGAGAGCCTGCTGCCGGTCCTGCAAGCCGTCCAGCCGCAGAAGCTCTCCAGCACCCTGACCGCGATCGCCACCGCTCTCGAAGGACGTGGCGAGGACCTCGGCAAGACCCTCGCCGACCTGGGCGAACTCGTCGGGGAGCTCAACCCGCACCTGCCGAAGCTGCAGCAGGACCTGCGCACCCTGGCCACCGTCGCCGACACCTACAGCGACGCCACGCCCGACCTGGTCGCCGCGCTGACCGACCTGACGGCCACCTCCAAGACCATCGCCGACCAGCGGGCCAACCTCGACGCCCTCTACGCGACCACCACCACCGCCGCCCGCGACCTGGACGCGTTCCTGCGGGTCAACAAGAACAACCTGATCCAGCTCGCCGACACGTCCCGGCCGACGCTGGAGACCCTGGCCCGCTACTCCCCGGAGTACCCGTGCCTGCTGCGGCTGATGGCCGAGGCGGTGCCGGAGCTGGACAAGGCGTTCGGCAAGGGCACCAACAAGCCCGGCCTGCACGCGACCATCGAGATCACGGTCAACCGCGGTCCCTACCGGGCGGGCAAGGACGAGCCGCGCTACGAGGAGGATCGCGGGCCGCGTTGCTACGACTTCACCCAGTTCCCGTCGCCGTTCCCGCAGTCCCCGCCGGACGGGCCGCTGCGCGACGGCGCGACCAACCCGCCGCCAGCCCGGTCCGTCCAGGACGGGCTCCTGCCGCCGAGCAACACCACACCCAACGCGGCGACCGACGGGGCTGATCTCGGGATCGCGAACTCCCCGCAGGAGGCGGCGTTCCTGGCCCAGATCATCGCTCCCGAGCTGGGCACGACGCCCGAGCAGGTCCCCGGCTGGTCGACCATGCTGCTCGGCCCGGCCTATCGGGGCGCGGAGGTGAGGTTCCAATGAGGGGTCTCGCGGCGCCACTGGTGAAGCTGGCCGTGTTCACGGTCGTCACCATCGCGGCAACGGCGGTCCTGGCGATCAGCATCGCCAACGTCAACCTCAGCTCCACCACCGGCTACCAGGCCCGGTTCACCGACGCGACGCTGCTGCTGCCCGGTGACGACGTGCGGATCGCGGGGGTGCGGGTCGGGCAGGTCGACGAGGTCGAGGTGGTCGACAGGACCCAGGCGCTGGTCCGGTTCTCCGTCGCGGCCGACCGCAAGCTGCCCGCCTCGGTCACCGCGCAGATCAAGTTCCGCAACCTGGTCGGGCAGCGCTACGTCGCGCTCGGGCAGGGCACCAGCGACAACCCGAACGCGGTGCTCAACCCCGGCGACACGATCCCGGTGCAGCGCACCAAGCCCGCGCTGGACCTGACGCAGCTGTTCAACGGGTTCAAGCCGCTGTTCCAGGCGCTGTCGCCGGACGAGGTCAACAAGCTGTCCTACGAGATCATCCAGGTGCTGCAGGGCGAGGGCGGCACGGTCGAGACCCTGCTGTCGCACACGGCGTCGCTGACCAGCACGTTGGCGGAGAAGGACCAGGTCATCGGCGAGGTGATCACCAACCTCAACAGCGTGCTGACCACGGTCAACGCCCACGGCGACCAGCTGTCCACGGTGATCACCCAGGTGCAGCAGCTGGTCAGCGGCCTCGCCGAGGACCGGGAGCCGATCGGGCAGGCCATCGACGCCCTCGGCGGCCTGACCACCACGACCGCGGGCCTGCTCGACGAGGCGCGCGCGCCGCTCAAGCAGGACATCGCCAACCTCGGCGGCCTGGTGCGCACCCTCAACGACAACGAGCAGACCGTCGAGCACTTCATCCAGTTCCTGCCGACCAAGACCGCCGCGCTGACCCGCACCGTCAGCTACGGCTCCTGGTTCAACTTCTACCTCTGCGAGGCCTCCGGCGAGGTGAGCGTGCCCGGCTTGATCAGCACGCCGCTGTCCATCCCCGTGCTGCCCGCGAGCCAGGCGAGGTGTCTGCAGTGAGCCGGTCGTTCCGCTCCCGCAACCCGATCCCGATCGGGCTGGTCAGCCTGCTCACCATCGCCCTGGTCCTGCTGGCGGCCATCTACTCCGACGACCTGCCGATCATCGGCGGCGGCACCACCTACAGCGCCGAGTTCAGCGAGGCCGCGGGCCTGCAGCCCGACGACGAGGTGCGGATCGCGGGGATCAAGGTCGGCGCTGTGTCCGATGTGGACCTCGACGGGGACCGCGTGGTGGTCCGGTTCAAGGTGCGCGACGCCTGGGTCGGTGACCGCACCAGGGCCGAGATCAAGATCAAGACGCTGCTGGGCCAGAAGTTCCTGTCCCTGCAGCCGGACGGCACCGAGGTGCTCGACCCCGGCACCCGCATCCCGCGCTCGCGCACCACCGCCCCCTACGACGTGCTCGAAGCCTTCCGCGGCCTGGCGGACACGGCCAACGAGATCGATACCACCCAGCTGGCCCGCAGCTTCGAGGTCATCGCCGACACCTTCGCCGACACCCCCGGCGAAGTCCGCGGCGCCCTCACCGGCCTGCAGTCCCTGTCGCGCACCATCTCCTCGCGCGACGAGCAGTTGGCCTCCCTGCTGGCCAATACCCGCGAAATCTCCACCACCCTGGCCGACCGCGACGCCCAAGTGGCCAAACTCCTCAACGACGGCAGCCTGCTGCTCAACGAGCTCAACAACCGCAAGAACGCCATCTCCGCGCTGCTGACCGGCACCAAGAACCTGGCAACCGAACTCCAGGGCCTGGTCACCGACAACAACGCCCAGCTCGGCCCGGTCCTGCAGAGCCTCGACCAGCTGACCACGATGCTGCAGCGCAACCAGGACTCCCTGGCCGAGGGCATCAAGAAGTTCGCCCCCTTCGTCCGCCAGTTCAACAACGCGATCGGCAGCGGCCGCTGGTTCGACAACTACATCTGCGGCCTGCTGCCGCCGTCGATCGGGCAGGTCAACCAGCCGGGGTGTTTGGGGGAGGCCAAGTGAGCACCTTCACCAGCAAGGCGCGGCGGGACGCGACGAGGGTTGTCGTGGTGGTCGGGGTGTTCGCCCTGGTTGTGGCGGGGGTGTTGTGGTGGTTGCTGCGGGAGCCGAACGAGAAGCGGTACACGGCTGTGTTCGCGGGGGTCGTGGGGCTCTACGAGGACAACGACGTCCGGGTGCTCGGGGTCAGGGTCGGGACCGTCGACAGGATCACCCCGAAGGGGGACCGGGTCGAGGTCGAGATGCTGGTGGACCGGACCGTCGAGGTGCCAGCCGACGCGAAGGCGGTCATCGTGGCGCCGTCGTTGGTGTCGGACCGGTACGTGCAGCTGACCCCGGCCTACACCGGCGGCGGCACGCTGGCGACCGGCGCCGTGATCCCCCAGGAGCGCACCGCGACCCCGCTGGAGGTCGACGACCTCTACGCCAGCCTCGCCAGGGTCAGCGAGACCCTCGGGCCGAACGGGGTCAACAAGGACGGCGCGCTGTCGGACCTGCTGACCACCCTCGCCCGCAACCTCGACGGCAACGGGCAGGCGGTCAACGACACCGTCACCCAACTCGGGCAGCTCAGCAGCACCCTGTCCGGCAACTCCGAGGACCTGTTCGCCACCATCACCCAGCTGCAGAAGTTCACCAGCACCCTGGCCGCCAACGACAAGAACGTCCAGAGCTTCACCACCGAGCTCGCCGAGGCGTCGAAGTTCCTGGCCGGTGAGCGCGGCAACCTCGCCGCCGCCGTCGACCAGCTCGGGATCGCGCTGGGCAGCGTGCAGCGGTTCATCAACGACAACCGGGGCAGCATCAAGTCCAATGTGGACAAGCTGGCTTCGGTCACCCAGGTGCTGGTCGACCAGCGCGCCGCGCTCGCCGAGACCCTCGACATCGCGCCGCTGGCGCTGAGCAACGTGATCAACACCTACAACGCGTCCTCGGGCACCCTCGACGCGCGGGCCAACCTCAACGAGCTGACCCAGCCGCCGATCGTGACCGTGTGCAAGCTGGTCCGCCAGGGCACCGCGCAGCCGCTGCCGACGACGCTGGCCGACCTGTGCGACCAGCTCGCCCCCGTCGTGCAGGGTGCTGTGCCGCTGCCGTCCCCGGCGCAGGTCATCGAGGGCATGCGCAGCGGGAAGCTGCCGACCCTCCCGCTCCCGATCGCGGGCGACGCCTACTCCCTGGGAGGCCGGTGATGAAGCGCCTCGCCGTCATCCTCGCCGCCACAACGGCCTTGTCTGGCTGCGGTTTCACCGGGATCTACGACCTGCCGCTGCCCGGCGGCGCCGACCTCGGGGACCACCCGTACAAGGTGAGGGTCCAGTTCCACGACGTCCTCGACCTCGTGCCGCAGTCCGGGGTGAAGGTCAACGAGGTCACCGTCGGCCGGGTGGACGAGATCGCGCTGGCCGCCGACGGCTGGACCGCCGAGGTGACCGTCCTGGTCAACGGCGAGGTCGACCTCCCGGCCAACGCCTTGGCCAAGCTGCGCCAGTCCAGCCTGCTCGGCGAGAAGTACGTCGAGCTGAGCGCGCCCGCGGCAGGCACGGGCAAGCTCACCGACGGCGCGCTCATCCCCGTCGACCGCACCAACCGCAACACCGAGGTCGAAGAGGTCCTGGGCGCGCTGTCGTTGCTGCTCAACGGCGGTGGGGTCGAGCAGTTGCAGACCATCACCAAAGAGCTGAACGCGGCCACCTCCGGCAACGAGACCGCGATCCGCGCCCTGCTGGACAACGTCAACACCATGGTGAAGACCCTCGACGCGGGCAAGTCCGACATCACCCGCGCCCTCGACGGCGTCAACCGGCTCGCCAGCACCCTCAACGCGCAGAAGGACCAGCTCGTCGGGGCCATCGACGACATCGGTCCCGGTCTGCAGGTCCTGTCCGACCAGCGCCGCCAGCTGGTGACGATGCTGCAGAGCCTCGACACCCTCTCCGGCGTCGCCGTCGACACGGTCAACAAGAGCCAGGCCGACCTCGTCGCCGACCTCAAAGCGCTGGCACCGACCCTGCAGAAGCTCGGCGAGGCGGGCTCGGACCTGCCCAAGTCGCTGGAGCTGATGCTCACCTTCCCGTTCACCGACCAGGCGGTGAAGGGCGTGCAGGGCGACTACTTCAACCTCTACGCCAAGATCGACCTGAACCTGCAGAGCGTGATCGACAACCTCAGCCGCAGCCGCCAGAACCCGCTGCAGGACATCCCGATCATCGGCCCGGCGACCAGCGGCACGAGCGGTGTCCCCGCCAACGCGCCCGCGCCGCTCCCGCTGCCCACCCTGCCCGTCCCCACCCCCGGGGCGCAGAACCAGCCCGGTCTCGGCGGTCTGTTCGACTTCCTGCTGGGAGGCGGTTCCTGATGCTCACCAAGAAGGTCCGCCTGCAGCTCGTCGCGTTCTTCCTGATCGCGGTGGTCTCCGTGGTCTACGCCGCGTTCCGGTTCACCGACGTCGGCAGGATCTTCGGCGCCAACGGCTACCGGGTCACGCTGCAGCTCACCGACTCCGGCGGCATCTTCACCAACGCCGAGGTCACCTACCGCGGCGTCAACGTCGGCCGGGTCGGCGAGATCCGGCTGACCCGCGCGGGCATGGACGTCGACCTCGACATCGAGCCCTCCGCCCCCGAGATCCCCGCCGACCTCGACGCGGTGGTCGCCAACCGCTCGGCCGTCGGCGAGCAGTTCGTCGACCTGCGGCCGCGCGCCGAGAGCGGCCCGCACCTGGTCGAGGGCACGGTCATCCCGGCCGACCGCACCAAGACCCCGGTCAGCACCGACACCGTCATCCGCGACCTCGACACCCTCGCCGACTCGGTCCCGACCGACGCCCTGCGCACGGTGGTCGACGAGCTCGACAAGGCCTTCGCGGGCACCGGCGATGACCTGCGGCTGCTCATCGACACCACCGGCGAGTTCACCCGGGCCGCGAAGGCGAGCCTGCCGCAGACGATCAAGCTCATCGACGACGGCGCGATCGTGCTGGGCACCCAGGCCGCGCAGTCGGGCAACATCAAGTCCTTCGCTGCGGACCTGCGCGACCTGTCCGCCCAGCTGCGCACGTCCGACCCGGCCATCCGGCAGTTGATCGCCGCGACCCCGGGCGCCGCGGACGCGGTCACCGGTCTGCTGCGCGAATCCGGTCAGGGCATCGGCTACCTCACCGCGAACCTGCTGACCACGTCGAACATCCTGGTCACCCGGGTCGACGGCCTCGAACTCGCGCTGGTCGCCTACCCCGTGGTCGCGGTCGGCCCGAAGACCGTGGTGCCCGGCGACGGCACCGCCCACCTCGGCCTCGCGCTCAACCTGTTCGACCCGCCCGCCTGCACCCGCGGCTACGAGGGCACCACGCGCCGCGCGGGCAACGACACCGCCCCGGTCCAGGAGAACGCCCAGGCGTACTGCGCGGAACCGGTCGGCAGCCCGATCAACGTGCGCGGGTCGCAGAACGCGCCCTTCGGCGGCAAGCCCGTCCAACCGACCCCGCAGGACCTGGCCGCCAACCAGAACCGCCCGGCACAGCAACTGGCCGACATGGCCCAGAACAGCATCCCCGGCACGCTCACCCAGCCAGGCACCGGCGGGCTGGCCAGCCTCGCCGGGCTGCTCGGCCTGGGGGGCTAACCTACCTCCGGGTAGTGAACCGCCCGGGGTGGAGAAGGAGTGCGATGACCACCGACACCGAGCCGGACCAGCGGGCGCGCTGGCGGGTCACCAACAGCGTGGTGCTCGCGCTCCTGCTGGTGACCGTGGTGGCGTTCGGCTCCGCCGCCTGGTTCGGCGTCGCCTGGCTGCGCGCGGGCACCGACGACGACCTCGACCTGGCGGGCACCCGCGACGAGGTGTCCCGGGTGGCCAGCGCCGCACTGGTCACCGTCAGCACCCTGGACTACCGCAAGGTCGACGAGGACCTCACCCGCTGGATCAACGCCTCGACCGGCGCGCTGCGCGAGGAGTTCGAGACCAGGCGCACCTCGAGCAAGGCGGCGCTGGAGCAGGCCAAGACGGTCACCACCGCGACCGTGCTCAAGATCGCGGTGACCGACCTGCGCGAGCGCGAGGGCAAGGCCGAGGTGATCGCCGCGGTCCGGGTGGACGTCACCCCGGAGGGCAAGCAGGCCACCCCCAAGTACCTGCGCCTACAGGCCGCCGTCGAGCGAGTAGGCGCCGACTGGAAACTCAGCGGCGTCACCCCCGTGCCCTTCACCCCGGCAGGCTGAGAGGACACCCGTGCCCACCCCACCCCGCCGCCGCACCCCAGCCGCCGCCCCCACCCGCCGCCCCCGCGTCGCAGGCCTGCGCAAACCCACCACCCCCGAGCCCGCCGCGGCGACCGAGCCGGAGCAGACCCCGGAGCCCGAGGCCACCGTCGGCCAGCCGGTGGACACCGCCACCCCCGCCGACCCGACCCCGGCCAGCGGCGACAGCCCCGGTGACCAGCCCGCAGGCAGGCGCCGGGGGACCGGCGCACCCGTGCCGCCCGAGGCCGAAGCCGTCCCCGGCCAGCCGGTGGACGCCGCCGCTGCCGCGCGGGCCGTGCCCGCTCCGGCCGAGCCGACTCCGGCAGGCGGCGACAGCCCTGCTGACCGGCCCTCCAGCAGGCGCGGCGAGAGCGTGCTGCCCGAGGCAGCCCTCGGCCAGCCGGTGGATGCCGCCGCTCCCGCGCGCGCCGTGCCCGCTCCGGCCGAGCCTGCCCCCGATGGCGACGACAACAACGACGACAGCCGCCGTGAGCAGGTTGTCACCGACGGTGTCATCGGTGCTGAGCCTGCGGCCCGTCCCACCGGTAAGCGCCGCGAGACCGGTACCCCCCTGCCCGCCGCCGCCCCCGAGCCCGCGCCCGGGGTGAAGCGCTCCGGCCTCGGCACCGTCTTCGTGCTGCTCGGCCTGCTCACCGTCCTGTTCGCCGCGGCCGCGCTCTACTTCAAGGGGCAGTACGACTCGACGACCTCCGGTGTCGACAGCACCAACGAGGCCCTGGTCAACGCGGCCCTGACCAGCGAGGTGACCGGCAGGCTCACCGTCGCGGTGGAGCGGACGCTGTCCTACAGCTACACCGACCTCGACGCCAACGCGCAGGCGGTGAAGGAGACGCTCGCGGGGACGGCCACCTGCGAGTACGACAAGCTCTTCGGGCAGGTCCGCAAGCTCGCCCCGGAGCAGAAGCTCGTGCTGACCACCAAGGTCCGCAAGATCGGGGTCACCAGGCTGGCCGGGGACCGGGCCGACCTCCTGGTGTTCGTCGACCAGTCCACCACCCGCGCCGACCAGGGCCAGACGACCGCCAGCGGGGCTGTCTTCGGGGTGCGCGCGGAGAAGCTCGACGGGGCGTGGAAGATCACGGATTTCGACATGCTCGACCAGGCGCTGCCCGGCGGTCAGCAGAGCACCGGGTGCTAGCGCGCGAACGGGCTAGCACCTGCGTTTGCGCTGGTCAAGCGTTGATCGGTGAGCGGATTCGGACTGCTGCAAAAGTGGTCTGGTTCGCGTGGCATCTTGACTCGGCGACCACTCGGGGTCAGTCTGTTACCCAGCACGTACTGAGCGGGAGGACCGATTGAGCGGCGGGCCTCGACAGTCGCCTCTATAGTGGCTAGACTGCCCCTTTGCGCTGCCCACTTTCCGCACGCCCTTTGCCAAGAGCTAGGATGTTGGGCACCACGGCACCCTTGACAGGCGCTCTAACTGTTGCTAGCGCGACTGTCAACCGCTCATAGTCCTGGAAGGACGCATCTTGGCAGTCTCCCGCGCGACCAAGGCCACTGCTGCGACCAACTCCACCCCCTCGAACTCGGGCATCCCGAACGCCCCGCGCCGGGTCTCCTTCGCGAAGATCCGCGAGCCACTCGGTACCCCCAACCTGCTGGACCTGCAGATCCAGTCGTTCGAGTGGTTCACCGGCGCCGAGGCGTGGTTCCAGCGCCGCGTCGACGCCGGTGACGAGAACCCCGTCGGCGGCCTTGAGGAAGTCCTCAACGAGATCTCCCCGATCGAGGACTTCTCCGGCTCCATGTCCCTGTCCTTCTCCGACCCGCGCTTCGACGAGGTCAAGGCCTCCGTGGAGGAGTGCAAGGACAAGGACATGACGTACGCGGCCCCGCTGTTCGTCACCGCTGAGTTCACCAACAACACCACCGGCGAGATCAAGAGCCAGACGGTGTTCATGGGCGACTTCCCGGTGATGACCAACAAGGGCACGTTCATCATCAACGGCACCGAGCGTGTCGTGGTCTCGCAGCTGGTCAGGTCGCCTGGTGTCTACTTCGACACCAACATCGACAAGACGACCGACAAGGACGTCTTCAGCGTCAAGGTCATCCCGAGCCGGGGCGCGTGGCTGGAGTTCGACGTCGACAAGCGCGACACCGTCGGCGTGCGCATCGACCGCAAGCGCCGCCAGCCGGTCACCGTGCTGCTCAAGGCGCTGGGCTGGACCACCGAGGCGATCCGCGAGCGGTTCTCCTTCTCCGAGACGCTGCTGGCGACGCTGGAGAAGGACCACACCGCCGGGACCGACGAGGCGCTGCTCGACATCTACCGCAAGCTGCGCCCGGGTGAGCCGCCGACGAAGGAGTCCGCGCAGACCCTGCTGGAGAACCTGTTCTTCAAGGACAAGCGCTACGACCTGGCCAAGGTCGGCCGGTACAAGGTCAACAAGAAGCTGGGGCTGCGGTCGCCGACCCAGGTCGGGGTGCTGACCGAGGACGACATCGTCACCACGATCGAGTACCTGGTCCGCCTGCACGCTGGCGACACCACCATGACCGTCGGCAAGGGCGAGAGCGCGATCGAGGTGCCGGTCGAGGTCGACGACATCGACCACTTCGGCAACCGCCGCCTGCGCACCGTGGGTGAGCTGATCCAGAACCAGATCCGGGTCGGCCTCTCCCGCATGGAGCGCGTGGTCCGCGAGCGGATGACCACCCAGGACGTCGAGGCGATCACCCCGCAGACCCTGATCAACATCCGCCCCGTGGTGGCGGCGATCAAGGAGTTCTTCGGCACCTCGCAGCTGTCGCAGTTCATGGACCAGACCAACCCGGTCGCGGGCCTGACCCACAAGCGCCGCCTGTCGGCGCTGGGCCCGGGTGGTCTGTCGCGGGAGCGCGCGGGCATGGAGGTCCGCGACGTGCACCACAGCCACTACGGCCGGATGTGCCCGATCGAGACCCCGGAAGGCCCGAACATCGGCCTGATCGGCTCGCTGTCGAGCTACGCGCGGGTCAACCCGTTCGGCTTCATCGAGACCCCGTACCGCAAGGTCGTCGAGGGCCAGGTCACCGACCAGATCGACTACCTGACCGCGGACGAGGAGGAGCGCCACGTCATCGCGCAGGCCAACGCGCCGCTCGACGACCTGGGCCACTTCGCCGAGGAGCGCGTGCTCGTCCGCAAGAAGGGCGGCGAGGTCGAGTTCATCGAGCCGTTCGACGTGGACTACATGGACGTCTCGCCGCGCCAGATGGTCTCGGTCGCGACCGCGATGATCCCGTTCCTCGAGCACGACGCGGCCAACCGCGCGCTGATGGGCGCCAACATGCAGCGCCAGGCGGTGCCGCTGCTGCGCAGCGAGTCGCCGCTGGTGGGCACCGGCATGGAGCTGCGCGCCGCGGTCGACGGCGGCGACCTGGTCACCGCCTCGAAGGCCGGTGTCGTCGAGGAGCTCTCCGCCGACTTCATCACGATCATGGCCGACGACGGCACCCGGCAGACCTACGGGATGCACAAGTTCCGCCGGTCCAACCAGGGCACCTGCATCAACCAGAAGCCGATCATCGCCGAGGGCGACCGGATCGAGGCGGGGCAGGTCATCGCCGACGGTCCGTGTACCGAAGACGGCGAGATGGCGCTGGGCAAGAACCTGCTCGTGGCGATCATGCCGTGGGAGGGCCACAACTACGAGGACGCGATCATCCTGTCGCAGCGCCTCGTGCAGGACGACGTGCTCACCTCGATCCACATCGACGAGCACGAGATCGACGCCCGCGACACCAAGCTCGGTGCCGAGGAGATCACCCGGGACATCCCGAACGTCTCCGAGGAGGTCCTCGCCGACCTCGACGAGCGCGGCATCATCCGCATCGGTGCCGAGGTCGGCGCCGGTGACATCCTGGTCGGCAAGGTCACCCCGAAGGGCGAGACCGAGCTGACCCCGGAGGAGCGGCTGCTGCGCGCGATCTTCGGCGAGAAGGCCCGCGAGGTGCGCGACACCTCGCTGAAGGTGCCGCACGGCGAGACCGGCAAGGTCATCGGCATCCGGGTGTTCTCCCGCGAGGACGAGGACGAGCTGCCCCCCGGCGTCAACGAGCTGGTCCGGGTCTACGTGGCCCAGAAGCGCAAGATCCAGGACGGTGACAAGCTCGCGGGCCGCCACGGCAACAAGGGCGTCATCGGCAAGATCCTCCCGGTCGAGGACATGCCGTTCCTCGCCGACGGCACCCCGGTCGACGTCGTGCTCAACACCCACGGTGTGCCGCGTCGTATGAACATCGGGCAGATCCTGGAATCGCACCTGGGCTGGATCGCGAAACAGGGCTGGCAGATCGAGGGCAACCCCGAGTGGGCCTCGAAGCTGCCCGAGGACCTCTACGACGTCGAGCCCGACACCAACACCGCGACCCCGGTGTTCGACGGCGTCAAGGAGAACGAGCTCTCCGGTCTGCTCGCCTCCACCAGGCCCAACCGCGACGGTGAGCGGATGGTCAAGGAGGACGGCAAGGCGCAGCTGTTCGACGGCCGCAGCGGTGAGCCGTACCCGTACCCGGTCTCGGTCGGCTACATGTACATCCTCAAGCTGCTGCACCTGGTCGACGACAAGATCCACGCCCGCTCGACCGGTCCGTACTCGATGATCACCCAGCAGCCGCTCGGCGGTAAGGCCCAGTTCGGTGGCCAGCGCTTCGGTGAGATGGAGTGCTGGGCGATGCAGGCCTACGGCGCGGCCTACACGCTGCAGGAACTGCTGACCATCAAGTCCGACGACGTGCTCGGCCGGGTGAAGGTCTACGAGGCCATCGTCAAGGGCGAGAACATCCCCGAGCCGGGCATCCCCGAGTCGTTCAAGGTGCTCCTCAAGGAGCTCCAGTCGCTGTGCCTGAACGTGGAGGTCCTCTCCAGCGACGGTGCCGCGATCGAGATGCGCGACGGCGACGACGAGGACCTGGAGCGCGCCGCCGCGAACCTGGGCATCAACCTCTCGCGCAACGAGTCGGCCTCGGTCGACGACATCGTGAACTAGGACTTCGCCGCCCGCGCGCGGTTTCGACCGCGCGCGGGCCCCATCCCCCATCACCACAGCTCTAAGCATTAGGGGAGAAGGAACTCCACGTGTTGGACGTTAATTTCTTTGATGAGCTCCGCATCGGCTTGGCCACCGCCGATGACATCCGCCAGTGGTCGTTCGGCGAGGTCAAGAAGCCCGAAACCATCAACTACCGGACGCTGAAGCCGGAAAAGGATGGTCTGTTCTGCGAGAAGATCTTCGGTCCCACCCGGGACTGGGAGTGCTACTGCGGCAAGTACAAGCGCGTGCGCTTCAAGGGCATCATCTGCGAGCGCTGCGGCGTCGAGGTCACCCGCGCCAAGGTGCGCCGCGAGCGGATGGGCCACATCGAGCTGGCCGCGCCGGTCACCCACATCTGGTACTTCAAGGGCGTCCCGTCCCGGTTGGGCTACCTGCTCGACCTGGCCCCCAAGGACCTCGAGAAGATCATCTACTTCGCCGCGTACGTGATCACCTCGGTGAACGCCGAGCTGCGGCACAACGACCTGCCGACGCTCGAGTCCGAGATGGGCGTCGAGCGCAAGCAGGTCGAGAACAAGCGCGACGCCGACATCGAGGGCCGCGCGCAGAAGCTCGAGGCCGACCTGGCCCAGCTCGAGGCCGAGGGCGCCAAGAGCGACATCCGGCGCAAGGTCAAGGAGGGCGGCGAGCGGGAGATGCGCCAGCTCCGCGACCGCGCCCAGCGCGAGCTCGACCGCCTCGACGAGATCTGGACCACCTTCACCAAGCTCGACTCCAAGCAGCTCATCGCCGACGAGCTGCTCTACCGCGAGCTCGTGGACCGCTACGGCGACTACTTCACCGGCTCGATGGGCGCCGAGGCCATCCAGACCCTGGCCCGCGACTTCGACGTCGACGCCGAGGCCGACATCCTGCGCGAGACCATCCGCAGCGGCAAGGGCCAGAAGAAGCTGCGCGCGCTCAAGCGGCTCAAGGTCGTCGCCGCGTTCCAGGCGACCCGCAACTCGCCGATGGGCATGGTCCTGGACTGCGTCCCGGTCATCCCGCCGGACCTGCGGCCGATGGTGCAGCTCGACGGTGGCCGCTTCGCCACCTCCGACCTCAACGACCTCTACCGCCGCGTCATCAACCGCAACAACCGGTTGAAGCGGCTGATCGACCTCGGCGCGCCCGAGATCATCGTCAACAACGAGAAGCGGATGCTGCAGGAGGCCGTCGACGCGCTGTTCGACAACGGCCGCCGCGGTCGTCCGGTCACCGGCCCTGGCAACCGGCCGCTGAAGTCGCTGTCGGACCTCCTCAAGGGCAAGCAGGGCCGGTTCCGCCAGAACCTGCTCGGCAAGCGCGTCGACTACTCCGGCCGTTCGGTCATCGTCGTCGGCCCGCAGCTCAAGCTGCACCAGTGCGGTCTGCCCAAGGCGATGGCGCTGGAGCTGTTCAAGCCGTTCGTGATGAAGCGGCTGGTCGACCTCAACCACGCGCAGAACATCAAGTCCGCCAAGCGCATGGTCGAGCGGGCCCGCCCGGCCGTGTGGGACGTGCTCGAAGAGGTCATCACCGAGCACCCGGTGATGCTCAACCGCGCACCCACCCTGCACCGCCTCGGCATCCAGGCCTTCGAGCCGCAGCTGGTCGAGGGCAAGGCCATCCAGCTGCACCCGCTGGTCTGCGAGGCCTTCAACGCCGACTTCGACGGTGACCAGATGGCGGTGCACCTGCCGCTGTCGGCCGAGGCGCAGGCCGAGGCCCGGATCCTGATGCTGTCGTCGAACAACATCCTGTCCCCGGCGTCGGGTCGCCCGCTGGCGATGCCGCGTCTGGACATGGTCACCGGCATCTACCACCTGACCCGCCCCAAGGAGGGCGGTCTCGGTGAGGGCCTGGCGTTCTCCTCGCCCGCCGAGGCGATCATGGCGTTCGACCGCAAGATCATCGGTCTGCAGTCGGCTGTCAAGATCCGCATCCACGACCGGTACCCGGGCCCCGGCATGCAGCCGGAGGACTGGACCCCCGGTCAGCCGTGGCTGGCCGAGACCACCCTGGGCCGGGTGCTGTTCAACGAGCTGCTCCCGGCGGACTACCCGTTCATGAACGAGCCGATGCCCAAGAAGCGGCAGGCCGCGATCGTCAACGACCTCGCCGAGCGGTACCCGATGGTCACCGTGGCGCGGACGCTGGACAAGCTCAAGGACGCGGGCTTCTACTGGGCCACCCGCTCGGGTGTCACCATCGCCATCTCCGACGTCGTCGTGCCGCCCGCCAAGCAGGGCATCCTCGACGAGTACGAGAAGAAGGCCGACACCGTCGAGAAGCGCTACCAGCGCGGTCAGCTCTCCTCCTCGGAGCGCAACAACGAGCTGGTCAAGGTGTGGTCGAACGCGACGGAGGACGTCGCGCGCGCCATGGAGGAGAACTTCCCCGACGACAACCCGATCCCCACGATCGTGAAGTCGGGCGCGGCGGGCAACATGACCCAGATCCGCCAGCTGGCGGGCATGAACGGTCTGGTGACCAACCCGCGCGGCGAGTTCATCCCGCGTCCGATCAAGGCCAACTTCCGCGAAGGCCTGTCGGTGCTGGAGTACTTCATCGCGACCCACGGTGCCCGCAAGGGTCTGGCCGACACCGCGCTGCGCACCGCCGACTCGGGTTACCTGACCCGGCGCCTGGTGGACGTGTCGCAGGACGTCATCGTCCGCGAGGTCGACTGCGGCACCTCCCGCGGCATCCTGATGAAGCTCGGCGAGCACGCGGGCGACAAGGTCGTGCGCGCCCAGTACGTCGAGACCGGCGTGTACGCGCGCTGCGTCGCGGGCGAGGTCAAGGACTCCTCGGGCGAGGTGCTGCTCAACCGCGCCGACGACCTGGGCGACCCGGCCATCGAGCGCCTGCTGTCCTCGGGCGTCACCGAGGTCAAGGTGCGCTCCGTGCTCACCTGCGAGGCCCAGGTCGGTGTCTGCGCCACCTGCTACGGCCGGTCCATGGCGACCGGTCAGCTGGTCGACATCGGTGAGGCGGTCGGCATCGTCGCCGCGCAGTCCATCGGTGAGCCCGGCACGCAGCTGACCATGCGCACCTTCCAGCAGGGCGGCGTCGTCAACGACGACATCACGACCGGTCTGCCCCGTGTCCAGGAGCTGTTCGAGGCCCGCGTCCCCAAGGGCAAGGCCCCGATCGCCGACGTCGACGGCCGCGTCCGGATCGAGGACGGCGACCGCTTCTGGAAGATCACCCTCACGCCGGACGACGGCAGCGAGGAGATCATCTTCGAGAAGCTGTCCAAGCGCCAGCGGCTCGCGGCGACCCCCGACGGCCCGCTGTCGGACGGCGACCACGTGTCGGTCGGCCAGCAGCTGCTCGAGGGCACCCGCGACCCGCACGAGGTGCTGCGCGTGATGGGTCCCCGCGAGGCTCAGCTGCACCTGGTCGACGAGGTGCAGAAGGTCTACCGGGCCCAGGGTGTGTCGATCCACGACAAGCACATCGAGGTCATCGTCCGGCAGATGCTGCGCCGCGTGACCATCCTCGACAGCGGTGCCGCGGAGTTCCTGCCCGGCGCCCTGATCGAGCGGGCCGAGTTCGAGTCGGAGAACCGCCGCGTGGTGGCCTCCGGCGGCGAGCCCGCCTCCGGTCGCCCGGTGCTGATGGGTATCACCAAGGCATCGCTGGCCACCGACTCGTGGCTCTCGGCGGCGTCCTTCCAGGAGACCACCCGAGTCCTGACGGACGCGGCCATCAACGGCCGCTCCGACAAGCTCGTGGGCCTCAAGGAGAACGTCATCATCGGTAAGCTGATCCCGGCCGGTACCGGCATCAACAAGTACCGCAACATCCAGGTCCAGCCCACCGAAGAGGCCCGAGTGGCCGCCTACGCCATCCCCTCCTACGACGACGGCTACTACACCCCCGACGTCTTCGGAACCGGCACCGGCGCAGCGGTCCCGCTCGACGACTACGACTTCGGTCGCGACTACCGCTAGCAGCTCTGAACAGAACGCCCCCGGCCTCCGCGGCTGGGGGCGTTCTGCTGTGTCGGGCCGGCCGGGCGGCGGTCAGCGGGCTGGGAGGAAGACGGGGGAGATCCAGTAGTAGCTGGACTTGTAGGTCTTCGTGGGGAAGCCGCCGGTTTCGGGTTCGGGGCCCTCGTCGGCGTAGTAGTAGACGCCTGCTTCGGGGGGTGCGGTGAAGGGGGGTTGGATTATCGCGCCGCGGTGGTGGTTCTCGGTCACGGCGTATTGGCCCCAGGGCGTGAAGAAGGACGCTATGTAGGTGGCGCCTGGAGTGATCCACACGGGCGCGGGGAAGGTGTAGGTGAAGTTGTCCGACTTTGCCTCAGCGAGGAGTTGACCGTCCGCGGTCCATAGGCGGGCGTGGGGGGTTCCAGGGCCTATGGCGTAGTGCGTGACCTTTATGCCCGTGATCGCGCCAGGGCGGTCAACTTGGAAGCGGAGGCCTAGTTCTACGGGTCGCGGGTCGGAGTCAGTGCGTAAGAACGCTGTGCTGGGGCCAAGGTTTGGTTGCTTGAACTCGCAGGGGGAGCAAGAGACGAAGCCAACCGGCCGGTCGCCTACGGTGAAGTGGCGGGTAAGAGGACGAAAAGTGGTTGTGTCATCTCGGACTCGCGTTAGGACAGTGAGAATCCCGGGTGCCGTGGGGGTGTAGACGATCGCCCATTCCTGGGTGCCGGGGGCGACTTGCCAGGTTTTGCCGCCGTCGAAGGACAGGTCCACGGCGGTGATGTTGTCCCAGAGTGTTCGGTTGACGTGGCCCGCGAAGGTGATCGGCACGTTGGGCGCTATCACGCCGGTGTCGGAGGGCGTGGTGATGATTGCTCCGGGTATGGCGTGCGCTATTCCCGGCGAGATGGTGGGCAACAGCAGGAGAGCAGACAGGATCGAGATGAGTCTGCGGAGCAAGGCTGCCTCCGGTCAGGGGGTGAACACGGGCATGACCCAGTAGTAGCTGCCCTCGTAGGTGTTCGAGGGGAAGCCGTCCGGGTCTTCGTCCAGGTACCGGTAGACGCCCGCGTCGGGCAGGGCCGTGAAGGGGGCCTGGACCGTGGCCGCGGTGAAGTGGCCCTCGGTCACGGCGTAGTGGCCCCACGGCGTGTAGTACGACGCGATGTAGGTCTTGCCGGGCTCGACCGGGACGGGCTCGTCGAAGACGAAGTCGATGCCCGACGACTTCGGTGCTTCGGCCAGGAGTTCACCGTCGGCGCTCCACAGGCGGCCGATCTGGGTGCCTTCGCCGGTGGCGTAGTTGAAGCCCATGACCGCCGTGATGTGACCGGGCCGGTCGACCTGGAAGCGGGTGCCCACCTCGACCTGCCGCGCATCGGGATCGGCATCGAGGTACGTCGTGTCGCCGCGGTTGGGCTGCCAGAACTCGCAGCGGGTGCAGTTCAAAGCGGGCAGGGGTCCACTGCCCGCCCACATGTGCTTCTCGCGGTAAGTGCTCTCCACCTGCTCACCCGCCCACGCGCGGGAGGTGACCACCAGAGGCCCCGTGGTGGTCAACGTCTTCACCAGGCTCCACGTGTCGGTGCCATCCGCGAGCTCCCACGTGTCCCCGTCGTCGAACGACACCTCCACCGCGGTGATGGGGTGCGGGCTCGTGCCCGTGTACCCGGCCACGCCCGCGAACACCACAGGCACGTCAAGAGGCACGACGTTGCCCTCGAGCGGCGACTGCACGAAGGAGTCCGGGTGCCCCAGGGCGGCATCCGCGCTCGCTGCGACCGGCACGAGCAAGACGATGAATATGACCGCGGCCAGCTTGCGCAGCAAGACCCCTCCGGGGGCTAAGAGACTTCGAGCGAGCTGCTCGGGTCAGGTGACGAAGATCGGCGATACGGAGTAGTCGGTCCCGTTGTAGGTCGACCTGGGGAATTGCCCCGGCGCGCCATAGAGGCCAGGTGCGGAGAACGGGAACGGCTCGTAGTAGTCGTAGTGCGCGGTGATGGCGCCGTTGGTGATCCGTTTGGTGAAGTATCCGGGCGCGGCGGTGTAGGTGCCGTCAACGGAGGTGTAGCTCACCACGTACGCAGCGAAGGGTTCCAGCGCTATAGGCGTCGCGAAGGTGAAGAAGCGGTTCTCGGCGTAGCTGTAGTCGCTGGTCCTGGCGAGCAGCGCGCCCTGGGCGGTCCACAGGCTCGCCGTCATCCCCTTGGTCTGCAACTGCCAGGTCGGGATGTGGACATGGGTCACCCGCCCCGGCCGGTCGACGAAGAAGCGGAAACCGAACTCCAGCGGGGTCCGCTCGTAGTAGGCCCGGTTGTCGCCTGTGCCGTTGAAGACACAAGGGCACGTGCCCGGCTGCTGCTCGTCGCCGACCCGCAGGTGCAGCACCTCCGCGACGGTGGTCTGCCGGTCGTCCAGGACAACCCGCGCGTAGACCGTCAGCGGCCCGACCCGCGACGGCCCCGGGGTGAAGGTGTACTCCCAGTCGTTCTGGCCCGCGCCCGCGATGACGATGAAGTGGTTCTGGTCGTGCAGTCCGATTTCGGTGTACTTGACCCCGACCCCGGCCACACCCCGCGAGTGCCCGCGCACCGTCACCGGCTGGTCCTGCGGGACGAGGACGTTGTCCGACGGCAGGTCCACCCACACCTGCGGTGCCGCCGCGGCGGCCGCGACGCCGGGGACGAGCAACAACATGGCCAGCACGAGCACGACCAGACGCCGCATTGGTGTCCTCCCTCGCCGGAACCGTTGCGCGCCAACGTAACGGAGCGGGTGGACAGCCGGACGCGGCCAGTCGGGTGACTCGCGCCGCTCGGGTGTCGACCACTGCGCCGTGCGGTGGTCGACACCCCGAGTGGGCGATGTGGATCAGTCCTGGCGCCCGAGCGGGCTACCAGCTGAAGACGGGCACCACCGAGTAGGCGCTGTGGGCGTAGGTCTGGGTGGGCACGCCGAAGGGCGATTCGTCCGGGTACCGGTAGACGCCTGCGTCCTCTTCGAGCAAGAACGGGGCCTGGACGATCGCGGCGGTGAAGTAGTTCTCGGTGCTCGCGTAGTTGCCCCACGGGGTGTGGACGGAGGCCACATAGGTAACCCCGGGCTGCACAGGGATCCATGTCGCGAAGTCGAAGTCATGGGCCACTGTGGTGCTGTTCTCCAACGCTTCGCCCAATAGGTCGCCGCTCGCGGTCCATAGGCGGGCGATGCGGGTGCCTTCGCCGTACGCGTAGTTGTTGGTCGACCTGATGCTGCTGATGTGCCCAGGGCGGTCGACCTGGAACCGCACGCCGAGTTCCACCGCGCGCGGGTCCGGGTCGACCGGGTTCTCGACCACGTCACCGCGCGGCGGGGTGGGCAACGGGCAGGCGCTGCAGGGGAGGGTGGGCAGCGGGCCGGAACCGACCCAGTAGTCGACCTGGTGCAGAGGCGTGTTCTGCGCCCGCGACTGGATCCACGCGCGCACGGTCACGGTCGCCGCGCCGGGGGTGGTGAAGGTGTGCTCGACGCTCCACTTGGTCGACGACAGCCCGGCCCGGACGGCGGTGCTGTCCCAGTGCGCCCCGCCGTCGAATGACACCTCGACGGCGCTGATGGGCTGTTCGTAGCCGGGGCTCCAGGGGGTGTGGTCGGCGACGCCGGTGATGAGCACCGGTCTGCCCAGGGGCAGCACGCTCGTCGACCGGGGTAACTGGGTCCAGGAGGTGATCTCGTCCACCGCGGCGGCCGCGGTGGTGGGCGTGGCGAGCGGGGCGAGCAGAGCGGCGGAAACCAGCGCGACGAGCCTGCGGAGCACGGGGGCCTCCAAGCGTGGACAACCGGAAGTGGTTGCGCGCCAAGGTATCCGAGCTCGTCAGCGGCCAGGTTCGGCCAGCCGGGTGACTCGTTCCGGGTGGCCGCGCGACGCTGCGCCGGGTGGTGGTCGACACCCCGAGTGGGCGAGGTGGCCCCGGTCGGGGGACCATGCGGGGTGGGGTGGCCGTTGGCGCGGCCGTCCACAGTGGACGCGGCCCCCGGGTGCTGAGACCATCCGGGGACCGCGTCCCGCCCGGCTACCTGCCCGCGAGGGCCTCGGTGGCGACCGAGACCAGGCGGCGCAGGCCCTCGGTCCGGTAGACCATCTCGACCCCGTCGCGGCCGTCGCCGAGCACGATGACGATCGAGTCGTCGCCGTTGTCGTAGCTGCGGATCGCGCAGTCGGCCGAGACCTCCAGGCCGGTGCTGACCCGGACCTCGGTACTGGTCGCGTACATCGACAGTTCCTCCTCATCGCGTGGTGGTGTGCTGCCGGGTCAGGGTATAGCTATCAATCCAGCTCGCTCTATAACACTATCGAGTGATATCGCTGAGGGTGATCGGTGCGGCACACTGGGCAGCCTCAACGACCCAACCGGGAGAGCGAAGATCGTGGAACGTGTTGACCCCTCGGCGCTGCGCTGGCTGATCGGTGTCGAGCTGACCAACTACCGCAAGCACGCGGGCGCGTCGCAGGCGGAGGTCGGCAAGGCCTTGAAGATATCGGGCGGAATGGTCGCCCACTTCGAAGTCGGACGGCATTTGCCCTCACCGCAACAGATAGATGTCATGCTCACCCACTACGGCGCCCCCAGGTACGACATCGATCGACTGGGATACCTCGCAGGTAGAGCCGACAAAAGCAGCTGGCTCGCCCGCTGGAACGACATCATTCCGGACTGGGCGCGGACCTACGTCGGCCTGGAAGGACTGGCCTCCCACGTTGTCACCTACGCACCATTGGTGCTGAATGCACTGACGCAGACCCGCGAATACTCCGCCGGTGTGACCGCTCCGAGTTCTCGGGTGCGGCCGGATCAGGAGGAAAGGCTGGTCGGTCTGCGCATGGAGCGCCAAGACCGGGTGTTCAGCGCGGAGAACCCGCTGCACGTCACGATGATCGTCGAAGAATCGGTGCTGGACCGGCCGATCGGGAGCTCACCGGAGGTGATGCGCGGCCAGTTGGAGCACCTGCTCGAGTTGGGAGAACGCGAGAACGTCGCGATCCTGGTGCTTCCCACGGCGATCGGCCGCCACGACGGCCTGGAAGGGCAGTTCACCGTGCTGCACTTCCGCGACACGGATGACGAGATCCAAGCCCGGCCAGTCGTTTTCGTCGAGATCCCGGATGACGCGATCTACATCCAGGAGCAGCGTCAGGTGGCGCAGTACACTCGTAACGCGGACCAGCTACGCGAGGTGGCTCTCTCACCAGCAGAGTCCGCCACCGCGATCCGAACCCGGCTGGCCGCGTTCGAGTGATCCCGGAGGCCCCCATGCAGAACCCCACCTGGCGCAAGTCCACCCGCAGCAGCAACGGCACCAACTGCGTTGAGGTCCGCAACGACCTGTCCGCCGTGCGGGACTCGAAGAACCCCGATGGCCCTGCCCTGCCGATCGACGTCCGTGGCCTGGTGCGGCACCTGAGGGCTGAGTCATGACTTGGCGCAAGTCCACCCGCAGCAGCAACGGCTCCGACTGCGTTGAGGTCCGCAACGACCTGTCCGCCGTGCGGGACTCGAAGAACCCCGGCGGCCCCACCCTGCCCGCCAACATCCAGTCGCTGGTCCGCCACCTCAAGGGCTGACCCCGGCGTGCGGCTCCTGGCTCAATTCCCGAGCCAGGAGCCGCCCCCTACAGCGGCAGAACAATCCCCGGAAACCGCCCCTCCGTGTCGCAATGCGCACAGGGCCGCCCGTTGTCCATCGTCTTGGCCACCCCGCCCACCACCGCGAACTTCGGGTCGGCGATCAGCCCCCCGCCCCCGCACAAGTGGCACACCGTGTGCACCTCGTCCGGCACATCCTGCTCATCCCCGATGTCATCGTCGTCCTCCACCGCCCCATCACAGCGCGAATCCCCACCCCCCGCCAGCCCGCCGCTAAGATCCACATCCCGTGGATGGGGTTGTTCTCAAGAGGTCTTGGCCGCTCACCGCGTACTGGGGCGGCATAGCGGCGGCCTGGCTCCTCCTAGCCGCCATCGAGTTCGACGTGTGGGGATTCCGCTGGGACACCGGCAGCGTCTGGGCCCTGGCCTTGGTGCCCCCTTGCCTCGGCCTCGCGATCTGGTGTTGCACGTTGGTGGCCGAAGTGGGCCCCGTGCGCATCCGCCACGGCCGCCTGCGTTTCTGGGCGAGATCCCGCCCCTGGTCCCTTCCCCCGGCCGACATCCAATCCTGGACCTGGACCGCCGACCGCCAGACCACACTCGGGTCCCGGCTCAAGATGCGCCACCTGACCCTCACCCTCACCACCGACCGAGTCGTCGCCCAGCGCCACCACCTGGTCCACCACCGCCGCCCAGCGGGCCAACACGCCACCCAAGCCCTGACCGCCTTCCTGGAAGACAGCGGCGGGTAGCCCTTCGATCTTCGGGGACCACCTGATCGGGGCCCCGCAACCACCTCGTCAAAGCCGGTCAAACACGGCCATCCTGGTCCTGTGTCCATCGCTGAGCACATGGCTCAACTGGAAGCGGTGGCCGAGGAGCTCGGTCGGACGATCGCGGCCGTTCGTGCGGTGCTGTCCGAACTCGATGCGGCGTACCGCCAGGTCGACGAGATCCTCGACGGTGCCGCAGGGCACGGGGATGTCGAACCACCGTTGCTCGCCGCGCACGAGCAAGCGACGGATCTGCTCGACGTGCTGGCGGTGGTCGAATGGCAACTGAGGGCCTACCTCGCTCGCGCATCGCCCGGCATCAAGCCCGCTCCGGAACCACCCCGTCCGCTCGTCGAGCGGCTGCGGCGTGAGCTCCCACCGGACATCATCCCGCCCCACGTGCGCCCAAGGGGGACTCCGCCTGCCAAGACGCATGCCAGGTGGGTCGGACCCGATGGGGTTGTCCACGTCGATACCAGCGGACGGGACGCGAAGTACCAGCAGGCGCTGCTGTGGTTCGAGGCGCAACCCGGTGGGCGGATTCCACGTCGGGCGTCGGATGTCGAGATGAAGCTGGCCGTGCACATGAGGCTCGAGGGAATACGCTCCGTCACCGTGGTCATCAACCACGTCCCGTGCCCTGGCGAGTGGGGGTGCGACGCCCTCGTCCCCAAGATACTTCCCCCGGGTAGTTCGATGACCATCCACGGCGCGGGGGGCTTCCTGAAGACCTACCGAGGAGAGGCATGACCCGGCTCAGCGTCTACTACACCGCCGAGCCCGAGGACGGCTTGGTGCTCGCTGACGAGGCCGCGGTTCGGGAGTTCGTCGAACGCCTGCGGCTCGACTCGGTCGCGTACGGGGTTGGGCTCATGAGCCTGTGGTACGTCGACGGGGACGTCGCGACCCCGGAGTTCGGGGTTGGGGTCAACGGAGGCGTCGGGGTGCTGTCCTACAGCGGTCGGGAGTGGCCAGGTCTGTGGGCGAGCCACGACGGCACGGCGAGCACCTCGGCTGTGCTCGACTACGACCACATGGGCAGCGCGGTCGAAGTGTTGGCCAACAGCCAGATCCCGTACCCCGCGGTGCTCGAGGCGGCCGTCGGCTTCTTCCGGTCCCGCGGTGACCGCCCGGCGTCGGTGCGGTGGCAGCGGGAAGGCGCTGACTAAGAGCGACACCACGCCGCCGGGAGCTTTCGAACGCTCCTTCGAGTGGACCAGCCGCGCGCCCGCTTGGGTACCCCCGTTTTGACCTCCTTGACCACCCGCCCACCACCGCGAACTTCGGGTCGGCGATCAGCCCCCGTCCCCGCACAAGTGGCACACCGTGTGCACCTCGTCCGGCACATCCCCGATGTCATCGTCGTCCTCCACCGCCCCATCACAGCGCGAATCCCCAACTCCCGCCAGCCCTCGACCCACCACCAAGGCCCTCACCGCCTTCCTCCTAGACGGCGAATAGACCACGCCTGAAGTCAGCCCGTATCGCGGCGGGATAAACTCCCTCCACTTCATTGGCCGTCAATCGGATGCGGACGGGCAACCTCAGTGGATTCCATCCCCCAGCGCATCGCCTACGTGGACGAGACGAGCGCGAAAACGGGTGCTGGCACTCGCCTTTACGGCCTCGCGGCGGTGCTCACCCAGGCCCAGCACCACCCGGTGATCGAGGCCGAGCTGACCAATGCCCTGCCGCCCGGCCGCGGCTACCTGCACCACTACGACGAGCCACCGGACCGGCGCGCGGCCATCGCGAAGATCATCGCGAACCTGCCCCTTGACGGGGCCATTCTGCTCGCCGAGGTGTCGTCGAGTCAGCAGCAGGAACGGGCGAGAACCCGTCTGCTGGCGCACCTGCTGCCCCGGCTGCAGCACCAGGAGGGGGTGGAGCGCGTCTACCTGGAAAGCAGATCGGGCGCGGATCGCCACGACCGCAGGACGCGCGAGCGGTTGCGGTCGTCCCGGCGCATCTCCACCGACTTCCGCGTCGACCACGTCGGCAAGTCGGCCACGCCGCTCGTGTGGTTGCCGGACTTTGTCGCGGGCGCCTACATCGCGGCCATGTTCCACGGGGAGGCCGAGCCGTGGGACATCCTCACCACGAGCCACGTCGTTGACGTGTGCAAGCCCTGAACAGCGCGAAACCCGGGGTCCCACGACGACGCGGGCACGTTCCCGGGCTCACTTCTGCCGCATCCGCGGATCGACAGCTTGTGACCTAAGGTTAGCCGAGATCCCCCGGCGCTTCAAACCGAGCCGTGGGCGCCGCCTCCGTTGACTGAGAGCGACACCACACCGCCGGGTGCTTTCGAACACTCCTTCGAGTGGACCAGCCGCGCGCCCGCTTGGGTACCCCCGTTTTGACCTCCCCGTCACGACCAAGGTATCTTTGCTACTCGTGCCCGACCCATGTCGGGTCGGTCCGTGTGCCTGTGCCGCGCGGTCCACGCCGACGGTGTCCACCTGGATGTCGCCGGGTGGACTCCTGCCAGTCACGCCGGAGTTCCTCCCGAACCCCGCTGGGATGGTTTTCTTCCCGTGCGGGAGCCGCGAGAGCGGGCGACACGCCCGACCTCGGGGGGCGGGCGGAGTAGCAGGAACCGCAAGTACACAGTGCCTTCGGCGCCCCGCGCGGGCGTCGGGAGTGATCAGAGAAAGCCGGTCTATGCCCACGATCCAGCAGCTGGTCCGCAAGGGCCGCCAGGACAAGGTCGCCAAGCAGAAGACTGCGGCTCTCAAGGGGAGCCCGCAGCGGCGTGGCGTGTGCACCCGCGTGTACACCACCACCCCGAAGAAGCCGAACTCCGCCCTCCGCAAGGTCGCCCGCGTGAAGCTGACCAGCGGTATCGAGGTCACGGCGTACATCCCGGGCGAGGGGCACAACCTGCAGGAGCACTCGATGGTGCTCGTGCGCGGCGGCCGCGTTAAGGACCTCCCGGGTGTTCGGTACAAGATCATCCGCGGCTCGCTGGACACGCAGGGCGTGAAGAACCGCAAGCAGGCGCGCAGCCTCTACGGCGCGAAGAAGGAGAAGAGCTGACATGCCCCGTAAGGGACCGGCCCCGAAGCGGCCGCTGATCTCCGACCCGGTGTACAGCTCGCCGCTGGTCACCCAGCTCATCAACAAGGTGCTCAAGGACGGCAAGCGCTCGGTCGCCGAGCGCATCGTCTACGGCGCCCTGGAAGGTGCCCGCGACAAGACCGGCACCGACCCGGTCGTCACCCTCAAGCGCGCCCTCGACAACGTGAAGCCGACCCTGGAGGTCAAGAGCCGCCGCGTCGGTGGTGCGACCTACCAGGTGCCGATCGAGGTCAAGCCGGGTCGCTCGACGACCCTGGCGCTGCGCTGGTTGGTGTCCTTCTCGCAGGCGCGCCGGGAGAAGACCATGATCGAGCGGCTGATGAACGAGCTCCTCGACGCCTCCAACGGTCTTGGCGCCAGCGTCAAGCGCCGCGAGGACACGCACAAGATGGCCGAGTCCAACAAGGCCTTCGCCCACTACCGCTGGTGATCTCACGGGCGTCCGCCATCCCGGCGGGCGCCTCAGCGGCGCCGTAGCTCAAGGACAGGGGAAGAACCCGTGGCACTCGACGTGCTGACCGACCTCGCCAAGGTCCGCAACATCGGGATCATGGCCCACATCGACGCGGGCAAGACCACGACGACCGAGCGGATCCTCTTCTACACGGGGATCAGCTACAAGATCGGCGAGGTGCACGACGGCGCCGCGGTCATGGACTGGATGGAGCAGGAGCAGGAGCGGGGGATCACCATCACCTCCGCCGCCACCACCTGCTACTGGAAAGACCACCAGATCAACATCATCGACACCCCCGGGCACGTCGACTTCACCGTCGAGGTGGAGCGGTCGCTTCGGGTGCTCGACGGTGCGGTCGCGGTGTTCGACGGCAAGGAGGGCGTCGAGCCCCAGTCCGAGCAGGTGTGGCGCCAGGCCTCCAAGTACGACGTGCCGCGCATCTGCTTCGTGAACAAGATGGACAAGCTCGGCGCCGACTTCTACTTCACCGTGCGCACGATCTCCGAGCGCCTCGGCGCCAAGCCGCTGCCGATCCAGCTCCCGATCGGGTCGGAGGGCGACTTCATCGGCGTCGTCGACCTGGTCGAGATGCGGGCGCTCACCTGGCGCGGCGAGGTCAAGAAGGGCGAGGACTACGCCATCGAGGAGATCCCGGCGGATCTGCTCGACAAGGCCAAGGAGTACCGGGACGCCCTCGTCGAGGCCGTCGCCGAGACCGATGACGAGCTCATGGAGCTCTACATCGGCGGCGAGGAGCTCAGCATCGAGCAGATCAAGACCGGCATCCGCAAGATCGTCACCGACGGTTCGGCGTACCCGGTGCTGTGCGGCTCGGCGTTCAAGAACAAGGGCGTGCAGCCCATGCTCGACGCCGTGATCGACTACCTGCCCTCGCCCCTGGATGTCCCCGACGTCGAGGGCACGCTGCAGGACGGCGAGACCAAGGTGACCCGCAGGCCCAGCGTCGAGGAGCCCTTCTCCGGCCTGGCCTTCAAGATCGCCGCGCACCCCTTCTTCGGCAAGCTGACCTACGTCCGCGTCTACTCGGGACGGGTCGCCTCCGGTGCCCAGGTCATCAACTCGACCAAGGACCGCAAGGAGCGCATCGGGAAGCTGTTCCAGATGCACGCCAACAAGGAGCAGCCGGTCGACGAGGCCATCGCCGGGCACATCTACGCGGTCATCGGGCTCAAGGACACCACCACCGGTGAGACCCTGTCCGACCCGTCGAACCCGATCGTGCTCGAGTCGATGACCTTCCCGGACCCGGTCATCCAGGTCGCCATCGAGCCCAAGACGAAGGCCGACCAGGAGAAGCTGGGCACCGCGATCCAGAAGCTGGCCGAGGAGGACCCCACCTTCAAGGTCAGCCTGGACGAGGAGACCGGCCAGACGATCATCGCGGGCATGGGCGAGCTCCACCTGGACATCCTGGTGGACCGCATGCGCCGCGAGTTCAAGGTCGAGGCCAACATCGGCAAGCCGCAGGTGGCCTACCGCGAGACCATCCGCAAGACGGTCGAGAAGCTGGACTACACCCACAAGAAGCAGACCGGTGGGTCGGGCCAGTTCGCGAAGGTCGTCATCAAGCTCGAGCCGCTGGACACCACGACCAGCGACGGCGCGCTCTACGAGTTCGCCAACGCGGTCACCGGTGGCCGCGTCCCGCGCGAGTACATCCCCTCGGTCGACGCCGGTGCGCAGGACGCCATGCAGTACGGTGTTCTCGCCGGTTACCCGCTGGTGGGGCTGAAGTTGACGCTGCTCGACGGTGCCTACCACGAGGTGGACTCGTCGGAAATGGCGTTCAAGGTCGCCGGTTCCATGGCGCTCAAGGAAGCCGCCCGCAAGGCGGGTCCGGTGATCCTGGAACCGATGATGGCGGTCGAGGTGACCACCCCAGAGGACTACATGGGTGATGTCATCGGCGACCTCAACTCCCGCCGAGGCCAGATCCAGGCCATGGAGGAGCGCAGTGGGGCCCGCGTCGTCAAGGCGCTGGTGCCGCTGTCTGAGATGTTCGGGTACGTGGGCGACCTGCGGTCCAAGACCCAGGGCCGGGCCAACTACTCGATGGTGTTCGACTCCTACGCCGAGGTTCCCGCGAACGTCTCGAAGGAGATCATCGCCAAGGCGACGGGGGAGTAATCCCCTACCCCGCGTAAGCGGGACCACCACGGTCCCGCGGCCCGCACAGACCCAGATAGCCGCTCCCGGGCCGGGCAGATAATGTCCGGCCCGGAAGTGGAACAAAGCGAAATCCAGTCCAGGAGGACAGTCCAGTGGCGAAGGCCAAGTTCGAGCGGACCAAGCCGCACGTCAACATCGGCACCATTGGTCACATCGACCATGGCAAGACCACGCTGACCGCGGCCATCTCGAAGGTCCTGCACGACAAGTACCCCGACCTGAACCCCTTCACGCCGTTCGACGAGATCGACAAGGCGCCGGAGGAGAAGCAGCGCGGTATCACCATCTCCATCGCGCACATCGAGTACCAGACGGAGAAGCGCCACTACGCGCACGTCGACTGCCCCGGTCACGCGGACTACGTCAAGAACATGATCACCGGTGCGGCGCAGATGGACGGCGCCATCCTGGTGGTCGCCGCGACCGACGGCCCGATGCCGCAGACCCGTGAGCACGTGCTGCTCGCCCGCCAGGTCGGCGTGCCCTACATCGTGGTCGCCCTCAACAAGGCCGACATGGTCGACGACGAGGAGATCCTGGAGCTCGTCGAGCTCGAGGTCCGCGAGCTGCTGTCCGCTCAGGACTTCCCCGGCGACGACCTGCCGGTCGTGCGCGTCTCCGCGCTCAAGGCGCTGGAGGGCGACGCCGAGTGGGGCGCCCGCCTGATCGAGCTCATGGACGCGGTCGACGAGTCGATCCCGGAGCCCGAGCGCGACGTCGTCAAGCCCTTCCTCATGCCCGTTGAGGACGTGTTCACGATCACCGGCCGCGGCACCGTGGCGACCGGCCGCATCGAGCGCGGCATCATCAACGTGAACGAGGAGGTGGAGATCGTCGGCATCAAGGAGAAGGCGCAGAAGAGCACCGTCACCGGTGTCGAGATGTTCCGCAAGCTCCTCGACCAGGGCCAGGCTGGCGACAACGTCGGTCTGCTGCTGCGCGGCATCAAGCGCGAGGACATCGAGCGCGGCCAGGTCATCGTGAAGCCGGGCACCACGACCCCGCACACCGACTTCGAGGCCCAGGTCGTCATCCTGAGCAAGGACGAGGGTGGCCGTCACACCCCGTTCTTCAACAACTACCGCCCGCAGTTCTACTTCCGCACCACCGACGTGACCGGCGTCGTGACCCTCCCCGAGGGCACCGAGATGGTCATGCCCGGCGACAACACCGGCATGACGGTCGCGCTGATCCAGCCGATCGCCATGGACGAGGGTCTGCGGTTCGCGATCCGCGAGGGTGGCCGCACCGTCGGCGCCGGTCGGGTCGTCAAGATTATCAAGTAGTCCCGTCGGGGGGTCGGACCAGCTGGTTCGACCCCCCGATTTGGATCGCCACACCGGCGTGTGGCATCCTTTATGGGTTGCTCGTCGCGGGGCGGCCGGGGTATGTACCGGCCGCCTCCGCGTGAGAGCCGGGGTCCACAGCGGCCCCTCTAGACCACCAGATGTTCGGCTTGCCCGAGGATTTCGTCCAAGGGACCGCTATGCGACACGGGCGCGACACGCCCGACCGCGTGGACCGGGAGCCGGGGATCGCAGCATGTGAACAGGGAAGCGGCGCGGTTCGGCCTGACAGGTCTGCCGACATCGCAACGAACTAGAGGAACGGCAAGCCACCATGGCGGGACAGAAGATCCGCATCCGGCTCAAGGCCTACGACCACGAGGCGATCGACGCGTCCGCGCGCAAGATCGTGGAGACCGTGACGCGCACCGGCGCGCGGGTCGTGGGGCCAGTGCCGCTGCCCACGGAGAAGAACGTCTACTGCGTCATCCGCTCGCCGCACAAGTACAAGGACTCGCGCGAGCACTTCGAGATGCGCACGCACAAGCGTCTCATCGACATCCTCGACCCGACCCCGAAGACGGTCGACGCGCTCATGCGCATCGACCTGCCTGCGAGTGTCGACGTCAACATCCAGTAAGCGTGCGGCGCTGAGCGGCGGAGAGAAACACAGTCATGTCTGACAGGCAGATGAAGGGAATCCTGGGCACCAAGCTCGGGATGACCCAGGTCTTCGACGAGAACAACCGGATCGTCCCGGTCACCGTCGTCAAGGCGGGACCCAACGTGGTCACGCAGGTGCGCACCCAGGAGACCGACGGCTACGTCGCGGTCCAGCTCGCGTACGGCGCCATCGACCCGCGCAAGGTGAACAAGCCCGAGGGCGGGCACTTCACCAAGGCCGGTGTCACCCCGCGCCGCGTCCTCGCTGAGCTGCGCACCACCGACGCCGCGTCCTACGAGCTCGGCCAGGAGATCACCGCTGAGGTGTTCGAGGCCGGGCAGGTGGTCGACGCGACCGGTACCAGCAAGGGCAAGGGCTACGCGGGTGTCATGAAGCGCCACGGCTTCAAGGGCCTCGGCGCCTCGCACGGCACCCAGCGCAAGCACCGCTCGCCGGGCTCCATCGGCGGCTGCGCCACCCCCGGCCGGGTCTTCAAGGGCCTGCGCATGGCGGGTCGCATGGGTCACGTCCGCGTGACCACCCAGAACCTCACGGTGCACCAGGTGGACGCCGAGTCCGGCCTGATCCTGCTCAAGGGCGCCGTTCCCGGCCCCAAGGGCGGTCTGGTGTTCCTCAAGACGGCCGCGAAGGGCGGTGCCTGATGACCAGCGTTGACATCAAGGCCCCGGGCGGTAAGACCGACGGCAGCGTCGAGCTGCCCGCCGAGGTCTTCGACGTCCAGGCCAACGTGCCGCTGATGCACCAGGTCGTGGTGGCCCAGCTCGCCGCGGCGCGCCAGGGCACGCACTCCACCAAGACCCGCGGGGAGGTGGCAGGCGGTGGCAAGAAGCCCTACCGCCAGAAGGGCACCGGCCGCGCCCGCCAGGGTTCGACCCGCGCGCCGCAGTTCGTCGGCGGTGGCGTGGTGCACGGCCCCCAGCCGCGCGACTACACCCAGCGCACCCCCAAGAAGATGAAGGCCGCCGCGCTGCGCGGTGCCCTCTCCGACCGGGCGCGCGCGGGCCAGGTGCACGTGGTGACCGGCCTGGTGGACGGGGACACCCCGTCGACCAAGACCGCCCGCCTGCTGCTGGAGTCGATCACCAGCGCCAAGCGCGTGCTGGTCGTGCTGACCCGCGACGAGGACGTCGCCTGGGTGTCGGTGCGCAACCTGCAGCACGTGCACGTGATCGCGCCCGACCAGCTCAACACCTACGACGTGCTGGTCAACGACGACGTCGTGTTCACCAAGGCCGCCTACGACGACTTCCTGTCCCGGCCGGTCAAGGTCGGCAAGGCGCGCGCCACCTCGGCTGAGGCCGCGGCCGCAGAGAAGTCCGAGGAGGACAAGTGATCCCCGACCCCCGAGACATCCTTCTCGCGCCGGTGATCTCCGAGAAGTCCTACGGGCTGCTCGAGGAGAACAAGTACACCTTCGTGGTGCACCCCGACGCCAACAAGACCGCCATCAAGATCGCGGTGGAGAAGGTTTTCGGCGTCAAGGTCGTCAGCGTCAACACGTTGAACCGCAACGGCAAGCGCAAGCGGACCCGCACCGGGTACGGCAAGCGCAAGGACACGAAGCGGGCAATCGTGACGCTGTCCGCCGAGAGCAAGCCGATCGAGATCTTCGGCGGCCCGGCCGCGTAAGGGACTGAGCAGACATGGGTATCCGCAAGTACAAGCCGACGACCCCGGGTCGTCGCGGCGCCAGTGTCTCGGACTTCGCCGAGATCACGCGGTCGACGCCGGAGAAGTCGCTGATCCGCCCGCTGCACGGGCGGGGCGGTCGCAACGCGCACGGCAAGATCACCACCCGGCACAAGGGTGGCGGTCACAAGCGCGCGTACCGCCTGATCGACTTCCGGCGCAACGACAAGGACGGTGTGCCCGCCAAGGTCGCGCACATCGAGTACGACCCCAACCGCACCGCGCGCATCGCGCTGCTGCACTACGCCGACGGCGAGAAGCGCTACATCATCGCGCCGAACAAGCTGTCGCAGGGCGACCCGATTGAGAACGGCCCCCGCGCCGACATCAAGCCGGGCAACAACCTGCCGCTGCGCAACATCCCGGTCGGCACCGTGATCCACGCGATCGAGCTCCGCCCCGGTGGCGGCGCCAAGATCGCGCGGTCCGCGGGCACGAGCGTGCAGCTGGTCGCCAAGGACGGGCCGTACGCGCAGCTGCGCATGCCCTCCGGCGAGATCCGCAACGTCGACGTGCGCTGCCGCGCCACCGTCGGCGAGGTCGGCAACGCCGAGCACTCCAACATCAACTGGGGCAAGGCGGGCCGCATGCGCTGGAAGGGCCGCCGCCCGACCGTCCGCGGTGTCGCGATGAACCCGGTCGACCACCCGCACGGTGGTGGTGAGGGCAAGACCTCCGGTGGTCGCCACCCGGTGAACCCGGCCGGTAAGCCCGAGGGCCGCACCCGCAGCCGCAAGAAGGCCAGCGACAAGATGATCGTCCGCCGCCGCCGTACCGGCAAGAAGCGCTGAGCAGGAGGTTAAGACAATGCCACGCAGCCTGAAGAAGGGCCCGTTCGTGGATGACCACCTGCTCAAGAAGGTGGACGTCCTCAACGAGTCCGGCAAGAAGACCGTCATCAAGACGTGGTCCCGTCGGTCCACGATCATCCCGGACATGCTGGGTCACACCATCGCGGTGCACGACGGCCGCAAGCACGTCCCGGTGTTCGTCTCCGAGGCCATGGTCGGGCACAAGCTGGGCGAGTTCGCCCCGACCCGCACCTTCAAGGGCCACGTCAAGGACGACCGCAAGGCCCGTCGCCGCTAGTCGGCGGCTCGATCACCAGAGCAAGCTAGAAGAGAGCAAGGGAAGCAGCGATGAACGCCCGTAACGAAGCCGAGGCGCAGGAGTTTCCGCGCGCCGTGGCTCGGGCTCGCTACGTTCGCGCCACGCCGATGAAGGTGCGCCGCGTCGTCGAGCTCATCAGGGGACGTAGCGCCAGCGAGGCCCTGGCCGTGCTCCGGTTCGCGCCGCAGGCAGCCAGCGACCCGGTGGCCAAGGTGCTCGCGAGCGCCGTCGCCAACGCAGAGAACAACCTCAACCTCGACCCCGACACCCTGTGGGTGGCCGTGGCGTACGTGGACGAGGGCCCGACGCTGAAGCGGTTCCGGCCGCGCGCCCAGGGGCGTGCTTACCGGATCCGCAAGCGCACGAGTCACATCACCGTCGAGGTCGAGTCGCGTCCGGTTGTGGCCAAGCAGGCGCCCAAGCGCCGGACGAGCACGAAGGGCGGTGCCCGCTAATGGGGCAGAAGATCAACCCGCACGGCTTCCGACTCGGCATCACCACCGACTGGCGGTCGCGCTGGTACGCCGACAAGCAGTACGCGGAGTACGTCGCCGAGGATGTGAAGATCCGCAAGCTGCTGTCCAAGGGCATGGAGCGCGCGGGCATCTCCCGGGTGGAGATCGAGCGCACCCGTGACCGCGTGCGCGTCGACATCCACACCGCCCGCCCCGGCATCGTCATCGGCCGCCGCGGCGCCGAGGCCGACCGCATCCGCGGCGAGCTGGAGAAGCTCACCAAGAAGCAGGTGCAGCTCAACATCCTCGAGGTCAAGAACCCCGAGGCCGACGCCCAGCTGGTCGCCCAGGTGACCGCCGAGCAGCTGTCCAACCGCGTGTCCTTCCGCCGCGCGATGCGCAAGGCCATCCAGTCGGCCATGCGCTCGCCGCAGGTCAAGGGCATCCGGGTGCAGTGCGGTGGCCGCCTCGGTGGCGCCGAGATGTCGCGCTCGGAGCACTACCGCGAGGGCCGCGTGCCGCTGCACACGCTGCGCGCCGACATCGACTACGGCTTCTTCGAGGCCCGGACGACCTTCGGCCGCATCGGCGTCAAGGTGTGGATCTACAAGGGCGAGGTCGTCGGCGGTCGCCGCGAGTCCGACGTCCGCTCGGCCGCTCCGGACAACCGGCGCGAGCCGCGCCGCGAGCGCCCGAACCGCGCCCGCCGCTCCGGTGCCACCGGCACCACCGCCACCAGCACCGAGGCAGGCCGCGCGGCCGCCGAGGCGCAGACGAAGGTCGACGCCCCCGCGGCGGAGACCGCTTCCAACGGGGAGGGCTAGACCCATGCTGATCCCCCGCAGGGTCAAGCACCGCAAGCAGCACCACCCCAAGCGGGCCGGTGCTGCCAAGGGCGGCACCAGGGTCACCTTCGGCGAGTTCGGCATCCAGGCGCTCGAGCCCGCGTACGTGACCAACCGGCAGATCGAGTCCGCGCGTATCGCCATCAACCGGCACATCCGCCGCGGTGGCAAGGTGTGGATCAACATCTTCCCCGACCGGCCGCTGACCAAGAAGCCCGCCGAGACCCGCATGGGTTCCGGCAAGGGTTCCCCGGAGTACTGGGTGGCCAACGTCAAGCCGGGTCGCGTCGTCTTCGAGATGAGCTTCCCGAACGAGCAGGTCGCGCGCGAGGCGCTGCGCCGCGCCATCCACAAGCTCCCGATGAAGTGCCGGATCGTCACGCGTGAGGGTGGTGACTTCTGATGGCGGCTGGGACCACCGCTACGGACCTGCGCGAGCTGACCGACGAAGAGCTGGTGCTGCGTCTGCGCGAGGCGAAGGAAGAGCTGTTCAACCTCCGGTTCCAGATGGCCACCGGCCAGCTGGACAACAACCGCAGGCTGCGCACCGTCCGGCACGACATCGCCCGGGTCTACACCGTGATGCGCGAGCGCGAGCTCGGCCTCTCCGCGTCCCCGGACGCGTCGTCCAGCAATGAAGGTGCCGCATGAGCGAGAACGAAGCCGTTGTGACCGAGACCGAGGCGCGCAACACCCGCAAGGTCCGGGAGGGCCTCGTGGTGTCGGACAAGATGGACAAGACCATCGTCGTCGCGCTCGAGGACCGCAAGAAGCACCCGCGCTACGCCAAGGTCCTGCGCTCCACCACCAAGGTGAAGGCGCACGACGAGGAGAACACCGCGGGTGTCGGTGACCGGGTCCTGCTGATGGAGACCCGCCCGCTGTCGGCGACCAAGCGCTGGCGGCTGGTGGAGATCCTCGAGAAGGCCAAGTAAGTACCAGCTAGGCCGAGCCCGTCAGGTCGGAAATCTGGCGGGCCACGAATGGTCAGGGAGTTGAAGAAGTGATCCAGCAGGAGTCGCGGCTGCGCGTCGCCGACAACACCGGTGCGAAGGAGATCCTTTGCATCCGTGTTCTCGGTGGCTCCGGCCGCCGCTACGCGGGTATCGGCGACATCATCGTCGCCACCGTCAAGGACGCGATCCCCGGTGCCGGTGTGAAGAAGGGTGACGTCGTCAAGGCGGTCATCGTCCGCACCGTCAAGGAGCGCCGCCGTCCGGACGGTTCGTACATCCGCTTCGACGAGAACGCGGCCGTCCTCATCAAGAACGAGGGCGAGCCCCGAGGCACCCGCATCTTCGGCCCGGTGGGCCGCGAGCTGCGCGACAAGAAGTTCATGAAGATCATCTCGCTGGCGCCGGAGGTGCTCTGACATGAAGATCAAGAAGGGTGACACCGTCGTTGTCATCTCGGGCAAGGACAAGGGTGCGAAGGGCAAGGTCATCCAGGCCTACCCCGACACCAACAAGGTCCTGGTCGAGGGTGTCAACCGGATCAAGAAGCACACCCGGATCTCGCAGACCCAGCGCGGCGCGCAGTCCGGCGGCATCGTGACCCAGGAAGCCCCCATCCACGTCAGCAACGTGATGCTGGTCGCCGACGGCAAGGCCGTCCGGGTCGGCTACGCGTTCAACGACGACGGCCGCAAGGTCCGCGTGGCCCGCGGCAAGGGCAACGGGAAGGAGATCTGATCATGACTACCACTGAGAAGGTCATCCCGCGGCTCAAGACCCGCTACCGCGAGGAGATCGTCACCTCGCTCAAGGGCGAGTTCGACTACGCCAACGTCATGCAGATCCCGGGCGTGGTGAAGGTCGTCGTCAACATGGGCGTCGGTGACGCCGCCCGCGACGGCAAGCTCATCGAGGGCGCGGTTCGCGACCTGGCCACCATCACCGGCCAGAAGCCCGAGGTCCGCAAGGCCCGCAAGTCCATCGCCCAGTTCAAGCTGCGCGAGGGCATGCCGATCGGTGCGCGCGTCACGCTGCGCGGCGACCGCATGTGGGAGTTCCTCGACCGCCTGCTGACCATCGCGCTGCCCCGTATCCGCGACTTCCGCGGCCTCTCGGGCAAGCAGTTCGACGGCAACGGCAACTACACCTTCGGTCTCAACGAGCAGTCCATGTTCCACGAGATCGACCCCGACTCCATCGACCGGCAGCGCGGCATGGACATCACCATCGTGACCACCGCGACCAACGACGAGGAGGGCCGGGCGCTGCTCAAGCACCTGGGCTTCCCCTTCAAGGAGCAGTGATCCATGGCTAAGAAGGCTCTGGTCTCCAAGGCCGCGCGCAAGCCGAAGTTCGCCGTGCGCGCCTACACCCGGTGCAACCGGTGCGGTCGCCCGCACTCGGTGTTCCGCAAGTTCGGCCTGTGCCGGATCTGCCTGCGGCAGATGGCGCACCGGGGCGAGCTGCCCGGCGTGAGCAAGTCCAGCTGGTAAAGGGTTGGTCGGGCCACTCCCAGCGGGAGTGGCCCACCGCGCTCGACCGGCTTGTATCCCCCAGTTCGCCGTAGGCCCGTCTCCGGGAACCCCGGCGAGAAAGGTTGACAGGTCACCCATGACGATGACCGACCCGATCGCAGACTTCTTGACGCGTCTGCGCAATGCCAACTCGGCGTACCACGACGCGGTCGTGCTGCCGCACAGCAAGCTCAAGGCGAACATCGCCGAGATCCTCAAGCGCGAGGGCTACATCGCGGGCTACCGCGACGAAGACGGCGAGAAGGGCAAGAACCTCGTCGTCGAGCTGAAGTACGGCCCGAACCGCGAGCGCAGCATCGCCGGTCTGCGACGGGTGTCCAAGCCCGGCCTGCGGGTGTACGCGAAGTCGACCAACCTGCCCAAGGTCCTCGGCGGGCTGGGCGTGGCGATCATCTCCACGTCCGGCGGCCTGCTGACCGACCGCCAGGCGGGCAAGCAGGGCGTGGGCGGCGAAGTCCTCGCGTACGTCTGGTAAGGGGGAAGCAGAATGTCTCGCATCGGAAGGCTTCCGATCCCCGTCCCAGCCGGGGTTGACGTCACCATCGAGGGGCAGAGCGTCAGCGTGAAGGGTCCCAAGGGCACCCTGTCGCTGACCGTGTCCGAGCCGATCACCGTTGAGCGCGCCGAGGACGGCACGCTGCAGGTGACCCGGCCCAACGACGAGCGGCAGAACCGCGCGCTGCACGGCCTGACCCGCTCCCTGGTCAACAACGTCGTCGTCGGCGTGACCGCGGGGTACGAGAAGAAGATGGAGATCCACGGCGTCGGTTACCGCGTCGTGGCGAAGGGCTCGGACCTGGAGTTCGCGCTCGGCTACAGCCACCCGGTGAAGGTCGCCGCCCCCGAGGGCATCACCTTCGCGGTGGAGAGCCCCACCAAGTTCTCCGTCTCCGGCATCGACAAGCAGCGGGTCGGCGAGGTCGCGGCCAACATCCGCAAGCTGCGCAAGCCCGACCCGTACAAGGGCAAGGGCGTGCGGTACGCGGGCGAGAAGATCCGCCGCAAGGTCGGAAAGACGGGTAAGTGATCATGAGCGACACGACTGTCACCAAGCGCAAGCCGGTGGGCAAGGACATCTCCACCCGCCGCCGCGTTGCCAAGACCCGCAGGCACTTCCGGCTCCGCAAGAAGGTCGCGGGCACCGTGGAGCGCCCCCGTCTCGTCGTGCACCGGTCCGCGCGGCACATCACCGCGCAGATCGTCGACGACCTCGCGGGCCACACCCTGGCCAGCGCGTCCAGCCTGGAGGCCGACGTCCGCGCGGTCGACGGCGACAAGAAGGCCCGCGCGGCCAAGGTGGGCGCACTGCTCGCCGACCGCGCCAAGGCCGCTGGCATCGCCAAGGTCGTCTTCGACCGGGGCGGCAACAAGTACACCGGCCGCATCGCCTCGCTGGCCGACTCGGCCCGCGAAGCGGGGCTGGAGTTCTGATGACTGTTCTGTACAAGGGAAGGAACGCCTGATGCCGGGACGTACACGGCAGTTCGGCGGTGGCCAGGGTGGCGGCCAGGGCGGCGGTCAGGGCGGTAACGACCGCGGCGAGCGCCGCGACCGTCGCGACCGGCGTGACGGCGGCGGCCGCGGCGGTGCCGCGGCCGAGAAGACCCCGCACCTCGAGCGGGTCGTCGCCATCAACCGCGTCGCCAAGGTTGTGAAGGGCGGTCGTCGCTTCAGCTTCACCGCCCTGGTCGTCGTCGGTGACGGCGACGGCATGGTCGGTGTCGGCTACGGCAAGGCCAAGGAGGTGCCCGCCGCCATCGCGAAGGGTGTGGAGGAGGCGAAGAAGAATTTCTTCCGCGTCCCCCGCATCGGCGGCACCATCCCGCACCCGATCCAGGGTGAGAAGGCCGCTGGCGTGGTGCTGCTGCGCCCGGCCAGCGCCGGTACCGGCGTCATCGCCGGTGGCCCGGTGCGCGCCGTCCTGGAGTGCGCTGGCGTGCACGACGTGCTGTCGAAGTCGCTGGGTAGCGACAACGCCATCAACATCGTCCACGCCACCATGGCCGCCCTGCGCGGCCTGCAGCGCCCGGAGGAGGTCGCGGCCCGCCGCGGCCTGCCGCTGGAGGACGTGGCTCCCGCTGGCATGCTCCGCGCCCGCGCCGCCGCGGCCACCGCCGGGACGGGGGCGTGACGACCATGGCTCAGCTGAAGGTCACGCAGGTGCGCAGCTCCATCGGCACCAAGCGCAACCACCGTGAGTCCCTGCGCACCCTCGGCCTGCGCAAGATCCGGCAGACCACGGTCCGCGAGGACACGCCAGAGGTGCGCGGCCTCATCCACACCGTCCGCCACCTCGTCACCGTCGAGGAGGTCGACTGATGGCCATCAAGATCCACCACCTGCGGCCAGCCCCCGGCGCCAACACCGCCAAGACCCGTGTCGGTCGCGGTGAGGGCTCCAAGGGCAAGACCGCTGGCCGAGGCACCAAGGGCACCAAGGCGCGCAAGAACGTCCCCGCGCGCTTCGAGGGTGGCCAGATGCCGATCCAGATGCGGCTGCCGAAGCTCAAGGGCTTCAAGAACCGCTTCCGGGTCGAGTACCAGGTCGTCAACGTCGGTGACATCGCCACCGCGTTCCCCGACGGCGGCACGGTCGGCATCGCCGACCTGGTCGCGGCTGGTCTCGTCCGCAAGAACAACCTCGTCAAGGTCCTCGCCGACGGCGACCTCAACGGCGTCAAGCTCGACGTCACCGCCGACAAGTTCTCCGCGTCCGCCGCGGAGAAGCTGGCTTCCGCCGGTGGCACCGCCACCGCGCTGGTGGCCTAAGACCTGACACACCGAGGGGCCCCGGGCTGTTGCCCGGGGCCCCTCGGTTTTCTATGCGCTCGGTTCCCGCTACGCGCTGACTGCAGTGACGAGGATCAGGGAGCCGGTGTAGGTGGGCTGGGTGCGCAGGTGCCCGTGCTTGCGGTACCAGGTGCCATCCGCCAGGTCCTTGCCCAGGTGGGCGGTGAACCGCTCCACCACGTCGGTGTCCACGAAGCTCCACGACGAGCAGGCTTGACGGGCGCCGGGGTCCAGGAGCTTCTCCGGCCTGGCGTAGTAGGCCTCGTTGAAGCCGTCGACGCAGTCGTGGGGGATGGGGACCCGGGTGGCGCGGATGTCGCCGAGGGCCGCGGCCAGGGTGCTGATCGCCGGGTAGCGGCGAGCCTCCACGTCCAGCACCTCCGGGGCGTACTCGTAGAGCCAGAAGTCGCGCACCAGGTCCGGGTCCGCGGTCAGCAGCACGATCGGACCCCGGGTGACCCGGCGCAGCTCGGCCAGGCCCGCGGCGACGTCGGACCACTGGTGCACCGAGAAGGTCGACATGGCCGCGTCGAAGGTGGCGTCGGGGAAGGGCAACGCCTCGGCGGTGGCGTCGACGGCGGGCCGGTCGGCCGGGCGGAGGGCCCGCATCGACGCGGAGGGCTCGACGGCGGTCACGGTCCGGTCGTCGGGTTCGTAGGACCCCGCCCCCGCCCCCACGTTGAGCACCGACCCGGCACCGCCGAGGGCGGCGGTGATGGCGGCCGCGATCCTCGGGTCCGGGTTGCGGTGCCCGGAGTAGACCTTGCCGATGTCGCCGTAGTCCGCGTCGCCCGCGCTGCCATCGGCCATCCGAGTCGTCATGCGGCCGAGGCTATCCCCGTGCCTGTGGGCAACTGGCCGAACACTGTGGACAACTGCCGGTGACCTTGTGGACAACTCGGCGGACCCTGTGGACGGGGCCACGGGTCACACTCTGGTGATTTCCCGGATTTAACCCCTTGGCCACCCGGTAGGTCGGATGATAGGACTCCGCTATGTGGGTCCTCATCTTCCTCGGCGCCGCCTTCCTGGTGGCCATGACCCCCGGGGCGAACAACCTCCTCGGCATGCACCACGGCATGCGGTACGGACCCGCCAGGGGCACCACCGCGCTGCTCGGTCGGCTCACCGGGTTCGCCCTGCTCATCACGGCCGTCGCAGCCGGTCTCGGTGGTCTGCTGGCCGCCTCTGAGGTGGCGCTCACCGTCGTCAAGTGGCTCGGTGTCGGGTACCTGGTGTACCTCGGCGTCCGGATCCTCACCGCCAGGTCCACCCCCGAGGACACCCAGGACGACCTGGTCGCGCCGGACCTGTTCTCCTTGGCGCGCAAGGAGTTCCTGGTCGCGGTCACCAACCCCAAGGCCGTCCTGATCTTCACCGCGTTCGTGCCCCAGTTCGTCGAGCCCGACCGCGGTTCGGTGACCGCGCAGGTGCTCGTGCTCGGTGCGCTGTACCTGGTGGCCGAGCTCGTCGCCGGGACGATCTACGTGGGGGTCGGCGCGGTGGTGCGGGCGGTGCGGATGAGCCGCAGGGCGCACCGCCGGTTGGACCAGGGCACCGGTGTCGTGCTGCTCGGCATGGCCGCTTTGTTAGCCACATCACCCCGGTGACGGCACCGGGGCGGCAGGTTGTGGGTACCTCGGGGTGCTGAACCCAACAAGCGTGCTGTTAGAGTCGAGAACACGCTGTGGGGTCTGTTGCCCCGGAGCGCCCCTGGCCTGCCAACACCTGGTAGCCCTGGCCCTGTAACCGCCGGCGACTAGCCGGTTAAGCCGTTCACCGGCAATGAGCTGCCGGTGACGCCGAGGAGGTTCTTGCGTGTTCAGCGCCTTCCGCTCGGCTCTCGCGACGCCGGACTTGCGCCGTAAGATCCTTTTCACGCTCGGGATCATCGTGGTCTACCGAGTCGGCGCACTGCTGCCTTCGCCGGGCGTGTCCTACCCGAACGTCCAGAAGTGCCTGGACCTGGTGTCCGACAGCAACAGCAGCGTCTTCGGCCTGCTGAACCTGTTCAGCGGCGGCGCCTTGCTGCAGCTGTCGGTCTTCGCGCTCGGGATCATGCCCTACATCACCGCGAGCATCATCATCCAGCTGTTGACGGTGGTGATCCCCCGGTTCGAGCAGCTGAAGAAGGAAGGCCAGGCGGGCCAGGGCAAGCTCACGCAGTACACGCGCTACCTGACGATCGCGCTCGCGGTCCTGCAGGCGACCGGCATCGTCGCCATGGCCGACCGCAAGCAGCTGTTCGGCAACTGCCCCGACGACATCATCCCGAACAGCAACGTGTTCACGCTGGCCGTCGTGGTCATCACGATGACCGCGGGCACCGCGCTGATCATGTGGTTCGGTGAGCTGATCACCGAGCGCGGGATCGGCAACGGCATGTCGCTGCTGATGTTCGTCAACATCGCGGCGCGCATCCCGGCCGAGGGCGGCAACATCCTCAACCGCAACGGCGGCCTGGTGTTCGCCATGGTGCTGGTGTTCGGCCTGCTGATCATCGGCAGCGTCGTGTTCGTCGAGCAGGGCCAGCGCCGGATCCCGGTGCAGTACGCCAAGCGCATGATCGGTCGCCGCATGTACGGCGGCACCTCGACGTACCTGCCGCTGAAGGTCAACCAGGCTGGCGTCATCCCGGTCATCTTCGCGTCGTCGCTGCTCTACCTGCCCGACCTGATCTCGCGGCTGGTCGGCCAGGACAGCTCCGCCTGGCAGCGGTTCATCTCGAACCACATCGTCAACCAGGCCAGCTGGGTGCACATCGGCATCTACTTCGCGCTGATCATCTTCTTCACGTACTTCTACATCACCATCACGTTCAACGTGAACGAGCGCGCTGACGAGATGAAGAAGTTCGGCGGCTTCATCCCGGGCATCCGCCCCGGTCGCCCGACGTCTGAGTACCTGAGCTTCGTGTTGAGCCGCATCACGCTCCCCGGCTCGATCTACCTCGGCATCATCGCGGTGCTGCCCAACTTCTTCCTCGAGATCACCGACCCCGGTCAGAACCAGAACTTCCCGTTCGGTGGCACCGCCGTCCTCATCATGGTCGGCGTCGGTCTCGACACCGTGAAGCAGATCGAGAGCCAGCTGATGCAGCGCAACTACGAAGGGTTCCTCAAGTGACGCGTGTTGTTCTCGTTGGACCGCCCGGAGCGGGCAAGGGCACCCAGGCGGCCGCGCTCAGCGAAGAGCTCGGCGTGCCGCACATCTCCACCGGGGACCTGTTCCGGGCGCACATCACGAACAACACCGAACTCGGCCAGGACGTCAAGCGCTACCTCGACTCCGGGCAGCTGGTCCCGGACGAGGTGACCAACGAGATGGTGCGCGAGCGGCTCGACGAGGCCGACGCGCGCGGCGGGTTCCTGCTCGACGGGTTCCCGCGCAACGTCGGCCAGGCCGAGGTGCTCGGCAAGATCCTCAGCAGCACCGGCCAGTCCCTCGACGCCGTCGTCGAGTTCAAGGTCGACGAGGACGTCGTGGTCAAGCGGCTGCTGGCCAGGGGCCGCACCGACGACAACGAGGACGTCATCCGCCGCCGCCAGGAGATCTACCGGTCGGAGACCGCGCCGCTGCTGGACTACTACGGCACCTCGGTGATCACCGTGGACGCCGTCGGCGAGGTCGACGACATCACCGGGCGCGTGCTCTCGGCGCTGCGCGACCGGACGTGACCGGTGGTCTGCGCGCCGGACTGCGCCTGGCCATCGCCTCCTGGAAGTCGCGGATGATCGAGATCAAGACGCCCGCCCAGCTCGAGGCCATGCGCGCCGCCGGGCTGGTCGTGGCGAAGGCCCTGGCCGCCGTCGCCACCGCCGCCCGCCCGGGGGTCAGCACGCAGGAGCTCGACGAGCTCGCCGAGCAGACCATCCGCGACGCGGGCGCGGTGCCCTCGTTCAAGGGCTACCACGGCTTCCCGGCCAGCATCTGCGCCTCGGTCAACGAGCAGATCGTGCACGGCATCCCCTCGCGCGGGCAGGTGCTCGCCGAGGGCGACCTGATCTCCGTCGACTGCGGCGCCATCCTCGACGACTGGCACGGCGACTCCGCCGTCACCCTGTTCGTCGGCTCCGTCACCGACGCCGAGTCCGCGCTGTCCTCGGCCACCAAGGCGGCCATGGAGGCGGGCATCGCCGCGGTCACCCCCGGCGCCCGGCTCACCGACATCTCCCACGCCATCGAGACGTCGGTGCACAGCAGCGAGCGGGCCCACGGCCGCGATTACGGCATCGTCCGCGAGTACGGCGGCCACGGCATCGGCAGCTCCATGCACATGGACCCGTTCCTGCCCAACTACGGCAAGCCCGGCAAGGGCCCCCGCCTGCGAGTCGGCATGGCCATCGCCATCGAGCCCATGCTCACCCTCGGCACCGAGGAAACCGTCGAACTCGAGGACGGCTGGACGGTCGTCACCGCCGACGGCTCCCGCGCCGCCCACTGGGAGCACACGGTCGCCGTCACCGACAACGGCCCGTGGGTGCTCACCGCCCCCGAATAGGGTCCACTCCACGTTCTGACGAGCGCGGCACCGGTCAACCGGTGCCGCGCTTTCTCGTTCTTCAGATTGTTCTGCGGCGCTCCGGGAGAGAGCTACGCCACCGTGCACGACGGCAAAGCCCTATTACCACAAGCCCGCTGGTGGTGACGAGTCCAAAGGTCTGCCCTGCGGCGAGGTGATCTGGTCGAACCTGGGGGCGGTAGTGCTTTTGGTGTGGCTGCACGGCCCGCGACCAGGGTGGTTGGCGGCTCCGACGACCGCCGGGTCGACCGATCCAGTTTATTTTGGATCCTTTCGAGTTGTTGTTCGCCAATACTTGTGAAGGTCCAATTCGGCATCTGCCGATTGCGGCAGTTGTGGATTTGGATGTTGTTTTCGCTGGTCGGTCCGTGGAACGTTCATCTCATCGCCGGGGTGGAAATGTGTCGCCTCTCCGGCGTTGTCATTCCACTGATCAATGGGGAGGAATTGCACGATGAAACTGGTCAAGTGGGCACCGGTCGTCGGTGCGGTCGTGCTGGTGTTGTCGGGGCTGGGCGCGGGCACCGCGTCTGCGGGGACGTCGGGCACCAACGGTTGCGCTTACCTCAGCGCGTTCAACCAGGCCGCCCATGTCCAGCAGATCTGCGGCGCGAGTGGCACGTACCACTTCGACATCTGGGGCACCAACTACTCGCGGCGCAGCCTGGGTAACCACACCTACAGCGGTCTGACTCTCAACAAGTACCCCGCCGTGCCCGTGGCCGACGGCGGCAACGTCTGCATCGAGCTGTGGTACCACAAGCCCGGCGGTGGCTACGAGTCGCGAGGCCTGCCCTGCGACTCGATGAACTGATCCCCTGGCAGGGCGCTCCCACTGGTGTCGCTGAGGCGGTCAACACCCCACCCGGGAGGTTGACCGCCTCGGTCGCGTCGTGGGGGCCCGTCGCCCGGCCGGGGACCCCCGATTTGGGGGCCTGGTGTACACGCGCGTACACTTGACCGCTGGTGCTGTATAGGCGCCGATTCCGTCGTGCGTGTCATCCGGTGGGGTTGTTCCCGCCCGCGTTCGCGCCCGTCGGGTAAGCCGAAGCTACACCCACCGTCACGAAACGCGGAGGACATGGGCAAGAAGGACGGGGCCATCGAGGTCGAAGGCCGCGTGGTCGAGCCACTCCCCAACGCGATGTTCCGCGTCGAGTTGGAGAACGGCCACAAGGTGCTGGCACACATCAGCGGCAAGATGCGGCAGCACTACATCCGCATCCTGCCCGAGGACCGGGTCGTCGTAGAGCTCTCGCCCTACGACCTGTCCCGCGGCCGCATCGTCTACCGCTACAAGTGACGTTCCCGGGCCGACCAGCCCGGGAAGCCACTACTGGTGCCCCAGCACTGGGGCACGCGGCCGAAGCAGGAGAAGACAGACGTGAAGGTCAACCCGAGCGTCAAGAAGATCTGCGACAAGTGCAAGGTGATCCGCCGCCACGGCCGGGTCATGGTGATCTGCGAGAACCTGCGCCACAAGCAGCGCCAGGGCTGAGCGAGCTCACCGCCTAGCCGGTCGCAGACCTACGCGACAGCAAGGACAGAGGACCTCCCGCCACCTGTCGGGTCACACGGACCCGATTCACCCCCGGACTCCAGGCCGGGGCCCGAGCCAGAGCTCGGGGCGGTGCGGGAGCAGACCTGGATGACACACGAGGAGACACCGCCGCAATGGCACGCGTCGCAGGCGTCGACCTCCCCCGCGAGAAGCGGATGGAGATCGCGCTGACCTACATCTTCGGTATCGGCCGGACCCGCTCCAAGGAGCTGCTGGCCGCCACCGGGATCAGCCCGGACCTGCGGGCCAAGGACTTGACCGACGAGGACGTCGTCAAGCTCCGCGATCACATCGAGAACAACTTCAAGGTCGAGGGTGACCTCCGCCGCGAGGTGCAGGCCGACATCCGGCGCAAGATCGAGATCGGTTGCTACGAGGGCCTGCGGTGGCGCCGCGGTCTGCCAGTGCGCGGTCAGCGCACCAAGACCAACGCCCGCACCCGCAAGGGCCCGAAGAAGACCGTCGCCGGCAAGAAGAAGGCCGGAAAGAAGTGAGCAAGAGCTGCGAGACCGTGGTCGCCGTCGTTCCCCAACGACGCCGGAACCGGGCCTTCATGGCCCTCGCCGTCGCGCCCAAGTGTGCCCGCCCGGCCGCTCTGCGCGAGCTCTACACGGACGCCGGATCAATCATCCGCAACGCAGCTCCCGAGTTCACCACCTCGCGCCCCAGCTAGGAGAAACCCGCAGACATGCCACCGAAGTCTCGTACCGGCGCCGGAGTCAAGAAGGTCCGGCGCAAGGAAAAGAAGAACGTCTCGCACGGGCACGCCCACATCAAGAGCACGTTCAACAACACCATCGTCTCGATCACCGACCCGACCGGCGCCGTCATCGCGTGGGCGTCCTCCGGTCACGTCGGCTTCAAGGGCTCCCGCAAGTCCACCCCGTTCGCGGCGCAGATGGCCGCTGAGAACGCCGCCCGCAAGGCGGCCGAGCACGGGATGAAGAAGGTCGACGTGTTCGTCAAGGGCCCCGGCTCCGGCCGGGAGACCGCGATCCGCTCGCTGCAGGCGGCGGGCCTCGAGGTCGGCACCATCCAGGACGTGACCCCGCAGCCGCACAACGGTTGCCGCCCGCCCAAGCGGCGCCGGGTCTGAGGAACGGGGAGGACTAACCAGTCATGGCACGTTACACCGGTCCGGCCACCCGGATCTCCCGTCGGCTCAAGGTCGACCTCGTCGGCGGCGACCAGGCGTTCGAGCGCCGTCCCTACCCGCCCGGCCAGCACGGCCGCGGTCGGACCAAGGACACCGAGTACCTGCAGCAGCTGCAGGAGAAGCAGAAGGCGCGCTACACCTACGGCATCCTCGAGCGGCAGTTCCGCCGCTACTACGAGACCGCCGTGCGCCGCAAGGGCAAGACCGGCGAGGTCCTGCTCCAGCTGCTGGAGTCCCGCCTGGACAACGTGGTCTACCGCGCCGGCCTGGCCCGCACCCGCCGCCAGGCGCGGCAGCTGGTCAGCCACGGGCACTTCATCGTGAACGGCAAGAAGGTCAACATCCCCAGCTTCCAGGTGTCGAAGTTCGACATCATCGACGTGAAGCCGAAGTCGTTGCCGACGCTGCCGTTCGTCGCCGCCAAGGAGTCCGTCGGCGACCGCCCGATCCCGGGCTGGCTGCAGCTGGTGCCCTCGACCCTGCGCATCCTCGTGCACCAGTTGCCCGAGCGCGCGCAGATCGACGTCCCGGTCACCGAGCAGCTGATCGTCGAGTTCTACTCCAAGTAAGGCGTTTCGGGGGCGGCGGCGCCAAGAGCCGCCGCCCCGACCGCCCGCGGTGGGTCACCACCGCGGCCGGTCATCCCATTCACCACCGGCGTCAAATAGCGGGCGCCAACGGGAAGGAAGAACCAAGAAGTGCTCATCTCACAGCGTCCTGGCCTCGCCGAGGAGCCGGTCAACGAGACCCGCTCCCGCTTCGTCATCGAGCCGCTCGAGCCCGGTTTCGGCTACACCCTGGGCAACTCGCTGCGGCGGACCCTGCTGTCCTCGATCCCCGGCGCCTCGGTCACCAGCATCCGCATCGACGGCGTGCTGCACGAGTTCACCACCGTGCCGGGGGTCAAGGAGGACGTCACCGACATCATCCTCAACCTCAAGGAGCTCGTCGTCTCCTCGGAGGAGGACGAGCCGGTGACGATGTACCTGCGCAAGCAGGGCCCCGGTGAGGTGACCGCCGGTGACATCGTGCCGCCAGCCGGCGTCACGGTGCACAACCCCGACCTGCACATCGCGACCCTGAACGGCAAGGGCAAGCTGGAGATCGAGCTCGTCGTCGAGCGCGGTCGCGGCTACGTCCCCGCCGTGCAGAACAAGCAGGCGGGCGCGGAGATCGGCCGGATCCCGGTCGACTCGATCTACTCGCCGGTCCTCAAGGTCACCTACAAGGTCGAGGCCACCCGCGTCGAGCAGCGCACCGACTTCGACAAGCTCATCCTGGACGTGGAGACCAAGCCGTCGATCACCCCGCGCGACGCCGTGGCGTCCGCCGGCAAGACGCTGGTCGAGCTGTTCGGGTTGGCGCGCGAGCTCAACGTCGACGCCGAGGGCATCGAGATCGGCCCGTCGCCGCAGGAAGCGGACACCATCGCCGCCTACGCGATGCCGATCGAGGACCTCGACCTCACCGTGCGCTCCTACAACTGCCTCAAGCGCGAGGGCATCCACACCGTGGGTGAGCTCGTCTCGCGCAGCGAGGCGGACCTGCTGGACATCCGCAACTTCGGTGCCAAGTCCATCGACGAGGTCAAGATGAAGCTCGTCGGCCTGGGCCTGGCGCTCAAGGACAGCCCGCCCGGGTTCGACCCCACCGCGGCCGCGACCGACTTCGCTGCCGACACGTGGACCGACAGCGCGGACACCGGCACCGACGACGGCCAGGACTACGCAGAGACCGAGCAGCTCTAGTCCTGATTGGACTCCCTGAGCCGCGGATTTCCCCAAGGAGCAAGCAATGCCCACCCCAACCAAGGGCGCCCGCCTCGGCGGCGGCCCGGCCCACGAGCGGCTGCTGCTGGCCAACCTGGCCACCGCGCTGTTCGAGCACGGCCGGATCACCACCACCGAGGCCAAGGCGAAGCGGTTGCGCCCCTACGCCGAGAAGCTGATCACCAAGGCGAAGGTCGGTGACCTGCACAACCGCCGCGAGATCATGAAGGTGATCCGCGACAAGGACGTCGTGCAGCGCCTGTGCACCGAGATCGGCCCGTTCTTCAGCGACCGCAACGGTGGCTACACCCGGATCACCAAGACCATGCCGCGCAAGGGCGACAACGCCCCCATGGCCGTGATCGAGCTGATCCAGGAGAAGACGGTCACCGCCGAGGCCGAGGCCGCGCGCAAGACCAAGTTCGCCAAGGACGCCAAGAAGGACGAGGCGCCCGCGGCGGAGGAGACCACGGTCGAGGACGCCAAGGTCGAGGACAAGGTGGAGGACGCCCCCGAGGCCGACACCACTGAGGCCGCGGAGACCAGCGAGGCCACCGAGTCCGCTGAGGACAAGGACAAGTCCTGACCCAGCAGCACCGCGACGAGCCCGCCGAACCCACCGGGGACGGCGGGCTCGTCCGCGTTCGGCTCGACATCGCCTACGACGGCACCGACTTCTCCGGGTGGGCCGTGCAGCCCGAGCGGCGCACGGTGTGCGGTGTGCTGGAGGAAGCGCTCTTCCACGTCCTGCGCCGCAAGGTCCGGCTCACCGTGGCGGGCCGCACGGACGCGGGCGTGCACGCGACGGGCCAGGTCGCGCACGCGGATCTGCCCGCGGACGTCGACCCCGACGGACTGGTGTTCCGGCTTGGGCGAGCGTTGCCCGCGGATGTTCGGGTCACCGGTGCGCGGCGGGTCCCCGCAGAGTTCGACGCGCGCTTCGGGGCGCTGCGCCGCCACTACGAGTACCGGGTGTGCGACCGGCAGTGGACCGCGGATCCCTTGCGCCGCAACCACGTCGTCACCTGGCCCCGGCCGCTCGACCTGGACGCCCTCAACGCGGCCTCGGCACTGCTGTTGGGCGAACACGACTTCGTCGCCTTCTGCAAGCGCCGCGAGGGCGCGACGACGATCCGCGAGCTCCAGCGCCTCGAGTGGACCAGGTCCGCCGACGGCACCCTGACCGCCTTCGTCTCGGCGGACGCCTTCTGCCACTCCATGGTCCGCAGCCTCGTCGGCGCCCTCCTGGCCGTCGGCGAGTCCCGCAAACCCCTCGACTGGCCCGCGTCCATGCTGACCGCCACCACCCGCCCCAGCGCCATCACCGTCGCCCCCGCCCACGGCCTCGCCCTCACCGCCGTCGACTACCCGGCTGACGAGGACCTGGCCCTGCGCGCCGAGCAGACCCGGCGCGTGCGGACCCGGTAGACACGGGTGTGACCCCCGGGAGACGTCCGTGTCTCCCGGGGGTCGATCACCTGTTACGGACTTCTGGGTGGGTTGTCTCGATCAGACGTCGAGGGTCCAGCTGTTGAGGTAGCCGACGTCGGCCTTGTAGCCGTCCTTGACCGACAGCTTCCAGATGCCTGCGGCGTTCTTGGCGGACAGGTTGACCGTGTAGGTCTCCTTGATGTTGTCCGCCGAGTCGCTGGTGGAGGTGTTCTTCAGCCGGTAGGTGGTGCCGTCCGGCGCGATCAGGTCGATGCTGATGTCACCGCGGTAGGTGTGGATGACGTCGACGGTGACCTTGCTGGCCACGTCGGCCTTGCCGGTGCAGTTGACGGTGACCTGGCTGGTGACCGCGGCGCCCATGTCCGGGATGGTGACCTTGGTCGCGGCGGTGACCGCGGCGCAGCCGACCGGGGTCGGCGTGGGGGTCGGGGTGGGCGTGGGCGTCGGGGTCGGGGTGGGCGTCGTGGTGGGGGCCGCGACGACCTGCAGCAGCTTGTTCGGCGAGCCGGTGCCCTCGTTGGTGACCTTGCCGGTGGCCGCGGCGCCCAGCAGGGCGGTGGCGACCTGCGCCGGGGTGGCGTTCGGGTTGGTGGCCAGGTAGAGCGCGGCCACGCCCGCCACGTGCGGGGAAGCCATCGAGGTGCCGGAGATGGTGTTCTTGGCGGTGGTGCCGCCGATCCACGCCGAGGTGATGCCCTCGCCCGGGGCGAAGATGTCGGTGCACGTGCCGTAGTTGGAGAAGCTGGCGCGGGCATCGGTCTTCGTGGTGGCGCCGACGGTGATCGCCTCCGGCACGCGGGCCGGGGAGTACGAGCAGGCGTTGGCGTTGGAGTTGCCACCGGCCACCGCGTAGGTGACGCCCGCGGCGATGGAGCGCTGCACGGCCTGGTCGAGCGCGGTGGAGGCGGCGCCGCCGAGGCTCATGTTGGCCACGGCGGGCTTGACCCGGTTCGCGGTCACCCAGTCGACACCGGCGATGACCCCGGCGGTGCTGCCGGAGCCGTTGCAGTCGAGCACCCGGACGCCGATGATCTTGGCGGCCTTGGCGACGCCGTAGGTGCTGCCCGCGATGGTGCCCGCCACGTGCGTGCCGTGGCCGTTGCAGTCGGTGGCGTTGTTGTCGTTGTCCACCTTGTCGGTGCCGCTGACCGCGCGCCCGCCGAAGTCGGCGTGCGTGAGGTTGACGCCGGTGTCGATGACGTAGACGTTCACGTTCGACGCGGTGGTGGCGTAGGTGTACTTGTTGTTCAGCGGCAGCGCGGCCTGGTCGACGCGGTCGAGGCCCCACGACGGCGGGGTCAGCTGGTCGGCGCTGGCGACGACCTTCTGGTCGGCCTCGACGTAGGCGACCGACGGGTCCGCCGCGGTGTACTTGGCCTGCTGCTCGGTCATCTTGGCCGAGTAGCCCTTCACCGTCTGGGAGAAGCGCTGCTTGATGGTGCCGCCGAACTTCTTGGTGATGCCGTCGGAGGTCGAGGTGGCCGCCGCGGCGGAGACCCCGTCCTTGAGGACGACGATGTAGCTGCCCGCGATGGCGGTCGGCTTGTCGGCACCCAGGATGGGGCCTTCGGCGGCCGTGGCCGAGTTGGACAGACTGAAACCGACAGCGGCGGTGGCGACCGTCGCGGTGACCGCGAGACCGATTCCGCCGATTCGCCGCATCCGTGCGGCGCGAGACATACCCATTCCTTGGACTCCTTCACAGGAGGACACCAAGCGTGCCGGACCGTTTCGCGGAAACGGGATCACCGGGAGGAGCAGGCGCGCGGAAACGACGACTTTCCTTCTCCGGTGATCTCGTGCCGCGAAGGGGGGACCGACCCGTTCGTGTGCCTGAGACCGACAGTCACGGAGCTCTCGGTTACCCGTTAACTCCGCTCGGGTCTGTCAGTTCGGCCGATCGGGGGTACTTCTGAGGCATCACGGTTGCGGACGGTGTGACGGACGTCCGGAATCCCACCGGGGGTCGCCGGTTTAGGACACCGGGTGTTCGTATTCGGATCCGGTGCGCGACGGTTGCGGGACGGTAGCGCGGAAAATGGGCTCGGAAAACCACGCGGAGAACCCGGGTGATTACCCTGCGCGCACCTTTGTGACGCTAGTCTCCTCGGCGGACCGGGCCCAGGATCTGCTGTTCCTTCTGCGTGGTCACCAACCGCAGCGGGCGCCACAGGTTCTTGCCCAGCGCGACCACCTGGTCGTCGGCGAGCGTGGTCAACTGCTGGACCATCGGCGGGGGCAGCCGCCACACCCGCGCGGCCAACTGGGCCTGCCCGACCGGGAGCCGCTGCAGCAGCACCAGGTCGGCGGCGTTGGCCGTCGCGCCCGCCTGCGGGTGCATGTAGGGCAGCACGTAGACCGTGGTCTGCCACGGCGAGCGGGGCGGGAACAGCTCCTGCGGGGTGGGCCCGCCGTCGTGCACGACCAGCAGCGGACCGTCCTCCGACGGCCGCGGCAGCTCCACCGGGCTGAGCCTGCGGATCTGCACCAGGGGCGCGGGACGGCCGTCCGGCCCGGTGCCCGCGGCCTTCTGCAGCACCTGCCAGGCGGCGGGCCGCCCGGTGGCGACCACCACCCAGGCGCCGACGGCCATCGCCCGCAGCGCCACCTGCCTGGCCAGGTACAGACCACCCACCAGCACGATCCTGGTCGGCGCGGGCCGCAGCGCGGAGATCGTCAGCGGCTCGCCCTGCAGCCCCGACCCGAGCACCATCCCGCCGCGGTCCCCGGACGGGCTGACCGCGTCGAGCATGTCCGGCGAGACGAGGAACTCCGGCGCGATGCCCCCGGCACCGCCCTTGGTGTCGAGCAACCGGCTCGAACTCATGTCTGCCCTCCCAGCGATGACCGCGCAGCGGGGAGCACGCGGGTGCCGCGGCTCGGCATCATGCGCGTTCTCCCAGCCGCGAACGGGTGGGTGCGGTTTTCGCGCGGCACCGCGCTGTGGTTGTACGGCGTACCGCCGGGGCTCATGTCTGCCCTCCCAGCGATGACCGCGCAGCGGGGAGCACGCGGGTGCCGCGGCTCGGCATCATGCGCGTTCTCCCAGCCGCGAACGGGTGGGTGCGGTTTTCGCGCGGCACCGCGCTGTGGTTGTACGGCGTACCGCCGGGGCTCATGTCTGCCCTCCCAGCGATGACCGCGCAGCGGGGAGCACGCGGGTGCCGCGGCTCGGCATCATGCGCGTTCTCCCAGCCGCGAACGGGTGGGTGCGGTTCTCGCGCGGCACCGCGCTGTGGTTGTACGGCGTACCGCCGGGGCTCATGCCTGCCCTCCCAGCGGCAGCGTGGCGGCCAGCCCGGCGACCTGCAGGCCGCGCAGCGGGGTCAGGGTGATCCCCAGCCGGTCGGAGATCGCGTCGAGCCGCTCGTCGGCGTGGCTGAGCTCCTCCGGCGTGCGGGCGCTGACCCGGACCAGGCCGCGCAGGCCGACCTGGCCGTCGTCAGCACCCGGCGAGATCGACATCGCCACGGTCGCCGACAGCGCGCGCACCCCGGTCAGCGCGTTGAGGGTGGTCGCCGCCTTGCCCTGCGGCCAGCCGGTGATCGCGTAGCTGGCGTGCCCGATGCCCGCCGCGGTGACCCCGGTCCAGCGCTCGCGCAGGCCGACCGGGGTGTTCGACCCGGCGACCCCGGTCAGCTCGGCCGCGGCGATGCCCGCCTTGAGCAGCTCGTCCGGGTCCAGCGGGCGGGTCGGCACCCCGCGCGACTCCAGCGCGTTGCGCACCCGCGACAGCGCGCCGATCAGCGCCCGGTGCGCGCCGACGACGCCGCCGCCGCGCTCGCGGACCGCCGCCGGGCAGCGCCTCGGGTCCAGCCGCACCGCGACCCAGGTGGTGCGCCTGGCCGCCGCGGACAGCGGGCCGAGCACCTCCAGGTACGACGCCAGCGCGGGGGAGTTGGGCGGCAGGGCCGCGCTACCCGGGTAGCAGTGCCAGATCACCTGGATCGCGTCGAGCACCACACCGCGGTCCTCCAGGCACGGCGCCAGCGCGCCGAGCGGCAGGCTCGGCGTCGACCCGACCTGGCTGACCAGCGCGGGCGCCGGGTCCACCAGCAGCACCGCGGTCCAGGTGCCCTCGTGCCAGGCCATGCCCAGCGGCCTGCGCTCGTGGTCGACCCCGTGCGCGACGACCAGGTCGGGCACGGCCAACCGCAGCAGGCTCACCCTGGGGTCGTCCGGGCCGGTGACCGCGGACCCGTCGGTGGCGGCCAACTCCTCGATGCTCACCGGGGCAGCGGGCTTGCTGACCCGGGAGTGCGAGCGGAACGTGTAGCGCACGGTCAGGCCGATCCACTGGGTGAACCAGCGGCCGCGCCACCGCAGGAACGCGACCACCAGCGCGACGGCGGCGACCGCGATCGCGACGTAGACCAGCTTCACGTCGATCGCCAGCAGCACCAAGCCGATCGCGACGCCGACCTCCAGCACCACGAGGTTCGCCACCGGCAGCGCGCCGAGGCTCGCGCCCCGGTTGCGCCTGCGCGCGGACACCCGGGTGGCGGGCCGCGGCGGCTGGGCGCCCGGCGGCGGACCGGGTGGCTTGGCCCCGGGGGGCGGTCCCGGCGGTTGGCCGCCGTGCGGCGGGCCGGGAGGCTGGTTGCCCGGCGGCGGGCCGGGTGGCTTGGCGCCAGGGGGCTGTGCGCCGGGAGGCTGTGCGCCCGGGGGTTGTGCGCCAGGAGGTTGTGCACCGTGCGGTGGGCCGGGTGGCCTGCCGGGACCGGGTCCCGGCGGCGGGCCTGCCGGGCGGGGTGGCTGACCAGGGGGAGGCGTGCGGCCGTGCCGTCCAGACGTGCTCACCGACATCCGCTCGTTCTCTTCCCCTCGTCCGGCCACCGCGCGGGTTGTCCACAGGTTTCCCGGAGACCCGCTTCCAGCCGACACCGTACGGCTATCCTGCGGAACCGTACCGCGACGGGGAGAGCAGCAGGCCGAGAATGCCATCAACACCGACAACCAAGTCCCAGGTCCAGGCGTACCGCTTCGTGCTGCGGCGGATGCAATCCGCCCTGGTGCGCAAGGACGCGGTCATGCTGCACGACCCGATGCGCACGCACAGCAGGGCCACCGTGGTCGGGATCTGCATCGCCGCGGTCGCCATGGTCGGCTTCCTGGTCTACGGGCTGCTCAAGCCCGCGCCGAAGCTGCCCAACGAGTCCGGGATCATCATCGCCAAGCCCTCCGGCGCGGTGTACGTGCTGCTCACCAACACCGAGAAGGGGAAGGTGCTCATCCCCACCTTCAACCTCGCCTCGGCGCGGCTGCTGCTGCTCGCCCGCACCAACCCCGGCGCGCAGGGCCAGCCGGGCAGCCAGACCGACGGCGGCGGCACGACCGCGCCGACCGAGGCCGAGGTGATCCCGGACGACAAGCTGGTCGGCATCCCGCGCGACCGGCTCACCGGCATCCAGGACGGCCCGCAGCTGCTGCCGGGCGCGGGCCAGCGCATCGGCGCCGACTGGGCGGTGTGCGACGAGTACAAGCTCGACCCGAGCCTGAACAACAAGGCCGCCGAGAACAAGATCGAGACGACCGTGGCAGGCGGGGTCACCGAGCTCGGCCCCGAGCTGGCCGCCGAGGAAGCGCTGCTGGTCAAGTCCGCGACCAAGGACACCTACCTGGTCTACCGCACCCCGGCGACGGCGAACATCAAGAACGCCAACACGGTGCGCGCCAAGGTGGACATGAGCAAGGGCAACGTCCGCGCGGCGCTCGCGCTGTCGGACAGCTCCACCAGGCAGATCACCACGGGCCTGCTCAACGCCATCCCGGAGGCCCCGGCGCTCACCCCGCCGACCATCCCGGGGCGGGGCGAGAAGAGCCAGGTCGACGTCAACGGCATGCCGGTCGGGTCGGTCGTGCAGGTGGAGCGCGCGGGCCGCACCGACTACTACGTGGTGCTCGTCGACGGCGTGCAGCAGGTGAAGAAGACCACCGCGGACCTGATCCGGTTCACCACGACCGAGGGCGGCGCGGAGATCACCAAGGTCCGGCCGGACCAGATCCCGGCCTCCTCGGCCACACCCCCCATCGACGACAACTCCTACCCCGAGGTCGTCCCCGAGGTGCTCAGCCCGGTGAACTACCCCGTCGCCTGCCTGGGGTGGAACATCGTCGGCTCCGGCCCCACCGCCGAACAGCACACCGAGGTGCACATCGGCAAGGAGATGCCGTTGCCGCGCAACGCGACCGGCAAGCCCGCCTCCATCGAGGTGACCACGCCGAGCGCGGACGGGGAGCGGCTCAACTACTTCTACATGCCGCCGGGCCGGGCGGCCGTCGTGCGCGGCGCCACCTCGCCGCAGGACTTCGCGACCGGGCCGATCTACCTGATCTCCGACCGCGGCGTGAAGTTCGGCATCCCCGACCAGCGGACCGCCGCCGCGCTCGGCCTCGCCGACCAGTTGCCCGCACCGGACGCGATCGTGCGGCTGCTGCCCAACGGCGCCTCGCTCAACACCAGGGACGTGCTGCAGACCTACGACGTGGTGCCGGTCGACGCGGGCAGGTTCCCGTCCACCACGCCGTCGGCGCTGCCGGTCCAACAACCGCAACCGACGCCGGGCGGCTGATCTCCCCTCCCGGGACGGGAACCGAGCGGGGAGCATCGACGTCGAACCGGCACCGGAATCGACAACCGGGAGGTCAGCCATGGCTGCCATCGAGGTAGACCCCGCGTGGATCAGCGGCTACGCCACCACGGTGGCCACCGCCGCCGACGAGCTCGGCAAGGGTGCCGACACCCTGCGCACCGCGCCGCTGACCCAGGAGTCCTTCGGGTCCGTCGGCAAGACGACCAGGGTCACCGACTCGTACCTGCGCGCCTCGGACCTGCTGCGCTCGCAGCTGACCCGCGGTGTGGAGGCGCTGGGGGCCGCGGCCACCGCGCTGTCGCAGATCGCCGACAAGCACCAGGGTTCCGACGACGAGGGCGCGCAGTCGATCAAGCGCAGCGGCCAGGGCTGAGGGGGCGGCGATGCGGCGAGCCGACGACAACGACAGCTGGGACTGGGCACCGGTGGTCAGCACCACCGACGACTGGCAGCCCGCGCCGCGGGAGGCCGCGCTGGCCACCGCCGCCGAGCCGGTGGCCGCCGCCGAGCAGCCGTGGGGGCAGCCCGAGCTGGCCTCGGCCGCGCAGCCGCTGCCGTCGCACGGCGGCCTCGACGGTGCCGACATCGAGTCGAACTACGCGGCGTACCTGGACTTCCTGAGCCGGTTGTGCCGCGAGCTCGGCGTCCCCGACCCGGTCGAGGAGTACTTCGCGCCGGTGGTCGGCCGGTGGAGCGAGCTGCACGCCGAGGCCGACCGCTGGCGCGCGGTCGGCGCGTACTCCGAGGTCGTGGTCGGCGAGCTGACCAAGCCGCTCGGCGGCCTCGACGCGGCCTGGCAGGGCGCCGACGCCGACTCGTTCATCGAGTACATGACCAGGGTCGGCCTCGCGGGCAACGACATGTCCGACGCCATGATCGCGATGGGCGAGGTGCTCGACCTGACCGCCGACGGCCTGCGCGAGGTCGTCCTCGAGCTGGCCGGGGTGCTCGCGGAGGTCGCGCACAACACCTCCCAGGCGATGGCCCAACCCGGCCGGGGCGAGGACCGCACCCGCCAGTACCTCGACCAGATGAACCGCCCCACCCGCCAGCTGTTCGAGGCCGTCCGCCAGATCATGGAAGCCCTGGTGCGGTTGTTCGACGGCATGGACGGGTCCAAGGTGTTCGAGCCGATCACCATGGCGCACACGTTCCCGGAGGAGAACTGGGCCGTTACCCCGGTCCAGGTCCCCTCGGTGACCGTTCCCGGCGGCCCCGGCACCTCCGTGCCCTCGTCGTCGACCATCCCCTCCTCGCCCGACTTCGGCGGTGGCGGCGGTTTCGGTGGCGGTGGCGGGGGATTCGGCGGCACGGGTAGCGGTCTCAGCTCGGCCCCGGGCACCCAGCCGCAGCCCGGCGCCTACGTGACCCTCGGCGAAGCGGGCCCCAGCAAGCCCGCTGGCATGCCGGTCGCGGGCGCCGCGGCCAGCGGTGGACCCACCGGCGCGGGCGGGATGATGGGCGGCATGCCCATGGGCATGGGCGGCATGGGAGCGGGCGGAGGCAACACCGACCACAAGCGCCGCACCCGCGTCACCGGCGACCCTGAGGAGATCTTCGGCAAGCCCACCAAATCCTCCCCACCGGTAATCGGCGACGACTGAGCGCTTTTCCGCCAGTTCCCGGCGGGGATGACAGATCTCGGACAACCAATGCCCGGAATCGACGAAATTCCGCGAACGCGGAGGAAAACAGACACCACTGAGCTGATCACATCGGGGGTCACCCGATAGCACCTTGCGCGATCATGGTTCACCCAACATGAGGTCGTGGAAGGCGCGGTGAACGGTCGTGGTCGGCGAACAACCCGGGGCGAACAACAACGAGGTCACCGCGGTGGGCGGTGACTCGGTCCAGATCGGGCACAACATCGGCGACGTGCACGTCGTGGCCCCAGGCGGCTGCGGCAAGCGGGTGAACGGGCCGGTCTTCGCCGCGGCCGCGGTCGTCGCCCTTTCACTCACCGTGGTCGCACTGGTCGTCCAGCCGCTGGCCCGCGCGGCGGAGAACCGCCAGTTCACCGTGTTCTTCGGCACTTCAGAGCCGCGGCGGCCCGATCCCAGCCCCGCCGCGGATACGCGGGCGGCCCAGGTCGACGCTGATCCCGCCCCGTGCGGGGACAACGGCGAGCAGGTGCGGGATGAAGCGCAAAGCGCCTGTGCTGCCAAATCCGCGCGGCAGAAGCACAAGGACGAACCCAAGGTCGGGCAGCCGGATCGAAGATGCCTACCCCGGTGATCCCGTCCTCATCGGCGGGGTCAGATCCAGCGCAAGCAGACGGTGTAATCCAGCTCCGGGAACTGGGGTTGGTCGTAGAACACGGCGACGTCGGTGGCACAGTAGGGTTTGTTGTTCCCCTTGGTGCGGCCGGTCAGGTAGAGGTTCCCCTTGACGCAGTCGCCGAAGCGGAGGAGTTCCACGCCGTTTTCCCGGACCTTCGTCAGGCAATTGCGGACTTCGGCCGCGCCCGTGTCGTCTATGTAGCGGTAGCGCAGGCACAGGACCACGTCCAGCTCCGCCCGGCTGGGATGGGGTTGGGCGAATCCGATGTCCTTGCCGCACTTGCCCGCGTCCGCGGTCTTGTAGTGCTTGCCGGACACGGTGAACGCGCCGGGGCGGCAGTCCCCGGGGACCGTCTTGCCGCCGGGGGTTCGGGTCGCGCACTCGCCGACCTCCAGGTTGCCCGTGCCGCCGGGGTACCGGTACCGCAGGCAGAGGGTCGTGTCGTGGGAGCGGGCGGACCAGTTCGCCTTGTCCGACGGGCAGGTGTCCGCGCTGCCGGGCAGGCGCGCCAGGAGTTCGTAGGTGTCGTAACCGCAATCGGTCAGCCGGAAGTCGTGGGTGTCACCGCTGTTCAGGTCGCGGAAGCAGTTGCCGACCTGGGCCCGGTCCACGTCGTCGACCACCGCGGTGGTGGAGATCGTCGGAGTCGGTGCGGCTGGGGCAACGGCAGCGGGCTCGTCCGACTCGGCGGCGCGGATCGCGAGCAGGCCCATGAGCACGAGGCCGACCACGGGCCAGATCAGGACGGAGCCGGACGGTCGTGCTGGGCGCAGTCGACGAGTCACGGTTCCTCCCGTTGTCCCACAAGGAGGATACGACCATCTGGCCCATAAGGTTCCGCAGAAGGGCGGAATCGACCTAGGCCGACCCGCGGATCTCGCGGCGCGTGCCGGGTCGGTTGCGGCGGATCGTGTGCACCACGAACAGCGTGAGCAGCAACAACAGCACCCCGCCTGCCGCGCCGACCATCGCCACCTGCGTCGGCGCCCAGTTCTTGATCTCCGGGGCCGGGAGCGCGGCGCGGACGTTGAGCGCCTCGTCCGGGCGGACGCCCTGCTCGCTGGGGATCAGGGTGGTCAGCGCGCCGATCGGGTTGATCATGCCGTAGCCGACCAGGTTGTCCCGGCCGCCCGGCGCCGCCGGGTGCGAGGCGGAGACCTTGATCCGGTTGGCCACCTGGTCCGCCTTCAGGTACGGGAAGCGCTCGCGGATCAGCGCGGCCAACCCGGCCACGTACGGCGCGGCGAAGCTGGTGCCCTGGATCGACACCTGCTTGCCGTCCTGCAGCACCTGCAGGTTCGCCAGGCCGTTGGTCGCCGGGTCGAGCGAGATGATGTCGGTGCCCGGCGCCGCGACGCTCACCCACGGGCCCTGCACCGAGAACTCGGCCGGGTCGCCGCTGCGGCCCATGGCGGCCACCGAGATCACGTAGTCGGCGAACCAGGGCGGGGTGACGATGTGCGTCGGCTTGTTCGGGTCGACGCCGTTGCGCTGGTCGGGGCAGCCCTTCTCGCCGGTGTTGCCCGCCGAGGCGACGAGCACGACGTCCTTCTGCTCGTAGGCGTAGCGCAGCGCGGCCTGCAGCTGCCGCTCCGCCGGGGTGATCGGACCGTCGGCGACCGCGCGGCAGTTGTCCACCGACATGTTGATCACGCGCGCGCCCTGGTCCGCGGCCAGCACCACGGCCTTGGCCAGGGTCTCCAACGTGCCCGCGGGCAGCGCCTGCTCGCCGGGGACCCGCACGCCCTTGTAGTTCGCGCTCGACTGGCGGATCGACAGGATCCGCGATTCCGGGGCGATACCGCGGAAACCGATGTCGCCGGGCGGGTTGGCCGCGATGATCCCGGCGACCTCGGTGCCGTGCCCGTCGCAGTCCTCGAGGCCCTGCTTGTCCTTGACCACGAAGTCGCCGCCCGGCTGCACCCGCCCGCCGAAGTACGGGTGCGCGCGCACGCCGGTGTCGATCACCGCGACCAGCACGTCCTTGCCGGTGGCGAACTGGTGCAGCTCGTCGAAGCGCAGCTGCATCTGGCCCCACGGCTTGTTCTTCAGGTCCGTGCCCTGGTTGAGCGAGCCGATGCAGTTGTTGGCCAGGGTGTAGGCGGTGTCCGGGTCGGACCCGCTCGGCACGGCCACCGCCGGGTCCGGCGGTGGCGGCTCGGCCATCGACGCGATCCGCTCGGCCCGCTCGTCCGGCGTCCTGGTCGGGCTGGTCTGCGCCGAACCGGGCAGCGGCAACGCGACCGCCAACGCCGCCGCGCCGACCACAGCGGCGAACCGGCGGGCCGTCCTCATGAGAAGCTCACACCCCGCAGCGTCGAGTACAGGTCCATCACCGCGAGCGCGATCGGCAGCACCACCGCGATGCAGATGGCCTCGATGATCTCCACGGTCCGGCGCAGCGGCGGCGAGAAGCGCTGCTCGGGGAACACCACACCGAGCACCAGCGCCCCGGCCGAGAGCAGCACCAGCGCGCCGAAGACCCACAGCAGCCGACCGAAGGTGTCCGCGGTGAACAGCCAGCCGAGCAGGATCCCCGCCGCGGCCAGCATCCCGGTGGCCAGCAACGCGATCGCCTGGCTGCCGTTGGCGTAGGTGCGCGCCCGCAGCAGCAGCACCAGCGTCGCGACGACACCGAGCAGCACGCCCCAGACACCGGGCGCGCCCGCGGAGACGATCGCGCCGATCGCCGCGGCCGAACCGCAACCGATGATCATGCCGGTCATGTACTCGTGCGCGAGGCCCGCGCGCCGCTCGATCGAGCGGTAGTCGGGGAAACCGGTGTCCTCCTTGAGGTCCTCCGCGCTGCCCGGCACGTTCGGCAGCGGCAACCTCGCCAACTGGATGGTCAACCGGGGCAGCACCGACAGCGCGCCCAGCGCCACCGCGACCGTCCCGGCCGCGATCCCGGCCGCGGGGTGCGCGATCAGCGTCGCCACGGCGAAGGCGATCACCCCGAGCGCGGCGGCGGTCCCGGCCGCGACGAAGGTGGTGATCCCCGCGCCGATGACCATGATCGACGCCGACGCCACGATCAGCACCAGCGCCGAGGCCAGCAGCAGGCTCGGCCGCCCCGGTTCCCCAGGCACGATGGACAACCCGCTGACGAACGCCAGCGGCAGCCCGCCAGCCGCCGCGATCAGCACACCGGTGGTGCGGGCCTGGTAGGCGCGGGCGAACACCGCGCCGAGCGCGACCGCGATCACCGCGCCGGTGCCCGCGGTGATCGCCGGACCCAGGTTGCCCCCGCCCCACAGCGGACCGGCCATCAGCACCGCGAACGCGCCGGTGACCAGCGCGAGCGCGCCCGCGATGTGGCCGATCCGGTTGGCGGTCTCCTTGGTCCACGGCCGGTAGCTGTCCGGGGTGGACTCGGCGATGGCGTCCACGACGTCGTCGAACAGCGGCGGCGGCGGGTTCTCCGCGCGCTTGCGCAGCTGCAGCATGTCGCCGTCGACGACGCCGAGCGAGCCGAGGGTGCGGCTGGGGTCGAGCGGGTTGTCGCCCAGCTTGGCCAGGCACCAGCCGCCGTGGCGCGCGCCGCCGTCCGGGGTGGTCTCCCCGGCCATCTCCAGCAGCATCGGCAGCAGGTCGGCGACCGAGACGTCGGCCGGGAGCGCCACGTCGATGCGCGTTCTCGGCGCGACCACGGTCACTCTGCTGAACACGGTCGTACCGGCTGCCACTGCCCGCCCCCTCGTGAGTTGTCCACAGGTCTGCTCGGACCGACCCCGGCGCGACCGGAATCGGTCCTAGTATGGCCGCACCGATATCTCGGGATGCGCCGGTTCGGCGGAAGTCGGCGACGAGGGGCGACGAACAGGGGGAGAGATGGCCGAGCACGACCACGGCCCTGTGCTGCCCGCTGCTGTCCTCGCGACGGCCGCGGTCGCCGCCGTCGTACCCGTGTTCGTCGCCGGTGCCAACACGACCAGGGTGGTCCTCGGCGCGTTGTTCGCGCTGGTCGCCGTGGTCGTGCTGCTCGGTCGCCGCTCGAGCGGGCCGGGGCGGTTCGCCACCGCCGTGCTGGGGCTCGCGGTCGCCGCGGGGCTCACCTACTTCCAGGCGATCTCCGGCGCGGGTCTCGTCGGCGCCCTGTGCGGCGCGTTGTTCCTGGTCGCGGTCCTGGTGAGCGCGGTGTTACCCGGAGCGCGGTCGAAGTCCACCGTGAACGGACCGGTGGTTCGGTAGCTTTTCCCAGTCCTCCCGCCAGCGAGTCGAAGAGGTGTCCACCCGGTGAGCACGCTGCAGTTCAAGCGTTCGCCCCGCCTTGCCGCGCCCAGGCAGCCCGGCGGCGAGGTCCACCTCGAACCGCCACCCGAGGTGCCCAGGGTCATCCCCGGCAACATCCTGATGAAGATCCTGCCCGGGGTCATGATCGTCGCCTCCGTGGGCATGATGGCCTTCATGTTCGTCGTGGGCGGGCGCAACCCCACGTCCCTGCTCTTCGGCGGCATGTTCCTGATGTCGACCGTCGGCATGATGGCGGGCGGCATGGGCGGGCGCGGCGGCGGCCAGAAGAAGGCCGAGATGAACGAGGACCGCAAGGACTACCTGCGCTACCTCGGCCAGATGCGCGACCGGGCCCGCGAGGCCGCGCTCGACCAGCGCTCCGCCCTGGAGTGGACGCACCCCGACCCGCAGGCGCTGTGGTCGATCGCGACCAGCAGGCGGATGTGGGAGCGCCGCCAGGCCGATTCGGACTTCTGCCACCTGCGCGTCGGCCGCGGCTCGCAGCGGCTGGCCACCCGGCTGGTGCCGCCGCAGACCGGCCCGGTCGACGAGCTGGAGCCGATCGCGACGCTGGCGCTGCGCCGGTTCGTCCGCGCCCACTCGATCGTCCCGGACCTGCCCATCCAGGTCGCCGTGCGCGGGTTCGCCGCGGTCGGCCTCACCGGCGACAAGGCGCTCACCCGCGGCCTGACCCGCGCGCTGCTGGCCCAGCTGGTCACCTTCCACACCCCCGACGACGTGCTGATCGCGGTGGTCACCTCGGGCAAGGCCAAGGCGGAGTGGGAGTGGGCCAAGTGGCTGCCGCACGCCCAGCACCCGACGCTGCTCGACGGCATCGGCCAGCTGCGCATGATGAGCGGCTCGCTGGCCCAGATCGAGGCATGGCTCGACGACGAGCTGCGCGACCGGCAGCGGTTCACCCGCAACGCCCCGCCGCAGCCGGACCAGCCGCACGTGGTGATCGTCATCGACGACGGCGAGGTCACCAAGGAAGAGCAGATCATCCTGGAGGAGGGGCTGGTCGGCGTCACGCTGGTCGACCTGTCCGAGTGCCTGGGCAACCTCACCGCCCGGCGCGGATTGCGGCTGGTGGTCGAGGCGGACCGGCTCGGCGCGCGCAGCGCCTCCGGCGTGGAGTGGTTCGCCAGCCCGGACGTGCTCAGCGTCGCCGAGGCGGAAGCGTTGGCGCGCAAGCTGTCCCCGTACCGGCTCTCCGCCGCGGCCGCCGACTCCGGCGACGAGGAACCGCTGCTGTCCAACCCGACGCTGCTGGAACTGCTCGGCATCCCCGGCGACCCGATGACCTTCGACGTGCAGCAGGCGTGGCGGCCCCGGCCGGTGCGCGACCGCTACCGGGTCCCGTTCGGCGTCGGCGAGTTCGGCCAGGCCGTCGAGCTCGACATCAAGGAAGCGGCGGTGGAGGGCATGGGCCCGCACGGCCTGTGCATCGGCGCGACCGGGTCCGGCAAGTCGGAGTTCCTGCGCACGCTGGTGCTGGGCATGCTGGCCACGCACTCGTCGTCGACGCTGAACTTCGTGCTGGTCGACTTCAAGGGTGGCGCGACCTTCCTCGGGTTGGACTCCGCGCCGCACGTCGCCGCGGTCATCACCAACCTGCAGGGCGACCTGACCCTGGTCGACCGCATGAAGGACGCGCTGGCCGGTGAGATGAACCGGCGCCAGGAGGCGCTGAAGAACGGCGGCAACTTCAAGAACGTCTGGGAGTACGAGAAAGCGCGCGAGAACGGCGCCGACCTCGACCCGCTGCCCGCGCTGTTCATCGTGGTCGACGAGTTCTCCGAGCTGCTGTCGGCCAAACCGGACTTCATCGACCTGTTCGTCGCGATCGGACGGCTCGGCCGGTCGCTGCAGATGCACATGCTGCTCGCCTCGCAGCGGCTGGAAGAGGGCAAGCTGCGCGGTCTCGACTCGCACCTGTCCTACCGGATCGGCCTCAAGACGTTCTCCGCGGCCGAGTCCCGCGCGGCCATCGGCGTGCCGGACGCGTTCGAGCTGCCGTCGATCCCCGGCTCCGGGTACCTGAAGTTCGACACCAGCACCATGGTTCGGTTCAAGGCCGCGTACGTGTCCGGGCCGTACCGCCCCGCGGGCATGCAGGCGGCCGGGCCGGTCGCCGCCGTCTCGGGTGACCGGCGGGCGAAGCTGTTCGTGCCGGACTACGTGGAGATCCCCAAGGAGCCGGAGAAGCCCCTGGAGCCGGTCCAGGAGGAGAAGAAGCCCGAGGGCGGGCAAGAGGCCAGCGAGCTCGACGTCATCGTCAACCGGCTCGTGGGGCAGGGTCCGCCCGCGCACGAGGTGTGGTTGCCGCCGCTGAACGAGCCTAACTCGCTCGACACGCTCTTCCCGCCGCTGCAGCCGACCGAGGACCGCGGTCTGTCGCCGGTCGGGTTCTACGGCAACGGCAGGCTCCAGGTGCCGCTCGGCATCATCGACAAGCCGTTCGAGCAGCGGCGAGACCTGCTGTGGGCGGACTTCTCCGGTGCCGCTGGCCACGCCGCGATCGCGGGCGGGCCGCAGTCGGGCAAGTCGATGATGCTGCGCACGCTGGTCATGTCGATGGCGCTCACGCACACCGCCGAAGAGGTCCAGTTCTACTGCCTCGACCTCGGCGGCGGCACGCTCGGCACGCTGGAGGGCCTGCCGCACGTCGGCGGGGTCGCCGGTCGCATCGACCCGGACAAGGCCCGCCGGATGGTGGCCGAGGTGACCGGTCTGGTCACCGAACGCGAGCAGCGCTTCCGCGACGTGGGCATCGACTCGATGACCGACTTCCGCAACCGCAAGCGCCGAGGTGAGCTCAAGGACGACCTGTTCGGCGACGTCTTCCTGATCGTCGACGGCTGGCTCAACTTCCGCCAGGAGTTCGAGACGCTGGAGATGCAGGTCGTCAACCTGGCCGCCCAGGGCCTGTCCTACGGCATCCACGTCGTGGTCGCGGCCAACCGCTGGGCGGAGATCCGGCCCGCGTTGAAGGACCTGCTCGGCACCCGGTTCGAGCTGCGCCTCGGTGACCCGTCGGAGTCCGATGTGGACCGTCGGGTGGCGGTGAACGTGCCAGCCGGGCGGCCTGGTCGCGGACTGTCGCGGGACAAGCTGCACTTCCTGACCGGCCTGCCGCGCATCGACGGGTCGAGCAACCCGGAGGACGTCGCCGGTGGCGTGCAGGACGCGGTCGCCAAGATCAAGTCCGGCTGGCGCGGCCGCAGCGCGCCGAAGGTCCGGCTGCTGCCGGAGGTCCTGCCCTACGAGGACCTCATCGCCCAGGACCCGCGCCGCGACAGCAAGCTCGTGCCGATCGGCGTCGACGAGAACGACCTGGCCCCGGTGTACCTGGACCTGGAGTCCGAGCCGCACTTCGTCGCCTTCGCCGACGGCGAGTCCGGCAAGACCAACCTGCTGCGGGTGATCGTGCGCGGCATCATGGACCGCTACACCCCCAAGGAAGCGGTCATCATCCTGGTCGACTACCGGCGCACCATGCTCGGCTACATCAACACCGAGCACCTGCTCGGCTACGCCGTCTCCTCCAACCAGCTCGGCGACATGATCAAGGACGTCCGGGGCTCCATGCTCAAGCGCCTCCCCGGCCCGGACGTCACCCAGGAGCAGCTCAAGAACCGCTCCTGGTGGAAGGGCCCGGAACTGTTCGTCATCGTCGACGACTACGACCTGGTCGCCACCCAGGGCAACAACCCGCTGCAGCCCATCGCCGAGTTCCTCCCCCAGGCCAAGGACGTCGGCCTGCACGTCATCACCGTCCGCCGCACCGGCGGCGCCAGCCGCGCCATGTTCGACCCGGTCCTGGGCAAACTCCGCGAGATCGCCAGCCCCGGCATCGTCATGAGCGGCAGCAAAGACGAAGGCGCCCTCCTCGGCACCGTCAAACCGTCAGCGCTGCCCCCAGGCCGAGGCACCCTGGTCAGCCGCAAGGTCGGCCAATCCCTCATGCACATCGCCTGGATCCAGCCGGAGTAGCCGCCGCCACCCTCCCGCTCGGCCTGGCCGAGCGGGAGGAGCGCTCGCTGCCGCGGCCCGCCGGTGCCTCGCTCGGTGTCCGCCGAGCGAGGCACGCGTGGTGAAACAGGCCTGCCGACGGAGCCCTCCTCCATGGCGTCAACCCCTCCGCGCTGCCACCAGGCCGGGGCACGGTGGTCAGCTGCGAGGTGGGCCGATCCCTTATGCGCGCCGCCTGGATCCAGCCGGAGTAGCCGCCGCCACCCTCCCGCTCGGCCTGGCCGAGCGGGAGGAGCGCTCGCTGCCGCGGCCCGCCGGTGCCTCGCTCGGTGTCCGCCGAGCGGGGCCCGACCCGATCAAGGACACCGCGTGGTGCCCGCTTGGTGAAGCCAGCCCGCCGACGGTGCCTGCTTCGGCGCCGTCAAGCCCCCCGGTCGCGCCCCGGGGCGGGGTGGTGTCGTGCCCGCTCAGGCTTGGTCCTGGCGGGCCAAGGCTGTGCACCCGGGCCCGTAAGCCTTGACGGCGGGTCGCCACGTAGGGTGACCTTGGACATACCGTCAGGAGGTGGCCAGGGTGCTGCGTGTAGCTGTCGACTTCGGCACTTCCAGCACCTGTGTCGCCATCTCGCTCAACGGGCGGGAACCGCAAGTGATCGTCATCGACGGGCAGCCGCTGTTGTCGTCGGCCGTGTACGCCGGCATCGACGGCACGTTGTTCGTGGGGCAGGAGGCCGAGCGGCAGGCCGCGCTGGACCCCTCGCGGTTCGAGCCGCATCCCAAGCGGCGGATCGACGAGGGTGAGCTGTTGCTCGGTGCCGCGGTCATCCCCGTGGTCCAGGTGTTCCGGGCGGTGATCGGGCGCGCCGTCGCCGAGGCGCGGCGGGTGGCCGGGGGTGTGCAGGTCGACCAGCTCGTGCTGACCCACCCGGCCGACTGGGGGAGTGTGCGCACCCAGGTGCTGCGCCAAGCCGCTGCCGGGCTCGCCGCCAGGGTGCTGTTGGTGCCGGAACCCGTGGCGGCGGCCGTTTTCCACTCCGCGAGCTTCCCCGGCCAGGGGCGCACCCTGGCCGTCCTGGACCTCGGTGGCGGGACCGTGGACGTCAGCGTTGTGCGGACCGAGCAGCACACCACCCTCTTCACCGTCTTGGCCACCAAGGGAAACCCGACCTTCGGCGGCGCCGACATCGATCAGCTCCTGCTCGAGCACCTGGGCCGCACGGCCGCCGCCAAGCACCGCGACGCGTGGGCGGAGCTCATCGAGGGCAGGGACCTGCTCGACCGGCGCCGGAGACGGGTGCTGCGGCAGGACGTCCGCAACGCCAAGGAGACGCTGTCGCGGCACACCTACACCGACATCCCGCTCCCGTCCCCCTTCCCCGACGCCCACGTGACCCGCGACGACTTCGAGCGGTTGATCGCCGAGCCCGTCGCCGCCGCCGTGGCGCTCACCCTCGCCGCGGTGCGGGACGCGGGGTTGGCGCCCTCGGGGTTGGCCGGGATCTTCCTCGTCGGCGGGTCGAGCCGGATCCCGTTGGTGGCGCGGTTGGTCGCGGAGCGGACGGGGGTCGTGCCGGTCACGCTCGACCAGCCGGAGACCGTCGTCGCCAGGGGGGCGTTGCGGGCGGTCGCCCCCGATGTGGACCACACCGGTGTGCTCGCAGGCGCCCCGCACGGGACCGGATCGCACCAGCAACCCCCTTACCGGGCACCGCAGCCCTATTTGCCCGCCGCCGAACAACAGCCGAAGAAGAAGCGGAAGACGGGGCTCTACATAGGGATCGGCGTTCTGCTCGCGTTGGTGGGCGGCGGTGTCGGGCTCTTGCTCGCCGTGAACCAGGACAGCGCGGGCAGCACCACGATCTCGCGCTACGACTACCGGTTCGCGCTGCCGGACGACTGGACGCAGACCGGCGGCAACCCCGGGATCATGCGCACGGAGATCAAACCGACCGGTGCCGAGCAGGGCAACGACCTGGTCCTGGTGCAAGAGCGCCAACTCTCGTTCGACAGCGGCACCGACCGTGCGCGCGCGTTGGAGCGGTTGCGGGCGGACTTCGACGGCCGCGGTTCGGAACTGTCGGGATACGACGAAAAGGCCAGCTTCGCGGGCCGCGATGTTGTGTACTACCGCGAGCAGGTGGCCAAGCAGGGCGCTACCGTCGACTGGTACGTGCTCCTGGAGGGCAGGTACCAGGTCAGCATCGGCTGCCAGTACACAGAAGGCGGCCGGGAACTGGTGCGGCAGGCTTGCGAGACGGTGGTGCGCTCCACCGTGGTCGGAGGTGGGCAGTGAACGAGGGATTCGCCGAGTCGGTCGCGAAGTTCCGGGCCGAGGTGTCCGCCGCGGTGACCGCCGCGCGCCGCGCTTCGGCCGAGGCGCGCGAGACCAGCGCCGCGTTCCGGCGCGACACCCAGCGGCTGGCGGCCAAGTCGACCAGCGCGCCGCCGGAGCAGGCGCGCAAGGAGCCGAACACCCCTGACGACGAGGACTTCTCGCAGGACCAGATCCTGCTGCACGGGGGCTGACCTGCGGCGACGTTCACACCTGTGAACTCATCTGCGCCTTGTCCGGTCCCGGTGGACCCGGTCTGACCTGCGGGTTCCCGGCAAGACCGTTAACGGGAGCAACGACCTGCAACCAACCCGCACCGAGGGGGAACCAAACCTGGCAGGGTCTTCGTCGTAAGCGGCGTACGAACGAAGAAGGCGTACGACCCAACCACAAGCCAGGGGGTTTCTCCCAATGTCCGGTTACGGAATCACGCCAGAAGAGATGGCCAAGGCCGCTGTCGACGTCGACAACGTCAACGAGCAGAGCCAGAACTCTCTCAAGAGCCTGGGCAGCGCCCTGCAGCCGCTGCACGACAACTGGTCGGGTAACGCCGCTCGCGCCTTCGCCACGCTGATGCAGCGCTACAACGACGACGCCAACAAGCTGCACACCGCCCTCGAGGCGATCTCGCAGCAGCTCAAGGAGAGCAACGCGGCCTACGTCCGCCAGGAAGAGGAGTCCTCCTCCTCGCTGTCGAACATCACCAGCGTCCTCGGCGGCTGAGTCCTCTTTCCGCGGTAGTGCTTTCCGGCCCATCTCGTACTTGATTGACGACTTCAGGGAGAAACCCAATGTCCGGCGACATCATCAAGGTCAATTTCGCGGAGGTCGCGAACGCGTCGCAGTCGCTCGCGTCCACCTCCAGCCAGCTGGAGACCCTGCTCGGCGACCTCAAGCAGCGCCTGGCCCCGCTCGCCGCGGGCTACACCGGTGCCGCCTCCGAGGCGTGGAACGCCAAGCAGGCCGAGTGGGACAAGGCCTACGACGAGCTCAAGCAGGTCCTGTCCTCCATCGCGGTCGCGGTGCAGCAGTCCGGTGAGAACTACGAGGCCACCGAGCGCGCGAACGCCAACCGCTGGGGCTGAGCCGACCACCGGCCACCGGCCGGTCACCCGCTCGTACCGCCAAGGCCCGGGGGCTGCCCCCGGGCCTTGCCGCGTGTCGGGGACCGCGTGTCGAAGGCCACACCCGGCCGGGTGAACGGGGGTGGTTTTGACCCCCCAACGGCCACCCGGTATCTTCTTACGTTGTTGTGCGGCGCGGGGCGTAAAGCTCGGCTGGTTTAGCGCGAGTCGAGCCGCGTTGCGCGCCCCTGGACGACCCGTTCGCCCAGGGGTGATGCCCGCACAGGCACCCATGACGCATGTTGACGATGAGGTAGACCCGTGCCCACGTACAGCCCTAAGCCCGGCGAGGTCGACCGAGCCTGGCACGTGATCGACGCCGAGGACGTGGTGCTCGGTCGTCTCGCCACGCACGTCGCGACGCTCCTTCGCGGCAAGCACAAGCCCACTTACGCCCCCCACGTCGACACCGGCGACTTCGTCGTCATCGTCAACGCGGAGAAGGTTGTCCTCACCGGCAACAAGCGGGACCAGGCGTTCGCCTACCGGCACAGCGGCTACCCCGGCGGTCTGCGCAAGCAGTCCTTCGGCGAGCTGCTCGACACCCGCCCCGACCGGCTGCTGGAGAAGGTCGTCAAGGGCATGCTCCCCAAGAACAAGCTCGGCCGCGCCCAGGGCAAGAAGCTCAAGGTCTACGCAGGCCCGGCCCACCCGCACGCCGCCCAGCAGCCCCAGCCGTTCGAGATTGCGAAGGTCACCAAGTGAGTGAAGACGTCGTGACCCCCGAGCCCGTCGAGGACGACGCCGCCGCGGTCGAGACCGACGAGACCGCCGCCACCGAGGTCGCCGAGGTGGCTGAGGTCGACGCCGACGAGACCGCTGCCGAGACCGACGAGGCGGCCGCCGTCGCCGAGTTCGACGCGCTCGACAACGACGCCGCCGACGCCGCCGAGGCCCCGGCCCCGGCGCTGCCGCACCTGACCTCGGAGACCGCGCAGACCGTCGGCCGCCGCAAGGAGGCCGTCGTCCGCGTCCGGATCACCCCGGGCTCCGGCAAGTTCCTGCTCAACGGCAAGTCGCTCGAGGACTACTTCCCGAACAAGGTCCACCAGCAGCTCATCCGCGAGCCGCTCGTGGTCGTCGAGAAGCCCGAGTCCTTCGACATCCGCGCCAACCTGCACGGCGGCGGCATCACCGGCCAGGCCGGTGCGCTGCGCCTGGCGATCGCCCGCGCGCTGATCGAGCTCGACTCCGAGGACCGCCCGGTCCTGAAGAAGGCAGGCTTCCTCACCCGTGACCCGCGGGCCAAGGAGCGCAAGAAGTACGGCCTGAAGAAGGCCCGCAAGGCGCCTCAGTACAGCAAGCGCTGACCCTTCGGCGTCAGCCACAGCACGACCCAGCGGGAGCAGCTCCGTTCGACACCGAACAGGCTGCTCCCGCTGTGCTTTTCCCCCCGGTCGTCCCACCAGTCCCACCCGGCTCGGCCCACCCCTGCCTCCCACCCCCGTCCCCACACGTGGAGGAACCAGTCCATGGCTCGACTGTTCGGCACCGACGGCGTACGCGGTCTCGCCAACGCGGACCTCACCCCGGAACTGGCGATGTCGGTCGCCGCGGCGGCGGCCAGGGTGCTCGCCGCGCGCGACACCTCGCACCGCCCGGTCGCCGTGGTCGGCCGCGACCCGAGGGCCAGCGGTGAGATGCTGCAGGCCGCCGTGGCCGCCGGGCTGGCCTCGGCCGGTGCCGACGTCATGCAGGTCGGCGTGGTGCCCACCCCGGCGGTGGCCTTCCTGGTCGGCGCGCTGGGCGCCGACCTGGGCGTGATGATCTCCGCCTCGCACAACCCGATGCCGGACAACGGGATCAAGCTGTTCGCCGCGGGCGGGCACAAGCTGCCCGACGCCATCGAGGACGCGATCGAGGCCGGTCTGGACTCGCCTGCCGAGCGCCCCACCGGCGCCGGGGTCGGCCGGATCTACGACATCGCCGACGCGCACGACCGCTACGTCGCGCACCTGCTGGCCGCGGTCCCCAACCGGCTCGACGGCCTCAAGGTCGTCGTCGACTGCGCCAACGGGGCCGCCTGGGCCGCCGCGCCGCAGGCCTACCGGGAGGCGGGCGCCGAGGTCATCGCGATCCACGCCCTGCCCGACGGCGAGAACATCAACGACGGCTGCGGCTCCACCCACCTCGACGACCTGCGCGCCGCCGTGCTCGCCGAGGGCGCTGACCTGGGCATCGCGCACGACGGCGACGCCGACCGCTGCCTGGCCGTTGACGCCACCGGCGCGGTCATCGACGGCGACCAGATCATGGCCGTGCTCGCCCTGGCCATGCGCGACGCCGGTGAGCTGGTCGACGACAGCTTCGTGGTCACCGTGATGAGCAACCTGGGCCTGCACGTGGCCATGCGCGACGCCGGCCTGAAGCTGCGCACCACCGCCGTCGGCGACCGCTACGTGCTCGAGGAGCTGCGCGCCACCGGCCTCGCCCTCGGCGGCGAGCAGTCCGGCCACGTCCTCATCCCCGGCCACGCCACCACCGGCGACGGCCTGCTCACCGCCATGCGCCTGATGGCCCGCGTGGCCGCCACCGGCCGCCCGCTCGCCGAGCTGGCGGGCGTGATGACCCGCATGCCGCAGGTCCTGGTCAACGTCAAGGTCACCGACAAGGCGACCGTCGCGGCGTCCCCGCTGGTCAGCTCGGCCGTGGCCGCCGTGGAAGCCGAGCTCGGCGACACCGGCCGGGTGCTGCTGCGCCCCTCGGGCACCGAGCAGCTGGTCCGGGTCATGGTCGAGGCGCCCAGCGAGGAAGCCGCCCAAACCGCCGCCGACCGCCTCGCCGCCGTCGTCGCCGGTGTCTGAGCGCCGAGTGCGCTGAGTCCTAACCCCCCGGCGCGGGCCGTGGTTACCATGCCCGCGCCGGAGGGGGGTTCGCCGTGAGCATCGGGCTGTCCGAGTTCCTGATCGTGCTGGTCGTCGCCCTCATCCTGGTCACCGTCGTGGTGGTGGCCAGGACCGCGGAGAAGCAGCGCAGGGCCCGCGAACTCCGCGAGCGCGACATCGCCGAACTGGCCCGCCTGCGCGAACAGCTGCGCAGGCTGGAGCCACCGCACGGGGGAGACCGGTAGTGGAGTTGGGATCCATCCTCGAGAGCATGCTGGCGGGAGCCATCGCCGGTGGGGTCATCAGTGGTGTCATGGTGCTGGTGCGGCGCAAGCGCGCCCGGCGGCAGCCGCCGCGCCAGCGGCCCGACCAGCGTCCGCCGCAGCACCCGGACCGCCCGCCGCAGTGAATGCAGTGATTCCTGGGTCGATGCACAGGTGGAGTCGGTAGTTTCTTCTTTGCGTAAGTGACGGCACCGCAGGTCAGCGGGTCGCGTCCAACGCACGACGACATCGAGGGGCCGGAGAGTCAGGGGGAGCTGTGGCGCTGGACGAGACCATGAAGATGGACCACGAGGTGGTGCGGTCCGCTGGTCTGGACATGGCCGATCTGGCCGTCTCGCTGCAGGAGGTGCAGCGCTACGCCGCCGGGGACGGGCTCAAGCAGGAGCACTTCGGCGGCACGGCGGACGGGGCGGCGGCGTTCGGGGCGTTCAACGGCGTCGTCCAGCAGCTCGCGGGGTCGGTCGGCAAGGCGCAGCAGTACTGCGTCGAGGCGGCCAAGCGGCTGACCGAGACCGCCAAGGCGACCGACGGCACCGACGTCGACAACGCGTGGGGCATCACCGCGGCTGGGGGTAAGTAGTCGATGGCCGGTCAGTTCAGCCACGAGGTCCAGGACGCCCTGCAGACCCCCTCGGACGTGCACACCGAGGACCACTCCGAGGCCATGCTGGCCAAGCTGGACCCCTTCACCAAGATCATGGGCAAGGACCAGCTCGGTCACCTCTACGACCTGTGGCGCAACCACCCGGCGTGCCTGCCGGGCAACCGGAGCAAGTGGTCGGCGCAGCCCGCGTGCGGCGACGGCTGGCAGGAGAAGACCGACTCCTCCGGCGGCATGTGGAAGCTCAAGATCATCAACTGGGGCTACCTCTGGGGCGCCAGGGGCAGGCTGGACAACCTGGCCAAGGCTGCGGGCGCGATGGACGGCGCCGCGGGCGCGGTGGCCACCAAGCTGCAGGGTGCGTGGAGCAGCAAGGCCGGTGAAGCGGCCACCGCCAAGATCAACGACCTGCGGTCGGCCTCGATGGACTACCAGGCGCTGCTCGGCGAACTGCGCGACCACGTCGACGGTGCCAGGTCGGCCACGCGCGCCGTGGTCGAGAAGCTCGCCGGGTTCGGCACCTCGTCCGACGTGGGCGGCAAGCCGATCATGGAGCGGTACGCGAGCCTGTCCATCGGCAGCCCCGGCATCGTCGTGTTCCCCCGCGACCGGTACGAGAAGTACATCAACGAGATGGGCCGGATGCTCGAGCACGGCGTCTGGAAGGGCGGGTTCTCCGCCCGCGAGGAGGTCACCACGCTCAGCGGCTTCGGCCAGGGCCTGCTGTTCCTCGACACCGTGCCGATGACGGCGGAGACCCTGCACGGGGCGAGCCAGGCGTACCTCACCGACGGCGACAACGTCTGGTCCGACATCGTCTGCCGCGAGCTCAACGACTTCTGCGAGTGCTACTTCCTCACCATCGGCAACTTCCGCCGTCAGATCGAGGAGACCATCAAGGCCGTCGAGGCCGCGTGGGACGAGCTCAACTCGGCGACCATCACCATGACCGCCGACCCGTTCGGCAAGCTCAGCCTCGCCGGGCCGTCCCAGCCGCCGCCCGAGGAGAAGAAGCCGGAAGAGAAGAAGCCCGAGGAGAAGAAGCCGGTGGACACCGGCGGCGGGCCCACCGACACCGGCGGCGGGGGTGGTGGAGGCGGCGGTGGTGGCGGGCCGGTCAAGGCGAACGTCGAGCCGATGCAGATGCCGCAGCCGACCGACCCGGCCTCGGTCATGCCGGAGGCGCCCGAGGTCCCCACGACGACGCCCGAGGTCCCCGCGACCGGTGCGCCGGAGACGGTGACGATCACCGACGGTGACCGGTCGATCAGTGTGCAGAGCCCGGACGGCCAGGGGCGGGTCACCGTCACCGTCGACGACGGGTCCGGCACGCCTAAGACCTACGAGCTCGACTTCGGGGCGTCCACACCGGACACACCGGGTGCGCCTGGCTCCGGGGCCGACCCGGCGCGGTTGGACCCGGGCTTCGGTCCGACCGACCAGGCCGACGCCGTGCGGCACGTCCAGGCTGGACCGGACGGCAAGGCGGTGATCCAGGACGGTGACCTGACCATCACCGCCGAGCGGCCCGCTGACGCCCCGGACACCGTCAAGATCACCGTGTCCGACGGCACCGGCGAGCCGGTCACCTACACCGTGGACTACCAGGACCCGAGCGCGCCGACCGTCGACACGCCGCAGACCGGGTCCGCCACCGCCGAGCCAGTGGCCAGGCCGGTCGCAAGCGCTTTCGCCGGTGACCTCCCCGGCGCACCGGAACCCGCTGGCGCCGAGGCGTCCGGGACGCAGTCGACCTACGCGGCCAGCGAGCAGTCCGGCGCCTGGGGCGCGGCGGGCAGCGTGTTCGACGACCTCGACCGGGCCGACGACATGTCCAGCGCCACCCAGGCCTCCGGCGCCGGTGAGGCCGGTCTGGCCACCGCCCAACCCGGCGGCGGCGACCCGGCGGGCGGGCAGGCGGGCTCCGGCCTCGGCGGCATGCCGATGGGCGCGATGGGCGGTGGCGGCGGCAACGGCTCGGGTGACTCCGAGCGCGCCGGGTCGCAGTGGCGCACCAGCGGAACCCTCTTCGACGACGACTTCAGCGAGGCCGAAGCCCGGATCAGCACCGTGTTCGACGGGGGGCGGTGACCATGACGCCGGAGAGCAGGCAGGTGTTGGCCCGCTACGAGGACATCGCCGCGCAGCACGCCGCCAGGGTCAACCAGATCGGCGAGGAGTTCGCCGCCGACCTGGCCAAGCACGACGCGGCCGCCGCCGAGCGCGACCGGGTCGCCGCCGAGGCCTTACCCGCGATCAACGCGGCGCACGAGGCGGCCAAAGCGGAGTTCGCCAAGGCCCAAGCCGAGGCCGCTGAGGAGAAGGCGACCACCTGGACCCGCGAAACCCGCCCCACCGTCCTGTCCTTCACCGCCGAAGACGACGGACCCACCCCGCCGCACACCCCCGAACCCGCTCCCCGACCGGCCCCGGCGGAAACCCCCACCTGGCCCCGCGACCAACGCCCCTCCGTCCTGTCGTTCGCAGTTGAGGACGAGGCACCCCCGCCCCCACCCCGCCGCCAAGCCCCCACCCCCACCGACGACCAGGACGACGACTGGTCCGGCCGGAGCTGGGTGCGGTGAGCCTGCGCATCGACCACGAGGCGATCACCGCCCTCGCCGCCGAGGTCGACGACCTCCGCACCGCGGTAGCCGACATCGCGGCCTTCGCCAAGGCCGAAACCCTGACCCCGCGCCAATTCGGCCCGTTGGGCGCCCGCGCGGGCGAAGCCTTCGCCACCTGGCACGACGGGATCCTGGCGGAGGTCGAGCGCGCGGCGCCTGATCTGGAGAACGCGGTCTCCGGGCTGGTCAAGGCCGCGGAGCGGGTTGTTGAGGTGGACCGGGACGCCGCCGCTCGGATCACGCGGGCGGGTGAGCGGTGACGGCTGGGGTGGTGCGGGAGGTGTTGGTCGAGCCGGTCAGGGAGATCGACTTGGCTGATGTGGTGGTGGACGGGGGATTGGCCGGGGTTCGGCTTGCTCTGTCCACTCGGGAGGGTGGGGCGGTCTTCCAGCGGTGGCGCGACCACCCGGCCGCGGCTGGGGGGTGGCGGCAGGAGACGTGGGGGCCGCGCGATGAGCGGTTGATCGATGACTTGCGGGGCACCGACTTCGGGGCGCTCTCGGCCGCCGCTGAGCGGTTGGCTTCGATCGCGGACGCGGCTGGGGCGGTGCGGGATGGGGCCGCCGGGTTGCGGGGCAGGTTGGCCGACACCTGGGGTGGGCGTGGGGCGGACTTGGCCGCGGGGCGGTTTGACGAGTTCGCGGTGAAGGCCCGTGGGTGGCAGGAGTCGTCGGTGCGGCTCGCGGCGGCGGTGGACGGGGCGCGGGAGGTTGTCCGCACTGCCCTTCGGGGGTGGGCGGAGCAGGCCGACACCGTGCGCGGGCTCGAAGTGGACCACCTGCCGACCAGGCTCACCCAGATCGACCGGCTCGACGGCGCGGTGCGGGCGAACCCCGTCGACCTGCTGCGTTCGCGCGGTGCGCACGAACTGAACGCCCCAGGCGAAGAACCGTGGCCGACCGCCGAGGTGATCGAGTACCTCGACGGGTACTGCGCCAGGTACGAGGCCGCGATCGCCCGGTTCCGCCGGGACCTGGCCGCCGTGCACAAGGCCACCACCGACGCCTGGGGCCTCTTCGCCTCCCTCCTGCCCGAGAGGTCCACAGTGGACTCTCCGGTGGTCGAGGTGACGGCGCGGCCGGATTCGGTGGCGGTCGCGGTGGACGGCAAGCAGTACGTCATCGACGGCCTGCGCCGGCCACCCCCGCAGACCCAGCCCGCCGAACCAACTCCCGCCGCACAGAGCCCAGTCCCGCAGACCCCACCCGCGCAGCAGGCACCCGCGCATTCCGGGGGGAACGCGCCCGGCACCCCGTCGGTCCGCGAGCCGGGGCCCGGCGCGGCCACCGGCGCCGAGGTGCCACCGAGCGCCGAACCCCAGCGCCAGCCCGCAGCCGCTGTCCCGGCAGCCGCGACGTCGGGCCAGAGCGGTTTCGGAGGCGGCGGCGGGATGATGGGTGGGATGGGGGGCATGGGCGGCCAGGGCGGCGGTGACTCCGAGCGCAAGAGCAGCCAGTGGAAGCTCGTCGGCAGCCTCTTCGACGAAGAAGACCCGGCTGCCCGGTTCGGCGGCGTTGTCGGCGAGGACCCGGCCAACCGAGCCAGGGGCTGACCGTGCTCGACGACAACGACCCGACCGTGCGGGCCATACGCGCGCCGTTCCAGCAGCTCAGTAGGGCCCTGTCCGACGAGCTAGCGCGCTCGCGGGCCGCCTATGAGCAGGACATGGCCAAGCCGGACGAACGCCCCGCGCGTAAGAGGCGGTCGTGGGCGGAAGACCCGAACGACACCGGCGTGTTCAACGTCAGCTGGATGACTAAGCGCTGACGGTCTCGAAGGTGACCGGGGCCGCCTTCACCGGCTCGTCCAGCAGCGGCTGGTAGGTCTTCTGGCCAGCCAGGTGCACCAGGAAGAACGCGGTGAGCAGGGCCCGGCTGACCCGTTGCGTGGCGTGCTCGGACTTGCCGTGGACCAGCAGCCCGCTCCAGTGCTTGCCCTCGGCGAACCCCAGGTGCGACGCCTTCGGCAGCGTCCGCAGCTGCGTCGGCCCGCCCCACGCCTGCGCGATCAGCTCGCCGTGCGCGCTGGGCGGCGCCACCAGGTCGTTCCCGCCGACCAGGTGCAGGGACGGGACGCGGCAGCGGGCGGCGGCGTCGGTCGCGAAGGGCTTGGTCTGGGCCGCGGCGAGCGTGGCGACCGCCTTGACCCGGGGGTCGTCCGCTGCGGCCAGCGCGGCGGCCCCACCCCCGGTCGAGTGCCCCGCCAGCCCGAGCTTGTCCTGGTCGACGCTGATGGCCCCGTCGCCGAGCCGGACGCCCGAGCAGACGTCCAGCGCGGTGCGCAGGTCCGACGCCAGCAGCCGGTGCGACCCGAGTGGACCGACGTGGGTGCCGGGAGCGGCGACCACGACGCCCCAGGACGCCAGGTGCCGGAACAGGCCCCGGTACCGGCTGGGCGGCTGCAGCCAGCCGTGGCCGAACGCGATCGCGGGCAGTCCGAGGCCCGCGGCAGGCGTGAACACCACCCCCGGCATGCCGACCAACGCCAGGTCGCCGCGCAGGACCTGGTGCGGACCGGGGCGGGCGAGCTCGTCGAGCAGGTGCTTGGCCGTGCGTGCCATGGGGCCAGCCTATCGGTGGTCGAACTAACCGGTGGTTACCCTGGTGCGCGTGTGCGGAATCGTGGGATATGTGGGGCACAGACCGGCTCTCGACGTGGTGCTCGACGGGCTGCGCAGGCTCGAGTACCGCGGGTACGACTCGGCCGGTGTGGCCGTCCTCGTGGGCGACGGGCTGGCCGTGGAGCGCAAGGCCGGTCGGCTGGCGAACCTGGAGGCCCGGCTCGACGAGGTCGGCAGGGCGGGGTTCGCGGGTACCGCGGGCATGGGGCACACCCGGTGGGCCACGCACGGCGCCCCGGTGGACCGCAACTCGCACCCGCACCGGGACACGACCGGTCGGGTCGCGGTCGTGCACAACGGGATCATCGAGAACTTCGCCTCGCTGCGCGCCGAGCTGGAGGCCGCTGGCGTCGAGCTGGCCAGCGACACCGACTCCGAGACCGCGGCCCACCTGGTCGCCCGCGCCTACGCCGACGGCGACACCCGTGGAGACCTGCCCGCGAGCGTTCGGGCCGTGTGCCGCCGCTTGGAGGGCGCGTTCACCCTGGTCGTCACGCACGCCGACGAGCCGGACCTGATCGTCGCCGCCCGCCGCAGCTCCCCGCTGGTGCTGGGCATCGGCGACGGCGAGACCTTCGTCGCCTCGGACGTGGCCGCGTTCATCGAGCACACCCGCGAGGCCGTCGAGCTGGGCCAGGACCAGCTGGTGGTGATCACCCGCGGCGGCTACGAGGTGCTCGACTTCCACGGCGAGCCCGCCCCGGCCAAGCCGTTCACCGTGGACTGGGACCTCTCGGCCGCCGAGAAGGGCGGCCACGAGTACTTCATGCTCAAGGAGATCGACGAGCAGCCGACCGCGCTGGCCGACACCCTGCGCGGGCACTTCGCCGACGGCCGGATCGTGCTCGACGAGCAGCGGCTCTCCGATCAGGACCTGCGCGACGTGGACAAGGTGTTCGTCGTCGCCTGCGGGTCGGCCTACCACTCCGGCCTGGTCGCCAAGTACGCCATCGAGCACTGGACCCGGCTGCCGGTCGAGGTCGAGCTGGCCTCGGAGTTCCGCTACCGCGACCCGGTGCTCGACCGCGACACCCTGGTCGTGGCCGTGTCGCAGTCCGGCGAGACCGCGGACACGCTGGAGGCCGTGCGGCACGCCCGCGAGCAGAAGGCCAGGGTGCTGGCGGTCTGCAACACCAACGGCGCGCAGATCCCGCGCGAGTCCGACGCGGTGCTCTACACCCACGCCGGGCCCGAGATCGGGGTCGCCTCGACCAAGGCGTTCCTCGCCCAGATCGCGGCGAACTACCTGGTCGGCCTGGCCCTGGCGCAGGCGCGCGGCACCAAGTACCCCGACGAGGTCGCCCGCGAGTTCCACGAGCTGGCCGCCATGCCCGAGGCCGTGCGGCAGGTGTTGGGCACCACCGCCCAGGTCCAGGCGCTCGGCCAGGAGTTGTCGGACGCCAAGGCCGTGCTGTTCCTCGGTCGGCACGTCGGCTACCCGGTGGCGCTGGAGGGCGCGCTCAAGCTCAAGGAGTTGGCGTACATGCACGCCGAGGGCTTCGCGGCTGGCGAGCTCAAGCACGGGCCGATCGCGCTGATCGAGCCGGGCCTGCCGGTGGTCGTGGTGATGCCCTCGCCGAAGGGGCGCGCGGTGCTGCACTCGAAGCTGGTGTCCAACATCAGCGAGATCCAGGCCCGCGGCGCCCGGACCATCGTCATCGCCGAGGATGGCGACGAGACCGTGCGGCCGTTCGCCGACGAGCTCATCGAGATCCCGGCGGTGCCGACGCTGCTGCAGCCGCTGGTGTCGACCGTGCCGCTGCAGGTCCTCGCCGCCGAGATCGCCCGGTCCCGGGGCTACGACGTGGACAAGCCGCGCAACCTGGCCAAGTCGGTCACCGTCGAATAGGAGGCGCGAGTGCAGGGCGCCTGGACCACCGCGACCATCCGCGAAGCCGAGCGGCTGGTGCTGGCCGCGACCGCGCCCGGCGCACTCATGCGCAGAGCCGCGCACGGCGTCGCGTTGCACGCCGCCCGGCTGCTCGAGCAGCGCACCGGCGGCGTGTCCGGCAGACGGGTCGCGCTGCTGGTCGGCACGGGTGACAACGGTGGCGACGCGCTCTGGGCCGGTGCGTTCCTGCGCAAGCGCTCGGTCGGGGTGACGGCTGTCCTGCTCGACCCCGACCGCGTGCACGCCGAAGGGCTGGCCGCCTTGAAGCGCGCTGGTGGTCGGGTCGGCACGGTGGCGGACTTGGACTTCGCGGACCTGGTCATCGACGGGATCGTGGGGTTGTCGGCGCGCGGACCTCTGCGGCCCGCCGCCGCGGCCGCGGTGTCGCGGATCAAGGCGCCCGTGGTGGCGGTCGACCTGCCCAGCGGGGTCGATCCGGACACGGGCGCGGTGAGCGGGCCCGCGGTGACGGCCGACGTGACGGTGACATTCGGCGGGCACAAGCCGGTGCACTACCTCGCCGCCGCCCGGTGCGGGGTCGTTCACCTGGTCGACCTGGGGCTTGACCTGCCGGAACCCAGGTTCTCCGTGCTGTCGGAGCGGGAAGTCGGGTCGGCGTGGCCGCTCCCGGGCGCGGGCGACGACAAGTACACGCAGGGCGTGGTCGGGGTGGCCGCCGGGTCGTCGACCTACCCGGGTGCCGCAGTGCTGTCCGTCGGTGCCGCGGTGCTCGCGACCTCCGGGCTGACCAGGTACGTGGGATCGGCGGCCGACGAGGTGCGGCGGCGGTGGCCGGAGGTGATCGCGACCGGGTCGATCGGCGACACCGGTCGGGTCCAGGCCTGGGTAGTCGGACCGGGGATGGGCACCGGTAAGGCCGCCAGGGACCTGCTCGGGGACGTGCTCGGCGCCGGTGTCCCGGTGTGCGTGGACGCCGACGGGATCACGCTGCTGGCCGCGCACCCGGACCTGTGGGACGCGCGCGACCCGGACGTGCCGGTGCTGCTGACCCCGCACGACCGGGAGTTCGCGCGGATCGCGCAGCCGCGCGGGATCGAACTCGGTGCTGACCGGGTCGGTGCCGCGGTGGCGTTGGCGGCGGAGTTGGATGTGACAGTGCTGCTCAAGGGGCACGCGACGGTGATCGCGGACGCAGGCGGGACGGTGCTGGTGAACCCGGCGCGGTCGCACTGGTTGGCCACGGCCGGGTCCGGGGACGTGCTGTCCGGGATGGTCGGGGCGCTGCTGGCCGCCGGGCTGGACCCGCTGTTGGCCGCCGGGTGCGCGGCGTTCGTGCACGTGCGGGCCGGGGAGTTGGCCGCGCGCGGTGCCCCGGCGCCCGCGTCGGCGATCGTGTCAGCCCTGCCGGAAGCGATCAGGTCGGTGGTGTCATGAGTCGGGCCGAAGTTGTTGTCGACCTGGAGGCGTTGCGGCACAACGTGTCCCTGCTGGTCGCGCGGGCGTCCGGTGCCGAGGCGATGGCGGTGGTCAAGGCCGACGGGTACGGGCATGGCGCGGTTCGGGTCGCCAGGGCGGCACTGGAAGCGGGCGTGACCTGGCTCGGTTCGTGTTCGCTCAACGAGGCGCTCGTGTTGCGGGAAGCCGGGATCGAAGCTCCCATTCTGTCCTGGTTGGACGGACCAGGCGCCGACATGTCCGCCGCCGTCGACGCGGGCGTTGACGTCGGGGTGTCCTCTGTGGAACAGCTGGAGCGGTTGTCGGGGGCCAGGATCCACCTGAAGGTCGACACCGGCTTGTGCCGCAACGGGTGCCCGCCGGAGTCGTGGTCGGAACTGGTCGAAGCCGCGGCGGCGTCGGACAACGAGGTGTACGCGGTCTGGTCGCACCTCGCGTGCGCTGACGACCCCGCCCACCCGGCGACCGACGAGCAGGCCAAGCGGTTCGGCGAGGCGTACGACATCGCGCTCGCCGCCGGGCTGCGGCCCAAGCGGCACCTCGCCAACTCGGCCGCCACGCTCAACCGGCCCGACCTGCACTTCGACATGGTCCGGCTCGGCATCGCCATGTACGGGCTCAACCCGTTGGCGCAAGAGGAAGACCTGCGGCCGGTGATGAGCTTCCGCTCGGAGGTCGCGCTGGTCAAACGGGTCCGCGCGGGCGAATCGGTCTCGTATGGACAGACGTGGACCGCGGGCCGCGACACCACGTTGGCGTTGGTCACCGCGGGCTACGCCGACGGTGTGCCCCGGCTGCTGTCCAACCGGATGGACGTGCTGCTGGCGGGCGAGCGACGGCCGATCCGGGGACGCGTGTGCATGGACCAGATCATCGTCGACTGCGGTGACGCGGCTGTCTCCGAGGGCGACGAGGTCGTGCTGTTCGGGTCCGCCGCGCGCGGCGAGCCCACGGCCACCGAGTGGGCCGACGCGATCGGCACCATCGACTACGAGATCGTCACCGGCATGTACCGGCCGCGCGTGCGCCGCAGGTACCTGGGCTGATGAACCGGATCGGCAAGCTGGCCGCGGGAGCCGGTGTCCTCGCCGCGGCGGCGACGGCCGTCGCGGTGGGCGTGCGCAAGCGCTCACCGCGCGAAGACCCGTACCTGGACGAGCCGCTGGGCGAACTGGTGCCGGACCGGACCGGGTCGGTGGTCGCCGACGACGGCGTGCTGCTGTCCTACGAAGAGGTCGACCCGGCGGACGGCGGCCAGGCCGAGATCACCGCGGTGCTGGTGCACGGGTTCGCCATGAGCAGGCTGGGCTGGCACTTCCAGCGCCGCGACCTGGCCGACCTCGTCGATCCCCGGGTGCGCCAAGTGCTCTACGACCACCGCGGCCACGGCCGGTCGGGGCGCTCGTCCGCGGCCGCCAGCACGATCGACCAACTCGCCGCCGACCTCGACGAGGTGCTGCGCGCGGTCGTGCCGGACGGCCCGATCGTCCTCATCGGACACTCCATGGGCGGCATGGTCGTCATGGCGCTGGCCGAACGCGCCCCCGAGCTGTTCGCCGAGCGGGTCACCGGCGTCGCGCTCATCGGCACCTCCGCGGGCGAGGTCGGCCGCAGCGGCCTGCCCCGACCGCTGCTGTCCAAGTACAACCCGCTGACCAGGGTGCTCGGCCGGGTCGCCGAGTGGCAGCCCGCCGCCGTCGAACTCGTGCGCACCGCGGGCGGCGGCATCACCCGCCAAGCCGCGCGGACCATCGGCTTCGGGCCGGGCAACACCAGTCCCCGCCTGGTCGACTTCCTGGTCAAGATGCTGGACGTGACGCCGGTGCGGGTCCTGGCCGACTTCGTCGACACCCTCGGCAGCCACAACCGCTACGCCGCGCTCGCCGGGCTCAAGCACTGCCGCGTGCTCGTGCTCAGCGGCGACCACGACTGGATGACCCCGTTCGCGCACGCCGAGCGGATCGCCGCCGCGCTGCCCGACGCGACCCTGGTCCGCGTCCCCGGCGCCGGGCACGTGGTGATGCTGGAGCGGGCGGACCTGGTCACCGAGCACCTGGCTACGCTGCTGCGCGAGAGCCACCAGGGAGGATGACCATGGCAGAGACCGTGCGGCTGCCAACCCCGCGCGACACCCACGACTTCGGCCGCGCCCTCGGCGGTGTGCTGCGGCCGGGCGACCTGGTGCTGCTCGCCGGGCCGCTCGGCGCCGGGAAGACCGCGCTGGCGCAGGGCATCGGCGCGGGACTGGGCGTGTCCGGTCGGGTCAGCAGCCCGACCTTCATCATCGCCCGCGAGCACAAGGCCGGGGCCAGGGGCATCCCGATGGTGCACGTGGACGCCTACCGGCTCGGCGGCTCGCTCGACGAGCTCGACGACCTCGACCTGGACACCGAGCTGGTCGAGTCCGCCGTGGTCGTCGAGTGGGGCGAGGGCAGCGCGGACCGGCTCTCCGCCGACCACCTGCTGATCCGGCTGGACCGGCACCCCGACGACTCCCGCGTGGCCACGGTCGAGCGGTACGGTGCCTGGGTCGACCGACCGATCGGGTGATTCTGGGGGTTTCCGTGCGCGCGGTGATCTTTGACTGGGGTGGCACGCTCACCCCGTGGGTGACCATCGACCACTTGGCGGCCTGGCGCGCCTACGCCGACGTCCTGCACCCCGATGACGAGTCCGCGGCGAGCACCCTCGCCGCGACCGTGTTCGCGGCGGAGAGCGCGGCCTGGCTGCTGGTGCGCGACGAGCACCGGGCGTTCACCCTGGCCCAGGTGCTGGAGGGGGTGCAGGCGCCCTTCGACGAACAGGCGCTGCAGGCGTTCCGCGGCTACTGGGACCAGGCGACGCACACCGATCCGGACGTCGCGCCGATGCTGACCGGGCTGCGCGAGCGCGGCCTGCGCACCGGCGTCCTTTCGTCGACCGCGTGGCCCGCCGCCTGGCACGAGGAGGTGCTGCACCGCGACGGCGTGCTGGACCTGTTCCACGCCCGGGTCTGGAGCAGCGACCTCGAGTACACCAAGCCGCACAGGGCCGCGTTCGAAGCCGCGATGGCCGCCGTCGGTGTGGACGACCCGGCCGACTGCGTGTACGTCGGCGACCGGCCCTACGACGACATCAGCGGCGCCAAGGCGGTCGGGATGCGCACCATCTTCGTCCCGCACAGCGACATCCCGCTCGCGCAGCAGGTCCCGGTCGAGGTGACCCCGGACGCGGTCGTGCAGCGGCTCTCGGAGCTGCCCGCGGTCGTGGACCGCTGGTTGACCTGATCGGGTCGGCGAACAAGCCGACTGGGGGATCGGCGCGCGGGCGCGGTACGGCCAGGGTGGTGTCCAGACGGGACAGTCCCGTCTGGACATTCACGCTGGAGGTCTCTTCATGAAGGCACGCAAGGTCGCTGGTGCGGTCATCGGTGCGCTCGGGCTGCTCGCGGGCGGCGCGCTCCCGGCGGTGGCGGGCACCAGCGGTGTCTGGCACGAGCTCAAGCCGCTGAGCAGCGACAAGTGCCTCGACGTCGACGGCGGCAGCCTGGAGGACGGCGCGAACGTCATCCAGTGGTCCTGCCACGGCGGCACGAACCAGCTGTGGCAACTGGTCCTGGTCGAGTCCAACGACATCTACCAGATCTCCAGCGCCGCCAGCGGCAAGTGCCTCGACGTCGACGGCGCCTCCACCGACGACGGCGCCAACGTGATCCAGTGGGAGTGTCACGGCGACCTCAACCAGCAGTGGCGCCTCATCGCGGGCCCCGGCTCCACCTACGAACTCCAAGCCGTCCACAGCGGCAAGTGCCTCGACATCACCGGCGGCGACACAGAAGACGGCGCCAACGTGATCCAGTGGGAATGCCACGGCGGCGACAACCAGCAGTGGTCCGTCACGAACGTCTAGGGGCGATTCCGCGCACCACGCCCAGCTCGACGAGGTCCTGGGGGCGGAGGCGCAGCTGGCCTGCCGTCTCCGGGATCTCGTCGGGTGGGCGTTTGAGGATGGCGGCGCACAGTTCTGGGGATATCACCGAGAAGTAGGCGTCGGGGGTGATCCAGGTGTTGTCGGGGGCGGAGAGCGCCAGTGCGCCGCCGGAGCCGCCTTCGCCGATCACCAGGGTTGTCACCGGGACCGTGCTCGCGGCGACGGCGGCGAACAGCTCCGCTATGGACGGGCCGACGCCGGCCCGTTCGGCCGCGGGGTCGTTCGCCGCGCCCGGGGTGTCCACAATGGTCAAAACAGGGACGCCGATCCGGTTGGCCAGACGGATGAGCCGGGTGGCGGTGCGAAAGCCCGCCGGGGTGGTGGCGGTGCCCGCCTGGGCCACGAACGCGACAGCGTGGGCGTTGTGCAGGCCGATTCCGCAGAGCATGCCGGGATCGACTCCGCCCGCCCGGTCGCCGCTGATGTGGCGGCGGGTCGTGAAGTACGCGTCGAGGTACGCCCCGGCCCGGGGGCGGCGCGGGTCGCGGGCCCGCTGGACCGCCGACCAACCGTCGACCGCAGGAGTCGATTCCCCCATGGCGTAGGGGACTTCCGCTGTACCCGGCCGGGCGGTCAGCAGGGTCAGCCACCGCTCGACCGCCTCGGCCACCCCCTCCGGCGCACACACCTCGTCCACGTGACCGGCGGCGAACTGCCCCTCGGCGGTGTACGCGGGGTCGTCGGCGACCGGCCGCACCCGGCTGCCCGCGAACCCGACCTGGGCCCCGGCCACCGCGATCACCACGTCCGCGCCCGCCCCCAGCGACGCCCACAGGCCACCGGTGGTCGGGTCACCCAGCACCGACACGCGCCGCACCCCGATCGCGGCCCGGGTGATCCGCTGGAGCTGCCGCAGCGACAGCATCCCCTCGTGCATGCGGCTGCCGCCGGTCGCCAGGAACGACACCAGCGGCAGGTCAGCGCGCCTGGCCTCGTCGAACGCCCGCACGATCCGGTCGCCGGTCGCCGTCCCCACCGACCCGCCGAGGAAGCGGAAGTCGAAGGCCACCACCACCGCCGCGGTCCCGCCGATCCTGGCCGTGCCGCACACCACCGACTCGGTCTCACCGGTCCGCTCGGTCGCCCGCTCCCGCGCCGCCGCGTACCCGGCCCACCCCAGCGGGCCGTCGCCGACCTGGGTGACCGGGGTGAACTCCGCGAACCCGGTGCAGACGGCGGCGATCAGACCGCGCGCGCCCTCACCCGAGCGCACGCTTGGTGACCTTGCCCAACTCGTTGCGCGGCAACGCGTCCAGGTAGCGCACCACCCGGGGCCGCTTGTGCGGGGACAGCAGCTTCGCCACGTGGTCGGCCAACTCCTGTTCCCCCGGCCGCGGGTCGGCGGTCACCACCCAGGCCACGATCCGCTCGCCGAGGTCGTCGTCCGGTTCCCCGGTGACCGCGGCCTCCACCACCGCCGGGTGCTCCAGCAGCGCGTTCTCGATCTCGCCCGCGCCGATCTTGTAGCCGCCGCTCTTGATCAGGTCGGTCGCCCGCCTGCCGACGATGCGCAGGTAGCCGTCCGGCTCGCGCACCGCCATGTCGCCCGTGCGGAACCAGCCGTCGCGGAAGGCCCCGGCGGTGGCGTCGGGGCGGTTGAGGTAGCCGAGGAACAAGTTCGGCCCGCGCACCTCGATCTCGCCGATCTCCCCGTCGGGCACGTGCTCGCCCGACTCGCTGACGACCCGCACCTCGACCCCGTCGACCGCCGGGCCCACCGTCCCCGGCCTGCGGTCGCCCGCCGCGCGGATGGCGCAGTTCATCAGCGTCTCAGTCATCCCGTACCGCTCGACCACGCGTTGACCGGTCGCCGCGGTGATCCGGGTGTGGTCGCGGGCGGGCAGCGCCGCCGAACCCGACACCAGCAACCGGGCCTTGCCGAACGCGGCTGCCAGCTCCGGGTCGGCCTCGCAGTCGGCGGCGAGCCGGTGGTACATCGTCGGCACGCCGAACATGACCGTCGCCTCGCCCGCCAGCGCCGCCCCGGCCGCCGCCGAGTCGAACCGACCCAGGTGCCATACCGTGCCGCCGAGCCGCAGCGGGCCCAGTACGCCCAGGATCAGACCGTGCACGTGGAACAGCGGCAACGCGTGCACCACTGTGTCGGAGCCGGTCCACTCCCACGCGGCCGCCAACGCGTCCAGGTTCGTGGCGATGGCCCTACGCGGCAGCAGCACGCCTTTGGGCGGGCCGGTGGTGCCGGACGTATAGACGATGAACGCCGGAGTCTCCGGATCCGCCTCTTCCGGCAAGAGGCCTTCGCCAGGACCCGCGGTCACACGGGGGAGCCCAGCCAGCGCGGGCGGTAGGTCGACCTCGGGTTCGGCGAGTACGACGTCCGGGACGCTGTCGGCCACGATGTGCGCCAGTTCGCGTTCCCCGGTCTTGGGGTTGATCGGCACCACCGGTACCCCGGCGGCCAGGGCACCCACCACCGCGAGGCAGGTGTGCGCAGTAGGCGTCGCCCACACCGCTACGCGCCGGGCACCGGCCAAAGCGGCGGCGGTACCCCGGGCGGAGTGGGCCAGGTCGTCGTAGGTCAGGGTCTCGGACCCGAAGCGCAGCGCGACACGGTCCGGGCGATCGGCCAGAGTGGGCAGCAGCACCGGTCCAACCCTAGTGGCGGGCCGGTGACCGCGGCGGTGAACTTCGTCGCACAGGGTGAGCTGCTGTTACACCCAGGTCGGTCTCGGCGATACCCGACCTGGGTGACCTCAGGTGTCGGGAGCGTCGGGTGTACTTCGGGAAGTTCTTCGCGCTGCTGGTGCGGCGGTGGCTGGTGGTCGTGCCGCTGCTGCTCATCGCGCTCGTCGGCGCTGGCTACGCCTACGTCTCCACCCCGCTGGGCTACCAGTGGACCGGCACCGTGGTCATGCTGGCCCCCAAGGACGGCCGGATCGTGCGCCCGCCGAGCCAGCTCGAGCAGACCAACGCCCTGCTGGCCTTCGCGCCGACCCTGTCCACCATCACGATCATGCTCATCGAGGAGACCGCGGTCTCGGCTGGCAAGCTGGTCACCCAGCCCAAGGACGCCGTCGAGATCACCAGGGAGGGCCCGTTCATGACCGCCAAGGTCGAGGGGGCGACCCAGGCGCGGGCCAAGGAGCTGGGCAAGCAGGCGTTCGACCTGATCCGCAGGTCCCTCGACGACAAGCAGCGCTCCCTCGGCGCGCCGCCGAGCACCTGGGTCACCGTCAGCGTGGTCGCCGCGCCGGACGAGCCGGAGAAGCTGCCCAAGGCGAAGATCACCAAGGTCGGCGGCATCCTCGCGGGCGGCGGCATGCTGGCGCTGTTCAGCGCGGTCGCGGTCGACAGCGTCGGCGACTACCGGCGGCGCAAGAAGCAGCAGCCGGAGAAGGCAGTCACCTAAGAGGGGCGCGGGGCACCCTCGTACCCTTGACCACCGTGCTGGTCCTCGCGGTCGACACCGCCACCCCCGCGGTCACCGCCGGAGTCGTCGAACTCACCGGTGGTACCCCCAGGCTGCTCGCGCAGCGGGTCACCGTCGACGCCCGCGCGCACGGCGAGCTGCTCACCCCCCACCTGCGCGACGCCCTCGCCGAGGCGGGCCACACCCTGGCCGACCTCGACGCCCTGGTCTGCGGGGTCGGGCCCGGGCCGTTCACCGGGCTGCGGGCGGGCATGGTCACCGCCGCCGCCCTCGGGCACGCCCTGGACCGGCCGGTGTTCCCGGTGTGCACGCTCGACGCGATCGCCGCCGAAGCCGCTGCGGAGTCGTTGCTGGTGGTCACCGACGCCCGGCGCAAGGAGCTCTACTGGGCGCGGTACACCAACGGCGCCCGGGTCGGTGAGCCCAACGTGAACCGCCCGGCGGACATCCCGCTGGACGGGGTCACCCGGATCGCGGGCGCGCGGGTCTACGACCTGGGCGTGCCGTTCGACGGGCCGGAGTACCCCAGCCCGGTCGGGCTGGTGCTGGCCGCCGACCTGACCGGCGAACCCGGCCCGCTGACCCCGCTGTACCTGCGCAGGCCGGACGCGGTCGAGCCGGGCGCCCGCAAACGGGTGAGCCCGGGATGACCGAGCCGGTCCGGATCGAGCCGCTGCGCCGCGCCGACCTGCGCCGCTGCGCCGAACTGGAGCGCGCCCTGTTCCCCGCCGACGACCCGTGGAGCGAGTCCGCCTTCGCCGCCGAACTGGACTGGGGGCACTTCTACGTCGGCGCGCACACCGGTGAGCTGCTGATCGGCTACGCGGGCCTGTCGCTGGCCGGAGCGCCCGGCGACATGGAGGCCAGCGTGCACAACATCGGCGTCGACCCGGTCTGGCAGGGCCGCGGCGTCGGCAAGGCACTGCTGCGCGCGCTGCTCGAGCGGGCCGACGACGAGCGCGCGCAGGTGTTCCTCGAGGTCCGCACCGACAACGCCGCCGCCATCGCCCTCTACGAGGCACACGGCTTCGCCACCATCGGCCTACGCCGCCGCTACTACCAACCCTCCGGCGCGGACGCGTTCACCATGGTCCGACCCGCGCGGGTGCAGGAGACCACGTGACGATCATCCTGGGCATCGAGAGCTCCTGCGACGAGACCGGCGTCGGCATCGTCCGGCTCGGCCCCGACGGGGCGGTCGACCTGCTGGCCGACGAGGTCGCCTCCAGCGTTGAGCAGCACGTCAGGTTCGGCGGCGTGGTGCCCGAGGTGGCCAGCCGGGCGCACCTGGAGGCCATGGTCCCGACCGTGCGCCGCGCGGTCGAGGTCGCGGGCCTCACGCTGTCCGATGTGGACGCCATCGCGGTGACCTGCGGGCCCGGCCTGGCTGGCGCGCTGCTGGTCGGCGTGTCGGCGGCCAAGGCGTACGCGTTGTCGCTGGGGGTGCCGCTCTACGGGGTCAACCACCTCGCCGGGCACGTCGCCGCCGACACCCTGGAACACGGCGCGCTGCCGTCGCCGACGCTGGCCCTGCTGGTCTCCGGCGGGCACAGCCAGCTCCTGCGCGTCGACGACCTCGCGGGCGGCATCACCGAGATCGGCTCCACCATCGACGACGCGGCAGGCGAGGCCTACGACAAGGTCGCCAGGGTGATCGGGCTGCCCTACCCGGGCGGCCCGCCCATCGACAAGGCCGCCCAGCGCGGCAACTGCTCGGCCATCGCGTTCCCGCGCGGCCTCACCGGCCCCCGCGACGCCAAGTACGACTTCTCCTTCTCCGGCCTCAAGACAGCCGTCGCGCGCTGGGTCGAAGCCCGCGAACGCGACGGCGGGGAAGTCCCCATCGACGACGTCGCCGCGTCCTTCCAGGAGGCGGTTGCGGATGTGCTGACGGCCAAGGCGGTCCGCGCGGCGACCGACCTGGGCATCGGCACCATGGTCATCTCCGGTGGCGTCGCCGCGAACTCCCGGATCAAGCAGCTCGCCGCGGAACGCTGCGCCGCCGCCGGGATCACCCTGCGCGTCCCCCGCCCCCGCCTCTGCACCGACAACGGCGCCATGATCGCCGCCCTCGGCGCCCACCTGGTGGCCGCCGGGGTCAAGCCCTCAGCCCTCGACCTCACCACCGACCCCGCCCTCCCGGTCGCCACCACCTCGGTCTGACCCCTTCGGCCAGGTCGTCGCCGAGTCCGCCCGCACCCCGTCCAGCTTGGCGCCGTCGAGGACGGCACCGGTCAGGTCGGCGCCGCGCAGGTCCGCGCCGCGCAGATCGGCGTCGCGGAGGTCGGCCTCGGCCAGGTGGGCCAGGTGCAGGCTCGCGCCGACCAAGCTGACCCGTTCGAGCTGGGACCGGCGCAGGTCGGACCCCTTCAGGTCACTGCCGTCCAACCGGATCCCCTTGAGCCAGCACCGGGCGAGGTTGACGTGCCGCAGCTGCGCGTCGACCAACCCGCCCCGGGACAGCTGCAGCCCCCGCAGGTCAACCCGCGACAGGTAGATCCGCGGGTTCTCCGACGCCTTGCCAGCACTGGGCAACAGCGCCACGACGTGCACCGCCGCCTGGACATCCGGCGCCGTCACCTGCAACCACGGCCGATTCTCGACCGTCGGCGTCGGGTGCACCGGCCCATCCGGAGCCCCCACGTGCCAGGCGGCGTGGTTGCGCACGAAGGCGCACAGAATGAACTGCACCCGATCCCGATCCGGCGGCGAGTTCTTGGCGATCCGGTCCAACGCGTACACCGCACCGATCCGCACGTCCACGTTCCCGCTGCCCAACTGCTCCACAGCCCGCGTAAACCGCTCCGTGATCTGCCCCTCCCTGGCCACAGCCACCTGCCGCCACGTAGCCCCCGCCCCAGCGATCACCAACAACCCCGCCGCCAACTGCAACAACGTCGACCGAACCCCGTTCTGCAACTGCCCCTGCGCCTGCTGCAACTGGATCCGAACCTCAGGACTGCCCACCGCCGCCAACTCCCCACCCCCCAAAGGCGGGTACAACCACTGCGGCACCACCGACAACCCACCCACGACGAGAGCCACCAGGCAGGCCAACCCCGCCACAACACCCCAACCACCCCGACTCATCACGCGCAGAGCTTCCCCTACCCCTGCGGAACCCCTCCACCCCAGTGGCCGGACCATCCCCCCAGTCCTCCCGCGCGTCCTCCTGCGCGCCGAACACCGTTCCCAGCCGAGGCCCTTCGCCCACCAGCCCGGCGCTTGTCGCAGTAGCGCCCACCCGCCCCACCGGCCACAGGCCGCACCCGCCCGACGGCAGACCCCGCCCACCCAGGGGGGCCACCCACTTCCAGCGTAGTCGATTCCGGTGCCTGTCAAGGGGGTTCGGCGGAAGCTGTGGACAAACGAGAGCATTGTGGACAGTCATCGACCGGCGCGCCTGCTTAGACCGCAAACCCGCCCTCATGCGTCACGGAGTTCCGTGAAGGCAGCGAGGTTGTGGTCGCCTACGGTGCCGCACCAACGCACCCCTACTCGCCTGGCGCGGTGAAAGACTGCTCCTCAGGCGCGCCACTCAACGGCCCGGGCGTGAAGATCGGCCACGGCCCCGTCCCCTCCTGGCCGACAGCAGACCCCGCCCACCTCAGGGGGACCACCCACTTCCAGCCTAGTCGAATCCGGCACCTGTCAAGAGGATCCGGTAGGACCTGTGGACAGAAGAGGGCATTGTGGACAGTCGCCGACCGGCAGACCCTCATGGTTTCAGACCCGCTAAACCCGTCCGCGCTACGACACCTGGCGCTGGATCAGACGCGAGAGGGCGGCGAGGGGAACGAAGAACCAACCAAAGGCCACACCCCCGGCGGACGGCAGACCCCGCCCACCCAGGGGGGCCACCCACTTCCAGCGTAGTCGATTCCGGCACCTGTCAAGAGGGTTCGGCGAGAGCTGTGGACAGAAGAAGGCATTGTGGATAGAGGGCCGCGCAACGGCCGTGCTCAGGTCAGGGCGGCGAGGACGGCTTCGCGGCCGAGGCGTACTGCTCGGCGGAGCAGGAGGGTGTCCCGGGTGAGGCGGGGGACCTCGGGGGCGGTGGCGGGTGGGCGGATCTGGAGGATGGAGGGGTGGGCGGCGAGGTCGTTGTCGTCGGTGAGTTGGCGGGTGTGGCGGGATTGCCAGCTCGTCAGGGCGCCGGGGGCGACTCGGCGGAGGTAGCGGGAGACGACGGCGGTTTCGACTCTCGAGGGGGGTAGGGCTGCCCAGCCGTCGGGGCGGGTTCTCAGGACGAGGACGTCGGTCGCGCCGTCGGCGATCGCGGTGCGGAACGGGATCGCCTCGGCCAATCCCGCGTCGATCCACTGCCTGCCCGCCAGGGTCACCGGGCGGCCGGACAACATCGGTAGACCCGTCGACGCGCGCAGGGCCAGCTGCAGCGAGCGCTGGTCCTTCAAGAACGGGTGCAGGTCCACCGCCTCCCCGGTGGCCGCGTCCGTGGCGAGCGGGTGGAACGTGGTGGCGTTGGACAGGATCGCCGCGAAGTTCATCGGGACGGCCTCGTAGACGACCTGCACGAGGTGCTCGGTGTCGACGACGCGGCGCAGGCGCCAGGGGTTGGTCACCCGCCGCATGATCGCCGGGTCCGACCAGCCGAAGGTGCCCGTCTGCGCTTGACCGCCGAGCATCCAGGCACCGTTGAGCGCACCGGCGGAGGCACCGTAGACGGCGTCGAAGCAGCTGGTCAGGCCTAAGTCGTCGAGACCCGCGATCATGCCGCCGGAGTACGAGCCTCGGCTGCCCCCGCCCTCCACGGCGAGGGCGAGCTTGCGGCCGTCGGCACGACTACCGGAGGACAGGCGGGAGCGCAGCAGCGAGATGACGGGGTGCACCGGGTCGACGTTAGTCCCTTCGGCGGCAAGTCAACCGGGGTATGCCAGGCGATCACCCAGGTCTCATCCGGAAGTGGGTCGCGGGAAACCGCCACGGAGGAGGGTGACTGCCAGCCAACACCTGATCAGGGAGGCCCCACCACATGAACACTCCCAACCGCCGGTCCGTGCTGCTCGGCGGCGCTGCCGCCGCGGGCCTCGTCGCGGTCGGCGTCGGTACGCCCGCGCTGGCCGCGCCCGACCGCACCCTCACCTACCCGTTCACCCTCGGCGTCGCCTCCGGTGACCCGTCCGCCGACGGCGTCGTGCTGTGGACGCGTCTCGCCCAGGACCCGCTCGCCCTCGACGGCCTCGGCGGCATGCCCAACCGCACGCTGCCGGTGTTGTGGCAGGTCGCGGCGGACGAGCGGTTCCGCCACGTGGTGCGCACCGGCGTCGAGTGGGCCCGGCCGGAGTCCGCGCACAGCGTGCACGTCGAACTGGCCGGACTGCGCCCCGGCGCCGAGTACTTCTACCGCTTCCGGGTGCAGGAGCACGTGTCCGAGACCGGCCGCACCCGCACCGCCCCGGCGCCGCACTCGCTGACCGGCGCGCTGACCATGTCCTTCGCCTCCTGCTCGCACTTCGGCGAGGGCTTCTTCACCGCCTACCGCCGCCTCGCCGAGGACCACCCCGACCTGGTGCTGCACCTGGGCGACTACCAGTACGAGTACGCGGGCAAGGCCGCCGACGTGCGCGCGGTCGTCGGACCGGAGACCCGCACCATCGCCGACTACCGGCTGCGCCACGCCCAGTACAAGTCCGACCCCGACCTGCGGCTCGCGCACCAGGTCGCCCCCTGGCTGATCGTCTTCGACGACCATGAGGTCGAGAACAACTGGGCCGACGACGTGCCCGAGGCGCCGGACCCCGAGTTCCCCGCCCGCCGCGCCGCCGCGTTCCAGGCGTACTACGAGAACATGCCGCTGCGCCGCACCGCCCGGCCGCGCGGGCAGGACATGCAGCTGTTCCGCCGGGTCCGGTGGGGCGCGCTGGCCAACTTCCACATGCTCGACACCCGCCAGTACCGCACCGACCAGGCCTGCGGCGACGGCACCAAGGTCGACTGCGCCGACCGCCTCGACGCGGCCCGCACGCTCACCGGCGCGGCGCAGGAGCGGTGGCTGCTCGACGGGCTGCGCACGTCGCGGGCGCGGTGGGACGTGCTCGGGCAGCAGGTGTTCTTCGCGCAGCGGGACCTGACCGCCGGCGAGAAGCAGGGCTTCAGCATGGACGCGTGGGACGGGTACAAGGCCAGCCGGGACAAGGTCGCCGCTGGCCTGGCGACCGCGCGCAACGGCGTCGTGCTGACCGGTGACGTGCACCGCCACTGGGCCGGGGACGTCAAGGAGAACTTCGACAACCCCGAGTCCCGCAACGTCGCCGTCGAACTGGTCACCACCTCCATCACCTCCACCGGCGACGGCGGCGAAGACACCAACGCGACCGTCCTCGCCGAGAACCCCCACCTCAAGTTCTACAAGAACCGCCGCGGCTACGTCCGCACCCGAATCACCGCCAAGGAACTCCGAGCAGACTTCCGAGTCCTCCCCCACGTGCGCACCGCGGGCGCCGAAGCCACCACAGCCGCAACCTTCGTCGTCGAAGACCGAGGCCACACCCTGCACCAAGCCTGATCCTTCGGTGGCCCCTCTCGGTTGAGAGGGGCCATCACACATCTGCCCCCTGCGACTTCCGCGACCCCCACCTCGACTGTCCACAATCCCCTCTTCTGTCCACAGCCCCCACCGAACCCTCTTGACAGGCACCGGATTCGACTAGGCTGGAAGTGGGTGGTCCCCCTGGGTGGGCGGGGTCTGTTGTCCGTCGGGGTGCGGCCTTCGGCCGATTCTTCACACTCTCGGCGCCCTCAAGCCGGATTCAGCGCTGGGTTTCGCGTGCGCATGAAGGTGCTCTTGACGGGTCTGGTCCACGAGGCGTCCCGGTCGATGACTGTCCACAATGCCCTCGTCTATCCACAGCTCCCACCGGACCCCCTTGACAGGCACCGGAATCGACTACGCTGGAAGTGGGTGGCCCCCCTGGGTGGGCGGGGTCTGCCGTCGGGTGGGGGTGCGGCCTCGGTTGAAAAGTCGTAATCTCCTGGGCCGCCGAGTGGCACGCTGGGGAAGCGGTCTTCGCCACAGCGGGCGGCTAGGGGCGCGTTGGTGTGCACCGCAAGCGACTACGGCCTCGCTGCCTCCACGGAACGTCACGCCGAATGCGAGTGGGCTTGGCGGTTCTGCGCCTTGGCTGGCGCCTGTCGATGACTATCCACAATGCGCTCGTTGGTCCACAGCTCCCGCCGAACCCCCTTGACAAGCAACGGAATCGACTAGGCTGGAAGTGGGTGGCCCCCTGGGTGGGCGGGGTCTGTTGTCCGCCAGGGGGGCGGCCTGTGGCCGAATGGGTGGGGAGTGCTCAGGCTGCTCAACGCAGTCTTGCCGCCCCGGGAGGGGCAGGGGTGGACGCGCGCCATGGGCGATTTCGGCCTCGCCACCGGTACTTAGAGATGGCCGTCCCAGCGCTAGATGTCGCGGCGCATGCAGGTGCGTTTGGTGGGGTCTAGGCCCAAGAGGGTTTCGCGGTCGATGATGGTCTGGAGGGCGGGGGTTGGCTCTATAGGGCGGAAGCCGATGCGTTCGTAGTAGGGCGCGTTCCATGGGACTTCGCGGAATGTGGTTAGGGTCAGGGCTTCTAGGCCGCGGTCGCGGGCCCAGGCTTCCAGGTGGTCCACCAAAGCCCGGCCCAGGCCCCGGCCCCTGACGGCGGGGTCGGTGCTTACTTGGGCGATGTGGGCGTAGCCGTCCACCACTTCTGCCTGCAGGTAGCCGACGACCCGGCCGTGGTACTCGGCTACCCAGGCGCGGCCGTCCGCGGTGAACTCCGCCAACTCCTCGATCGACGGTGGGTCGTCGTCGGCTATTTCGGGCATGCCCACGTCGCGGAAGGCGGCGCCTGCCAGGACTTCGATCTCGCGGAGGCGCTCGAAGTCGGCGGGGGTGGCCGGTCTGATCACAGGGTCCACGGTAGCCGCGGACCGGCGGGACCACTCCTCGATTTCGCTAGGGGTACGCGATCACCCGGCTGCTCAACGAACTCGGCTTCGCCGACGTCGAGGGGACGGTGTACACGATCCTGCTGCGGCTGGAGCGCGACGGGCTCGTCCGGGTGGCGAAACGGCCGTCCGTTCTACTCGCTCAACGACGCGGGGCGGGAGGAACTCGCGAGGTGTTGGGCGACGACATCGAGGGCTCCTGCGCGGGGGAAGGGCCTCGATCCCACCGCGGCAGTGGCGTGAGCGGCTGAACAGTGCGGTGGTGGGCACTCGTGGCGCTACCGCCGGAAGGTGTCGCGGCGGGCAAAGGGGTCCTGGAGCTCATCGGCGCGGATGTCGCCGGGCTGGTCGCGGCCCCCCGGACCCGGGTCGAGCCGGGTTCGGCCGGGAACTGAGCCGCTCTACCAGAACCGGGCTGGTCAGGCCACGTTCCCATGTCACACGTGGGGGTCGTTGCAGGCTTAGCAGTCGCGTGGGTAGAGTGCTAGTTGCACGGCGCCAAGTACCGCCCCGACCCCCGCGACGGCGGGGTGGCAGGAGCCGTGGGCGTGGCTCCTCGGGAGTCGCGCTCTTGTACCTGCCAACGCTTTCGACGACCCGTGGAGGTCACAGCGGTGAGCGTGAACATCAAGCCGCTCGAGGACAAGATCGTCGTCCAGGCGAGCGAGGCCGAGGCGACGACCGCCTCCGGCCTGGTCATCCCGGACACCGCCAAGGAGAAGCCCCAGGAGGGCAAGGTCCTGGCCGTGGGTCCGGGCCGGATCGATGACAAGGGCAACCGCGTCCCGGTGGACGTGGCCGTCGGCGATGTCGTCATCTACTCCAAGTACGGCGGCACCGAGGTCAAGTACAACGGCGAGGAGTACCTGATCCTCTCCGCCCGCGACGTGCTGGCTGTCATCAACTGACACCCCGGCTGACCCTGCGCCCCGGCGGCCCCGTTCGGGGCACCCGGGGCGCTCGGCGTCTCTAGAGCTGCCACCAACGAGAGGTAGTCAATGCCCAAGCAGATCAGCTTCGACGAGGACGCTCGTCGGGCGCTCGAGCGCGGCGTGAACAAGCTCGCGGACGCGGTCAAGGTCACCCTTGGCCCGCGCGGGCGGCACGTGGTGCTCGCCAAGAAGTTCGGTGGACCCACCGTCACCAACGACGGTGTGACCATCGCCCGCGAGATCGACCTCGAGGACCCGTTCGAGAACCTCGGCGCCCAGCTCGCCAAGAACGTCGCCACCAAGACCAACGACGTCGCGGGCGACGGCACCACCACCGCAACCGTGCTCGCCCAGGCGCTCGTGCGCGTCGGCCTGCGCAACGTCGCCGCCGGCGCCAACCCGACCTCGGTCGGCAAGGGCATCCAGGCCGCCGCCGACGCCGTGGTCGACTCGCTCAAGGCCAAGGCCACCCCGGTCAAGGGCCGCGACAACATCGCCCAGGTCGGCACCGTCGCCTCCCGCGACGCCTCGATCGGCGCGCTGCTCGGCGAGGCCATCGAGCGGGTCGGCGAGGACGGCGTGATCACCGTGGAGGAGTCCTCCACGCTGGCCACCGAGCTCGTCATCACCGAAGGCGTGCAGTTCGACAAGGGCTACGTCTCGGCCCACTTCGCCACCGACCTGGAGGCGCAGGAGGCCGTGCTGGAGGACGCCTACGTCCTGCTGCACCGCGAGAAGATCTCCGCGCTTGCCGACCTGCTGCCGGTGCTGGAGAAGGTCGCGCAGAGCGGCAAGGCCGTGCTGATCGTGGCCGAGGACGTCGACGGCGAGGCGCTGTCCACCCTGGTGGTCAACGCCCTGCGCAAGACGATCAAGGCCGTCGCGGTCAAGGCGCCGTTCTTCGGCGACCGCCGCAAGGCGTTCCTCGACGACCTCGCGGTCGTCACCGGCGGCGAGGTCATCTCCGCCGAGATCGGCGTCAAGCTCTCCGAGGCGACCCTGGAGCAGCTGGGCACCGCCCGCCGCATCGTGGTCACCAAGGACGAGACCACCCTGGTCGACGGCGGCGGCGAGAAGTCCGCCATCGCCGGGCGCGCCGAGCAGCTGCGCAAGGAGATCGAGGCCACCGACTCCGACTGGGACCGGGAGAAGCTGCAGGAGCGGCTGGCCAAGCTCTCCGGCGGTGTCGCGGTGATCAAGGTCGGCGCGGCCACCGAGACCGAGCTCTCCGAGCGCAAGCACCGCATCGAGGACGCGGTCGCCGCGACCAAGGCCGCGGTCGAGGAGGGCATCGTCCCCGGCGGCGGTTCCGCGCTGGTGCAGGTCGCCAAGGAGCTCGAGGGCAACCTCGGCCTCACCGGCGACGAGGCGACCGGTGTCGCGATCCTGCGCGAGGCGCTCAGCGCGCCGCTGCACTGGATCGCCGCCAACGGCGGCCAGGAGGGCGCCGTCGTGGTGAACAAGGTCCGCGAGCTGTCCTGGGGCCAGGGCTTCAACGCCGCCAAGCTGGTCTACGGCGACCTGCTCGCCGACGGCGTCGTCGACCCGGTCAAGGTCACCCGGTCCGCGGTGGCCAACGCCGCCTCCATCGCCCGCATGGTGCTCACCACCGAGAGCGCGGTCGTGGAGAAGAAGGACGACGAGCCCGCCGGTGGCGGTCACGGTCACGGCCACGGTCACGGCCACTGACCCGATCGCGTGAACGACGAGGGCCCGGTCGATCCCGACCGGGCCCTGGTTCGTCTTCGCGCCGCGCTACTTGGCGACGGCCAGCGTGCGCTTCTCGGTCTTGATGATCGCCTCGCGCTCGGACTCCGAGAGCCCGCCCCAGATCCCGTACGGCTCGTGCACCGCCAGCGCGTGGCTGCGGCACAGCGACAGCACCGGGCACGCCTGGCAGATCGCCTTGGCCTTGGCCTCCCGCCGCGCCCGCGCGGGCCCGCGCTCGCCGTCGGGGTGGAAGAAGAACGCGCTGTCCATTCCCCGGCAGGAGCCGTCGAGCTGCCAGTCCCACACGTCGGCGTTCGGACCGGGGAGCCTGCGCGTGTCCGCCATGGTGGCCGCCTCCTGACAAGTGGACTGGTGGAGTCAATACTCCATTCGGTGCAGCGGCTTACACGCTAGAAGCGCGCCAACCCTTGTTCAAGGGTGATCGACTCATCGGATACGCGATTCAGCCGATCGGATTCACCCGCTCGACGCAGCGTGGTCAACGCATCCGGTTGCCGGACCCCTGGTGTCACCCGAAGATGGGCCAGTGGTGGCTGACATCCCGTCCGACCACGCGGACGCTTCCACCGAGCGTGGTCAACTTCCGCTCCGCCGCCGTCCGCGCGGCGGCGGACGTGTAACGAAGACGAGCGGACCGGCCGAGCCGACGCTGCCGGTCTCGGCGGTGGCCCGCAGGCTCGGCATCGCCCCGTCGACCCTGCGCACCTGGGACCGGCGCTACGGCCTCGGTCCCACCGGGCACGCCACCGGGGCGCACCGCCGCTACGGCCCCGCCGACGTCGCCAGGCTCGAACTCATGCGCCGCGCCCTGCTCGAAGGTGCCGCACCGGCGCAGGCGGCGGAGTACGCGCTGCGGGCGACTCCGGGCGAGGCCACCGGGTTCGGCAAGACCACCCCGCACGGCGGGCGCCGCCTGTCCCTGCGCGGCGAGGCGGCGGCCGCGCGCGGTCTCGGCCGAGCGGCGATGGCCATGGACGACCGGTCGGTGCAGCGGATCATCACCGAGGCGATCGACACCGGCGGTGTGGTCGCGGCCTGGGACGAGGTGGTGCGCCCGGTCTTGAGCGCCGTCGCCGGGCGGTGGGCGGCTTCCGGGGACTGCGTCGAGGTCGAGCACCTCGTCAACGAGTGCGTGCTGACCGCCATGATCCGGAAGACCCCGTTGGTCCCGGCTCCGCGCAACCCGCGGCCGGTCATGCTGTGCTGCGCGCCGCAGGAGGCGCACTCGCTCCCGCTCCACGTGTTGCGGGCCGCGCTCGCCTGCCGGGAGATCGGCACGATCATGCTCGGCGCGGCTGTGCCCGACGCCGCCCTCACCGCCGCTGTTCGGCGCACGGCACCCGCCGCGGTCGTCGTGTGGGCACAGGTGCCCGTGCCCGCCACCGCGTTGGCCAAGGTCCCGCGCACCAGCCAACGGGTGCACGTGTTCGCCGGTGGCCCCGGTTGGGCAGAAGCGGACCTCCCGCCCCGTGCGGAGCGGCTCGACGACCTGCCCACCGCGGTGGGCCGGATCGAGGCGCTCCTGCTCTCTGACCACGAGTTGGGGCAAGGTCGACCGGGTGAGTGACCACGATCGTGCTCGGCTGTGGGCGGCCGCGTTCGGCCCGGATCCCGGCGAACACCCACTCAGAGTGGGTCCCGGTTGGGAGCGCTCCTGGTTGGCCGCTGTCACTCTCGGTGGCCGGGGCCGCTACGCGGCCGCCGCGACCCTGCTGTGGCCGGTGATCACCGGGACCGACCCGACCGGCGCCGCGCTGGCCGCCGTGACCCTCGCCGCGCACCGCAGGCAGCTCGGCGGGCACGCCATCGCCAGGGACCTCGACGCGCTCGGTCTGCGCCGCCTCGCCGAGGCCGCGGCGACCACCGGGGAACGATCACCGGCGACCGGCGGTCAAGATCGCCGGTGGGGCGGTGCCGACGCCGCGGCCGCCCGCTCGGACGCCCTGCTCGGCCTCGCGGCCGACGCGATCGGGCTCGGCGAGCTCCACGAAGCGCGAACCCTGCTCGGAATCGAGTCCGCCTCGACGGACGGCGGTTGGCGCGCTGAGATCAAACGCGGCTGGGTGGCCGCGGAGGTCGAGTTGGCGGCCGGGCGCCCCGAGGCCGCACTTCCCCCAGCGCGGGCCGCCGCTGCCGCCGCGACCCGGTCGCCGTCGCGGCGGCTGGTGGCCAAGTCCAACCTCGTCCTCGGCGCCACCCTGGCCGCGGCCGGAGATCGTCCCGGGGCGCTGTTGGCGATCAACGACTGCCTCCGGGACGCGATCACCCACGGGCTCGTACCGCTGCGTTGGCCTTGCCGCATCGTGTTAGCTGATCTGGAGCCGGAACGGGCCGACGAGCACCGGCGGGAAGCGGCCACCGCCCTTGACTGTGTGTTACGACACGCCGATCCCGCTGGCCGGGCCGCGGCCGCCGCGTCGCCATGGGTCCCGACCTCGGGTTTTGACCTTGGTCCGAACAGGTGACATCGGCAGGCCGGTCTTCCGGTGGATTGGTTGACAGATTTACCACCGAATCGTGTCAAGGTTCGGGCGCCGGCGTCCGATAGGGGTTATGGAACGTCACTCGGCTGCAGGAAGGAGTCCCCGTGACGACGGTCTTGATCTGCGACGACCGCCGCAGCGTGCGGGAGGGCTTGACCCGTGTCATGTCCGCTGTGCCAGGGGTCAGTCGCATCGACTGCGTAGCGCACGGTGACGAGCTGCTCGCCCGGTTCTCCCGGCAGCCGGTGGATGTCGTCCTCGTGGGCACCCAGCGCGCGGTGCCGACCGGGGTGGAGGCCACGCGGCGGCTCGTCTCGGCGAACCCGCAGGCCAACGTCATCGTGTTCGGCGCGCCGGACGACGCGGGCAGCATCGCCGCCGCCATCGCGGGCGGCGCTCGCGGTTACCTCCGCTGGGACGCCTCGCGCCCCGAGCTGGTCGCCGCGCTCGCGCACACGCTGGCCAGCACCTCGGTGCCCGCACCGAGGCAGCCATCGGACCCTGGGGTCCAGCTCACCGACCGCGAGCTGCAGGTGCTGCGCGGCATGAGCCAGGGCAAGAGCAACGGGCAGATCGGCCGCGAGCTGTACCTGTCCGAAGACACCGTGAAGACGCACGCGCGGCGGCTGTTCCGCAAGCTCGGCGTCCGTGACCGCGCGCAAGCGGTGGCCCATGGGTTCCGGCGCGGCCTGGTCTCCTAACCGCACCAGCGTCGGCGACCAGCCGTGCGTGCCCGAAGCGCACCGGGCACGCACGGCTGGTCGTGTGTGTTCACTCACCCGTCCGGTGTTCCCCCACCGCCGTGGAGGTGCCAGCAGTGCCCGCGGTACCCGCTGCGTCAGTCCCCACCGCCGCGCCACCACCCCCTGTGCCGGTTACTGTGGCGCGTGCCACCGCGCCCCCCGGCCCGCCCACCGCGGGTCGGCCGGGCGAGCCGGGCGGTACGGTGGACCCCGAGCGGGGCATCGGCCCCGGTTGGGTGTCCTTCAGATGACCGCACTCGTAACACCAGGGCTGCATTCTGCGATGACCACATTGGGGGACGGACTGGACGCGTCGGTGAGCGCTGCCGTCGAGGGTGACCCTCGCGCGGTGGAGCGGGTCCTGGCGTCCGTTCGGCCCCTGGTGGTGCGGTACTGCCGCGCCCGTGTCGGCAGGCAGGAACGCTCGTTCGCCTCGGCGGACGACGTGGCGCAGGAGGTGTGTCTCGCGGTGTTGACGGCCCTGCCCGGCTACCGCGACCAAGGCCGCCCGTTCCTGGCCTTCGTCTACGGCATCGCCGCGCACAAGGTCGCCGACGCGCACCGCGCGGCCGCGCGTAACCGAACCGACCCCGTCGCCGACGTACCCGACGAGCCGGAGACGCAGGCCGGTCCGGAGCAGCGGGCGATGCAGGGGGAGCTGTCGCGCCGGATGAGCGAACTGCTGTCCGTCCTGCCGGACAAGCAACGTGAGATCGTCGTGCTCCGGGTCGTCGTCGGCCTCTCGGCCGAGGAGACGGCCGAGGCGGTCGGATCGACGCCCGGCGCGGTTCGGGTGGCCCAGCACCGGGCACTTGCCAGGTTGCGCAAGACTTTGTCGGCGGAGGAGGTGGCCTGAGTGCCCGACCAGAGCGATCGCGACGAACGCGGTGCGGATGACGCCGCGTCCGCGCGCGCCGAACAGCTGAACGTGACCCCGGTCCCGTTCGGCTCCGGCCTGCGGCTCGACGACGAGCTCGCCGAGTTCGCCGACCTGGCCGAGTCCGACGACGCGGTGGACATCTCCCGGGTGCACGCCGACGACGCGTTCCTCGACGCGCTCGGCGCCGCGGTCCGCGGTGAGCGGCCCGTCGACGACCCCTTCGCCGGGTCCGCCTTCGACTCCGACCTGCCGCCGGACTTCCGCGACGACGAGCTCGCCGCGCTGCTGAGCTCCTGGCGCGACGAGGTCGACTCCGCGCCGATCGGCGAACTGGTCGACGCCAAGCTGGCCGTGGCCACCGTGATCGCCGCCAAGGCCCGCGGCCGCCGCAGACCCAGGCTCCTGGTGCCGTTCGCCGCCGCGGCCGCCGTGCTGGCCATCGCCTTCACCGGCGCCGGTCTCGCCGCCCGCGACGCCCAGCCGGGCGACACCCTGTGGAGCCTGACCAAGGTCCTCTACGCCGACCACGCCCGGTCCGTCGAGGCGGCGGCGTCGGTGCGCCAGGACCTCGACATCGCCCAGACCGCGCTCGCCGAGGGCAAGCTCGCCGAGGCCAAGTCGAAGCTGGAGGAGGCCAAGAAGGGCCTCCCGGCCGTGGCCAGCGAGGACGGCGCCGCCGAACTCGCCGCGACCCACGCCGACCTGCTCTCGCAGCTGCCCGGTGCGCCAGCCAACGGCGCGCAGCCGCCGCCGTCGGCGACGCCGACCACGCTCCCGCCCGCGACCTCGACGCTGCCGAGCAGCACGACCGTGGTCACGGTCCCGCAGACCACCACATCGCCGAGCAGCCCGCCGGTGTCGACCACCGAGCCGACCACCCCGCCGCCGACGACCACGACCACCGAACCGACGACGCCGCAGTCCGAGGTGCCCAAGATCAACGAACCGGACACCGGTGCGCCGCAGTCCGGACCCGCCGCGGGCGACACGACCTCCTGACGGCCGCGGACCGGCGAACCGGACCGAAGACCCGAACAACCGCGAAAAAGCCCCGCAGGACGCTCCTGCGGGGCTTTTTCGCGGTCGTCTAGAGCGCGTTCTCGCTCGCGGTCACGCCGTCGGCGTAGCCGCGGCAGTACTCCCAGCTGACGTAGCTGCTCGGATCCGGGTCGAACGCGGGCTCGTGCGGGCGCATCCTGCCGTCGTTGAGCAGCTGCTCAAGGCTCGCCGCCAGCAGCGCCCAGTCGTGGTAGTGCGGCTCCTGGCACTCGCCGCAGTCCACCACGATGCCGCGCACCCCGCGCGGCTCCAGCAGCGCCTGGTACACGGCCAGGTCCGACAGGTCGGCGAGCAGTTCCTCGCGCTCCTGCTCGCTCATCGGCGGGCCCGACTCCTCGTCGGTCGCGTCGTCGAGCAGCGCCTTGGCCGGGTCGTCCGGGTCGCCTGCGAAGGGGTCGGGCGGCAGCGCGCCGCTGTGGTCCCCGGCGGACCTGTCGTCCCACGGTCCACCGGCGAACGGGTTGGGCGGAATCGCGTCATGCGGCACGACCACGCACGGTACCGGGCGGGGCCAGCGGGGTGCCCGGATACCATGGGGGAACCGGGCCGCCGCGCACTCCAGCGGGCTCACGGCACGGCAGCAGGCCACCCCCGAACCCCCGGCTCGGCCACCGGGACTTCAGGCCCGGCAGGAAGGTCAGTCACCCACCATGACCAGCGAGCTCAACGCTGACGGGGTCCCCGCCAAGTTCGCCCCACTCGGGCTCACCTTCGACGACGTGTTGCTCCAGCCCGCCCAATCCGATGTGATCCCGAGCACGGTGGAGACCTCGACCAGGATCTCGCGCAACGTCACGCTGCGCATCCCGGTCGCCTCGGCCGCCATGGACACCGTCACCGAGGCCAGGATGGCCATCGCGATGGCCCGCCAGGGCGGCATCGGCATCCTGCAGCGCAACCTGTCCATCGAGGAGCAGGCCAGGCAGGCCGAGACGGTCAAGCGCTCCGAAGCGGGCATGGTCACCGACCCGGTCACCTGCGCGCCGGGCGACACCCTCGCTGAGGTCGACGCGATGTGCGCGCGCTACCGGATCTCGGGCCTGCCGGTCACCGACGCCGAGGGCACCCTGGTGGGGATCATCACCAACCGGGACATGCGCTTCGAGGTCGACCACACCCGCCTGGTCAGCGAGGTCATGACCAAGGGCCCGCTGGTCACCGCCCAGGTGGGCGTGTCGGCCGAGGCCGCGCTGGGGCTGCTGCGCCGCCACAAGGTGGAGAAGCTGCCGATCATCGACGGCGACGGCAAGCTGCGCGGCCTGATCACCGTCAAGGACTTCGTGAAGACCGAGCAGTACCCCAACGCCAGCAAGGACCCCGACGGCAGGCTCATCTGCGGTGCCGCGGTCGGCGTCGGCGAGGACGGCTACAAGCGCGCGATGACCCTGTTCGACGCCGGGGTGGACGTGCTGATGGTCGACACCGCCCACGGCCACGGGCGCGCGGTGCTCGACGTGGTGACCAGGCTCAAGAAGGAGCTCGGCGACGCGGTGGACGTGGTCGGCGGCAACGTGGCCACCCGCGCGGGCGCGCAGGCGATGGTCGACGCGGGCGCCGACGGCGTGAAGGTCGGCGTCGGCCCCGGCTCCATCTGCACCACCCGGGTGGTCGCCGGTGTCGGCGTGCCGCAGATCACGGCGATCTACGAGGCGTCGCTTGCCGCGGGCCCGGCGGGCGTGCCGGTCATCGGCGACGGCGGCATCCAGTACTCCGGCGACATCGCCAAGGCCATCGCCGCAGGCGCCAGCGCGGTCATGCTCGGCAGCCTGCTCGCGGGCACCGCCGAGGCGCCGGGTGAGCTGATCCTGGTCAACGGCAAGCAGTTCAAGAGCTACCGCGGCATGGGCTCGCTCGGCGCGATGCGCTCGCGCGGCGAGGGCAAGTCGTACTCCAAGGACCGCTACGCCCAGGACGACGTGCTCTCCGACGACAAGCTCGTGCCGCAGGGCATCGAGGGGCGCATCCCGTTCCGCGGCCCGCTGTCGAACGTGGTCCACCAGCTCGTCGGCGGCCTGCGCGCGGGCATGGGCTTCACCGGCGCGCGCACCATCGCCGAGCTCCAGCAGGCGCAGCTGATCCGGATCACCGCCGCCGGGCTCAAGGAGAGCCACCCGCACGACATCACGATGACCGTCGAAGCGCCGAACTACACCACCCGCTGACCAGCTCAGCGCTCGGAAAGGAACACCCCGTGCGGGATCTTGTCGACATCGGCATGGGCCGGACCGCCCGGCGCGCCTTCGGGCTCGACGAGGTGGAGATCGTGCCGTCGCGGCGCACCCGCTCGTCCAAGGACGTCTCGACCACCTGGCAGATCGACGCCTACCGGTTCGACATCCCGCTGATCACCCACCCGACCGACGCGATCGTCTCGCCAGCCACCGCGGTGGCCGTCGGGGAGCTCGGCGGGCTCGGGGTGATCAACGCCGAGGGCCTGTGGGCCAGGCACCCCAAGGTGGAGGAGGCGCTGTTCGCGCTGGTCGGCGCGGCGGAGAAGGGCGATGACCCCGGGCTGCTGGTGGCCGAGCTGCAGCGGCTGCACGCGGCGCCGATCCAGGTCGACCTGATCGCCGAGGCGATCCGGCCGGTCCGCGAGGCCGGGGTGACGGTGGCGGCGCGGGTGAGCCCGCAGCGGGCGGCCGAGCTGACCCCGCACCTGCTGGCCGCCGGGGTGGAGGTCCTGGTCGTGCAGGGCACGATCGTCTCCGCCGAGCACGTGGCCCGCGACTCCGGCGGGGACGAGCCGCTGAACCTGAAGCGGTTCATCGCCGACCTCGACGTGCCGGTCATCGCCGGTGGCGTGCACGACTACCGCACCGCGATGCACCTGATGCGCACCGGCGCGGCGGGCGTGATCGTCGGCTACGGGCACTGCGCGGGGATCACCACCACCGACAGCTCCCTGGGCATCGGGACCCCGATGGCCACGGCGATCGTCGACGCCGCCGCCGCCCGGCGGGACTACCTCGACGAGACCGGTGGCCGGTACGTGCACGTGATCGCCGACGGCGACGTGCACGCCAGCGGCGACATCGCCAAGTCCATCGCCTGCGGCGCGGACGCGGTCATGCTGGGCGCGCCGCTCGCGCTGGCCGCCGAGGCGCCGGGGCAGGGCTTGTACTGGACCTCGGCGGCGGCGCACCCGTCGCTGCCGCGCAGCCGGGTGCTGCCGGTCGCCGAGGACGTCGAGGTGGACCTCAAGACGCTGCTGTTCGGTCCGTCCACCGACGCCGACGGGTTGGTGAACCTGTTCGGCGCGCTCCGCAGGGCGATGGCCAAGACCGGCTACTCGGACCTGAAGGAGTTCCAGAAGGTCGGCCTGACGGTCCGCGGATGAGGCGGGTGCTGCACGGCGGTGGCGGGTTCGCGTTGGCCGAACCCGCCGAGGGCGATGTGGAGCGGCTGCGCGCCGCCTCGGACGGCGCGTTCGACGTGGACCCCGACCCCCGGCCGTCGCTGCCGCCGCGCGACATCGGTCGGGCGGTGGTGGTCGACTCGGACTCCGGCGAGCTGCTCGGCGACGTGAGCTGGCACCAGGTGTCCTACGGGCCCACGCGCGGCTGCGCGGCGTGGAACATGGGCATCGGGCTGCTGCCGTCGGCGCGTGGCCGCGGTGCCGGGGTCGGGGCGCTGCGGTTGCTGGTGGAGCACCTGTTCGCCACGACCGACCTGGACCGGGTCGAGGCGTCCACCGACGTGACCAACGTGGCCGCGCGCCGGGCGATCGCCGGTGCGGGCCTGCGCGAGGAGGGCGTGGCGCGCGGGGCGCAGCTGCGCGGCGGGCAGCGCAGGGACATGGTGCTGTTCGGGCTGCTGCGGTCCGACCTGGGCTGACTCTGTTACCGGCGGTCACAGAAAAATCCGTTCGGGCCCTAGCCCGCTGCCGCCGCCTGCGCTTAGCCTGGCGCCCATGGGCGCGCAACTCACCGGTAACAAGCCGGACTACGACGTCGTGGTGGTGGGTTCCGGGTTCGGCGGCAGCGTCGCCGCGCTCCGGCTGACCGAGAAGGGCTACCGGGTCGCCGTGGTCGAAGCGGGCCGCCGGTTCGCCGACGACGAGTTCGCCAAGACCTCGTGGGACGTTCGCAAGTACCTCTGGGCGCCGCCGCTGGGCTGCTACGGCATCCAGCGGATCCACCTGCTCAAGGACGTGCTGGTGCTCGCGGGCGCAGGCGTCGGCGGCGGGTCGCTGGTCTACGCGAATACGCTCTACCGGCCGCTCAAGCCCTTCTACCAAGACCGGCAGTGGGCGCACATCACCGACTGGGAAGCCGAGTTGGCGCCGCACTACGACCAGGCGACGCGGATGCTGGGGGTCGTCACGAACCCCACAGTGACGCCGTCGGACGAGGTCATGCAGAAGGTCGCCGCGGAGATGGACGTCGCCGACAGCTACCACCCGACGCCGGTGGGGGTGTTCTTCGGCTCTCCGGGTGAGACCGTCGACGACCCGTTCTTCGGTGGCGAGGGGCCCAAGCGGGTGGGGTGCACGGAGTGCGGCTCCTGCATGACCGGGTGCCGTGTTGGCGCCAAGAACACGCTCGTGAAGAACTACCTCTACCTGGCGGAGAAGAACGGCGCGCAGGTCATTCCACTCACGACGGTCACCGCCGTCCGCCCGCGGGGAGATGGCGGGTACGAACTGGATCTGCGTAAGACCGGCACACGCTCTAAGAGGTTCCGCACCACCATCACGGCCGGGCAGGTCGTCTTAGCGGCGGGTACCTGGGGCACGCAGAACCTGCTGCACGCCATGCGCGACACCGGTTCACTGCCGAAGCTCTCGCCGCGCCTGGGCGAGCTCACCCGCACCAACTCCGAATCGATCGTCGGCGCGGGACGCACCACAGTGGACCCCGCCCACGACTACAGCCGGGGGGTCGCGATCACGTCGTCCTTCCACCCCGACGAGAACACCCACATCGAACCGGTCCGCTACGGCAAGGGCAGCAACGCCATGAGCCTGCTGCAAACCCTCGCCACCGACGGTTCACTGCCGGTACCGCGCTACCGCCAGGCCCTCAGGTTCGCCGCCCGGCACCCCGTCCAGACGGCCCGGCTGCTGCAGGGCTACCGGTGGAGCGAGCGCACGGTGATCCTGCTGGTGATGCAGAGCCTGGACAACTCCATCACCACCTACACCCGCCGGGGCCTGTTCGGCCGCCGCAAGTACACCTCCAGGCAGGGCCACGGCGAGCCCAACCCGTCGTTCATCCAGGCGGGCTACGACGCGAACCAGCTCACCGCCAAGCACATCGGCGGCATGCCCGGCGGTACCTGGGGCGAGCTGGCCAACATCCCGCTGACCGCGCACTTCATCGGCGGGTGCCCCATCGGCGCCACCGCCGACGACGGTGTCCTCGACCCCTACCACCGGGTGCACCACTACCCGGGGCTCTCGGTCGTCGACGGCTCCGCCATCACCGCCAACCTCGGCGTGAACCCCTCCCTGACCATCACCGCCCAGGCCGAACGCGCGTTCTCGTTCTGGCCGAACAACGGCGAACCCGATCCCCGCCCTGACCAGGGCGCCGACTACCGCCGGGTCGCGCAGGTGCCCCCGGCCAGCCCGGCGGTACCCGCGTCCGCCCCGGCCGCGCTCCGACCGGTGGAGATCAAGTCCTAGGGCTCGGCGCCGCGGCTGACGCCGAGCCCGAGGCTCTCAGGCCACCCACCCGGTGGCGCGCCGCAACGCGTCGTCGAGCGAGGCCCCTCGCGGCAGCACCGCGGCGATGAAACCGTCCGGCCGCACCAGGACACCCCCGCCCTCGGGAACGTCCACACTCGTCTGTCCCTGCGGTAAGACGACGACTTCCAGGCCGTGCCCGGGGTCGGCTGGATCAACGGGGCCCTCGACTGTGTCCGCTGCCGTGTCCGCCGCCACCAACAAGGTGAACCGGACCCCGAGGTGGTCGCGCAACCGGCTCCCGTCCGGGAAGCCGAAGTCCGGGCACAGCACGCCGGGCAACGGCGGCCTGGGCACCCCCGGTTCGGTGGGGAACGCCGCGATCTCCTCGGCCGTGGCCCTCGTGGTCAGCGGCGACTCCAGGTACCAGAACGGCTCGGACAACTTGCCGGAGTCGATCTCCGCGCTCACCGACCGGTCGGTGACGCTGCGCTCCAGGATGTCGCGCCGCCGCTCCCACTCGCCCTCGTCGGCCGGGCACAGGAACCGCATGGTCGTGCTGGTCACCCGCAGGTTCTCGTCGGTGGCCGGGCCGCGCTCGAGGTCGTAGCTGGCCAGCAGCCCCGGCCCGCCCCAACCGGACCGGATGGCGGCGATCTTCCACGCCGCGTTCTCCACGTCCGCCAGCCCCGAGTTCATCCCGCGCGCGCCGAACGGGCTCATGATGTGCGCCGAGTCGCCTGCCAGCACCACCCGGTCGACCTGCATCGTGGGCACCCGCCGCTGGTGGAAGCGGTAGAGCGACGCCCAGACCAGCTCGTAGTCGATGTCACCGATGACGGTCCTGATCCGCTTGTCCAGGTCGCCGTTGGCCTGCTCCTCGGTCAGGTCGTACTCGTCTGGCACCTGCCAGTCGATGCGCCACACCGAGTCCGGCTGCGGGTGCAGCAGCGCCTGGCGGCCCGGGTTCCACTCCGGGTCGAAGTAGAACCGCCGCTCCGGCACCGGGAAGTCGAACTCCGCCCGGATGTCGGTGATCAGGAACTTGTCCCCGAAGGAGTGCCCCTCGAACGGCACGCCGAGCAGCTTGCGCAGCGTCGAGCGGTTGCCGTCGGCGGCGATGCAGTGCGACCCGCGCAGCGTGTCCGGCCCGTCGGGCCCCGCCACCTCCAGGGTCACGCCGTCGGCGTCCTGGCTGATGGCGACGGCCTTGGTGCGGTAGCGCAGCTGGATCAGCGGCTCGGCCAGCACCCGCCGCTCCAGCACGTGCTCGATGCTGTTCTGCGGGGTGTTCACGAACGGCGGGAAGTGCCCGGGGGCCGGCTGCGGCAGCGTCATCGAGAACACCTCGTCGCCCCGGTAGAAGATCCGCCCCGAGTACCAGGTGACGCCCCGCTCGACCACCTCGTGGCCCGCGCCGACCCGCTCCAGCACGTCGAGCACGTCGCGCTGCACGCAGATCGCCCTGCTGCCCTCCAGCATCCGCCCTGGCAGCGCGTCGACCACCACGCTCGGCACGCCGTGCCTGGCCAGGACCAGGGCGCCGGTCATGCCGACCGGGCCCGCGCCGACGACGAGGACCGGCTCGATCACCGCTGGCCGTCCTGCAGCGCCGCCCACACCTCGCGGTCGCGCTCGGCGGTCCACACGACCGGCCAGTCGTGCCCGTCGAGCTCGTCCCAGTAGCGCTGCACGTCGAAGGGCAGGCAGTGCTCGAAGATCGGCCAGCGGCCGTACTCGGGCTCCAGCGCGGCGTGCGTGGCCCGGAACGCCTCCGCGACCGTGCCGCCCCTGCGGTGCGTGTCGCCGACGATGCGGCGCAGCTCGTCGAGGAAGTGGCGGCTCTGCGCGATGGCCGCGGCCACCTCGGCGCTGCCCCTGGCGACCGCGCCGCGGCCGCCCACGAGCAGCTCGGCCGGGAAGGTGGCCACGGTGTCCAAAGTGGAAGTCGCCCAGTCGTCGTGGAAGGCGTCGCCGGTGTACAGCGCGGCCTGCGACTCCACCAGGTCACCGGCGAAGAGGATCTTGTGTTTGGGCAGCCAGGCGACGATGTCGCCCGCGGTGTGCCCGCGCCCGCAGTAGGCCAGCACCAGATCGCCCCGGTCGCCGCCGAGCGGGATGACCATCCGGTCGGTGAAGGTCAGCGTCGGCCAGGTCAGGCCGGGGACGCTGTCGGGCTCCTCGAACAGCCGGGGCATCCGGCCCAGCTCGCTGGCCCAGTCCGCCTCGCCGCGCTCGGCGATCAGCATCCTGGTGGTCTCGTGCGTGACGATCTCCTGGGCGTCGAACGCGCTCGCGCCCAGCACCCGCACCGCGTGGTAGTGGCTGAGCACCAGGTACCGCACGGGCTTGTCGGTGCGCTCGCGCAGCTGCTCGAGCCAGCGGCGGGCGGCGACCGGGGTGGCCCGCGCCTCGAAGCAGACCAGGAAGTCCTCGCCCTCGATGGCCCCGACGTTGGGATCGCCCTCGGCGGTCAACGCGTAGACGCCGTCGGCCAGCTCGGTGAAGGTCTCGACTTTGCGCTCGAGGTCGGCGCTGGATGCGAATGACTTTGTCACACCGGCCACCCTGCCACCGGTCGGCGCCCGGGTACAGGGGGTGCCGCGGACCTGTGGACAACTCGGTCTGGTCTGGACCTGGGGCTATGCGCGGCGGGCGTCCGCGTGATGTGATCGGCTGGTGTGATCGGGCTTTGTGACCGGGGACACTGTGGAGCGGGTCGGGGAGGTCGGGGCGTGTTCAGCAGGAGGGTCTTTCTGCGGGCGGCCGGTGTTGGCGCGGCGGCCACGGCCGTCTCGTGTTCGGTAGGCGGACAGCAGGGAGGGGCGCAGTCGTCGACCACTACGCCAAGCGCCGTGCCTGAGCCCACGCGCCCAGCCGCGGTACCGCCTGACTTCGACGGTCTGCGCAAACGGCTCGGCGGCGCACTACGTCAACCTGGTGACGAGGGCTTCGACAAGGCAAGGCTGTCGTACAACCCCCTCTATGACCAGCGGAAGCCAGCGGCCGTGGCGCTGTGCACGACCAGCGACCACGTGCAGGCCTGTGTCGCCGTGGCTCGTGACTCTTACCTGCCGATCGCCGCGCGCAGCGGTGGACACAGCTATGCCGGGTACTCCGCGCCGGAAGGCGGGCTCATCGTCGACGTCCGTGGAATGTCCGCAGTGGACGTCCGGCCCGACGGAACGGCCGTGATCGGCGCAGGTGCTCGGCTCATCGACGTCTACACCGCTCTTGCCGCAGCAGGCCGCTGCCTGCCCGCGGGCACGTGCCCCACCGTTGGCATCGCCGGGCTCACCCTTGGCGGCGGCCTAGGCGTACTCACCCGCAAGTACGGCCTTACGTGCGACCGCCTTGTCTCAGCTCAGGTGGTCACCGCGGACAGCGTTGTTCGCACTGCGACTCCCAACAACGAAGACGACCTCTTCTGGGCACTACGCGGAGGCGGGGGAGGCAACTTCGGCATCGTCACCTCGTTCACCTTCTCCACCGAACCGGCCCCCGCGGTCACGGTCTTCCAGCTCGGCTTCCCCGAGGGCTCGGCTGCCGCTGTGGTCGGTGCGTGGCAAGAGTGGGCCGTGAACGCGCCGGACGAACTCTGGTCAACGGTCGTGGTCACCGGCGGACCGACCCCGGCCGCACGGCTGAGCGGGTGCTTCATCGGCCCCCAGACAGCTCTCAACCCGATGCTGGACCGGTTCATCGTCAACACCGGCAAGCCCAGCAACCGGTTCGTGCAGCAGAAGTCTTACCTCGACGCGATGCGCTACTTCGCGGGGTGCGCCCAGCGGACCAACTGCACGCCGGAAAGCCTGCCCAGGAGCACCTTCGCCGCCTCTTCGCGCGTGATTACCAACCCCATCGCAGAACCGGCCGCCCTGGTCGAGGTGATCGACGGCCGCACGGACATGGACCTGCTGCTGGATTCCCTCGGCGGCGCCGTTTCGCGGGTAGACCCGTCGGCGACGGCGTTCCCGCACCGCAAGGCGCTCGGCACCGTCCAGATCTACCAAAAGACCACAGTGGACAAACAAGAGGCGGCGAACCGATCCGTCGCCCAGGTGCGCGACGCGCTGGGTCGCCTCGGCGCGTCGGGTGGCTACGTCAACTACATCGAGACCGCCATGCCCGACTGGGGCACCGCCTACTACGGCTCCAACCTCAGCAGGCTCGACAGCGTCGCCCGCCGCTACGACCCGGACGCGGTGTTCAGCTTCCCCCAGTCGATCCACCGCGCATGATTGGAGAAGCATTCATGCCGCAGCCGCCTACGATCTATAGGCGTGAAGGATGGTCTCGCGGTCATCGTCGTCGGGGTCGACGGCAGCCAGGCCTCGCTTAACGCGTTCGCCTGGTCTGCCGGGCTGGCCAGACGCGAACACGCGAAGCTCGTCTTGGTGTACGTCGAGCCGCTGGCCAACCCTGCCTACTGGACTGGGATAGGCGTCGCTGGCGCCCGAGAAGCCGCCGAGGCCTACGTCGACGAACTCCGCCTCGACGGCACCCGATACTTGGACCCTATAGGCGTCGCCTGGGATGTCGTGCACATCGCAGGCGACCCCGCCCGCGGCATAGAGGCCGCTGCGGAACAGGTAGGCGCTGACTGCATTGTCGTCGGTCGCTCCCGGCAGGGCCGGGTCACCCGCAACCTCATCGCGGACGCTGCCCGCCCGGTTGTCGTAGTGCCGTGACAGGCTGAGCGGGTGGACAGTGAGACCGTGGGTGAAGACTTCAGCGAGACCGACCTGCACGAGCAGCAGTGGGACCAGCTGACCTTCACCGCCTGCGACTTCAGCGGCGCCGACCTGCGCGCCACGACCACGACCGGCTGCGTGTTCGTCGACTGCCGCTTCACCAGGGCCGACCTCGGGGAGTCCGTGCACCGCACCTCGGCCTTCCGCAACTGCGTGTTCGACCGCACCACCCTCACCGACAGCGAGTTCACCGGCTGCTCGTTCATCGGCTCCACCTTCACCGACGTCCGCTTCCGGCCGTTCACCGTGCGCGACAGCGACTTCACCCTGGTCAGCCTGGCTCGCGCCGCCCTGCAGAAGTCCACGTTGCGGGGGCTGCGGTTCCGGGAGGCGAACCTCATCGAGGCCGATCTGCGGGAGGCCGACTTGCGGGAGGTCGACCTGACGGGGGCCCGGCTCACCGGGACCCGCTTGGAGAAGGCCGATCTGCGCGGGGCCCGGTTGGACGCGGACGGGTTGGTCGGGGCGCGACTGCGGGGGTCGAAGGTCGACCTGGACACCGCTATCGCGTTCGCGGCGGCACATGGGCTGGAGATCAGCTAAGCGAGTAAACAGCAAGGCCGCGAAGGCGAGGAGCCTTCGCGGCCTTGAGCCGTGCCTAGTGCCTATAGGTCCCGGTCGTCGGCCTCGATCAGGTGGCCGGTTTCCAGGAGCTCTGCGATGGACTGGTTGAGCAGGTAGGCCACACCACCGCCGGGCTGGTCGAACCAGGGGATCGCCACGCCGGTCAGCGCGGCGGTCGGCTTGACCACGCGGTACGAGCGGTACGGGCGGTTCACCCACTCCGGGACGAGGGACCGCCGCTCGAAGGGGGTGCCCGCCGCGTAGGTGAGGTTGCCGGTGGCATCGCCGTAGCGGTCCACATCCGTACCGGGCAGCAGCTCCATGAGCTGCTTACCGCGGAACAGGGTCAAGGGCGGCTCGCCCGGGCGGGGCTGGATCGGCCAGTCCTGGGGCTTGCGGCTGGTCGGTTCCGTCCGGTGCGGCTCCGGCCTCGGCGCCACCAGCTCCGGCCGCGGCGGTACGGGCTCGGGGCGGTGCGGGAGCGGCTCAGGCCGCTGCGCCACGGGCTCCGGCCTACGCACGGCGGGCTCGGGCTTGCGCGGCATCGGACGCGGCTGCGAACGGCGCGGCGTGAAGTCGTCGTCATCGTCGTCGAAGGCCTGAGCGGGGGCAGTCGGTTCCGGGCGTCGCGGCGGGGTGAACAGGTCCGGCGACCGCGGCGCCTCAGCCTCCAGTTCGGCCAACGACGCCTGCACGGTCGACGGTCCGGGATCCCGCGGTACGGCCACCCCGGAGTCCAACAAGACCTTGCCGATCAAGAACGCCGCGGCGTCCGCGACGTCCTCGAACACCGCCGGTGCCACATAACGCTCGTCGTACCAGCCAACACGCCAGCCTTCGCCGACCTGCTCCATGGTCCAAGCGGCGCTCGCGGGCGTCCCGATGTGGTAGCGACCAGGAGCGGCCCCGAGCTCGGTGAGCCTCGCCCGCACCCGAGCCACAACGTCGGCGGCGGGCCCCTGCGACGGAAGCGCAGCCGCGGGGGGCGTGCGCATGTCCTTGGTCTCCTTGGCCGACGCTTCCCCGGGGGGCGTGAAGTCCGGCTGGATGTGCCCGGGCGGCTCAACCCCGGCCTGCTCAGCCCGCGCGACCTGCCCCCGCGTCAACGGCGCGTCCTGCCACTGCTCGCCAGCGGCGTCCACCGGCCGCCAAGTCCCGCTCGCCTGCCCCGAGATGGCCTGCGACGGCGCAGGAGTCGCCTCCGGGTGCCACGGCGGAGCCGCGTGCGCCGAATCGCGCTCGACCTGCCAGGGCGCACTCGCCCCGTTGGTCACCTGCTCGGCAGGCTGCCAGGCCCCAGCCGCACGTGCCGCCTCCGGCTCACCAGCGGTACCGGGTTGATCCTGGCTCACCGACTGCCACGTTCCACTGGCCTGCACCTCCGGCCGCCACGGCTCGCCTGCCGCGGGCTGCTCAGCGTTGGCGGACTGGCCGAGGGCAGGGTCTGCCTTCTCGGGTGCCCGGTCCGCGTGCCACGGCTCAGTGGCCACGGGTTCAGCGGCCTGCTCGGCACCCGTGGACTGGTCGGGTTCCGGCTGCCACGCCTGGGTCTGCTGGGGTGCCCGCTCGGCGTGCGACGGTTCGTCTGCCGAGGGCCGCTCGGTGCCGGAGGGCTGGTCGAGGTCGGGTTCCGGCTGCCATGCCTGGGTCCGGTCGGGTGCCTGGTTCGCGTGCCAGGGTTCGTCTGCCGAGCGCGGCTCGGCGCCCGTGGACTGGTCGGGTTCCGGCTGCCACGCCTGGGTCTGCTGGGGTGCCTGGTTCGCGTGCCAGGGTTCGTCTGCCGAGCGCGTCTCGGTGCCGGAGGGCTGGTCGGGTTCCGGCTGCCATGCCTGGGTCTGCTCGGGTGCCCGGTCTGCGTGCCACGGTTCGCTGGCCGTGGGCTGCTCGGCGCCCGTGGGCTGGTCGGGTTCCGGCCGCCACGCCTGGGTCCGCTCGGGTGTCCGGGTCGCCTGCCTCGGTTCGCCTGGCTGCTCGGCGGTGGCGGGCTGTTCGAGAGCGGATTCCGGCTGCCACGCTTGGGTCGATTCCAGTGCCCGCTCCGCCTGCCACGGCTCGTTGGCCGTGGGCTGTTCGGTGGGCTGCCACTGCGCGGCTGGGGTCTGCGGGGCGCCCGTGGGCTGCTCAATAGCAGATTCTGGCTGCCACGCCTGGGTCTGCTCCGGTGCCCGGTCCGCGTGCCACGCTTCGCTGGCCGTGGGCTGCTCGGCGGCATGCCGTTGGGCCGGAGGGGTCTGGTCGGTGCCCGCGGCCTCGTCGAGGTCAGGAGTCCACGCTTGGGTCTGCTCGGGCGTCCGGCCCGCCTGCCAGGGTTCGCCTGCCGTGGGCTGGTCGAGGTCAGATTCCGGCTGCCGCGGTTCGCTGGCCGAGGACTGCTCGGCGGCGTGCCGTCGCGCTGCGGGAGCCTGGTTGGTGGGCCGCTCCGCGTGCCGTCGCTCGCCTGCCGTGGGTTCAGTGGTCTGCCACTGTGCGGCCGGGTTCTGCTCGGCCGCCTGGTCCGCACGCCACGGCCCGCTGGCCGGTGGCTGCTCGATGGGCTGCCACTGCCCCCCCGAGGCTTGCTCACCCGCGGCGTGCTCGGCCGCCCGCTCCGCGTGCCACGGTTCGCTGGCGGATGGTTGTTCGGTGGGTTGCCAGGGTGCTGCGGGGCCTTGGTCGGCGTTCGTGGGCTGCTCGGTTGCCCGCCACGGCTCGCTTGCCGCTGGCTGGTCGGCGGGCTGCCAGTGGGATCCAGGAGCCTGCTCGGCACGGGCCGCTTGGTCGGCGGCCTTCTCTGCGTGCCATGGCTCGCCAGCGGATGGCTGTTCGGTGGGTTGCCAGGGCGCTGTGGGGCCTTGGTCGGCGTTCGTGGGCTCGGTCGCCCGCCACGGCTCGCTTGCCGCTGGCTGGTCGATGGGCTGCCAGTGGGATCCGGGAGCCTGGTCGGTGTTCGCGGGCTGTTCAGTTCTCCGCTCGGCGTGCCATGGCTCGTTGGTGGCTGGCTGTTCGGTTGGCTGCCATTGCGCTGCGGGAGCCTGGTCAGCGGGCTGTTCAGTCGCCTGATCGGCGGGCTGCCACTGGGATCCAGGGGCCTGCTCGGCACCCTTGGCTTGGTCGGCGGCCTTCTCCGCGTGCCATGGCTCGCTGGCCGCTGGTTGGTCGGCGGGCTGCCAGTGGGCCCCCGCGGCGGGCTCGGCATTCGCGGACTGCCCAGCCGCCTTCTCTGCGTGCCACGGCTCGTTGGCGGATGGCTGCTCGCTGGCCTGCCACTGCGCGGCCGGGTTCTGCTCGGCGTTCGTGCGCTGCTCGGCCTGCCACGGCTCGTTGGCCGATGTGGGGCTGGCGTCAGCCGCGCGCTCGGCGTGCCAAGGCTCGTTGGTCGTGGATTCCGCGGTGGGCTGCCACTGCGGCGCGGGGGCCTGCTCAACACCTGCGGGCTGCTCGGCCGCCTGCCACGGTGCTGCGGGGCCCTGGTCAGCGCTCGTGTGCTGCTCGGCCTGCCACGGTTCGCCTGCCGAAGGCTGCTGGGCGGCGTGCCGTTGCGCTGCGGGGGTCTGGCTGGCGTTGGCTGCCCGCTCGGCGTTCCATGGCTCGTCGGCCGCGGGCTGCTCGGTGGGCTGCCACTGCGCCGCCGGGGTTTGCTCAGCGCTCGCGGGCTGGTCAAGGACAGGTTCTGGCTGCCACGCCTGAGTCCGCTCCGGTGCCTTTCCACTGGCCTGCGCTGCTGGGGTCTGCTCAGCCGCGAGGGCGGACTGCCCGGTGGACTGCTCAGCGGCCTGCTCGGCGTGCCAAGGGGCGTCCACGGGTGCCGCTACCGGCTTCCACGTGCCGTGTTCGGCCCCGTTGACCACCGGCTCAGCCCGCTCGACCTCTGCCGCGCGCTGCCACGGCGGCCCAGCCGGCTCGGCGCTGTCCTCAGCCTGCGGCTGCCACGGCGCGGTGGCGTCCTCGTCCGCGGCGGGGTCCGCGACGGGCTGCAGGCCCTTGGCCGTGTCCTCGGGTGCGTCGACGTCGAGCGGGTTGTCCTCGGGGGCCCGCTCCCAAGGGGCTGGCTCGGTCGCGTCCGCGTGGGAGTGGCCGTTGCGGGGTTCGTCCGCGGTGTCCTCGTCCTTGGGCGCCCACGGCGACTCGGGCTTGTCCGCGTCAGCGGGCGTCCAGTCCTCGGCCGGGGTGCGCGACCACGGCGGCGGGGTCTCCAGGTTCACCGGTGCCGGGCTGAACGCGTCGAACGTGGTGCCGAACGGGCCGATCTCGGGCTCCGCGGGCGCGCCCGCGGCCACCTTCGCCTGGACAGAGCGGGGGTCCGGGAGTCGGGGCGCCTCTGCTTCGACCGGCGCGGCGACCGGTGCTGAACCGTTCACCGGCATGGGCCTGGGCGGCCGACCGCGGTTGAGGAAGGCGGCGGCGTTGGCCCTGACGTGCTCCTCGACCTCGGGCAGCGTGAACTCCGCGCGGCGGATGTGGTCGACCAGTTCCGGCTCGGGGGCCACCCCGTGCGCGCGCAGGTAGTAGTTGACCGCCGCGGGCCAGATCCAGTCGCCATCGGTGTGGAACGCCACTGGCACGCTCTGGCGGCCTTCGTCGTCCATGTGGTCCGTGTCGAGACCCCGGGGCGGCAGCGCGAACGGCGCCTCGTCGAGGTAGCGCAAGAGGGCCTCGCGCTCGGTGTCGTCCACCTGCGGCCGGTTGACCAATGGCCGTCCGGCGGGGCCTTGGCCGTCGAAGATGCGCGCGACGCGGAACGGGGGCTTGAGCGCGGCGAGCCTGCGCACGAGCCACTCCGGCACGTTCTCCTCGTCGCGGGGGAAGATCCGCAGGTCGTCGGCGAAGGCGGGCGGTGGCGGCGGCTGCAGCCACTTCGGCTCGTCGCGGTCGTACTCGAGGTTGTAGGCCGAGGGCTGGTCGAGTTGGTAGCGCGCGTTGAACCAGGTGCCCCTGGCCTCGCGGTACATGCCCGCGCGCAGCCTGCTGAACAGCATCGTGATGTCCGGGGACACCGGCAGTTCCTCGGCGCCCTCGTGGTCCTGGACGGTGACCTTGCCCACGGTCTCCATGTAGCGGCCGAGGGCGCGGTACTCGACGACGATGGACGCCCACCGCTGCGGAGCGCCCCTCAGCAGGGCCAGCCCGATCTGCTTGACCAGGGCGTCCTGTTCGGTCGGGTTCAGCTGCGTCGGTAGTGCCACGGTCACATCTTCTCCTGGGGGCATGCCTTCGGCATACGGTGGATCGAGGGGTACCGGTCTGCCAGCGACAATGACATACCGTTATCAGCCAGTCGGGGGTGTGGGGCACAGTGACCACGTGCTGGGCCCATATCGTCAACTCCTCACCGTCCGCGGTCTACCGAGCGTGCTCGTCTGGTCACTGCTGGGCAGACTGCACCTGCCGGGTACTCCGCTGGCCACCACCTTCCTCGTCGCCGGGTGGACCGGTTCCTACGTCGCGTCCGGGGTCGTCGGCGGTCTGTACACGGTGGGTGTCGCCGTCGGTGGCCCGGTTCGGGGTCGATCTGCTGACCAGGGTGACCCGTCGCGGCTCTTGATCGCCATTTCTCTCGCCTACGCGACCGGTCTCTGCGCACTGGCTCTCGGACCTTCCCTGGTCGGGCCGGGCTGGTGGCCGATAGCCGCCGCCGTCGCGCTGGTGACCGGGCTGGCCCAGCCCCCGGTGACCCAGATCGCACGGGCGGCGTGGCCAAGACTGACTGATGACCTTGCCGCGCGCAGGTCGGTGTTCACCGTGGAGGCCACCCTGCAGGAGTTGCTCTGGGTGGTCGGGCCGGTGCTCATCGCCGTCATCGTGGCCGTCGGGGGCGGTAGCGCGGGCATGTTCACCTGCGCGGGTTTGGCGCTGGCGGGCTCCGCGGGGTTCGCCCTCGTCTTGCACCGAGTCGGGCTGCGGGCGCCTATAGAGCGTGAGCACCGCACCCCTGGGTCGGTGCTGCGTGCCCACGGCATGCGGGCCGCGCTGACCATGAGCCTGTGCGTGATCGCCCCGCTGACGATCATGGACATGGCGGTCGTGGCGTGGGCGCGCGACTACGGCACCTCGGCCGCCGCGGGCGCGCTGCTGGCCGTCTGGTCGATCGGATCACTCGTCGGTGGCTTCTACATGGGGGCCAAGACCGCGCCGCCGAGGTTGGCGCTGCGGATCGTGCTCATGGCGGTCGGGTTCGCGGCCCTGGTCCCGGTGCTGCCGCCCGCGACCGACGGGTCGGTCTGGCTGATCGGGGCGGTCCTCGCCATCGGCGGTGTCGCCGTGGCGCCCGCGCTGGCGGCGACCAACGTGCGCATCGGGGAACTCGCCCCGGCGGGGCGGACTGCCGAGGTGTTCGGCTGGGTCATGACGGCCGCGACGCTGGGGTCGGCGTTGACGCTGCCGGTGGCCGGTTGGCTGCTCGACCACGTGGGCCCCGGCGCCGCCGCAGGTGCCGCGGCGCTGCTCGCGGTGGTGGCCGCTCTCTTCGCCATGGCGGTGCCAGATCCCAACAGGCAGATCAGCACCGAGTGATGTTTGTGTCAACGTCACATCTGTGCCAACCTGCTGCGGCCCCACCAGGAGGAACCAAGCATGTCCGATGGCGACCTCACGCCGCACCTGAGCAGGCTGGGTCTGCCGGACGACGAGATCCGCGCCTACCTCTACCTGCTGCGGACCGGCCCGTCCACGGTCGACCAGGTCAGCCTGGGGCTGGCCGAGCCGATCGACATCGTCGGCCCCGCCGTGCGCACCCTCGTTGACGCGGGTCTGGTCGGCGCGGGCGGGGTGGACGGCAAGGTCGTCACCCCGGTGCCGCCCGCCAGCGGTCTGCAGATCCTGAGCCGCCGCCGCGAGTCCGAACTGGAGCAAGCGAGGGTCGCCACCCTCAACGCGTACGACACCTTCCGCCGCGCGATCTCCCCGCAGCGCACCGACGACCTCATAGAGGTGGTCACCGGTACCGCGATCGCCCAGCGGATCCAGCAGATGGAGCTCAGTGCGCGCAAGGAGATCCGGAGGCTCGACTCGCCGCCGTACTTCACCGAGGGCCACGTCAACAACGCCGAACTCGAGCAACTCGCCCGCGGTGAGGTCACCTACAAGGTCGTCTACGCGCGTGCGGCCATAGAGGATCCCGGCCGCTACGCGCAGAACATCCAGCCTTGCGTGTCCGCGGGGGAGCAAGCCAGGGTGCTGCCCGAGGTGCCGGTGAAGCTGACCATCGTCGACCAGCAGTTCGCCACGGTGTCTCTACCGGTCGCGGAGGCCGATGTGAACCGCTCGCTCTTGGTGGTCCGCCCCAGCAGTCTCCTGTCGGCGCTTATAGGCCTGTTCGAGGCTTCCTGGCGGTTGGCGGTACCTCTACATGCTGGTGCACGGGCTCCTTCGCCGGTGTTGCCTATAGAGCAGCGGCTGCTTGGCCTACTCGCGGCCGGTGCCAACGACGACTCCATCGCTCGCCAGCTCGGCGTAAGCCGTCGCACTGTCTTCCGGCACCTCCAGCGGCTGATGGACCACGCGGGTGCGACATCCCGGTTCCAGTTAGCTGTGCACGCTGTGCGGCACCGATGGATCTAGCGAACAGGCAAGTACTCGCCCGCGCTCTCGCGGTGGTTGTCACCGTCCTAGGCGGAGTCGCGCTCGCCGCGCAGAGCAGGGTGAACGGTCAGCTCGGGGCGCACATCCACGACGGGCTGTTCGCGGCACTCATCTCGTTCACCGTGGGCCTGCTCATCCTGGTTGTAGTCGTCGCTGTGTCTGCTGGTTCGCGGGCGGGGTTGCCGAAGGTCATTGCCGCCGTTCGAGAGCACCGCTTGCGCCCATGGCAGGTCTTGGGCGGGGCAGCTGGGGCGTTCTTCGTCACCTCGCAAGGCATCACGGTGGCCGCGTTAGGCGTGGCCATGTTCACCGTCGCCGCTGTGTGTGGGCAGGTGGTCAGTGGGCTCTTAGTCGACCGTGCTGGCCTCGGTCCCGGAGGAGCCCGGCCGATTACGCCCACCCGTGCCTTCGGTGCTGTTCTTGCGGTCACGGCGGTCACAGTCGCTGTGTCGGACAAGTTCGACTCACCGTCGCGGCTGTGGTTGTCGCTGATCCCGGCACTAGGTGGCTTTGGGCTCGCGTGGGCGCAAGCCGTGAACGGGCGGGTCCGCGTTGTCGCGGGCAGCGTCAGCGTCGCCTCGCTCGTCAACTTCGGCGTAGGCACTCTCGGACTGGCCTTGGCCTGTGTCATCGACGCCCTGGCCCGAGGACTTCCTACGGCGCTTCCGTCCGACGCGATCCTCTATGTGGGCGGCGCGCTCGGCGTCCTGGGCGTGTCGGCGAGCGTGTTCGCGGTGCGGTACGTAGGCGTGCTCATGGTGAGCCTGGGCATGATCTCCGGCCAGGTCGCGGGCGCGGTGTTGTTCGACCTCACCGGCCCGGGGATCGAGACGGCGACGCTGGTCGGTGCCGTGGTCACCCTGGCTGCGGCCGGGGTGGCCTCGATCCCCAGTGGCCGCCCGCTCAAGGGCTCGCGGACCTAGTGAGAGGATGACCACCGTGACCGCGACGATCCTTGACGGCAAGGCCACCCGCAACGCGATCCTCGACGAACTCCGCGTCCGGGTCGCCGCCCTCGCCGAGCGCGGCGTCGTCCCCGGGCTGGGCACGGTGCTCGTCGGCGACGATCCCGGCTCGCACGCTTACGTGCGCAGCAAGCACAACTTCTGCAAGAAGATCGGCCTCAACTCGATCCGCCGCGACCTGCCCGCGCACACCACGCAGGCCGAGCTCGAAGGGGTCATCGAGGAGCTCAACGGCAACCGCGACTGCACCGGCTACCTGGTCCAGCTGCCGCTGCCCGGCCACCTCGACCAGGGCCGCGTGCTGGAGCGGATCGACCCGGCCAAGGACTCCGACGGCCTGCACCCGGTCAGCCTGGGCAAGCTCGTCCTCGGCGACGCGGGCCCGCTGCCGTGCACCCCAGTCGGCATCGTCGAGTTGCTGCGCCGCTACGAGGTCCCCCTCGCGGGTGCGCGGGTCACCGTCGTCGGCCGCGGCGTCACCGTCGGCCGCCCCCTGGGCCTGCTGCTGACCCGCCGCAGCGAGAACGCCACCGTCACCCTCTGCCACACCGGCACCAAGGACCTGGCCGCCGAGGTCCGGCGCGCCGACATCGTCGTGGCCGCTGCGGGCAACGCGGGCCTGATCACCGCCGACATGATCAAGCCGGGCGCGGCCGTGCTCGACGTCGGCGTCACCCGCACCGAGGCGGGCCTGGTCGGCGACGTGCACGAGGACGTCCGCGAGGTCGCGGGCTGGCTCGCGCCGATGCCGGGCGGCGTCGGCCCGATGACCATCGCGATGCTGCTGCGCAACACCGTGGAGGCGGCGGAGCGGAGCCTGCGCGCGTGAACGACGGCCCGCAGCGCGGTGGTAAGCACCCCGCGCTGGTGCACCTGCCGTTCGCCCTGGTCATGGCCGTCGTCGCGCTCGGCCTTGTCCGGATCATCCAGTTCTCCTGGCGCGAGGGCACCGTCTGGATCGGCCTGGCGCTGCTGCTGGCCGCTGGCCTGCGGGTGCTGCTGCGCGACGAGCAGGCGGGCCTGGTCGCCATCCGCAGCCGGGCGGTCGACGTGCTGCTCTACGGCCTGTTCGGCATCGTCGTGATCGCCGTGGCGCTGACCATCGAGGGCGGCTGGCTCAACCGCTGAGCCCGCCGAGCTCGGCGATCAACTTGGCCGAGGCCGCCTCGTCCAGGGCCACGCTGAGCAGCTCGACCACCACCTGGTCGTACCGCTTGACCTCGCTGCTGTCCTCGACGAACAGGCTCGACGTGCGGTTCTCCAGCAGCACCAGCGCGCCGCGGCCGCCGAACTGCATCCGCCGGAACGACCCGCGCAGCCCGGGGTGGCCGTGGCCGAGCCTGGGCACAACCCGGATCGTCACGTCCGGCTTGGCGCCCGCCTCCACCAGGTACCGCAGCTGCCCGCGCATCACCTCGCGCCCACCGACGACCGTGCGCAGCGCGGTCTCGGTGAGGATCGCGTAGTAGCGCGGCGGCTGCGGCTTGCGCAGCACGGCTTGGCGCCGGATCCGCTCGGTCGTCCGGTCCTCTATGGCCGACTCCTCCGCCATGTCGACCTCTCGCAGCACCGCCTGCGCGTACGGGACGGTCTGCAGCAGCGCGGGCACCAGCATCGCCTGGTAGTCGACCAGCATCTCGGCCTTGGACTCCAGCACCCGCAGCGTCGCCGACGGGCGCTGCTCCGGCCAGGCGGTCGGCTCGGTCGCGTCCCTGGCCAGCGCCACCAGGTCGTCGCGGCGGGCGTCGCGGACCCCGTAGATGGCTAGCAGCGCGGTCACGTCGTCGAGCTTGTGCGGTCGGCGCCCGTTCTCCAGCCTGCTCAGCTTCGAGGTGCTGATCCCGGTCTTGGCGGTCACCTCGGCCAGACTCATCCCGGCGGTCTCGCGGTGTCGGCGAAGCTCCTCACCGAGCAGCTCGAGCCGGACGGTGGAGTCCGCGGTGTGCAGCGTCACCCGGCCATGATCCGGGCAGGCGCGGTCGCATACCCACAGGTAGGGGGCGTTGTCGGGGCAAATCCACCCGAAGGAGTCGAGACCCTGGTCACCGACCCGCTCGGCGGGGACCCCGCCTTGGTAGCCTCCCGGTGCCGGGCGACGTCGCCGACAGGGCCCCTTTCGACTGCCGCGTGACCTCCCCTGTGCTGACACATTCCGTCTGTCTCGGGAGGATCCGCCAAGTGGCACCCGTCAACGTCACCGTCACCGGCGCGGCAGGCCAGATCGGCTACGCCCTGCTGTTCCGCATCGCCTCCGGCCACCTGCTCGGCCCGGACACCAAGGTGAACCTGCGGCTGCTGGAGATCCCGCAGGCGGTCAAGGCCGCCGAGGGCACCGCGATGGAGCTCGACGACTGCGCGTTCCCGCTGCTGTCGGGCATCGAGGTCACCGACGACGCCAAGAAGGCGTTCGACGGGGCCAACGTGGCGCTGCTGGTGGGTGCCCGCCCGCGCACCAAGGGCATGGAGCGCGGCGACCTGCTGGAGGCCAACGGCGGCATCTTCAAGCCGCAGGGCGAGGCCATCAACGCCGGTGCCGCCTCCGACATCAAGGTGCTGGTGGTCGGCAACCCGGCCAACACCAACGCGCTGATCGCCCAGCAGCACGCCCCCGACGTCCCGGCCGCCCGGTTCACCGCGATGACCCGGCTCGACCACAACCGGGCCATCTCGCAGCTCTCGGCCAAGCTCGGCGTGTCCGTCGCCGAGATCAAGAAGCTGACCATCTGGGGCAACCACTCGGCCACCCAGTACCCGGACGTCTTCCACACCGACGTCAACGGCAAGACCGCCGCCGAGCTGGTCAACGACGAGGCGTGGCTGGCCGACACCTTCATCCCGACCGTGGCCAAGCGCGGCGCGGCGATCATCGAGGCGCGCGGCGCGTCCTCGGCGGCGTCGGCGGCCAACGCGGCCATCGACCACATCCACGACTGGGTGCTCGGCACGCCCGCGGGCGACTGGACGTCGATGGCGGTGCCGTCGGACGGCTCGTACGGCGTTCCCGAGGGCATCATCTCGTCGTTCCCGGTGACCACCGCCAACGGCGAGTACCAGATCGTGCAGGGCCTGGAGATCAACGAGTTCTCCCGCGCCCGCATCGACGCCTCCGTGGCCGAGCTGGTCGAGGAGCGCGACGCGGTCAGGGCCCTCGGCCTCATCTGAGTCGACGGCGGCGGCCCCCACTGTTTCGGCGGTGGGGGCCGCCGCTGTGTTTTACGGTGCTGGGGTGACCTTCATCCCGTGGCCCATCCCCGAGCCGGTCTTACCGGCGAGCGTTAGTCCTGCCCTGGCTGATGCGGCCAGCGCCGCGGTCGTCGCCTATAGGTCTGCGCGCCGCCTGCACACCCGGCCTGAACTGGCCGAAGAGGTCGCCATGGGCGCGGACGGCACGCCCACCATGTTCGTTGACTCGCTCGTAGAGGACGCCATCGCCGAGTCCGCGCAGAGCAACCGCATCAACCTCTTGTCCGAGGAGGCAGGTTTCATCGACAACGGCTCCTCGACCACTCTTGTTGTCGATCCGCTGGACGGTTCTGCCAACGCCGCGTCCGGGGTGCCACTCTCGTGCTTCTCCGGGGTGCTCGCCAGGGACTCCATCGCGGTAGAGGCGATGACGGTGTGGTTGGACACAGGCCGGGTCTGGTGGGCGCGGGTAGGTCAGTCCACTCCGTACCGCACCACCGGCCGCACGACCCTGGACGGCGCGGCGGTGTCGCTGCTGCGCCCGAAGCGCAACAACGGCGACGCCTGGCAGCGCGTCGCCGCCCGCGCCGGGCGACTGCGCATCCTCGGCACGACGTGCCTGGAGACCGCCCTGGTCGCAGAGGGCTCGGTGGACGCCTTCGCGGACCCCGGGTCGGACACACTGCGGATCGTCGACCTCGCCGCCGCGCTGGTGCTCGTCCCGGCCGCAGGCGGCGCGGTCATCGACGCCAACGGCAGGCCGCTGGACTTCGACCCGGACCTGACCCGCCGCTGGTCAGGCATCGCGGCAGCCAGTTCGGCGTTGGCCGACCAAGTGGCGGAGGCGATTCTGGGCTGACCCCGGCGGCTATGAGAGTCTGGACCCGTAGCGCTGACCGATGGGGGAGTTCTAATGGCCGCTCGGGCAATCTGTGCCGTGCTGGGGGCTGTTCTCACCCTCGCCGCCTGCACGACCCCTGAAGCCACTCCGCTCCCAGGCCAAAACGGGCCGTCGTCGACTTCCAACGCCTCAAGCGCGATGGGCGCCCCAGTGCCATTCGTGCAGGTAGGCGAGTCGGTGCCGTACCGGCTGCTGACCCACTGCGGCATCAAGTACCTGACTTTCGCGGGCCAGAACTGGGTCGCGGAACGTGAGTGGCCGGACCCGGAACGTGCTCCCGGACCAGACGGCAAGGTCACCAACGACGGGTTCATCTCGGGACGCGTCGTACTTCTCGATGATCGGACTTTGCGGTTCAAGGTGGAGCCGGCAACCATCGTGGGAAAGCCGTCGGAGGTTATTTTCCACCCCACCGACGTCGAGATCCCCATCTGCAAGTAGCGGCTTCCTGCGGTCAGGTCCCGCTGTGCGCCTAGGCGGGACGGTCCACTGAGGCTGGAGCCGGGGGGACAGTCCCACTATCGGGTAGCGGTGTCGCCCGGTTATCCGGAGACGAGCATCGAATGCGGGTCAAATCGTGGCCCGAACGAGGCTGTATGCCCCGATAGCGTGAACCTACGGCCATTGGCATCACGGGCTGCCGCCGAATGCGTTTCCCTGCTGAAGGTTCGCCACCCCGATGCGAACACCAGGACAGGAGGCACGAGATGACCAACGAGGCCGAGCACACCGAGCAGATCATCTCGCACTACGGCGGCAGCACTCCTGTCCGCTCGCGTTGGACCTACCGCGCCACCGAGCCCTACACGGTCGTCGCCGCCTTCCAGGCCGACGCCGACCGCTGGGTCGAGTGGATCTTCGGCCGCGACCTGCTGGCCGAGGGCCTGGTCCGCGCCGCTGGCGACGGCGACGTCCGGTTCGCGCCGGTCACCAGCGGCGGTCGCGCCGTGCTGGCGCTGGAGATCGAGTCCCCCGACGGCCACGCCGTGCTGGAGCTCGACCACGCCGCGGTCCAGTCGTTCTTCGCCACCACCACCGCCATGGTCCCGCTGGGCGGCGAGGCGGACTTCTTCGACATCGACGCGCTGATCGAGGAGATCACCAACGTCTGACCCGCTCTGCCAACCCTGACCGATGTGGACGGATCACTGAGGGGGTGGGCAGGTGGACTGCGTACCGAGTGCACGACCGACGGCCGCCTGCGCACCAGGCGGCCGTCGGCGTTCCCGGCTCAGGCGCAGGCCTGGGCCAAGGTGTTGAAGGCGTTGAGCTTCTGCTGCGCCCAGCTGGTGACCGTGGTCGGGTCGAGGTCGGGCACGCTGAGCGACTGCACCTGCTCGGCCATGCCGTTGATCGCGTCGCGCAGCGTGGTGTCGGCCGCCTTGTTGGCCAGGTCGGTCAGGTCCTGCGAGGTCTTCTTGGCGTCCTCGGCGGTCTGCTCCAGGTTCTGCGTGCTCGGGCTGAAGTTCGCCAGCCGCAGCGCCTCGAGGCAGATGCCTGCCTTGTCGGCGGTGTTGCTCGCGTCCTGGACGGCTTGACACGCGGTGAGCGCGCCGAGGAGGGCCGCCGCGGTGAGCGCGGTGGTCAGCCGGTGTCGCACTGTGTGCCCCCTGGGGAGTGTGGGTGAGAGTCCAGGTTATCCGTTTTGCCGGGTTAGCCGGTGACGAAGGCGCTTCCCTTGGGCTCGCCGTCGGCTGGCCGGGCCAAACAGTACAGGTACGGGCGGTCCTGACTGCCCGTTTCGCTGGGCAAGATCTCGATCTGCCAACCGGCGGTGTTCTGCCCCTCGGCGGTGCGCGCCGCCATCACCTCGGCGGTGCAGACGCGGCTGACCTCGGGCAACTCCGCGATGGCGGTCCCGGTCATGTCCGTGGCCTCCTTGGGGAGCCAGGTGCCGGTGAACGCCTGCCAGCTGTGGTCTTCGGCGCACTCGGTCGGCCGCGCCTTGATGTCCACGTCGGCGATGTTCACCAGCCCGCCGAAGCACTTGTCGGCTACGCAGAAGCCATTGGCCCCGCTGTCCGCACAGGCGGACATCCCCGGCGGCGCGGCAGCCAGCTGCTGTGCCGCCGATGTCGGCTGCGACCCCGACTGGGCCACCTGCGAGGTCTCCTGCTTCGTCAAGGAACGCCCGAAGTACCCAGCCGCCAACAATGCAGGTACCGCCACCACGGCCGCGGCGATCTTCACGGCCCGCGCGCGGTTGCTCGACACCTGCGGAAGAGGCCGAATCGGCCGCAACCCGTCGAGCTCATCCCGCAGCTGCGCGGCGTTGGTGGTGCGCCGCGACGAATCCGACGCAAGGGCGTTGAGCAGCGCCGCGTTCAGAGCAGGCGACGCGTCCGCTATAGGCGCGACCGGAGCCCGTAAGGCCGCGATGAGACCGTCTAATGACTGCGCGGGCCAAGGGATATCGCGCGGACGCGCACCAGCCGCGAGGGTATAGAGGGTCGCGGCGAGGGAGTAGATGTCACCAGCCGCACTAGGCGCCGCATGCGCGAAGACCTCAGGCGCGGCGTAGTAGGGGCTAAGCGCCCCAACGGTCACGGTGCTCTCCGCGTGTGCGTCGAGGATCGCCGCTAGGCCGAAGTCGGCGAGCTTCACGGCACCGAAGGAGTTGACCAGGATGTTCGCGGGCTTGATGTCCCGGTGCAGGATGCCGACCTGGTGCGCCTGGGCAAGAGCGTCCGCGAGCCGCGCCCCCATCTCGACGACCTCACTGGTGGGCAACCGCCCCCGCTGCGCCAACACGTCGGCCAGAGACCCGCCGGTGCAGAGCTCCATGACGATGTAGGGCCGCCCATCAGCGGTCACCCCGGCGTCGTAGACGTTGACGACGTGCGGGTGCCCCGAGAGCCGGGCGGCCGCGCGGGCCTCGCGCAGGAACCGATCCCGGTCCCGATCCGTCTGCAGGACCCGGTTGTCCACTTTGACCGCCACATCGCGGTGCAGCCGGTCCTGGCGGGCGAGGAAGACGGTCCCGAACCCACCCTGCCCGAGCGGCCCAGCGAGCGTCAGCCCAGGAATCGTCGGCGGCCGAGGTGTCACATGCACGGGTGGAATCTACTGGTGGCCGCTACCCCTTGGCCGCCGCCTTCGCCGCCTTCTTGTAAGCCCGAACCTCCCCCAACGACTCAACCCCGGTGACGTCCGCGACCGACTTCCGCGAGCCGGCCACCCCGTAGTCCCCCGCAGCCTCACGCCACCCAGCAGGCTTCACCCCGTACTGCTTGCCAAGCAGCGCAACGAAGATCTTCGCCTTCTGCTCCCCGAACCCGGGCAGCGCCTTCAACCTCTTGAACACCTCAGCCCCATTGGGCTTCCCCACAGTCCAAATCCCAGCCACATCCCCGTCGTACTGCTCGACTATGAACTGGCACAACACCTGAACCCGCTTGCCCATAGACCCCCCATACCTGTGGATGGCAGGCGGAGTAACCGCCAACTCCACGAAGGCCTCGGTGTCGTACTCGGCGATCTCGTGCACATCGAGCTTGTTGCCCAGGCGGGTGTAGAGCTTGTGCGGCCCCTTGAACGCGATCTCCATCTGGATCTGCTGGTCCAGCAGCATCCCGATCAGCAACGCGAGCGGACTCTCCACCAGCAACGCGTCGGCGTCGGGATCTTGGGCAATGCACAACTTGGGTGTCATGGAGCACATCGTGGCACGGTGGGCGTCTGCCGTGCTGGGAGTGTTGGGTGTTGTTGCTGGTCAGGGTCGTGCGCAGACCCCTTGACTATCCTTGGTACCAAGGTAGCCTTGGGTACCGGAGGTGTGTTATGGCTGGTGCTTCGATGCCGGTAAAGGTCGACCAGGAGACGCATGCGTTGCTCGCGCATGCGGCTACGGCACTACGCACGACCCAGAAGGATCTCCTTGAGGCGGCGGTACGTGAGTACCTGGCTGCCAGACGTGAGGAGATCGGGGCCGCGCTTCGGCGCACCATGCAGTTGATTGACGGGACTGATGCGAGCCGTGTGGCGGCGTTGACCGGAATGTCGCGGGAACGTCTGGACGAGCTCGGTGGGGTCGACGAGTCCTGATGTCAGTTCGTCCCACTCTGCGTTGCCTGCGCGATGAACTGGGGCTTGAGGTGCCGCCGGTTACCGTGCCGCTGAACGAAGTCGACCATCCGTTGGTTCGGAAAGCGAATGACCAGTTCTCGGCGCCCTCGGGCCCGCGAGAGCGGATCAGGGCCGTTGATGACACGGTGATGTTCAAGGTCAAGGTGCGGCGTTGGCGCGGTGCCCTGGTTGATGCGGGTGAGCCTAGTTGGCTGGTTGCTGCTGGTATCCGCGAGGATGGCAGCCGTGATGACTTCTACGCGGCACTCGCGGAGTCCCTGAACGCGGCGCGCATCTGGTACAACGCCGAACACGCCCAATCGTTGGCGACGCAGACCTACAGTGCCGGGCTGTTGCCCACCGTCGACGACAAGGACCGATACCGCGCGGAAGCGGGGGTCCGACTACTTCGTGAGCTACGAGCGGCTGTGCACGGCGTTGTCCATGCGTCGTTGCTGGACGGGTATGAGCACACCTCAGAGATCTCCGGGGCTGAACTCGGAGTCGTCGTGCGTGCGGCTGAGGACAACGCGACGTATGTGGCCCTGCGGATCGTGGGATCGGTTCCCGACGACCTTGTGGCGGTAGTGCTAAGCCTTGTACCGGGGTGCGATCGCGACGGCTGGTACCCGGAGTTCGCAATGCCGGAGCGGCAACTCCGGGCCAATGAACAGGCGTACTCCAACTTGATGGATCCCGTTGCGGCAGCGGAGTTGCTCGAAGCGCGCGACGGCGCCTAGGCATATATCAAGACACCTGCTGATCCAGCAGCATCCCGACCAGCAGTGCGGGCTGGCTCTCGGACAGCAGGGCGTCTGCCTCGGGGTTCTGGGCGATGCAGATCTTCGGCGTCATGGGGTCATCGTGGCATGGGAGCGCCAGTGGCCGTCGTCGCCCTTGACTGCCTGCAGCCTGTTGCGGCTGGCCGCCACGCGTAGGGCGTTTTCTGAGAGGTCGGGTGTGGCGAGGGCTGCCAGGGGGACCAATTTGACCGGGCCTGCGACCGCGGGCATCACGAACTTGTACAGGTCCTGAGTTGTTCGGTTGACGCCCCGTCAACCGAACCGAACAACTAACGCATGGTCAGGCGGCGCGCCGGGGCTGCTACATAAGGTAGTTGAAGGTAACTCTTCGTCAAGTACTTCAGGTACTTGACGTACTTGACGAACCGGCGGGTCTCGGCTCATCATGGGGGAGACTTGGAGGTGTCATGTCGGCCATGCATGTGGAGAGTTCCACTTCCGCGCGAACTCGGATGAAGGAGTTGCTCGACACCGCTCAGCGGGGGCACGTGGCGACGGTGACCCGTGATGGGGTTCAGGTCGCGTTGGTGGATGTCGTTCGGATGCAGCACTTCCTGGCTTCGATCATCTCCTCGCGCGCGGAGGTGGTGCAGGAGGGGGCTGGTTGGTCGGTGTTCATCCCGGGGCTTCCGGTGGCCGCGGACGGGGCGACGTTCGACGGGGCTTTGGGGGAGATGGTCGACGCGCTTCGGGAGTACGCCGAGGACTGGCAAGAGCGGCTTTCCGCGGCGCCGAATCACCGCGACAACTGGGGGTTGGTCCAGTTGATCAGCCTGAGCACCGATGAGCAGTTGCGTGACTGGCTGGTGGGGGTCAGTCGGTGAAGTGGCCCCAGCCGACGAGGCAGGACCATGACGCGTTCTGCCGCGGTGAGGGCTGGGAGAGGGTGCGTGACGCGGTCGGTCGGACCGTGACCCACCACGTCACCTACGAGTTGCACCTGCCGGACGGGCGGGTGCTGCGGACACGGGTGTCCCACCCGGTCGACCGCTCCGATTACGGTGCCAACCTGTGGGGCCACATCCTCCGCGACCAGTTGGAGGTGGACGAGGCGGCGTTCTGGGCGTGTGTCCACAAGGGAGTCCTGCCGAGTCGGGGTGTGCCAACGCCACCCGCTGCGACGTTGCCAGCGAACCTCGTCTACACCTTGATCCACAAAGCGGGCCTGCCCGAGGCCGAGGTCGCCGCCATGAGCCGGGACGAGGTCGTGGCCAGGGCGCAGCGGTTCTGGGCCGAGGGTCGGTAGCCCTACTTCCCGTGGACGGCTTGGTGGGCGGCGTTGCGGAGGGCGGTGAGGAGTTCGGTCAGCGGGGGGTTCTCCATGGCTGTTTCGCGGATCGCGGCGTGGATTTGGCGGATGGGTTCGGGGTTGCGGATTCGGCGGGCGACGGTGCCGGGGTGGGGGTTGGACAGGCCCATCACGGGGATGAGGCTGATGCCGAGGCCCGCGGCGACGAAACCCTGGGCGTTGGTGTAGTCCTCGCTCTCCACCGTGACGTTCGGGGTGAAGCCCGCGGCGGCGCAGGCGTCGAGGATTATTTGCCAGCAGGGGCCGCCGATGGGCCATTCGCCCACCCAGGGTTCTTCGGCCAGGTCGGCGAGGTCGATGATGCGCTTGCTGGCCAGGCGGTGGCCTCGGGGGAGGACCACGCGGTACGGGTCGTCGAGCAGGTGGGTCATGTGGACGCCGCGGGGGGCGGTTCTGGGGTGCACGACGATGGCCAGGTCGGCTTGGCCCTGGGCCACCTCGGGCAGCGGGTCGCCGGGGTCGACCAGCTTCAGGTCCACCTGGACGCCCGGGTGCACTGCGCGCAGGCGGGCCAGGGCGGGCGGCACCAGGGCGGACCCGGCGGTGGCGAAGTAGCGGATGGCGAGCCTGCCGGTGCGGCCCGCGCGCAGGTCGGCCAGCGCGGTCTCGGCCTCGGCGACGTGCCGGGAGATGATCGCGGCGTGTTCGGTCAGCAGCCTGCCCGCCGCCGTGGGTTGGACGCCGCGGCCGACGCGCTCGAGCAGCGGGATGCCCGCCTCGCGCTCCAGGGTCGCTATCTGCTGGCTGACCGCTGACGGTGTGTAACCGAGGTTGGTGGCCGCCGCCGTCACCGAACCGCTGGTCACCACGGCCCGCAGCACCTGCATGCGTCGCACATCAAGCATGTAGTCCAGCTTAACGGTCCATGCAGGACATTTCACTTGTCCTGGACGAAGGTCTCCAGCACAGTTGCCGATGGGATGACCTGATCGAGGGGGGAAACGAGTGATCAGCGGCAGTAGGGGCACCTTGGTCAGGATGGGCCTGCTCGCGCTCCTGTGGGGGTCCAGCTTCCTCTGGATCAAGCTGGCGCTGCACGGCCTGAACCCGGTCCAGATCACCGTCGCGCGGTGCGCGCTCGGGGCGCTCGTGGTGGTCGTGCTCTGCTACTCAGCGCGACACAAGCTGCCCCGCGAACCCCGGGTCTGGGGTCACCTGGTCGTGGCGGCGTTCTTCGGCAACGCGCTGCCGTTCGCCCTCTTCGGCATCGGCGAGCGGACCGTCGACTCCGGCGTCGCGGGGGTCATCAACTCGACCACCCCGCTGTGGGCGCTGCTGATCGGCATCCTCATCGGCACCGAGCGCACCCTCAAGCCGGTGCGCCTGGCGGGCCTGCTGCTCGGTTTCGGCGGCACCCTGCTGATCTTCGCGCCGTGGCAGCAGGCGGGCCTGGCCAGCTGGGGCTCGCTGGCCATCCTCGCCGCCGCCGCGAGCTACGCCGTCAGCTACACCTACATCGGTCGCACCCTCTCCGGCCGCGGCGTCGCCCCGATCGCCCTGTCCGCCGCGCAGCTGCTCACCGCCACCGGCCTCAGCGCGCTGGCCCTGCCGGTCGGCGGCTTCCACACCGTCGACCTCACCCCGGCCGTCCTCATCGCGATCGGCGTCCTGGGCGTCTTCGGCACCGGGTTCGCCTTCGCCATCAACTACCGGCTGATCGCCGACGAGGGCCCCACCAACGCCACCACCGTCGGCTACCTGCTCCCGGTCGTCTCCGTGCTGCTCGGCGCGGCGTTCCTGGGCGAGGGCATCACCGTGCGCGTCGTCTTGGGCATGGTCGTGGTGCTCATCGGCGTCGGCATGACCCGCTGGCAGAAGAAGGCCCCGTCCCCGGTCGTCGCCGAGGACACCACCGCCGTGCTCGCCAAGGCCCCCTAGACCAGGCGCCGGTCGGAGGCCCAGCGGGAGAGCTCGTACCGGTTGGACAGCTGGGTCTTGCGCAGGACGCTGGACACGTGGGTCTCGACCGTCTTCACTGAGATGAACAGCTCGGACGCGATCTCCTTGTACGCGTACCCGCGGGCCAGTAAACGCAGCACGTCGCGCTCGCGGGGGGTCAGCAGGTCCAGCTCCGGGTCGCTGATCGGCGCCGCGCCCGGCCGGTCGGCGAAGGCGTCCAGGACGAACCCGGCCAGCCGGGGCGAGAACACCGCGTCGCCCTCGGACACGCGCAGGACGGCGGTCACCAACTCCTGGCTGGAGATCGTCTTCGTCACGTACCCCCGCGCGCCAGCCCTGATCACCGCGATGACGTCCTCGGCCGCGTCCGACACCGACAGCGCCAGGAACACGACCTCCGGGAAAGCCTTGCGCGACTGCCGCAGCACCTCGGCGCCGCCGCCGTCGGGCATGTGCACGTCGAGCAGCACCACGTCCGGGCGCAGGTGACCGATACCGGCGACCGCCTCGCCGACCGTGCCCGCCTCGCCGACCACCTCGATGTCGTCGGTGAGGGTGTCGAGCTCGGCGCGCACACCCGCGCGGAACATGCTGTGGTCGTCGACCAGGAAGACCCGGACCAAGCGCTTGTCACTCATGTGCTCACCTTCGCACGCGGCATGTGCAGCTGTACCTCTGTCCCGTCGCCGGGTGCGGTGCGCAGGCGGATCTCGCCGCCGTTGCGCTCGACGCGACCCCGGATGGAGTCGGCCAGCCCGTGCCGGTCGTCGGGGACGGCCTCCGGGTCGAAGCCCTTGCCCCGGTCGCGGACGAACACGGTGACCTTCTCCGGCTCGACCTCCGCGTACACCGACACCTCGGCGACCCCGGCGTGCTTGGCCGCGTTCACCATCGCCTCGCGGGCGGCCATGACCACCGCGAACAGCCGCTCGTCGAGCTCGCAGTCGCCGACGGCCACGTGCTGGACCTTGATCGCGAAGGTGTCCTCGACCTCGCCCGCCGCGCGCGCCAGCGCCTCGGCCAGCAGCCCGCCCTCGATCCGCCCGTCGGCGACCCCGCGCCCGTACCCGGACGGCCCGTACAACCAGCTCCGCAGCTGCCGCTCCTGCCCGCGCGCCAACCGCAGCACCTCACGCGGCGCGTCGGCCTGCTTCTGGATGAGCGCAAGCGTTTGCAGCACCGAGTCGTGCAGGTGGGCGGCGATCTCGGCGCGTTCCTCGGTGCGGATGCGGGCCCGCCGCTCGTCGCCGAGGTCGCGCACCAGCCGCAGCCACCACGGCACCGTGATCACCGCGACCCCGACCAGCGCGGCCACCACCGCCAGCAGCGCGAACTGCACCTGGTCGAGGCCGATGCTGCTGATCAGGAAGATGACGATGCCCGCGGCGACCAGCGCGGCCCCGCTGACCACCCGGATGACCGCCGAACGACCGCCACCGCCGAGCACCGCGCCGCGGACCCGGCGCCGCTGGCTCTGGTCGGCCTCCCGCCAGACCAGCGCGGCACCGACCAGCGCGACGCTGGTCGACCCGGCGACCCAGCCGTTGACCGTCCCGGCCAGCGTGCCCGCCCCGATCGCCAGCCCCAGCCCCAGCGCGACCAGGCCGAACGCCTGCTGCCGCTCCTTGCCGCTGATCTCGCGGGCGGGCTCGTCCGAGGACACCTGCTGCACGAAGATCCACAGCAGTCCGTAGGCCACCACCCCGGCGCCGCCCAGCGCCGCGAGCAGCGTGAACGCCACCCGGGTGTAGAGGACCGGGATACCGAGGTGGTCGGCGAGCCCACCGGCGACCCCGGCCATGGCACGACCGGACCGGCGGCGGTACACCTTGGGGTGCTCAGGTGCCGCCGCGGCCCGTTCGACGCCCACGACCGATCGCTCGATGTCCGCCCCCTGCTCGCGCAGTACAGCTGTCACGTCAAGAATGCTCACACGCGGGCCCCCGCGCCACATCGGGGTTTGACCCTGAAGGCAAAGTCAGGGTCGTTCCCGGATGCCGAACGCCCAGGTCGGGAGCCATTCTTGTCATCGTGAGTGGCACATCGAACCAGACGCGCCCCGGCGCAGCGAGCGTCGAGGAGACGCTCAAGGACTTCTGGGCGTCCCGACCGCGCAGGCCCCGGCAGGGCCGCAAGGTCGCGGGCGTCGCGGCTGCCATCGGCAACCGCTACGGCATCGACCCGGTCATCCTCCGGGTCGCCTTCGTCGTCGCCACCTTCTACGGCGGCGCCGGAATCGTGTTCTACCTGCTCAGCTGGCTGCTGTTCCCCGAGACCGACGACGAGACCTCGCCAGCCGAGGCGCTCATCGGCCGCGGCCGGTCCTCCAGCTCAACGCACTTCACCGTCGGGCTCGTGGTCGCGGTCATCGCCGCGATCAGCTTCTGGTTCGACTTCCGCGGCTTCCTCGGCCTGGTCGTCGTCGCGGGGCTGATGTTCCTGCTGCACCGCTACCGGGGGCACCTGAACCGGCCCGCGGCGCCCGAGCACGAGACCGGCCCGCAGATGACCACACCGCTGATGACCGTGCCGGTGGGCACGACGACCGAGGTGCCGACCCCGATGACCCAGCCGATCGCGGTCCCGACGACGACCGCGCCCCCGCCCTACGCCTACACCCCGGAGCAGCCCCCCGCGTGGGACCCGCTCGGCGCGGCGCCCTTCGCGTGGGACCTGCCCGAGCCCGCCACCCCGCTGCCGGACCCGGAGCCGCTCGCCCCCCGGCGGCGCTCCAAGGTCGGCGCGGTCACCGTGGCCACCGCGTTCCTGTTCGTCGGCACCGCGGTGATCATCGAGCCCTACGCCGGTACCTGGTTCAGCCCGTGGCACGTCGTCGGCGTCGTGCTCGGCCTGCTCGGCCTCGGCATGGTCGTCGGCTCGTTCACCGGCGGCGGCCGCGGCCTGATCGGGCTGGCGATGCCGCTGGCCGCGCTGGGCATCGCCGCGACGGTCGTGTGGCCCGACGGCTTCAAGGCCAACGGCGTCGGCGACGTGCAGGCGAACCCGACCACGATCGCCGACGTCCAGGCCGTCTACAGCCGCGACATCGGCTCCATCAACGTCGACCTCACCGGCCTGCCCACCAGCGGCACGGTCAGCACCGTCGCCGAGGTCGGCATCGGTGACGTCACCGTCACCGTCCCGGAGAACGCCGACGTCACCGTGTTCTGCGACGCGGGCATCGGCGACGTCGACTGCCTCGGCGAACAGCGCGGCGGCACCGACACCTCCGTCAGGCGCACCGACCTGGGCCCGGACGGCGCGGGCGGCCTGAAGATCGAACTGCGAGCCGAGGTCACCGGACCCGGGACTGTGAGCGTGCGACGTGGCTGACGAGACCAAGACCCCCCGGCGGATCGACCCGCTGACCCTGCTCGCGGGCCTGGCCACCCTCGCCGCCTCCGCCTTCGTCCTCACCGACGGCCGCATCTGGCTGCCGTCCCTGGACCCCCGCTGGCTACTGGCAGGCGTAGCCGTCCTGGTGGGCGTCCTCCTCCTCGGCGGCTCACTGCGCGGCAAGCGCAAATAGCCCCCTTCACCGCCACTCACGCGAAGGGCCCGACCACCCGGTCGGGCCCTTCGTCTCTTGCTGGGCGCCGACGTCTCCCCGCCCGTCCCGCCCGTCCCGCGCCGTCCCGCCCGCCCGCCCGCCCCGACCGCATTGCCAGCCACTGGACACTCGGAAGTCGCTGGTGCCACCCCAGCCCGCCGAGCCAGCCCACCCAAAGTAACCACTGGACACTCGGAGTCGCTGGTGCCAACTGCTCGATGGGGTGGACCTGTTTTGTGTGGGGGGACGTCAGTCGTAGCCTTGCTTCGCTGCAGGGCCATGCTTTTCGGCCCCGGCTTTTGCGGTCCTGCCACGGCTGTCGTAGGGGCCCCACGCAAAACAGGTCCACCGCATCGAGCCTGCACTCAAATCGCGGATCCAGCGCAATGTCGCGAAGCGACGAGCCGAAGATCCGACGGCGAAGCCGGAACCCGATCACCACCCCGGCCCGCTTCCGCCGAGTTGTCCACAACCCGCCCAGCCATCCACGGCATTTCGCCAACCCCCCACCGCCCCGCCTGCCCCGATAGACTGGCCCCGGGGCCGCCCCCCCCGGAGAGGGTGGGGGCTGTGCCGCGCGCGAGGCGCTACGGAAGAGCGGTGTTGTGGTTCTTGCCCTCGGCTCTCTTGGGGGCGTAGTAGGTCCGGCTGGTGGAGTCGGACAACGAGGCGAAGGCGGCGAAGAAGGACGCGCGTGTGAGCTGGCGGGTGCCGGTCCAGGCTGGATGCTCGCCCTTGATCCTCGTGCTGGAGCTACGGGTGACCAGCACCTCCGCCCGTCGCGGACGTCGACCCGGCGCAGGGTGCAAGGCAGGGAGCGGGCGGCGTCGGCGATGATGAACGCGTCCCGGGGCATCGGTTTCGCCCGGCCCAGGTAGAGGTCGGCAAAGCGGCGCATCGCCGACCGGGCATGTAGGCATCGATGGCCGGCACCCACGTCACGACGAGACCCGCCAAGCCGGTGGCCATGTCTCTGTTCAGCGGTCCCTCGATGCCACCAGACCCGGTGACACCACCCCCGGATCATGGATTCGAGTGGGGGCTTGTCATGCCGGGCCTGGTGACCACAGCTCCCTGATCAGGAACTACGAAAAGGCAACGAGGGCTGTGCCGCGCGCGAGGGTGTGGAAGAGCGGTGTTGGGGCTATGCCGTCTGGCTTACTCCCATTCGATGGTGCCCGGGGGCTTGCTGGTGACGTCCAGCACCACTCGGTTGACTTCCGCCACCTCATTGGTGATGCGGGTCGAGATCCGCTCCAGGACGTCGTAGGGCAGGCGGGTCCAGTCGGCGGTCATGGCGTCTTCGCTGGAGACGGGGCGCAGGACCACGGGGTGGCCGTAGGTGCGGCCGTCGCCTTGGACGCCGACGCTGCGGACGTCGGCTAGGAGGACTACGGGGCACTGCCAGATGTCGCGGTCGAGGCCCGCGGCGGTCAGTTCTTCGCGGGCGATGGAGTCGGCGGCGCGCAGGATGTCGAGGTTGGTGGCGTTGACCTCGCCGATGATGCGGATGCCCAGGCCGGGGCCGGGGAAGGGCTGCCGCTGGACGATGGTCTCTGGCAGGCCCAGTTCCTGGCCGACCCGGCGGACCTCGTCCTTGAACAGGGCGCGCAGCGGTTCGACGAGGTCGAACTCCAGGTCGTCTGGCAGGCCGCCGACGTTGTGGTGGCTCTTGATGTTCGCCGCGCCGGTGCCGCCGCCGGATTCGACGACGTCGGGGTAGAGGGTGCCCTGCACCAGGAAGCGGTACTTGTCGCCGCCCGCCTCGGCCTGCAGGTCCAGTTCGGCCTGCTCGAACACCCGGATGAACTCCCGGCCGATGATCTTGCGCTTCTCCTCGGGGTCGGTCACCCCGGCCAGCGCGGCCAGGAACCGCTCGCGGGCGTCCACGGTGACCAGGCGGACCCCGGTGGCGCTGACGTAGTCGCGCTCGACCTGGGCCCGCTCGCCAGCGCGCAGCAGCCCGTGGTCGACGAACACGCAGGTCAGCCGGTCGCCGATGGCGCGCTGCACCAGGGCGGCGGCCACCGCGGAGTCGACCCCGCCGGACAGGCCGCAGATCGCCCTGCCGTCGCCGACCTGGGCCTTGATCCTGGCCACCTGCTCGTCGACGATCGACGCGGTGGTCCACTGTGGACGAACACCGGCGACGTCGTGCAGGAACCGGCGCAGCACCTCCTGGCCGTGCGGCGAGTGGTGCACCTCCGGGTGGTACTGCACGCCCGCGAACCGGCGCGCGGTGTCCTCGAACGCTGCGACGGGGGCGCCCTCGCTGCCCGCGGTGACGGTGAAGCCCTCCGGCGCCTTGGTCACGCAGTCGCCGTGGCTCATCCACACCGGGTGCTTGCCTGGCAGCCCGTCGTGCAGCACGCCCGCGTCGGCGGCCAGGTCGGTGCGGCCGTACTCGCGGGTGCCGGTGTGCTCGACGGTGCCGCCCAGCGCCAGGGCCATCGCCTGGAAGCCGTAGCAGATGCCGAACACCGGCACGCCCGCCTCGAACAGGGCCGGGTCGACCGCGGGGGCGCCCTCGGCGTACACGCTGGCCGGGCCGCCGGAGAGGATGATCGCCGCCGGGTCCTTGGCCAGCAGGTCGGCCACGGTCGCGGTGTGCGGCACGACCTCGGAGTAGACCTGAGCCTCGCGCACCCGGCGCGCGATCAGCTGCGCGTACTGGGCGCCGAAGTCCACCACGAGGACCGGGCGATGACTGTCTGACATGACACATGACCTTCCGTTGTCGCGGAAGCCGGAGCACCGGATGGGACACCCCATCGGCGCACGGCGTCCAGCACCGTGCGCCGACCGGTCCCTCCCTGGGTTTCTCTCCCGGAGATGCCTGCCCGCGCACCTGTCGCGCGGGCTTTCCGTGACGCTCGAACCAGACCCGCGCCCAGGTGCGGCGCGGCGGAACCCTAGTCACCACCGTCGGTCAGCCGCCGACATCCTAACCCGGGGCCTTCTCGGCCAAGCCGCACGCCCGGTCGCGGCCTACCGTGGAGCCCATGACCGACGAACAAGACGCCGTGGTGGCCAAGCCGCGCCCGTTCTGGGTGGCGGGCAGGCCGCAGAGCAGCGAGGACACCCTTGAGGTGCGCCACCCCTACGACGGGACCGACGTGGCGACGGTGTCGGTGCCCACCCCGGAGCACGTGGAGGCGGCCATCGCCGCCGCTGCCGCCGCGGCCAAGCCGCTGCGCTCGGTGCCAGCGCACGTGCGGGCGAACGCGCTGGAGCACGTCTCGCGCACGCTGGCCGAGCGCACCGAGGAGATCGCCGAGACGATCACCGCGGAGAACGGCAAGCCGCTGAAGTGGTCGACCATCGAGGTGGCCAGGGCGGTGTCGGTGTTCAAGTTCGCCGCCGAGGAGGCGCGCAGGCACATCGGGGAGCTGCAGCGGCTGGACACCGACGCCAACGGCGAGCGCAGGCTGGGCCTGATCCGCCGCCGCCCGCGCGGTCCGGTGCTGGCGGTGGCGCCGTTCAACTTCCCGCTGAACCTGGTCGCGCACAAGGTCGCCCCGGCGCTGGCGGTCGGCGCCCCGGTGATCGTCAAGCCCGCGTCGGCCACCCCGCTGTCGTCGCTGCTGCTCGGCGAGATCCTGGCCGAGACGGACCTGCCAGCCGGGTCGTTCTCGGTGCTGCCGGTGCGCGGCTCGGCCATGTCGGCGCTGATCGAGGACCCCCGGATCCCGGTCATCTCGTTCACCGGCTCCACCGGCGTCGGCCACGGCATCACCTCCGCCGCGCCGCGCAAGCACGTGGTGATGGAGTTGGGCAGCAACAGCGCGGCGATCCTGTGCCCGGACTGGACGGACCTGGACTTCGCCGCCCGCCGGATCGCCACCTTCGGCAACTACCAGGCGGGCCAGTCCTGCATCGCCGTCCAGCGGGTCGTCGTGCACCGCTCGCTGGCCGACGAGTTCATCCCCCGCCTGGTCGCCGAGGTCGAGGCCCTGCACACCGGCGACCCGCACGACCCGAACGTCGACGTCGGTCCGCTGATCGACGAGCGCAACGCCGAGCGGGTCGAGACCTGGGTGTCGGAGGCCGTGGCGGCCGGGGCGACCCTGCTGACCGGCGGCACGAGATCCGGCGCGACCGTGGCCCCGACCGTGCTCAGCGGGGTCCCGGCCGCGGAGAAGGTGTCGTGCGAGGAGGTCTTCGGGCCGGTCCTCGTGGTGACCGTTGTGGACACCCTGGAGGAGGCCTTCGAGGTCGCCAACGGGACCGACTACGGGCTGCAGGCGGGTGTGTTCACCCGTGACCTGCAGGTCGCGTTCAAGGCTTCGGCCGAACTCGAGGTCGGCGGCGTCGTCATCGGCGACGTGCCGTCCTACCGCGCCGACCAGATGCCTTACGGCGGCGTGAAGGGCTCTGGGACCGGGCGCGAGGGTCTGCGGTCCGCGATGGACGACTTCACCGAGGAACAGGTGATGGTCCTGTCCGGGATCGACCTATAGGCGTTTGTGGGGCTGGTCATCCCGCTGGTACTAGTACCCGATGACCAGCCCCACTCCGGTCGACCTCCCCGACGGCACCCGCGTCCGAGCCAGGGGTCTCCGCAACGGCCCCATCACCGACGCCCCCGACTACGGCCTCTATCTGGGAGGCTCCCGCCTACGCCGGTACGAACCCACCCTCACCTGGCCCCACACCTGGATCGACTGGCCGGACTTCTGGCTCCCGCGCGACCGCTCCGAAGCCATACGGCTGATCAAGGACGCACATGTGCGCGCGGCTTCGGGCGAAGTCGTGGAAATCGCCTGCGGTGGCGGTATCGGCCGAACGGGCACCGTGCTGTCGTGCCTGGCCATCCTGAGCGGGGTAGCCCCTGCGGAAGCGGTTGCGTGGACGCGGAAGCACTACCTGCCCGGCGCGGTGGAGACCCCGTGGCAGAAGCGCTGGGTGGAGAAGTTCATCTGAAGTCGCGGGATTTGGCCTCTATGCGCATGTGCAGGGTCTGCATGTGGTCGGCATAGAGGCTGATCACGCCCTCGGACTTCTCCACCATCCCGCGGATCAACAGCGCCGCGCTGGTCCGGGCGATCCGGCGGTAGCGCACCCACAGGCCCGGGGAGCACACCACGTTCACCATCCCCGTCTCGTCTTCGATGTTCATGAAGGTCACCCCGCCCGCGGTCTGGGGGCGTTGCCGGTGGGTCACCGCGCCGCCGAGGAGGATTCGGGTTCCGTTCTCCACCGAGGACAGGCCGGACACCGGGAGGGCGCCGATCCGGTTGAGGTAGGGGCGGATGAACTGGGTGGGGAAGCTGTCCGGGGAGATGCCGGTGGCCCAGACGTCGGCTATGGCCTGGTCGAGGGTGTCCATGCCGGGGAGGGTGGGGGCGGTGGCGCCGACGACCGTGCCGGGGAGGTGGCCTTTGCCTTCGGAGACAACGGCTCCCGCGGTCCACAGGGCTTCTCGCCGGTGTGGGGTGAAGCTGCCGAAAGCACCCGCGGTGGCCAGGGCCTCTATCTGGGGGCGGGTCAGTTCGACTCGGCGGGCGAGGTCGGTCATGTCCGCGAAGGGGGTTTCGCCGCGGGCGGCGATGATGCGGGTGGCCAGTTTCTCGCCGATGTTGCGGATCGTGCTTAGGCCAAGACGGATGGCGGGGCGTTCGCCTGCTGGTTCGAGGGTGGGGTAAGAGAGGCTGGCGTTGATGTCTGGCCCTAGAACGGTTACGCCGTGGCGGCGGGCGTCGGCTACTAGGGACTGCGGTGAATAGAAGCCCATGGGCTGGGCGCGCAAGAGCGCCGCGCAGAAGGCTTCCGGGTAATAGAGCTTGAACCACGCGCTCGCGAAGACCAGGTACGCGAAGCTAAGAGCGTGGCTCTCCGGGAAACCGAAGTTCGCGAACGCCAGCAGCTTCGCGTAGATGCGGCCCGCCAGTTCCTCGTCGATCCCGTGCGTGGCCGCACCCGCGTAGAAGCGCTCCCGCAGCCGCTCCATGCGCCGGGTAGAGCGCTTGGCGCCCATGGCCCGGCGCAGCTCGTCGGCCTCGGCGGGGGTGAAGTCGGCGATGTCGACCGCCATCTGCATGAGCTGTTCCTGGAACAGCGGGACGCCCTTGGTCTTGTGCAGGGCCTTCTCCAGCAGCGGGTGGTCGTAGGTGATCTTCTCGGTGCCGTTCTTGCGCCGGATGTACGGGTGCACCGACCCGCCCTGGATCGGCCCCGGCCGGATCAGCGCGACCTCCACCACCAGGTCGTAGAACTCGCGCGGCTGCAACCGGGGCAACGTCGCCATCTGCGCCCGACTCTCCACTTGGAACACACCCACCGAATCGGCCGCGCACAGCATGTCGTACACCCCGGCGTCGGCCAGGTTGAGCTCGCCGAGTTCGACGGCCGCGCTGTGGTGCTCGGCCACCAGTTCCACCATGTACCGCAGCGCGGAGAGCATCCCGAGCCCGAGCAGGTCGAACTTCACCAGCCCGACGGCGGCGCAGTCGTCCTTGTCCCACTGCAGCACGGTCCGGTCGGCCATCCGCGCGGGCTCCACCGGGCACACCTCGCTGACCGGCCGGTCGCAGATGACCATGCCGCCGGAGTGGATGCCCAGGTGCCGTGGGAAGTCCTCCAGTTGCCCGGCCAGCTCGAGCACCGCGACCGGCACGTCGAGGTGGTTGTCGCCGACGGTGCTGGTCAGCGGCCCCCACCGGTCGATCTGCTTGCTCCACGCGTCCTGCTGCCCCGGCGAGTACCCCAGCGCCCGCGCCATGTCCCGCACGGTCGACTTGGCCCGGTAGGTGATCACGTTCGCCACCTGCGCCGCGTGCCGCCTGCCGTGCTTGGTGTAGACGTACTGGATGGCCTCCTCCCGCCGGTCCGACTCGATGTCCAGGTCGATGTCCGGCGGCCCGTCCCGCGCCGGGGCCAGGAACCGCTCGAACAGCAGCTCCCACCGCACCGCGTCGACGTTGGTGATGCCCAGCGCGTAGCAGACCGCCGAGTTCGCCGCCGAACCCCGGCCCTGGCAGTAGATCCCGTTGTCCTTGCAGAACCGCACGATGTCCCAGACGATCAGGAAGTACCCGGGGAAGCCGAGTTCCTCGATCACGGTCAGCTCGTGCTCGATCTGCGCGTGCGCCTTGTCCGCGCCCGCCCCGTACCTCGTCGCCGCCCCCTCCCGGACCAGCTCACGCAGGTAGCTCGCCTCGGTGTGCCCATCGGGCACGGTGAACGGCGGCAACTCCGGCGCCACCACCTCCAGGTCGAACGACAGGGCGACCCCCAGCACCGCGGCCCGCTGCACCGCCCCCGGGTACCGCTCGAACCGCTCCGCCATCTCCTTCCCACTACGAAGATGCGCCACAGCTGCGGGCGGCAACCACCCCTCTAGTTCGTCCAGACTCCGCCGCGCTCGCACCGCCGCCATAGCCGCCGCCAACCGGCCTCGACTCGGATTCGCGTAGTGCACAGCATTGGTGGCCACGGTCGGCAGCCCCAACTCGGCTGCCATCTTGTTCAGCAGGTCGTTGCGCTTGGAGTCCTCCGGGTACCCGTGGTCGACCAGCTCCACAAACACGCGGTCCTTACCGTAAGAGACCGTCAACAACCTCAACTGCTCAAACCCGGCGGCAGGCCCACCCTCAGCCAAAGCCTTGCGAACCGCCCCCTTGCGGCACCCAGTCAGCACCACACAGTGCTCCCGCGTCTCTTCGAACACCTCCTGCAAGTTGTATAGAGGCTTCCCCTTCTCCTTGCCCTCAAGATGCCCAGAGGTGAGAACCCGGCACAACCGGTGATACCCCTCTTGCCCGGCAGCCAGTAAGAGGAGGTGCTCCCCCTCAGGATCAGCCACCCCGTTCTGCGGCGCAGTCAACCCCAGACTGAGCTCGGTGCCGAAGACAGTCCGAACCCCGACCTCCTTGGCCGCCTCCGCGAACCTGACCACCCCGTACATCCCGTCATGATCAGTGATCGCAACGGCGTCGAGCCCCAACAACGAAGCCGCCTCAGCCAACTCCTCCGGATGACTGGCCCCGTCGAGGAAGCTGAAGTTGCTGTGGCAGTGCAGCTCCGCGTACGGAACCCGCCCATCCCCATCCCCCTGATCGGCGACCACCCGGGCCCCCGAAGGCGAAACATACCTCTCCCGATGGTGCGTCCACGCCGGACTGTCCCCACCATCCCCCACAGCGGCCGCCCGCCCCGACAGGATCCGCTCCAACTCCGACCACCGCACCGGCGGGTTGCTCCACCCCATTTCCCCAACCCACCCTCCGAGCCAGCCCACCTGGTTGACCACCGCTCCCCGGAAGCTGGCGTGCCAAACCAGCCCACCGAGTCAGCCCACCCAAACCCAACCCACCGAGCCAGCCCCGCCAGCCCGGCCACTGGACACTCGGAAGCCGCCCACCCAACTGCTCGATGGGGCGGACTTGTTTTGTGTGGGGTGGCGGCAGTCGTAGCCTTGCCTCGCTGCAGGGCCATGCTTTTCGGCCCCGGCTTGTGCGGTCCTGCCACGGCTGGTGCAGGGGCCCCGCGCAAAACAAGTTCGCCCCATCGAGCACACCGGACCACCCAGGGATCCAGTGCAATGCCGCAGGCGAGCCGATGCCGCCGCTACCCCTCCACCACCGGATCCTCCGGCGACCGCCGCTGCTCCGGTATCAACTCCGCCAGATCGAAGAGATCCAGCCACTCGTCCAGGATCGGATCACCCGGCGACATCAGTCGTACACCCCTTCCACGGACCACTTCTCGTTCTCCCGCACCAGCAGCAGCGCGTCCTGGTTCTCCACTTCGGACCGCTCCGCCAGCAGGACTTGCAACCGCGCCCGGCGGCGCCCGTTGTCCTTCTCCCACCACCGCTCGTCGGCAGGCCACGGTCCAGCCCACGCGATCACCCGCCGGGACGTCCCGCCGACCGCCACCTCGTCTGGTTGGCCGGTCAGGGTGAAGCGGCCGGTCACGCCCACTTCTGCGCCGTCGCGGTCGAACACCGTCGCGGGGACGCGTTGGGTGGGGATCGTCGCCGGGGCGGGTGGGGGTAATCGGCCGGGCCAGGGGAGGTCTGGTGGGGTTTCGGGGCGTTGTTCGTCTCCCCAGGGAGTTAGCGTGACCTGTTCCGCGGGGCCCCGGCCGCCGCTGAGGGTTGGGGTGAGGACGCCTTCTTGTCCTAAGAGGCCTTGGACGTGGACCATGGCTCTGGCGGCTCGGGTGGTTTGTTCGCCGCCTTGCCACAGTTCCAGTTGTAGGGCGTGGCCGTCTACGGTCTCTTCGGGTTCTAGGCGTAGCAGGGTGATTCCGGCTGAGGGGCGGTCTGAGCCGCGAAGCCAGCCGTCCAGCTGCCAGCGGACCCGGTCGGAGATGCCGGACGGGGTAAGAGGGTCTGCGCAGCGCCATAGGCGAACCAGTTCTTCACCGTTGGCGGTGACGGCGTGGATGGCCAGGCGGGTGCAGGCGAGGCCGTGGGACGCCAAGAGGCTGTGCAGCCGGTCGCCGAGGGTTCTGGCTGCGAAGGCGGCGGCGTCGACCCGGTCGATCGGGGGATCTGGGGTGTGCGCGACGGACAGGTCTACCGGGGGGCGACGGCGGGAGGGCGGGCGTTGTTCCAGGCCGCTCGACAGGCGGTGGGCGTGGCCCGCGTCGGCGCCGAAGCGGGAGGTGACGTCCGCGTGCGGGAGGGCGGCGAAGGCGCCGAGGGTGAGGATCCCCAGGCGGCGCAAGAGGTCCACCAGGTCCGGGCGGTCCGGTAGTTCGCGGATGTCCAGCGGGGCGAGGAAAGCCGCGCTCCCGCCCGGTGGCACGACCAGGCCGCGGTGGGCGGCCAGGGTGGCGGCGAACAGGCCGTCGGCCACGCCCACCTGGGCCTCGGCGCCGGTGCGGATCGCCACCTGGTCGATCAGGCGCTCGGCGGCGGCCTCCTCCGACCCGAAGTAGCCGGACGGACCTCTGGCGGGGACGGCGACCACCCCGGGGGCGACCACCTCCACCCCCACCGCCAACTCCTCCACCGCGGCGGCCACCGGCTCGAACAGCCGCGCGTCGCGGTCGGCGTCGGCCTGCAGCACGGCGATGTCCGGGCACCGGCCCTGCGCCTCCCGGCGGCGCAGGCCCGGCCGGACGCCCTCCCGGCGGGCCTGGGCGTTCGCGGTGACCACCTCGTTCGCCGAGACCACCACCGCGGGCGCGTCGACCGCCAGCCCGGCCGCCATACCCGCGGCGACGACCGGCCAGTCCGGGCACCAGAGCACGAGCAGGCGGGTCACGGTTCTCTCCTGACAGCAGGGTTGGTGGTGTCGAACATATGTTCGAACGGGGGTGGCGTCAAGGGTGTTCCACCCCGCAGGGTGAACGTCGTTCGCCGAGGTCGGGCGGCCGCGCCCCGGCCCCTGGCCCGCACCTCGACCCGGTGGCTGCTGAGGTGGCCGTGGCCGACCCCCAGGCCGGACCAGCGGCCGCGCGCCACGCTCAGCTCCACCTCGGCGCCCGGCCACGAACCGACCGCGACCAGTGCCGCGCCCCGGTTGCGGGCGCGCGCCGACAGCTTGCGGGCCAACGGGTCGCCGATCCGGTTGGCGGCCACGGCCACCAGGTCGAAGCCGTCCAGCAGCGCCGCGACGACGGCGGCGAGCTCGCCGCCGGGGCGGGGGACCAGTGCGGTCCGCTCGACGGCCATGCCCATCTCGGCGGCGGCCAGCACCCCGAGGTCCGGCATGCCGACCACGGCTGTCCAGGCCCCCTGCGAGCTGGCTTCGGCGAGCAGGGCGAGCAAGAGCCCGGAAGACCCCTGTACCGAGACTGTGCCGCCACGCCGGAGGCCACCCCAGGGGAAGAGGTCGGCCAGTTCGGGGTGGACGGGAAGGACGCGCGGACCGGCGAGGGTGCCCGGTTCGACGCGAAGGGGGTGTGGGCTCGGATGCGCCGACATGCTCAGCCGCCGCGAGACGGGGTGGGCGCGCCACGGGCACGCCTACCGGGGGTGACAGTAAAAAGTGGCCGCTACCCGCTCCCGGGTACTTCCCCGCGTCGGGAGCGGATAGCGACCACACCGCGGTTACCTCCACAGATCGGCACGAGCGCCGCTCAAGTCGCGCGCGCTTCACCGTGGGGAGACGGCGGTTCCGGGTGGTTGGCCTCGACTCCGACCGCCCGGATTCGAACGTGTGTTCGACATCGGAAGAATACCCCAGACCGGCGGCCTGTCAAACCCGTGCACACAGGACTCCCGGCATGACGCAGATCTCCGCGCACCGGCCGCCACCTCGGACTATGGTCAGTTGCACAAAACCACTGAGCTGGGGGTAGCGATGACCGCGCTGGTCGACGTCGAGCGCGTGGACGAGAGTTGGCGCTCGTGGACCGGGGCCCACGGCGGCCTGCTGGCGGGCATCGCCCTCGAACACGCCGGTAGGCGCGTCCCGGGACTCCCGGCGCGGGCGCTGCACGCGTCCTTCCTCGCCGCCGTCCGGTCCGACGAGGTGCGCGTATCGGCCGACCTGATCAAGGCGGGCCGCAGCAGCTCCACCGTCACCGCGCGCCTAGAGGCGGGGGACAAGCTTGCCTTGCTCGCCACCGGAACCTTCGGCGGCGGGGATAGCGGCCCTAAGAGCCCAGCCCTGGCCCTTCAAGGCATCCCTGATGTCGAGGACCTGGAGCCGTTCACGCTGCCGCCGGGGTTGGTGCCCTTCGCGCAGCACATCGAGTTCCGGCCTGTAGGCGGCGTTCCGCTAAGCGGCGGTGATAGCCCAGTCCTGACCTCTTGGGTCCGCCTGATCAATCCGCCCGCGCGGCCAGAGTCGGCGGCAACGGTGTTGTTGGACGTGCTGGCGCCAGCCCTCTATGCGACGCGCACTACCCCGGTACCCATCCCCACCGTGGAACTGGCCGTGCACTTCACCGAGGCGGCGCACACCTTCAACGCGGGTGAGTGGGCCTTCGCGCGCATCCACACCGAGCACGCGAACGCGGGCTGGTGCGTTGACGGCAGCGAGGTGTGGGACCGCAACGGCGACCTCGTCGCCACCGGCAGGCAGACCCGCCGCATCCTCGAAGGCTGAAAGTGGGGGCGAGGAACCCTCGCCCCCACCACGTCAGTGCGCGAAGTGCCGGGTACCGGTCAGGTACAGCGACACCCCGGCTGCCTCGGCGGCCGCGATGACCTCGGCGTCGCGAACCGAACCACCGGGCTGCACGATCGCGCGCACCCCGGCCGCCACGAGGACCTCAAGACCGTCCGGGAACGGGAAGAACGCGTCCGACGCGGCGACCGCGCCGACCGTGCGGTCCCCGGCGCGCGACACCGCGAGCCGAGCGGCGTCCACCCGGTTGACCTGCCCCATGCCCGCGCCGACGGTGGCGCCGTCCTTGGCGATCAGGATCGCGTTCGACTTCACCGCGCGGCAGGCCCGCCAGGCGAAGGCCAGGTCGGCGAGGGTGGCGTCGTCCACCGCCGCACCGGTCGCCAGCGTCCACTTGGCCGGGTCGTCGCCCTCGGCGTCGAGGGTGTCGATGGTCTGCAGGAGCAGCCCGCCCGACACCGGCCGCAGCTCGGCACCCGACCGGCGCGGCGGCTCGGCGAGCAGGATCCGGATGTTCTTCTTGCGGGTCAGCACCTCCACCGCGCCGTCGGCGTAGGCGGGGGCGACGACGACCTCGGTGAAGATCTCCGCCACCTGCTCGGCCATGGCCACGCTGACCTCGCGGTTGGCCGCGATCACGCCGCCGAACGCGCTGGTCGGGTCGCAGGCGTGCGCGTTGCGGTGCGCCTGCGCGATGTCCACGTCGGACACCGCGATACCGCACGGGTTGGCGTGTTTGATGATCGCCACGCACGCCGACGCGTGGTCGTGCGCGGCCCGCCAAGCGGCGTCCGCGTCGACGTAGTTGTTGTACGACATGTCTTTGCCGTGCAGCTGGGTCGCAGTGGCCAGCCCGGACGACCCGTCCCCTTGCACGTATAGAGCCGCGCTCTGGTGCGGGTTCTCGCCGTAGCGCAAGACGTTCTTCCGCTCCCAGGTGGCGCCGACCCAGCCCGGGAAGCCCGACCCCTCGTCATCGGGGGCGAGGACGTTGCCGATCCACGACGCCACAGCGACGTCGTAGGACGCGGTGTGCCTATAGGCCGCAGCGGCCAAGGACTGCCTGTCGGCCAAGGTGAAGCCGCCAGCCGCGACCTGCTCCAACAGCCACGAGTACCTCGCGGGGTCGACGACAACGGCCACGCTGGCGTGGTTCTTCGCCGCCGCGCGCACCATCGCCGGACCGCCGATATCGATCTGCTCGACGCACTCCTCCGGCGAGGCACCCGAGGACACCGTCTTGACGAACGGGTACAGGTTCACCACCAGCAGGTCGAACGGGGCGATCTCCAGCTGGTCGAGCTGCGCCACGTGCGCCGGGTCGCGCATGTCGGCCAGCAGCCCGGCGTGCACCCTCGGGTGCAGCGTCTTGACCCGGCCGCCCAGCGACTCGGGGAACCCGGTCACCTCCTCCACCGGCGTCACCGGGACCCCGGCGTCGGCGATGGTCTTCGCGGTGCCGCCGGTGGACACGATCTCCACCCCGGCCGCGTGCAGGCCGGTCGCCAGCTCCAGCAGGCCGCTCTTGTCCGACACGCCGATCAGCGCGCGGCGGATCCGCCGCCGCTGGGCCGCCTCGGTAACGCTCACGGGATGCTCACCTTTCGTCCGTCCACGGTGTAGCCCTCGGCGGCCATCCCGGCGACCACGTCCACCAGCAGCCGCCGCTCCACCACCTTGACGCGCTCGTGCAGCCCCGCCTCGTCGTCGCCCGGCTCGACCAGCACCGGCGCCTGGCCCAGGATCGGCCCGGAGTCCACGCCCGAGTCGACCAGGTGCACGGTGGCCCCGGTGACCAGGACGCCGTGCTCGAGGGCGTCGCGCACCGGGTGCGCGCCGGGGAAGGCGGGCAGCAGCGCGGGGTGCGTGTTGATCGTCCGGCCGCCGAAGCGGGCCACGAACCCGGCGCCGACGATCTTCATGAACCCGGCCGAGACCACCAGGTCCGGCCGGTGCGCCGCGACCGCCTCGGTCAGCGCCGCGTCCCAGGCCGCGCGGTCGGCGTGGTCGCGCAGGCGCACCGAGAAGGTCGGCACCCCCGCGCGTTCGGCCCTGGCCAGGCCCTCGATCCCGGTCCGGTCGGCGCCGACGGCCACCACCTCGGCCGGGTAGTCCGGCGACGCGGCCGCGTCGAGCAGGGCCTGCAGCAGGGTGCCGGACCCGGAGACCAGGACGACGACCCTGGCTGGGGAAGCGGGCGGGTACTGAGCGCTCAACGTGCTCCCTGCGAAGGCCGGACCAGGACGCGCCCAGACTAGGCCGTGGGAAGTCGATCTTGCTCAGGACCCGGGCTTGGCTGTGTCCCCGCCCTCGTGCTCGTCCTCCGGCTCGGCCTCGTCCGCGACCGCCTCGTCCACCGGGTCTTCTGGTTCCTCGACCTCGTCGGGGTCTTCTTCGGTCTCGTCGGTCTCGTCGTCCGGCTCGGGATCAGGCTCTGGTTCCGGTTCGGGCTGCGGTCCCGCAGTCCAGGCGATCAGGCCGCCGGGGACCGCGACCCAGGCCACCAGCGCCAACGACAACCACGCCGCCCGCAGGTCCAACGGGTTGAAGGGGCCACCGCCCAGCGCTCCGCCCGCCGCCCCACCCAGCACCGCGAACACCATCGCCACCACAACGGAGGCCACCGCCACCGCGCGCAACCGCATCCGGGGTGACTCGTCGACCTCGCGCAGTACCCAGCCCACCAGCGTCCCGACAGCGCCGGGCAACGCGAACAGCACCAACCACCACGGTTGACCATGCTCCGGCAAGGCGCCTAGAAGCGGCAGCGGCGGCACTACGCCACCGGAGAAGTCCATAGGGGACACCACAACCGTCCCCAAGGAGAAGCCTGGGCCCGCTGCGAACCCCGTGGCCGCGATCACCGCGTTAGGCAGATATCCCAGCGACAGCAACAACATGCCGACACCGCCGCCGAGGCCCTCTATGGCGAAGAGGCCCTTCACGGTCGAGAACGACAGGGCCAACGCCAGGGTCAGCACAACCGCGCCCGTGGCAAGCAGTGCCGCCACCGCGAGCAGACCGGCTCGCAGGCCTCTTAGCGCTACCGCGTCCATCCGCTCGGACAACACGTGCAATACCCCAGCGCGCGGAATCACCCCGGCTACGGCGGCGATACCGGACAGGAGAGCCGGGTAGTACAACCCCGCCAAGGGGTCGATCGTGACCGTTCCACCCGAACACAACAACGCCAGCGTTAGGCCCACCACGGCATGCGCGCCGACAACGGCACCCACCACCTGCCCAGCCTCCCGCGGCGTCTCCACGTCCAACCGTTCCGCTGCCGCAGCCGCCGTCCGCCACACCAGCACCAACACCAGCAGCGTCGGCAACAGGGGCAGAGCACCGAGTTCATGGCCCTCGATCCGCACCGGCACCTGGTAAGCCGCTAGCCAGCCCGGCACCGCCGCGGCCAGAACACCGGGCGTGGTGAACAACGCCCGCGCCGCGATCGCCGTGACCAGCGCCAACACCGCCGCCACAGCCGCGTACCCGGTGAGCACCGGCCCAACAGCGGCGACAGCGAGCACCCGCCCGCGCAGCGACCGGGTGATCACGACCCGGTCGGTCTCCTCGGCCTCCAACAGGTCGGTGTCCGGCATGGCCCCCACTCTGACACCCGCGCTCCGCCGATCGGTTCAGCCACGCCGCCACCCACCAATCCGGTGAACGCCCGGAAACGAGGTCGGCGACGGACCCCGACCGCCTCGGGCCCGACGACGGCGAGGTGCGGACATCGCCAACGGCACCCGCCCAGCGGCGGTGGCGGTCAGCCGAATCCGGCTGCCATTCCTGTGTTCGGGCAGCCGCCCCGGATCTGGCACTGCTGCCCCCGGCAGGCAGCCACCTGCGCCGAGGTTGATCAGCCTCATCACCGCCACCACCCCGGAAACGCGGAACGGGCGGGGTCTCCGGTTTCCCGGTGACCCCGCCCGTTCCGGCGAGAAAGCGCGTCAGCCCTGCTGCGGGTACCCACCCGGCGGCGTGCCGGGGGCGTGCGGGGGCTGGCCGAACTGGCCCTGCTGCGGGGCGAAGGTGGTCTGCGCGCCCGGCTGCGGCTGCTGCACCGGCGGCTGGCCGTAGGGCTGCTGGAACTGCCCGGACGGCGGGTTGTAGCCGCCCGGCTGTCCGAAGTGGCCGTGGTGCTGCGCGGGCGCGGGCGGCTTGAGGATGCCCGCCTCGAACAGGAACGCGGCGATGGCGCCACCGGACTGCAGCAAGCCGAAGATCAGCACCATGATGCCGCCAGCCTTGAGCTCGCCGTCGCTGGCGAACACGCTGAACAGGAACGCCAGCGTCGCGCCGAGCACCAGGGCGACCGAGTGCACGCCGACCTTCTTGTCACCGGCGAGCACCGCGGGCAGCGCGAGCAGGCCACCGGCGAACAGCAGACCGGGCACCCAGCCGAAGCCGCCCTCGTAGAAGCTGATCGACGCCGCGAGCGGGGCGAACCCGAGGAACAGGTTCAGCGCGCCGAGACCGAGCACGACCAAGTGCAGCGTCTGCGCCAGGGTGAACCTGCTGCCCGAGGCCACCGGCGGCGGGCCGAACCCCGGCTGGGGCTGCGGTGGCTGCTGCGGTTGTCCCGGCCCCGGGTATCCGCCCGGCGCACCTGGGTAGGTCATCGCGTGCTCTCCTCAGCGACGAAGAAACATCAGAGCCAACGAAACGCTAGCCCATCCCTGCCCGTTGGACGTCACCCGACCGTGTCCGGTTCCCGGGCGGATGAACGAGCGTGGGGCCGGACGCTACCAGCGCCCGGCCCCACGGTAGTGCTCAACACTCCCTAGCCGCGCGCGGTGAACAGCTCCCGCGCCAGCGCGGCGGTCTCCGACGGCGTCTTGCCGACCTTGACGCCTGCGGCCTCGAGGGCCTCCTTCTTCGCCTGCGCGGTACCGGCCGAGCCGGACACGATCGCGCCCGCGTGGCCCATCGTCTTGCCCTCGGGGGCGGTGAAGCCCGCGACGTAGCCGACGACCGGCTTGGTCACGTTCTCCTTGATGTAGGCCGCGGCCCGCTCCTCGGCGTCGCCGCCGATCTCGCCGATCATCACGATCAGCTCGGTCTCGGGGTCGGCCTCGAACGCGGCGAGCGCGTCGATGTGCGTGGTGCCGATGATCGGGTCACCGCCGATGCCGACCGCGGACGAGAAGCCGATGTCGCGCAGCTCGTACATCATCTGGTAGGTCAGCGTGCCCGACTTGGACACCAGGCCGATCTTGCCGGGGCCGGTGATGTCGGCCGGGATGATGCCCGCGTTGGACTTCCCGGGGGAGATCAGGCCGGGGCAGTTCGGGCCGATGATCCGGGTCTTGTGCCCGGTGGCGACCGCGTGCGCCCAGAAGTAGGCGGAGTCGTGCACCGGGATGCCCTCGGTGATGACGACCGCGAGGCCGATCTCGGCGTCGATCGCCTCGATGACGGCGTCCTTGGCGAACTTCGGCGGCACGAAGATGACCGACACGTCCGCGCCGGTCTCGGCGATGGCCTCGGCGACGGTGGCGAACACCGGCAGCGACTGGCCCTCGATCTCGACCTTGGTGCCCGCCTTGCGCGGGTTCACCCCGCCGACGATGTTCGTGCCCGACTTGAGCATCCGCGCGGTGTGCTTGGTGCCCTCGGAGCCGGTGATGCCCTGGACGATGACCTTGCTGTTCTCGGTCAGGAAGATAGCCATCTGGGTCAGACCCCCGCAGCCGCGAGCTCGGCGGCCTTGTCAGCCGCGTTGTCCATAGTGTCGACGACCGTCACCAGCGGGTGGTTGGCCTCGGCCAGAATCCGCCGACCCTCGTCGACGTTGTTGCCGTCCAGGCGGACGACCAGCGGCTTGGTGGCCTCGTCGCCCAGGATCTGCAGCGCCGCGACGATGCCGTTGGCGACCGCGTCGCAGGAGGTGATGCCGCCGAAGACGTTGACGAAGACGGACTTCACGTCCGGGTCGCCCAGGATGATGTGCAGGCCGTTGGCCATCACCTCGGCCGAGGCGCCGCCACCGATGTCGAGGAAGTTCGCGGGCTTGACGCCCTTGTGCTTCTCACCGGCGTAGGCGACGACGTCCAGGGTGGACATGACCAGGCCCGCGCCGTTGCCGATGATGCCGACCTGGCCGTCGAGCTTGACGTAGTTGAGGTCCTTGGCCTTGGCCGCGGCCTCCAGCGGGTCCTCGGCGTCCTTGTCGACCAGCGCGGCGTGGCCGGGCTGGCGGAAGGCGGCGTTCTCGTCCAGGGTCACCTTGCCGTCGAGGGCGATGACCTTGTCCTGCGGGTCGCGCACCAGCGGGTTGACCTCGACGAGGGTGGCGTCCTCGCTGACGAAGGTCTCCCACAGCTTGACGATCACCTCGGCGGCCTGCTCCAGCACCTCGGCCGGGATCCTGGCCTGGGTCGCGATGTCGCGCGCGGTCGCCAGGTCGACGCCCTTGATCGCGTCGACCGGCACCTTGGCCAGCGCGTCGGGGCGCTCCACGGCCAGCTGCTCGATCTCCATGCCGCCCTCGGCCGAGGCCATCGCCAGGAAGGTCCGGTTGGCGCGGTCGAGCAGGAAGGAGAAGTAGTACTCCTCGGCGATGTCGGAGGCGACGGTCACCAGCACCTTGCGGGTGATGTGGCCCTTGATGTCGAGGCCGAGGATCGCCTCGGCCTTCTCCTTGGCGCCGTCGGCGTCGTCGGCGAGCTTCACGCCGCCCGCCTTGCCGCGGCCGCCGGTCTTCACCTGGGCCTTGATGACCACGGTCTGCCCGAGCCCCTGCGCGATCGCGTGGGCTTCCTCGGGGGTGCTTGCCACGTCGCCCGGCAGGACCGGGACCCCGTGGGCGGCGAAGAGATCCTTCGCCTGGTACTCGTACAGGTCCACTCGACAGTCTCCTGACTTACGGTGTCGACGTGCTGCTGTGGGACGACAGGCTTGGGTGAGGTCGCGCTGTCTGACGACACGGGAACCCTAGCGACGTGGGATGGGGCTTGACACTTCGCACCCGGTGAGGTCCGTCACGACCGGTGGTGAGCTCACTCACCGGCCGTGGCGACGACCCAGGCGGCGATCGAGTCCACGCCGACCACGGCTATGTCGGTGGCGCCATTGTCGGCCAACAGCGCGGTGATCGCCCCTAGAGCGCCCGGCGCGGCCACGGCATCGGCGTCCTCCTGCATGGCCGTGCTGACCAGCGCCTCAGGGGTCGCCGCCGCCAGGTAGACGACCTCGACCCCCAGGTCGCGCAGCGCCGCGGCCACCGCGGTGTCCTGGCTGACCAGCACCACCCTCACCGGCGGCTCAGCACCATCAGCGCTGCCACCACCAGGGCGGCCGCGCAGGCCAACGACAGCCACAGGCCGGGGCCGGGCACCGAGCCGATCGCGCGGGCCGAGGTCAGCGGGTACTCCATGGCGCGGACCCCGACCAGGCCCGCGCAGCCGAGCAGCAGCGCGCCCGCCCGGTGCGGCCGTGACGCGGGCGTCAGAGCCACCGCCACGACGACGGTGATCACGGCGAGCAACAGGCCGAGGGAGGCGAGCCGGAACTCGGTCCAGATCCCCGGGGGCACCAGCCCGCGGGCCTTGCCGACGGGCAGGCCGAAAGCGCCGACCGCCAGCAGCCCGGCCACGGCCAGCGGGGCGACCAGCGCGAGGTCGAGCGGCCGGTCCTGCGGTTCGCCGCGCTCGGCGTTGCCCGCGAACAGCACGGTGATCGTCGCCGCGCCCGCGAACACCACGGCTGCCGCGGTGAACCAGACGGCCGCGCCGGTGCTGATGGGGGCGCCGACGCCGGTCGCGGTCACCACCGCGTCCAAAGTGGACGTACCGGCCAGTGCGATCGAGGCGAGGGCGGCGGCGAAGGCGGGCCGCACCGGTGCCGCGACCCTGGGGATCAGAAGGGGTATGGCGAGCGCGGCCACCAGGATCCCGGCCGGGAGGAACAGCCGGTTGGAGAAGGTCTCCTGCTCGACGCCGTCGACAGCCAGAACGGTGGTGGTCGCGGCGGCGATACCCGACAGTCCGGACAGGACCCCGAGCACGCCCGCGATCCGGTGCACCGCAGCCACCGGATCGGTCCCCTGCTCGTCCCGGGTCGTCACCCACACGGACACCGCCAGCCCCGCGACCCCGAGCAGAGCCACGCAAGGCCCGGGGGCCGCTTCGAGCAGCCCCACCCACAACCCGGCCGCGACCTGCGGAACCGCGATCGCCGCCACGCCGAGAACCACCCCGACCGCAGCGCCGCGCGTCCCCACCAACGCCGCGCCGACGACCCCGATCCCGGCGACCAGCAGCGCGAACCGCCCCAGCCACGGGCTGTCGATCAGCCCCTCGGCGAGCAGGAACGCATTCCCCGAATAGAACGGTGCCAACTGCAACCCGAACGCGGCCACGACCGCCGCCACCAACCCCACCGGCGACCGCTGCTTGACCTCGTCGTGCACCTCAGCGGCATAAGGAGTCCCGTAGGGCGCTCCAGCCCGGTTGGCGGCCAAGACACCCGCGGTGATCGCGAGGAGGTGGCCGGCGAGCAGCAGCCACAGGCCCGCACCGGCGTGCAGCGGAGCCAGGCTGGTCGGAACCATAATCTCCGGCCGGGACACCACCAGGGGGTCGACCAGGAACTGGAGATCGCCCAGCAGCCGCCCAGGCCCGAGGAGGGCGGCCCCGACCAGGACACCCGCGCCCACGACGGGCCGCTTGCCCGCCACGAGCCCCATCGCCACGGCAGGGGGGAGCGCGGCGAGCAGGAGCAGCAGGGGAAAAGAGGAGAAACCGGGCGGCGGCCCGTGGTCGACAAGCCCGATGGCGATGCCCGCGATCTGGGCGAAAGCGCCGAGAGCTGCGAGGCCGAGGGCGAGCCGCAGTTGGACCGGACTCTGGGCCCACCCAACCCGAGCCCCGGCTCTGTCGTCGGCGGGCGAGTCAGCGGGGGACGGGGTGGTGATCCGCGAAGTCATCGCAGGCAACGCTAGCAAGCGGGTGCTGGGGGCGCCGTCGGGTCGTCGGCTCGCCTTCGGCATTGCGCTGGATCGTGGTGGCGTGGGCAGGCTCGATGGGGCGGGCTCGCGACCCGGACCCGTCGTGGTCGGGTGTGCTCGATGGGGCGAACTTGGTTTGCGCGGGGCCCCTGCGCCACCCGTGGCAGGACCGCAAAGCTGGGGCCGAAAAGCATGGCCCTGTCCGCGCACAACGCTACGGGCACCGCCACCCCACACAAACCAAGTCCGCCCCATCGAGCATTGGGCGGGCGGCTTCCTGGGGGCGGTCGTCGGGTTGGGCGGGACGGCTCGCGACTCGGAGCCCCCACGCAAGCCAAGTCGGCCCCATCGAGCAGAGGGCTCCGAGGGGTCCAGTGTCCGGGTCGTGACCTTCGCGCCCGCCCGGGACGAACTCGGGGGTAATTCGGTTGCCACCCGGATGGACGATTGATGGGAGACCCAGCTCACACTATAGGTGTGACTTCGGGTTAACTTTGCGTAGTAGCCGCTGGGTGCCGCGTTCTGGTCGTATGGTGTCCGGTGAGATCTGGGTGAGCACTGTTGCCTGCGGCGCTGCCTCCCCGTTACTGTCCCCGGGTCCGTTGTCACGGTCTGGTCACGAACAGGACGGGGTAGGAATCCGGCTCGGATGCCTGCTCAACCGGGTCCCCCGCCCGGTGTCCGACACCGAACGAGCTCGTCCCCCGCGAGCTGGTGGTGTGGCCCGACTCCCCGAAGGCGGAAGGCTAGGTCTTGTCTCGACATCGCTCCACCGGCGGCGAACACGAGTTCGCCGCGCTCGACGAAGCGCTCGAACGCGGTGCACGCCGCGCCAAGGGTGCCCACCGGATCGCTCCGCCGTCATCGGCGTTGCGCGGTCGCGTCGTCGTCGCCGCTGTGGCGGTCGGCGCGTTCGCGGCGGCGGCCGCTGGGCAGACCCTGCAGTCGGCCGCGGCGGGCGGTGGTTCCCCGGCGGACGAGGTCGTCCCGCTGGCGGGGACCCGCCAGGCGTCGGCGGCGATGGGCATGGGCGGTGACGCACCCGCCACCCCCGAGCTGCTCGCCCTGGCCAACCAGGCCGACGGCACGGTCGAGGCCCAGAAGATGGCCACCACCGAGCGGCTCACCCAGGCCAAGGCCGAGCGCGCCGCGGTGCTCAAGGCCCAGCAGGAGGAAGCGGCCAGGCCCAAGTTCGTCCGCCCGGCCGTCGGCACCTTCACCTCCGGCTTCGGCGCCCGCTGGGGCGTCACCCACTACGGCGTGGACATCGCCAACCGCATCGGCACCCCGATCCTGTCGGTCGCCGACGGCGTCGTGATCGAGGCGGGCACGGCCAGCGGCTTCGGCCTCTGGGTCCGCGTCCAGCACGCCGACGGCACCGTCTCGGTCTACGGCCACGTCAACGACTACGTCGTCCGCGAGGGCCAGAAGGTCAAGGCGGGCCAGATGATCGCGCACATGGGCAACCGGGGCCAGTCCACCGGTCCGCACCTGCACTTCGAGATCTGGGACGCGGACGGGCGCAAGATGAACCCCACCCCGTGGCTGGCTTCTCGGGGCATCGCGCTCTGACCGCCGCTGTTGAGTTGTCACGCGGTTAGTCCGACCCACCCCCAGAGTGCCCCCGATCACGCTGCCTGAAACCCCCATTGCTTGAAACCCCCGCTGCCATGTGAGCAGTGAACCGCACGGGTACGACAATTTCTCGAACCCGTGTGCGACGTGGGCTAGGTTGGCCGCCATGGATCAGGTGAGGCTGGCTCGGCACCGGGACGTCCTGGCACGGCACGTCGACAGCGGCGACATCCCCGGCGTCGTGGCGCTGCTCGACCACGGCGGCCAGGCGCACCAGACCGTCCTGGGCGACCTCCCCGCGGGCGCCGACACGATCTTCCGCATCTCGTCGATGACCAAGCCCGTGGTGACCGCCGCCGCCATGACCCTGGTCGAGGAGTGCGTCCTGCGCCTCGACGACCCCATCGGCGACCTCCTCCCGGAACTGGCCACCCCGCGGGTCCTCAAGGCCATCGACAGCCCGCTGGACGACACCGTCCCGGCCCGGCGCCCCATCACCGTGCGTCACCTGATGAACTCCACCTTCGGGCAAGGCGTGATCATGGCGATGCCCGGCACGTACCCCGTCCAGACCGCCATCGCCGAGGCCGGGTTCGAACCGGGACCGCCCCAACCGCAGTCCACACCGGACGCCGACGAGGCGATGCGTCTACTGGGGACGATCCCGCTCCTGAGCCACCCCGGCGAGAAGTGGTGGTACAACACCGCTTACGACGTCCTCGGTGTCCTCATCGAACGGGCGACCGGCCAGCCGCTGGACGTCGTCCTCGACGAACGGATCTTCGCCCCGCTCGGCATGCGCGACACCGGGTTCCACGTCCCCGCCGACAAGATCGCCCGGCTCGCCACTGCCTACTCGAACACCGACAGTGGCGAACGCGTCGTCTACGACCCGCCAGAGGGTCAGTGGAGCACCCCGCCCGCCTTCCGCTCCGGCGCGGGCGGCCTCGTCTCGACCGCCGCCGACTACCTCGCGTTCCTGTCCGCCCTGCGCGCGGGCGGCGGCCCGGTCCTGTCCCGCCCGTCGGTGCTGACCATGACCTCCGACCAGCTCACCGCGGCCCAGAAAGCGGGCGGCGGCCTGGTCGACGGCTTCTTCGACACCACGACTTGGGGCTTCGGCCTCAGCGTCGTCACCGCCCGCGACGACATCCACAAGACGCCCGGCCGCTTCGGCTGGGAGGGCGGCCTCGGCACGTCCGGGCAGGTCGACCCCGCCGAGGACCTGGTCACCATCCTGCTCACCCAGCAGGCGTGGACCTCCCCGGCTGGCCCGAAGGTCTACTCCGACTTCCTGACCTCCGCCTACCAGGCCCTCTAATCCCCGCGACCCACGGCAACGCTGCCCCGCCAAGCCGGGAACGATGCCGGGCGGGGACGTGGGGGCGGGTGGCGGGGGAGAGTGAAACTAGAGCTTCACCATCGGCACGCTGCCGATCAGCATCAGCCGGATGGTGCCCGAGGTGCCGAAGTCGATCGTCGCCGTGGCCCTCGGCCCCTGGCCGTCGGCGGCGACCACGGTGCCCAGGCCGTACTTGTCGTGGTTGACCCGGTCGCCGACCGCCAGCGACAGCGACGGGCCGTCCTTCCAGCCGCTGGTCGGCGACGCCCGCTGCCTGCTGGCCTGCACCGACTGGCTCGAGCGGCCGCCCCAGGTGGTCGCCCTGGTCGGCGCCGAGCGCTCCGGCCCGATCCGGCGCCACTCCAGCAGGTCCGGCGGGATCTCGTCGAAGAACCGCGACGCCGGGTTGGTCATCGGCTGGCCCCACGCCGAGCGCACGATCGCCCGCGACAGGTACAGCCGCTCCCGGGCCCTGGTGATGCCGACGTACGCCAGCCTGCGCTCCTCGGCCAGCTCCACCGGGTCGCTGAGCGCGCGCATGTGCGGGAAGATCCCGTCCTCCCAGCCGGTGCTGAACACGACCGGGTACTCCAGGCCCTTCGCGGTGTGCAGGGTCATCAGCGTGACCACGCCACCGGAGTCCTCGGCGTCGGGGATGGAGTCCGCGTCGGCCACCAGCGACACCCGCTCCAGGAACGCCGCGAGCGACCCGGCGGCGGGCCCGGTCTGCTCGACCGGGGCGATCCCCTCGGGGGCGTTGTCGGGCGCCATGACCTCCGGCGCCTCGGTGAACTCCCTGGCGACGGTCAGCAGCTCGTTCAGGTTCTCCAGCCGCGAGGCGTCCTGCGGGTCGTCGCTGGCCTCCAGTTCGGCGCGGTAGCCGGTCTGGTCGAGCACCGCGTCGAGCACCTCGGCCACGTCCTGCCCGTCGTCGACGAACCGGCGCAGACCGTCCACCAGCTCCACGAACCCGGACACCGCCCGCTGCGAGCGCGGGTTGAGCAGCGGGACCTTGCCCTCGGTCGCCGCGCGCAGCGCCGCGGCGAAGCTGATCCGCTCCCGGTCGGCGTAGGCGGACACGCACGCCTCGGCGCGGTCGCCGATGCCGCGCTTGGGCACGTTGAGCACCCGCCGCAGGCTGACCGTGTCGTCCGGGTTGGCCAGCACCCGCAGGTACGCCAGGGCGTCGCGGATCTCCCGGCGCTCGTAGAACCGGACCCCGCCGACCACCCGGTAGGGCAGCCCCAGCCGGATGAAGATCTCCTCGAACACCCGGGACTGGTTGTTGGTCCGGTAGAACACCGCGACGTCGCTGTTGTTGGCCACCCCGGAGTCGACCAGCCGGTCGATCTCGTTGGCCACGAAGCTGGCCTCGTCGTGCTCGTTGTCGCCGACGTAGCCGACGATCTTCTCGCCGTCGCCGGACGCGGTCCACAGCCGCTTGTCGCGCCGGTTCGGGTTGCGCGAGATGACCGCGTTGGCCGCGGTGAGGATGTTCTGCGTGGACCGGTAGTTCTGTTCCAGCAGGACGGTCGTCGCGTCCGGGTAGTCCCGTTCGAACTCGACGATGTTGCGGATGGTCGCGCCGCGGAAGGCGTAGATGGACTGGTCCGCGTCGCCGACCACGCACAGCTCCGCTGGCGGCAGGCCGTCCTCGCCCTTGCCGACCAGCTCCCGCACCAGGGTGTACTGGGCGTGGTTGGTGTCCTGGTACTCGTCGACCAGCACGTGCCGGAACCGCCGGTGGTAGTACTCGGCCACGTCGGGGAACGCCTGCAGCACCTCGACCGTGCGCATGATCAGGTCGTCGAAGTCCACCGCGTTGGCCTGGCCGAGCCTGCGCTGGTACTCCGCGTACACCTCGGCGACCCGGCGCTCGAGGTCGTTGCCCGCGTTCTGCGCCGCGGTCTCGGCGTCGACGAGCTCGTTCTTCAGGTTCGAGATGTGCACCGACAGCGTCCGCGCCGGGTACCGCTTGGGGTCGAGGTCCAGGTCGCGGGCCACCAGGGTGAGCAGCCGCCGCGAGTCGTCGGCGTCGTAGATGGAGAAGCTCGACCCCATCCCCAGCGCCTTGCCCTCGCGGCGCAGCACCCGCACGCACATGGAGTGGAACGTCGACACCCACATCGCGTTCGCCCGGCGGCCGACCAGGTCGGCCACCCGCTCCTTCATCTCCGCGGCGGCCTTGTTGGTGAAGGTGATCGCCATCACCTGGCCGGGGTGCACGTGCCGCTCGGCGAGCAGGTAGGCGATGCGCCTGGTCAGCACCCTGGTCTTGCCGGAACCGGCGCCCGCCACCACCAGCAGGGGGGTACCGGCGTGCTCGACGGCACGGCGCTGGTGGTCGTTGAGGTCGTCGAGCAGTGCCGCCACCCGCGCCGGGAGCCGCTGCTCGGGGGCCGGGCCGGGATCGGGTGCGGGGAGGTCGAAGAGAGCTTCCATCGTGGCGACCACCGTACCGGTCACCCCCGACAGTCCTGTGCCGCCACCGGGCCCCCGACCGACCCCAGTAATTCACCCAACTGCTCGCCCAGCGCCGTCGAGGTGTGCCAAACTCGTCTGGTGCTGACCTGCTACGAGTTTTTCTACGGGACCCGGACTCCGGCTCCCGTAGTGGCGTAGGCACCACAAACCCACCGCGAAGCCCCGAGTCCACGGACCCGGGGCTTCCGTTGCTTCGGGAACGTGACCTGGTGCGATCCAACACCGAGGGAAGATGATGAGCCCGATCACCGAGAACAAGACCGAGCCCGAGACCGACAAGCCGGGCGTCGAGCTGCCCGCCCCCGAGGAAGTGGCCGAGCTCCGCAAGGAGATCGACGTGCTCGACCAGGAGATCCTGCGCCTGGTCAAGCGGCGCGCGGAGGTGTCCAAGGCGATCGGCGCGTCGCGGATGGCCGCCGGTGGGCCGCGGATCGTGGTCAACCGCGAGATGGACGTGCTCGCCCGCTACCGCGAGCTGGGCCCGGCCGGGCGCACCCTCGCGCTGGCGCTGCTGGACCTGAGCCGGGGCAAGCTCGGCCGCTGACCCGGGACAACCAGGGTCGACTAGGGGGCTTCCCCCATCTGGGCGGTGGCCCAGGTGGGGCAGACTGGGACCATGTTGGATCTCATCGCGGTCCTCGTCGCCATCGTCGCCCTGGTGGCCGCCCTCGGTCTCACCGGATACCTCGCGCTGCTGAACTCGGCGGCGCGCAAACGCGGGGTGAGCGGCAACTCGGTCGCCACCTACGTCCGCAGCCGGTGGCCCGTCGCCGGGATCACCACCGCCGGGGCGCTGCTCGCCTGGTTGCTGACCAGCGGGGGCGGCTTCCTCGACGTGGTGGCGATCCTCATCGCGGCGGGCTCCGGCGCGACCGCGGGCAAGGCGCTGACCGCCACCATGGACCGCTACCGCACCGACAAGTGAACCCAGCGGGGGACACCGCGGCCGCGTTTCACGCGAACGTGTAGCGCGACCCGGGCGACAGCGGCGCAGGCGAAACAACGGAGCGTGACCGCTTAGTCTTCTCCGCGTGATCAGAGCTGCCGCGCGCACCCCCAGGTCCTCCCGCGGGCCGGAGCGTTCCCGGTCGTCAACACCGGCCGAACGCTGAAGCGGGGTCCCAGCACGATGGCTCCCGACCCCGAAGACGACCACCTCGACGAGTCGAGCGACTGCCCGGACGAGCTGGACGGCTTCGAAGCCGAGCCCGGCAAGCACCGGGCTTGCGGCTCGCGAGCTCGGCGTGTGCGCAGTGCGGGAGCGCACTCGCGCAACAGCGCGGCGCGCGCCGCAGACGACACCGACGTACTGCCCGTCGTCGGCGCCACCGTGCGCGTCGACCGGCCCGCGACCGGGTTGGCCAAGTTCGACCTGGGCAGCATCCCCGCGTCGGTGACCCCGCCACGCTCGTGGCGGCACGCCGCCTGGTTCGCGGTCACCTCGGCGATGCTGGTCGTCCTCGGCATCACCTACGCCGCGGTGACGCTGATGACCGGCCCGCGCCGCCCCGACGTGATCGAGGCGCTGCCGGGCCTGCCCAGCCAGTTCCCCCGCCCGTTGACCGACGCCCCGTCCGGGCTCACCTCGACCCCGGACCGCAGCCAGTCCGCCACGCCGTCGACCACGACCGCGGGCACCGCGCCCACGCCGGAATCGGCCGCCGCGCCCGCCGAGCCGCCGCCCCCCGCCCCGTCCGGACCCGGTTCGGCCGCGATCGGGCCGTCCACCACCGACAGCAGGCCGGGCACGTTCTTCGAAGCGGAGCCGCAGACCGGCGCAGCGCCGCGCAGCACCGTGGTCACCCCGATGCTGGTGGTCCCGTCGAACGACCCGGACACCATGGGCGACCGCACCGAGGCCTACTACCGGGACGTGGTCGCCGACCCGGGAGCCGCGTTCGCGATGACCAGCGGGCACCTGCGCCGCCAGGGCCAGGAGCAGATCCAGCGCCGCTACGCGGACGTGACCAAGGTCGAGGTGGAGCGGATCGTCATCGACCCCACCCGGGCGCGGACCAGGTCGGTGCTGCGGGTGTTCCGCAAGGACGGGTCGGTCAGCACCGAGCAGCGCGAGCTGACCTTCTCCTACGGCGAGGACCCGCTCATCACCGCGGACAAGACGACCCCGTGAGCGCCGGAACCCGTGCTCGGTTCACCTCTTCGCCCTGGTGGGGCATGATGGGCGGGGTGGGGTCGCGGTGATGGACCGCGCGGCCCCCGGTGTTGGTCCGATCGCACCCGACCCGGCGGGATCCGGCCGGAGCAGTGAGTCACCACTGCTCCTTTCGAGTGAATCTGACGGCCAGGTATCGCCTCGATCGGGTGATGCGCCGAGAAAGACTGGTGTGAGCAGAAGGCGGCACGGTACGAGTTGCCCCGACGAGCGAGTCAGGCGGAGGAAAGCGGCAGTGGATCGTCCGACGACCGGCAGGCGCCGGGTGCGTTCCGGGTCGGTTCGCGTCGCCGAGCTGATCCAGCGCAGGCCGGACGCCGAGTGCGAACCGGTCGACGCCGAGCCGGTGTTCACCCCGACGGTGGACCCCCAACCGGTGCGGGTGGTGCTGGACCGCGCGGCGCACCGGACGGTCGACCACCGGATCACCGACGGCCCGACCGCTGATGCCAGGACCGCGGGCGGCCCGGCCGAGCGGGACCCCGACTCGCGCGCCGCGCGCCTGGCCAAGCTCACCGGCCTCGGCGTCGCCGTGGTCACCCTCTGCGGCGCGGTCGCCGCTGCCACCATCGTCGCCCGCGACCGGGACGCCACCAGGGGTGCCGTCGCCGCGGCCGGTCAGATCACCGGCGAGCGCGCCCTGCTGCCGCACCAGCTCGGCCGTGCCGTCACCGGCGCCGACGACGCCGCGGACACCCGGTTCGAGCCGCAGTCGACCGGCGCCGCGTCCGGCAGCATCAGCCCGCCGCCGACCACCACCAGCCCGGTCCCGTCGAGCAGCGGCCAGCGCAGGGGCGACACCAGCCCGGCGCACTGGGAGCGCGGCGCCCGCCCGGTCACCTCCAACCGCGAGCTGGTCCTGGAGTACTACCGGCTGATCGAGATCAACCCGCGCTCGGCGTTCGAGCTCATCGCGGGCGACGTGCTGGGCACCACGCTCGGGGAGTTCCTGGGCTCGTGGACCGACGTCAGCCGGATCGAGGTGCTCGACGTGGTCGAGCGGCGTGACGGTGTGCTCGCGGTGCTGCGGCTGCACCTGCGCGACGGTGTTCACCTGCGCGTGCAGCAGCTACTCACGGTCACCAGGACCGCGCCGCAGCGGATCGTCGGCGCCGAGTTGGTGTCCGCGCAGCTGGACTGAGGTCCGCTGTTCTACCCCCGTTCGGGGCAGGCCTGTGACAATATGTAGCGGTCACCGGTGGCGCCCCCGTGGTGGTGGGACTGCGTTCGTGCGCGCTGCGTGAACGCCTAGCCTGGAACGGTCGGCCACCCCCGGTTGGCGAACCGGCGACGCCGGTGCCGGGGGTGTGCCCGGTGGCGCGCACCCGCGCCGTAGACGAACAGCCCGCGAGGCGCTTCGCGGGCAAGGGAGGTTCCGGTCGGGATGAGCGACGAGGGCCGGCTGGTCGCCGGGCGCTACCGGCTGGAGCGACGCATCGGCAGCGGCGCGATGGGCGTGGTCTGGCAGGGCGTCGACGAGCGGCTCAACCGGACGGTCGCGATCAAGAAGCTGTTGCTGCCACCGGGGTTGCCCGAGGACGAGGCCGAGGAGGCGGTGGCCCGCTGCAAGCGCGAGGGCCGCATCGCCGCCCGGTTGCACCACCCGAACGCCATCGCGGTCTTCGACGTCGTCGACGAGGACGGCGCCCCCTGCCTGATCATGGAGTACCTGCCGTCGGTGAGCCTGGCCATCGCGCTCACCGAGCGCGGCCCGCTCGACCCGATCGAGGTCGCCGCGATCGGCGTGCAGGTCGCCGCCGCGCTGGCCGCCGCGCACGCCGCCGGGATCGTGCACCGCGACATCAAGCCTGGCAACATCCTGCTCGGCGACGACGGCTCGGTGAAGATCACCGACTTCGGCATCTCCCGCGCCTCCGACGACGTCACCGTCACCAAGACCGGCCTGATCGCCGGTACCCCCGCCTACCTGGCCCCCGAGGTCGCCGTCGGCCGCGACCCGTCGGCCGCCTCCGACGTGTTCTCCCTCGGCTCCACGCTCTACGCGGCCACCGAGGGCGAGCCGCCGTTCGGGCTCTCGGAGAACACCCTCGGCCTGCTGCACGCCGTCGCCTCCGGCAAGATCAACCCGCCAACCGGCTCCGGCCCGCTGACCGACGTGCTGGTCGCCCTGCTCGCCTCCGACGTCGACGACCGGCCCAGCGCGGCCAAGGCCCGCGACATGCTCGGCGCGGTCGCCAGGGGCGAGGACCCGGACGTGCCGCCGGTGCCGACCGCGTCCGACTCGCGCACCCGCCTGGTCGCCGCCGCCGACCCGACCGCGGTCAACCCGCGGACCGGCCGGGCGCGACCGGTCGCCGCGCCCCCGCCGCTGCCGCCGCGCTCGCGGATGCCGCTGGTGGTCGCCGGGGTGGGGTTGGCCGCGATCCTGGCCGTGGGAACGTTCTTCATCATCAACCGCGAGACCGGCGCCGAGCCGAGCCACCAGCCCGGCCCGATCGACAACCCGCCCAGCGTGGTCGTCGTGCCCACCACCAGCGATCGGCCGTCGGAGACCGAGCGGCCCACCAAGGTCGTCGTCCCGACCACGACCGCGCAGAAGCAGACCAGCACCGCGGTCAGCACGACGACCCCGTCCGCGCCGTCGACCACCACCACACCGCCCGCGCCGACCACCACCACGACGACCGCGGTCACCACCACGACCGACGCCAACAACTCGAGCGTGACCCCGACCACCACCCAGTGAGCCAGGAGCGGCAGCACATGACCAGCGAGCAGACCTTGGTGGCGGGGCGCTACCGGCTCGGCGCGCGCATCGGCAGCGGCGCCATGGGTGTGGTCTGGCAGGCGCGCGACGAGCGGCTGCACCGCACCGTCGCGGTCAAGCAACTGCTCTCCCAGCCGGGGCTCTCCGCCGACCAGGCCGAGGAGGCCCGCCAGCGCGCCATGCGCGAGGGCCGGATCGCGGCCAGGCTCGCGCACCCCAACGCGATCACCGTCTACGACGTGGCCGAGCACGACAACGAGCCCTGGCTGATCATGGAGTACCTGCCGTCGAAGAGCCTGGCGACGGCGCTGACCGAGAGCGAGGTCCTCGCCCCGGTCGAGGCGGCGCGGATCGGCACCCAGATCGCCGCGGCCCTCGTCGCCGCGCACGCGGCCGGGATCGTGCACCGCGACGTGAAGCCCGCCAACGTCCTGCTCGGCGAGGACGGCACCGTCAAGATCACCGACTTCGGCATCTCCCGCGCGACCGGCGACATCACCGTGACCGCCACCGGGATGCTGGCGGGCACCCCCGCGTACTTGGCGCCCGAGGTCGCCAAGGGCGAGGCGCCCACGCCCGCGGCGGACGTGTTCTCGCTCGGGTCGACCCTGTACACGGCCGTCGAGGGGCACTCGCCGTTCGGGCTGTCGGAGAACACGCTCGCGCTGCTGTACGCGGTCGCCGCGGGCAAGGTGACGCCTCCGCGCCAGGCCGGGCCTCTTACGGCTCTGCTGATGCAGCTGCTGCGCGCGGACCCGACCGAAAGACCCACCATGACCGCGGCGAAGGAGGCCCTCGCGGCCGTCGCCGCAGGCAAGCCCCTGCCCGCCGTGGCCATGCTGAACCAGCGCACGGTGCCCGCGCCCCGCCCGACGAACCTGCCGCCGGTGACCGGCACCCGCCTGGACGTCAACCCGTTCGCTGAGCCCACCCCGTCGGGCCCGATGCGCCAGCAGTTGCCGCCCCGCAACTACACGCCCCCGCCGCCCCGAACTCCTCCGGGTGGCGTTGTCCGCCAGCCCCCCGCGCCGGAGCGCAAGAAGAAGCACGACGTCCGCTCGGTGCTGCTGACGGTCCTGGCGATCGTCGCGGCCGCCCTGATCGGCATCCTCGTGGCGAGCGTGTTCTCCAAGAACAACACCCCCCAGGGCTCAGGCCCCGCCAGCACCTCCAGCGCGGCGCCCACAACCACCACATCAGCCCGCCCCACCACCACTGCACGCCCGACCACAACGCGCGCAACCACCACAACGCCGCCGCCCACCACCACGGCCGCCCCCGGCCCGACGGCGGAGCAGTTGGAAGGCGCCCTGCGCGACTACTACGCGCTCCTACCCGCCAACCCCCAAGCCGCCTGGGAACTCCTGACCGACAAAGCCCGCGCCAAGTCCAAGGGCTACGAGGCCTTCTCCGGCTTCTACGCCGACCAGGAATCCGTAGAACTCCTCAACCCCAAAGCCGACGGCGACAAGGTGACCGCCCAGGTCAAGTTCGTCACCAAAAAGGGCAAGACAAGCCAAGAGCCCTACGTCTACGCCTTCGCCGAGGAAAACGGCAAACTAAAGATCGACAACTTCGCCCAGGCCCGCAACGGCTGATCACCTGCGCCACCACCGCCTTCGCGCATTCCGCTCCGCGATGGCCAGATTCTTCCGGCTCGACTGGGTGTCTGGGTGATCATCGCCCAGTATGCGGCGGCGTGCCTCCAGTGTGGCGCGGTGTAGTTCGGCTGCTTCGTGGTGGTGCCCGAGTTGGTGGAGGGCGTTGGCGAGGTTGTACTGGCTGTTGAGTGTGTGTGGGTGGTTGTCGCCGAGTGTGCGGCGGCGTGTTTCGAGTGTGGCGCGGTGTAGTTCGGCTGCTTCGTGGTGGTGCCCGAGTTGGTGGAGGGCGTTGGCGAGGTTGTACTGGCTGTTGAGTGTGTGTGGGTGGTTGTCGCCGAGTGTGCGGCGGCGTGTTTCGAGTGTGGCGCGGTGTAGTTCGGCTGCTTCGTGGTGACGTCCGAGTTCTTTGAGGGCGTTGGCAACGTTGTTCTGGCTGTCGAGGGTGTGTGGGTGAATATCGCCCAGTATGCGGCGGCGTGCCTCCAGTGTGGCGCGGTGTAGTTCGGCTGTTTCGTGGTGGTGCCCGAGTTGGTGGAGGGCGTTGGCGAGGTTGTTTTGGCTGTTGAGTGTGTGTGGGTGGTTGTCGCCGAGTGTGCGGCGGCGTGTTTCGAGTGTGGCGCGGTGTAGTTCAGCGGCTTCGTTGTAGCGACCAAGTTTGGAGAGGGCGCCAGCGAGGTTGTTTTGGCTGTTGAGTGTGCGTGGGTGGCTGTTGCCGAGTGAGTGGCGGAATGCTTCCAGTGTGGCGAGGTGCAGTTCAGTGGCTTCGTTGTAGCGGCCGAGTTGATTGAGGGCGTTGGCGAGGTTGTTTTGGCTACTGAGTGTGTCTGGGTGATCGTTGCCGAGGTGGGCTGATTCGATCTGAAGGACGCGCTGCCGGAGAATGGTCTCTGTAGCGGAATTGCCGCCAGCAGAAAGCTCTTCCGCGGCGGTATCGAGGGTGTCGCGGGCGTCGAGGAACGTCTCGGCGTTATCCAGGTCAGTGAGTGCGACGAGGTGTGGCGCCAAGAGGTGCAGGGTGGGCCAGCCGGGGCGGCCCTCGGCTGCGGTGGTGGTGGTGAACTCCATCAGGGCCGCATCGACAGTGGCCTGGAGGCTGTTGTCCAGCAGTTGGTTGGTTTCGCGGACCAAGGGGTGCAGAACGACTACCGGGACCGGCTTGCCGCGGGTGTCGATCAGGCCGTAGCGGTGTAGTTGGGCTAGCGCCGCGTCTACCTCAGGTTGGGTGCCCTCCGACGAGAGGGCCGGGCTGATGAGAGCGATGGGGATGGGTGCCTCGGCCAGGAGGGACAGGGCTCGTAGCAGCGGGCGAGCCAGTGGGTGGCCGTCGTCGGTGATGTGGTCCAGGGAGAGTTCCCAGGTGTAGCCGACTAGCTTGCGGGCGGTTTCGCGGTCGGTGGCGTCTGGGCGTGGGGGTAGCACGCTGGCTGACTTGTCGGTGAGGGCTGTGAAGGTGCGTAAGCGGGCGGTTGGCGACGCTAGGGCTGTTCCTGCCGCGTGTAGGGCCAAGGGCAGGCCGCCTAGGCGGGCGGAGAGGGCCTCGGCGTCCTCGGCGGAGCCCGCCTGCGGGGCTAGGTCGCGGAGGATTCGGCCGCCTTGGGGTGGGGATAGTGGCGAGAGGTCTACTAGGTCGGCGTCGCGGCCCCAGGTGTCTGGGGAGCGGTCGCGGCTGGTCACCAGCACGAGACCAGTGTCAGAGGGGCGAATCCAGCCGCGGTAGGTGGAGAGCGGCTCGGCGGGGCTGACCACGCTGGGGTCGTCGATGTTGTCGAGTACCAGGGTCCACCGACGCACCGAGGACAAGTGTCGCCACACCAGGTCGGGGATGCTTGCGCCGGACTTCTGGGCCGCGTCCACCGCGGCCGTTGGCAGGCCCAACGTGCACGCCACTTCGATCATCAGCGCCGTCAACGTCTCCGGGTCCTGCCAGCGGATCCAGAACACCGTCTGCCCAGCGCGCTCGTTGGCCACCGCGGCGGCGAGGGTGGTCTTCCCCATGCCACCTGGCCCGCAGATCACCACCAGCCCGGTCTTCACCCCGGCCCGCGCCAATTCGGATTCCCGGCCCCGCAACACAACCGCACCCACCGCCGGCGGCCGCAGCGACCGGGGTGCGGCGGGACCTGGTGTCAGCTCAACGCTGTCGGCCTGTCGGGGCCAGAGGATGATCAACTCGATCAGCACCGCCAGCAGCACCAGCACCGCCAACGACAGCCCGACCTTCCACGGATCCTTGAAGAACTCCGGGACATTCTCGGTCGCGTAGTTGGTCACCACAGCCGCTAGGGCGAGTACAACCCCTGCGACCGCGGTCAGCAGGGGGACCAGGACGTGCCGCCTCATACCGTCAAGATCTCATCCCGGGGCCATGGCGTTGCAGAATCACCCGATCGTGCAGGTTGGGCTTGGGGGCGGGGTTCTGGGTTGCCGGGGGCGGGGCTGGGGCGCAGGGTGCGGGGGGACGAGAGGAGCCCCGATGGCGATCTGCGACACCTGCGGCAATGACTACTGGATGGCGTTCGAGGTGCGGACGGTCAGCGGGCAGGTCTACACCTTCGACTGCTTCGAGTGCGCGGCGACGAAGCTGGCGCCGGTGTGCGAGCACTGCTCGTGTCGGATCCTGGGGCACGGGGTGGAGGTCGAGGGCCGGTTCTACTGCTGCGCGCACTGCGCCAGGTCGGTCGACGAGCGGTTGGGGGAGCGGATTCGGGATGCGGTGGGGGCGCACCCCGGGTGAGGCAGACCCGGCCCCATCCGCGCGGGGCGGTGGGGCCGGGTCACCCGGTCAGCGGCTGGCTTTCAGGGTGATCTCCAGGGTGTTGCCCGGCCCGGCGACGAGGCCGCTGAGCAGCGGGGTCAGCGGACCGCAGCCCGTCAGCGCGGGCAGGGTGTAGGTGCCGGACAGCTTGCCGCCCTGGATGGGGTCGAAGCCGGGCTTGGACTTGAGCGGGATCCGCGCGGGGGTCGAGGTCTGGCAGCCCTGGCTCGCGCTGATCGGGAACCCGAGCACGCTCACCTTCGGCAGTTTCACCACCACGTTCGACACCGTGCTCAGCGCACCACCCGCCAGCGTCCCGGTGGTCAACCCGACCTGCTCGAACCGCACCTGCGCGGTGACCGGCACCAGCCCCCACAACCGGAACCGCCCAGTGGTCGGGTTGAGCGCCAACGTGGCGTCGACGGCCCCGGTGGCGAGCACGACCTGGGCGTCGATCCCGCCGGTGAGCGGGAGGGAGCCGTCGAGCGCGCGGAGCTTGCCGGTACCGGTGAGGTCGTAGCCGTACTTGACCACCGGCGGCCCAGTGGTCGGCTTGGTCCTCGCCGTGACCGCTGCACTAGCCGCCGAAACATTCCCCGCCGCGTCCTTCGCCTTGACGGTGAAGGAGTACTCGGTATCAGCGGCCAACCCGGACACCGTCACCGAAGTCCCTACGACACTCGTCGCAAGTGTTGCCCCGCGGTAGAGGTCGTAGCCGACGACGCCGACGTTGTCAGTGGCGGGGTCCCAGGCCAGGGATACCGAGGTATCGGTGGTGCCGGTGGAGCGCAGGTTGTTCGGGGCGCTGGGTGCTGTGGTGTCCGGTGTGGACTGGGTGCGGGCGGTGAGCGGTGTGCTTGCGGGAGAGGCGTTTCCTGCGGCGTCTTTCGCTTTGACGGTGTAGGTGTGTTCGGTGTCTGGGGTTAGTCCGGTGATGGTTGTGGTGGTGTCCGTGGTTGTGGCGATTGGTGTGTTGCCTTCGAAGACCTGGTAGCCGGTGACGCCGACGTTGTCGGTGGCGGGGTCCCAGGTCAGGGTGATCGAGGTTGGCGTGGTGCCAGTCGAGCGTAGGTTGCCTGGGGCGGTAGGCGCGGTGGTGTCTGGTGCGGGTTGGGTGCGGGCCTTGAGTGGTGCGCTCGCCGGGGAAGTGTTTCCTGCGGCGTCTTTCGCTTTGACGGTGTAGGTGTGTTCGGTGTCTGGGGTTAGTCCGGTGATGGTTGTGGTGGTGTCCGTGGTTGTGGCGATTGGTGTGCTGCCTTCGAAGACCTGGTAGCCGGTGACGCCGACGTTGTCGGTGGCGGGGTCCCAGGCCAGGGTGATCGACGTGGGCGTTGTGCCGGTGGAGCGCAGGTTGCTGGGAGCGGTGGGTGCTGTGGTGTCTGGGGCGGGTTGGGTGCGGACGTTGAGTGGCGCGCTCGCCGGGGAGATGTTTCCTGCGGAGTCCTTTGCCCGGACGGTGTAGGTGTGTTCGGTGTTGGGGGTTAGGCCGGTGATGGTTGTGGTGGTGTCGCTGGTGGTGGCGACGGTTGTGGTTCCTTCGAATACTTCGTAGGCGGTGACGCCGACGTTGTCGGTCGCCGGGGCCCAGGTTAGGGAAATTGAGGTTGCGGTCGTGCTGGTGGAGCGCAGATTGCTCGGCGCTGTCGGGGCTGTGGTGTCTGGGGTGGACTGGGTGCGGACTGTTAGAGCCGCACTTGCGGGGGAGGTGTTTCCTGCGGCGTCCTTGGCGCGGACGGTGAATGAGTACTCGGTGTCTGCGGTGAGGCCGTCGATGGTTGCCGAGGTTCCGGTGACCGACTTGGCCAGTGTCGCGCCTTGGTAGATGTCGTAGGCGGTGACGCCGATGTTGTCTGTGGCTGCGTCCCAGGTTAGGTCGATGGTGGTCTGGGAGGTGCCGGTTGAGCGAAGGCCGCTGGGGGTGCTTGGTGCGGTCGTGTCTGGAGCTGCCGAGGTTCGGGCTGTCACCGCTGGGCTCGCGGCGGATACGTTGCCTGCGGCGTCCTTCGCGCGCACTGTGAAGGTGTACTCCGTATCTGCGGTCAGTCCCTCAACCGTCGCTGAAGTGCCGGTGACGGATGTGGCTAGGGTCGCTCCCTGGTAGACGTCGTAGCCGGTGACGCCGATGTTGTCTGAGGCCGTGTCCCACGCGAGAGCGACACTCGTTTGGGTCGTTCCGGTCGACCGCAAGCCGCCAGGCGCACTCGGTGCTGTCGTGTCCGGAGCCGGGGAAGTCCGGGCTTTCACCGCGGCACTCGCCGGTGAAGTATTGCCGGCAGCGTCCTTTGCGCGCACCGTGAAGGTGTACTCCGTGTCCGCGGTCAGCCCGTCGACCGTCGCCGAGGTCCCGGTGACGGAAGCGGCCAGGATCGCCCCCCGGTAGACGTCGTAGCCGGTGACGGCGACGTTGTCCGAGGCTGCGTCCCACGCGAGGGTGACACTGTTCTGGGCTACGTCGGTGACCCTGGGGTTGCTCGGCGCGGTCGGTGCCTGCGTGTCCCCCGGTGCGGTGATCGCGATCTCCGCGAACAGGTTGTTCTGCCCGGCCACCTGCGAGCACGCCGAGTCGAAGGTGCCCAGTGGTGCTGTGCCGTCCGGTTTCTTCGGGGTCAGGCGCAGCAGCAGGTCCTTGATGAAGATCCGCACCGTCCCCACCTGCGGTGCCGTGATCGACGGGGCCCGGCCGGTGGCGTTGACGATGAAGTCCTGGCCGGTTGGGGGGACCGGTTGCACCGGCACGGTCGCGGGGACCTCCAGCGGCAGGGTCAACCCGGGCATGACCAGTTCGGTGTTGGCGACCGCGCTGCCCTCGATGGTGACCGCGCCGATCAGGTTCATGCCCTGGGTGGCGGTCGGGCCCGCGTTGGACACGGTGTCGATCACGAACTCCGGGGACGGCGTGCCCAGCGGCAGTTCGGTCGGGATGTCGCCCTTGACCGTCACCTTGACCTGCTGGGTGCCGATCAGCGGGAACGGGCAGGTGTAGTTGAGCGTGATCTCCCGCGGTGCCGCCGCTCCGGTCCCGGAGCCGACCAGCACCCCGGTGGCCACCAGCGCGGCGACCGCGCCGATGGCGGTGGCCGCTCTCCGTCGTGCGCTTCCGAATTCCACGCTGGCTTCCTCTCTGGACGCCCACGCCCGGAAAACGGCACGGCGAAACAACCGCTCCGTTGTGGCGGGTGTGTTACGGGCAAGCTAAGGGGAAGACAAATGAAACAGCCGGCGCGTGCGGCGGGCAATACCGGAACCGAATTCCGGAATAACTTGTCATCGGCCGACAAATTCGGCCGCGGCGCTTGTCGGCGCTACATGGCCCACGGTGTGAGCGGCACCCCGTCGAGCATCGGCAGCACTCCGGTCCGCTGCAGCGCGACCGCGGACATCCACACCGCGACCACGGTCAGCGCGGGGCCGACCAGGGCCATCTCGACCCGGCCGCCGGTGCGCATCCGCAGGAACTTCGGCGGGGCGACCGGGTACCAGGTCTTCCAGGCGATCGGTACGGGCCACAGGATCGGGCAGCCCTGCTCGGTGATCGCGTCACCGAGGTAGTGCGCGATGCAGCCGATGCCGACCGCGACCCCGCAGGCCGCGGCGTCGGCGGTGGTCTGGTCGGTCCACTTCAGGCAGGCGTAGGTGAGCAGCAGCGCCGTCCCGGTGATCCACAGCGCGTCGTTGCGCGGGCACCACTTGTGCATGATCCCGCGCACCGCGAGCCCGCTGAAGAAGAACATCAGCACCGGCAGCGCCCACGACCGGCTGGTCTGGATGATCGCGGTGGTCACCACGGTCGCGATCAGCGCGAACACCAGCGTGTGGGTGAAGCCGCGGTGCCCGCCCTCGCGCTTGGAGTCCCGCTTGGTCCTGGTCACCTTGTAGATGCCGCGGCTGATGGTGTTGAAGATCTTCGACGCGGCCTGGGTCACCGGCCCGAAGGTCGACGAGACGGTCGACTCCGGGTGGTCGAGGTCGGGTAACAGCGCCGCCCCGGTGGCCAGGACGGCCCCGACCAGCCAGCCCTTGGCCGACAGGCTGCCGATGGCGGTGCCCTCGGCGAGCGCGGTGACCGCGGCCCACGCGGCGAGCCCGCTCATGGCGTGCGTAGGACCGGTCGACACCGGAGACCCCCAGGAAACTCGAAAGCCGACGAACGCCGCTCACTCTAGGATCCGCGGGGTGCCGCTCCCGCCGTTTCCGATCAAGACCCGCCGACTCGTTTTGCGCCCCTACGGCCCAGAAGACGCCGACCAGCTCTACCGCGCCCAGTCGCGCGAAGACGTGACGCAGTACCTCTACTGGGGTCCGCGCACGCGCGAAGAGGCCGAGGCGGCGCTGGCCGACCGGATGACGCGAACCGCGCTGACCGCCGAGGGCGACCGCGTGATCCTCGCCGTGGACCTGGCCGAGACCGGCGAGCTGCTGGGCGAGGTGCACCTGGCCTGGGTCAGCGAGGAGCACCGGACCGTCGAGATCGGCTACATCTTCCACCCCGACCACGCGGGCCGCGGCTACGCCACGGAGGCGGCCGCCCAGCTGGTGCGGACCGCGTTCGACGACCTCGACATGCACCGGGTGATCGCGCGGCTCGACGCCGACAACGCGGCCTCGACGCGGCTGCTCGAACGGCTGGGGATGCGCAAGGAGGCGCACTTCGTGCGCAACGAGTTCGTCCGCGGCCGGTGGGCCGATGAGGCCGTCTACGCGATGCTGGCCAGCGAGTGGCCCTCAGCCCAGGTCGCGGAACCGTTCGTGCGCGGCCTGCCTGGTCACGCCTAACGCCTGGCCCACCTCGCTCCAGGACGCCCCCGAGGTGCGGGCGGCGGCGACGGCGCGCTGGGTCAGCGGCCGGTGCCACGCCTCCACCTCGTGCAGCAGCTTGAGCGCGACCGCCGGGCGGGTCTTGATCAGCTCTTCCACCTGCTCGCGCAGCACGTCGGACTTGACCAGCAGCCAGCTCGGCGGTTCGGCCTCGACCGCGGGCAGCGCGTGCGCGCGGAACCAGTGCGCGGTGGCCTCCTCGCGGTCGCGGAAGTGCCGGTCGGCCGTCCACCCGCAGTCGCAGTGCGGTCGCAGGTCGGTCACGCCGCCGCGGTGGCCCGGGAGGTCCATGTCGTGCATGTCTGTCAGGATACCTTGACGGCCTACGATCCGGGTGACCGCGCCCACAGGCGTGGTGCGCCCGGATAGCAGTACGCTTGTACCGTTTGAAGGCGTAGAAGGCGAGAGGAGCACCGCGGCTCATGGCCAAGATCAAGGTCCAGGGGAAGGTCGTCGAACTCGACGGCGACGAGATGACCCGGATCATCTGGCAGTTCATCAAGGACAAGCTGATCCACCCCTACCTGGACGTGGACCTGGAGTACTACGACCTGGGCATCGAGCACCGCGACGCCACCGACGACCAGGTGACGATCGACGCCGCCAACGCCATCAAGCAGCACGGGGTCGGCGTCAAGTGCGCCACCATCACCCCGGACGAGGCGCGGGTCGAGGAGTTCGGCCTCAAGAAGATGTGGGTCTCGCCCAACGGCACCATCCGCAACATCCTCGGCGGCGTGGTCTTCCGCGAGCCGATCATCATCTCCAACATCCCGCGCCTGGTGCCCGGCTGGACCAAGCCGATCATCATCGGCCGCCACGCGCACGGCGACCAGTACAAGGCCACCAACTTCAAGGTCCCCGGCGCCGGTGAGCTGACCATCACCTTCACCCCGGCGGACGGCTCCGAGCCGGTCAAGCACGTGGTGGCCAACTACGGCCCCGACGGCGGCGTCGCGATGGGCATGTACAACTTCACCAAGTCCATCGAGGACTTCGCGCGGGCCTCCTTCTCGTACGGCCTGCAGCGGGACTACCCGGTGTACATGTCGACGAAGAACACCATCCTCAAGGCCTACGACGGTGCCTTCAAGGACATCTTCCAGGCCGTCTTCGACGCCGAGTTCAAGGCCGAGTTCGACGCCAAGGGCCTCACCTACGAGCACCGCCTGATCGACGACATGGTCGCCGCCGCGATGAAGTGGGAGGGCGGCTACGTCTGGGCCTGCAAGAACTACGACGGCGACGTCCAGTCCGACACCGTCGCCCAGGGCTTCGGCTCCCTCGGCCTGATGACCTCGGTCCTGTCGACGCCCGACGGCCGCACCGTCGAGGCCGAGGCCGCGCACGGCACGGTCACCCGGCACTACCGCCAGCACCAGGCGGGCAAGCCGACCTCGACCAACCCGATCGCGTCCATCTACGCCTGGACCCGCGGTCTGGCCCACCGCGGCAAGCTCGACAGCACGCCCGAGGTCACCGGCTTCGCCGAGACCCTGGAGCGCGTGGTCATCGAGACCGTGGAGAGCGGCCGCATGACCAAGGACCTGGCGCTGCTGGTCAGCAAGGATCAGGAGTGGCAGACCACCGAGGAGTTCCTCGCGACCCTCGACGAGAACCTGCAGAAGGCCGCTGGCTGACGCTCTCTCGTTGGACGGCCCCCGTGCTCAGGCGCGGGGGCCGTTCTGTTGCGCGCCCGTGACTGACGGTGCCCGGCGTTGGCTCCAGTGGGTGGTTCCGGCCACGGGCACTGGCGCGCATCAGGGCGGGTGCGGGACCGTGGAGGGGATCCGTCCGCGCACCGTGGAGTGTGAGTCGTGTTGCTGCCCAAGGGCACCCTGCTCGTCGGCGGTGGCATCGTCGCCGTCGCGATCATCTACTCGATGGGGGTCGAGCCGCCCAACGGCGAGTCGGCGCCGACCAGTGGCGTGGGCGGGTGCCGGGTGGCGGTCACCGCTGACGTGCTCAACGTGCGGGCCAAGCCGGAAGCGGCGGCGGAGATCGTGGGCAAGTTCAAGAGCGGCGCCGAGAGCGACGCGGACAAGCTCGTGCAGAACGGGTACCGCAAGCTCGGCGAGAACCGCTGGGCGTCCAACGAGTTCCTCAAGCCGCTCGAAGGTCGCGACTGCGGCTAGTCATAGGGTGGTGGCGTGCTGACTGTCGCCACCGTCAACGTGAACGGGCTGCGTGCTGCCGCCAAGAAGGGCTTCCTGGAGTGGCTCGCCGCCACCGAGGCCGACGTCGTCTGCCTGCAGGAGGTGCGCTCCCCGGTCGACGAGCTGCCCGCGGAGTTCAGCGAGGGCTGGCACGCGGTGCACGCCGAGTCGACGCTGCTGCGCGGGCGCAACGGGGTCGCGGTGTACTCGCGGGAAGCGCCCGAGGCCACCCGGGTCGGCTTCGGCGTCCCCGAGTTCGAGGCCAGCGGCCGCTACGTCGAGGCGTGGTTCCCCGGCGTGGTCGTCGGCAGCGTCTACCTGCCCAGCGGCGAGGTCGGCACGCTGCGGCAGGACCAGAAGGAACGCTTCATGGAGACGTTCCTGCCGTACCTGGTGGAACTGCGCGCCAAGGCCGCCGCCGACGGCCGTGAGGTCCTGGTCTGCGGCGACTGGAACATCGCGCACCAGGAGATCGACCTCAAGGCGTGGAAGGCCAACCGAAAGAACGCGGGCTTCACCCCCGGCGAACGCGCCTGGATGGGCAAGCTGTTCACCGAAGCCGGCTACCGCGACGTCCTGCGCCAACTGCACCCCGAGGGCCCCGGCCCGTACACGTGGTGGTCCTACCGCGGCAAAGCCTTCGACAACGACTCCGGCTGGCGCATCGACCTCCACGTCGCCACCCCCCGCCTCGCCGACCGCACCACCACCATCGCCGTCGAACGCCCCGCCAGCTACGACGCCCGCTGGACCGACCACGCCCCGGTCACGGCTGTCTACAACTGGCCGCCGACCGACTGAGGTGGTGGCCGTGCACGAGCTCGTCGCGGCCAGGTTGCCGCAGATCGAAGACCTCTGCCGCCGGACCGGGGTCCGCAGGCTCGACCTGTTCGGTTCAGCGCTCGGCGTGCACTTCAACCCCGCCACCAGCGATGTCGACGTCCTCGTCGAGTTCGTCGACGGCCCCGAGTTCGACGCCTTCTTCTCGCTCAAGGAGGGCCTTGAGGCCCTGCTCGGACGCCCGGTGGACGTCGTGACCACCGCTGGTCTGCGGAACCCGTACTTCCGGCAGCAGGTGCTGGAAACAAGGGAGACGCTCTATGCCGCCGCGTGCGGCCCGCTGGCGTGACCATGCCCCGTCGCTGCCCTCTGATAACTGGCCGCCGACCGAGCCTGGCGCCTGACGCGGCAGGGCCGCTTGGGGGTCACCCGGGTAGGTGGTCTGTGGGGCGCCTGTGGGTCACCCCGAGCAACCTCGCGCTTACCCACAGTTCCGCCGCGCGACCAGGGCATCGGTGACCAGCGCCACTGCGCTGACTGCCACGTGGCCATCTGGTGATCGACTACCCCGTGCCGCCGGGGGGCGTGTGCAGGGCTAGTCTCGCGGGCGTCAACCGAACGTGCGGTTCCGGCCGCCACGATCGGTCGCGGGTTCCGGGGACCAGGCCGATGGTGCTAGTCCAATCGAGGGACGGTAGAGCTGTGTCAAGTGGTGTCGATTCGTGAGCGCGTGGACTCCGCGCGCGCTGGTGGCTCGCATGGCGGTCGCCACGGCGGGGGCGGTGGTTTTCGCACTCGGGTCCGACCAGGTCGCTTCGGCCGCCGTTGACGGGGGTGCGGTGGAGAGCAGCGTGCCGTTCACCGTGGCCGGTCCGGTCGGGATCGCGGCGGTGATCGTCGGGGTCGGTGGGTTCGCCGTGGGGCTCGTGCGCAGGCGCAAAACGACCAAGGCGCCGGTGCCCGTGGTGACGCCGTTGAAGGTGCCCGCGCCGCGGCGGGCGCACCAGGCCGACAACCGGGCCTAAAGCACCTAAAAGCAAAGCAAGAGCCCCCCGTGCGAACACGGGGGGCTCTTGGCGTAAGAACTAGCGAACAGCGGCCAGGGCGTCGATCAGACCCGAGCCGTAGAACCCGCGACCGGAGCGACCACCCTCGCAGGTGGCCAGCCAAGCGCCGGTGCCATCCGGGTCGTACACGCCGCTGGGGCACGCCTGGCGGTCGGCACCGACGTGCAGGGCGCCGATGACCAGCGGGGCGGGCCAGTTGCGGTGCGTGGAGCGGATCAGCGCGACCACACCGGCGGCGTGCGGGGACGCCATCGAGGTGCCCTGCTTGTAGCCCCACGCGCCACCGACGACGGTCGAGAGCACGCGGCCGTTGGCGTCGGGGGTGGTCGGGATCTGCATCCGGTCACCGCCGGGGGCGGCCACGTCGGTCTCGGTGATGCCGTAGTTGGAGAAGTAGGACTTCTCGTTCTTCACACCGGTCGAGGACACGCCGACCACGCCGTCGATCTCGCTGGGCAGGTTGAGGCATTCGGGGCCGGTCTCGCGGGTCACCGGGGTGCCGTTGTTCGGGCTGCCGGAGTCGGTGATGTCGTGCGAGAGGTCCCAGTTGCTGTTGCCGAGCGCGGCGACGTTGACCACGCCGCGGTGCGCCGAGTAGTTCACCGCGCGGGTCACGGCGGTGATCACGGCGCGCTGGTCGGCGTCGGTGCGGCACCACAGGAACCACGGGTCGATGAAGTACGAGTTGTTCGTGACGTGGATGCCCTTCTCGGCGGCCCACACGAACCCGCAGATCGCGTACTCGGGGTAGATGTAGCCCTCGTCGTCGACGACCTTCACCGAGGCCAGCTTGACGTTGGGCGCGACGCCGACGACGCCGACACCGTTCTTGGCCGCGGCGATGATGCCCGCGACGTGGGTGCCGTGGTCGCTGGTGGTCGGCGCCCAGGCGGCCGGGGAGGTGTCCGGCACGCCCTCGTTGGTGCAGCCCACCGAGCGGGACGCGTCGATGTTGGGGGCGAGGTCGGGGTGGGTGGCCTCGATGCCGGAGTCGAGCACGCCGACGACGACGTTGGGGCTGCCGCCGGAGCGGGCGTGCGCCTGGTCGGCCTTGATGGACTTGAGGTTCCACTGGTTGACCGTCAGCGGGTCACCCGGGTCGGTCGGGTTGCCCTTGCCGCCGTTGGTGACGACCGCCTCGGTCGCCTCCAGCGTCTTGGCGTTGCCCTGCGCGGCGGCGATGCGCGCCGCGGGCGGGGTGGTGGCCAGCTCGGCGAGGTTGCGGGTCGCGCCCGCGCCGCGGACGCCCTGCTTGCCGCGCACGACGGTGGCGAAGTCGGCGCTGGTCGAGGTGGCGATGACGACGCCGATCTGCGGCCAGCTCTTGAGCACGGTGCCGCCCGCGGCGCGCACCGCGCGCTCGACCTGGCCGAGGTTGCGGCCCTCGTCGCCGAGGACGACGAAGTGGGCACCCCCCGCCGCGGCCGCTGCCGGGGCCGCGGGGGCCGCGCTGGCCTGACCCGCGGCGGTCGCCAGACCGGTCGCGGCGGTGGCGAGCACCACCGCGGCGCCGAGCAGGCGGAGTCGGGAACGTCTGTGCACGGGAGAACCTCCAGGTCGGGGATCGGGTGGCCAGGCGCCGGTCGGGCGCGCGCGAGGCGCGGCTGGCCTGCCGAGAACCTGTCACCTTGGGACGGTGCGCACAATCCGCCGGTTGGGCCAGCGCATCCGGCGGGGGCCGTGCCTGCGACACTGGGGGTGTGTCCACCGAGAGCAGCCCGGAGCGCAAGCCGCGCGTGTTGTCCGGCATCCAGCCGACCGCCGACTCCTTCCACCTCGGCAACTACCTCGGCGCGGTGCGCCAGTGGGTGGCGCTGCAGGACACCCACGACGCCTTCTACTTCCTGGCCGACCTGCACGCGATCACCGTCGAGCACGACCCGAAGCTGCTGCGCAAGCGCACCAGGGTCTCCGCGGCGCAGTTGCTGGCCCTGGGCCTGGACCCGGCGCGCACGACGCTGTTCGTGCAGAGCCAGGTGCCCGAGCACGCCGAGCTGGGCTGGGTGATGCAGTGCCTCACCGGGTTCGGCGAGGCCGGTCGGATGACCCAGTTCAAGGACAAGTCGGCCAAGCAGGAGGTGGTCAGCGTCGGGCTGTTCACCTACCCGATCCTGCAGGCGGCCGACATCCTGCTCTACCGGCCGCAGTACGTGCCGGTCGGCGAGGACCAGCGCCAGCACCTGGAGCTGACCCGCGACCTGGCGCAGCGGTTCAACTCGCGGTTCGGCAAGACGTTCACCCCGCCGGAGCCCTACATCCTCAAGGACACCGCCAAGATCTACGACCTGCAGGAGCCGGGGGCGAAGATGAGCAAGTCCGCCTCCAGCCCCAACGGCATCATCGAGTTGCTCGACGACCCGAAGGTCTCGGCGAAGAAGATCCGCTCCGCGGTCACCGACACCGGTCGGGAGGTCGTGTTCGACCAGGAGAACAAGCCGGGCGTGAGCAACCTGCTCGGCATCTACTCGGCGCTGACCGGCCGGGGCATCGATGACCTGCAGGCGGACTACGCGGGCAAGGGGTACGGGGACCTGAAGAAGGACCTCGGCGAGGTCGTCGCCGAGTTCGTCACGCCGGTGCGCGACCGGGTCAAGTCCTATTTGGACGACCCGGCCGAGCTGGACAAGGTCCTGCGCGCCGGTGCCGAGCGGGCTCGAGAGGTCGCCTCGGCCACGCTGTCGCGGGTGTACGACAAGGCGGGTTTCCTCGCCTAGTCGCGAGTCGCCTAGCTGTAGTCGACGGTCCAGGTGCTGCCGGTGAACACCGCGTTGGCCCTGGTCTTGCCGCCGGGGAAGCTGAGCCGGACCGCGGCGGTCGCGCCGGGGTCGACGACGGCGCCCGCGGCGTAGCGCGCCAGGGTGAGCCAGTACTCGGGGTGCGGGTCGAAGGTGAGGTCGACGCCCGGTTCGGTCGGGGCGACGAAGGTGGCGGCGCCGTCCATGCCGATGCCGACGCAGCCCCGGCGGTAGGCGCCCGCGCCGGGCACGGTGTCGTCCTGGAACACGGCGAGAACGCCGTCTGGGTGGTTGCCCGGCTCGCGGCGGAAACCGAAGTTCCCCGCCCTATAGGACAATCCGGCGACGTTGTAGCGGGCGAGCCTCGCGTCGAGGATTCCGGCGCGGCCGTAGTCGACGCCGTCGTGGAGGTTGCCCTGCCTGCCGTGGACGAAGCAGTAGTTCAGCGACCACTCCAGCGCGACGGTGGTGCCGGGGCGGGAGAGGCGGGCCAGCCAGGCCAGCGGGACGGCGTTGTCCGGCAGCGACGGCGAGCTCTGGAACACCACGGCGTTGCGTCCGTCCACAGTGGAACGGTTGGTGACGGACACGGAGTGCTGGGCGCCCAGCGACGGAACCAGGTCGGCGACGTCGACGCCCTGGAGGGTGTGGGTCATGGTGACCTTTCATGATCGGTGCAGAGACGGATTCCGCCGACGCTAGGGGGTGTCGGGCCCCGGGGAGAACGATGATCACCCGTTCTCCGCACAACTGACCCCGTTCGGGCGATTGGCCGGGCGGAAACCCGCTCGTCCGAAGATCTTTCGCGTTGCGGCCGCGGCCTGGGCGGCTAGAGTTCCCTTGGTGACCGAGAACGAGTCGGCCCTGACCCGGCTGCGCGCCCGTCGGCCTGCCATCGACCACCTGATCCGGGCCTTCGACGCGTTCACCGAGCGCTACGGCAACCACTTCGCCGCGTCGATCACCTACTTCAGCGTCCTGTCGCTGTTCCCGCTGACCCTCATCGGCGTCGCCGTCCTCGGTTTCGTGCTCAACGGCCAGCCGGACACGCTGAAGGACCTGCGCGACAGCATCGTCAGCGCCGCCCCGACGAGCATCCGGCAAACCCTGAACGACCTGGTCACCACCGCCATCGACGAACGCGGCAAGGTCGGGATCATCGGCCTGCTCACCGCCGCCTACACCGGCCTCGGCTGGATGAGCAACCTCCGCGACGCGCTCACCGCGCAGTGGGGCCAAAAGCTCGACCAGCGCCCGTTCTTCCGCGGCATGCTGATGGACCTCTTGGCCCTACTGGGCTTGGGCGTCGCACTCGCCGTTTCTTTTAGCCTCAGCGCTATAGGCAGCGGTCTCGCCGACACCCTGCTCGACGCAGTAGGCCTGGGCGGCTACGGGTGGGCGAAAGTCGTGCTGTTCATCGTCGCCACTCTGCTGTCTATAGGCGCCAACTGGCTCGTCTTTCTATGGGTGATCGCACGGTTGCCGCGCAGGCCGGTGAGCGCCAAGAGCGCGGTACGCGGAGCCCTCGCCGCCGCGATCGGCTTCGAAATCCTCAAGCTGGTCGGCACCCTTTACTTGAACACCGTCCTGGGCGGCCCGCTCGGCGCCATCATCGGCCCGATCGTCGGTCTGCTGGTGTTCGCGAACCTGGTGTCCCGCTTCCTCCTGTTCATCACAGCCTGGACCGCCACCGCCAAGGAGAACATCGTCAAAGAACCCCCGGCGGCCCCACCTCCCGCAGTGATCCGCCCGGTGGTCGAGGAAGCCCGCACCCCCCGCCTGAAGGAATCCCTGGGCCTGATCGGCGTAGGCGCCCTCCTCGGCATGGCCCTCCGCCGCCGGAAGTAGGCCTTCTTCAACGTAAGAGCCCGCCCAGCTCCTCGGAGCTGGGCGGGCTCTATGCGTAAGAGGTGTGATCAGCCAGCGGCGGCGCGGGCGGCTCGAGCGGCGCGGGCGCGCTTGCGGCGGAACCAGAGTCCGAATGACACCAGCACCGCCACGCCCGCGAGCGCGACCAGGGGGGCGCCGTAGTTGCCGAAGGCCGAGCGCTGGGCGTCCGGCGGGAGGGCGGTGTCCGAGTTGCCCTGCGTCGTTCCCGCTGGCGGCTGGGTGGACGACGTGGTGCCGATGCCGGTGTCCTGCTTGGGCTGGGCTTCTGGGGCGTGGTCGACGAGCTGGCCGACCGGCTTGGACTTCTCGGTGGCCAGGGCGAAGCCGTAGTCGAGGAGGCGGGACGCCTGCTCGGCCAGGGGGTTGGGGTTGAGCTCGCCGCGCAGGAGGACGACCGCGATGCGGGTGTTGCCGCGCTTGGCGCCACCCACGTAGGTGTGGCGGGCGTCGTCGGTGAAGCCGGTCTTGCCGCCGGTGAAGCCCTGGTAGCGGCCGAGGAGCTTGTTGTCGTTGACGACCTTGTAGCCCGGTTTGGTGCCGTAGCCGGGGAAGTCGATCGACTTGGTGCCGACGGCCTCGGCGAACTCCTTGTGCTTCATGGCCGCGCGGAAGACCAGGCTCAGGTCGTAGGCCGAGGTGCTCATGCCGGGGCCGTCGAGGCCGGACGGGGTGGCGGCGCGGGTGTCGAGCGCGCCGATCTCCTTGGCCAGCGCGTTCATCTTCTCCAGCGCCGCGGGCACGCCGCCGAGCTGCCCGGCCAGCGCGTGCGCGGCGTCGTTGCCCGAGCGCATCAGCAGGGCGAACAGCAGTTGGCGGACCGTGTACTGGCCGCCGGGGCCGACGCCGACCTTGGTGCCCTCCTGGTTGGCGTCCTCCTGGGTGCCGGTGACGACCTCGTCGAGGCGCAGCTCGCGGATCACCACCACGGCCAGCAGCGTCTTGATCAGCGACGCGGGCCGCTCCCTGGCGTGCGGGTCCTTGGCGGCCAGCACCGCGCCGGTGTCGATGTCGGCGATCACCCAGGACGCCGAGGTGACCTCGCCCGCGATCGCCGCCTTGGCGCCGTTGGGCACCACCAGGCCGCACTCGCCCATCCGCGTACCGCCGACCGGCTCCTTGGGCACCGGCAGCGGCTCGGGCGTCGGCTGGCCGGGCAGCGGCTCCTCGGAGGTGTCCACCGGGGGCGGCGGCCGGTCGTGGTTCTGGCACTGGGCGCTGTTCGAGGTCGGCGCCTGGGCCCCCGTCGTCTGCTGCGTGGCCCCGCGGACCACCGGCTGCGCGGCCACCGGGGTCGCGAGCGTGGCCCCGAAGAGCAGGGCGCACAGCGGGACGAAGAGGGCGGTCACGGTCCTGCGGGCTGCGAAGCGCACCTCTGCAGGGTAGGGCCTGTCACGATCCGGCCACGATCCGGCCTGTCACCCACACGTGGGTAGCCGCCGTCCGCGCTGGATACTGCCGGTATGAGTCGGCGGGCAGCGTTGTTCCTGGTGGGGTTCGGGGTGTGGTCGTGGGTGATCTGGCCCATGTTCCTGCGCAACATCTGGGTCGACCCGCGGTCGTTCGCGCCTGGGCCGACCGGGTTCTTCCTGGTGCACGCCCTGCTGACGGCCGCTTCGCTGCTGTTCGGCACGATGATCGGCGTCATCGGCTGGCGGGCCTGGAGGAGGAGTTAGCCGTGGAGTTCGTCAGACACCTGCTGGTGTTCCTGCACCTGCTGGGCATGGGCGCCCTGATCGGGGCGCTGCTGCTGCAGTTCCGTTCGCCCGAAGTGGTGAACAAGGGGTGGTTGCACGGGGCCGGGTTGCAGCTGATCACCGGGATCGCCCTGATGGCGTTGGCGCCGCTCACCGGGGCCGAGTACAACCACATGAAGCTCGGCATCAAGCTGCTGGTGGTCGTGGCCATCCTCGGTTTGGCGTTCGCGTTCACCGCCAAGAAGGTGAACCCGCGCTGGCTGCCGCCGGTGCTGGGCGGGCTGGTCGTGCTCAACGTGGGGCTGGCCGTCTTCTGGACCTGAGGTTACCGATGGGTAGGATGCGGTCATGGCTACCGGGCGTGAGTTCGACGTCGTGTTGTTCGGGGCTACCGGGTTCACCGGCCAGCTGACCGCTGAGTACCTGGCGCGGCACGCGCCCACCGGAACCCGGTGGGCGCTCGCCGGGCGCACCAGGGCGAAGCTGGAGGCCGTGCGCGACCGCCTCGGCGTCGACAGCGTCGGGTTGCTGACCGCGGACGTGAACGACCCGGCCTCGCTGAGGGCCGTCGCGGAGGCCGCCCGGGTCGTCATCTCCACTGTGGGCCCGTACATCACCTACGGAGATCCCCTGGTCGGCGCCTGCGCGGCGGCCGGAACCGACTACGTCGACCTCACCGGCGAACCCGAGTTCGTCGACCGCACCTACCTGCGCCACCACGCGAAGGCGGTGGAGACCGGCGCGCGCCTCGTGCACAGCTGCGGCTTCGACTCGATCCCCCACGACCTCGGCGTGCTGTACACCGTGAACCAGCTACCGGCCGACGTGCCTCTTACCGTCAACGGCTACCTCACCGTCTCGGCCTCTATCTCCGGCGGGACCCTCGAGTCAGCCGTGAACGCGTTCTCGCGGCTCGGCGCTATGCGTAAGGCGGCTGCCGAGCGTCGTAAGGTCGAGCCGAGGTCGCAGCGAAAGGTGCGCGGCAGGGGCAAGGCAGGGCGCGTGACCGACCTGGGCATCTGGGCGGTACCGCTGCCGACCATCGACCCACAGGTGGTCCTGCGGTCCGCCCGCGCGCTGGACCGGTACGGCCCGGAGTTCAGCTACGGCCACCACCTGGCTGTTAAGCATCTGCCCACCGCCTTGGCCATCTCCGGCGGCGCCGCCGGTCTTATCGCCGCGTCCCAGGTGCCCCCGCTGCGCAAGTGGCTGGTGAACCGCAACCCCGCGGGCCAGGGCCCCACCGAAGCCCAGCGCGAACGCTCCTGGTTCAAAATGACCTTCATAGCCACCGGCGGCGACCACCGAGTCCACACCGAACTCACCGGCGGCGACCCCGGCTACGGCGAAACCTCCAAGATGCTCGCCGAATCAGCCCTCTCCCTGGCCTTCGACGACCTCCCCACCACCGCGGGCCAGGTGACCACCGCGACCGCCATGGGCACCGCCCTCATCGACCGCCTGGTGGCAGCGGGCATCGAGTTCCGCACGGTGTCCTCAGCGGTCCGAACCTAGCGGGGCAACTCCGCCGCGAGGTCGACAGCCTGCCGGAAGATCGTCGGATCCGGCTTCCCGGACACGGCAGCGCCCTCGGCGACGACCAGGACATCCCTGCTCGGCCGGGAGCGGAAAGGCGTGCCGGTGAACCGCACGCCCTGCTGCTTGAGGAGGTCGAACCCGAGCGACTTGACGCTGCCGGTGCCATCGGTGTCGATGAGCGCCTTGAGCGGCCGCACGTCCTTCGCGGACCGCATCCGCACCCACGCCACGGACACGACGAACGTGTTGCCCGCCGGATCGGCCAGGGTGAACAGCGTCCGGTCGAGGTCCGCGCAGGGGTTGCGCAGGAAGAAGTCCCGGACCTGGCCGTAGGAGTTGATGGCGCAGTCCAGCGCGTTCTCCGTGGCCTCGCGGACATTGCGCAGCCGCAGCTTGCGCCAACCGTCGTCCGCCTTGGTCTTGCGAGCACCGCGGTTCGGCTTCGCGGCCGCCTCAGCCCGCGCCGCCGCGTTGGCCGCGGGCACCGCCGCACCCGTAGCCGCCCCGCCCGCCCCGCCGACGACCGCCAACCCCACGGCCGCCGCCGCGACAGTCACCCCAGCTCCGCCCTTGACCCACTTGCCGTCCCGCCCGCGCGGTTGGCTTTCCCAGCCCATGAGCCCCCTCTCCTCGGTGCAGGAGAGTGGCAGTGCTGCCGCGCGCAGGAGTACGCATCGGTGCGGGTTCACCCGATCGTGAGCTGTGCCGGGCCTCCTTGGCGAGCTCGAGTTGGCTGGGCGAGCGGTGCCGGAGGTGATCCAACCCTGGGTATTCTCGCCGCCATGCGGTGGAACCTCCTGGTCGTGCTCGTGGTGGGTGCTGTGGTGGGGTGTTCCGCCCCTGGTGATGAGCCGGTGACGTCGTTGGCCGAGTTCGGGGTGCGGCCGGTGGCCCTGGTCACCGGGGAGGCGTTGGGGGAGGTGTTCCCCGAGACCGCTGGGCAGGTCTTGTGCCAGGCCGTGCGGTGGGGGGACGTCGTGGGGCCGGTTGACGCGGCGGTCACGGCTGCTGGGGCGTGTGTACTGCGCGGCGGAGACCGGGTAGTCACCGTTCGGCTCGGGGGGCCTGGACTGGACCTGGGCACGACGTCGGTGAACGTGACAGTGGAGCCCGAGGACGCCGCGGTCAGGGATCGGGCGTTGGAGGCGTTGCGGTCGGTGCTCACCAGGCCGTCCAAGGGCGACGGTGGCAAGTTGGTCGACCTGCCCAAGGGTGCCCGCACCGAGCGGCTCTGTGGGCTCCTAGCGGCCAGCAAGAGGGACGACAAGTGCATCGCGGGGCGCAACGAGGTGGCACTAGAGGCCAGTCTGTACAGCGTCTCCAGCTACACAGACCACGTAGGCGGCCGTCCCGCGCTTGTCACCGGTTCCGCGATTTTCGTGCGACTCCACCCAGACATCCCGGTTGACCTAAGAGTCTCCGGGGATGGCGCGCGTGAACTGGCCGAGCAAGCGGTGCCGAAACTAAAAGAGGCCGCGTCCTGATGGACGCGGCCTCTGAGCGACAACTCAGCGGCGGAACAGAAGTGCCCGCTTGACCTCTTGGATCGCCTTGGTCACCTGGATGCCGCGCGGGCAGGCGTCCGTGCAGTTGAACGTCGTCCGGCAGCGCCACACGCCTTCGGCGTCGTTGAGGATGTCCAGGCGTTCCTGGGCGCCCTCGTCGCGGGAGTCGAAGATGAAGCGGTGGGCGTTGACGATCGCCGCGGGGCCGAAGTAGCTGCCTTCGTTCCAGAACACCGGGCACGACGTGGTGCAGCAGGCGCACAGGATGCACTTGGTGGTGTCGTCGAAGCGCTCGCGGTCGGCCGCGGACTGGACGCGCTCGCGGGTGGGCTCGTTGCCGTAGGTGATGAGGAACGGCTTGACCGCGCGGAACGCCTCCATGAAGGGCTCCATGTCGACCAGCAGGTCCTTGTGCACCGGCAGGCCCTTGATCGGCGCCACGGTGATCGTGGTGTGCTTGCCGCCGCCCGCCATCAGGTCCTTGACCAGCACCTTGCACGCCAACCGGTTCACGCCGTTGACCTGCATGGCGTCGGAGCCGCAGATGCCGTGCGCGCAGGACCGGCGGAAGGTCAGCGTCCCGTCGAGGTACCACTTGATGTAGTGCAGCAGGTTCAGCACCCGGTCGGTGGGCAGCGCGGGCACCCCGAAGGACTCCCAGCGCGGCTCGGAGTCGACCTCCGGGTTGAACCGCATGATCTTCACGGTGACGGTGACCGCGCCGTCGGGCACCGGTGGCTGGTCCCCGCGCGCCCCGGACGGTCGATCCACAGTAGCCGCAGTCATCAGTACTTCCGCTCCATGGGCTTGTACCGGGTGAAGGTCACCGGCTTGTAGTCCAGCCGGATCTCGCTCTTGAGACCGTCGCCCTGCTTGTAGAACATGCTGTGCCGCATGTAGTTCGTGTCGTCGCGGTTGGGGTAGTCCTCGCGGGCGTGGCCGCCGCGGGACTCCTTGCGCTCCAGGGCGCCGACGACCAGGATCTCGGCCAGCTCCAGCAGGAAACCGAGCTCGACGGCCTCCAGCAGGTCGGTGTTGAACCGCTTGCCCTTGTCCTGCACCGAGATGTGGGCGTAGCGGTCCTTGAGCGCCTGCACGTCGTGCAGCGCCTGCTTGAGCGTCTCCTCGGTCCGGTACACCGAGGCGTTGGCGTCCATCGTGGCCTGCAGCGCGGTGCGGATGTCGGCGACGCGCTCGCGGCCGTGGTCCGACAGCAGCAGCGACACCTGCTCCTGCACCGCGGTCGCCGGGTCCTCCGGCAGGTCGATCAGGTCGTGGTTGGCCGCGTAGTTCGCCGCGGACAGCCCGGCCCGGCGGCCGAACACGTTGATGTCGAGCAGCGAGTTGGTGCCCAGCCGGTTCGCGCCGTGCACCGACACGCAGGCGCACTCACCGGCCGCGTAGAGGCCGGGGACGACGTTGTCGTTGTCCCGCAGCACCTCGCCGTGGATGTTGGTGGGGATGCCGCCCATCGCGTAGTGCGCGGTCGGGTACACCGGCACCGGTTCCTTCACCGGGTCCACCGCGAGGTAGGTCCTGGCGAACTCGGTGATGTCGGGCAGCTTGGTCTCCAGGACCTCCGCGCCCAGGTGCGTGCAGTCGAGCAGCACGTAGTCCTTGTTGGGGCCCGCGCCGCGGCCCTCCAGCACCTCCAGGGCCATCGAGCGGGCGACGATGTCGCGCGGCGCGAGGTCCTTGATGGTGGGGGCGTAGCGCTCCATGAACCGCTCACCGGAGGCGTTGCGCAGGATCGCGCCCTCGCCGCGGGCCCCCTCGGTGAGCAGGATGCCCAGCCCGGCCAGGCCGGTCGGGTGGAACTGGTAGAACTCCATGTCCTCCAGCGGCAGGCCCTTGCGGAAGATGATGCCCATGCCGTCACCGGTGAGGGTGTGCGCGTTGGACGTCGTCTTGAAGACCTTGCCGAAGCCGCCGGTGGCGAACACGACGGCCTTGGCCTGGAACACGTGGATCTCGCCGGTGGCCAGCTCGTAGGCGACCGCGCCGGTGCAGACCGGACCGGAGTCGGTCTCGGTGAGGCAGATGTCGAGCACGTAGAACTCGTTGAAGAACTCGATGCCGTGCTTGACGCAGTTCTGGTACAGGGTCTGCAGGATCATGTGGCCGGTGCGGTCGGCCGCGTAGCAGGCCCGGCGCACGGCGGCCTCGCCGTGGTTGCGGGTGTGGCCGCCGAAGCGGCGCTGGTCGATGCGGCCCTCCGGCGTCCGGTTGAACGGCAGGCCCATCTTCTCCAGGTCGAGGACGGCGTCGATGGCCTCCTTCGCCATGACCTCGGCGGCGTCCTGGTCGACCAGGTAGTCACCGCCCTTGATCGTGTCGAAGGTGTGCCACTCCCAGTTGTCCTCTTCGACGTTGGCCAGCGCGGCGCACATGCCGCCCTGGGCGGCACCGGTGTGCGACCGGGTCGGGTACAGCTTGGTCAGCACCGCGGTGCGCGGCGCGTGCCCGGCCTCGGTGGCCGCGGCCAGGGCCGCGCGCATGCCAGCGCCACCCGCCCCGACGATCACCACGTCGTACTTGTGGAACTGCATGGGTCAACCGCTTCTTCCGACTCGGGTGTGGTGGGTGCGCGCGCCGCGCTCAGTGCGTGGTCGGGATCGTCGCGTCGAAGGTGAAGATCACGTAGGTGCCGAGGAACAGGATCAGCACCATCGACACGTACAGCATGATCTTGAGCCAGAACCGGGTGCTGTCCTTGCGCGCGTAGTCGTTGATCACCGTGCGCAACCCGTTGCCGCCGTGGATCTCGGCCAGCCACAGCATCAGCAGGTCCCACACCTGCCAGAACGGGCTCGACCAGCGGCCTGCCACGAAGGCGAAGTTGATCCGGTGCACGCCGCCGTCGAGGATGTTCATGATCAGCAGGTGGCCGAGCACCAGCACGATCAGCGCGAGGCCGGAGACCCGCATGAAGACCCAGCTGACCATCTCGAAGTTGCCGCGGCGGGCGGCGGGGCGGCGCGGTGCGCGCGGCTTGTCCAGGGCGAGCGCCATGATCAGTTGCCCCCGAACATCTCGCGCACGGTGCGCTCCATCATGAAGTAGGCACCGGGGACCATCACCACGACCCAGATGCCCAGGATCGTCCACAGCATCGGCTTCTGCAGCCGCGGCCCGCGCGACCAGAAGTCCACCAGCAGCACCCGCAGGCCGTTGAGCGCGTGGTAGAGCACCGCGCCGACCAGGCCGACCTCGAGCAGGTTGACCACCGGGGTCTTGTAGGTCTCGATGATCTCGTCGTAGGCGTTCGGCGAGACCCGCACCAGCGCGGTGTCCAGCACGTGCGCGAAGAGGAAGAAGAAGGTGAGCACCCCGGTGATCCGGTGCGCCACCCAGGACCACATGCCCGGGTCGCCGCGGTAGAGGGTCCCGGTCCGCCGGGTCCCGCGCGGCGCCACCTGCTCGGTGGCGATGGCCGAGTCGGACATCGGAAGCAGGCCTCCTGCGTTTCTGGTTGACTCGCTGGTGGTGTGCCGCGGCGTGCGGGGACTCCACACGAAACGGGTCTTGACTCAACGGATGCTAGACCTGACAAGCGGAGCGCACCCAACCCGCCGATCCCCTCTGTGACGGACGAGACACGCGCCGGACCCCCGTCCCCCGCTGGTGGGGCCACTGTCCCCGGTCACCCCGGCGCTGCCGGTGACGCAGGGTCGCGATCATGACCCGGTGGGGGTGGCGCTGGTTCTGGATCGATTCCGCGCTTTTTCGCCGCTCGACCCCTGGCACCCCTACCGGCGACCCCTATGTGTCCACACTGGACAGGAGGTCGGGGTCCGCCGGACCTGCGGTGCGGCGCTGACCACCCGGTCGGGTCGCCGGGTGGCGACGCCGGGTGGCGGCAACCAACAATTGGGTCACGCCCCGGGTCGCGCCGGGGAAAGTCCCGTACCGGGGAGTACGGTCCTGCGGAACGACAGCGTCTGGCGAGGACGCCTGGAGATCCGGAAGGAGAAAGCCTTGCGTCGAGTGCGAGGACTTCGTCTCGCGGCAGGTCTGGTGGCGCTGGGGCTCGCCCTGGCGGCCTGTGGCTCCAAGAACGACAGTGGCTCGGGCGGCACGAGCGGCACCACCGGTGCCAGCCAGGCCGCGTCCAACCTCAAGATCGGGTTGGCCTACGACATCGGTGGCCGTGGCGACCAGTCCTTCAACGACTCGGCCGCGCGCGGCCTCGACAAGGCCAAGTCCGAGTTCGGCTTCGACATCAAGGAGCTCGAAGCCGCGGCAGGCGAGACCGACGCGCAGAAGGAGGACCGGCTCCGCCAGCTCGCCGAGGGCGGCTACAACACCGTGATCGCCGTCGGCTTCGCCTACGCGACCGCGCTGGAGAAGACCGCCAAGGACTACCCGGACGTCAAGTTCGCCATCATCGACAGCGCCGACCCCAAGGCCGACAACGTCGCGAACCTGACCTTCGCCGAGCAGGAGGGCTCGTTCCTCGTCGGTGCGGTCGCCGCGCTCAAGAGCAAGACCGGCAACGTCGGGTTCATCGGCGGCGTGAACGTGCCGCTGATCCAGAAGTTCGAGGTCGGCTTCACCGCGGGCGTGAAGGCCGTCAAGGCCGACGCCACGGTGCAGGTCAAATACCTGACCCAGCCACCGGACTTCACCGGCTTCAACGACCCGGCCAAGGGCGAGACCGCGGCCAAGGGCATGTACGACGCGGGCGCCGACATCGTCTACGCCGCCGCGGGCGGCTCCGGCAACGGCGTGTTCAAGACGGCCAAGGCCAACGGCAAGTTCGGCATCGGCGTCGACTCCGACCAGTACAACCTGCCCGCGCTCGCCGACGTCAAGGACGTGATCATCACTTCGATGATCAAGGAGGTCGACGTCGCGGTGTACGACTTCATCAAGTCGGTGAAGGACGCGAAGTTCGCCAAGGGCGAGAAGGTCTACGACCTCAAGGCCGGTGGCATCGACTACGCCACCAGCGGCGGCATGATCGACGACGTCAAGACCAAGGTCGACGAGTACAAGGCCAAGATCGTCTCGGGTGAGATCAAGGTTCCCGCGACCAAGTAGCGGGTACCCGCTCTGCGCCCAACGGGCCCGGGTCCCGCCTCGTGCGGCCCCGGGCCCGTCGGGCATTCCCCGCGAGTCCCCCCAGCCAGCGACGAAGGATTCGGCAGTGTCAACGGAGCCACCAGCGGGCGGTGCGCCCGCCCCAGCCGTCCAGTTGTCCGCGATCACCAAGCGCTTCCCCGGCGTCGTCGCCAACTCCGACGTCAACATCAGCGTCCGGGTCGGCACCGTGCACGCGCTGGTGGGGGAGAACGGCGCGGGCAAGTCCACCCTGATGAAGATCCTCTACGGCATGCAGCAGCCGGACGAGGGCACCATCGCCATCGACGGCGTCCCGGTGACCTTCTCCTCGCCAGCTGACGCCATCCGCGCCGGGGTCGGCATGGTCCACCAGCACTTCATGCTGGCCGACAACCTCACGGTGCTCGAGAACGTGGTCCTGGGCAGCGAGCCGCGCAAGGGCGTCGGGCTCGACTTCGCCGCCGCGCGCGCCAAGATCAGCGAGATCTCCGCCGCCTACGGCCTCGGCGTCGACCCCGACCGGCTGGTCGACGACCTCGGCGTCGGCGAGCGGCAGCGCGTCGAGATCCTCAAGGTCCTTTACCGCGGCGCACGCACCCTCATCCTCGACGAGCCCACGGCGGTCCTGGTGCCGCAGGAGGTCGACGAGCTCTTCGGCAACCTGCGCGACCTCAAGGCCGAGGGCCTGACCATCCTGTTCATCTCGCACAAGCTGGACGAGGTGCTGTCGGTCGCCGATGACATCACCGTCATCCGGCGGGGTACGACGGTGGCGAGCGTGTCGCCGGAGGACGTCACGGCGCGCAAGCTGGCCGAGCTGATGGTCGGTAGCGCCCTGCCGGTCCCGGAGCTGCGCGAATCGACCGTCACGGACGAGGCTGTCCTGTCGGTAGACGGCCTCACCGTGGTCAGCGCCGATGGCCGCACCGTGCTCGACGACGTCTCCTTCACCATCCACGCCGGTGAGGTCCTCGGCATCGCGGGCGTGGAGGGCAACGGGCAAGCGGAGCTGGTCGAGGCCCTCATGGGGATCAGGCAGTGCAGTTCCGGCACGATCACGTTGTCCGGTAGGGACATCACCCGCGAGACGACCAGGCACCGCCGGGAGTCCGGCGTCGGCTACATCCCGGAAGACCGGCACCGCCAGGGGCTGCTGCTGGAGGCGACCCTCTGGGAGAACCGCATCCTGGGCCACCAGACGAGCAAACCCAACGTGCGCGGGCCGCTGCTGGACCGCCGCGGCGCCAAGGCCGACACCGAGCGGATCGTCGACGAGTACGACGTGCGCACCCCCGGCATCGACGTGCACGCCTCCGCGCTCTCCGGCGGCAACCAGCAGAAGCTCATCGTCGGCCGCGAGATGAGCGGCTCCCCGGTGCTGCTGATCGCCTCCCACCCCACCCGCGGCGTCGACGTCGGCGCCCAAGCCGCCATCTGGGAGCACATCCGCCGGGCCCGCGCCGAGCGGCTCGCGGTCCTGCTCATCTCCGCCGACCTCGACGAGCTGATCGGCATGTCCGACACCCTGTCGGTGATCCTGCGCGGCAGGCTCGTCGCCGACCACGACCCGGCGGCGGTGACCCCGGAGCAGCTCGGCTCCGCGATGACCGGCGCGGGGAGGGAAGACTGATGCGCAACCTCACCCCCCGCTCCCTGCTGCTCGGCCTGGCCGCCCCCCTCGGCGCCCTGGTCTTCGCCGCCCTGGTCTGCGGTGTCATCCTCGCCGCGACCGGGCACCCGCCGATGGACACCGTGGACGCCATGGCCACCGCGGCCCAGCGGCCGAGGACCCTGGTCAACTCGCTCAACAGCGCCACCGTCTACTACCTGGCCGCCGTCGCCGTGGCCATCGGGTTCCGGATGAAGCTGTTCAACATCGGCGTCGACGGGCAGTACCGGCTGGCCGCGATGCTCTCGGCCGCGCTGGCGGGCGCGGCGTTCATGGAGAACCTGCCCTCGTTCCTGCGGATCGCGCTGACCATCGGGGTCGCCATGCTGGTCGGGGCGGGCTGGGCCGGGCTCGCGGCGCTGCTCAAGGTCACCCGCGGCGTGTCCGAGGTGATCTCGACGATCATGCTCAACGCGATCGCCACCTACCTGGTCTCCTACCTGCTCAACCCCGCCAGGCTCGCGGAGGCGACGCCGGGCAGCAACAACATCGGCACGGCGAAGATCACCGAGGGTGGTCAGGTCGGCGGGTTCGAGGTGTCCGGCTCGTCGACGAAGGTGTTCGGGCTGGTCATCCTGGCCGCGATCGTCGGACTCCTCTACTGGTTCGTGCTGTCCCGCACGAAGTTCGGGTTCGAGCTGAAGGCGACCGGGCTGTCGGAGTCGGCGGCCGTCGCCAGCGGGGTCAGCGTGCGGAAGATGGTCATCATCTCGATGCTGCTCTCCGGTGCCGTCGCGGGACTGGTGGGCATGCCGCAGTTGCTGGGCTCCTCCTACACCTACGCGTTGGACTTCCCACCGGGACTGGGTTTCGTCGGTATCGCCGTCGCGCTGCTGGGGCGCAACCACCCGATCGGCATGGTGGTTGCAGCGCTCCTGTGGGGCTTCTTGGACAACGCGGCGAACGCCTTGGACATCTCGGGTGTGCCGCGCGAGATCGTCCTCATCATGCAGGGCGTGATCGTGCTGTCGGTTGTCGTCGCCTACGAACTGGTCCGCCGCTACCGCGTGCGCGCTGAGCAGCACAAGGTCGGTGAGGCCCTGGGCCGCACCAAGACCCTTGAGGAGGTGTCCGCATGACCGCCGGACTCTCGGTGGGGCAGGAGACAGCTCCACCTCGGCGCAGCGCACGACTGTCGCCAATGGTGTATCTCGTTGTGGCTGTGGCGGCCCTGGTCGTGCTGTCGGCCGTCCGCGCTCTTAGCGGCGCGACAGACCTAACGTCTTCGGGCACCGTGCAGGCTGCGCTGACAGCAGCGGTGCCGCTCGCCATGGCGGCTCTCGCCGGTCTATGGGCCGAACGAGCCGGTGTGGTCAACATCGGGCTCGAAGGGATGATGGTTCTAGGCACTTTCGGCGCCGGGTACGCGGGCTACCAGTGGGGGCCTTGGGCAGGCGTGGTGTTCGGGCTGTTCCTGGGCATCGTCGGTGGTCTGTTGCACGCGGTGGCCACCGTGAGCTTCGGCGTCGACCACATCATCTCCGGTGTCGCCATCAACCTGCTGGCGCCGGGGACGGCGCTGTTCCTGTCGAAGTTGTACTTCGCGGACGCGCCCGGTGGTGGTCAGAAGCAGTCGCCGCGGATCGAGGATGCGGCGAAGGTGACGTTGCCCGGGTTCTCGGACCTGATGGGGACCATCGAGAACAAGCGGTGGTTCTTCGTGTCGGACCTCGCGGGCGTCTTGCGCGGTCTTACGACTCAGGTGTCGCTGCTGACGCTGCTCGCCGTGGTGCTGATCGTGGCTACCGGGTGGGTTCTGTGGCGGACGCCGTTCGGGCTGCGGTTGCGGTCGTGCGGTGAGGCGCCTTCGGCGGCGGAGTCGTTGGGTGTGAACGTCTACAAGTACAAGTACCTCGCGGTCACGGCGTCCGGTGCGTTCGCCGGACTCGGTGGGGCGTTCTTGGCGGTCAGCTCCGGGCAGTTCCGCGACGGGCAGACCGGTGGGCGCGGGTTCATCGGCTTGGCCGCCATGATCTTCGGCAACTGGCGGCCGGGTGGGCTCGCCACCGGCGCCGGGCTGTTCGGGTACACCGACGCTATGGCGCTGCGGGGCTCTAACGCTGTGCACGCCCTCTTGCTGCTGTTGGGGATCGCGCTGGTCGTTGTGGCGGTCATCCAGTACCGGTCGGGGCACAACGTCCTTTCCGGTGTGGCTGCCGCGATCGGGGTTCTATTCGGCTGGTGGTACTTCGCGAGCGATGAGGTGCCGCCAGAGTTGGTTGGCGCGGCGCCTTATGTGGTGACGTTGCTTGTGCTCGGGTTGGCCTCGCAACGCTTGCGGCCGCCCAAGTTCGTCGGTGAGCCCTATAGGCGGGGGCAGGCGGTATGACGGTCGACTGGGACGCACTGCGCGCCGCCGCGGTGTCAGCGGCTGCGCTGGCCTACTGCCAGTACTCGGGCTTGCAGGTCGGTGCGGCCGCCGTGGTGGACGACGGCAGGATCATCACCGGGTGCAACGTCGAGAACGCCTCTTACGGCTTGGCGTTGTGCGCGGAATGCACCCTGGCTGGCCAGCTGCGGCTGACCGGCGGCGGCCGCCTTGTCGCGCTCGCCTGCCGCAGCGGCACAGGTGACCTGCTGATGCCCTGCGGCCGATGCCGTCAAGTCATCTACGAACTCGGCGGACCCGACTGCCTCGTCGACACCCCGGACGGCCCGCGACCCATGACCGACGTCCTCCCGCACGCCTTCGGCCCGCACGACCTGCCCGCGAAAGAGGCCTGATGTTCACCGCCATCGACGTCATCCGCGCCAAGCGGGACGGCAACCGGCTCACCGACGACCAGATCGACTGGGTGGTCGACGCCTACACCCGGGGCGTGGTCGCCGACGAGCAGATGTCGGCGCTGGCGATGGCGGTGTTCCTCAACGGCATGGACGCCGAGGAGACCGCGCGCTGGACCGCGGCGATGGTCTCCTCCGGTGAGGTGCTGTCGCTGGCGGTCGACCGGCCGACCGTGGACAAGCACTCCACCGGCGGCGTCGGCGACAAGATCACGCTGCCGCTGGCGCCGCTGGTGGCCGCGTGCGGTGCCGCCGTGCCCCAGCTCTCCGGCCGGGGCCTCGGGCACACCGGCGGGACCCTCGACAAGCTCGAAGCGGTGCCCGGGTGGCGCGCGCAGCTCTCGGTCGACGAGATCCAGCGGCAACTCGCCGACGTCGGCGCCGTCGTGTGCGCCGCGACGACCGGCCTGGCCCCGGCCGACCGCAAGCTCTACGCCCTGCGCGACGTCACCGCCACCGTCGAGTCGATCCCGCTGATCGCCAGTTCGATCATGAGCAAGAAGCTGGCCGAGGGCGCCTCCGCACTGGTCCTGGACGTCAAGTTCGGCTCCGGCGCCTTCATGAAGACCCCCGCCGACGCCCGCCGCCTGGCCACCGCGCTCGTCGACATCGGCACGGCCCACGGGGTCCGCACCTCGGCCCTGCTGACCGACATGTCCATCCCGCTCGGCCGCGCCGTGGGCAACGCCGTCGAGGTGGCCGAGTCGGTCGAGGTCCTCCAGGGCGGCGGCCCGGCGGACGTCGTCGAGCTGACCCTGGCGCTGGCGCGGGAGATGCTTGCGCTGGCCGGTCTGTCCGATGTGGACCCCGCTGCGGTACTGGCTTCCGGTCAGGCCTACGACGTGTGGTGCCGCATGATCGCGGCCCAAGGCGGCGACCCCTCGGCCCCACTGCCCACACCCGCCCACACCCACACTATCACCGCCCCCGCCGACGGCACCGTGACCACCCTCGACGCCTACGCCGTGGGAGTGGCCGCATGGCGCCTGGGTGCGGGCCGCGCCCGCAAGGAAGACCCCGTCCAACCCGCCGCGGGCATCCTCTGCCACGCCAAACCCGGCGATGTGGTTCGAGCGGGCGACCCCATCCTCGAACTCCACACCGACACCGAAGACGCCATTCCCGCCGCCCTGACGTCCCTGGACGGTGCTTTCACGATCGGTTCGACCGCGCCCACCCGCGGCCCGCTGGTGGTTGAGGTCATCCGTCCCTGAACCGCCGCCATTTCGGCTAGGCGCGGTTCGCGGGGTGGTGTTTTGCGGCCTGCTCGGCCGCTTCCGTTGGTGGGTGAGGTCATTCGGGTGTGATTTGTCCGTGCCACTTGGTGAGGGCGTCGCGGGTCTGTTCGGTGGCCACGTGGTCCGGTCCGAGGGTTCGGACTTTGTCCGCGAGCACGGCTTCCAGTTCGCGGACCCCGGCCGCGACCTCGCCCGCTTCCGCGCGGAACTGGGCGATGTTGTGCCGTGTGTTCAGCGTGTTCGGGTGGTCCCGTTCGAGAACGCGGATTTGGGTGGCCAGTACGTCCTCCAGTTCGGCGATCGCCGTCGTGGGGTCGCCTGCGACCGCGCGCCAGTAGGCGACGTTGTGGCGGAGGTTGAGGCTGCTGGTGTGGTTCGGGCCGACCTGGGCGAGCAGGTCGGCGAAGTAGTCCTGCGCGGCAGCGGGATGTCCTTCCGCGCCCAAGCTGTTGCCTGCCTTGAAGAACACCGGGTGCACCCGCCAGCGCCAGAGTGACGACTTCGCCGTCTCGGCCAGAATGGCCGCGTTCGCGCGGAACCGCGCCGCGTCGTCTTCGGGCCACGCCGCCGCGAGGGCGTCCGCGGCGACGCGGGCGTGCCTGCCTTTCGCCTGTTCGCGGATGGCCCGCTGGGTGACGGGGTGCACGCGGACGGTCGTCGCGTCGAAGGTGATCAGGGAGAGCCTGCTCAAGCAGCTCAGCGCGTCCCAGGCATCCGTTTCGTCCTTTGTGGACAGGTACTGCAGGACGGGCGGCGAGGTCAGTGCTGAAACGGGGATGCCGCGGGGGTCGAGCGTCGAGGCGATGTGCAGCAGCGGCCCCGCCATGCCCACCGGTTCGAGCGAGTCGGCCAGGGTGATCGACAGCTGCCAGGTCCGCGCCGGGATCAGGTCCCGCAGGGGTTTGCCGCGCCAGCGGGTCAGGTATTGCGCGCAGGTGAGGTTCCGGTCGGCCATGTAGGTGCCCGCGTGGCCGACCGCCAGGGGGAGGTGGCCGAGTTCGGCGGCCAACTCCTCGGCGCCGGGCATCAGCCGCGGGTCCAGGTGGGCGGCCAGGCACGCGCGGGATTCCTCGGGGGTGAACAGGTCCACCGCGACGCGGCGGCGCCCGTGGCCGACCAGTTCGGCGTCCTGGCGGCGGGTGGTCACCACCACCCGCCCGCGCGACGGCGGCCACAGCCCGTCGAGGTCCCGCGGATCCCGCACCCCGTCGAGCACGACCAACCACGGCACCGCCGTCTTCCCGAGCCAGTCCAACACCCAGCGAACCGCGCGGTCGCCGTCGAGGTCGGGCCCGTTCAGCCGATGGGCCAAGTCGGCATAGGCGGCAACAACGTCCTCCCGCGTTGCCGCCGAGACCCACGCCAACAGCTCGACCTCACCCGCCGCCCACAGGTCCTCGACGAACCCCGCCGCCATCTGGGTCTTGCCGTGGCCCGCGCCCCCGCTAAGCACCAGGCACCCGCCGCCCGGCAGTTCCCGCCGCTGGTAGCCCCCGGCCAACGGCGGCACCGGCCCGAACCGGCACGGCAGGACGTCCGGCACCTCGGTGTTGTGCAGGTGGACGCCCCCGTGGATGTGCTCGGCCTGCACGGCATTGCCCACCGCGCCCACCATCCGGTTCGTGGCGTCCACCCCAAGATCGTACGGCTTACGCCTCGCTCTGGCGGAGGTGTTCGCGCCAGTGCGCGACGGTGTCCTGGCTGAGCTTCGTGTGCGGGTGCTCGTGGCCCAGCAACCGAACCCGGTCCACGCGCACCGACTCGAGCACGTCGAGCCCGGCGCGGACCTGCCCGGCTGCCGCGGTCCAGTGTCCGATCTCGTGCCGGGTGCTCAGTGAGTGCGGGTGGTCAGCGCCCAGCACCCTGGTCTGCTGGGCGAGCAGCGCGGCGAACTCGGCGAGCGCCGCCCCGGTGTCGCCCGCGACCGCGCGCCAGAAGGCGAGTTCGTGCCGGGTCTTGAGCGTGTGCGGGTGGTCGGCGCCGAGAGCTCGGGTCTGGCTGTCCAGCAGGGCTTCGAGCGTGGCGATCCCACCGGCGACGTCGCCCGTCTTGGCCTGGCAGTAAGCGATGTTGTACCGGGTGTTGAGCGTGTGCCGGTGGTCGGGGCCCAGGACCCGGATCTGGTCTTCGAGCAGCGCGCACCGGTCGGTGAGCGAGGCCGGGAGGTCGGTGTCGGCGAGCCAGTAGGCGATCTCGTGCCGGATGGTCAGCGAGTCGGGGTGATCCGCGTCGATGTGGCCCGCCGCCTGGTCCCGCAGGTCCCTGAAGTGCGCCAGCGCCGGGGCGAAGTGCCCGGCCCGGCCCAGGCTGCTGCCCGCCTTGATGAGCACCCGGTAGGCGCCGTCCCGCCACAGCAGCGGACCCGCGGCCTCGGCTAGCGCGGCCGCGTTCGCGCGCAACGAGGACGCCAGCGCGGTGTCGACCTCGATCGCCTGCCAGGCCGCCGCGATGGCCTCGGCCGCGACCAGGGTGTGGGTGGCGAGCCGCCCCGGACCGGTGCTCTCCCGGGCGGCTCGCTGGACCAGCGCGTGCACCCGGATGCTCGTCGACTCGAACGAGACCAGAGACAGCCTTCGCAGACAGCTCAGCGCGTCCCAGGCGTCATCGGTGCCGACCTGCGACCCCGTTCCGCGGGACAGGTACTCCAGCACCGGGTGCGAGGTGAGCACCGAAGTCGGGATGCCGTTGGGGTCGAGCAAGGCGGCGATGTGCAGCAGCGGGCCCGCCAACCCGGCGGGTTCCAGCTCGTCGGCCGCCGTGATCGACAGCCGCCAAGTCGTGGCCACGGTGCGGTACCCGTTGTCGGGGAACAGCGCCCGCAGCGGCTTGGGGCTGTCGCGCCACCGGTCGAGGTAGCGCTCGCAGGTGAGGTGCCGGTCGGCGGCGTAGGCACCGGCCTGCCCGACCGCCAGCGGCAGGTGGCCGAGTTCGGCGGCCAGTTCGCCCGCACCCGCCATCAGTTCCGGTCGGAGGTACCCGGCCAGGCAGGCGCGGGATTCCTCCGGGGTGAACAGGTCGACCGCCACCGTGCGCCGCCCGTGGCCCAGCAGCGCCGAGTCCTGGCGCCGGGTCGTGACCAGCACGCGACCCGTTGGCGGTGGCCACAGGCCGTCGAGGTCCTCGGGGTGCCAGAGGTCGTCGAGCACGACCAGCCACGGCGTCGCCGCCTCGCCGAGCCAGCCGAGAACCCACGGCACCGCGCGGTCCGCGGGCAGGTCGGTCCCGTGCAGCCGCCTGGCCAGGTCCACGTACCCGGAGACCAGGTCGTCGCGGCTCGCGGCGGTGATCCATGCCAGGAGACCGATCTCGCCAGCCGCCCACAGGCGTTCGGCGAACCCGGTGGCCACCTGGGTCTTGCCGTGACCGCCGTTCCCGGTCAGCACAACGCATTCGCCCGCCGCCGGGAGCGGCAGGTCCCGGTCCTGGAACCCGCCCGCTAGCGGCGGCATTGGCCCGAACCGGCACGGCAGCCCTCCGGTGTCGTTCGCGGTGCCCATACCCGCGGGATCGTACGGGCTACCGGGACTTCGCGGTGATCAACGCGGCGAGGCCGTCGAGGTAGCGGTCGAGGGACCAGGCGAACTCGACGTCCGGGTGGTCGTCTTGGGCCATGACCTCGGTGTCGAGCATCGAGAACAGGTGCGGGAACTCCAGCGGTGGCAGCAGGTGGCGCAGGGCCCTGGCGTAGTTGGGCATCAGGTCGCCCGCGTCGCCGAGGTCGTGGGCGAGGGTGGCGTCGTTGCGGGCCAGGCCGCTGAGCATGAGCAGGGAGCTCATCTTCTCGGCGGGGGTCAGCGGGGTCGGGTCCAGGGCGGCAAGCCCGGCTTCCAGCCAGCGCAGTTGGTTGGGGGTCACCGGCGGGCCGCTGATCGGGATGCGGACCGTCCACGGGTGGGCGCGGTAGCCGCGGACGCAGCCCCAGGCCAACTCGGTCAGCGCGCTGCGCCAGTCCCCGCCGGGGGTCACCTCCGCCGCGTCGCCGAAGACGGCGTCGGACATCAGGGTCAGCAGTTCGTCCTTGGCGGAGACGTAGCGGTAGAGCGACATCGCGCTGGTGCCCAGTTCGGCGGCGACCCGGCTCATCGACAGCCCGTCGAGGCCGTCGGCGTCGGCGACGGCCACCGCGGCGGTGACGATCCGGTCCAGGCTCAACGCGCGCTTGGGTCCGCGCGCGGGCCGTCGCACGCCCCAGGCCGCCTCGATGCTGGCCGGGAGTCCGGTTTCGCTCATGTCCTCGTTCCCTGGATCGGCTTGACGTCCCACCCTACAGCTGCGTATAACGTAAACAGAAGTGCGTACGACATAAACAACTGGGAGTGGGACATGGGTCAGGGACGTGCCGGGCGCAGGGAGTGGATCGGCCTCGCCGTCCTCGTCCTGCCGTGTTTGTTGATCTCCATGGACGTCAGCGTGCTGTTCTTCGCGCTGCCGTTCATCAGCGCCGACCTGCAGCCCAGCGGCACCGAGCAGTTATGGATCATGGACGTTTATGGGTTCGCGCTCGCCGGGCTGCTGATCAGCATGGGCGCGCTCGGCGACCGCATCGGGCGGCGCAAGCTGCTGCTGATCGGCGCCGCCGCGTTCGGTGTCGCCTCGGTGGTGGCCGCCTACTCGTGGTCGGCCGAGGTGCTGATCCTCACCCGCGGCCTGCTCGGCATCGCGGGCGCGACCCTGATGCCGTCCACCCTGTCGCTGATCCGCGCGATGTTCCACGACGGCGCTCAGCGCAAGACCGCCATCGCGGTGTGGACCGGGGGCCTCACCCTGGGCGCCACCATCGGCCCGATCGTCGGCGGGTTCCTGCTGGAGCACTTCTGGTGGGGCTCGGCGTTCCTGATCAACGTGCCCGCCATGGTGCTGCTGCTCGTGCTCGGCCCGGTCCTGCTGCCGGAGTACCGCAACCCCGCCGCGGGCCGCTTCGACCTGCGCGGCGCGCTGCTGTCGCTGGTCGCCGTGCTCGCGGTGATCTACGGCATCAAGCAACTGGCCGTCGACGGGTTCGAACCGCTCCCGGTCGCCGCGCTCGTCGTCGGGCTGCTGCTGGCCGCGGTGTTCGTGCACGCGCAGCGCACCGGAGCCCACCCGTTGGTCGACATGGCGCTGTTCCGGGTCCCCGCGTTCAGCGGCGCGGTGGTGGTCAACGTCGTCGCGATGTTCTGCTTTATCGGATCGACCTACTTCACCACGCAGTACATGCAGCTGGTCCTGGGCATGCGCCCGTTCACCGCGGCGCTCTGGTCGCTGGCCGCGATGCCGCTGGTCGTCGTCGGGATGACCGTCACCGGGGTGCTGTCGAGCAAGGTCCGCGTCGCCGTGCTGGTGGCAAGTGGCCTGGTCGTCCTCGCGACCGCATTCGCGGTGCTCACCCAACTCACCCCGACCTCGCCGCTGTGGCTCCTCCTGCTCGGCGCGGGCGGCGTCGCCGCTGGAGTGCTGATGACCACCTCGCTGACGTCCGACCTGATGCTCACCGCCGCCCCCGCCGAACACGCGGGCGCCGCCTCCGCGGTGTCGGAGACCGCCAGCGAACTCGGTGGCGCACTGGGCATGGCGATCCTCGGCACCATCGGCACCGCCATCTACCGGGCAGACCTCCCCGCGGGCCCCGCAACCCTCGGCGAGGCAACAGCCACCGGCGACCCGACCCTGATCACGGCGGCCCGCGAGGCCTTCACCCACGGATTGACCGTGACGGCAACGGTTACGGCCGCGGTGGCCGTGCTGCTCGCCTTCATCGCCTACCGCACCCTGCGGCACATCCCGATCGCCGCGAAGGAACCGGTCGCCGCGTAGGGAACAGGTGGCCGCGTAGGGAACGGGTGGCTGCGTGGGAAACGGGTGGCTGCGTAGGGAACCGGGCGCCACTTGCGGAGGCGGGTGGATCGCCTCGGGGGCTTCTCACCTACGGATTGGCGTGGCGCGACGATGCCGCTGCTGTGGCCAGCCCTTTGCCTTCGATGCTCGCCGCGTCTAGTAGGCGAACCCCGTCGCCGCGAAGGAACCGGTGGCCGCCTAAGAAGCAGATAGGGCCGCCCATGAGGGCGGCCCTATCTGCTTGCTCTAGGCGCGGTTAGCGACCCCACCCCATCGGTGCCGCGGCGTCGCGGCAGGCCCGCCACTCGCAGCGGACCTGTCAATCGCGGCGGGCTCGCCGCGATCGGTGGCTTTGTCGCTGTCGCGGCGTTCCTTGCCCTCAACACATTCCAGCGCTTCCCGGTCGTCACGAAGGAACCGGTAGCCGCGCGAGATACCGATGGGGTCGCCCGCGAGAGGGCGACCCCATCAACGGCTCTTAGGCGCCTGCGGCGATGTCGCTGTCGTCGGCGTTGTCGTCGCGCTTGTCGGCGGGGACCACACCCTTGCCGTTGGAGCGGCGGCGGGTGCCCTGGCGGGGGAGGGTGGTCGGCGGGGGCGGGGTGGGCTGGCCGCCGCCGAGCATGAGTTCGGCGAAGGTGGCCATGGCCTCGTCCAGGTGGCCGCCGATGCGGCGGACCGACTCGTCGTTGCCGCGCTTGACCAGCGACTCCACCGAGTCCGCGTCGGGGCGGTGCGACAGCGTGCCCTCGACCTTGCTCAGGCCGCGCTCGATGGCGCCGCCCAGCTCACCCAGGCGCTCGGTGAAGCCGTCCTCGACCGTGTCCAGCCGGGTCGCCATCTCGTCGAGGCGGGCGGTGACCTTCTCCAGCCGCTGCGCCAGCGACTCCAGGCGGTCGCTCGCGTCGACGGTCTCCTTGGTCTCGCGCAGCGCGTCCTGCAGCGCGCCGGTGGCCTCGTCGAGGCGACCGTGCACCGCGTCGCGCGACTCGCCGACGGCGCCGCGCAGGTCCGCGATGGCCGCGGCAGCCGCGTCGTGCTTGCCGTGCAAGGAATCCGAGGTCTCGGTGAACCGGCCGTGCAGCGCGTTCGTCGACTCGTCGACCGCGCCGCGCACCGAGGTGCCGGACTCGGTGACCGCCACCCGGATCGCGTCCGACTGCTCGCCGACCGCCCTGGCCAGCGCGTCCTTGGTGCCGTCGAGGTGCTCGTGCACGCCCTCGTCGACCTCGTCGATGCGCCCGCGCAGCGCGGTCTCCAGGATCTCGATCCGCTCCCGCACCGGGCCGTGCACCGAGCCGGGCAGCTGCTCGAGCCGGTTGTCCTGCTTGTCCAGGTGCCCGTCGAGCTCGTCGATGCGCCGGTGGATGCTGGCCAGCTTGTCCTCGAGGCCGTCCATCCGGCCCGCCACGCCCTCGAACCGGCCCGCCACCCCGTCGAGCCTGCCGTCGAGCTGCGCGAACGGGGTCGCCAGCTTGTCCACGATGCTCTCCACCGCGCGCCCGATGGCCGCGATCGCCGCGTCCTGCGCGTCGAGCTTGGTCATCGCCTCGTCCAGCCGCTCGGCCAGCACGCCGACCTCGGTGCGGTCGGGCATCTCCGAGAGCCGCTTGCGCACCGAGCCGATCGACTCCAGCGGGGCCAGCCTGGCGTGGATCTCGTCGAGCGCGTCGAAGATCTGCTGCTGTTCGCTCTCTCGGATCTCGGCCGCGCGGGTGAGCATGTTGCGCATCCGGTCGAACGACACCGTGGGATTGTTTTCGTTCACGGAGGTGACCTTCGTCCTGGGGAGGGGAGAGGGGACGGGGCTGGGAGATGGGCCAGCGCTCGGAGTTGGGGCGGACGCAGGGGAGCCTAGCCAGTCCCAGAACGCGTCCATACACCACCCGTGGCTCGTACGTCGGTCTCGACACGTCGGATTAGCCCGATCGGTCGACGGCCATCCAGCGGTACGCGGACAGCTGGACCCACCTTACGTGACCACCCGGCTACCCGATCGGGTGGAGGGTCGGGCCTGGGTACCGTGATCGCCATGGCCGCCTCCCAGCCGGTGCCGCTGACCGCCGACACCCTCCGCCAAGCCCCGAAAGTCCTGCTCCACGACCACCTCGACGGGGGTCTGCGCCCCGCTACGGTGATCGAACTGGCCGCCGCGTCCGGCTACGACGCGCTGCCCGCGACCGACCCGGTCGTCCTGGGCCAGTGGTTCCGCGACGCCGCCGACTCCGGGTCGCTGGTGCGGTACCTGGAGACCTTCGCGCACACCTGCGGTGTCATGCAGCACGAAGATGCACTCGTTCGGGTGGCAGCCGAATGCGCAGAGGACCTTGCTGCGGATGGAGTCGTGTACGCCGAGGTGCGGTATGCGCCGGAGCTGTTCACCGAACGCGGGCTCGACCTCGACACGATCGTGAACGCCGTTCAAGCGGGCTTCCGCGAGGGCGAGCGGCGCGCCGCCGAGGCGGGCCGGGTGATCCGGATCGGGACCCTGCTGTGCGCGATGCGGCAGAACGCGCGGTCGCTGGAGATCGCCGACCTCGCCGTGCGGCACCGCGACGCCGGGGTGGTCGGGTTCGACATCGCCGGGCCGGAGGCGGGCTTCCCGCCCACCCGCAACCTCGACGCGTTCGAGTTCCTGCGCCAGCAGAACGCGCACTTCACCATCCACGCCGGTGAGGCGTTCGGGCTGCCGTCCATCTGGGAGGCGATCCAGCACTGCGGCGCCGAGCGGCTCGGGCACGGCGTGCGGATCGTCGACGACATCGAGGTGACCCCGGACGGCGTCGTGCTCGGCCCGCTGGCCGCCTACGTGCGCGACCGGCGCATCCCGCTGGAGATGTGCCCGACGTCGAACCTGCAGACCGGCGCGGCGACCTCGATCGCGGAACACCCGATCGGGCTGCTCACCGAGCTGCGCTTCCGGGTCACGATCAACACCGACAACCGGCTGATGAGCGGCTGCACGGTCAGCAGCGAGATGGCCGCCCTCGTCGAGGCCTTCGGCTACGGCTGGGCCGACCTGCGCTGGTTCACCATCAACGCGATGAAGTCGGCGTTCATCGACTTCGAGCAGCGGTTGGACATCATCGACAACACCATCAAGCCCGGGTACGCGAAGCTGCTCGGCACCGACTGACCGTCGGGTGTGGACGACGAAGGGGGCCACCCGCGCGGGTGGCCCCCTTCGTGTGAAGAGATCAGCGCTCGGTGAGTCGGTCCTGCAGGTCCTGCACCAGCTTGTTCCACTTGGCCGCCTCGTCGGCGAACGGCGCGCTCGGCGCCAAGCGGGTCGGGTCCGGGGCGAGGATGAAGCTGACCAGCCAGCCCAGCGACTCGGACTGGTTGAGCGCCGCGGCCACCGACTCGTCGCCAGCCCAGTCGGCCGCGTCGTTGAGCAGCTCGACGGCCAGGTCCAGCTGCACCGGGTCGACCGCGTCGACGCCGTCGCCGAGGTCGTCGCCCAGCCCCTCCAGGACGTAGGTGTTGTCCGCGTCCACGGTGATCTCGAGGCTGCCGTCGGTCGCCTTGATCGCGACCTCGTCCCAGGTGGAGACCTCGGTCAGGTCGTTGTCGCTGAGGTCGGTGGTGGCCAGCAGCTTGGCCAACCCGCGTGCCGAGGTGGCCACGTCGATCTTGCCTTCGCGGCCGAGGAACACTGGCTCGTCGTCGAGGTAGCAGCGCAGCGTGTAGTACTCCGAGCCACCGGTGATGATCTTGATGGGGTCGATGCCGACCTCACCCCAGAAGCCGACCGGGGCCGCCTCGGCCTCGGTCTCCTCGGTGTCCACCGGCTCGATGTCCTCGCCGTCGGCGGCCTCGGCCTCAGCGGCCTCGGCGTGGAACGCGGCGAGCTCCTCGGCGCTCTTCTCCAGGGCGGTCTCGTCCACGTCCGGAACGGTCACCACCGAGTCCAGCGCGTCGAGCACCTCGTCCCAGCGCTCGGAGATGGTCTCGGCCATGTCGGTCCACAGCCGCTCGCCGTCGCGGCCGGTGAACGGGAAGGTGCCCTGCTCGAGCACGGAGAACCCGTCGGCGGAGTTGAGCACCTCGTGCACCTCGTCGAGCTCGCACACGTCGGCCAGCGCGCGCACGATCCCGACGATGTCGGCGAGCTCGCCGACGGTCCACGTGTCGGGCTCCTCCGCCACCAGCTCCGGCACGCCCACCAGGTCGAACTGGTGGTCCTCGTCGGGCATCAGCTCGGCCACCGACAGCGCGGGCACCAGGTGCCACGCCGGGTGGTCGGACAGGTCGTGCTCGCTGGTGGTGCGCACGAACGCCGCCAGGTGCGCGGCGTCGGGGAAGGCGTAGAGGTCGTCCTCGTGGCCGAGGAACGCCTCCCACTCCTCACCGTCTTCCCGCCACCGCGGTGCCCACAGCGTGACGACGTCACCCTGCGGCAGCCCCAGCTCGATCGGGACGATGTCCTGGGCCATTGGAGGTCCTCCTGGTCGCGCAGCCATCGGCGTACGGTGCGCGCGCACACCCGCGCGGCGCGTCGGCAGCCTACGGGGTGCGGATCACCGGTCGGAACGTAGGGAGGACAGGTCGAACGCGAGCGGGTCGTCCGGGTCGAAGCCGTCGTCGGCCCCGGCCGGTCCGCGCCCGTCACCCGCCCGCTCGTCCGCCCCGCGCGCCGCGCTCGGCGCTGTCCCCCCGGGTGCCGGATGTGCTTGCCCGCCAATGGTTCCCGCACCGGGCGCCCACTGTCCAGTCGGGACTTCACCGTCCTCGTCGGCGCGCGGACCGCCCTGCTGCGCGTGCATCCGCTCATCGCGTCTGCGTTGGAACTCTTCCGCGGTGATGCCGGGGCCCGTGTCGCGGCGCGCCGGAGCGGCTCGACCGGACAGCACCTCGATCGCGTGGGTCATCGAGTCGCCGAGGATCGGGCCAAGCTTGTTGTAGCCCGCCTGGGTGGCCTGGGCCAGCGCCGCGTCCGACACCGCGACGATGAGTTCGCCGAGGCGCTGCGGTCCCCACCGGACGGCGTCTTGGCGCAGCCACAGGTCCAGCAGCTTCCCCCGACCGTCCACGGTGACCCGGACGCTGCCGTACTCGTCGTAGGCCGTGCCGGTGACCGAGGCCAGCACCTCGTCGACGCCCGCCATCGCCTCCTGGCGGGCCCGGCCGTCGTCGATCAGCTGCCGGGTGCTGCGCTCGACCGGCACGCGCTCGGTCATCGGCGGGGCCTGCGCTGCGGGCCGAGCGGGCTGTCGAACACGGTGTCGGCGGCGTCCTCGGCGTCGTGGTCGAGCGGCTCGTAGCCCAGCGAGGCCAGGTGCTTCTCCCCGTCCGGTCCCAGCACCGGCGCCAGCGCCTGGTGCATCGCGGCGCCCGCCCGCCGGGTGGCCTGCTCGGTCAGCGCCATGATCCGGGCCGCCAGCTGCTCGGCGCCGCCCGCGAGGGCCGCCGGGGTCAGCTGGACCCGGGAGAGCTGCCCGCCCGGCCGGACCTCGACGCCGACGGCGCCGTCGCCCGCCTGACCGGTGATCGGGCCGACCCGGTCCAGCCGGGCCCCGGCCTGCTCCTCGGTCCGCTGGACGCGCCTGCTGACCGCGTCCAGCTCGTAGTCGATGTCGATCTCCACGGGGCTCCTGTCAGCCGGTCGGGCGGTAGAAGCCCACGAACGGCATCCCCGAGTTGGTGGTGCGCAGTGGACCCACCTGCACCGGGTCGCCCGCCTCGACGATCTGGCCGTTGCCGATGTACATCGCGACGTGGCCCTCCCAGCAGACCAGGTCGCCGGGGAGCAACTGGTCCGCGGAGGGCACCTCGGCGCCGATGTCCTGCTCGCGTGAGGTGCGCGGGATGTCCAGCCCGCCCTCGCCGTAGGCGTACTGGGTCAGGCCGCTGCAGTCGAGCCCCACCCCGGGGGCCGTGCCGCCCCAGACGTACGGGACGCCCAGCTGGCTCAGCGCGGCGCGCACGGCGCGGGCCGCGGTCTCGTTCGGGGCCATGACCGTGCTGCCGTCCGGCAGGTTGATCGCCACCCCCGAGCCCGGCTGCGGCGGGATCGCGACCGGCAACCGCCGCTTGGTGACCCGGCCCCCGCCGCCCCCGCCGCCGCCACCTCCCGCGTAGCCGCCGCCTCCACCGCCCCCGCCACCACCGCCGCCTTGGTGCTGGTTGTACGAGGCGGGCGGAGGGGGCGCGGTGACCGGCGCGCTCGCGGCCGAGGTCGAGCCAGCGCCGCCGGTGAGCTGGGTGACGACCCCGGAGAGCTGGGTCATCACCGATTCCAGGTTCTGCGAGGTGTCGCCGGTGAGCCGGGAGGCGTACTGGGCGAGCTCGGTGAGCTTCTGCTGCGCGCCAGCCGGGTCGCCCGCGCGCCGCAGCGCGGCCGCAGTCTGGAGCAGGCCCGCGGCCACCCGGTTGAACTCGTCGATCTGCGCCTGGTTGGTCCGCTGGCCGACCTTGAGGATCGCCGCGGCGTCGTGCACCGCCCGCTGCACCTCGGCGCTGTACTGGCCCAGCTCGGCCCCCGCGGCCTGTTGCACGAGGACGTCCTGCTGGTGGCGGGCCGACCCCTGGCCGGTCCAGCCCTCGCGCAGCGAACCGGCGTAGCGGGTGGCGTCCTCGTCGACGGTCGCGAAGGTGGTGCTCATGGCGCCGTGCGCCTGCCCGAGGCGGTCGACGGCGTCGTCGTCGGTGGCCAGGTGGCGCTGGGCGGTCGCGGCGGGCTGGACCATCGGCTCCAGCAGGTCGCGCACGGAGGCGGTCATGTGAGCTCACCCGCCGCGCGGCGCACCGCCGCCCCCGAGTCCTGCTCGGTGGCCTCCAGGTTCGCCCAGGTGTTGCGCACCGCGTCCACGGTGCCGCCGAGGCTGTCGGCGAGGCCGCGGGCGCCGTCGAGCTGGCGCTGGGTGGCCGTGCGCAGCGCGTGCGCCAGGCCGACCTCGCTGCCGATCTTGGAGAAGGCGTGCTCGTCGAAGGCACCCGGCCCGGCCAGGCCGCGCTCCGCCGACTCGCGCAGCTGCTCGGCCAGCGGCCGGACCCCGGTCGTGTAGGCCTGGAAGGCGTCTTCCTCACCCCGGTACCCCGAGGTCACCACCCGCTCGCCCGCGTCGGACTCCCCGCCCATGGCTCTCCCCTCTCCCGCCGCGACCGCTTGGACGTACACCGGACGCGATCGGCTCCCCTGACTGCCGGACCAGGTTAGGACAACCCCGCGACCGGGCGGGCGGAGTTGTCCACAACCCGGGGTGACGGGGGTCGCAGGCGGTATGATGGGAGGCGAACACCGAGCTGAGGAGCATGGCGTGGCGTCTGTGCACGACGTGGTGGCCGCCATCCTGGACCGGACCGGTCCGGAGTCGCCGATGAAGCTGCAGAAGCTGCTCTACTACACCCAGGGCTGGCACCTGGGTCGCACCGGCGAACCGCTGTTCCCCAACCGCATCGAGGCATGGACCGCGGGACCCGTGGTGCCGGAGGTGTACCACCGGCACGAGGGGACCAGGGAGGTCGAGGGCTGGCCCGGCGGTGACGGCGGCAGGCTCAGCGCGGCCGACGCCGACCTCGTCGCCACCGTCGTCGACCGCTACGGCTGCTTCGACCGCCACCAGCTCAGCGCGATGACCCACGAAGAGGAGCCCTGGCGCTCGGCGCGGGGCGACCTGCCGGACTCGGCGCCGAGCTCGGCCAGGGTGTCGGAGGCGGTGATGGCCCGCTTCTTCGGCAGGATGATCACCGACCCGGCCACCGCGGTCGCCGAGGCCAAGGCCAGCGCGCACCTGGAGGGGCTGGAGGTCTCCGACAGCGCGGTCGCGGCCTGCGCCGAGGTCGCCAGCGGGGCCATCACCACCGACGACGCCGTGCAACGGCGGTTGCGCCAGCTGCTCAAGACCGCCTGACCCAGCCCGAAGCACAAGGAAGAACCCCGGGTGTTATCCCCGCCGCGCCCCAGTGGGCCGCGCACGTGACCGACCCGTACGTCGACCCCGCCACCGGGGTCCTGCGCAACATCCACGACCTCACCGACGCCGCCGTCCTCGCTGAAGCCGAGCGCGACCTGGCCTTCCTGCGCGATGAGGAACTCAAGCGCTTCCCGCTGCCGGGTGGCTACGACACCGACCACCTGCGCGCCTTCCACCGGCACCTCTTCGGCGACGTCTACGCGTGGGCCGGGCAACCCCGGCGCGTCGACCTGGCCAGGGGCGGGTCCCCTTTCGCGCACTGGCGGCACGTCGAACCCGCGTTGGACGACTTGTTCGGCAAGCTCCGCGCGGAGCGGTTTCTCGGTGGTCTGGAACTGCCGGACTTCCTGGCGCGGTTCACCTACTTCTTCGCCGAAATCAACGTCGTCCACCCGTTCCGCGAAGGCAATGGCCGGACTCAAAGAGCCTTTTTCCGGCAGTTGGCCCTCTTCGCCGGATGGCGGGTCGACTTCGGCAGGCTCGACCGCGAGCGGTACCTGGTGGGGTGCGTGGCGGCGATGGTGGGCGAACTCGACACGCTGGCCGACCAGTTCGCGGTCGCGCTGGTCGGCAGGGCCTAGACGTGCCGGTGCCCCGAGCGGTGTAGATGTGCCGGTGCCCCGGCGGTGTGGACCGCCGGGGCACGGGTTCCTCGGCACAGGGCTACCGAGGCCGGTGGAACGGGACTAGCCGACGCGCCACAGGGCGGGCACGTTCGGCGGCTCCCAGCCGGGCTGGGCCTGGTGGCCCTGCAGGCAGGTGTAGCTCACGCCGCCGTAGGTGACCTTGGCGCCCGCCGCGTAGTTGGTGCCCGCGGCCCACGTGCCGCCGGGGGACCCGGTGGTCGTGGTGGTCGTCGGGTTGGTGGTCGTCGAGTTGGTCGGGCGGGTGGTCGTCGTGGTGGGGCGGGTGGTGGTGGTCGGCCCGGTGACGTTGAGGACGAAGTCGAACGACGCCTCCTTGCCGTTGCCCACGGTGCGGACGTTCATCAGCAGCCGCGGGTCGTAGATGGTGTCGGTGTTGTTGCGCGGCTCACCGGGGAAGTACGTCTGCGTGGTGAGGATGCGGCCGCCGGGGTTCTGCACCTTCATGTGGATGTGCCGGGTGCGGCCGGGGTAGAGGCCGGGCACGATCGTGGTGAGGGTGTACTTGCCGGTCGCGTCGGTGTACTGGTGGCCGCGGAAGCGGTAGGTGGTGTTGTCGTAGTTGCCACCGTTGTCGGCCTGCCAGAAGTCCAGCAGCACGTTGGCCAGCGGCTGGCAGTTGCGGCCGAACACGTAGCCGGTGACGGTCAGCGGGGTGCCGGGGTAGCCCGGCTCGATCAGCGAGGTGCGCTGCGGCGAACCCGGCTTGAAGTACGGGCCCTCGGTCTGCGCGATGGTCGGCGCGTCGCCGTCGCTGCAGTCGGGGGTCAGTTCGAGCAGGGTGCCGTTCGCGGCCTCTTCGGCCTTGGTGCGGGCGAGCGCGGGAACACCGACCAGCGCGATCGGGGCGGCCACACCGGCGGCCAGCGCCGCGCGCAGCACCGCCTTGCGGCTGATGCCCTTGTCAGCCGGTGGCTGTACCTCGTTGGTGCCGTCGTCGCCGTGCAGGGGCGCGTCCATGCCTAGCTCCTTTTGGTGGGGGGCGCCGGGGAATGAACACGAACCTACGTTCGGGAATCGGTGGCGACGATGGACTCACTCGGCCGGACGTGGTGAATCTCAGGGTGCCTGTTACCACTGTTGGGGCCATTCACACGTTCGTCATTCACCGTCTGCTCCATTCGCCGACTCGCCGCGCCTGCGGAAATCGCCGGGGCTGACCCCGGCCTCGCGGCGGAAAAACCGACAAAAATACGCCGCGTCGGCGAAACCGATCCGCGCACCGACCTGCCGCACGGTCAGGTCGGTGCGCGCCAGCAGCCGTTTGGCCTCCGCGGCGCGCGACTGCCTGACCAACTCCGACGGGGTGCGGCCGGTCGCGGCCTTCACCGCCTCGGTGAGGTAGCCGGGGGTGACGCCGATGTGCTCGGCGTAGGCCCGCACCGACCACAGGTCCAGGTCGACCCGGCTGCTCAGCCTGCTGAACTCGTCGGCGACCGACCCGGCCCTCGGCGGGACCTGCGGCGCGGCGCCAGGGGTCAGCGGGAGCCTGCCCGCGCGCACGACCAGCACGTGCAGCAGGGCCCGCAGCACCGAGTGGCTGTCCTCGGCGGCATGCTGGAACTCCGCGGCCAGTTCCGCCAGCAGCCGGGTGGTGCCCGCGTCCTCCTCGTCGCTCAGCGTCGTCCACGGCCGCTCGCCGAGCCTGCGCAGCCGGTCGCGGTCGGCGGGGTGGTCGAGCAGGAAGTCGTCGGTGAACAGGACCACCGACCCGCGCAGGTCGCGCAGGTCCTCCCAGTGGTGCACCTGACCGGGGGTGATCACGCACAGGTGCGGCGGGCGCAGCGGCAACCGCTGCAGGTCCAGCACGTGGGTGCCGGTACCGCCGGTGACGTGCACGATCTCGTAGAACGTGTGCCGGTGCGGGAACGTCGCCTGCGACAGCGGGCCGACCTGCTCGAAGGTGCCGACCACGAACGGCAGCGCGGTCGGCGCGGAGATCTCCAGGCGGTGCATGGGCAGTTCGCCCGCGCGTGGCTGCCTGCACGGCGTGCCGGGTAAGACGGTGCTCCCGCGCATGTCCCGATCCCCTCGCTCACCCGGACAAAGGTCCAGACCAATGATCGCGGGTACCACGATGGCACGCGGGGTGCTCGCGGCAAACAGGACAGGGGCATCCCAACCAGGACTAGACCCCCGTGGGATGGCACGCGGGGTGCTCGCGGCAAACAGGACAGGGGCATCCCAACCAGGACTAGACCCCCGTGGGATGCCACACGGTTTTGGTCTCCACCCAGGCCCGCAGCCGCTTGACGTCGGGCCGCTCGGTCCAGTCCGGCTCGGTCGCCTGCACCCTCGGCACCCGCTTCACCGTGCCCGCGGCCGCCTTCTCCAGGTCGGTCCGCAGCTCGGCGGGCGCGCCGGTGAGGTCGAGGGCGTTGACGTCGGCGTGCGAGGCCAGCCACGGGGCCAGCTCCGCGGTGTGCCCGGTCAGCAGGTTCACCACGCCACCGGGCACGTCCGAGGTCGCCAGCACCTCCGAGAGGGTGATCGCGGGCAGCGGCCGGTCCTGGCTGGTCACCACGACCGCGGTCGCGCCGACGGCCAGCACCGGGGCCAGCACGCTCACCAACCCCAGCAGGGAGGACTTCTGCGGCGCGAGCACCCCGACCACCCCGGTCGGTTCCGGCACCGAGAACGAGAAGTACGGCCCGGCGACCGGGTTCGCCGCACCCAGCACGGTCGCGATCTTGTCGGTCCACCCGGCGTACCAGACCCAGCGGTCCACCGCCGCGTCCACCAGCGCTTGGGCCCGCCGCGCGGGCACTCCCTCGCCCGCGGCGACCTCCTCGGCGAACTGCTCCCGCCTGCCCTCGAGCACCTCGGCGACCCGGTAGAGCACCTGGCCCCGGTTGTAGGCCGTCGCCCCGGACCACTTGCCAAACGCCCCGCGCGCGGCCACTACGGCCTCGCGCAGGTCCTTACGCGACGCCTGCGCCGCGTTGGCCAGGAAGCGGCCCTTGTGGTCGATGACCGGGTATGTCCGGCCGGACTCCGAGCGCGGGAACGCCCCGCCCAGGTAGAGCTTGTAGGTCTTGGACACCGTCACGCGGTCAGACATCGAGGTACGCCTCCAGCCCGGCCCGGCCGCCCTCGCGGCCGAAGCCCGACTCCTGGTAGCCGCCGAACGGCGCGGTCGGGTCGAAGCGGTTGAACGTGTTGGCCCACACCACGCCCGCGCGCAGCCGGTCGGCCATCCACAGGATGCGTGAGCCCTTCTCGGTCCACACGCCCGCGGACAGGCCGTAAGGGGTGTTGTTGGCCTTCGCCAGCGCCTCGTCGGGGGTGCGGAAGGTCAGCACGGACAGCACCGGGCCGAAGATCTCTTCCCTGGCGATGCGCATGGACTGGGTGACATTGGCGAACACCGTCGGCGCGAAGTAGAAGCCCTTGTCCGGCAGCGGGCACGGGCTGGTCCAGCGCTGCGCGCCCTCCTGGTCCCCGGACGCCACCAGCTCGGTGATCTTGGTCAGCTGCTCGCGGGAGTTGATCGCGCCGACGTCGGTGTTCTTGTCCAGCGGATCGCCCACGCGCAGGGTGGTGACCCTGGCGTGCAGCTTGGCCAGCAGCTCCTCGGCGATCGACTCCTGCACCAGCAACCGCGACCCCGCGCAGCACACGTGGCCCTGGTTGAAGAAGATCCCGTTGACGATCCCCTCCACCGCTTGGTCCAGCGGGGCGTCGTCGAAGACGATGTTGGCCGCCTTGCCGCCCAGCTCCAGGGTCAGCTTCTTGCCGGTACCCGCCAGCGCGGCCTGGATGACCTTGCCGACCTCGGTCGACCCGGTGAACGCCACCTTGTCCACGCCTGCGTGGTTCACCAGCTCCGCGCCCACGTCCCCGGCGCCGGGCAGGATGTTGACCACCCCGGGCGGCAACTCGGCCTGCTGGATGATCTCGGCGAGCACCAGCGCGGTCAGCGGGGTCGTCTCGGCAGGCTTGAGCACCACGGTGTTCCCGCAGGCCAGCGCCGGTGCGATCTTCCACGCCGCCATCAGCAGCGGGAAGTTCCACGGGATCACCTGGCCCGCCACCCCCAGCGAGCGCGGGTCGGGGCCGTAGCCCGCGTAGTCCAGCTTGTCGGCCCAGCCCGCGTGGTAGAAGAAGTGCGCTGCAGCCGTCGGGACGTCGGTGTCGCGGGACTCCTTGATCGGCTTGCCGTTGTCGAGCGACTCCAGCACCGCCAGCTCGCGCGCCCGCTCGGCGACCATCCTGGCGATCCGGAAGATGTACTTAGCCCGCTCGGCACCGGGCATCCGGCCCCAGGTCTTGTCGTGCGCCCGCCGCGCAGCCTTGACCGCGCGGTCGACGTCGGCCGCGCTCGCGGTGCTGACCTCGGCCAGCACCTCCTCGGTGGCCGGGTTGACCGACTTGAGCGGCTCACCGGCCCCCTCGACGAACTCGCCGTCGACGAACATCCGGTAGCTCGGCTTGAGGTTGGCGATCGCCCGCGACTCGGGCGCAGGCGCGTATTCCCAGTTCATCTAGTCCACCGTGACGTAGTCGGGGCCGCTGTAGTGGCCGTCGAGCTGGGTGCGGCGCTGCATCAGCAGGTCGTTGAGCAGGCTGGAGGCGCCGAAGCGGAACAGCCGGGGGGTGAGCCAGTCGGCGCCGGCGACCTCGTGCACGGCGACCAGGTGGCGGATGGCGTCCTTGGTGGTGCGGATGCCGCCCGCGGGCTTGACGCCCCGGTGCTCGCCGGTGCGGTCGTGCCAGTCGCGCACGGCCTGGAGCATGAGGTTGGTGACCGGCAGGGTCGCCGCGGGGGACACCTTGCCGGTGGAGGTCTTGATGAAGTCGCCGCCCGCCAGCAGGGCCAGCCAGGACGCGCGGCGCACGTTGTCGTAGGTGGCCAGCTCGCCGGTCTCCAGGATGACCTTCAGGTGGGCTTCGCCGCAGGCCGCCTTGATGGTGCGGATCTCGTCGAACACCTGCCCGTAGCGGCCCGCGAGGAACGCGCCCCGGTCGATCACCATGTCCACCTCGGTCGCGCCGGACTCGACGGCGAACTCGGTGTCGATCAGCTTGACCTTGAGGGTGGAGCGGCCGGACGGGAAGGCCGTGGCGACGCTGGCGATGTTGACGCCGCTGCCGCCCAGCGCCTCCTTCGCGGTCGCGACGAGGTCGGGGTAGACGCAGACCGCGGCGACCGGGGGAACGCCCTCTTCGGGTCTGCGGGCCTTGGCGCACAGGGAGCGGACCTTGCCCGGGGTGTCCGCGCCCTCCAGCGTGGTCAGGTCGACCATGCTGATCGCGGTGTCTATGGCCCACAGCTTGCTGGCCTTCTTGATGCTGCGCGTGGCCAAACCGGCACTACGCTGCTCAAGTCCTACTGCGTCGACACCGGGCAAGCCGTGCAGGAACCGCCGCAGCGACGCCTCGTCCCGAGTGACGTCGGTCAACTCTGTCGTGCCGCCCATGGGGTCGAGTCTAGGGGGTTCTCGGTGGACCTTGGGCGCACGCTGATCGCGAGCACGATGAGCCAGACCGTGTAGAGGACGTACCCGATGAAGTTGGCCATGTCCGTGCCGGGGACGCCCAACGGGATCAGGACACCGAGCGCGACAAGGCCTGCGGTGGGGTACGCGAGGAACTTGAGGCCGTAGTAGTGGGCGACGCGGACGGTCCAGATGGCGGTCAGCGCGTAGCCGAGGGTTTCGCCGATGACGGTACCGAGCACAGTGGACAGTGTCTTGAACGTGCCGGGGTCGTCGATGAAGGGCACGATCAGCGGCCATCGCATAAGTCCGATGACCTGCACTAGAGCCGCTGCTGTGCCTAGAGCGATGAGGTCGGGCTTGTTCATCTTCTTAGAGATGGGGATGAGCAGGGCTGCGCTGGCGGCTAGCAGTAAGAACAGCACGGACACTGCCACCTGGTTCTGGTGGAAGGCGTCCAGCGCCTCTTGTGGCGGCTTCGCGAGGACGTCCGGGTAGTCGAAGACCATGCCAAGGCCGATGAAGGCCACGTTGGCGCCGACCGCGCCCGCGACGAGCAAGAGGGGGAGGAGCATCGGGGTTCCTATCTCTGTACGGTGTGCAATATTGTGCACTGTACAGTGATGCGGTGTGGAAGAGAAGACCCGACCCGGACCCAAACGCAGCCTCTCCGCCGACCAGATAGTCGACGCCGCCCTCGCCCTCTTCGACGGCGAAGCCCCGTCCATCAGAGGAGTCGCCGCCCGCCTCGGGGTCCGGCCGAACACGCTGTACACCTACCTGCCGGACCGAGCCGCCATGGAACGCGCGCTCGTCGACCGCTTCTTGGCAATGGCAGACCCAGACCTGCTCACCGGCCGCCGCACCTGGCGCCGCCGGATCGAGGACTACGCGTGCGCTCTAAGAGGTGTGCTCTTGACCCATAGAGGCGCGGCAGCGTTGCTGCACACCGCCCCCATGGACGGCCCCACCTCAGCCCTGGTCGGCGAACGCCTACTGGCCATCTTCACAGGGGCAGGCCTAACCCCAACCCAAGCCGCCCGCTCCACCTACGCCGTGATCGTCCACGTCCTGGGCTCAGCCACCCTTACCGCCGCAGACCTCAACGGCCACCCCGAAGCCGACATCGTCGCAGCCCGCCTAGCGGTCACGATCGACCCCGAGGTACTCCCCCTGACAGCCCAAACCTGGCCGGTCGTGGCCACGTGGAACACAGAGGAGCAGTTCCGCTGGTCCCTCCGCACCCTCCTCAACGGCTGCGTGGGCACCGGCTAGCGATCAGCGGGCGGCATCCTCTCCACCTGCCCAGGCGCGAAAGCCTTCCGCGTGCACCCTCGCTTGCTCACCGCCAACCAGAGCGGGCCGGTTTCGCCAGCCACCGCTTCCACTGTGTCCCAGTGCCTGAGCAGCACCCTCGCGAACTCCCAGTGAGGGGCATCCCGGACCGGCGGGGTCAGATGAAGGAGCCGGTGCGCCTTGGTCAGCGCCGCCTCATTGGGCCGCGTCCGGAGCTTCTTGTCGTTGGTGATCACTGTCCACCCGTGGGCCGCGACCACCGGGATCCAGTCCTCGTCGAGGGCGGGGACCAGCTGCCTTATCGGCCCCCACCCCCCGACCGCGATGTCTCTTCGCAACCGCATCAGGCTCAGACCCAGGCCTGCGAGGTTCTCATCGACGAAGTACCGGACGTCGCCGATGGTGGGCTCGCAGCCGTCGTTGTTCATGCGATCCGCAGGTGCACTGCGTCGTAACCGATGGCTTGGCGCACCTGCTCGTCGTCGAGGCGGTACCACTGGGCGATGTCGCCGATGCGCTCGCCGCCGCGGATCAGGCTCGCGATTGTGGCCACCGTGACGTTGTGCCCGGCGATGGTCGGTTCGCCGCCGCGGCGCCGCGGGTCGAGGTACACGTCGGGGAAGTCGGCGTCGGGCCGCAGTCGGTGGACGGTGCCCCTGTCGTCGAAGTCCGCCGAGTCGTAGAACTGCTCGGTGAGCGGGCTGAGCACGATCTGGTCGGTGCGCACCTCGACCGCGAAGTCGTCGCCGAGTTCGGCGGTCTGCTGCGCTTCCCACAGCATCAGCCGCCCCTCGCGGCGGACGTACGGCGCCGAATGCGCCAGCGGGTACCTCTCGTCGAAGACCCGGCGGAGTTCGGCCGTGTAGGCGCGCAACCTGCTCGTCGGGATCTTGTCGATGTCGCGGTACGAAGCGAACAACCGCGCCTCGACGAACTCGCCCCAGGTGACCCACCGGGATCTCGAACTCTCCTGGCGGAGCATCGGCGGGTGCGCCACGCCGCGCCGGGCGTAGCCGTTGAACCAGCGGTCCGCGGTGCCGGTCGACAACGCCAGCAGCCGGTCTACCTGCGGATAGGTGTAGACCGGTCGATCGAGCAGGGGTACCACATCACCCATGGCGACACGATCGCACACTTCGCCCCTGATCGGAGCGATCTGTTCACAGGGGCGATCAGCCCTCTTCGATGTCCTTGTGCTTCTTCTTCGGGGTCTTCGTGGGGGACACGTCGACGCCGCCCATGATGGCCATGCCGGTGATGCGGACGACGGGGCTGCCGGGGGGACCCTGGGTGCGGACGGAGTTGCCGAAGCCGCCCATGAAGCCGGAGCCGGTGACGTAGACGGTGACGTCCGGGGGGACGGTGATCTCGATGCCGCCCATGAGGGCGAAGGCCTGGATGGTGGTTTCCTGCGCCTCGAACGTGGCCTGGGTGAGGTCGATCTCCACGCCCCCCATGAGGGCGACGGCGTTGAAGGTCGGCGGGACCGTCCACGGGCCCTTGCGCTCGGAGCCGGACATGATCGCGATCGCGCTGGAGGAGGTGCCGCGGCCGCCGACCCGGGTGGGGTGGGTGGCGGGGGCCGGTTGCGGCAGCGGGGACTGGTAGGCGACCAGCTGCTGGTTGGGCAGGTCGCGGACCAGCGGCTCCAGTTCGCCGAACGTCCGCGCGGCGTAGACCTGGTCGAGGCGCTCCTCGAGCTCGGTGACGGTGAGTCTGCCCTCGGCCATGGCGTCGTGCAGGACCTTGGCGAATCGCTCCCGGTCGGTGTTGGACGCGCGCATCTCCTGCGGTCCGGGGAGTTGAGGTTGCTCACTCACGGACACGAGGGTAGCGCCACCGACCCCCGATAGGGGCACGCCGCCACCAGCGATTAAGCGGACCGGTCTACCGTGTCCGGCCATGGACGTGCTCACCGTCGACCACCCGCTGGCCAAGGCCAGGCTCACCGTCATGCGCGACGCGCGCACCGACAGCGCGACCTTCCGCGCCGCGCTGCACGAGCTGACCGTGATGTTGACCTACGAGGCCACCAGGACCGCGCCGCTGCGCACCGAGCGCATCCACACCCCGGTCGCCCGCACCGACGGCTTCTGGCTGGCCAACCCGCCGCTGCTGGTGCCGGTGCTGCGCGCCGGGCTGGGCATGGCCGACCAGGCGCACAAGCTCATCCCCGACGCCCAGATGGGCTTCGTCGGCCTCGCCCGCGACGAGCACACCCTCAAGCCGACCCCGTACATGGAGTCGCTGCCCGAGGACCTGTCCGACCGCCCGGTCTTCGTCCTCGACCCGATGCTGGCCACCGGCGGCTCCATGGTCCACACCATCCGCCTGCTCACCGACCGCGGCGCCACCGACGTCACCGCCATCTGCGCCCTCGCCGCCCCCGAGGGCATCGAGCACCTGGCTCAGGCCAACCTCCCGGTCCGCCTGGTCACCGCCAGCATCGACGAACGCCTCAACGACTCCGGCTTCATCGTCCCCGGCCTCGGCGACGCAGGCGACCGCCAGTACGGCGCGGTCTAGACCACCCAGCTATGCGGCCGACACGCCACCCGACCCCGATCGACCCCACTCCGCGGCCCCCGCCGCACCTCAGCCCCCGCCGCACCTCAGCCCCCGCCGCACCTCAGCCCCCGCCGCACCTCAGGGGGGCGTCCCCGGTGCCAGTCTATCCGGTGTGGCGCAGGCGGTGGGGGGTCGCGAAATGCTGTGGATGGCCGGAGGGGTTGTGGATAGCCGCCACCTGGGTGAGGTGGCGGCGGGGCGATGAGGTTCACCCGACTGGTGTCGGAAGGCGGCTGGCAGTGGAAGGAATCCGGCTCGACGAGCAACAGGAAGGCGAGCAACCGCCCGACCTGACCGTTCCCGTCGACGAACGGGTGGATGGCCTCGAACTGGTAGTGCAGGCATGCGGTGGTGATCAGTGGAGGCAGTGCGTGTGCGTCGTGGGAGTACGTGCGCGACTGTGAAGGCATAGTTGGAGACTGCGGAGTCAAGGGCGGCATCCGGCGGCGGCAGGAGTGATACCTAGCTCCTAGTCGAGGCGGCGAGTGATACCAAAGCCCATCCGACGTATCACTACCGGCGGGTCCAGCCCAAAGTGTTGGCGCGCAGGGCCCGCTCGTAGGCCGCCGCCACGTCTAGGCCCGGGGGGAGGTTTCCGAGGAGTTCGAGTGACACCAGGCCGTGGACGATTCCCCAGCAGCCGACGGCCATGGTGCCGTCCGAGTCGAGGAAGACGCCTGCTTCCACGCCTGCTGTGATCACCTCCAGCAGCGGTGCCAGGGCGGCGCGGGAGTGCGCTGTGGCTTCGTCGTCCGGTTCGAAGCCGGGGATGGCGCCGCTGAACATGACGCCGTACAGGTGGGGGTCGGCGAGGGCGCTTTCGCGGTAGGCGATTCCCAGCAAGACCAGGTCTTCTGCGGGGCTGCCGGTGGTGGGGACCGCGCGCAGTCGGGTGCCGAGGCGGTGGAAGGCCTCGACGTAGAGTTCTCGGACCAGGCCGGGTTTGCCGCCGAAGAGGGAGTAGACGGCGGTGGTGGAGGTGCCCGCGTCGGCGGCCAGGCGGCGCAGGCTGAGGGCGGTGGCACCTTCGGTGGCGATGAGTTCACCCGCGCGGTCGAGCAGGCGGACCCGCAGCGCCTCGTCGTGCGTCCTGGGTCTGGGCACCGGGGGAGTCTAGCGTTCCATAACGCCGTCACGGGTGGTACCGCGGTGATACCATGGTCAACCATGGCGATGACCTTGCGGTTGACCGAGGAAGACAACGCCAGGCTCGACGAGCTGGCCGAGGCCGAGGGCCGGTCCAAGCAGGAGGTGCTGCGCCTGGCGCTGGCCGACCGCTGGGCCAGGCTGCACAAGCAGGAGCAGCTCGACGAGGTGCTCGGTCGGGTGCTGCCGCGCTACCGCGGCCTGCTCGACCGGATGGACCCCGTGTGATCATCTCCGGGTGACCGCCTACCTCGACGCCAGTGACCTGTTGGTGCTCGCCGCCGCCGTGACCGGGGGTGACCTGGTGGTGCGCGACCTCGGGCTGCTCGACTCCGCTGCGCACCGGCCGCGGGCCACGGTGCTCGGCGTCGAGGCCTACGACACGCTCTGGCTCAAGGCGGCCGCGTTGCTGGACTCGGTGGTGCGCACCCGCCCGCTCGCCGAGGGCAACTGGCGGTTGGGCTGGGTCGCCGCGGTCACGATGTGCGACCTCAACGGCTGGTGGATCGACGCCGAGACCGATGCCGCGCTCGAGGTGGTCCGCGAGGTCGGCCGCGGTGCTGTCGAAGTGCCGAAAATGGCCGCGCACCTGCGGGAGTGGGCGCTGCCGAAGCCCTGAGCACGCCAAACCCGGCTGAACCGGGTTGACCTGGAGCGCACTCCAGCTTCTACCGTCAGGGGCGTGACGTACGCGATCGCCGAGGCGGCCCACCGCAGTGGGCTCTCGATCGACACCCTCCGCTACTACGAGCGCATCGAGCTCATCGACCCACCGGCGCGCGATTCCGGTGGCAGGCGCGCCTACTCCGATGAGGACCTGGCCTGGTTGGGCTTCCTGACCCGGTTGCGGACCACGGGGATGCCGATCAAGCTCATGCGCGAGTACGCCAGGCTCCGCCACCAGGGCGGCACCACCTTCGGCCAGCGCAAACGCATCCTGGAGCGGCACCGCCAGGACGTGCGGGCGCGCATCGACGAGCTGCGCTCCTGCCTCGAGGTGCTGGACTACAAGATCGACAACTACGAGCGGTGCCTCGGCGCCGAGCACATCCAGGAGGCCTCGGCATGAGCATCCCCACCCGCGCGCTCGGCGCGTTGACCGTCAGCGCGCAGGGTCTGGGCTGCATGGGCATGAGCCAGGGCTACGGCGTCGGCGACGAGGCGGAGTCGATCGCCACCGTCCACCGGGCCCTCGAACTCGGCGTGACCCTGCTCGACACCGCCAACGTCTACGGCGACGGCGCCAACGAGGAGCTGGTCGGCCGGGCCATCAAGGACCGCCGCGACCAGGTCGTGCTGGCCACCAAGTTCGGCATCGCGGGCCGCGGCCCGGACGGCCCGGCCGTGCGCGGTGACGCCGCCTACGTCCGCGAGCAGGTCGAGGCGTCGCTGCGCAGGCTCGGCGTCGACCACATCGACCTGTACTACCAGCACCGGGTCGACCCGAACACCCCGATCGAGGAGACCGTGGGTGCCATGGCCGAGCTGGTCGCGGCGGGCAAGGTCGGCCACCTGGGACTGTCCGAGGCGGGCGCGGACACCATCCGCCGCGCGCACGCCGTGCACCCGATCGCCGCGCTGCAGAGCGAGTGGTCGCTGTGGACCCGCGACATCGAGGCCGAGATCCTGCCGACCTGCCGCGAGCTGGGCATCGGCATCGTGCCGTTCTCCCCGCTCGGGCGCGGCCTGTTCACCGGCAAGCTCACCGCAGACCAGATCGGCGCGGGTGACATGCGCGCGAGCCTGCCCCGGTTCAGCGCCGCCAACCTCGACCGAAACCAGGCCGTGGTGGCCGCCATCGCCGCGCTCGCGGCCGACCGCGGCGTCACCCCCGGCCAGTTGGCGCTGGCCTGGGTGCAGGCCCAGGGCGCCGACGTGGTCCCCATTCCCGGCACCAAGCGGCGGACCTACCTCGAGGAGAACGTCGCCGCCGCCACCACCGCACTGTCCGAAGCCGACATCGCCGCCATCGAGGCCGCCGCCCCCGCCGACGCGTTCGCCGGTGACCGGTACGCGCCGGGCATGATGCGCGCCGTCGGCAGGTAAGGAGATCCACAGTGGACACGTCCAAGTTGGACACCCGCCGACTCGGTGCGCTCACCGTCGGCGCCCAGGGCCTCGGCTGCATGGGCATGAGCGAGTTCTACGCGGGCCGCGACGACGCGGAGTCGGTCGCGACCATCCACGAGGCGCTCGAGCGCGGCGTGACGCTGCTCGACACCTCGGACATGTACGGCCCGCACACCAACGAGGAGCTGGTCGGCCGGGCCATCAAGGACCGCCGCGACCAGGTCGTACTGGCCACCAAGTTCGCCATCGTCCGCGACCCGGCGAACCCGCAGCAGCGCACCGTGCGCGGCGATGCCGCCTACGTGAAGCAGGCCTGCGAAGGGTCCCTGCGCAGGCTCGGCGTCGACCACATCGACCTGTACTACCAGCACCGCGTCGACCCGAACACCCCGATCGAGGAAACCGTCGGCGCGATGGCCGAACTGGTCGCCGAGGGCAAGGTCCGCCACCTGGGCCTGTCCGAAGCGGGCGCCTCGACCCTGCGCCGAGCGGCGGCGGTGCACCCGATCGCCGCGCTGCAGAGCGAGTGGTCGCTGTGGTCGCGCGACATCGAGGCCGAGATCGTGCCGACCGCCCGCGAACTCGGGATCGGCATCGTGCCGTACTCGCCACTGGGCCGGGGTTTCCTCACCGGCCGATACACCTCAGTGGCGGACTTCGGCGAAGGCGACTTCCGCGCGGCCATGCAGCCGCGCTTCCAGGAAGAGAACCTGCGCAAGAACCTGGCGATTGTGGAGGCGCTGCGCGCCCTGGCCGACGAACGCGGAGTCACCGCCGGACAGCTGGCCCTGGCCTGGGTCCACCACCGCGGCGCGGACGTCGCCCCGATCCCGGGGACCAAGCGGCGCACGTACCTGCGGGAGAACCTGGCGGCGCTGGAGATCGCTCTGTCCGAAGAGGACTTGAAGCGGATCGAGGACGCGGTGCCGGTGGATGCTGTCGCGGGGACCCGGTACCCGGAGGCGGGTATGCGGGCCATCGCCGGGGAGACCCGGGCCCAGTAGCGGCATGCCGGGTTATCCCGGTGAGGATGGCGACTTTCGCTGCGGTGGGGCACCACCGCAGCGAAAGCCGCTTGCGGACAGCCCAGCGATGCTTGAGGCGCGCTTCCCGAAGGCTTGAAGCGGGTCGACTGCGCCGTGCCGGTGGCCGCTGCCGCGGGAACCGGAGGCGGTCATGTGGGCCATTGCAGGAGAAGCGCGGGCCGAGTAGCGGTCTGCCGGGACTGCTCGGCGAGGAGGAGCCTCCTGCGGAGATCCCGGTGATGCTGGGGCAACGCACGTCCTGAAGAGGACTTGAAGCGGATCGAGGACGCGGTGCCGGTGGACGCGGTCGCAGGGACCCGGTACCCGGAGGCGGGCATGCGGGCCATCGCGGGGGAAACCCGGGCTCAGTAACGGGAGACGTGGGAGTTGGGTAGTCCACGGAGTTTGTAGGGCCCTACAAAGCACAAGAACGGGTTCCGCCGCGGTGGGGGCATCACCGCGGCGGAACGCCGTTCGTCTCCGTGGCCGCCGAAAGGAGGGGGACGGCGGCCACGGATGTTTTCCGATCAGAGGCCGCCGGGGGTGGGGCCGCAGATCGCCAGGATGAACCCGAGGGTGGTGCAACTGGTGGGGGCGGCCACGTCGTTGGTCGGGTTCGGGTCGGCGGGGACGCTCGCGGTGCGCTGGGCGGTGACCTTGAACGTGCCGATGGTGAACAGGGCCAGCGGGGCGGAGAACGTCTTCACCGTGGACGCGCCGACCGCGAGCGCGCCGACCTGGCAGGTCACGGTGCGACCGGAGACGGTGCAGCCGGGACCGGCGACCGGGACCAGCGGCGCGGGCAGGGTCGCGGAGACGGTGCCGGAGGTCAGTGCCTGCGGGCCGACGTTGCGGACCGTGATCGCGTACTGCAGGGCGGGCACCAGGATGCCGAACTTCGGCGACGCCTGCAGCGAGACCGCGAGGTCGCTGGCCGGGGGGACCGGCTTGGTGGTGCGGTTGAGCAGCACCGAGATGCCGTCGGCGTAGCGGTTGGTGGTGATCAGGTCGGCGCGGGCGTCGCTGTCGAGGTCGACGGCGTGCACCTCGGTGGGCGTGGTGCCGGTGCCCAGGCTCGCGGCCTGCTCGAACGTGCCGTTGCCGTTGTTGAGGACGGTGACGCTGTCCGCGCCGGAGAGCGAGACCGCCAGGTCGGGGTCGCCGTCGAGGTCGAGGTCGGCCACCGCGACGCCGAACGGGTTCGGGCCGATGGCCTTGGCGGTGGGCAGGCCGAAGGTGCCGTCGCCGTTGCCGAGCAGGACCGAGACGGTGCCCTGGCCGTAGTCGGCGGTCGCCAGGTCGAGCTTGCCGTCGCGGTTGAAGTCACCCGCGGCGACGTCGATCGGGTTGACGCTGGCCACGAACGGCAGCGGCAGGCCGAAGGTGCCGTCGCCGTTGCCCTTGAACACGGTGACGGTGCCGGTGAAGAACCCGCCGATCGCGATGTCGGTCTTGGCGTCACCGTTGAAGTCGGCGAGCACGACGCCGCGCGAGTAGCCGCCCGCGAGCAGGTCGGTGCCCGCGCCCAGGGTGCCGTCGCCGTTGCCCAAGAGGACGGTGATGCCCTCGGGGCGGCTGATGACGACGTCGACCTTCTTGTCGCCGTTGAGGTCGCCAGCGGCGATGCCCTCGGCGCCCGCGCTCACCGGGAACGCCCGGCGCGCCTGGAAGGTGCCGTCGCCGTTGCCCAGCAGCAGGGACACGGACCCGGCGGTGGTGACCGCGACGTCGGCCTTGCCGTCGCCGTTGAAGTCGGCGGTGGCCAGGGCGGTCGGCTCGTCACCGGGGTAGACGGTGGTGCGCGGGCCGAGCGCGCCAGCGCCGGTGCCCAGCAGCACGGTCAGCTGCCACTCGTAGCGGTCAGCGGTGATCACATCGGGCTTCCCGTCCCCGTTGAGGTCGGCGTCGATGACCGCCTCGGGGTGGTTGCCGGTCGAGTAGTCCACTCGCGGGGCGAAAGTGATCGGGTTCGCCGCGGCGGCGGGCACCGCGGCCAGGGTCAACGTCGTCGCCACCACGGCGAGGACTCCGAGCGCCCGGGTACGAGCGGTCATGGGTAGGTACCTCCTCAACCGGCCACTCCTCCACGAGCCGCCGTATGACCGCCGCATCGCTGACGATCGGGCCGCCGTTTCGCGTTTTCCCGGTTACCTCGCTGCGTGTTCCGTCCGGTTCGGACAGTTACTGGTCCGAACCAGTCCACCCGCTGAGCGGCACCGGCCACAGTGGTCCCAGCTCCCAGGCCAATTCCCGGTCCTTCTTGACCGGTTCACCATGAACGACCGCGGTGGACGGTGTGGTGATGGAGTCCACAGCCCGTGACGGCGACGAGCGGGCGCGGCGGATCAGGCTCCGAGCAGCGCGGCGATCTCCTCGGCCACCGCGTCCAGTCGCCGGGTGGCCACGGTGCGTGCGGCGGCGAGGTCTTCGCGCGTGGTCGCCGGGGCGGAGGTTTCCAGGTATGCCTTGATCTTCGGCTCCGTCCCGGACGGGCGGACCAGGACGCGGACGCCGTCGCCGGTGTAGCGCAGGACGTCGGCCTCGGGGCGTAGATCTTCGGCGGTGACCGGGATTCCCGCGAAGGATGTGGGCGGGTTCGCCCGCAAAGCCGCCATGAGGGCTGGGATCCGGGCCAGGTCGGCGACGCGGAGGGAGACCTGGCGGGTCGTGTACACGCCGTGGGTCAGGGCGAGGTCGTCCAGGGCGTCGAGCAGGGTTCGGCCGGAGGCGCGCATGGTCGCCGCCAGGTCGCACAGGAGCACGGCCGCCGAGATGCCGTCCTTGTCGCGGACGTGCGTCGGGTCGACGCTGTGGCCCAGAGCCTCTTCGTAGGCGTAGACCAAACCTTCGCCCGCGCGCATCAGCCACTTGAAGCCGGTGAGCGTGGCCGCGTAGCGGGCGCCGTGCGCGGCGGCGATGGACTTGAGCAGCGACGACGAGACGATCGTGTTGGCGACCAACGGGTTCGGCGTCGAGCACGTGGACAGGATGTGCTCGCCCAGCAGCGCGCCCGTCTCGTCGCCGGTCAGCATCCGCCATGAGCCGTCACGCACCCCCACCGCGCACCTGTCGGCGTCCGGGTCCAGCGCGATCGCGATGTCGGCGTCCACTTCGGACGCGCGGGTCAGCAGCAGGTCCGTCGCCCCCGGTTCTTCCGGGTTCGGGAAGCTGACGGTGGGGAAGTCGGGGTCCGGTAGCGACTGCTCCGACACCAGGGCCACCTCGGTGAACCCCGCCCCGCGCAGCGCCAGGGCCAGCGGTCCCGCGCCGACCCCGTGCAACGCCGTGGCGGCGATCTGGAGCGTGCGCGCGGTGCCCCTCGGCAGGGTGGCCACGCTGTCCAAATAGGACGGAAGTACGTCGGCTTCGGTCCAGGAAGCGGAAACGGGCACCGACACGGCGGGACCGACTGCGGCGATCGCCGCCTCGATCTCCCGGTCCGCGGGCGGGATGATCTGCGCGCCGCCGTCGACGTAGAGCTTGTAGCCGTTGTCAGCAGGAGGGTTGTGGGACGCCGTGATCTGCACCCCGGCGACCGCCCCCAGCGACCGCGTCGCGAAAGCCAGCACCGGCGTGGGCAGCGCGTGCGGCAACACCCGCACGTCGAACCCGGCCGCGGCCAGCACCCCGGCGGCATCCGAGCAGAACGCCTCTGAGCCGTGCCGCGCGTCCCGACCCACCACGACGACCCCGCCCGCGTGACCGGCGGCCACCAACCACGCGGCCAGCCCAGCCGTCGTCCGCACCACCACGGCGCGGTTCATCCCGTTGGGGCCCGCCCGAACCGGCCCGCGCAGACCGGCAGTGCCGAACGTCAGCGGCCCGGACATCCGGTCCACCAGCTCGTCGACGGCCTCCGGCACTCCGCCCATCGCCCGTGCCACGAGCTGCTGCAGCTCCGCGCGCGCGGCCGGGTCGACGTCGTCGGCGATCCAGCGGAACGCGCGGTCGCGCAGGTCCGGGGTCAGCCGGGTCACGAGCGCACGACCAGCTCGCGCAGCAGCCCGCCCATCCCCTCCGCGGCCTTGCGACCCGCCTCCAGCACCTCGATGTGGTCCAGCGGCTCCCCGGTGATCCCGGCGGCCAGGTTCGTCACCAGCGACAGGCCGAACACCTCGACACCGGCAGCGCGGGCCGCGATCGCCTCCAGCACCGTGGACATCCCGACCAGGCCCGCGCCGAGCACCCGCAGCATGTGGATCTCCGCGGGCGTCTCGAAGTGCGGGCCGGGCAGCCCGGCGTAGACGGCTTCGCGCAGCGTCGGGTCGATCTCCTTGGCGACCGCGCGCAGCCGGGGGGAGTACAGGTCGGTGAGGTCGACGAACTCGGCGCCGACCAGGGGGGAGCGGGCGGTGAGGTTCAGGTGGTCGCTGATCACCACCGGCTGTCCGACCTGGACACCCTCCATCAGGCACCCCGCCGCGTTGGTCAGCACGACCGCCCTGACCCCGGCCGCCGCCGCGGTCCGCACCCCGTGCACTGCCCTGGCGACGCCGTGGCCCTCGTAGAGGTGGGTGCGGCCAAGCAGCACCAGCACCCGCTTGTCGCCGACCACGATGGACCGGATGGTGCCGCCGTGGCCCTGCACCGTCGGGGCGAGGAACCCGGGCAGCTCCGCCATCGGCACCTCGGCCTCCGGCGCCCCGAGCTGGTCGACCGCGGGCCGCCAGCCGGAGCCGAGCACCAGGGCGATGTCGTGCGTGGCCGCCCCGGTGCGCTCGGCAAGCGCTTTCGCGGCCTCGTCGGCGAAGCGGCGCGGGTCAGTGTCGAAGTCGCTCACGCACCGGAGCCTACGCGGACCCGACCGTCACGTGCTGGGAATCCCAGGCGCACCAGCAGGTACAGCGGCAGCCCCACCGGCGAGAGCAGGATGGTGAAGACCAGGACCGGCCCCATCAGCAGCGGGTGCACACCGCGCGCCCGGCTGTCGAGGTACATCCAGCGGCCGACCAGCAGGTCCCACGCCAGCACCTGGGCCCAGACCGCGGCGACGGCGTTGTCGTCGCGCAGGAAGTCCAGCCAGTACTGCAGGCTCGGCGTGGTGACCCCGGTCCACATGTCCCCGATCACCGGCACCGCGGCCACCGCCCACACCACCAGCGCGGGCAGCGCGATCCACGGCGACTCGACGATCTTGCGGGTCCACGACCAGGTCGGCAGGAACACCATCAGCGCCCAGAACGGCACGACGGCGTAGAACGCGAAGTCGAAGACGGTGCTCACGCGCTGATCCTCTCCTCGGTCGGTGCCTGGGTCGGTGCCTTGTCGCGCGCGGACAGCAGGCCGAGCGCCACGCCGGCGGCGATCACGCCGACCGCCGTCCCGGTGATCCAGTCCGGGGCGAACAGCGGCTGCCCGCGCAGCGCCTGCCAGGTGGTCAGCACGACGACGGCCAGGTAGCCCAGGCTGGCCGTCCAGATGATCCTGGTCGAGGTGCGCTCGGCGCGACCCCGGATGGCCAGCGCCAGCAGCGGCAGCAGCTGCAGGCCGTGCATGCCGATGAAGTGCGCCACCCGCAGGTCGCCGCCGGTGGTGCTCCAGCCGGTCAGCGGCATGCCGGGCCCGCCGTCGACCACGCCGACGCTGTGCGCGCCGACGACGCCGTCCACGCCGCTGGACGCGGTGGTCATCAGGATGCCGACGGCCATGCCCACCAGCGCGATCCCCATGCCGAACCGGATCGCCAGCAGCTCCGGCCCCGGCGCGAGGCGGCGGGCGGCGATGTAGACGCTGAGCACCAGGGTGCCGATGAACAGGACGGCGACGGTGGCGCCCATGATGTTGAACAGCATCGAGTCCAACGGGGTGCCGACGTTGAAGTGGCTGCGCCTGCCGCGCACCACCTGGCCGATGATGATCACCATCTCGACCAGCGACCCGGCGATGACCACCAGCGCCGTGCCGCGCAGGAACCGGGGCCTGCGCTCGGGCAGCGACAGCAGCCACGCCCAGGACAGCCCGAAGGCCACGAACGACAGGCTGAACTTCAGCGGCTTCATCCAGATCGGCGCGCCGAGCAGCTCCCGGTCGTCCACGAGCAGCCCGATCACCGAGGCGAGGGCCGTGAGCGCCATCAGGCCGCTGAAGGCCACTAAGGGTCTGTACCAGGTCCGCATGTCTCGCCCCTCGGGTTATGGATAGTGGTGCTGTCTGCTTTCGATAAGTACACTATCCATCTGGCGTTGTCGAGGGCAGGAGCGCTGTGCGGATCGGTGAGCTGAGCAAACGGACCGGGGTCGCCGTGCCGACCATCAAGTACTACCTGCGCGAGGGCATGGTTCCCCCCGGCGAGCGCACCAGCCCCAACCAGGCGCGCTACGACGAGGGCCACGTCCACCGGCTCCGGCTGGTCCGCGCCCTGATCGAGGTCGGCAGGCTCCCCGTGGCCAAGGTCCGCGAGGTCCTCGGCGCCGTCGACACCCCGGCGGGCAACGTCGACAAACTGCTCGGCACCGTGCAGAAGGCCGTGCTGCCCGCGATGCCCGAGAACGCCGAACCGGAGATCCAGACCGCCGCGGAGCAAGAGGTCACCGCCATGACCACCGCCCTCGGCTGGTGCACCCCCGACGACCACCCAGCCACCAGCGCCCTCGCGGCGACCCTGGTGACCGCGCAAGCCTTGGGCCACACCGGCTTCCTCGACCTGGTCCGCCGCTACGCCCTCATAGCCGAACAAATCGGCGTCGCCGACCTCGACTACATCGCCGACCACCCCGGCATCGACGGCATGCTGGAGAAAGTCGTAGTAGGCACAGTGCTGGGCGACACCGCCCTCCTAGCCCTACGCCGCCTGGCCCAAGCCGCCGAATCCACCAAGCGCTACCCCGACGAGACGGGGGGCTAGCCGCGGCCCAGGGGCCCGGGTTTCTCGGGCGAAGTGGAGGCCTGCGGTTACCTGGCGCCACTGGCACGACTGGTGCGCGCTTGTCGCCATCCGGCCGCCGCCGCGCAAGGCCCCGAACCCGGCGATCCAGCCGCGGCCTAGGACGCGGAGTTCTGGGGTTGCCCAGGCGACGGTAGTCGGCTGCGGATCTCTGGCGCCACTCCGGCGAGGGGCGGCCAGCCGCCGATCCAAGTTGCCCAGGGCCGCCGCCGATGAGGATCGGTCGTCTGGCGGGAGGCCGCCGATTCAAGGGACTTGGTGCCGCCGTGCTGAGGCCCCATCGGGGCGGCGCTTCCTCGATGCCCGGTGGCGGGCTGGCTGGCGTCGAGAGCGCGGACGTCCGGGTTGCCCAAGCGATGGTGGTGGGCTTCAGATACCTGGCGGCACTCTGGTAAGGATCGGCCGTCGTGCGGGAGGTTGCTGATCCGAGTGGCCAGGTGCCGCTGGGGCAGCGTTCCCCGACGGCCTGGTAGCGGGCGGGACCCGACGCAGGGCGGGGAGTTCAGGCCGCTCAGGCGAGTGCCGCGTGTTGGCGGGGCGCCGCTGAGCGGGCGGCGCCGTGGTTCGACTGGTGCGCTTCTGCCGCCATCCGGTCGCCGTCGCCGCGGCACGGCCCCGAACCGGGCGATCCAGCGGCGGGCTAGCCGCGGCCCAGGACGCGGAATTCTGGGGTTATCCGGGCGAAGAGGCCGCGGCGGCCGGTGTCCTCCTGGTCGATGGGGACGGTGACGCTGACTACCCAGAGGTCTTTGTCGGTGGGGAGGATGTTGGCGATGGTGGTCCGGTTGACGTCGCTGCCGGTGGCGCCCGCGGCTACCGCGTCGACAGTCCGGTAGGTGAGTTGGGAGCCGCCGCCGTCGAGGGCGGTGTTGTTGACGATCCGGAAGCCGGGGGTGCGGCTGGACATGACGCGGAGGTACTGCTCGACCTCGTGCTTGGGGTAGAAGTTCGGGAACCGCTCCACCACGATCTCCGAGGTGCCGTCCGGTGACACCCAGTGCACCCGGGTGCTGTTGGGCAGTGTCCGCGCGGTCCGCTGCTCGACGAACTTCACCCAGTCGCCCGGCACCGGCACGCTGAAGCTGCCGCCCTGTTCGCCCGCGAGGGTGGCCGCGTCGGCGGTCCGGACGACGAGTTCGCGCAGGGGGGCGGCGGCTTGTTGTGAGGCGACCGGGGCGCTCACCGGCAGGACCGGTTGACCGGCGACCGCTCGGGTCAGCGCGAAACCGCCGACCGCCGCGGTGGCGAACAGCGCCACCGACACCGCTCCCAGCAGCACCGCCACCGCCGGGCTCCGCCGGGCACCGCCGCGCTGGAACGGCAGCGGGCCCGGGGTGGACGCCAGCGGTATGCCGGTCTCGGTGGGCCCGTCCAGCGGGGCGACCGGCCTGGTCACCACCGTCGGCGCTTCCTCGGGGGCGGGCGGGTCCAGCCGCAGGCTCTCGTAGACCGGGCTGCCCGGCGCGGGCATCAGCGGGTACAGGCGCTCGCGGACCTCGCGCAGCGACATCCGCGCGTCGGGGTCCTTGACCATCAGGCCCATGATCACCTCGCGCAGCGGACCGTCGTGCTCCGGCCTGGGCACGTCGCCGTTGACGACCTGGCCGACGATCTCCATCGCGGGGGCGTCGGCGTCGTAGGGGGCGTGGCCCTCGACGGTGGCGAACAGGGTCGCGCCGAGGCCCCACAGGTCGGCGTTGGGGGTGACCGCGCCGCCGGAGGCGATCTCCGGGGCGATGTAGCAGGGCGAGCCGAGCATGATCCCGGTGCTGGTCAGCGTCCGCTCGGACAGGTTGCGGGCGATGCCGAAGTCGGTCAGCTTCACCTGGCCGTCCGGGCTGACCAGCACGTTGCCCGGTTTGACGTCACGGTGCACCACGCCTGCGGTGTGCGCGGCCGAGAGCGCGGCGGCCACCGCGTGCCCGACGATGGCCGCCTGCTCCACCGACAGCGGCCCGTTGGCCGTCACCAGTTCCGCGAGGCTGGCGGCGACCAGGAACTCCATCACCACGAACGGCTCGTCGTCCTCGAGCGCCACGTCGTGCAGGGTGATCACGTTGGGGTGCGAGACCACCGCGATGGCCCGCGCCTCGCGCAGGGTCCGCTCGCGCAGCTCCTCGATCTCCTCGACCGGGGTGTCGTCGGCGGGCAGCCGCACCTGCTTGACCGCGACCGGCCGGCGCAGCAGTTCGTCGTGGGCCTCCCAGACGGTGCCCATCGACCCCTGGCCCAGCAGCTTGCGCAGTCGGTAACGCCCTGCGACCAGGCGCTGCGGCGGTTCGGGGGCGGGCACGGGCGACATTGTCACCCACCCGGCCGTGCGCCACGGGTGAAAGTCGAACGTAGCTCGTTCTTACCCGCCGGTAACCGCGATCAGGCTCACATACCGGCCACCTGGTGCCGACAGCCGGTTTCCGTAGCATCACTGGGCATGACGGCCTCCGACTTGGTCCTGGCTGGTGAGTTCCCCGCCGCGGACCACGCGCGCTGGCAGGGCCTGGTCGACCGGGTCCTGCGGCGCACCAACGCCGTACCCGACGGCCACGACCGGCCGGTCGAAGACCTGCTGGCGTCGCGCACCTACGACGGCATCACCGTCAAGCCGCTCTACACCGCCGATGACCAGGCCCCGGTGGTCGGTCACCCGGGTTTGCCGCCGTTCACCCGGGGCGCGCGCCCGGACGGCAACAGCGCCGCGGGCTGGGACGTGCGGCAGCGGCACGCCGACCCGGCGACCGACGCGCGGACCGTGCTGGCCGACCTGGAGAACGGCGTCACCTCGCTGTGGCTGGTCGTCGGCGACGCGGGCATCCCGCTGGGCCGATTGGGTGACGTGCTGCAGGACGTCTACCTCGACCTCGCCCCGGTGACCCTGGACGCGGGCGCCGACTACGACGCCGCGGGCCAGGAGTTGCTCACCCTCTTCGCCGACCGGGGCATCCTGCACTCCGACGTCGTCGGCAACCTCGGCGCCGACCCGCTCGGCCACCAGGCCCGCACCGGCGAACCGGCCGACCTGAGCGCCCTCGCCGCGCACGTCGCCGAGACCAAGCACTACGGGAACCTGCGCTCGGTCATGGTCGACGGCTTGCCCTACCACCAGGCGGGCGGGTCCGACGCCCAGGAACTCGGCGCCGCCCTGGCCGCGGCCGTGGCCTACCTGCGCGCGATCACCACCGTGAACGTCGACGTCGACACCGCGGTCGCCAAGCTCGAGTTCCGCTTCGCCGCGACCGCCGACCAGTTCCTCACCATCGCCAAGTTCCGCGCCGCGCGCCGGTTGTGGTCGCGGGTGGTCGAGGTCATCGGCGCGAAGCCGGTGGGGCAGCGGCAGCACGCGGTCACCTCGCCCGCGATGCTCACCGCCCGCGACCCGTGGGTGAACATGCTGCGCAGCACCCTCGCCGCGTTCGGCGCGGGCGTCGGCGGCGCGGACGCGGTCACCGTGCTCCCGTTCGACTCGGCCATCGGCCTGCCGGACGCCTTCGCCCGCCGCATCGCCCGCAACACGCAGTCGGTGCTGCTGGAGGAATCCCGGCTCGCGGGTGTGATCGACCCGGCGGGCGGTTCCTGGTACGTCGAGAGCCTGACCGACGAGCTCGCCAAGGCGGCCTGGGCCTGGTTCACCGAGATCGAGCGCGCCGGTGGTCTGCCGAGCGCGTTGACCAGCGGCCTTGTCGCCGACCAGCTCGCCGCCACCTGGGCCGAGCGCGAGCGCAACCTGGCCACCAGGGCCGACGCGATCACCGGGGTCAGCGAGTTCCCGAACCTGGCCGAGCGCGCCCCCGTCCGCACCCCGGCCCCGCCCGCCCCGACCGGCGGCCTGCCGGTGCACCGCTACGCCGAGGCGTACGAAGAGCTCCGCGACCGTTCCGATAGGACACTGGAGGCGACGGGCGCCAGGCCGAAGGTCTTCCTCGCCACCCTCGGGCCGGTCGCCGCGCACACCGCCCGCGCCACCTTCGCCGCCAACCTGTTTCAGGCGGGCGGCATCGAGACCCCGGACGGCGGCGTGATCGCCGACGCCGAGACCGCGGCCGCGCGCTTCACCGCCAGCGGGGCCACCGTTGCGGTGATCTGCGGGTCCGAGAAGTCCTACGCCGAACTCGCCGCGCCGGTCGCCGAGGCGCTCAAAGCCGCTGGTGCCGTGCGGGTCTTGTTGGCGGGCAAGGAGTCAGAAGAACACCGCCAGTCCGGAGTGGACGGATTCGTGTTCACCGGCTGCGACGCGCTCACCGTGCTGCGCGAGACCGCGCTGACCCTGGGAGTCCCGGCATGAGCATCCCCGACTTCGGCGCCGTCGAGCTCGGCGACCCCACCCCGACCACCGGCGACGACTGGCGCGCCGCCCTGCGCGAGCACACCGGCAAGGACGCCGACGCGCTGACCTGGGAGACGCCGGAGGGCATCGCGGTGAAGCCGGTGTACACCGGCGAGGACACCGCGGGCCTGGACTTCCTGCGCACCTACCCGGGAATCCCGCCGTACCTGCGCGGCCCCTACCCGACGATGTACGTCAACCAGCCGTGGACCATCCGCCAGTACGCCGGGTTCTCCACCGCCGAGGAGTCGAACGCCTTCTACCGCCGCAACCTCGCCGCAGGCCAGAAGGGCCTCTCGGTCGCCTTCGACCTGGCCACCCACCGCGGCTACGACTCCGACCACCCCCGGGTCGCCGGTGACGTCGGCATGGCGGGCGTGGCCATCGACTCCATCTACGACATGCGCCAGCTCTTCGACGGCATCCCGCTGGACAAGATGAGCGTGTCGATGACCATGAACGGCGCCGTCCTGCCGGTACTGGCGCTCTACGTGGTCGCCGCGGAGGAGCAGGGGGTCGCGCCGCAGCAGCTCGCCGGGACCATCCAGAACGACATCCTCAAGGAGTTCATGGTCCGCAACACCTACATCTACCCGCCCGGCCCGTCCATGCGGATCATCTCCGACATCTTCGCGTTCACCTCGCGGAACATGCCGAAGTACAACTCGATCTCCATCTCCGGCTACCACATGCAGGAGGCCGGGGCGACCGCCGACCTGGAGCTCGCCTACACCCTCGCCGACGGCGTCGAGTACATCCGCGCGGGCCGCGACGCCGGGCTGCCGGTCGACACCTTCGCGCCGAGGCTGTCGTTCTTCTGGGCGATCGGGATGAACTTCTTCATGGAGGTCGCCAAGCTTCGGGCGGCCCGGCTGCTGTGGGCACGGCTGGTCAAGGGCTTCGACCCGGCCGACGACAAGTCGCTGAGCCTGCGCACGCACTGCCAGACCTCCGGCTGGTCGCTGACCGCGCAGGACGTCTACAACAACGTCGCCCGCACCTGCGTGGAGGCCATGGCCGCCACCCAGGGGCACACCCAGTCGTTGCACACCAACGCCCTCGACGAGGCCCTCGCGCTGCCGACCGACTTCTCCGCGCGCATCGCCCGCAACACGCAACTGCTGCTGCAGCAGGAGTCCGGCACCACCAGGGTGATCGACCCGTGGGGCGGCTCCGCGTTCGTCGAGCGGCTCACCTACGAGCTCGCCGCCAAGGCGTGGGGGCACATCAGCGAGGTCGAGGCCGCGGGCGGCATGGCCAAGGCGATCGACGCGGGCATCCCGAAGCTGCGGATCGAGGAGGCGGCCGCCCGCACCCAGGCGCGCATCGACTCCGGCCGCCAGCCGGTGATCGGCGTCAACAAGTACCGGCTCACCGACGACGAGCAGATCGACGTGCTCAAGGTCGACAACGCAGGGGTGCGCGGGCAGCAGCTGGAGAAGCTGCGGCGGCTGCGCGAAGAACGCGACAACGACACCGTCACCGCCAAGCTCGACGCGCTCACCCGTGCCGCGACCGGCGAGGGCAACCTGCTCGAACTGGCCATCGACGCCGCGCGCGCCAAGGCGACCGTCGGCGAGATCTCCGAGGCCCTCGGCAAGGTCTGGGGCAGGCATTCCGCCCAGATCCGTACGATCTCCGGCGTGTACCGCGACGAGGTCGGCAAGTCCGGCGACGGCGACACCGTCGAGCGGACCCGCGCCGTGGTCGAGGCCTTCGCCGACGCCGAGGGGCGGCGGCCGCGCATCCTGGTCGCCAAGATGGGCCAGGACGGGCACGACCGCGGCCAGAAGGTCATCGCGACCGCGTTCGCCGACCTCGGCTTCGACGTCGACGTGGGCCCGCTGTTCTCCACCCCCGGCGAGGTCGCCCGCCAGGCCGTCGAGGCCGACGTGCACATCGTCGGGGTCAACTCGCTCGCGGCGGGCCACCTCACCCTGGTGCCCGCGCTGCGCGGCGAGCTGGCCGAGCTCGGCCGCGACGACATCATGATCGTCGTCGGCGGGGTCATCCCGCCGCAGGACTTCGACGACCTGCGCGCCGCCGGTGCCGCCGCGATCTTCCCGCCCGGCACCGTCATCGCCACCGCGGCGGCCCAGCTGCTGCGGACCCTGGCCGAGCGGCACGGGCACGAGCTTGGCTGACCCGCTCGACCTCGACACCTACACCGACGGCGTCCGCGCGGGCGACCGCGCGGTCCTGTCGCGGGCGATCACCCTGGTCGAGTCCCGCCGCGCCGACCACCGCGCCCTCGCGCAGCGGTTGCTGGTCCGGCTGCTGCCGCACGCGGGCGGCGCGCACCGGGTCGGGATCACCGGCGTGCCCGGCGTCGGCAAGTCGACGTTCATCGACGCGCTGGGCACGAACCTCACCGCCGCGGGCCGCACGGTCGCCGTCCTGGCCGTCGACCCGTCCTCCACCCGCACCGGCGGCAGCATCCTCGGCGACAAGACCCGCATGTCGCGGCTCGCGGTCGACCCGGCCGCGTTCATCCGCCCGTCGCCGACCTCGGGCACCCTCGGCGGCGTCGCCAGGGCCACCCGGGAGACGATCGTGTTGATGGAGGCCGCCGGGTACGACACGGTCCTGGTGGAGACCGTCGGCGTCGGGCAGTCCGAGACCGCCGTGGCCAACATGGTCGACTGCTTCCTGTTCCTCACCCTCGCCAGGACCGGCGACCAGCTGCAGGGGATCAAGAAGGGCGTGCTGGAGCTCGCCGACGTCATCGCGGTCAACAAGGCCGACGGCGACCACGCGGCCGAGGCGGGCAAGGCGGCCAGGGAGCTGGCGAGCGCCCTGCGGCTGCTGCGCAACCCGGCCGCCACCTGGACCCCGCCGGTGCTGACCTGCAGCGGCCAGGAGGGCCTGGGCCTCGACGAGCTGTGGGCGCGGGTCGAGGAGCACCACCTGGCGCTGTCGGCCACCGGCGAGCTCGCCGAGAAGCGCAGGCAGCAGCAGGTCGACTGGACCTGGGCGATGGTCCGCGACACCCTGCTCGCCCGGCTGCACGACCACCCGGCCGTCCGCGCGCTGACCCCCGGGCTCGAGGGTGAGGTGCGCGCCGGTCGGCTGACCGCGACGCTGGCCGCCGAGAAGATCCTTTCGGCCTTCGCGGACAGTGACCGGGCCGACTAACCTGGTGACCGATTCGCTCCCCGACCTGGAGGGCCGGCCCTTGTCCGTCCGCGTGTCCCGGCTGCTGTCCGCGGTGCTCCTCGGCGTCCTGCTCGCACTGGGCACCGCCGTGGGTACCGCCTCGGCCGCCCCCGTCCCCGGCTCAGCCGTGCTCGCCCAACAAACCACCGCACCCGGGGTCGAGATCCCCCCGGCGCAGACCGAGGCCGACGCCGACAAGGCGAAGAACAAGCTGGTCGTCGGGGTGGTCGCGGTCGTGCTGCTCGGCCTGGTGATCTACGGCAACCGGGTGCGGTCCAAGCGCAAGAAGGGCTGAGCACCGGCGTTCACCCCGGTACGAACACCGGTCGTCTTGATCAACAACCAGCCGGGGCGAAGGTCGGCTGACCGTTGGTCGCAGCCGCGCTACCGCGGGCCGTACAGCGCCCGGAACGGCGCTGGGTGACGCCTGCCATAGGGCAGGATCGAAGACAAATGGAGACCGCAACAACGACCGAGAAGCCCATCGCCGGAGGGGTCGCGTGACTGTGTTGGATTCGCGGCCCGACCTGCCCTTCGAGGGTGGCCGAGGTACCCGGGTGGCCAAGTCGGGTCCGGAGTCCGCCGTGCTGATCACCCCCAGTGGGGTCACTATGCCCCCTGTGGAAGATCTCGGCGCGGGGCGCGGACCGGAGTGGCTGGACCAGTGGCTCGCCGCCAACGCCGCCGACGTGCTGGCCTGGTTCCGGCACATCCACGCCCACCCGGAGCTGTCCCGGCAGGAGTTCGCCACCACCGAGCTGGTCGCGGGCCTGCTCAAGTCGTTCGGCCTGCAGCCGGAGCTGCTGCCCGGCGGCACCGGCCTGATCTGCGACATCGGCACCGGTGAGCGCTGCGTGGCGCTGCGCGCGGACATGGACGCCCTGCCGATGACCGAGGCCACCGGCCTGCCCTACGCCGCGACCACCCCCGGCGCCGCGCACGCCTGCGGCCACGACGCGCACACCACGATCCTGCTGGCCACCGGCATCGCCCTGGCCTCCGCGCCGTCCCTGCCCGGCCGCGTCCGGCTGATCTTCCAGCCCGCCGAGGAGGTCATGCCCGGCGGCGCGCTCGAGGTCATCGACGCGGGCGGCCTCGACGGCGTGGAGCGCATCTTCGGCCTGCACTGCGACCCCCGCACCGAGGTCGGTCGGGTCGGCACCCGGGTCGGAGCGATCACCTCGGCCACCGACCTGCTCGAACTGCGCCTCACCTCGCCAGGCGGGCACACCTCCCGCCCGCACCTGACCGCCGACCTGGTGCACGCCCTGGGCACCGTGATCACCGGCCTGCCCGCGCTGCTGTCGCGCCGGGTGGACCCCCGCTCCGGCACCGTGCTCGTGTGGGGTGCCGTCCACGCGGGCGACGCCCCCAACGCCGTCCCGCAGGACGGGTTCCTGCGCGGCACCCTGCGCACCGGCGACCACGACGTCTGGGCCGACCTGGAGCCCCTGGTGGAGGGCCTGGTGCAGTCCCTGCTGGCCCCCACCGGCGTCGGCTACGAACTCCAGCACCGCCGCGGCGTGCCGCCGGTGATCAACGAGCGCGAGAGCACGCAGTACCTGCGCACCGCGATCGAGGCGGCCCTGGGCGAGGACGCGCTGGCGGGCACCAAGCAGTCGGCGGGCGGCGAGGACTTCGGCTGGTACCTCGAACACGTCCCCGGCTCCTTCATGCGCCTGGGCGTGTGGCCGGGCGAGGGCCCGATGCGGGACCTGCACCAGCCGACCTTCGAACTCGACGAGCGGGCCCTGCTGGCGGGCATCCGCGTCATGACCCACACCGCCCTGGCCGCGCTGGCCTGAGGGTTCCCCGGCTCCCCGGGGGTTCACGTGCGGAACGTGGACCCCCGGGTTTTTCCCGTGCGGCGGTCGGAACCCCTGCGATTACGCGAACTTGTGCGAGGCGTTCTGGTTGCGCATCGCCTCGATCATGTCCCCGTGCTCATCGGGCAGGAATGTGTCTGATATTCCACCGTAGCCGCTGTTGTAGTACACCGTGATCTGGTTCCCGCTCGTCCTGTTCCAGGCCGAGATCGCATTGTTCTTGACGCATTCACCCTGACCCGCGCCTGGCCCCTTGAACTCGTAGCACCCCGGCTGCGAGGCGCCGTAGTTCGAGATCGAACCACTGAAGTCCGACACCGATCCCGACAGGCCGAAGCCCCAGTACAGGCAGAACTCCCCGGTCTCGCAGACCCCGTTCCTGGCTGTCGCGGCACCGGCCGCGGTCGCCGTGGCCACCGCCAGAATGGCGCTCCCCCCGATGGCAGTCACTGTTCGAGCCCACCGCCTGGCCATTGTCCGCATCCGAACCCTCCCATTTCGCCGAGATATCTGGTCGGTGTGCGGCGCCGCGAGATCATCTTCCACCGGAACGGCGGCGCAGGGGAACGGGGGCGGCGATCATCCACCTGATCCGACCAATTCCGTGGCGAACGGGCGCGTCGAATCGTCAGCGGTCCACAAAGGGATGACCGCCCCGGATTCCGGGGCGGTCACCCGTTCGGTTCACATCACCAGAAGTGCGCCACGTCGATCACGATCCGGGTGCCGCCGTTGTCGCGCGGCAGGGTGAACGCCCGGAACGGCAACCGGGCCCGCAGCCCGATCCCCACGGTCGAGTCGCCTTCGAACGTGCCTGCGAAGACCACCTGCCGGAAGGTCGACCAGCCGGTGACGTCGACCAGTTCGGTCCAGTTGGCCGGGTGGTAGGTCGACTGGCCGTTGTCGTCGTAGGCGCGGCCGCGGGCGACGATCTGCAGCTTCGCCGCGCCCCGGGTCGGGATGACGGCGCCGCTGCCGTCCTGGGTGATCTCGTTGACGTAGCTGACGTGGTAGCCGTGGCCGCCGGGGGCGTCCAGGTCGATCACCAGCCGGTCGTAGCACTCGTGCCTGCCGCCGCGCACGTCGCGCAGCCAGCCCGCGGCGTTGAGGCCCGCGGACTTGACCCCGGAGCCCCACGTGATGCCGCAGTACGGGTCCGCTGTGGCCGCACCGGGCGCGAACACCGCGAGTGTGCACGCCACGGCCACCGCGGCCACGATCGAGAACAAGCGTTTCACCGCAACTCCCCCTCTTCTCACCATGTGTGCGCGACGTCGATGACCAGTCGCGTTGTGCTGCCGTCGTCGATCGTGAGCGCTCGGAAGGGCAGGCGCGCCCGGACCCCGAGTGCGAACGTCGTGTACGGCACGCGGCCGCCGAGCGAGTGCAGCTGCCGGAAGGTCCGGTAGCCGTCGACGGCGACCACCTCCGCCGGGTTCGGCGGGTCGAACAGCAGGTCCCCGGTGTCGAGGTCGTAGGCGGAGGCGTCGACGTGGAGGAACAGCCCCGCGCCGCCGCGCACGGTGACCGGGTTGCCCGCGATGTCCTCGAACGAGTCGGCGTAGCCGATCGAGTAGTCGCGCACGTGCGCGCCGCGGATGTCGAACACGAGCCGGTCGTAGCAGTCGTGCCTGCCGGAGCGGACCCCGGTGAGCGAGCCGTTGTCCGGCGCGCCCGCGCTGGACTTGGGCAGCGAACCCCAGGTGGTGCCGCAGGTCGCGGCGGTGGGTGTCGGGTCAGCGGCCGCTGGGGTCGCTGACAGGGTGACGGCGGCGAGCGCCGCGGTCAGGGTGGCGAGCCAGGATCTCCGATGTGCCATGTCCGTTCTCCTCGCACTGGCCGACACCTGGTCGGCGAGCGGTATGGCCGCGAGTCGGCCATACCGGAGGAGACGTGCGGCACACCCCGGAGTTGTGCTCAGCTGGTCGCGGCGGGCCCGATTCCACTGCACGGCCTAATCCGCAGGTCCTCGACGTAGTCGGCGGGTGCCCCGGCGGCCTCCGCGGCGTCGGCGACCACACCGAGGTAGCGGGCCGAGGGCAGGCCGCCCTCGTAGGCGTCGAGGACGTAGAGCCAGGAGAGCACGGAGCCCTCCAGGGTCTGCACCCGCAACCGGATCTTGGAGTGCAGCCCCAGCTCGGAGCCCTCCCAGCGATCCAGGTTCTTCTCGTCGTCGGTGACGTCGTAGAGCACGACGAACACCTGCGAGTCCGGGTCCTCGACGACGGTGGCCAGCGCGCCCTCCCACCCGAGGTCCTCGCCCCCGAAGGTCAGCCGCCACCCGACGAGCCACCCCGTCCCGGCCATCGGCGAATGCGGGGCACGCTGCGTCATCTGGCCCGGATCCATGTTCGACCCGTAAGCGGCATAGAGCGGCACGCCGGACAGCCTAGCCACACCGTGCGGTGTCAGCAGGCAGCCGCGCCCAGGGATCACCTTTTCGCGGCCACCCCCGACCCGGTTGGGCCGCCCCGGCTACCGTGTTCGCGGGTACACGCGCGGGTGAACGGAGGACCAGGTGACCCGGATCGTGATCATGGGCGGCGGGCCTGCCGGGTACGAGGCGGCCCTGGTCGCCGCGCAGCACGGCGCCGAGGTGACCGTGGTCGAGCGGGACGGCCTCGGCGGCGCCTGCGTGCTCTACGACTGCGTCCCGTCCAAGACCTTCATCGCCTCGGCCGGTGCCAGGGTCGCCTTCCGCGACGCCGACGAGCTGGGGATCGGCACCGACGACGTCGACTCGACGGTGCACCTGCCGGTGGTCAGGGGCCGGGTGCGCGGCCTGGCGCTCGCCCAGTCCGCCGACATCCGCAACCGGGTGCAGCGCGAGGGCGTGCGGGTGGTCACCGGCACCGCGCGGTTCTGCGACGACCGCACCGGCATGGCCGCGCACCGGGTCGCCGTGGAGTCCGGCGGCACCACCGAGGTGCTGCCCGCCGACGTCGTGCTCATCGCCACCGGCGCCACCCCCCGGGTGATCCCCGGCGCCGAGCCGGACGGGGTGCGCGTGTTCGACTGGCGCCAGATCTACGACCTGCCCGAGCTGCCGGAGCACCTGGTCGTGGTCGGCTCCGGGGTCACCGGCGCCGAGTTCGCCTCCGCGTTCATCGAGATGGGCGTCAAGGTCACCGTGATCTCCAGCCGCGACCGGGTCCTGCCGCACGAGGACGCCGACGCCGCCGCTGTGCTGGAGGACGTGTTCTCCGAGCGCGGCACCACCCTGGTCAAGCACGCCCGCGCGGAGAAGATCGAGCGCGACCACACCGGGGTCACCGTGCACCTCAAGGGCGGCGAGACGGTCCGGGCCAGCCACGCGCTGATGACCGTCGGCTCGGTGCCCAACACCACCGACATCGGGCTCGACAAGATCGGCGTCGAGCCGGGCCCCGGCGGGTTCATCACCGTCGACCGGGTGTCGCGCACCGGGATCCCCGGCGTGTACGCCGCAGGCGACTGCACCGGTGTGCTGATGCTCGCCTCGGTGGCGGCCATGCAGGGCCGGATCGCGATGTGGCACGCGCTCGGCGAGGGTGTCGCCCCGATCAAGCTCAAGACCGTCGCGGCCAACGTGTTCACCCACCCCGAGATCGCCACCGTCGGGATCAGCCAGCAGGCCATCGACAGCGGCGAGGTGCCCGCGCGCACGATCACGCTGCCGCTGGCCACCAACGCCAGGGCGAAGATGGAGGGCCTGCGCCGCGGTTTCGTGAAGCTGTTCTGCCGCCCGGCCACCGGCGTGGTGATCGGCGGGGTCATCGTGGCCCCCAGCGCCAGCGAGTTGATCCTGCCGATCGCCCTCGCGGTGCAGAACCAGTTGACCGTCGACGACCTCGCGCTGACCTTCTCGGTGTACCCCTCGCTGTCGGGGTCGATCACCGAGGCGGGCCGCCAGCTCATGCGGCACGACGACCTCGACTGAAATTCGCCCAGTTCCCGGGTTCCCGCCGCAACTTCACTCTTTCGTGCATATTGTGGTCCGGTTCGCTGCCTTCTCGGTGACCGGATTTACACGAGAAAGAGTGAATCCCCGGCACCGCTCTTTCGACAGACCTACTGAGCCGGTACCCCTGGGGAACCCAACCGTTACGTACGGAGGCTGGCCATGCGTCGGACCGAGTGCCCGGAATGCCTGGGCTCAGGACTCGCCCCCAACCGCAAGGACTTCTGCCCGCGCTGCGGCGGGATCGGACAGATCCCCCGCCTGCTGGCGGTTTTCCTCGCACCGCGGACCCCGGACAGAACCGGGGTCTGACGCGGCGGGTCCACGCCGTTCGGGTCACCCCTGGAGGCGGGGGTGACCCGAACGGCGCGCCCAGGCGCGTTTTCCGCGTACCGGCGGATTTCGCCCGTACACGTTACGGAACGGTCACGCGGGATAACGGGCCCCCGATGAGCGGCGACCTTCGGTGCGAGTTCCCTCGTATCGAGAGGCAGGCACCCCAGCCATGTCACAACCAGACCCGTACGGTCAGGCGCCCGCGCAGCAGCCCGGTTACCCCGTCGACCCGAACAGCGGCCAGTTCCCGGTCGCCCCGCCGCCGCAGCCCTACCCGGGGCAGCAGCCCTACGGCGCGCAGCAGTACGCGCAGGTGCCGCAGCAGGTCGTCGTCGCCCAGTACGGCCCGCAGCCGCAGAACGGGCCCGGCACCGGCGGTTTCGTCACCGGCTTGCTCGGTCTCATCTTCGTCTGGGTGCCGTTCGTCGGGCTGATCCTGGCCATCATCGGCGTCGCGCTCTCCGGGGTCGGCATCGCCAAGGCCAACCGCGGCGAGGCCAACAACAAGGGTCTGGCGATCGCGGGGCTCACCTGCGGCGCCATCGCGCTGGCGACCTGGATCCTGCTGCTGATCGCGGTGTCCTCGGTGGTCGTCTGAGCAGGCTGGTACCGCGGTGGCTCGGGGGCAGCGGCACCGCGTAGGTCCTCTGTGGACTCACTCGGTGCCGGTGTCGTCGTCCACCCAGTCCAGGGTGCGGGTCACCGCCTTGTGCCACTGCCGGTAGAGCCGCTCCCGCTCGTCGGCGGCCATCGCCGGGACCCACTCCTTGTCCTTGGCCCAGTTGGCGCGCACGTCGTCGAGACCACCCCAGTAGCCGACCGCGAGCCCCGCGGCGTAGGCGGCGCCCAGCGCGGTCGTCTCGGCCACCACCGGCCGGATCACCGGCACGTCGAGCAGGTCGGCCTGGAACTGCATCAGCAGCTCGTTGCCCACCATCCCGCCGTCCACCTTGAGCGCGGTCAGCGGCACCCCGGAGTCGGCGTTCATCGCCTCGATGACCTCCCTGGTCTGGAACGCGGTCGCCTCCAGCACCGCGCGCGCCAGGTGGCCCTTGGTGATGAACCGGGTCAGGCCGACGATCGCCCCGCGCGCGTCGGAGCGCCAGTGCGGGGCGAACAGGCCGGAGAACGCGGGCACGAAGTAGCAGCCGCCGTTGTCCTCGACCGAGCGGGCGTGCTCCTCGATCTCCGCGGCCGAGCCGATCATGCCCAGGTTGTCGCGGATCCACTGCACCAGCGACCCGGTGACCGCGATCGAGCCCTCGAGCGCGTACACCGGGGCCTGGTCGCCGATCCGGTAGCACACCGTGGTGAGCAGGCCGTTCTCGCTCATCACCGGTTCCGTCCCGGTGTTGAGCAGCACGAAGTTGCCGGTGCCGTAGGTGTTCTTGGCCTCGCCGGGGGACAGGCACGCCTGCCCGAAGGTCGCCGCCTGCTGGTCGCCGAGTACGCCCGCGATCGGCACCCCGGCCAGCGCGCCGCGCTCGCGCACCCGGCCCAGCTCGGCGGACGAGGAGGCGATCCTGGGCAGCATCGACAGCGGAATGCCCACCTCCTCGGCGATGTCGGCGTCCCAGTCCAGAGTGGACAGATCCATGAGCAGGGTGCGGGAGGCGTTGGTGGGGTCGGTGGCGTGCACCCCGCCGTCCACCCCGCCGGTCATGTTCCACAGCAGCCAGGTGTCCATGGTCCCGAAGAGCAGGTCGCCCGCCTCGGCCCTGGCCCGCGCCCCGTCGACGTTGTCCAGGATCCAGCGGACCTTCGGGCCGGAGAAGTAGGTCGCCAGCGGCAGCCCGGTCTTGGCCCGGTACCGCTCCTGCCCGCCGCCGAGGTCGCCGAGCGCGGTGGCGATCCGGTCGGTCCTGGTGTCCTGCCAGACGATGGCGTTGTACACCGGTTCGCCGGTCTTGCGGTCCCACACCACGGCGGTCTCGCGCTGGTTGGTGATGCCGACCGCGGCGATGTCGGTGGTGTGCAGGTCCGCCTTGGCCAACGCGCCTGCCACCACCGCGCGGGTGTTGTCCCAGATCTGCGCCGGGTCGTGCTCCACCCAGCCCGCGCGCGGCAGCACCTGGGTGTGCTCGCGCTGGTCGACCGACACCACCTCACCCGCGTGGCTGAACACCATGCAGCGGGTCGAGGTGGTGCCCTGGTCCACTGCGGCGACGTACTCGGTCATCGGGACTCCGTTTCACGCTGGGTTTCACACCGGGAGCGTCACGCTGGCAGGACTCTGGCGAGCAGGCCCGCGAGGACCGCGCCGACCAGTGGGCCCACGACCGGCACCCACGCGTAGCCCCAGTCCGCGCTGCCCTTGCCGCGGATCGGCAGCACCGCGTAGGCCAGCCGCGGGGCCAGGTCGCGGGCGGGGTTGATTGCGTAGCCGGTCGGCCCGCCGAGCGAGGCGCCGATGCTGATCACCACGAACGCCACCGCCGCGTAGCCCAGCGCCGCGTTGCCGAACTGCGGCAGCCCGCCGGTGCTGATCTTCACACCCGGGCTGGTCAGGATCCAGAACACCAGGACGAACGTGGCGATCACCTCGGTCACCAGGTTCCACGGCAGGTTCCGGTGCACCGGCGCGGTCGCGAAGACGCCCAGGGTGTTCTCGGGCTCGTCGTGGGCGTCGAACTGCAGCTTGTAGACCAGCCAGCACAGCACGGCGCCGATGAAGGCGCCGACGAACTGGCCGAGCAGGTAGGCGGGGACCTCGGCCCACCCGAGCTTGCCCGCGCTGAGCAGGCCGATCGTGACCGCCGGGTTCAGGTGCGCCTGGCTCGGCGCGGCGATGCTGGCGCCGACGAACACCGCGAAACCCCAGCCGACGTTGACCAACAACCAGCCGCCCCGGTGCCCGAGCGAGCCGCGCAGGACGGTGTTGGCGACCACGCCCGCGCCGAGCAGGATCAGCGCGGCGGTACCCAGCAGTTCCCACAGGACGATGTGCCAGAAGCTCATGGTGACTCCCTCGCGCTGCCGGTGGCGAGGTAGGCGCGGCCGGTCGGGGGACGGGGTCGGGGGATCGGGTTGGGGATCGGGTCGTGCGGCGGCGGTGCCCACCCTGAGTGAGATCGGACGTTACCCCCGGTTCGCTCGACTGTCCACGGGTCGACCGCGCGAGCGGGCCGGGGCGGGTAGCGTGGTGCTGGTCCCACGACCCCTCGGCCCGCGCTGGGAGGCGATCATGGCCAGCGGCAAGCCCACCGACCCGACCACACCATCCACTTCGGACAGTCGGACGCCCGGCGGCAGGCTCGGGCAGGCCGAGCGCGCGCTGGCCTGGCGGCGGTTGGGCGCGGAGCCGTTCGACGTCGTCGTGGTCGGTGCCGGTGTCGTCGGCGCGGGTGTCGCGCTGGACGCGGCCACCCGGGGCCTGCGGGTCGCCCTCGTCGAGGCGCGCGACCTCGCCTCCGGCACGTCCAGCCGTTCCAGCAAGCTGTTCCACGGCGGACTGCGCTACCTGGAGCAGTTGGAGTTCGGCCTGGTCCGCGAGGCCCTGCGCGAGCGGGAGCTGATGCTCACCCGGCTCGCGCCGCACCTGGTGAAACCGGTCAGCTTCCTCTACCCGCTCACCCACCGGCTCTGGGAACGCCCGTACACCGCCGCGGGCCTGCTGCTCTACGACACCATGGGCGGCGCGCGCTCGGTCCCCGGCCAGCGGCACCTCACCCGCGCGGGCGCACTTCGGATGGCCCCCGCCCTGCGGCGCAGCTCGCTGATCGGCGCGATCCGCTACTACGACGCCCAAGCCGACGACGCCCGCCACACCGCCACCGTCGCGCGCACCGCCGCCCACTACGGCGCGGTCGTGCGCACCTCGACCCAGGTCATCGGCTTCCACCGCGAGGCGGACCGGGTCAGCGGCGTCCGCGTGCGCGACGTCGAGGACGGCGCCGAGGTCGACGTCCGCGCCGACGTGGTCATCAACTGCACCGGCGTGTGGACCGACGAACTGCAGCGCGCCTCCGGCAGCCGCGGCCGGTTCCGGGTCCGGGCCAGCAAGGGCGTGCACATCGTGGTCCCGCGCGACCGGGTCGTCGCCGAGACCGGGCTGATCCTGCGCACGGAGAAGTCGGTGCTGTTCGTCATCCCGTGGCGCAACCACTGGATCATCGGCACCACCGACACCGAGTGGAACCTCGACCTGGCGCACCCGGCCGCCACCCGGCACGACATCGACTACCTGCTCGAGCACGTCAACTCGGTCCTGGCCACCCCGCTGACCCACGCCGACATCGAGGGCGTCTACGCGGGCCTGCGGCCGCTGCTGGCCGGTGAGAGCGAGGAAACCTCGAAGCTCTCCCGCGAACACGCCGTCGCCAGGGTCGCCCCCGGCCTGGTCGCCATCGCGGGCGGCAAGTACACCACCTACCGCGTCATGGCCGCCGACGCCGTCGACACCGCCGCCGTAGACCTGCCCGGCAGGCTGCAACCCTCCATCACCGATCGCGTCCCCCTCCTCGGCGCCGACGGCTACCACGCCCTGGTCAACCAAGCGGACCTGATCGCCACCCGCTGGTCCCTACACCCCTACCGCGTCCGACACCTGCTCGACCGCTACGGCTCCCTGCTGCACGAGGTCCTCGCCCTCGCCGCCACCCGCCCCGAACTCCTCAAACCCATCGACAACGCCCCCGACTACCTCCAAGTAGAAGTCGCCTACGCCGTCGAAGCCGAAGCCGCCCTCCACCTAGAAGACGTCCTCACCCGCCGCACCAGAATCTCCATCGAATACCCCCACCGCGGCGTGGCCTGCGCCCGCCAAGTGGCCCTCCTCATGGCCCCCACCCTCAACTGGACCGAAGCCCAGGTCGACCAGGAAGTAGCGCTCTACCAAGCCAGGGTCGAAGCCGAACGAACCTCCCAAACCCAACCCAACGACACCGCCGCCGATTCCATCCGCTCCACCGCCCCCGAACCCCGCCCCCACCTGGCAGAACCAATCCTCTAAACAACCACCCGAGCCAGCCCGCCGAAATCAACCACCCGACCCCGACAGCATTGCCGACCACTGGACACTCAGACCCTCCGGTGCCAGATGCTCGATGGGGCGGACTTGTTTTGCGTGGGGTGGCGGCAGTCGTAGCCTTGCCTCGCTGCAGGGCCATGCTTTTCGGCCCCGGCTTTTGCGGTCCTGCCACGGCTGGCGTAGGGGCCCCGCGCAAAACAAGTTCGCCCCATCGAGCACACCGCACCACCACGGACCGGGTCGCAATGCCGAAGGCGAGCCGTTCACCACTCCGCACTGTCGCGAAGCGACGAGCCGAACAACGCCCCCACCTGCTGCACCAACCGCCGCCCATCCGCAGGCGAAACCGTCGTCCAAGCCTCCCCGGAATCCGCGATCACCCGCGTCTGCACATACCGCCCCCGCGCCGTATCGAAATAACTCACCACCCGATCAGCGCGCCGCCGCCGCCCCCACCGGTCCCGCACCGCCGCCCCGAACTGCCCGTGCGCCCGCAACGGCGTGATCATCTCCGCCAGCGCGCTCGCGTCGTCCTCCCGCACCCCGCGCGCCCGCAGCCCCGACGCCAGCGGACCGGGCGCGGCCGCCTCGAAGTCCGCTGTCGGCACCGTCACCGACCGACCGGGACCGGCGGCGACCGGTGGCAGCACCGACAGCGCGTACCTCGGCAGGTCCGCCGCGTCGGCGGGGGACAGGGTGATCGCGGTGTCGGTCATCGTCGCCAGCACGGCGGCGTCGGCGCGGGCGGCGGCCAGCACCCGCAGCGGGCCGTCCGTCCACAAGCGACCGTCGACCTCGCGTTCCGGTCGGTCAAGCAGCGCCAGCAACGACGCCAGCAGCGGGTCGACCCGCCCCGGTCGACCCAGGCCGCGTTCGGCGAGCCCGCACCAGGCGCGGTCGACCAGGTCGGCCCGCTCGGTGTCGGTGCGCCCCGGCGAGGGCACCTCGAGCACCAGCGGGACCGGGCCGACACCGAGGTGCGCGGTGAGGACGTCGAACTCCAGCGCCGTGACCGTCACGGCGGTCACCGGATCAGCCGCCGATCACGCCGGGCGGGAGGTTGTGGTCCTCGCCGTAGAGGGTGACCGACTCGGTGACCTGCTCGTCCTCGCGGGCGAGGTCGCGCCTGCGGCCGCCCAGGGTGCGGCTCGACGACGTCGACGAACCGGTGGAGTTGTTGTTGGTGGATTCGGCGTTGTCGAACCACTGGCTCGACCCGAGCGTCTCCGCGCCGATCCTGCGCATGGCCAGCTTGTCGCCGCCGCCCATCGGGGCGCCGCCCGCCGCGCCCGCACCGGTCGGTGCCATCGGCGTCGCCGCGGCGTTCGCGCCGGACGCGGCCAAGCCCTGCCCGGTCGCCCCGGAGGTGGACCCGTCCGCGCCGATCGCGGTACCCGACATCGGCCCGCTGAGGCCGTTGCCGCCCGCGCCGAGCACCCGCGACTGGGTGCCGCCGCCGACTCCGCGCCGGTTCGAGCGCTCGTCGTCGGATCCGCTGGTGCCCGACGAGCCGAGCCCGATGACCGAGCCCTCCGGCGCCATCGGGGCGGCGCCGCTGAACATCCCGGGCGCCACGACCGGCCTGCGGACCACCTCGGGGGCGTCGCCGATCGCGGCCGACGACACCCCGATGCCCTGCCCGCTGCTCCAGCCGCGCCCCTCGGAGTGACCGCCGGGGCCGTGCGGGGCGTGGTAGTTCGGCGGCCGGTACTGCTCCTGCGCGCCGGGCTGCGGCGTGGACACGGTGCCGGTGGACGAGGTCTGGGTGCCCTGGCTGATGCCCTCGCCGCGGAAGCGGTGGTCGCGCTGGTTGGGGTCGAGCAACTCCGCCGGGCGCGGGAAACCGCGCCGCGGCTCCAGGTTCGTCTTCGTGCTGAGCTCGTAGGCGGCCATGACCTCGAAGGCCTTCTGCGCGCCAGCCGACCGGGCGGCCTCCACCGGCTCGGCGTCGTTCTGCACCGCGGCGATCTGCGCCGCGGGCGCCAACGCCGGGTCGGGCGCGATCGGCTGCTCGCCCTCGGGCGCGGGCATCTCGGCGCGCGCGGTGGCGATGTAGTCGCCCTGGTTCTCCACGGCCTCGCGCATCGCGGCCGACTCGTCAGAAGCGGTCCGCGCCCACGACACCAGCGTGGTCAACCGGTCCTTGGCCGCCCCCGCGGCGCGTCCGGCCCACACCGCTGCCGACCCGTCCAGCTTCGCCGCGAGGTCGTGGCCGACCTCGTTGAGCGTGGCGGTCAACTCGGTCCAGCGCCGCGACGGCTCCGCCGACGCCTGCGGTCCGGGACCGTCGTGCAGCATCAGGTACAGCTCCTTGTGGCTGTACCCGCGCCAGCGCCGCGCCCCAGTCGACTGATCGGTCATCGTTCGTCGCCCCCTCAGCCGCCGGTGCCCTGCTGCGTCACGGTCGCGGTGTTGTCCTCTTCGAGCAGCTGGTACTGCGCCGCCACCCGGTCGAGGGTGTGCACCGCGGTGTCGAGCTGGGTGCGGTAGGCGCGCAGCGCGTCCAACGCGGCCCGCTCGCTGTCCACGGTCAGCCGGTTCACCCAGCCGCCCGCGTCCAGGCTCACCGGGTCCTTGGCCCACGGCTCGACCCGCAGGCCGGTCTCGCCCAGCTCCAGCTGCCGGTCTACCCGCGCCCTGGCCTCGGCGAAGGCCGACCGCAGCGCGGGCACCGCCTCCGGGGTGATGTCGAGCAGGTCCGTGCGCTGGTCACGACCACCCCCGTGGCCCTGTCCCCCGTGCCCGCCGTGTCCTGGTGGCACCATCGCCTCCCACACCTGTTGCCGGATCCCCGTCACTACCCGTGGTGCACTAACTCTATCGAGTCGTCACGATCGGTTTCGACCATTCCCCCGTGCTTTCGTAGACGTGCACCGGATCGGCTGGGTTCCGTCGCCGCGGTGCCACCCACGGTCTATCAAACGACCGGCGCACCCGGGGCGTTACGGGCCACCAGGACGACGATGTCGGGTGCCACGACCAACCCGTGGTCACGGAACGTGGTGAACCCCAGCTTCGCCGCCACCCGCCCGGAGGCTTCGTTGCCCCGCGAATGCTGGTACGTGATCTCCTTGAGCCCCAACCCGTCGAACGCGAACCGCAACACCGCGGCCAACGCCTGGGTGGTCGCCCCCCTGCCCCGCGAGTCCGGGTGCGCCCACACCCCCGCCTCAGCCGTCCCCGCGTCGAGGTCGACCTCTTTGAGCAGGACCTCCCCCAACATCACCCCGGTCACCGGGTCGGCCACCGCCCACGAGTACCGCCGGTCGGCCAACCAATCGGCCTCCCGCCTGGCGATGTAGTCCCCCGCCCCGGCCAGGTCCCCCACCCGGATGTGCGGCAACCACCGCACGAACTCGGGATCGCTGAACCCCTCCACAATCCGCACCCGGTCGTCGAACCGGGCATCGTTGCGCAGCGCCCGCAGGTAATACCCACCCGCATTGATCTCCACCGGCTCCACGATCAGCACGCTACCGCGCCCCCACCGGGTCGACGTGCCGACCTGAGCAAGCGACCGTCAGCGCCAGCCGCGGCCGTAGTGGCGGCGGGGTGGGGGGAAGGGGCGGTTGCGGTGGCTGCGGGCGTGTTTCCACTCTTCGCCGAAGAGGGCGCCGCCTATGGCTGTGACGACCACGGGGAGCAGCAGTACGGGCCAGAAGTGCAGCACGAACAGGAACAGCACCACGCCCGCCACACCGGAGATGGGTACCAGCGCGGCGAACAGGCGCTGGTTGAGCGGCCGGTCCGCCCAGGTCAGCGGTTGTGGGGGCGGTGGTGGCATGGGTGGCGGAGCGGGCACCGGTACACCCGGCTTCGGGCCGGGTAGGTCGGCGAACAGGGCGGTCAGTTCGCCGAGCGTGCGGGCTGTGGTGATCTTGGCGCTGCGGTCGCCGTACTCGGTGATGTCGAGGCGGCCCGCTGTCATGTGGTCACCGAGCGCACGCAGTGCGTCCTCCCGCTCGGCGTCGCCGATGCGCAGCTCGGACGGGGGGATCTCGTTCACACCCCGATGCTACGTAACCGCCCGCCCGCCGGTGCTGAGACGAACCTCAGCACCGGCGAACCGGTCAGTCCTTGATCTCGCAGATGACCGAACCCGTGGTGACCGTCTCGCCTGCGGACACGCCCAGGCTGGTGACCGTGCCCGACTTGTGCGCGGTGACCGGGTTCTCCATCTTCATCGCCTCGAGCACCACGATCAGCTCGCCCTGCTCGACGGTCTGCCCGTCCTCCACGGCGATCTTCACGATCGTGCCCTGCATCGGCGCCGCCACCGCGTCACCGGAGACCGCGGCGCCCGCCTTGCCGCCCGCGCGCTTGCGGGGCTTGGCCTTCGCCGCGGGGGCCGCGCCACCACCGCCGAGGGAGAGCCCGGCGGGCAGCGACACCTCCAGACGGCGGCCGCCGACCTCGACGACCACGTTCTGGCGCTCCTCGGCCTCCACCGCGGCGTCGGCGCCACCGGTGAAGGGCTCGATGCGGTTGTCGAACTCGGTCTCGATCCAGCGGGTGTGCACGCTGAACCCGGTCCCGTCGCCGATGAACGCCGGGTCGCGCACGATCACCCGGTGGAACGGCACGACCGTCGCCATGCCCTCGACCACCAGCTCGTCGAGCGCGCGCCGCGACCTGGCCAGCGCCTCGTCGCGGTCCGCGCCGGTCACGATGACCTTGGCCAGCATCGAGTCGAACTGGCCGCCGATGACGGTGCCCGACTCCACGCCAGAGTCGACCCGGACGCCGGGGCCCTCGGGGGCGCGCCACGTGGTGACCGTGCCGGGGGCGGGCAGGAAGCCGCGGCCCGCGTCCTCGCCGTTGATCCGGAACTCGATGGAGTGCCCGCGCGGCGTCGGGTCCTCGGTGAACCGCAGCGCCTCACCGGCGGCGATCCGGAACTGCTCGCGCACCAGGTCGAGCCCGGTGGTCTCCTCCGACACCGGGTGCTCGACCTGCAGCCGGGTGTTGACCTCCAGGAACGAGATCGTCCCGTCGGTGCCGACCAGGTACTCCACGGTGCCCGCGCCGCTGTAGCCCGCCTCGCGGCAGATGGCCTTCGCCGAGGCGTGGATCTCCGCGCGCTGCGCGTCGGTGAGGAACGGCGCGGGCGCCTCCTCGACCAGCTTCTGGTGCCGCCGCTGCAGCGAGCAGTCGCGGGTGCCGACCACGATCACGTTGCCGTGCTTGTCGGCGAGCACCTGCGCCTCGACGTGGCGCGGCTTGTCCAGGTAGCGCTCGACGAAGCACTCGCCGCGGCCGAACGCCGAGACGGCCTCGCGCACCGCGGAGTCGAACAGCTCGGGGATCTCCTCCAGCGTGCGGGCGACCTTCAGGCCGCGGCCGCCACCGCCGAACGCGGCCTTGATCGCCACCGGCAGCCCGTACTCGGAGGCGAACGCGATGATCTCCTCGGCGCCGGAGACCGGCTCCTTGGTGCCGGGCACCAGCGGCGCGCCCGCGCGCAGCGCGATGTGCCTGGCGGTGACCTTGTCGCCGAGGTCGCGGATGGCCTGCGGGTCCGGCCCGATCCAGGTCAGTCCGGCGTCGATGACGGCCTGGGCGAACTCGGCGTTCTCGGACAGGAAGCCGTACCCCGGGTGCACCGCGTCCGCGCCGGAGCGCTTCGCCGCGTCCAGCACCTTCTCGATCACCAGGTAGCTCTCGCCGGGGGTGGACCCGCCGAGCGCGAACGCCTCGTCCGCGAGCCGCACGAACGGCAGGTCGCGATCGGGGTCGGCGTACACGGCGACACTGCCCAGACCCGCGTCGCGGCAGGCCCGGATCACCCGGACCGCGATCTCGCCCCGGTTGGCCACGAGTACCTTGCTCAGCGCCTTGGCCGACTCGGACACGCCGGTTCCTCCTTGGTTGGTCGCCGCTTGGGGGGAGTTTACGGATAGCCCGTGTAGCCGGAACCGAGAGCAACCCCACACTTGCCCGCTACCCTCCCCCTGACGTCGCTGTCGGTCCAGGGGAGGTGCGTTGTGGCTGGTCGGCGCGCACCGACCGCGGTGGTGCTCGCGATGGTGATCTGCGGGCTCGTGCTCACCGCGTCGTTGACCGGTGCCGCGGTGATGCGGGTGCGGGCCGCGCCCGCCAACACCGCGCCGGGTCCGACCACCGAGCCGACCACCTCGGCCAGCGCCGTGGAGTGCAGGCGGGTGCCGTGCCGGACCCTGGGCACCGCGTCGCTGGGCAGCACCCTGGTCACCCTCAAGGGCGACTCCGGGCTGGTGTCCGGCCGGTTGTTCATCCAGGGCCCCAGCGGGCAGCAGGTGGTCGAGATGGCCGTGGGCGACCTGGGTGTGTACCTGGACGACCAGTCTCTGCAGTGCGCGCCGGGGGCGGTGTCGGCGTGCCTGGTGAGCGGGTCGGGGGACAAGGGGACCGCCGGTCAGGTCGTCGCCGGGCGCTCGGACAAGTGGAGCGCGCTGGGCCGGGCGTTCTTCTCCGAGGCGAACTACCTGAGCCTGGCCAACGTCGACGGGGACACCTCGCCGGAGGTCATCGCGGTGCAGCAGGACTGCGCGTCGGGGGCCGACTGCGCGCGGCGCCCGGTGTACGCGCAGGTGTTCGGGCTCGGTGGGCAGGAATTGGGCTGCACCCGGCTGTACTCGCGGATCGACCAGTTGCCCGGTTACCCGACCGTCGCGCTGACCGCGGCCATGCTGCGCGACTGCCCGTGACGCCGAACGGCCGCCCCCATCGGGAGCGGCCGTTGCGCGGTGCGGCGGGTCAGGCGGGGACGAGGTCCTCGTGCTTGGCGGGCCGGTCGTCGTTCGGGCCGTCGCCGGTGGTGTCGTCGAGTAGCGGCGGGGCGCTGGGGGCGGCCAGCACGTCGTCGTCGATCAGGTCCTCGCCCCTTGCCACCAGGACCGGCACGGTGATCTGCCCGGCGACGTTGGTGGCGGTGCGGATCATGTCCAGGATCGGGTCGACCCCGTAGACGATCGCCACGCCGGTGGCCACGACCTCCGCGGGCAGCCCGATCGTGCTCAGCGTCAGGGTCAGCATGGTGAACCAGCCGGTGGTGCCCGCCGTCGCGAACGCGCCGAACACCGCGACCAACACGATCCCCGCGTACTGCCAGGCACTGAGCTGGACGCCGAACAGGTTCGCGATGAAGATCGTCGCGATCGCCGGGTACAGCGCGGCGCAGCCGTCCATCTTGGTCGTGGTGCCCAGCGGGACCGCGAACCCGGCGTACCCGGGCCGCACGCCCAGGTTCACCGCGGTCTGCCTGCTCAGCGGCAGCGTGGCGCCGGAGGAGCGGGAGACGAACGCGAACTGCAGCGCGGTCCACGACTTGGCGAAGAACACGCGCGGGCTGACCTTGCCGACGAAGCGCAGCAGGACCGGGTAGACCACGAACAGCACCAGCAGCGCGGCGACGTACACGGCGGCGATCAGCGACAGCAGCGGCTTGAAGAACTGGTTGCCGTAGGTCGCGACCGCGGTGCCGATCAGGCCGAGCACCCCCAGCGGCGCCAACCGGATGATCCAGCCGAGCACCTTCTGGATGATGTCGAACGCGGCCTGGTTGAACGCGATGAACGGCTTGGCCCGCTCACCGAGCGCGTAGGTCGCCACCCCGACGAGCGCGGCGACGAACACGACCTGCAGAACTTCGCCGCTGGCGAAGGCGGAGAACAGGTTCTCCGGCACCAAGCCGTTGATGACCGTGAGCCAGTCGCCCTGCGCCCGGTCGGCCAACCGCTGCACGGTCGCCTCGCTCGGCGTGACGTCGATCCCCTTGCCGACACCGGAAACCAGGCCGACGACGATGCCGATCAGCACGGCGATGAGCGAGGTGATCCCGAACCACAGCAGGGTCTTGCCGCCGAGCCGGGCCGCGGTGCGCCCGCCGCCGAGGCCGCGCAGGCTGTTGACGCCGACCACGATCGCGGTGAACACCAGCGGGATCACGGTGAACTGCAGCAGGTTGGTGAAGATCGAGCCGGTGGTCTTGAGGGTGGTGGTCAACCAGGCGGCGCCGGTCTGCTTGGCCACGAAGCCGAGCAGCGCGCCGATGACGAGACCCGCGAGCACGGCGAGTCCGAAGTAGAGGGTGCGCCGGGTGGTCGGTTGGGCGGCTGTGGACATGCGGAACTCCAGTGGGGATGGGGAGGGAGGTGTTGGGTCGACTCCTAACCTCGACACAGCGCGCTGGCCTGCCGTCGGAGATCGATGTGCAGGCGCTCGGTCAGCGCTGGCGAGTACCTCATCACTGGCGATCCAACCAGCCGGTTGGTGGAAAACTTCCCGTCTCACCCGGAGAGCGGAATCACTCTCACCTGGTGGAACGCCACAGCTGGGTCACGCTGACGCCCACCGCGGCCAACAGCCGCCTGGTCAACGGCAGGCTGATCCCGATGACGCTCGACGGGTCCCCGTCGATGCCCTCGACGAACCAGCCGCCCAAACCGTCCAGGGTGAACGCGCCCGCCACCTCCAGCGGCTCCCCGCTGGCGATGTAGGCGTCGATCTCGGCCTCGCTGGGCGACCCGAAGCGAACCGTCGTGGTCTGAACGCCGACGGCGGTGTCGACGACCTGACCGTCCACCACGCGCAGCACGGCGTGCCCGGTGAGCAGTTCGCCCGTGCCGCCGACCAACTTCGCCCACCGCGCCCGCGCCACGTCCGCGCTCTTGGGCTTGCCGACCAACTCCCCGTCGAAGTGCAGCATCGAATCGCACCCCACAACTACGGCGTTGTCCCGCACCGCGACGACCGTCCGCGCCTTGGCCTCCGCCAACGCGGCAACCACCCGCTCCGGCGTGGGGTCCACCACCGCGTCGGCTACGGCGTCCTCGTCAACACCCGAGACCCGCACGACGGGGTCGATGCCCGCCGTCCGGAGAACGCCGAGCCGGGCAGGGGACTGGGACGCAAGGATGAACTCCACGACCGGGAGGTTATCCCGGTCGTGGAGCCGGTTCTTGAGGGGTCAGATCGAGCCGGCCAGGGGGATGCGGACGGAGGTCTTGGCCAGGTCGATGGTCAGCTTCGGGTTGGTGCCCGCCGAGCTGATGTACGAGCTGTCCGTGCTGCCGATGACCAGCGCCAGCCGGTGCCCGGCGGGGATGACCTGGTCGGTGGAGGCCAGGTTGAAGGTGATCGTGTACGGGGTCCCCGCCGTCAAGGTGCGGCGCGAGTCCAGGCCCGCGTAGTGGCCCAGGTCGGCCCAGCCGCGGGCGATGATGTTCTGGCTGACGGTCGTGGTGTTGGCCGCGGTGTCGAGGAAGCAGGCGCTGTCACCGGTGGCGCTCTCGCCCCAGCAGGAGCGGGTGGTCAGGGTGCGGATGCCCTCGCCGCTGCCGCGGTAGTTGCGGATCGTGGCCGAGCCGTAGTCGACCAGGACCGCCGTCAGCCGCGCCGCGCTCTGCGAGGGGGTCGCGGTGACGGTGATCTGCGTGGTGCCGGAGATCCGCACGTCCGCGCGCAGCGCCTCGGTGCGGTAGAGCACCCTGGCCGAGGAGGTCGTGGTCGGGTTGTTGATCCAGTCGTACGAGCTGGTGCGGTTGTCGGTCAGGCTCGCGGCACTGCCCGCGGGCGGCGCGGTCGTGCTGAGCGTGCCAACACCCGCTGTCGTACCGGGGCGCAGCCGCAACGTCGTCGGCGCGGTGGCCAGCGGCCAGGACGCGTCGTCCTTCCAGACGTCCGGGCTCTGCTCCACAGTGGACTTCGGCTCGTTCTGGACGCCGTTGTCGATGCCGAGCAGGTAGTGGTCGAACCAGCGGTGCAGCGTGTCGACCCACACCGAGCGCCGGAAGTCGAACGGGTCGACGTGGCCGGTCTGCGAGAGCCAGATCTTGCGCTCCACGGAGGCGGGCAGCGCGTTCCACCACTGGCCGAAGTTGATCGTCTTCACGTTGAGGTCGTTGAGCCCGTGGACCACGAACACGCTCGCCTTGACCTTCGAGGCGCCGAGCACGTAGTCCCGCTCGCGGTACATCGACGTGTAGTCGCCGCTGGCCGGTGAGCCGTTGGTCAGCGTGGTCTTCACCGAGCCGCAGCCGGACGCGCCGCCCGGGTTCTCCACGACCTGGGCCAGACCGGCGGGGCTGCCGCTGGTGAAGGTGGCCCCGGAGGCGCGGTAGTAGTCGTACCAGGAGCTGATCGCGCCGATCGGCACGATCGTCTTGAGGCCGTCGACACCGGTGGCGGCCACCCCGTTGGCGATGGTGCCGTCCCACGACTTGCCGATCATCCCGACGGCGCCGGTCGACCAGCCCGCGGTGGCGGTGGTGCTGCCGGTCGCCGACGTGTAGCCGGTCGCGCGGCCGTTGAGCCAGTCGATGACCGCCTTCGCGGAGGTGATCTCGGAGCGTCCACCGATGTCGACGCAGCCGTTGGAGCGGGCGGTGCCGGAAAGGTCCACGAGCGCGACGGCGTAACCGCGCGGCACGAAGTAGTTGTCGTAGTGCAGCGGGAACTGAACAGGCTTGCCCGCGCTGTCGTAGACCTTCTTCTGGCTCTCGTTGCCGCGCCCGAGGGTGGCGTAGTAGGGGCTCGCGTCCATGATTACCGGAACGCGGCCGGTGGCCTCACGCGGGCGAATGATGTCGGTGGCGACCCGAACTCTTGAACCGTTCGGTGCGGTAAGACCCGTGTCGACCCATACGGTCTCGCGCACGGCGTTCGCGTAAGAGTAGATGGGGTCGCTGCGCAGCGCGGTGGGCGCCGCAGATGCCGGGACGGTAACCGCACCAAGGCTCGCGACAACAGCAACGGCCGTGATGAACAGGGATCGCCGTATAGCCATGTGTGCAGACGCTACGGTCCGGCCGGTTCGCTCGACAGTCCTGAAATTTTCGCGTTACCAGTTGGCTGCGGCCGAATGCCCGCCGCCGCCACCATCCCCAGAATAAGGACGACAACCGGCAACACCAGCGTCGCTTTCGCCGCATTCGTGAAGCCGAGGTGGAACGCGTCTGTGGCCAGTTCGCGCACCTTCTCCGCCACCGTCGGCGACCAGTCGGCAGGCACCGCGGGCCCTTCGCCACCGAACTGGCTCGCGGTCTGCGCGGCCGAGGTGATCCGCTCGACGAACTCGTCGGCGTAGCGCGGCGGCAGGAACTTGGCGTACTGCCTGGCCGCCTCCGGCACCGCGAACCCCAGCCCGACCTGCAGCAACAGCCCGGTCGTCGCGCTGCCGAGCACGCCACCGACCTGCCGCGAGGTGTTGAACACGCCCGAGGCGGCGCCCACCAGCTCGGTCGGCATCCCGTAGGTCGCCGAGGCGGTCAGCGGCGAGAACACCAGCCCGATACCGGTGCCCGCCAGCACCAGCCCCGGCACGAGCAGCAGCGGGTCCGTGTCGGGTTCGGCCAGCAGCGCGAGGACGATCGTCCCGGCCGCCAATCCGCCAAGCCCAGTCATGATCATCGTCCGGCCCGCCACCCGCGCCCGCCCGGCCACCCAGGCCGCGCCACCGGCGGCCACCGCCATCGGGGCGCAGAGGAGGCTGGACGCGACCGGGTCCAGGCCGAGCACCGACTGCACGTAGATCACCAGCGGCAGGAACATGCCGGTCGTGGCGAAACCCAGCGCCGCGTGGGTCAGGTTGGCGTAACTGAAGATCGGGTTGGCGAACAGGCCTCTTGGGAGAAGAGGATCGCGCGCACGCCGTTGATAGATCGTGAAACCGCCGAGGAGCAGCAAACCGAACCCGATGACCGGCAGGACGCCTATAGGTCCAACGATCTGACCCCAGTGGTAGTGCTGGCCATTCTGCAGGCCGAAGACGAGGAGCCCGAGCCCGGCGGAGGCCAACACGGCCCCGGTCACGTCGAACCGCACCCGACCCGCTGGCCGCCAGTCCGGCAGCAGCACCAGGCCGAGCACCAGGCCGACCGCGCCGATCGGCAGGTTCAGCAGGAAGATCCACTGCCAGCCCACGTGCTGCACCAGCAACCCGCCCACCACCGGCCCGGTGATCGTCGCGACCCCCGCGACGGCCCCCCACACCGCGATCGGCGCCCCCCGCCGCTCCGGCGGGAACAACCCCGTGATGAACGACAACGTCTGCGGCGTCATCGCGGCCGCACCCAGCCCCTGCACCGCGCGCGCCGCGATCAACGACCCGGCCGAGGTGGACAGTCCACACCAGAGCGAGGCGCCGAGGAACAGGACCAAACCGACCACCAGCACCCGCTTCGGCCCGAACCGGTCGCCGAGCCTGCCGGTCAGCAGCAGCGGAACGGTGTTGGCGAGCAGGTAGACGCTGTTGACCCAGATCACCTGGTTCAACGTGGCGTCGAGGCCCTCCAGCATCGCCGGGATGGCCACGGTGACGATGGTGGAGTCGAGCATGACCATGAAGAAGCACGCGCACAGCGCCGCCAGCGCCACCCACGGGCCGCGCACCCCACCACTCATCACCACTCCAGCCGGACCCCACCGCCGGGTCACGGGGCAAAGCCTAAAGCCCGCTTTCCCGCACCAACCCCGCCAGGTCCCCACCCCCACCAAGCTCGGCCCTCTTAGCCACACCGCGCAACAATGCCACCGTCCGCCCCGACCCCACCTCGCCGACCCGCGCAGCCACGTCAGGCACTAGACGCTCGGCCTCTTTGACGTCCCCCGCGCGGACCAGACAGTCCAACAGGTACACCGACCTGCTGAACGCCCCCCGCACCCTCTCCGGCGGCGTACTCGCCAACGCCTCCGCGAACACCCCAGCGGCATGGTCGAAGTCGCCCCTCTCGATCCCGAGCATCCCCTCGAACCACGCGAACTGCCGCTCATCCACCCAATACGCCCACCCAGGCCCATCGTCCTCAAGCGTCGCCCGCGCTTCGCTGAGCCTCCGCGCCGCCTCGCTGTGCTGCCCGCGCTTGGCCAGCGCATGAGCCTGCCGACCGAGGAACAGCCCCCGTACCCGCCCGGACAAGGTGCCATCAAGCACGGCGTCGCAGATCTGCAGGGCCTCACCAGTGCGCCCTAGGTACTCGGCCTGCATAGAGAGGTTCTGCAACGTGAGCAGCTCAAGCTCCCTGTCGCCCGCCAGCCGCAGGTAGTGCAGAGCCTCCAAACTCAACCGCCGACTAGCGTCCTGCTGATCCGCGTCATAGAGCAGCCACCCAGCAACCTCAGCCAACTCACCCACGGCCCGCATAAGGTCCCGCCACAACGGCTGCGGGCACGAGTCGACCCCTATGCGCCGCACCGCGCTTCGCAGTAGGCGCACGGCCTGGCCGCTAGCTTCATTGCCCCCGAACTGGGCGTCGAGCAGGAGCAGTTGCCGGACATGCTGGCGCAACCAGTCCACGTAGGCCTCAGTGATCGGCCCCTCGCCGCCGGGTGCCTCTATGCGGGGCGCTGTGTCCTTAAGCAGTGAATCCAGACCGCGTGGCGTGACGCCGAGTGCCCGCGCCAGCTTCGGCCGGATCCACGGTTGCGGGCTGCTCTCCGCCGTCTCCCACCGGGTCACCGTTGTGCGATCCACCCCGAGGCGCCTCGCCAGTTCCTCCTGGCTCAACCCTGCGGCCTTCCTGGTGTCCGCCAGTTCCTTGCGCTTGCTCGACACAACCCCTCCCGGTCACTGTCCGCTCTCCGACGGTAACCGATCTACGGCTGGAAAGGTGCTGGCCAGCGCGCCAATGCCACAGAACCGCGTCAGGAACGCCGTGGTGCGGGGCGGTCAGGAGCCGCTTGGGTCGAGGTGGGCGCGCGACTGGCCGCCCACCGAGAACGGAAGGCGCACGATGCAGACGGTGAACATCTGGGTGAAGGTCGACTCCGAGGTCAGCCACGTGATCCACGGACACGATGACGTGTACCTGCGGTTCGGTGATCAACTCGACCTCGTGCTGACCCAGCGCGGCCTGGGCCAGTTGATCGAGGCCGCCAGCGCTGCGGCCACCGAACTGGCTGTTTAGGGCACTGCCTGTGCCCCGGCACGGATGCCGGGGCACAGGGGGTCAGCGAGGGAAGCCAGACGTCCGCCAGGCTCCCGGGCCCGGGTTCAGCGGACGCCGGACCAAGGCCGAGGGGGAGGCCCAGGCGCTCGGGGCCGGGGTGGGTGCCTCGGCGGGCGCCCCGGATGCGGCGGCCAGCACCACCGTCAGGGCTGCCAGTTCTGCCGGGTCCGGGTTGCCTCGGACCACGCGCAGTAGAGGGCGGTTCTCCTCCGTGGTCACGCGCTCCTCCAAGTTCACAGGGGGATGTTGCCGTGCTTCTTCGGGGGTAGGGATTCGCGCTTGTCGGCCAGCATGCGCAGTGCCCGGGCGACGTAGCCGCGGGTGTGCGAGGGCGGGATCACGGAGTCGACGTAGCCGCGTTCGGCGGCTACGTAGGGGTTGAGGAGGGTGTCCTCGTACTCGCGGTCCAGCTTGGCGCGCAGTGCGTCGACGTCCTCGCCCGCGTCCAGGGCGGCCTTCAACGTCTTGCGGTGGAGGATGTTGGACGCGCCTGAGGCGCCCATGACGGCGATCTGGGCTGTGGGCCAGGCCAGGTTGATGTCGGCACCCAGGTGCTTGGAGCCCATGACGTCGTAGGCGCCGCCGTATGCCTTGCGGGTGATGACCGTGACCAGGGGGACGGTGGCCTCGGCGTAGGCGTAGATGAGCTTGGCGCCGCGGCGGATGATGCCGTCGAACTCCTGGTCGGTGCCGGGGAGGAAGCCGGGGACGTCGACGAAGGTCAGGACCGGGATGTTGAACGCGTCGCAGGTCCGCACGAAGCGGGCGGCCTTCTCGGAGGCGTCGATGTCCAGGCAGCCCGCGAACTGGGTGGGCTGGTTGGCGACCACGCCGACGCTGCGGCCCTCGACCCGGCCGAAGCCGACGACGATGTTGGGGGCGAACAGCGGGTGCACCTCGAGGAACTCGCCGTCGTCCACGACGCGGGTGATGACCTCGTGGATGTCGTAGGGCTGGTTCGCCGAGTCCGGGATGAGGGTGTCGAGCTCGCGGTCGCCGTCGGTGAGGTCCTCGACCACGGACCCGTCACCCACGAAGCCGGGGAAGACCGGGGGCTCGGACAGGTTGTTCGACGGCAGGAACGACAGCAGTTCCTTGACGTAGGCGATCGCGTCGTCCTCGTCGGCACCCATGTAGTGGGCGACGCCGGACTTCGTGTTGTGGGTGCGCGCGCCGCCGAGCTCCTCCAGCGTCACCTCCTCGCCGGTGACCGTCTTGACCACGTCGGGGCCGGTGATGAACATCTGCGAGGTCTGGTCGACCATCACGATGAAGTCGGTCAGCGCGGGCGAGTACACGTGCCCGCCCGCGTTGGCGCCCATGATCAGCGAGATCTGCGGGATGACCCCGGAGGCCAGCGTGTTGCGGCGGAAGATCTCGCCGTAGAGGCCGAGGGAGACCACGCCCTCCTGGATGCGCGCGCCGCCGCCCTCGTTGATGCCGACGATCGGGCTGCCGGTCTTGATCGCCAGGTCCATCACCTTGACGATCTTCTCCCCGTACACCTGGCCGAGCGACCCGCCGAAGACGGTCACGTCCTGGCTGAACACGCACACCGGGCGGCCGTCGACCGTGCCGTAGCCGGTGACGACGCCGTCGCCGTAGGGGCGGTTCTTCTCCAGGCCGAAGTTGGTCGACCGGTGCCTGGCGAGCTCGTCGAGCTCGACGAAGCTGCCGGGGTCGAGCAGCATGTCGATCCGCTCGCGGGCGGTCTTCTTGCCCTTGGCGTGCTGCTTCTCGACCGCGCGCGCCGAGCCCGCGTGCACGGCCTCGTCGTAGCGCCGGTAGAGGTCGGCCAGCTTGCCCGCCGTGGTGTGGATGTCCGGCTCGCCTTCGCTGGGCACGCCCGTCGGCTCCGTCGCGCTGCTCATGGACCGGCAGCCTAGCGACCGACGGGTGCCCGCAGGGGCGAGGCGTAGGGCACACCACAAGCTCTTGACCTCTAGTGCGGTTGAGATCGCAGTGTTGACCTGGCCGCCCCCGCCCGGTTGTTCCGCTCCGACCAGCCGGGTCAGGGGGTCGGCTCTACCCTTGGGCGCATGGCAGCACTCGACGTTGAGGCACTGCGCGCGGCCTTGGGCTCTTACGCGGCGGTGGACGTAGTCGACTCAACCGGCTCCACCAACGCTGACCTGGTGGCCGTCGCTGACAGCGCTGCTGACCGGACTGTTCTTCTCGCTGAGCAGCAGACCGCAGGGCGCGGGAGGCGTGCTCGCGACTGGGTGTCTCCGCCTGCCTCCGGTATCTACCTCAGCGTCTTGCTCCGGCCCGCCGGTGTTCCAGTTGCCCGGTACGGATCTCTCGCCCTGGTCGCTGGGGTCGCCCTTATCCGGACCGCTCGCCATCTAGGGGTCATCGCTTCACTCAAGTGGCCTAACGACCTCCTCGCGGGCGCGGAGCCGGCCAAGTGCGCGGGCGTCCTAGCGGAGGTAAGCGGTCAGGCAGTGGTCCTCGGTATCGGGCTCAACGTCGCGCCTCTTCCCGCTGACGTTCCAGTAGGCCCTGGTGGGCTCGCTGCCACCTCACTCACCCAAGAGGGCAGTACAGCGGATCGCACTGAGGTGGCGATCGCTCTTCTTAGGGCGTTCGACGAGGCCGAGCGGTCGTGGCGCGGAGCCCAGGGCGACCTGGTGACATCCGGGCTGCTTGCCGAGTACCGCGCTAGCTGCGCGACCTTGGGCCAACGGGTGCGGGTCGAGCTGCCGGACGGGACCAGCCTGCAGGCACTGGCCACCGACATCGACGGGGACGGGCGTTTGGTCGTGGACGTCGGCGGCACCGCCCGCACGTTGTCCGCGGGAGACGTCGTGCACGTGCGTCCGGGGGCCTGATTCCCGAGTTCACCACTCCGTGACGCCCGGGAGGTCCCTCGCCGAGTACGGTAGCGCCGTCACCAGTGAAGATCGGGAGGACATCGTGGCATACCCCGATGACGTGCTCAGCGAAGGCGAGCAGGTCGTGCTCCACCGGCACCCGCACTGGAAGATGCTGCTGCTGCCGTACCTGCTGCTCCTGGTCACCCTCGCGGGCGGCATCTGGCTGGCGATCCTGGCCCAGGACCTGTCCTGGGCGACCATCGCCTGGATCATCATCGGCGCGGTCGCCCTGATGGTCGTCGTCTGGGGCTTCCTGGCCCCGTTCGTGCGCTGGCGGACCACGCACTTCATCGTCACCACCGACCGGGTGATGTTCCGGATGGGCGTCATCAAGCGCACCGGTATCGACATCCCGCTGGCGCGGATCAGCAGCGTGCGGTTCGAGCACGGCCTGGTGGACCGGATCGTCGGCTGCGGCACCCTGATCATCGAGTCCAGCTCGCAGGAACCGCTGGAGTTCGACGACATCCCGAACGTGGAGAAGGTGCACACGCTGCTCTACCGCGAGGTCAACGACAACCCGTACGACGACTTCGGTCGTGCCCCGCGCGAAGGGGACCACCCCGAGCCGGGACGGCGCTGACGTGGGGGCACGCGAGGTGGGCCTGCCCGCAGTGGTCGGTGCCGGTGGCCTGCCGGAGCGGGTGACGATCTGGGAGGTCGGCGCGCGCGACGGGCTGCAGAACGAGAGCACTGTCGTCCCGGTCGACGTGAAGCTGGAGTTCTTGGCGCGGTTGGCCGAAGCGGGCCTGGGTGTGCTGGAGGCGACCAGCTTCGTGCACCCCAAGTGGGTCCCGCAGCTGGCTGACGCCGAGGACCTCCTCGCCGGTCTTACCCAAGCCGAAGGCGTTAGTTACCCCGTCCTGGTGCCCAACGAGCGCGGTTTGGATCGCGCGCTCGCCGCGGGTGTCCGGCATATCGCGATCTTCGGCAGCGCCACGGAGACCTTCGCCAAACGCAACCTCAACCGCACCCTCGACGAGCAGTTCGCCATGTTCGAGCCGGTGGTCACCCGCGCCCGTGCTGAGGGCCTTGATGTGCGGGCGTACGTCTCTATGTGCTTCGGCGACCCTTGGGAAGGGCCGGTAGCCCCCGACCAGGTTGCTGCCGTAGGCAAACGGTTGATGGACATGGGCTGCGGGCAGCTCTCCCTTGGCGACACCATTGGCGTCGCGACCCCTGGCCAGGTAGAGGCAGTCATCGCCGCGGCTTCCGGTGCGGGCGTGCCTATAGGCGATATCGCGGTCCACTTCCACGACACCTACGGCCAAGCCCTGTCCAACACGCTCGCTGCGCTGCGCCTCGGTGTCACCACGGTCGACTCTTCCGCTGGGGGCCTCGGTGGCTGCCCTTACGCCGAGTCGGCTACCGGCAACCTCGCCACCGAGGACCTCGTGTGGATGCTCGACGGTCTCGGCATCAAGACCGGCGTCGACTTGGACAAGCTCGCTGACACCAGCGTGTGGATGGCTGCCCAGCTAGGCCGCCCAGCGCCATCCCGGGTGGTTCAAGCTCTACGCGGTTGACTTAACGCCTAACGCCGATCGGTAGCGGCGTAGGACAACCGGGCACAGTTGGGTCAACTCGACCCCAGCGCGCTGAGTGACCGTTACGGTGCGACCCGTGGTGACGACTGCCCCGGGTGGGGTTGGCGTGATCATCGGGTCGAGTGGGAACCTGGCCCGGGGGTGTCGCGTCCAACGCGAGCCCGGTGACTGCCGATGACGCGGAGGAGGTCGTGGTGACCGACCACCGAGCCCAGGTCGAGGATCTCCTCGCCGATTACCGGCGCGGGCGGGACCAGCTCGCTGAGGTGCACCGGGCGCTGGCGGCGATCAGGGAGACCGCGACCAGCGACTGCGGCGTCGTCACCGCGACCGTGTCCGCGCAAGGCGCTCTCACCGCGTTGGACCTGCGGGACGACGCCTACCGCGTGTACCGGCCCGCCGATCTGGCCGCCGTGATCGTGCGCACCATCGCCGCCGCGGACGCCCTTGCCGCGAGCGCGGCCGGGCACGCGGTCGCGCCGGTGCTGCCCGCGGGAACGGACCCGGAGGCCCTGTTGCGGGGCACAGCAGACCTGCGCCGCGACGAGATCACGCCGCCGGTCGTCGAAGAGAGCTACGAGAACGTGGCCTGGCTTGAGCCGGACGCGGGGAGGCCGTGATGGACAGGTTCGAGGCAGACAGCGAGCGCCTCGCCCACCGGGCCGGGCAGTTCGACGCACTGGCCGGGCGAGCGGGGTCGATTCACCGCGAGCTGGCCGACCTGGTCAGCTCGACGGGGGCCTGCTGGGGCGGTGATGCCGTCGGCCTGCGGTTCTCCGCGACCCACGCCGGGCCCGCCCTCCAGACCCTCAAGGCCCTCAACGCGCTGTCGGGGAAGCTGGACGACGTCGGCGACCGCTTCCGCGAAACAGCCCACGCCTATAGGCGCACCGAGGACCACAACACCGGCGTGCTCGACGCTTAGGGGGACTTCATGGGGATGCAGTTGCCCGGCGAGCTGGCTGGCGTCGCCGCTGCCACGGGGGTTCGGTGGCCGCAAGGCGATGAGACCAAGATGCGGGCCACGGCCAAGGCTTGGGAGCTCGCCGGGACCCGGATCGCCGCGTTGGCAGGCGATGCCGACAGCGCCGCCCACTCCGCCTTGTCCGCGTTCGACGGTGACGCCGCCGACGCCGCCGAGCGCTACTGGTCGCGCTTCGTGCGGGGCGACAACGGCCACTTCAACGCCACCGCCAAGGGCTGCCGGGAAGCGGCGGAGCGGTTGAACCACGCCGCCAACGAGATCGCCGCCGCCAAGGCGAAGATCGTCGAGAAGCTGGTGGCGCTGGCCAAGAACATGGACGCCGCCAAGGTCGCGGCCGACGCGGGCAACGAGAACGCCCTCCTGAACCTGTCGTGGCTGATCAAGGGCATCGCGACCAACATCGCGCACATCCAGAACTCGCTGCTCACCACCGTGGCGTCGATCGGCTCGAGCGTCACGTTCACCAACGACCTGGTCAACGCGGGCCCCGGTGCCATCGGGAGCGGGATCGTGTCGCTGCTCGGCACGACCGTGCAGGCCGCCAGCACCGTGGTGACCGGCGTGACCGGCGCGGCGGGCCACGGCATCCGCGACATCGTCGTCCCGCTGGTCGACACGGTGACCAAGCCGGTGATCGCCGCGGGCAACCAGATCGCCAACGGCAAGATCACCACCCCGTCCGCCGCGGACCTGGGCCTCAAGCCCGGCGCGACGGCGCCCCCCGTGCTGCCGGTGGTCCCGCCGAAGCTCGACACGGTCATCCAGACCCCACCCGCGCCGCACACGCAGCCGGTGCTGCCGCCGGTCGGGGGTCCTGCGGTGCAGCTGCCGGAGATCCCGACCAACGTGCCACCGCCCATGCCGGTGCCCACCCAGCCGCCGCACGTCGGGTTGCCCGTCGACGCCGTCCAAGCGGCCTCCGCGGCCGTCATCGACGCCCCGAGCCAGACCTCCGCTCCGGTGGGGCAGCCCTCCGGTGGCGCTCCCGGTGCCGGGTCGACGGTCGGTGGCGTGCAGCCCGGTGGCACGACCGCGGCCCCGCCGTCGGGCAACCCACTCGGCGGCAGGCTCACCGGCGTGAACCTGGGTGGCACGCCCATCGTCGGGAACATCCCGAGCACGTCCGCGCCCTCCGCGACCCCGCGCCCAGCCACTCCTGGCGTTCTCGGCGTGCCCGCGCAGACACCCGGTGGCGGCAAGCAGTTGGCCCCGCCCCCGCAGCAGCAGAAGCCCCAGCCGGTCCGCGCCGAGCCTGGCGCCAAAGCCGCTGAGCAGGCGGCCAAGACCGGCGAGGGCACGCGGTCGCAGACCGGCGCCAAGGCCGCCAACACCGCGGCCCGCGTCGGCGACTCGACCAGTCGACCGCTCGCCGACCAGAGCGGCCGGGGAGCCGACGCACCGAAGAACGCGCTCAGGTCCGGCGAGCCCACCAGGGCGCCGGAGGGCTCCAAGCAGCAGATCGCCGCGAAGCTGTCCGACCTCACCGCCAAGACCGACTCCCAGCCCAACCGGATCGCCGAGGCGTTGCAGACCGGCAAGCCCGGGGAGTCCGGCAAGGGCAGTCCGCTCGGTCAAGGCAAGCTCACCGGCGCAGTGCCGCAGCCAGACCAGCCCGTCGCTGCCCCGGACCAACCGGCTAAGAGCGCCGAGAAGCGCGAAGAGGGCGGCGGCTTCGCCGTGGTGCCTATAGTCGTCGGCCCGTTCAAGGGCCGCGCGGACAAGGGCGCGCAGAGCCTCTCGCAGTCGCAGATGTTCCCGGGCGGGCGTATGCCCGCTGCGTCGCTCGCGCCCATGCGGCAGCTCGCGCCGCCCCCGGCGGACGTGGACTTCGCCGCAGGACTGCGCTTCCCGCCCGGTGACCACCCCAAGTCCGAACTGGCTGACAGCGCCACCCCGGTCCAGCACGCCGCGCCAACCCGTGGCCGCACTGCTCCGGACCTGCTGCACAGCTACGACCCGCAGGGCGGGATACACGAGCGCGACTGGGACCGCCGCTTCTTGGTCCGCCCGTTCGACCCCAACTCGCAGCGGCGCACCGAGTACGCCTGGCCCACCAGCGAGCTCTATCCCGAAGGCGGCGCAGCGCCAGGAGAGGCTCTTGTGCTCCCCGAGGGAACGGTGCTCGACCGGTTCGGCACCGCCAATGGCCGGGTCTTCAGCGCTGACGGCACCAGGTTCGCTCGCCGGTCGCTGCCACCCGCCCACGCCAGCGCGGGCTACCGTCGCTACCGCGTAGTGCAGCCGCTGCCCGTATGGCGGGCGGTGTCCGCGCCGTGGTTCGGGCAGCCTGGTGGCGGTGAGCGCTACCGCGCCACCCACTCCGCCGCGGAGTTGGTCGCTCTTGGTCTGTTGGAGGAAACCCCGTGAACACCGAATCGATCGTCGGCCTGCTCGCCTCTATAGGCATGCCAGCCGACGTCGTGTCGATCGGGGAAGAGGCCGACAACACCTGGTGCCTGCTGCACCACCCCGAGCACGGCAGCTGGGAAGTGTTCTGGCGCGAGCAGGGCAACAGGTACGACTGGGCCAGCTTCAACAACGAGCAGGTGGCCTGCCATTACTTGTTCGGCAGGCTCGCCTGGTCGCAGGTGGTTCGCGGCGCTATAGGCGTCCTACCGGTCACGGAGAAGGCCTAGAGCCCCATCGTGCAGGTGGCCGTTAGAGGTCAGAACCGAGCCACCGTCGTACCGGTTCGCGCCGGACAGGTCGGTGAACCGGCCACCTGCCTCTTCGACGAGCACCTGTAGCGGCGCCACGTCCCAGGGGTTCACGATGGCCTCTGCTGCGAGATCGATCGCGCCCTCGGCGACCAGGCAGTGCTGCCAGAAGTCGCCGAACGCCCGCGTCTCCCAGCACGCGTCGACAAGAGCCAAGTAGCGCTCCCGCGAGTGGTACTCCACCCACGACCCCAGGTGCGTGGTGGACAGGTAGGCGTCTTCGAGCGACCGCACACCCGACACCGAGATCCGCTGGGGCTCGCCACCCCCGCAGCTCACCCAGGCACCCTGGCCCCGCGCTGCCCACCACCTGCTGCCCAACGCGGGCGCGCTGACCACACCCACCTGCGGCACCCCGTCGACGACCAACGCGATCAGCGTTGCCCACGCGGGCACCCCGCGCAGGAAGTTCTTCGTGCCGTCGATCGGGTCCAGCACCCAGGTCCGCCCCGCGCCGACGGCGCCGCCCCGCTCCTCGCCCGCCACGGCGTCCCCGGGGTGGGTGTCCGCGAGCAGCGCGCGCACCGCGTCCTCCACCGCGGTGTCGGCGTCGGTCACCGGGGTGCGGTCCGGCTTGCGCTCCACCACCAGGTCAACGGCCTGGAAGCGGGTGCGGGTGATCGCGTCGGCCGTGTCGGCCAACCGGAGGGCAAAAGTCAGGTCGTCGCTTGACACGGGCGCGATCGTGTCACGCCTACCCTGGAGCACGTGAGCGTGGTGTTGCTGGCCGAGGACGACGCGGCTATCGCGGACCCCCTGTCGCGTGCTTTGCACCGGGAGGGCTATGAGGTGCGGGTGGTCGGCGACGGCCACGCCGCGCTGGAGGTGGCCTCCACCGGCCACCCCGACCTGCTCGTCCTCGACCTGGGCCTGCCCGGGATCGACGGGCTCGACGTCTGCAGGCGGTTACGCGCGGCGGGCCGGGGCATCCCGGTGCTGATGCTGACCGCCAGGGCCGACGAGGTGGACTTCGTCGTCGGCCTGGACGCGGGCGCCGACGACTACGTCGCCAAGCCGTTCCGGCTCGCCGAGCTGCTGGCCAGGATCCGGGCCCTGCTGCGCAGGCAGGCCCCCGGCGCCATCGACGTCAACGGCGTGCGGATGGACCTCGCCGCGCGCGTGGTCACCGTCGACGGCACCGAGATCACCCTCGCGAACAAGGAGTTCGAGCTGCTGCGGGTGCTGATCCAGCGCGCGGGCCAGGTCGTGACCCGCGAGGAGATCCTCACCGAGGTGTGGAGCGACCCGGAGCTCAAGACCAGCAAGACCCTGGACATGCACATGTCGTGGCTGCGCCGCAAGCTCGGTGAGGGCGGTCCCCGCTCGACCGAGCGGCGGATCGCGACCGTGCGCGGGGTCGGTTTCCGCTTCAACGCCGAGTAGCCCGTGCGCCGCCGCATCCTCCTGGCCATCCTGCTCGCCGTGACGGTCACCGCGTGCGCCCTGGGCATCCCGCTCGGGTACACCGCGTTGCAGGTGGTGGAGAGCCTGACCAGGGAGGACCTGGCGGTGCGGGCGCAGCAGATCGCGGCGACGCTCGACGACGAGATCGCCAACGGCAAGCCGGTGAACCTGGACAAGGTGCGGCTGGCGGTGCCGACCGGCGGCAGGTTGACGGTGAAGTTCCCCAGCGAGGTCGACCGCACGTGGGGGCCGTGGCCGGTGGAGGACGTGGTCGCCGAAGAGGTGCCCATGTCGCGGCAGGGCATCGTCCGGCTCGAGATCGATGCCGCCCCCATGCGCACGCGGCAGACCCAGGTCGCCGCGCTCGTGGCCCTGGTGGTCGTCCTGACGGTCGCCGTGGGCACGGTGGTCGCCATCGTCACCGCGCGGCGGTTGGCCCGCCCACTGCGCCACGTGGCCGACCGCGCGGCCCGTCTCGGCGCGGGGGACTTCCGGCTCGACCGCGCCCGCTACGACCTCTATGAGCTAGACATGGTCGCCGAGGCCCTCGACGCGTCGGCGACTGCGCTCGCCCAGCTCGTCCAACGAGAACGTGACTTGGTCGGGGACGTCTCGCACCAGTTGCGCAGCAGGCTCACAGCGCTGCAGTTGCGCCTAGAGGCGCTGACGATGGTGCCCGACCAGGACGCCGCCGCGGAGGCCAGCGAGGCCCTAGACCAAGCCGAGCGTCTTGCTGACGTGCTCGACGAGCTGCTCGCGGCCGCGCGCGAGGCACGTGCCGTCGACGCGGAACCGGTAGACCTCGCGAGCGAGCTCACGCCGATCGCCAACGAGTGGCGCGAGATGCTGCGCTCCGAGGGACGCACTCTGAGGATGCGCATCACCCCAGGGCTGATGGCACGAGTAACGCCCGCGCGGCTCCGCGAGGCCATTGGCGTCCTTCTGGACAACGCACTACGCCACGGCGGCGGCACAGTGGCCCTGTCTGCGCGCTCAGGCGAGTCGGTGGGCGGCGAGACCGTCGTCATCGACGTCACGGACGCGGGCAACGGCGTTCCGGACGAGCTCGCGCCCCACATCTTCGACCGGGGCGTGTCCGGCGGCGGCTCCACCGGCTTGGGGCTGGCTCTGGCGCGCGCCCTCGTCGAGTCCGACGGCGGCAGGCTCGAGCTGTCCACGGCTCGGCCACCGACGTTCACGGTGTTCCTGCCCGTACCGAAGGCGGGCGACCTGCCCGGCCTGAACTGGCCGACCGGGCGCTCCCCGCGCTAGGCGGCCCGCTCGTCGTTGCCGGTGTCGACCGGGCGCAGCCTGCGGACCCGGGCCTCGGCCACGGGGAAGACCCACTTCTTGAAGGCCCACCAGCGGAACACCATCGCGACCAGGGTGCCGAGGATGATGCCGAAGCCGAAGTCGGCGATCTCCTGGGTCAGCAGCGACACGTGCGGCACGGCCAGGTCGAACAGGTACCGCGACATCCACAGCGGCAGCGCGTTGAGCCCCACGCCGATCCCGCTGATCAGGAAGAACAGCGCGGCCTCGTGCGGGCGCTCGCGGCCACCGCGGTGCCGGAAGGACCACTCCCGGTTGAGGATGTACGACACGATCGTCGCGATGATGACCGCCACGATCAGCGCGGTCACCGGGTTGCGGTTGAGCACGGTGAGCTTCAGCGCGTAGTTGATCGCGTTGGTGACGATGAAGCACACGCCGCCGACGACCGCGAACTTCAACAGCTCGCGGTGCTTGATGAGCAGCGACCGCACCGGCTTGGGCAGGCGGGTCAGCAGCGTGTCCACGAAGGCCATGGCGGCGGAGTCTATCGGCCCTGATCTGCGCACACTCGGCAACCGGGCCGGTGAGTCGGCTGCGTCACTGATCAGCAGTCCAGGTCCAACCCTTTCCAGCCCCTAAGTCCGATTTCCAGGCAGATGCTGATGAGCGGCTTGTGCGGCGGCTTCGTGGTCGTCGTCGGCTTCGGCTTCTGGGTGGTTGTCGTCGTCACTGTGGGTGTTGGCCGCGTCGTGGTGACCGTGGGTCCGGTCGTGGGTTTCGTGGTGGTCGTCGTAGGCGGCTGGGTGGGGGTGGTCGCGGTTGTCGGCGGCGACGTCGTGGTGGTGGTCGTGGGCGGCCGGGTGTGGTCGTGCTCGCAGCAGATGGGGTGCCAGGGGAGCTTGATCGTCTTGCTGTCGGTCGCCGTGCCGAGCAGCGCGGTCACGGTGACGGTCCGCTTGCCGCGCTCGTCCTTGCGGTGCACCTGGGTCCCCGCGACGATCTTCAGCCGCTCGCCGGGCTTCAAGGAGGTCGAGCTCACGCAGTTGAGGAAGTCCTCGCCCGTGGTGCAGACGACGTCGCGATCCGACGAGAGGATGCGCGCCTTGCGGTCCAGGGTGACGGCAACGGCCTTGGTGCTCTGGCCGGTGTTGGTCGCCCACGCCGCGACGCGCACTTCACGTCCCCACGGCACTAGCCGCTCAACCAGCCCTTGGTCGTCCAGAGCCGCTGTGAGCTGCACGCCGTCCGGAAGGGGGGTGACCTCAATGCCGATCGTGAACGGGACCTCGATCTGCGTCCCTGCGCTAAGAGTGCCCGCGATCTGCGCGGTGAGCTGCGCGTCGTCGGCGATCAGGCGGTAGACCAGGGTGACGGTCTCGCCCGGCTGCAGGCCACGCTCAGAGGTGCAGGTGACCCTGCCTACGCCCCCCGGACAGCCGATGGTGATGGCTTCCGCATTAAGGCGCAGCAACGGCGGCGCAGTGAGCCTGTCGGGGCCTGGGACCGCCCGGACGCCACCTGGGAGTGGCAGGACCGCGACGACCGGCTCGGAGACGCCGTCGCCCGAGTTGGTGACCGTGATGGGGACGTCGGTCGCGGTGCCCGGGGTGAGGGAGACAGCGCTACCTGGGCCTGACGCCGTCAGGTTGGGGCGCGTCGGTGGGGGCGGCTCTGTCGTCGTCGTGGTGGGGGGTGGCTCCGTTGTCGTAGTCGGTGCCGTTGTCGTAGTGGGCGCGGTGGTTGTTGGCTCGGTGGTCGTCGGTTCGGGCGTAGTGGGCTCAGGCGTTGTGGTCGCCGGTTCAGGGGGCGTCGGCGATGGCGGTACCTGTGGCGCTGGGCTGGTGGGGCGCGGAGCCGTGGTCGGCGAGTTCGTCGCCGCTGCGGCCGCCGGGACCTGCTGTGGGCCCGGCGTGGCAGCCAGGCCTACGACCACCGCGGCCACCAACGCCGCACCCGAGACCGCGACCGTCATGGCCTGCCTAGGGGCGCCGGTGATCGCGCTCAAGATGCCGCCCCCGCTGGCACCCGCGGCCACACCGGCGGTGACCGCCGCGGTGGTCTTGGCGGCGCCCAGGTACCCGGCCACAGCCATCGGGCCGAGCACCAGCGGTGCGATGAACAGGCGCAGGCCGCTGTTGACGTCCGCCAGCTCGGCGGCCAGCGCACGGCACCGGTCGCACTCGTCCAGGTGCGCCTCGACCTGGGCCTTCTCCCGCTTCGACAGGCCACCGCGGACCCAGGCGCCCAACCGCTCGGCGGTGGCGCGGCAGCGCTGGTCGGCGCTCTCGGCGAGGTGGACCTGCAGGTAGGCCTGCTTGAGGCCCTCCCGGGCGCGGTAGGCCAGCGCGGACACGCCGTTGGGGCTGAGCCCGAGCAGCGGTGCGACCTCGGCGGGCGACTGGCCCTCGATCTCGGTGTGCCACAGCACCGCCTGCCAGCGCTCCGGCAGCTTCTTGAACGCGCGGGCGGCCATGGAGCGCTCGAGCCCGGCGACCGCGGTGTCGGAGAACGGCACGGACACCGAGTCCAGGTTGATGCCGCTCACCTGGGACACGTCGTCGCTGTACTCGATCTTCCGGTCGCGGCGGGTCTTGTCGTAGGCGGTGTGCCGCAGCGCCGTGAGCAGGTACGCCCGGAACGCCGAATCAGGGCCGCGGCCCTGCCGCAGCGTCTCCAGGACCTTCGCGAACGCCTCCGACACGAGGTCGTCGGCTTCAGCCTGCGAGCGGCCCAGTTGCCGGGCAAGATTGCGCGCGGCACCCACGTGCCGCTGGTAGAGCGAACCGTAGGCCGCGGGGTTCCCGGCCCGCACCGCTTCGATCAGCTCGGCGTCACTCGGGCCGTCGAACTCGGCCGGAACCGTCGGCACTGTGCTCCCCTCGACCTCTGCCACTCCCGCGTCGCGACCAAGTGTGACTGAAGCTCACCGCAACGTCACGCATCACTCGGGCGGGCGAGATTGTTTTTCGCACCATCGATTCACCCGTTTCGCGTCACAACCGCACCCGAACCACGTCACCTCCTTCGGGAACCGGCGAAGGGACTCAAAGCTGTGGCGGTACAAGAAGCGGGGTCGCGGTGGCGCCGCGACGATGCTCAAGGTACTGACTCCGCGCTGCCGGAGCTGCGCGCCCGGTGGCGCGCGGCCAGCACGCGGGCGGGCTGGCGCTTCCCCAGCGACTGGGGCGCCCCCGAGGTCGACGAGGTGTGCAACGCGGTCCTCGCGGGCGGTGACCTCCTGTCCGCCCTCGGTGACCTGGCGCGCGCCAGGGCGTTCGCGGGCGCGGACCTCGACGAGACCCTCGCGGACCTCGCCGCGCTGCACGCCGTCCTCGAGTCCCCCACCGAAGACGTCCGCCCCGACCCGGACACCACCCCGGCGGCCCTGCTGCGCTCCACCGCGCTCGCCTGGGCCGACGCCGCGCTGAGTCGGCTACACGCGGGCGACATAACCGACACCCTCTCCGGCCAGGCCAACGCCGACTACCTGCGCGTGCGCCTCGGCGAGATCTACGCGGAGTGCCGCCGCAAGGGCACCTGCCCCGCCGACCGCTACGTGCTGCTGGTCGCCACCCTGGACCTGTCCAAGGTCAGCGGCTGGTCCCGCCTCATGGCCATGGTCCTGGTCGGCGACGTCCTGCGCGCCGTCTTCGACGGCGGCGAGAGCGTCGCCGTCCTCGGCCCCTCGGTGGCCGTCGTCCTCACCGAACGCGAAACCGGCCTCGCCGAACGCGCCGCCGACGCCCGCCTCCTGATCAAAGACCGCCTCGGCGTCGACCCGGACCTCGGCCCGGACGCGACCCCAGAGGTCCGCGTCCAGCGCCTGCCCGCAGGCGAGCCCGCGGCGGTGAGCCTGCTGCGGGAGATCAGCCGGGCCTGAGCGCGGGGCGCGCGAGGGCCGCGTGGGTCTTCGGGGCATGGCCGCCTTTCCGTGTTTGGGGGTGTTCGGGGCGGGGCGGCGCGTGGCTTGGCGTGCCTGGTGGCGGTGATGCGTCTGGCGAGGTCAGCGCCTTGAGATTCGCTCGTGTGGGTGACGGCGAGGGCGTGAGGGGGCGGGGTAAGAGGGCCGTGGTTGGCTGTGGGGGTGACCGAGTCTGTAGTGCGCGTTCGGCCGTTCTTGGGCGCGGTTGTGGTGCCGGTGGTGTGTGTTGTGGCCGGTGTGGTGGGGTGGTTGCTGGGGTGGCACCTCGGTGTGGACAACGCGGTGTACCGGTCTGGGGCGGTCGCGCTGCTCCAGGGGGAGCCGTTGTACGACCGGATGTTCTTGAGCGGGGAGCCGTCTTGGGCGCGGTTGCCGTTCACGTATCCGCCCACCGCCGCCGTCTTTTTCGTGCCGTTGGCGTTGGTGCCGACGCAGGTGGCTTGGGGGATTCTGGCGGCGGTGTCCGTCTTGTTGCTCGGGGTGGTCATCCGGGTGTGCGTCGCCGCCCTGCCTGAGCGTCCACAGTGGATGGATCCGACGCGGACGGCCGTGGTGCTCGGGGTGGTGCTGCTGGGGTTGGAGCCGGTGTGGCGGACGGTCTTCCTCGGGCAGATCAACATCGTGCTGATGGCCATGGTCGTGGTCGACGTCCTGGTGGTGGGGGCTCGGGGGAGCCGGTTCGGTGGTGTGCTGATCGGAGCGGCCGCGGCGGTGAAGTTGACGCCGTTGGTGTTCGTGGGGCACTTGCTGCTGAAGAAGCGGTGGGCGGACGCCGGGCGGGCGGTGGGGACGTTCCTGGTGTTGCAGGGGTTGGTGTTCCTGCTGATCCGGCACGACTTCACCCAGTTCTGGTGGCACGCGGTGCAGGACCCGCAGCGGATCGGGCCGATCTACTGGGCGGGTAACCAGTCGCTCAACGGTCTCGTGCTCAGGCTCACCGACAACGCCGACTGGTCCATGAAGGTCGTCGCGCCTATAGCGCTGCTCATCGCCGTGCCGTGTGCGTTGTGGATTCGGCGTCTTAGCCCGTTGCCCGCGCTGCTCGTCACCGCCTTCTTCGGCCTTCTTGTGAGCCCCGTCTCCTGGTCGCACCACTGGGTGTGGGCGGTCCCGCTCGTCGTCTACCTCCTATCGCGACTACCGGACCGAGACCCCAGCCGGAAGCAGTTGGCACCGGCCGTCGCGGTTGTCCTCGTCTTCGCCAGTTGCGTGCTCCTGGCCATGCGCAACGGAAAGGCCGTCGAGTTCGACTGGACGGTGCTCGAATACGTGATCGGCAGCGCCTACCTGCTGGTGCCGCTGGTGGCCGGCGCGATTCTGCTGGCCAGGCGCAGGTAGAGTCCCCTGTTCGTGGACGCACGTACCGGTTTCCCCGTGGTCGGGATGGTCGGCGGTGGACAGCTGGCGCGCATGGCGCACCAGGCCGCCGTCGCGCTCGGCCAGTCGTTGCACGTGCTCGCGGTCGACCCCGCCGAGCCCGCGCCCTTGGTCTCGCCGAACGTCATGCTCGGCCACCACACCGACCTGGCTGCTCTGCGCGAGTTCGCCAAGGGCGTCGACGTGCTCACCTTCGACCACGAGCACGTGCCTACTGAGCACCTGCGCGCCTTGGTCGCCGACGGGGTCAAGGTCCACCCCGGTCCGGACGCGCTCGTGCACGCCCAGGACAAGCTGGTCATGCGCCGCAAGCTCGCCGACCTCGGCCTCCCGATCCCGGCCTTCGCCGAGGTGGGCTCCGTCGAGGACGTGGTCGGGTTCGGTGACGCCGAGGGCTGGCCGTGCGTGCTCAAGGCCGCCCGCGGTGGCTACGACGGCCGCGGCGTCTGGATGCTCGACGACGCCGCGAAGGCCGCGGAGATCGTGCCCGACCTGCTCGCCGCGGGTACGCCGCTGCTGGTCGAGCAGCGGGTCGTGATGCGCCGCGAGCTCGCCGCGCTGGTCGCCCGCTCCCCGTTCGGCCAGGGCGCCTGCTGGCCGGTGGTGGAGACCGTGCAGGTCGACGGCATCTGCGTCGAGGTGCTGGCCCCCGCACCCGACCTGGCCCCCGACCTCGCCGACCGCGCCCAGGAGCTCGCGCTGCGGGTCGCCACCGAACTCGGCGTCGTCGGCGTGCTGGCCGTCGAGCTGTTCGAGACCGAGACCGGTGTCGTGGTCAACGAGCTGGCCATGCGCCCGCACAACTCGGGTCACTGGACCATCGAGGGCGCGCTGACCTCCCAGTTCGAGCAGCACATCCGCGCCGTCCTGGACTACCCGCTCGGTGCCACCGACCCGGTCGCGCCCGCCGTCGTCATGGCCAACGTCCTCGGCGCCGCCGAGACCCCGGCGATGGGCGTCGACGAGCGGCTGCACCACCTGTTCGCCCGCTTCCGCGACGCGCGCGTGCACCTCTACGGCAAGCAGGAGCGGCCCGGCCGCAAGGTCGGGCACGTGACCTTCCTCGGCACCGACCTCGCCGAGACCCGCGCCAGGGCCAAGCTGGCCGCGCACTGGCTGGCCACCGCCGTCTGGCTCGACGGCCACCAGATCCACTAGCCCCAGCCCCACCGGGTCCACCAGACAGGAGCAACGAGGTGACCGACACCCCCGCAGTCGGCGTGATCATGGGCAGCGACTCGGACTGGCCGGTGATGCGGCTGGCCGCCGAGGCGCTGGCCGAGTTCGACGTGCCGCACGAGGTCAGCGTGATCTCCGCGCACCGCACCCCGCAGCGCATGCTCGACTACGCCACCACCGCCGCCGACCGCGGCCTGAAGGTGATCATCGCGGGGGCCGGTGGCGCCGCCCACCTGCCCGGCATGGTCGCCTCGGCCACCGTGCTGCCGGTCGTCGGCGTCCCGGTGCCGCTGAAGTACCTCGACGGCATGGACTCGCTGCTGTCGATCGTGCAGATGCCCGCCGGGATCCCGGTCGCGACCATGTCGGTCGGCGGGGCGCGCAACGCCGGTCTGCTCGCCGTGCGGATCCTGGCCGCGGCCGACGCGGACCTGCGGCAGCGGGTGGCGGCGTTCCAGGAGTCGTTGCGGGACTTGGTGCTGGAGAAGGACGCGGCGCTGCGGGCGACGCTGAGCTGACCGGGTGAGGCGCGGTAACGCGGGCGTCGGCGGCGCGACACGGTGAGTGTCGAGCGAGGTCTCCCGGAGGAGCCCGATGTCCACGATCGCCCCGGCCGCCCCGGTCGCCGCGCCCAGGTTCACCGTGCGGGCCCTCGTGCCCGGCGCGCTGCTCGTCCTCCTGCTGCTGGCCTACGCCTCGATGCTGCCGATGGCGCCGATCCTGGCCGACCCGAACGGCATCAGCGAACTGACGATCACCCGGGGCCCGGACCGGGCTGAGATCCCCGGTGAGTCGCTGGACTGCGCGCCGGAGGGCGCGCGGACCGTCTGCACGGTCGACGTCCTCGACCGGCCGCTGCGGGTCGCCATCACCCCGCCCGAGAGCGGGTCCGTGCAGTGCTTCGCCGAGTACGCGGGGCGTTCGCGCGGCTGTTCGGTCTCCTACAACCGCTACCCGATCTTCCCCGCCGGGGCGAACCTGGCCGACGACCTCGGGTTCAGCGCCGCCGAGTTCGACCAGATCGCCGCCGAGGCGATGCCGTGGTGGCGGCTCGACAACGGCCTGCCGCTGGCGTTGCCGGTCGTGCTCCTGATGTGCCCGCTCGCCGCCGCCCTGGTCGTTGGGTTGAGCAGCAGGCGGTCGATCGCGCATCCCCGCCTGTGGGTCGCGGGCGTCGGCGTGGGGTGGGTCGCGCTGCACGTGGGGATCCTCGCGGTGGTGAACACCACCATGTTCGACCTGGTCCAGCCGGTGCTGGTGGTCGCGGCGGTGCTGATGTTCTGGCAGTGGGCGCTGACCAGACCGGGGTGGCGCACCGGGTGGGTCCGCGCGATCACGGCGTTCCTGGTGACGACGGTCGCCTGCTTTGTGTCGATGTTCGTGTTCCTGTTCGCCGCGATGTACATCGACTAGTTCAGCTAGCCAGCCAGTGCCGCGCGAGGTCTCCAGGAGGAGCCCGATGTCCGTGATCGCCCCGGTCACCCCGCCCCGGCTCACCGTGCGGGCGGCCCTACCCGGCGCACTGCTGGTGATCCTGTTCGGCGTCCTGGCCCTGCTGGCGGCCATCGCGCCCGGTCGCGGTGACGACGGGCAGATCTACGCCATCTCCATCGACAACGGGCAGCCGGACTGGCCGACGATCCCGCGTTCGGCCCTGTCGTGCGAAATGGTCGGCGACACCTCCACCTGCGCGGTGGACATCGCGGGCAAGCCGTTGCGGGCGTCGATGACCTACACCGGTTCGGACCGGCACATCTCCTGCACCGCCCAGTACGACGGCTATCCGGTGAGCTGCGGGGCGAGCTACGACTACACGTCTACGGGCGTTGGCGCGGTCGCGCTGATCTCGGACGACCTCGGCGTTTCGGCTGACGATCTCGCCGGAGTCGCGCCGTGGTGGGCGGAAGTGGGCACCATCGCCGACGCCGGTCCGGTCTTGGTCGTCGTGCTCGCCGTCGGGTTCGGGGTGGTGGCCGGGTTCGGCGGCAGGCGGCCGGTGAACGACCACCGCCCGCTGCTCTGGCTGACCGGCATCGGCTGGGTGGTGCTGCTGGTGGGGTCGGTCTTCCTCTTGCGCGGTCACGTGTTCCTGCTGATCCACCCGATCCTGCTCATCGCGGGCGGCGTGCTCGTGTGGTGGCAGTGGACCCTCACCCGACCGGGCCACGTGCTCGGGATCTGGCGCGCACTAGGGGCTTTCGCGGCGACAGCGTTGGCTTCCTCCGTCGCGCTGCTGCTGTTCATGCTCTCGGGCGCGTTCGTCGACTAGCCATGCCGGAGACCACGACATCCCGGTTCACCGCCCGGTCCGCCCTGCCGGGCGCGCTGCTGCTCGTGCTGTTCGGGATCTGCCTCGTGCTCGTGGTCACCGCGCCCACGCGGGAATACGAGCAGATCCACGACGTCGCTGTGAACAACGGCCAGGACAACTGGGTGACGCTGCCGAGGGCCGCGTTGTCCTGCGTGCAGGTCGGTCTGGTCGAGACCTGCGTGGTCGACGTCGTCGGCCGACCGCTGGAGGTCGCCATGACGCGCCCGGCGACCGAAACCGGGGCGATCTCGTGCACCGCGCGCTACGGCGGCAAGCCGAGGATGTGCGAGGCGACCTTCGCCTACGGGCCCAGCGGTGACGGCGCCGCCGCGCGGCTGCCCGCGGGTATCGGCCTGAGCAACGCGGAGATCGACCGCCTCGCCGACGAATGGCCCAGGGTGTCGCTGCCCGCGGGCCTGGAATGGGTGCCGCTGGCCGCCACCGGCGCGCTCGCGCTCCTCGCCGCGCTGGTCGCCGGGTTCGGCGGCAGGCGGCCCACCGACGAGTGGCGCGCGGTGGTGTGGACCACCGGGCTCGGCTGGCTGGTGCTGATGGTGTTCGCGATCGCCCTGCTCGGCGGCACCATAGACGCGATCGCGCACCCGGCGAACGCGCTGGTCGGCGTGCTGCTCATGTTCTGGCAGTGGACCCTGACCAGGCCGGGGTACCGCTACGGCATCGGCAGGGCCCTCGGCGCGTTCGCGGTGACCGCGGTGGCGACCGGGGCCGCGCTGTTCACCTTCCTGGTCGCGGGCTCGTTCATCGCCTAGCGGCGCAGCACACAAGGACACCGAAGTGAACGGGCGCTAACATCGGGTCTGGACGCTGCCGTACCGGGAGGTAACTGACGTGGACGCGGGCTACGGGCTCTACCAGCTCGGCGACGAGCACAACGCGCTGCGCGAGGCCGTGCGCGACCTCGCCGAGAAGGAGATCGCGCCGCACGCGGTCGAGGTGGACGAGCAGGAGCGGTTCCCGGTCGAGGCGCTGACCGCGCTGAACAAGGCCGGGTTCGCCGCACCGCACATCCCCGAGGCCTACGACGGCCAGGGCGCCGACTCGGTGGCGACCAACATCGTGATCGAGGAGGTCGCCAGGGTCTGCGGGTCGTCCTCGCTGATCCCGGCGGTCAACAAGCTGGGCACGATGAACCTGATCCTCGGCGGCTCCGAGGGGCTCAAGCAGCAGGTGCTCTCCGCGATCGCCGCCGGTGAGATGGCCTCCTACGCGCTGTCCGAGCGCGAAGCCGGGTCGGACACGGCGTCGATGCGCACGAAGGCCCGCTCGGAGGGGTCGAGCTGGGTGCTCAACGGCACCAAGTGCTGGATCACCAACGCGGGCGAGTCCAGCTGGTACACGGTGATGGCGGTGTCCAACCCGGACGCGGCCAAGCCGGCCGACGGCATCTCGGCGTTCATGGTGCACAAGGACGACCCCGGTTTCGTGGTCGGGCCCAAAGAGCGCAAGCTCGGCATCAAGGGCTCCCCGACCCGCGAGATCTACTTCGAGAACTGCGAGATCCCCGCCGACCGCATCATCGGCGAACCCGGCCAGGGCCTGCGGCTCGCGCTGCGCACCCTCGACCACACCCGCCACTCGATCGGCGCGCAGGCACTGGGAATCGCCCAAGGCGCCCTCGACGCGGCCGTCGCCTACGTCAAGGACCGCAAGCAATTCGGCAAATCCATCGCCGAGTTCCAAGGCGTCCAGTTCATGCTCGCCGACATGGCGATGAAGATCGAAGCCGCCCGCCACCTCGTGTACGCCGCCGCTGCCAAGGTCGAACGCGGCGAGCCGGGCGGGTCCTTCGCCTCCAGCGCCGCCAAGACCTTCGCCTCGGACACGGCCATGGAGGTCACAACCGACGCGGTACAGCTGTTCGGCGGAGCGGGCTACACGCGCGACTTCCCGGTGGAGCGCATGATGCGCGACGCGAAGATCACCCAGATCTACGAGGGCACCAACCAGATCCAGCGCATGGTGATGGCGCGGTCCCTGCTCAAGGGGTAGCTAGATCTTCTGGAGAGGGCGGCCCGGTCGGTGGACCGGGCCGCCCTTTGTTGTGTAACGGTGGGTGCTCGGGTCCCGACGGAGCGGGGTGTGAAGGTCTTCATCAGCTGGTCCGGCGAGATCAGCCGGAACGTGGCCGAGGTACTGCGCGAGTGGATCCCGTCGGTGATCCAGGCCGTGGAGCCGTACCTGTCGTCGGAGGACATCGACAAGGGGGCGCGGTGGAGTGCGGGGATCGCGGCCGAGTTGGCGGACTGCAACTTCGGGATCATCTGTGCGACGAAGGACAACTTGGCGGCGCCCTGGTTGAACTTCGAGGCGGGGGCGCTGTCGAAGTTCGTGGAAACCAGCCGGGTGTCGCCGTTTCTATTCGGGGTTGAGCCCAAGGAGGTTACTGGGCCGCTGTTGCAGTTCCAGGCGACCGTCTACGAGCGAGAGGACATGCGGAAGCTGGTTGGCTCGATCAACAGCGCATGCCCGGCTCCCCTGAAGAAGCTGGACGTCTCGTTTGACAAGTGGTGGCCTGAGTTGGACGCCAAACTCCAAGAGATTAGCGCGGTTCCTAGTCGTGGCGCGGTGGCGAAGCGGCCATCCGAGGACCTCTTGGGTGAAGTCCTCGAGTTGGTTCGCGCCCAGCACAAAATACTGGTGGGTGGTGAATCCTCTGACCGGTCTCTCCAGCTTGAGATTGCTATCCGCAGGATCGGTCATAACCTCGTTGCACTATTGGCTATGGCCGATGGCGAAGAAGTCGGACAAAGTATCCACAGGCTGATTCGCGAGGCGGAACGCGCACTGCAGCTTCCTCCCACGGATCGCTACTGGGCTGGCGCAAAGGCGCGCGAGACTGTCGCTGTGCGTAGGCATCCGGCTCCGTGAAGTGAAACTCGAATGAGCGCCTGCTTGCGGACCGAAGCTGTCCGCAAGTCGTCCTAGAGTTGTCCTCAACGAACCGCGTGAGACCTCAAAGGACGCATCATGAGCAGCCCGCTTGACCTGTCCACCACCCCGACCGCCACCGACCTCGACACCGAGCGGGCGGATCTGCTGCAGACCCTCACCGTGCACCGGGGGTTCCTGCGCCACACCGCCCAGGGGCTCACCGACGAGCAGGCGGCGCAGCGGACGACCGTCAGTGCGCTGACCATCGGCGGGCTCATCAAGCACGTCGCCTCGACTGAGGCGGCTTGGTACCGGTTCATGGTCGGTGGCGCGGCTGGGATGGCCAGTGTTGAGCTGGACTGGGAGGACGAGCACCGGATGAACCCGGGCGAGTCCCTCGAGACCTACCTCGCCAACTACGCCGAGGTGGCCGCCAAGACCGATGAGCTGGTCAGGACCGCGGACCTCAACCAGGCGTTCCCGCTGCCGGAGGCGCCCTGGTTCGAGGCCGGGGCCACGAGGTCCGTGCGGCGCGTCCTGCTGCACATCATCGCCGAGACCGCGCAGCACGCGGGGCACGCGGACATCATCCGCGAGAGCCTCGACGGTCAGAAGACGATGGGCTGAAGACGCGGCGGACCAGGGGCTGGTACCAGGAGCCCAGCAGTCGCGGCAGCAGGTCGATGACGTAGGCGTCCGGGCCGATCAGGACCCGGGCGCGGTCACGGCGCACCCCGTCGAGGATGCGCTGGGCCGCGCGGTCCGGTGAGGTCAGCGCCACCCGGTCGAGTGAGCGTCCGAAGGACTCTTTCTCGGCCGGGTCGGAGGTGCGCGCGTTGCGGGCGATCGAGGTCCGCACGCCGCCGGGGTGCACGCAGGTGACGCCGACGACGCCCGCCATTTCCTGGCGCAGGGCCTCGGTGAAGCCGCGGACGGCGAACTTGGCCGCGTTGTAGGCGCTCTGCGTCGGCACCCCGATCAGACCGAACACGCTGGACACGTTCACCAGGTGCCCGCGGCTGGCCACCAGGTGCGGCAGGAACGCGCGCGACCCGTGCGCCACTCCCCAGAAGTCGACGTCCATGACCCAGCGCAGGTCCTCGTCGCTCATCTGGGCGACCGTCCCGCGCAGCGCCACCCCAGCGTTGTTGACCACCAGGTCAACCCGCCCGAAGTCACCCGCGACCTGCTCGGCATGCGCGTACACCGCATCCCGATCACCCACGTCCACCCGGTACGGCCGCACCCCGTCCCGAGCCCCCACCTCGGCGATGTCCGAGGCCGCCACCTGGGCGCCCTCCGCGACCAACGCCGTCACCAACGCGTCCCCGATCCCCGAAGCCGCCCCGGTGACCACGGCGACCTTCCCCGCGAACGACCGCATCAGGCCAAGTCCAGGGTCGTCCGCTCCGCCGTGCGGTGGGCGTCCACCCGTGCCGGGTTGCTGACCTGCACCACCGACCCACCGGCGACCAGCGGGGCGACCAGGGCGCTGAGCACCCCGTCCGGCACCGTCCACTCCCGGGTGGACAGCACCCGGACCCCCGGTTCGAGCCCCGCCGCCCGCGCCAGCACCTCGTCCACGGTCAGCCCGGCCAGCGCGAGCGTCGATCCCGGTACCGGCCCGCCGAAGTAGTCGTCGCCGAACAGGCGGGCCTCGCCGATGAAGTCGATCACCCCGTCGCGTGAACCGCCCAGGTCCCGCCCCATCGGGTCCAGCGACACCGCGGCTGTCACCCCGTCCGCGGTCTCCCCGGGTGCGACGAACGTCACTGCCGCAGGGCCCTCGGCGACCACGTGCGCGCCCGCCCACCACGCGCCCAGCAACACCCCGGCGGTCTGCCAGTGCGCGGGCAACCGCACAGCCACGGGTGTGCCCGCCTCGACGTCGTACTCCTCGACGAGCCAGTTGGCGGTTTTGGCCGCCCAGTTCGCCATGGTCGCCACCGACAGTTCAACCCGGCTGCCTGTTGCGTCGTCGTAGTGCGTGACCAGCGGTTTCGCCGAGGACGCGCGAAGAGGGCGCAAGAGGGCTTCGGTGAGGCTCACCAGATCAAACTAGTTGATGCACTTAAGGCTGCCCGCCTCGACGTTGGGCGGTGCCACGGTAAGAGGCGCGGTCGAGGTAGGACGCGCGGTGCTGGTGGGGGCGAGGTTAAGCATGGGGTCGTTCGTGAGCTGCTGCTCCCCGGGCGGGTAAGAGGTACCTAGAACCACCCGTACGTGCCCAGAGAGCAGCGTACGGTCTTCGGTAAGAGTCAGCCCCTTGGTGGTGAGCGTGCTGGCCACAGCGTTGGCCTTGGCGAGCTCACCGGTCGCGTACCGGACCACGGTGCCGCTCTGGATGGCCGCGTCGCCGACCTCGCCGCGGGTGAAGCCGTGGGCCACTAGGCGGTCGAGGACGGCGGATGCGAGGCCCTTGGTGTTGGAGCCGTTGCGCACGTCCACGGTGATGCCGCTGCTGGGCTTGCCCGTGGTCGTCGTGGGCGCGAGCGGGATCGCGTTGGTCTCCGCCGGGCTGCCGGACGACGAGGTCGGTGGGGTGCTCGGCCGCGTCGTCACGCCGTCGGACTGGTCGATGACCTGCTTGACCGTCGTCGCGACGTGGTCGGGGTTGACCTTGATCACGTCGGCCCCGCCGATCTTGGCGTCGCCCTCGTTCGGGATGGTCCGGAACTCGATGTTCCCGCTGCTCAGGCCCTGCATCTGGGCGGCGAAGCGGGACAGGTTCCAGTTCGACGAGAGCACCACCGACTTCTGCACGGCGGTGATCAGGTCCCTGGCGCGGCCCGGGTTGGCCAGCATCTCCGCGGACAGGACCTTGTTGGCCAGCGCGCCCAGGAACGTCTGCTGCCGCACGATCCGGTCCAGGTCGCCGTTGGGCAGCTGGTAGCGCTGCCGCACGAACGACAGCGCGGCCGCGCCGGAGATGGTCTGGCGGCCCGCCGGGAACCGGGCGCCCGACTTGGGCTCGTCGACCGCGTTGTTCAGGCACACCTCGACGCCGCCGACGGCCTTGGTGACCTCGTAGAAGCTGGCCAGGTTGACCTCGGCGTAGCGGTCGATGGTGACCGCCTTGCCGATCAGCCGCTCGATCGCGGCGATGAGGTTCTTGCGGCCAGCGACCACCGCCTTCGCCTCGACCTCCTTGGGGTCGTCGACGCCCTGCTCGATCAGGGTCTTGCGGGTGTCGTTGTAGGCGTAGACGAACGCCGAGTTGAGCTTGTGCTTGCCGAACCCGCCGCCGATGTCGACCCACGAGTCGCGCGGGAAGGAGAACGCCACGGCCTTGCGGCCACCGGCGGGGATGTGCACCAGGATCATCGTGTCGGTGTTGCGCTCGCCGTCGGCCTTGCCGCCGTTGAGCATCGCCAGGACTTCCTTGGGCAGCGGGTTGCCGAACGCGTCGGTGCGGCTGTCGATGCCCACCAGCAGGATGTCGACGGCGCTGTCGAGCCGCTCCGCGGTCGAACCCCCGGTGGCCGGGTCGCCCGCCTGGACCTCGATGACGTCGGTGGTGGCCACGTTGTCGTCGAGGTCGCGAAACAGCGACCACCCCCACGCCGTCGCCGCCAGCACGGCCACCGACAGCACGGTGACCAGGGCGCGCACCAGCACGGTGCTCGCCCGCAAGAACAGCGACGGCCGACGCGGCGGCACGGGTAAGGCACCCACCGATTCGCCGGTCACCGCACGCGCACGCTCGCCCACGCACGCTCCTCCCCGGTCTGACCTGACGTGAACCAGGTTACCCACCTCCGTGTGGTCCGGCTGTCAGCGTCGTCACCGGTAACACGGATCGGTGAGCGTCGACGTTTACTCCGACAGGGGACGAGACGTGGAAGACTCCTCGCGGGGAGACCTGCGAGCGTGAGGACGGTGGGACCACATGCGGGTGCTGGTGACAGGCGGGGCCGGGTTCATCGGGTCGCACTACGTGCGGCAGGCGCTGGGCGGGGCGTACCCGTCGCTGGCCGACGCCGAGGTCGTGGTGCTCGACAAGCTGACCTACGCCGGTAACCGGGCCAACCTCGACCCGGTGGCCGACAGCGAGCGGCTGCGCTTCGTCGAGGGCGACATCTGCGACGCCGACCTGGTGCGCGCGACCATGGCCGGGGTCGACCTGGTCGTGCACTTCGCCGCGGAGTCCCACGTGGACCGTTCGATCCTCGGCGCGGCCGACTTCGTGCTGACCAACGTGCTGGGCACCCAGACGCTGCTGCAGGCCGCCGTCGACGCCGGGGTCGGCCGGTTCGTGCACGTCTCGACCGACGAGGTGTACGGCTCGATCGACGTGGGGTCCTGGCCCGAGACCCACCCGCTGGAGCCCAATTCGCCGTATGCGGCGTCCAAGGCGTCCTCGGACCTGATGGCGCGGGCGTTCTTCCGCACCCACGGGCTGCCGGTGTGCGTCACCCGCTGCTCGAACAACTACGGGCCCTACCAGTTCCCGGAGAAGGTCATCCCGCTGTTCACCACCAACCTGGTGGACGGCGAGAAGGTGCCGCTCTACGGCGACGGCCTCAACGTGCGCGACTGGCTGCACGTCGACGACCACTGCCACGGCATCCAGCTCGTCGTCGACGGCGGCCGCCCCGGGGAGATCTACAACATCGGCGGCGGCACCGAGCTGACCAACCGGGAGCTGACCGACCTGCTGCTGGCCGCCACCGGCACCGACGAGTCGTTCGTGCGGCCGGTGGTCGACCGCAAGGCGCACGACCGGCGCTACTCGGTCGACATCACCAAGATCGCCACCGAGCTGGGCTACGCGCCCCGGGTGTCCTTCCAGGACGGTCTCGCCGACACCGTCGCGTGGTACCGGGACAACAGAGCGTGGTGGGAACCGCTGAAGAACCGCGCCGCGCTACCCGGGAGCTGACCACCGTGTCCCTTGTCCTACTCGTCCCCGGCGGCACCGGGCAGCTCGGCCGCGAACTCGCCGCGCTCGACGGCGTCGACGTCGTGGCCCCCGGCTCCGCCGAGCTCGACATCACCAGCGCGGGCTCGGTCATCGAGGCCGTCGCAGGCACCGTCGAGCACGCCGCGGGCCGCCGGGTCGTCGTGGTCAACGCCGCGGCGCACACGGCGGTGGACAAGGCCGAAACCGACCAGGCGGCCGCCTTCGCGATCAACGCCGACGGCCCCCGGGTGCTCGCCGCGGTCTGCTCGTCGCGCGGGGTCCCGCTGGTGCACGTGTCCACCGACTACGTCTTCCCCGGCGACGCCACGGCGCCGTACGAGGTGGACGCGGCGCCGGGGCCCCGGTCGATCTACGGGTTGACCAAGCTCGCCGGTGAGGACGCGGTACTCGGGTCGGGCGCGGACGCGTGGGTCGTGCGCACGTCGTGGGTGTACGGGGCTTGGGGCAAGAACTTCGTGAAGACCATGGTGCGGCTGGAATCCGCACGGGACACGTTGTCTGTTGTGGACGATCAATTGGGAAGTCCCACGTGGACTTTCGACCTGGCGACCGGTCTGGTCGAGCTGGCTTCGCGGATCACGCGGGGGGAGGGTCCCGCGAGCCGGGTACTGCACGCGACCGGCGCGGGCGAGGTCACTTGGGCAGGCTTCGCCCGAGCCGTCTTCGAAGAACTGGGCGCCGACCCAACCCGGGTCAAGTCCTGCGGCACAGAGGACTACCCCACCCCCGCCAAACGCCCCGCCTACTCCGTCCTCTCCAACCGCGCCTGGACGGACTCCGGCCTCACCCCGCTACGCCCCTGGCGCGCGGCCCTCTCCGAAGCCTTCTCCCGCCACGCCGCCGACTTCCGCGCCTAAGCCGGGGGCTCGCGGTTACACGGGCACTCTCCGCGTTCCGCGCCCGGGGCATGGTGGTCGTGGGGCGGTGACTTGTCAGAACTCTGGGCGGGGCGGACATCCCTCCTTGGTTCAGCACCGATCGTTAGCGCGCGGCTACCCTACGCAACTCTCGGGCCGTCAATCGAATCAGCCCTATACCTCTAACGGGTGAAAGTTGGCTACGTCGGTTAACGAAGTGTCCTGCTCGGCGCGATGCCTCGGATACGGGTTTCTCCGCGATTTCTAGGCTGCGACGGATCGAACAGGAGGGTCGCCATGACGGATCTTCAGTCGAACCTCTTCTCGTTCGAGAACATTCGATTCACGCTGTTCGAATCCGCTGCCAAGCCGCAGTGGCGGAGCCCCCAGCGCGGCGCCTTGGCTGCTCTGCTCGCCCACTGGTCCTTGCCTCGGACGACTCCCGCCCTGGTGTCACTGCCCACCGGTACTGGGAAATCAGCTATCGCTTTGGCTGCACCCTTCTTGTTGTCCGCGAAACGGGTCCTTGTCGTTGTCCCCTCGGTCGAGCTGCGGGAACAGCTCAGTGAAGCCTTCGTGGATCTCTCCCTTCTGCAGCGCATCGGAGCCATCGACGGCGGCGGCGCACCCCGAGTTCTCGAACTCAAGGCTCGCGTACAGGACTGGGTCAATGTCGAGCAGTACGAAGTCGTCGTCGCCTCGCCAGGTACCATTAGTCCAGTTCACTACGGCAACATGCAGCCGCCTGTCGACCTTTTTGATCTGATCATTATTGATGAAGCACACCACAGCACGGCTCCCACTTGGCGCGCCATCCTCGAGTACTTTGGCCAAGCGAAGTCTGTCCTTCTCACGGCTACGCCACGACGGCTCGACGGGCAAAGGCTGCCTGGCGAGCACGTTTACCACTATCCTTTGCGGCAGGCACTCGAAGAGCGCATCTTCAAGCCGATCCAGCCGGTCATTCTCGACCAGTCTCGCTGGGGATCGCGCGATGACACAGATCGAGCTGTTCTGGAAGCGACGGTCGGAATCCTCGGTACAGGCGAACATGCGACCAGCACGCTGTTGGTGCGCGCAGCCTCCAGGCAACGAGCTACGCAGCTGGCCGCCCTGTACCGAACCGCTGGTGTGAACATTGAAGTGCTTCACTCAGGAATGTCCGGCACCCGCCAAAGGCAGATCACTTCAGACCTTCGATGCGGCCGACTGCGCGCTGTGGCAGTAGTCGGCATGCTGATCGAGGGTTTCGACCTGCCAAGTCTCAGGCTCATCGCTTATCATGATAAGCATCGGTCGTTGCCCGCGACCGCACAACTGATTGGTAGGCTCGCCCGAGTAGACGACAAATACCCGCAGTCCTCAGTCCTCGTTACCGCAAAGGACATCGACGTCTACCCCGAGTTGCAGGGCGTAGTCCGCAAACTGTACGGAGAGGACCAGGACTGGGCCGTAATTCTGCCTGGCATTATCGATGACGAAGTGCAGAGCCATCGTGATAATCGTCAGTACGCCCGTCAGTTCGGTGATGCTCCGCCCCACCTCACTCTCGATGCGGTGCAACCACTTCGTCGGGTCGTGATCCGCGAACTGCGCCCACGGATCCACGCAATGCCGCGGGCGTTTGAGGATGGTGTCATTCCCGAGGATCTGCGTGAGGGCAAGGCTCTCAGAGGAAAGCTAATCCTCCACTCGGGCTTCAATTCCGCTTGTACCACGTTTATGGTAATCACTGAATCTGTTGAGCGTCCGGCGTGGCACAACGCGCCAGGGCTCGACGCGTCCCGGTATCAACTTCACCTGATTACCCGCCGAGACGCAACCAGGACAGACCGTCCCGATCTCCTTTTCGTGAACGTCGAAGACAACGGTCTCAGTCGGGATCTCCTCGACCTCCTCGATATCCGGCAGCGCAGCGACCTTGCCGACCCGGGCAAGCTGCAAGCAGCATTCGACAGTTTCACTAGGCAATCTGTCTCTTCCGTCGGCCTACGCAACAACTACGGTGGCTCCACCGGAACGACCAGCTACCGGATGTTCGCTGGCAAAGGCGTCGACCGCGGCTTGCGAGAAGTCGACACTGCCTACGGTTCCCTGGGCCACGCGATGATCCAAGTAGCCGACGACGAAGGCACCTTCACCGCGGGCGTTGCCACAGCCAAAGGCAAATACTGGGAGACCAGGTACAGTCCGTTGCTGCGCTATGAGGCGTTCGTCGACGACCTCGCTGAGCGCTACTGGTTCCCGCCGGGTGCCCAGACGGGCCAATTGCTCCCTCAGGTCAATCGTGGAACACGACTTATGGCGTGGCCGGTCGAGCTGCCCATCGCGGTCGAACTTGACCCTGCGTTGATCGGGATGGGTTGGACGATCGAAGATGTCGGTCCCTTGGACACGCTCGAGTTTGAAGCCGACATGCTCCAGTCGGGCCACGACGAGCTCCTGCTGCAGGCGTTCACCGGCTCGGGAGACTCTCGCCGTGCCGTCTGGGCTGGCAGTCTCGACGTGGCAGCAGAAGTCACCGCAATCGGACACGACCTCGTGGTCGGCCGCGGCTACGGTGTAGCTGTCAGCTTGAGCGACTTGTTGACGGACCGTCCACCCACGATCTTCTTCGGCAACGGCGACACCGTGCACGGCACCGTCATCGTCAACAGCAGGTCGACGACCCGATCGCTGCCGAATATGGAGTTCAGCACGCTAGGCTGGACTGGTGTGAATCTTGAAGCCGAGACTCGCAAGAAGGCCGCTGAAAAAGGCGACGGGCGGTCCATCCACGAGGAGTTGGAGAACTACCTCAACGGGCAACCGAAACGCGGACGGCACCGGTGGATCGTGCACAACGACGGAGGTGGCGAGTTCGCGGATTACATCGTCGTCGAGATCGAGGGCACTACGGTATCGGTGGGACTGTGGCACGCGAAGTATGCTGGCGGTAAGAAGCCGTCGGTTCGTGTCATGGACCTTCAGGAAGTCGTAGCGCAGGCCATCAAGAGCCGTCGTTGGGTCACTGATCCCGGCTTCTGGAACGAGCTTGGCAAGCGTCTCACAGGAGCATCAAAGCCGAAGGCGACTGTCGTGCACGGCCGAAGAAGTCAGCTGCTCGTAGTTTGTGGTGTCGCAGGTAGGGCGGAGTCCCTGTCTCTCGCACGCAGTCGCCCGCTGGTTCAGGGCACCGTTGCGATTGTCCAGCCCGGCCTCAGTTGCAAGAAGCTCCGCGCACACTTGGACAGCGAGAACTTGTCCGCCATGCAGGTTCGCGACCTTCTGTCAGTCTTCCATGATAGCGTGTTGCAGGTCGCACGACCCGTGATGCTCTGCTCCGAATAGTCCGCAATCGACTCGTGGTCCACCGTTTCCATATGACTCGGGAGATGGCGGCCTCAGCGGTCGGCGGCGGCGCGGTAGGCGGCGACGGTGAGTTCGGCGCAGCGGCGCCAGGTGTAGGCGGCGGCGTGGGCTCGGCGTTCGCTGATCTTGCCGGGGGTCAGGCGGCTTTCCAGGGCCTCGGTCAGCGCCGCCGCCATGGCGTCTATCTCGCCGAAGGGGACCAGGTGGGCGTGGTCGCCCGCGACTTCCCGCAGGGCGGCGACGTCCGTGCAGACGACGGGGACGTCGCAGGCCATGGCTTCGATGACCGGGAGGCCGAAGCCCTCGTCGCGCGAGGGCAGTGTCAGCGCGGACGCCCCCGCGACGACGCTGCGGAGGTCTGCTTCGGACAGGTAGCCGGTGGTGCGGACCCGGCCGCCCGATGCCGTGTGGCCGGGTCCGACCAGGACCAGCGGGGGCAGCGCCGGGGTGTTCGCGTGGGCCTTGATCAGCCAGTCGAGGGCTTTGCGCGGGCCGGGGGAGCCCACGTACAGCAGGTACTCCCTGGGCAGGTTCAGCCGCTTGGCCAGGTCCGGGTTGGGCGGGCGGGCGGTGAACCACGCCGGGTCGACGCCGAGCGGGGTCACCCGGACCTTCTCCTCCGGGACCTCCAGCCGCGACACCACCAGGTCGGCCACCGCCCGGCTCGGGGCGCACACGACCCCCGCGCGGTGCGCCGAGACCCGGACCAGCTCGGGCAGCCGGGTGTCGAAACGCGAGAGTTCCTCGGGGTAGTCCAGGAAGCTGAGGTTGTGGACGGTCAGCACGCCACCGGCGCGGAACGCGGCCGGGAGCACGAAGTTGGTGCCGTGCACCACATCGGTGAGCCCGGCGAACAGCTCCACCGGCGGGAACGTCCCCCGCAGCCACGCCGCGCGCAACAGGCCCGCGGGTGACGGGATGCCGCGCGCCCGCACCCCGTGCGGCAGGACCCGGCGCAGCCCGCGCCAGCCGCGCAGCGTGAACGCGACCGCGCGCATGTCCACATGGGACGACGAAGCGAGTTCCTCGGCCAGTGCGGCGGTGTAGCGGCCGATGCCGGTGCGGTTGCCCAGCAGCGGTGTCCCGTCGATCAGTACCCGAATCGGCTTAGGCATGCGGGTGTCCCCCTGACTGCCGTGCGGTCGCGGCGCCGAGCCCGCGCGCGAGGGGCGTGCGCGCGCGGCGGACCGGTCGGGTGCCCTGAGCCAATCCTGCCTCCTCGCGCGCGTGGTGCCGCCAGCCATAGCGTGCCTCATCGCAGCGCGTGATGGGTGCTCAACGGCAGGAAACGGGGGGTCGCGCCCGCGGCGTCGGCACGGGCGCCGCCGCCGCCTCACCCGATCGCCCCAACCCACGGCGTCCGGTTGGCGCACAACGGAGGTCGCTATGTCCAGAGTGGAGCGAGCGGCAGGCGGAAGTTCACCCGTTCGTGAAAGATCTGGTCGGCGGCGGCGAGCGCGCTGGGTGACCGGGTGCGTGCGGGTTCGGCGCCGGGGGCGGGTCGGGCACAATGTCGGGTCGTGACCGCTGAACCCACCGCCTACGGCGACCGGATCGCCGTGGTGACCGTGACCTACTCGCCCGGGGACACCCTGGAGCGGTTCATCCAGACCCTGGCCGCCGCCACCACCCGCGAGGTCCGGGTCGTGCTGGCCGACAACGGCTCGGTCGACGGCGCCCCCGAGGCCGCCTCGGCCGCGCACGACCACGTCGACCTGGTCCGCACCGGCGGCAACCTCGGCTACGGCGGCGGCGCCAACCGCGGCGTGGCCGCGCTCGGCCCCGAGTACGGCTGGGTCGTGGTGGCCAACCCGGACCTGGAGTGGGCCCCCGGTTCGCTCGACGACCTGCTCGCCGCCGCCGAGCGCTGGCCGCGCGGCGGCGCGTTCGGCCCGCTGATCACCGAGCGCGACGGCACCGTGTACCCGTCGGCGCGGGAGGTCCCCTCGCTCGGCAAGGGCATCGGGCACGGCGTGCTGGGCAAGGTGTGGCCCGCCAACCCGTGGACCCGCGCCTACAAGCAGTCCGCCACCGACGTGCGCGAGCGGGTCGCGGGGTGGCTGTCCGGGTCCTGCCTGCTGCTGCGCCGGACCGCCTTCGACTCCGTCGACGGCTTCGACACCCGGTACTTCATGTACTTCGAGGACGTCGACCTCGGCGAGCGCCTCGGCGAAGCGGGCTGGCAGAACGTCTACGTCCCCTCCGCCACCGTCATGCACATCCAGGGCGTCTCCACGGCCAAGGTCTCCGACAAGATGCTCGCCGCCCACCACGACAGCGCCTACCGCTACATCGCCGACCGCCACCGCGGCCCGGCCTGGGCCCCCGTCCGCATCGCGATCAAGGCGGGCCTGGCACTGCGCCTGCGGTTGGCCACCCGCTAGCGGCGTTGCAATAGCCCGCCTGGGCCGCCGTTTAGGTGGGTTGGTGGTTCACGAGCCGACCCGTCGCTGGCGGTCGTCGACCTACAGCGCCTCGGGGAACACGGCTTTCGCGATCGACGAGCCGGTGGTGCACGGTTCCTGGGTGGCGCCGAGAGTCGCCCTCGACGCCGCCGGGCGGGCACGTGATCGTCGCTGACGTTCACCCGGGCGCCGTGTCACGAGGCTCGATCCCGCTACTGCGCACCCTGGCGGCCGCCCCGCGAGGCTGGTTCCTACCACCACCTTGTCGGCGCCGACCTATGTGTGGCATTGACCGCCGGTTCGGCGTCCGCGTCGCGATCAAGGCGGGCCTGGCACTACGCCTGCGACTGGCTACCCGCTAGCGGCGTTGCGCCGCAACAACTCGGTCGACCCGGGCCCGCGCGGCACCTGGTTGTGGCGCACCGCCGCACTGACAGTCCGAACAGGACGGTCAGCGGTCGCCGTCGAGGCGCTGGGACAGGGAGGGGCGGCCCGGGTGCGGTTGCGGCCGTACGGTCGGCACCATGCCGTCCGCCGGGTGCGGGTGCTGCTGCCTGGGGTACGGGCGCGGTGGGGCGGCCACCGACTGGGTGGCGGCTTCCTGCGCTATCGCCGGGAGTTCGGCGGTGGGGCGGAAGGCGTCCGAATCCGCGGGGAAGACCATGGTGACGTCCGGGTCGGCCTCGTCTATGGCGGCGACCACGGCCCTGGGGATCTGCAGGGTCGCGGCGGCGTCCATCGGGGAGATGGCGCTGTCCGGGGTGACGACGTAGGCGCCGCGCGCGCGGGCCCGCGCCAGGATGGCATCGGCCCGGTCACGGGGGTCCATGTGGCGGCCTCTCCTGCGTCGCTGCCAGTGGTGTTCGGCACTGCTTGTCCTACGGCAAAACACGACCTTGCCCCGTCAGAGTATCCCGCTCGGCACGCCGCGTCATCGGGCCAGGCCGATCATCGTGGAATCCGAGTCGGATTCACAGGTAGTCGGCGTCGCCGCGCTCGCGCAGGATCTCGGTGAGCCGCTTGATGTCCTGGGCCCGGTCCCGGTCGCAGACCAGCACCGCGTCCTCGGTGTCGACCACGATCAGGTCCCGCACGCCCAGGGTCGCCACCAGCCGACCGCCGTTGGGCACCACGATCACATCCGACCCGTCGACCACCACGGCCCGGCTCCCGCCCGCCTCGGAGGTGAACGAGCGGCCGCCCTCGCCGACGTCGGTGCCGAGCAACCGGACCACGGTCTCGAAGTCGCCGATGTCGCTCCAGCCGAAGTCGCCCGGCACGGTCGCGACCTTGCCCTCCTCGGCGGCGGGCTCCATCACCGCGTACTCCACGGCCACCTTCGGCACCGTCGGCCACAGCTCGGCGAGCACGTCCTCCTGCTCGTCGGTGTCCCACGCCGCCGCGATCGCGGCGATCGGGCCCGCCACGTCCGGCCTGCGCGCGGCCAGCTCGGCCAGGAACAGGTCCGTCCGCCAGACGAACATGCTGGCGTTCCACAGGTACGCGCCCGACTCCACGTACCGGGTGGCCACCTCCAGCGACGGCTTCTCCTTGAACTCCAGCACCGGCTGGATCACCCCGCGCTCGGCGGGGGCGCTCAGCTGCAGGTAGCCGTAACCGGTCTCCGGACGGGTCGGCGTGATGCCGATCGTCATCAGGTAGCCCTCGCGGGCACCGGCCACCGCCCGCTCGACCGTCCGCGCGAACTCGTCGGTGTCGGTGATCAGGTGGTCCGCGGCGAACGAGGCCATCACCGCGCCGGGGCTGCGCCGCTCGATCACCGCGGCGGCCAGCGCGATCGCCGCGCACGAGTCCCTGGCGAACGGCTCGACCAGGATGTTGCGGTCGGGCAGGTCCGGCAGCTGCCTGGCCACGCCTGCCGCGTGCGCGGTGCCGGTGACCACCAGCAGCCGCTCCGGCGGGGCGAGCGGGGTCAGCCGGTCGAAGGTCGCCTGCAGCAGCGAGCGGTCGGTCCCGGTGAGCGCGTGCAGGAACTTGGGGTTGCCCGCGCGCGACAGCGGCCACAGGCGGGTCCCGCTGCCACCCGCGGGGACGACTACGAACAGTTCTGACAGCGTCACTGGCACGGGTCCTCGGTGCTAGGGGCTGGAGCACGGTGGCGTCAACTGTAACCAACCTGCCGGTACGGTCCCCGTGATGACGTCCACCAGCCGCGTTTGGCGCCCCGACTACCCGCTCGACCTCGCGCAGGTCCTGCGGCCGCTGCGGCGCGGTTCGAGCGACCCGGCGTTCCGCCAGGACACCGCCGGGGCCTGGTTGGCGGCCAACACCGCCGATGGGCCGGGCACGCTGTTGCTCACCCGGGCGGCCGAGGACGTCACGGCCACTGCCTGGGGGCCTGGCGCGGTCACGTTGCTCGACGGGCTGCCCGCGCTGCTGGGCGCCGAGGACGACGACTCCGGGTTCGAGCCGTTGCACCCGCTGGTCGCCGAGGCCAAGCGGGGGCTGCCGGGCATCCGGCTGGGTGCCACGGGACGGGTGTGGGACGTGCTGCTCGCGGCGGTGCTGGAGCAGAAGGTGACCGGGCAGGAGGCGAGGCAGTCCTGGCGCGAACTCGCGGTGCGCTTCGGCGAACCCGCGCCGGGGCCGGTGCCCGCCGGGATGTTCGTCCCGCCGACCCCGGCCGCGGTGCTGGGGATCGCGGACTGGGAGTGGCACCGGGCGGGCGTCGACTCGGCGCGGCGGCGGGCGATCATCGCCGCGGCCCAGGTCGCCGGGCGGCTGGAGAACGCCGCGGTGCTGCGCGGGGTGGCGGGCCGGTTGCTGCTGCGCAAGGTGCCGGGGATCGGCGTGTGGACCGCCGCGGAGGTCGCGCAACGGGCCTGGGGCGACCCGGACGCGGTGAGCGTCGGCGACTACCACATCCCGGCGATCGTCGGGTACGCGCTGACCGGCCGCAAGACCGACGACCGGGGGATGCTCGAACTGCTGGCGCCCTACGCGCCGCACCGTCAGCGCGCGGTCCGCTACATCGAGGCGAGCGGGTTCGCCAAACCCCGCTTCGGGCCCCGGCTCTCGGCGAAGGACTACCGCCGGATGTGACGGCCGCGGATCGCGGTGTCGGCGGGGATGACGCAGTTGTCCCAGTCGTCCGGCGCGTAACCCAGCGCGTGGCGAACCCGCCTGCGGGCGATCAGCAGGCTGTTGGCATAAGACGACGCCCCGGTGGACTGGTCCAATTCCGCGATCTCGTGCGCGGGCAGGTTCGCGATGGCCAGCGAATACCAGTGCAGCGCCTCGTGCTTGTCGCCGCGCGTGGTGTGCAGTTCCGCGGCGAGTTCGCACGGCGCCGGGTACACCGGCAGTTCGGTGCGCAGCGCCTCCAGTTGGGTCGCCGCGTCGTCGTAGCGGCCCAGTTCGAACAGCAGGTCCGCCAGGGCGACCCTGGCGAAACCGCGGTCCTCCCCGCCCAGCGCGATGGCCTCGTCCAGGTAACCGATGGCCGCGGTCGGCTCGCCCGCCCTGCGCTTGGCGTGCGCCGCTTCCAGCAGGACGTCGCCGCGGTCGTCGTAGCGCAGCAGCCAGGCGAATTCCTCGGTCATGGGTAAAAGCTAGCAACCGGGAAAAGTCGGCGCCGGGGCGGACACGCGATTGTCCGGCAAAATAAAAACAATTCTTCACCCGGTTCGGCGAAGGCTCCACCGAATTGTCACCTCATGAGGTGAAATCACCGCAGAACGGCCAGGATCGGGTCGATTTCCCGGCCGCCATCCGGTAATGCGTCCACCGGCCACCAGCGCAGGTCCAGCGACTCCGGCCCGCGCACCGGGATCGCCCCGGCAGGCGCGCGCACCGCGAACCGCACGTCGAAGTGCCGGGTCGGCAGGCCGAGAGAGCAGGTGATCGGGTGCACGTCCACGTGCAGCGGCACCGGGTCGATGCGCAGCCCGGCGATCCCCGACTCCTCGGTCGCCTCGCGCAGCGCCGCCCCGGCCAGCGTGCGGTCCGAGGGCTCGCAGTGCCCGCCGAGCTGCAACCACCTGCCGACCCTCGGGTGCAGCGTCAGCAGCACGTGCTCGCCCTCGGCGTCGAACACCAGCGCCGAGGCGGTGATGTGGCCCGGCTCGCACGAGCGCAGGCACGCGTCCGGCCTGGCCAGCAGGAACCCCAGGAAGGCCTGGCGCAGCGACTCCTGGCCGCGGAAGGCGGGCCGCCAGGCCGACATCGTCGCGACCGCGTCGGGGTGCGGGCTCACAGTTCCAGCAACTCCTCGTCCCGCGGCTCGCGCGGGGTCAGCTCCTGCGGGGGCCGCCCGACCGCGACCGCGCCGAGGGGTTCCCAGGTCGCGGGCAGCCCCAGCACCGAGCGCACCACGTCCGGGCAGAAGATCGTCGAGGATACCCAGCACGACCCCAGGCCCTCCGCGGCGAGGGCGACGAGCAGCCCCTGCACCGCGGCACCACCGGCGACGGTGAACATCGTCCGCTCCGCCTCCGCCCGCCGGGCGTCGGGATAGGCGTGCGCGCCCTCGCGGACCAGGAACGGCAGCACGACCTCCGGCGCGGCGACCAGCAGGTCACCCCGGGCGACCCGGCGGGCCACCGCGGCGTCGTCGAGGCCGTCGCCGCGCAGGTCCGACTCCCACGCCGCCCGCATCGCGGCCAGCAGGTCCGCCCGCCGCCCGGTCAGCCGCACGAACCGCACCGGGCGGGTGTGGTGCGGCGCGGGTGCGGTCAGCGCCGTGGCCACCGCGCGCCGGATCGCGCCGACGTCCACCGGCTCGTCGGCGAACGAGCGCAGCGACCGGCGCAGCAGCACCGCCTCCCGGCGCCCCCGGGTGATCGCCTCGGCCGTGCCGAGCCGGAACATGTCCTCCTCGACCGGGCGCACCAGGTCCCGCGCCGTGGACTTGTCGTCGCCGATCTCAAGCCCGCGCACGACCGCGACCGGCACCCCGCCGAGCTTGCCCTTCACCAGGTCCGCCGCCGCTGCCACCTCGTCGGCGACCGCGACCTGGGTCACCGCCAGCTCGTTGCCCATGGGGTCGACCACGCCCGCGTAGGAGTGCAGGGCGCGCAGCCCGGACACCCCGATCGCCGCGTCGGTCTGCCCCAGCCGCCACGCGCGGCCCATGGTGTCGGTCACCACGACCGCCACCTCCACGCCCAGCCGCTCGCGCAGCCCGTTGCGCAGCGCCAGCGCCGAGGCGTCCGGGTCGGCGGGCAGCAGGGCGATCTCGTCGCCCGCCACGTTGGACGCGTCCACCCCGGAGGCCGCCTGCACCACGCCGATCCGCTTGTTCACCGTGATCAGCGTCGGCCCCCTGGCCGCGATGACCCGCTCGGCCTCCTCCAGCACCGCCCGCCGCCGCGCGGCCTCCCGCTCGAGGGGGTCGGTGGGCACCCGGTACAGCCTGCCCTCCACTTTGGACACGATCTTGCTGGTGACCACGACGACGTCGCCGGAGCGCAGCCACGGCGCCGCGGCGACCACCGCGCCGGTGAGGTCGTCGCCTGGGCGGAACTCGGGCAGCCCGCGCACCGGCAGGACCTCCACCGACCCCGCCGCGCCGTGGTCAGCCAACCTCGACCCCGCCGAGCTCGACCGCCGCGCGCACCATGGCGGCCGTGGCGTCCACATCGGACATCAGCAGCGGAACCGCCCGAACCGCGACCCCGGGCACGTCGGCCTTGTCGCCCGCGGCGACCAGCCACCCGTCCAGCACGCCGCCCTCCGAGCAGGCCCGCGACCCGTAGTGCCGACCGACCGCCTCCGCCGAGCTCTCCAGCCCGATCGCCTCGAGGCAGGCGTCGGCCATGCCGCGCACCGGCTTGCCGCCGATGATCGGCGACACGCCCACCACCGGCGCCTCGGTCTTGCGCAGCGCCGTGCGCACGCCGGGCACCGACAGCACCGTGCCCACGCTCACCACCGGGTTCGACGGCGCCAGCAGCACGATGTCCGCCTCGGAGATCGCCTCGACCACGCCGGGCCCCGGGGTCGACTCGTCCGCGCCGACCGGCACGATCGACCGCGCCCTCGGCTCCGCGCGGTAGCGGACCCACCACTCCTGGAAGTGCACCGCCTTGCGCTCACCGGTGCCGGGCTCGTCGATGACCACGTGCGTCTCCACGCGGTCGTCGGTCATCGGGAGTAACCGGACCCCGGGCTTCCACCGGTCGCACAGCGCCGCGGTGACGTCCGAGAGCTCGTAGCCCGCGCGCATCATCCTGGTCCGCACCAGGTGCGTGGCGATGTCCTTGTCGCCGAGGCCGAACCACTCCGGCTCGGCGCCGTAGGCGGCCAGTTCCTCCTTCACCACCCAGCTCTCGCCGGTGCGGCCCCAGCCGCGCTCGGTGTCGCTACCCCCGCCCAGGGTGTACATGCACGAGTCGAGGTCGGGGCAGATCCGCAGGCCGTGCAGCCAGATGTCGTCCGCGGTGTTCACGACCGCGGTGATCTCGTGCCCGCTGGGCGAGTCGGGCTCGCCGACCGGTGGCAACCCCAGGAACCTCTTCACGCCGAGCAGGAACCGGGCTCCCCCGACCCCGCCGACGACTACCACTACCTTCACGGTCGGCGATCCTCGCAAGTCTGGTCGGCGGCGGGTCGGCCCCGCCGCCGAGAGATGGTTTTCACGTTTAGTCTGCCCACAGGGGCCTTTAGCGATCGTTTAGCGCCAGAAGAAGAACGCGTACTGGCCGTAGACGGCGTAGACCTCGTTGCCGCCGACCGCGCCGTAGAGCGCCTGAACCGCGTCCCAGAACACCTCGCTGGCACCGGGGATGCCGATCAGCACGGCGAACAGGATCAGCGGCGCCCACTGCCTGGCCTTCGCGCCGAAGCGGCGCGCCTCGTAGGACAGGTACGGCTCGATCGCGCCCCACCCGTCCAGGCCGGGCACCGGCAGGATGTTGAGCACGAACGCCGCGAGCTGCAGCAGGGCCAGGAACGACAGGCCCCAGGCGATCCCCGGCGCGGGCTCGAACACGTTCACCGACAGCGCCAGCAGGATCGCGATCACCAGGTTGGCGAACGGACCGGCCAGCGACACGGCTGAGTCCACCGCTCGGGAACGCAGCGCGTGGTGGTTGATCCACACCGCCCCGCCCGGCAGCGGGATGCCGCCGATCGCCAGGAACAGCAGCGGCAGCAGCAGGCTCAGCACCGGGTCGGTGTAGCGGCGCGGGTCGAGGGTGAGGTAGCCCTTGAAGTACACCTCGCGGTCGCCGCCGCGGAAGGCGACGATCGCGTGGCCGAACTCGTGCAGGCACAGCGACACCGCCCACCCGCCCATGACGAGCAGGAACACCCCAGCTCGCAGCGCTGTCTCGCCCTCCAGCAGGGTCAGCAGAGCGCCCCCCACGGTGAGCACGAGGAGCGCGAGGAAGACCGGTGACGGGCGGACCGCTGATCGCTGCACGACACCAGTGTGGCAATGTCGGTCGGTTGGCGGGCGACCGGACCGCCGATCGCCGTCGTTTCGGCACGTACACGATCGGGTACGGGGAGCGCATATCCCATCACCCGCTCGGGGGCCGCGCTTGACCCGCCGCTGCGACACGGGTGTAATCACATCGATGTCATTCGCCACGGGGACGGCCTATGGCATCCGCCAGCCGGGGAGTGCGGAAGGCGAGGAGGCGGGCGATCATGCAGGGATTGGGTGACGGGGGCCGCGTCGTGGAGTGGGGCGAGCGGTCGACAGAGGACCTCGGGGTGTTCTCCGGGTTCTTCGACGAGACCGAGGAGCAGGAGTGGCAGGAGCGCGCCCTGTGCGCGCAGACCGACCCCGAGGCGTTCTTCCCCGAGAAGGGCGGCTCGACCAGAGAGGCCAAGCGGATCTGCCTCGGTTGTGAGGTCCGCTCCGAGTGCTTGGAGTACGCCCTGGCGCACGACGAGCGGTTCGGCATCTGGGGCGGTCTGTCCGAACGGGAGCGGCGGAAGTTGAAGAAGCGCGCGGTCTGAGCACCGCGCGTCCGCGCCGAGGGCCTGACTGGGGAGTCCGGGCTCAAGGTGGTCGTGGGAACCGTCGATAACGCGGGCTGAGCCGCCCGCCTTCACACGGTCCAGCACGTCTCGTCGTACGGTGGGCGGCCAATGGCCCGCGAACGAGGGAGGTGTGCCGGTCCGTGCCCCCTCGGTCCCGGTCGGCACTGGCGCGCGGCGGTCCCGTGCTGCGCACGGCGCCGGTGCTCGCCGTCCTGGTCTGCCACGACGGTGCCGAGTGGTTGCGCCCAGCGCTCTCGGCGTTGCGCAGGTCCAGCCCCCGGCCCCGGCACGTGATCGCCGTGGACACCGGGTCGACCGACGACACCGCGGCGCTGCTCGACGCCGCGTCGCGCGGACCGGACCAGGTCGTGGACGGTGTGCTGACCCTGGACCCGGCGACCGGTTTCGCCGACGCGGTGCACGCCGCGGTCGAGCACGCCGTCGAGCGCTGGGGTGACCCGGGCGGCTGGATCTGGTTGCTGCACGACGATTGCGCGCCCGACCCGGACTGCCTGGCCACGCTGCTGCTGGCCGCCGAGGTGTCGCCGTCGGCCGGGGTGCTCGGTCCGCTGGTGGTGGACTGGCAGGACCCGAGGCTGGTGGTCGAGGCCGGACTGTCCACCGACGCCTCCGGGCACCGGCAGACCGGCGTCGGTCCGTCCGAACTGGACTGGGTGCGGCTGGGCAGGGGTGCCGACCGGACCGCCTTCGAGCAGACCGCCTTCGAGCAGACCACCGAGGTGTTGGCGGTGTCGTCGGCCGGGATGCTGGTGCGCCGCGCGGTGTGGGACGAGGTGGGCGGGTTCGACCGCGCGCTGCGGCTCTACGGCGAGGACATCGACCTGGGGTGGCGGGCGAACCAGGCCGGGCACGTGGTCCTGTGCGTTCCCACCTCGCGGATCCGGCACGCCCGTGCGGTGTCCACCCGGCGCCGCAGGGTCGACGCCGGGTCGCCGCGGTTGGGGTCCACCCCGCGCGCCCTGGCTCGCGGGGCCGGGCTGCGGACGTTTTTGGTGAACTGCTCCGCGCTGTCGTTCCTCGTCGGTGTGCCCAGGCTCACCCTGCTGTGTTTGGTGCGCGCCTTGGGTTTCGCAATGCAACGCAGGCTGGCCGACGCGCGCGCGGAACTGCGGGCCGTGGCGTACCTGCTCGGGGGCGGTGCCGGGTTGCGCGCCGCGCGGGCGGAGCGGGCCCGTCGGGGGAAGCGGTCCGGCAGCGTGCGCGGCTTGTTCACCAGCCGGTCCACCCGGTTGCGCAACGCCACTCGGGGTGCGGTGTCGACCATGGTCCGCAGGCGGGTCGCGGCTGATGCGGCGCTGGGGCGGCTGCCGAGCGACTACGACCCCGCCGCAGTGTGGCTGCCGCCGGATTCCGTGCCCCGGCCGCCGGTGAGCCCGGATGTCCTGCCCGCCGGTGCGGGTGGTCGGCCGCGGCGGGCGGGACTGCGCCGACCGGAGAAGGCGATCGCGGTGCCGCTGGTCATCGAAGCAGGTGAGCAGCCGAGCGGGCTGCGACCCAGCCCTGGACCGCGGCCGTCGCCGGTGCGTCGGGACGGGACGACCCCGGTGCCCGCGGAGATGGTGTTGGTGCGGGTCGACCGCGGGCGGGTGTTGCGGCAGATCGCTTTGGCGCCACCGCTGTTGCTGGTGCTCGGGTTGGTCGCGCTCGCCTTCGCGGTGAACGCGGGCAGGCTGGGACTGGACCTCGCGGGCGGGCGGTTATCGCCGATCGGCTCGCTCGAGCAGGTGTGGTCCGAGTACCTGGCGACGTGGCACGGAGTCGCGGGCGGGACCGCCGCTCCCGCGCCGACAGCGCTGGCGGTGCTCGGATCGCTGGGAGCGGTCTTCGCACCCGTGGGCGGTCCGCAGGTCGTGGTAGCGCTGTTGTTCCTCGCGGATCTCCCGCTGGCGGGCCTAAGTGCGTATGTGGCGACCAGGAGGGCACCGGTCCGCCGGTGGGTGCGGGCACTGCTCGCGCTGGGGTACGCGTTGCTGCCGCCCGCTGCTGCCGCTGTGGCGCAGGGCAGGCTCGACGCGGTCGTAGTGCACATCCTGCTGCCATTGGTGGCTTCCGGGATCGCTGCGTTGATCGGGCGCTACCGGGTCGGCGAGGGGACCTGGCTGTCGACGGCAGCGGGAACGGCACTCGGGGTGGCGGCGATCGGGGCCTTCTCACCCCTGACGCACCTGACGCTGGTCGCCATGGCACTCGGCGGGTTCGTCCTCGTCCCCGGTGGCGGTGCCCGGCGCGGAGCGGCTCTCTTCCTTCTGGTGCTCATGCCGTTGGCGTTGCTGCTGCCGTGGCCCGCGGTGGTGATCCAGCACCCGGGCGTCGTCCTGCACGGCCTGGGTTCTGTCGTTGACGCGCCCGCCGCCTCGCTGGTGGACCTGGCGAGCCTCAACGCGGGTGGGCCCGGGGCGTGGTCGTTCGTCGGCTTCGTGGTCGTCGCGGCTGTGCTCGTCGGTATCGCCGCCGGTGCCCGCCGCGCCGTCCTGCCGGGACTGGCGTTCGCGTTGCTGGGAGTCGCGACCGTCGTGTTGGTGCGGTTGGTGCCCGCGACACCGTTGAGCGGTGGACCCGCTGTGCCCGCGTGGACCGGGGTACCGCTGTTGATCGTCGGCTGGGGTCTGGTGTGGGCACTGCTGGGGGCACTTCGCACCGGCCGGGCGCGCGTGCGGTGGCCAGCGGTCCTCGCGGGAGCGGCCGCGGTCGGCGTGCTGGCGATCGGCGTGATCATCCCCGGTCGGCAGGGCCCGCTCGACGACACCGGCGGCGAGCGGTTGGCGACCACGCTGACCGCGGAACTCGCCAACACCAACCGGTCCGTACTCGTCCTGTCCGACCACGCACCCCGCCAGGCCACCGGCCGCGCGCCCCTGTTCGGCGACGACGACCTCGCGCCGACCCCGTCCGCCGGGCCCCGGCTCGCGGGCCTGGACCGGGAGTTGCGCTCCGGCGACACCGACCGGGTCCGGACCGCGGTCCTGCGCGCCGCCGCCTCCGGCGTCCTGTTCGTCGTGATCCCCATGGCCGAGGCCGACGTGTTCCGCGACCGCGCGGGAACCCTCGTCGCAGACGCCCCGCAAACCTCGGCGGGCTCCGCGGTGTTCCGGCTCCTGCCGCGCTCCGGCTCGGCGTACCTGCTCTCACCCGATGTGGCGCACCAGGCCCTGACCGGCGGGACACCGCCCAGCGACGGCGCGGTGCCCGTCGCCGCCGCCCCGCCCCAGGTCGCGGTTCGGGTGTCCGACGGGGCCGAGGGCAGGCTGCTGGTGATCACCGCCGAGGAGGAGCCCGGCTGGCAGGCCACCGTCGACGGCAGGCCCGTGGCCGTCGTGCGGGCGTGGGGCAGCTCGGTCGCGGTGACCGTGCCGACGCGGGCGGCCGAGGTGCGCATCGAGCAACCCACGACGTTGCGCGGGTTGTTGCTGCTCATCCAGGCCGCGGTGGTGCTGTTCGCCCTGCTGACCGCGATCCCCGGCCGCCGGGGTCAGGACTCGCCGTCGATCACACCCGGGTCCAGGCCGAGGTAGGCCGCGACCTGCTCCACCAGCACGTCGTGCACCAGGTCCGCGAGGTCCGCGCTGTCCTTCGCGCGGGCCTCCAGCGGCCGCCGGTACAGCACGATCCGCGCCCTGGTCGGCTGACCGCGCCGGTCGACACCCGCCCGCACCAGCCGCGCCAGCGGCACACCGCTGTCGGCGAGCACCCCGTCCGGGGTGTCCGGGGTGACCTCGGGCACGTCGTCGACGGCCACGTCGAGCTTGGTCAACTCGGTGCGCCACCGGGCCTCGATCGGCTCCAGGGCGTCGAGCACCAACGCGTCGAACTTCTCCGCGCGGGTACTGGCCGCGGGGAGCGTCGACGGGTACAGCGGCCCGCGCAACCCGCGGCCGTGCCTGTCGCGATTGCGCCGTCCGCGCCGCCGGGAACTGCGAGCCGTCACCACCCTGAGCAGGGTACGCGGGTCCCGTGCTGGGCCGGTTGGGCGTGTCGGGGGCGTGTCGTGCGGCACTTGGGGCCCGCAGGCCCGCAAAGGCGCTATGGTCACCGATCGTGCGGAGCGTGCGGCGGTGTTCGCGGACCGGGTGTGTCGACCCGGCCGTAGCCACGCTGACCTACGCTTACGCCGAGTCCACCGCCGTTGTCGGACCGCTGGCGACGTACTCCGAACCGCACAGCTACGACCTGTGCGAGGAGCACGCGCTGCGCCTCACCGTCCCGCGCGGCTGGGAGGTCGTCCGCCACGACGGCGCCTTCGCCCTCCCCGAGCCGTCGGTCGACGACCTGACCGCGTTGGCCGAAGCCGTGCGCGAAGCGGGCCGCGTGGACCGCCCGGTCGAGCCGATCGACCCGACCGCTGGCGCCGCGGGTCGACGGGGCCACCTCAGAGTTCTCCCGGACCCCATCAACGATTAGCGGACCGTCGGGTGACGCTGACAGTCGGCCTTTCGATGCCGCCGGTAGGCTCCTGGCCAGTAGTAGCGGGCGGCTGCCGAGGTCTCCCGCGCGACCCCTGGGAGTACCCCGTGCGCGACCTGTCCGGTGTCTTCAAGGCCTACGACATCCGCGGCGTGGTGGGCGAGCAGATCGACACCGACCTGGTGCGCGCCATCGGCGCCGCGTTCGCCCGGCTGGTCGGTGGACCCGCCGTGGTCATCGGGTACGACATGCGCGACTCCTCGCCCGGCCTGGCCGAGGCGTTCGGCGCCGGGGTCGCCTCGACCGGGGTCGACGTGGTCAACATCGGTCTGGCCAGCACCGACATGCTGTACTTCGCCTCCGGCAGCCTGCAGTTGCCCGGCGCGATGTTCACCGCCAGCCACAACCCGGCGAAGTACAACGGCATCAAGCTCTGCCGCGCGGGCGCTGCACCGGTCGGCCAGGACTCCGGGCTCACCGAGATCCAGGCCGATGTGGAGGCAGGCGCCGAGTACCCGGCCGCCGAGAAGGTCGGGTCGGTCGAGCACAAGGACCTGCTCGGCGAGTACGCCGCCTACCTGCGCGAGCTGGTCGACCTCTCCGGCATCCGGCCGCTCAAGATCGTGGTGGACGCGGGCAACGGCATGGGCGGGTACACCGTGCCCAGCGTGTTCACCGGTCTGCCGCTCGACGTCGTGCCGATGTACTTCGAGCTCGACGGCAGCTTCCCCAACCACGAGGCCAACCCGCTGGACCCGAAGAACATCGTGGACCTGCAGGCGAAGGTGCGCGAGGTCGGCGCGGACGCCGGGCTGGCCTTCGACGGCGACGCCGACCGCTGCTTCGTCGTCGACGAGAACGGCGACCCGGTCTCGCCCAGCGCCATCACCGCCCTGGTCGCGGTGCGCGAGCTGGCCAAGGACCCCGGCGGCACGGTGATCCACAACCTGATCACCTCCGACGCGGTGCCCGAGATCGTCGCCGAGCACGGCGGCACCCCGGTGCGCACCAGGGTCGGGCACTCGTTCATCAAGCAGGAGATGGCCCGCACCGGCGCGATCTTCGGCGGCGAGCACTCCGCGCACTACTACTTCCGCGACTTCTGGAAGGCCGACACCGGCATGCTCGCGGCCATGCACGTGCTGGCCGCGCTGGGCGAGCAGCCGGGCCCGCTGTCCGAGCTGACCAGGGAGTTCAACCGCTACGCGGCCTCCGGTGAGATCAACTCCACGGTGACCGACCAGGCCGGGCGGCTGGCGGCGATCCGGGCCGAGTTCGGCGGGCGCACCGGGGTGGAGCTCGACGAGCTCGACGGGCTGACCGTGCGGCTGCCCGGCGGCGGCTGGTTCAACCTGCGCGCCTCCAACACCGAACCGCTGCTGCGGCTCAACGTGGAGGCCGCCGACGAGACCGCGGTCGCCGCGATCCGCGACGAGGTGCTGGCGATCGTCCTGGCTTGAGCTGCGGCGACCCGCTCCCCCCTGGGACACTGGACACGAGGAGGACCACCATGGCAGTCACACTGGACCAGCAGCTGTTGGACATCCTCGCCTGCCCGTCCGAGGACCACGCCCCGTTGCGGGTCGGCACCCCGGACGACCCCGAGGCCGACGTGCTGACCTGCACCGAGTGCGGCAGGCGGTACCCGGTCACCGACGGCATCCCGGTGCTGCTGCTCGACGAGGCGGAGGACCCCTCCGCCGACCGCCCGACCGCGGCGGCACAGTGACCGCCGTCCCCGACGACAGCCTCCTCGACGACCTCTCCCGGCTGGGCGAGGCCGACCCGGAGGGCATGCTGCGCGCGGGCGCCATGGCCGGTGCCCAGGTGCGGGCCACCGCCGAGGCGTCGGTGGAAGCGGGCATCGACCGGCTTGAAGGTGTGCGGCCGCGCGCGGTCGTGCTGATGACCCGACCCGGCCTGGGACCTGCGGTGTCGCGGCTGCTCGCCGAGCTACTGCTGCCCGCGTGCCCGGTACCGCTGGTGATCACCGACGTCGTCCCGCCGTGGGTCGGCGCGCTGGACGTGGTCATCGCGCACACCGACGACCCCGGTGACGTGCAGCTCGCCGAGGACGTCGACCGCGCGGGCCGCCGGGGCGCGGGCGTCGTGCTGACCGGGCCCGGCGAAGGGCCGGTCGCCGCGGCCGCCGCGGGCAACGGGGTGCTGATCTCGCCGCGGCTGCCGGTGCGGCCCGGCTTCGGCTTCCCGACCGCCTTCACCTCCGGTCTGCTGGCCCTCAAGACCCTCGGCCTGCTGCGCGTGGACGCCAACAGCCTCGCCGACGAGCTCGACCGCGAAGCCGAGCGCGACCACCCGCAGCACGAGTCGTTCGTCAACCCCGCCAAGTCCCTGGCGCTGCGCCTGGCCGAGCACTCCCCGCTGCTGTGGGGCCTCGACCACGTGGCCACCGCAGTCGGCAGGCACGCGGTGCAGGTGCTGGGCACGCACACCGACCTGGTCTGCGACGTGGTCGGCTTCCCGCAGGCCAACAGCCGCACCGCGCTGTTCCGCGCGGCCGTGCGCGCCACCTCCGAGCGCGACATCTTCGCCGACCCGGACACCTTCGACGGCCCGGCCGCCCTGCCGCCGCGGGTCGTGCTGCTCGCCGTGCGCGCGCAGCCGGGCGACCCGGTGCGCAGGCAGGCGCACGAGACCCTGCCCGCCGCGGACCTCATCGCCCCGGCCGAGGAGATCACCGCCGACGAACCGACCCGCGCCGCCGTGCTGGCGCTGCGGTTCGAGCTCGCCGCGCTCTACCTGGGCCTCGCCGCGGGCACCACCGGCGGTTCCGGCCGGTACGCTCCCGCGACCGCGTGAGCCGCGGTCCACGCGTCATGGCCGGTTCGGGGCCCGGTGCCGCACTGAGACGGCGCCAGGGTGGCACGAAGGAGTGAGTAGTCAGGTGGAGCTGCTGCGCAATGCGGTGCGCCCGTATGCGTGGGGTTCGCGCACGACCATCGCCGAGCTGCTCGGCAACCCGGTCCCCGCGCCGCACCCCGAGGCAGAGCTGTGGATGGGGGCCCACCCGGGCGACCCGTCCCGGTTCGTCGACGGCGAGGGCGCCGTGCACTCGCTGCTCGAGCGGATCGACGCCGACCCGCTCGGTCAGCTCGGTGACGCCACCGCGTCGCGCTGGGGCAACCGGCTGCCGTTCCTGCTCAAGATCCTCGCGGTCGAGGAACCGCTGAGCATGCAGGCCCACCCGTCGGCGGCCCAAGCCGCCGAGGGGTACGCCGCCGAGGAGAAGGCGGGCATCGCCAGGGACGCGGCCAACCGCAACTACCCGGACCCGACGGCCAAGCCGGAACTGCTGTGCGCGCTCACCGAGTTCCACGCGCTCGCGGGCTTCCGCGACCCGGTCCGCACGATCGCGCTGCTGGAGCAGCTGCGCACGCCGGGGCTCTCCGCGCACATCGACCTGCTGGTCGGCCAGCCCACCTCCGACGGGCTGCGCGCGCTGTTCACCACCTGGATCACCCTGCCGCAGCCCGCGCTCGAGCGGCTGATGCCGGACCTGATCGACGCCTGCGTCGCGCACATCAAGGCGCACGGCGAGTTCTCCCTGGAGTGCCGCACCGTGCTCGAACTGGGGGAGAGCTACCCCGGTGACGCGGGCGTGCTGGCCGCCCTGCTGCTCAACCGGCTGGTGCTGCGCCCCGGTGAGGCCATCTACCTGCCCGCCGGGAACCTGCACGCCTACCTGCACGGCACCGGCGTCGAGATCCTCGCCAACTCCGACAACATCCTGCGCGGCGGTCTGACCCCCAAGCACGTCGACGTCCCGGAACTGCTGCGGGTGCTCGACTTCGGCTGCGGCGACATGCCGGTGTCCACCGGGGACCAGACCGGGCGGCTGCGGACCTACCGCACCGACGCCCCCGAGTTCGAACTGTCCAGGGTGGAGTGGGCCGAGGGCGAACGCGACCGGGTCCTGGTGCCCGCGGCGCGGCCCAGGATCATGGTGTGCACCGACGGCGCGGTCGAGGTCGGCGGCCGCCTGCTCGGCCGCGGCGAGTCGGCCTGGGTACCGGCGTCGGACCCGGACCTGGCGCTGACCCCGGTCGGCACCGCGCGCGCCCAGGTGTTCCTGGCAACCGTGGGCGCCGAGGCACCGGAGCACGACACGCTCTAGGCTGCCACCCGATCGACCCGACATAACGGACTAGCACCAGGGAGCGACTGTGTCCGCAGGAGGCAGCACCAAGGCCATCCTCGCCGCGTTGGGCGCGAACGCGGGGATCGCCGTGGCCAAGTTCGTCGGCTTCCTGATCACCGGGTCGTCGTCGATGCTGGCCGAGTCGGTGCACTCGGTCGCCGACACGTCCAACCAGGGCCTGCTGCTGCTCGGGCAGAAGACCTCCCAGCGGCGCGCGACCAAGGAGCACCCGTTCGGTTTCGGCCGCGACCGGTACTTCTACTCGTTCATCGTCGCCCTGATGCTGTTCTCCCTTGGCTCGGTCTTCGCGCTCTACGAGGGCATCCACAAGATCGGCCACCCCGAGGCGCTGTCCGCGCCGTGGGTGGCCATCGGCATCCTCGTGGTCGCCATCGGCCTGGAGTCCTACTCCTTCTACACCGCCATCGTCGAATCCAAGAAGATCAAGGGCGACGCCACCTGGTGGGGCTTCATCCGGCAGTCCCGCACCCCGGAACTGCCGGTGGTCCTGCTCGAGGACGCGGGCGCCCTCCTCGGCCTCGTCCTCGCCCTCCTCGGCGTCGGCATGACCCTGGCCACCGGCGAACCCGTCTGGGACGGCATCGGCACCCTGTCCATCGGCGTCCTGCTCGGCATCATCGCCATCATCCTGATCGTCGAGATGAAGTCCCTGCTGATCGGCGAAGGCGCCACCGCGGACGAACTGACCAGGATCGAGCACGAACTCGCCACCGGCAAGGTCGAGCGGATCATCCACCTCCGCACCCAGTACCTGGGCCCGGAAGAACTGCTGGTCGCCGCCAAGATCGCCCTACGCCCCGGCCTCCCCATGGAAGACGTCGCCCAGGCAATCGACGACGCCGAAGCCCGAGTGCGGGCCGCCGTGCCCTCGGCCCGGTTGATCTACCTGGAGCCAGACCTGTACCGGGACTCCGTCAAGGCCTGATCTCTCGGTGGCCTGCCTGTCGGTCGGGCACCTCCGACCCGGCTGGCAGAGGTCGAGTTGTCCACAACCCTCTTGCCTGTCCACAGCTTTTCGCGTGCCCTTCCTCCACAGTTCATGCCCGATAGAATGGGATCGGGGCCGCCCCCGGAGAGGGTGGGGGCTGTTTTTCGGGCGCGCGCGAGCGAAAAAGCGTGGGCGAAAGGGCGTGGCGGGCAAGGGGCGGTGGGGGTTAGGCGGGTGGGCGGTTGGTCGAGGCTTGGCTCAGTCGGCTGAGTAGGCGGGTGGCTGTGGCTTGGTGTCCGGCTTCGGTGAGCAGGCCTGCGGGGGCGAGGACGTAGTCGCGGTCGGTGGTGATGCGGGCTGTGCGGAGGATGGGGCGTAGGACCGGGTCGGCGCGCAGGGTCTGTTCGACCTGGGCCAGCGCGGCGGGGGGCGCGTGGCGGAAGACGCCGCCGGAGAGGATTAGGAGGGCTGCGCCTCGGGGGCCCAGTCGGTTGTCCACCAGGCGCAGGTGGCGGCGGATGGCGATGGTGGCGGCCAGGGCGGCCAGCTGGATGTCTACTTCGGACTCGTCCGGAGTGGACGGTACGAAGTCGACGTCGGTGGCGCGGCGTTTGGCGGCTGGCATCAGGGTGTCGTCGGGGATCAGCTGCTCGGCGCGGGATTCGGTGACGATGCCGGGTGCCGACCAGCGCATGCCGATGTCGCCCTCGACGGTCCTGCGGTCGGCGGGCAGGGCCACGGTCGCCCCGGTGTCCTCCACTGTGGACACTGCGGAGTAGACATCCGTGGTGGCGCCGCCGACGTCGACGACCAGGACCGCGCCTGGGTCGTCGTCGGTGGCCAGCAGGTGGGCCAGGCGGGAGACGCCGACCAGGACGGCGTCGGGGGTGACGGTGCGGACCAGGGAGCGGAAGCGCTTGCCCCGCGACAGGCCCTTGCCGCCGATGACGTGCTGGAGGAAGACCTCGCGGATGGCGTCGCGTGCCGGTCCCGGGTTCAGCTCGCCGACGTCCGGTAGGACGTTGTCGGTGGCGACCACGGTGCGGTCGGCGAGCACGCCCAGCGCCTCGTCGCGCGCGTGCGCGTTGCCCGCGAGGACGATCGGGACGCTGATGCGGTTCTCCGCGAGCCTGCGCGCGTTGTGCAGCAGCACGGCCTCGTCACCGCCGTCGGTGCCGCCGACGAGCAGCACCACGTCCGGGCGGTCGGCCCGCAGCGGGCGCAGGCTCTCCACCTCGCCCGCGCTGACGTGCACGACCTTCGCGCCCGCGGAGAGCGCGACCCGGTAGCCCGCCTCGGTGCTGACCAGCCGCTCCTGGCCGACGACCGCCAGCCGCAGGCCGCCACCCGCCGACGAGCAGGCGAGGACCTCGGCGCTGGAGGCACCCAGCGCCGAGGTCACGGCCGCGATCCCGTCGAGGACCTCCGGCGGCGTCGTCGCGTGCTGGGCGGTGCCGAGCAATTCGCCGTCCGGGGCCACCAGGGCGCCCTTCGTCCAGGTCGATCCGACGTCAACGCAGAGCAGCGCGGGTACGGGCACGGAGCGGCATCCTACGGTTCGTCCCGCTGCCTGCGCCCGACCAGCGACTTGCGGCGGCTGTAGGCGAAGTACACGATGACGCCGAGCACCATCCAGGCGATGAACCGCAGCCAGGTCAGCACGGTCAGGTTCAGCATCAGCCACACGCAGGCGATGATCGCCAGGATCGGTACCAGCGGCACCCACGGCACCCGGAACGACCGCTTGAGGTCCGGCCGGGTCTTGCGCAGCACGATCACCCCTGCGGAGACCAGGATGAACGCGAACAGGGTGCCGACGTTGACCATTTCCTCGAGCTTGTCCGCCTCGAAGAACGTCGCCGCGACCGCCACCAGCACGGCGACGGTGACGGTGGCGCGCACCGGGGTCTGCTTGCCGCCGGTGTGCGCGAGTTGGCGCGGCAGCAGGTGGTCGCGCGACATCGCGTAGATGATCCGGATCTGGCCGAGCATGAGCACCATGACCACGGTGGTCAGGCCGGCGAGCGCGCCGACGGAGATGAGTTGCGCGGCCCAGTCGACACCGTTGAGGGAGAACGCGGTGGCGAGGGTCTTCTTGTCCTCGCTGCCATCCGGCTTGATCGTCGTCGCGAGTTGTTGGTAGGACACCATTCCCACCAGGACCAGCGACACCGCGACGTAGAGCAGCGTCACGATCGACAGCGACCCGAAGATGCCGCGCGGCACCGACCGCTGCGGGTTTTTGGTCTCCTCCGCGGTGGTCGCGACGATGTCGAAACCGATGAACGCGAAGAACACCAGCGAGGCACCGGCCAGCAGGCTGAACGCCCCGAACGCGCTGCCCTCGCCGCCCGCGATCACCGAGAACAGCGACTGCTCGATCCCGCTCTTGCCCGCGGGCGGCGGCTGCGACTCGGGGACGAACGGCGAGAAGTTGGCCGCTTTCACGTAGAAGAGGCCGAAGACGATGACGAACAGCACGATCGCCACCTTGATCCCGGTGATGACCGCGCTGACCCGCGACGACAGCTTGGTGCCGACGGCGAGCAGCAGGGCCAGGAAGACCACCAGGACCAGCGCGCCCCAGTCCATGGTGAGCCCGCCGAGCTTCACCAGCGTCGCCGTGCTCTGCGACGGGTCGAACCCGAAGACGTACCCCAGCACGGTGTTGAGGTACACCGACCACCCCTTGGCGACCGCGGCGGCGCCGACGGCCAACTCCAGGATCAGGTCCCACCCGATGATCCAGGCGACGAACTCGCCGAAAGTGGCGTAGGAGAACGTGTACGCGCTCCCCGCGACGGGCACGGTGGAGGCGAACTCCGCGTAGCACAAGGCGGCCAACGCGCACGCCACCGCCGCGATCACGAACGCGATCGACACCGAAGGCCCGGCCAGGTCACCGGCTGTCCGCGCGGTCAGGGTGAAGATCCCGGCCCCGATCACCACGGCGACCCCGAAGACGATCAGGTCCCAGGTCGACAGGTTCCGGCGCAGCTTGGTGTCCGGCTCATCGGTATCCGCGATCGACTGCTCGACGGATTTTGTCCGCCACAGCCCGTTACCAGGCACCGCGGCCCCCTCTCCTTGCGAGTGAATCGGTCACGAAAGGGTAATGCTGGTGGTGTATTTCCGCCGGATGATGACCGGTGGTCGCCGGTGCTACGCCACGCAACCGAGGACATCGCCACCCTGCAACGCAGGCTCGGCAACGCCGCAGTCGCTGAACCTCCTCGGCGCCGACCGCGAACCCCCGCAGCGCTCGACAACGAGCCGATGAAGCCGTCTCCGACGGCGAGGGGCTACACGGTGGGCAGCGCTGAACTGTCCTTCCACGGTCACTGGACGACCGCCTACTTCGAGGGCAGTGCTCGGCTTCCTGGCTGGTCAGGGGGAACGGGGTGGCCAGCGCAGGGCTGACTGGGGCTCTTCCGGGTCCAGCCCGGCTGCCATCGCGATGGCGCGGTCCCATTCCGGGTCGGCGGTGTAGTTGCCGTGGCCGAGGGTGCCCGCGACCCAGCGCCTGCCCTGGAACGGGCCTCGCATGGGGTCTGGGAGCCAGTGGTCGCCGCCGAGGACTAGGGCGCCGGTGGGGGAAGGGGTGGCTGCGGGGAGGGGACCCACTGTGCCGTCGGGGCGGAAGCCGGTGCCTAGTAGTTGGTTGTCGCAGACTTGGCGGTTCCAGGTGGTCACTGCGCCGCCGAGGGGGTCGGTGCCTCTACATAGAGAGCGCCAGCGAGTGCCTAGGCGTTGGGCCAGTTCCGCGAGAGATGCGTGCGGCACTGCGGCGGGAAACGCGCGCGGGTACGCCCATTGCAGTTGCGAGCCCACTGTCACTACGCCGAGGCGTTGGCGTTCGGGTTCGTTCAGGACTTCCATAAGACGGGCCGCGGTGACTGCCACGATCAGGCTGCCTTGGCTGTGGCCTGTTAGCACTACGCGAGTCGACGGGTCCTTCAAGTGCTCCACCACGCGCGCTGCCAACTCCGGCGCGACCTTCAAGGCGTAGCAAGGCGGAACCGTCGGGTGTGCTTCCCGCGGCCAGAACGACGCGAGGTCCGCGATCACGCCCAACCGGCGTCCGGCTTCGGGTTCCTGCACCGCCGTGTACACCGCCCGGACCAGGCCGACCACCAGCGCGCCCAGCGTCAGGATCCCGAGGGCGGGGAACGGTTCCATCCACTGCGGCGGGTGCAGGTCCGCGATCCGCGTCGTCACCGAGATCGCCGTGCCCGCGGCGAGCACCCCGGCCAACGCCAGGATCATCCGGTGCGCGTTGCGCCGCTGCCACCCCGCGAGCCGCCACGCCCTGGTCGCCGCGGTCGCGTCGGCCGGGCGGCCGTCGTGCAGGAGGCCGATCTCGGCGTACCGCGCTGGGGTCAGCAGCATCCGCACCGCCGCGACCGCGCTGATCGGGATGGCCACCGCGACCCCGATCGCCGCCGCGGCGCCCCACAGCAGGGTCACCTGCTCGTAGCCGCGCGGCAGGTCGATCCACTCGGAGCCGACCAGCTTGCGCAGGGAGATCGCCAGGCCCGCGCCGAAACCGCCGCCGAGCAGGGCGCTGATCGCCAGGACCGGCGCGGCCATCCACCCGCCAGCCCACGGCCGCAGCTCACGCGCCTGGTGCGCCCAGCCCCGCCGGGCGATCAGCGCCGCGGGCACCAGGAACAGCCCGAGCAGCACGATCACCGCGATCAACCCGGCCGCGATCGCCTCGACCGTCGGCCCGGTACCGGCCATCCTGGTCGGCAGCGGGTCGGTGATCACCCCGGCGGTCACCGCCAGCGCGGCACCGGTCAGCAGCAACACCGCGCGCGGCACCCGGCCGAGCGCGGTGCGCAGGCGTCGACCGGCCGCCGACGGTTCCGCGCCGCGCGGGTCGTCCAGGGCGAGGACGCACAAGACACAGATGCCGACGACCACCAGCGCCGCCGCCCACACGCCGAACGCCAGGCCGGGTGGGGGCGGCGAGAACGGACCACCCAGCGGCAGCAGCGCGACCAACGCCAACGCCGCCGCCAGGTGCAGCGCCCGCAGCGCGGGGGTGTCCGGGTCCGAAACCAGGTTCCGGCCGGGCAGTTCCACCCGCAGGTTCGGCTGCGCGTCCGGCGGGTTCGGCGCCGCGGGGGTCTCCCACGCCACCGTCGACACCCGGTGCAGCACCAGGATCCCCAGCAGCACGGGGACAAGACCGACCAGCTGCCGCAGCGCGGTCGTCGACCGCGCCCAGTCCGGCACCCAGTCCAGGCAGCCGGTGCCGGGCGCGAGGCACTGCGCGGCGACCAGGTCCAGGCTCACCACCGCCGCCTGCGCCACCAGCAGCGCGGTTAGCAGCAGCGCCGCCAACCGCAGCAGCGACCGGTTCAGCGCGCCGAGCAGGCGCGCGGTGCGGTGCCCGCTGGGGATCGGCGGCAGCATCCAGTGCGCCATGTTCGCCAGCGAGAACGGGAACAGCAGCGCCCACGTCGCCTTGGCCATGCCGCCCGAGGTCATCGCGCCCCAGACGTAGCCCTCGACCACCCTGGGTACCGAGCGGCCCTCGGCGCGCAGCACCGGGCCGGGTGCCGGGCGCATCAGCCGGTCGGCCGGGCGCACGATGCGGCCGACCCCGTCGCCAGCCACGTCGACCGCGGCCACCGCCGTGACCAGGTTCTCCGGGGTGGTGCCCATGATGCCGTGCACCCGCAGCTCGACCACGCGGGTCTCCGAACCGGTTAGCAGCACGTCCCTCCCCGGTCACTCTCCGGCACGGATCACTCCTTTTGGTCGCCCCGTGCCCCCTGCTCCAACGGTAGTGTTCGACAGGAACCAGAAGTCTGGAGGATGTTCTCGATGACCGCAGAAGACACGCGGAGCGCGACCGGGGCGAGCTACGCGCAGACCCGAGGTGGCATCGATTTCGCCGTCGCCGACCTGTCGCTCGCCGAGTTCGGGCGCAAGGAGATCCGCCTCGCCGAGCACGAGATGCCCGGCCTCATGGCGCTCCGCCGCGAATACGCAGAGGTGTACCCGCTCAAGGGAGCCAGGATCTCCGGTTCGCTGCACATGACCGTGCAGACCGCCGTGCTGATCGAGACGCTCGTCGCGCTCGGCGCCGAGGTCCGCTGGTGCTCCTGCAACATCTTCTCCACCCAGGACCACGCGGCCGCCGCCGTCGTGGTCGGACCGCACGGCACCGCGGAGGAGCCCAAGGGCGTCCCGGTGTACGCGTGGAAGGGGGAGACCCTGCCGGAGTACTGGTGGGCCACCGAGAAGATGCTGACCTGGCCAGACGGCCAGGGGCCGAACATGATCCTCGACGACGGCGGCGACGCCACGCTGCTGGTGCACAAGGGGGTCCAGTACGAGAAGGCGGGCGTCGTGCCCGCCACCGAGGACGACGACCCCGAGGAGTGGGGTCTCATCCTGGAGACGCTGCGCAACTCGCTGGCCGCCGACTCGGGCAAGTGGACCAAGGTGGCCTCGGGCATCCGCGGCGTCACCGAGGAGACCACCACCGGCGTGCTGCGGCTCTACCAGCTCGCCGCCGCCGGTGACCTGCTGTTCCCGGCGATCAACGTCAACGACTCGGTCACCAAGAGCAAGTTCGACAACCGCTACGGCATCCGGCACTCGCTGGTCGACGGCATCAACCGCGGCACCGACGTGCTGATCGCGGGCAAGGTCGCGGTCATCTGCGGGTACGGCGACGTCGGCAAGGGGTCCGCGGAGAGCCTGCGCGGGCAGGGCGCCAGGGTGGTCGTCACCGAGATCGACCCGATCTGCGCGCTGCAGGCGGCGATGGACGGCTACGAGGTGCGCACCCTCGACCAGGCCGTCGGCGAGGCCGACATCATCATCACCACGACCGGCAACAAGGACGTGGTGACCGTCGAGCACATGGCCAAGATGAAGCACCAGACCATCCTGGGCAACGTCGGCCACTTCGACAACGAGCTCGACATCGCGGGCCTGACCCGCTACCCGGGGATCCGGCGGATCAACATCAAGCCGCAGGTCGACGAGTGGGTCTTCCCGGACGGGCACTCGATCATCGTGCTGTCCGAGGGCCGCCTGCTCAACCTGGGCAACGCCACCGGGCACCCGAGCTTCGTGATGTCCAACAGCTTCTCCAACCAGGTGATCGCCCAGGTGGAGCTGTTCACCAAGCACGAGGAGTACGACCGCGAGGTCTACCGGCTGGCCAAGAAGCTCGACGAGAAGGTCGCCCGCATCCACCTGGAGGCGCTGGGCGGCACGCTCACCAAGCTCACCAAGGAGCAGGCGGAGTACATCGACGTCGACGTCGAAGGGCCGTTCAAGTCGGAGCACTACCGCTACTGAGGTCCTTACCCAGCGGTAACCCGTTCTTCCGGGCCCCGGCACGCAACCTGCGTGCCGGGGCCCGCGTCTTCTCTCACCGAAAGGTGTAACACGTCGACCCGGTCGAGCGATCTTGTGTAGTTCTGGCCTGCGCAGGGGGCAAGCCAGAACCCAAGGAGCCGCCCCGGGGGGTGGATGGCACCGTGGACGGCGCCGACCCGGAGGGGAGAGCCAGGAGGCGCCGTCCACGGCTGTCGATTCCCACGCTAAGTTCCTCGCGTGGGACGCCTGATCGTGATCGAAGGCCTCGACGGTGCGGGCAAGCGCACCCTGGCCGACAAGCTCACCGCCGCCTTCGCCGAACACGGCGCATCAGTGGGGACCCGCGCGTTCCCCAGGTACGGGCTCTCGGTGACGGCGGACCTGGTGCAAGAGGGACTGCACGGCCGCCTAGGGGGCCTCGGCGAGTCCGTCTACGGCATGGCTGTGCTCTATGCGCTGGACCGCCACGGAGCCCTGGAAGACCTCTTGTCCGACCTGGCGTCCTTCGATGTGCTGCTGCTGGACCGCTATGTAGCGTCCAACGCCGCCTATGGCGCCGCCCGCCTGCACGAGCCCGCAACCGGCGACTTCGTCTCTTGGGTCAAGGCCACCGAAATCGACCGGCTAGGCCTCCCGGTACCGCACGCCCAACTGCTTCTACGCGTCTCAGCGCAACTAGCAGCCTCCCGAGCCACCCACCGCGAAACCGTCGACGCCCGCGCCCGCGACACCTGGGAATCCGACACCCCCCTGCAAACCCGCGTCGGCGAGGTCTACGACCAACTAGCCGCCTCGAACTGGCTCTCCCCCTGGCACGTCGTCGACGGGAGCGCGGAGCTGGATGTGTTCGCGCTAGCCGGATCCCTCCTGGCCTGACTCCGCTACCGTTGATCACGTGCGCCGAGACCCCCCGATCACCTTCCGCGGCGCCCTCAAGATCCTCGGCCGCGACGACCCCGGGTGGCTCAAAGCGGTAGACCGCTTGCTGGGCGGCGTGATCCTCGGCGCGGGCCCGCTCGCCTTCGTCAGCGAGACCTTCGAGGCCATCTGGGGCATGGTCGACCAGAAGTCCGAAGCCGTCACGCGCCTCCACGAGGTCATGGGCGCGTTCACCGGCAGGGTGACCGGCACCAGCGGCCTATACCGCCAAGACCTCGTGGTCGCCGCGCACTCCACGATCGTGCTCGCCGCGTTCTGCGAGGCCGTGGCGAGCGCCGTGGGGGTCACGCCGACCGAGCAGGAGAAGGCGAAGATCACCGACCTCCGCCGCGCGGAGGGGCAGGGGCTGGTCGAGGCGCTGTACTCGTCCTCGATCCCGACGCCGTCGGCGGCCGCTTCGTTCGAGCGCAACGTCGACGACCTCGACGAGTGGGCCGCGTCGCTGAGCACCAAGGTCCTCGACGTCTACGGCATCCGGGGTGACTGGACGCGGGTCGCCAGGCACATCCGGGACGACTTCGCGGCCCGCTACCGATCGCACTTCCTCGACTTGGCCGCCGGGGTGCCCGAGTTCGGGGTCTGGGCCGACCAGGTCGCGCACGCCAACCTCGCGCGGGGACTGGCCGGGTTGACCGACCTGCTGGGGCGGCGGCTCGCGGTGGTCAAGGACGCGCGCGCGTTGCTCGACCAGGCCAACCGCAGCGGACTGGTCCGCCCCGTCGTCGACGCGGCCGACCCCATCGCCGTCTTCCCGGCGATCGAGCAGATCTTCCAGACCCCGCGCTACCGGCTGACCGTGCACGGCACCAACACCACCATCAGCAGCGAGGCCTGGTGGAAGTCACTGCCCGTGCACGACGACCTCCCCGTCATGCTGGCCAGGCACTTCACCAGCCCGGACGCGCACACGCGGCCCCTGCTGCTGCTCGGTCACCCCGGCGCGGGCAAGTCCGTACTGATGACCGCGCTCGCCGCCATGCTGCCCGCCGCCGACTACACGGTCGTCCGGGTCCGCCTGCGGCACATCGACGCGGGTGCGCTGGTCGCCGCCCAGGTCGCGCAGGCGCTGGACGAGGCGACCAACAACCGCGTGGCCTGGGCCGATCTCGACGACGCCGCGGTACGCGTCGTGCTCCTCGACGGCCTCGACGAACTGCTGCAGACCACCGCCGCCGACCGCACCGGCTACCTGCGCGACGTCGAGCAGTTCCAGCGCACCGAGGCCGCGATGGGGCAGCCGGTCGCGGTCGTGGTCACCTCGCGCACCCTGGTGGCCGATCGGGTGACCGTCCGCCACGGCACCCCGGTGGTGAAGATCGAGGAGTTCGACGACAGCCAGGTCACCGCCTGGTTGTCGGTCTGGAACAGCCTCAACGCCAGGCCGTTGCCGGTGGCGTCCGCGCTCGCGCTGCCCGAGTTCGCCCGGCAGCCGCTGCTCCTGCTGATGCTGGCGATCTACCACGCCGAACCGCACGCACCCGCCCTCGACGCGGGCATGTCCCTCGCCGACCTCTACGAGAAGCTGTTCACCGGCTTCGCCGAGCGCGAGATCGAGCGCAGCGGGTCCGGGACCGTCGACGAGTTGCTGTGGCGGTTGTCCGTCGCCGCGATCGGGATGCTCAACCGGGGCGCGCAGTACGTCTCCGAAGCCGACCTCGCGGCCGACCTGGCCGCGCTCAACGACCGCTCGCCGACCGGCGGCCAGGTGCTGACCCAGTTCTTCTTCGTGCACTCGCCCGAGGCGACCACGGCCCGGGGCAGCGTGCGCGGCTACGAGTTCCTGCACGCGACCTTCGGCGAGTACCTGGTCGCGCACCGCGTGGTGGAACTGCTGCGCGACATGACCGACAGCTCATTCGGCAGGCGAGCCGTGCACGACCCGGACGACGAGCTGCTGTTCACCCTGCTCTCGCACCAACCGCTGGCCGTCCAGCGCCCGGTCATCGACTTCATCGCCGAGCACCTCGCCCGGCTCGACGACGGTGAGCGCGGCCGGGTCGAGCGGACCCTCGACCACCTGCTCCGCGATCACCGCGCCCAGCGGCGGTCCAGCCGCTACCCCGGCTACTGCCCGGATTCCACCGACTACGTGGCCCGGCTCGCGGCCTACTCGGCCAACCTGGTCCTACTGCGGGTCCTGCTGACCGACGTCGTCGACATCGAGAGCCTCTGGACCCGCACCGGCTGGACGGCCGTGGTCCGGCTGTGGACGGCTGGGCTCGACAAGCAGGGGCTCGCCGCGGTGCTCCGCTTGCTGGCGCGCGACGGGACGGACCTCGTCGTCAAGCGGGACGGCAGGCTGTCGACCGATCTCCTCGCCGTCGAGTTGACCTTCGACCGGTCGGCCACGCACCGGATGCGCATTGGCGTCGCCTTCCTCGACGGCGTGCACGTCGCCGACGGGTCGGCCGACGACGAGGAGATCCGGGTCTACGTGCTGGGCAAGCTCGTGTACTACCTCAGTCGATCAACCGGCCCGTTCGACATCGAGGCGTTGCCGAGGCTGCACCGGGACATGGCGGTGTTGGCCGAGCACATGCTGGTCATGTGCGGGCCGTCGTGGTCGGCCGAGTTCGCCCGCGACTTCCTCCTCTGGCTGGAGGCCACGGGTGCGGCGCCGCTGTGCAGGGCCGTTGTCGCGCTGGCGCACCCGCACCTCGGCCTCGACGTCAGCACCACGCCCGAGCGGTTCCTGCGGCAGGCGAGGGCCTACCTCGAACTACAGGGCGCCGACTAGCTCCGTGCCCCACACGGCGATCTCGGCGTCGATGTCCAGCGGGCGGGGTGGGCCGGACTGCTCCATCTCCGCCGTCACCCGGTCTCGGGGGACGAACCAGGAGACCTCGAACTCGACGCCGTCAGGGTCCTTCGCGTAGAGGGATTTCGAGACGCCGTGGTCGGAGGCGCCCACTAGAGCGCCAACCTCGGTGAGTAGGCGTTTGAACCCGGCTAGTTCGGTGAGGGTGTGGACCGACCACGCGAGGTGGTAGAGCCCTACGCCGCCGGGGAGTTGGCCGGGGGCGTCTTGGCCTACCTGGAACAGGCCCAGGTCGTGGTCGTTGTCGGAGTCCGGGGCGCGCAGGAACGCGGCTCCGGGGAAGCGGGTGACCGGGCGGAAACCGAGGACCTCGCCGTAGAAGGCCACGCTGCGGTCGACGTCGCGGACGTAGAGGACGGCGTGGTTGAGCCTTCTGATGCCCAAGGGGTCCTCCTGGTCGACCGGTCCAGTTCAAGTTTCAACGATACTCGATGGCGGGTGCTGCGCGAACGCGCGCGCAACAGTGCGACGATGTGCGCATGAAGGCACGAGTGCTGGTGGTTGACGACGACCCGGCCCTCGCCGAGATGCTCACGATCGTGCTGCGCGGCGAGGGATTCGACACGGCCGTGGTGGCTGACGGCTCCCGGGCGCTGCCCGCGCTGCGCGAGCTCAAACCCGACCTCGTGCTGCTGGACCTCATGCTCCCCGGCATGAACGGCATCGACGTGGCCAAGGCGATCCGGGCCGAGTCCGGGGTGCCGATCGTGATGTTGACCGCCAAGAGCGACACCGTCGACATCGTGCTCGGCCTGGAGTCCGGCGCCGACGACTACGTGGTGAAGCCGTTCAAGCCCAAGGAGCTCGTGGCCAGGGTGCGGGCCAGGCTGCGGCGCACCGAGTCCGAGCCCGCCGAGACCCTCGGCATCGGCGACCTGACCATCGACGTCCCCGGGCACGAGGTGACCCGCGACGGCAAGGCCATCCAGCTGACCCCGCTGGAGTTCGACCTGCTGGTCGCGCTGGCCCGCAAGCCGCGCCAGGTGTTCACCCGCGAGGTGCTGCTCGAGCAGGTCTGGGGCTACCGGCACGCCGCGGACACCCGTCTGGTGAACGTGCACGTCCAGCGGCTGCGGTCCAAGGTCGAGCGCGACCCGGAGCACCCCGAGGTCGTGCTGACCGTGCGCGGCGTGGGCTACAAGGCGGGCCCTCCGTGACCGAGCCCCTCCGGTGACCAGCCTCTGGCGCTGGCTGCTCGGCGCCGTCCGCGGTGTGGTCGCCGCGGGCAGGCGCCGTTCCGGCGCGTTCAGCGACCTGTGGCGGCGGTCGCTGCAGCTGCGGGTGGTCGTGAGCACACTGGCGCTGGGCTCCGCGGTGATCTTCGTGCTGGGCATGGTGCTGCAGAACCAGATCACCGAGCGGCTGCTGGGCACCAAGGAAGAAGCGGCGATCGCCCAGACCAGGAACGCGGTCCAGATCGCCGAGCGGGAACTGGCGGGCACCCGCGACTCCGACCCCATCCGCGACCGGCTCAACAGCGCCATCAACAAGCTGACCAGCTCGTCGCCCGACCAGTCGGCGGCGGGTCCGGCAGGCGCGTTCGAGCCGGTGCTGGTCAACGACGCCCCGTACATCGCGCCCAGTGACGTCAAGTTCGCCGGGCCGTACGAGAACGTCCCGCAGTCCTTGCGCGACTTCGTGCTGAGCAGCCCCAACCGCACGGTTTCGCAGATCTATACCGTCGAGCGCAATGGCGAGCGAAACACGTATCTGATCGTAGGCGTTCCGGTGGCCACTACGAGTGCCGCATTACGCCTATACATGCTGTATCCCCTCGCTGCCGAGCAGCGGACCATCGACGTAGTGCAAAGCACGCTCGTTGTCGGTGGCTTGGTTCTTCTGCTTCTTCTGGCTGGCATCACCAACCTCGTCACGCGCCAGGTAGTGCTCCCTGTGCGGCGCGCGGCTAGAGCCGCTGAACGGTTCGCCGACGGTGAGTTGGGCGAGCGCATGGTCGTCGCCGGTGAAGATGACGTGGCGCGGTTGGCGGAGTCTTACAACGAGATGGCCGCCAGCATTGAGCGCCAGATCCGGCAACTAGAGGACTTCGGCCAGCTCCAGCGCCGGTTCACCTCTGACGTCTCGCACGAGCTGCGCACCCCGTTGACCACGGTCCGGATGGCCGCGGACGTCCTGCACGCCTCCCGCGCCCAGTTCCCCGCGGGTCTGGCCAGGTCCACCGAGCTCCTGGTCGACGAGCTCGACCGGTTCGAGTCCCTGCTCGGCGACCTGCTGGAGATCTCCCGCCTCGACGCGGGCGTGGAGGAGCTGGTCGCCGAGTACACCGACCTGCGGGCCATCGTCAGGCGCGCGGTGGAGTCGGTTCGGGTGATCGCTCGCAACGCGGGGTCGGAGATCGTGCTCAACCTGCCCGAGGACGAGGCCACCGCGGAGGTCGAGTCCCGCCGGGTGGAACGGATCCTGCGCAACCTGCTGGCCAACGCGATCGACCACGGCGAGGGCAAGCCGGTCGAGCTGACCATGGTGATCGAGGGCAACGCGGTCGCGGTGACGGTCCGGGACCACGGTGTCGGGCTGCGCACCGGCGAGGCCGACCTGGTGTTCAACCGGTTCTGGCGCGCCGACCCGTCGCGCAACCGGCACACCGGCGGCACCGGCCTCGGGCTGGCGATCAGCCTCGAAGACGCCCGGTTGCACGGCGGCGGCCTTGACGCGTGGGGCGAGCCGGGCGAGGGCGCCTGCTTCCGGTTGACGCTGCCGATCGAGCAGGACGTGGAGTACGAGGACAGCCCCTTACCGCTACCGCCCGTCGACGCCCGCCCGATGACTCAGCCAGCCCCACTGCCGTTGTCGGTGCCGGAGGAGGCCTACCCGTGATCCGGTTCGTCCTCACCGTGTTGTGCGCGCTCCTGCTCACCAGTTGCGCCAACATCCCCGTCCGGACGCTGCCCAAGGTCGTTGTCGACGTCACCGAGGAGCAGCCGCGCCAGATCGGTAAGCCCGCCCCGGGGCTCGACCCGTTCAACCTGGTCCAGGAGTTCGTCAAGAACGCGGGCACACCGGACGCCGCGCGGACCTACCTGACCGAAGAGGCCAAGCCCGGCTGGAAGGGCACCGGGGTACCGACGATCATCCAGGACGAGTTCAAGACCGTTCCGCAGGCTGTGCAAGAGGGCCGCGACCCGAACAAGGAACAGGTCGTGATCCTCACCGCGACCTCTATAGGCAGCCTTTTTGGCGACTGGTCGTTTGTGCCGCAGGTCCAGTCCTTGGAGTACCGGGTCATCATCCAGCGGCAGGACGGGCAGTGGCGCATCGCCGAGCCGCCCAACACGGTGCTCATCCGCGAGGCCGACTTCATGAAGAGCTATAGGCGGGTCAACCTGGAGTTCTTCGACCCGGACCAGCGGGTCATGATCCCGGACCCCCGCTATGTGCAGGTCGAGCCGCGGCAGAGCCTCTACGGCCGGGTGGTCGACCTGTTGCTGGGTGGGCCTTCGGAGTCGCTTAAGGGTGCCGTGCGCAACCAGCTCGAAGGGCTGGTGCTCGATACGAACGTCTTGCAGGAGTCCGACGGGGGCATCCTCATCAACTTCGGCAAGCTCGACAAACCTCTAGAAGACAGACAGCGGATCGCGGCCCAACTCGTCAGATCGTTGCGTGAGGTCACGACGAGCCCGCTGCGGATCCGCACCCAGGGGTTGCCATTGGTACCTGGGCACGAGGATTGGACCTCCAACGAGCCAGGCGCCTATGACGCGTTGACCGCTCTTAAGGCGGACCTGCTCGGCCTTGCCGTCGTCAATGGCCGTCTTGTGTCGCTGCGCGATGGGAAGCCGCTCGAAGGTCCGACGGGCAACGGCACATACGACGTTGTTCGCGCTGCCCAGTCACTGGACGGGACGCAGCTCGCGGTGGTGCAACGCGTCAACGGCGGGATGAAGCTGCGCGTCGGTAAGGCTGACGGTGAACTGCCTGAGGTGAGCCTCCCCGCGGCGGGCACGCTGACGCGGCCGACGTGGCTCTACGCGGGTTCCGAGGAGGCCACCCCCAACGAGGTGTGGACGGTGGCCGACGGGACGCTGGTCGTCCGGGTCGCGCGCACCGCCGAGGGCAAGTGGGAGGACTACCCGGTCGACGCCTCGGAGTTCACCCGCAACGGCGGCACCATCACCGAACTGCGCCTGTCCCGCGACGGCGCTCGGGTCGCCGCGGTGGTCAACGGCGAAGTCCGCGTCGCCTCCGTCGTGCGCAACAACGACGCCGTGATGCTGCGCTCCGGCCGCACCCTGCAGGCGGGCATCGTCAAGGACGTCGTCGGCCTCGACTGGCTCGACCGGCTCACCGTGATCGCCGCGACCGGCCTGGCCATCCGCCCGGTGGTCAGCATGTCCGTCGACGGCTACTCGTACACGACCTACAACAAGACCAACCTGACCCTGCCGGTCACCGCGGTCACCGCAGCCCCCGGCCGGGCCACCATCGTCACCGACGGCTCCGGCATGTGGACCACGGGCGAGGCGGGCAAGGTCTGGCAGTACCACCAGTACAACCTCGGGCCGGGCTCGCTGCCGTTCTTCCCAGGCTGACCTGGCCTTCTGCTGGCCTGTGGACAACTTCGCGCACGGCTGCGGCGGATCGGTCACCCTTGCCGCATGTTCCTGGACTACCTGATCCCGAACCCGTGCGCCGGATGCGGCACCCAGGGCACCCCCTGGTGTCCCACCTGCGCGGCAACCCTCCACGGCCTCAGAACCGTCGAACGCACCGCCACCCGCGGCCTCCCCGTCTTCGCCCTCACCGCCTACGGAGGGCCGGCCCGCCGAGCGATCATCGCCTACAAGGAGCGCAACCGCCGCCCCCTGGCGGTGCCGCTCGGCCTCGCCTTGGCCGCTGCCTTCCCGGCCCTGGTCGAACGCGCCCCGAGTGTGGGGGCCGCCCTGGTCACCCACCCGTGCCCCGACCACCCCAAGCCAGGGGACGCCCGGTCGAGGGCCTCGCCGCGTGATCCGCCAGAGAGTCCGTTGTGGCTTGTTCCGGCGCCTTCGCGCAGGGGGGAGGTGCGGCGGCGGGGTGGGCACCACATGGGGCGGGTGGCCGGGGTTGTCGCTGAGGTGCTGGGGGAGGTGGGGGTGGCCGCCGGGGTGGCTCCGGTGTTGCGGTTGGGCGGTGGGGCTCGGGATTCCGTCGGGCTGGACGCGGGGGCTCGGGCGGGGAACCTGGCTCGGCACCTGTCGGTCGCGGGGGCGGGGGTACCACCGGCGGGTGCACCCGTTCTGGTGCTCGACGACGTCGTCACCACCGGTTCGACCGCCGCTGCCTGTGCTCGGGTGCTGCGGGGCGCGGGCCTGTCGGTACTCGCCGTGCTCGCCGTCGCGGAGACCGTGTGACGGGAGCGGCCTCCCACACTCTGGTACCCCCGATCGAGTGAAGGGGAGCCGGGAACCGTACGCCGTTCGGGGGCGTTGGCCGGGTATGGCGGCGAGCAGGCGAGTGGTCTTGGGTCCGGTGGCCCACGCCGTGCGCCCGGCCGACGGAACACGGTCCGCCGCTGCTCGGTCCTCGGCTGTGCGCCGCTCGGGGGAACCCCGTCCCCGGCGTGGTCGCGGCGGCTCGGGCGTTGCGCCGCACGGGACCGCGCGGTCGTCGCTGGACGTCACGCTCGGTCGCGAACGGATGTCGCCCGCCTCGGGGGCTGTTGCTCAACCGAAACCCGGGCTAACGTGCTGCGCTATCACCGTTCCCGGTTGGCAGGGAGGAGGCGAGGAGCCCATGACCCTGGTGCCGGTGGAGCGCTGACCACGCGGGGCGAGTTCCGACATCGCCCCAGGTCACATCCCGTCCTGGACTTGGAATCCAGATCACCCCGGCGCCAAGCACCGAATCACCGCAACCAGTACTCGCCAGCAGCGAGGGAGGTCGTGTATGGACATCGTGGTTAAGGGCCGTAACGTCGAGGTTCCGGAGCACTACCGGACACACGTCGAGGACAAGCTGAGCAGGCTCGAGCGCTACGACCGCAAGGTCATCCGCTTCGACGTCGAGCTGTTCCACGAGCCCAACCGCAGGCAGTCGAAGAACTGCCAGCGGGTTGAGATCACCGGGAAGGGCAAGGGTCCCGCTGTGCGGGCGGAGGCCTGCGCAGGCGACTTCTACGCCGCGCTCGACCTGGCCGTCAGCAAACTGGAGAACCGCCTCCGCCGCCAACACGACCGCAGGCGCGTGCACCACGGGCGCCGCACACCCACCTCGGTCGGCCAAGCCGTCTCGGCCTCGATGCCGATCGCGACCAACGGCGCGGCTCTCCTCGCGGGCGGCACGGCCGTCCTGCAAGCCCCCGAGCACACGACCAACGGCAACGGCGCGACCAACGGCCACGTGCACGCCGACATCGACGCCGAGTACGGCGGTGTCCCGCTGCCCAGGGGCCGCTGGGACGACGACGAGGACGCGCTGCCCGGCCGCGTGGTGCGCGAGAAGGAGCACCCGGCCAAGCCGATGACCGTCGACCAGGCCCTCTACGAGATGGAACTGGTCGGCCACGACTTCTACCTGTTCGCCGACGCCGACACCGGTACCCCCAGCGTCGTCTACCGGCGCCACGCCTTCGACTACGGCGTGATCAAGCTCGTCTGACCCCCGCGCACCCACGCACCGCGTGCCCCGGGGGACCAGCTCCCCCGGGGCACCACCACGTCCGCGTGCCGGAAGATCGCCTGGTCATCGCGACCGCGGTCCGTTCCCAGTTCACCACTGCCGCCGATCGCGGAACCTCAGGTGCCGGTGGGCCGTTGGAGCTGTGGCGGGCCTCACCCGGGTACCCTGCGCCGCACCCCGCGTGCGGTGTCGGTGCACGCCGCGGAGCGGGTTGCCTACGATGACGAACAGGAGCGTCCGTAGCGGGCGCACGACTATCAGCTAGCGAGGTCGACTCGGATGGTGCTGTCCCGGATCCTGCGCGCGGGCGAGGGCAAGACGCTCAAGCGGCTGCGCAACATCGCAGCGCACATCAACTCGCTGGAGGACGAGGTCGTCGCGCTCTCCGACGACGAGTTGCGCGACAAGACCGCGGAGTTCCAGGAGCGCTACCGCGGCGGTGAGTCGCTCGACGAGCTGCTGCCGGAGGCGTTCGCGGTGGCCAGGGAGGGCGCCAAGCGGGTGCTGGGCCAGCGGCACTTCGACGTGCAGCTCATGGGCGGTGCCGCGCTGCACCTCGGGCAGGTCGCCGAGATGCGCACCGGTGAGGGCAAGACGCTCACCGGCGTGCTCGCCGCCTACCTCAACGCCCTCGCCGGTGACGGCGTGCACGTCATCACCACCAACGACTACCTGGCCAAGCGCGACGCGGACTGGATGGGCCGCATCCACCGCTTCCTGGGCCTGACCGTCGGCGTGATCCTGTCCGACATGACCCCGGCCGAGCGCCGCGAGGCCTACAACTGCGACATCACGCACGGCACGAACAACGAGTTCGGCTTCGACTACCTGCGCGACAACATGGCCTGGTCGCTCGACGACATGGTCCAGCGCGGGCACCACTTCGCCATCGTCGACGAGGTCGACTCGATCCTGATCGACGAGGCGCGCACCCCGCTGATCATCTCCGGCCCGGCCGACCAGTCCTCGCGCTGGTACCAGGAGTTCGCCAGGCTCTCGCCGATGCTGCGCCGCGACACCCACTACGAGGTCGACGAGCGCAAGCGGACCGTCGGCGTCACCGAGAAGGGCGTCGCGCTCGTCGAGGACCAGCTCGGCATCGAGAACCTCTACGAGGCCGCGAACACCCCGCTGGTCGGCTACCTCAACAACGCGCTGAAGGCCAAGGAGCTCTACAAGCGCGACAAGGACTACATCGTCCGCGACGGCGAGGTCCTCATCGTCGACGAGTTCACCGGCCGCGTGCTCGCCGGTCGCCGCTACAACGAGGGCATGCACCAGGCCATCGAGGCCAAGGAGGGGGTGGAGATCAAGGCCGAGAACCAGACCTTGGCCACCGTCACCCTGCAGAACTACTTCCGGCTCTACACCAAGCTCTCCGGCATGACCGGTACCGCCGAGACCGAGGCGGCCGAGTTCCACACCACCTACAAGCTGGGTGTCGTGCCGATCCCGACCAACCGGGACATGATCCGCAAGGACCAGGCCGACCTGATCTACAAGACCGAGGAGGCGAAGTTCCTCGCGGTCGCCGAGGACATCGCCGAGCGGCACGAGAAGGGCCAGCCGGTGCTGGTCGGCACCACCAGCGTCGAGCGCTCCGAGTACCTGTCGAAGCTGCTGCTCAAGGCCGGGGTGCCGCACAGCGTCCTCAACGCCAAGCACCACGAGAAGGAAGCCGCGATCATCGCGGGCGCGGGCCACAAGGGCGCGGTCACCGTGGCGACCAACATGGCCGGTCGCGGTACCGACATCGTGCTCGGCGGCAACCCCGAGCACATCGCCGAGGAGGCGCTGCGCGACCGCGGCCTCGACCCGATCGAGACCCCCGAGGAGTGGCGCGCCGCGCTGCCCGCCGCGCTGGAGAAGGCGCAGCAGGAGGTCAAGGCCGAGAAGATCGAGGTGCAGAAGGCCGGTGGCCTCTACGTGCTGGGCACCGAGCGGCACGAGTCGCGGCGCATCGACAACCAGCTGCGCGGTCGCTCCGGCCGCCAGGGCGACCCCGGCGAGTCCCGGTTCTACCTGTCGCTGGGCGACGAGCTGATGCGCCGGTTCAACGCGGGCATGGTCGAGCGCGTGATGACCGCGATGAACGTGCCCGAGGACCAGCCGATCGAGGCCAAGATCGTCACCAGGGCGATCCGCAGCGCGCAGACGCAGGTCGAGCAGCAGAACTTCGAGATCCGCAAGAACGTGCTCAAGTACGACGAGGTGATGAACAAGCAGCGCAAGGTGATCTACGCCGAGCGGCTGCGGGTGCTGCAGGGCGAGGACCTGCGCGAGCAGATCGAGCGGATGCTCAGCGACGTCGTCGACGCCTACGTCACCGGGGCGACCGCGGACGGCTACTCCGAGGACTGGGACCACGCCAAGCTGTGGACCGCCCTCAAGCAGCTGTACCCGATCGGCGTCGACTGGGAGGACCTGATCGACCGGGCCGAGGCCGACGGCAAGGACATGGACCACGAGTTCCTGCTGAACGCGATCACCGACGACGCCGTGCGCGCCTACGGCGAGCGCGAGGCCGAGATCGACGGCAAGGTCGGCGAGGGCGCGATGCGCGAGGTGGAGCGCCGGGTGATGCTCTCGGTGCTCGACCGCAAGTGGCGCGAGCACCTCTACGAGATGGACTACCTCAAGGAGGGCATCGGTCTGCGGGCGATGGCCCAGCGCGACCCGCTGATCGAGTACCAGAAGGAGGGCTTCGAGATGTTCAGCGCGATGCTCGACGCGCTGAAGGAGGAGTCGGTCGGGTTCATCTTCAACGTCCCGGTCGAGCCCGCCGAGCCCGAGGTCCAGTTGGCGCCGCAGCCGACCGCGCTGCCCTCGGTCAGCGCCGACCCGGCCGCCCAGGCCCGCCAGGCGGAGCTGCAGGCCCGCCAGGCCAGGGCGCAGGCGGTGCAGGACCGGGTCCGCGCCGAGCAGGCGGCCGCCGCCTCGGCCGGCGACAAGCTCCCGCCCGCTTTGCGCGGCAAGGGTTTCGAGGGACCTGCCCCGCAGCGGTTGAACTACACCGGTCCCGCCGAGGACGGTGGCGTCGAGTCCCACTCCGACGGCGGCAACGCCGACAACGGTGCGAGTGGCACGCGACGTGAGCGCAGGCAGGCCGCCCGCGACTCGGCCAAGAAGGGTCGCAAGGGCCCCCGTCGCTGACGCGAAGTCCTATAGCCGGGTGGTGGACGGAACTCCGTCCGCCACCCGGTTCGTCTTTTAGAACCCCATGAAGCGCAGGGTCTTGCAGCGCCACAGTCCTGCCTCTTGCTCCCACCGGCCGATGCACGCCTTCACGTGCCAAGACTCCGGTCGTCCTATAGGCACGATCCGCACCGTCGACATCACCTCCACCACTCCCGGCGCGGTGGTCGTCGTGTGTAGCCGCAGCAGTCGGTACTGGGCTTTGCCGCTGCCTCGCGTTCGCGTCAAGATTCCCTCGTAGGCATCGCCCGGCAGCATCGCGTGCAACTGCCCAATCTGCCTCTTACCCTCCAGGGTCTCCAATACGAGGGTCAGCAGCCGCCAAGAGGCTTCACGTGGTGCGCCACGGATCGCGCGTACCCGGGCGCTGGACGCGGGCGGGGTGGACCACCGCTCCTCAAAGGCCTCGATCAGCGGCGGTTCGAAGTCCTGCAAGATGTCCAGCTGCACCGGGTGGCTCCCTCGATCCGGGGGTTTCGCCGGGACAGAGCCATTTCGGGCGGCTTGCGCGCACGGCGGTCACCGAAACCGGTGATAATCGGGTCCATGAGAGCGCTGCTGGTGGACTACGCGGGGGTGTTCACCGAGGACGGCATGCCCGAGGTCGTCGCTCGGGTGCGGGCGCACGGGCTCAAGACAGCGCTGCTGTCCAATGCGGACTTCGTCCCCGCGGGGCTGCCGGAGGTGTTCGACGCGGTGGTCGTGTCAGGGGCCGTCGGCTTCGCCAAGCCGGACCCGGGGATCTACCACCACGCCGCGTCGGCGCTGCGGGTCCCGCCGAACCAGTGCGTGTTCGTCGACGACGTCGCCGAGTACGTGCGCGGGGCCGTCCGCGTCGGCATGGTCGGCGTGCACCACCGCGACCTCCAGTCCACAGTGGAGGAACTGGCGATCCTGCTCGACCTAGCGGGACCGGCGGACTAGCTCGAAGCACAGCACGGCGGCGGCCGTCGCCACGTTCAGCGACTCCACCCCGCCCGCCATCGGGATCGACAGCCACCGGTTGACCCGGGGGCGCACCTCGTCGGTGATCCCCGAGGTCTCGCTGCCCAGCACGAACGCCGCCTGGGCGGGCAGTTCGGCGTCGAACACGGTGCGCTTGGCGCCCGCGTCCAGCCCGTAGAGCGGGTAGCCAGCGGCCCGCAGCTCGGCCGCAGCCTCGCCTGCGGTCGCGCAGCGCAGGACCGGGGCGGTGAACGCGACCCCGGCCGAGGCCTTCACCACCAGCGGGTCCAGCCCGGCCACCCCCCGCCTGGGCACGACGATCCCGCCGACCCCGGCCGCGGTGGCGGTCCGCAGGATCATGCCCACGTTCGCGGGCGTGGTGATCCCGTCCAGCAGCAGCACCGACGCCGGGCGCTTCCTGGCCGCGAGCGCGTCGGTCAGCGTGCGCATCCGGGGCGCGACCACGTCGGCCAGCACGCCTTGGTCCTGCTTGCCGTTGCCCGCCAACACCTTCACCCGCTGCGCGGACGCCCGGTGCACCTGGACGCCCCGCTCGCGGGCGGCGTCGATGATCTCCCGGGCCGCGATGCCGTGCGCGTTGTCGGCCAGCACCACCTTGTCGACGGTCAGCCGGGTGTCGGCCAGCGCCTCCAACACCGGTTTGCGGCCGTAGACGGTCACGAACCGGTCCTTGGGGGACGACGTGGCGGGCTCTCGGGACATGGCGTGCAGCATCGCACGCGCCGCGCTCGGCCTCCCGCACCGGCCGGGTTGTGCCAGTATCGGGCCATGCCCGACCGCCTGTCCGCCCTCGACGCGTCGTTCCTCTACCTAGAGGACGCGACGACGCCGATGCACGTCGGTGGGGTCGCCGTCTTCCGCAAGCCGCGCGCCGGGTTCGACCACGCGCGCCTGGTCAAGCTCATCGAGCAGCGCTTGCCGCTGGTACCCAGGTACCGCCAGCGCGTCGCCTCGGTACCGGGGCACCTCGCCAGACCCGTGTGGGTCGATGACCCGACCTTCGACGTCAACTACCACGTGCGCCGGTCGGCCCTGCCGCGTCCGGGCAGCGACGACCAGCTGCACGACCTCGTCGCCCGCCTCATGGCGCGGCCGCTGGACCACACCCGGCCGCTCTGGGAGGCCTACCTCGTCGAGGGGCTCGCCGAGGGGCACGCCGCCCTGATCACCAAGACGCACCTGGCGCTGGTCGACGGGATCCGCACGATCGACTTCGGCCAGGTCATCCTCGAACCCGAGCCGTTCACCGACGACCACACCGCCGACGAGCCGTGGGAGCCGCGCAGGCTGCCCGGCCCGGCGCGGTTGGTCCTCGACGCCGTCGCCGAGACCGTCCAGCGGCCCCGCGAACTGGTCGAGAACGTCCGGGCCGCGGTCGGCGACGCGCTGGCCACCACGCACAAAGTCGCGGACGTGCTCGGCACCGTCGTCTCGGCGATCGGCATCGCCGCCAGGCCTGCCCCGGCCGGTCCGCTCACCGCACAGGTCGGCAGGGCCCGCCGCTACGCCGTGGCGCAGGCCAGGCTGGACGACCTGCGCGACGTGCGCGCCCGCCACGGCGGCACCGTCAACGACGTGGTGCTGACCGCCGTCTCCGGGGCGCTGCGCTCCTGGCTGCTCTCCCGCGGCCAGCAGCTCACCGCGTCCAGCACGGTCCGGGCGATGGTCCCGCTGGCGGTGCGCGACTCGGACGGAACCGTGCCGGGCATGCTCGGCAACCAGGTCACCGCGCAGCTGGTCGACCTGCCCGTCGGCGAGCCGAGCCCGTTCGTCCGGCTGCACCACATCAGCCACGCGCTGCGCCCGCACAACGACTCCGGTCGCTCGGTCGCGGCGTCGGCGCTGCTGCGGGTCGGCGGGTTCGCGCCACCGACGCTGCACTCGCTGGGAGCGCGGGCGGCCGCCTCGTTCGCCCAGCGGATCTTCAGCGTCGTGGTCACCAACGTGCCCGGCCCGCAGGTCCCGCTCTACCTGGGCACCGCCAGGATGACCAGGATGGTCCCGGCGATGCCGCTCACCCGCAACCAGGCCCTGGCAATCGGAGTCACCTCTTACGACGGCGGGGTGTACTTCGGCCTGACCGGCGACCGCAAGGCCATGTCCGACGTGGACGTGCTGGCGCGGATGCTGGAAGAGTCCGTCGAAGAACTGTTGACGACCGTGAGAGCGTGAATGAGTTGAGGGTCTACATACCGGCGACGGTGGCGATGCTGCGGGAGCTGAACGCGGACGGGGAACTGGTCGCGATCACCGGTACCGCGTTCGCGCTCACCCCCGCCCTGCGCGAGTCCTACGCGACCGGCGGCGACGAGGAACTGGAGTACGCGGCGATGCTCGACGCGGCGAAGGCCTCGCTGCGGCTGCTGGGCGCCGAGCTGACCAGCGACCCGGACACCCCGATGCGCCGCGCGGTCATCGCCGCCGACGTCGACGGCGCGCAGCTGCGCCCGGACCTGGACCACTCGGTGGTCAAGCTGGCCGGTCCGGTGCCGATGAAGGTCGTCGCCTCGGTCCACCTGGACACCGAGGAGGCGGTGGTGGCGGTGCGCGCGGCTGTGGCCGCGGTGGACGCCGCCGACATGGGCGACCCGGACGCGGAGTTCGTGCTCGGCGACGCCGAGGACCACGAGCTGGCCTGGTACGCCCCGCAGGAGTTGCCCTTCCTGCTGGAGTTGCTGTAACCGGCAGGTCATCCCATGACAGGATGTACGCGAGTGCGCGGGCCACGAGCGTGCCCACCCGCGACCGAGCAGACACCAGAGGGAGGCGAGCCACACGATGGACGCCGTTTCGTCCGTTCCCGACCCGTTGAACGAGCCGGTCGGCTCCTACGCGCCCGGCACCCCCCAGCGCGCGGCGCTGGCGGCCAGGATCGCGGAGCTGGAGGCCGAGCAGGCCGAACTGACCATGACCATCGGTGGCAAGCAGCGGATGGCGGGCGGTGACCGCATCGACGTCGTCCAGCCGCACGACCACCAGCACGTGCTGGGCGTCACCGCGCAGGCCACCACCGCCGACGTCGCCGACGCCGTGTCCGCCGCCAAGGCCGCCGCGCCCGCGTGGCGCGAGCTGCCCTTCGACGAGCGCGCCGCGGTCCTGCTGCGCGCCGCCGACCTGCTCGCGGGGCCCTGGCGCGACACCATCAACGCCGCCACCGTGCTCGGCCAGTCGAAGTCGGCCCAGCAGGCCGAGATCGACAGCGCCTGCGAGCTGATCGACTTCTGGCGGTTCAACGTCGCCTTCGCCAGCAGGCTGCTGACCGAGCAGCCGCAGTCGTCCCCCGGGGTGTGGAACCGGTTCGACCACCGGCCGCTGGACGGGTTCGTCACCGCGATCACCCCGTTCAACTTCACCGCCATCGCGGGCAACCTGCCCACCGCGCCCGCGCTGATGGGCAACACGGTCGTCTGGAAGCCCTCGCCGACCCAGCAGCTGGCCGCGCACCACACGATGCGCCTGCTCGAGGCCGCTGGCCTGCCGCCCGGCGTGATCAACCTGGTCACCGGCGACGGCCAGGCGCTCTCCGAGGTCGCGCTGACCGACCCGGACTTCGCAGGCCTGCACTTCACCGGCTCGACCCGCACGTTCAAGCACCTGTGGCGGCTCATCGGCGACAACCTCGACACCTACCGGTCCTACCCGCGCATCGTCGGCGAGACCGGCGGCAAGGACTTCGTCGTGGCCCACCCGTCCGCCGACATCGCCTCGGTGGTCATCGGCCTGGTCCGCGGCGCCTTCGAGTACCAGGGCCAGAAGTGCTCGGCGGCCTCCCGCGCCTACATCGCCCGCTCCCTGTGGGAGGGCGGCCTGCGCGAGCAGCTCGCCGACGTAACCAAGACCCTGTCCTACGGCGACGTCACCGACTTCAGCCACTTCGGCGGCGCGGTCATCGACGCCCGCGCGTTCGCCAAGCACAAGGACGCCCTCTCGGCCGCCGCCGCGAACTCCTCGATCGAGGTACTCACCGGCGGCACCGCCGACGACTCGGTCGGCTACTTCGTCCAGCCCACCGTCCTCGTCGGCAGCGACCCCCTCCAGGACGTGTTCACCACCGAGTACTTCGGCCCGATCCTCGCGGTGCACGTGTACGAGGACGCCGAGTACGCCAAGGTCCTCGAGCTGGTGGACACCTCGTCCCCCTACGCCCTCACCGGTGCCGTCTTCGCCACCGACCGCGCGGCCGTGGAGCAGGCCCACAAGGCCCTGCGCTTCTCGGCGGGCAACTTCTACGTCAACGACAAGCCCACGGGCGCGGTGGTCGGGCAGCAGCCCTTCGGCGGCTCACGGGCGTCGGGCACCAATGACAAGGCGGGCAGCATCTACAACCTGCAGCGGTGGGTGAGCCCGCGTTCGATCAAGGAGACGTTCGTGCCGCCGGTGGACCACCGGTACCCGCACATGGGGTGATGTGAGTTCGGGGAGCGGGGCCGACGCGAGTGCGTTGGCCCCGCTTTCGCGTTGTGGGCTCGATCGGCTCGCCTTCGGCATCGCGACACGGTCTGTGGGGTGTGGGTGTGCTCGATGGGGCGAACTTGGTTTGCGCGGGGCCCCTGCGCTACCCGTGGCAGGACCGCAAAGCTGGGGCCGAAAAGCATGGCCCTGCAGCGCACAACGCTACGGGCACCGCCACCCCACACAAACCAAGTCCGCCCCATCGAGCAGTTGGCACCGGAAGGTCCGAGTGTCCAGTGGTCGGCACTGCTGTCGGAGTCGGGTGGCTGTGTAGAGGGTTGGGTGTTAGTCGATAGGCACGGCGTGGCCGGTGATGTGGATTCCGGCTGTGGGGTCGGTGGGGATGCCGACGGTGATTACGCCGGGGCGGCCTAGGTCGTCGCCTTGGTAGATGGTGAGGGCGGCGGGGAGGGTAACGAGGCCCAGTTCTCGCAGGTAGCCGCCTAGGGCTGCTGCTGCGGCGCCGGTGGCGGGGTCTTCTACTACGCCGCCTGGGGGGAAGGGGTTTCGGGAGTGCACCACTGACTCCGACTCGCGGTGGATCAGTTGGATGGTTGTCCAGCCCTGTTCGGCCATGAGGTCCGACAGCGCGGGGAAGTCGTAGTTCAGTTCGGCTAGGCGGGCTCGCGTCCCCGCTGCCACCACCGGGTGCCACGCCCCCGCGTAGGCCGCCCGCACCGGCAGGACCACGTCGAGGTCTGCGGGGTCCCAGCGCAGGGCCGACAACAGCGCCGTCCGCACCTCTGCCGAGATCTCCTCCGTCCGGGGGGTCACGCTCACCAGGGTCGCGGTGATCTCCCCGACCTCGGACTCGGTCGTGCTCACCTCCACCAGGCCCGCCCGCGTGTGCAGCCGCAGTGGGCCCGCTCCGTTCGCGGCCGCGTGGGCCACGGAGGCGGCGACGGTGGCGTGGCCGCAGAAGGGGACTTCGGCCAGGGGGCTGAAGTAGCGGACGTCGAGGTCGCCGTCGGGGCGGGGGAGCAGGAAGGCCGACTCGGAGTAGTTGACCCGCGCGGCTGCGGCTTGCATCTCGCTGTCGGTCAGGCCGGTGGCGTCCAGCACGACCCCGGCGGGGTTGCCGCCCGCGGGGTCGGTGGTGAAGGCGGCGTAACGGAGGATCTGCACGGGGGCAGATTAGTCCTCGGACTTGGACTTCAGCAGTCTGCGAAGGGATTCCAGCCGACCGGTGGAAGCCGTGCCCTCCTCGACCACGGTGTCGAGGTAGCAGTCCGGGTCCTCGGGCGCCCCGAGGTGACCGCACCCGGACGGGCACTCCTCCGCCGCCGCGACGAACTCGGGGAAGGCGGCGACGATGTCGTTCGGCTCGATGTGGGCCAGGCCGAACGCGCGGACACCGGGCGTGTCGACCACCCACCCGCCGCCGGGCAGGGGCAGGGCCACCGCCGACGTCGAGGTGTGGCGGCCCTTGCCGACGCCGCTGACCGCGCCGATGGCCCGCGCCGCGTCCGGCACCAGCCGGTTGACCAAAGTGGACTTGCCCACCCCCGAGTGGCCCACCAGCGCCGACACCCGGTCCGCCAGCAGCGACCGCACCTCGTCCGGGTCGACGTCGAACCGGCTGACGACGACCGGCAGGTCCAGCTCCTCGTAGGCCGCCATCAGCCTGGCCGGGTCGCCGAGGTCGGCTTTGGTCAGGCACAGCAACGGTTCCAGCCCGCCCGCGAACGCCGCAACCAGGCACCGGTCGATGAAACCGGTGCGCGGTGGCGGGTCCGCGAGCGCGCAGACGATCAGCAGCTGCTCGGCGTTGGCGACCACGACCCGCTCGTAGGCGTCGGTGTCGTCGGAGGTGCGGCGCAGGACGCTGGTGCGGTCGGCGACCCGGACGATCCGCGCGAGGGTGTCCGGGTCGCCGGTGGTGTCGCCGACGAGGTCGACCTGGTCGCCGATGACGATCGGGGTGCGGCCCAGTTCCCGCGCCCGCATGGCCACCACCAGGTGGCCGGGGTCGCGGTCCACCGCGCAGGTCCACCGGCCGCGGTCCTTGCCGACGACCATCGCGGTGACCGCGTCGGCGTGCTCCGGGCGGAGCTTGCTGCGCGGGCGACTGCCCTTGCCGGGGCGGACGCGGACGTCGGCCTCGTCCAGCCTGCTCCAGTCGCCGCGCCGGGCCGCCACGTCAGCGCGCCTCGTCCAGCATCCTGGTCCACATGGCGGGGAAGTCCGGCAGCGTCTTCGCGGTGGTCGCGATGTCGTCCACCTCCACCCCCGGCACGATGAGGCCGACGATCGCACCGGCGGTGGCCATCCGGTGGTCGGCGTAAGCGCGCCACGGGCCGCCGTGCAGCGGGGTCGGGCGGATAGCGAGCCCGTCCTCGGTCTCGTTGGCGTCGCCGCCGACGGTGGTGATCTCGGCCGCGAGCGCGGCGAGCCGGTCGGTCTCGTGGCCGCGCAGGTGGGCGATGCCGCGCAGGGTCGATGGGCCTTCGGCGAGCGCGCACAGCGCCGCCACGGTCGGGGTGAGCTCCCCGACGTCGTGCAGGTCGATGTCCACACCGGACAGCTTCGCGGGCCCGCGCACGGTGAGCGCGCCGTCGGCGAGGGTGACCTCGGCGCCCATCCGCGCCAGGATCTCGCGGATGGCGTCGCCCGGCTGGGTCGTGGCCGCGGGCCACCCGGTGATCGTGACCTCGCCGCCGGTGACGGCCGCGGCGGCCAGGAACGGCGTGGCGTTGGACAGGTCCGGCTCCACAGCCCAGTCGACGGTGCCGATGGGGCCCGGCTCGATCCGCCAGGTGTTGGGCTCGCTGTCGTCGACCGCGACCCCCGCGGCGCGCAGCATCTCCACGGTCATCTCGATGTGCGGCATCGACGGGACGGGTTTGCCGCTGTGGTGCACGGTCAACCCCTTGTCGTAGCGGGCGCCCGACAGCAGCAGCCCGGAGACGAACTGCGAGGAGCCGGAGGCGTCGATGGTGACCGTGCCGCCGGTGACCCCACCGGTCCCGACCAGGGTGAACGGCAGCGCGTCGCCCTCGACCACGGCGCCGAGGCCGCGCAGCGCGTCGAGGATGGTGCCCATCGGCCGCTCCCTGGCGCGGGGGTCGCCGTCGAAGCGGATCGCCCCGTCGGTGAGCACGGCGGCGGGCGGCACGAACCGCATGACGGTGCCCGCGAGGCCGCAATCGATCTCCGCAGGGCCGCGGAAGCCGTCGTGGGCGCCCACGGTGATCGTGGTACCGCTGACCTCGACGGGGACGCCGAGGGCGCGCAGCGCGCCGGTCATCATGTCGGCGTCGCGACCGGTGAGCGCGCCGGTCAGGGTGGCGGCCCGGCCGCTGAGCGCGGCGAGGACCAGGGCGCGGTTGGTGATGGACTTGGATCCGGGGATGCTGATGGTGGCGCTGATGGGTCCCGGGGCGACCGGGGCTGACCAGGGCTGCGGCATGCCGCAATCCTCCCGCACCGGCCGCCGCATCGGGTGACCGGCTCGCCACTGCCGCCCCGGCATGTCACGATTCGCCCACACCGTGGGTGGCGGTGGCGCCCCGCTGCGGGCGCGGGAGGGGAGGTGGTCGGCCGTGTGCGGCAGGTACGCGTCCGCGAAGGACCCGGCGACGCTGGCAGCGGAGTTCGACGCCGCTGACGCGATGGGGGACGCGGCCCCCGACCTCGACTACAACGTCGCGCCGACCAAGAGCGTGGTCACCGTCGTGCAGCGGCACCCGCGCGAGGCCGACGGCACCGTCGACCGGAGCCGGACCGAGCGCACGCTGCGGGTGATGAAGTGGGGCCTGGTGCCCACCTGGGCCAAGGACGCCTCCGGCGGCGCGAAGATGATCAACGCCAGGTCCGAGACCGCGGCCGAGAAGCCCGCCTTCCGCAAGTCCCTCGCCGAGCGGCGCTGCATCCTGCCCGCCGACGGCTGGTTCGAGTGGCGCCGCGACAAGACGTCCAAGCAGCCGTTCTTCACCACCCCGCGCGACGGCAGCAGCCTCGCGATGGCCGGACTGTGGACGACCTGGCGGGACAAGGCCGACCCCGACGCGCCGGTGCTGATCACCTGCGCCGTGCTGACCACCGACGCCGTCGGCCCGCTGGCCGAGGTCCACGACCGGATGCCGCTCCTGCTGGGCCGCGACAGCTGGGCGAACTGGCTCGACCCCGACAGCACCGACGTGGCAGGCCTACTGGCGCCCCCGTCGATCGACCTGGTCGACGGGCTGGAGATCCGCCCGGTGGCGCAGGCGGTCAACAGCGTCCGCAACAACGGCCCGGAGCTGCTCGCCCCGCTGGAGGCCGAGGCCCTGGACCTGGACGCACCCGACTTGTTCAGCGGACGGGCCTAGTCGGATGACTCGCGCCGAGATCAGCACCCCGCATGGCCCCGTGGTTGCGGAGCTCCTGCTTGATCTGGTCGCGCCTGATCCGGGACCTAGTCGGATGACTCGCGTCGGGATCAGCACGACCTACGGCCCGGCAGTCGCCGAGTTGAATTGCGCGGCTGAGGGGCGCGCCGGGGCTTCTTCTCGATCTGGACGCGTCCGACTTGTTCAGCGGACGGGCCTAGTCACATGACCCGTGCCGAGATCAGCACCCCGCATGGCCCCGCGGTCGCCGAGTTGCACTGCGCCGCCGAGGGGCGGGCTGGGCTGTTGCTCGGGCACGGCGCGGGTGGCGGGATCAGCGCGCCCGACCTGGTCGCCGCCACCAGGGGGGCCACTGCGGCGGGTGTGCACGTGGCGTTGATCGAGCAGCCCTACCGGGTCGCGGGCCGACGCGCCCCGGCTCCGGCTGCGCAGCTGGACACGGCGTGGCTGGCGGTCGCCGAGAGCCTGTCGACGCAGTGGTTCGACGGGTTGCCGCTGTTGTTCGGCGGGCGTTCCTCGGGGGCGCGGGTGGCCTGTCGCACGGCGGAGGCGGGGGAGGCGGTCGGCGTGATCTGCCTGGCGTTCCCGGTGCACCCGCCGGGCAAGCCGGAGAAGACCCGCCAGCCCGAGTTGGACGCGGTGGCCGTGCCCGCGCTGGTGGTGCAGGGCGAGAGCGACCCGTTCGGCCAGCCGGAGCCCGCGCACCTGCGGGAGATCGTGCGGATGCCCGGCGACCACTCGCTGCGAAAGGACATATCGGCGATATCACGTGTCGTCGAGGAGTGGCTGCACCGTATTCTGCGACCGCTCGACCAGTTGGGTTGAGCGGTGCGGTGGCCCCCTGGCAGGGGGTCCACGTCACTGGGGCAGCGCACCGAACATTCTGAGGGGAACGCACCACACATGGGTTTTCTGGGTAAGTCGCGCCTGCTGGTGGCCGTCACGGTCGCCGCGGCGCTATCGCTCACCGCGTGCAACAGCGCTGGTCAGCAGGCAAATGGCGGGGGCGCCGCGGCGGCCGGGCAGGGCAAGAGCGCGTTCGACACGCTGCGCGGGCTGACCGACGCGGTCAAGGCCAAGTCGACCACCGCCAAGTCCGCGCACTTCACCTTCACCGGGTCCGCCGCAGGCGAGGAGCTCAAGGGCGAGGGCGACTACACCTTCGGCGCCACCCCGGGTATGCAGATGACCATCGACACCCCCGACGGCGCGGTGTCGATGCGGCTGATCGATTCCATCGTCTACATCAAGACGCCGCAGGAGCTCGAGCCGGGCAAGGCGTGGATCAAGCTCGACCTCAACGACAAGGACAACCCGCTGGCGGCGATGCTGGGCAAGTCCCTGGAGTCGGCCCGCCAGACCGACCCGACCAAGACCCTCGAGCAGCTCGCCGACGTCAGCGAGATCACCGGGGTCAAGGCCGAGGAGGTCAACGGCCAGAAGACCACCCGGTACTCGCTGTCGGTCGACGTGGCCAAGCTGCAGGGCAAGGCCGCCGAGATGGGCATGGACCCGTCGAGCGTGGCCGAGATCGAGAAGGCCGGGGTCAAGACCATCCCGGCGGACGTGTGGATCAACGCCGACGACCTGCCGGTGCGGTACGTGATGGAGTTCCCGGTCAAGTCGGAGAAGGTCAAGATCCAGGCCGACTACAGCGACTGGGGCAAGGCCGTCGACATCACCGCGCCCCCGGCCGACCAGGTCGCCGAGTTCCCGACCGGCTGATCCGGCACACCAGGCTGAGAGGCGCCCCCGCACCCGCGGGGGCGCCTCTTTCGGCATGATGCCCGCGAGAGCCCCCACGGAAGCGGTGCGCATGAACGACGACGACCACGACGACCACCCCGACGACGAGGACGACGACGACCTGCCCGCCCAGGTGCAGACCATCTGCCACTACTGCGGCGGCGGCGGGATGATCGCCGACCCCAAGCACGCCGTGATCGGTGGCGCCCCGCGGACCCTCGACAACGGCCGACCGTGCCCGCATTGCGCCACCGACGGCCACTTCACCGGCATCGTCCCACCGGTCTAGGCGCTATTTGACCGCGATGTCGGCGACCACGGCGTCGACCAAGTTGGCGGTGGGATGGTCGCCGGCCCTAAGTACGCCGTGATCGGTGGCGCTCCTAGCACCCTCGACAATGGCCGACCGTGCCCGCATTGCGCCACGGACGGCCACTTCACGGGCATCGTTCCACCGGTCTAGGCGCCCGCTACCTGGCCGCGATGTCGGCGACCACGGCGTCGACCAAGTCGGCGGCGGGATGATCGCTGGCCCTAAGTACGCCGTGATCGGTGGTGCTCCGCGGACTCTCGACAGCGGCCGGCCCTGTCCGCATTGCGCCACCGATTGGCACTTCACCGGCATCGTCCCGCCGGTCTAGGCGCGGTACATGGCCGCGATGTCGGCGACCACGCCGCCCGCGAGTTCGACCAGGTCAGCGGCGGTGGGATGGTCGCCGACCCCAAGCACGCCGTGATCGGTGGCGCTCCGCGGACCCCTCGACAGCGGCCGACCGTGCCGCATTGCGCCACGGACGGCCACTTCACGGGCCCGCCGGTCTAGGCGCCCGCTACCTGGCCGCGATGTCGGCGACCACGGCGCCCGCGAGGTCGACCAGGTCGGCGGCGGTCAGTTCGATCTCCAGCCCCCGGCGACCGCCGGAGCAGAACATGGTCGGGTAGCTGGTCGCGGAGGTGTCCACCACGGTCCGCAAGCGCTTGCGCTGCCCCAGTGGGGAGATGCCGCCCGCCACGTACCCCGTTGTGCGCTCGGCCACAGCGACCTCGGCCATCTTGGCCTTCTTGCCGCCGACCGCCGCCGCCAGCGCCTTCAGGTCCAGCTGCGCGTCGACCGGCACCACCCCGACCGTCAACACCCCGTCGACCTCGGCCAACAGGGTCTTGAACACCCGAGACGGCTCGACACCAAGGGCCGCGGCGGCCTCCAGGCCGAAAGCCTCGCGGGGGTCGTGCTCGTACGAGTGCACCTTGTGCTCGACCCCGCGCTTGGTCAGCAGCGCCGTCGCCGGGGTTCCCTGTCCTGCCACGGGCAGCAGCGTAGGGGAATGGGCCGCGCCCGGTCGGTGTTGACACGGGTGTGCAGACAGGTGCGGTGGTGGACCGGCGGGTTGCCGGGGTGCGGCTCGCGGAAGGCGGCTCGCGGGCACGCGGCCGCGTAAGCTCGAAGGTGCCGTATGCGCACCTGAACACGGGTGTGCGAGCCCCCGAAAGGAGCCCGGTGCCCCGCACCGACGCCCAGACCGAACCGGAGACCCCGGCAGTGCGGGCCGACCGGTTCGAGCGCGACGCCATGCCGCTGCTCGACCAGCTCTACGCCGCGGCGCTGCGGATGACGCGCAACCCGGCCGACGCCGAGGACCTGGTTCAGGAGACCTACCTCAAGGCCTTCGCCGCGTTCGAGTCGTTCTCCGCCGGGACCAACCTCAAGGCGTGGCTCTACCGCATCCTGACCAACACCTACATCAACGGCTACCGCAAGCGGCAGCGGCAGCCGGTGCAGGCGCCGACCGACGAGATCACCGACTGGCAGCTGGCCAAGGCGGAGAGCCACACCTCCAGCGGGCTGCGCTCGGCCGAGGCCGAGGCGATGGACCTGCTGCCCGACGACGACGTCAAGCAGGCGCTGCAGCAGCTGCCGGAGGAGTTCCGGCTCGCGGTCTACCTCGCCGACGTCGAGGGGTTCGCCTACAAGGAGATCGCGGAGATCATGGGGACGCCGATCGGTACCGTGATGTCGCGATTGCACCGGGGTAGGCGCCAGCTGCGCGACCTGCTCGCCGATGTCGCCCGCGACCGCGGGTTCGTCCGGGAGGTGACCGGAGCGTGAGCGCCGAGAAGACGCCCTGCTCGGACGTGCTGTCCGAGGTGTGGCTGTTCCTCGACAGCGAGTGCGACCCCGGTCGGCGCGAGACGCTGCGCCAGCACCTCGACGAGTGCAGCCCGTGCCTGGCCCAGTACGGCCTGTACGAGCAGCTCAAGGTCCTGCTGGCGCGCAAGTGCGGCGGCGACCAGGCGCCGGACGAGTTCCGCGAGCGGGTCCGCGCGTCCATCCGGGAGACCGTCATCCAGCACCGCGGCGGCCACGTCGAGGTGGTCAGCACCAGTGCCCCGGTCGAAGGACAGCGCGACGACTGAGCCCGGTCGCGGCCGCCGACCACGCGAACAGGCCCCGGTACCGAATGGGTACCGGGGCCTTCGACGCGCTGGGAGCTGGTGCTCAGGCGTTGGGGCGCTTGCCGTGGTTCGCGCCGCCCCTCTTGCGGTCGCGACGCTTGCGTGCGCGCTTCGACATGCTGCCTCCTCGGTCGAGCGTTTGGCTTGAGTGCACAATTTTGCCACGCCCGCGTTGTCGTCCTGGCGGGGCCCGGTCGTGGTTGGATTGTCGCCGGGGAACACACCAGCGCCAGCCGAAGGGGAGTCGGGCAGATGGCCCACGAGATCCACGCCGAGATGGTCGCCAACGTGCTCAACGTGGTGGCCAGGGAGGGTGACGCACTGGTCGAGGGGGACACGGTCGTCATCCTGGAGTCGATGAAGATGGAGATCCCGGTGCTCACCGAGGAGAACGGGACGCTCACCCGGCTCGCGGTCAAGGAGGGCGACGTGGTCCAGGAGCACGACCTGATCGCCGTCGTCGAGTAGCCGGGGGCACGAAGCCGTTGTCGACACTGTCGGACCTGCTCGCCGAGCACACCGGTCTGTCCGGGGGCGCCGTCGACCACCTGCAAACGGTGGTCGCGGAGTGGCAGCTGCTGTCGGACCTGTCGTTCGCGGACTTCCTGCTCTGGGTGCCCGAGACCGCCGCGGACGGCACGCCGCTGCCGCCGGGGGCGCAGGGCCGCTACATCTGCGTCGCCCAGGCCAGGCCGACCACCGGGCCGACCGCGCACCCCGAGGACGTCGTCGCCAGCCACACCAACGCCCAGGAGCACCCGCAGCTGCGGCGGGCCATCGCCGAGCGGCGCATCTGCCGCGAGGAGGACCCCCGCTGGTACCTGGGGGTGCCGGTGCGCCGGGAGGTCATCCCGGTCACCTTCGCCGGCGAGGTCATCGCGGCGCTCTCGCGCGAGACCAACCTCGCGGTGCCCAGGGTGCCCAGCGCGCTGGAGATCGCCTACCTCGGCATCGCCGGTGACCTGTGCCAGATGGTGGCCGACGGGACGTTCCCGACCACCGAGCCGTCACCGGACGTGCACACCAGCCCCCGGGTCGGCGACGGCCTGATCCGGCTCGACACCGCGGGGGCGGTGGTGTTCGCCAGCCCCAACGCGCTCTCGGCGTACCACCGGATGGGGCACGCCTCCGACCTGGTCGGCGTGCGGCTGGCCCCGCTGACCCGGTCGCTGATCGGCGACCCGTTCGACGCGACCGAGGTGGCGCAGCGGATCGTGTCCGCACTCGACGGCCAGCCGGGGATGCGCACCGAGGCCGAGTCCCGCCGCGGCGCCGCGGTGCTGTTCCGGGCGCTGCCGCTGCGGCCGGGCGGCAAGGCGGCTGGCGCGCTGGTGCTGTGCCGGGACGTGACCGAGGTGCGGCGCAGGGACCGGGCGCTGCTGTCCAAGGACGCGACGATCCGCGAGATCCACCACCGGGTGAAGAACAACCTGCAGACCGTGGCCGCGTTGCTGCGCCTGCAGTCGCGGCGCACCAGCAGCCCCGAGGCCAAGGAGGCGCTGGCCGAGTCGGTGCGCCGGGTGGCCGCGATCGCGATGGTGCACGAGACGCTGTCTACGTCAGTAGACGAACGGGTCGACCTGGACGCCTTGGTGGACAAGGTGATCCCGGTGGTCGGGGACGTCGCGGTGGCCGAGAGCCACGTGAAGGTGCGCAAGAGTGGACAGTTCGGTGTGGTCGCCGCGGAGACGGCGACCCCGCTGGTGATGGTGCTGACCGAGCTCATCCAGAACGCCGTCGAGCACGCCTTCCCGCCCGGCTCCTCCGGCGAGGTGGTCGTCACGGCGACCCGCTCCGCCCGCTGGCTCGACGTCCTGGTCGCCGACGACGGCCGCGGCCTGCCACCCGGTTTCTCCCTGGAGCGGACCAACGGGCTCGGCCTGCAGATCGTGCGCACCCTGGTCGAATCGGAACTGCGCGGCTCGCTGTCGCTGCGCCGCCGCGAGGAAAGCGGTACTGAAGCGGTCCTGCGCGTACCGCTTTCCCACCGCCGTTAGCCCTTTGACGAAATGTGCCACTCTTTCACCAATCCAATGAATTGGTGACCCGTGACGTGAAACGGCCCCCAGCCGCGGTGTGCGGTGGGGGCCGTTTCGGTCGTTCTAGGCAATTAGACGTTGCTCCGGGCCCGAGTACGGGCGTTGCGGCGCTTGAGCGCGCGACGCTCGTCCTCACTCATACCGCCCCAAACGCCAGCATCCTGGCCGCTTTCGAGCGCCCAGGACAGGCAGTTGGAAGCGACGGGGCAGCGGTGGCAAACGGCCTTCGCCTCGGAGACCTGCAGGATCGCCGGACCGCTGGTTCCCACTGGGAAGAACAGCTCGGGGTCCTCGTCACGGCAGGCCGCGCGGTGGCGCCAGTCCATTTCTACTGCTCCTCGCTCGGGCGCGTGTGGGCGCGCCTCTAGTCGTCATCCGGTCGTCGGGGTGCTTGTGAATGCTTTCACGAACCGGGGAGATGTCAAGACTTCTTCTCCGCCCGGTGAGTGAACTCACCCGAAAGTGGCTGGTCAGCGACCTGCGAGTGCGGAGCGCAACAATTTGATCACGACGCGGTCCGCTCGGGTCGTACGTCCGGGGCGGTGTCCGCACCCGTCCGGGCGGCCCGGTGACCGGCTGGAATTGTGGTCTAGACCACAGCGACCGCGAGTGCGGAAGGGACGGACACGAACTCCACTCGCGTGCGCTCCCCGATCAGGTCGCCGTCGCACTGCAGCCGGACCGGCTCCGGTGCGCTCACCACGATCCTCGCCACGTCGTCCCGGCGCACCAGGTTCTTCCCACGCCGCACACCCTTGTCGCTCAGCGCCTGCCGGAAGTGCCGCAGCACGGTGGGCGCGCTCAGGGTGCGCAGCGAGAAGAAACCGAGCCCGGTCTCGAAGCCGCAGCCCGGGTTGAGGTGGATCGGCCGCGCGCCGAGGTAGGTCCAGGGGTCGGTGTTGGAGACGAACGCCAGCCGGAGCCCGGTGATCGGGTCCTCCCCGGGCAGCTCCACCGTCAGGTCCGGGCGGTTGTGCTTGGGGCGGGCGTAGCGGGCGATGGACACCCGCGCGTAGAGCGACGGGCTGGCGCGCTTGCCCCGCCTGCGGTCCACGTCCGCGACGACGTCGGCGTCCCAGCCCAGGCCCGCGTTGAAGGTGAACCACCGCCGCGACGACCCGGACTCGACCAACCCGAGCCCGACCCGGCGGCTGCGCCCCTCCTCGATCGCCCGCAACAGCACGTGCGTCGCCTCGACGGGGTTGCGCGGCAGGCCGAGCGCGCGGGCGAACACGTTCGCCGAACCGCCGGGGACCACGCCCAGCATCGGCGTGGCTCCGGAGGGTCCCGCCGCCAAGAGGCCGTTGACGACCTCGTTGACGGTGCCGTCGCCGCCGTGCGCGACCACGAGGTCCGCGCCGTCGACCGCCGCCTGCGCGGCGGCGGTGAGGGCGTGACCGCGGTAGTCGGTTTCGACGACCTCCAGCTTCACCTGGCTGGCCAGGGCGTGCGCCAGCACGTCCCGACCCGCCGGGGTGGTGGCGGTCGCCTGCGGGTTCACCACGAGGACAGCGCGCATTACCCGAGGGTAAGCGAGGCAGGCGGGATTACCCGCCGCCCGAGCCAGGTGGTGAGGGGTGACACACGTTCGCCGAGGGCGCGGCTCCTTCCCCTTGCCTCGACCTCGGGTTCGGCAGGTGCACCCAGACGACCGTCTGTCCCGTCGTACCGCGAGGAGCTGACACCGCTGATCTTGCCCGTCCCGCTCGCCCGGCACGACCGGCCGTCCGGGTGGCCTACGATCGGCGGTGTGCACGCAGGGTCATCGTGCGCTAGCCACCGACTCGGGAAGGCCGTCGTGCCACTGTCCTCCGCCGCCCCCCGCACCGTCCGCGCCGCGGGCGCCATCGTCGGCCTCCAGGGCGTCGCCGCGCTCGTGTTCACCGTGTTGCTGCTGGTCAGGGGCCTGTCCGGCGAATCGGAGATGGGCGGCAACGTTTTTGGCGAGGCGGCGTACTTCGCGGTGCTGGCCGCGGCGGTGCTGGCCTGCGGCATCGGCCTGCTCATAGGTAAGACGTGGGCCCGCAGCCCGGCGATCGTCATCCAGGTCCTGCTGCTGGGGGTGGCCTGGTACGCCGCGGGCCCGTCCGGCCGCCCGGAGTACGGGGTGCCGGTCGGGGTGCTGTGCCTGGCGGCCCTGGTGATGCTCTTCCACGCGACGACCAACCGCTGGGCCCAGGGGGAAGAGTGATCATCCGGCTGGCCGCGGCGGACGAGTGGGACCGCATCTGGCCGCTGTGGCACCGGGTCGTGGCCACCGGCACCACCTACATGTGGGACCCGGCGACCGACTCGGACGCCGCCCGCGCGCTGTGGATGGCAGGCGAGGTCTTCGTCGCCGTCGACGGTGATGACGTTGTCGGCACGGCCCTGCTCAAGCCCAACCAGCCCGGCCTCGGCGACCACATCGCCAACGCGGGCTTCATGGTCGACCCCTCGCGCGCAGGTGAAGGTATCGGCCGCCGCTTGGCCACCGAGGTTCTCGCGCACGCCCGCGCCGCGGGGTACACGGGCATGCAGTTCAACGCCGTGATCTCGACCAACACCGGCGCCGTGGCCCTGTGGAAGTCCCTGGGCTTCGAGATCGTCGCGACCATCCCCGGCGGGTTCCGGCACCCGGCGCTGGGGCGGGTGCCGGTCCACATCATGTACCGAGATCTGTGAGCGCCTGGTCGGTGAGCCGGTAGACGGTCCACTCGTCCATCGGGATGGCGCCGAGCGACTTGTAGAAGCCGATGGCGGGCTCGTTCCAGTCCAGCACCGACCACTCGAGCCGCTGGAACCCCTTGTCGACGCACTCCTTGGCGAGGGTCTGCAGCAACGCCCTGCCCAAGCCGTGCCCCCGCATGCTCGGCGTGACGTAGAGGTCTTCCAGGTAGATCCCGTGCACACCGCGCCAGGTGGAGAAGTTCAAGAACCACAATGCACAACCGACCACCTGACCGTCCACTTCGGCCACATGACCGTAGAGGGCCGGTCGCTCACCGAACAACGCCGCGGTGAGCTGCTCGGCGGTGAGGTGGCACTCGTGCCTGGCCCGCTCGTACTCGGCCAACTCGTACACGAGTCCGACAATGGCGTCCACATCGGACGGTGCAACGCGCCGAATGCTCAACTGCTGACTCCAATTCTGACGATCTGCGGCGACTCCCGCTCGTGGCCGAGCACCGTGACCGTAGCCGGATCATGCCTGAAGTGAACCCCGAACCCCGCCACCTGGCCGATCCAGACCGCGGCCAGTACCCGGCTGAAGTGCCCGTGCCCCACCAACACCGCATCCTGCACCCGGTCAAGCACCCTACGTGCCCGCGCGGTGACCTCCTCGGCGGTCTCCCCATTGGGGCAAGGATGCGTCCACACAGTCCACCCCGGCACACTCTCCCGGATCTCCGCCGTGGTGAGCCCCTCGTAATCCCCGTAGTCCCACTCGGCGAGGTCTTCGGTGACTTCAGTGACCGTGAGCCCAGCCAACTCAGCCGTCCTGACCGCCCGACTCCTCGGGCTGCACAAGACGGGGACGTCCTTGGGCAAACCCCCGACCTGCCTGGCCCGCTCCTCACCCACCCCCGTAAGCGGCACATCCGTCCGCCCGGTGTGCCTCCCGGTGTCCGACCACTCGGTAGCCCCGTGCCTGAGCAGATAGACGGTCATACCCCGGATCTAACCAGCTCAGTACCCCAGCGGATGCGCGACAACAACCGTACCCCGGGCGCCTCGTCGACCTGGCAAGGCAAACGGCGCCGCCCAACGGGTCCCCCCCGTTGAACGGCGCCGTTTAGAGCGCTAGAGCCTCACGCCTGCTTGGTCTCCCAGAAGATCTTGTCGATCTCGGCGATCAGGTCGAGCAGGGCCTGGCCGGTGGCCGGGTCCATGGAGCCCTTGGTCCCGCTCGCGCCCGCGGCCTTGGTGGCGCGGTTGAACAGGTCGTGCAGGTTCGGGTACTTCTCGAAGTGCGGGGGCTTGAAGTAGTCGGTCCACAGGACCCACAGGTGGTGCTTGACCAGGTCGCTTCGCTGCTCGGCGATCAAGATGGCCCGGGTGCGGAACTCGGGGTCCTCGTTGTCCTGGTACTTCTGCTGCACCGCCTTGACCGACTCGGCCTCGATGCGGGCCTGCGCTGGGTCGTAGACACCGCAGGGGAGGTCGCAGTGGGCGGTGGCCTCCAGACGGGGGGCTAGCAGGCGCGACAGTAGTCGCATTGTTCCTCCATGGGCAGGATGCTCCGACGGGGTCGACCCTACTCCCGGCATCATCTGCGGGCAGGTGGAGGTGATCAGGTGGTCATGGGGTGGATGCCGGTGCGCCGGGTGCGGGTTCGGGGGCCTTCCATGTCGCCCGCGTTGCGGGACGGGGACACGGTGGTGGCGGTCAAGGGGGTGCCCCGAACGGGGGACGTCGTGGTGGTGACTTGGGAGCGGCGGCCGGGGCAGGTGTCGGTGAAGCGGGTTGTGCGGCGGGATGGGGCGGGGTGGCACGTGGAGGGGGACAACCCGTTCGCGTCGACCGATTCCCGGACTTTGGGACCGGCGGACGTGCACGCGGTCGTCAGGTTCCGGCTGTGGCCAAACCCCGGACGGCTCTAGCCCGCGCGCAGCTTGCTGTACCACTCCACGCAGTCGGCGTAGTTCGGCAGCAGTCCCGCGGCTTCGGCCTCGGCCAGTGATGGCGCAGCGACGTCCTTGTCGGACATCAGGGGCTCCAGGTCGGGGGCCCAGGGCAGCGCGAGCGCCGGGTCGAGCGGGTTGATCCCGCGCTCGGCGGACGGGTTGTAGCCGGTGGAGCACAGGTACGAGATGACGGTGTCGTCCTCGAGTGCGACGAAGCCGTGGCCGACGCCCTCCGGCACGTACACGGCGCGGAAGTCGACCGGGTCCAGCCGGACCACGTCCCAGACGCCGAAGGTGGGCGAGCCGACCCGGATGTCGACGACGAAGTCCAGCAGGGCGCCCTGCGGGCAGTAGACGTACTTCGCCTGGCCGGGGGGCACGTCGGCGAAGTGCAGGCCGCGGACGGAGCCCTTGCGGGAGCGGCTGTGGTTGGTCTGCGCGACGGTGAACGGGTGGCCCACGGCCTTGGCGAACGACTCGCCCTGGAACGGGGAGACGAACACGCCGCGCGCGTCGGGGAAGGTGCGCGGGGTGAACTCGAAGGCGTCGGGGACGCGCAGCTCTCGTGCCTGCATGGCTGAAGCCTAAGGCGGCCGCCGCGCCCACCCCGCAGCAGGCGCTGGTCACGCAGCGAAAACGTTAGTCAGCGCTAGCACGCACCTAGAAAACCGGACGGACGTCTTGGGAAACCGGCCCTGACCTGCGGAAAATGCCGCCCACGATGTGATCCCCACCGCAGACACCGGTGTCCGGGTGCTGGCAGACTGTGGCCACCGCAGCGCCTCGCGGCCGCCGTCCCCACACCCCGGGGTACCGGCCCCGGGCCGCACACAGGCAGCCGAACCACCGACTCCGCACACGTCCCGCGGACCCCCCACGCGCACCAGGTGTGCCGTTGGCGCGCGTCCGCGACACCCATCCGCTCCGCGCCAGCCCTGCGTCGAGCACTCGCAGCGAGATCCAGGAGGACGCATGACCGCGTTGAACGAGAGGACCGGCACCCCCGTCACCGACGAGGAGATCTTCGCCGCGCACGAGGGCGGCAAGCTCGGCGTCGCGGTGACCAAGCCGCTGGCCGACCCGCGTTCGCTGTCGATCGCCTACACCCCCGGGGTGGCCAAGGTGAGCCGCGCGATCGCCGAGGACAGGGCCATGGCCGACCGCTACACCTGGGCGTCGCGCCTGGTCGTGGTGGTCTCCGACGGCACGGCGGTGCTGGGCCTCGGCGACATCGGCGCGGCCGCGTCGCTGCCGGTCATGGAGGGCAAGGCGGCGCTGTTCAAGACCTTCGGCGGGCTCGACTCGATCCCGCTGGTGCTGGACACGACCGATGTGGACGAGATCGTCGAGACCCTGGTGCGGCTGCGGCCCTCCTTCGGCGCGGTCAACCTGGAGGACGTCTCGGCGCCGCGCTGCTTCGAGTTGGAGCAGCGGTTGATCGAGGCGCTGGACTGCCCGGTCATGCACGACGACCAGCACGGCACCGCGATCGTGCTGCTCGCGGCGCTGCGCGGGGCCAACACCGTGCTGGCCAAGGACATCGCCGACCAGCGCGTGGTCATCGCCGGTGCGGGCGCGGCTGGCGTGGCCTGCGCGAAGATCCTCATCGCCGCGGGGGCGGGTGAAGTCACGCTGCTGGACTCGCGCGGGATCATCCACTCCGGCCGCGAGCACCTGAACCCGGTCAAGGCCGAGTTGGCCGAGGTCACCAACGCCTCCGGGCTGCGCGGCGGTCCCGTCGAGGCGCTGCGCGGGGCGGATGTGTTCGTCGGGCTCTCCGCGGGCACCCTGCCCGAGGAACTGGTCGCGACCATGGCCGACGACTCGATCGTGTTCGCGCTGTCGAACCCGGACCCGGAGATCCACCCTGAGGTCGCCGCCCGGCACGCCGCCATCGTCGCGACCGGTCGCAGCGACTTCCCTAACCAGATCAACAACGTGCTGGCCTTCCCCGGGATCTTCCGCGGCGCGCTGGACGCGGGTGCCAGGCGGATCACCGAGGCGATGAAGCTGGCCGCGGCCGACGCCATCGCCGCGGTCGCCGCGGACGACCTCGCGCCGGACAAGATCGTGCCGAGCGCGCTGGACCCGAGGGTCGCCCCCGAGGTCGCGGCGGCTGTGGCACGGGCGGCGCGGGTGGACGGGGTAGCCTGAGAGCCGGCGGGATGCTCGGCAGGTGCCCCACCCGCCTACTCGAGGGTGGAGGGAACGCGCCGTGGCCGAGCATGTCGTGCGCGCCGGACTCCCCGGGATCGCGCTGCCACCCGGCGGGTTCGACAGCGACGCGGGTCGGGTGCTCGCACCCGACCTGGCCCGACCGGACGTCGTGGGGTTCGCCGACGACCCGGCGGCCGAACGCGCCCTGCTGCTGGAGGCCCAGCGGATAGCCCGGATGGGCAGTTGGACGCTGGACGTGAGCACCGGCGAGGCCTACCTGTCCGACGGCCTGCGCGGGCTGTGCGGGCTGCCCGCCCGCGCGACGCTGACCGACCTGCTCGCGCTGGTGCACCCCGAAGACCTGCCCGTGCTCAACGACTTCCAGGCGGCGCTGCGGGCCAGGCGCTCGTCGCAGCCGCTGGAGCTGGAGGTCCGCGACGACACGGGGAAGCGGTCGTACCTGGTCCGCGCCCGCCCGGAGTTCGAGCCGGGCGGGCGCGTGGTCCGGGTGCACGGCACCGTGCAGGACTTCACCCGGTTCCGCGCGCTGGAGCGGCAGCTGAGCCAGGACGGGCGGCTGTTCCGCGAGGCGCAGCGGGTGGCCAGGCTGGGCACCTGGGAGTGGCACACCGTCAGCGGCGAGTGCCTGTGGTCGTCGATGCTCTACGAGCTCTTCGGCGTCGAGGCGGGCACCAAGATCACCTACCGGGACTACCTGCGGCTGGTGCACCCGGACGACCGCGGCTGGGTCGACCAGCGGTGGCAGGAGCTGGCAGGCACCCGGCGGCCGGTGGAGTGCGAGCACCGGGTGATCCGCCCGGACGGCAAGCGCCGGGTGTTCCGGGTGCGCGGCGAGGCGGCGGGCACCGACAACGACCGCAACGTCATGATCGGCACCGCGCAGGACGTCACCGAGCAGCGCTCCACCGAGACCAGGATGCAGCGCTCCAGCAAGCGGTTCACCGACCTGGTGGCGATCACGCCGGTCGGGATCGCGCTGTTCGACGACGCCGAGCGGCTGGTCGACGCCAACGACGCGCTGTGCTCGCTGCTGGGGCTGGACCTGGAGCGGCTGCGCGGGATGACCGCCGAGCAGCTGACCCACCCCGACGACCGGGAGGCGCGGCGGGGCCGGGAGTCGCACTCGTTCCACAGCGGCCAGCGGGTGCTGGTGACCGCGACCGGCAAGCCGGTGTACTGCGAGCTCAACGCCACGGTGTCGGTCGCCGACGACGGGCAGCGGTTCTGGCTGGTGGTGTTCGCCGACGTCACGGACCGTCGCCGCGCGGCCGAGCGACTGCGCTACCAGGCGACACACGATGAGCTGACAGGCCTGCCGGGGCGTGCGGCGGTCAAGGAACTGCTCGGCAAGCTGCTCGGCGGCCGGGACTACGAGCGGATCGCGCTGCTGTTCTGCGACGTGGACAACTTCAAGCGGGTCAACGACTCGCTCGGCCACGACGTCGGCGACGAGCTGATCACCGCGCTGGCCAGGCGGTTGGAGCGCGGGCTGCCGCCGAGCTGCACGGTGGCGAGGATGTCCGGCGACGAGTACGTGATCATCTGCTCCGACGTGGAGGAGGCGGGCGGGGTCGAGGCGCTGGCCAACCAGGTGGCCAGCCTGCTGCGCACCGCCGTCCCGGTCCGTGACCAGTTGTTGCGCGTGTCGGCCAGCATCGGGGCCGCGGTCCCCAGCGGCCCGGAGACCAGCGGCGCTGACCTGCTGCGCTACGCCGACGCCGCGATGTTCGCCGCGAAGGCGCGCGGGACCGGCCGGGTGTCCATCGCCTCGGACAAGCTGATCGCCTCGGCCAACAGCCAGATGCTGCTCGAGGGCCAGCTCCGCGAGGCGATCATGAACGACCAGCTGGTGCTGCACTACCAGCCGGTGGTCGGCCCCGACGGCGCGGTGCTCTCGGCCGAGGCGCTGGTGCGCTGGCCGCACCCCGAGCGCGGCCTGCTCTACCCCGGCGACTTCCTGCCCGTGGCCGAACAGGGCGACCTGCTCGGCGAACTCGACCGCTGGGTCCTGCGCGCCGCCTTCACCGAGGCCGCCGAATGGCCCCAGCTCTGCGGCGCCATCCTCGGCGGCGGCGTCGGCATCGCGGTCAACCTGTCGGGCCTGGTCCCCGGCGACCCCGAGTTCGTCGACGTGGTCTCGGCCTCGGTGGCGGCGACCGGGATCGCGTGGGACCGGGTGGTGCTCGAACTGGTCGAGACCAGCCTGATCGACCTGCCCTCGCGCAGCCGGGAAGCGATGGCCGAACTCGTCGACCGCGGCGTCCGCTTCGCCGTCGACGACTTCGGCACCGGCTACTCGTCGCTGGCCCGGCTCAAGGAACTCCCCGCCCAGATCATCAAGATCGACCGCCGCTTCGTCTCCGGTGTGGCCACGGACGCCTCGGACTTCGCGGTGGCGCGCGCGTTGGTGGACATGGCCCGCGCGATGGGGCGCAGCTGTGTGGCCGAGGGCGTGGAGAACGCGACCCAGTTCCACGTGCTCCGCGGCGTGGGCGTGGACGCCTACCAGGGCTGGCTGCTGTCAAAACCGTTGCCCGCCAAGGAGTTCCGGGAGATCCTGAAACTCGGCCCGGTCCACATCCCCCGCGGCACCTGAGCCGACGAGTGGTGGGTGTCCGTCACCACGTCGTCGGGTCTGCGATGAGCTCGCTGCTCACGATGGAGTCCTCTGTGTACTCGCAGCGGATGATCGCGCTGAACTCCGCTTCCCCCGTGGATTCCCAGAGTTCAGCGAGGTTGTGGGTGAGGTAGTGGACCACGCCGTGTGATCCGTACGCGCTGATGCCCGCGACGTGGACGACGGTTCGGCCGTCGATGTTGTGGCGGGCCAGGTAGCCGAGATCGGCCTCGGTCGGTGTCGCGTCGTTGCGCTGGGAGCCGTACCTGGTGCCGGACTCCCGATCCGTTATCCACCAACGGTCATCGACCTTGGTCATGATCAGCCAGGGGTCTCTCGCGAGCAACGCCGCGCCGATCGGCGCTGACTTGGGCCCGCAGACGACCACCGCGTCACCCTCGAACAGTTCCGCGCGATCAGCCTTGATCACCTCGAACTTCGCCGAGAGCGCCAACTCGGACAACAGCCGCTCCACGCCACGTTGCGCACTCGCGTCGGCCGCGTCGATGTAGCTCCGCGCGCGGTCGTCCACCCCGTGGCGCAAGGGCACCCCGACGACGACCGGGCCCACGCCGAAGAACGCCCGCTCCGGTGGCGGCGCGGTGGTGCGGATCTGGGTGATCCGGCCCTTGCTCACCCCGAAGGCGGTGGCGATCTCGGTGTAGCTCATCCCCAGCGCCCGAGCTTCGTCGATCGCGGCCCGGCGCAGCCTGGCCAACTCGTTCTGCCGCTGCCGGTAGGCGTCGCCGAGTTCGCCAGCGCGCCGGGCCCGCCGCAGGGGATCGGGGTCGACTCGGATGCTGTTCAGCTCATCTCGCCAGCTCACAGGCTCGTTTATACCCCCTATACAGGGGTGCGGTCGTCTGGAGTAGCGGCGGCTTAGTCGGCTGCGGCGAGGATGGCTCGGATTCGGTGTAGGGGTAGGTCGATCAGGCGCTCGTCGGCGTCGTCGGGGGTGGGGAGGAGGGTGGTTACGCGGTCTCGGGCTTCGCGTTTGGTGAGGGTGCCCTTGGAATCGGCGATCAGGGCTTCGCGCCAGATGTTGGCCAGTTTGCCGTGGACGCGCGACAGGAGGGTGGTGCGGACGCTCGATGTGTCCACAGGGGACGCTAGAACCACGGCGTGGCGGCCGGTGGCCAGGCTTCGGTGGTAGGTCAGGGTGTACTTGTCGCGCACCAGGTCTGACAACGCCTGCTGTGAGCGCTGGTCGACGATGTCCGGGTGGTTGTTGGGGACCAGGGCGCCCAGGACGGTGGGGGGACCGGCCAGGAGGACTCGGGCCAGCCAGGAGCCGGGGTCGGCGGTCAGGTCGTAGGCGACGGGGCCGTTGGCGCGCACCGGGTCCGTCCACGCCGGGGCGGTGGGGGTGGCGGAGGTGAGGCGGACGAGTTCGGCGATGGCTTCGGCGGGGGTGGCGGCCGCTTCGATGGATTGCGGGCCGTGGGTGTAGATGCCCGACAGCAGGTCGCGGACGGCGGCTTCGGCCAGGCGCGAGGAGCGGGAAGTCTGCTGCAGCACGTACAAATCGCTCGCGCTGCCGACGGCTTGGGCGCCGTGGTAGCGGTTGAACGCGGGCAGCACGGCCTCGAACACCAGCCCCAGCCGCTGGATCTCCTGCTGGACCTTCAACCCCAGCGCGGGCGTGCGCGAGCTGTACCCGTAGGCCACGATCGCGCGGCCCTCGGGGTCGCGCAGGGACTCGATGGCCCTGGCCAGGAACAGCCGCATGCCTTCCGGGGTGTACGGCGGATCGGTGAAGACCAGGTCCGCTGTGCCGACCACTGACGGCGGCAGGGCGAGCCGGAAGTCGGCGTAGCGGCAGCGGATGTCCAGACCACGGGCGCGCGCGGTGCGGTCGACGTACTCCAGCAGCCGCTCGTCGACGTCGACCACGGTTGCCGACAGCTCGGGGCGCAGCGTGCACACCGCCAGCGCGGTCAGGTCGTGGTCGCCGACGCACAGCAGCCTGGCGCCCGCGAGGTCGTAGGTCTGGTCCAGCCAGCGGGCCCGCCGCAGCATGGTCGCGGCGTCGGCCTGGACGTGGTCCAGGGCACGTGAGGGGGTGGGCACATCGGTGAGATACGCCTCGTACGTGGCGGTCAATTCCCCGTCCGGGCGGTCCGGTCGGGGCGCGGTCAACGCCAGGTAGTCGTCCACCCTGGACGGCGCCACCCGCCATGAGCCCGCCTCGTTTTCGGCGTCCGCGCCGAGCGCGGAGATCAGCTCCTGCACCGTCCGCCTCGGCACCGCGGTGGTCCTGACCAGCTCGTCGAGGCCGTGCCAGCCCGAACAGAGCAGGTCGAGCACGGTGCGCAGTGGACGGGCGTGCACGCCCAGGGCGGTGAGGTAACTGGACGCGGAGTCGGCCACAAGCAGATGAGCGTAGGAGAACCGCCAAGAGCGCCGGGACCCGGCCGCCGGTCAGCAGCCACATCGTGAAACAGCCTGCCCGTGTCAGCCGTTCGAGTTAAGGTCGACCGGTCCACGGCTGGCTAGGGGCCGTGCCGACCGAGGGGTCCCGTGTGATCGAGTTCCAATCCGTGACCAAGCGCTACGACGACGGCACGGTGGCGGTGGACAACCTCGACCTCACCATCGACGACGGCAGGATCACCGTCCTGGTCGGCCCGTCCGGCTGCGGCAAGACCACCTCGCTGCGCATGATCAACCGGATGGTCGAGGCCACCTCCGGCACGATCCTGCTCAACGGCGTCGACATCCGCTCGCAGCGCCCGGCCACCCTGCGCCGCGGCATCGGCTACGTCATCCAGAACGCGGGCCTGTTCCCGCACCGCACCGTCCTGGACAACGTCGCCACCGTCCCGATGTTGCTGGGCACCAAGAAGTCCGCCGCCCGCCGCCGCGCCGAGGAGCTGCTCGACACCGTCGGGTTGCCGCGCGAGCTGGCCGGGCGCTACCCCGCGCAGCTCTCCGGCGGCCAGCAGCAGCGGGTGGGGGTCGCCCGCGCGCTCGCCGCCGACCCGCCGGTGCTGCTGATGGACGAGCCGTTCAGCGCCGTCGACCCGGTGGTGCGCGACGACCTGCAGGAGGAGTTGCTGCGCCTGCAGTCCGAGCTCGGCAAGACGATCGTGTTCGTCACCCACGACATCGACGAGGCGATCAAGCTCGGCGACAAGGTGGCCGTGCTGCGCGTGGGCGGTGCGCTCGCCCAGTACGACACCCCGGCGACGCTGCTGGCCAAGCCGGTGGACGACTTCGTGGCCGGTTTCGTCGGCCGCGACCGCGGTTACCGCGCGCTGGGTTTCCTTTCCGCGCACGGCGTCGAGATCGCCGAGCTGCCCACCCTCGCGCTGGGCGAGCCCGCGCGGGCGGTGGCCGGGTGGACGGTTGTGGTGGACGACAAGCGAAGGCCGCTCGGCTGGCTGTCCGCGAAGTCCACTGTGGAAGGTGAGGTCCGCTCGACCGACCTCGTCGAGGGCGGTTCCCTCTACGTCGCCGACTCCGCGTCGGCAGGCTCGCTGCGCGCCGCGCTCGACTCCGCGCTCAGCTCCCCGTCCGGCACCGGGATCGCCGTCGACTCCGAGGGCGCGCTGGTCGGCGGGGTCACCGCGGAGGCGGTGCTCAAGGTGCTCGACGCCGCGCGGCGCTCGGGTGGGGTGCCCTCGTGAACTGGATCATCGACCACCTGCCGGAGATGCTCTCGGTCGCCGTCGACCACGTGCAGCTGGCGCTGGTCCCGGTCGTGGTCGGGCTCCTGCTGTCGCTGCCGCTGGGCTGGGTCGCCAACCGGTGGCGGGTGGCCAGGGCGGTGCTGGTCCCGGTGTCGGCGCTGCTCTACACGATCCCGTCGCTGGCGCTGTTCGTGATGATGCCGCTGCTGCTGGGCACCAAGGTGCTCGACCCGATCAACGTGCAGGCCGCGCTGACCATCTACACGGTGGCGCTGCTGGTCCGCTCGATCGCCGACGCGCTGGCCGCTGTCCCGGACTCGGTGCTGCAGGCCGCCTCGGCGATGGGCTACCGCACCGCGGGCCGGTTCTTCGCCGTCGAGCTGCCGCTGGCGGTACCGGTGCTGGTCGCCGGTCTGCGGGTGGCGGCGGTGTCCAACATCAGCCTGGTCGCGGTCGGCCAGATCATCGGCGTCGGTGGCCTCGGGTTCTTCCTGCTGCAGGGCTTCCAGACCACACCGCCGAACTACCAGGAGATCGTCGGCGGCGTCGTGCTGATCGTGCTGCTCGCCCTCGTCGCCGACGGGCTGCTGGCGCTGGCCGGGCGCGCGCTGGCCCCCTGGAACCGGAAGGCGGTGGCGGGGTGAACGTCTTCGACCAGGTCATCGAGTGGCTGACCGACCCGAACAACTGGAAGACCACCCTCGGCATCGCCGGAATCCCGCAGCGGCTGCTCGAACACCTGCAGCTGACCGGCGTCGCGGTGCTGATCGCCGCCGTGATCGCCATCCCGCTCGGCGCCTACATCGGGCACACCGGCCGCGGCGGCACGGTCGTCGTCGGGATCGTGAACTCCTTCCGGGCGCTGCCCGAGCTCGGCGTGCTGATCCTCCTGGTGCTCGTGCTGGGCCTGACGCTGGCCTTCGAGGCGGTGACCATCGCCTTGGTGCTGCTGGCGATTCCGGTGCTGCTCGCGGGCACGTACGCGGGCGTGCGCAACGTCGACCGGGCCGTCGTGGACGCCGCGCGCGGGATGGGCATGAGCGAGTGGGACGTGCTGGTCAAGGTCGAGCTGCCCAACGCACTGCCGTTGATCTTCGGTGCGCTGCGCTCGGCGACCCTGCAGGTCATCGCGACCGCGACCATCGCGGCCGTGGTGTCCCTCGGCGGGTTCGGCCGGTACGTCATCGACGGCAACGCCCTGCGCGAGTTCCCCCAGATGGCCGGGGGCGCGCTGCTCATCGCCGCGCTGGCGATCGTGGTGGAGCTGCTGCTGGCAGGCGTGCAGTGGCTGGTGGTCTCGCCCGGCCTGCGCAAGAACTCCCGCGGACGCGCCCGCGTCCGCTGAAGGCAAGACGAAAGAGGAGACACCCTCGATGAAGCGCGTTCTCGCCGTACTGGCGACCGCGGTCGCCGCCACGCTCACGATGACGGCCTGCGGGGGTTCGTCCGACCCGCTGGCCAGCCAGCCGACCAGCAGCGGCGCCGCCTCGGGCACCCCCGCGCCCGCTGGCGCCATCACCATCGGCTCGGCGAACTTCCCGGAGAGCTCGCTGCTGGCCGAGATCTACGCCAGCGCCCTGGAGGCCAAGGGCGTCAAGGTGACCAAGAAGCTGGGCATTGGCAGCCGCGAGGCCTACTACCCGGGCCTGCAGGACGGGTCGATCGACCTGATCCCCGAGTACACCGGCAGCCTGCTCACCCACGTCGACAAGAAGGCCGAGGCGACCGCGCCGGACGAGGTCTACGCCGCGCTGCAGAAGGCGCTGCCGGAGACGCTCACCGTGCTGGAGAAGTCCGCCGCCGAGGACAAGGACGCGGTGGTGGTCACCAAGGAGACCGCGACCAAGCTCAACCTCAAGTCGATCGAGGACCTGGCCAAGACCGGCCCGGTCACCGTCGGCGGTCCGCCGGAGTTCCAGAAGCGGGTCGACGGCCTGCCGGGGCTCGCGGAGCTCTACAAGCTGGAGGTCAAGGAGTACAAGTCGCTCGACGCGGGCGGCCCGCTGACCGTCGAGGCGCTCAAGTCCGGTGTCGTGCAGGCGGCCGACCTGTTCACCACCGACCCGGCGATCACGGCCAACGACTTCGTGGTGCTCGACGACCCGAAGAACAACTTCGCCGCGCAGAACGTGGTGCCGCTGATCAACAAGAGCAAGGCAGACGACACGGTCAAGCAGGTGCTCAACGCGATCTCGGCGAAGCTGACCACCGAGATCCTGATCGAGCTCAACACCAAGCTCAGCGCGCCGGACAAGCCGGACGCGGCCAAGGTCGCCAAGGAGTGGCTGGCCTCGGTCGGCATCTGATCGGGTGCTCGCGGCGCGGCCGGGTCCGCCCCCATGATGGGGGGATGACGGACCCGGTCGCGCTGCGCGCGAAGATGTACGGCGAGGACGACCTGAGCTCGATCCCCGTGTTCGGGGGCGGGTTCATCAACTTCGGGTACTGGCGGGACATCCCGCTGACCGGCGAGCTCACCGAAGCGGACCGGGTGCGCAGCCAACTCGACCTCTACCGGCAGGTCTACGCGGGCGTCGGGCCCGGTGACCGGGTCGTCGAGGTGGGCCCCGGACTCGGTGTCGGCGCCACCTGGGCCCTGGAGCTGGAACCGGCGTCGATCACCGGTGTGGACCTGAACCCGGCGCAGGTGCAGCGGGCCCGTTCCCGGGCTCCCCAAGACGACCGGCTCACCTTCGTGCTCGGCGCCGCGAACGACCTCCCCCTCCCGGACTCCAGCGCGGACGTCGTGCTGTCACTGGAAGCCGCGCAACACATGGACGACCTGCGCGGCTTCGCCGACTCCGCCCACCGGGTCCTGCGCCCCGGCGGCAGCTTCGTCGTCTCCACGTTCCTCGTGCCGGATCCCTCGACGGTGGGGCAGGTGTCCGAGCGGCTCGAAACGTTCGCCTCGGGGGTCGATCGCGAGCACCCGTTGCCGTTCTTCCTCGATGATGTGGCCGCTGCGGGCTTCAGCGAGGTGACCGCGGTGTCGATCGGCGAGCACGTGTGGCCGGGACTGGACCACTGGATAGCCCAACTCGGCTACCCCGAAGACACCTGGCCGCGGCGCTGGTTGACCTGCTACCGCGATGGCCTGCTGGACTACTACGTGGTCACCGCGACGGCGTGATCACCGCGGTGGTGTGCCGGTGTTGGCCGGGGGTTTCACCGGGTTCGCCGCGCCGAGCACGATTCCCCAGCGGTCGCCGTCCCTGGACACCGTGATCCGGTCGGTGACCGGTTGCCCCGCCCTCGTCGCGGTGATGGTGGCGACCGCGACGTCCGGGAACTCGCCGCGCCGCCAGGTGATCCGCACGTCGGACACCGGCCCGCCGAACGCCTCGACCCGCCGCTGGGCCTCGGTCGGGTCGTCGGAGCCGCGCACCGCCAGTGCGCGGACGCGCTCAACCTCGCCCGAGCCGAGTGCGGCGAGGTAGTCGGTGACCACCTCGTCCTGCGCGGCGACCGGATCGGGCTCGTCGGCCTGGCACCCGCTGACAGCCAGGAACAGCGCCAGGACAGCGGCGCCGAGGGCGAATCGCATCGGGGGTCCTTCCCGCGCTGGGGGCGCTCCACCGTGGTCGAGCGCCCCCGGCGTCTCGGTGGTTACGTGCGGTGGGTGTAGTAGGTGGCGCCGGTGTACTGGTAGTAGATGTCCCAGAACGGGCGGTCCAGGTGGTCGGACGTGTGGTAGGTGAGGAACAGGTTGTCCGAGGTCCGGCCGGTCACCAGCATCGTGTGGTCGAGGATCTCGCCGGTGCCCTGGAAGTCCATCTGCAGGACGTCGGTGACCAGCAGGTCGTTGATGTACTGGACGTGCGCCGTCCGGCCGCTGTTGCGGGCGAACCAGTACCAGTTCTCCGCGCCCGCCCAGGGGTAGCTCTGGTTGAGCCAGTTGTACCACCAGGCGTCGTTGCTCTGGTACCACCCCGGCACGTGCGTCCAGCCGCCCGCCGCCATGATCTGCGAGATGAAGTTGGTGCAGTCGTTGGGGAACGCCCGGTAGTCGTTGTCGTTGTAGTGGTCCCAGTACTGGCGGGCGTAGTTCTCCATGCAGGAGTAGCAGTAGCTCGCCGCCGCGGTGACGCTGTCGCGCTTGGCGGCGGGTGCCGCGCTCGAGCGCTCGCTGACCTCGGCAGGCACCGGACGCGTGCCGGGCGCGGCGTCGTGCTGCTCGACGACGGCCGTGCCGGTGCGGGCGACGTCCGGTCGTTCGGTGATGGGTGCCAACGTGTTCGCCGCCGCGTCGAGCTTCTGCTCGTCGAGCCGCCAGCGGTCGGTGCGCTGGAAGGTCCCCACGCGGTCGACCGCGTACGAGGTCGCCGGGTTCTGCGCGCCGCGCGCTGGCGCGAGGGTGGTGACCTCGTGCAGGTGCAGTGTCGCGGTGTTCGCCTTGATGTCCGACTTGGCGACGGTCAGGTCGACCTTCGCCGAGCCGTAGCGGACCCCGTGCTTGGCGAGGTTGTCCCGCGCGCCGGACACCCAGGCGTCCACCGAGGTCGCCCGGTCGGCCATGCGGTCGGTGAGCGCGGCCGGTCTCGCCACGCCGCCGTCCACCAGCGTGGTCGCCCTGCCCTGCAGGTAGTCCCTGGCGATCGTGGTCAGGTGCGCCTCGGTGGCGCCGGTGTCGGCCGATGCGGTGGCCGCGACCCCGGTGAACGCGAGCGCGGTGATCGACAGCAGCGCGGCGGTTCTTCGGCACTTGCTGGTCATCGTGTTCCTCCCAGTTCCGGCGCGGTCGGGTCCGGCCGGATGACGCCCACGCTACGAACCCGGTCTGGAACTGATCTGCAACACCGCCGGTCGTCCGTTGTGGACATCCATCGGGGTTGCGCCGCGGCTGGTGATCAGCACGAGGTGGCGGCCGCCGCCGGGGTGCAGGTCGACCGCGGTCCGCTCGTCCCGCACGTCGTCGAGCACCACGACCATGGCGCGGGTGGCGCACAACCGCCGGTAGAGCTCGTGTCGATCGTCTACATCTGTTGGCGGATCGGCCGCGCCAAGTGCGCGCAGCAGTTGCCCGAGTACCTCGGCGACGGGTGTGTCGCCCACCGCGGCGAACAGGTGACCGTCGGGGTAGGAACCCTTGAGCAGGTGGGCGATGTGCACGGCGAGAGCGGATTTGCCCGCGCCGGGTGGTCCGGTCACCACGATCGTCGCCCGCGCGCCGCCCGCGGCGACCCGGGTCGCGGTGTGCACTTCCCGGTCCCGGCCGAGGAACCCGGGGATGTCGGGCGGGAGCTGCCGCGGCCGGGCGGGACCGGTGAGGATGGCCTGGTGCGATTCCCGCAACCGCCTGCCGGGGTCCACGCCGAGCGTGCCGCGCACCAGGGCCCGTCCGTGCTGGTAGGCGGCCAACGCCTCGGCCGTGCGGCCGTCGCGGTGCAGCGCGGTCATCAGCAGGGCGCGGGGCTCCTCGCGCAACGGGTGTTCGTCGGTGCACCTGGTCAGCCGGGCCACCGCTTCGCTGAGCCGCCCGGTGGCGAGGTCCCCGCGGCTGAGCCCGAGCTCGGCGGCGAACCGGTCCTCCGCGAGCCCCGCGGCCAGTTCCCGAGCGAAACCCGCGTCCACCCCGTCGAACGCCTCGCCCCGCCACCGGCCCAGGGCGGTGGCGTAGCGCGCCCGCGCGGCCTCGGTGGCTCCGTCGCGCTCGGCGGCGCGGGCGGAGCTGAGGTCGGCCAGGAAGAGGTCGAGGTCGACGGCGATCCGGTCGGGGGCGAGCAGGTACCCGTTCGCGGTGGTGACCAGGGCGTCGCGCAGCCCCAACGGCCGCAACCCCCGGCGCACGGCGGCGACGTAGGAGTGCACCAGCCCGACCGCGGAGTCCGGCGCGTCCCCGTCCCACACCAACTCCACCAGCCGAGCGGCCGTCACGGCCCGGCCCGGCCGGGTGGCCAGCGCGGCCAGCACGGTCCTCGGCTTCGCCCCACCGAGCACGGCGTCATCCCCGTTCACCACGACCCGTACCGGCCCGAGCAGTTGCACGGTCATGTCGACTCCCCCAAGACGGCACTGTCGTGGATAGCACGACGGGGGCGGCAGATCGGGCAAAACGGGATGAAAGGGGCTACTTCCTGCCGGAGTGGGTGTACCGACGGTCGGTCGAACCACTAGCCCGCGGGCGGGGTGCCGCCGATCCGGTTGGTCAGGTCGGCCGCTGCGGCTCGGGTTTCTTCGGCCAGGTCAGGCCAGGTTTGGCCGCATTCGATCGCGCACTCGTGGCGGAAGGTGCTGCTGATCGCGGCGATCGGGCGGCCGCCGTGGTCGAAGACGGCGGCGGCCACGGATGCTGAGCCGGGGGTTACGTATCCGTCTTCGACGGCCCAGCCCCGGCGGCGTTCGGCGGTCAGGAGGCCGCGCAGGGCGGGCAGGTGGGTGGGGCCACGGCCGGTTCGGTCGACGAAGCTGGTTCGGGTGGGGAACAGGGCCCTGACCTGGGCCGGTGGCAGGTGGGCCAGCATCGCGCGGCCGGAGGCGGGCAGGTGGGCCGGGAGGCGGACGCCGACATCGGTGACGACGGTGTGGGGGTGGGGCGGTTGTTCGCGCAGCAGGTAGAGCGCCTCGCGACCGTGCAGGACGCCCAGGTGGGCGGTGTGGCCGGTGCGGTGGATCAACCGGGCCAGGACCGGGCGGGCGAGGCGTTCGAGGGGGTCGTGGCGCAGGTAGGCGGAGCCGAGTTCGAAGGCGCCGACGCCGAGGGCGTAGCGGCGGTCTTCCGGCAGGTGGGTGACGAAACCGGCGTCGACCAGTTCGGCGAGCAGGTGGTAGACCGTTGACCGGGGCAGGCCGAGCTCCCTGGCGATGGCCGCCGCGGCGACCGGTCCCGCCTTGCCCGCCAGCAGGCGCAGCACCGCCAGCCCGCGGCGGAGGGCGGGAACGTCGCTGCTGGCGCCCATGGCCACCCACTTTACGGGGGCGGTTCAACAGATCCCGGTCCGCGCGCGTTGATGGGTCGAGAGGGGGACTGCCGTGACCTTCGACGAGTTCCTGGCGCAGCGCCTCGACGGGTTGTTGCGCTACGCCACCACGCTCACCTGCGACCCGCACCAGGCGCAGGACATCGTGCAGGAGGTTGTGTTGCGGGCCCAGCAGCGCTGGTCGCGGATCGGGAAGATCGAGCGGCCCGCGGCGTACGTGACGCGGATGGTCACCAACGAGTTCCTGTCCTGGCGGCGGCGTTGTCGCGAATTGGTGCTCCCGCCGAGCACGATGGACTCCCTCGGCGCGGTGCAGGCGGACCCCACCAGCCGGGTGGACGACCGGGCGGTGCTGCTGGGCGGGATCGCCCGGTTGCCGCGCAAGCAGCGGGCCGCGGTGGTGCTGCGCTACTACCTCAACCGCACCGACGAGCAGATCGCCGAGGAGTTGGGGTGCTCGACCGGGACGGTCCGCAGCCACATCTCCCGCGCGGTGGCGGCGCTGCGGGTGGACCTGGCGGCCGTCGAGCGGGTGCGGGAGACGCTGTGAGGACCGACGAGTTCGAGAACCTGCTGCGCGAGGCCTTGGAGCACCAGGCAGCGCAGGCGCCCAACGGGGTCCGGGTGCTGACCAGGCGGCCCCGCAAGCGGTGGTGGCTGCCGGTCGGGATCACCGTCGCGGCGGCGCTGGTGGCGGTCGCGCTGCTGCCGACCGGGGACGTGCGGCCGACGGTCGAGCCCGCCGCGACGGTCGCGGTCAGCGTCACCGCGGAGCCGCAGCGGCTGACCTGGGAGCCGACGTGGATGCCGTCGAACATGGTCGAGCGGGAGCGGTCGGCGGCCACCAACGGCGGTTGGGCGGCGTCGACCTGGTCGACCGCGTCGGTCAACACCTCCCAGAAGATCGTCTTCATGGTGAACCGGCTCGCACCGGGGGAGCCGACCGGGCCGGACGGGTTCCGCGAGCGGATCCAGGTGACCGGCTACGACGGCCAGTGGCACGACAACGGCGACAACATCCACATGCTCGTGTGGTGGGTCGGGTCCAGCAGGCTCACCTTGACCTCTTACGCCGTCTCGCCCGCTAGGCCCGTCTTGCTCCGGGTGGCCGAGTCGCTGAGGTATATCCCAGAGCAGCCGTTGAGGGTGTCACTGTCATCGCCGGAGCTGCCTAGTACCGCGGAAAGCAAGGTCGGCATCACCGGTAAGAGCTCCGACAAGCCGACTATGTACGCCGAGTCGGTGCTCGGCGGCGAAGGCACGGTTCGAATAGAGGTCCGAAGCGACGAGCCCGACTACCCCAGCATCGCGGTACCTCTGCGCGGCGGCGAAGGCAGGTGGTACCGGGACGAGTCGCCTAGAGACAACGAGCCGAGCGAGGTGCTGTCGTTCGACTTGGGCGGGCGGTGGCTGGTGGTCCTGTTCCAGCCTTACGACCACACGGCGGCCGGTGAGCACCTCGAGGAACTCACACGCCTGGCCGAGTCGGTATCCGTGGGACCCACCCCGTCCACGCCATGGCTCGGCAAGGCGCCGTAGGCCAACTCCACATTCACCCCTGTCCGGGAGTTGTATGGGCGAAAGGGGGTGGGCCGGTGTTGATCAGCTTCGAGCATTACGTACGCGACAACGCTCGTGACCTACTGCGCTACGCGACCGCTCTTACGTGCGACCCGCATCCGGCGCAAGACATCGTGCAGAGCGTGCTGCTAAGAGCCGGACAGAGGTGGGCCGGGATCGAGCAGTTGACCTCACCTGCGGCCTACGTGCACAGGATGGTCACTAATGAGTTTCTGTCGTGGCGTAGGCGCGCTGTCCGGACGGTGTCGCTTCCGCACGGCGTGATCGATGGGGTGGTCCCGCCATCGGAGGATGAGACCGACTCGGTCGATCAGCGTCAACTGGTGTTCCAGGGCATCGCCCGGCTGCCGCGCAAGCAGCGCGCAGCGGTGGTGCTGCGGTACTACGCCAACAAGTCCTTTGCCGAGATCGCCGGTGAGCTTGGCTGCTCCGAGGCGACCGCGCGCAGCCACATCTCCCGGGCCCTCGCCGCGCTGCGCAGCGACCTCCCGACACGCGCGAAGGAGGCGCTGTGAAGACCGACGAGCTGGAGACCCTGATCCGCGAGGCACTCGGTGACCACGCCGATCGTGCCACCGGACCCGCCGACACCATCGCCGCGGTGCTGAGCCCGCGCCAACGCCGACCGGTCATCGCCTATGCGGCGGCCGCGGTCGTAGTGCTGGTCCTGCTGGTCGCCGCGCCGTTCTTGATGCGTGACGCCGATCCCGATGGCACCGGGCTGGTGCCCCCGGGCAGGCTGATGGTCGCGCCGAAAGCCGTGGAGATCCCGGTGCGAATCGGCCCGACCTGGCTGCCCGACGGCATCACCGAGCAGGAGCGCGTCGCCTTGGTCGACGGCCGCGGCGTGACCCGCAGTTGGTGGTCCGACAACCCGCAGGTCAACGGGCACAACGTCAACATCAGCGTGTACGACCAGACCGTGCCGTCAGGCTTGTGGCTGTTCGGGTGCGACACCGCGACCGAGCCGGTCGACATCAGTGGCAAGTACGGGAGGATCCGGCGTCCCGCCGTCGACGACCAGACCACGTGCCTGCGGTTCACCTACGACCCGGGCACCATCGTGGTCGTCTTCCTGGCCGGGGCGAACAACGATGTGGACACCCTGCTGCGGATCGGGCGGTCGATCCAGCCGGTGACCACGCCGCCGCTGGTGGTCGCGGGCACGTTCGACGAACTGCCCCCGGTCTTGGGCCCGACCATCACCGGTGTGGGCCGGGAGGTGGACGGGGTGGGGGCCCGGCTGCTCGCACTGCCCGCGGCGGGCTGGGACAAGTACCTGCAGGTCGACTGGACCACCCGCCGACCCGAGAGCGCCTCGTTCGGCAAGCCGAGGACCGTGCGCGGTAGGCCCGCCCTGTACTTCGCGAAGGGTGAGCGCGACTACGTGAAGGGCGCGGAGCTCTGGGTCGACTTCGGCGACCACTGGCTGAAGGTCCAATACCTCGACGAGCGCGACAAGCAGGTCGACTACGAGCAGTGGCTGATCAAGGTCGCCGAGACGGTGGCCATCGGGCTGCCGCGCAACGACTGGCTCGGCGGCAGGTACTGAGTCTGGGGTACCAGACACTGTCACCCGATCCCGGGTCGTGCCGAGGCCGGGATCGCGCTGTGATGGCCACATGGAACCTGTTGCCCTCGACGGCGGTCCGCTGACCACCGAGAACGTGGTCGCGGTCGCCCGCGGCGGCGCCACCGTGGTGCTCACCCCTGGAGCCCTCGACGGCGTCGCCGCGACCAGGGCGCACATCGAGAAGCTCGCCGACGCCACGGAGCCGACCTACGGCGTGTCCACCGGGTTCGGCGCGCTCGCGGTCCGGCACATCCCGGTCGAGCGCCGCGCCGCGCTGCAGCGGTCGCTGATCCGCTCGCACGCCGCGGGGGCCGGTGCCGAGGTGGAACCGGAGGTGGTCCGGGCGCTGATGCTGCTGCGGCTGCGCACCCTGGCGACCGGCCGTACCGGTGTCCGGCAGTCCACTGTGGAGACCCTGGCGGCGGTGCTCAACGCGGGCATCCTCCCGGTGGTGCACGAGCACGGGTCGCTCGGCTGCTCCGGTGACCTCGCCCCGCTCTCGGCGGTCGCGCTGGCGCTGATGGGGGAGGGCCAGGTCCACTACCGCGGTGAGCTGGTCGCGGCGATCGACGCGCTGGCCGACGCGGGCATCGAGCCGGTGGAGCTGGTCGAGAAGGAGGGCCTGGCGCTGATCAACGGCACCGACGGCATGCTCGGCCAGTTGGCGCTCGCGATCACCGACCTGCGTGCCCTGCTCGACGTCGCCGACCTCACCGCGGCGATGAGCGTGGAGGCGCTGCTGGGCACCGACCGGGTGTTCGCCGCGGACCTGCAGGCGCTGCGCCCGCACCCGGGTCAGGCCGCGTCGGCCGCCCGCATCGCCGCCTTCCTGGCCGACTCGCCGATCGTGGCCAGCCACCGCGGCCCCGACTGCACCAGGGTCCAGGACGCCTACTCGCTGCGCTGCGCACCCCAGGTGCACGGCGCCGCCCGCGACACCGTCACCCACGCCGAGACCGTCGCCGCCCGCGAGCTGTCGGCCGCCGTGGACAACCCGGTCGTGCTGCCCGACGGCCGGGTCGAGTCGAACGGCAACTTCCACGGCGCCCCGGTCGCCTACGTGCTGGACTTCCTGGCCATCCCGGTCGCCGACGTGGCCAGCATGGCCGAGCGCCGCACCGACCGGATGCTCGACGTGGCCCGCTCCCACGGCCTGCCGCCCTTCCTGGCCCACGACCCCGGCGTCGACTCCGGCCACATGATCGCCCAGTACACCCAGGCCGCCGTCGTGGCCGACCTCAAGCGCCTCGCCTCCCCCGCCTCCGTCGACTCCATCCCGTCGTCGGCGATGCAGGAAGACCACGTGTCCCTGGGCTGGTCAGCCGCCCGCAAACTACGCAAAGCCGTCGAAGGCCTGACCACAGTCCTGGCAGTGGAATACCTGACGGCTGCTCGCGCCCTCGACTTCCGCGCTCCCCTCACGCCCGGCCCGGCCACGGCTGCCGCGGTAGCGGTGCTGCGCGAGCACGTGCCCGGCCCTGGGCCGGACCGTCACTTGGCGCCGGAGATCGCGGCCGCGGAGGAGCTGATCCGCTCAGGTGCGTTGTTGGCCGCCGTTGAGGGGAGGGGCGTGTGATCGCCCTCCTTCCCGCCACTAGCTCAATCCGTTCCGGCGTCCTGGTGGGCGTCGTTGAGAGGAGGACCGTGTGACCACCCCCGGACCCCGGCCCGTGCGCGCTGCCCGCGGCACCGCGCTGACCGCGCGGAACTGGCAGACCGAGGCCGCGTTGCGGATGTTCCACAACAACCTCGACGCCGAGGTGGCGGAGCGGCCGGATGACCTGGTGGTCTACGGCGGTACCGGCAAGGCGGCGCGCAACTGGGCCAGTTTCGAGGCGATCTCGCGGGAGCTGACCACCCTCGCCGAGGACGAGACGCTGTTGGTGCAGTCGGGCAAGCCGGTCGGGGTGATGCGGACCCACGAGTGGGCGCCGCGGGTGTTGATCGCGAACTCCAACCTGGTCGGTGACTGGGCCACCTGGCCGGAGTTCCGCCGCCTGGAGGCCGCTGGGCTCACGATGTACGGGCAGATGACCGCGGGGTCGTGGATCTACATCGGCACCCAGGGCATCCTCCAGGGCACCTACGAGACCTTCGCCGCCGTCGCCGCCAAGCGCTTCGGCGGGACCCTGCGCGGCACGCTCACCGTGACCGCGGGGCTCGGCGGCATGGGCGGCGCGCAACCGCTTGCGGTGACGATGAACGGCGGCGCTGCCCTGGTCATCGAGGTCGACCCGGATCGTGCGCGGCGCCGGGTCGAGACCCGGTACCTCGACGAGCTCGCGCTGGACCTCGACGACGCGGTGGCGCGGGTCGAGCGGGCCAAGCGCGAGGGCGAGGCCGTGTCGGTCGGGGTGATCGGCAACGCGGCCGAGGTGCTGCCGGAGTTGCTGCGCCGCGGGGTCGAGGTCGACATCGTGACCGACCAGACCTCCGCGCACGACCCGCTGGCGTACCTGCCGCGCGGGGTCGACCTCGCCGATTGGGGCGACTACGCGGCGAAGAAGCCAGACGAGTTCACCGACCGCTCCCGCGACTCGATGGCTGAGCACGTGGAGGCCATGGTCGGGTTCCTCGACGCGGGCGCCGAGGTGTTCGACTACGGCAACTCCATCCGCGGCGAGGCGAAGCTGGGCGGGTACGACCGGGCGTTCGACTTCCCCGGTTTCGTCCCCGCCTACATCCGGCCGCTGTTCTGCGAGGGCAAGGGCCCGTTCCGCTGGGCGGCGCTCTCCGGTGACCCGGCCGACATCGCCGCGACCGACCGGGCGATCCTGGACCTGTTCCCGGAGAACGAATCCCTCGCCAGGTGGATCCGGCTGGCGGGCGAACGCGTTGCCTTCCAAGGGCTTCCGGCGCGCATCTGCTGGCTCGGCTACGGCGAGCGGCACCTGGCGGGCGTGCGGTTCAACGAGATGGTCGCCTCCGGTGAGCTGTCCGCGCCGGTCGTGATCGGCCGCGACCACCTCGACTGCGGCTCGGTCGCCTCCCCGTACCGCGAGACCGAGGCGATGGCCGACGGGTCCGACGCGATCGCCGACTGGCCGCTGCTCAACGCGCTGGTCAACACCGCGTCCGGCGCCAGTTGGGTGTCCATCCACCACGGCGGCGGGGTCGGCATCGGCCGGTCCATCCACGCGGGCCAGGTCACGGTGGCCGACGGGACGCCGCTGGCGGGCCAGAAGATCGAGCGGGTGCTCACCAACGACCCGGCGATGGGCGTGATCCGGCACGTCGACGCCGGGTACGACCGGGCGGACGAGGTCGCCGCCGAGCGCGGGGTCGCCGTCCCGATGGCCCGGTCGTGACCGGCCTCGCCGACATCGCGGGGGTCGGCGCCGACCCCCGCCGCGGCGGCTACTCCCGGCACGGGTTCGACCGGGTGGAGCTGGAGTTGCGGTCCTGGTTCACCGAGGAGGCGACCCGGCGCGGGCTCGACGTCGAGTGCGACCGCAACGGGAACCTGTGGGCGTGGTGGGGTCCGCCGGGGGACGGGGCCGTGGTGACCGGCAGCCACCTCGACTCGGTGCCCGGCGGTGGCGCGTTCGACGGGCCGCTCGGCGTGGTGTCGGCACTTGAGGCCGTGGACGTCCTGCGGGCCAAGGGTTTCGTCCCGGCGAAGCCGCTCGCGGTCGTCGTGTTCGCGGAAGAGGAAGGCGGCCGGTTCGGGGTTGCCTGCCTCGGGTCCCGGTTGCTGACCGGAGCCATCGCCCCTGAAGCCGCACTGCGACTGTCCGATTCGGACGGTGTGACCGTGGCCGAGGCGATGACCTCGGCCGGGCTCGACCCGGCGCGGGTCGGGCCGGATCCCGCTGCGTTGCGCCGGATCGGGGTGTTCGTCGAGCTGCACGTGGAGCAGGGGCGCGGGCTGATCGACCTGGGTGCCGCGGTCGGCGTGGCGAGTTCGATCCTGGCGCACGGGCGGTGGCGGTTCAGCGTCCGCGGCGAGGGCAACCACGCGGGGGCGACGCTGATGGTCGACCGGCGCGACCCGATGATCGCCGCCGCTCGGGTGGTGCTCGCCGCGCGCCAGGCCGCGACGGCTGGAGCGCGTGCCACAGTGGGCAAGCTGGTCCCGAACCCGGGTGGTACCAACGTGATCCCGTCGAGCGTGGACCTGTGGCTCGACGCCAGGGCTGAGGACGACGCGCGCACTCGGGCGGTGGTCGAGGAGATCAGCGCCGCGGCCTCCGCGGCTGCGGCTGAAGAGGGCTGCTCGGTCACAGTGACCGAAGAGTCCTATGGGGACACAGTCGTGTTCGATTCCGCCTTGCGGGACTCGGTTTCCGGCGTCCTCGGCGGGGTGCCCGCGTTGCCGACAGGAGCGGGGCACGACGCCGGGATCCTCGCGGGCCACGTGCCGACCGCGATGCTCTTCGTGCGCAACCCCACCGGTGTGAGCCACGCGCCGGAGGAGCACGCCGAGCCGGACGACTGCGCCGCGGGCGTCGTGGCGTTGGCGGCGGTGCTGGAGGAGTTGGCCAGGTGACCGCCTACTGGTGCGCTTCGGCCTGGCTGCCGGACGGGGTGGCGTCGGGTGTGCTGGTCGAGGTATCCGACGGCGTGTTCACCTCGGTGTCCCTTGTGGACTCGCCTGGCGACGTCGAAGTGCTGCCCGGGGTTGTTTTCCCGGGGTTCGCCAACGCGCATTCCCACGCCTTCCACCGGGCCCTGCGCGGTCGCACCCACGGCGGTGGCGGCACGTTCTGGACCTGGCGCGACCGCATGTACGACCTGGCCGACCGCCTCGACCCGGACTCCTACTACTTGCTCGCCCGAGCCGCGTACGCCGAGATGGCGCTGTCCGGCATCACCTGTGTCGGCGAGTTCCACTACCTGCACCACGCACCGGGCGGCGTCCGCTACAACGACCCCAACGCCATGGGGGACGCGCTGATCCAGGCGGCGCGCGACGCCGGTGTTCGGATCACACTGCTGGACGCGTGCTACCTCGCAGGCGGCATCGGCGAGCCGGTTTCCGCGCAGCAGCAACGCTTCTCCGACGGCGACGTGCTCGCCTGGGCGGCCCGGGTGGCGGACCTGAAGCCCTCCGCGCACGCCAGGATCGGTGCCGCGATCCACTCGGTCCGCGCCGTGCCGAGAGACGCGTTGCCGGTGGTCGCGGGGTTCGACGGACCGGTCCACGTACACCTGTCAGAGCAGCCCGCCGAGAACACCGCTTGCCTTGCCGCATACGGGTTGACGCCCACCCAGCTCCTGGCGGAAGCCGGTGCCCTCGGCCCGCGGTTGACCGCCGTGCACGCGACTCACCTGACCCCGGAAGACATCCGCTTGCTCGGCGAATCCGGCACTGGCGCGTGCTTCTGCCCGACAACGGAAGCCGATCTCGCGGACGGCATCGGCCCCGCGCGGGAACTCGCCGACGCCGGGTCGCCGCTGTCGCTGGGCAGTGATCAGCACGCGGTGGTGGACATGCTCCTCGAAGCGCGCGCGCTGGAGCACGGTGAACGCCTGCGGACCGGTCAGCGCGGCAGGTTCACCCCCGAGGAGCTGGTCCGGGCGATGACGGCGCACGCGAGCCTGGGGTGGCCGGAGGCCGGTCGGATCGAGGTGGGCGCGCCCGCCGATCTGGTGGCTGTGCGGCTGGACAGTGTGCGGACTGCGGGATCGTTGCCAGAGCAGGCTGTCCTGGCAGCTACTGCGTCCGATGTGGACACTGTGGTGGTGGGTGGCCGAGTGGTGGTCCGCTCGGGTGAGCACGTGTTGGGCGATGTGGGTCGACTGCTGGCGGAGGTGCTCCGGTGAGCGTTCTGGTGACCAACCTTGGTGAACTGACCACCAACGACCCCGAACTGGGCACGCTGACCGACGCGGCCCTGATCCTCGACGGCGACCATGTGGCGTGGGTTGGCCACTCCCGCAAGGTGCCCCCGACGGACACGAGGGTCGATGCCGGTGGGCGGGCCGGGTTGCCGGGGTGGGTCGACAGCCACACGCACCTGGTGTTCGCCGGTGATCGCACGGCCGAGTTCGGCGCGCGGATGGCCGGGAAGCCTTACACCGCAGGCGGTATCGCGGTCACGGTTGAGGCGACCCGCGCGGCGGACGATGATCAGCTGCGGGCCGGGCTGCGCGCGCACATCGCCGAAGCCCAGGCGCAGGGGACGACGTGCATCGAGACCAAGACGGGGTACGGGCTGACCGTGGAGGACGAGGTCCGCTCCGCCCGCATCGCCGCCGAACTCGTCGACGAGGTGACCTACCTGGGTGCGCACCTGGTCCCGCCGGGCGCCGACGCCGACGAGTACGTCGCCCTCGCCTCCGGTGAGATGCTCGACGAGGTCGCGCCTTACGTGCGCTGGGCGGACGTCTTCTGCGAGACCGGCGCGTTCGACGAAGCCCAATCCCGGCAGGTACTCCGCGCCGCCGCCGCCCGCGGCTTGGGCCTGCGCGTCCACGGCAACCAGCTCGGGCCTGGCCCCGGTGTCCGCATTGCCGTGGAACTCAACGCCGCCAGCGTTGACCACTGCACCCACCTGACAGAGTCCGATGTGGACGCACTGGCGGGCTCGAACACCGTCGCCACCCTGCTGCCCGCCTGCGACCTGTCCACCCGCCAGCCGCTACCCCCCGCCCGCCGCCTCCTCGACGCGGGCGCCACGATCGCCCTGGCCACCAACTGCAACCCCGGCTCGTCCTACACCTCGTCCATGGCGTTCTGCGTGGCCACGGCGGTGCTGCAGATGCACCTGTCGGTCCCCGAAGCCATCCGCGCCGCCACCCTCGGCGGCGCCCAAGCCCTCCGCCGCACCGACGTCGGCACCCTCCGCCCCGGCGCCCGAGCCGACCTGCACCTCCTGGACGCCCCCTCCGCCACCCACCTCGCCTACCGCCCCGGCGTCCCCCTCACCTGGGCGGTCTGGCACTCAGGCTCTCCGGTGCGTCTGCCGCCAGAATGATCGTCTCCGTCCGTTCCCGCCGCCCCTCCCGCCACAGGTCCGACAGCGTCGCCGCGGCCGCCAGCTGGAACAGCACCTGCCTGTCGGCCGGGGGCACCTCCCTGACCAGCGCGAGCGCCGTCAGCCGGACCCTGGTGAGGTCGTTGCCCGCCAGCACGTCGGTGGCGATCCACTTGGCCACGGTGGTGCTGAGGTCGTCGTGCGCCACCGAGGCCCACGTCCCGTACATCGTCTCCACCGCGTTGAGCCGCGACCGCAGGTCGGCCAGGTCGCCGATCGGCTCCGGCTGCCACTCGGCGAGCGGGACCTGGGCGGTGAACGCCTGGCGCAGCCACTTGGTGAACTGCTGCGGCGGGTGGTAGATCGACTCCTCGAGCGTGTCGCCGAACGCGCTACCCAGCCGTGCCGACCACCCGTCGGTCCACCGGTGGAACCAGCCCTCGAGCACCACGAACCAGTTCCCGGTGCTCGTTTCCCCGCCCGCTTCCTCGCTCAGGCGCGCCAGGTGCTCGGAGAGCACGCTCGCGGCGAAGTCGAACCGGCTGAGCAGTGCGACCAGCCGCTGCGGGGTGAAGTCGTCGCGCGTCGCCCGGATCAGCTCAGGGCGCGACACCACGTGCGGGTGCTCACCGGTGGTCCAGATCCGCGGCGCGCCCGGCTCCGGCACCCCCGCCCACACCACCAGCGGACGCACGCTGGGCAGCACCCCCGGGTCCTCCAACTCCCGCCGCTCGGCCAGCCGGAACCGGTGGGACAGCCCCGTCTCGGTGAGCCAGCGGGCGAACCGCGCCGCGGCGGTGCGCGACATCCCGCGAGCCGGGTCGTCACCCCAGCCCGCGATGCCGCTCGAGTCGTCGAACAGGCGGTAGAGGCTGGCGGGCACCGGCGCGCGCCACACCTGGGCCCCGCTCGCGACACGCACCGCCGACCGGTCGTGGCGCACGAGCATCGCCCGCAGGACCTTCTCCCGCAGGCCCTCGTCCACCACCGCCGAACGCAGGATGTCGTCGAGTTGGGTGCGCAACTCCTCGTCGAGTTCGGTGCCCTCGGACACGCAGTCCAGCGCGAGTCCCAGCGCGGTCGCGGTGCCGGAGGCCAAGCAGGCGGTGATCACGAGGTCGGCGTCCGAACCGGCCACGTACAGCAGCGTCGTCTCCCGCCACCAGTCCTCGTCCACCCGGTAGCACAGCTCGTCCACCAGGGTCTTCTTCTCCCTGATGTGGGCCGCGGCGAGGAACTCCTGGAAGGTCAGGTGGGCGAAGGCGAACTGCTCGCGCTCCCACTCGACGAGCAGACCGTCGGACACGATCTGCCGCAGGTGCTCCTCGGCGTCCACCGGCGTGCTCAACCGGCGCAGCACCCGCTCGAACTCGGCCACCAGGACGTCGTGGCCGAGCTGGCGAACGCCCTTGGTCATCATCAGGTACGCCAACGGGCGCAGCAGCACCATCTTGTGCCTGCTGTTGCCGGGGATGTCGAGCTTCTTGGCCTCTTGACGGTGCCACAGCATCACTTCGCAGATCTCTTTGTAGAGGTCCGCCCGCGATCCCGGCAGCGCACCGCGGAACTGGTGCACGGTGGCGATCATCGTCAGCAGCAGCGGGTTGACCGTCAGCTCGGACAGCGCGGGCGCGTCGTCGAGCCGCACGAGCAGGTCCTCGGCCTCCTCGGGGGTCGCGCTGCCGGTGGTGGCCCGGTACCAGCCGCGGATGAAGTCGCGCACCTGCGTCGAGGTGAAGGGACGGACCTGCAACGCGGTCGCCCCCTCGACGGGCGCGTCGAGGAAGCCGCGGGGCCGCGAGGTGAGCACGAAGTCGTTGTTCGGGAACGCCGTGATCTGCAGCTCCACCCACTTGGACACCGAGCGCCGGTCCTCGACCCTGGCCACCTCGTCGAGCCCGTCGAGCATCACCACGCACCGCCCCGTGCGCAGCTTGCGCGCGACCCACCCGTGCTCGTCGACCAGGTTCTGCTTGGCCAGCTTCGCGGTGAGCACCTCGACCAGGCCCGACTCGGCCAGGATCTCCGGGAGGTGGTCGCGCAGGAACAGCAGGATCGGCGTCCCGTCGTCGCGGGTGTCCCGGGCGGTCTTGCGCAGCAGCGTCGTCTTGCCGCTGCCGGGGCCACCCAGTACGGCCACCACCCGGGGGACCGGCCCGCCGAGGAAGTCGTCGAGCCGGAAGCGGTTCCCACCGTCGGTGGACATGCCCGCCAGCACGTCGGTGTCCACCTGGTGCGGGGCTCGGTGCACCAGGCCCACGTCCACGTAGACCTGGTCCAGCTCCAGGCTGGAGTGGCCCAGGGTCTGCAGCCCCTTGAGGTCGACGTAGCGCAGCCCGCGGCGGACGTGGTCGCGGTAGGCCTGCTCGAACAGCTCGAAGGGATCCGGCTCGGGGGCGATCGGCGACTCGGGGATCTTCTGGCGGTCGAAGGGTCTGAAGTACACCAACGCGGCCGCGGCGACCACGGAGGCCAAGCCGATGATCAGCGCCCCTAACTCCACGCGCCCCGCCTCCCTAGCCGACTGGTACCCCGTACGATCCCACATCCGGAAATCACCCCCGACCTGGAGCAAGTCCGGGGTTAGGTTGGGTGGCATGGAGTACACCACCCTCGGGCGAACCGGTCTGTCGGTGTCCCGGCTGGTGCTGGGCACGATGAACTTCGGCCCGCACACCACCGAGGCCGACAGCCACGCGCTCATGGACGCCGCGCACGGGCACGGCATCAACTTCTTCGACACGGCCAACACCTACGGCGGCGACGGGCTGACCGAGGAGATCATCGGGCGGTGGTTGGCCAAGGGCGGTCGGCGGGAGAAGACCGTGTTGGCCACCAAGTTGTACGGCAGCACGGGGGACTGGCCGAACGAGGGCCGGTTGTCCGCGCTCAACGTCCGCCACGCTGCCGAGGCTTCGCTCAGGCGGCTCGGCACCGACCACATCGACCTCTACCAGATGCACCACGTCGACCGGCAAACGCCATGGGAGGAGATCTGGGAGGGGTTCGAAGTCTTGAGGCAGCAAGGGAAAGTCCTCTACTTCGGCTCGTCCAACTTCGCCGGGTGGCACCTGGCCCAGGCGCAGGAGGCGGCCAAGAGCCGCCACTTCCTCGGGCTTGTCGCCGAGCAGTCCCTCTACAACCTCGCCAACCGGTTCATCGAGCTGGACGTCCTGCCCGCCGCGAAGCACTACGGCATCGGGGTCATCCCGTGGTCGCCGCTGAGCAGCGGGATCCTGGGCGGGGTGCTCGCCAAGATCAGCAGGGGTGAGTCGGCCAGGCACGACGCGTGGGCGGGGCCGGAGTTGTTGCGGCGGCACCGTCCCCAGGTCGAGGCGTACGAGGCGCTGTGCGAGCGGCGCGGGCTCAACCCGGCCGACCTCGCGCTCGCGTGGCTGCTCTCCCGCGAGGGGGTCACCGGGCCGATCATCGGGCCGCGCACGGCCGAGCAGTTGGCAGGCTCACTGCGCGCGTTCGACGTCGACCTCGACGGCGACCTGCTCGCCGAGTTGGACACGATCTTCCCCCCGCCCGGGCCCAACGGGGACAAGCCCGCGCCCGAGGCGTACAGCTGGTAACGGAACTAGGTTGGGAAACATGGAGTACACGCAGCTAGGCCGCAGCGGCCTGTCGGTGTCCCGGCTGGTGCTGGGCACGATGAACTTCGGCCCGGAGACCACCGAGGCCGACAGCCACTCGATCATGGACAGGGCGCACGAGCACGGCATCAACTTCTTCGACACCGCCAACGTCTACGGGTGGCAGAAGGGGGAGGGGATCACCGAGCAGATCATCGGCCGGTGGTTCGCCACCGGCGGCGGGCGCCGCGAGAAGACTGTGCTGGCCACCAAGTTGTACGGCAGCATGGGTGACTGGCCCAACGAGACGTTCCTGTCGGCGCTCAACATCCGCCGCGCCGCGGACGCCTCGCTCAAGCGGCTCGGCACCGACTACATCGACCTCTACCAGATGCACCACGTCGACCGGCGCACGCCGTGGGAGGAGATCTGGGAGGCGTTCAGCGTCCTGCGCCAGCAGGGCAAGGTGCTCTACTTCGGCTCCTCGAACTTCGCCGGGTGGCACCTGGCCCAGGCCCAGGAAGCGGCCAAGGACCGGCACTTCCTCGGGCTGGTCAGCGAGCAGTCGATCTACAACCTGCTCACCCGCTGGATCGAGCTCGAGGTGCTGCCCGCCGCCAAGCACTACGGCCTCGGCGTGATCCCGTGGTCGCCGCTGCACGGCGGTCTGCTCGGCGGCATCCTGCGCAAGCAGCGCGAGGGCGGCGCCTCCCGCGGCCTGTCCGGGCGCTCGGGTGACGCGCTCAAGCAGAACCAGGACACCATCGAGGCGTACGAGAAGCTCGCCGCGGACCTGGGTGAAGACCCGGCGCACCTCGGGTTGGCCTGGCTGCTCTCCCGCGAAGGGGTGACCGGTCCGATCATCGGACCTCGAACCGCCGACCAGCTCGACGGCTCGCTGCGCGCGTTGGAGATCGAGTTGAGCGCCGAGACCCTGGCCGCGCTCGACGAGCTGTTCCCACCACCTGGACCCAACGGCGACAAGCCCGCCCCCGAGGCTTACGCCTGGTAGCGACCGGTGGCCCCCGGCCAACCAGCGCCGGGGGCCACCGCATTTCCGCAAAAGGGACATAGTCACCCGCTATGCCCAACTCGTATGTCACAGCGTGTTTAAACGCGAATACTCCACCCTTGACGATGCTTCCCGGCGGTCGGGATGATCGATAAGGCCTGTCGCCACGGACAGGCCATTCTGTGAAACATCGAACCCTTTATCCGGTAACGGAAGGGCTCGATTTCCACGAGGGGGAGGGTGCACGGTGCGCGTCTTCCCGCTCGTCCTGGCCGCCCTCCTCGGTGCCGTCGTCGGCATCGGCGCCAGCCCGGTCTGCGCGCTGCCGCACCGCTCGACCCCGGCCGAGCACGTCCGCGCCGACCAGGAATCCCTGGTGCGCGGCCTGGTCTTCTCGGCCGTCGAGCATCACCACGACCTGGCCGACGACGCCACCCCCGGCACCGGAGCGCACCCACCTGCCGCCGTCGCCGCGGCGTGGGGCCCCGGCCTGCCGGTGCCCTCCGGCGAACCGGCCACCGCTCGACTCCTCGCGCGCGGACCTCCGCGCGGGCGCTGACCAACACACCCCAACGCCGCGTTGTGAATTCAACGCAGGCGGTCCTCTCGCGCCCGAAAATCGAGGAATTCACGATGTCCGAACAATCCACCGCGCCGGTTTCCGGCAGCACGGACCAGGCCAGACGCCGCTTTCCGCTAGGTGATGTCAAGTCCGGTTTCCTGGTCTCGCTCATCGCGCTCCCGCTGTGCTTGGGCATCGCCCTGGCCAGCGGTTTCCCACCCATCGCCGGTGTGCTCACCGCGATCGTCGGCGGGATACTCGGCGGCCTGCTCGGCGGCGCCCCGCTGACCATCAAGGGCCCCGCGGCGGGCCTCATCGTCATCGCCGTCGGCGCCGTGCACGACCTGGGCCAGGGCGACGCGGTCGCGGGCTACCGCAGGGCACTGGCGGTCGGGGTGGTCGCCGCGCTGATCCAGATCCTGTTCGCCGCGGTCCGCGCCGCCGGGATCGGCGTCGCGATGTCGCCCTCGGTGGTGCACGGCATGCTCGCCGCCATCGGCGTCATCATCATCGCCAAGCAGGCGCACGTGGTGCTCGGCGTGAAGCCCACGGCCGAGACCCCGCTCGGGCTGCTCGCCGAGATCCCGCACAGCATCGCCAACGCCAACCCGCTCATCGTGCTGATCGGCGTGGTCGCCCTGCTGATCCTGTTCGGGCTGCCGCTCATCCGCGCCGCGTGGAGCAAGGTCGTGCCCGCGCCGCTGGTCGTGCTCGCGGTGGCCATCCCGATCGGCCTGTGGCTGCACCTGTCGAGCCCGCACGACTACCGCTTCGCCGACGCCACCCACCACCTCGGCCCCGAGTTCCTGGTGCGGCTGCCCGGTTCGGTGCTCGACGCGGTGACCTTCCCGGACTTTTCCCAGGTCTTCAGCGGCACCTCGCTGCAGTACGTGGCGATGTTCGCGCTCATCGGCACCATCGAGTCCACCCTCACCGTGCTCGCGGTCGACTCGATGGACCCGACCAAGCGCCCGTCGGACCTCAACCGGGACCTGTTCGCCATCGGCGCGGGCAACCTCACCGCCTCGCTCATCGGCGGCCTGCCGATGATCTCCGAGATCGTGCGCAGCAGGGCGAACCTGGACGCGGGGGCCAAGACCCGCTGGTCCAACGTCTGCCACGGGGCGATCCTGCTGCTGTTCGTCGCGCTGATCCCCAACCTGGTGCAGACCATCCCGCTGGCCGCGCTGGCCGCCATGCTGGTCTACACCGGGTTCCGGCTGGCCAACCCGCGCGAGGTGGCGCACGTCGGCAAGATCGGGTGGGACCAGCTGCTGCTGTTCCTGACCACCCTGGTGGTCACCCTCGCCACCGACCTGCTCATCGGCGTCGCCTCCGGGCTGGCCCTCAAGATCGTGCTGCACGTGGTGCGCGGCGTCCCGCTGCCCGCGTTCCTGCGGCCCAGGCCCCAGGTCACCCGCGACGGCGACGTGCTGCGGGTCGCGGTTCCCGGTGCCGCGGTGTTCCCGGCGCTGCTCCCGTTGCGCCGCGCCATCGTCCGCGAGGGCCAGGGCGCGAGCGAGATCGTCGTGGACGTGCGGGGGGTGGCCGTGGTCGACCACACCTTCCTGAGCAGGCTCGACCAGCTGGCCAAGGAACTGCCGGGCGCCACGCTGCGGGTCGAGGGGCTCGACGGGCTGGAACCGGTGTCCGCGCACCCGCAGTCGCTGCGCCGCAGGCGGCGGTCATGACCCCGATCGGTGACCTCGTCGACCGGGCCGCGGGTCTGCTGCCCGAGCAAGGTCCACTCCAGACGTTCGTGCACCACAACACGTTGCACGCCTTCGAGGAACTCCCCTTCCACGACGCGGTCGTGCGCGCGGGCGAACTCTTCGGCGCCCAGCCGTTCCCGACGGAGGAGGAGCTGCACGACCACGTCGTGCGGGAGCGGATCACCGAGGCGGACCTGGTGGCCGTTGTGGCCGCTGAAGTCGCCGACGACGGGGTTCCCGTTGTCGTGGGTGGGCCGACCCGGCGCGAGTTCCACGTCCACCGGTTGCGGCACCTTCTCGACGTGCCGCGCGGACCCGCGCTGCGATGGGTGTTGTCCGAGGCCGGGGATCTCGGGCCGACCTGGGCCGGACTGCTGGCGGCCGCGCCGAAGGTGGTCCCGACGGTCGCGGCGACTCCCCGTCCGCGGGATCGGGTGCTCGCGGAGACCGGGATCGACACGGACTCGTTGGTGCACCCGGTATTGATCCGACTCGCCGGGGCATTCCTCGACCAAGGCGTGGCCTACTGGCCGATGCCCGACCGCGATTCCGGGTTCCTCGCCGCTTTCCGGAAGCTCTACTCGAAGGCGGGCGGACCGCCGGACAGGTTCCTGCGGGGCTTGGGCGCGGTGTTGCGTGGTCAGTCCACCTGGGACGCCGATCGCGCGGTGGCGTGGGCGTTGACCGAGATGGACGTGCCGGAGGCCGCGTGGGGTGAGGCGATCCTCGCGACCCTGCTTTCGTTGCCCGGCTGGGCTGGGATGATGCGGCAGTTCGAGGTGCGGCCGGACCGCGCGCCGGTGTCGGCACCACCGGCCCGGCTGGTCGACTACCTGGCCGTGCAGCTCACTCTGGACCTGTTCGCGGCGCGGCACGCCCGCGCGCAGAGCCCGGTGCACGGTGTGGTTGTCGAGGTCACCGCTCGACCAGACGTCGAACTGGCCTACGAGGCGTTCGTCCTCGCGCAGGTCATGGGGGTCGACCCGAGCCCGGACCCGGCCGCGTGGATCGCCCTGGTCGGGGATTGCGACGGGCTCCAGCGGCGCAAGCTGCTGCACGCCGCCTACGAGCGGCGTCACCGGGTCGGCGTGTTGGACGGGCTGGCCGCCCATCAGAGGATGTCCACTTCGGACTCCGTGCCGGTGGATTTCCAAGCGGTATTCTGCATCGACGAGCGCGAGGAGTCGCTGCGCAGGCACCTGGAGGAGAACACGCCCGCCGCGCAGACCTTCGGATTCGCAGGCTTCTTCGGTGTCGCGATGAACTACCGGGGCGTGCACGACGTCCGCTCCCGTCCACTGTGTCCTGTTGTGGTGACGCCGACCCACGACGTGGTGGAACGGCCGATCACCCCTGGCCGCGCCGTGCTGCGCAAGGCCAGGGCCGGGTGGAGCCACCACGTGGGCGTCGGTAGCCGCACGCTGGCGCGGGGCGGGCTGTTCAGCCTCGGGCTCGGCGCTGTGAGCCTGGCGTCGCTGATCGGGCGCTGCCTGTTCCCGCGCCAGGCGCAGAACTGGTCGCACCGGCTGGACGGGCGCTACCCGAAGACCCGCCTCGACATCGGGTACACCGTCGAGGAGATGGTCGGCATCGTCGGGACCGTCCTGCGGACCACCGGCGTGCTGGCCGCGCCCGCACCTATCGTCCTGCTGGTCGGCCACGGGTCGTCGAGCATGAACAACCCGCACGAGTCCGCGCACGACTGCGGCGCGACCGGCGGCGGCCGCGGTGGCCCCAACGCCCGCGCGTTCGCAGCGATGGCCAACAACCCGCTCGTCCGCGCGGCCCTCGGCCTCCCGGACGACATCTGGTTCGTCGGCTCGTACCACAACACCTGCGACGACACGATGACCTACTTCGACGAGGACCTCGTGCCCGCGCGCTCGATCGCCGCGCTCGACCGGGCCAAGGACGCCCTGGCTCGCGCTTGTGTGCTCGCCGCGCACGAACGCTGCCGCCGGTTCGAGACCGCCCCGCACGACCTGGCCCTCGACGACGCGCTCGCCCACGCCCAGACGCACGCGGTCGACCTCGGCCAGCCGAGACCGGAGTACGGGCACGCCACCAACGCGGTCTGCGTGGTTGGTCGACGCTCGTTGACCCGTGGCCTCTACCTGGACCGCCGCGCGTTCCTGGTGTCCTACGACCCGGCCTCCGACACCGACGACGCCTTGCTGACTTCCCTGCTGCTCGCGGTCGGACCGGTGTGCGCGGGGATCAACCTGGAGTACTACTTCAGCTACATCGACCCGGCGCGCTACGGCTGCGGCACCAAACTCCCGCACAACATCACGGGACTGTTGGGCGTGATGGACGGGCACGCGTCCGACCTGCGGACCGGTTTGCCCTGGCAGATGGTCGAGATCCACGAACCGGTCCGGTTGCTGCTGGTCGTCGAGGCCACTCCCGAGCGGTTGTCGGCGATCCTGTCGGCGCACGCGGGGCTGGCGCGGTTGGTCGGCAACGGCTGGATCCAGCTCGTGGCGTGGGTCCCCGAGGACGAGGCGATGTTCCTGTTCCAGGACGGCGCTTTCCAGCCGCACGAGCCCGAGGCCCTGGAGTTCCCCGTGGTGTCGCGGTCGGCCGAGGTGTACAGCGGTCGCCGGGATCACCTGGGGTGCGCGCACGTGCTGGCCGGGGTCGAGCTGCCGGTTCCGGTGCTCGCCGCCGTACAGGAAGTGAGGTGAACGCGCTCCTCGTCGCCGCGGTCGGAGTTCCGCTGGCGGCGTTCCTCGCGCTGGCCGTCGCCCTGTGGTTCGGTCGCGTGTGGACTGAGGGCGTCGTGTCCGGCCTCGTGATCGGGGCCTCGGTGGTATCGGGGCTCGCGGGCGCCGGGCTCGCCGTTGTGTGCCTTGTGGACGGTCCGGGGTCGGTGGCGCTGGGTGCCTGGTTCGCCGGGTTCCCGCTGCGGCTGACGGCGGACTGGCTGTCGGTGCCGATGGTCGTCCTGGTGGGGCTGCTCGGCTGCCTGATCGGGGCGTTCTCGCAGCGCTACCTGCACCGCGACCCCGGGTACCGGCGGTTCTACCTGCTGCTGGCGCTGTTCGTGGCGGCCGTGCAGATCGTGGTCCTGGCGGCGACCCTGGACTTGCTGGTCGTCGGCTGGGAACTGGCCGGGCTGGCGTCCGCGCTGCTGATCGCCTTCTTCCACCACCGCCCCGGCCCGGTCGCGGGCAGTCTCCGCGCGTTCATCACCTACCGCGTCAGCGACATCGGCCTCATCGGCGCGGCGGTCGTCGAACACCACGGTGGCAGCCGAACGGCGGTCGCACTACTGCTGGTGTGGGCGGTCGTCGGCAAATCGGCGCAGTTCCCACTGGGCGGCTGGCTCCCCCGCGCGATGGAGGGCCCGACCCCGTCGAGCGCGATCTGCTACGGAGCGATCTCTGTCAGCCTCGGCCCATACCTGTTGCTGCGCAACGGGATCGACGGCCCAGCCGTGATCGCCATCGGCGCGGTGACGGCCCTGTACGCGACCCTGGTCGGCCGGGCGCAGACCGACATCAAGAGCAGCCTCGCCTACGCCTCAATGACCCAGATCGCCGTGGTCCTGGTAGAAGTAGGCCTGGGTTGGGACGTCCTGGCCCTCGTCCACCTCATCGCCCACGCCCTCCTGCGCAGCGGCCAGATCCTGCGCTCCCCAAGCCTGCTGCACGACCACCACCACCTAGAACAGTCTCTTGGCGGCCCGATCCCCACAACCGGCAGGCACTTCGACAGGCTCCTACCAGCCGCGCTCCGAAGCTGGCTCTACCGATTCGCCCTAGAACGAGGCTACGTCGACGCCCTGCTGGTAGACCGCCTGATCGGCGGCCTGGTTCGCACAGTCAACCGAGCCGCCCAAGCCGAACAACGCTGGGCCGACCGCCAGGCGGTGACCCGATGATCGCGCTGGGGCCATTGGCCGTTGTGCTGGTGTGGTTGGTCGGGTCGGTTGTTGTCGGGCGGGTCGTTGATCCGCGCCAGGCTCGTCGCACCGCCACCTGGGTCGCATCGGTCGCCGTTGCGGTGTCGGCTGCTGCTTTGGCATTGCCGGAGGCTCCGCTGGCCGGGCAGGTCAGCGCGGGAGCCGGAGCTGCGGGCTGCCTCGTGATCAGTCTCGCGGGTCTGCTGGTAGCCGCCATGAGCCCACTCGACGGTGCCGCACCGGTTCTCGCCGCACGGCTACTCGCTGTCGCATGTGGACTCCTAGCGTTCCGCTACACCATCGTCGACGCACTACTGCTGGCCCTGGCCACCTGGCTCGTGTGGTCCGGCGACCGCCTGTTCGCGCGCTACCAGTTCCCCGCCGCGGCCCTGCTGATCGTCGGCGCCCTGCTACCGGGTCCCGCCGGAACCGTCGCGCTGGCTGCAGGCGTGGCCATCCGCATGGCCGCTTTCCCTGCGCACGCTTGGTTCCCCCGCTTCGTCGACCGCACCCCCATGGGCGTCGTGGTCGCCTACCAAGCGGCCCCGGTCGTACTCCTCGAACCGTCCACAGTGGTCTTGACGACCCTGGGTGCGGTGACCGCCTTGGTCGCCGCCCTCTTCGCCGCCGCCGCCACCGACGGCCGCCGAACCCTGGCGTACCTGCTCATCGCCACCAACGGCCTGGTCATCGCGGGCGGCTCCTGGCTGGTCGCTTCCCTGGCCACCGCAGGCCTGTCCATGACCGTCGCAGCCCTGGCCGCCCGCCGAGACTCCCTCTCCCTCACCGAAGGCGGCGACTTCTCCACCACCCCCAAACTGGCCGTCGCCTACCTCGCCTTCGGCCTCTCCCTGGCCGGTTTCCCCCTACTGGCAGGCTTCGCCGCGACCCACCACCTACCCCACGCCACCGCCACCCCCATCGCGATCGCCGTGGTCATCGCGTTGTCGGTCACCGGAATCGCCGTAATGCGCGGCTTCCTCGGCCTCTTCACCCGCCGCCGAGCCGCAGGCGGAGAACGCGACCTAACCCCCCTGGAGAACTACGCCGTAGCAGTAGCCATGGCAGTGCTGTTCATCGCAGGCCTAGCCCCCGGCCTCCTCACCTGGCTGTCGCCCTGACCGCAGCCGCGCGGGTGCCCCAGCGCCCGCGCGGCCCTCCGGTATTGTGGCTGCCCCGCTGATCACCGGAGGCCACCATCACCGGCATCGAATCCGCCGCCCTGAAGCTCGGTTCAACCATCGCCACTCTTGCGGCCAAGACTTGGCTGAGTGGGCGCAAGAAGGAGAAGGTTCGGACAGCGACGCTGGTCCAGCTCGTCAATGCCGAGCTGACGAGACCGATGCAGCGCTCCAAGGTCACCCGGCTGGTGGACAGCATCGGCCAGTACGCTGCTGAACAGTTGGCGCCCGTCGTCCAAGCGCGCTTCGGCCATCTCCCCGACAACGAGGTTGAAGCCGCGATTCTGGCGGTGACTGATGTTCTCGATGACGCCGACCTCACCGATGAGGTGCTGTTCGAGGTCGATGCGGACGCCGAGAAGTTGGCCAAGCTCATCCGGCGGCAGTTCCCCGATCGACCGCGCACCGCGGCCCTGGATCCAGCCGCCTGGCCTGTCTACAACCTGGTACTGGATCAGTCTTGCCGCTATCTGGTGCAAGTCCTCCACTCGCTGCCGTCCTTCCAACCTGCGGCGCTCTCCGAAGTTCTGGCCCGACTGACCGGGCTGGCCGATACCATCGATGCGCTGCTCAGCCGTGTTCCGCTGACCAGTTTGCGTACTGCGGACGGCAGCGATGAGGCGTTCGAAGCCGAGTACCTGACGGCTCTTGTGCGCACGCTCGATCGGTTGGAACTCGTCGGTCTTCCCGACGACAAGCAACCGGCGCTCAAGCTGACAGCCGCCTATCTCAGCTTGAGCGCGCTGAGCGACTCGCGTCGCGCGAGTGCTCCGCTGGTGCCGAAGGAGCTCGTGGAGCACCTCGGCCACCAGCATAGCCAAGCGCTTCCGGTCGAGTTGGCCATCGGAGGGCACCGCAGGGTGCTATTGCGGGGCGAAGCGGGGTCCGGCAAGACCACGCTTGTGCACTGGCTGGCTGTCCGCGCTGCTCAACACGAGCTGACGGGTTCGTTGGTCGACTGGAACGGCCTAGTGCCCTTCGTGATCCGACTCCGCTCGCACGCCGCTGGAGACCTGCCGGGACCAGAGCGCTTCGCCCACGACACCACTCCGCAGGTGGCGGGCGCCATGCCTAGTGGATGGGCACACCGACAGTTGGCCTCGGGACGCGCACTACTGCTGGTCGACGGAGTCGACGAAGTCCCACCGGCTCGGCGAAGGGGGGTCAAGACCTGGCTGACGGGTCTGCTCGACACCTATCCAGAGACCCGGGTCGTTGTGACTTCGCGGACCGCAGCAGCGCAGCGGCGATGGCTGACCAGCTTCACCGCGATCAGTCTCGAACCGATGAGTCCCGCGAACGTCCACGACTTCATCGAACGCTGGCACAAGGCGGCAGGCCAGTCGGATAGGAGCGCCGAGAGGAGACTGCAGGGGCAGATGAAGCATCCGCACCTACGCGAGCTCGCCGCCACTCCACTCCTGTGCGCGATGCTCTGCGCCCTCAACTTGGTCCGCAAGTCGGAGCTTCCACGCAACCGCATGGACCTCTACCGGACCGCGCTGTCGATGCTGCTCCACCTTCGTGACGCTGAACGCGGTATCCCGAGCCTGCTGTCCGACGCCCAGAAGCGGGTTCTTCTGCGTGACCTGGCATGGCGGATGACTCTGGGCAGCCGGGCCGAGATGCGCGATGAGCAGGCACTCGCGCATCTGACCCGGAAGCTGCCCGAGATGCCGAAGGTCGATGGAAGCCCAGAAGCGCTGCTGACCGACCTCGTTGAACGCAGCGGCGTGCTGCGCTCACCAGTTCCCGGCAAGGTGGACTTCATCCACCGAACGTTCCAGGAGTACCTGGCTGCGGATGAAGCGATTCAACAGCACCACATCGAAACACTGGTCGGGCAGGCACACCTGGATACCTGGCGCGAAACCATCGTGATGGCGTGCGGCCACGCCACCGCGAAGCAGGCCGATGAGTTGATCAACGGCATACTCGATCGAGCCGACCAAGGCGACAGGCGCGCCCGCCGCCTCCGCCTCCTCGGCGCGGCCTGCCTGGAGACTGTCGCTGACATCGCCGCTCCAGCTCGGCAGCGGGTCGATGCGGCGATCGAGCGCCACCTGATCCCACCCCGAAGTTTTGACGAGGTGGAGGTGCTTGGCGCCCTTGGCGAGAAAGTTCTAAGGTTTCTGCCGAAAGATCTCAATAAAGTTCCTAGCAAGAGTGCCGATCTTGTAATCCGCCTGGCAGCTCTCACTGACTCGCAAGCTGCGCTACCGATATTGGCTGCTTATGCGCAAGATGCCCGAAAAGAAGTCTATTACGGTGTGTGCTTTGCAAGCTCACTCTTTGATCCAGAAACTTATGTAAATCAAGTTATGTTGAAGTCGCCGCATACTCGCCAAAATGTTATGGTACTTGGTGCTGAAATAATCCCGCATCTCACGCCTATGCGGGACTTGAAACGTTTCGGAATAGTGTTGACATCGCCCGGCATTTCCGGGCTAGGGGGTGTTGAGCCTATACTTAGCGTGGAGAGTCTGACGGTGGTGGCGGCGTCAAGTTTGGATGGCCTTGGCGAACTCTTTCGAATATTTCCGCGTGTGGCTATGTTGGTACTGGCAGGTGATTGCGACGCGAACCTTTCTGGGGCTGAGGCGCTCCCGCTGCAGTACCTGCTAGTTTCTAGCAAGACCGTCAATCTTGAGTGTGTGGCGAGTATCTCGACACTGAAGAAGGTGATCCTTTGCGACCCGATAGTTGCATCCGGGTTGGAAGGGGTGCGGGCGGAGGTTGAGATTATCCGCGGTTAGTCGTCGATGTCGTCGTCGTCGCGGGCTAGGAAGGTGGCTAGGCGTTCGGTGGCGGTTTCGAACTCCGGGTTGTTGTCGACGAAGGCGCGCATGCGGTCGGCTAGCCAGGCGAGGGTTACTTCTTCTTCGCCCCTGCGGGTCTCGAGTTCTTCGATGCCGCGGTCGGTGAAGTACATGGGGGTCCTCTGGAAATGAGAGGGGCCGCCGGGGGAAACCGGCGGCCCCGTTGACGATCTGGGGTTAGTCGAAGGCCTTTTCGATCAGTGAGCGCTGTTCGAGCTCGTGCACCTTGCTCGACCCGGCCGAGGGGGCCGACATGGGGCGGCGGGAGACTCGGGTGATGCGGGTGACGCGGTCGGGGAACAGTTCCGGCAGGGCCAGGCCGTAGAAGGGCCAGGAGCCCTGGTTGGCCGGTTCCTCCTGGACCCAGCGGATGTCCGCCGCGTTCGGGTACCGGTCGAAGATGGCGCCGATCTTGCGCTGCGGCACCGGGTACAGCTGCTCGACCCGCACGACCGCGACGTCGGTCAGTGCGCGCTTGGCCTGTTCGGCGGCGAGCTCGTAGTAGAGCTTGCCGGAGACGAACAGGATCTTCTTGACCGCGGCCGGGTCCGGGGTCGTGGGGTCGTCGATGACGGACTGGAAGCGGGTGTCGCCGGTGAAGTCCTCGACCGGGGAGACCGCGGCCTTGTTGCGCAGCATGGACTTCGGGGTGAACACCACCAGCGGGCGCTGCACGCCGTCGAGGGCGTGGCGGCGCAGCAGGTGGAAGTAGTTCGCAGGCGTCGAGGGCACCGACACGGTCATCGAGCCCTCGGCGCACAGCTGCAGCCAGCGCTCGATGCGCCCGGACGTGTGGTCGGGGCCCTGGCCCTCGTGCCCGTGCGGCAGCAGCACCACCACATCCGACACCTGGCCCCACTTGGCCTCCGACGAGGAGATGTACTCGTCGATCACCGACTGGGCGCCGTTGACGAAGTCGCCGAACTGCGCCTCCCACAGCACCAGCGCGTCCGGGTTGGCCACCGAGTAGCCGTACTCGAAGCCCAGCGCCGCGTACTCCGAGAGCGCCGAGTCGTAGACCATGAACTTGCCCTGGTCGTCGGACAGGTTCTGCAGCGGCAGGTACTCGCGGCCGGTCTTGCGGTCGATCACCGCGGCGTGCCGCTGGGTGAAGGTGCCTCGGCGCGAGTCCTGACCGGCCAGCCGCACCATGCGGCCCTCCAGGGTCAGCGACCCGAACGCCAGCAGTTCGCCGTAGGCCCAGTCGATGCCGCCCTCGCGGGCCATCTTCTCCCGGCGCTCCAGCACCGGCTTGACCCTCGGGTGCACGGTGAAGCCGTCCGGCAGGTTCACGTGCGCGTCGGCGATGCGCTCGAGCACCGAGCGGTCCACGCCGGTCGACAGCTTCGCGGGCACCTGCTGGTCGCGCTCGACCGACGGGCTCGGCGAGATCGGGTGCTTCTCCAGCTCCCGCACCTCGTTGAACACGTGCTCGAGCTGGCTGGAGAAGTCCCGCAGCGCCTTCTCGGCCTCTTCAACGGAGATGTCCCCGCGGCCGATGAGCGACTCGGTGTAGCCCTTACGCACGCTGCGCTTGGTGTCGATGATGTCGTACATGCCCGGCTGAGTCATCGAGGGGTCGTCGCCCTCGTTGTGGCCGCGGCGGCGGTAGCAGACCAGGTCGACCACGACATCCTTGTTGAACGTCTGCCGGTAGTCCATCGCCAGCCGCGCCACCCAGTAGCACGCCTCCGGGTCGTCGCCGTTCACGTGGAACACCGGCGCCTGGATCATCTTCGCCACGTCCGTCGCGTACTGCGAGGACCGCGAGTGCTCCGGTGCGGTGGTGAACCCGACCTGGTTGTTGATCACGACGTGCACGGTGCCGCCGGTGCGGTACCCGCGCAGCAGCGCCAGGTTCAGCGTCTCGGCGACCACGCCCTGACCGGCGAACGCGGCGTCACCGTGCAGCGCGACTGGCAGCACCGAGAACCCGACACCGCTGGCGTCGCCCTTGTTCAGCAGGTCCTGCTTGGCCCGCACGATGCCCTCGAGCACCGGGTCGACGGTCTCCAGGTGCGAGGGGTTGGCGGTCAGCGACACCCGGGTCTCGCCGTCGCCGAACATCCGGAAGTACTTGCCCTCGGCGCCGAGGTGGTACTTCACGTCGCCGGAACCGTGCGCCTGGCCCGGGTCCAGGTTGCCCTCGAACTCCTGGAAGATCTGCGCGATCGGCTTGCCGACGATGTTGGCCAGCACGTTGAGCCGACCCCGGTGCGGCATGCCGATGACGACCTCGTCGAGCTCGTACTCGGCGGCCTTGTCCAGCAGCGTGTCCAGCAGCGGGATGACCGACTCGCCGCCCTCGAGCGAGAACCGCTTCTGCCCCACGTACTTGGTCTGCAGGAAGGTCTCGAACGCCTCGGCGGCGTTGAGCTTGCTCAGCACGTACTTCTGCACCGCGGCCGGGGGCTTCTCGTGCGCCACCTCGACCCGCTCCTGGATCCAGCGCCGCTCGGCCGGGTCGAGGATGTAGGTGTACTCGACGCCGACGGTGCGGCAGTAGGAGTCGCGCAGCACGCCGAGCACGTCGCGCAGCTTCATCCGCTCCTTGCCCGCGAACCCGCCGACCGGGAACTCGCGGTCGAGGTCCCACAGGGTCAGCCCGTGCGAGCGGACGTCGAGGTCCTCGTGCTTGCGCTGCCGGTAGTTCAGCGGGTCGGTGTCGGCCATCAGGTGACCGCGGGTGCGGTAGGCGTCGATCAGGCCGATCACCCGCGCGGTCTTGTCGACCGGGCCCTCGGCCAGGTCCGCGGTCCAGCGGATCGGCTCGTAGGGGATGCGCAGCGAGGTGAAGATGTCGTCGTAGAAGCCGTCCTCGCCCAGCAGCAGGCGGTGGATCTCGCGCAGGAACTCGCCGGACTCGGCGCCCTGGATGATCCGGTGGTCGTAGGTGGACGTCAGCGTGATGATCTTGCTGATGCCCATCTCGATCAGCGTCTTGTCGCTGGCGCCCTGGAACGGCGCCGGGTACTCCATCGCGCCGACGCCCAGGATCGCGCCCTGGCCGACCGAGAGCCTGGGCACCGAGTGGTTGGTGCCGATGCCGCCCGGGTTGGTCAGCGAGATCGTGGTGCCCGCGAAGTCGTCCGCGGTGAGCGTGCCGCCGCGGGCCTTGCGGATCAGGTCCTCGTAGGCCTGCCAGAACTGCTGGAAGGACATCCCCTCGCAGCCCTTGATCGAGGCGACGACCAGGTTGCGGCTGCCGTCCTTGCCCGGCAGGTCGATCGCCAGGCCCAGGTTGACGTGCGCGGGGGTGACCGCCTGCGGCTTGCCCTCGGCCTCGGCGTAGTGCCGGTTCATGTTCGGGTACGCCTCGAGCGCCCGGATCATGGCGTAGCCGATGAGGTGGGTGAAGGAGACCTTCCCGCCCCTGGTCCGCTTCAGGTGGTTGTTGATCACGATGCGGTTGTCCGCGAGCAGCTTCGCCGGGACCGCGCGCACGCTCGTCGCGGTCGGCAGCGCCAGCGACGCGTTCATGTTCTTCGCGATCGCGGCAGCTGCCCCGCGCAGCGGCTTGCGCTCCTCCTCGCCGCTGGCGGCGGGCTTGGCCGCGGGCGCCTTGGCGGCGGGCGGCGGCGTCGCGGCCGCCGGTGCCTTGCCGTTGCCGGACGGGGGAGCCTGCTTGGGCGCCTGCGCGGCGGGGGAGGTGCTCGTCGACTCAGGCGCCCGTGTCGGCGCTGCGGCCTTGGGCGCCGGTCGCGCCGCGGTCTTCGCGGTGCCCGCGTCGGCCGCGGTCTTCGCCTGCGCGGCACCCTGGGTCGCCGCCCGGGGTGTTGGCTTGTAGTCCGCGAAGAAGTCGTGCCACGCGGGGTCTACCGACGAGGGGTCGGCGAGGAACTGCTCGTACATCTCCTCGACGAGCCACTCGTTCGCACCGAACTGTGACGCGGGACTGCTGCTGGACACGGCTAACTCTCGCCTCTATCCATCTCGATCTCGACCTGAACACACTCCCCGTCAGGCTAGTCCCCCGGTCAGGACGGTGGTTACTCAACCAACCGGCCGTGGCGCAGCTCATGTGTGGCGCCGCCTACTGAATCGTTTGAGGAACCGATCATGTGCGGTAAGTCGCCCCCGTGGTAGGCAGTTCTTCCCGCTGTGTGGACCCCTCTTTGGTGCCGGATCACCCCCTTGAGTGATCGCCGAACGGTCGCCGAGTGGTCCCCGGGCACACGCCAGACATCCAGGAGCGGAAGCCGAACGGTCACCGCCCGCCGCCCGCGCGGGCACCGGGAGGTTTCCCCGCCACCGCACGGGAAAACCTCGACGCGCCGGTGGTCGTGCCCGGCGAACAGTCGACCGGCAGACCTCTCGGTGACCGATCAGTTCGCCACCTCGAAACGGCGGTCGACCGCGACCACCGTGGGTGCCGATTGGCCGCACCCCCCTGCCGAGGTGACCAGCCGATCGCACCGCACGCCTGGTGCTGCCATTCGGCTAGCCCTCTGGCGTCGTTGGGCTCGACGGGGGTGACCGTCGGATGGGGAGGAACTGCCCCGGGCCGTGCGGTGGGGGCGCGGTGATGTGCCTGCGGGCGCAGGTCTGGTTGGCCGCTCGGGGCTTCCGTTGGGGCTTGCGGGCTCTGCGGGGGCATCCCGACTGGGCAGGTGCAGGGGAGCGTGTTGCCGAGTCTGTGGATGTCGGCTTGGGGTGCCGCTCGGTGGTGTGGGTGGCGGCGTGGTCAGCTTCTGGGGTGATCCGCCTGGGCGGGTGCAGGGGAGTGCGTTGCTGAGTCTGTGGACGTCGGTTCGAGGGATGCCGCTTGGTGGTGTGGGTGGGCGTGGGGTGCCGACTCGGTGTGGGCGGGTGGCGCCGTGGTCAGCTTCTGGCTGAACGGTCCCGGCAGTGCGGTGGGGGCGCGTTGACGAGCCAGCGGGCGTTGGTCTGGTTGGGCCGCTCTGTGGCTCAGCTGGGGTTCGCGGACTCTGCGGGAAGCGGCACCTGGGTGCGGCCATGATCAGCCGCAGTGCCGGGACCGCTTGGGGGCGGCAGCAGAAGCGCCTTGGCGAGCAAGCGGGTGACTGGCGTTAAGGCAGCGGTGTGGCCGTCCTCGGCCGTTGTCCTGGGCAGCCGCTCATCGGTGGGGACTGCCCGACTCCCGGCGGGGCCGTGCCCGTCGGGCGCGGCCCCGCCGGTGGCTATGAGCCGTGGGCGGGTTCGGTGATCGGGGCGGCTGTGGGGGAGGTGTGGGGGTCGAGGGTGCCCAGTTCCCAGAGGCGGGCGTAGTGGCCGCCTGCGGCTAGCAGGTCGGCGTGGGTTCCCTGTTCGACGATGCGGCCGTTGGCCAGGACGAGGATCTGGTCGGCTCTGGCGGCGGTCGCGAGGCGGTGGGCCACGACGAAGGTGGTTCGGTGGGTGGTGATGTGTTCGCTCGCTCGCAGGACCGCGGACTCCGTGGCCGGGTCCAGGGCGGCGGTGGCCTCGTCCAGCAGCAGGATGTCCGGGGCGACGAGTTCGGCGCGGGCCAGGGCGATGAGTTGGCGCTGGCCCGCTGAGAGTCCTTGGCCGCGTTCGCCGACGGGGTGGCGGAAGCCGCTGGGGAGGGTGGCGACCATCGGGAGCGCACCGACGTCCCTGGTGGCGGATTCGATGATCGGTGGCGGCGAGCCCGGTCTGCCGTAGGCGACGTTGCGGGCGATGTCGCCGGTGAACAGGTGCGCCTCCTGCGGGACCACGCCCAACCTGGACCGGTACGCCGACGGGTCGTAGCCGCGGAGGTCGACGCCGTCGACCAGGACGGCGCCGTCGGTGGGGTCGTAGAAGCGGGCCACCAGTTTGACCAGAGTGGACTTCCCGGCCCCGGTGGCCCCGACCAGCGCGACCGTCTCACCAGGACGCACGCGCAGCGACACCCCAGACACGGCAGGCACGTCGGTCCCCGGGTAGGTGAAGGTCACGTCCCGCAGCTCCACCGCCCCGGCCAGCCGGTCCGGCACCGGCACCGGGTCGGCGGGCGGGACCACCGAGGTGGGCGTGCGCAGCAGGTCGCCGATCCGGTGCAGCCCGACCCTGGCCTGCTGGTACCCGTCGAACACCGACGACAGCTGCTGCACCGGCGCGAAGAACAGGCCCAGGTACAGCAGGAACGCCAGCAGCACCCCCGGGCTCAGGTCGCCGTCGGCCACCCGGGTCGCGCCCACCACCAGCACAGCGGCCTGACCCAGCCCGGACAGCATGGTCACGAACGGGAAGTACGTCGCGATGTAGCGCTGCGCCCGCAGCCTGGTCCGCCGGTAGGCGTCGCTGCGCTCGGCGAACCGGCGCGCCGACACCTCCTCGCGGGTGTACGCCTGCGCCACCCGCAAGCCGGTCACGTTCTCCTGCATGTCCGCGTTGACCGCGCTGACCTGCTCCCTTGCCTCGGTGTAGGCCGCCGAGGACAGCCGCTGGAAGATCGCTGTCGCGACCGCGAGCACCGGCAGCACGGCCAGCGCCACCAGCGCCAGCGACAGATCTGTCACCAGCAGCGCGACCGTCACCGCGACCACGGTCACCACGCTGGCTACCGCCGTCGTCAGCCCGGTCTGCAGGAACGTCGACAGCGCGTCCACGTCCGTGGTCATCCGGGTCATGATCCGACCGGCTAGCTCGCGCTCGTAGTAGTCCAGCCCGAGTCGCTGCAGGTGCGCGTAGCTGCGCACCCGCAGGAGGTAGAGCAGCCGCTCGCCGACCCGCGCGGTCAGCACCGTGGTCACCGCCGTGTTCAGCCACATCACCACGACCAGCCCCGCCGCCAGTACCGTGACCACGAACAGCACCCCGGTCGCCCCGGTCAGCACGCCCGCGTCGATCCCGTGCCGGAACAGCGCGGGCATCGCCACCGCCGTGATCGAGTCCAGCACGACCAACCCCAGCACCACGGCCAACGCCCACCGCGCTGGCCGCAGCAACCCGCGCAGCCGGAAACCCGGGTCCGGCGCCGTCGGGTCCTCACCGCGCAGGTCGGGCACCTCCACCGCGGGCGGCAGCGCACGCACCTGCGCCAGCAACTCCTCCGTCGCGGGCGTGCCGCTCACCGCCGCGGCGGCGGCCCCACCGCCCATCCGGCCCCCATGCCCGGCCCCGGGGCGCATCACGGGCTCCGCCGCCCGAACCGCCGCAGGGGCCTCCGGAGCCGTCTCGGGCCACAGCGAGGGGGTGATCCCGTTCGGCCCCGGCACCAGGTCGGCCGTCTCGGCGGGCTGCTCGATCGCCTCGCCCGGCCCGGCCAGCAGCGACCGGTACAGCTCGCACCGCGCCGTCAGCTCCGCGTGCGTGCCGACGTCGACCAGCTTGCCGCCGTCGAGCACCGCGATGCGGTCTGCCAGCGCCAAGGTCGACCGCCGGTGCGCGATCAGCAACGTCGTCCGCTCCGCGGTCACCGCGCGCAGCGTCTCGTGGATGGCCGACTCGGTCAGCGTGTCCACGGCCGAGGTCGCGTCGTCGAGCACCAGCACCCTCGGGTCCGACAGCAGAGCCCTGGCCAGGGCCACCCGCTGCCGCTGCCCACCCGACAACGTCAACCCGCGCTCGCCGACCACGGTGTCGTACCCGTCGGGCAGGGCCTCGATGAACTCGTGCGCCTGCGCCGCCCGCGCCGCTGCCTCGATGTCGGCGGTGGTGGCCTCCGGTCTGCCGTAGGCGATGTTGGCGCCCACTGTGTCCGAGAACAGGAACGCCTCCTCGAACACCACCCCGACCGCGCGCCGCAGCGACGCCAACCGCAAGTCCCGCAGGTCGACCCCGCCGACCCGGATCGCCCCGGACTGCACGTCGTAGAACCGGGGCAGCAGCAGCGACACCGTCGACTTGCCCGACCCGGCCGTGCCCACCAGCGCCAGCGTCTCCCCGGGGGAGATCCGCAGGCTCACCCCGTCGAGCACCGGCTCACTGCGCGTGTACCCGAACCGCACGTCGTCCAGCTCCACCGCGACCGGACCGGGCGGCACGGCCACCGCGTCCGCCTTCTCGGTGACGTCCGGCTGCGAGTCGACCAGCTCGTACACCCGCTCCACCCCGGCCCTGGCCAGCTGCGCGTTCACCAGCAGGCTGGCCAGCATCCGGGTGGGCCCCACCAGGTTCGCCACGTACCCGGCGAACGCCAGGAAGGTGCCCAGCGTGACCTGCCCGCGCAGCGCCATGTACCCGCCGAGGGCCAGCACGGCCACCTGCCCGGCCGCGGGCATCGCCACCAGGGTCGCCGCCGGTCTTGAGGTGATCTTGGCGCTGCGCATCCGCTCGGCGAACAGCCGCCGGGCCGCCTTCTCCAGCCTGCTGACCTCCTTGGCCTCCTGGCCGAACCCCTTCACCACGCGCACCCCGGTGACGGTTTCCTCGACCCGCTGCGCCACGTCCGCCGCGCTCTGCTGCGCCGACCAGGTCGCCGGGAACAGCCGCGACTTGCTGCGCACGGCCACCACGGCCACCACCGGGGTCACCACCAGCGCGACCACGGTCAGCAGCGGCGAGAGCCACAACATCGCCGCGAGCGCCAGCAGCGCGAACACCACCGTGCCCACCGACAGCGGCACCATCATCAGCAGGCCCTGCACCAGCTGCAGGTCGGTGATCGACCGGGACACCACCTGCCCGGTGCGCAGCGCGTCCTGCTTGCCGCCGTCGAGCCGCTGCACCGCCCCGAACACCGCTTGCCGCAGGTCGTGCTGCACGTCCAGGGCGAGCCTGCCGCCGAGGTAGCGCCGTGCGAACGCGCTCGCGAAGGTCAGCACCTCCAGCCCGACCAGCCCGGCGACCAACCCGACCAGGCCGTCGGTGTGCCCGGCCACCGCGCCGTCGACCACGTACTTGACCAGGAGCGGGCCCACCGCCTGGAAGCCGACGCCGACCACCGAGGCAGCCAGGGAGAGCAGCACCAGGGCGCGGTGCCGCCAGCAGGCGGCGCTGAGTCGGCGGATCCAGCCGGGGGAGGTCGTCACCCGGCCAGAGTAGGCACGAGGCCGCCCTCCGCGGGGAGGACGGCCTCGGCCTGTGGACAACTCCGCGGGTTGTGGACAACTCCACGCGCCCGCGGTGGCTCAGGTGATGTCGCGGCGGGCGTTGCGCAGCAGGCCGAGACCGAAGAACAGCGCGGTCCAGCCCAGGAAGATGAGCCCGCTGACCCACAGCGAGAACGCGCCGGGCGCACCGGCGACGACCCGCATCGCCGTGTCGATCCGCTCGTGCGAGGACGCGCTGATCTCCCCGCCCCGGTCGAGCACGAGGGTCTGCAGCTGGTCGACCAGCAACGCCGAGGCCGTCGACCCGGTGAGCCCGTTGGCCGAGCCGTTGGGCAGCACGCCTGCCAGGTGCGGCGTGTCGGTGCCACCGGCCAGCAGCAGCTCACCGAACGGGCCGACCACCAGCGAGTAGACCAGCAGGATCACGATGGCGCCGGTCGTCGAGCCCATCAGCGCGCCGACCCCGAGACCGATCAGGGTCCACAGCACGATCTGGATGATCCCCGCGAGCACCACCAGGAACCACTGCTTGCCCTCGGGCAGGTAGCTGCTGCCCGAGCCGACCGCGGTGCCCGCGCTGACCAGCAGCGCCACCGCGACGCCGTAGATCAGGCCCCAGATGACGTAGGTGACCGCCTTGGCGCCGAGCACCGCCGCCCTGGTCGGCCCGGTCAGGAAGGTCGTGGTGATGGTGCGGTGCCGCAGCTCCGAGGCGATGCCGATCGCGCCGAAGATCATCGGAAAGATCGAGGCCAGGTTCATCGCCCTGGTCAGCGCGATCACCGACCAGGAGATCTCGTCGATGGACACGCCGAAGCTGCGGAAGGTCGAGTCGTTGGTGACCTGGTCGGCGATCTCGGTGGCCAGCGCCGCCCAGCCCCACGCGGCCAGGAACGCCACGGCCAGCGCCGGGATCAGCAGTGCCCACCACAGCTTGGTGGTGAGGATCTTGCGGAACTCCGCTGTGATCAGGGTGCCCATCAGGCCTTGCCCCCCTCGCCGGTCGAGCCCTGGCCGGGAGTCTCGCCACCGGGTGCTTCAGGTGTGTCGGGTGTTGTCGGTGCCTGCACGTCCGGGGGCGGCGGCGCGGGCGCCACCTCCACCGGCTTCGGCGCGTCGGCGACCGCCTGCGTCGGCTGCTCCTCGCTCAACGCGCTCGGCGGCTGCGACTCGGGCGCGGGTGCCACCGGAGGCGCCTGCGGGGCAGGCGGAACCGGTGCCTGGTAGGGCGACGTGGGCTGCGGCGCCTGGTAGGGCGAGGTCTGCTGGTACGGCGCCTGCGGGGCCTGCTGGTACGGCTGCTGGTACTGCGGCGCTTGCGGCGCCACCGGTGCCTGGTAGCCCCCGTACTGCGGCGCCTGCTGCTGGTAGCCCGGCTGCTGCGGGTACCCCTGCTGGTACGGCTGCTGCTGCGGGAACTGCACCGCCTGCGGACCGGCCTGGTAGGTCGCCTGCGGCAGCGGCGAACCGAAGCCCGACACCTGCTGCCCGCTGTCGAACCCGGGTGGCGCGTACCCCTGCTGCGCGGTCCACTGGCCGCTGGTCAACCGGAAGAACAGCTGCTCGAGGTCGGCCTGCTCCTCCTGCACCCCGTACAGCGCGATGCCCGCCTTGCTGGCGATGTCACCGACCTGCTGCACGGTGGCGTCCACGACCGCGAGCCGACCGTCCGGCAGCGGTGTGACCGCGGTGATCCCGGCCTCCTGCAGCGCGGCGGCGAGCGCCTGCGGGTCGGCGGGCTGCACCAGGACCCGGCTCTGCTGCGAGCGCTTCAGGTCGTCGAGGCTGCCGTAGTAGACGGTCTGACCGCGGCTGACGATGACGACCTGGTCGATGGTCTGCTCCACCTCGGCCAGCAGGTGGCTCGAGATCAGCACCGTGCGCCCGGTCGCGGCGAAGGACTTCAGGAACGACCGCAGCCACGCGATGCCCTCCGGGTCCAACCCGTTGGCGGGCTCGTCGAGCACCAAGACCTGCGGGTCGCCCAACAGCGCGGTCGCCAGCGCTAGGCGCTGCTTCATGCCCAGCGAGAATCCACCGGCCTTACGCGTTGCGGCGCCGCCTAGGCCGACCAGCTGCAACACCTCGATCGCCCGCTGGTCGGGCAGCCCCATCGCCGCGGCGTACACCCGCAGGTGATCGATCGCCGAACGCTTCGGGTGGAAGCCCTGGGCCTCCAGCACCGCGCCGACCACGCGACCGGGGTTTCCCAGCCGGTGGAACGGCTGCCCGTTGATGGTCGCCTCACCCGCGGTCGGGTTCACCAACCCCAACAGCATCCGCAGCGTCGTCGTCTTACCGGCACCGTTGGGCCCGAGGAACCCGGTCACCGACCCCGGCTCCACCTGGAAGCTCAGGTTCTGCACCGCGGACACCTGACCGAAGTTCTTGGTCAGGCCACGCACCACGATGCGGCCACTACCGTCCTGCACAGGCTCCTCCAGCTCGCCGGCCCCGTCGTGGCGGACATCTTGCCCCATGCCCACCCCGGCCGGTGACGACCTGGCCAAGAAAACCGGCGAACCCGACCGAACCGTTCACCCCGGTCCGGCCCGATCGTCACCCCGCGTCAGCTCGGCGTTCGCCCTGGTGGCCATCCCTCACCACGGGTATCCGGGCGGTCACCTCGCACGGCGACTCCGGCGGCACCAACCGCGCCTGCCTCGCGAAGGGGTTGCGCAGCGGCCGCTTGCGCTCCCGGTGCGGGACGCCCTCGCCGATCAGGTGCTCGTGGGCCATCCGCCACACCTGGCAGGGCCACCGCTTGCCGCGCAGACCCGCCGGGCACGCCTCGCAGCGGCCCTCCTCGTCGGGCTGGTGCACCGTCAGCAGCAGCCGCCACCCATCGGCCAACCTGCTGATCTCCGCCCGCGCCAGCGGCAACAACGTCGTCGCGTCGGCGGAATCGGCCGCCTCGTCCAACAGCGCCAACCGGCGCAGCACCGCGGCCCGCAGCGGGTCGACACCGTCATCGGGCTCGCCGTCCCCGCCCCGCTCGCGGTCGGCACCACCCGCACGCCACATGCCCGGATCAGCCCGCCGCGCCGTCGAGCGCCCGACCAGCCGCCTGGTCCAGCACCAGACCCAGCGACCGCGTCTGCTGGGCGGAGAGCACAGCGGACGCCCCCGGCGGCGGCACCAGCACCACCCGGTCGTCCTCCACCAGCACGGTCAACGCCCGGTCCCTGCCGAAGGGGTCGTGGCACCCGACACACCACCGAGGCTCAGTCACCGAACAAACATCGACCGAACCCGGGCGGCACCCAAGCCGCCACCGGCCGATTCACCCCATCGCGAGCATTCTCACCCGATGGGGCCCAATGCCCTCCGACAAGTAATCACGACACACCGCACCCCCGATGCGGCGCCCAAGACCGAATGCGCATAAACTAGGAACCGGTGGCCCGCTCCCAGTGACCCCCAGGCTGGTTGAGCGGGCCGCCTCCAACAGGCGAACCCTGCCCGCAGAGAGCGCGGGCGGGGTTGTCGGCCATTTCTCCCGGGGGGCCGAGCCCCCCGGACCCCCGACGGTGCGGTTGGTGGCGGTACCAGCGTGGATCCCTGAGGTTCGACGAGAGTTGAGCTCGGGGTGGTTGCTGGGAATTTGGGGGTTTGCTGGTGGGAATTGGTCACCCTTGGGGGTGAAATTCTTGGGGGGTGGGGAATGTTTACTTGTGCAAGGAGATGGCGGTTTTTGGCCAGGTTATTGCGGTGGGTGGTGTTTGGGGGCGGCGTACCGGCTCTCTGGTGCCTGCTGCAGGGAGCCGGTACGCCTCGCTTGCCGACCGGTGGGGTGTTGCTCGGCACCGAGGCACCGGGGCCGGGCGGCAGTGGGGTCTTAGGCGAGAACGGATTCCAGGGGGGTGCTGGGGAGACCGTGGGCCTCGGCGACCGGGGCGTTGGTCAGGTGGCCCTGGTGGGTGTTGAGGCCGAGGGCCAGGGCCCGGTCACCGGTGAGGGCCTTGTGCCAGCCCTGGTTGGCCAGCGCGACGGCGTAGGGCAGCGTCACGTTGGTCAGCGCGTAGGTCGAGGTGTTCGGGACGGCGCCCGGCATGTTCGCCACGCAGTAGAAGATCGAGTTGTGCACCGGGTAGGTGGGCTCGGCGTGCGTGGTCGGGCGGGAGTCCTCGAAGCAGCCGCCCTGGTCGATTGCGATGTCGACGAGCACGGAGCCCGGCTTCATCTGCGCGACCAGCGCGTTGGAGATCAGCGTCGGGGCCTTGGCACCCGGCACCAGCACCGCGCCGATGACCAGGTCGGACTCCTTGGCCACCTGCTCGACGGCGTAGCGGTTCGAGGTCAGGGTGCGGACCCGGCCGTTGAACTGGGCGTCGAGCTGGCGCAGCCGGTCGACGTTGGTGTCGAGCACGGTGACCTCGGCGCCGAGGCCGAGCGCGATCGTGGCCGCGTTCACGCCCGAGACGCCGCCGCCGATGACCGCGACCTTGGCCGGGAGCACACCGGGCACGCCACCGGGCAGCACGCCGCGGCCACCGGAGGGCTTCATCAGCGCGAACGCGCCGACCTGCGGGGCCAGCCGACCCGCCACCTCGGACATCGGGGCCAGCAGCGGCAGCGCGCCGTTGGCGGTCTGCACGGTCTCGTAGGCGATCGCGGTGGTGCCCGCGGCCAGCAGCGCCTTGGTCAGCGCCTCGTCGGCGGCCAGGTGCAGGTAGGTGAACAGGGTCTGACCGGCGCGCAGGCGCGGGTACTCGACCGCGATCGGCTCCTTGACCTTGAGCACCAGCTCGCCCTCGGACCACACGTCGTCCGCGGTGGCCAGGACCTTCGCGCCCGCGGCGAGGTACTCCTCGTCGGTGATCGCGGAGCCAAGGCCCGCGCCCGCCTCGACGAACACGTCGTGGCCGCGGGAGGTCAGCTCGTGCGCCCCGGCGGGGGTCAGCGCCACCCGGTACTCGTGGTTCTTGATCTCACGGGGAACGGCGATCTTCACCGGGCTGTCCTCTCGGGTCCGTGGCTAGGCCATCTGGGGTGTCGTGTACCACGGTCGTGCAGCGCAGAGCGACTGTCATCGTTCTGCCACACCGAGAGTATTCGTGCTCCGTTGTGCCCGCAGCACAGTCACCGACGGGCTACCCCGACTGGTCGGGTCATCCCCAGCGGAGCGCGACGAGCTGGATGAGCAGCGCCAGCCGGGTGTTCGGGTCACCCAGATCGGCGTCGATCGCGGCGGTGATGCGGGCCATCCGGTACCGCAGCGTGTTCGGGTGGATGGTCAACGCGGCGGCCGCGGCGCGCGGGTCGCCGGGGTGGCGCAGCCATTCGTAGAGCGTGTCGAGGTACCAGTCGGCGTCCTCGCGGGAGCGCAGGTAGGCCAAGGGACCCACGTGGGCGACCCCCGCTCCGGTGGACACGACTGCGGTGCGGTGCAGCACGAGCACGGTCCACACCTCGTCGTGCGCGGCCACGGGCCCGGGGACCAGGCCCGCGCGCAGCAAGCTCAGCGCCTCGTCGGCCTCGGCTCGCGACCGCGCTAGGTCGTTCACCGGCACCGCGCTGCCTGCGGCCGCAAGAGGGCCCGCGAGCTCCGCCAAGGCCTCCCGCAGCGCGGGCCACCCGCCGCGTCCACTGCAGTCCGGCACGATCGCGTAGAGCACGCCGTGCAGGTCCGCGACCGCCGGACGCCGCCCTACGCCCTCGGTCAGTCGCTCTAGTAACGCCAGCCGCACGCCCTCGGACAAGGGGTCGTCGGACTGCGCATCGATCGCCACCACCCGGTGCGGCTCGTCGGAAAGGTCGAGTTCGGCGGCGACCAGCCGCGCGCTGCCGGTGCCGTCGAGCACCGAGCGGACCAGCTCCGCCGACCGCCCCCGGTCGGTGTCCTCGCGGGCCCGGCGCCGCAGCAGGTGCAGCGCCACCACCGGCGCGATGTCGGCGAACGCGGCGGCGCGCTCGTCGGACACCGGCCCCGGCACGACCGCCCACATCGACCCCAGCAGCTCGCCGCCCATCCGCACCGGCACGATCAGCCGGGGCAGCGTGCCGTCCTTCTGCGCGGGCACGAAGATCGCGGTCCGGCCCCGGCTCAGCTCGCGGAACACGCCGCGGGAGCGGAACCGGGCCAGCACGTCGTCCGGCACCCGGCGACCCATGATCGTCGACACCCTGGCCGAGTCGGTGCGGTCCTGGCGCGCGGAGTAGGCCAGCACCCGCGAGTTGGCGTCCTCGACGGTCACCGGCGCGTCCACCACGGCGGCAGCGGCGTCGGCGAGCCGGAACAGGTCGCCGAACGGCCCGGGGTTGAGCGCGTCGGTCGCCTCGTCGGCCGCGGCGTCGAGCACCGACCGCAGCAGCCACACCAACTGCGCCCACGCCGTCGCCGCGTGCACCTCGACCAGCGCGGTCCCGGCTTTCTGCGCGGCGGCGCGCACCGCGGTGCGCGCGGCGTGCGGCGGCTTGAGCAGGACCGCGGCCGCCCCGTGCGCCCCGCAGTGGCCGACCAGTTCGACCGCGTCGGCCGTCGAGGCGACCGCGACGCCGAGCACCAGGTCGCCCGAGGACACCTGGGTCCGCTTGACCGTCTCGGCGATCACCACGTCGGTCACCGTCGGCGCCGGGTCCAGGACGTGCGCGGTGCGCAGCAGCGTGGGGCCCATCCGGTCGACCACACCGAGCACCGTGATCATCGCGCCACCTCCTGGCGCCACGGTAGCCGCCCGCGCCGGTCGACTGTGGACTCCTCAGCGGACGGTGGCCGCCGAGAGCCAGGTCAGCCCGGCCACGGCGGCCATGCCCGCCTCGTTCGGGTGCATCGGCACCGACGGCGCCGCCGGGCGCAGCGGCTCGACCCAGCGGCGGTGCTCCGGCTGGCAGGCGTCGTGGGTGATCGAGAACAGGTACGGGTTCACGAACCGCGCGCCCGCCGCCCTGGCCCGCTCGCCGAGCGCCTGGTTGAGCGCCTTCTCGGTGCGGTCGAAGTACGCGGTGTCCCCGGCGGCGAACGGCACCTGCGGCCAGCAGCCCTTGGTCGGCGGCAGGATCCGCAGGTACCCGACCACGATGACGGTCGCGCGCGGGGACCGTTCGCGGATCTGCGCCAGCACCCGGTCCACCAGCGTGCCCGCGCGGGCGATCCGGTCGAGCAGTTCGTCACCACCGCCCGCGGTGTAGTGCTCGCGGCACGGCGCGCCAGCCGGGTCCTGCGCGCCGAGTTGGGCACAGGTGCCCAGGATCTCGCCGAACCCCATGTCGTTGCCGCCGATGGTGATCGTCACCAGGTCGGTGTCGGGCTTCAACGCGTCCAGCTGCGGTGGGTTCTGCCCATCTTGCACCGTTTGTGGGCGGGTCATGTGCACAGTGGTCGCGCCGCCGCAGGAGACATCGGTGAAGCGGGCGACGCGCAGCCACCGGGCCAGCTTGCCCGCGTAGTTCGCTGAGGAACGTCCACAACCGGGCGGAGTTCCGTTCTGGTCCGGGATTCCGGGGCCTGCGGCGTAAGAGTCGCCGAGTGCGACGTAGTGCTGGAAGCTTGGCCTATAGGCAGTTGCCGTCGCAGGAGTAGCGGCGGCACCGACCAACAAGAGCGTCAGAGCCAGGGCAGCGGCGCGCATGATCCCGATCCTCACCCGAGCGGGTGGAATCGGCAACCGTTTCGGATATTCCAGACTGTGGACGGTCTGCCGGTGATCCGGTCGGCGCAGCTAGCTTCCTCCGTACGGCTGTCCGCCAGACGAGCACCCCGAGGAGACCGCACATGACCGACCCCGCCGCCGCCTGGTCGTTCGAGACCAAGCAGGTGCACGCAGGCGCCGCGCCGGACCCGGCCACCGGTGCCAGGGCGACCCCGATCTACCAGACCACCTCCTACGTCTTCCGCGACAGCCAGCACGGCGCCGACCTGTTCGCCCTCGCCGAGCCGGGCAACATCTACACCCGGATCATGAACCCGACCCAGGACGTGCTCGAGCAGCGCGTCGCGGCGCTGGAGGGCGGCGTCGCCGGTCTCGCCTTCGCCTCCGGCTCGGCGGCCACCACCGCGGCCATCCTCAACCTGGCCGAGGCTGGCGACCACATCGTGTCCAGCCCGTCGCTCTACGGCGGCACGTACAACCTGTTCCACTACACGCTGCCCAAGCTCGGCATCGAGGTCAGCTTCGTGGACAACCAGGACGACCCCGAGCAGTGGCGCGCGGCGGCGCGGCCCAACACCAAGGCGTTCTTCGCCGAGACGCTGGCCAACCCGGGCAGCAACGTCCTCGACATCCGCACCGTCGCCGACGTGGCGCACGAGGTCGGCGTGCCGCTGGTCGTGGACAACACCGTGCCCACCCCGTACCTGCTGCGCCCGATCGAGCACGGCGCCGACATCGTGGTCCACTCCGCCACCAAGTACCTGGGCGGCCACGGCACCACCATCGCGGGCGTGCTCGTCGACGGCGGCACCTTCGACTTCGGCAAGGACCCGGCCCGCTTCCCCGGCTTCAACGAGCCGGACCCGAGCTACCACGGCCTCAAGTACTGGGAGGCCCTCGGCCCGGGCGCCTACGCCGCCAAGGCCCGCATCCAGGGCCTGCGCGACACCGGTGCGGCGATCTCGCCGTTCAGCGCTTTCCTGATCCTGCAGGGCATCGAGACCCTGTCGCTGCGCATCGAGCGGCACGTGGCCAACGCGCAGGCGATCGCCGAGTGGCTCGAGCAGCGCGACGAGGTCGAGAAGGTCTACTACGCCGGTCTGCCGTCGAGCCCGTTCCACGCCTCGGCGCAGAAGTACCTGCCGCGCGGCGCGGGCGCGATCGTCTCGTTCGACCTGCGCGGCGGCGTCGAGGCGGGCCGCAAGTTCGTCGACGGCACCGAGCTGTTCAGCCAGCTGGTCAACATCGGCGACGTGCGCAGCCTGATCGTGCACCCGGCCAGCACCACGCACAGCCAGCTGGTCGAGGAGGAGCAGCTGTCCTCCGGGGTCACCCCCGGCCTGGTCCGGCTGTCGATCGGCATCGAGAACGTCGAGGACCTCAAGGCCGACCTGGAGGCGGGCTTCCGGGCCGCCAAGGCCGAACTGTGAGCACGGCTCCCCCTCCCGCCACCGGTGCGTGGCGGGAGGGGGACCCCCTCGGCGGCCGCCGGTGGGTCCAGCTGGAAGGGCCCGTCCCCGGGGCGCGGATCGCTTACGAGACATGGGGAACACTCGCGCCGGGCGGGTCCAACGCCGTCCTGGTGGAGCACGCGCTGACCGGCGACAGCCACGTTGTCGGCCCCGCCGGTCCCGGCCACCCCACGCCGGGGTGGTGGGACGGGCTGATCGGCCCCGGCCGCGCGGTCGACACCGACCGGTACTTCGTGGTGTGCCCCAACGTCTTGGGCGGCTGCCAGGGGACGACCGGGCCCGCGTCCACCGCACCGGACGGGCGGGCTTGGGGTAGCCGCTTCCCGTCGGTGGGGATCCGGGAACAGGTGGCCGCCGAGGTCGCCCTCGCGGACGCGCTGGGGATCACCCGCTGGGCCGCGGTGCTCGGCGGGTCGATGGGCGGCATGCGCGCCCTGGAGTGGGCGGTCGCGACCCCCGACCGGGTCGCCGCGCTGCTGCTGCTCGCCTGCCCCGCCGCCGCCTCGGCCGAGCAGATCGCCTGGGCCAGCCCCCAACTGCACGCCATCCGCGCCGACCCCGGCTGGCAAGGCGGCGACTACCACGACACCCCCACCGGCCCCTGGGACGGCCTGGGCGTTGCCCGCCGCATCGCCCACGTGACCTACCGCAGCGAACCCGAACTGGCCACCCGCTTCGGCCGGGATGTGCAGCCGGATGGGCGGTTCTCTGTCGAGTCCTATTTGGACCACCACGCCGCGAAACTCGCCCACCGCTTCGACGCCGCCAGCTACATCCTGCTCACCGAAGCCATGAACGGCCACGACGTGGGCAAAGGCAGAGGCGGCGTGGAAGCGGCCCTGTCCCGCGTAACCGCCCGCACCGTAGTGGCCGGAGTGGACAGCGACCGCCTCTACCCCTTGGCGCAGCAAGAAGTCCTGGCCACCCACATCCCCACCGCGGACGGCCTGAGAGTAATAACATCCCCTTCCGGCCACGACGGCTTCCTCACCGAGACAAGCCAGTTGTCGGCCCTGCTCAAGGAACTCCTCTAGCAAGTGTCGTCACGCGGCTACTAGTTGAGGATTGTGCACTGACTCAGTTCGCGGATCAGTTCGAGCGCGAGGACCCCGGATATGCGCGGGTCGCCGAAGGGGACGAGTTCTGGGCCGCTCTGCCCCCTCGGCTTGATCCCGAGAACACCGGCGATCGGACAGGTCTTGGCGCGGATTAGCGCGTACCCCCTGCGTAGCGCAGGGCAGGCTCGGGTTGACAGATCCACGCAGGTCGAGCACACCGGTGGTTCTGTGACCCCCATGCCGTCGGGCCAGCCGGGCCAGTCGCCGCGGTGATCTTTGAGCAGCCACAGCACCCCATCGTCTGCCACGTCCGCACCTCCGCCGCACACCTGGCACAGCAGTTCTCGCATCGCACGGCGCTGCCGGGGTGTGTGGACGATTCCGAAGTCAGGACGCCCCTCTCCCGGTGAGGAGGACATCCGAACCCACAAAGCACCGTGTGAGTCGCGGTCGTTGGCTCCCTCGTCCGTGTAGGCCAGCCCGCCACCGTGCTGACGGATCAGGTTGGCGCGGAGCGGTACCTCGGTACTCCACTTCGTGATGTAGGGAACGTGAATCATCGGACGGACTCCGTCGACCCGTGAACCTGTTCGTCCGGGGTGTTCAGTCATGCCAGCTCCTTCGACGTCTGTTTCCACCATCGGAACTCGGCGGTCCGGGCTCCACGAGCAGGTGAGTTGAGATATGCGTGCGACGCATATCCGCAGCTTGTAGCCGCTCTTGCTGGCTACAGTGGTTGAGTGGGCACTCAGATCGAGGGCAGGTCGTGCGTCAGTTGCGGTGCACGCCTGGCCAGCTACAACCGCACCGCCATGTGCAGTCCTTGCGGCAGGCGTATAGCTACAGCGATGACCCCGCCCGAGTTGCCGGATGAGTTCTGGCGACGACCTGCGATCCAGGACGCCTTCCGCGGGCGGCATTTCGGCCAGGTCCTGTACGCCTACCGCTATGAACACCGCCCGGTGCTCACACAGGGCCGCATCGGCAACTGGCTGTCGATGACCCAGGGGCAGGTGAGCAGGATTGAGAGGGCAAGGTCGGCGGTCTACGACCTCTACAAGCTCGAACTCTGGGCGCGGGTGCTCCGGATCCCCGAGCAACACCTGTGGTTCCGTTTCTCGGAACAACCACTCGGTGCATATTCGGCAAGTGCGCCTGCCTCTAGCGTGGCCTTGGGCTACGAGAGAGAGGACGACGTGCGTCGACGAGAGTTGTTCAAGGTCATCGGGTTGACCGCTTCCGGGTTCGGGTGGTTCTCAGCGCCCGTCGCGGCAGCCACCCCCAGGAAGTCGGTCGTTCCGACGGAGGTCACGATGATCCGCGACATGACTCGGACGTTCCGCAGCCTGGACAACCGATTTGGTGGCGGGCACGCGCGATCCGCGGTGACCGACTACCTGACCTCCCAGGTCGCACCACTGCTCCGGACCGCGCGAGCAACGGATTCGGTTCGCGTGAGCTTGCACGCCGCCGTCGCGGAGCTGAATCAACTCGCCGGCTGGATGGCTTATGACACAGGCGATGCTGACACCGGCGGTAAACACCTCAAACAAGCACTCCGACTGTGCCAGCAGGTTGACGATGACGCGCTGTCCGCCGAGATGTTGGCCGGTATGAGTCACCAAGCCGCGTTCTTCCGGTCAGGTGTCATCGCGGTTGACCTGGGGTTGGCGGCCCAGTCCCTCGCGGCACGCTCCGGTTTGGCTGCCCTGGAGTCGGAGGCCGCGGTCATGACGGCCCACGGATACGCCCTGCAGGGGCATCGGAGTGCCTGCCTCGGCGCCCTCGGGCATGCCGAACGAGCCCTGGCCGCCGCGGAATCACGGGACCGGCCGGATTGGTTGACCTATTTCGATTCGGCGTACCTCGCGGCCAAGTCCGCCCACTGCTTCCGCGATCTTGGGCAGCCGGTGGAGTCCGAGAGGTACGCGCGGGAGTCGCTGCGCATGTCGGCCGGGTACGACCGGGGCAGGCTGTTCAACCTGTCGGTGTTGGCTTCGGCGTTGGCCGACCAAGCTCGGGTCGAGGAGGCGTGCGCGACAGCGGCGGCTGCGGTCGACCTGGCGGGCAGTGTGCGATCGGTCCGCACTGTCGCCTACCTGGCCGATGTCGGTCGCAGGCTCAACCGGTACCGGAGGAGCGCGACGGTGTCCGACCTGTTCAAGCGGATGCGGGCCTCCGCGATCCCGCTACCCGCTCGCTAAGGCGAACATCAACCCGAGTTGTGCCCCGGCCCCGATGATCTCGCCGCGACTGATCATGTCCCGGACCTCGGCCAGCGGCAGCCACTCGACGCGGGCGGCTTCGTTGATGTCCGGCGCGTTCCCGGTGTCCACGGCTCCCTCGGCGAGGTACACGAGGTTTTCGAAGTCGGCCGTGCCCGCCAAGGGTTGGAAGCTGGTGAGCAGACGGATGGACCGGGGTCGCCAGCCGGTTTCCTCCTCGACCTCCCGAGCGGCCGCACGAGCGGGGTCCTCGGCCGGGTCGACGTAACCGCCGGGAAGTTCCCAGGTCCAGCGGTCGGGGATGAACCGGTGCCGGTAGATCATCAACACCCGGTCGCCGTCATCGTCGAGGACCACGGTCATGCTCGCCCTGGGCATCCGCAGCACGTACTGCTCGAACCGCACCCCGTCCGGCAGTTCCACGTGCGCGATCGCCACGTGCAGCCTGCGGGTGTCGTCCACGAGCCGCTCCTCGTGGATCGTCCATCGCGACGGCTGATCTCTCACCCCGGCGACGCTACTCCACCACGACCTGCGCACCCGCGACAAGCGCCCGCGACAAGCACCCGCCGACGATCACCCCGTCGACAGCTCCCGTCGACATCCACCCTGGCGGACGGCAGACTCCCACCCACCCGGGGGCCACCCGCTTCCAGCCTACTGCTTTCCCCTTCCTGTCAAGGGGTTCTCGACTGACCTGTGGATGGGCGAGACCGTTGTGGACAACTCCGCGGGGAAACGTGGCGACAGGTACCGATTCCACGAGACCCGCCGACCAGGATGAGCGCGACCGCCGTGCGATAAGCCCGTCAGGTCTCCCGTACCCACGCTGGCACCGGTAGCCCTCGGCTCAAGCACTCGTCCGACAGACGCAGGGTCCAGCGAAGCGCCTGCACCATCAGCGTCGCCATCTCCTCAGGGGCCGCGTTGGTCAGGGCGATCTCGATCTGCGCCTTCGCCCCGTCGGTGTCGCCGTGGACTTGGGCCAGGAGGGTGCGGACGGCTGTTCGGACGGGAGGGTCGGCTTCGTCGATGGGGACTTCGTGGCCGTCGTCGTCGTAGACCTGCATCTTGACGGGGGTGGTGCCGCCGGAGCCCAGGGCGGAGACCATGGCGCTGCACTCGTGGAACAGCATCAGCATGAGCTCGCGGGCGTCGACGTGGCTGTTGGGGGTGGAGCGGACGGCGGCGGCGACCCGGTCGAGGGCGCCGTCGTCCTCACCGGCGCGCATGGCGGCCAACGCGCCCGCGGCGGCCTCGGTGAGGCGCCGCGTGCGCGCCGGGTCGGACTCGTCCACGTCCCTCATCCTGCAACAGCGGGCGCTCGCGCGGGGAGATCACCCGTGCTCGATTCGCTCAGTTGGCGGCGAGCGGTCATCGCCCGGTGACGTCCGCGACGCCACCCGGACGGCCGAACGCCTGGCCCTCGGCCGTTCGGACGCCCTGTTCGGCCCACCAGGTGGCCTCCGCGTGGTCGCGCACGCCGAGCACCCCCACCGACGCGCCGACGGAGCGCAGGGCCGCGATCAGCTCCAGCGTGGCCCGCACCGGGACCGCCTCGCGCGGCAGCCAGTCCGGTCGCCAGCCCTCGAACGGGTCCGACAGCACGACGGTGCGCACGCTGAAGCGCTCCACCATCGCGACCTCGCGCGGTCCACCGGTGAACCCGTGCAGTGCGGTGACCACGCCGATGTCGCTGAGCGTGCGCAGGTTGTCCTGCGCGTCGCCCCGGCAGGTCAATACCGCGCGGGTGTCCAGGCCGATCTCCAGCGACCCGGCCGGGGCGCCGGTCGCGCTCAGCACGTCGTTCACCGTCGCCGACAGGTCCGCGTCGGCCGACTGCAGCGCCGACAGCAGCACCCGGTGCACCGCCTCGCCCTCGTCGGCGACCGGGCCGAACAGCGACAGCCACCGGTCCAGGTGCGTGCCCGACTGCGTCAGCAGCCACGGGCCCAGCGGCACCGACAGGCCGGTCGACTCGGCGAGTTCGGCGGTGTCGCGGTCGGTCGGCAGGTGCACCAGGGCCCGCACGCGCACCTGGACCAGGTCGGCCAGCCGCACCACCGGTTGGTAGGCGACCCGCAGCTCGCCGTTCTCCCAGGCCGCGGGCAGCCCGGTGGCCAGCGTGCCGACCTTGCGGGTCGCCCGGTCGGCGTGCCCGTCGAACTCGGCCCACTGGTGGCGGCCCAGCGAGCGGGCGTGCTGGTGGGCGGCGTCGGCGGCCCGGAACATCTCCGCGCTCGTCATCTCCGCCGGGGTGCAGCGCACGGCGCCGACGGTGGCGCTGACCGCGAGGCCGACGCCCGCGTCGTAGTCCGGTTCGGCCAGTTCCGCGGTCAGCGCGCCGACCAGGGTGGACACCGGTGGCGCCTGCGTGTCGTGGGCGATGAGCACCGCGAACTCGTCGCCGCCGATCCTGGCGACCAGCGCCTCCTTGCCCGCGACCGCGGCGGTGAGCCGGTTGGCGGTGGTCCGCAGCACCCGGTCGCCGGTCGCGTGCCCGTAGGTGGTGTTCACCAGCGAGAACGCGTCCAGGTCCAGGCAGAGCAGGGTGAACGGGCGGTGCGGCGGGGTCTGCGCGTGCATGGCCTCCAACCGCGACTCGAAGTGCAGCCGGTTCGGCAGGCCGGTCAGCGCGTCGTGCAGGCTCTGGTGGCTGAGCTGGTTGCCCAGCAGCTGCAGCTCGGACAGGTCCTGCACCATCGTCACCCGGTAGCGCGCGACCCCGCTGTCGTCGCGCAGCATCGACGTCGTCAGGTAGACCCACGCGGTGTCGCCGCCGGGTCTGACCACCCGGCGCCGGTCGGCCTCGCCGACCACCAGCGGCGGCTCGTCGTCGTCGGCGATGAACTCGGCCAGGGTGCGCCCGCGCAGGTCCTCGGTCGGTCGACCCAGGATCGTGGCCAGCGCCGGGTTCGTCTCGACGAAGGTCCCGTCCAGTTCGGTGATCGCGATGCCCACCGCGGAGGCGTCGAACACCTCGCGGAACCGGTTCTCGGTGGCCCTGCGGTCGCGTTCGGCGCGCTGCTTGGCGGTCAGCAGCGCCAGCTTCATGTTCTCCTGCTGCGCCAGCGTCCGCTTGCGCAGCGCGGCGGCGTACCCGGCGGCGACGTAGCCGAGCAGGGCCGCCACCGGCCGCGCCCCGTACCCGGCGACCGCGAACCCGTCGGCGAGCACCCCGAGCGAGCCCTCCAGCGTGGTCTCGCCGGTCAGGGCGCCCTCGACCATCAGCTCGCCGACCCGCAGCCCGGCCGCGACGTCGGGCGGGTCGGCGGTGAGCGCGGTGGTGAGGCGGTCGAGCAGCGCGGTGAGCAGGCCGCGCACCTCGGTGGACGACCGCGGGACGTAAGCGGTGGCGGCGACCACGCGCAACCAGGGCGCGACGAGCTCCGCTTGGTCGCCTTCCGGGTCGGGCGGCGGTTCAGACATGGTTCACGGCGTCAGTGCTTGCGTCCGACGCCCGCGTAGATGCCCGCCCGGTCCGGGTCACCGCCGTCGTCGAAGCCCGGGTCCGGCCGCCACTTCGCTGTCGGCACGATCCCCGGCTCCACCAGGTCGAACCCGGCGAACAGCGCGGTGATCTCGGCGTGCGAGCGCGGGTACATCGGGTCCCGGCTCGACTTCATCACCTCGACGATGCGGTCCATCTCCGAGGGCATCAGGTCCCTGGTGAACTGGGAGAACGCCAGGTACGACCCGACCGGGATGGCGTCGCGGTAGTGCGCGACCAGCCGCCCCGGGTCCTTGCCGGGGGGCACGAAGTGGAACACGCCCGCCATCAGCAACCCGATCGGCTGGTCGAAGTCGAGCAGTTCGCGGGTCTGCGGCGCGTCGAGGATGTCGTCGGGGCGGGTCAGGTCCGCCTGCACGATGGTGGCCAGCGGGTTGTCGACCAGCATCAGCGTGCTGTGCGCGTAGGCGACCTCCTCGTAGTCCACGTAGACCACCTTGGCGCCGGGGTCGGCGGTCTGGGCGATCTCGTGCACGTTGCCCACGGTCGGGATGCCCGAGCCGAGGTCGAGGAACTGGCGCACGCCGCGCTCGACCATGAACAGCACCGAGCGGCGCAGGAACGAGCGGTTGTGCCTGGCGATCTCCCTGGCGTTGGGCTGCGCCTTGATGAACCGCTCCGCCAGCTCCCGGTCGTGGGCGAAGTTGTGCGCCCCGCCGAGCAGGTAGTCGTAGAGCCGGGCGGCGCTCGGTCGTTCCAGGTCGATCCCGTCCGGTACCCAACTGGTCGCGTCCGACCGGCCCATGCCAGGCACGCTCACGTCGCCCCGTCCCATCGGTCTAGTCCACGTCGGTCTTTTCGCTCGGTGATCGGAAGGTTACTCACCCCGCGAGAGTGCGCGACAGGAGCCGAACGTCGTGCGCTGACCGGGACGTTCGGCTGTGGCGGCGGCGTCCGCACGTGCACCCGACCGTGCCCGTGCGGGCAACTGGTCTGGACCTATTCGAGTTATCGGGGAGGGACCCCGGACTTATCGGGGGCCGTGCCCGAGGGCGCCGAGCGCCATGCCAGCGAGCAGGTCGGCCATCTGCGCCCTGTCCAGGTGCCGCGAGTGCGGGGTGGAGTTGATCAAGCCGAAGACCGCGTGCGCCGCGGCCCGCGCGGAGGGCTCCTCGGTCGCCGGGACCGCGCCGCGGATGACCTCGACCCACAGCTCGACGTAGCGGCGCTGCAGCCCGCGCACCTTGCGCCGGTCCGGGTCGGTCAGGTTGCCCAGGTTGCGCTCCTGCACGGTGATCAGCGCCGGGTTGTCCAGCGCGAAGTCGACGTGGAAGCGCACCAGGTCCTCCAGCACCGCCCCCGCCGAGCCCCCGGCGCCGATCCTGGCCTGGCCGCCGTCGAGCAGCACCTCGCTGATCGCGGTGAGCATCTCGCCGAGCATGGCGTCCTTGGACCGGAAGTGCCGGTAGAGCGCCGGGCCGGAGATGCCGACGGCCGAGCCGATGTCGTCGATCCCCACCCCGTGGAACCCGTGTCTTGCGAACAGCTCGGCCGCCGCGGCGAGGATCTGCTCCCGCCTGCTCGGCTTGTCGGCGACGGGCTCCGCTGCAGGTGACACGGTTACATCGTATGGCAGGGGTGCGTAGGGGGTTAGCGGCCACTAACCGGGCGCGGCGGGCCAACTGGTAAGCGGGAACAAGTTACCGAGCAGTTCCGTGTTCGCGTTGTTGCTGGTAGTGATGGTCCTGTCGGGAATCCCTCCTGCCCCGGAGGCTGTGCCATGCGTGTCCCCAAGCCCCTCTCCCTGGTCCTGCTCGCCGCACTGGCGGCAATCGGTCTCGCGACCCCCGCCTCGGCCGCGGTCGGCAAGTACGTCGCCCTCGGTGACTCCTACTCCTCCGGCCTCGGCGCCGGGAGCTACGGCAGCAGCGGCTCCTGCAAGCGCAGCGCCAACGCCTACCCGCAGCTGTGGGCCAACGCCCACGGGCCCTCCGCCTTCGCCTTCGTCGCCTGCTCCGGCGCGGTGACCCAGGACGTGCTCAACAGCCAGGTCGGCGCGATCACCGCCGACACTGCCCTGGTGACGGTGTCCATCGGCGGCAACGACGCCGGCTTCGCCAACGTCATGACCGAGTGCAACCTGAGCTCCGACTCGGCCTGCGTGAGCCGCAACCAGACCGCGCAGAACTTCGCCCGCACGACCCTGCCCACCCGCCTCGACAACGTCTACCGGGCCATCCGCGACCGCGCCCCCTCGGCCAAGGTCGTCGTGCTCGGCTACCCCCGCATCTACAAGACCGGTGGCTCCTGCGTGGTCGGGCTCAGCGAGACCAAGCGCGCCGCGATCAACCAGTCCGCCGACGTGCTGTCCACCGTCACCGCGGGCCGAGCCGCCGCCTTCGGCTTCAGCTACGTCGACGCCCGCACCTCGTTCTCCGGCCACGAGATCTGCGCCTCCGGCGCCCGCTGGCTCAACAGCATCACCTGGCCGGTCGAGGAGTCCTACCACCCCAACGTCGCAGGCCAGGCCAGCGGCTACTACACAGCGCTGCGCGCCGTCACCGGCTGACCCACCTCATCGAGCGGGCCGTCCCCCCACCGGGGGGACGGCCCGTTTCACGTCGGCGGCAGCAGCCCGCGCGCCTGGCACCACTCCTCGAACTCCGGCCCGGTGCACGGGAGGCGCATGCCGGTATCGCGCAGCATGTCCACCACGCCGCTCGCTCCGAAGACGGTCAGCTTCCCCGTTCGGCACGCCCTCGCCAGCAGCCACACGGTGCCGTGGACGGTGAGTCCGTAGTGCCTGGCGACGCGGGTCGCGTTCCGGTCGTCGGTGATCGCGATCCGGTTGTGGATCTCGGCCGCCGCGAAGACGCTCGCCTCGCCCCGGTTCCTCTGGCTCGCACCGGTCCGCTCCACCACCGGATGAACGCCTCGAGTTCCGCGATGGAGTCCAAGCGGTGCGGTGCCAGCCAGCCGAGTTCCGCTTCCGTCAGCTCGCTGTGTGCTGCCTTGCGATCGTTCAGCTCGTCCAACACGACGTAGGTCGTCGTGCAATCGTCCTCGATCAACAGGTCCCGGAGCACGTCCAGCCGGTCCGCCCTGGCGAAGTGGATCAAGCACATCGCGTCGATCACCAACCGCGAACCCGCCGTGGCCTCACTCATCCGACCAGCTGACCGGCCTGGCCGGTAGGTCGTCCTCGGTGATCTGACCGTGCATCAGCTCCACCGCGCGGGCGGAGGTGATCATGTCCCGTTGCCACGCTGTCATCACCGCGTGCGCGAAGCTCGGCGGGACCAGCACGTGCTCCAGGTCCGGTTGCGGGGCCCAGCCCACCGCGTCACGCAGTTCCGCTCTGGTGGGTGCCACCGCTGAGAGTCTTGCGAACTCCGCTGGTGACGCGATGCCCGCGGAGATCGCTTGGCGGACCGCTAGCGACCACGACGTCCGGTAGGTGGCCGCCAGCCTCGTCAGGGTGGCACGCCGGGGCTCTCCGTCCACGCGTCGGACGACGCTGCGGGGCAGGAGCAGTTCGGCGGCGAAGGCGTCGATGATCTGCTCGCGGTCGGTCGCGAGGCCGAGTTCTGCGGAATAGGCGTCGCCGAGCACGAGGTGGCCCAGTTCGTGTGCCGCCGTCGCTCGACGCCTGCCCGGCTCAGGGGCGCGGCCGACCACCGCGACCGCGATGTCGTCATCGATCAGCGATGCGCCGTCCCCGGGCAGGTCGGTGACCAACATGAGTTGTCCGGCTTGTTCGCAGACCGCCATGACCGTGTCGATGGGCTCTTCGCCCAAGCCCAGTTGGTCGCGGGTCCACAGCGCGGCAGCTCTGGCCTCGGTCGGCGTCGCGGCGGCCGCGCCGTAGAACAGTGGCCTGCTCCGTTGGAGCACGCCAAGGTCGATCAACTGGCGTACGTCCCGCAGCCAGGAGGAGATCTGCGCTTCGACGCGGTACCGGTGCCGGGCGGTCTCCGTGCCGCTGTCCTCGGTCAGCGGTGTGCGCTGGGACAGCACGTGCGGCTGTGAGGTGAGGAAGTGGCTCATCGGCACGCCCAACGCGTCAGCCAGGCGGGCCAACTCCATGGCGTCTACTCTTCGGTCTCCCGCTTCGACCTTGGCGATCTTGCTGCGTTCGAGGCCGACCGCCCGTCCCAGGTCGTCTTGCGACAGGTTCGCCGCGAGGCGGCATTGCCGTACCCGCTCCCCGACCTCCGACCAGCCCATGCGCCCATTTTCGTGCGAAATTCGCACAAGTCAAGAGGGCTCCTCCGTTCGTGTCCGCGCCGGGTGGTCCTGGGTTCGCCGTCCGACGATGGACGGGTCGACCACCGGTGGTGGCGGCCCTCCGCTGGACCGCGCGTGTTAGCGAGCGCTAACATCGGTGGTGTGGTTAACGGTGACTAACTAGGTCGAGGAGCGGGATGGACGCGCCCAGGTTGCGCAGTGCCGTGGACCCGGCTGACGAGGCGTTCGCGCGCAACGCCAAGTCCCACGGTGAGCTGGTGCAGGACCTGCGGGACCGGCTGGACCGAGCGGCGCTCGGCGGGCCGGAGAAGGCCCGTGCCCGGCACGTCAGCCGGGGGAAGTTGCTGCCGAGGGACCGGGTGGACTCGCTGCTGGACCCCGGGTCGCCGTTCCTCGAGCTCTCGCCGCTGGCCGCGACCGGGCTCTACGGCGACGACGCGCCTGCCGCCGGGATCATCACCGGGGTCGGGCGGGTGTCCGGGCGCGAGGTCGTCGTCGTGGTCAACGACGCGACGGTCAAGGGTGGGACGTACTACCCGATGACGGTCAAGAAGCACCTGCGGGCCCAGGAGGTGGCGCTGCAGAACAACCTGCCCTGCGTCTACCTGGTCGACTCCGGCGGTGCCTTCCTGCCCAAGCAGGACGACGTCTTCCCCGACCGCGACCACTTCGGCCGGATCTTCTTCAACCAGGCCACCATGTCGGCCAAGGGCATCGCGCAGGTCGCCGCCGTGCTCGGGTCGTGCACCGCGGGTGGGGCCTACGTCCCGGCGATGAGCGACGAGGCGGTGATCGTGCGCGAGCAGGGCACGATCTTCCTCGGCGGCCCGCCGCTGGTGAAGGCCGCGACCGGGGAGGTCGTCAGCGCCGAGGATCTCGGCGGCGGCGACGTGCACTCCCGGGTCTCCGGGGTCACCGACCACCTCGCTGACGACGACGCGCACGCGCTGCGCATCGTCCGCTCCATCGTCAGCACCCTGGGCCCGCGCGCCCCGCGCCCGTGGGACGTCGCCCCGGTCGAGGAACCCGCCGTCGACCCGTCGACCCTCTACGGCGTCGTGCCGACCGACTCGCGCACCCCCTACGACGTGCGCGAGGTCATCGCCCGCGTCGTGGACGGCAGCCGGTTCCGCGAGTTCAAGAAGGAGTACGGCTCGACCCTGGTCACCGGGTTCGCCAGGATCCACGGTCACCCGGTCGGGATCGTCGCCAACAACGGGGTGCTGTTCGCCGAGTCGGCGATGAAGGGCGCGCACTTCATCGAGCTGTGCGACCAGCGCTCCATCCCGCTGCTGTACCTGCAGAACATCACCGGTTTCATGGTCGGCCGCGACTACGAGGCAGGCGGCATCGCCAAGCACGGTGCGAAGATGGTCACCGCGACCGCCTGCGCCAGGGTGCCCAAGTTCACCGTGGTCATCGGCGGATCGTTCGGCGCGGGCAACTACTCGATGTGCGGCCGCGCGTACTCGCCCCGGTTCCTGTGGATGTGGCCGAACGCGCGGATCAGCGTGATGGGCGGCGAGCAGGCCGCCTCGGTGCTGTCCACGGTGCGCCGCGACCAGGTCGAGGGTGGCGGCGGCGAGTGGTCGGCCGAGGACGAGGAGTCGTTCAAGGCGCCGATCCGCGACCAGTACGAGGAGCAGGGCAACCCGTACTACTCGACCGCGCGGCTGTGGGACGACGGGGTCATCGACCCCGCCGACACCCGGCAGGTGCTCGGTCTGGCGCTGTCGGCCGCGGCCAACGCGCCCCTGGAACCTGTCCGCTACGGCGTCTTCCGGATGTGAGCATGTTCTCCAGCGTTCTGATCGCCAACCGGGGCGAGATCGCCGTCCGGGTCATCACCACCCTGCGCCGCCTGGGCATCCGCTCGGTGGCCGTCTACAGCGACGCCGACGCGGGCGCCAGGCACGTGCGCGAGGCCGACGTGGCCGTGCGCATCGGGCCCGCCGCCGCGCGGGAGAGCTACCTGGCCATCGACAAGGTCGTCGCGGCCGCGCTGGAGACCGGCGCCGAGGCTGTGCACCCCGGGTACGGCTTCCTCGCGGAGAACGTCGAGTTCGCGCGGGCCTGCGCCGCGGCGGGTCTGGTGTTCATCGGGCCGCCCGCTTCGGCGATCGACGCCATGGGCGACAAGATCCGGGCGAAGCTGACCGTCAGCGCCGCGGGGGTCCCCGTCGTGCCCGGGCGCACCGAACCGGGGATGTCGGACGACGACCTGGTGGCCGCGGCCGAGGAGATCGGCTTCCCGGTGCTGCTCAAGCCGTCCGCTGGTGGCGGTGGCAAGGGCATGCGGCTGGTCGAGGCCGCCGACGGGCTGCGCGCGGCGATCGAGTCGGCGCGGCGCGAGGCCCGCGGCTCCTTCGGCGACGAGACGCTGCTGATCGAGCGGTTCGTGCTGCGGCCGCGGCACATCGAGATCCAGGTGCTGGCCGACTCGCACGGGCACGCGATCCACCTCGGTGAGCGCGAGTGCAGCCTGCAGCGGCGGCACCAGAAGATCATCGAAGAGGCGCCGTCGCCGCTTCTGGACCCGGCCACGCGGGCGCGGATGGGCGCGGCGGCGGTGGAGGCGGCCAAGGCGGTCGACTACAGCGGCGCCGGTACGGTCGAGTTCATCGTCTCCGCCGACCGGCCGGACGAGTTCTTCTTCATGGAGATGAACACCCGGCTGCAGGTCGAGCACCCGGTCACCGAGCAGGTCACCGGCCTAGACCTGGTCGAGCAGCAGATCCGCGTTGCCGCGGGCCAGCGGCTGGCGCTGGAACAGGACGACGTGGTCCTGCGCGGGCACTCGATCGAGGCCCGCGTGTACGCCGAAGACCCGGCCACCGGCTTCCTGCCCACCGGTGGCCGGGTCCTCGGGGTCCGATCGTCCACAGCGGACTGGGCGCGACTGGACTCCGGTCTGCTCGTCGGGTCGGTCGTCGGGTCCGACTACGACCCGATGCTGGCCAAGGTGATCACCTGGGGCGCCGACCGCGCGCAGGCGATCGACCGGCTGTCCGCGGCGCTGGCGTCGACCGCGGTGCTCGGGGTCGGCACGAACATCGCGTTCCTGCGGGCCCTGCTTGCCGACGCGGACGTGCGCGCGGGGCGGCTGGACACGCAGTTGGTGGAGCGCAGGCTCGACGAGCTGACCAAGGCCGAACCGGTGCCGGACGAGGTGTTCGCGGCGGCTGCGCTGGACGAGTTCCTTTCGCTGCAGCCAGAACCGGGTGTGGTGGACCCGTGGTCGGTGCCCAACGGGTGGCGGGTCGGCAGGCCAGCGGCCACCCCGTTCCGGCTGACCTGCGGCGACCGCGACGTGACCGTGCTGGTGAGCGGATCGCCCTCCTCGGCTCGGGTCCAGGTCGGCGACGGGTCCGTTGTGGACGCTTCGGTGTCGCTTGTGGACGATGAGCTGCTGGTGTCCCTCGGTGGCCGGAACTCCCGGTACGCCAGGGCGTTGGACGGCGACACGCTGTGGCTGGCCGCAGACGGCCGGACCTGGGCGGTCGCCGAGCACTCCGCGCTCGAGGGTGCGGCTGCCGCGGCGGGTGGTGGCGGTCCGGTGACCAGCCCGATGCCCGGCACCGTGCTGGTCGTGAAGGTCTCGGCAGGGGACCGGGTGGTGGCGGGTGCGCCGCTGCTGGTCGTCGAGGCGATGAAGATGGAGCACACCATCACCGCGAAGGTCGACGGTGTCGTCTCCGAACTGCTGGTCCAGGCGGGCAACCAGGTCGCGCTGAACCAGACCCTTGCCGTGGTAACCCCATCGGAGGACTGACGTGATCGACCTGACCCTTCCCGAGGAGCACGAGGCGCTGCGCAAGACCGTGCAGGAGTTCGCCCGCGAGGAGGTCGCCCCGGTTATCGGCGACTTCTACGAGCGCGAGGAGTTCCCGTACGAGATCGTCGCCAAGATGGGCGCGATGGGCCTGTTCGGCCTGCCCATCGGCGAGGAGTACGGCGGCATGGGCGGCGACTACTTCGCGCTGTGCCTGGCGCTGGAAGAACTGGCGAGGGTCGACTCGTCGGTCGCGATCACCCTGGAAGCCGGGGTCTCCCTCGGCGCCATGCCGCTGTACCGCTTCGGCAGCGACGAGCAGAAGCAGCGCTGGCTGCCCGCGCTGGCCGCCGGTGAGCGCTTGGGCGCGTTCGGCCTGACCGAGCCGGGCGGCGGCTCCGACGCGGGCGCCACCCGCACCACCGCCCGCCTCGACGGCGACGAGTGGGTGATCAACGGCTCCAAGGCGTTCATCACCAACTCCGGCACCGACATCACCTCGCACGTCACCGTCACCGCGGTGACCGGGGTGCGCGACAACGGCCGCAAGGAGATCTCGGCGATCATCGTGCCGTCGGGCACGCCGGGCTTCACGGTGGCCAAGAAGTACTCCAAGGTCGGCTGGAACGCCTCGGACACCCACGAACTGGCGTTCTCGGACGCGCGGGTGCCCGCGGTCAACACCCTCGGCGAGCGCGGCCGCGGGTACGCCCAGTTCCTGTCCACTTTGGACGAGGGTCGGGTCGCGATCGCCGCGCTGTCGGTCGGTCTCGCCCAGGGCTGCGTCGACGAGTCGCTCAAGTACGTCCGCGAGCGCGAGGCCTTCGGCCGCAAGATCGGCGAGTACCAGGCCATCCAGTTCAAGATCGCCGACATGGAGACCCGCGTCCACACCGCCCGCCTCGCCTACTACGCCGCGGCCGCCAAAATGCTGCGCGGCCAGCCCTTCAAGCGCGAAGCCGCCATCGCGAAGCTCGTCGCCTCCAACGCCGCCATGGACAACTCCCGAGAAGCCACCCAAATCCACGGCGGCTACGGCTTCATGAACGACTTCCCCGTAGGCCGCTTCTACCGCGACGCCAAGATCCTCGAAATCGGCGAAGGCACCAGCGAAGTCCAACGCATGCTCATCGCCCGCGAACTGGGCCTCGTCTAGTCCCCGCCGTCGGCGCGCCGCAGTCGGTAAGGCTGAAGCCACCCCCGGCTGCGGCTATGCTGGCGCGTGGTCGGCTTCGAGAGGCGAACGGGGGTGCGGCGGTCCATGGTCGACAAGTTCCGCGACCCGATGCTCACCCCCAGGGAAGTGGCCCGTCACCTGGTCATCCCGCCCACGACCGTCTACCACTGGCTCAGCGAGAAGGCCAACGGCGCTCCGCTGGTGCACCACGTCGCCCCGGAGAAGCGCGGGCGGCCATCGGTCCCCTTCGTGGCCGTGGTCGAGGCCTACGTGCTGCGCTCCCTGCGGAGCCTGGGCCTGAGCATGCCCAAGATCAAGGACGCCGCCGCCGAGGTGCGGCGGGTGATCGACTCGCCGTACGCGCTGGCCACCCACAAGATCACCACCGACGGCGTCGACGTGTTCGTGCACTACGCGGACGACGACCTGGCGAGGGCCGGTGACAACCAACGCCCGTTCCGCGACGTCATCGAGGGCTACCTGCGCTACATCGAATGGGACGTCGAGGACGGGTTCGCCAGCAGCCTGCGCCTGCGCCAGTACCCCGACGTCGCCCCGGTAGTCCTGGACCCGAGGTTCGGCTGGGGAGCCCCGATCGTCCGATCCGCGAAGGTCCCGGTGAAGACCGTCGTCGACCTCTGGCGCGCCGGCGAGTCGTTCACCGATGTCGCCTACGAGTACGGCCTGACCACCGAACAAGTCGAAGCGATCTGCCGAGTATATGACGGCGCAGCCTGAGTTCTTCCTCGATCGCGGCCTGGGGCGCCGCGTAGCCGAAGGGCTCCAAGAACTCGGCTGGGTGGTTCACCGTGCGACCGACCACTTCCCCAATGACGCCCAGGACGTGCCGGATGAGGACTGGCTGGCCTATGGTCTGGATCGCGGCTGGTCACCGCTGTGCAAAGACGGGCGCATCAGGGGGCGTGAGGTCGAACGCGCACCTATTGAAAGATTCGGCGCGGTGCTGTTCTACCTGGACAATCAACGCCTGGTTGTTTCCGCCATGGTTGACCGTTTCCACCGTTCGCGTGCGGCCATGATCCGTGCGGTGGATCGCGGAGGGCCGGCGGCGTACGCGGTTCGCGAGGACAGCATTCGGCGAACCTGGCCTTGAGGGGGCGGGCCTCTCGGTGTTCGTTGGTCGCTGGGTGGGGCTGTCCCGCCGCTGAGGCGTGCGCAACTACCTCTGGACGCACCGCCCCGCCTTACCTACTCTAGAGTAGATAGGGACGTCGGACGGGTTCGGGAGGAGTGCCATGGCGGGCGGGAACGGGCATCGGCGCAATGCCATGGGGGTGGCGTTGCGGGTGTTGAACCGGCTGGCCAGCGCGGCCGCGCTCGACCGGCTCAAGCTGCGCAAACCCGTCGAACAGGCCGTCTACCAGGCGACCAAGGCGGGATTCACGGCTGCTGGCGCCGCGAGCCGGGGCTTCTCGGTCGCTCGGAACGCGAGTCCGCAGCGGCCCAAGCCCGCGTCCGACCCCGGCCTGTTCGACCTGACTCCCACCGACGAGCAGGCCATGATCCGCGACACCGTGGCCGAGTTCGCGGCTGAGCGGTTGCGTCCGGCGGCGGCCGAGGCGGATACCCGGTGCGCGGCTCCGGAGGATGTCCTGGCGACGGTCGCCGACATGGGGGTCGGGCTGGTGGGGATCCCCGAGTCGCTCGGCGGTGTGGGTGATGAGCGCTCGGCTGTGACGAATGTGCTCGTGGCGGAGGCGATGGCGCACGGTGACATGGGGTTGGCGGTGGCGTGCCTCGCACCATCGGCGGTCAGCACCGCGCTGGTGTTGTGGGGTGACGAGCAGCAGCAGGCCACCTACCTCCCTTCGTTCGTCGGTTCCAACGTCCCGGCGGCCGCCCTGGCGATCCAGGAGCCGCACCCGCTCTTCGACCCGTTCTCCTTGCGCACCAAGGCGTATCGAACCGCCACCGGCTTCGTGCTCGACGGCGTGAAGGCGATAGTGCCCCGGGCGGCGCAGGCCGAGCTGTTCATTGTCGCGGCCGATGTGGACGGTCGTGGTCCCGCACTGTTCATTGTGGAGTCTGGGTCGGCGGGCTTGACCGTGGAGTCCGAACCGGCGATGGGGCTTCGCGCGGCTGGACTGGGAAAGGTGCACCTCGACCAGGTCAAGGTCCCCGCGGAGGCACTGCTGGGCGGCACCTATGCCGAGTGCGTGCGGTTGGCGCGGATCGGTTGGTGCGCCTTGGCTGTGGGCACCGCGCAGGCCGTGTTGGACTACGTCATCCCGTACGTCAACGACCGGGTCGCGTTCGGTGAGCCGATCAGCCACCGGCAAGGGGTCGCGTTCACGGTGGCCGACATCGGGATCGAGCTGGAAGGCATGCGGCTGTTGACCTACCGGGCCGCCGCGCGCGCCGAGCAGGGCAAGCCGTACGCGCGGGAGGCGGCGTTGGCGCGTCGGCTGTGCGCCGAGAAGGGCATGCGGATCGGCAACGACGGCGTGCAGTTGTTGGGCGGGCACGGTTTCGTCAAGGAACACCCGGTGGAGCGCTGGTACCGCGACCTGCGCGCGGTCGGCCTGGTCGAGGGAATCGTCCTCGTCTGAGGGAGGAGCACAATGATCAACCTTGAGGTCCCGGCGAAGTTCGCCCAGCTCGTCGACCAGGCGCACCAGGCGGCGGCGGAGTTCTTCCGGCCGCACTCGCGCAAGTACGACCAAGCGGAACACACCTACCCCAGGGAGCTCGACATGCTCGCAGCTCTGCTGGACGGCCTGTCGGCCTCCGGCGGGGGTGCGGGCGCGGGCGGGGTGCGCCGGGGTGGGGCCGCCGCCGCGGGCAACCAGAACGGGGCGAACCTGCGGCTGCTGCTCGGCACCATCGAGATGTGTTGGGGCGATGTCGGTCTGCTGCTATCGATGCCGCGCCAGGGGCTGGGCAACGCGGCCATCGCCTCGGTGGCCAACGACGAGCAGCTGGCGCGCTACCAGGGCAAGTGGGCCGCGATGGCGATCACCGAGCCGGACACGGGGTCCGACTCCGGTGCCATCCGCACCACGGCGGTCCTCGACGGCGACCACTACGTGCTCAACGGCGAGAAGATCTTCGTCACCGCGGGCGAACGCGCCGACTGCGTGGTCGTCTGGGCCACCCTCGACCGCTCCCTGGGCAAGGCCGCCATCAAGTCCTTCGTCGTCGACCGCGGCACCCCCGGGTTCGACCTGGTGCGCCTGGAGCACAAGCTCGGCATCCGGGCCTCCGACACCGCCCACTTCCGCCTCGACAACGTCCGCGTCCACCGCGACAACCTGCTCGGCAGCCCCGAGATCAACCCCACCCAGGGCTTCGCGGGCGTCATGCAGACCTTCGACAACACCCGCCCCCTGGTAGCCGCCATGGCCGTCGGCGTAGCCCGAGCCGCCCTGGAGGAAACCCGCCGCATCCTGTCCACCGCAGGCGTGGAGATCGACTACGACCGCCCACCCCTCACCCAACCCGCCGCGGCCGCCACCTACCTACAACTGGAAGCCGACTGGGAGGCCGCGTACCTGCTGTCCCTGGAAGCCGCCTGGATGGCCGACAACCGCAAGCCCAACTCCCTGCAAGCCAGCATGGCCAAAGCCAAAGCGGGCCGCAGCGCCTCGGACATCACCCTCCGCTGCGTGGAACTCGCCGGATCCCTCGGCTACAGCGAGAACTCCCTGCTGGAGAAGTGGGCCCGAGACTCAAAGATCCTCGACATCTTCGAAGGCACCCAACAGATCCAGCAGCTGATCGTTGCTCGCCGCCTCCTCGGCAAGTCCTCCGCCGAGCTGAAGTGAGTCGGCTGGTCCCACGCCACACCTGACGTGGGACCAGCCTTGCTACGCGGCGTGGGTCTGGAGCCAGGCGAAGACCGTGTCGCCGAGTTGGTGGGTGTCGAGGTCGTCCACGTCTTCCGCCGATAGCGGCGCGGTGACGGCCACAGCGGTTCCGTCGAAGAAGCGGCCATAGACGCTGACCTTGGGTTCTTGGCCGACCTCAAGGTGCACCGTGGTGTCGAGCAGGCTTTCGCGCCAGGCGAGGACGCGAGCGCACGCCTCAGCCCGGTCGCCGGGGACGTGGATCTCCACGCGGCTGGACGGGCAATTGGTGCTGAACAGGGCGACGCTGCTGACGGTCAGCTCGGTGTGCCAGTGCAGGTGGTGGCGGACGGCGTGGTTCAGGCGGGTCAGTTCGTCCCACAGCGGGGTGGGTGTGTCCACGTTCCGCAGGGACAGGACTGCCTGGGTGTTGCTCACGTGCGCTCCAAACGGTTGACGGCTGGGCAGCCAAGGGTGGAGACCGGCCGCGTGCCGAGGCGAGCTCCGCGCCTGGTCCATGCGACGCACTGGTGCTGACAACTGACGGGGATGCGGGCGTGAAGTCGTCGCCGGGTGATACGGCGGGCATATAGGGCGGACTTATCGGCGCGGTTGTGGCGTGACGGGCGCTCCGGCCGTTGTTACGGTGGGTACCGGGTCCGCTACCAACGGCGTGACCAGCGCTGATGCGGGAGCAGGCATGAGCACCTGGGGCAATCCCAACGACAGACCCGACCCGGCGATCTGGGACCACCCCGTCATGCGGGCAGCTCTCGCCGAGCGCGACATCGTCACCGTCTACCGCACCCTCAAGCGGCACGGCATCTCCCAACGCCGCATCGCGCACCTCACCGGCCAAGCCCAACCCGAGGTCTCCGCCATCGCCCGCGGTCGCCAGGTCATGACCTACGACGTCCTCGCCCGCATCGCCGACGGCCTCGGCGTCCCCCGCGGCCTCATGGGCCTCGCCCACACCCCCACCGCAGAACCCGCCACCAGAGAGCCGGTACCGACCGTGCCCGACCGTCGAGAGTTCATGGGACTGCTGGCCAAGATCGCCATGGGCGCCACCCTCACCACCGCCGACCTGGCACTGTTGAGCAGCCCCGCCGTCGCCACCCCCACCCCATCGCGCGTCGGCACCACCGAGGTCGACCAACTCCGCGAACTCACCCGCGTCCTCTGGACCCAAGAACAACAACTCGGCGGCGGAGCAGTCCGAGACGCCGTCATAGCCCAACTCGGATGGGCCCGAACCCTGCTCAACTCCCCCCACACCGACGCCGTCGACCACCAGCTCCACGCCGTCCTCTCCGACCTGCTAGCCCTCGCTGGCTGGGCGTCCCACGGAGTTGGTCTTCCAGGCGCCGCTCTCCGCTACACCGGCCAAGCCCTAGCCGCCGCCCGCCACACCGACGACCACATGCGCTCAGCGCTCGCGCTCAACCAAATCGGTCGCGTTTACACACAGTCCCGGGACTACGCCGAGGCCAACAACGCCTTCACGCTCGCCACCCTGTCCGCCGACCACACCGAATCCGGCCAAACCCGGGCTCTCATCTACGCCTCACACGCCCGAGCCCACGCCGAATCCGGCCACCCGACCCGCGCCACTGACAACCTCGTGCGCGCCGAAGAAGCCCTCGCCAACCCCCAAGAGCCGCTACCTGAACCCCGGTCGTACACCCGGACACTGCTCACCGGTGAAACCGGCCTCATCTACACCGTTCTCGCCGCACAACAACCCACCTACGCCACCCGCGCCATCGATACGCTCACCACCGCCACCGCACAATCCCACACCCTCCGCGCCAAGCGGCTCGCCTTCCTCCTCACCGACCTGGCCACGGCCCACCTCACCGGCGGCGACCCGGAATCAGGCGCCCGCATCGGCCACCAGGTGGTCGACATGGCAACGAACATCCGCTCCAACCGTCTCGCCGAACGCCTGGGCACGCTGCGCAGCGCCACCCACAAACACCCGTCAGACGCTCAAGTGGCCGACCTGGGCCACCTGCTCACGCGATCCACCGCGGTGAAATGACTCATCCGCCGCGGATTGCTCAGGCTGCAACGAGATGCGCTCGGCAGATCGCTTCGACTGCGTGGAACTCGCCGGATCCCTGGGCTACAGCGAGAACTCCCTGCTGGAGAAGTGGGCCCGAGACTCGAAGATCCTCGACATCTTCGAAGGAACCCAACAGATCCAACAGCTGATCGTCGCCCGCCGCCTACTGGGAAAGTCGTCAGCCGAGCTGAAGTGACCCTTCAGCGATCTCGTCGAGTTGGACCGCCTCAGCGGGGGGTTTGGGATTTGTCTACGAGGTTGGTGAGGGGGTGGCCGGATCGGTAGTTGGTGAGGTTGTCGGTGAAGCGGCGGACTTGTTCTTCGCGGAGGGCGCGGGTATCGCCGGACAGGTGGGGGGTGATGAGGGTGTTGGGCATGTCCCAGAGGGGGGAGGACGGGGGGAGGGGCTCGTCGGGGAAGACGGTGAGGGCGGTGCCGGAGAGGCGGCCCGTGTCCAGGGCGTTGATGAGGTCGGGGGTGACGACCAGGCCCGCGCGGCTGATGTTGATCAGGCGGGCGGTGGGCTTGCAGTTGCGCAGCAGGTCGGCGTTGACCAGGCCCGTGGTCTGGGGGGTGAGGGCGAGCGCGAGGATCAGCCAGTCCTGGGCGGGGGCGGTCGCTCGCAGTTGAGACAGCGGGACTATGTCGCCCAGGTCGGGGTCACCTGATCGAGCGGTGGGCCCTATAGAAGAAAGGTGCATACCGACCGACCGGAGGCTGCGGCCGATGGCCCTGGCGATCGGGCCGGTGCCGATCAGCAGCGCGCGCGACCCGGCGACGCGGTCGGTCTCCCGGTGTTGCCAGCGGCGGCGGGACTGGTCGCGCAGCGTGGCGGGCAGGTCCTTGGCGAAGGCGAGCACCAGGCCCAGCACGTACTCGGCCATCGGCTCGTCGAACACGCCAGCCGTGTTTGTCAGTGACACCGCGCTGTCGCGCAGCGCCGGGAACAGCAGGTGCGCCACGGCGGGCCCCGCCACGTGCACCCAGCGCAGGTCCTCGGCGGCGGGCCACACCCGGGCCAGCGCGGTGGACCGGGTGTCCCAGAGGAACAGGACGTCGGCTCCCTCCAGCGCGCCGCCGAGGCGGTCCGCGGTGGTGTAGCGGACGGTCGCGACCGCCTCGACCGCGGCCATGCCCGGGGGGCGGTCGGCGCCGTGCAAGACCACGACGGTCGGCCGTGCGCGGGTGTCCATTCGAGTGAGGTTCCCCGTTCGGGTGGTGCCGGGCCGGACAGGTTGGCAACGCTAGGAACCGGCGGGGCGGGGTGTCAAACGACCCGCTCCGGAGTCGCGTTTGCCCAGGTCAGCAGGGCTGTGCTGCACGATAGAGTGAAGCAAAATGTGGATCATGCTCGTCTCTGTAGACCAGTCTTACTCCATTCGTGAGGATGAGTACCCGAACGGACTAGCGGTGATCGTTACCGTCCAGTATGCCCCCGCGCCCACCTTGATCAAGGTTGCCTCGCCGGCGGGAAAACGACCACCCGTTGGAGGTTCCCGGATCGGGCTGCCCCGGCTACAGTACGTCCCACCTGGGGATATCCCGCCCAACCGAGAGCGCGCACCGAGCGCGGCCGCCGAGCGGCCCCGGTGCACGGCGGTCCCGGCTGCGCGGCGGACCGGGGTACGACGTGTGGCGGATAGGGTCGTTGTGCTCTTACCGCTGTGAGGTTGAATACGAAAACATCGCCCGTATGCAGCAGCGATACCCCTGGTGCACAGCCCCTACCCCGGCTATCCTCACTCTGCGTCAGGGCCACCATCGAATCCGACTGTTTCACGGGCGGAGGGGACGGTGAGTCGCGACAACCGCGCCGTTCCGGACCTCGACGGCGTACCTCCACCACTCGGTGCGCCGCAACATCTGGGGGCTCATGTGACGTCGACAGCTTCCTCGCCCGCGTCGGACACCGCGCCGCCGCAGGTGACGGGGACCCAGCCCACCCGGAACCCCACGACCGACGCCGTGTTCGCCCGGCTCAAGAGCTCCGCCTTCCACGAGCTCGTCGCCGCCTCACTGGCCGGTGACCAGGACGCCATCGGCACCCTGTTCACCTGGATCAACCCGGCCATCGTGCGCTACTGCCGCGCCCGCATCGGCCGCACCGGCTCCGCCTTCTCCTCCGCCGACGACGTCGCCCAGGAGATCCTGCTCGCCGTCCTCGGCGCCCTGCCGCGCTACAGCGACGACAAGGAATCCTTCCTCCCGTTCGTCTACGGCATCGCCTCCCACAAGGTCGCCGACTACTACCGCCGCTCCGGCCGCGACCGCTCGGACCCCGTCGCCGACGTGCCCGACACCGTCGACCACGGACTCGGCCCCGAGCAGATCACCCTGCGCGCCGAGATGCGCGGCCGCCTCGCCGGGCTGCTCGACACCCTCGCCCCCCGCCAGCGCGAGATCCTCGTGCTGCGCCTGGTCGTGGGACTGTCCGCACAGGAGACTGCGGCCGCCATCGGCCTCACCGCCACCGCCGTCCGGGTCGCCCAGCACCGGGCACTGACCCGACTGCGCGGCAGCCTCACCGCCGCCGACTGGCTCTGAGTACCCCGATCCGCTCGAGCTATCCCCAGTAGACCTCTCACCAAAGACCGCTGGGTCGCGTTGTGTGCCGCGACCCAGCGGTCGCTGGTTTCAGGCGGCCCTCGCGCGCAGGTAGAGCTGGACCTCGATGCGCCCCGGCTCCGCCTCGGCCTCGAACTCCCGCAGGGTCACGTCGGTGAACCCGGCGTCGGCCACGACCTGGCGCAGCTGGTCCGGCGGGTAGGCCGACACCGTGGTCGGCGCGCCGAGGAAGTTCACCGGGAACGCGTCGAAGTCGCCCTGCACCATGCTCACCAGCAGTAGCCGCGGACCGGTCAGCACCGAGTGGATCGCGCGCAGGGTGGACTCGATCTCGGCCTTGGGCAGCATCAGCAGCGCGAAGAACGCCACCACCGCGTCGAACTCGCCGAGCCCGTCGAGCTCGCGCAGGTCGCCGAGCCGGTAGTCGCCGCCGGGCGCCTGCTCGCGGGCGAGGTCGAGCATGACCGGGGACTCGTCGACCCCGACCACCGACAGGCCCGCGTCGAGGAGCTGGCGCGAGGTGGGCAGGCCGCTGCCGCAGCCGAGGTCGAGCACGCGCGAGGAGGGGCTGAGCTGCTCGGCCAGCCACGCCGCCTCGGCGATCTGGACATCCCGTTCCACGAAGGACTCGTCGTAGCGCTTGCCGATCAGGTCGAACGCTGGGTTCTGGGTAGCCACGCCGCACAGCATGCCGCCGCCGCGGCCGGGTGGTCCAGCACCTGGCCGGATGAGATCACCGGCTCACACCCGCGAGGAGCTGATGGCCGCCATGAGCTCGGTGTGCGAGAGGCCGTTGGGCGGCAGCGGGGTCGTGCCCGGCGCGCGGATGCCGTCGAGGACCAGCGCCAGGTACCGCCGCCACAGCTGGGGGTCGGCCGAGGCGGTGGCCTCGCCGACCGCCGAGAGCATGACGATCACCGGGCCGATGTCGGTCCCGGTGACCTCGGCGCGCACCTGCCCGGCCGCCTTGGCCCTGGTGACCAGCGCCTCCACCGCGGGGATGTAGTGCGCGGAGATCCGTTCCAAGTGGCCGAAGTCCGCCTTGGTGCAGATCTCGAACACGCCGCGGTCGCCGGACTGGCGCTCCAGCACGTCGGTCACCAGCCCGACCAGGCCGAGCCAGGGGTCCTGGTTGGCCGCGTGCCGGTCGACCTCGGCGGTGATCTCGGTGACCACCTGGTCGAACACCGCCGACAGCAGCGCGTCCTTGGTGGGGAAGCGGCGGTAGAGGGTGCCGATGCCGACCCCGGCGGCGCGGGCGACGTCGTCGAGCGAGGCGGCGAGACCGTGCGCGGCGAACACCTCGCGGGCGGCTTCCACGATGCGGCCGCGGTTTCGCTCAGCATCGGCGCGCAGCGGTCGATTCCCGTGCTCGGTGTCAGACGTCACGCTCTCAGCTTAACCTAAAAGCGGAGGGAGTACCTCCGCTTCTGTGTTAGCGTCGCCACGACACCACAGTGGACATCTTCGCAGGGGGAGACCTTGACTCTGTCGGACCCGGCTGTGCCGGACACCGAACCCACGACCCGCCAACCGACCGCGCCGCCGGACCCGGGCGCCGACCACGGGCACTCCAAGCGCTGGCTGATCCTCGCGGTCATCGCCATCGCCCAGGTCATGGTCATCCTCGACGCCACGGTGGTCAACATCGCGCTGCCGTCGGCGCAGAAGGCGCTGCAGTTCAGCGACGACCAGCGGCAGTGGCTGATCACCGGCTACGCGCTGAGCTTCGGCAGCCTGCTGCTCATCGGCGGCCGCGTCGCCGACCTGTTCGGCCGCAAGGTCACCTTCCTCGTCGGGGTCGCGGGCTTCGCGCTCGCCTCCGCGGTCGGCGGTGCCGCCACCAGCTTCGAGGTGCTCGTCGCCGCCCGCGTCGGACAGGGCGTGTTCGCCGCGCTGCTGGCCCCCGCCGCGCTGTCGCTGCTCACCACCACGTTCACCGACCCGGCCGAGCGCGGCAAGGCGTTCGGCATCTTCGGCGCCATCTCCGGTGCGGGCGGCGCGATCGGCCTGCTGCTGGGCGGCGTGCTCACCGAGTACCTCGACTGGCGCTGGTGCATGTACGTCAACCTGATCTTCGCGGGCATCGGCTTCGTCGGCGGCGTCTCGTTGCTGAGCAAGGGATCGGCCACCGAGCGCCCGAAGATCGACTGGCTCGGCGTGGTCGGCGCGACCGCTGGCATGTTCGCCCTCGTCTACGGCCTGGGCAACGCCGAGTCGCAGTCGTGGAGCTCGCCGAGCACCTGGGGCTTCCTGATCGCCGGTGGTGTGCTGCTGATCGGGTTCGTCGCCTGGCAGACCAAGTCGGCGCACCCGCTGCTGCCGCTGCGGATCCTGTTGCACCGCAACCGGGGCGGCTCGTTCCTGGCCATCTTCGTGCTGTGCGCGGGGATGTTCGTGATCTTCCTGTTCCTCACCTACTTCATGCAGGTGAACCTGCGCTTCACCCCGGTGACCAGCGGCCTGTCCTTCCTGCCGATGATCGGCACGCTGATGGTCGGCGCCACCCTGGCCACCACCGTGCTGCTGCCCAAGATCGGGCCGCGGCTGCTGGTCACCGTCGGCATGCTGGTCGCGGGGGCGGGCATCGGCCTGCTCGCGCTGCTGGAGGCCGACAGCACCTACGCCGCCTCCGTGCTGCCCGCCCTGCTCATCGCCGGGTTCGGCATCGGCCTGACGATGGCCTCGGCGATGAACGTCGGCATCCTCGGCGTCGACGCCCAGGACTCCGGGGTCGCGTCGGCGGCGATCAACGCCGTGCAGCAGATCGGCGGCTCCATCGGCACCGCGCTGTTCAGCACCATCGCCGCCTCCGCGGTCACCGACGCGCTCGTCAGCGGCGCGAACCCGATGTCGGCCGCGGTGTCGGGCTACAGCGCCGCGTTCACCTGGAGCGGCATCCTGTTCGCCGTCGGCGGTGTCATCTGCGCCTTCGTGTTGCGCCCCGGCGTCCCCGAGGAGCTCAAGACCGCGGCACCCGCTGTCCACATGTGACAGTCGGCTGACCCACCGCCACAGCGGGCCCCGGCGCGGTAGCCGGGGCCCGCTGGCGTTTGCGCGGCGCCGCGGTTGCCCGCCGGCTACGATCGACCCCGGGCGGACAGGGCAGCAGGGGAGGGCGAACGTGGCCGAGATCGATCCGGATCGACCGCACCCGGCGCGGATCTACGACTACCTGCTCGGCGGCGCGTGCAACTTCGAACCGGACCGCGCCTTCGCCGAGCAGTTCCTGCGGGTCATGCCGGGGGCGGCCGACGCGGCCAGGCTCAACCGCGCCTTCCTGCGCCGCGCGGTGCGCCACTGCGCCGACAACGGCGTCACCCAGTTCCTGGACCTCGGCTCCGGCATCCCCACCGTCGGCAACGTGCACGAGACCGCCCCCGAGGCGCGGGTCCTCTACGTCGACAACGACCCCATCGCCATCGCGCACAGCGAGATCGAACTCGCCGACGCGACCAACGCCACCGCCGTCCTCGGCGACCTGCGGGACCCGGACGCGGTGCTGTCCGCCGCGGCCGGGGTGCTCGACTTCGACCGGCCGATCGGGCTGCTCATGTTGGCGGTGCTGCACTTCGTCGCCGAGCCGGAGGAGCCGCTGCGCCGCTACCTGTCGGCGATGGTCCCCGGCAGCTTCGTCGCGATCACCCACGGCACCGCGGACGAGGAGCCGGACAAGCGCGAGGACGTCCTGCGCCTCTACGCCAGCAGCGGCTCACCGGCGCACCCCCGTGACCGCGCGCAGGTCGCTGCCCTCGTCGACGGGCTCGAGATCGTCGACCCCGGTGTCGTGTGGACCTCCCAGTGGCGTCCCGATCTCCCCGCCGCCACGGACCCGGCCAGGTCCATGACCTACGCGGTCGTCGCCCGCAAGCCCTGACCCCGGCCGCGCCGCCTCCGCGCGGGCCACCGCGGCGCGCGCTTGGTCGACCGCGGTGGTCAGCGGGGTCTGGTCCACCGGCAGCCGGATCGGCAGCCCGTGGTCGTTCGGTCGAGCCACTAGGTCGCGGGCTAGCAGGATCGTGCGGTGCGCGGGCAAGTAGTAGCGGGTGATCCGCGCCAGCACGCGCGCGTGTTCGCGACGCAGCCGGGCTTCCAGCGCGCGGGCCCTGGTGAGCGAGCGTTCCGCGCGGCGGAGACCGCGGTCGGATTCCGCGCAGGCACGGCGGATCACCCGCGTGAGTGCCCCCGCCCTCCTGGTCAGCGGCGAGCCGTCGTACGCCTCCTGCTGGACGATGATCCAAGGAGCCGCCAACGCGCACCCCGCCAGGACGAGGCCGAGGGCGGTCGCGAGTCCCGCTTGGTCGATCTCGGCTCCCTCGTACCGCACGCGCAACAGGATCGACACTGCCGCGCAGGCACTGACCGCCAACAACGCCAGGGCCGTCCAGGCGATGACGGAGCCGCCGGTCCGCGCCATCCGCCACGTCCAGAGCCTGCGGCCGAGCTCGAGGGCGAGCTTCGCCTGGATCCCGGCGCCGAACAGCGAGAAGGCGACGGCCGTGGTCACCGCGGGCGTCGAGGTCCAGTCGATGTTGAGCAGCAGCGAGAAGACCGTGAACAGGGCTACCGCGTCAACGGCCAACATGAGGTACGCGATCGCGGACACCACCCTGCTCCGGGACTGGTGGTGGGTGGCGACACCCGCCGCGACCTCTTCGTCCATGCGGCGCAACGTCTCCGACAGCAGCGGGCGGGCTTGCCGAGCGCTGATGGCCCACCCCTTCGCGGCGGTCGTGTGGTGCGCACCGCCGAGGACCCGGGTCTTGTCCGCCGCGGCCGCGGCGAGCCGGAACGAGGCCATCGCCGCGGCGGCGGCCAAGCACGCCTTGGCGCTCCACCGCCCCATGCGCCTGGAACGGCGGTGGACGAGCTTGGTGGCCTTGGTCAGTCCCCGGACCTCGTGGGCGAGTTCGCCGGGTTCGGCGCCCTGGGACAGGAAAGTGGCGTTCGCGCAGACGATCGGGTGGCGTAGCCACATCGACAGCGGCAGGTGGCGTGTTCGCATGGCGGGTCTCCCTACGGGCGGGTGACAACGAGCTCGACGGACCGGTTGCGCTGCGCGGCGGCGGGGATGAAGGCTCCCGCCGCGTCGCGGTCGGCTACCAGGGGGCGGTCGTACCCGAGTCCCTCGACGCTGAGAGACGGGGCGGGCACACCGCGGGCGGTCAACCCGTCGCGGACAGCGCCCGCGCGTCGCAAGCTCAACGCGCGGGCGGACTCCGCCGGGCCGACCGACGCGGTGCGGCCGATGAGGCGTATTCGAGAACCGGCAGGCAGCGCTTTGGCGACCTGCGCGAGCAGGGGGTCGGCGTCGGGCAGGAGATCCGCCGAGTCCGGCCAGAAGAGGATGTCGCTGGGGAGTTCGACCGGGCCCGCCGCCGCTTGGGCCGTGAGCACCGGAGGGTGCGGCACCGGGACGGTGGGGACGGCGGCGGTCGACCTGGGTTCGCCGCCCACGAGGGGTTCGCCGTCCAGGGTGCAGTCACCGCCGCCCGCCTGGCAGAAGCGCAGCCACATCCGGGCGAGCCGGTCGCGCAGCGGTGGCGGTAGGGCTTCCTGCGGCTGGTGGACCTCGCCGATCCCGCTGAGCACCACCCGCTTGCCCCGCAGGTCCGGCACCAGCCCGTCGCGCTTGGCCTGCTCGACGACCTCGTCGGACCCGACCCGGTCCCAGCCGAGGGCCGCGATGGCCAGCGGACCCGCGGTCTGCACCCCGGAACTGATCACCACGGCCGTGCCGGGCCCCGGTGTGCGGGCTATCACGTCGAGCAGGCCCGCGAGGTCGAGCTGGGGTGCCTGGCCGGCCGCCGCGCCGAGCACCGAATCGATCCGCAGCACCTCTTGCCTGGTCAACTCGGCTCTGCGCGCGGTGTCGTGCTCGACCTGGGTGCCACGGCGCAATCGCAGATCGCCGTCCTCGAGCACCCTCGCCCGGTCGGGGCCGCTGATCACGATCCGCAATCGGGCCCGATCGGTGCCCAAAGCGGCGGCGACCTCGGCGCGCGCCGCCGAGGTCAGGGCGGGGCGCTGCTCGGTGGCGACCGCGGTGGCGGCCAGCACCAGGGTGGGGCCCCGGGGTTCGGGCCCGGTGGCGGTGCCGCAGCCCACCGAGGCCGCCCCGATCGCGGTGATCATGATCAGCGCCTTCGCGGCTTTCGGTCCCGGTCCGCCGGTGGCCCTCCCGTGCTGCTGTCGTCTGGTCATCGCGCGCTCCCCTCGGCGACGGGCCGCCCAGCCGGGCGGCTACGCAAGTTCGCCTTCAGATTCCGAGATTCAAGCTCGTCACGCAAGGGCTCCATGCAAGTGCATGGAGCAAGTGCGACGAAATTCAGCCACTCGCCGTCGCGTCGTACGCCGTTCGGGTCACCCCCGTGTGGGTGTCATGCACTTGCATCCTGCAAGCCCGCGTGGTTCGGTCCTCAGTGGAGCGAGCCTGGTCGGGGCGGGTGCGAACAGGCCGTCCGCTGGTCGTGCTGAGGTCAACGAGTGGTACGGTCGAGCATCAGTCCGAACGAGCAATCCCGTTCGGCAATTGCATGGCGCGAGGAGGCGTTGATGCCATCGCAAACGCCGCTCATCCCGCGGCGCCGCCTGGGGCAGGAACTGCGCAGGCTCCGCGAGTTGCGTGGACTGCACCTCGAGGACGCTGCCGACCACCTGGAGTGCTCGCCGTCCAAGATCAGCAGGCTTGAGACGGGACAGGGGGTGCCCAAGGCACGGGATGTGCGCGACCTGCTCGACCTCTACGGGGTCGGTGACCAGAAGTTGCGCGACCAGTTGCTGCGGCTGGCCGGGGACGGCCGCAGGCAGGCGTGGTGGCAGGACCTGGCGGATGTGGTGTCCACCGCGATGGACACCTTCATCTCGCTGGAGTCCGAGGCGTCCAACATCCGCTATTACGTCCAATCGACGTTTCCCGGAATGTTCCAGACGGAGGAGTACGCGCGGGAGCTGTTCCGCGCGATCTACCCCCGAGATGACGACATCGAACGGGAGAAGCGGGTCCGACTGCGCCTCAAGCGCCAGGAAATTCTCGTCGAGCGCGAGGACCAGCCCAGGATCGGAGTCATCCTCGACGAGGCGACGCTGCACCGCGTCGTCGGGTCGCCGAAGGTGATGGCCGACCAGTTGGCCGCGTTGCTGCTGGCGAGTGAGCGTCAAGGTGTCACCCTGCGCGTCTACCCCTTCGCGGCAGGGCCCGATATCGCCATCCAGTGCACGTTCGTGGTCTTCACGTTCGAGAGCGAATACGACCGCAACTCGGTCCACATCGAACTCAGCGCTGGTGATCGGTGGCTCGAGCAGGAGAGCGACATCACCCGCTACACGCGGATCTTTGATGACCTCAGCCGGAAGTGCCTCTCCGTGGAGGCGAGCCGGGACTCGATTCGTTCGATGCTGGAACACTATTCGAGCAAGGAAGAAAGACCCCGATGAACACCATTTACCAGCAGAGCAGCTTCTGTTCCACCGGTGGTTGCGTCCAGGTGGCCGTCCTCGACGACGGCTCCATCTCGCTGCGCGACTCCAAAGACCTGTCCATTCCCGCGCACACCTACTCCGTCGAGGAATGGGTGGCCTTCACCGCGGGTGTCAAGAACGGCGAGTTCGACCTCGTGCCTGGTGGATTGCTGGCCAACTGACGTCCTTGATCTGTCCGCCGGACCCTCCGCGAATGCGCACGCGGGGGGTCCTGGCGCGCTTCGTAACCTTGCGGTAACCTGAGGTGACAAGATCGCCCGACGCCGCGTGGTCGGACCATTCGCACAGCTGAAGCGCTTCCGCGCGCCTCCAGCCGGGTGCGCGGCGCCGGGGTAGGGGAGGGGGCGATCATGTCGGAAAGCGGGTCGGCCGCGGGGTTCCGCCGCGGCTCGCGCTGCACCACGGGTGCGTGCGTCCTGATCCGGTTGTCCACCGAGGCGCTCACCGTGCGCGGCACCGCGCCCGACCGCGAGCTCGGCTTCCCCGCCGCCGCGGCGGGCCACCTCGTGCGCGCCGTCGCCACCGGCGCCATCAGACCCGCCCACTAGCCCGATCGAGCACTGACCTGTTCGAGCCGCCCGGTGCGGACTCGCTGTGACCAACAGGCCCCTCACAATCACCTCCGGTGGACGGATGATCGCCCGTCGGTGTGATTCGCTAGTCTCGGCTCCTGCACTCGGGGCCCGAGGTCCACGCACGCGAGGAGTACCTGGTCATCGAACGGGGTGAGTTGCTCGCCGGGCGCTACCGGCTCGAGGAGCCCGTCGGCAGTGGCGCCATGGGCGTGGTGTGGCGGGCCCGCGACGAGCGGCTGGAGCGGGTCATCGCGCTCAAGCGGTTGATCATCCGGCCAGGGCTGACCCCGGCGCAGACCGACGAGGCCAGGCGCCGGGCCATGCGCGAGGCCCGCATCGCCGCCCGGCTGCAGCACCGCAACGCCATCGCCATGCTCGACGTGGCCGAGCACGACGGCGACCCCTGCCTGGTGATGGAGTTCCTGCCCTCGCGCAGCCTGTCCGCCGTGCTCGCCGAGGACGGCACGCTGCCGCCCGAGCAGGTCGCCGCCATCGGCTCGCAGGTCGCCGCCGCGCTGGCCGCCGCGCACGCCGCGGGCATCGTGCACCGCGACGTCAAGCCGGGCAACATCCTGCTCGGCGACAACGGCACCGTGAAGATCACCGACTTCGGCATCTCCAGGGCCATCGACGACGGCACCGTCACCGAGACCGGCATGCTCGCGGGCACCCCCGCCTACCTGGCCCCCGAGATCGCCCGCGGCCAGGACCCCAGCCAGTCCTCCGACGTGTTCTCCCTGGGCGCCACCCTCTACCACGCGGTCGAGGGCGCGCCCCCGTTCGGCCTCAACCCCAACCCGCTCGCCCTGCTGCACGCGGTGGCCTCCGGCGACGTCACCCCGCCGCGCGGCGCGGGCGCGCTCACCCCGACCCTGATGACCCTGCTGCGCGCCGACCCCACCGACCGCCCCACCATGGACGACGCCGCGTCCCTGCTGGCGCTGCCGACCGCGCCGCTGCGGGTGCCCCAGTTCGAGCAGCGCACGGTCCCGGCCAAGCCGAACCCGATCCGCTCACCCCGCCCGCTCACCCCGCCGCCTCCGCCCGACCCGCAGCGGCCGTCGCCCTCGCGCGGCGTGCTCATCGCGCTGCTGCTGGGCGTCGTGGTACTCGCCGCGGCGGTGACCCTGGTGCTGACCAGCGGCAACTCCGGCAACGGCGCCGGGACCAACACCACGAGCACCACGATCATCACCGTCAGCCAGGACCCGCCGAGCCCGGCACCGACCACGCCCTCGACCGCACCGGTCGTCTCGCAGAAGGTGACCGACTACACCGCGGCGGGCCGCACGGTCATCGCCTACTACGGCAGCGACAGCCCCGCGCAGGTCCGCTGGGACATGCTCGGCCCCAACGGCAAGACCGCCTTCGGCGACTTCGCCGGGTTCGAGCGGCACTGGGGCCAGTTCCAGTACATCTCCTCCCGCAACGCCAACGGGGTCACCTCCAACCAGGACGGGTCGGTCACCGTGCCGGTCGACGTCACGGTGAAGGGCGCGGCTGGCGAGGTCGCCGGGAAGAAGATGGTGAAGGTCGTCCTCGTGGGTGGTAAGTACCTCATCGACTCCGACTCGCGCTGAGGTCCACCTGGGACTGATTGCGCGGGCCGGGCACCGGTGGCAGCGTTCGGCGCGGCACCGCTGCACACCGAGCGAAGGAGGCCGACCGTGTCGCTGATGCCCGTCACGGAGTCGATGTTCCTGCTCGGCGAGTCCCGCGAGCACCCGCTGCACGTCGGCGGCCTGCAGCTGTTCTCGCTGCCCGAGGGCGCCGGGCCCGACTACGTCGGCGAGCTGCACCGGGCCCTGCTGGCCAACGGGGAGATCAACCCGCTGCTGCGGCGCAGGCCGCGCGGCCCGGTCAGCACCGTCGGCCAGTGGGTGTGGACCGACGACGACCGGCTCGACCTCGAGTACCACGTCCGGCTCTCCGCGCTGCCCACCCCCGGCCGGGTCCGCGAACTGCTGGAGCTGGTGTCGCGGCTGCACGGCTCCCTGCTCGACCGGCACCGCCCGCTGTGGGAGGCGCACCTGGTCGAAGGCTTGCGGGACAACAGGTTCGCCCTCTACACCAAGGTCCACCACGCCCTGCTCGACGGCGTGTCCGCGCTGCGGCTGCTGCAGCGCTCGCTGGCCACCGACCCCGCTGTGCGCGACACCCGCCCGCCGTGGGCCGCGCGCGAGGTCGACCCCACCCCGCGCCCCCGGTCCGCCGGTGTCGGCGCGGTCCTGCGCGACCTGGTGGGGCTGGGACCCGCGTTCGCCAGGTACGCCAACGAGGTCTTCCGCGAGCAGACCGCGACGCTGCCCTTCGCCGCACCCCGGTCGATCCTCAACGTGCCCATCACCGGCGCCAGGCGCTTCGCCGCCCAGGGCTGGCCGCTGGCCCGCGTCCGCGCCGTCGGGGAGGCGACAGGGGCGACGGTCAACGACGTCATGCTGGCGATGTGCGCCGGTGCCCTCCGCCGGTACCTGCTGGAACTGGACTCCCTCCCGCAGCGCCCCCTGGTCGCCGCCGTCCCGATGTCACTGCGCTCGGACGACTCCGCGGGCGGCAACGCGCTCGGCATGATCCTGTGCACCCTCGCCACCGACCGCGAAGACCCGGCCGACCGCCTGGCCGCCATCACCGAGTCCACCCGCCGCGGCAAGGACGTCTACCGCGGGATGAGCCAACTGCAGGTCACCGCCCTGAGCGCCATCCCGTTCGCCCCCCTGGCCCTCGGCCTGCTCCCCGGCGCCGTCCGCCTCACCCCACCCGCCTTCAACCTCATGATCAGCAACGTCCCCGGCCCCACCACCCCGCTCTACTGGAACGGCGCCAAGATGCTCGGCGTCTACCCCGTCTCGATCCCGTACGAGGGCCAAGCCCTCAACATCACCGTCACCAGCTACAACGGCTCCCTCGAGTTCGGCCTCACCGGCTGCCGCCGCACCGTCCCCCACCTCCAGCGCCTGCTCGCCCACCTCGACACCGAGCTGACGGCCCTGGAGAAGAGCGTCTAGAACGGCGGAGGCCCCGCGAACCGGGGTTCGCGGGGCCTCGGGGTGACCTGGGGTCAGCCGCTCTTGCGGCGGAACTGGCGCTTGGCGCCCGCGCGGCCGTGGGCGTCGTGGACCTTGGAGCCCGTGGTGGCGTGGCCCTCACCGGTCTTGTTCTGGGCCTGCTTGCGGGCCAGGGCCTCGCGGAAGCGGGCCTTCACGTCGTCGGGTTCGGACGTGGTGGGGGTGTCCGAACCAGGGGCTTCCTCGCCAGCGGGGTCCTCGGTCTGGCGGGGCTGATCGGACATGGTGTTGACCTCCACGGCGAATCGAGTGGTTGGCCCAGCCTCGCACGGGCGCGACGCGGGGACGAATTGATTATCACCGCTCGCCTTCGGCGCGTGCTTTGAGGCCTTCGGCTTCCAGCGCCAGGTACCGGTCGGTGAGGCCCGCGGTGAGCTTGGCGACGAGCAGGCCGAGCGGGCCGGTCATGGTCAGCGACAGCTCCGCCCGCGCGCCGCCGTCCCCGCGCGGCTCGACCACGTGGGTGGCCACCGTGCGGGCACCGGGGCCGCCCGCCACCCAGGTCCAGGCGCGGCCGTCGTCGAGTTCGGTGATGGTCCAGACCGTGGTGGGCAGCTTGGGCTGGCGGATCCGCGCCCGGGCCCCGATCCGCAGCGGACCCGGGTCCAGCGCGGTGATCGAGGTCACCGACGCCGTCCACTCCGGCCACCGCTCGACATCGCGGTAGATCTCCCACACCCGTGCCGCGGGCGCGGCGATGTCAATCCCGGTACCGAACCGCATCGGGTGAGGGTAGCGCCGATGATCAGCACGGGGCACCAGCGGACTATCCTCGGCGGCGGATCTTTCTCGGCGGAGGACGTACGGTGAACCTGCTGGACCACATCGCGGCTGTGGCGGATCTGGCGGAGTGCACCCGGCACGACCCGCGCGCCCTCAGCACCGACGCGGGACTGCGGTTGTCCTGGTACCGCGCGGCCGATCCCGCCGACGAAGCCGCTTTCCTCGCCGCGGTCCTGCGCGACCCCGACCCCTCGACCGCCACCGCGGCCGCGATCGCGCGCATCGACGACCGGGCCCAGCGCGGCCCGGGGTTCTCGCGCTGGGCGGCCAGGGTTCGCCCCGCGGTCGCCGCCGCGGAGCCGGTCGCCGCGCGGCTGGCCGAGTGGTGCCTGCTGCACGACGCGTTCGCGGGCAGGCCGGTCTCGCGCGACGCGGTGCTCGCCGCGGCCGAGTGGGTGCAGCGCAGCCTCGCCAGGACCGCAGACGGCGAACTGCTGGCGCTGCTTGCCGAACACGGCAGCACCAGGCGGGTCCGCGCGCTCACCAGGGTGCCGCGCCCGGTCCGCCCCAGGCGCCTGGCCTGCGACGACTGACCGGCTGTCCTCACAGGACTCCGCGCCAGGCGCGGTGGTGGCAGAGTGGGTGTCCCGGCGAGAGGAGAACCATGTCGTACCTCGGCACCACCGGCGAGGTCACCGCGCGCTGGCGCCCGGTCGACGAGATCACCGTGCTCGACCGGCCGAAGACCTCGGCGCACTTCGTCGCGCCGGGCAGCACCACCAACGGGCAGTACGGGATGTTCCGCTGGGACATGGCGCCCGGCGCGAGCGGGCCGCGGCCGCACTTCCACCGGACGTTCTCCGAGTCGTTCTACATCCTCGACGGCGCGGTCCGGCTCTTCGACGGCGAGCGCTGGGTCACCGCCACCGCGGGCGATTTCCTCTACGTCCCGGAAGGCGGGGTGCACGCCTTCGGCAACGAGTCCGACGAACCGGCGTCCATGCTGATCCTGTTCGCCCCCGGCCCGCCGAGGGAGGACTTCTTCGTCGAACTCGCCGAGCGGGTGGAGTCCGGCCGGGAGTTCTCCGCCGAGGACTGGACCGAGTTCTACGCCAGGCACGACCAGTACCACGTGTGAGGCGGCACGTCCCCCGGATGCCGCAGTAGCGCGGCGCCGACCCGCCGCGATCTTGACCACATGGTGCGAAGACCGCCGCTGCCCCTGCTCGTGGTGGCCTTGGCGCTCGTGGCGGGTACCGCCTGCCAGGCCGAGGGCGACGCCGGGACCTGCTCGGAGATCCGCTGCGAGGTGACCATCACCGGGTCGCCGACGCTGGAGGTGTTCGACATCCGGTTCAAGGCCGATGTCGGCCCGGACCGGGTGCGGGTGGCCGGTGGCGGGGTCGACGTCACGCTGAACCCGGGCGACGCCGCGGTGGTCGAGGGCGTGCGGGTGCAGCTGCTCGAGGTCGCGCAGGAGCGCGCCAGGCTGGTGCTGGTCCCGGTCGACGCCCGTTTCGCCCGGCTCGGCGAGGGGTAAACCACCTGTGGGAGCACCCCACAGACCCGACCGCCTGCAGCGCCCTCCCGCCATCCCCCCAGGCACGGGCGGCGCGGTGGTCGGCCGGGCAGGCCTCGGCACTCCCCCCAGCCGGGGCCTGCCGCTCCCGAACCCACCGGCCCGCGGGACCGCCGCGCGTTCCCCGTGTCGGCCGCATAATCCGTGGCCATAACATGTGGACCATGGAACTGGAGTTCCGACACCTGCGGATCGTCATCGCGGTGGCCGACGAGGGCAGCATCACCAGGGCCGCCGCGGCACTCGGCCTGTCCCAGCCGTCGTTGACCTCTCAACTTCAACGGATCGAACGGGCCATGGGCGCGCCCCTGTTCGAACGGGCCAGGACCGGCGTGGTGCCCACCTCGTTCGGGCGCACGGTGCTGGCCAAGGCGCGGTCGGTGGTCAACGAGATGGCCGACCTGCGCGGCGAGGCCACCGGCGCCACCCCGACCGGCCCGGTCGAGCTGAAGATCGGCGGCAGGCCGAGCCCGCTGCTCTCGGCGGTCGTGCCGCTGCTGATCGCCGCGTACGCCGACCTGCACGGGCCGGACGCGCCGCCGCTGAGCGTCCAGGTGCACACCGACCCGTCCGCCGCCGCCCTGCAGGGCAGGGTCCGGGCGGGCCGCCTGGACGCCGCAGTGCTGTGCGACGTCATCGGGTTCGAGATCGGCGGCGCCGAGGGGGTGCGCCGCGAGCTCGTGGTCGAGGTCGAGCCGGAGTTCGTCGCGCTCTCGCAGCACCACCGGCTGGCCGAGCGCGACGTCATCGACCTCGCCGACCTGGCCGAGGAGAACTGGATGATCGACCCGCAGGAGGACCACGGCGGCATCGGCCCGCTGCGCGCCGCCTGCCGGGCCGCCGGGTTCGAGCCCAGGATCACCCACGAGATCAGCGACTCGAGCTCCGCGCGCGAGTTCGTCATCACCGGCCAGTGCGTCAGCCTGGCCCAGCCCACCTCCAACGAGGGCCGCGGCCTGGTCGTGCGCCCCCTGGTCGGCGACCCCATCCGCAACCGGCTCGAGCTCGCCTGGAAGGACCTGGGCCCCATCGACCCCGGCGTGCTGCTCGACACGGTCGTCGAGGGCTACCACAGCCTCGTCGCCCGCAACCCGCACTACCCGAAGTGGTGGGCCGAACACCACGCGTGAGCGCGAACGGCCGGGGCCGGTCCGCGTCCCCCGATCGGGCCTTAACGCAGCAAAGGCTTCTTTGTGGGATGCGCGACTGCCCCCAGGTCCCGATTCGGACGTCGCCCCCCGGCCGCGCGCCCGGATCGTCCGGTTCGACCCCGCCGAGTGGCCCCGGTGCTGGGCCGAATGAGTGTAGTCGGCCGCTCGCGCCCGGTGAGTTAAGAATTTTGATGACCGCTAAGTGATGGACGTCGTTGCCGGATGCCCGATAACCGGGGACCATTGCCGTCGGAACGGTGGACCGCGCCGTGCAGGGTCGGCAGCGGATCACCGTCCGTCCGCATCGCCTCTGCGGTCGCCGCGGCCGGGACACCGCGCACCGCGCCCTCGCGCGATGGGGACGGCGGGCCCCGGAGGTCGGGTGGAGCCGACGCCGGGGCCTGTCACGCTTCTTGGGCGGGCGTGGGGCGCATGCGGGGGTCTCGGCGCGCTTGCTGGCCGGGTTGTCCACAACGGCTGGGGTTGTGCACAGGGTTCTTTCGTGCGCCTGTTCTGTCGGTGCGCCTCGGTAGGATTGATATCGGGGGCTGCTCGATTAGATGATCTTTCGGCTCGCCTTCGGCATTGCGCTGGATCCCTGGGTGGTGCGGTGTGCTCGATGGGGCGAACTTGTTTTGCGCGGGGCCCCTGCGCCAGCCGTGGCAGGACCGCACAAGCCGGGGCCGAAAAGCATGGCCCTGCAGCGAGGCAAGGCTACGACTGCCGCCACCCCACACAAAACAAGTCCGCCCCATCGAGCAGTTGGCACCGAGGGTTCCTGGGAGCGGTGGTGGGGCTGGCGGGGTTGACTCGGTGGGCTGGGTTGGCGGGGCCGGATCGTGGTGGCTGGGTTGGGTGGCCGGGGTAGGGGATTGGTCTGGCACCGGCGGCTTCCGGGGCGTTGGTCGGGCTGGGTGGGCTGACCCGGCGGGTGGCTCGATGGGTTGGCAACAATGGCCTCGGACTATCGGGCCGAAGTGGAGTCTTCTGGTTCGTCGTAATCGCCGTGGTCTCGGTTGCCTCGGGGCCAGAGGGGTTGTTCTGGGGCGTCGGCGGTGGGGAGGGCTTTTCTTTCCTCGTCCACGGGGGTGTTGAGGCGGGGCCAGTTGACGGCGCTGAGGGTGGGGCGGTCGTCTAGGCGTTCGGCGTGGTGGGGGGCTATTTCGGTTTTGGTGACGGCTGCGCTGATCTTGGCGAAGGCGGGGATCAGGTCGGCGGCTTCCCGGACCTGTTCCGGGTGCCTGGCCAGCCACCAGACGACGGCGGTGCCGGGGTCGACGAGGATCTCGTCGGCCAGGTAGGCGCGGGTGCGCTGCTCCAGTTCCTGCTCGTGGTGGCGGACCTGCTTCTCCTTGCGCAGCTGCGTCAGCCGGTCGAGGCGGCGGGCGTCCTCCTCCGGCACGGTCAGCCCGACGTTCTCCGCCCAGGTGATGATCTGACCGGAGCGGTCCTGGGCCATCGCGCCGAGCTCGGCGGCCAGGCGGGTCTGGACGACCTCGGCTTCGGTGGGGGAGCCGGTCACGGTGACCGCGCGGGCGCGTTCGAGGATCGAGTGCACCGCCAGGCCGCGCAGGTTGCCGTGCTGGGGCAGGCCCGCGCTGGGCTGCCAGCAGACCGTGCAGGTGAGGATGAACCGGTAGTACGGCTCCGCGCTGTCGACCGGGATCGCCGGGACGTGGTGCTCGGCGTGCGGTGCCTGCTCCACCTTCGGCGTGGCCCGTTCGCGCGCCGCCTCCGCCCGCAGCTCGCGCTGCTCGCGGTAGAACAGCACCTGCTTGACCACCAGCCCCGCGACGGCGAGCGCGACGAGCATGACCGGGACGGTCACCCAGTTCGCCCAGCCGAGCGCGAGGCCTGCCGCGAGGGGGGCGAGCGCGGCCACGCCGAGGATGACGGCGGGCGCGCGCCAACGCGCTGCAGAGTCCACACCTAGGTGGGTACCTCTTGCGGCGGCCGAGTTGGTAGACCGATCAAGCGGATTCGCTCGAACATACGAACGCCCGGGTGCCCACGGTGACCACCCTGCTCTGGTCAGGGGAACGCCGGTGCGCCCGTCTTGCCCCGTCGGTGCGGGCCCGTCCAGCGCACCGAGGGGGCGCCGGTGGTGCCGGGGGCGCAGGAGTGCACCGCCCCGTCGGCCGAGGTGATCAACAGCGTGGGGCCGGCGAAGCAGCAGTCGAGCGCGGGGGCGCCCTCCAGCCGGACGATCGTGTACGCCACACCGGTGTGGTCGACTCGGCGGACGGTGTTGCCGCCCGCGACCCAGGCGAACCCGTCGGTGTCGACGGCGACCCCGCGCGCGGAGGACACCAGCGGGCGGGCGCGACCGGCGGTGCCGTTGGCGAGGTCGAAGTCGTGTGCGGCCAGGCCGCCGTCGCTGACCCGGTACAGGGTCCTGGTGTCCGGGCTCCAGGCCAGGGCGGCGGTCGGCCCGTCGAGCACGGTCTGGACGCGGCCGCCGAGGTCGACCCGGTGCAGCCCGTGGTCGGTGCCCAGCCACAGCCGCCCGGCCGGGTCGCACCAGAGGCCGTCGCAGGCGGGCAGGTCGAGCGCGACCGCGCGGCCGTCCTGGCGCAGGAACACCGGGTCGCCGCCGACCACCCAGCCGCCGGTGGCGGGTACCGCGGCGACCACCCGGCCGTCGAGCACCAGCGTCGCGATGTGTCGGGGGCCCAGCGGGGTCATCCGCCCCAACTGCAGCACCGACCGCTCGGTGTCCACCCAGGACAGCGTGCGGCCGGTCCAGCGCGGGCCGCTGACCCGGCTGCCGAGCAGCCCCACGCACCGCCGGGCGATCAGCTCGGTCGGTCTGATCATCGCCATGGCGCCCCCTCTTTGGTCTGAACCACTAAGTGGTCTGAACCAATGTGTCCGGCGGCGGCGCCGAGCGCAAGGCCCGGATGTCCCCATTTTCCCCGCCACGGGCCGCCGGTGGCACTACGCACGGTAGCCGACGGTCACACGCCGGGGGTGGCGTTCGCGCCGAATTCCCGCGCCCCGGTGAGTGCTTCCCGCGCCGAGGGGGACGCGCTAGGCCAGCTGGGCGCGGATCTTGGCCGCGTACGCCTCCGCCGGGTGCTCGGCGTCGTAGGGGTGGCGCGGGCCGAGCCAGAACCGCAGGCCGTCCTTGCGGTGGCGCGGGATGACGTGCAGGTGCAGGTGGGGCACCGACTGGCTGACGATGTTGTTGATCAGCACCAGCGAACCGTCCGCACCGAGACCGTCCTCGACGGCCCGTTCCAGTCGCTGCGCCATCCCGAAGAACGGCACGAGTTGCTCGGCGGGCAGATCGCTCAGCACGGTCACGTGGGTGCGCGGGACCAAGAGGACGTGACCGCGAAAGAGCGGCCGGTGGTCGAGGAAAGCGACCACATCAGTGTCCTGGTGGACCATGACCGCAGGCAGTTCCCCAGCCACGATTCGACAGAACACGCATGTTTCCGACAAGGATCCCTCCTCATGGGCCGAACGTCCGAATCCTTCTGGGCACAATGGCCCGCGTGACCGTTCCAGACACGCCCTACCGGGTCCGGCGCACGCCCACCCAGTATCGGGCCAGCCGCCAGATCGAGCGGATCCTCGACGCCGCGGCCAGGGTCGTCGCCGTCAAGGGGTACGCAGCGACCACCACGGCGGACATCGCCAAGGCGGCGACCGTGTCGATCGGATCGGTCTACCGGTACTTCCCGGACAAAACCGCCGTCATGCGCGCGGTCGTCGAACGCAACACCCGCCGATTCCACGAACGCGTCCTCGCCGACCGCACGCCGGTGCGCGGGTGGCGCGCGGGGCTCGACCGCGCCTACGCGGTCTATGTGGACATGTGCCGCACCGAGGACGGGTTCCGCGCGATCAGCGGCGCCGGGCTGGCCGCGGGCGAACTGGAGCCCCAGGACGACGCCAAAGACCCGCTCGCCGAAGCGTTCGCGACCCTGCTGGTCCGCCACTTCGCCTTCACCGACACCCAGGCGCTGCGCACGACCCTGCTCCAGTGCGTCACCCTCGGCGACGTCCTGACCCGACTGGCTTTCCGCCTCTCGCACACCGGCCACCAGGACACCCTGGAGCGCACCCGGGGCATCATCGAAAGCCTCGTCGCCGCTCACGAGCCCACGGGGGCGGATCACCAGGACACATCGGACACAGCTGCCGCCTCGACCACCGACCACATCGCCGAGGAGTCGATCGCGCCGGAATCGGCCGTGGGCTGATCGAAGGCGAACGCGATTCTCAACCGCAGCGGTGGAACGCGAGATCGATTCCCAATCGGGACGCCGCGGCCGCGGCGTCGGCGAATCGGATTCGGTTTTGGGGGCTGAACGGTGGTGTTCGGCCGAACTGGCGGCGGGTGCGCCTGCCATTTCTCCCCCGCGTTTCGGTGACCGGTCCGCGGGGGTTTCGCAGCACCCATCCTGGGCCCGACCTTTGAGGAGGGTGCGGGATGACCAGTCTGGCCACCACGGCTGTGCACGCGGGACGCGAGGACCTCGCCGCGCTGGGGGTGCACGTGCCCCCGATCGATCTCTCCACGACGAACCCGATCCCCGATGTCGACTCCGGTGGGGCGGCCTACGAGGCCCTCGCCACCGGCGGGTTACCCCCTGCCGAGGGTGGCCTCGTCTACCAGCGCCTGTGGAACCCGACCGTCGCGCGGTTCGAGTCGGCTCTGGCGCGGCTGGAGGGCGCGGAGCAGGCCGTCGCGTTTGGCTCTGGGATGGCGGCGTTGGCTGCCTGTCTCACGGCCACCGTCGCGGCGGGAAAGTCCCACATCGTCGCCGTTAGGCCCCTCTATGGGGGTTCGGACCACGTGTTGGCCTCCGGCCTTCTAGGCACCACGGTCACGTGGGCCACTCCGGACGGCATCGCCGCCGCGGTGCGTGAGGACACCGGCTTCGTCATCGTCGAGACCCCGGCGAACCCCACCCTTGAGCTGTTCGACCTGGCCTCTGTCACCGCGCAGGCCAACGGGGTGCCCGTCATCGTGGACAACACGTTCGCCACCCCGGTCCTGCAGCGTCCTATAGAGCACGGCGCGGCCCTGGTCCTGCACTCGGCGACCAAGTACCTCGGGGGACACGGTGACGTGATCGGTGGCGTAGTGGCCACCTCCGCTGAGTGGGCCGCCAAGCTCAGGCAGGTCCGCGCGGTCACCGGCGGGCTTATGCACCCGCTCGCCGCCTACTTGCTCCACCGCGGCCTACAGACCCTGCCGATCCGGGTGTCGACCCAGCAGGAGAACGCCAAGAGGCTCGCAGAGTGGCTATCGGGCCACGAGTACGTGCGCGAGGTTTTCTTCCCGTCCGGCCCGCTCGTCGGCACCCAGATGTCCGGGCCCGGCGCGATGATCGCTTTCGCCGTCGCGGGCCCCGACGAGGCCGCGCGCACGGTGAGCGGCGTGCGGCTGGTCACCCACGCCGTGTCGCTGGGCGGCGTCGACACCCTCATCCAGCACCCGGCATCACTCACCCACCGCCCGGTCGCCGCGCACGCCAAGCCGCATGCCGCTGTACTGCGAATATCGGTTGGGCTTGAGCACCCGGACGACGTCCAGGCCGATCTGGACTACGCGCTCAAGGACGCCCACCGCTGACATAGGTTCGGAGAGACCGACCTGCGGCAGAGAGACACGGACACCATGGGCCAGCCAGCCGACATCGACGCCACGGACCTCGCCATCCTGCGCGAACTGCAACGCGACGCCCGCGTGCAGAACAAGGAGCTCGCCGCCATAGTCGGCGTCGCCCCGTCGACGGCACTGGAGCGGGTTCGGTCGCTTAGGCGGCGCGGTGTGCTCACGGGCTTCCACGCCACGGTCAACCTCGCCGCGCTCGGTAGGCCTATAAGCGCACTGCTGTCAGTCCGGGTGAGGCCGCACCGGCAGCGCGTAGTGGAGGAGTTCAAGGCGTTCGTCCTGGAGCAGCCGGAGACGGTGTCGCTGCTGCACGTGGCAGGCCCGGACGACTACCTGATCCAGGTGGCCGTGCCGGACACCACCCACCTGCAGCAGCTGCTCATCTCCCGACTGCTCAACCGGACGGAGGTGGTCTCGGTGAACACGCTGCTGGTCTTCGAGGCCATCACCAGCCCGGTGCAGACCCCCATCTCGTAGAACCACGAACTCGGAGAACGACGAACGGCCGGACCAACGTGGGTCCGGCCGTTCGTCGTTCTACGTACTAATTGCTGCGCTTGCGGCGCGCGACGAGCAGGGCGCCACCGCCGCCCAGCACGAGCAGGCCACCGATGGCCAGCGGCAGGCCGACGTTGGAGCCGGTGTCGGGCAGGTCGTTCGGGTTCGGGGCGACCGTGGTGGTCGGCGAGATCACCGTGCTGGCCGTGGTCGGCGCGGTGGACGACGGCGTGGTCGAGACCGTGGTGGGCGCGACCGTCGTGGTGGTGGTCGTGGTCGGCTTGGTCGTCTCGGTCTTGCACGCCTTCACGTTCTCGACCTCGTGCAGTTCCCACTTCGGCTTGTTGGGGTCCGGCTCGATGTCGACGTCGAAGGTGAGCTTGTGGTCGACGGTGCCGTCGAGCTCCCAGGTCTTGCGCTCCAGCGCGCTCTTGAAGGTGGTGTTGAGCAGCGTCTTGTCGCCGTCCTTCACCACCGCGCGGTTCACGACCTGCTCGGAGTCCTGGTAGGAGTCGGCCTGGATCCAGACCGTGAGCACGCCGGTCTCGCGGTCGCAGTTGACCCCGTAAGACGGGACGTGCGCGCTCGCGCTGCCCGCGAACAGCGAGAGGGCCGCGGCGGCGAGGGTCGTGACGGCGGCGACGCGGCCCGCGGAGCGGAGCCAATCGCGGGAGAGGGACATGCGCAAGGGGACTCCATCCTCAGCAGGGGCCTGCGGTGACGACACGAACGCATGACGGTCGAGCCACCGACGGTGGTGCGGCGTGAGAGTAGTCACCCCTTTGGGTGGAACTTTCGGCGGGTAGGCACTGTTGGTGTCGCGGTTACCCAGGCGATACCTCGCTCCCATCACCTGTAGGTGTGAACCGCATCGATATGTGTCCTCTTTGTGTCAGTGACATCACTCCCACACCATGACTCATTCGGGTGATGTAGACAGGCGGTACGACCACAACGTGTCATCGCTGGCGGCATCTGCCCCACGATGGCACCGGCCAATCGGGTGATCACGATGAGCCAGCCTTGCCAGCAGTCACACGCGTTCGACCTAGCGGACCCGGCGCACCTCGGCGAGATCGACGACCTGCTGCGCGCGGTCGTCGCGGACGGGTTCACCGTCCACCTCTGCGGCGGGGCCGACCGGCCGGAGGCGATCGTGGCCACCTACGCGTGGGAGACCCACGTCGACTACGTGGTCATCAAGGACGCGCACGACGTCACCGCGGCGAGATCGCGGCTGGTCCCGGACTGGGACGTGTTCACCGCCGAGTCCGTGGTCTGGTCCTACCAAGGCCACGCCAGGTGGGCGCTGCGCGCGGTGCTCGACCTGCTGCCGCCGGAGCACCCGAACGCCCCGCACGAGGACTACCCGGCACCGGCGGGCCTGCGCGTCGAGCCCGAGTTCCTGGGCGCGGTCTCGATCCGCACGCCCCGGCCCGGCTTGGTCGCTCGACGGGCGATGCGGCTGCGGTTGGCCACCAGGGAGCAGTAGCCCCACCCTGTGAGGGGGATCGCGGCGGGGTCTGAGAGCGCCCACAGGCGGCGGCGAGCACTATCGAAGGATGAAACGAGTCCTGACCGCGCTGGCGGTAGCCGCTGCCGCTGCCTGGGTCGCGTGGGATGTGCCTTTCGCCATCGGGCGCCGACCCCGCGGCGAGAGGGTTACCCGGTCGCCGCAGTACCGGGATGGTGCTTTCCGCAACCAGGCCGAGCCCACGCCAGTGGAGCCGGGCGCCATGCGCAACACACTGCGCACGCTGATCCGTGAGAACGCCGGGCGCAAGCCCGCCGGTCCGATCCCCCTTGTCGGGCCTCTAGCGCCTATAGACACCGGGCTGCACATCACCTGGCACGGACACGCCACTAGCTTGATTGAGCTAGACGGCTCCCGGGTGCTGCTGGACCCCGTGTGGAGCGACCGGGTCTCCCCGTCGAGGTTGGTAGGGCCGCGCAGGCTGCACCAACCGCCGCAGCCGATCGAGTCTCTGCCGCGCTTGGACGCCATTGTCATCTCGCACGACCACTACGACCACCTTGACCTCGGTGCCATCCGCACGCTCACGCGGACGCAAGAGGCGCCGTTCGTTGTTCCGCTCGGCATCGGTGCGCACCTAGAGCGGTGGCGGGTGCCCGCGAACCGGATCATCGAACTCGACTGGCACGAGTCCTACGAGATCGGCGCGGTGACCCTGACCGCGACTCCTGCCCAACACTTCTCCGGGCGGGGGTTCAAGCGCGACGGCACTCTATGGGCCTCTTGGGTGATCGACGGCAGCGAGAAGAAGGTCTTCTACACCGGTGACTCCGGCTACTTCGCGGGCTACCGCGAGATCGGCGCCCAGTACGGCCCGTTCGACGCGACGCTCGTGCAGATCGGTGCCTACGCGCCGGGTTGGCCCGACATCCACATGACACCCGAAGAGGGCGTGGCCTCCCACGTGGACGTGCGCGGTGGGCTGCTGATCCCGGTGCACTGGGCGACCTTCTCCTTGGCGCCGCACCCGTGGACGGACCCGGTGGACCGCCTCTTGGTCGAGGCCGACAAGCAGGGCGTCGCGGTGGCCATCCCGAAGCCGGGCGAGCGGGTGGACGTGTCCGCGCCGCCGAAGCTCGACTACTGGTGGAACGACTGCTAGATCGTCTAGATCGTCACGCCCAACCGGACCAGGGCCCTGGCGTAGGCGTGCTCGCCGCTGTAGGACCACGGCAGCGAGGACGGCCGGTTGCCGACCTTGGCCAGGTGCCACCGCGCCCGGTCGAGGTCACCGGACTCCAACATCGCCCAGCCGAACAGGTTGTGCACCTCTTTCGCGAAGACGCCGGAAGCGGACCCCTTGGCGTCCGCTTCCGCCAACTCCGCCCGTAACCGCGGTGTGAAGTACCTGGCGTTGAGCTTCACGTAGGCCCACGCGCTGCCTTCGGCGATGAACCGGTCGCCTTCGTTGAGCAGGTACTCGGCGTGCGCTATAGGCAGCATCGCCACAAGAGGACTGCCGGGCGCGGCCTTGGCCACCGTGTCCCGCGCGAACGACAGCATCTCCTCGTGCGAACCACCCCACTTCAACGCGAGCGTCTGGAGCCGCCCTACGTGCGCGGGGTAAGAGGTGGGGCAGCGCTGCATCGCCTCTAGCCACACGAAGTCCCGCTGCGGTTGGTCGAGCCGCATCCCGCGCGCGTACCGCTGCAACTCCACCCACGGGGTCGCGTCCTCCGGTGCCAGCCGGGCGGAGGCCATCAGCGGATCGCGGGCCTCGCGCAGGCGGGAGAAGAACAGCTTCTGCCGTTCCTCGCCGACCGTGCGCGCCCACCGGCCGCCCCGGATCTCCCACGCCTCCGCGATCAGCGTGCTGCCCAGCCACAGCAGCACGTCCGCCGCCTGGGGCTGGTCGAGTTCGTCGGTGGTCAGCAACTCCCGGATCTCGGTCGACTGCCCGATCGCGGCGTCGGCGAGCGCGCGGACCCGCTGCGTGCGCGCCTCGTGGTCGTCGCGGCACTCGCCGAGCAGGGCCAGCCCGGCCTTGCGGTGCCCGTCGGTCACCGCGTCGACCCCGACGTCGAGCGCGAAGTCGTCCCAGCACCGGTCCAGGACCAGGTGCTCGGCGAGCGCGGCGGCCTCCGCCTTGGCCTTCCTGCGACCGAACAGTCCCATGCGGGCAGCGTAGTCAGTCCCCTATGAGAGCTAGGCTCGGTTCGTGCTCTCCTTCCGCCGCGCGACGCTCGCCGACGTCGATGCCTTGGTGCCCCTGGTCGAATCCGCTTACCGCGGTGACGCGAGCAGGCGGGGGTGGACCACCGAAGCCGACCTGATCGACGGTCAGCGCACCGACGCGGCCGGGGTGGCCGAGGTGATCACCGCGGCCAAGAGCGCGGTGATCGTCGCCGAACAGGACGGTGTGCTCGTCGCCTGCTGCCACGTCGCCGAGGAGCACGGCGCCGGGTACTTCGGGATGTTCGCCGTGGACCCGGGCAGGCAGGCGGGCGGGGTCGGCAGGCTCACCCTCGCCGAGGCGGAGCGGGTCGCCGCCGTGGAGTGGGGGTTGCCGGAGATGCGGATGAAGGTCCTCACCGCCCGCGCCGACCTGATCGCCTGGTACGTCCGCCGCGGCTACACCCAGACCGGCGAGCTCGTCCCCTTCCCGTACGGCGACGACCGGTTCGGCGTGCCGCGCCGCGACGACCTCGCCTTCGAGCTCCTCGTCAAGCGACTGGGCTGAACCGGCGCGTGTTCGACGCGTCGCGCTGGGTGTCGGATGCGCGCGCGACAATGGGTGCGTGCCCCTCAACCACGACCGCCCCTCGATCCACGACCACGTGGCCGGTCACCTCGATCCCAGCGGCCGCGGCCTGCTCCCCGGCGGGGACGTGCTGCCCGACGCCCAGATCGATCACCGGCGAGGGGGCGGCCTGGTCCCGTGGTCGGACGGCACCGCGCTGACCCACCACCCGGCTGAGGTCGCCACCGCGCTCCCGGCCCTGGTCGCGGCGGCCATCGCCGATGGGCGCCACGAAGCGCTCTACTCCGCCTTGTGCGACCGCGACGTCCTCGCCGAGTTGGACCAGGTCCTGTCCGGGGTGCGGGCGCTTGGCCTGCCGGACGGGGTGCGCGCTCTCGGCAGGAAGTTGGCGACGGAGGCCGAGCACCGCGCACCGGTGAAGTTCGGCATCGCGCTGCTGGGCCTGGGCGCCGACGCCGCCGATGTGGACGTCCTGCTCCGGTTGGGCAGGCACGAGGAGTTCACCGTCTTCGCCGCCGCCGCGGTGCGGGCCACTCAAGCCGACCCCGAGCCCGCCCTGCTCGCCTTGGCCAGCGGGGTCGAGGGGTGGGGCCGGATCGGCGTGGTCGAGCGGTTCGACGACACCACCGGCCCGGTGCTGCGGGAGTGGTTGCTGCGCGGCGGTTTCCGCAACACCGTCCTCGACGGCTACCTCGCCCACCGCGCGGCCACCGTCGGCGGTCTCGTCCCCGCCCTCTCCGCGGCCGACGTCGACGACGAGCTGCTCGACGCCGCCACCGACATCATCTGCGCGCTGATCGAAGGCGGGCCCGCGGAGGACATCGACGACTACGACGAAGCCCCCGTCGCCGTGTCACTCCTCGTCGGGCACCTGATCCGCCGCGCGCACAGCCTCCGGCACTTCGTCGCGACCGCCCGGATCTCCGAGTTCCTCTCCGGCCCCGGCTGGGACCTGCGGTACGCGAGGGGCTGGGATCTGGCCAGGCACGACACCCTGGTCCGGCGCTGCCGGGACCTGATGGCCGAACCGCGCTGGCGCGAGCTGACCCTGCGCGACCTGGACGCCGCGGGCGACCGGGCGTTCCACGACGCCGCCTACGCGGCAGCGGTCCTGGACATCGACCGCTTCCCCGCCTCCCTGCGCCGGGTCCGCACCGATGCCTCGCCTGCCGACTGGGCGGGCCTGTTCGCGCAGGCCACCGAGGAGCGGCTGCCCGCGATCCTGGACATCGCCTCGACCGTCCTGCCGCTGTCGGACCTGGGCACCGGGCCCGGCGACATCGCGGGGGTCGGCGCGAGGTGGAACGACCACGCCGTGCTCGACGTCGTGGTCACCGGCCTGCGCGAGTTCCCGGGGCGCGGGGTGGAGTTCGTGCTGACCTCGCTGCGCTGCCCGGTGGTCCGCAACCGGGTGATGGCGGTGCGGACGCTGACCGGGTGGGGGCCCGAGACCTGGCAGCCCGACGTGCAGACCGCGCTGCGCACCGCGGTGGCCCAGGAGCCGGACCCGACCGTGCGGGAGAGCATGGCCCAGTTGCTCACCCATTAGCATGTACCGGCGGGTAACATGTTCGGCATGACCAAGCGGCAGGTGAGTGACAGCAGGATCGTGGGCGTACCCGCCGCGGTGCTCTTCGGGATGCTGGCCGACCCGGCGCAGCACCCGCTGATCGACGGGTCCGGCAGCGTGGTCGCCGCGCGGTCGAGCGGGCCGCGGCGGTTGGAACTGGGGTCGCGGTTCGGCATGGACATGAAGATCGGGCTGCCCTACAAGATCCTCAACACCGTGGTCGAGTTCGAGGAGGGCACGCTCATCGCGTGGCGGCACTTCTACGGCCACCGCTGGCGCTGGCAGCTGCGCGACCTCGGCGACGGCCGCACCGAGGTGACCGAGACCTTCGACTGGTCGACCGCGCGGATCGGCTTCCTGCTGGAGCTCGTCCGCTTCCCCGCCAAGAACCTCAAGGGGATCCGGGCGACGCTGGACCGGCTGGTCGAGCGGTACCCCGTGCCGCGCTGAGTTGTCAAGCGGGCTTCACCCGGTGGTGCGACCATGGGTGCATGACAGTTCCGCAAGAGCCTGACCCGCGGCGGACCCGGGCCTTACCGGTGGACCGGGACGACCAGTACGTCCGCCCGGTGCACGAGGAAGTGGTCAACGAGCGGGTCGAGGACAGCTACGCGAGCCGGGTGCGCGCGGTGCGCATGGTGTGCTCGGCCATCACCTTCGTGGTCGGTCTGTTCGCGGTCGTGCTGGTCGCGCAGATCATCCTGGTCCTCGCCGAAGCGAACCCGCGCAACGGTTTCGCCTCGTTCGTGGACGGTTTCTCCGGCGGTGTCTCGCTGGGCTTCGACGGCCTGTTCACCCCCGACTCCGAGAAGGCGGCCGTGCTGTTCAACTACGGCACCGCGGCCATCGTCTGGTTGCTGATCGGGGCGGCGCTGACCTACCTGATCCGCAAGTTCGCCCTGCCCGGACCCCGGCGGGAGGTCCGGTACCGCCGCACCGTGGAGTGATCGTCCACGGGTGGAGTCTTGGCCGTGTCCCGCACGACACGGCCAAGACCTATGTCCGGACCGTGCTGACCACCGCGAAGGTCTCCGGCGGTAGCGCGACGTCGCCCCTGGCTTCGACCCGGTCCGCGGCGAGCAGCACCGAGGTGGCCCGCAGGGGCAGGTTCACGTGGTCGGGCCCGAAGTTGACGGCGACGCGCAAGGACGCGCGGTGCAGTACCAGCCAGCCCCCGCCGTGCTCGACCTTGAACCGGTCGAGGCGCGGGTCGGTGAGCTCGGGGTGCTTGCGGCGCAACGCGATGAGCGCCCGGTAGATCCGCAGCACACGCTGGTGCTCGGGGTCGTCGAGTTCGTTCCAGTCCACAGTGGAGTTCTTGACGGTGTCTGGCGAAATCGGGTCCGGGACTTCTGTCTCGCCCCAGCCGTGCTCGGCGAACTCCCGCCGACGGCCCGTGCGCACCGCCTCGGCCAACTCCGGGTCGGGGAACGACGCGAAGAACTGCCACGGGGTCGTCGCGCCCCACTCCTCGCCCATGAAAAGCATTGGGGTGTAAGGGGAACACAGCACCAGGGCGGCGCCGCAGAGCAGCCGGTCGTTGGACACCGTCGCGGTCAGGCGGTCGCCGGTGGCGCGGTTGCCGATCTGGTCGTGGTTCTGCAGGTAGGCCAGGAATCGGTGCCCGGGTGTGGTCAGCGTGTTGACCGGCCTGCCGTGGGTCCGCTTGCGGAAGGACGACCACGTACCCGCGTGGAAGAACGCCGACCGCAGCGTCTCCGGCAGGGCGCGCTCGAAGTCCTTGTAGTAGCCCGAAGTCTCGCCGGTCAACGTCACGTGCAACGCGTGGTGCAGGTCGTCGCACCACTGGGCGTCGAGGCCGTAGCCGCCCGCTGCCCGGGGGGTCACGTGCCGGGGATCGTTCAGGTCCGACTCGGCGATCAGCGACAACGGCCGACCCAGCCCGGTGGACAGGGTCTCGACCTCGACCGCCAACTCCTCCAACAGGTGCGTCGCGCGGGTGTCCACCAGCGCGTGCACGGCGTCCAACCGGAGCCCGTCGACGTGGAAGTCGCGCAGCCACCCGAGGGCGTTGTCGATGACGTACCGACGGACCTCATCGGACTCCGGCCCGTCGAGGTTGAGCGTCGGACCCCACTGGTTCTTCCCCGCGAAGTACGGCCCGAACCGGTCGAGGTAGGCGCCAGAAGGCCCGAGGTGGTTGTACACGACGTCGAGGATCACGGCGATCCCACGCCCATGACAGGCGTCCACAAACCTCTTGAACCCATCCGGCCCGCCGTAGGGCTCGTGCACCGCCCCCCACAGCACCCCGTCATACCCCCACCCGGCGACCCCGTCAAAAGCATTGACCGGCAACACTTCCACGAAGTCGACACCCAGGTCCACCAGGTGGTCCAACTTCTCAACCGCCCCATCGAACGTCCCCACGCTCGTGAACGTCCCGACGTGCAGCTCGTAGACGACTCCACCGGCCAGAGGGCGCCCGGTCCACCTGGCGTCCGTCCACTCGAACGCCCGGTGCTCGTAGACCCGAGAAGCCCGATGAACCCCGTTCGGCTGCCACAACGACCTGGGATCCGGCAACGGGGTGGCGTCGTCATCGAGCAGGAAGGCGTAGTCGGATCCCGCGCCAGCGCCGGGAACCTCGGCGTGCCACCACCCCCGGTCATCCCGCGCCATCTCGTGCCGGGCACCCCCAGTCTCCACCCGCACCCGCGACCGGGACGGCGCCCACACGCTGAACGGTTCGGCCATCACACACGCACCAACAGGGTGACCCAGTAGTCCGCGAACAACACCATGCTGCTCCATCCTTGGTCGCCGCCGGCCGTCTCGTACCGAACGTCCCTGATGCCGAGCCGAGTCCATGATGCTTGCGACGCTGTGCTGATGGGCACGGCCATCACGCGCGCGCCAGCAGCGCGACCAGGTAGTCCGCGAGCATCGTGGCCGCGCCGCTTTCGGTCGGCCACCTCGCCGCCGGTTGGTTGCAACACCGTGTCCCGACTGGGGGGCGTCGCGTGCCACGCGCCGCCGACGTCTCGGCCATCACGTGTGCACCAGCAGCGCAACCGGGTGGTGCCCCTTCTCGCCCGGGACGATGTGCACACGCTGCATGGGTTCGCCTTCCGTGCGAGCAGCCGCAGTGTCCCGGGCAGCCCGCGGGCATCGTGGCCGCGCCGCTGTCGGTTGTTGGCAATCTCGTCGTCGGCTGGCTGCAGCGCCGTGACGCATCTGTGGCCGTCGCGCCACACTCGCTCGACGTCCAGCCGCACCCGAGTCCGCGCAGGCGCCCACACGCTGAACGGTTCGGCCATCACACACGCACCAGCAGGGCGACCGGGTAGTCCGCCAGCATCTCGGCCATCCCGCCGTCCGTCGGCTGATTGCTTGCCCTGTAGACCCGCTCTCCGCCGGACGGCTGCAACACAGTGGCTCCCCGTCTGTAGTCGTCTCGCGTCGTCTCGTGCCCCGCCCGCACCCGGGTCCGCGATGGCGGCCACGCACCATGGGGACCGGCCATCACGCACGCACCGATAGTGCGGGCGGACGGTCCGCGAGTATCGTGGCTACGCTGCTGTCGGCTGGCCGCCTCGCCGTCGGTCGGCTGCAACGCCGTGCTCCACCTGTGGTCGTCGCTCGCCCTCTTCGCCACGTGCCTGCGGTCTCGTGCCGCACTCGCGACCGAGAAAGCACACACGCCAAAGGGCTCGGCCATCACGCACGCACCAGTAGTGCGACCGGGTAGTCCGCCAGCATCTCGGCCATCCCGCCGTCCGTTGGTCGGTCGGTCAACAGGTCTACCCACTCCCCGTCGGGGAGGCGCAATACCGTGTCCCCCCAGCCGTTGCGGCGATCCAGGCCCACCGGCAAGCGGGTCGCCACTGCCACCAGCCCCGTCCTCTCGAACGCCACCGCGTGCTCAGCCGCAGGCCCCGACGCGTACACCGGCTGGTACCCGGTGAACAGGGAGGGTCGCTCCCGTCGCAGTCGCAAGGCCGTTCTCACCACGTGGAGCTTCACCGCGCCCGTCTCGTCGATCGGCGGCGGCCAGCCGGAGGCGAGCTTTCCCAGCAGTTCCGCTCGGTCCGCGAAGTCCACCGGGCGGCGGTTGTCCGGGTCCACGAGGGACAGGTCCCACAGTTCGGTGCCCTGGTACACGTCCGGCACACCCGGTCCGGCCAGTTGCAGCAGCTTCTGCCCGAGGGAGTTCGACCAGCCGTGCGGGGCGATTCGGGCGGCGAACGCCTCGACCTCGGCCAGTAGGCCCGGGTCGCCGAGTACCGCGCGCGGCCAGGCCCGCACGGTCTCCTCGAACTCCTCGTCGTGGTCGGTCCAGGATGTTCGGATCTTCGACTCTTTGGCGGCCTTGTCCAGGTAGGCCGAGAGGCGGTCGGGGTTGATCGGCCAGGCGCCCAGCAGGGTCTGCCAGGCCAGCAGGTTCAGGCACGGTTCTGGCAGTCCGCGGCGCTCGGTCCACCGCTGGACCGCGTCGGCGAAGTCTTCTGGTAGTTCGGCGAGTACGGCCAGCCGTGCTCGCACGTCCTCCGACCGCTTGGTGTCGTGTGTGGACAGTGCGGTCATCGCCAGTGGGTGTGTGGCTTCCCGCTGCGCCTGCGCGGCGTGGAACTCCTCGACGCCGACCCCGAAGCGGGACGGGTCGCCGCCGACTTCGTTGAGGGCGGCGAAGCGGGTGTAGCGGTAGAACGTGGTGTCCTCGGTTCCCTTGGCCACCACCATGCCCGAGGTCTGCTGCAGTCGCGTCGCCAGTTCGCCGCCCGATCGCATCTGCGTGTCGATGGCGTCCAAGGCCGGGCCGAGGTCTGGGCGCTCGCGCCGCACCCGCCCGATCGCGGCCGCGAGGTACTCGGCGCCCTCCGGCAGGTACGACCGGTACACCGGGAACGCCACCATCACCTCGGCGACCGCCTCGCGCGCGGCCGCAACGTCCACATCGGACACATGAGAGGCGATCCGCCGCACCTCAGCGGCCAGCGACGTGGACGTGATCAACCGTCGGGCCTCGGTGCGCACCGCATCGAAATCCGTCGGTACCCCAAGCGAATCCGCCAGACCCGTGAAGGCGCCCTCAGCGCCCTGGTCGACGAACACCCCGCACACCTCGCGCAAGGCGTCGTACCCCGTGGTACCCGCGACCGGCCACGACTGGGGCAGTTCCTCGCCCGGCTCGAGGATCTTCTCCACCACGATCCAGCACCGCGCCCGCTCAGCCAGCCGCCGCGCGTACCCGCCTGGGTCCGCGAGACCGTCCGGGTGGTCGACCCGCAGGCCCTGGACATCGCCCTCGCTGACCCAGCGCAGCACCTCGCCGTGGGTGGCGTCGAAGACCTCCTCGTCTTCGACCCGCACCCCCGCCAGTGTTGTCACGTCGAAGAACCGGCGGTAGTTGAGTTCCGATCCCGCCCGGCGCCAGTCGATCAGCCGGTAGTGCTGCCTGGCGAGGACGTCCGGCGCGTCCGCTGTTCCCGGGGCGAGGGGGAACGTGTGGTCGTAGTAGCGCAGCACGTCCCCATCGACGGTGGCCTTCGCGATGTCCTCATCGGACCCGAGGACCGGCAGCAGCACCGGGAAGGACTCGATGTCGAAGTACCTGGCGTAGCGCGATTCGGGGCCGTGCGCCAGCACGTCCCACCACCACGCGTTGGCCGAGGGCACCTCGACCGACATGTGGTTCGGCACGATGTCGACCACCACGTCCAACCCCGCGGCCCGCAACCGGTCCACCAGCGCCCGGCGCCCGGCCTCCCCACCCAGCTCCGGGTTGGCCCGGCTCGGGTCCACCACGTCGTACCCGTGCGTGGACCCGGGTGTCGGCGTCAGGATCGGTGAGGTGTAGAGCGCCCCCACCCCCAGGTCGGCCAGGTAGTCGACGATCGCGGCGGCCTCGGCGAACCCGAAACCCGGCCGCAGCTGAACGCGGTAGGTCGACCGCATCACTCGCTCCCGGTGCGTCGCAACACGATGAGGGACCTCGAAGGCAGGACGAGCTCGCTTTTGCCGGAGTACCTGGCCGGTGCGGGGGCCGACACCTCGCCGGTCGCGGTGTCGAGCACCACCTCCCACTCGGCGCCGTAGTCGCCGTCGGGCACGACCGCGGCGATGTCCTCGTGGTGGGCGTTGAAGCACAACAGGAACGAGTCGTCGGTGACCCGCTCCCCGCGGGTGTCGAGGTCGGGGATGCCCTCGCCGTTGAGGAACGTCACGATGCACCGGCCGAACCCGGACTCCCAGTCCTCGTGCGACATCTCCTGCCCGCCGGGGGTGAACCAGGCGATGTCGCGCAGCTCGTCGCCGCGCCGGATCGGGCGGCCCGCGAAGAAGCGCCGCCGCCGGAACACCGGGTGCCTGGCCCGCAGCGCCACCACACCCGCGGTGAACTCCACCAGGTCGTCGTTGGTCGCGGCCAGTGACCAGTCCACCCAGGACAGTTCGCTGTCCTGGCAGTAGCCGTTGTTGTTGCCGTCCTGGGTGCGGCCCATCTCGTCGCCGTGCAGCAGCATCGGCACACCCTGCGACAGCATGGTGGTGGCGATCATGTTGCGCCGCTGGCGGGCCCGCAGCAGGTTGACCTGCTCGTCGTCGGTCGGCCCCTCGGCGCCGCAGTTCCACGAGCGGTTGTCGTCGGCGCCGTCGCGGTTGTCCTCGCCGTTGGCCGCGTTGTGCTTGTCGTTGTAGGAGACCAGGTCGTTGAGGGTGAACCCGTCGTGCGCGGTGACGAAGTTGATCGAGGCGAACGGCTTGCGGCCGTCCTCCTGGTAGAGGTCCGAGGACCCGGTGATGCGCGAGGCGAACTCGCCGAGCGTGGCCGGTTCCCCGCGCCAGAAGTCGCGCACGGTGTCGCGGTACTTGCCGTTCCACTCGGTCCACAGCGGCGGGAAGTTGCCGACCTGGTAGCCACCCGGCCCGACGTCCCACGGCTCGGCGATCAGCTTGACCTGGCTGATCACCGGGTCCTGCTGGACGATGTCGAAGAACGCCGACAGCCGGTCCACGTCGTAGAACTCGCGGGCCAGGGTCGCGGCCAGGTCGAACCGGAAGCCGTCGACGCGCATCTCGCTCACCCAGTACCGCAGCGAGTCCATGATCAGCTGCAGGGTGTGCGGGTTGCGCACGTTGAGCGAGTTGCCGGTGCCGGTGTAGTCCATGTAGTAGCGCTGGTCGTCCTCGACCAGCCGGTAGTACGCCTCGTTGTCGATGCCGCGCATGGACAGCGTCGGCCCGAGGTGGTTGCCCTCGGCGGTGTGGTTGTAGACCACGTCGAGGATCACCTCGATGTTGGCCTCGTGCAGCGTGCGGACCATCGCCTTGAACTCCGCGACCTGCGCGCCTTGGGCGGTCTGCGCGGCGTACTCGGCGTGCGGGGCGAAGAACGCGATCGTGTTGTAGCCCCAGTAGTTGCGCAGCCCGCGCTCCTGCAGCCCGTGGTCGTGCAGGAACTGGTGCACCGGCATCAGCTCGATCGCGGTGACCCCCAGCCGCTGCAGGTGCTCGATCACCGCGGGGTGCGCCAGGCCCGCGTAGGTCCCGCGCATCTCCGGCGGCACACCGGGGTGCTGCATCGTCAACCCGCGCACGTGCGCCTCATAGATGACGGTCTCGTTGTAGGGCGTCTTCGGGGGCCGGTCGTTGGCCCAGTCGAAGAACGGGTTGACCACCACCCCCTTGACCGTGTGCGCCGCGGAGTCGTCGTCGTTGCGCTGCTCGGGGTCGCCGAAGGTGTAGCCGAACACCGACTGGTCCCAGTCGACCGCACCGGTGACGGCCTTGGCGTACGGGTCCAGCAGCAGCTTGGTCGGGTTGCAGCGCTGCCCGTCGGACGGGTTGTGCGGGCCGGTCACCCGGTAGCCGTAGTGCTGGCCGGGGAGCACACCGGGCAGGTAGCAGTGCCAGACGAACCCGTCCACCTCGGGCATCCGCACCCGGTGCTCGGTCCCGTCCTGGTCGAACAGGCACAGGTCGACCCGGCTCGCCGCCTCGGAGAACACCGCGAAGTTCGTGCCCGCGCCGTCGTAAGTCGCACCGAGCGGGTAAGGGGTTCCGGGCCAGGGCCGCACACGTTCTCCTCGGTCATGCCCGGCCGCGGGTACGGCGCGAGGCGGTCACTTCTCGGGGTGGCTGTCGCGCGCGTCCCAGCCTATGGGGATCAGGGGTGTGCTCGCAGGATGGCGGGGTTGTGCCCGCCGTCACCGCGGCTAGTTGCTTCCGCCCCAGTCCCAATCGGGGTAGGGGGGCCAGGGGAAGCGGGGGCGTTCCTGCTGGCGGGTGATGGTGACGACCTTGGTCTGCACGGTCGGTACCTCGATGACCCCGGTCGCCGCGCGGACCGGCAGCGGCGCCATGCCCTGCGTCGTGGTCGGGGCCGCTGTGGTGGTCGGCGTGACCGCGACCGGCGACGGCGACGGCTCCGCCTTGGAGTCACCCGTCGACAGCAGCGCGGCGGCCCCACCGAGCAGCAGCGCTCCGGCCATCAGACCGGCGTGCACCAGCCGGGACGGCCGCTTCTCGGCGGGGAAACCCACCGGCGCCTCGGTGGTCAGGTGCACCGCGTCTGGCCGCACCGGAGTGGCCGGTAGTGCGACCTGGTCCGTTCCCAGGGCGCGGATGAGGCGCGCGCACTCGGCGGCGTCCGGCCGTTCCTCGGGGTCGCGCCGGGTCATCGCGGTGATCGCTTCCGACCACGCCGCTGGGAGCCAGTCCGGGATGTCCGGGTCCTTGGTGAGCCGGGCGACCGCGGCCTCGATGTCGGACCCGTCGTAGGCCGTGGTGCCGGTCAGGCACTCCAGCAGCACCAGCCCGAGCGAGTAGACATCGCCCGCGGGACCCGCCAACTGCCCGCGCACCTGCTCGGGGGACAGGTAGGCGGCGGTCCCGACGCAGTGGCCGGTCGAGGTGAGCCTGGCGCCGCCGAGCGCCCGGGCGATCCCGAAATCGGCCAGGTACACGCCTTCCTCGTCGACGAGGACGTTGGACGGCTTGACGTCGCGGTGCACGATACCGCGCGAGTGCACGTACCCCAGGATCCCGGCCAGCCGCACCCCGACCCCGGCGACCTCACCGGCGGGCAGCGGGCCCCCGTCGAGCCGGTCCCGCAGCGTGCCACCCTCGATGAGCTGCATGACCAGGTACGGGCGCTGGTTGTCGACCGCGACGTCGAAGACGCGGACCACCCCCGGGTGCGACAGACCGGCCAGCAACCGCGCCTCGGTCTCGAGCCGGGACACGGTCGCGCCATCGGCCTTCGGGTGGAACAGCTTCACCGCGACCGACCGCCCCAAACGGGTGTCGACCGCCCGGTGCACCTCCGCCATCCCACCCGAACCGATGAGCTCGCCGACCTGGTACCGGTCGTCGAGCAACGTCGGCGTCCCCATCGCACCTCCCGCGCGTCACGCCCCGACGGGAGGTACCCGAGGCCCCCGGCGGGCAAACGTGGCGCTCGACGGGTGGAACACCGGCATGGTTTGACCCGTTCGGGGGTACCAGTGCGGTGACTCCCACCACGAGTCAATCCCTAGACGAGGAGGTAGCCATGTCCCTCGAAGACGACGACATCCGCAGCGGGCACACAGCCGGGTCCGACGGTGGCGCGGACGGCGGTGCCGACGGTGCGGCGGGCACTGCCGACCACGGCGCGTCGGGCGTACCCGGCGGCCACGACGGCGGGGCGGACGGTGGTGCCGACGCGGGCGCCGGGTCCGACCACGGTGCCGCCGACGGCGGGGGCGATGGGGGCGCGGACGGCGGTGCCGACGGCAGCGCCCGGTGACAGCGGTCGCCACCGCGGTCGGGCGGTCCAGCACGGACCGCCCGGCCCTCCGGCGCTGCGTCGGCGTCGAGCCGGATGAGTTCGCCGCGCGGTACTGGGGTGCCGCACCGCTGCTGACACCCCGGCTGCCCAAGGGCTTCGACGACCTGCTGACCCTCGACGACGCCGACGAGCTGCTGTCGCGCCGTGGGCTGCGCACGCCGTTCCTGCGGGTCGCCAAGAACGGCGCGGTCCTGTCGTCCGACCAGTTCACCCGCGGTGGCGGGGTGGGCGCGGAGATCACCGACCAGGTCGCCGACGACAAGGTCTCCCGGCTGTTCGACGACGGTGCGACCGTGGTGCTGCAGGGCCTGCACCGGCTGTGGCCGCCGCTGATCGACTTCGCCGGACAGCTCGGCGTCGACCTCGGGCACCCGGTCCAGATCAACGCCTACATCACGCCCCCGTCGTCACAGGGGTTCTCCGCGCACTACGACGTGCACGACGTGTTCGTCCTGCAGGTGGCGGGCCAGAAGCGCTGGCGGGTCCACGCGCCGGTGCACGCCGACCCGCTGCGCACCCAGCCGTGGGACCACCACGCCGACGCCGTGGCCGAGCGCGCGCTGGACACCCCGCTGATCGAGGAAACCCTCAACCCCGGCGACGCCCTCTACCTGCCCCGCGGCTACCTGCACTCCGCGACCGCCCTCGGCGAGGTGTCCGCGCACCTGACCGTCGGCGTGCACGTCCTCACCCGGTACGCGCTGGTGGAGGCGCTGCTCGCGTTGGCGGGCCGCGACCCCCAGTTGCGGACCACCCTCCCGCTCGGCATCGATGCGGCCGACCCCGAACAGTTGGCGCCACACCTGGCCGCGACGGTCGAGGCACTGGGCCAAGTACTGCGCGACACCCCGATTGACGAGGTCACCCGCCGGGTCCGCGACAAGGTGTGGCAGGGCACCCGACCCGAACCGCTGTCCCCGTTGGCCCAGGCCGCCGCAGTGCGCTCGGCCGCGACGGGCTCGGTGGTGCGCGTGCGCGCGGGGTTGCGGTACCGGCTGCGGACCGAGGGGGAGAGGGTGGTCCTGGAGGTGCCGGGGGACGAGTTGTCTTTGCCCGCGTCGACGGGGGCAGCGTTGCGGGCGTTGCTGTCGGGTGAGCCGAAGGTGGTGGGTGAGCTGCCGGGGATCTCGGCGGCGGATCAGGGGGTTCTTGTGCGGAGGTTGTTGCGAGAGGGAGTCCTGGTTCCTTGTGACCGTTGATGCCGCGGTGTGCCTGCTTCTTGTGCGGCGACTGCCGCGAGATGGAACCCTGGTTCCCCGTGAGCTCTGAGGTGGAGCGTTGCGCCGATGGGTGTCTGCGCCGGGGGGATCCGCTCGGGGCGAGTGCGCCGCCGGTTAGGTACTGGGTTCTGGTTGAGCAGCCAGGGCCTTGGGGGCCGGATCCGTGGCGCGATTCGTCATTGCCCGCCGAGGTTGTGTCCGCCATCGCCGCCCAGGCTTCCGCTGTGCACGCCAGGGTTCTGTTGATCCGCCGTCCGGGACGTGTTCGGCCAGGGCCCAGGCGGTGGGCGTTCGTGGATTCGGCACCTGGGTGGGAACGTGTGTGGTGGCACCGGTTCGACGATCCGCATGAGTTGGTGGACATCGGGTTGGCCCAGCCGCGCGGGGAACCATCGGACGATCCGGTGTATCTGGTGTGTGCGCACGGCCGCCACGACCCGTGCTGCGCGATTCGTGGTCGCCCGCTCGCGGCGGCACTGTCGGCTGATCGTCCACAAGAGACCTGGGAGTGCACCCATGTCGGCGGCGATCGGTTCGCGGGCAACCTTGTCGCATTGCCGCACGGGCTCTACTACGGCCAAGTCCCGCCCGCGAGCGGCATCGAGGTGGCCAAGCGCTATGAGTCCGGACTCATCGAACCGGCGTACTTCCGCGGCCGGTCGGCGTTCACCGCACCCGTGCAAGCGGCCCAGGAGTTCGCCCGGTCCAGGGCGGGGGAGTTCGGTGTTGACTCGTTCCCGCCGGTGCGGGTTCAGCGCAGTGGGCACGAGCAGTGGGATGTCGAGCTCGATGGTGCCGCGCTGGTGGTCCGGGCGGTGTTCACGCGAAGCGACAGCCCGCTGACCTGCTCGGCGACAGTTCCGGCCGGGGTGCGCCGGTTCGAGCTCGTGCGGTGGCTCGACGATCACTGAGACTGGGCGAGCGCGTGCGCCCTGGTGACCTGCTTGCGCGCCATCACCCGGAAGACGACCAGGTGGATCGGGTACACCGCGCGCCAGTACACCCAGCCCAGCAGGCCTTTCGCGCGCAACGCACCGACCTGCTGCAGCGTCGTCCCGCTGATCCGGTACCCGAGCCACGCCTCGCCGCAGAACCACTTCTCCGTGCGCAGCACGATGTACCGGTTGCCGAACTCCTCCACCGTCCACCAGTCCACAGTGGATCCCAAGGTCACCCGCTCCGGCCGGTGCAGGGTCAGCCGCTCGCCGAACAGCCTGCCGAGCACGATCCGCAGCCACCACGCCCACGCCCAGCCGTACCAGCGCAGCGAACCACCGCACCGCCGCAGGTCGAGCCGCGCGGCCGGGGTGTCCGAGGGCGGCAGGTCGACCTTGGTGGTGAGGGTGAACACGCCGTCGCGGAGGCCATTGGTGAAGTCGAACGCGGCAGCGGCGACCCCGTCCCGCTGGTCGTCCAATGTGGACCGGATGGCATCGGCCGCAGGTGTGGGGTCGATGCCGAAGGCCGTGCTCGGTTCGGTGACCACGACGTCGGTGGTGAGGCTGTCGATCAGCGACCGGCTCACCGCCCGGTCCACCGGCGTCACCGCGTTGACCCAGTGCGCGGACAACCCGGGTGTGAGCAGCGGAACGCGCACGATCCGCCGCCGGGGCAGCCCGCGAACCGACGCGTACAGCTGCATGAGTTCTTGGTACGTCAGGACATCCGGGCCGCCGACCTCGTGCACACCGGCGGGGACGTCCGCGTCGGCTGCGCGCACCAGGTGCCGGACCAGGTCCGCCTCGCCGATGGGCTGGACCCGGGTGTCCACCCAGCGCGGGCAGATCATCAGCGGCAGCCGCTCGGTGAGGTACCGCAACATCTCGAACGAGATGCTGCCCGCGCCGATGATCACCGCGGCGCGCAGTTCGACCACCGGCACCCCGTTCCCGGCGAGGACCCGGCCGACCTCCTGCCTGCTGGCCAGGTGCCGGGACAAGCGACCCTGGCCGAGTCCACCGAGGTAGACGATCCGGCCGACACCGGCGTCCTTCGCCGCGCGCGCGAACGACGCGGCGGCATCGCGGTCCCGGTCGGCGAAACCGGCGCCCGCGGCCATGCCGTGCACCAGGTAGTACGCGGTGTCGACGCCGCTGAGGGCCTCGGTCAGCGCGGCCGTGTCGTTGACGTCGACCGCGACCTTGCGCACGTGCTCGCCGTCGGGCAGGGCTTCGACCCGCCGCCCCATGGCCAGCACCGGCCGGTCGAGCGCGGTGATCAGCTTGCGGCCGACGTAACCACCGGCACCGGCGACCGCGATCATGCCGGGACGGACAGGTGCCGGGTGAAGCCGCGCACCGCGTCGACGAGGCTGTGCGGGTCGAACCCCGGGCGACCCACCAGGTCCCGCCACGCGGCGTGGCGCACCGCGTCGTGGATGGTCCACGGGTCCGCGTACGGGGTCAGCGCCGCCGCCAGCTCGGCGACCACCTTGGACCGGGACCGGTCGTCGTCGAGGTCGGGGTGGTCGAGCAGCGCGGCGACCAGGTCGACGGTCACCTCGCTGGCCAGCGGCCGGTCCGCCACGCAACCCCCGACGCAGCGGTAGGCGAATGTGAGCAGCCGGTCGTGCCTCGGACCCCACTCCACGCTGAACTCCCCTTGCCGACCCCGGTCCACCAGCGTGACGGTATCCCGGCGCCAGGGTGCCCGCTATTCGACGAAACCGACGGCCACCAGCGCCTCGCAGGTCCTGGCGACGATCCCCGCCGCGCACCGCTGCGCGTGGGTGCGCTCGGGCGACTCGGTCAGCGCGTGCCAGCGCAGGTAGGCCTGGTACGGGTCGCCGCTGAGGGCCAACCTGGTCCCGGGCGCCGTGCCGTGGCCGCCGAGCAGGTGCCTGGCTTCGTCGTCGCGCTCGTCGAAGGTGACCCGACCCGCGGCCAATTCCGCGAGGAGGCGGAGTTCACGGGGCTCGTGCGCGCTGGTCAACACCCGTTCGACGTCGGCGGACAGCGGGTGGCCGCTCAGCAACGGCAGCAGCGCCAAGAGCGCGGCCCGCGCGCGCAGGACGGCGGCGCGCGCCAGGAAATGGGTGTCGATGGCGGCCAACAGGTCGGGCACCCCGCTGAGCGCGACCAGCCCGGCGGGGACGGCCGACCCCTGCCGCACCAGTTCGACCGCCGCCCGGACCCCGAACAGACCCAGCTTCGCGGGCAACTCCGGTCCCACGTGCGCGGTGAGCCGGTCCACCGACAGCAGCGCGTCCGGCGCATTGACCAAAGTGGACAGTGCGGCGGCATCGGACCTGGTCAGCCGGAGTCCACCCACCGCTGGCAACGCCGCGACCGCCACCACGGCCTGACAATGCTCCCCGAGGTCGTCGCGGGCGTGCCTGGCCGCGACCACCCGCGCACACTCCATCGCGTCGCCATGCCCACCCCCCAACTCATCCGCCCTCGACAGCACCACGATCGTCGAAACAGCATCCCCGTCGACAACCTCCCCCGGCCGCCGAACCAGCCGCACCCGAACATCCCCCTGCCCCTCGACGACGTCGAACGCAGCCCCAGCCACCGCCTCCACCACGGTCGCCCGCCCCGACCCCGGAGCCCCGACGACCTCAACCCGCAACGCCCCGTCGAACCGAGCCCCCCACTCCCGCGCCACCTCAGCAACCGCGGGCGCCTCCCGCACAGCCCGCCCAAGCAGATCCCACGCGGCATCGGGGAGGGCGGTCATCGGGTAGCCCTGTGGGCGGGGTCGGTTCGTGGTGGTGCGGTGTGCTCGATGGGGCGAACTTGGTTTGCGCGGGGCCCCTGCGCCACCCGTGGCAGGACCGCAAAGCTGGGGCCGAAAAGCATGGCCCTGCAGCGAGGCAAGGCTACGGGCACCGCCACCCCACACAAACCAAGTCCGCCCCATCGAGCAGTTGGCACCGGATCTTCCTGGGAGCGGTGGCCGGGTTGGCGGGGTTGGCTCGGTGGGCTGGGTTGGCGGGGCTGGTTCGTGGTGGCTGGGTGGGCTCGATGGGGCGAACTCGGTTTGCGCGGGGCCCCTACGCCACCCGTGGCAGGACCGCAAAGCTGGGGCCGAAAAGCATGGCCCTGTCCGCGCACAACGCTACGGGCACCGCCACCCCGCACAAACCAAGTCCGCCCCATCGAGCAGTTGGCACCGACGGTTCCGAGTGTCCAGTGGTCGGCACGGCCTGGCAGGCGAGGTGCGGGGGTGGCCCGCTTCGCCAGGCCCTTTGTCGCGCAGGGGAGTGGGGTGTGGCCGGTGGTCGGCGGGGCTTCGTGCGCGGTCTGGCCAAGCAGGCTCAGTGCCGTGCCGGGGAGGGTGGTCATCGGGTGGACTCGATGCGGGTTCGCAGGGCCAGGAGGCGTTCGAGGTCTCGGCGGACTTCGGTGAGGCGGGTGGTGCGGCGGGTGGCTTCGGCGTCCAGTTCGGACTTGATGGTGCGGGCCGACTCGGTGGCGGCTTCGCGCAGGGAGTGGGCCACCTCGACGCAGCGGTCGCGGAGGGTTCGGTGGACTGTGCGGGTGGCGTCCTTGGCTTCCTTGCCGTAGCGCAGGAAGAAGTCGTCGACGTGGCGTTGGGCGGCGGTTTTGGCCACGGCTTGGCGGCGTTTGAGGCGGGCACCTCGCTCTTCGAAGACGCTGCGGGCGCCGAAGGCGGCGCCTGCGCCGAGTGAGATGGGGTTGATCAGCGGTAGTCCGGCCAGCGTCGTGGCCAGGCCGGACATCAGCAGGCCGCTGTAGGAGCCGCGCAGGCCGACGAACACCTTCTGCGCCGGGGAGAAGCGCTCGATGTTCGGCCGCCGCATGTCCTCCTGCCAGCTCGCGCCCAGCTCGCCGAGCAGCGCGGACGGCACCACGTCGGCGTCCGGCAGCGCTTGGCGGGCCACCCGGGCGGCGATCCACTCGAACCGCTCCACCAGCCACCCGGAGTTGACCTCCGCGACCGAGGTGAGCGCGTCGTACATCCAGTCGGTGAACTCCGGCCACACCTTGCCGGGGTCGGCGGCGTCGAAGTAGTCGTCGACCTCGCGCAGGATCCGCCTGGTCCGTTCGCGCAGGTCGAAGTCCAGGTCCGACACCAGGTCCGCGACGTCGTCGGCCAACTGCGTCTGCCAGCGCGCGCTCTCCCGCTGCAGCCGCTCCACCCGCCGCCCCGCCGCCTGCCACTCGGCCAGCGCCCGGGTGTCGGTGGGCGCGACGCCCGCGTCGAACTCCGCGCGCAGCGGCGTGATCAGCTGCTCCAACGCCAGCCCGCTGGTCGCCGCCGCCGCCCTGGCCGCCACCCGCGCCGGGTCCGCGAGCACGTCGCGGCGCAGCACCCCGATCAGGTCCGCGAAGCCGGACTCCTTGTTCAGCTCGGCGTCCTCGGTGCGCACCGCGGTGGCGCGCAGCACCGACGACACCGGGACCAGGGTGGCGCTCACCCCGACCTCGGCGATCCGACCCCGGTCGGCGTCGGCCACCCGGCGCCACCCGGGCACCAGGTCGATCTTGGTGAGCGCGACCAGCACGGTCGGGCACAGCCTGCTGACGTGGGTGAGCAGTTCCAGTTCCAGCGCGCTGAGCTCACTGGTGGCGTCGGTGACCACCAGCACCGCGTCCGCCTCGGCCAGCGCCGCCAGCGCCCGCGCGGTCCTCGGGCAGCCGGGCGCGCCGAAGCCGGGGGAGTCGACCAGGACCAGGCCCGCGCCCAGCAGAGCGCGCGGCAGCCCGACGTCGCGGCTGGTGGTGCGGTCGGCGGGCGGCAGCAGCGGGGTGGGTCGCTCGGCGTGCCGCACGACGGTGGCGACCTCGGTGGTCAGGTCCGCCCCGACCGGGCAGACCTCGGCCCCGACCAGCGCGTTCACCAGGTGGCTCTTGCCCTTGCCGGGGTACCCGGCGACCACCACCCGGCGGCCGGGTTCGAGCAGGCCGGCGCGCCGGTCGAGCAGGCGGTCGACCAGGTCGTGGCGTTGGTGGGCGGCGCAGGCCCGGATGGTGTCGTCCAACAGGCCCAACCAGGGCGGTGCGGTCATCACCCTTTTGAGGATGCCGTGTTCCCCCGGATAGGTGAAGAAGGCGGGGCCCGTCACTCGGACAGACCCCGCCTCCACCGCGGGTCGGCTCAGTGGCCGAGGTCCAGGTCACCGGTGAGGCCGCCGACGTCGGGCAGCCCGTGGTCGCCGAGCACGCCGTCGGTCAGGCCGCCCACGGAGTGGGACACCTGGCTGGCCACGTCGGGCAGCGGGTTGGCCACCGGGAGGTCGGGCACCTCGACGGGCAGGTGCGGCAGGTCCACCGGGAGCTGCGGCAGGTCGGTGGGCAGGTGCGGGAGCCCCCCGGGCAGGTCCGGCAGGTCGACCGGGAGGTGACCGGGCAGGCCGCCGGGCAGTTCGGGCAGGTGCGGCAGGTCGGACAACTCGGGCAGCGAGCCGGTGTCGACCGGGAGGTGCTGCGCGGGCTCCGGCGCCGGGACCGGCTGCGGCAGCGTCGCGCGCAGGTGCTCGCTGATCTCCTCGACGTCGTCGAGCGGGGAGGCGCCGGTCAGGAAGCCGCCCAGGGTCGCGCTCGCGCCGTTGAGCAGCTCACCGCCGGAGCTGACGTAGTCGGCGACGGTGCCAGCCGCGAGGTCGGCGCCGCGCAGCGAGTCGGAGTCCAGCGCGCCGGTCGGGTCGATCTCGGGCAGGTGGAACTGGTCGGTCAGGCCCGCGGTGCTCAGCGAACCCGCGCCTGCGGCGGACACCTCGACCTCGGGCAGCGCGACGTCGTCGAGCAGCGCGGTCGGGTCCGAGAAGTCCACAGTGGACGCGAGGCCGACCTCGGCGTGCAAGCCAGCGGCGCCCGCGGCGACGGCGGCACCGGAGGACGAGGCGGCCGCGGCGACGGTGCCCAGGTCCGACGAGCCAGCGGCCGCGGCGAAGCGGTCGGTGGAGAGCGCGACGTGGCCCTCGCCGGTGACCTGCTCCGACTCCAGCGCGAACGCGCCGAGCACGGAGTCCTCGCCCGCGGTGAGGTCGGCGGCGTAGCCGAGGTCGTTGGTGGCCCCCGCGGCGACGGCGTGCAGGCCGTCGGCGGCGTCGAGGGTGTTGGCGCTGGTGAACCAGTCGGTCCCGGCGTCGAGGTGGCCGGTCGAGGTGGCGGGGGCGACGGTACCGCTGACCTCGGCGGCCGAGGTCAGCGCCTCGGTGACCGCGCGCAGGTCGGCCGCGGGGGCGTAGTCGGCGACGAAGGGCAGCGCGTCCTGCAGGTCCTGCACGGAGAACTCGCCGAGGCCCGCCCCCGCGAGCGCACCCTGCGGGTCGGCGGCGAACGCGGTGCGCGCGGCGTCGTCGGTGAGCAGCGAGAGCGCGAACTCGTGCGGCGTCAGGCTTTCGGCGGCCGGAGCGGGCTGGGTGGCCGGGACGGGCTGGGTGGGCTGGCCGGAGCCGGTGCTGGACAACGCTTCTCCTCGGGGGACTGGGTGGGGACTGGCGCCGCTCGCCGGACCGGGGGCATCGACCTGAGCGGATGATCACCAACGTTAGGCCGAGTGGCGCAGGCTGCCATCGGGGATCACTCCCTGTCTCAATCCCCCACCGACAGCGGGATGGGTATTCACCTATTAGGGGGTTAGGGAGTGTTGTGCGTACCACTCGGGGTTGCTGACGGGGGTTGGTCGCCTGGTACGAACAGGGGCACCCGTGATCGCCCCGTGACCGAGAGGACCGCGCGATGCCCCCGTCGTACCTGCTGGGCGTCGACGTCGGCCGCACCCGGTGCGCCGCCGCCGTCCGCAGGCGCGCGGGCAGTGGCTACGGCGCGGCGGACGTGGTCGCGCTCGAGGGCTCGGCGCGGTGGCTGTCGTCGGCGATCTTCCTTGGTGCGCAAGGGGATCTGTTGGCAGGTGCGGCCGCGGAGCAGGCGGGGGCGCGGCAGCCGGAGTGCTTCGCGAGGGCACTGCTGGACCGGGTCGGCGACGACGTCCCGGTGCTGCTCGCCGGGCAGCTCTACCCGGCGGAGAACCTGGTCGCCGCGCTCGTCGGGTGGGTGGTCGACGTGGTCGCCGAGGCCGAGGGCGGCTCGCCCGAGCGCATTGCGGTCACCCACCCACCTGAGTGGGGGACATACCGGCGTGGGCTGCTGCGCGACGCGTTGGCGGACGCCGGGCTGCCCGGGGTCGTGCTGCTGCCCACGGTCGTCGCCGCCGCGGAGGCGCACCACGCCGACGTGCCGGTCGGAACCGGATCGCCGCTGGTCGTGACGCTCCTCGGCGGACACCGCGCGGATCACGCGCTGCTAATGCGTAACCCCGTCGCGTTCGACGTCGTTGCACACCACGTGACCCCTCGCGCGGGCGCCGCGGTCGACGACGCCCTCTACCGCCACGTCGTGGCCGCTGTCGCGCCACCAGCATCGATCGCGGGCTCCGCCGACCTCGAGACCACCGCCGTCCTGCCCGCCCAGACCGACCACGTGCCGCACACCGCGTTGCGCACCGCCTGCGGCACGGCAAAGGAGCGGCTCTCCTCGGCGGCCGAGGTCCGCGTCCCCGTCCCGCACCTGCGCACCGACGTCACCGTCAGCCGCGCGGAGTTCACCGAACTGGCCGCCCCCGTGCTGTTGCCCGCACTCGCCGCCACCCGCGCGCTGCTCGGCACCGCCACGACCGCGGTGATCGCGGGCGGCACTGCCAAGATCCCGCTGGTCGCCCACCTCGCCCCCGGTCCCGTGCTCGACGACCCGGCCACCGCCGCCGCGCGCGGTGCGGTGTTGGCGCTCGCCCCGCTCCCGCGACCCGCGCTGCCCGCGACCACCGTGCCCGACCCGGAGAGCGCCCCGAGCCTGATGCCGGTGCTCGCGTCCGATATGGATGGTTCGGGCGATGTGGTGGCCGTGGTCGAGCAGCCACCGCCCCGGCCGCCGGTCGAGGTCGTCGCGCTGGAACCGCCGCCGCGCCGCTTCGCGCTGGCCCGCCGGGGCACCCGGTGATCCCCGGGCACGCCAGCCCCGACGAACTCGTGCTCGACGAGCCCACCAGCAGGCTGTGCGCCGCGATCACCGGCGGCGGCCTCGCCCCGGTCCGGCTGGCCGTCATCGCCCCCGCGGGGTACGGCAAGAGCGCGCTGCTCGACCTGCTCGCCACCACCGAGGGCGCCCACCGCCGCGGCGGCTCCGGCGGCCTGCTGCTGGTCGACGACGCACACCTGTTGTGCGACAAGGACTTTGCCGAGATCGAAGCGCACCTCACCGACGAGTCGGCCGGGCTGGTCATCGCCGCCCGCCCCCGGCCGCGGCCCACGGGCCTCACCGCCCTGCTCGGCCGCCTGCGCGGTCAGATCGTCCTCCGCGCCTTCGACGTCGACCGCACTGCGGCGTGCCTCTCGGCGCTGGGTGCCGACCCGCGCCAAGCCGCGTTCGTGCACTCCCAGACCGGTGGTGTGCCTGGGCTTGTTCACCGCTTGGCGCCGCACATGTGCCCCGAGCGGGACACCGTGCCGCCCGCCGCGCTCGAGGAGTTCCGCCTCGACCTCGACCGGTTGACCGTGGAGCAGGTCCAGGCGCTGCTCGCGGCCGAGGTCAACGCCGACACGACGTTGCTCGCCGACCTGCTGGACAAGGCCCCCACCGCGACCGCGGCCCTGGTCGACGAGGCCCGCGCGACCGGGCTGCTCGCCGCGGACGGCACGCTGCTCCCGCTGGCCGCGACGGTGCTGCGCGCGCTCGTCCCCGCCGACCAGCGCACCGCCGTCCTCGGCGGCCTGGCCCGATTGCGGTTGGCCCGCACCGGTCCGACCAGCGACTTCGCCGCCGCACTCCTGGCCGCGGACGCGTCGGGTCCTGCCGCGGGAGCGGTCTACGCCGCGGCAGCCGCCGAAGCCGAACCCACTTTCGCCGTGCGCCTGCACCAGGCGGCCGAGAACGCGGGCCACCCCGTTGACGAGGTCGGCCGGGCCGAAGCCGAGGCCCGCGCGGGCGACCTCGACACCGCGCTGCGCCGCGCCGACGCCCTCTTGGTCGCCGGTGATCCCCGGGCCGCCCACGTCGCCGCTGCCGCCTTGGCCCACCGTGGCCAACCCACCCGCAGCGCGGAGCTCTACAACTGGGCCGGTTCAGGTGCGCTGGCGGTCATCGGCTTCGCTGCCACGGGTCGTGTCGCCGAAGCCCGCACCGCGCTCCCGGGCCACTCCGCTGAACCCCCAACGCTGTTCACCACCGCGACCACCCTCACCGCCCGCGGCGTGCTCGACTCCATCGACGGCGACGCGGCCGCACTGTCCACAGTGGTCAGAGCGGCTGAGGTGATGGAACCCGTGGGTCGCTCCGCGCTGCTGCCGGACTCCCCGGCTGCCCTCGGTGCCATCCTCGCCGTGCACACCGGGGCCACCGGCATCGCAGAACCCCTGCTCGCCCGCGCCGCCACGGCCAACACCGGTGGTGAGCTCTTCCGCGCCAGACACGCACTCCTGGCCGCGTGGCCCGCCATGCTCCGCGGCGAACCCGTCGAGATCGTCGCACCGCGAACTCCCCGCGACCACCTGTTCGCTATCGGCCTGGCGGTGGGGGTGGCGCGCCGCGCGGGTGATCTGGCGGCACTGCGCCGGGTTTGGGACAAGGCGCACGAGGTGGTGGTCCGTCACGAGATAGACCTCTTCACCCTGTTGCCGCTCGGCGAGTTCGCGGTAGCCGCCGCGCGCCTGGGCGACCAGGACCGCTTCGCCCCGTTCCTCCGCCGCGCTTGGACCCTCTTGGACTCCCTCGGCAACCCTCCTGTGTGGACAGCGCTACCGCACTGGTTCGCCTTCCACGCGGAGCTCTCCTCCGGCAACCCCACGCCGCTGGCGCACGTCGAGGCGCTCGCCGCGAGCTCGGACCCGTTCCCCGGCGCACTCGCCGAAGCCGCCCGCTGCTGGCTGGAAGTCCTCTCCGGCAAGATAACCACGGCCCAGGTCGAGTCGGCCGCCCGGGCCCTGCACGCCACCGGCCTGCACTGGGACGCGGCCCGGCTCGCGGGCCAAGCCGCCACCCGCACCACCGACCGCAAACGCATGCTGGCCCTGCTCGACTGCGCCAGGACCCTGCGATCCGAAGCCACCCGCGAAGACCCCACCCCGGCTGGCACCTCCCCCCTCAGCGGCCGAGAACTCCAGGTCGCCGAACTGGTCCTCGCGGGCCTCACCTACAAACAGGTCGGCGACCGCCTCTTCATCTCGGCCAAAACGGTCGAACACCACATGGCGCGCATGCGCTCCCGCCTCGGCGCCACCAGCCGCGGTGACCTCTTGGCCCAACTCAGAGACCTCGTGGCCACCACCTCCCCCGGCGCGTAGCCCCTTCATCCGGAGCGCGTCCACGGAACCCGGCGGTCGCTCCGCCGTGGTGCGGTGTGCTTGATGGGGCGGTGTCGGCTCGCCTTCGGCATTGCGCTGGATCGTGGGTGTGGGGTGTGCTCGATGGGGCGAACTTGGTTTGCGCGGGGCCCCTGCGCTACCCGTGGCAGGACCGCAAAGCTGGGGCCGAAGAGCATGGCCCTGCAGCGCACAACGCTACGGATACCGCCACCCCACGCAAACCAAGTCCGCCCCATCGAGCATTTAGGTGGGCGGCTCCTGGATCGAGGCCCACTACCGCAGGCGAGGCGTCCATTGTGGATCGGTCGGCGTGGCGGAAAATCGCCACTGGTGAGCGATGTTCAGGTGTGTCTTCCTTTTGACCGGCGATTCCCGGGCGATTTTCTGCCAGATGGCGTAACGATCAGCGGCTGTGCTCGATACCGTTGTTGCCGTACGCGAAAAGGGGATGCCAGCGTGAATCCGTCGGGGATGGCGCCAGTGTCGGTGGTCGAATCGGATCTCGGGACGTGGGGTCGGGAATTGGGCAAGGGCGGTGAGGCCGTTGTCCACGAGTTGCCCGGCTACAAGGTCGCGGACCGCACCGGGCCGCTGGTCTACAAGAGATACCGCAAGGCGCACGAAGACCCGCAGCGGTTGCGCGGGATCGTGCGGTTGCGCGGGGCGCTGACCCCGGCGCGACGGGCGGTCCTCGACCGGGTCGCGGCGTGGCCGTGCCGGGTCGTGGAGAACGAGGACGGGGACGTCATCGGGCTCGTGCTGCCCCGGATCCCGAGCGAGTACACCACAACGGTGGTGAGCCCGACCGGCACGCGGTCGATCAACCCGTGCGAGGTCCAATACCTGTTCATCGACCCGAGCCGGGCCAGGCGCCTCGCGCTGCCGACACCGACCGCCGAGGAACGGCTCACCCTGTGCCGCGACTTCGCCAGCGGGCTCGCCTTCCTGCACGACGAGCTGAACGTGGCGTTCGGCGACATCAACCACGCCAACGAACTGTTCAAGGTGCACCCCGACAGCGGCGTCTACTTCATCGACTGCGACGGCGTCCGCCCGCTGGGCACCGTCACCTCGCACCAGCAGCTCAACACGCCGGACTGGGTCCCGCCGGAAGGCGACGCGCTCAGCCCGGAAACCGACCGGTACAAGCTGGGCCTGTTCATCCTGCGCTGCCTCACCCCCGGCGCCGCCACCTCCGGCAGGGTCGACCCGGACGCCGCGGCGAGCGCGCTGGACCAGACCGGGCTGGGTTTGCTCCGCCTGGCCGTGGGAAGGGCCCCCGGCGCACGACCGGAAGCGGCGCAGTGGCGGCGCTACCTCAACGCCCTCCTCGGCCACCACGAGGACCCGCCCGAGCTCACCCTGGCGGAGGCCACGCGCCCGTACGTGCTGCTGGGGCAACCGGTCGAGATCGCCTGGGCCGCCGAGCACGCCACGCAGATCGAGGTGAGCGCGGACGGGCGGGCGGTCGTGGTGGACGGCGGGGCGGGTCACGGCACGGTCGCCATCGACCTGCGCACCACCGGTTTCGTCGACGTGCGCGCCCGCAACGACCTCGGCGCGCGGACCGCGCGGGTCGGCCCGATCCCGGTGATCGAGCCGCCCAAGCAGGTGACGATGCCCATCCTGATGCCGCCGGTCGTGTTCCCCGAACTCGACCACGCCATGCCCGCGTTGACCTTGCCCGCGCTGCCCGGCCCCACGCCGGTGGCACCACCGGTGATCACCGCGACCGGTCACCCGGCGGTCGCCCCGCTGCGGCTGCACGTCGCGATGGCCCCGCCGATCGCCGTCGAAGAGGTCATCGGCGCCGGGCCCGTCTTCACCTTCGACCGATCCACCCCAGCGGAAGAGGCCTGATGCGCGTAGCGCTCCTGCTCGCCCGGTTGGCGGGCGCCCGTCCCCACGTCCTGCGCAAAGCCCCCGGTGACCTGGTCCGGCACGCCGCCATGGGCGGTGTCCTGCTCACCACGGCCGGGCTGGCCGGGGTCTCGGCGTTCTTCGCGCTGCACTCGGCACTCGGGCTCTCGGTGCCCGCGAGCGCCGCCGCCGGGGTCGGCTGGGCGGTCGTCGTGCTCAACCTGGACCGGATGCTGGTCATCGGCATGGGCGCGGTCACGGGCGGCTGGCAGCGGTTCCTGCTCGCCCTGCCCAGGATCGCGCTCGCGCTGGTGATCGGCGCCGTCGTGTCCACCCCGCTGGTGCTGCGGATCTTCCAGCCGGAGATCAACGCCGAACTGATGGGCATGCGGGCCGAGGCGCTGGAGGAGGGCAACCGCAAGCTCGACGAGGCGTTCAAGTCGATCAAGGCGCTGACCGAGCAGGAAAGCGGGCTGCGCGCCGTCATCGAGGGCCGCGACCTGCCAGCCGCCGCGAAGGACGCCGACGTCATCAGGGCCCAACAGCGCTACGACGCGGCCGAGACCACCTACCGCAAGGCCCAGGCCGAGGCCGAGTGCGAACTCGACGGCACCTGCGGCACCGGCCGCCCCGGCGTCGGCGACTCGCAACGCCAGAAGCAGCGCGAAGCCGACGACGCCAAAGCCGACCGCGACCGCGCCCTCGCCGAGCTGAACCGGGTCACCGCCGAAGCCGAGAAGCGCATCCGCGACGGCCAGACCAGCGCCGTCGAAGCCGCCAAGGCCAAGCTCCCCGACGTCCAACGCGACCTGCGCGTGGCCCAGGAACGCAAGCGGGTGGCCGAATCCGAGACCGCCGACGCCGAGAACGGCAACACCGGCCTGATGGCCAGGATGACGGCGCTGGAGCGGCTCAGCGACAAGAACACCGCCGCCGCGCAGGCACGGCTGTTCCTGTTCCTGCTGTTCCTGTGCATCGAGATCCTCCCGGTGCTGGTCAAGCTCATCACCTCGGTCGGCACCAAGTCCCTCTACGACCGCATGGTCGACCGAGCCGACGACGACGCAGACAACGTCGACGAACAGCAGGTGGCCGCGGACCGGGCGGTGCGCGACATGGAGGACAAGGCCAAGCTCGACCTCGCCCAACAACGGGTGGACGCCCAGATCGAGGTCGGCAAACGCGCCACGGACGAGCTGATCGCCCGCCAAACCGACATCGCCCTGCGCTCGGTGACCGTCTGGGCCGAGTTGGCGATGCTGCGCACCGACGAACAACTCACCGAGTGGTACCAGCGCAACATCAGCCACCTGGCCCCCTACGGCCCAACCGCGACCCCCCGCAGCCTCACCACCCAACCACTGCGCCCAATCCGACTCCCCGCCGCCACCCCACAGCCCCCCAACGGCAACGCCCCCACCCCACCACCCCCGGCCACACCGAACGGTGCCACCGGGCCGAACGGTGCCCCGCCACCGCCTCTGACCACCGCGCTGAATGGTGTCGTGGCACCCCATGCCTCGCCGTCGGCGCGCCCGGTTGCTTCGCCGAGCGCCGCCTCCGCGCCCAGTTGGCCCACCACACAGCCGCTCCCGGTCGCGCCGCTGAACCCCACCGCGCCGCACCCGATCCCGCAGGTCCCCACCGCGGGCCAGGCCACCCCGCCCGCCCCACAACCGAGGCCGACCGCGCTCCTGGCCAACCCGCTCACCCCGCCAACCTCCGCCGCACCGAAGCCGACCACGGCCTTGCCTGCCCCTGCTCGGCCATCGGCAGCGCTGCCCGCTCCCACCTGGCCACCCGCGCAGGCCGCCCCCACAGCAGCCCCGGCGACCTCCGCCGCACCGAAGTCGTCCACGGCCCTGCCCGCTCCTGCCCTGCCCACCAGGTCGCCCACGCCAGCTGCCTCCGGGGCGCCCCTGCCCACCGCCTATCTCGCCGCGCCTGCCCCCACCGCACCGAAGCCGACCACTGCCCTGCCCGCGCCAGCCGCCCAGACGGCAGCTCTGCCCATCGCCCACACCGCCACCCCCACCCACACCGCCAAGCCGCGCACCGGTGAGCGGACCGTCCCGATGCGGCCGGTCACCGGTGTGGCCGGTCAGCACCCCTAGGAGGAGCCACATGGAGTCCGAACGCGGGAAACTGCTCCCGTTCTACCTGGTCGTCGACGTGTCGTATTCGATGCAGGGGCCCAAGCTCGACGCGGTGGGGCGGATCATCCCGACCATCGTGGACGCGTTGGCCAAGGCGCCGATCCTGTCGGACAAGGTGCGGTTCGCGATGATCGACTTCGCGGACGACGCCCAGGTGCGGTTGCCGTTGTGCGATCTGCTCGACGACCACCTGGTGCTGCCGTCGTTGGCGGCCAGGGGTGGGACGGCCTTCGGGGCGCCGCTGCGGTTGTTGCGCACGGAGATCGAGTCCAACATCAAGCAGCTCAAGGCGGACGGGTTCGCGGTGCACCGGCCCGCGGTGTTCTTCCTCAGCGACGGCGAGCCGACCGACCCGGGGGCGTGGGAGTCGGCCTTCGCCGACCTGACGCACTACGACAAGGCGCGCAACCAGGGCTTTCCCATGTACCCCAACGTGATCCCGTTCGGGGTGGAGGGCGCGGTGCCGACGACGCTGCAGCGGATGATCCACCCGGCGACCGGGTCCAAGCCGATGCGGATGTACCTGGCCGACCAGGGGCAGAACCCGGCGGTGGCGATCACCGCGATGGCGGAGGTGCTGATCTCCAGCATCCTCAAGTCCGGTCAGAGCATGGCCATGGGCAACTCCGGCATCCTGCTGCCGCCGGACGAGGACCTGCCAGGCGGGGTCACGTCCTTCGGCGCCGACGACGACTTCGTGTGACCCGCGTGTCCGCCGACAGCGCCACGCACAACGGGATCGCCCGGTATGTGATCGGCGAACCCGGCCGCGCCGCTTCCCTCGTCGTCCCACGGCCCAGTCCCGATCTCTGGTCCAGAAAGGACACCGAGCTCGATGGGTTCACTGTAGACAGTCCTAACGCGACAGTTCATGTGCGCGCCGCGAGCGTGCGCGGGTTGTCGCACCGGGCGTACGCCAAGGTCCGTCAGGACGCCTACGGGGTCCGGGTCACCGGAGACGGGCGCTACCTCATCGTCGCCGTCGCCGACGGGCTGTCCTCGGGCGCGTTGTCCCACGTCGCCGCCGAGGCCGCGGTCAACCGGGGGATCAGGCGCCTGGGGGCCGTGCTCGCGGGCGCGCAGCGGGCCTTCGTCGACTGGACCGCGTTCTTCCGGGTCCTGAGCTCCGACGTCGAACAGGACTGCCGCGCCGACCTGCTCGACCGCGGTGTCGTCGACGCCGGTGCCCGGCCGTTGGCCGACGTCGCCGCCACGATGGCGACCACCGCGTCGTTCGCCGTGCTGGACCTCGTCCCGGCCGAGGACGGCCACCGGATGGTCACCGGGACCATCGGCGACACCTCGGTGTGGGTGCTCGGCGCCGACGGCGGCTGGCTGCCCACCCAGCCGGTCAAGAACGACGGCGCCGAGCTGCACAGCTCCGCGACCCGGGCCCTCCCGCTGCCCGCGGAGCCGGTGCTGTCCTCCGGGTCGGTCCGCCCCGGCGAGGCGCTGGTGGTGATGACCGACGGCGTCGGCGACCCGCTCGGCCACGGCACCGGCGAGGTCGGCACCACGCTCGCGCGGCTGTGGCGCACCCCGCCGCACGAGCTGGACTTCGCCGCCCAGGTCGGCTTCGCCCGCAAGACCTACGACGACGATCGGACGGTGGTCGCGCTGTGGCCCGCCCGGCCGTGACCGCGACCACCATCCCGCCGTCCGCGCTCGGCACGCTCGGCCCGATGATCGGCAAAGGTGGCCAGGCGCAGGTCTACCTCGCCCCCGGAGCTTCCGTCGCCGAGGTGCCGTCGGTGGTCTACAAGCGGTACCGCCCCGGCCACAAGCCGCCGGGCGGGCTCGACCAGCTCGTCGCCCGCAGGCTGCGGCTCGACGCGGCCACGCGCGCCAGGCTCGACAGCCTCACCGCGTGGCCGCTGCGGGTCGTCGCCGACGACGACGGCGTGCACGGCGTCCTGGTGCGGCTCATCCCGGACACCTACTTCCAGGACCGGGTGCTGCCCAGCGGAGAAGCCGACCGGTCGCTGCGGGAGCTGCAGTTCTTGCTGATCGACCCGGCGCGGGCGGACCGGCTGGGCATGCCCGCGCCGACCACCGCGCAGCGGGCGCTGGTGTGCCGCGACTTCGCCGCCGCGGTGCACCTGCTGCACAAGCTCGACATCGTCATCGGGGACATCAACCCCACCAACGCGGTGTTCCGGCTCGACCGGCGGCCGACCGCGATGCTGGTCGACTGCGACGCCGTGCGGGTGCGCGGCTCGGCCGCCGTGGTCGCCCAGCTCGACATGCCCGACTGGGAGGCACCGGAGCGGCTGCCCAGCCAGGCGACCGACCTGTACAAGCTCGGCCTGGTGGTGCTGCGCTGCCTGGCCCCCGGCGCGGGCGGGTCGGTGTCGCGCGACCCCGCCCGCGCGGCCGGGGTGCTGGACCGGGAGGGCCGCGGCCTGCTCGCCGCCGCGCTGGGCCGCGACGCGTCCGCCCGGCCGTCGGCGCGGATCTGGGGCCGCTACTTTGACCGGGTCCTGGCCGGGGTCTCCGCGCCCGCGCCGGGGTCGACCACCTCGGCGTGGCGGCGTGGCCCCGGCGGAACGTGGATCGAGGTGCGGCGGTGACGTGCACGGTGTGCGGGGGAGCGCCCCCCGGCAGCTACGAGCTGTCCATGCACGAGGAACCGACCTGCGTGTCGCACCCGGTGGCGATGCGCTGCGCCCTGTGCGGCAGGCCCGCGCCAGACCAGCGCACCCCCGGGTGGAGCAGGTGGGGCGCCTCGACCCGCTGCCCGCGCTGCGCGCTCGGCGCCATCGAGTGCCAGGACGACGCCCGCGGCCAGATCCCCGTCGTCCGCGCCGCCATGGCCGCCCTCGGCATCGAACTCACCCGCCGCGTCCGGGTCACCCTCGCCGACCCGGGCCCCCTCTCCCCCGACACCACCGGCCGCGACGGCGTCCTCGGCATCACCCACCAGCAGTGGGGCCCCGACGGCTACGCCGCCGTGTCCATCGAGATCGCGGGCGGCCTCACCCCGGTCCACTTCGGCGCCACCCTGGCCCACGAACTCGGCCACGCCTGGCTCGCCGAACGCAAGTCCGGCCCGCTCCCGCTCCCGCTGGAGGAAGGCGTGTGCGAGGTGTTCGCCGGAGCCTGGCTGAAGAAGCAGGACACCCCCCTGGCCACCCGCCTCCGAGCCGCCATGGACACCAACCCCGACCCCGTCTACGGCCACGGCTACCGGATGGTCCGGGCCGCGATCGTGCACGCGGGCATCGAAGCGGTCCTGACCAGCGTCGTCAGGACCGGCGCCCTGCCGTAGGGCGGAGGCGCTCATCGAGGTGGGTGTTCGCGTGGCGAAGCAGGCCACACCGGTGGTGGGTTTGGCGCAGGCAATCGCCTGCCGAGGCCGCAGCCGGAGATCGGGGCGGTTCTGCCGCCCGTCACCGGAACCGGCGCCCTGCCGTAGGCGGCGTGGCCGCGCCACTGGCCAAGGTGGGTGTTTGCGCGGCGAGGCAGGCCACACCGGCGGTGGGCTTTGACGCGGGCCAATCGCCCGCCGAGGCCGGATGGAGATCGAGGCGGTTCTGCCGCCTGTCACTAGCCCCGGCGCCTGCCGGAGGCGGCGCGAACGCACCCACGGACGGCGGTGGATGTTCGCGCGGCGACGCAGGAAACGCCGGTGGTCGGTCTCGGAGCGGGCGATCGCTCTCGGGCATCATCACGGACCACCGCGGGCTGAGGTGGCTCGCGGCGGCTTGGGTGTCGGGCGGGCCAGACGGGCATCGAGGCGGTCGAGCGTCGTCAGAACCGGCGCCCTGCCGTAGGGCGGGCGCTCAAGGCTCAGTGGTCGCGGAGGATGATCAGGTCGGCCAGGGCGCGGAGTTCGGCTTCGGCTCGTTCCTCTGGCAGGGCGGCGGCCAGGTGGTCGGTGGCGTCGGCGAGGAGTTCGGTGGCTCGGGTGCGGGCCCAGGCTCGGCCGCCCGCTGAGTCGACCAGGTCGGCGGCGTGGACGAGGTCGGCGGCGGTGAGCGGCTCAGAACCCGCGTAGAGGGCCTGGAGTTCGCGCGCGGCCGGGGTGTCGGTGGCGAGGGCGGCGACGACGGGGAGGGACTTCTTGCGGTTCTCCAGGTCGGAGTAGACCGGTTTGCCGGTGGCCGTGGGGTTTCCCCAGATGCCCAGCAGGTCGTCCACCAACTGGAACGCCACGCCGAGGCGCTCGCCGAAGGACCGGAACTGGTCCACCTGACTTGGTGCGGCACCACCCAGCAGCGCGCCCAGTGTCGTGGAGCAGGCGAGCAGCGCCCCCGTCTTGCCCTCGGCCATCCGCAGGCACTCGGCCAGCGTGACGTCCGCGCGCTGTTCGAAGGCCAGGTCCGCCGCCTGTCCTTCCTGGACGGCGAGGACACCGGCGGACAGGACGCGGGCCGCGGGTTGGGCGCGCGGGTGGTCGCTGGCGGCCAGCACGTCGAAGGCGAGGGTGAGCAGCGCGTCGCCCGCCAGGATCGCGGGGCCCAGGCCGAAGACGGTCCACGCGGTGGGGCGGTGGCGGCGGGTGCGGTCGCCGTCCATGACGTCGTCGTGCAGGAGGGTGAAGTTGTGGACGAGCTCGACGGCCACCGCCCCCGGCAGGGCTTCGGCCGCGGAGCCGCCGACTGCCTCGGCCGCGGTGAGCACGAGGGCCGGGCGGATCGCCTTGCCCGCGTCGGCCTCGGTGGGCCTGCCGTGCTCGTCCCACCAGCCGAAGTGGTAGCCGGAGATGTGCCGCATCGCCTCTGGCAGCGAGTCCACCGCCGCGCGCAGCGCCGGGGCCAGCGCGGAGCGGCTGTGCGTGAGCACCTCCCTGGCCGAGCGGTGACCGGTGGGGCGCCGGGTGCCGGGGACGTGGACGGTGGGGTTGGTGGACACGGGCCGGTCCTCGTTTCAACGGAGAGGGGACGGGCGGTCGTGCCCGCGGGGGGAGCGGTCGGTGGCCCGTGCGCGCGGCACGGGCCACCGGTTCACAGTCCGATTTGGACGCTCTCCAGGACGCCGAGCGCGTCCGGGACCAGCACCGCGGCGCTGTAGTAGGTGCTGACCAGGTACGACATGATCGCCTTGTCGTTGATCCCGGTGAACCGCACCGACAGGCCCGGCTCGTACTCGTCGGGGATCCCGGTCTGGTGCAGGCCGATCACGCCCTGGTCGGACTCGCCGGTGCGCAGCACGATGATCGAGGTGGTCCCGGTGTCGCTGACCGGGATCTTGTCGCAGGGCAGCAGCGGCACCCCGCGCCACGACTGCACCACCTTGCCGTGCACCTCGGTGGTCGGCGGGTACAGCCCGCGCTTGGTGCACTCGCGGCCGAACGCGGCGATCGCCTTGGGGTGGGCCAGGAAGAAGTTCGACCGGCGCCGCCTGGCGAGCAGCTCGTCGAGGTCGTCCGGGGCGGGCGCGCCCTCGCGGGTGTGCAGCCGCTGGCGCAGGTCGGCGTTGTGCAGGAAGCCGAAGTCGCGGTTGTTGATGAGCTCGTGCTCCTGGCGCTCGCGCAGCGCGTGGATGGTCAGCCGCAGCTGCTGCTCGACCTGGTCCATCGGCTGGTTGTAGAGGTCGGCCACCCGGGTGTGGATCTTGAGCATGGTCTGCGCCACGGACAGCTCGTACTCGCGCGGGCTGCCCTCGTAGTCGACGAAGGTGCCGGGCAGCTCGTGCTCGCCGGAGTGCCCGGAGGACATCGCGATCTCGGCTTCGCCGTGCTTGTTCGTCCGGTTGGCCGGGCTGGCCCGGAACGCCTCGACGTGCGCGCGCAGCGCGGCGGAGCGCTCCTGCAGCGACAGGAACTCCGAGCGCGACAGCGTCATCACGATGCACGCCGTGCTGGCCTTGGCGGTGAAGTCCCAGGTGGCGTCGGCGTCGACGAGGCCGCGGTCGCCGAAGAACTCGCCGTCGGCCAGCACCGCGAGCACGGCCTCGTCGCCGAAGTGGCCCTCGGTGTAGGTGGTGACCTTGCCGTGCGCGATCAGGTGCACCGCGTCGGCGGGGCGCCCGCGTTCGACGATCGTCTGGCCCGCGCTGTACTCGCGCTGGGCGAACCGGTTCGCCAGTTCCGTGAGCGCCGCGTCGTCGGAGAGGTCGCGCAGCAGGGCCAGCTCGCGCAGCTCGGTCGGCACGATGTCGACGTCGGCGCCGGTGTTGGTGAAGGTGACCCGGCCGTCGCCCAGGGTGTAGCTGAGCCTGCGGTTGACCCGGTACACCGCGCCCTGGGCCTCGACCCACGGCAGCATCCGCAGCAGCCAGCGCGGGCTGATCTCCTGCATGTGCGGGACGGACTTGGTGGTGGTCGCGAGGTTGCGCGCGGCCGTGGTGCTCAGGCTCTGCTGGCTGTGGTCGGTCGCGGTGTCGAGTAGCTCGGTCACGCCGGAAACCCCCGGGTCAGGTTGAGATGGAGTGGACGGCGCGGTGCCCCGCTGGCACGGGGCACCGCGAGGGGTCAGAGACCGATCTGGACGTCGTCGAGCACGGCGAGCGCGTCGGGCACCAGCACCGCGGCCGAGTAGTACGCGGTGACCAGGTAGGACAGGATGGCCTTGTCGTTGATGCCCATGAACCGCACCGACAGGCCCGGCTCGTACTCGTCGGGCAGCCCGGTCTGGTGCAGGCCGATGACGCCCTGGTTCTCCTCGCCGGTGCGCATCAGGATCATCGAGGTGGTGCGGGTGTCGCTGATCGGGATCTTGCTGCACGGCAGCACCGGGACCCCGCGCCAGGACGGCACGTGGTGCCCGCCGAGGTCCACCGACGCCGGGTAGATCCCGCGCTTGCTGCACTCGCGGCCGAACGCGGCGATCGCCTTGGGGTGGGCGAGGATGACCGACGGGTCCTTCCACACCTTCGACAGCAGCTCGTCGAGGTCGTCGGGGGTGGGCGCGCCGGTGCGCGCGTGCACCCGCTGGCGCGGGTCGGCGTTGTGCAGCAGGCCGAACTCGCGGTTGTTGACCAGCTCGTGCTCCTGGCGCTCGCGCAGCGCCTCGATGGTCAGCCGCAGCTGCTGCTCGACCTGGTCCATCGGCTGGTTGTAGAGGTCGGCCACCCGGGTGTGCACCTTGAGCACGGTCTGGGCGACGGAGAGCTCGTACTCGCGCGGGGAGACCTCGTAGTCCACAAAGGTCTCCGGCAGCTCGACCTCGCCGGTGTGGCCCGCGGCGAGGTTGATCGGGACCTCGCCGTCCTGCTCGTGCGCGCCGCTGGCCAGGTACGCCTCGACGTGCGCGCGCAGCGACGGCGCCCGGTCGAGCAGCTCCTGGAACTCGCTGCGGCGCAGGGACAGCACCGTCACCGCGGTCGCGGCCTTGGCGGTGAAGTCCCAGATCTTCTCCTGCAGCAGCCCCCACTGGTCGAAGTACTCGCCGTCGGTGATCACGCCGACCACGGTCTCGTCGCCGTACTGGCCCTCGGCGCGCTGCTCGACCCGACCGTGCGCGATCACCAGGAACCGGTCGGCGGCGTGCCCCCACTCCACGAGCGTGTCGCCCGCGGCGTAGTCCTCCTGCCGGAACAGGCCTGCCAGCGCGGTCAGCGCCTCTTCGTCCTCGAAGTCGCGAAGGAACGCCAGTTCGCGCAGGTCGCCCGCGACGACGCGGGGCTGGGCGTCGGCCCGGTTGACGGTGATCCGCCCGTCGCCCACGACGTAGTCGATGGCGATCCGGCCGTCGCCGACGACGTAGCTGCGGCGCTGGTTGACCCGGTAGGTGCCGCCCCCGACGTGGGTCCACGGCAGGACCCGCAGCAGCCAGCGGGAGGTGATCTCCTGCATCTGCGGGACGGACTTGGTGGTGGTCGCGAGGTTGCGCGCCGCCTCGGTGGTGAGGCTCTGCTGCGGTGGCGCTTCGCCGCCGACGGGGCGCAGGGTCTCGGTCACGGTGCTACCGCCAATCGCTCATCCTGGAATGGGGAAGGTCGCGTGGGACAATGCGGGCGACCGGCGAATAGCCGCGCAGGCGGAAAGCACCTCACATTCATGTTCACTCAGGTGAGTGTCCCGGTGGCCGCCTCGACCGTCGCTTCGCCATTGTCGACGGCGTTGAAGCTAGCACCGCGAATTCGTGACAGTACAGTCCCCGAATCGGCTGGTGATAACCCAAGAGAACCGACCGGATTCAGCGATAAGGCAGACCGCGAGTAGTCATGTCGCGGCTCGCTCACTCGATCTTGCGCCCGATTGGGCCGTACGTGACACAGGGATACCTCGGATGGACGCAGCGTGAGCACGGCAGACTGGCCGGATGAGCGGTGTGGTGGTCGTCCTCGGCGGGCGCAGCGAGATCGGACTAGAGGTGGCGCGCCTGCTGGCGCAGGGCCGGGAGGTCGTCCTGGCCGCCAGGAGGGCCGGTGATCTTGATCACCAGCAGGCCGCGCTCCGCGCCGCGGGAGCCACCGCCGTGCACACCGCCGAGTTCGACGCCGACGACCTCACCGCCCACTCGCGGCTGCTCGACTCCCTCGTCGAGGCGCACGGTCGGCTCGACACCGTCATCGTCGCCTTCGGCGTGCTGGGCGACCAAACCCGGGCCGAGACCGATGTCGACCACGCCCTGGCGGTGGTCCACACCGACTACGTGGCCCACGTGTCGGTCCTGACCCACCTGGCGACCCTGCTCCGCCGCCAGCGGTCGGGGACCCTGGTCGTCTTCTCCTCCGTGGCGGGCACCCGGGTCCGCCGGGCCAACTACGTCTACGGGTCGGCGAAGGCGGGCTTGGACGGTTTCGCCAGCGGCCTCGCCGACGCCCTCGCGGGCTCCGGCGCGCGCCTGCTGCTCGTGCGGCCGGGGTTCGTGATCGGCCGGATGACCGAGGGTATGTCCCCGGCGCCGTTCTCCTCCACCCCGGCCCAGGTGGCCGCGGCGACGGTCCGCGCTCTGCGCCGCGGGCGGGGTGAGGTGTGGGTACCCGGTGTTTTGCGACCGGTGTTCTTCGGCATGCGCCTGCTGCCCCGCCGGATCTGGCGCAAGCTTCCCCGATGATCCGGTAATAGGTGAACGACTGGCGTCGAAATCACGTCCAGCGGCCGGTGCCAAACGTATCTTGGCCGGCTCGCAGAACCGCGCGCAGCTCCATCCGCCGGACCTTGCCCGTGCCCGTGCGCGGAATCTGCTCCCACGCGAGAACCACCGGTTCGGCCAACGCGGGCAGGTCGCGCGAGGCACTCCGCCAGGCCTGCGGGTCCAAGACCCCGTCGCGGGTCACCACGACCGGCTGCGGCAGCCTGCCCGGGGTGCCCAGCACGACGCACTCGACGACGTTGGGGACGCGTTCCTCCAGGACGTCCTCCAGTTCCACGCAGCTCTGCCCGGGCAGCACGTCCACCTCCCGGTCCAGCATCAGGTACGACCCCCAGCGGGTCCGCACCCCGATGTCGCCGGTGTTCCACCACTGCCCGTCGGTCTTGGCCAGCCAGCGCTCGCGCTCCCCGAGGTAGTCGACGCACTGGGTGGGGGTCTTGGCCAGCACCAGGCCCGGCGTACCGCGCGGGACCGGCGCGAAGGAATGCGGGTCGACCACGCGCAGGCGGGTCCGGCCGGGGGCCGGGCGGCCGAGGTTGCGGGTGGTGGGGTGCCGCGCGTCGCGGCGGGACAGCGAGCGGCGGGTGAGGAAGCGGAAGGTGAGCGGACCGGTTTCGCTCTGGCCCCACACCTGGACCCACAGCGGGCGCTTGCGGGTGCCGTTCAGGAAGGCGCGCAGCGTCGGGGGGTGCACGGCGTCGAAGGTGCTGATGAAGACGCGGATGTCGCGGAAGGGGTGGTCGGGGCGCTCCAGCAGCGGTCGCCAGCGGACGAACGTGGACGGCAGGGCCTCCAGGGTCGTCGGCGGGTGGGCGCGCAGCAGGGGTTCGGCGTCGTCGGCCGAGTCGGCGATCAGGATCTCGCGCGGCGCCAACCACAGCGCGCTGATCGTCCACGGCACCGCGCGGCCGTGGCTGAACGCGATCGCCGAGCAGACCGTGTCGCGCTTGCGGGCCGACACGACCGGCAGCCGGGTGCACTCGCCGCCCGCCAAGCCCAGCACCAGCGTGCTGTTGGTGTGCACCACCAGCTTCGGCACCCCGGTGGTCCCCGAGGTGTGCACGATCAGCAGCGGCTCGTCGTCGTCGCGGGAGACCGGCGCGGGCGGCTCGTGGCCGGTCAGCCGCTCCAGGTTGAGGGTGTCCGGGTAGCGGCCCTCCAGCGTGACCGTGCGCGCCGCCCGCGAGATCAGCGTGATGCCGTGCGCGCGAGCGGTGTCGAGAACCGCGCGGGTGGTGATCAGCAGCGCGGGCTCCAGCCGCTCGAGCATGACCTCCAGGGTGTGCGGCGCCAGTTGGTCCGACAGCAGCGCGGGCACCGCCCCGACCCGGACCGCGGCGCACGCCAGCAGCACGTAGTCCCAGTGGTTGCGCTTGACGATCGCCACCCGATCACCCGGCCGGACCCCGGCGGTGTGCAGCCACCCGGCGGCGTTGCGCACCAGGGCGGCCAGCGCGGGCACGTCGTAGGTGGTGCCGAAGTCCGGCGCGATGTCCAGCGGCCTGGCCAGCCGGACCGTGGTGCGGGTCTTGCGGTCGACGAGTTCGTCGAACAGCGTGCCGAGATCACGCGGCTTGCTCATCGCCGCCCTTCCGACCGACCACCGTGATCATCACCTGGGACAGCCAGCGCACCTCGGGATCGGCGAGATCGGCCAGCGCGGCGTCCACCTCGGCCTCCGACACCAGGCCGCGGCCCACCATCGCCGGGCGCAGGTGCTCCAGCCACAGCGCGAACCACCGCCCCTGCGGCGTGCCACCGGTCACCACCTCGGCCCGCCCCTCGGCGCGCACGTCCACCAACCCGGCCGCCACCGCGAGGTCGACATCGAGCAGGCCGCAGCGCGGGTGGTACCCGGACTCGGCCATCACCGTGTACGCCGCGTCGCGCACCCGGGGCCGCAGCACACCGTCCGCGGTCGCCAGGGTCGTCGCCGTGTCGGTGTCCTCGAGCACCAGGTGCCCGCCGGGGCGCAACGCCGCGACCATCCGCCGCACCGCGTCCCTGCGGTTCGCCAGGTGCTGCACCACGAGCCGGGCGTGCACGACGTGGTACCCCGTGCCCGGCACCCCGTCGCGCAGGACATCGGCTTCGTGCAAGGAGATCCCGTGCTGACGCAGCCACAACGCGCGCGAGATGTCGATGTCCACCGCGGTGACCGCGGCGCCCTGCTCGGCCAGCCAGCCCGCGATCGACCCGTGCCCGACACCGACCTCCAGGCAGCGCGTCCCGGGGCCGATCCCCAGCGCCGCGAGCCTGCTCGTCGTGCCCGGGTCCCAGAGGAGCTCGCCGAGTGCGAGCCGTTCCTGCTCCCTGGCGAAGGAGGTGCCGAAGACGTAGCTGATGGCCGGGCGGCCGAAGACGGCGGGCTCAGCCACGGGCCACCGCCGGGGAGTCCGCTGTGGACAGGCGTTCGGCGACCAGTTCGGCGGAGCGGACCGCGGCCTCGCTGCTGGGGCGCAACGCGTACCAGTCGCCCGCGTACTCGACGGCGGCGGGCGGGCGCTCGGCGAACTCGGCGCGGGCGGCGAGCGCGGCGGCGGTCGGCATCGGCAGGCCGTGCTCGAACCGGCTGACCACGGTGTCGCGCAACGCGTGCGCGAGACCGGGCAGGTACTGCTCGGCGTGCGCGACCAGGGTCCGGCTGATCTCGTCGTCGCTGGCCCCGATCAGCTCCGGCACCGCGCCGGGGCTGACCACCAGGCTGACCATGCCCCGCCCGGCGGGCACCCGGCCGAGGTGCTTGCGGTCGTCGAACACCACCCCGGCCAGGACGTCGTTCTCCACCTCGGGCACGGCCAGCGCGAACGACCCCGGCAGCGCGTCCAGCGGCCGCGACAGCGGGCAGACCACCTTGATCATCGACCGGTACCGGCACAGCCGCACGTACTCCGGCGCACCGGGGTGCAGGTCGGCGGCGACCGGTGCGGGCACGGCGAGCACGACGGTCCGCGCGGTCAGCGGGGTGCGGTCGGCGACCAGCCGCGCACCGGTCCCGGTGGTGGCCACCTCGCGGACCGGGACGCCCGTGCTGACCTCGACCTCCTCGGCCAGCCTGCGCGCCACGGCGTCCATGCCGTCGCGGTAGGTGCGGAAGGTCTTGGTCGCGCCGACCGCCAGCAGGTGGCTGACGAACGGACCCGCGCACGCTTCGGCGGTGTCCCAACCGAAGTAGCCGCCCGCCAGCGGCTGCAGCAGGTAGTCGTGCAGGTCGCCCTTGGCGATCTCGGCGATGGTGCGGGTGCCCAGCGGGGTGGCCTCCGGCGCGTCGACGTCGTAGGCCTTGCGCCGCGCCGCCGCACCGCCGAGCAGGGCGATCAGGTCGAGCCTCGCGGCGACGCCGAGCCCGGCGCCGGTGAGCAGCGCGCGCGGGTCGCCGACGTGCCGGTGCGCGCGGTCGTCGCGCCACATGGCCAGGTCCGCGCCGATCAGCGGCACGTCGTCGCGGCTGATCCGCAGGTCGTCGAGGAGCCGCCAGGTGGCCGGGTAGCCGGTGCTGCCGATCATCTCGGCGCCGGTGTCGGCGAGGTACCCGCCGCGGCGCAGGGTGCGCATGCGGCCGCCGACGTCCTCGGCCGACTCGAAGACGTGCACGGACCTGCCCTGCGCGCGCAGGCGGTACGCGGCGGCCAGGCCCGCGATCCCGGCTCCGACGACGGCGACATCCAGATCTGGGCTCACGAACCGGCTCCAACCAGGAGGATCAGGTTGACCGCGATCAGCGTCGCGGTGGTGGTGCGGTGGGCGCGCAGGCCGAGCGACCGGGCGGCGAGCAGGTCGCCGAGGCCGACGCCGCGGCGCAACTGCGCGACCCGCACGCCCATGGCGGGCAGCATGGCCAGCCCGAACCACCACGGCGCCGGGCCGAGCCCGGCCGAGGTGACCACGAGCGCCACCTCGGCGACGGTCAGCGCGGCGATGAACGCCTTGTTCCCCAACGGGCTCAGCACCGCGGCCACCGTGGGTCGACCCACCGCGGCGTCGCCGTCGGCGTCGCGGGTGTTGGAGTACACGCCGAACAGCAGCGGACCCAGTCCGAAGAGGACGGCTTGGACGGCGCCGAACCCGGTGATCCCGCCGGTGGTCAACCCGGCGCCGACGAGCACGAGGCCGGTGCCGAAGCCCGCGAGGAACACCTCCTGCCAGCCGCGGTAGCTGATCTTGAGGCCCCACGAGTACTGGACGGCGGACACCAGGCACAGCGCGGCGACCAGAGCGGTCCACAGTGGAGCGAAGGGGGCGACCGCGAAGGCCAGCACCCACAGCGCGGCGCCGGCGCCGACGGCCAGCCAGCCGAACCGGATGGCCTCCGCCTCGCTCAACTCCCCGGTGAGCAACGGCTTCCTGGCCAGCTTGCGGGCAGGGGCGTTCTGGCCGTAGTTGGCCGCGTCGCTGCCGTCGCGGTAGCCGGTCACGTCGTCGAAGGCCACCGAACCGGCGACCACGCAGACCGTGCCCAGGCCGAAGACCAGCAGCGGCACCAGCGCCGACGGGCCGAACCCGACCAGCGACCAGGCCAGCGGCAGCGCCAGGTAGTAGTCCCAGACGTCGAGCTTGGCGAGCCGGGCGTACGCGCCCAGCCGCACGCGCGCGGCGGCCGGGGCGAGCGGCCCTTGGGACAGGGGCATGGTCATCGGGGACTCCCGGGGAAGTCGCAGACCGCGTCGGCGATGTGTTCGACCTGGGCGTCGGTCAGGTGCGGGTAGATGGGCAGGGCGAGCGTGCGGGCGCTGGCCAGTTCCGCGTGCGGCCAGTACTGACCGGGGCGGGCGTAGGGCGCGAACGCGGGCTGGGCGGGCAACGGGGCCGGGTAGTAGACGTGGCTGCCGACACCGCGGGTGGCCAGGTGCCGCTTGAGGTCGTCGCGGCGCTCGGCCAGCAGCGAGTACACGTAGAAGCAGCGCCCGTCGCGCCCCGGCGGCGGGGGCTGCACGCCGCGCTCGACCAGCGGGGCGAACCGCTCGGTGTAGTAGTCGGCGATCTCGGCGCGACGGCGCAACCGCGCGGCGAGACCGGGCAGCCGGTGCAGCTGGAAGTCGGCCATCACCTCGTCGAACCGGCTGTTGTGGCCGACCACGTGGTGCACGAACCGGGTGTGCCCGTCCTGGCCGTGGTTGCGCAGCATCCGCACCATCCGGCCCAGCTCCGCGTCGTCGGTGACCACCGCGCCGCCCTCGCCGATCGACCCGAAGGTCTTGACCTGCACGAACGAGAACACCCCCGCGTCGCCCCAGCGGCCAGCCTGCAGACCGGCGAGCTCACCGCCCTGGGCCACCGCGGAGTCCTCGACCAGCCGCACCCCGTGCCGGATCGCCAGCTCGCGCATCGTGGGCATGTCGGCCATCACCGAGAACATGTGCGCGGGCATGATCGCCGCGGTCCGGCCCGAGATCGCCGACTCGACCTCGTAGGGCTCCACGACCATCGTCCACGGGTGCACGTCGGCGAACACCGGCGTCGCCCCGACCGAGATCACCGACGACGCCAGCGGCGCGCACCCGAACGCGGGCACCACCACCTCGTCCCCGGCACCGACCCCCATCGCCCGCAGCACCAGCGTCAGCGCCGTGGTCCCGCTGCCGCAGGCGACCACGTCCGCCGCGCCCAACTGCAACCGCAGCGCCTGCTCGAATGCCGCCGTCCGGTCGCCCAGGATGAACCGCTGCCCGGCGCCGGTCCCGATCCGGTACACCGTCTCCAGCAGCACATCCCGGTCGTGGTCGAACAGGTCCGGCGGGAAGAACGGCAGCGTCACGCGCCACCCCCGCCGTAGAAGGCGCGCACCAGCGAGCAGACCCGGTCCACCTGGGCCTCGGTGAGGTCCGGGTAGAGGGGTAGCGCCACGGCGTTCGCGCAGGCGGCCTCGGCGTGCGGGAACTGGCCCCTGCGGTACCCGAGGTGGGCGAAGCAGGGCTGCAGGTGCAGCGGCACCGGGTAGTACGTCTCGGTGCCGACCGAGTTGGCCGCCAGGTACGCAGCGAGCGCGTCGCGGTGGTCGACCTCGACCAGGTAGACGTAGAACACCGCGGTCGTGTCCACCTCCCGCTCCACCACCGTCGGCAGGCGGCGGACACCGGGGCACCCGCGCAGGCCCTCGCTGTAGAGCGCTGCGAGGTGCGCCCGGCGGGCGATGTCGGCGTCGAGCGTGGCCAGCTTCGCGAGCAGGACAGCGGCCTGGACGTCGTCCATCTTGCTGTTGAGGCCGGGCAGCGTGGTCTCGGTGGCGATGCCGGGGAAGTTGTCCAGGGTGTGCCCGAACCGGCCGTGGTGGCGCAGCGCGGCGGCGGTCTCGGCGATCCTGGCGTCGTCGGTGATCACCGCGCCCGCGTCGCCCAGCGCGCCGAGGGTCTTGGTGGGGAAGAACGAGAGCACCCCGCCCGCGCCGTGCAGGCCCGCGTGCGTGCCGTCCCAGCGCATCCCGATGGCCTCCGCGCTGTCCTCCACCACCGTCAGCGCGTGCCGCTGGGCGAAGGCGACCACCGAGCCGAGGTCGGCGAGCTGGCAGAACAGGTGCACCGGCATGACCATCCTGGTCGCCACGGTGACCGCGGCGGTGCCGGTGTCGATGCCGTAGGTCACCGGGTCGATGTCGGCGAAGGTCGGTGTCCCGCCCGCGAGTACCACCGACGAGGCTGAGGCCACGAAGCTGAACGCGGGCACCACCACCTCGTCGCCCGGTTGCAGCCCGGCGGCGCGCAGCAGCAGCACCAGTGCGTCGGTGCCCGAGTTGACCCCGACCACGTGCCCGGCGCCCAGGTACTCGGCCAGCGCTTCCTCGAACCGGCCGACCAGCGGCCCGTGCGAGTACTTGCCGCGGTCGAGCACCGCCTCGAGGTTGTCCTTGATCGACGGCCACAGCGCGGTGAACGACGCCGCCTGGGTGAAGAAGGGGACCGCGGCCGCGGTCCCCCGATCCGCGACTACCGCGGCGTGCTCCATGCCTGTCCCCGCTGCTTGTCCCGCACTCGCTTGTCCCGTACCGCTCTCGCCCGCGGCGCTCCACTGGCGACTCGACGCCCGCCCCAGGCCCGGCATCGGGTCCAAACTAGGCGGTCGACATCCATTGCGCGGCAACACAAACAAAAGATCACACGGTCGTGTGGCGGTCCGGGGTCCGCGTTGACACACCCACCGGGGGGACACCAGGGTTGGCGCGTTCCAGGAGCCAGGAGGAGGCACGCCACCCATGCTGGGCACGCTCGTGGTCGGGCTCGGCCGGGCAGGCGCAGGCCTGCACCTGCCGGTGTTGCGCAAACTCGGGCACGGCGGCGGCAGGCCGTTCGGCCGCCCGCCGATCACCGTGTACGACCCGAGGCGCAGGCTCGCCGAGGGGGAGGCGGGCGACCTCGGCGACGTCGCCGTCGCGCACTCGCTGGCGCACGCGGCCACCCTGCTGGACCCGGAGCGGACCGTGGTGCACCTGTGCACCGGGCCCAGCGCCCGGCTGCGGCCGCTGACCGAACTGGCCGACCTGGGGTTCCGCCGGTTCCTGGTGGAGAAGCCGCTGGCCGCCGACGAGGTGGAGCTGCGGGAGATCCTGCGGCTGTGCGACCACGGCGGCCTCGACCTGCTGCCGGTCACCCAGTGGCGCAGCAGCGAGTTGACCGCGCGGATCCGGGGCGTGCTCACCGGCGGGCGGTTGGGGCAGCTCAGGTCGATCGAGGTCACCCAGTCCAAGCCGCGCTTCGCCAGGACGCTGGCCGGTGACGACCACCCGAGCGCGTTCGACGTAGAGGTGCCGCACTCGCTCGCGGTGGCGCTGCTGCTCGCCGGTCGGGGCGAGGTCGTCGGCGCGGGCTGCACGGACATGCTGCTCGGCGACGCGGTGTTCCCCGCGCTGGGCAGCGCTTGGCTGCGGCTGCGGCACGCCGACGGGGTGCACACCGACATCCGCGCCGACCTGACCTCGCCGGTGCGCGAGCGGCGGATCACCCTGGAGCTCGACGGCGGGACCCTGGTCGGGCACTACCCGATCAGCGCCGCGGACGAGTACGCGCAACTGTCGGTGCGCACCAGGGGCGGCAAGGTCGACTCGGTCTTCCGCGACGACTCGCTGGCGGCGTTCCTGACCGCCGCCTACCGGCACTTCGACGGGGCGGAGCGGATCGCCGACGAGCCCGCCACCGGCGCCGCCGTCGTGGCGGTGCTGTCGGAGGCCAAGCGGCAGGCCGGGTTGCGCGCGCCGGTGGGGGCGCAGCGGTGACCGTGCTGGCCGGGATCGGCGACGAGGCCGGGGCGGGCCTCGCCGAGCAGGTGGCGGCGATCGCCGCGCTGGGCTGGTCGGCCATCGAGCTGCGCACCGTGGACGGGGTGGCGCTGGCGGAGCTGAGCGAGGCGGCGTTCGACCGGGTCGCGGGGACGTTGGCGGAGCTGGGGTTGCGCACGGTCTGCGTCGACTCGCGCATCGGCGACTGGTCCACCGCGATCACGCGCGACTTCGGTCTCGACCTGGAGGAGTTGCGGGTACTCGCCGACCGCTGCGGGCGACTGGGCACCCGGTACGTGCGGGTGATGTCCTACCCCAACGACGGCCTGCACCCCGACGAGTGGGAACACCGGGCGCTGCGCCGGATGCGCGAGCTCGCGGCGCGCGCCGAGCAGGCGGACCTGGTGCTGCTGCACGAGAACTGCGCGGGGTGGGCCGGGTCGGACGCCATGCGCGCGGTGCGGATGCTGGAGGAGGCCGACAGCCCGGCGCTGCGGCTGCTGTTCGACACCGGCAACGGCATCGCCTACGGCTACCCCGCCGTGGACTACCTGCGGCCGCTGGTCGAGCACATCGCGCACGTGCACATCAAGGACGGGGTAGCCACCCCTAATGGTCCTGAGTGGACACTTCCTGGCGAGGGCAACGCCGATGTGGCCGGGTGCCTCGCGATGCTCACCGAGTTCGGCTACCAGGGCGCGCTGTCGATCGAGCCGCACCTGGCGCTGCGACCGCACGAGCGCGACAGCGGCGCGGGCACGGCGGACGGGTTCATCGCGGCGGGCCGGGCGCTGGAGGCCCTGCTGGCCCCGGCGAGCCGGTGACGTGACCGCGTTCACCGACGCCGACGCGGCCCTGCTGCTGCGGCTGATCAACCTGCCGACGGCGGGTCCGCTGGAGGGCGTCGAACCCGGACTGCTGTGGGAGGCGCAGTACCTCTACGCCGACGCCGCCCGCGACTTCGTGGTCGAGCACCACGCCCCGGCGGAGATGTCCGAATTGGACCTCCCGGGTGTTCCCGAGGTGGTCCGCGCCGCTGCCCAGTCCCCGAGTTTCCTCGCTGGGCAGCCGAACCTGGTGCTCCGGTTCGGTCCGCGCGACGCCCCGACCGTCATGTTCAACGTGCACCTGGACACCGTCGCCGGGCACGAGCCCAGCCGCTACGACGGGACCGCCATCCACGGCCGGGGCGCGGTGGACGCGAAAGGGCCCGCCGTGGCGCTGCTGGCCGGGGTCCGCGAGGCCCGACGGCTGGATCCCCGGGTGGGCACCGAGATCGGCGTGCTCATCCAGGCCGTGTCCGGCGAAGAGGGCGGCGCGATGGGCACCTTCGGCACCCGCCCACTGGTCAGGGCCGGGTACTACGGCGCGTTGAACATCTTCTGCGAACCCACCGGCGGCCGGTACCTACCCAGGTCCACGGCATCGGCGACCGCGCGAGTGCGGGTCACCGGAACCGGCTCGATCGACGACCGCCCCGGCGACGGCCACAACGCGACGGTGCTGCTCGGGTTCCTGGCGCAGCACCTGGCCACGCGGCTGGCGGGCGAGCGGGCGTGCATCGCCGGACTGCACACCGGAACCAGCCACAACCGCGTCTACGGAACCGGCGATCTCCTGGTCAACCTCGCCTACGCCGATGGCGGTGCGGCGCTGACCGAGGCGCTGGACCTGGCCGTCGCCGACGGGATCGCCCGGTTCGGCGAGACCTTCGCCCAGGTCCCGGAGCTGGCCAGAACCGCGGCTGACGCCCACCGGGTGACCACAGTGGACTGGCTCAAACGGGGCCTGCCCGCGCTCTCCGGTGCGAATCCGTGGGTGGACGCGGTCATGGCCGCCGCGGGTGTGCCCGAGTGGCCGCCCTCCGAGCCCGCCTTCACCTGCGACGCGATCTGGATGGCCGGTGTTCCCGGTGCCGCGACGGCCGTGCTGGGCCCCGGGGACCTGGCCGCCAACAACGCCCACGCCGAGGGGGAGTTCGTCGCCATCGCGGACCTGGCCGCGTTCGCCGACCAGGTTTCCCGAGTGCTGTGCGCCTTCGCCGATTCGCCACGAACCACTCCGTCAACCGCCCCACCGACCAGAACGGCAAGACGATGACCGAGCTGGCCCCCGCCCCCACCAGCCTCCCCGGAGCTCGATCCGCCTCCCGCCAGACCGCTGGGACGGTCCGCGTTGATCACGACGACCTGCTCCGGTTCACCGCCGAGGTCTTCACCGCGCACGGGATCCCGCCGGAGCGGGCAAAGGCCGCCGCGACCGCGCTGTGCCACGGCGACATCACCGGTACGACCTCCCACGGCCTGGTGAACCTGACCCGGATCTACCTGCCGCTGCTGACCTCTGGCCGCGCTCGAGCCGATGCCGAGCCGAGGGTGCTGGCGGACCGGGGTGCCACGGTCCTGCTCGACGGGCAGGGCGCGCTCGGGTTGTGGCTGGCCGGTGAGGCGATGGACCTGGCTGTGCGCCGGGCGGCGGAGTACGGGATCGGGCTGGTGTCGGTGCGTGGTGGCACGCACTTCGGTTGCGCGGGCCCACATGCGTTGCGGGCGGTGGAGCACGACATGGTCGGTGTGGTCGCTTCGAACTGCGGGCACCAGCGGATTGCGCGCCCGCCGGGTGGGCGGGTGCCGATGCTGGGCACGAACCCGCTCAGCGTGGCCGCGCCCGCTGGGGAGAACCCGCCGTTCCTCCTGGACATGAGCACGACGACGGTCCCCACGGGCAAGGTGCGGGCGGCCGCGCGCGCCGGGGACGAGGTCCCCGAGGGCTGGCTGGCCGACGACGCGGGGGCGGCGGTGACCGACCCGACCAGGTTCGACGGCGGCGAGGCGCACCTGACCTGGCTCGGCGGCTCGGGATCGGCGCAGTACAAGGGGTTCGGGTTGGCGCTGATGGTCGAGGTGCTGGCCGCGCTGGTGCCGGGCGCGGGGTTGGGGCCGTCGCAGGCGGCGCTGGCGGTCGACGGGGCGCCGGACGACAACATCGGTTACCTCGTGCTGGCCATCGCCCCGGCCGCGCTGCGCCAACCGGGGATCTACCAGCGTGAAGCCGGATCCCTGTTCGGGGCGCTGCTGGCCTGCCCGCCGGTGGAGCCGGGCGGCGAGGTGTCGTATCCGGGGGTGCCTGAGTCGCGGCAGGCGGAGCGGTCCCGCCGCGACGGGGTTCCGCTGGGGGACGGGCTGTTCACCGAGCTGTCCGCGCTGGCCGGGCGGCTGGGTGTGGCACCGCCGGCGGTGTGCTGATGCGCATCGGTGTGATCGGCCTCGGCGTGATCTCCCGGTACTACCTGGCCGCGCTCGGCGAGGGCGGTCCGCTGCGCTTGGCGGCGGTGTGCGACGTGCGCCCGGAAGCGCTGGCGCCCTACCGCGACGAGGTCCCGTGCTGGCGCGACCACCGGGACATGATCGCCGCGGGTGGCCTCGACGGGGTCGTGGTGACCGTGCCCAACGACCAGCACGCGCCGGTGTGCGCCGACCTGCTGGACGCCGGTTTGCCGGTGTGCGTGGAGAAACCCCTGGCCACCCGCCTGCGCGACGGCCTCGCGCTCGCCGACCTGGCGGCCACCAGGGGCGCGGTGCTGTTCACCTCGTTCCACCGCCGCTACAACGCCCGGGTCCGCGCCCTCCTGGACAACCTCCCCCGCGGCGTTCCGGTGGAGTCCGTGCGGGTCCGCTACCTGGAGCGCATCGAGGACCACGTCGGCGACGACCGCTGGTACCTGGACCCGACCCGGTGCGGCGGTGGGTGCGTGGCGGACAACGGCCCCAACGCCTTCGACCTGGCCAGGATGTTCCTCGGCGATCTCACGGTGTCTGATGTGGACATAACGAGGGACTCGATTGGCGTCGACCGCGCCGCGGTGGTCGAGCTGACCGCCGGGTCCGGCGCCACGGCCACCGTCGAACTCGACTGGGACCACCAGGGCGAGACCAAGGACGTCGAGGTCCGCCTGGCCGACGGAGCGGTGCACCACGCCGACATGTTGGCCGGGTTCGCCGGGTTCAAGCAGTCCCTGTGGCACGAGTACGGCGGGGTCCTGCGGGCTTTCACGCTGGCCATCCACACCGGTGGCGCCGACCGCGACGGCCTGGCCGCGCTCGCGCTGGTCGACGCCGCCTACCGGGCCGAGCAGTGGTCGCGGCCCGCACTCATCGGGGAGACGACATGATCGAGGACGGCAGCAAGCGGACCGTGTCCGGGGTGCTGGTGAAGGTGCTGGTGCACCGGCGCGAGGACCGCGGGATGCGGCTGGAGGAGTTCGCCAGCCGCTGCGTGCGGCAGGGGGAGGTGCACGAGCTGGTCACCACCGACCACGGCGTCGGCGACGGCAGCATCGACCGGGTCGGCTTCCTCGGGTTCGCCGAGATCCGCAGCGGCGGGGTGATCGACCGGGGGGACGAGGTGCGGATCGGGGGCCAGGTGGTCGGCACCGTGCTCGGGTTCGACGCCTGCCACTTCCCCAACCACTACAACATCCTGATCAGCCGGGAGGCGCCGGTGACCGGGGAGCAGATCGCGCTCTCGCCGGAGTCGACCGTCCAATTCGTCCAGTCCGCCCCGTGAAGCGCGCGGTTGTCGCGGGCGGCAGCGTCGCCGGGCTGCTCGCGGCCAGGGTGTTGCGGGACTGGGCCGACGAGGTCGTGGTGGTCGAGCCGGACCCGCTGCCGCCCGAGCCGGTGACCAGGCCGGGGACGACGCACGCCGAGCAGTTCCACGTCCTGCTGGGGTTGGGCCAGGAACTGCTGGTGCACTGGTTCCCGGGGCTGCTCGACGCCATGGTCGGGGCCGGGGTGGTGGTGTGCACGCCGGGGCGCGACGGGCGGATGTTCGTCGACGGGCAGCCCAGGCCGGTGGTCGCCGGTGACGTGCTGGTGCCGTTCTACCGACCGCTGCTGGACTGGCACATCCGCGAGTCGGTGCTGCCCTCGGTGCGGCTGCTCCCCGACCGCGTGGTGGGACTGGTTGGCGGGTCTCGGGTCGAGGGCGTGCGGTTGGCTTCTGGGTCCGTTGTGGACGGCGTAGACCTGGTCGTCGACGCCACCGGCCGGGGCAGCCGGTTGGGCACGTGGCTGGCCGACCAGGGGTACCCCGGCCCGCCGCGCACCCGGATCGAGCTGGACCTGGGCTACGCCACCGCGCTCTACCGCCGCACCCCCGACCAGCGCTTGGACGACCTGCTCGCGGTGCACTCGCTGCGCTCGCCCGCCTCCGCCCGACCCGGTGTCAGCTGCGTCGCCCCGCTGGGCCCGGACCGCTGGATGTGCACCATCTCCGGCTACGCCGACGACCGCCCCACCCGCGACCCCGACGAGTTCACCGCCCGCTGCCTGCTCGAACCCGCCGACGCCTTCGCCACCCTGGCCCGCACCTGCGAGCCGGTCGGCCCGGTGCGCACCCACCGGTTCCCGCACAGCCTCCGCCGCGACTTCCACCTGGTCGCCGACTTCCCCGAGGGCCTGGTCCCGGTCGGCGACGCCGTGGCCTCCTTCAACCCGATCTACGGCCAGGGCGTCCCGTCCGCCGCACTGCACGCCTCGGCCCTGGCGGCCTGGCTCGGCACCGGCGAACCCACCGCGGCGTACTTCCGCCGCCTCAAGGTGGTCGTCGACGCCGCGTGGCAGACCAGCACCACCGAAGACCTGCGCCTGCCGCACGTCACCGCCGCCCGCCCGCTCAGCTTCCCCTTCCAGCGGGCCATCTCCACCGCCATCGACCACGCCGCCATGACCGACCCCCTGGTGGCCCAGCGGTTCGCCGAGGTCATCAACATGCGCATCCGCCCGGTCGACATGCTCACCCCGGCCGTCCTCGGCCGCACCCTGCTCGCCGCGTTGCGCAAGCCGTGAGGGTCACAGCCGTTCGACGTTGTCGCCGTCCATGGTGCCGCGGGTGTCGAGGACCGCTTTGGCGGTACGGGCCACCTGGGCCAGGTCGTAGTCGCGGTGGGCCTGCAGGAGGATGACGAGGTCGACCGAGGTGTCCACAGTGGATGATCTGGGGACCGGGTTGCCGTCGACGGTGAAGGCGGGGCTGTGGGGGTCGTGGTAGGTCACGTGGGCGCCGAGGGCGCGGAGTTGGCGGACGACGCCGGTGGCGGGGGACTGGCGCAGGTCGGCGACATCGGCTTTGTAGGTCACGCCGAGGAGTAGGACGCGGGCGCCGAAGACGCGGCCGCCGTCGCGGGTGAGGATGTCGCGGGCGCGGCGCACGACGTAACCGGGCATGCCGGTGTTGACCTCGTGCGCGGTGGTGACCATCGAGCACGGCAGGCCCTCGGCGCGCGCCCGGTTGGCCAGGTACCTGGGGTCGACCGGGATGCAGTGGCCGCCGACACCGGGACCGGGGGAGAAGGGCTGGAAGCCGAAGGGTTTGGTGGCCGAGCAGCGCAGCACGTCCCACACGTCGATGCCGAGCCGGTCGCAGAACACCGCGAGCTCGTTGACCAGGGCGATGTTGACCAGGCGGTAGCTGTTCTCCAGCAGCTTCGCCGTTTCCGCCTCGCGCAGCCCCGCCGCGACCACCACCGAGTCGACCAGCACCTCGTAGAACGCCGCGCACCGCTTGGCGCACACCGGGGTCAGCCCCGCGACCACCTTGGGCGTGTTCTCCAGCGCGTACTCGCCGTTGCCCGGGTCGATCCGCTCCGGGGAGTAGCCCAGGTTGAAGTCCACCCCGGCCACCAAGCCGCCGGATTCCAGCAGCGGCAGTAGGACCTCTTCCGTCGTGCCGGGGTAGCTCGTGGATTCCAGCACCACCAGGCTCCCCGGCCGCAGCCGCGCCCCGACCGCGCTGCCCGCCGCCATGACCGCGCGCAGGTCCGGTTCGCCGTCGACCAACCCGGTCGGCACGCAGATCACCACGGTGTCCGCAGTGGACACAGCGGCGAAGTCGGTCGTCGCGGTGAACCCGGCGGCGAGCATCCCGGTGATCGCCGCCGGGCTGGTGTCCTGCACGTGCGAGCGCCCCGCGGTCAGGCCCGCGACCACCTCGGCGTCGGTATCGATGCCGACCACGGCCAGTCCCGCGGCCGCGGCGCGCCTGGCCAGCGGCAGTCCGACGTAGCCGAGCCCGACCACCACGAGGTCCGCAGACACGGGATCGCTGTTCCTTCCTCCGGTGGGGCCGGTGTTAGACGCGGAAGCTGCCCACCGGGCTGACGTGCGTGCCGTTGCCGGGGGCGAGCTGGTGCACCGGGAAGATCGGGAAGACGCACAGCGGGTCGTGGTAGATGGTTACCACCCGGTCGGTCTGGTTGATCAGCACGTGCGAGGCCAGCGGCAGCGTGTAGCACCCGCTCGGCGCGCGGTAGACGGTGACCGGCTTGAACTCGAACTGGAACACCACGACCTGGTCCGGCTGGGGCGGTGGCTCGTCGGCCGCCGCGGTCGGTGCGAGCGCGAGGGTGGTCAGCGCCGCGCAGGACAGGGTGGTCGAGACCGAGCGGGCGAACCGCATCGCGGGGTCCTTCCTGGGTGATCGGGTGCGTGCTGCCCATGCTGGTCATTTCCCCACCCACCCGCAGTCGCCGATTCGGGTACGGGTTTTCACCTCATTGATAAGTGGCGCGTGACCGCCGGTGTCCTTAGCGTCCGCTAGGTCATGGTGGACGGCGAAGGGCAAGGTGGAGATGACCCGCTACGACTGGGTGCGGTCACACCCCGGCATCGACTGCGTCGTGGCGGGCGCCGAACCCGTGCTCGCGCTGGCGAGCGCGCACCCGATCTACCGGCGGATCAGCACCCCGGCCGAGGTCGCGGTGTTCATGTCGCACCACGTGTTCGCCGTGTGGGACCACATGTCCCTGCTCAAGAGCCTGCAGAACGAGCTGACCTGCGTGCGCGTGCCCTGGGTGCCGACCGGGGCGCCGATCTCCCGCAGGCTGGTCAACGACATCGTGCTGCTGGAGGAGAGCGACGCGTTCGGCGAGGGGTTCGTCAGCCACTACGAGCTGTACCGGCACGCGATGACCGAAGCGGGGGCGGACACGCTCGCCATCGACACCTTCCTCGACCTGCTGCGCGCGGGTTCCTCGGTACCGGACGCGCTCACCGACGCCGTCGTCCCCGCACCGTCGGCCGACTACGTCCGGTCCACTTGGGAACTGGTCAGCCGGGCCCCGGTGCACTGCCAGGCGGCCGCGTTCGCCTTCGGCCGCGACGACCTGCTGCCGGGGATGTTCACCAGGGTCCCGCGCGACCACGAACCGCTGTCGCTGCTGCGCGCCTACCTGCGCAGGCACCTGGAGGTCGACGCCGAGCACCACCTGCCGATGGCGATGCAGCTGGTGGCCGACCTCTGTGGACCGGACGAGGCGAAGTGGGCCGAATGCGTGACCACGGTGGTGGGTGTGCTGCGCGCGCGGATCCGGTTGTGGGACGGCATCGTCGCGGCGATGGACCGGCAGCCGGCCACCGCGTGACTACCGGTGTCCCGATCGGAGGATGCCGAATACCCCCGATTTGGGGACGCTTGAAGCCGACCGGGTCGTTCCAGCGTTGCTAGTGTCGCTTTCGCGGGGCCGGAAATCCACTGTGGCCGGTGCCCCGCGCAGAGAAGGCCCAGGCACACGAAGGAGCAAGGTCGTGACCGCTAGCGTCCAGGACAGCAGGCTGAAGCGTCGTTTCGAGCTCTGGGACAACAACGGGGACGGGACGATCGACCGGTCCGACTACGAGAGCGAGGCGCGCCGGATCCTGCAGGGCTTCGGCGAGCAGGAGAACTCGCCGAAGGGCCGGGCGCTGCTCTCGGCGTACTCGACCATGTGGGAGACCCTGGCCGACAAGGCCGGGTCCGGTCCGCAGGGCCAGGTCACCCTCGAGCAGTTCATCCAGATCACCGAGCGCGAGATCGTCCAGGCTGGCGACGCGGGCTTCGACCGCAACCTGCGCCCCTCGATCGAGGCCATCGTCGACATCGCCGACACCGACGGCGACGGCGAGGTCAGCTCCGCGGAGTTCAAGCGCTGGATGCGCGCCGCCGGCGTCGACGAGCGCCAGGCCGAGCAGTCCTTCCAGCAGCTCGACACCAACCACAGCGGCACCTTGTCGGTCGAGGAACTCGTCGACGCGGTCCGCGACTACCACCAGGGCAAGCACGACATCTCGCTGCTGGGTAACTAGGCTTTGCCGGAACCCCTGTCCGCGGCGAAACGCGGGCAGGGGTTCCTCGTTGTCATGAGTCTAGTGTGGACTGCTTGGTCGGATCCGGGCTCCGGCACGAGCTCGGGTGTCCACTGGGGAGGGTCAGGGGCGGTGGTCGCCGATGGCCCAGAGGTACTGCACGGCGTAGGCGCGCCACGGCCGCCAGGCGGCGGCGTGCGCGGTGAGGGCGGTCGGGGTGTGCGGCAGGCCGAGGGTGCGGGCGGCCGCGCGCACGGTCAGGTCGCCGGGCAGGAACGCGTCCGGGTCGCCGAGCGCGCGCATCGCGATCGTTTCCACCGTCCAGGAACCGAACCCGGGCATGGTGCCCAACCGCGCCCGAGCCCGTTCCCGATCGGCACCCACCCCCAGGTCGAGCGCGCCGTTGGCGAGCGCGGTCACCAGGGCGACGATGGTGTCGCGCCTGGCGCGGGGCAGTGCGTAGCGGTCCGGGTCGAGCTCGGCCAGCGCGGCGGGCGTCGGGAACAGGTGGGTCAGCCCACCGGCCGGGTCGAGCACCGGGTCGCCGTTGTCCTGAACCAGGCGGACCAGGTGTGCCTTCGCCGCGGCTAAGGACACCTGCTGCCCCAGCACGGCGCGCACGGCCAGCTCCGCACCGTCGACGGTGCGCGGCACCCGGCGGCCGGGGTCGCGGCGGACCGAGGGGGCCAGCACCGGGTCGGCGGCGAGCAGGTCGTCCACCGCGATCGGGTCGGCGTCGAGGTCGAGCAGCCTGCGGCAGCGGCTGATCGCGCGCGCCAGGTCCCGCAGGTCGGTCAGCGCGAGCTGGCAGGCGATGTGGTCGGTGGTCGGGCGCAGGGTGGCGATCCCGGTGCCGTGCGGCAGCCGCAGGGTGCGCCGGTAGGCGCCGTCGCGCAGCTCCTCGACACCGGGGATGGCGGTGGCGGCCAGGTAGCCGAACAGGTTGTCCGGGCACAGCGGCTGGCGGAACGGCAGGCGCAGCGAGATCACCCCGGGGCTGGCGACCTGTCTGCCCGCCCGCAGCCGCAGCTCCGTCGGCGGCAGCGCGAACACCTCGCGCACGGTGTCGTTGAAGGTGCGGATGCTGCCGAACCCGGCCGCCGCGGCGACCTCGCTCATCGGCAGCGCCGTCGTCTCGATCAGCAGCCGGGCGGTCTGCGCGCGCTGCGCCCTGGCCAGCGCGAGCGGTCCGGCGCCGAACTCGGCGAGCAGTTGGCGCTCCACCTGGCGGACGCTGTAGCCGAGCCGGGCGGCCAGGCCGGGCACGCCTGCGCGGTCGACGACGCCGTCGGCGATCAGCCGCATGGCGCGCGCGGCGAGGTCGGCCCGCTCGTTCCACTGCGGCGACCCGGGGCTGGCGTCGGGGCGGCAGCGCTTGCACGCCCGGTACCCCGCCTGCTGCGCCGCGGCGGCACTCGGGAAGAAGGTCATGTTCTCGGCTTTGGGCGGCATCCCGGGACAGCTTGGTCTGCAGTAGATGCGGGTGGTCCTGACGGCGGTGTAGAACCAGCCGTCGAAGCGCGCGTCCCTGGACCGCACCGCACGTACGCAGCGGTCGAAATCCTCATGCACCCGGACAGGATGATGGTCGGCCGTACAGCGTCATTGGCGGTAAAACGACTTGACAGTCCAGAAAGCAGTCGCGTCGCAATCCGGCCAGCCGTTGTCGGTCCCCCCTGCTTGTATGCCCCCATGACAACTTCCCAACAGGACCGAGCGGCCGCCTTCGCCGCACTGCACACCGCTGGCACACCGTTGTTGCTGGCCAACGCCTGGGACGTGGCCAGCGCGGCGGTGTCAGTGGCAGCGGGCATCTCGGCTGTCGCGACCACCAGCGCGGGGGTCGCCTGGGGCCTGGGTGCCCCGGACGGCGACGCGCTGGAGCGCGGCGCGGCGGTGGACCTGATCGCCCGCGTGGTGTCCGCGGTGGACGTGCCGGTCACCGCCGACATCGAATCCGGTTTCGGCGCCACGGCCGACGGTGTCGCCGAGACGGTGCGCGGTGTGCTCGCCGCGGGCGCGGTCGGCGTCAACGTCGAAGACACCCATGACGGTGGGCTGCGGTCCACCGCGGAGCAGTCGGACCGGTTGGCCGCCGCGCGGTCGGCGGCGGATGCGGCCGGGATCGCCCTGTTCATCAACGCCAGGACAGACACCTACCTGCGCGGGGTGGGCGCCGACGGGTCCACCCGGTTCACCGAGACCGTCGAGCGGGCGCACGCGTACCTGGCCGCGGGCGCGTCCGGGATCTTCATCCCCGGTCTGACCGACCTGGACGTGCTGGCCCGCCTGGTGCGCGAGATCCCGGCCCCGGTCAACGCGATGGTGTACCCGGGCGCGCCGACGGTCGGCGAGCTCGTGCCCACCGGGGTGGCCAGGATCAGCCTGGGCGCCGCCATCGCCCAGTCCGCGTACGCCTTGGTGCGCCGGGCGACCGCGGAACTGCTGGAGCGGGGGACCTACGAGTCAGTCGCCGACGCCCTGTCCTGGGGTGAGCTCAATTCCCTGCTCGTGCGCGGCAAGTCCGTCGAGTAGGCAGGTGAGGCCGTAGGTGTAGACGTCGACGCTGGGGGTCGCGGTGTCCGAATTGGTCTCTTCCCGGTCGAGCCCGGCGCGGTCGTCCTCGGTGGCGATGCTCTGCCAGGCGTGGGTCACCAGCAGGGTGTAGACCACTTCGGCGTCGGCGAAGCCCGCCGCGCGCAGGACGTCGTGCCCGCGCTCGGCCACCTCGTGCAGGGCGGGCACCCGCTCGCCCCGCACGGCCAGCCTGCGCGCCGCACCGGGGTAGCGGCGCAGCACCGGCCTCGCGTCGGTCAGCAGGCGTTCGAACCACTCGCGCCACGGCAGGTCGGGCGGCACCGGTAACTGGGCGACGACCTGGTCCAGCACGGCGGCCACGACGGCCTCGCGGTCGCCGACGTGGTGGTAGATGACCGCCGGGTAGGCGCGGATCTCGCCTGCGAGCTGCCGCAGCGTCCAGTCCGCCAGGCCGTGCCGCTCGGTCAGCGCCACCGCGGCGGCCACGATCCGCGCCGGGGTGACGGCGCCCTGCCGCTTACCGCTGACTGATGCATACGTGGCCATACGTGCACAGTAATGGGTCGGTCATCACGCGTGGTCAGGAACCAATCGGGGTACTTGACCCGTTGAACCGGGTAAGGCACCTGGAGCAGGGAAGGAGCCCGAGATGCCACTGTTGAAGAAGCTCACCGCGCTGGCCGGGGCGGCCGCGGCGGCGACCAAGTACGCCAAGAAGAACCCCGAGAAGGTCAACCGGATGGCCGCCAAGGCCGGTCATTTCGTCAACCAGAAGACCAAGGGCAAGTACAGTCGCCAGATCGATACCGCGGTCCGGCGGGTGCACACGGCGACCACCAAGCCGCCGCGCTGAGCCGGGGCTGGGCCGCCCGGCGTGGGGCGGCCCAGCCCGATCAGCTCTCGGTCACCTTGCCCGCGTCGACCCGCAGCCGCCGGGTGGTGGCCACCGCGTCGAGCATCCGGCGGTCGTGGGTGACCAGCAGCAGGGTGCCCGGGTACTCGGCGAGCGCCGACTCCAACTGCTCGATCGCGGGCAGGTCGAGGTGGTTGGTCGGCTCGTCGAGCACCAGCAGGTTGACCCCGCGGGCCTGGAGCAGGGCCAGGGCCGCGCGGGTCCGCTCGCCAGGCGAGAGCGTGACCGCGGGCCGCGTGACGTGCGCCGCCCGCAGGCCGAACTTGGCCAGCAGCGTGCGCACCTCCGCGGTCGGGGTGTCCGGGACTTGGCGGCCGAACGCGTCGAGCAGCTCCTCGTCACCCAGGAACAGGCCGCGCGCCTGGTCGACCTCGCCGACGACCACACCGGGACCCAGGTACGCCGTGCCCGAGGTCAGCTCGGCGCGGCCGAGCAGCGCGGCCAGCAGCGTCGACTTCCCCGCGCCGTTCGCGCCGGTGATGGCGACCTTGTCCGCCCACCCGATCTCCAGGGTCACCGGGCCGAGCACGAACCCGCCCCTGGTGAGCACGGCGTCGGTCAACGCGGCGACCACCGCGCCACCCCGGGGGGCCGCGGCGATCTCCATCCGCAGCTCCCACTCCTTGCGCGGCTCCTCGACCACGTCAAGCCGCTCGATCATCCGCTCGGTCTGCCTGGCCTTCGCCGCCTGCTTCTCGGTCGACTCGGCGCGCAGCTTGCGGCCGATCTTGTCGTTGTCGGTGGCCTTGCGCCGGGCGTTGCGCACGCCCTTCTCCATCCAGTTGCGCTGCAACCGGGCCCTGGCCTCCAGCGACGACTTCGTGTCGGCGTAGTCCTCGTAGGCCTCGCGGGCGTGCCTGCGGGCCAGCTCGCGCTCCTCCAGGTACGCGGTGTACCCGCCGCCGTACTCGTGGATCTGCTGCTGGTGCAGGTCGAGCTCGAGCACGCTGGTGACGGTCCTGGTGAGGAACTCGCGGTCGTGGCTGACCACCACCGCGCCGGCGCGCAGCCCGGAGACGAAGTCCTCCAGCCTGGCCAGCCCGTCCAGGTCGAGGTCGTTGGTCGGCTCGTCGAGCAGGAACACGTCGTAGCGGCTCAGCAGCAGCGAGGCCAACCCGGCGCGCGCGGCCTGGCCACCGGAGAGCGACACCATCTCCTGCTCCAAGCGGATGTCGAGCCCGATGTCGGCGGCCGCGGCCTCCGCGCGCTCCTCGAAGTCCGCGCCCCCGAGCGCCAACCACCGCTCCAGCGCCACGGTGTACTCGTCCCCGTCACCGCCCGCCGCCAACCCCTCGGCGGCCGCGTCCATCACCCGCTGGGCCTCGGCCACCCCGGTCCGCCGGGCCAAGAACCCCGCCACCGTCTCCCCAGGACGCCGCTCCGGCTCCTGCGGCAAGTACCCCACCGTCGCCGTCGGCGGGTTGAGCCGGACCTCCCCCTCCTCAGCCACCAACAACCCGGCCAACGTCCGCAACAACGTCGACTTCCCAGCCCCGTTGACCCCGACGAGCCCGATGACGTCCCCCGGGGCCACAACCAGGTCCAGATCGGTGAACAACACCCGATCCCCGTGCCCCGCGGCCAACCCCTTGGCCACCAGTGTCGCGCTCATGACAGCTCCGCCGAGAGAATGGTGGACTGGGCATCGGCTCGGCGGGCGGAGGCGCGGTGCGGGCCGGGCTCGTGCGCTGCGGGCGAGGTTGTGGCGCGGGAATGGTGTTGGATCGACGCGTTCCTGTCTGTGGCGGCGCTCGGCCTGTGGCCGTTGGCGCCTGCGGGCCGATCTGTCAGGGCGGTGTAGCTCACCACGGTTCCGTGTGCCGCGGCGAGCTCTCCGGCCACCAGTGTCGCGCTCACGACAGCTCCGCCCGCAGGTTGGCCGCGACCTGGGCCACGGCTTGGCGGGCGGAGTCGAAGCGGGCCAGGCGGCGGAAGAAGCCGTGGATCATGCCCTGGTAGGTGACGCTGACGGCGGGGACGCCCGCTTCGGCCAGGGACAGGGCGTAGGACTCGCCGCTGGCGCGGAGGATGTCGTACTCGGCGGTGATCACCAGGGTGGGGGGCATGCCGGTGAGGTCGGCCGAGGTGGGGGACAGGTCGGGTTGGTCCCGGTCGACCCCGGCTGGGGCGTAGGCGTCCCAGCAGAAGGCCAGGCCCTGCTCCAGCAGTCCCGGGCTGTCCACATCGGACAGCGGGGCGGTGTGGTCGGTGATCGGGCAGATCAGCACCTGCGCGGCGAAGGGCTGGCCCCGGTCGCGCCAGCGGCGGGCGGCGGTGGTGGCCAGGTGCGCGCCAGCGGAGTCGCCCGCGATCGCGATCCGCGTGGTGTCGAGCCCGAGCGCCTCGCCCTCGCGGCGGATCCAGGCGATGGCGGCGTCGACGTCGTCGCTGGCGGCGGGGAACGGGTGCTCGGGGGCCAGCCGGTAGTCGACGGCGACCACGGCCGCCCCGGAGAGCGCGGCCAGGTAGCGGCACAGCGGGTCGTGGGTGTCCAGGTCGCCCATGGCCCAGCCGCCGCCGTGCAGGTAGAACACGACCGGTGCGCCGGGCGCGGGCCGGTAGATCCGCACCGGCACCCCGTAGGCGTCCACATCGGACACATCGGCCAGCGGCGTGCCCGGTCCCGCCTCGGCGAGCGTGCTCGCCACGAACCCGGCCCGCGCCGCGGGCAGCGTCTCGACCGTCAGCGGCGGCGGGACGCCACCGGCCTGGGCGACTGCGCGCACCTGGGGGTGCAGCGGCACGGCACACCTCCGAACACCGACACGGTCACCACCCCGGCGGCGGCACCGCGTCAATGATGTCCGACAGCGCCACCCAGTCGGGGACTGGCCTGTGCTCCGGCCCCAGCGGGCGCACCGGGAGCCGGTAGCGGTTGAGGTGCGGGTGCGGCTCGGGGTGACCGTCGACGATGCCGATGCCGATGAACCTGGCCCGGCCGCGCTGCAGGTCGACCATGTCGAAGGTGATCACCCAGCCCGGTGGCGGCCAGTCCATCGCGGCCTCCCCGAGGTCCCCCGAAATCGTCACAACCTCCGCATCGTCGGTCACTCGTTTGATGTAACCAGATGGGGCCAGACGGGCCCACCAATTTCGCTCACCGTTGGTAACCGATTTGCCGCTCATTGGGTGAAGAATTGCCGAAACCAACTTTCGTAGGGTGCCCGACCTGCGACTTAGCGAACTAGCGTCACGCCATCGCCCCGGCGGGCTTGCCCCGATCAGCGGTCGCTGATCTGGGTGAGACCCCGGGAACCCTGCGAGCAAGGAAGAGGACCATCCCCATGCGCAGCAGCACCACGAGAAAACAGGCGGTCGTCGCGTTGGGCGCCATCGGACTGGCCGCGGGCGCGGCCGTGGCGCTCACCCCGGCGGCCACCGCGGCACCAGAGGCGCTCGTCCCGGCCCTCCAGCGCGACCTCGGCCTCACCGCCGAGCAGGTGCACCAGCGGATCGCCGCGGAGAACGGCGCGCGGGCCCTGCTGCCCACCGCCCGCGACGCCGCGGGCGCGGCCTTCGGCGGGTCGTGGCTCGACGGCGGCACCCTCGTGGTCGGCGTGGCCGACCCGGGCAGAGCGGACGCCGTCCGCGCCACCGGTGCCCGTCCGGCCGTGGTGGCGCACAGCGCCGCGGACCTGGACGCGACCAAGGCCGCCATCGACGAGCAGGCAGGCGCGGGCGCGCCGACCGCCGTCACCGGTTGGTACGTCGACGCGCCGTCCAACTCGGTCGTCCTCACCGTGACCCGCGGCGCACAGGGTGCCGACGTCACGTCCTTCGTGGACAAGGCCAAGAGCGCCGGGGCGGTCCGCGTCGCCGAGACCACCGAAGCGCCCCAGCTGTTCGCCGGGTCGATCGTGGGCGGGAACGCCTACTACATCAACGGGTCCAGCCGGTGCTCGGTCGGGTTCTCGGTCGAAGGCGGGTTCGTCACCGCCGGTCACTGCGGCACCACCGGTTCCAGCGCGACCGGCGCGGACCAGAGCGCGCTCGGCACCTTCCGCGGTTCGTCCTTCCCCGGCAACGACTACGCCTGGGTCGCGTCGAACTCGTCGTGGACCCCGTCGCCGACGGTGAACGGCTACGGCAACGGGGACGTGACCGTCGGCGGCTCCTCCGAGGCCGGAGTCGGCCAGAGCGTCTGCCGGTCCGGGTCGACCACCGGGTGGCACTGCGGCACCATCCAGGCCACCAACGCCTCGGTGAACTACCCGCAGGGCACCGTGTCCGGCCTGACCCGCACCAACGCCTGCGCCGAGCCGGGTGACTCCGGCGGCTCGTGGGTCAGCGGCGACCAGGCCCAGGGCGTCACCTCGGGTGGGTCCGGCGACTGCTCTTCCGGTGGCACGACGTACTTCCAGCCGGTCAACGAGATCCTCTCGGTGTACGGGCTCACGCTCGTCACCGGCTGAGACGCGGGGCGGTGGAACAGAGGCCCTACCCGGGGTGCGCCGGGTAGGGCCTCGCCATCATCCCGCCAGGTCGACCACCGCGGTGAGCAAGCGGTCCACATCGGACTCGTTGGTGTACGGGGCGATCCCGGCGCGAACTGCGCCCGCGTCACCGATACCCAGGTGTCGAGCGCACTCGATGGCGTAGAAGTGGCTTGCGGGCGCATTGACCCCAGCCAATCCCAGGCGCTCGTACACCTCTTGCGGTGTCAAGCCGTCCACTGTGAACAGAACGGTAGAAGTCCTCGCGCGCTCAGGATCTCCGTAGACGGTGACGCCGGGAAGTGCGCGCAAGCCGCTTTCGAGTCGTCGCAAGAGGACGGTCTCGTGCTCGTGCAGAGCGGTCAGCGACCTCGTCAGGCGCTCTCGCCTTGTTCCCTCGCCCGGCACCAGGTTCGCGAGGAACTCAACGGCCGCCGTACTCCCGGCCAATGACTCGTACGGCAGCGTCCCCAGCTCGAACCGCTCCGGGACCGCGTCGGAGGACGGCAGCAGCTTGTCCGGCCGCAGGGTCTCCAGCAACTCCGGGTCGGCGACGACCGTGCCGAGGTGCGGGCCGAGGAACTTGTACTGCGAGCAGGCGTAGAAGTCCGCGCCGAACGCCTTGACGTCGACCAGCGCGTGCGCGGTGTGGTGCACCCCGTCGACGTAGGCGAGGGCGCCGACCCCGTGCACGGCCGCGGTGATCGCGGGGATGTCCGGCTGGGTGCCGAGCAGGTTGGACGCGGCGGTGACCGCGACCAGCTTGGTCTTCGGGGTGAGCAGGTCGGTGATGGCGGCAGTGGGCAGCACCCCGGTCGCCGGGTCGAAGTCGGCCCAGCGGAGGGTCGCCCCCGCCGCGGCCGCGGCCTGCACCCACGGCCGGATGTTGGCGTCGTGGTCAAGCCGGGTGACGATCACCTCGTCGCCCGGGCCCCAGCCCTTGGCCAGCGCGCGGGACAGGTCGTAGGTGAGCTGGGTCATGCTGCGGCCGAACACCACCCCGCGCGGATCGGCGCCGAGCAGGTCGGCGACCGCCTGCCTGGCCTCGGTGACGATGAGGTCGGCCCGCCGCTCGGCCGCCGTCACCCGCCCCCGGTTGGCCACCGCGGCGACCATCACCCCGGCCACCGCCTCGGCCACGTCCACCGGCACCTGAGAGCCGCCCGGCCCGTCGAAGTGCGCCGCACCTTCGGCGAGCGCGGGGAACCTCGCCCGGACCGCCGCCACGTCGTAAGTCATCCCATGACTGAGCACGCCTCCGAGCCTAGGCGGTCGGCGTCCCGGTACGCGGGAGTACTTTGACGCGGATTGTCACGGGTGCGACCTTGTGCGGGTCAGCAGTTCGAGCACGAAGGAGCACGCCAGTGACCACCGCCATCCGGATCCCCGGCTACGTCGCCGGGACCTGGGACATCGACCCCATCCACTCGGACGTGTCCTTCGTGGTGCGCCACCTCGGCCTGGCCCGCTACCGGCGCAGCTTCGAGCGCTTCTCCGGCGTCATCGTCACCGCGGAGGACCCGTTCGCCTCGACCTTCACCGCCGAGATCGACACCGCCTCCTTCGACACCGGCCTCGAGTCGTTCAACAGACACCTCCTGAGCCCCGACTTCTTCAACGTCGACGCGCACCCCACGGCCACCCTCACCTCGACCGCCCTGCGCCCCAACGGCGACAACTACCTGCTCGACGCCGAACTGACCCTGCTCGGCACCACCCGCCAGATCACCCTCGACGTAGAGGCCCTCGGCTTCGGCGTGGGCATCGACGGCGCGCAGAAGACGGCCTTCTCGGCCTCGACCACCCTCAGCCGGGCCGACTTCGGCCTGACCTACCAGTCCACCCTCACCAACGGCAACTTCGTCATCAGCGACGACGTGCGCGTACTGGTGGAAATCGAAGCTGTGCTGCGCAAGGACGCCTGATCCCCGCGTAAACTGGGCGCCATGGCGACCGGTCGCGAGGCCAACATCAGAGTCGGCACCGCCGAGCGCGAAGCGGCCGTGGCCGCCCTGGCCGACCACCTGTCCAACGGCCGCATCGACCTGGCCGAATACGAGCAACGCGTCACCCAGGCCACCGCCGCCCGAACCCGCTCAGACCTCCACACCCTCTTCGACGACCTCCCCGCCCCCCACCCGTCCTTCGACCCACCCCAGGTCGAGGCCAAGGTTGTCGTTCAACAGGACACCCTCTGGGAACGACCAGCGCCTCGGCGCAACAACCGAGGCCTGGTCGCCTTTCTCGGTGTAGCCGCCCTGAGCACCGTGGCCGTAGTCGCCATCACCTCAACCTGGTGGGCCCTAGCCCCCCTAGCCATCCTGGCCCTAATCCTCGTCTTCGCCTCTTAGCCTTGTAGCGAATTGTCGATCTTGTAGCCCGCCCCAACCCACCCAACCCAGCCACTGGACACTCGGAAGCTGCCCACCCCAACTGCTCGATGGGGCGGACTTGGTTTGTGTGGGGTGGCGGTGCCCGTAGCCTTGCCTCGCTGCAGGGCCATGCTTTTCGGCCCCGGCTTTGCGGTCCTGCCACGGGTGGCGCAGGGGCCCCGCGCAAACCAAGTTCGCCCCATCGAGCACCCCGGACCACCCCGGGTCCAGCGCAATGCCGAAGGCGAGCCGACCGGCCCCATCAAGCACACCGCTCCACCACGGGCCCGGGTCGCGAGCCCCATCAAGCACACCGCTCCACCACGTGTCCGGGTCGCGAGCCCCACCGAGCCCACCCAACCACCACGGACCAGGCGGCGATGCCGCAGTCGTCACCTCTCCTCCACAGCCCCCAACAACTGCCGAGGCAACCCCGCAGGCAGATCCGTCCGCCGACTCACGTTCAACTTCCGGTACACCCGCGTCAAGTGCTGCTCCACCGTACTAACCGTGATGTACAGCTTCCCGCCGATCTCCCGATTCGTGTGCCCCAACGCGGCCAACACCGCCACCCGCCGCTCAGCCTCGCTCAGCGAATCCATCCCCGTCGGCTCCTGATGCCGCCCCGTCTGCTCCGGCACCTCCGGCTCCCGCCCCGGCAACAGCTCCCGGCTCAACGGTTCCGCGTGACACCCCTTGGCCATCTGCAACGCGCGCCGCGCCACCGTCCGAGCCTTCTCGCAGTCCCCGGCGGCGCTGTGCGCGTGGCTCAGGTCCAGCAGCGCCCGCGCCAGTTCGAACCGGTCCCCGCCGGTGTGCAGCAACTCCACGGCTTCGGTCAGCAACGCCACCCGCCGCTCCGTGGGCGATGCCGTGGCCAGGATCCGCAGGGTCGTCCCGCGCGTGCGTGCACCCTCACTTCCCGGGCGCGTCAACTGCTCAGCCATCAACGTCCGCGCGGTTTCCCTGTTCCCCAAGGCCAACTGCGCCTGCGCGGCCCCGGCCCGCCACGGGACCAGCGCCGGGAGGTCGACGTCCCAACCGGACATGAGTTCGCCGCAGCGCTGGAAGTCCGCGAGTGCCGCATGTGGACGGTCGGTCGCGACGTAGTGCGATCCGCGCGCGTACAGGTACTGCAGCCCGAACTGCGTCTGGTACATCGCCTCCGGTACCGGGACCCGAAGCAGGGCGGCGGCTTCGTCGTGCTTGCCCATCGCGGTGGCGGCGGCGACGCCGGTGGACAGCGGTACCCCGATCGCCACACCCCAGCCCTGCGGCGAGAGCTTGTCGAAGGCGGTGGTGGCGAAGTCGGCCGCGGCGGGCAGATCCCCTTGGCGCAGGGCGACTTCCGCGCGCATGGCGCCGATCACGGCCTGCCAGGTGATCGCGCCGCGGGCGGTCGCGTCGGCCAGCAGCGCGTCGCACCAGTGCGCGGCGCGGTCGTTGCGGTCGGCGTGGACCAAAGCGGCCAGGGCGGACAGCTGCGAGCCGAGAGTCTGCTCACCGAGCCTGCAGCTCTGCAGGATGTGCTCGGCGGCGACCACGATCTCCTCGCGCGGGCCGCCGAAGCGCACCCGGTCGAGCATCGCCGACGCACGGGTCCACGGGTTGGCCAGCAGCGCGGGCGCGGGGCCGTTGTCCGGAGCGGGCACCCCCGCGACGACCGGCGGGTAGAGGAAGGCGAGCCAGTGGAACACCAGGCTCAGCTGCCCGGCCATCGGCGCGTCCCGGTTGGCCGCGGAGGCGGCCAGGTCCGACAGGGTGCCGGAGAGCTCGTCGGTGTGGCCGTACCAGAGCAGGAACTTGGCCAGGTGCACGGCGTTTCGGTCCGACAGCTTGCCCTCGGCGCGGGCCGCGCGCAGCGACGGCAGGTGCCGCGCGGCGGCGCTGGGGTTGCGGCGCCACTCGACGCGCAGCAGTTGGGTGGTGATGTCGGCGCGCTCGTCGGCGTCCTGGCTGGTGCGCGCGGCCAGCTCCAGCCTGCGCACGGCGAGGTCCATCCGGTCGGCGACCAGGTCCTCCTGCGCGGCGTGCCGCAGCACCTCGACCGCCCACGCCGCGTCGGTGGGGTCCTCGGTGCGCTCGGCCGCGGTCAGGTGGCGGGCCACCTCGTCGGCGGCGGCGCCATCGCGGTAGAGCAGGCGGGCGGCCCTGGCGTGCAGGCCGCGGCGGTCGGCGGCGGCGAGGCTGTCGAGGACGGCGGCCTTGGCGACGGGGTGGCGGAACCGGCCGCCGTCGAGCAGACCGGCCAGCTCCAGGACGTCGAGCACCTGGGCGGCGGCGTCGGAGGTGATGTCGAGCAGGGCGCCGAGCAGCACCGGCGACCCGGCGTCGCCCAGCAGCGCGAGACCGCGGGCGACCTGCAGCATCGCGGGCTCCCAGCGGTGCAGGCAGGCCAGCACGGCGGTGCCGAACTCCTGGCCGACCACCACCGCGCCGTCCCCGGGGCGCAGGCCAGTGCGCACGGCGGCGTTGTGGTCGTTGACCAGCGCGGTGACCAGCAGCGGGTTGCCGCCGCTGACCGCGTGGTGCACCGGGGCCAGCACCTGCGCGGTGGCGGGGTCGAGCTCGCAGGCGAGCAGCTCGGCGACGCCCGCGCGGCTGAGCGGGTCCAACCGCAGGTGGGTGGTGTTGGGCTGGCGGGTCACCTCGGCGCGGAACACCGCCTGGGTCGGCCGGGGCAGCGCCCACTCGGTCAGCAGCACCAGCACCCTGGCGAAGCGCATCCTGCGGCGCAGGTACAGCAGCGCCTGCAGCGACTCGGCGTCGGCGAACTGCACGTCGTCGACGGTGAGCACGACGGTGCGGTCGCGGGCCAGTTCCAGCAGCGCGGCGCACACCTCGTCGAGCACCCTGGCCCCGGCCCGGCCGATCGCCGTCGGGTCGCTGAGGTCGGCGGGGGTGGTCGGGTCGGCCGCGGCCGCGGTCCCGCCGAGCAGGTCGGTGAGGCCGGTGGCCACGGCCCCGGGTAACGCGGGTCCGGCGAACAGCTGGCGCAGCACCCCGAAGGGCAGCGTCCGCTCCGCGCGCGACCCGGTCGCGGTGAGCAGGGCCGCGCCGTCGGCGGCGGCCCGGTCGGCGAAGGCGTGCAGCAGTTCGGTCTTGCCGCTGGCGACGCCGCCGCTGATCAACGCGACCTGACCCCGGCCGCGACCGCTCTCGGCGTACAGCCGCCCGAGAGCGGCCAGTTCCTCTCCTCGTTCGACCAGCGCCATGTGCCGCCCCTTCCCCTACTGGCCCTCGGCTCCGGTCCGGCCCCACCCCGCCCGAAGTCACGCTCGGTGATCAGTGATTTCCCCGTGGCCCCACGCTCCGAGGTGAATCTAACGGCAATCACCGCGGTTGTGGAAGGTTTGCCAATTGCTCCGGTGAACAATGCGTGATGTTGATGCGTTTTCGCTTTCCGGGTGGACCAAGTGGAGCATCCGGTTGCGGCGCCAGCCGTACCGCAGTCCGATTGGTTTGACTCACATTCAACAACTTTCTGGGACGATGAACCTGTGACCGGCGGTCGCAGCGAATACGGTGGGTTAGACCCCGGTGGTGGGTTAATCGCCAACCAACAACATCAAGAGCCCCTTAAGTCGCCGCAGGTTAGGGGTGTACCAGGGGTTGCGGGATCGATTCGCAGGGGTCGTCGCGGGCAGGCGGCCGCAGAGCGAGACACCGGATGACCCTACTTCTCCCACTACGAAGAGTGAAGAGAATGGTCCTCGAATGGCCTAGTCCGATGCGCAGGCGTCCGGTTGGGCCGAATCGCGTTCACCTTGCGGTACGGCGGATCCAGAGCAATCCCAGAACGGGGAGCGCTACCGGGATGAAACCGTATCCCATACCGAATGCCGACCACACGGTCGCGTCCGGAAATGCACTCGGCACGACCAGGCTCGATGTTCCGACCGCCAGTACGCCGAGCAGTTCCACAACGCAGGACGCGACCGCGATCCGGCGCGAGGTGCGGGTACCGGCCGCCAGGCACGCGGTCGCCACGACGTAGACCGCGGCGGCGAAGGCGGACAGCAGGTAGGCCAACGGCGCCCGGTCGAAATGGGTCGCGATCTGCGACCCGGAGCGGGCGCAGGCGGCCAGCGCGAAGACCGCGTAGACGGCGATCAGCAGCCGCCCCGGTCCGGAGCGGGTGGGGTTGTCGGTGGTCGGCTCAGCCACGGGTCCACACCTGGTCGAGCCGCACGATCATCACCGGGATCACCAGGGCGCCGACGACCAGCACCGCCGTGCCCCACCTGGTGCGCTCGGCCAGCGACCAGAACACCGCGACGGGCAGGATCAGCAGCGAACCCAGCAGGTAGCCGCCGTAGGAGAGGGCGGGCACGTCGTGGTCGGCGCCCGCGAGTTTGACGAACCCCAGGACGGCCTGCGCGAGCAGACCGAGCTCCACCAGCGCCAACAGCCCCAGGTAGGCCCGGCTGTCGGCGCGGTCGAGCGACAGCGGCCGGTTGAGCAGCACGAGCACCAGCGCCCACACCGCCGCCCCGACCGCGACCCAGGTCAGGGTGGGGGACAACCCGTCGATCATCGCTACCGCTCCCAGGCTCCGACTGCGGACCCGGTGAGCCTCGCACGTGCGGGAGGGCGGGCCGCGACCCACCCTCCCGCCCGGCTACTCCACTGTGGACAGGGCGTTGATGTGGGCGCGGATCCGGTCGAGCACCGCGGGCACGTGCTTGTTGAGGTAGAAGTGCCCGCCCGGGTAGACCTCGCGCTCGTACCCGCCGTCGGTGTGTTCGGCCCACTTGTCGACCTCGGCCAACGTCGCCTTCGGGTCGCTGTCGCCGGTCAGCGCCAGTACCCGTGCCTGCAGGCGCGGACCTTCGGTGCGCCTATAGGTCTCGGCGGCCTTGTAGTCGGCGCGGATCGACGGCAGGACCATGCGCAGGATCTCGTCGTCGTCGAGCAGTTGGGTCTCGGTGCCGTCGAGCCGCTTGATCTCGGTGATCAGCCCGTTGTCGTCGAGTTCGTGGATCCGCTCGTCGCGCAGCGCGGACGGGGCGCGGCGACCGGACACGACCAGACCGTGCACGACCGTCCCGCGGTGTTGCAGCCGCAGCGCGAGCTCGAAGCCCACGGAGGCGCCCATGCTGTGCCCGAAGATGGTCAGCGGCTTGTCCAGGTACGGCGGCAGCACGTCCGCGATCTGGTCGGCGAGCTCACCGACCGTCTCCACGCACGGCTCCTGCCGCCGGTCCTGGCGCCCCGGGTACTGCACGGCCACCACCTCGACCGAGGGGGTCAGCGCGCGCGACACCGGGAAGAAGTAGCTGGCAGACCCACCCGCGTGCGGTAGGCACAACAGCCGCGTGGCCGCCTCCGGTGCCGGGTGGAACCGGCGCAGCCACAGGTCCGTGCTCATCCCTCGATCCCCTCTCCCCTGCGAGTCCTACAGGGGGATGTTGCCATGGTGGCCGCGACCGGCGGGGGCCTCGGCGAACGCCTTGGCGAGCCGGGCGCGGGTCTGCTCGGGCTCGATCACCTCGTCGACCACGCCCAACGCCATCGCCCGGTCCACGCCGCCCGCGGTGCGCTGCTGCTCGAGCACCAGCGTGGCCCGCAGCGACTCCCGCTCCGGCTCCTCGACGGCGGCGAGCTTCTTGCGGTGCAGGATCCCGACAGCCGCCTCCGCACCCATCACCGCGACCTCGGCCCCCGGCCAGGCGAACACCGCGGTCGCGCCCAGCGAACGGGAGTTCATCGCGATGTACGCGCCGCCATAGGCCTTACGCGTGATCAGGGTGACCCTAGGTACGGCGGCCTCGGCGAAGGCGTGCAGCAGCTTCGCGCCGCGGCGAACCACCCCGCCCCACTCCTGCCCAACGCCTGGCAGGTACCCGGGTACGTCGACCATGACCAGCAGCGGGATCCCGAAGCTGTCGCACATCCGCACGAACCGCGAGGCCTTCTCCGCCGACAGCGAGTCCAGGCAGCCGCCCTTGCGCAGCGGGTTGTTCGCGATCACACCGATCGCGCGGCCCGCGAGCCTGCCCAGGCCGACCACGATGTTGGGCGCCCAACGCGCCTGCAACTCCTCGAAGGCACCGTCGTCGAGGACGGCCTTGACCAGCGGCCGCACGTCGTAGGCGCGCTTGGCGGACTCCGGCAGCAGGTCCCGCAGCTGCCTCGGCGCGCCGACCGCGCGCACGTCGAGCAGGCCGGGGCGGGTGAACAGCGTGGTGATCGCGCGGGCCCTGGCGTAGGCCTCGTCCTCGTTGCCGACGGTCACGTGCACCACGCCGGAGCGGCGGCCGTGCGCCTCGACCCCGCCGAGGCCCTCCATGTCGACCTGCTCGCCGGTGACGCTGCGCACCACATCCGGGCCGGTCACGAACACCCTGCCGCCGGTGGACATGATCACCAGGTCGGTGAGCGCGGGTCCGTAGGCCGCCGCGCCCGCCGCCGGGCCGACCACGACCGACAGCTGCGGGATCCGGCCGGACGCGCGGGTCATCGCGGCGAACATCCGCCCGACCCCGTCCATGGACTCCACGCCGTCGGCGAGCTTGGCGCCGCCGGAGTGCCACACGCCGATCACCGGCACGCGCAGCCGCACGGCCAGGTCGATGGCGACGATGATGCGGTCGGCCTCCGCGGCGCCGAGCGAGCCGCCGCGGTTGGTCGCGTCGGTGCAGTAGGCGACCACCGGGGCACCGTTGATCCGGCCCCGCACAGCGGTCACCGCGGTCGTCTCGGGGCCCGTGTCGCTCAGGTCCACCGCGCTGCCCTCGTCGAGCAACCGCGCCAGCCGCTCTCGCGGTTCACGCGGGTCAGGCGTGTGCGCGCTATCCCCACGGGAATGTCCGGCGACAACTGTCATGGCTGTTTCCCCCCACCCGGCTCCGGGATTTCCGACGATCCCAGGGGCGACCCGAAGCCGACAACCCCCTATCCCGCCCTAACCGGACCAGCTCGCCCCACGTTCCCCGTTCCGGGGAAACCGCCGGTTCTGACCTGCGGGTAGGTTGGTTGCCGAGTCCCGTTGTCCACCCCTGGACACCCCTATTCGACCCCATGATGACGAAAGTCGTCCGGCCGCGTGGCGTTAACGGGAAAATATCTGTTCGGCAATGATCCGGCTCGCCCGGTCACTTCTCCGACAGCCCGCGGCGGGAGTAGATTCCCCCGTCGGACGCCGCTCGCCGGGTGTGGAGGGAAGGCCGGATGACACTGGTCGAACGCCAGTCGGTCCAACGGCGGCTGGTCGAACGCGACAACGCGGTCGAGGCGTTGGTGGGCCACCTCGCCGAGTGCGCGCTGGGCGGGGTGCGGGTGGTCGCCGTCGTCGGCGGGCCCGCCAGCGGCAAGACGAGCCTGCTCGACCTGTTCGTCGACCGCCTCGGCGCCTCCGGGGCACTGCTGCTGACGGCGTCCGGCTCGCGCGAGGAGCGGGAGATCCCCCTCGGCGCGGTGCGGCAGCTCGAGTCCGGTCTCCCCGGCGACGGCGAGTTCACCGACCGGGTGCTCGCCGAAGCCCGGAAGCGGCCAGTGGTGCTGGTTGTCGACGACGTCCAACACGTGGACGCGGCGTCGCTGCGGCTGCTCGGGCAGGTGCGCGAGCGCGCGACCGGGTTACCCGTGCTGGTCGTGGTGACCGACTGGGAGCCCCTATCGGGTGAACTGACCACGCACGCCGACCACCGGCTGCGGCTCGGCCTGCTCACCGAGCACGGCGTCGCCGAGTTCCTGCGCGCCCGCACCGGTGACGACAGCGCGGCCCCCGCGTACCACCGGGCCACCGGCGGCAACCCGCTGCTGCTGCACGCCATGCTCGCCGACAACCAGGACGACCCGGCCGCGGCCGAGCCCGGGTTCGCCTTCCGCCAAGCCGTGGTCGCCTGCCTGCACCGCTGGGAGCCCAGGCTGCTCGCCGTCGCCAGGGCGCTGGCGGTGTTGGGGTCGTGGTCCTCGCCCGCGGCGATCGCGGAGCTGACCGACCAGACCGAGACGGCGGCCGCGCGGCTGACCGGTGTGCTCACCTCCGCGGGGGTGCTGGTCGGTTGGCGGCTGCGCCACGACGCGGTCCGCTCCGCGGTGCTCGACGGCCTGCCGCCGGTCGAATCGGCCCGATTACACCTGCGCGCGGCCCGGGTCCTGCACCAGCGCCGCGCGCGACCGGTCGAGGTGGCCCGGCTCGTGGTCGCCGCGGGCACCGACCTGCCCGACTGGGTGGTCCCGGTGCTGAGGTCGGCCGCGCTGGACGCGATCGCGACCGACCGGGGCGAGTTCGCGGTGCGGTGCCTGCAGCGGGCGCTGCCGATGACCTCGGGCCGCGTCCGCGAGCAGACCGCCGCCGACCTGGCAGGCGCGGTGTGGCGGCACAACCCGGGGGAGAGCCCCCATCTGTCCGAAGTGGACCCCGCGGTGGCGCTGCGGTTCACTTTGTGGCACAACGACCCCGGCAAGGTCCACGACGACGTCGGGATGGCGTTGGCCAACGAGTGGATCCGCGGCACGTCGCCGTCGGTGCGGGTGACGCGGTCCTGGGAACGGGCCGCCGCCGCACTGGTCCCCGGGCTCGTCCGCGGCGCGTTGCCCGACGTCGTCGCCGACGCGGAGCGCGTGCTGCACGGGTGCCCGCTGGGGGACCGGACCCTGGAGGTGCTGGCCTCGGCGGTGACCGCGTTGCTGATGGCCGACCGGGTCGACCTGGCGGAACGCTGGTGCGCGGACCTGGTCGGCGAGGCCGAGCGGCGGCGCGCGACCACGTGGTCGGCGCTGCTGGGCGCGGTGCGCGCCGAGGTCGAACTGCGGCAGGGCGCGATCCGCACCGCGCGGGACACGGCACGGCGCAGCCTGGCCCTGCTGCCCGCCCGGTCGTGGGGCGTGCTGATAGGTCTACCGCTGTCGACGATGATCGCCGCCGACACGGCGATGGGCAACGCCGAGAGCGCCGCGCTGCGCGAGGTGGTCCCCGACGGCATGACCGGCACGGTGGTCGGCGCGCGGTACCTGCGGGCCCGCGGGCACCACTACCTCGCCTCGGACCGCGTGCTCGCCGCCATCGCGGACTTCCAAGCCTGCGGCCGCGTCCTGGCCGCGGCCGGTGTCGACCTGCCCGCACTGGTCCCGTGGCGCACCGACCTCGCCGAAGCCCACCTCCGCCTGGGCCGAGGCCGCGCCGCCGCGCACCTCGCCCGCGCGCAAGCCGACCTGCCCGCCGCGGCCGCCCGCCACACCCGGGCCCGCTCGATGCGGATCATCGCCCTGGCGGGCCACCACCCGGTGCGCCTGCTGCACGAGGTCGCCGAGTCGTTCCGCGCCACCGGCGACCGCTACGCCGCCGCCGTGGCCCTGGCCGAACTCTCCTCCGCCATAGCCACCCGGGGCGACGCGGGCCGAGCCCGCCGAATAGCCAAAACCGCCGCAGACGAAGCGACGGCGTGTGGTGTCCGAGGCCTCTTGGACAGGGTCCCCGCCCGCCGCCCGGACCACACCGACCACGCCGCCTCAACCCTGAGCGACGCCGAACACCGGGTGGCCACGCTGGCCGCGCTCGGCCACACCAACCGGGAGATCGCGCACAAGCTCTACATCACGATCAGCACGGTGGAACAACACCTGACGAAGATCTACCGAAAACTCGGCGTCCGCAAGCGCTCCGACCTCCCAGCAGGCCTGGCCATCCACACCGGACGCACCACCGAACTCAACCGCACACCGACCATGTGAGCAGCGGGCGGTCGGCAGGCCTGCCGACTCACGCTGATGCGCTCCGACACCGTCTGGGCCACTGTGGATCCAGGGCCGGGTGTCGCGGTCCCCGCAGTGGCTGGAGATCGCTCCGCCGCCCGCCTCGGCGGCGCTCCGACCACCTGGGTGGGCTGCCGATCGGCTCCGGTGTCAAGGGCTGCTCAGCTCGCCGCACCACCGCTCCCAGGAACCCGAGGTGCCAACTGCTCGATGGGGCGGACTTGTTTTGCGTGGGGTGGCGGCAGTCGTAGCGTTGTGCGCGGACAGGGCCATGCTTTTCGGCCCCGGCTTTTGCGGTCCTGCCACGGCTGGCGTAGGGGCCCCGCGCAAAACAAGTTCGCCCCATCGAGCACACCCAACCCACCCCGGGTCCAGCGCAATGCCGAAGGCGAGCCGACCCCGCCCTACCGTCGACCCGCAGGCCGCTTAGGCGCCGCCCCGACCCCGCCCTACCGTCGACCCGCAGGCCGCTTAGGCGCCGCCCCCGGCCGCGCCAACTTCTCCGCGCACCCAAGTTCCGCCGTCGGTCAGTCCGCTGCCGGTGAGCTCGCGGACTTGCACAGGGCGGTGATGCGCTCCGACACCGTATTGGCCACTGTGGACACGAACGTCGTCAGGTAGCCGCGGTCGCCGGAGAAGAGTTGGAGTTCGAACCAGCCGGTGGTGACTTCACTCCACGCGTCGGCGTGGGTGGCGGCCGGGTCGGTGTCGCCGATCATGGCGAGGATGTGGCAGGAGACGCGGTCTTGGGGGCGCCAGCGGTAGGTTTCGCTGGCGCGCTGGTCGCCGTGCAGGGTGGCCAGGGGGGTGGGGGCGGGGAACCGGGTGGGTTCGGTGAACTCGCCGGTGTCGACGTAGGCGGCGGTACCGAGGCGCGACGGGCTCGGGGCGCCGGAGGCGAACAGGGCCACGGGGCGGTGGCCCGCGCGTTCGGCGCGCACGGCGGTCTCGAAGGCGACCGCGGCGCCGAGGCCGTGGCCGAGGAAGGCGATCGGCAGGTCCGCCCGGCAGGCGAGTTCGGAGCTGACGCCGTCGGCGAGGCCGGGTACGGAGGTGATCGACGGTTCGTGGCGGCGGTCGCGGCGGCCCGGGTACTGCACGCCGAGCACCTCGACCGGCCGCGCGATGGATTGGGCCAGCTGCAAGAAGAACGTCGCCGAGGCGCCCTCCGGTGGGAAGCACACCAACCTGCACCTCGGCCGCGGCGCCGACCGGAGCCGGTACACCCACGAATCACCCACGGGCGTCCCCCGCGCGACCGAGCCCGCCCATGGCCTCCGGCTTCCTCTCCGCGCGCGGGCGTTGGGAACTTTCCGGCGCCTCATGGCCAAGGTGCCGGCAGCCGGTGACACCGGGCAACCCCTAGCAGCACCAGCGCGGGATGTCCACGGCGCCCGGAGCGTGAAGAACCGGAACGGCGCAATGGGGCTAGGGGTTGAAGCTAGGGGGGAACCGCGGTCTAGCGTGGCGCGGGAGGGGAACATGACCGACCTCGCGGATCGACAGGCGCGGGCGCAGATGGCGTTGTGGCAGGACCACTTGCGCGCCGTGAGCGACCGCGGCGACCCGTACGCGTTGCTGCTGCGCGCGCCGGAAGACCCGTACCCGCTCTACGAGCAGGTGCGCGCGCGGGGGCCGCTGCACCTGAGCGGACTCGGCGTCTGGGTGACCGCGAGCTACCGGCTGGCCAACAAGGTGTTGCGGGACAAGCGTTTCGGCGTGCGCCGCGCTGACGGCACCAAGGCGCCGGAGTTCATGCCGTTCGACAACTCGATGCTCGGCCTCGACCCGCCGGAGCACACGCGGTTGCGCAAGCTGTCGGTGCCCTCGCTCAACCCGCGTCGGCTGCAGAAGTGGCTGCCGGTCGCCGAGCGGGTGTGCGACGAGCTGATCGACCGGATCCTGGCCGGGCGCGCGGAGTTCAACTTCATGAGCGCCTTCGCCCAGCAGTTGCCGCTGCGGGTGATCGGCGACCTCGTCGGCATCCCCGAGCGGCACCGGCGGCTGTTCTTCCAGCTGAGCAGGCGGATGGCCTACCTGCTCGACGGGGTCGCCTCGGTCGAGGTCGCCAGGGACGTGCGGGCCGCGATCGCCGAGATGACGGTGATGTTCACCGATATCGTCGCGCTGCGCCGGGTCGAGCCGGGCGACGACCTGATCAGCGACCTGCTGCCCGCGGTGGACGACGGTCGGCTGGCGATGGACGAATTGGTGCCGCTGTGCATGTTCCTGCCGCTGGCGGGCACCGAGACCACGGTCAACCTCATCGGCAACGCGGTGCGCGCGCTCCTGGGTGCCCCCGAGCAGTGGGCCCGGTTCAAGGACGACCCCGCGCTCGCGCCCGCTGTCGTGCAGGAGACCCTGCGCTACGACACGCCGGTGCAGCAGTACCGGCGGATCGCGCACACCGACGTCGAACTCGACGGCCACGTCGTGCCCGCTGGCGCGGAACTGGCGATCTGCGCGGGCGCGGCGAACCGGGACCCCGAGGTCTATTCGGCGCCGGACCGTTTCGACATCGGCCGGGAATCCGGCCCGGACACGTTGTCCTTTTCCGCCGGAATCCATTTCTGCCTCGGTGCCGCGCTGGCCAGGATCGAGGCCGAGATCGCGTTGGTCGCGGTGGCGCGGCGGCTGCCGGACCTGCGCCGGGTCGGTCAGGTGCGGCGCCGGGATTCCTTTATTATCAGGGGGATGCTGCAGTTCCCGGTAGCGGTCGGGTAGTAGGGGCCCGCTAGGGGTTGTCCAGTGCGGACCGCCGTCTTTAGGGTTGTCGCGCGGAGATGTGGAAATACCCGCGGGGTTGGTTCCCGTGTGTCCGCAGCCGGTCGTGCGCCGCCCGAGAGGTCCTGGTAGATGGCAGACAAAGAGACCCTCCGCGATTACCTGAAACTGGTGACGGCGGACCTGCGGCAGACCAAGGCCCGGCTGCGCGAGGTCGAGGAGGGCGCGCGCGAGCCGATCGCCGTCGTCGGCACGGCCTGCCACTACCCGGGTGGGGTCGCCTCGCCGGAAGACCTGTGGCGGCTGGTGTCCGAGGGCCGCGACGGGATCACCGCGTTCCCGGACGACCGCGGCTGGGACGTCCGCTTCGCCGACGACCCCGACACGCCGGGCACCAGCTACGTCAGCGAGGGCGGCTTCGTCGCCGACGCGGCCGAGTTCGACCCGGCGTTCTTCGGCATCTCCCCGCGCGAGGCGCTGGCCATGGACCCGCAGCAGCGGCTGTTGCTGCGGGCGTCCTGGGAGGCGCTCGAACGCGCGGGCATCGACCCGGAGTCGTTGCGCGGCAGCCGGACCGGGGTGTTCGCGGGCACGAACGACCAGAGCTACCTGTCGCTGCTGGTGGGTGACCCGCAGGGCACCGAGGGCTACCTGCTCACCGGCGGCGCGACCGCGGTCACCTCGGGCCGGGTCGCCTACGCGCTCGGTCTGGAGGGTCCTGCGGTCACGATCGACACGGCCTGCTCGTCGTCGCTGGTGGCGATGCACCTGGCCGCCCAGTCGCTGCGCACCGGGGAGAGCACGCTCGCGCTGGCCGGTGGTGTGACGGTCATGGCCACGGCCGGGGTGTTCACCGAGTTCAGCCGCCAGCGCGGGCTCGCCGCTGATGGCCGGTGCAAGTCCTTCGCCGACGCCGCGGACGGCACCGGCTGGGCCGAGGGCGTCGGTGTGCTGGTGCTGGAGCGGCTGGTCGACGCCCGCCGCAACGGGCACCGGGTGTTGGCCGTGCTGCGCGGGTCGGCGGTGAACTCCGACGGCGCCTCCAACGGGCTGACCGCGCCGAACGGGCCGTCGCAGCAACGGGTGATCCTGTCCGCACTGTCCGCCGCCGGGCTCGGACCGTCCGATGTGGACGCCGTCGAGGGGCACGGGACGGGGACCGTGCTCGGCGACCCGATCGAGGCGCAGGCGCTGCTGGCCACCTACGGGCAGGGGCGGACCGAGCCGCTGTGGTTGGGGTCGGTCAAGTCCAACATCGGGCACACGCAGGCCGCGGCCGGTGTCGCGGGCGTGATCAAGGTGATCCAGGCGCTTGCCGCCGAGGTGCTGCCAGCGACCCTGCACGTGGACGAACCGTCCCACCAGGTCGACTGGTCCGCAGGCGCGGTGTCGCTGCTGACCTCCGCCCGACCGTGGGCGCGGGGTGAGCGGGTCCGGCGCGCGGGCGTGTCGTCGTTCGGGGTGAGCGGCACCAACGCGCACGTGATCATCGAGGAAGCCCCGGTCGAGGCCGACCAGGCGACGCCGTCGGTCGACCTGCCGGTGACACCGCTGGTGCTGTCCGCACGGTCGGCGGACGCGGTGCGGGAGCTGGCTGAGCGGGTGCTCGCGGTCCAGGCCGAGCCCGCTGATCTGGCCTGGTCGCTGGCGACCACGCGGGCCGGGCTTGAACAGCGGGCTGTCGTGTTCGGGGTTGACGGTCTCCGTGCGTTGGCGCAGGGGTCGGGCGCCGCCGTTCAGGGCCAGGTGACGCCGGGGAAGGTCGCGTTCCTGTTCACCGGCCAGGGTTCGCAGCGGCTGGGGATGGGCGCCGGACTGCGGGTGTTCCCGGTCTTCGCCGCCGCCCACGACGAGGTCGTCGAGCGGCTCCCCGGGTTCGAGCTCGACTCGGCCGAGGCGCTCGACCAGACGGCGAACGCCCAGGTCGGCCTGTTCGCCCTGGAAGTCGCGCTGTTCCGCCTCCTGGAGTCCTGGGGTGTCCGCCCTGATGCGCTGGTCGGCCACTCCATCGGGGAAGTCGCCGCGGCCCACGTCGCCGGGATCCTGTCCCTGGACGACGCCTGCACCCTGGTCGCGGCCCGAGCCCGACTCATGCAGGCCCTGCCGACCGGCGGCGCCATGCTCGCCGTGGAGGCCGCCGAGGGCGAGATCGACCTCCCCGAGGACCTCGACCTGGCTGCGGTGAACTCGGATCGTTCGATTGTGGTATCTGGGGATTGTAGGATTGTTGAACAGTTCGAACGTAGGATTGGTGAACAAAACAGGCGGTTCAAGCGGCTGACCGTGTCGCACGCGTTCCACAGCCGCCTGATGGACCCGATGCTCGACGAGTTCCGCCAGGCGATCACGGGTCTATCGTTCAACAATCCCACAATCCCGCTGTTGAACAGTTCAACTGGTGACCCGGCCACGCCCGAGTACTGGGTGCGGCAGATCCGGGAGACGGTCCGGTTCAGCGCGGCGGTCGAGCGGGCCGGGGCGACCCACCACCTCGAGTTGGGGCCGGACGGCGTGCTGTCGGCGCTGGTGTCGGGGGTCGCGACGCTGAGGGCCGGGCGAGACGAGCCGGAATCACTGTTGCGGGCGGTCGCCGCCCTGCACGTCGTGGGGGTGCCGGTCGACTGGCGGTCGGTCCTGGGCGGCGGTCGTGTGGTCGACCTGCCGACCTACCCGTTCGCCAGGGAGCGCTACTGGCCGCGGCCGGGTGTGTCGGCGGCCTTCGGCGCCACCGGTCACCCGCTGCTCACCGGCGCGGCGGAGACCCCGGACGGCCACCTGTTCACCGCCCACCTCGACGTCGCGTCCCGCCCCTGGCTGGCCGACCACGTCGTCCACGGTCAGGTTGTCCTGCCCGGAACGGCCTTCGTCGAGATGGCGCTGTTCGCGGGTGCCCGCGCGGGTGCCCCCGCGCTGGCCGAACTGGTCCTCGAGAACCCCCTGGTGCTCCCGGAGTCCGGATCCGTCGAGGTCCTGCTGTCGACGACCGGCGACACCCTGACCATCCACTCGCGACTCGCAGGCCAAGAGTGGACCCGCCACGCCACAGGTGTTCTCGCGCAGCCGCCCGAGCTGGTTGCCCCGGACTTCGCGCACTGGCCGCCGGAGGGCGCCGAGCCCGTCGCCCCCGGTTCCGTCTACGACCGTCTCGGTGCCGCCGGTCTGGTCTACGGCACTGCGTTCCAGGCGATCCGGGCGGTGTGGGTGCGCGGCGAGGACGTCTTCGTGGAGTTGACCACCGACGACCGCAGCCACCTCGTGCACCCGGCGCTGCTCGACGGTGCCCTCCAAGCCGTCGCCGCCAAGGCGGTCGGTGGGCAGGCGGGCATCCCGTTCACCTGGGCCGGGGTCGCTGTCGGCGCCACCGGGGCGAACGAACTCCGGGCCAAGGTCTCGCCCGCGCCCGGCGGCGGGGTGTCGGTCACGGCGGTCGACCCGGACGGCGAGTTGGCCGTGTTCGTCGAGCGCGTGGTCACCCGGCCCGCGCGCGCCACGTCCACGACCACCGACCTCTACGACGTCACCTGGGTCCCTGTCCTCGCAGACAAGGCGGTCCCGGCCCACGTGGTGGTCACCGGGTCCGATGTGGACGAAGTGCTCCCCGCTCTGCGCGAAGCCCTCGTCGGTAGTGACCTGGTGGTCGTCAACACCCGTGACGCCGTTCGCGCCGCCCCCGGCGACGACGTCGACCCGGCCAAGGCCGCGATCTGGGGGCTGGCGCGATCCGCCCAGTCCGAGCACCCCGGCCGGGTCGTCCTGGTCGACGGCGATGTCGACATCGCCCTCGCCACCGGTGAACCGCAGGTCGCGGTCCGCGGCGGCGCCGCCTTCGCCCCTCGTTTGTCCCCTGTGGATACTGGGCTGGCGGTCCCGGACGGTGCGTGGCGACTGGACATCACCGAACGCGGGACCGTCGACAACCTGGTCCTGGCCCCGGTCGCGCCGCGGGAACTCGGCGAGCGCGAGGTCCGGGTGGCCGTCCGGGCCGCGGGGCTCAACTTCCGGGACGTCCTCAACGCCCTGGGCATGTACCCCGGTCAGGTCGACCTCGGCGGTGAGGTCGCGGGTGTGGTGACCGAGGTCGGGTCCGCTGTTGCAGGGCACCAAGTCGGCGACCGCGTCCTCGGCCTGGTCACCGGTGCCATCGGCCCTGAGGCGATCACCGATGAGCGCCTTCTGGCGCCGATGCCCGCTGGCTGGTCTTTCGTCACCGCGGCCGCCATCCCCGTCGTCTACACCACCGCCTACTACGGCTTGATCGACCTCGCGGGCCTGCGGCAAGGCGAATCCGTCCTCGTCCACGCCGCCGCGGGCGGTGTCGGAATGGCTGCCGTCCAACTCGCCCGTCACCTCGGAGCGCAGGTCTTCGGCACCGCGAGCCCTGCGAAGTGGCCCGCCACCGGACTGGACGACGATCACCTCTCGTCGTCGCGCGATCTCGCGTTCGCCGCCAAGTTCCCGCAGGTCGACGTGGTCCTCAACGCGCTGGCGGGTGAGTTCGTCGACGCCTCGCTCGGCCTGCTGCGACCGGGTGGCCGGTTCATCGAGATGGGCAAAACCGACGTCCGCGAAGGCGTCCCCGGCTACCGCGCGTTCGACCTCGGCGAGGCGGGTCCGGACCGGATCGGCGAGATCCTCACCCAGGTCATGGCCCTGTTCGCCGCGGGTGTGCTCACCCCGCCGCCGATCCGGGCCTGGGACGTGCGCCGCGCGCCCGAGGCGTTCCGGTTCGTCGGTCAGGGCGGCCACACCGGTAAGGTCGTGCTGACCCTGCCGCGCGCCATCGACCCCGACGGCACGATCCTGATCACGGGCGGCACCGGTGCCCTCGGCCGGGTCCTCGCCGAGCACCTCATCGGTTCCGGCGCGCGCGATGTCGTCCTTGTGAGCCGCTCCGGTGCGGGTTCGGTCGACGGCGCCCGGACTTTGGCGTGCGACATCACCGACCGGGACGCACTGGAAGCCCTGGTAGCGGGCCTGCCCCGGCTCACGGCCGTGTTCCACCTCGCCGGGGTGCTCGACGACGGCCTGCTCGAGTCGCTGACCCCGCAACGCCTGCACGCAGTTCTCGGGCCGAAAGCGCTTGCGGCCCAACACCTGCACGAGCTGACCGACCCGGACGCCTTTGTCCTGTTCTCCTCGATCTCCGGCACCTTCGGCAGCCCCGGCCAGGCGAACTACGCCGCCGCCAACGCTTTCCTCGACGGTCTCGCCACTGCCCGCCAGTCCGCTGGACTCCCCGGTCTGTCCCTCGCCTGGGGCGCGTGGGCGACCGAAGGCGGCATGCTCGGTTCACTCGGTGAGGCCGAGATCGCCCGCATCGCCCGCTCCGGCTACCCGCCGCTGACCGTCCACCACGGTCTGTCGCTTCTGGACAGCGCGCTCGCTGTGCCCGGCCCGGTTGTCGTCCCCGTGGCGCTGGACCGCCGAACCCTGGCGGGCAAACCGATCCCGCCGCTGCTGACCTCCCTGATCCGCCCGGTCGCCGCCGCCCAGGTCGACACTTCCCGCCTGGTCGACCTGGTGTGCGCGCAGACCGCCACGGTCCTCGGCTTCCCCTCCGCGGCCTCGATCGACCCGGGCAAGCAGTTCAAGGACCTCGGGTTCGACTCGCTCACCGCCGTCGAACTGCGCAACACCCTCGCGCTCAAGATCGGCAAGCCGCTCCCGGCGAGCCTGGTGTTCGACCACCCCACGCCTGCCGCCGTGGCCGACCACCTGCGCGAACTCCTCGACGCCCCGGCGGACAAGCGCGTTCAGCCCCGGCGGGCGGCGGTCAGCACCGACGATCCGATCGCGATCGTCGGCATGGCCTGCCGCTTCCCCGGTGGCGCCAACACACCCGAAGACCTCTGGCAGTTGGTCCTCGACGAGGTCGACGCGATCGGCGCCGTGCCCGCCGACCGGGGGTGGACCGACCACGGTTTCGTCGGTGGGTTCCTGGACGACGCCCCCGACTTCGACGCCGCGTTCTTCTCGATCTCGCCGCGCGAAGCCCTGGCGATGGACCCCCAGCAGCGTCTCCTGCTGGAGACTTCCTGGGAGGCCGCCGAGCGCGCGGGCATCGACCCGAGTCAGCTCAAGGGCAGCCGCACCGGTGTCTTCATCGGTACCGCGACCTCCGGCTACGGCATCGGCCACTTCGACATCCCCGAGGGATCGCGCCCGCACGTGCTCACCGGCACCGCGACCAGCGTGATCTCCGGCAGGCTCGCCTACGCGCTCGGCCTCGAAGGCCCCGCACTCACCGTCGACACCGCCTGCTCCAGCAGCCTCGTCGCCCTCCACCTCGCCATCCAGGCGATGCGCAACGGCGAGTGCGACATGGCCCTCGCCGGTGGTGTCACCGTCATGACCACGCCCGGCATGTTCATCGACGCCGCCCAGGGCGGCGCGCTCGCCTCCGACGGCCGGTGCAAGGTGTTCGCGAAGTCCGCCGACGGCACCGGCTGGGGCGAGGGCGTCGGCATGCTGCTCGTCGAGCGGCTCTCCGACGCGGTCAAGCACGGGCACCCGGTGTTGGCGCTGGTCAAGGGTTCGGCGGTCAACTCGGACGGTGCCTCCAACGGCCTCACCGCCCCCAACGGTCCCGCGCAGCGGCGGGTCATCGAGCAGGCCCTCGCAGGCGCGGGCCTCGAACCGTCCGAAGTGGACGCGCTAGAAGCGCACGGCACCGGCACCGAACTCGGCGACCCCATCGAGGCCCAGGCCGTCATCGCGACCTACGGCGGTGACCGTGTGCACCCGCTGCTGCTGGGTTCGGTGAAGACCAACATCGGCCACACCCAGTCGGCCGCCGGTGTTGCGGGCGTGATCAAGATGGTGCTCGCGCTGCGGCACGGCACGCTGCCCCGGTCGCTGCACATCGACGAGCCGACCCCGCACGTCCCGTGGGACCAGGGCGTGCGGCTGCTCACCGAACGCGTCGAGTGGCCCGACACCGGCCGCCCGCGCCGAGCCGCTGTGTCCTCGTTCGGCATGAGCGGCACCAACACCCACACGATCCTCGAGCAGGCGCCCGAATCGGACCCGCGCGAGGTCGACCGGGTTCCCGGGCCGTGGTTGCTGTCCGCCCGGTCCGCCGCCGCACTGCGCGACCGCGCTGACCAGTTGCGCGGTGTCGCCGCTGATCCGGCCGACATCGGCCACTCCTTGGCCAAGCGGACCTGGTTCGAGCACCGCGCCGTGCTCCTCGGTCCCGACCACGAAGCCCAACTGTCCGCGCTCGCGGCGGATCTGCCCGCGCCCGGCCTGATCCAGGGTGTTGTCGGCCGGACCGGCCGGACCGTGTTCGTCTTCCCTGGTCAGGGCTCCCAGTGGTCGGGGATGGCCGACCACCTGATGCGCGAGTCCGAGGTGTTCCGGGACTCCGTGCGCGAGTGCGCCGCCGCGCTGGAGCGGCACGTCGTGTTCTCCGTCGAGGATGCCCTGCGCGACCCCGAGTCCTGGGACCGGCTGGATGTCGTGCAGCCCGTGCTGTTCGCGGTGATGGTGTCGCTGGCCCGGTTGTGGCAGGCCAACGGGATCACCCCGGACGCGGTCGTCGGCCATTCCCAGGGCGAGATCGCCGCCGCGCACTTCGCGGGCGCACTGTCGCTTGAGGACGCTGCGCTCGTTGTCGCCGAGCGCAGCAAGCTGTTGCTGCGCTTCGTCGGCCAGGGTGCGATGGCGGCGGTGTCGCTGCCACCGGACGAGGTCAGCGCCCGGCTGGCGCGCTTCGGCGGTGAGTTGACTATCGCCGCCGTCAACGGCGCCCGCTCGGCCGCCGTCGCCGGACCGCACGCCGCGCTGGACGAGCTCGTCGCCGAACTCGAAGCCGAGCAGGTGCGGGTCCGCAAGGTCCGCATCAACGGTGCCGGGCACTCGCCGGTCGTCGACACCGTGCGCGCTGAGGCGCTGGCCGTCCTCGCCCCGGTCGTGCCCCGCGCTTCCGATGTGCCGTTCTACTCGACCGTCACCGGTGGTCAGCTCGACACGACCGGTCTCGACGCGCACTACTGGTTCACCAACATGCGCCGCCCGGTCCAGTTCGCCGCCGCCACCCGCGCGCTGCTCGACGACGGCCACGGCACCTTCATCGAGTGCGCCCCCCACCCCGTGCTGGCAGGCGGCATCGGTGAGACCGCCGACGACGCCGGTGTCGCGGACCCGATCGTGCTCGCCACGCTGCGCCGCGACGAGGGCGACCGGTTCACCACCTCGCTCGCCGAAGCGCACGTGCGCGGCATCGAGCCGGTCTGGTCGCACAGCGGGCACGACATCGACCTGCCCACCTATCCGTTCCAGCGGTCCCGGTACTGGTTCGAGCCGGTCGAGGGCGCCGAGTCGACCGCCGAGGACGCCGCGTTCTGGGCCGCCGTGGGCCGGGGAGACGCTGACGCGATCGGCATCGACGCGGCAGCGCTGCCCGCGTTGGCCGCTTGGCGGGCGAAGGCGCGCGAAGAGTCCACAGTGGCCGAGTGGTGCTACGAGGTCTTGTGGCGTCCGGTGGCGGTGTCCAAGACCGTCGAACTCACCGGAACCTGGGCGATCGTCGCCGGTGCCCAGACCGAGCTGGCTGCCCGGTTCGCCGCCCAGATCGCCGCGGTCGGTGCTGATCCGATGATCGTCCCGGCCCTGCCTGCCGGGACCACGTTCACCGGCGTGGTGTCCTTGCTCGGCTTGGACGACACGCCGGACCAGGTGTTGGACCTCGTCAAGTCCGACGGTCCACTGTGGTTGGTCACCACCGGCGCGGTGTCGGTCGGCCGCACCGACCCGCTGCGCGACCCGAACCAGGCGAAGACCTGGGGTCTCGGCCTGGTCGGCACCCTGGAACGCCCCGGCCAGGTGGCCGGGGTGCTCGACCTGCCCGCCGAGGTCGACGACCGGGTGATCGCCAGGGCGCTCGCCGCGCTCAGCACAGGCGAGGACCAGATCGCCGTGCGGTCGTGGGGCGTGTTCGGCCGTCGCATGGTGCGAGCCGACGTCCCGGCCGGATCACCATGGCGTCCACAGGGGACTGTGCTCGTCACCGGCGGCACCGGTGCCCTCGGCGCCAGGGTCGCACGCTGGCTTGTCGACAGCGGCGCCGACAAGGTCGTCCTGACCAGCCGCCGCGGTCTCGAGGCCCCCGGTGCCCGCGAGTTGGTCGACGAACTGGGCGTTGTGGTCGCGGCCTGCGATGTCGCCGACCGGACCGCTGTCGCCGCGTTGCTCGCCGAGCACCCGGTCGACGCGGTCGTGCACGCGGCCGGTGTCGCCCAATCCACCCCGATCGCCGACATCACCGCTGAGGAACTCGCCGAGGTGACCGCCGCCAAGGTCGCGGGCGCTGCTTACCTCGACGAACTCGCGGGTGACCTCGACGCGTTCATCCTCTTCTCGTCAGGTGCCGCGACCTGGGGCGGCGCGGGCCAAGCCGCGTACGCGGCCGGCAACGCCTATCTCGACGCGCTCGCCCTGCACCGACGCGCCCACGGCCGCCCCGCCACCTCGATCGCCTGGGGCGGCTGGGCCGACGGCGGGATGGCCGACGCCGCCGCGGTCGCCGCGCTCGGCCGCCGCGGCCTGCGCCCGATGGCCCCGGACCTCGCCGTCGCCGCGCTCCAGCGGGCACTCGACGCCGACGTCACCTGCCTCACCGTCGCCGACATCGACTGGCCGCTGTTCGCCCCCGGGTACACCGCCGCCCGCCCGCGGCCGCTGATCGCCGAGATCGCCGAAGCGCGGGTCGAGGACAACGCAGTTGAGAGCGACGACCTGCGCGACCGGGTGCTGGCGCTGCCGGAGGGCGACCGCGCGGGCTACCTGCTCGACCTGGTCCGCGCACAAGCCGCCGCCGCGCTCGGGTACGCCGACCCGACCGCCGTCGAGGCCGACCGGGCGTTCCGCGACCTCGGGTTCGACTCGCTGACTGCCGTCGACGTGCGCAACCGGCTCACCGCGGCCACCGGCAGGCGCCTGCCCGCGACCCTGGTCTTCGACTACCCGACCCCGCGCACCCTGGCCGGTCACCTCCTCGCCGACGTGCTCGGCCTGGCCGACGACACCCAGGTGACGACCACGGCCTCGGACGAACCGATCGCGATCATCGGCATGAGCTGCCGCTACCCGGGTGGCGTCGACTCGCCGGAAGACCTGTGGCGCCTGGTGATGGCCGGCACCGACGCGATCACCCCGTTCCCCGACGACCGCGGCTGGGACCTCGAAGCGCTCTACCACCCGGATCCCGACAACCCCGGTACCTCTTACGTGCGGGAAGGCGGTTTCGTCCACGACGCCGGGCACTTCGACGCCGAGTTCTTCGGCATCAGCCCGCGTGAAGCGACGGCCACCGACCCGCAGCAGCGGATGCTGCTGGAGGCCACCTGGGAGGCGTTCGAACGCGCGGGCATCGACCCGGCCACTCGGCGCGGCAGCCGCGCGGGCGTGTTCGTGGGTACTTCCTTTGTGGGGTACGGAATCGGTGCCTTGGCGCCCGGGAGCGACGCGGAAGGGTTCTTCCTGTCGGGCACTGGGACAGCGGCCGCGTCAGGGCGCGTGTCGTACACGTTCGGGCTCGAAGGTCCAGCGGTCACTGTGGACACCGCGTGTTCGTCTTCGCTGGTGGCGATCCACCTCGCCGTGCAGGCGTTGCGGCGGGGTGAGTGCGACTTGGCCGTTGCCGGTGGTGTGGCGGTGCTGCCGTCGCCGACATCGTTCACCGAGTTCAGCAGGCAGCGCGGGCTCGCCGCGGACGGCCGGTGCAAACCGTTCGCCTCGGCCGCCGATGGCACCGGCTGGGGTGAGGGCGTCGGCGTGCTGCTCGTCCAGCGGCTGTCGGAGGCCGTGCGCGACGGTCACCGGGTCCTCGCGGTGATCAAGGGCAGCGCGATCAACCAGGACGGCGCCTCCAACGGCCTGACCGCGCCGAACGGGCCGTCGCAGCAGCGGGTCATCCGAGCGGCGCTGGCCGACGCGGGACTTTCTCCGTCCGATGTGGACATGGTGGAGGCGCATGGGACGGGGACCACGCTCGGCGACCCCATCGAGGCGCAGGCGGTGATCGCGACCTACGGCCAAGGCCGGGACGTGCCGCTGCTGCTGGGGTCGGTGAAGTCCAACATCGGCCACACGCAGTCGGCGTCCGGCGTCGCCGGGGTGATCAAGACCGTGCTCGCGCTGCGCCACGGTGTTGTCCCGAAGACCCTGCACATCGACGAACCGACCCCGCACGTCGACTGGTCTGCAGGTGCCGTCGAACTCGCGGCCGATACCGTGCCCTGGCCCGGCGTGGACCGCCTTCGTCGCGCGGCGGTGTCTTCCTTCGGCGGTAGCGGGACCAACGCGCACCTGGTGCTGGAGCAGTACGTCGCCGACCCGACCGACCCCGGCGAGGTCACCGCGCCGCTGCCGTGGGTGCTGTCCGGCCGCACCCCGGCGGCACTGCTGGAGCAAGCGGCCAAGCTGCGGGACCACCTGCGCGAGGCGCGGCCGTCGGCAGCGGATGTCGCCTACTCCCTGGCCACTTCGAGGGCGCGTTTCGACCACCGGGCCGCGTTCGTCGCTTCCGATCTCGACACCGCTGTGTCCGCTTTGGACAACTTGGACACCGCGGTGCTGGGCCGAGCGCGGGACGGCAAGGTCGTCTTCGTCTTCCCCGGTCAGGGCTCGCAATGGGTCGGGATGGCCGCGGAGTTGTTGGCGGGCGACGAGGTGTTCGCCGCCGAGTTGCACGCCTGCGCCGAAGCGATCGCGCCGCACGTCGACTGGAACCTCCTCGACGTGCTGACCAGCGGTGACGGCCTCGACCGGGTCGATGTCGTGCAACCGGTGCTGTTCGCGGTGATGGTGTCGCTCGCGGCCCTGTGGCGGGCGCACGGAGTCGAGCCGGACGCGGTTGTCGGCCACTCCCAGGGCGAGATCGCGGCCGCGTACGTGGCGGGCGCACTGAGCCTCGCGGACGCGGCGCTCGTGGTGACCAGGCGCAGCCGGGCCATCGTCGCACTGGCTGGGCAGGGCGGCATGGTTTCGGTGTCGCTGCCCGTTGTCGAGGTGCGCGAACGACTCGCCCGGTACGACGGTCAGGTGTCGATCGCGGCGGTGAACGGGCCCGGCACGGTCGTGGTCGCCGGTGAGGTCGAGCGGTTCCTCGCCGACTGCGAGGTCGACGGCGTGCGCGCCAAGCGAATCCCGGTGGACTACGCGTCGCACTCGTCCCAAGTGGAGCAGATCGAAGATGAACTCCGGCGGGTGCTTGCCGGGATCACCCCTCGGTCGGCACGCATCCCGTTCCGGTCCACGGTGACCGGCGAATGGCTGGACACCGCGGGCCTCGACGCCGAGTACTGGTACCGCAACCTCCGGCACACCGTCGAGTTCGAGACCGCCACCCGCGCGCTCGCCGACTCCGGCTACCGGTTCTTCGTCGAGGTCAGCCCGCACCCGGTGCTGACTCCGGCGATCAGCGAGACGGTGGACGACATCGTCGCCGTCGGCACCCTCCGCCGCGACGAGGGCGACCTGGCCAGGTTCCTGCTCTCGGCCGCTGAGCTGCACGTTCACGGCGGTCCGGTCGACCTGGGTGCCGCATTCGACGGCCTGCCCGTGCGGACCGTCGAACTGCCCACCTACGCCTTCCAGCGTCAGCGCTACTGGCTGGAACTCCTCTCGGCCGGACCGGGCGACGTCTCCGCCGCGGGCCTGACCGCCGCCGACCACCCGCTGCTCGGTGCAGCCGTGCCGCTGGCAGGCGGGGACGGGTTGGTGTTGACCGGTCGGATCTCCTCCCGCACGCACCCGTGGCTGGCCGATCACACTGTGTTGGGCACGATCCTGTTGCCCGGAACGGCTTTCGTCGAGCTCGCTGTGCACGCCGGTACGCAGGTCGGCGCCCCGGACGTGGTTGAGCTGACCCTGGGCACGCCACTCGTACTCGGCACCCAGGACTCGGTGTCCTTGCAGGTGGCAGTCGGTGCGCCGGACGATAACGCGCGCCGCGAGGTGTCCATCCACTCCAGTGTGGATGGTCTGGAGTGGACGAAGCACGCCACCGGCCTGCTCGGTGCGTCGGAGCGGCTGGAGTTCGACTGGTCGACAGTTCGGGAACCGGTCGAGCTGGGCGGGTTCTACGACTCGATCGCCGACCTCGGCTACGGCTACGGCCCGGCGTTCCAGGGCCTCACCGCGGCCTGGCGGGGAGAAGGCGAGCTGTTTGCGCAGGTCACCTTGCCGCAGGAGCTGTCGTCGACCGGCTTCGCCGTGCACCCGGCACTGCTCGACGCCGCATTGCACGGCATCGGGCTGCTGCGCGAAGGCGGTGACCGGCCCGCTGAACTGCCGTTCTCCTGGTCCGGCGTGACCCTGAGGCCAACCACCGCGCGTACCCTGCTCGTCCGGCTAACCGAGACCGAGGACGGCATCGAGCTTCAGGTCACCGACGAGCAGGGCGCCCCTGTTGGGCACGTGCGGTCGCTGGTGGCCCGCCCGATCGGGGCCGAGCTGTCGGCGGCCAGGCGAGCCATCGCCGACGCCCTCTTCCGGCTCGACTGGTCCACCCCGATCACCCCTGCTGACCCTGGCACCTCGCGTTGGGCGCTGTTGGGCACCGACGAACTGCGCCTCGGTGCTGCGCTGATCGAGGCGGGCAACGAGGTCAGCGCGCACGCCGACCTCGACCACCTGCTGGACAACCTGGCCGCCGACGTCGTCGTCGCCCAGTTCGTCGGGGGCGAGGGTCCGGTCGCCGACGCGGCGGAGCGGGCCGCCGCCCAGGCGCTGGAACTGGTCAGGGCGTGGATCTCCGACGAGCGGTTGGCCGCTGTACCGCTCGTCGTCGCCACGCGCGGCGCGATCGACGGGCAGGACCTGGTCGCGGCGCCGGTGTGGGGGCTGGTGCGGTCCGCGCAATCTGAGCACCCGGACCGCTTCCTCCTGGTTGACGTGGACGACCCCGACCTGCTCGCGGCCGCGGTCTCGTCGGGAGAACCGCAGGTCTCGGTGCGCGGTGGACAGGTGTTCGTACCCCGCCTCGTGCGCCAGCCGATCCCCGAAGGCGACACCGGGCTCACCGGAACCGTGCTGGTCACCGGGGCGACCGGCACCCTGGGCGCTGCCCTGGCTCGACACCTCGTTGTCGAGCACGGCGTCCGGGATCTGTTGCTCACCAGCCGATCCGGCCCACGCGCGGACGGTGCGGATGCCTTGCTCGCTGAGCTGACAGACCTCGGTGCGCGGCCTACGCTGGTGGCCTGCGACGTCGCCGACCGGGAAGCGCTTGCCGGGCTCCTCGCCGAGCACCGGGTGGACGCGGTCGTGCACACGGCGGCCGTGCTCGACGACGGCGTTCTGACCGCGATGACCCCTGAGCGGCTCGCCACAGTGCTGGCCCCGAAGGTGCGCGGCGCGATCAACCTGCACGAATTGACCGCCGACCTGTCCGCGTTCGTGCTGTTCTCCTCGGCCGCGGGCGTGTTCGGAGGTGCGGGGCAGGCCAACTACGCCGCCGCGAACGTGTTCCTCGACGCGTTGGCGCAGCACAGGCGTTCGCTCGGCCTGCCGGGTGTTTCGATGGCGTGGGGTCCTTGGGCGCAGCGCACCGGCATGACCGGGGAGCTGACCGAGGCCGATGTGCGGCGGGTCATGCGGTCCGGCCTCGGTCAACTGTCCACTGAGGATGGAATGGCGCTGTTCTCGGCCGCGGCCGCGGGGGATGCCGCCGTCGTGCCGATGGTGTTCACCCCTGGCGCGTTGCGGGGACGTGGTGCCGTACCGCCGGTGCTGCGTTCCCTAGTGCGTTCGGAGACCAAGGCCGTCGCGGATGTGCGTGCTCGACTCGACGCGGCGGGCGACGGCGAACGCGGCCGGATCCTGCTGGACCTGGTGCGCGGTCAAGTCGCCGCTGTGCTCGGCTATCCCGACGCCACCGCGGTCGCCCCGGATCGCGGGTTCCTCGACCTGGGCTTGGATTCGCTCACCGGCGTCGAGCTGCGCAACCGCTTGGCCACGGCCACGGCGCTGCGCCTGCCCGCGACCCTGGTGTTCGACCACCCGTCGGCGGGCGCTGTGGCGGAGTTCCTGCGCGAGCAGCTCGCCCCGGCGTCGGCGACCGACGAGGTCCTGGCGGACCTGACCCGGTTGGAGCACTCCCTCGGCGGGGTGCACACCGACGCCGACCGGGAGCGGGTCGCGGCCCGGCTGCGGGCGCTCGCCGCCAGGTGGGACACCCGCGCCGCCACCGACGACCTGACCTCCGCGTCAGCCGAGGAGATCTTCGACCTCCTCGACAGCGAGTTCGAGAAGTCCTGAGAGGACGGTCATGGCGCAGGCCGACGAGGAGAAGCTGCTCGCCTACCTCAAGCGGGCGACCGAGGAGCTGCGCACCGCGCGCGAGCAGGTGCGCGAGCTGCGGGAGCGGGCGGCCGAGCCGATCGCGATCGTCGGCATGGCGTGCCGCTACCCCGGCGGTGTCGCCTCCCCGGAAGACCTGTGGGAGCTGGTGTCGAACGGGGTCGACGCGCTGGGACCGCTGCCCGCCGACCGGGGCTGGGACTTGGCCGCGTTGCCCGGGTCGGCGGAAGGCGGCTTCCTGGCCGACGCGGGCGGGTTCGACGCCGGGTTCTTCGGGATCTCCCCGCGCGAGGCGCTGGCCATGGACCCGCAGCAGCGACTGCTGCTCCACGCCTGCTGGGAGGCGGTGGAGCGGGCAGGGATCGACGCGTTGTCGTTGCGCGGCAGCCGAACCGGCGTGTACGCGGGCGTGATGTACAACGACTACGCGACGTCCGTCCCCGCAGAGGTGCTCGACGGCTACCTGGGCACTAGCAACGCCAACAGCGTGCTGTCCGGGCGGGTCGCCTACAGCCTCGGCCTGCAAGGTCCCGCAGTCACTGTGGACACTGCGTGCTCGTCGTCGCTGGTAGCGATGCACTTGGCCGCCCAGGCGCTGCGGTCGGGGGAGTGCACGCTCGCCCTGGCGGGCGGGGTGACGGTAATGGCCGGGCCGATGATGTTCGCCGGGTTCGGCTTCGACGAGGGCACCGCCGCCGACGGCCGCTGCAAGTCCTTCGCCGCGTCCGCCGACGGCACCGGCTGGGGCGAAGGCGTCGGTGTGCTTCTGCTCGAACGGCTTTCCGACGCCCAGCGCAACGGTCACCCGGTGTTGGCGGTCGTCCGCGGATCGGCGGTCAACTCCGATGGTGCCTCCAGCGGGCTGACCGCCCCGAACGGCCCCGCCCAACAGCGGGTCATCGAGCAGGCACTGGCGGCCGCTCAGCTCCTGCCGTCCGATGTGGACGTCGTGGAGGCGCACGGGACGGGGACCGTGCTCGGCGACCCGATCGAGGCGCAGGCCCTCACCGCCACCTACGGGCCCGGGCGGGTCGAGCCGCTGTGGCTCGGGTCGATCAAGTCCAACATCGGGCACACCCAGGCCGCCGCCGGGGTGGCGGGTGTGATCAAGATGGTGCACGCACTGCGCCAGGGCACGCTCCCCGCGACGCTGCACATCGACGCACCGTCGCCGCACGTGACCTGGGGGCCGGTGCGGCTGCTGACTTCGTCGCGGCCCTGGCCAGTGGTGGACAGGCCCCGCCGGGCGGCCGTGTCGTCGTTCGGGGTGAGCGGCACGAACGCCCACGTGGTCCTGGAGCAGGCGGGCCCCGCGCCGGTCGCTGCCGCGGGTACGGCACCTGACGTGTTGCCGTTCCTGGTATCCGGGCGGTCGGCCGCGGCGTTGCGGGCGCAGGCTCAGCGGCTGCTGGAGGTCGAGGCGGAACCGGTGGACCTGGCGCGGTCGCTGGCGGTGACGCGGGCGGCGCTGGAACACCGGGCCGTCGTGATCGCCGCCGACCCGGCCGACGGGGTGCGAGCGTTGGCCGAGGGGACCGAGTCGAGCGATCTGGTCGTTGGCACCGCGGGGAGTGGTCCGGTCGCGTTCCTGTTCACCGGGCAAGGAGCGCAGCGGGCTGGCATGGGGTTGGCGCTGCGCGTGTTCCCGGTGTTCGCGCGGGCCTTCGACGAGGTGTGCAGCGAGTTGGGGCTGTTGGCGGCGGCTTTCGAAGGAGAACTCGACCACACGGCGGTCGCCCAGCCTGCGTTGTTCGCGCTGGAGGTCGCGCTCTTCAGGCTGCTGGAGTCCTGGGGCATCCGACCGGACTTCGTCATCGGCCACTCCATCGGCGAACTCGCCGCCGCCCACGTCGCCGGGGTCCTCTCCCTGGTCGACGCCTGTGCCCTCGTCTCCGCCCGCGCACGGCTCATGGGTGCGTTGCCCGAGGGCGGCGCGATGCTCGCGGTCGAGGCCGCCGAGTCCGATCTCGACCTCCCCGAGGGCCTGGACCTGGCCGCGGTGAACTCGGATCGTTCACTCGTCGTATCCGGGGATTGTAGGATTGTTGAACTGTTCGAACGTAGGATTGTTGAACAACGCCGTCGGGTGAAGCGGCTGGCCGTCTCGCACGCGTTCCACAGCCACCTCATGGACCCGATGCTCGACGAGTTCGCCCTGGTCGCGAAGGGCCTGCGGTACCAGCGGCCGGAGATCGAGTTCCTGCCGACCGGTGGGTCGGCCGAGGTCAGCGTCCCCGAGTACTGGGTCGACCAGGTGCGTTCCACGGTTCGGTTCGCCGACGCCGTGGCCGCAGCGCGGGAGCAAGGCGTCACCCGGTTCATCGAGCTCGGCCCGGACGGCGTCCTGTCCGCGCTGGTCGAGGGCATCCCCACCCAGCGGGCGGGCCGCGACGACGTGACCACCCTCCTACGCGCCGTCGCCACCGCCCACACCCACGGGGTCCCCGTCGATTGGACCGCCGTCTTCACCGACTGGGGCGGCCAGGTCATCGACCTCCCCACCTACGCGTTCCAGACCGAGCGCTACTGGCCGACCCGCGGAGCCGACACCGCGCTGTGGCGCTACCGGACCGAGTGGGCGCCGGTCGCGGCCTCGCCGTCACCCGTGCTCGCCGGCACCTGGTTGGTCCTCGGCGCCCCTGATCCAGTCGTCCGCGCGCTGGAATCGCACGGCGCCACCGTGGTCCGCGAGGACACCGGGCGACCGCTCGCCGGGGTCCTCACCGCCCAAGACCTCGCTGCGACGCTGCGTACCCTGCAAGCGTTTGCGGCCCGGCCAACGAAGGTCTGGGCGCTCACCTTCGGTGACACCCCCGACAACGCGGCCGTGTTGGGTCTTTGCCGCAGTGCTGCCCTGGAGCTCCCCACCACCTGGGGCGGCACGATTCAACTCCCTGGCGGCGACTTCGACCCCGCCCTGCTCGCCGGTGCGCTGACCAGCGGCGAGGACCAGATCCGGATCACGTCGGTGATCGAGGGCCGCAGACTTCGCCGAGCACCGGCGCCCACCGGGACATGGCGTCCACACGGGACTGTCCTGGTCACCGGAGGTACCGGCGCACTCGGTCAGCACGTGGCCAGGTGGGCCGCGGAGTCCGGCGCCGACCGGGTCGTGGTCGTCAGCAGGCGCCCGTCCCAGGTGGACCTACCCGCTACCGTGGTGGCTTGCGATGTGTCCGATCGGGACGCTGTGGCCGCGCTGGTCGCCGAACACCGGCCCGATGTCGTCATCCACGCGGCAGGCGTCGGCGGTCTCGGCCGCATCCCCGACCTCGACGCCGACACCCTGTCCGCCGTGTTCGCGGGCAAGGTCGACGGAGCCCGTCACCTGGCCGAACTCTGCCCCGAGGCCGAACTGGTCCTCTTCTCCTCCGCGGCCGCCACCTGGGGCGGCGCGAACCAAGCCGCCTACGCCGCCGCGAACGCCTACCTCGACGGCCTCGCCACCGCCCGTCCCCGCACCACGTCCATCGCTTGGGGGCCATGGGCGGGTGACGGCATGGCGGCAGGCGCGGACCTCAGCCGCCAAGGCCTGATCGCGCTCGCACCCGACCAGGCGCTGACCGCCATGGCCGAGGCCGTCGCCGGTGACGATCGTGTCCTCACCGTCGCGGGGGTGGACTGGACCAGGTTCGTGCCCGCGTTCACCGCCGCGCGCCCCAGCCCCCTGCTGTCCGAGCTCACTGACGCGCCTGCCGAACCCGAGAACACCGGCTGGTTCCGCGCGCGCCTGGCCGAAACCGCGGCGCACGAACGCGCGGACCTGGTGTCGCACCTCGTGTTGGCCGAGGCCGCGACCATCCTCGGCCACAACGACCTCGGCGGGATCGACCCCGGTCGGCCGTTCCGCGACCTGGGTTTCGACTCCTTGACCGCGGTCGAGATGCGCAACCGCCTCACCACGGCGACCGGCCTGTCCCTGCTGGCCACGGTGGTCTTCGACTACCCGACCCCGGCCGAACTCGCGGCACACCTGCTCACCGAGCTCTCGGGTGGCGAGGACGCGGGCGTGCGGGCCGCGATCGCCGCCATCCCACTGTCCCGTTTGGAGCAAGCGGGGCTGCTCGAACCGCTGCTGCGCCTGGCGGGCCTTGCCGAAGACACCAACGCCCCCACCGACCTGGACACCATGGCGGGCGAGGACCTACTGCGGCTGGTCGCTGCGGGAGATGGGGAATAGCGATGGCCGCGTCCGTTGAGCAGTACGTCGAGGCGCTGCGGACCTCGCTCAAGGAGAACGAGCGGCTCAAAGCCCGAAACCGGGACCTGGCCGACGCCGCGCACGAGCCGATCGCCATCGTCGGCATGGCGTGCAGGCTGCCCGGCGGGGTCGAGTCGGCCAACGACCTGTGGGACCTGCTGGCCCGCGGCGGCGACGGCATCTCCGAGTTCCCGGCCGACCGGGGCTGGGATCTGAGCGGGCTCTACGACCCGGAGTCCACTCGGGACGGAACCTCCTACGCCCGCGAAGGCGGGTTCGTGCACTCGGCCGGGTGGTTCGACCCGGCGTTCTTCGGGATCTCCCCGCGCGAGGCCGCGGCCATGGACCCGCAGCAGCGGTTGCTCCTGGAGACGTCTTGGGAGGTGTTCGAGCACGCGGGGATCGACCCCACGTCGGCGCGGGGCAGCCGGACCGGGGTGTTCGTGGGGGCAACGACCTCCGGATACGGGTACGCGGTCCCCGACGAGGGCTACGGGCTGACCGGATCGGCCACGAGCGTCCTCAGTGGACGAGTGGCGTACCTGTTCGGCCTTGAGGGGCCTGCGGTCACCGTGGACACCGCCTGTTCGAGCGGGTTGGTGGCGCTGCACCTGGCGGTCAGGGCGCTGCGGGCGGGCGAGTGCGACATGGCGATCGCGGGCGGGGTCACGGTGATGGCCAACCCGTCGGCGTTCGTGGAGTTCAGCAGGCAGCGCGGGTTGGCGGCCGACGGCCGGTGCAAGTCCTTCGCCGCGGGGGCGGACGGGACGGGGTGGTCTGAGGGGGTCGCCGTTCTGCTCGTGCGGCGGCTGGCCGACGCGCTCCGTGACGGCGACCGGGTCCTCGCCGTGGTGCGGGGTTCCGCGGTCAACTCCGACGGGGCCTCCAACGGGCTCACCGCACCCAACGGTCGCGCCCAGCAGCGGGTCATCCGCGACGCGCTCGCCGACGCCCGGCTGACCGCCGCCGATGTCGATCTCGTGGAGGCGCACGGGACCGGAACGGTCCTCGGCGACCCGATCGAGGCGTCCGCGGTGCTGGCCACCTACGGACAGCGTACGGGGGTCCCAGTTTTTCTGGGCTCAATCAAGTCCAACATCGGTCACAGCCAGTCCGCCGCGGGCATCGCGGGCGTCATCAAGGTTGTGCAGGCAATGCGCAACAGTGTGATGCCCGCGACGCTGCACCTCGACGCTCCGTCGCCGCACGTCGACTGGACCTCCGGGGCGGTTCGACTGCTGGTCGAACCGCGCGGGTGGTCCGAAGTGGAGCGTCCGAGGACCGCCGCCGTCTCCGCCTTCGGTGTGAGCGGAACCAATGCGCACACGATCGTGGAACAGGCGCCCGTGGCCGCTGCCGAGCCGCCCAACGATGCCGACCTGCCGTGGCTGATCTCCGCCCGCGACCCGCAAGCCCTTCGCGCACAAGCATCTCGACTCATCGCGGTGACAGCAGCGCAGGGCGATGTCGCGTTCTCGCTGGCGACAACACGTGCGGCCATGGACCACCGTGCCGCCGTTCTCCCCGGTGCCGATCGCGCCGCTGCCCTCGCTGCGCTGGCGGGCGGGACGCCGGATCAGTCCACTGTGGTCGGTGAAGTCGTGCCGGGCAAGACCGCGTTCCTGTTCACCGGCCAAGGCTCCCAATGGCGGGGCATGGGCGCTGACCTGCGCCGTTTCCCCGTCTTCGCCGGGGTGTTCGACTCGCTGTGCACTCGGCTCGGCGTCGACCCCGCCGGGAACCTCGACCGCACCGAGCTCGCTCAACCGGCGCTGTTCGCCCTGGAGGTGGCCCTCTTCCGGCTCGTCGAGTCGTGGGGCATCACCCCGGACCACGTGGTCGGCCACTCCGTCGGTGAGATCGCCGCCGCCCACATCGCAGGCGTCCTCACCCTCGACGACGCCTGCACCCTGGTGTCCGCGCGCGCTCGGCTCATGGGCGCGTTGCCGGAAGGCGGCGCCATGCTCGCGGTCGAGGCCACCGAGTCTGAGGTCGAACTCCCCGAGGGGCTCGACCTGGCCGCGGTGAACTCGGATCGTTCGATTGTGGTATCGGGAGATTGCGGGATTGTTGACCAGTTCGAACGTGGGATTGGTGAACGAAACCGGCGCCTGAAGCGGTTGACCGTGTCGCACGCGTTCCACAGCCGCCTGATGGACCCGATGCTGGACGACTTCCGCGAGGTGGTGGCGGAGCTATCGTTCAACGATCCCACAATCCCACTGGTGAGCACTGCACCCGGTGACCCGGCGACGGCCGAGTACTGGGTGCGGCAGGTCCGGGAGACCGTGCGGTTCGCCGACGCCGTGAAGGGGCTCGCGGCGAAGGGGGTCACCCGGTTCGTGGAGATCGGGCCGGACGGGGTGCTGTCGGCGGCCGTGCGCGACCAGTTGCCGGACGCGATCGCCATCCCGCTGCAACGCGCGAACCGGGACGGCGTCGAGATGTGGTGGCGCGGTCTCGCGCAGGCATTCGTGGCTGGAATCCCGTTCACCTGGGCGGAATCAGGTCAGCGGGTCGACCTCCCCACCTACGCTTTCCAGCGCACCCACTTCTGGCCCGTCTCCACCACGAACCTCCGCTACCGCGTGACCTGGAAGCCCACCACCACCGCTCCGGCCCAGCTCACCGGCGCGTGGCACGTGCTCACCGACGACCCCGACTCCGCGATCGCCACTTGGTGCACCAGCGCACTGCGTGCCCACGGCGCCACGATCGCCGACGGGCCAGAACAAGCCGACGCGGTGCTCTCGCTGCTGACCAGCACCGACCCGCACCCGGATCACCCCGTTGTCGCACAGGGCATCGCCGACACCCTCGACCTGCTCCGGGCCGACGGGCCCCCGATCTGGCTCGCCACCCAAGGCGCGGTCGCCGTCGACGAGCCGCTGGCCAAGCCGCTCGCCGCACCGCTGTGGGCGCTCGGCCGGGTCGCGGCCCTTGAGCACCCGCGACGGTGGGGCGGCTTGGTCGACCTCCCCGCGGAACTGGACGACTCGGCCGCCGCCCTCCTCGTCGCCGCGATCACCAGCGGCGAGGATCAACTCGCCGTCCGGGCGAGCGGGTTGTTCGCCCGCCGCCTCGCGCCCGCGCCCGCTGAGGCCGCCGGGCAGTGGAGTCCACAAGGGACTATCTTGGTGACCGGCGGCACCGGTGCGCTCGGGCATCATGTTGCCAGGTGGCTGGCCGACCGCGGCGCCGAACACCTCGTGCTGGCCAGCCGAAGCGCCCAGGAGGCGGTGGATCTGGCCCAGGAGTTGGAATCCCGGGGTGCCAGGGTCACCTTGGCTCCCTGTGACGTGTCCGACCCCGTTGCGCTGTCGCAGCTTCTGGCTGAACACCCGCCAGTCTCGGTGTTCCACGCGGCCGGTACCGGTGACTACGCGCCCATCGCCGAGGCGGACCTCGCGCACTTCGCGGCGACGCTCAACGCCAAGGTCGCCGCCGCGCGGGTGCTGGCCGAATACCCCGGCCTCGACCGGCTCGTCCTGTTCTCCTCGGTGTCGGCGACCTGGGGGAGCGGCTCACAATCGGCGTACTCCGTGGCCAACGCGGCCCTCGACGCGCTCGCGGAGGCCACCGGCGCCACGGCCATCGCCTGGGGCCCGTGGGCGGGCGCGGGCATGGCCGGTGCCGACAGCACTGCCGACTACCTGCGCAAACGCGGCCTGAACCCGCTCGACCCGGCCATGGCCATCGCCGCGTTGGCCCAAGCGGTCGACCAGCGGGACACCTGCGTGACCGTCGCCGATGTCGACTGGGCCCGCTTCGTGCCCTCGTTCACCACCGCCCGACCGCAACACCTCTTCGACGACCTTATCGACAGCCCAGCCCCCGCACTTGAGGCCCCCGCCGCCCCGGACCGCTCCCACCTGTCCGAAGAGGACCACCGCCGCACGCTGCTCGACCTGGTGCGCACCAACGCCGCCACCATCCTCGGGCACGCCGATCCGGCCGCTGTCAAGTCGAACCAGGCGTTCACCGAACTCGGCTTCGACTCCCTCACCGCCGTTGAACTCCGCGACCGCCTCACCACGGCCACCGGCCTCAAGCTCGCGACCACCATCGTCTTCGACCACCCGACGCCCACCGCGCTCGCGAACCACCTCCTCGCGCTCGCCCGCCCCAAGGCCGAGGTGGGGCACAAGACGATCTCGGCCGCCGACGGTGAACCGATCGCGATCATCGGCATGGCGTGCCGCTACCCCGGGGGCGTGCGCTCCCCGGAAGACCTGTGGCGCCTGGTGTCCGACGGCCGCGACGGCATCGGCGAGTTCCCCGCCGATCGGGGCTGGGACCTCGCCCGCGTCTACGACCCGAACGGCGGCGACGGAACCTCCTACGTCCGCGAGGGCGCCTTCGTCGACGGCGTCGCCGAGTTCGACCCGGTGTTCTTCGGCATCTCCCCGCGTGAAGCGCTGGCCATGGACCCGCAGCAACGGTTGTTGCTCCAGTCGTGCTGGGAGGCGTTCGAGCGCGCGGGGATCGACCCGGAGTCGTTGCGGGGCAGCAGGACCGGCGTGTTCGCAGGCACCAGCGGGCAGGACTACCCGGCGTTGCTCGTGGGTGCGCGCGAAGTCAGCGAAGGCCATCAGGGGACCGGCAACGCGGCCGCGGTGTTGTCCGGCCGCGTGGCCTACACGTTCGGGCTCGAAGGGCCCACGTTGACCGTGGACACGGCGTGCTCCAGCAGTCTCGTCGCGCTGCACCTGGCTGTTCGCGCGCTGCGGCAGGGCGACTGCGAACTGGCCCTGGCGGGCGGTGTCACCGTCATGTCGACGCCGTCGGCCTTCGTGGAGTTCAGCCGCCAACTCGGCCTCGCCGCCGATGGCCGCTGCAAGTCGTTCGCCGCCGCCGCCGACGGCACCGGGTGGGGCGAGGGCGTCGGAGTGCTGCTGGTCGAGCGCCTCTCCGACGCGCTGCGCAACGGCCACCGGGTCTTGGCCGTCGTGCGGGGTTCGGCGGTCAACTCCGACGGCGCCTCCAACGGGCTCACCGCGCCCAACGGGCCGTCCCAGCAGCGCGTCATCCACCAAGCGCTCGCCGACGCCGGACTCGAAGCGTCCGAAGTGGACGCCGTGGAGGCGCACGGCACCGGGACCAGGCTCGGCGACCCGATCGAAGCCGAGGCCCTGCTGGCCACCTACGGGCAGGACCGGGCCGAGCCGCTGTGGCTGGGGTCGGTGAAGTCCAACATCGGCCACACCCAGGCCGCGTCCGGCGTGGCAGGCGTGATCAAGATGGTCGGCGCGCTGCGCTCCGGCGTCCTGCCCGCCACCCTGCACGTCGACCGGCCCTCACCCAACGTCGACTGGTCGGCTGGCGCGGTCGAACTGCTGACCGCCGCCAGGCCGTGGCCCCGGGTCGACCGGGCGCGGCGGGTCGGCGTGTCGTCGTTCGGGATGAGCGGCACCAACGCCCACGTCGTGCTGGAGTCGGCACCGGAGCTGCCCGAGGAGGTGCCGGTCGGGTCGCCGCCCGCGGTGGTCGTGCTGCCGGTGTCCGCGCGGACCGAGCACGGGCTGGTCGCGCAGGTGGAGGCGTTGCGCGACAGCGGGCACGACCTGGTCGACCTGGCCTGGTCGCTGGCGGGGTCCCGGGGTGTGCTGGAGAACCGGGCGGTGCTGTTCGGCTCGGTCAGCCTCGACGGGGCGGTGATCGGGCAGGCGGACGAGGGTCGCACCGGGTTCCTGTTCACCGGCCAGGGTTCGCAGCGGCCCGGAATGGGCGCGGGGCTCTACGCCGCGTTCCCGGTGTTCGCGGCGGCGTTCGACGAGGTGTGCGACCGGATCGAGCTGCCGGTCAAGGACGTCGTCTTCGGCGGCGGGCTGGAGCTGGACCAGACCTCGTACACCCAGACCGCGCTGTTCGCCCTGCAGGTGGCCCTGTTCCGCCTGGTCGAGTCCTGGGGCATCCGCCCGGGCGTTCTCATCGGCCACTCCATCGGGGAGGTGGCCGCCGCCCACGTCGCCGGGATCCTGTCCCTGGACGACGCGTGCACGCTGGTCTCGGCGCGGGCCCGGTTGATGCAGGCCCTGCCCACCGGCGGCGCCATGCTGGCGATCGAGGCCGCCGAGGACGAGGTCGAGCTCCCGGATGGTGTTGATCTCGCGGCGGTGAACTCGGATCGATCACTTGTCGTGTCCGGGGATCGTAGGATTGTTGAACAGTTCGAACGTAGGATTGGTGAACAACACCGGCGAGTGAAGCGGCTGACCGTGTCGCACGCGTTCCACTCGCGGCTGATGGACCCGATGTTGGACGAGTTCCGACAGGCGATCGCTGGACTATCGTTCAACAATCCGACAATCCCACTGTTGAACAGTTCAACTGGTGACCCGGCCACGGCCGAGTACTGGGTCCGGCAGGTCCGGGAGACCGTGCGGTTCGCCGACGCGGTGGCGCGGGCGGAGGACGTCACCCGGTACCTGGAGTTGGGCCCGGACGGCGTGCTCAGCGCGGCCGTCGGTGGCGGCGCGGTGCCCGCACTGCGCTCCGGCCGCGACGAGGTCGAGACCGTGTTGCGCGCCGTCGCCGAGGTGCACGTCCGCGGCGCGGCGGTCGACTGGACCGCGATCACCGCCAACTGGGGCGGCAGGCAGGTCGACCTGCCGACCTACGCCTTCGCCCGCGAGCGCTACTGGCCCACCCCCACCACCTGGGCCGGAGACGTCACCGCCGCTGGCCTGGGTGTCACCGACCACCCCCTCCTCGGCGCAGGCATCGGCGTCGCTGCCGCCGACACGCTCCTGTTCACCGCCCGCCTGTCCACCCGAACCCATCCCTGGCTGGCCGACCACCGCATCCACGGCCACACAGTCCTGCCCGGCACCGCCTTCGTGGAACTGGCCCTCCGCGCAGGCGACCCCCACTCCCTCACGGTCCTGGAGGAGTTGGTCCTCCACGCCCCCCTCGCCCTCCCCGCCCACGGCGCCGTGCAGGTCCAGGTGGCCTTGACCCCCGCCGGATCCCTGACCATCCACGCCAAACCAGCCGACGACACCGGCTGGTCCCCCCACCCCTGGACCCTCCACGCCACCGGCACTCTCACCACAGCCGACAACCCCACCGTGCCTGGCGACACCCCCGTCGGCCAGGGACACCCCTTGATGCCGGCTGCCGGCCCCTCCGCCGAACAGCACTCGCATGTCCCGCCCCTTGGCTCCGCCGTCAGCGCACCCGGAGGTACCGCCGCCAACGACGAGTTCTCGAAGGGCCGGTCGCTGCCGGGCATCGTCGCTGTTGACGATGCCTCCGGCGAGCAGGCTGCCGCTGGCCCATCGCGGGATCCGCACGCCTCCTCCCGCCCCGGCGCGCCCGGAAGTGCCGCTGAGGAGTCTCGGGCGAGCCGTTCGTCGCGGGGAGGCATTCCTGGCGCTCCCTTCACTCTCTCGCTTCCTCCCCTCGCAGACACCCACGCGTCCACTGTGGACTTTCCCTGGCCGCCGCCGGGCGACCCCGTGGACATCACCGGTATCTACACCGAGCTCGACGCGGCCGGTCTCTCCTACGGTCCCGCCTTCCAAGGCTTGCGCGCGGTCTGGTGCACCGAAGACGCCACCTTCGCCGAGGTCACGCTGCCGGACACAGAAGGGTTCGGGCTTCATCCCGCGCTGCTCGACTCCGCTCTGCACGCGCTCGCGGTCGGTGCCACCGGCAGTGGACACGCTGGTGTTCCGTTCGCCTGGTCCGGCGTCCGCCTGTCCGCGACCGGCGCCACCACCCTCCGCGTGCGCCTTACCAGCGGCCCCGGCGGCGTTTCCCTCCTCGCCGTCGACCCCGCTGGGACGCCTGTCATCACCGTGGACAACGTCGTCCTCCGCGCGGCCGCCGCCACCTCCTCCACCGCGCCCCCGTTGCACCGCCTCGCTTGGCGTCCCGTCCCGCTCGCCGACCCCGCTGGCACCTGGTCCGTCCTGGGCGACGACACCTTCGGTGCGGCCGTCGGGCTCGCCGAAGCGGGGGCGACGCTGGTCGACGCCGATGCCGACCACGTGGTGCTCTGCTCCAGCGGCCCTGATCTCCTCGACCGCCTCACGGCCGTCCTGGGTGACGCCAAGGTGACCGTCCTGACCAGGGGCGCCGTCGCCGCTGAGGCCGGGGATGACGTGCCCGACCTGCCCGGTGCCGCTGTGTGGGGTCTCCTGCGGGTCGCGCAGAGCGAGGATCCCGGCCGGGTGCGCCTGGTCGACATCGACGGTGACCCGTGGGCCGCCCTGGTCCGGTGCCCCGACGAGCCGCAGCTGGCCATTCGCGCCGGGACGGCGCTAGTGCCGCGTGTCGTTCCTGACCCCGGCACCGATCTCGCCGCCCCCGATGGCCCCTGGCGGTTGGACACCACTGGTCGCGGCACCCTCGAGAACCTCGTCCTCACCTCCGTCGTCCACCCCGACCTGGCGCCCGGCGAGGTCCGCGTCGCCGTGCGGGCCGCGGGCCTGAACTTCCGGGACGTCCTCAACGCCCTCGGGATGTACCCGGGTGAGGTCGCGATCGGCGGCGAGGCGGCGGGTGTGGTCACCGAGGTCGGACCGGAGGTGACCCGGTTCGCCGTTGGTGACCGCGTGCTCGGCCTGTTCTCCGCGGCCTTCGCACCCGTCGCCACCACCGACGAGCGGCTCCTGGTGCCCCTGCCGGACGGTTGGACGTTCGTCGAAGGCGCGAGTGTGCCGATCGTCTACGCCACCGCCTACTACGGCCTCGTCGACCTTGCGGACCTGCGGCAAGGCGAATCCGTCCTCGTCCACGCCGCCGCAGGCGGTGTCGGAATGGCCGCTGTCCAACTCGCCCGTCATCTCGAAGCCGAGGTGTACGGCACCGCGAGTCCCGCGAAATGGCCCGCCACCGGGCTCGACGACGACCACCTCTCCTCTTCCCGTGATCTCGCGTTCGCCGCCAAGTTCCCGCAGGTCGATGTCGTCCTCAACGCGCTCGCGGGCGAATTCGTCGACGCCTCGCTCGGATTGTTGCGGCCGGGTGGGCGGTTCCTGGAAATGGGCAAGACCGACATCCGCGCTCAAGTGTCCGGTGTGGACTACCGGGCCTACGACCTGGCCGAGGCGGGACCGGATCGGATCGGGCAGATCCTCGGCCAGGTCATGGCCCTGTTCGCCGCCGGAGCGCTCACCCTGCCGCCGCGGCGGGTGTGGGACGTGCGACAGGCGCGCGAGGCGTTCCGGTTCATGAGCCAGGCCAGGCACGTGGGCAAGGTGGTGCTGACCATCCCCGCCGTGCCCGACCCCGCCGACCCGGTCCTCATCACCGGCGGCACCGGCGCGCTCGGCGGTCTCGTCGCCCGGCACCTCGCCGCCGCGGGCCGCCGCGACCTGGTGCTGCTGAGCCGGGGCGGCAAGGCGCCTGACGACTTGGTGGCTGCGGTAGAGGCTCTGGGCGCGAGGGTGCGGGTGGTCGCGGGTGACGCGGCGGATCGTGACCTCGTAGCGGGGCTCGGGGTCCGGTCGGTGTTCCACGCCGCCGGTGTGCTCGACGACGGCGTGATCTCCGGGTTGACCCGGGACCGGCTGGCTCGCGTGCTGCACGCGAAGGCCGACGCGGCGCTGGCCCTGGGGGACGCGGTCCCGGACGCGGTCGAGTTCGTCCTGTTCTCCTCCATCGCCGCCACCATCGGCACCCCCGGCCAGGGCGCTTACGCCGCCGCAAACGCTTTCCTCGACGGACTCGCCCACCACCGCCACGCCCGCGGCCTCCCAGCGCGGTCCCTTGCTTGGGGTCCGTGGGACCTCGCGGGCGGCATGCTGGGCGAGCTGACCGACGCCGACCGTGACCGCCTCGCCCGCACCGGCTTCCCGCCGCTGACCCCGGACACCGGGCTGCCCCTGCTCGACCGGGCTCTCGCCGAGCCCACCCCGGCTGTGGTCGCGGCCATCGTCAACCCGCGTGCCCTCGATGACCCGCCTGCTGTGCTCAGCGCTCTAGCCCGGTCCACTCGCCGAGCGGCTGGCGCGGCGGCCCCGGTCGACCTGGGCGCACGGCTTCTTGCACTGCCTGCGGCAGAGCGGGTCCGCGTGTTGGTCGAAGAGGTCCGCAACAACGCCGCGACCGTCCTCGGCTTCCCTTCTGCGGAAGCCGTAGACCCAGCACGCGCGTTCTCTGACCTCGGATTCGACTCTCTTACCGCTGTTGAGCTGCGCAACCGTCTCGCGACCACAACCGGCGTCCGGCTACCCGCCACCTTGGTGTTCGACCACCCGACGCCTATAGCCATGGCTGAACGGCTCTTAGTCGATCTGGTGCCTGCCCCGCCTAGCCCGACAGCGGTGGCGCTGTCTGAACTGGACAGCATCGATGCCGTGCTGCCGTCGCTGTCCGGTCAGGACGCCGACCGCATCCGTGCTCGCTTGGCTGCTCTACTCGCGAAGTGGACGCCGGTCGATGACGAGGCCGACGAAGACCTCGACGCGGCGACAGAGGACACCATCTTCGCTCTTATCGACAGCGAGCTAGACGGCTGACTTCGCTTCTCGGAAAGGAGACACCAACAACGCGACGGCTGCCAATGACATGCCTGTGGCGCCTACGACCAACGCCACCGGTAGGGAGAACGCGTCGCCGATGATCCCGCCGACGGGCGCGCCGATGGTGATCATCCCCCAGTTGAACGACCGGATCGTGGCGTTGCAGCGTCCTTGTAGGCGGTCCGGGGTGATCTGCTGGCGGTAGGTGACGTCATGCGGCCCCTCGACGCCGAGCCCTATGCCTAAGAGGAACTGCCCGGCGTAGACAGCCCAATCGCCCGCTAGCACCAGCGTGAAGCCCGCTGCGGCGAGGAGCCGCCCGAGCGCGATCGTTCGTGCCAAGCCGAGCTTCCTGTGGATGAGCAGCGAGATGCCGCCGCCTGCCACCGTGCCCACGCCAGCCGCCGCGTACGCGAACCCCAGCCCGGCTGGGCCGATCGCGCCTACCGCGTAGGGCACGAACGCAGTACTGGCCATAGCGGTGAAGAGGAACCGCGCATGCGAGCTGAGCGAGAGCGAGGCGAGCATGCGGTGGTGGTAGACCCACCGCAGACCTTCGCGCATCTCCGCTAAGAGGTGCCGTTCAACGGGCTCGGGCTTCGCCTCCTTGACCCTAAGAGTCAAGACAAGAAGGCCAGACACGACATACGACACCGCGTCGACAAGAACGGCCAGGGGAGCACCCAGCAGCTTCAAGAGTCCACTGCCCAGCAGCGGGCCACCTGTCTGCGCGACCGAGTTTGTCTGCTCTATGCGCACGTTCGCCCACGCAAGCCTGTCCGGCTCGACAATGCGCGGGAGTAAGGACTGGAAGGCGGCGTCCCCCAGCAGCGACAGGGCTCCGACCCCGAACACCACCGCGATCAAGACCGGCAGGCTCAACAGGTCCACCGCGGCCAAGAGCGGGATCAGCCCTAGGAGCACAGCCCGACCAAGATCGGTGCCAACCATCATCGGGCGCCTTCTGCACCGGTCGACGATCACGCCCGCGATGAGGCCGAAAAGCAGGTACGGCAGCCAGCGGGCGGCGTTGAGGATGCCCACCTCGGTCGCCGACGCCGACAGCGCGACCACCGCGATCACCTGGACGGCCACCGTGGTGACGTACGTCCCGAACATCGAGATGGCGTCAGCCAGCCAGAACCTGCCAAAAGCCCCCATAAGCCCAGCTTAGCGGCGTGCAGGGGGCGCTAGGGGTACTGCCCCGCCCCGGCTCGGCCCTACCTTGATCGCTGAGCCGTGAGGAGGACCGAGCCATGTCGACCACCGCGGATCGGATCTCCGACCTCGCCGCTCGGCACGTCCAGGCCGTCGAGATCGCGGAGAAACGCGCGGTCGACCGCCAGCACGCCAAAGGCAAGCTCACCGCGCGCGAGCGCATCGAGTTGCTGCTGGACCCCGGCTCATTCGTCGAGCTCGACGAGTTCGCGCGCCATAGATGCACCGACTTCGGCATGGAACACAACCGGCCCTACGGCGACGGCGTCGTCACTGGGCACGGCACGGTAGACGGTCGCCAGGTATGCGTGTTCTCCCAAGACTTCACCACCCTCGGCGGCAGCATGGGGGAGGCGTTCGGCAACAAGGTCCTCAAGGTGATGGACCTGGCTCTTAGCATCGGCTGCCCGGTGATCGGTATCAACGACTCCGGTGGGGCGCGGATCCAGGAGGGCGTTGTCTCCTTGGCGCACTACGCCGAACTCGGGATGCGTAATGTGCGCGCTTCTGGCGTAGTGCCGCAGATTTCGCTGCTGATGGGTCCCTGCGCCGGTGGGGCTGTGTACTCGCCCGCGATAACCGACTTCACCGTGATGGTCGACAAGACCTCTTACATGTTCGTCACCGGGCCTGAGGTCGTGTCCGCGGTGACCGGCGAGAACACCACACTCGACGAGCTAGGCGGCCCTGCCGTCAACAGCTCCGTGTCCGGCAACGCGCACTACGTCGGAGACGACGAACAAGACGCCATCGCCTGGGTTCAGACGTTGCTCAGTTACCTACCCAGCAACAACCTGGACCCATTGCCGGTCTACGAACACGCCCACGAGCCTGACGTGACCGAACTGGACCAACGGCTCGACAGCCTGATCCCCGACGCGGAGAACCACGGCTACGACGTCACCGAGGTCATCCGGGCTGTTGTCGACGACGGTGACTACCTTGAGGTCCAGCCCGACTACGCCCGCAACATCGTGTGCGTGCTCGCGCGCGTAGACGGTCACTCGGTCGCTGTTGTCGCCAACAACCCTCTGGTGAACGCGGGCGCAATCGACATCGCGAGCTCGGAGAAGGCCGCGAGGTTCGTCCGCTTCTGTGACGCCTTCAGCATCCCGATCGTCACCCTGGCCGACGTTCCCGGCTACCTGCCCGGTGTCGCGCAAGAGCGGGGAGGGATCGTCCGCCACGGGGCCAAGCTCATCTACGCCTATGCCGAGGCCACCGTGCCTAAGGTCACCGTCGTCCTGCGTAAGGCTTACGGCGGAGGCTATGCGGTCATGGGCTCCAAACACCTCGGCGCGGACGTCAACCTGGCGTGGCCGACCGCTGAGATCGCCGTCATGGGTGCCACCGGCGCTGTCCAGATCCTGCACCGCAGGACCCTCCAGGCTGCCGATCCCGCCGAGCGCGCCGCAGTCGCCGCCGGGCTGGTCGACGAGTACCGCCGCGCGTTCAGCAACCCTTACGCCGCCGCTGAACGCGGCTATGTGGACCGGGTGATCCAGCCCGCGCGCACGCGCCTGGAGATCGCCACCGCGCTGCGCGTCCTCCGCACCAAGCGGACCACGGCCCCCACCCGCAAGCACGGCAACATCCCGCTCTAGGGCGTCGCCTACAGCCCCTGGGTGGGCTGTAGGCGACGGCGGGGTCAACCGACTGCGACGGGGTGGTCTTGGTGTTGGCGCTCGGCGGCTTTGCGTTCGAGCTTGGCCTTGAGCTTGCGGGACTCGGTGAGGTAGACCCAGCCCGCCAGGGCGAAGGCGCTCAGGCCGATGAGGAGCATGAGGGCGATCACCGGCCACTGGAGGCCTTCGGGGAGGTACAGGGCCAGGAACCACACCCGCTCGATCTCGCCGGTGAGCTTCATGCCGAGGGGCACCAGGCCCTGGGGGAAGGTCGCCAGGCAGCCGATGAAGAAGCTCGTCCAGAGGAGGCCCCGGCGGTGGCGGGGCATGGCCTTGATGACGGACGTTTCCGCGCTTAGAGCGGCTTCGTGTTCCTTGCCCGCACGCATCAGGTACAGCAGTTCCGGCCCGCGGTCCGCAAGCCTCTTAGCCGCGAGACCACCCAAGACCCAGTACGCGACAAAGCCCGTTAGGACGCCTGCGGGACCACCTGCCCACATCAGCAGCGGCATGTTCAACAGGTCACCTGCCAACACCACGCACAGGGCCGGGGTGGCGGCTGTGAGCACCAGGAGCAGTGCCACGAAGGCAGGGCCGGTGACGTCGCCGTGGTCTAGAGGCGAGTTCTTGTTGCGGTGCGGGTCCGGGCCGGGAACCAACTGGTCGATCGAGGTCAGCACCACTAGGCCCGCGCCGCCGCCCAGGGTGGCTGTGGTGGCGGCGATGGCCCAGGGCCAGAGGTCGCCGTGGATGGCGGTGCCGATGATGGTCAGAGCGATCGACAGTGGGCCAAACCAGATCAGCCACGCGAGCTGGCGTCCACGAACGTCGGCGAGCTCGCTGCCAGGTGTCATCAGCGTCAACCACAGCGCAGTGCCGTCTTGGCCATAGAGGTTGGCGCTGGTTGTAGCGGCCATCAGCGCGGTAGTGGCACCGACGAACGGCAAGAAGGCCGTCGAGTCGAACAGCAGTGGCAGCAGGCCGGTCAGTAGGGCGAACGCAGGCGCGACTACGAGAGTCTGCACGCGTAGAGGGTCACGCAGCCAAGTGCGGACCTCCTTCACGTACACCGCCGTGACCGGTCCGCGGTTGGCCCACTTGGCCGCACTCGCAGCAGACGAGCCACGCACTACGGGGCGAGCGAGCCGCTGTGGGCCGAGGGCACGGGCCCACAGCAACACGAGCAGGACCACTAGGACGGCCAAGGCCAACAAGGGCCCCACGACCCACAGCCAGTCTCGGCGTGCTGCGGCCTCAACGGCGATAACGCCCCAGCTGGACGGCAGTGCGCGGATCACGACGGAGGTGGCGCTGGAGAACCCGGTCTGCAGCACGACGTCGAGAGCGATGAAGACGACCCAGCCGGACTGGCTGAGCACCATCATCGTCGCGGTGATCACGGCGGTCACGGCGGCGCCCGTGCGGGAGCGAGCCAGCGCACCGAAGAACCGGGCCGCGAGCCTCGACAGCAGGACGACGAGGGTCAGTTGGAGCACCAGGGCCGGGATGGACACGATGACGGACAGAGTGCCCAGCCGGGCGGCGTAGACGACGAGCGCGATGAAGGCCACCAACGTGACCGCGGTCGTGACACCGACGAAAGCCGCGCCGAGCAAGCCGAGGGCCAGGCGCGTGCGCGACACGGGTTCCAGGGCGAACTGTTCGGCGCGCAGGACGGGGTCGCCGCCGAAGGCGGGGCCGAGCATCCAGCCGAAGGCCCAGATGGCGAACGTGACCGCGAGCAGGTCGGCGACGGTACCGGGGGCGGCGTCCGCGGTGGCGAGCGCGATCGTCCCGGCGGCGATGGCCAGGCCGACGAGACCGCCGGTGAGCATCCAGGTCGCCTTCGGACCGGCGATGGTGTGCCGCAGGACGGCGAGCTTCATCCGGATCAGGACGCCAGCCACGACAGGCCCTCCCCGCCGCCGACCTTGACGCCGACGAGTTCGACGAAGGTGTCCTCCAGCGACGCGCCCGCGCGGACCTCGTCGAGCGGCCCCTCGGCGACCACGCGGCCCTTGGCCATCACCGCGACCGTGTCGCACAGCTGCTCGACCAGCGCCATGACGTGGCTGGAGAGCAGCACCGAGCCGCCGCCCGCGACGAACCGGTTGAGGATGCGCTTGATCGTGGCGGCCGACACCGGGTCGACCGCTTCGAACGGCTCGTCGAGCACCAGCAGCCGGGGTCCGTGGAGGAGCGCGGTGGCGAGACCGATCTTCTTGCGCATACCGGTGGAGTAGTCGACTACGAGCGTGCGCTCCGCGTCGCCCGTCAGCTCCATCACCTCGAGCAGCTCCGCGGCGCGGTCCGCGACTGTCTTGGCGTCCAGGCCTCTTAGCTGACCGAGGTAAGTGAGGAGTTCGCGGCCAGTGAGGCGCTCAGGCAAGGCAAGACCGTCGGGCAGAACGCCCATGAGCTTGCGCGCGGCCAATGGCTCAGCCCAGACGTCCACGCCGAACACCTCGGAGCGGCCCTCGTCCGGACGTAGTAGACCGACGGCCATAGAGAGCGCTGTTGTCTTGCCCGCGCCGTTAGGACCAACGAGTCCATAGAACGAACCGGGGGCGACGGTGAGGTCGGCGTGGTCGACCGCCGTGTACTCACCGAACACCTTGTGCAGGCCGAGCAGCCGCAATGCCGCCGTCCCGCCCTCGACCCTAGGCTGCACCGCGTTCACGCTTGTGGTTCCCCTTCAGGCTCGTCAGCCGCCCTGGCGGTAGGTCGCGGGGGCGGGGGTCCTGCCGGATTTGCCCGGTTCGAACCCGTAGCGGCGGTGATCGTACCGTCGCTCGTCGTCACCGGGGTGAACCCTGGATCACACTTGGCAGGCTCCGCCGCCCGCCCACGGCTGCCCGCACCGCCCGGGTTGTCGGGTGGGGTCGCTGGTTAGGGGCACGGGGTGGGGGCTTAGGGGTTGGCCGTGCCGGAGGGGGCTAACTAGGGTCCGGGTGAGGAAAATGGAGGATTTCCGCACGGGATTCGGTTCAGGCTTCGGGTGGTTCCCGCGGTATCGAGTGGGTTTGAGGCATTCATGTCGCAAGTGCGCGCCGAGGCCATCGCGGTGGTCGGGTACTCGTGCCGCTTTCCCGGTGCGGGTGATCCGGCGGCGTATTGGCGGTTGCTGCGCGACGGGGTTGACGCGACCGGGCCTGTGCCCGCGGATCGGTGGCGACTGCCTGAGGTCCCCCGGGGTGGTTTCCTCGAGCACGTAGACCGGTTCGATGCCGGGTTCTTCGGGATCTCGCCGCGGGAAGCGGCTGGGATGGATCCGCAGCAGCGGCTCGCGCTCGAGTTGGCCTGGGAGGCCGTCGAGGACGCCAGGCTGATTCCTCGGGACTTGCGTGGTAGCCGTACCGGCGTGTTCGTCGGGGCCATCTGGGACGACTACACAACCCTCTTACGCCAAGACGCTGCTGTCGACCGGCACACGATGACCGGCACCCACCGCAGCATCATCGCCAACCGGGTCTCCTACCTACTAGGCCTCCGCGGCCCCAGCCTGGCCGTTGACGCAGGACAGTCGTCGTCTCTGGTCTCGGTGCACTTGGCTTGTGAGAGCCTCCGGAGCGGCGAGACCGACCTGGCTCTCGCCGGTGGGGTCAACCTCAACCTCGCCGAGGAAAGCACCGTCAGCGCGCTGCAGTTCGGCGGCCTCTCCCCGGACGGGCGCTGCTACACCTTTGACGCCAGGGCCAATGGCTTTGTCCGCGGCGAAGGGGGCGGGCTGGTTGTCCTTAAGACGCTGCAGGCAGCTCTAAGAGACGGCGACAGGGTCCACGCGGTGATCCTGGGCAGCGCTGTCAACAACGATGGCGGGGGAGCCAGCCTCACTGCGCCGAGCCGCTACGCGCAAGAGGACGTCCTACGCGCCGCCCACACTGGCATCAACCCCGACGACGTCGGCTACATCGAGCTGCACGGCACCGGCACCCCCTTAGGCGACCCGATCGAAGCAGCGGCTCTAGGCGCGGCGCTCGGGCAGTCCCGCGCGACCCCACTACCGGTCGGCTCGGCCAAGACCAACCTCGGACACCTCGAAGGCGCGGCCGGGATCGCGGGCCTGATCAAAGCCGCTTTGGTGGTCGAGCACGGGTTGATCCCGCCTAGCCTCAATTTCCACACGCCCAATCCGCGCATTCCGCTCGACGAGTTGAATATCCGGGTACACACCGAAATCGGGCCACTCTCCGGCCCCGGAATCGCCGGTGTCAGCGCGTTCGGTATGGGCGGCACCAACTGTCACGTCGTTCTCGCCGCGCCGGAGAAGTCACGAGCGGAACCGACTCCCGCCGCCCGCCCGACCATCGCGGTGGTGACCGGCAAGACGAAAGCGGCGCTGCGCGAGCAGGCGAGGCGGCTGGCGGCGGTCGACGGTTCCGCGCAGGACATCGCGCACTCGCTGGCCACCACCCGCACCGCCTTCGACCACCGCGCCGCGATCGTCGCCACAACCCAGGCCGACCTCAAGGCCGGGCTGGAGGCCGTCGCCGTCGGGCTGCCCGCCGCAGGCGTCGCTGAGGCCGCCCGGATCGACGGCAAGGTCGCGTTCCTGTTCTCCGGCCAGGGCTCGCAGTGGTCGGGCATGGCGGTCGACCTGCTCGACACCGACCCGGTCTTCGCCGCGAAGATCGCGGACTGCGCCACCGCCCTCGCCCCGCACGTCGACTGGTCGCTGGTCGAGGTCCTGCGCTCCGGGGACCTGGAGCGGGTCGACGTCGTGCAACCGGCCCTGTTCGCGGTCATGGTCTCGCTGGCGGCGCTCTGGCGTTCGCACGGCGTCGAGCCGGACGCGGTCGTCGGCCACTCGCAGGGCGAGATCGCCGCCGCCCACGTCGCGGGCGCCCTGACGCTGGCGGATGCGGCCAAGGTCGTGGCCCTGCGGGCCCGCGCGATCACGGCGTTGGCCGGACGTGGCGGGATGCTGTCGGTCTCCGCCCCGGTCGAGGACGTGCGGACGTGGTTGGCGGACTGGCCCTCGCTGTCGGTGGCCGCGGTCAACGGCCGGTCGGCGGTGGTCGTCGCGGGTGATCCGGACGCGCTCGACGGGTTCGCCGCCTCGGTGTCCGTTGACACCAAACGGATATCCGTCGACTACGCGTCCCACTCGGCGCACGTGGAGTCCCTCCGCGACGAGCTGCTGGCCGTGCTCGCCGACATCGAGCCGCGGGACCCCCGGGTGCCGTTCCTGTCGACGGTCACCGGCCAGTGGTCGCCCACCCTCGACGCGGACTACTGGTACCGCAACCTCCGTGGGACCGTCGAGTTCGCCGCCGCGACAACGACTCTGGTCGAAGCGGGGTTCAGGTTCTTCGTCGAGTCGACGCCGCACCCCGTGCTGGCGGCTGCCGTCCGGGACACACTGTCCGAAGTGGACGCGGTGGTTGTCGGTTCCACGCGCCGAGACGACGGCGGCCAGGAACGGCTGCTGGCCAATCTCGCCGAGCTGGTGGCCAGTGGACTCGACTACACCCCACCAGCGGCCGCCGTCGTTGATCTGCCGACCTACGCTTTCCAGCGAGAACGGCACTGGCGGCCCGGCAACGCCGAGGTCGAGCGTCCCGCCGAGCACGACGACTCACTCCGGACGAAGGTCCTCGCCGATCCCCGCAGCGCCTTGGACCTCGTGCTCGCGCACACCGCCATCGCGGGCGGCTTCACCGGCGCCATCGACCCCGCGCTGACCTTCAAGGATCTCGGCTTCGAGTCGCTGACCGCCGTCGAACTGCGGGACAGGATCGCGGTGGCCGCAGGGCTTCGACTCCCCACCACCCTGATGTTCGACCACCCGACGCCCCAAGCCGTCGCGGCCTACCTCCGCGACCAACTCCTCGGCGGCGCGCCGCGCGCTCGCAGAAGGGCGGTTGCCGCCGACGAGCCGATCGCCCTCGTGGCGATGGCGTGCCGGTTCCCGGGCGGTATCGACTCGCCGGAAGCGTTGTGGCAGTTGATGATCGACGGCCGTGAAGCGCTGGGTCCGCCGCCGACCGACCGTGGTTGGGAGCTCGACGGCCTGCCGGAGCGTGGCGGGTTCCTGGCTGACGCGGCCGGTTTCGACGCCGCGCTGTTCGGCGTTTCGCCGCGCGAAGCCCTCGCGATGGACCCCCAGCAGCGGCACCTCCTCGAGGTCACCTGGGAAGCGATCGAGCGGCTCGGCGTTTCACCGGAATCCCTGCGCGGCAGCCGAACCGGCGTGTTCGTCGGCGCGATGGCCCAGGACTACGGCCCGCGGATGCACGAAGCGACCGGCGACACCGCTGGTTACCTGCTCACCGGCAACACCGCGAGTGTCGCATCAGGACGGATCGCCTACACCTTCGGCTTCGAAGGCCCGGCCGTCACCGTCGACACAGCTTGCTCCGGCGGCCTCGTCGCGCTCCACCTGGCGGCACGATCCCTGCGCTCGGGCGAGTGCGACCTGGCGTTCGCCGGTGGTGTGACCATCATGTCGACACCCGGGATCTTCGCCGAGTTCACCCGCCAGGGCGGACTCTCGGCCGACGGCCGGTGCAAGGCGTTCGGCGCGGGCGCGGACGGAACCGGCTGGTCCGAGGGTGTCGCAGTCGTGGCCGTGCGCCGCTTGTCCGACGCGGTGCGGGACGGCAACCAGGTCCTGGCCGTCGTCCGGTCCTCGGCGATCAACTCCGACGGTGCGTCGAACGGCCTGACCGCTCCGAACGGGCCCGCGCAGCAGCGGGTCATCCTCGACGCCCTCGACGCTGCCGGGCTTCAACCATCCGAAGTGGACTTGATCGAAGGTCACGGCACCGGGACCACCTTGGGTGACCCGATCGAAGCCGGAGCTCTGCTGGCCACCTACGGCCAAGACCGGACCGCGCCGGTGCTGCTGGGTTCGGTGAAGTCCAACATCGGCCACACCCAGGCCGCCGCGGGCCTCGCAGGCCTGATCAAGTTGGTCCAAGCGCTGCGGCACAACACGATGCCGCCGACCCTGCACGCCGACGAACCGTCTCCACACGTCGACTGGTCCACCGGTACCGTCGAGCTGCTCACCTCAGCGCGCCCCTGGGAACGGGGCGGTCGACCCCGGCGCGCGGCTGTGTCGTCGTTCGGCATCAGCGGCACGAACGCCCACGCGATCATCGAAGAGCCTCCTGCTCGAGAACCCGTTCTGGACACGCCTACCGCCGGGTTCCCGGTGTTGCTCTCCGCCCGGTCCCCGGAAGCGCTGAGCGCCCAGGCGGCCCGGCTCCTGGCCGTCGACGCCCCGCCCGGGTTGCTGGCCAGCGCGTCGGCTACCACGCGTGCGGCGCTCGAGCACCGAGCCGCGGTGCGTGCGGGCGACTCCGAGACCCTGCGTGCTGGACTGGCGGAGCTGGCGGCGGGCAACGCGGCCAACGCTGGGCGGGCCGAGGCTCGCCGGGTGGCTTTCCTGTTCACCGGTCAAGGCGCGCAGCGGCCAGGGATGGGCCAAGACCTGCGGGTCTTCCCGGCGTTCCGGGCGGTGTTCGACGACATCCGCACGCGTTTGCCGTTCGACGACGACACCATTGATCAGACCGTGCACGCCCAAGCGGGACTCTTCGCCGTTGAGGTGGCCCTCTTCCGCCTGCTGGAGTCCTGGGGCGTGCGGCCCGACGCCGTCGTGGGCCATTCCATCGGCGAGGTCGCCGCCGCCCACGTCGCCGGGGTCCTGTCCCTGGCCGACGCCTGCACCCTCGTGGCCGCCCGTGGTCGACTCATGCAGGCGCTCCCGGCGGGCGGCGCCATGCTCGCCGTCGAGGCCGCCGAGCACGAACTCGACCTGCCCGAGGGCCTTGACCTCGCTGCGGTCAACTCGGATCGTGCACTTGTCGTATCCGGGGATCGTAGGATTGTTCAACAGTTCAAAAGTAGGATTGGTGAACAAGGTCGCCGCGTGAAGCAGTTGACCGTGTCGCACGCGTTCCACTCGCGGCTCATGGACCCGATGCTGGACGACTTCCGCCGGGTCGTCACCGGCCTGTCGTTCACCAATCCGACAATCCGACTGGTGAACAGTGCACCCGGTGACCCGGCGACGGCCGAGTACTGGGTGCGGCAGGTCCGCGAGACGGTCCGGTTCGCCGACGCGGTGGCGGGGCTCTCCGGAGCGGTGTTCGTGGAGGTCGGGCCGGATGCCGTGCTGTCGGCGCTGGTCGACGACGGGATCGCGCTCACCCGCGGCGGGCGCCCCGGACCGGACACCGTCGCCGACGCGCTCGGCGCCCTGTGGGTCCGCGGGGTCGACGTCGACTGGCACGCGGTTCACCCCGGACCAGTGCGTCACGTCGAACTACCGACGTACCCGTTCCAGCACGAGCGGTTCTGGCCCACCGCCACCAGCTCCGGGCTCGCGGCAGCTGGTCTCTCGGCAACCGATCACCCCCTGCTCGGTGCCGCGGTCACCCTGGACGACGGGGTCGTGCTGACCGGCAGGCTGTCGCTTGCCACCCACCCTTGGCTCGCCGATCACGCCGTGCGCGGCACCGCAGTCCTCCCCGGTACCGCGTTCGTCGACCTGGCCCTGCACGCGGGTGCCGAGGTCGGCAAGCCCGCGCTCACCGACCTGACCCTGCTGGCGCCGCTCGTGTTCACCGCACGCGACACCGTCCGGCTGCGGGTCACCGTGACCGGCGCGGTCGTCACCGTCGACAGCCAGACCGGCGACGACTGGACCTCGCACGCGGTCGGCACTCTCGGCGAAGCCCTGAACACACCCGCGCCCGTCGCCCTCCCCGCCACCCCGTCGACCCCGCCCGACTACGCGGACCTCGCGGCTCTGGGCTTGGACTACGGCCCGGTATTCCAGGGCCTGCGGGAGGTCTGGCACGACGGCGACACGATCCACGCCCGCGTCGACCTCGACGGGCCGCAGGCCGCTGTCCTGGACTCCGCGCTGCACGCCATCGGGCCCGCGCTCGGTCGAGACGGCGCACCGCTGCTTCCCTTCGCCTGGTCCGGTGTCACCCGGTACCGGACCGCGACCACCCTGCACGTGCGCCTCACCCGTCGCAGCCCCGATGAGTACTCCCTGCACGCGGTCGACTCGACCGGCGCGCCTGCCTTGGCCGTCGACACCCTCACCTTCCGCCCCGTTTCCGCTTCTCAGTTGCGGGAAAACGGCGTCGCCTACGTCCTGGACTGGCAACCGGTCGCTGCCACCGAGCCCGTCGCGGAGATCGTCGAGGTCGAGATCCCGGACGGTGATCTCGTCGAACGAACCCACCTGGCGGTCCAGAACGCCCTGCGGCTGGTGCAGAACTGGTTGGCCGACGGGAGTGGGCAGCTCGTCATCGCAACGCGGTCCGCTGTGTCCGTTGAGGACGAACAGGTCGACGCGGCCGCGGCGGCCGTCTGGGGATTGGTGCGCTCCGCCCAGACCGAGCACCCCGGCCGGTTCGTGCTCCTCGACGGAGACCTCCCGAGCACCCTTCCCGTCGGTGAGTCGGAGATCGCCGTCCGGGCGGGGCGAACGCTTGTGCCACGGCCGGTCCGAGTGCCCACCGACGGTCACGCCACCTGGGGAGAGAGCGTTCTGGTCACCGGCGGCACCGGTGGACTCGGCGCTCATGTCGCCCGCCACCTGCTGGCCCAGGGGATCGGTGTGGTCCTCGCCAGCAGGCGCGGGGCCGCCAGTCCAGCTGCGGGGAACCTGGTCGAACTCGGCGCGACCGTCGTCGAATGCGATGTCACCGACCGCGACGCCGTGGCCGCGCTGCTCGCAGCTCACCCCGTCTCGACGATCATCCACGCCGCAGGCACCCTGGACGACGCGCCCGTCCACGTTCTCGACGCCGATCGCATCGCCGCCACCTTGAGGTCCAAAGTAGATGGTGCGATCAACCTGCACGAGCTCGCGGGCGAGGGCGTCGAACTCGTCCTGTTCTCCTCCATCGCCTCGACTGTGGGAACAGCGGGCCAAGCCGCGTACGCCGCCGCCAACGCCTTCCTGGACGGCCTCGCCGCCCACCGGCGGGCCAACGGACTGCCTGCTCGCTCCCTCGGCTGGGGGCACTGGGCCGAGGGAATGGGCGCGACGGTCGACCGCTCGCGCTTCGCCCACCTCGGCGGCACGCTCACCGCTGCCCAGGGCATGACATTGCTCGACCACGCCCCGAATCGGCCCCACGTCCTCGCGGTGGCGGCGCCGCTGCGGCCCGTCGAGTCGAAGCCCTCCGCAGTGGGTGACCTGGACTCCCTGGTACTCAACAGCGTTGCGGCCGTTCTCGGTCACTCGTCGGTCGATCGCGTGGATGCCGCACGAACCTTCAAAGACTTGGGCTTCGACTCGCTCACGGGCGTGGAACTGCGCAACCGCATCGCCGCCGCGACCGGGCTCACGCTGGCGGCCACGGTGGTGTTCTCCCACCCGACGCCCGCTGATCTCACCGAGTTCGTGCGGTCCGAACTGGCTTCGGAAACCCGTCGGTCCACTGTGGTCACCAAGGTCGCGGTCGACGAGCCGATCGCGATCGTCGCCATGGCCTGCCGGTACCCGGGAGGAGTCGACAGCCCGGAATCCCTGTGGCAGATGGTGGTCGACGGCCGCGACGGGATCAGCGAGTTCCCCACCGAGCGCGGGTGGGATCTGACCGGCCTGTACCACCCCGATCCGGAGAACCCGGGGACCACCTACTCGCGTCACGGCGGATTCCTACACGACGCCCACCTCTTCGACGCCGAGTTCTTCGGCATCTCCGCGCGCGAGGCCCTGGCGATGGACCCGCAGCAGCGGATCATGCTGGAGCTGTCGTGGGAGACCTTCGAACGGGCGGGCATCGACCCGACCACGTTGCGCGGCAGCAAAACCGGCGTCTTCGCGGGCGTGATGTACCACGACTACGCGGTGGGAACCGTTCCGCCGGACGTGGAGGGCTATCTCGCCACCGGCGGCGCGGGCAGCGTGGTCTCGGGTCGGCTCGCCTACAACTACGGGTTCGAGGGGCCCGCTGTCACGGTCGACACCGCGTGCTCGTCGTCGTTGGTCGCACTGCACTGGGCTGCGAAGGCCTTGCGTTCGGGGGAATGCGACCTCGCCCTCGTCGGCGGTGTGACGGTGATGTCGACTCCCACCGTGTTCGTGGACTTCAGCCGCCAGCGCGGTCTCGCTGCTGACGGTCGGTGCAAGTCGTTCGCCGCGGGTGCGGACGGGACGAGCTGGGCCGAAGGTGCCGGGCTCCTGCTGGTCGAGCGGCTCTCCGACGCGCGGCGGAACGGCCACACCGTGCTGGCTGTCGTGCGCGGCACCGCCGTCAACTCCGACGGCGCGTCCAACGGTCTGACCGCACCGAACGGTCTGGCGCAGGAGCGGGTCATCCGAGCCGCGCTCGCCGATGCGGGCCTCGGCTCGTCCGATGTGGACGCTGTGGAGGCGCACGGTACGGGGACCGCGCTCGGCGACCCGATCGAGGCTTCAGCGCTGCTCGCGACCTACGGGCAAGGACGCACCGAGCCCTTGTGGTTGGGCTCCTTCAAGTCCAACGTCGGTCACACCCAGGCGGCCGCTGGTGTCGGCGGGATCATCAAGATGGTCCAGGCCATGCGCCACGGCACCCTGCCGCCGACCCTGCACGTCGACGCACCGTCCCCGCACGTCGAGTGGACCGCCGGTGCCGTCTCGCTGCTGACCTCGGCCCGCGACTGGCCCGAGTCGTCCCGCCCCCGCCGCGCCGGGGTGTCGTCGTTCGGCATCAGCGGCACGAACGCCCACGCGGTTCTCGAGCATGCCCCGCTGCGGGAGCCTGAGTCGGGTGACCAGGCGGTTCACGACTCGCCGATCCCCCTGCTCGTGTCCTCTGCCGCTTCACCAGGTCTGGCCGCGCAGGGAAATCGGCTGGTGGCGGTTGAGGAGGACCTCGCTGACATTGCCGTGTCCCTCGCCGCCCGGCCGTCGCTGGCGCACCGGGCTGTGGTGTTCGGTCGCGATGGGCTGGCCGACCTCGCCGCCGACCGGGTGTCGGGTGCGGTCATCCGGGGAGAAATGGCGTCGCGCAGGCTCGCGTTCCTGTTCACCGGTCAGGGTGCTCAGCGTGCGGGTATGGGGCAGCAGCTCCGCGTGTTCCCGGTCTTCGCCACGGCTTTCGACGAGATCCGGTCTCGGATCCCGTGGGATGAGTCGGCGATCGACGAGACGGGCAATGCCCAGCCTGCCTTGTTCGCGCTGGAAGTCGCGCTGTTCCGGCTGCTCGGGTCCTGGGGTGTTCGCCCTGACGTGCTGGTGGGCCACTCCATCGGTGAGGTGGCTGCGGCTCACGTAGCCGGGATCTTGTCCCTGGATGACGCGTGCACGCTGGTCTCGGCCCGAGCCCGGCTGATGCAGGCCCTCCCCGCCGGTGGCGCCATGCTGGCGGTGGAGGCCAGCGAGTCTGAGATCGAGCTTCCCGAGGGCTTGGACCTTGCTGCGGTGAACTCGGATCGTTCGATTGTGGTATCCGGGGATTGTGGGATTGTTGAACAGTTCGAATGTAGGATTGTTGAACAAAACCGGCGGTTCAAGCGGCTGACGGTGTCGCACGCGTTCCACTCGCGGCTCATGGACCCCATGCTGGACGAGTTCCGGCAGGCTATCGCGGGTCTATCGTTCAACAATCCGACAATCCCATTGTTGAACAGTTCAATTGGTGATCCGGCGACGGCTGCGTACTGGGTGCGGCAGGTCCGGGAGACCGTGCGGTTCGCCGGGGCCGTGCCGGACGGGGTGCGGTGCCTGGAGCTCGGTCCGGACGCGGTGCTGTCCGGGCTGGTCGAGGCCGGGACGCCGGTGTTGAGGGCCGGGCTGGACGAACCCGCGGCTGTTGTGCGGGCGTTGGCGGCGTTGCACGTCAACGGCACCCCGGTCGACTGGCAGGCGGTGCTGAAGCCCTACGGTGGCAAGCGGGTTGACCTGCCGACCTACTCCTTCCAGCGCGAACCGTTCTGGATCGTCCCGTCCTCGGTGAGCCCCGTCGACAGCGGGTTCTGGGCAGCTGTCGAACAGGAAGACGTGTCCGCCGTCGCTGCCGCCCTCCAGGTGTCCGGCGCTGACCGGGACAGCCTCGCCCAGCTCATGCCCGCCCTGGCCGCGTGGCGCAGGTCGCGGGATTTAGCGTCCAAGGTGGACGATTGGTGTTACCGGGTCGCTTGGGAGCCGCTGGACCTCGAACCGGCGACTTTGTCGGGCAACTGGGCGGTGCACGGCCCCGATCCGCTCGGCATCGCCAACTTCGTCGAGGCCGCCGATCCGGCCGACGCCGAGAACGTGATCTCGACCGGCACCCTCCAGGACGCCTTCCACCTTGTCCGCACCACGTCAGCGCGCGTTTGGTGCGTGACGCACGGCGCCGAGACCGATCCGGACCAGGCCGCGGTCTGGGGGTTCGGTCAGGTAGCCGCGCTTGAGCACCCCGAGCGTTGGGGTGGTTTGGTCGATGTCACCGACCCGCTCACGCCCCGTACCGCTGGACGCCTGATTTCGATCCTCAGTGGACACGAGGGGCAGGTGTCGCTCGGCCGGTCCGGCGCGCTGGCTCGACGCTTGCGCCGCGCTGCTCCCGTCTGGCGGCAGGAGTGGCGCGCCCGTGGCCCCGTGTTGATCACCGGCGGTACGGGTGCCATCGGTGCGCACATCGCCCGCTGGTTGGTCACGCGCGGCGCTACCCGCCTCGTCCTCACCAGCCGCAGGGGTCTCGCAGCCCCTGGCGCGCCTGAGTTGGTCGCTGAACTGGCCGAGCTCGGCGCCGAGGCGGTCGTCGTGTCCTGCGACACCAGCGACCGCGACGCCGTCGCAGGCCTTCTCGCTGCCCACCCCGTCACGGCCGTCTTCCACGCAGCCGGCACCGTAGACGACGGCGTCATCGAATCCCTTACACCTGAGCGCTTCACCGCTCTTCTCAAGGCCAAAGTGGACTCGGCTGCGCACCTCGACGCACTCGCGGGTGACCTAGACGCGTTCGTCGTGTTCTCCTCCCTGGCGGGCGTCATCGGCAACCCCGGCCAGGCCAACTATGCCGCCGCCAACGCCGCCCTGGACGCCCTGGCCGCCCGCCGCCGCGCGCAAGGCCGCCCCGCCACCGCCGTCGCCTGGGGCCCCTGGGCCGACGCAGGCATGGCCGCAGGCCCCGTCGCCGACCGCCTGCGCCGCACCGGCCTCACCCCGATGCCCCCCGCGGCCGCCCTGACCGCCCTCGCCCGCGCCCTAGACTCCAACACCCCCCACACCGTCGTCGCGGACATCGCGTGGTCCCGCTTCCCCGCCCGCCCAGGCGCCCTCCTAGACGCCTTCCAAACCCCCGCCACCCCCGACGCCGCACCGGTGGACCTGGAGACCCTGGTCCGCACCCACGCCACCGCCATCCTCGGCCGCCCCACCCCCGTCCCGGCGGACCGCGCCTTCCGCGACCTCGGCTTCGACTCCCTCACCGGCCTGGAACTCCGCAACGCCCTGTCGGCCGCGATCAACAAGCCACTACCCGCCAGTGTGGTCTTCGACTACCCCACCCCCGCCGCTGTCGCCGCCTACCTGCGAACCCTGCTCGTCCCCCCGTTTGTCCACAACCCCGCCCCCCATCCACAGCCTTCCGCCACCCCCTCCCCCCAGCCCCCCACCCCACTAGACTGGAGCGGGGTGGCCCCCCAGGGAGGGTGGGGTCTGCCTTCGCGCGCGGGCGGGCGCGAGGTTGAGGGCGCTGGGTTGCCGTCGGTCGGCGAGCGCGAAGCAGAGGGTGCGGGGCCGTCGCGCGGAGGTGAGCGCGAGGCGGAGGGTGGCGGGCTGACGTCGCGTGCGAGCGCGGGCGCAGGCGCGGATGGGTGGGGTCTGCCGTCGCGCGAGGGTGAGCACGGGGCGGAGGGTGCGGGTCTGTCGCGCGGGAGTGGGCGCGAGGCGGAGGGTGCGGGTCTGTCGTCGCCCGGAGGTGGGCGCGGGGTAGAGGATGCGAGGCCGTCGCGTGAGGGTGAGCGTGAGGCGGAGAGTATGGGTCTGTCGTCGCGCATCGGTGAGCGTGGCGCAGGGGGTATGGGTCCGTCGCGCGGGGATGGGCGCGAGGCTGAGGGTGGGGGGCGCGCGTCGCGTGCGAGTGCGGGCGCAAACGCAGGCGCGGATGGGCGGGGTTTGCCGTCCCGCGGGGGTGAGCATGGGGCAGAAGGTCGGGAGTTGCCGTCGCGCGGAGGTGGGCGCGAAGCCGAGGGTGTGGGACTGTCGTCGCGCGGGGGTGGACGTGGCGCAGGGGATGTCGGGTTGTCGTCGCGTGATGATGAGCGCGGGGCGGCGGGTGTGGGGTTGCCGTCGCGCGGGGGCGAGCGTGGCGCAGGAGATGTGGGTCTGTCGCGCGGGGGCGGGCGCGATGCGGAGGGTGGGGAGCTGACGCCGCGTGCGAGGGCGGGTGCGGACGAGTGGGGTCTGTCGTCGCGTGCGGATGGGCGTGGGGCAGAAGGTGTGGGGTTGTCGTCGCGCGGGAGTGGGCGCGGGGTAGAGGGTGGGGAGCCGTCGCGTGAGGGTGAGTGCGAGGCGGAGGGTGCGGGTCTGTCGTCGCGCGGGGGCGAGCGTGGCGCCGGGGGTATGGGTCCGTCGCGCGGGGATGGGCGTGGGGCAGAGGGTGTGAGGTTGCCGTCGCGCGGGAGCGGGGCGGAGGGGGCGGGGCTGTCGCGCGGGAGTGGGCGTGGCGAAGAGGGTGGCGGGCTGACGTCGCGTGGGGGTGGGCGCGGGGTAGAGGGTGCGGGGGGTGGCGGATCGCTTGGGGGGGCGATTGCTGTGGTGGGGATGGCGTGTCGGTTCCCGGGTGGGGTGCGGTCGCCGGAGGAATTGTGGGGGTTGGTCAGTCGGGGCGGGGATGCGGTGGGGGGATTCCCGGGGGACCGGGGGTGGGATCTCGCGGGGGCGCCGGAGTTCGCCAGGGTTGGCGGGTTCCTCGACGACGTGGCGGGGTTTGACGCGGGGTTGTTCGGGATCTCGCCGCGGGAGGCGTTGGCGATGGATCCGCAGCAGCGTGTGTTGCTGGAGATCACCTGGGAGGTCTTCCAGCGGGCGGGGATGGACCCGACGGGGCTCAAGGGGGCTGGCGTCGGGGTGTTCGCGGGGACCAACGGGCAGGATTACGCGCCGCTGGTTGCCGGGGCGGGGGAAGGGCTTGAGGGGCACCTGGCGATCGGGAGTGCGGCGGCTGTCCTTTCCGGACGGATCGCGTACGCGTTCGGGCTCGAAGGTCCCGCGCTGACGGTCGACACGGCGTGTTCGTCCAGTTTGGTCGCGTTGCACCTGGCCGTGCGGGCGCTTCGGGGGCGCGAGTGCGACATGGCGCTGGCGAGCGGTGTGACGATCATGTCGACGCCGACCGCGTTCGTGGAGTTCGGGCACCAGAACGGACTCGCCGCCGACGGTCGGTGCAAGGCGTTCGCCGCGGCAGCAGACGGGACCGGCTGGGGCGAGGGCGCGGGTGTGCTGCTGCTCATGCGGTACGAGGACGCCGTCGCCGCGAACCGGCCGGTGCTCGCCGTGGTCCGCGGCACAGCCGTCAACCAGGACGGGGCCTCGAACGGCCTCACCGCGCCCAACGGCCCCGCGCAGCAACGCGTCATCCGGGCGGCTCTGGCCGATGCGGGCCTCAATCCGTCCGATGTGGACGCTGTCGAGGCGCACGGGACCGGCACGGCACTGGGTGACCCGATCGAAGCGCAAGCCCTCCTCGCCACCTACGGCCAGGACCGCGACCGGCCGTTGTGGTTGGGGTCGGTCAAGTCGAACATCGGCCACACCCAGGCGGCAGCCGGGGTCGCGGGCATCATCAAGCTCGTCGAAGCGATGCGCCACGGATCGTTGCCCCCCACCCTCCACGCCGACGACCCCAGCCCCCACATCGACTGGTCCGGCTCCCTCGCCGTCCTCACTGCCACCCAGCCCTGGTCCGGCCCGCACCGCCGAGCCGCCGTCTCGGCCTTCGGCATCGGCGGCACCAACGCCCACGCCATCCTCGAACACGTCCCACCGACCCAAGAGCCCGCGGCACCCGAAGAGGCCCCGACCGTGTGGGTTCTGTCCGCCCACACCCCGCAAGCCCTCCGCGCTAGGGCGGATTCCTTGACCGCACTGGACCTGCCCGCGGCCGCCATCGCGCGGACGCTCGCGGTGACCGACACCCGGCACCCCCACCGCGCCGTCGTCGTGCCGGGGGAGGGCCTCCATGAACAGCTCGCCGCGACCTCCCACCGAGCGTTCCTGTTCACCGGCCAAGGCTCCCAGTACGCGGGGATGGGGGAGGACCTCTACAACGCCTACCCCGTGTTCGCCGACGCTTTCGACGCCGTCCGGCTCCGGGTGCCCTTCGACGACGCCGAGATCAACCAGACCGGCAACGCCCAACCCGCTCTCTTCGCACTGCAGGTCGCCCTGTTCCGACTCCTGGAGTCCTGGGACGTCCACCCCCACTACCTGGTCGGCCACTCCATCGGTGAGGTCGCCGCCGCCCACGTCGCCGGGATCTTGTCCCTGGACGACGCCTGCACCCTGGTCTCCGCCCGAGCCCGCCTCATGCAGGCCCTCCCCGCAGGCGGCGCCATGCTCGCCATCGAGGCCGCCGAAGCCGAGCTCGATCTGCCGGACGGCCTGGACCTCGCGGCGGTGAACTCGGATCATTCAATTGTGGTATCCGGGGATTGTAGAATTGTTGAACAGTTCGAACGTAGGATTGTTGAACAAAATCGCCGGTTCAAGCTGCTGACCGTGTCGCACGCGTTCCACAGCCGCCTCATGGACCCCATGCTCGACGAGTTCCGGCGGGCAATCACGGGACTATCGTTCAACGATCCGACAATCCCACTGTTGAACAGTTCAACCGGTGACCCAGCCACGGCTGAGTACTGGGTCCGGCAAGTCCGCGAGACAGTGCGGTTCGCCGATGCGGTGGGACAGGTGCCGGGTGACACGCGGTTCCTGGAGTTGGGACCGGACGGGGTGCTGTCCGCGCTGGTGGCGGGGGCGGCTCCGACGATGCGACGCGGGCAGTCCGAGGTCGCGACCTTGCAGGCCGCGATGGGGCACGACTACGTGCGCGGCGGCACTCCACAGTGGACGAAGATCCTGCCCTCAGGCCCCATCGTCACCCTGCCCGGCTACCCGTTCCAGCGCCAGCGCTTCTGGCCCGAGGTCAACCCCGCCGACAACTGGTGGTACCGGGTCGAATGGGTCCCGGTCGCCCCCGCCGCGCACCGGCCCACCGGGACCTGGCTCCTGATCGACCCGACCGATGACATCACCGCTGCCTTCACCGACGTCGACACGATCACCCGCACCAACGTCGCCGCCGCCGACCTCCAAGACCTCGACGTCACCGCGGTCCTCGCCACGACGCCCACCCCCGCGACCGCCCTGGCCATCCTCCAGAACGTCGACGCCCCCCTGTGGTGCGCGACCCGAGGCGCTGTCGAGACCGGCCACAGCGACCCCATCCGCGACCCTCGCCAGGCCGCAATCTGGGGCTTGGGTCAAGTAGCCGCCCAAGAGCTGCCAAGGCGATGGGGCGGCCTCATCGACCTCGACACCACCGTCGACCCCCAGCAACTCCACGCTGCTCTCACCGGCGCCGAAGACCAGGTCGCACTGCGCGACAACGGAATCCACGGTCGTAGACTCACCCGCACCCAACCGTCGCCCATCCGGACCTGGACCCCCGACGGCACCGTCCTCGTCACCGGGGGTACCGGCGCCCTCGGCAGTCACGTCGCCCGCTGGCTGGCTGATAGGGGTACCCCGCACCTCCTCCTCACCAGCCGCCGCGGTCCTGAAGCCCCCGGCGCCGATGCGCTCGTCGCTGACCTGCGCGCGCGTGGCGCCGAGGTCACGATCGAGGCCTGCGACGTCGCCGATCGTGACGCCCTCGCCGCGCTGCTGGCGGGACACACCATCACCGCCGCCTTCCACACCGCGGGCACGGCGGACGACGGCGTGATCCACACCCTCACGCCGGACCGCTTCGACGCGGTCTGGCGCAGCAAGGCTGCCGCGGGTCACCTGCACGAGCTCCTGCCGGACGCGCACCTCGTCCTGTTCTCCTCCTTCGCGGGCGTCGTCGGAAACCCCGGTCAGGCCAACTACGCCGCCGCCAACGCCTACCTCGACGCCCTCGCCGAACACCGCCGCTCACAGGACAAACCGGCCACCGCGATCGCATGGGGTCCTTGGGCGGGCACTGGAATGGGCGCCGAGGACGCGGCCGCGGACCAGCAGCACCGCACCGGTGTCAGCGCACTTGACCCCGCCATTGCTGTCGCGGCGTTGGCCAAGGCCCTCGACGCGGACCTGACCACCGCGGCCGTCGCCGCGATCGACTGGCCCCGCTTCACCGCGGACCGCCACGGCCCCCTGTTCGCCCAGCTGGTCGAAACCCCTTTCGCCGCGACCGAACCCGATCTGCGTGCCGCGCTGGCCGATACCCCGGTCGGCCAGCGCGGCACGCTCCTGCTCGACCTGGTCACCGCGCGCGCCGCCGCCGCCCTCGGTCACCGCGCGGGCGAGCTGATCGACCCGCGCCGCCCGTTCCGCGACCTCGGGTTCGACTCGCTCACCGCGGTCGACCTGCGCAACCGGCTCGACGCCGCCACCGGGCTCGCGCTGCCCACCGGCATCGTGTTCGACCACCCGACCCCCGAGGCGCTGGCCGCGCACCTGCTCGACGAGCTCGCCGTCGACCCCGGCTCGCCCGCGGTCGCCGAGCTGGACAAGCTCGAGGCCGCGCTCGCCGAGTTGCCGCCGACCGGCGCCGAGGCGAGCGCGATCACCGCCCGGTTGCGCGGCTTGCTCGCCCGGCTGGACCCGGCGCCCGCCGAGGCCGAGTCCGACGACCTGGCCGACGCCTCGGCCGACGAGCTGTTCGACCTGATCCACAAAGAGTTCGGCAAGTCCGGATGAGGCCCGTGGCTGGGAGTCGCTGACCATGGCTGATGAGAAGAAGCTGCTGGAGAACCTGAAGTTCGTCACGGGCGAACTGCGGGCGGCGCACCGGAAGCTGCGCGAGGTCGAGGCCAAGGCGACCGAGCCGGTGGCGATCGTGGCGATGAGCTGCCGCTTCCCCGGCGGCGTCGGCACACCCGAGGACCTGTGGCGCCTGGTCACCGAGGGCCGGGACGCGATCGGTCCGTTCCCTACCGACCGCGGCTGGGACCTCGAAGCCTTGGCGGACCAGGACTCGCCCGATTCCAGCTACGGCGCGACCGGCGGTTTCCTCGACGGCGCAGCAGAATTCGACGCGGGCCTGTTCGAGGTCTCGCCGCGCGAGGCGACCGCGATGGACCCGCAGCAGCGCTTGTTGTTGCAGGCGTGTTGGGAGGCCTTGGAGCGCGCTGGGATCGACCCCACTTCACTGCGCGGCGACTCGGTCGGCGTGTTCGCGGGTACGAACGGCCAGGACTACGCCGGTGTCATCGCCGCCGATCCCGAAGCCGCCGAGGGGTATCTGGCGACCGGTAGCGCAGCGAGTGTCCTTTCCGGACGTATCGCCTACACGCTCGGGCTCGAAGGTCCGGCGGTCACTGTGGACACAGCGTGCTCGTCTTCGTTGGTGGCGCTGCACCTGGCGATGCAGGCGCTGCGTGCGGGCGAGTGCCGGATGGCGTTGGTCGGTGGCGTCACGGTGATGTCGACGCCCGCGGCGTTCGTGGAGTTCAGCCGCCAGAAGGCCTTAGCGCCCGACGGTCGGTGCAAGGCGTTCGGCGCTGGCGCGGACGGCACCGGGTGGGGTGAGGGTGTCGGTGTCCTGGTGGTCATGCGGTTGTCCGCCGCACGAGCGGCGGGCCACCGGGTGCTGGCCGTCGTGCGCGGCAGCGCGGTCAACCAGGATGGCGCGTCCAACGGTTTGACGGCGCCCAACGGACCGTCGCAGCAGCGGGTCATCCGGGCCGCGTTGGAGTCTGCGGGGCTCACCCCGTCCGATGTGGACATGGTGGAGGCGCACGGAACCGGGACCCGGCTCGGCGACCCCATCGAGGCCGAGGCACTGCTGGCGACCTACGGGCGCGACCGCGCGCGACCACTGTGGTTGGGGTCGGTCAAGTCGAACATCGGCCACACCCAGGCCGCAGCCGGGGTCGCCGGGATCATCAAGGCCGTCATGGCGCTGCGCCACGGAGTCCTGCCCGCCACCCTGCACGCCGAAACGCCATCACCGCACGTCAACTGGGCTGCAGGCACCATTTCGCTGCTCTCCGGGAACCAGCCCTGGCCGGAGGTGGATCGACCGCGCCGGGCCGCGGTGTCCTCGTTCGGCGTCAGCGGGACCAACGCCCACACGATCCTGGAGCAGGCTCCCGAGGTCGACGCGCCGGTCAGCGCCGCCGATCCGGCCGTCGTGCCGCTGCTGCTGTCGGGGCGGACCCAGGAGGCGCTGCGCGCGCAGGCCGCCGGGCTGCGGGTCGGTGCGGGGAGCCTGCTGGACACCGCGTACTCGCTGGCCACAACCCGTGCCGCGTTCCAGCACCGGGCCGTGGTGACTGCCCGCGACGCCTCGGCCGCCGACGCCGCACTCGCCGAGATCGCCGACGGCGGCACCCCGGCCGCGGCGGACTTCGGCGTCGACACCCCGGGCAAGTTGGCCTTCCTGTTCACCGGCCAGGGTTCGCAGCGGCTGGGCATGGGGGAAGGTCTGCGCGTCTTCCCCGTGTTCGCCTCGACCCACGACGAGATCGCCGCCCGTCTGTCGTTCGACGCGGCTGACCTGGACCAGACCGGCAACGCCCAGCCCGCCCTGTTCGCCCTCCAGGTGTCGCTCCTGCGCCTGCTGGAGTCCCTCGGCCTCCGCCCGGACCTGCTCGTCGGCCACTCCATCGGCGAGGTGGCCGCCGCCCACGCCGCGGGCATCCTCTCGCTGGACGACGCCTGCACGCTGGTCTCGGCCCGCGCCCGGTTGATGCAGGCCCTGCCCGCCAGCGGCGCCATGCTCGCCGTCGAGGCCGCTGAAGGCGAGATCGAGCTCCTCGATGGCCTGGACCTGGCTGCGGTGAACTCGGATCGTTCGATTGTGGTATCCGGGGATTGTAGAATTGTTGAACAGTTCGAACGTAGGATTGTTGAACAAAACAGGCGCTTCAAGCGGTTGACGGTGTCGCACGCGTTCCACAGTCGCCTGATGGACCCCATGCTCGACGAGTTCCGCCAGGCGATCACGGGTCTATCGTTCAACAATCCGACAATCCCCTTGTTGAACAGTTCAACTGGTGATCCGGCCACGGCCGAGTACTGGGTGCGACAGGTCCGCGAGACGGTCCGTTTCGCCGCTGCTGCGAGGGAGCTTCGCGAGCGGGGTGCCAACCGCTTCCTCGAGCTCGGCCCCGACGGTGTGCTCAGCGCCCTGGTCGGCGACGGCAGCGCACCCGTCCTGCGGTCGGGCCGCGACGACCACGAGACGCTGGTCCGCGCCCTCGGGCGCGTCCACACGCTCGGTACCCGCGTCAACTGGCCCGAGCTCCTGCCCGGCGGTGCCCGGACCGACCTGCCCACCTACCCGTTTGAACGCCGCCGCTACTGGCCACGTCCGTCCGCTCGAACCGACGTCACCGCGGCGGGACTCGGCGCCGCCGACCACCCGCTCCTCGCCGCCGCCGCACCCCAGCCCGACGGCGGCCACCTCTTCACCGGGCGGCTCTCCCCGAGCACCCACCCCTGGCTGACCGAACACCGCATCGGCGGCGAGGTGCTGGTCCCCGGCACGGCGTTCGTCGAGCTGGCCATGCACGCCGGTGACCAGGTCGGCTCCCCGGTCCTCGACGACCTGACCATCTCCGCGCCGCTGCCCCTGACCGGTGCCATCCGCATCCAGGTCAGCGTTGCTCCCGCGGCCGAGGACGGCACCAGATCCCTCGACATCCACTCCAGTGTGGACGGTCTGGACTGGACACTGCACGCCCAGGGTCGACTCGGCGGTGCCGCCACCACAGTCCCACTCGCATGGCCGCCCAAGGCTGAGCCCGTTGACCTCGACGCGTTCTACGCCACAGCCGCAGACAACGGATTCGGCTACGGTCCGCTCTTCCAGGGCCTGCGCGCTGCCTGGCGCACGGACGACACCCTCTACGGCGAAGTCCAGCTCCCCGAGTCCGCGCACCGGGAGGCCACCCGCTTCGGTGTGCACCCGGCGCTGCTCGACGCGGCCCTGCACCCGACCGGCGTCGACCCGGCCCGCGCGGGCCTTCCCTTCGCCTGGTCCGGCGTCACCCGCCATGCCACAGGTGCGACCGGCCTTCGCGTCGCTATCAAGACGACCGGCACCAACACCTACTCGCTGACCGCGACCGACCTCGCGGGGACTCCGGTCATCACGGTCAACACCCTCACACTTCGCCCCCCTATCCGCCGCGAGGACGACCTGTTCGCCCTCGACTGGGCCAGGATCGCAACCCAGGGATCCACCAAGTCCGTGTTGTGCGGCGAACCCGCCGAGTGGGCGCCAGCCGACGCGGTGCTGTGGCGGGTGCCGTCCGGCGACATCGAGTCCACTGTGGTCACCGTGCTGGCCGCGATGCGGGCCTGGCTCGCCGATGACCGGTTCGCCGAATCGACCCTGGTCTTGTTCACCCGGGGTGCGGTTGCCGCCTTGCCCGGGGACGAGATCGTCGATGTCGCCGGTGCGGCAGCGGGCGGTCTGGTCCGTTCGGCGCAAGCCGAGCACCCGGGTCGGTTCCTGCTGCTGGACGGCGATCACGAGCCTGGTGACGGCGTCGTCGCGAGCCTGCTAGACCTCGACGAGCCGCAACTGGTCCTGCGCGGCGATGAGGTGTTCGCGCCTCGGTTGGCCCGCGCGACCGGCACCCTGTCCCTGCCCGATTCCCCGGCCTGGCGCCTCCAACCAGGCGGTGACGCGCTCGACGCGTTGGCGCTGAACCCGCTCGACGCGGGCACGCCTGGCCCGGGTGAGGTCCGGGTGGAGATCCGGGCGACCGGTGTGAACTTCCGTGACGTCCTCATCGCTCTGGGGCAATACCCCGAACACGCACTCCTGGGATCCGAGGGCGCGGGCGTGGTCGTCGAGGTCGGCCCGGATGTCGACCTGCGGCTGGGGGATCGGGTATTCGGACTCCTCGCGGGCGGGTTCGGCCCGTCGGTCGTGGTCGACCACCGGATGCTCGCCCCGATGCCGGACGACTGGTCGTTCGCCGAGGCCGCGACCGTGCCGATGGCGTTCCTCACCGCCTACTTCGGACTCGTCGACCTGGCTGGGCTGCAGGTGGGTGAACGAGTGCTCGTGCACGCCGCCGCGGGCGGCGTTGGTATGGCTGCGGTGCAGGTCGCCCGGCACCTCGGCGCCGAGATCTACGGCACCGCGAGCCCTGCCAAGTGGCCCGTCACCGGACTCGACGACGCGCACCTCGCCTCGTCGCGCGACCTTGGGTTCGCCGACAAATTCCCCGAGGTCGACGTTGTGCTCAACGCGTTGGCGGGTGAGTTCATCGATGCGTCGGCCGGGTTGCTCGGCGAAGGTGGCCGGTTCATCGAGATGGGCAAGGCCGATCTGCGCACCGGCATCCCCGGCTACCGCGCGTTCGACCTGAGCGAAGCAGGGCCCGACCGGCTGCGCGAGATGCTGCTCGAAGTGCTGGACCTCTTCGCGCAGGGCGTGTTCACCCTGTTGCCGTGGCGGGCGTGGGACGTGCGGGAGGCCCAGGCGGCGTTCCGGTTCGTCGGCCAGGGCAAGCACATCGGCAAGAACGTGCTCACCATCCCGCGACCTGTCGATCCACAAGGGACTGTTCTGGTCACCGGCGGCACGGGTGTGCTCGGTCGGATCATCGCGCGCCACCTCGCCGACCAGTACGGGGTGCGCAAGTTCGTGTTCACCAACCGCAGCGGCGCTGGTGAGCCGCACCTGCCCGGGGTTCGGGTGGTTGCCTGCGACATGGCCGACCTGGACGCGGTCACCGCGCTGCTCGCCGACATCCCCGATCTGACAGGCGTTGTCCACGCGGCAGGCGTGGCTGACGACGGCGTCCTCGAAGCCCTGACCCCCGAGCGGATCGCTTCGGTCTTGGCGCCGAAAGCCACCGGCGCGGTGCTGCTTGACGACCTCGTCGGCGACATCCCGCTGTTCGCCCTCTATTCGTCGGTGTCGTCGGTGTTCGGCTCGCCCGGTCAAGCCAACTACGCCGCCGCCAACGCCGTGCTGGACGCGATCGCGGTCCGCCGCAAGTCACGGGGGCTCGCCGCGACATCGCTGTCGTGGGGTCTTTGGGCGACGACCAGCGCGATCAGCGGATCCCTCGACTCCGTCGACCTCGCCCGCGCAACCCGCGTCGGACCCGCGCTGACCGAAGCCGCGGGTCTCGCCCTGTTCGACGCCGCCCACCGCGACGGCCGTGCGCACCTGGTCACCATCGCCTACGACCCGGCGACCGCGCGCAAGCTCACCCCGGTGCCCGCGTTGCTGCGCGGCCTCGTCCGCACCTCGCGTCGCGTGGCCCGCACCGGTTCGCTCGATCACTTGCGGACGCTTGGGCCTGCCGAAGCGGGGCGCGCGCTGCTGGCCGCGGTTCGAGCTGAGATCACGGCCGTGCTGGGGCACACCTCAGCTGAGACCGGGCGCCCGTTCAAGGAAATGGGCTTCGACTCCCTCACCGCCGTCGAGTTCCGCAACCGCCTCACCACGGCGACCGGTCTGCGCCTCCCGGCGACCGCGATCTTCGACTACCCCACGCCCGACGCGCTGGTCGACCACCTGGTTTCCCTGCTACCCGAGCGGCAGGATGTCCGCGAGGCGGCCGTGGTCGCTCCACAGTCGACGGACGAGCCGATCGCGATCGTCGGCATGGCGTGCCGGTTCCCCGGCGGTGTGGACTCGCCGGACGACCTGTGGGAGCTCGTCTTCGAGGGCCGAGAGGGCATCGGGCCGTTCCCGACCGACCGCGGTTGGGACCTGGGCTCGCTCTACAACCCGGATCCGGACGTTGTCGGCACGACCTACGCCCGTGCGGGTGGTTTCCTCGACGACGTCGCCGGGTTCGACGCGCGCCTGTTCGGCGTGTCGCCTCGGGAAGCGACCGCGATGGACCCGCAGCAGCGGCTGCTGCTGGAGGCGACTTGGGAGGCGTTCGAGGACGCCGGGATCGACCCGGCCTCGGCGCGTGGTTCCCGAACCGGCGTCTTCGTCGGTGTGGCGCATTCCGGCTACGGCGTAGGTGTGGCGCTCCCGGAGGGCGTCGAAGGCCACTTCTTGACCGGTAGCGCGACCAGCGTCGCTTCAGGGCGGTTGGCCTACTTCTACGGTCTTGAAGGCCCAGCGGTCACTGTGGACACCGCGTGTTCCTCGTCGCTGGTTGCCCTGCACCTGGCCACGCGGGCGCTGCGGTCGGGCGAGTGCTCGATGGCCATCGCCGGTGGTGTCACGGTCATGGTCGGGCCGGGGATCTTCACCGAGTTCTCCCGTCAGCGCGGACTCTCCGCCGATGGCCGCTGCAAGTCTTTCTCCGCCAACGCCGACGGGACCGGGTGGTCCGAGGGTGTTGGTGTGCTGCTGGTGGAGCGCCTCTCGGACGCCGTTGCTCGCGGCCACCGGGTCTTGGCCGTTGTGCGCGGCTCCGCGGTGAACTCCGATGGCGCGTCGAACGGCCTGACGGCGCCGAACGGGCCCTCCCAGCAACGGGTGATCCAGTCGGCGCTGACCGATGCGGGCCTGGTTCCGTCCGATGTGGATGCCGTCGAGGCCCACGGAACGGGCACGGTCCTCGGCGACCCCATCGAGGCGCAGGCGCTATTGGCGACCTACGGGCAAGATCGCGACGAGCCGTTGTGGCTGGGATCGCTGAAGTCGAACATCGGCCACGCGCAGGCCGCCGCAGGTGTCGCGGGGATCATCAAGGTGGTCCAGGCGTTGCGGCACGAGGTGCTGCCCCGCACCCTGCACGCCGAGAACGCCTCCGACCACATCGACTGGTCCTCGGGCGCGGTGGAGTTGCTGACCGAGTCCCGGCCGTGGGCCCGCGGTGCCCGGCCCCGGCGGGCGGGCGTCTCCTCGTTCGGTGTCAGCGGCACCAACGTGCACACGATCATCGAGGAAGCCCCCGCTACCGCGGAGCTTGTGAGCGGCGAACCGGCGTACCCGGTGCCGGTCGTCGTGACCGCGCACTCCCCGCAAGCGCTTGCTGCCCGGGTCGACCAACTCCAACGGCGCGCGGCTGACCTGCGCCCCGTCGACCTGGCTCGCGAACTCGCCGTTCGAGCCAGGCAGACCCATCGGATCGCCTTCACCGCCGCCACCCCCGGAGAGGTCCTCGACGGTCTGGCTGCGGCGTCCCCACAGGTTGCGGGCGGTGAGGTGGCGTTCCTGTTCACCGGGCAGGGCTCTCAGCGCGCGGGGATGGGCAGCGGGCTCCACGCCGCTTTCCCGGTGTTCGCCTCGGCCTTCGACGAGATCCGCGACCGCCTCCCCTTCGACGACAGCGCGATCGACGAAACCGGCAATGCCCAACCGGCTCTGTTCGCGCTGCAGGTGGCCCTGTTCCGCCTGCTGGAGTCCTGGGGCGTCCACCCTGACGTGCTCGTGGGTCACTCCATCGGCGAGGTGGCCGCAGCCCATGTCGCCGGGATCTTGTCTCTGGACGACGCGTGCACCCTGGTCTCCGCGAGGGCTCGCCTCATGCAGGCCCTGCCGAGCGGCGGCGCCATGCTGGCGATCGAGGCCGCCGAAGGCGAGATCGACCTCCCCGATGGCCTCGACCTGGCGGCGGTGAACTCGGATCGTTCGATTGTAGTATCTGGGGATTGTGGGATTGTTGAACAGTTCGAATGTAGGATTGTTGAACAAGGCAGGCGGTTCAAGCGGCTGATCGTGTCGCACGCGTTCCACAGCCGGCTCATGGACCCCATGCTTGACGAGTTCCGCCGAGCGATCACGGGACTGTCGTTCAACAATCCGACAATCCCCTTGTTGAACAGTTCGACTGGTGACCCGGCGACGGCTGGGTACTGGGTTCGGCAGGTCCGGGAGACCGTGCGGTTCGCGGCGGCGGTCCGGTCAGCGGGTGCCCAGACCCATCTGGAGCTCGGCCCCGACGGCATCCTGTCGGCGCTCGTGGACCACGGGATCCCCACCCTGCGACCGGGCCGCGACGAGGTCGGCTCCGTGATCGCGGCCGTCACCGCCGCCCACGCCCGGGGTGCCACTCTCGACCTGACCTCCCTCACCCCCGGTGCGCGCCGCGTCCGGCTGCCCGCGTACCCGTTCCAACGCGAGCGGTTCTGGCTTGACCACACGCCGACCACCCAGGTCATCGACGCCTACCGCGTCACCTGGACCCCCATCGCACCCCGGCCGGTCAGCGGTACCTGGCTCGTCCCGGACCACCTCCGTGCGGCCCTGGAAGAAGCTGGGCTGACCACCACCCTCGACCCCGGCGCGGCGACCGGCGTGCTCATCGAGCCGACCGACCCGGTTGACCTCGTCCACGACACCGCGGTCCCGCGCTGGGTGATCACGCGCGGCGCGACCCGGACCACCGCACAGGTCTGGGGACTCGGCCGGGTCGCCGCGCTGGAGTCACCAACGACGTGGGGTGGGCTCGTCGAGTTGCCCGACACCCCGGATGGCCAGGCCATCCGGCGGCTCGTGGGTGTGCTCGGCGGTCCCGAGGACCAGGTGTCCATTCGCTCAGACGGCGCTTTTGCCCGGCGGCTGACCAAAGCCGATCCCGTACCACCTGTCCCGTGGCGTCCAGAAGGGACTGTCCTGGTCACCGGTGGAACTGGTGCGCTCGGCGCTCAGGTCGTCCGCCATCTGGCCGCCCGGGGGGTCCGCGTGGTCGTGGCCAGCCGCCAGGGGCCAGGTGCGCCCGGAGCCGTCGACCTGCCCGCCGAGGTCGTGGCCTGCGACGTCGCTGATCGCGAGTCATTGGCGGCCTTGCTCGCCGTGCACCCCGTGACGGCCGTCGTCCATGCGGCGGGTATCGGCGAGGACGCTCCCTTCGGCGAGTTGACCTCCGAGCGGCTCGCGGAGGTGTTGCGGCCCAAGGCCGATGCCGCCTGGTTGTTGCACGAGCTGGTACCTGACGCGCACCTTGTGCTGTTCTCCTCCATCGCGGGGGTTTGGGGTAGCGGTGGACAAGCCGCCTACGCCGCCGCGAACGCGGAACTCGACGCACTCGCGGAACACCGTGCTGGCCTTGGCCTCCCGACCACCTCGATCGCTTGGGGGCCCTGGGCCGATGCCGGCATGGCCGCTGGTGCCGCTTCCGACTACCTGATCAGCCGTGGCCTGCGCCCCCTGCGTCCTGCCCAAGCGCTGGCCGCCCTCGACGCGGCCATCGCCAGCGGCCTGCCCACGCAGACAGTTGCGGACCTCGACTGGCCCCGTTTCCTCGACACCTTCACCGCCGCGCGGCCCAGCCCGCTGCTCAGTGCCTTCGCCCTCGTGCCCGAGACACCCGAGGAGAACGGCTTCGCCGCACACCTGCGCGCGTTGTCCACTATGGACCGCGAGCGGGCGGCACTGGATCTGGTCACAAGCGCTGTGGGAACAGTTCTCGGCTATCGCGACGCCGTAGACCCGTCGGTGACGTTCGCGGAACTGGGCTTCGACTCGCTCACGGCTGTGGACCTGCGGAACCGCCTGTCGACCGCGGTCGGTTTCCCCCTGCCGTCGACCTTGGCCTACGACCACCCCACAGCTGCTGATCTGGCTGAACACCTGCTGTCGCGGCTGATCCCCCGTGCGGTCGAATCATCCACTGTGGAACGCAAGTCCGATGACGACCCGATCGTGATCGTCGGCATGGCGTGCCGACTCCCCGGTGGGGTCACCTCGCCGGATGAGCTGTGGGACATGGTCGTCGAGGGCCGGGATGGCATCGGAGGGTTCCCCGTTGACCGCGGCTGGGACCTCGCAGGCGCTGACTACCCGCTCGTCGGCGGGTTTGTCCACGACGCGACCGGGTTCGACGCGGAACTGTTCGGCATCTCGCCGCGCGAAGCGACCGCGATGGACCCGCAGCAGCGGGTGCTGCTCGAAGCCAGCTGGGAAGCGGTGGAACGGGCCGGGATCGACGCGGGCACGGTGCGCGGTAGCCGGGGCGGCGTGTTCGTCGGCGCGTCTGGATCCGGGTACGGGTTCGGCCAGGACACCGCGGAAGGTACTGGTCACCTGATCACCGGTACCGCGACCAGCGTCATCTCCGGGCGCGTGTCGTACCTGCTCGGCTTGCAAGGGCCCGCGCTGACGGTGGACACCGCGTGTTCCAGCGGCTTGGTCGCGCTGCACCTGGCCGCTCGGGCGCTGCGGCACGGGGAGTGCGAGTTCGCGATCGTCGGTGGCGTGACGGTCATGCCCAGCCCGGCGGGCTTCATCGAGTTCGCCAAGCAGGGCGGCCTAGCCGCCGACGGTCGGTGCAAGGCCTTCGCCGACGCCGCGGATGGGACCGGCTGGTCTGAGGGCGTCGCGGTCGTTGTCGTGGAACGGTTATCGGACGCCATCGCCCGTGGGCACGATGTCCTGGCGGTGGTCAGCGGCAGTGCGGTGAACTCCGACGGTGCCTCGAACGGTCTCACCGCACCCAACGGCCCAGCGCAGCAGCGGGTCATCCGGGACGCGCTCGCCGATGCCGGACTCACGACGTCCGATGTGGACTTGGTCGAGGGGCATGGAACCGGAACCCGGTTGGGGGATCCGATCGAGGCTCAGGCGTTGCTGGCCACCTACGGCCAGGACCGGGTCGAGCCGCTGTGGCTGGGATCGCTGAAGTCCAACATCGGCCACACCCAGGCTGCCTCCGGTCTCGTCGGGGTGATCAAGGCAGTCCAGGCGCTGCGGAACGGGGTTCTCCCGAAGACCCTGCACGTCGACGAACCGTCGTCGCATGTGGACTGGAGCGCTGGCGACGTTCGGCTGCTGACCGACACCCTCCCGTGGCCCGACCGCGACCGCCCGCGCCGCGCCGCCGTGTCGTCGTTCGGGATCAGTGGCACCAACGCCCACACGGTCCTCGAACAGGCACCCGTTCGCCCCGCTGTGGACTCGTCCCGCCGGGAAGCGCCGGTGGTGCCACTGCTGCTTTCGGCACGCGGGGAGGTGGCGCTGCGGTCCCGTGCCACTGACCTGCTGCGCGTCGACGCCGACCCCGTTGACCTCGCGCATTCGCTCGCCACCACGCGGGCGACGCTTGACCACCGGGCGGTCGCGCTCGACCGTGCCGCGCTCGCCGCGTTGAGCGAAGGTGGGACCGCTGCTGGTCTGGTCACCGGGATCACCACGCCCGGCAGGCTCGCGTTCCTGTTCACCGGTCAGGGTTCGCAGCGTGCAGGCATGGGCCGTGACCTGCGGATGTTCCCTGTGTTCGGCTCGGCGTTCGACGAGGTCGTCACCCGCGTCCCGTTCGACGACGGCGCCATCGACCAGACCGGCAACGCCCAGGTCGCCCTGTTCGCCCTCGAAGTCGCCCTGTTCCGCCTGGTCGAGTCCTGGGGTATCCGGCCGGACGTCGTGGTCGGTCACTCCATCGGCGAGGTCGCGGCCGCCCACGTCGCCGGGATCCTGTCCCTGGACGACGCGTGCACCCTGGTCTCCGCGCGGGCTCGGCTGATGCAGGCTCTCCCGACGGGTGGCGCCATGCTGGCCATCGAGGCTGCCGAAGCCGAACTCGATCTTCCGGACGGCCTGGACCTCGCGGCGGTGAACTCGGATCGTTCGATTGTGGTATCCGGGGATTGTGGGATTGTTGAACAGTTCGAACGTAGGATTGTTGAACAAAATCGCCGGTTCAAGCGGCTGACCGTGTCGCACGCGTTCCACAGCCGCCTGATGGACCCCATGCTCGACGAGTTCCGGCAGGCCATCGCGGGTCTATCGTTCAACAATCCGACAATCCCCTTGGTGAACAGTTCAACCGGTGATCCGGCGACGGCCGAGTACTGGGTGCGGCAGGTCCGCGAGACGGTCCGGTTCGCTGACGCGGTCCGGGAGGCGCGGGAGCGGGGCGCGACCAAGTTCCTCGAGTTGGGTCCCGAGGGTGTGCTGACGGCCCTGGTCCGCGAGACCGGGGACGGGGTGTTCGCCACCGCGCTCCGGTCCGGGCAGTCGGAGCCGGAGGCCGTGGTCCGCGCAGTGGCGACCCTGCACGCGCACGGCACCCCCGTCGACTGGCAGGCGATGATCGGACCGTGGGGCGGCACCCGGATCGCCCTGCCGGTGTACCCGTTCCAGCGCAAGCGGTTCTGGCTCGGCTCCGAACGCCGCCCCGCGGTCGAGAACTGGCGCTACGCGGCCGAGTGGATCAAGCTCCCCGAACCCACGACCACCTCGGCTGCCACCTGGTACGTCCTGACCGACGGCCCCGTTCCAGCCGACATCTCCGCGGCCGTCCCCACGACCGAGGACCTCGCCGCGGCAACAGGAATCCTCTGCCTCGCCGCGACTCCGGACGACGTCCTGCCCACCGCGGGCCACAGCCTGCCGGTCTGGGTGATCACCAGGGATGCCCTCGCCACCGTCGAGGGCGCCGCGACCTGGGGTCTTGGCCGAGTCGCCGCCCTGGAGTTGCCGCACTGGCGAGGCATCGTCGACCTGCCCGCCGTCCTGGACGACGAGTCCGCCGCCCGGTTCCACGCGGTCTTGGCGGGCGATGAGGACCAGGTTGCGATCCGACCCGATGGTGCCTTCGCCCGCAGGCTGCGACCCGCCCCGCTGGGCGACGCGCAACCGTGGCGCCCCAAGTCGGTGCTGGTCACCGGCGGCACCGGCGCGCTCGGCGGCCACGTCACCCGCTGGCTCGCGGAGCGCGGCGTCGCCAAGATCGTCCTCGCCAGCCGCAGGGGGCCGGACGCGCCTGGTGCCGACGAGCTCCCCGCCGAGGTCGTGGCCTGCGATGTCACCGACCGCGCCGCGCTGGCCGCCCTGCTAGCCGAGCACCCGGTCGACGCGATCATCCACACCGCCGGGGTCGTCGACGCCGTCCCGCTGGCCGACACCACCCCGCGGCAGCTCGCGGAGATCGCCCACGCGAAGGTCACCGGTGCGGTCACCCTGCACGAGCTCGCCCCGGACGCGCACCTCGTCCTGTTCTCCTCCATCGCCGGGACCTGGGGCGCGGGCGGTCAAGCGGGTTACTCGGCCGCGAACGCCGCGCTCGACGGCCTCGCCGAACACCGCCGCGCGCTCGGGCTCCCCGTGACCTCCATCGCGTGGGGCCCGTGGGCGGGTGACGGCATGCTCGGCGACGGGGGAGCCGAGGATTACCTCCGCCGCCGCGGCCTGCGCCCCATGAGCCCCGACCACGCCGTGCTCGCGCTCGCCCAGGCGCTCGACCACCCCACGACCGCCGTCACCATCGCCGATGTCGACTGGCCGCGCTTCACCGCGACCTTCACCGCCACCCGCCGCAGCCCACTGCTGGCCGACCTGACGCCGGTCGTCGCCCCGTCGACCAAGCCGAGCGGCCCCCGCAAGGACCTGGTCCTGCTGGTCCGCGCCGAGGCGGCGGCGGTCCTGGGGCACGAGTCGATCGACGCCATCACCGCTGACCGCGCCTTCGCCGACCTGGGCTTCGACTCGTTGACCTCGGTCGAGCTGCGCGATCGCCTCGCCGAAGCCACGGGCACGGCACTGCCCGCCGGGCTCGTCTTCGACTACCCGACCCCGGCCGCGCTCGCCGAGCACCTGGCCGGTGACTCCACAGTGGAGGATCAGACGCCGGTCGCGCCTGTCGACGACCCGATCGCGATCGTCGCCATGGCATGTCGGTTCCCCGGCGGCATCGACACCCCCGACGACCTGTGGAAAGTCCTGGTCGACGAGCGCGAGGTATCCGGCCCGTTCCCCGCTGACCGGGGCTGGGACCTGGCCTCGCTGGTGAACCCCGACCCGGACCACCCGGGTACGTCCTATGTGGACCGGGGTGCTTTCCTGGTCGACCCCGCCCGGTTCGACGCCGACCTCTTCGGGATCTCCCCCCGCGAGGCGATCGCGATGGACCCCCAGCAGCGCCTCCTGCTGGAGACGACCTGGGAGGTCTTCGAGCGCGCAGGCATCGACCCGAAGTCGCTGCGCGGCAGCAGGACCGGTGTTTTCGCGGGGACCAACGGGCAGGACTACACCAGGCTCACCCTGGCCGTCGACGTGCCTGAGGGGCATGTGGCCACCGGCGGCGCGGCGAGTGTGATGTCGGGTCGGGTCTCGTACGCGTTCGGGCTGGAAGGGCCCGCGCTGACCGTTGACACGGCGTGTTCATCGGCGTTGGTGGCTCTGCACTTGGCCGCGCAGGCGCTGAGGCAGGGTGAGTGCGCACTCGCGGTCGCCGCGGGTGTGACGGTCATGGCGACACCGGGGGCGTTCGTCGAGTTCAGCAGGCAACGCGGGCTCGCGGCCGACGGTCGGTGCAAACCGTTCTCCGACAACGCCGACGGAACCGCCTGGGGTGAGGGCATCGGTGTCCTGCTCGTCGAGCGGCTCTCCGATGCCCAGCGCAACGGCCACCCGGTGCTCGCCGTGATCGAGGGTTCCGCGGTGAACTCCGACGGCGCGTCCAACGGCCTGACCGCGCCGAACGGCCCCTCTCAGCAACGCGTCATCCGCGCCGCCCTCGCTTCAGCGGGTCTGGTTCCGTCTGATGTGGACGTTGTGGAGGCGCACGGCACCGGCACCACCCTCGGCGACCCCATCGAGGCGGAAGCGCTGCTCGCGACCTACGGCCGGGACCGCGCCGAACCCCTGTGGCTGGGTTCGGTGAAGTCGAACATCGGTCACACCCAGGCGGCGGCGGGCGCCGCGGGCGTCATCAAGGCGGTCTTGGCGCTGCGCCACGAGACCCTCCCCGTTTCGCTGCACGCGGGTACGCCGACCACGCACGTCGACTGGTCAACCGGCGCCGTTGAACTGCTCTCCGCGGCCCGGCCCTGGCCCGCTGGGAGCAGGCCGCGCCGTGCCGGTGTCTCCGCGTTTGGCATCAGCGGCACCAACGCACATGTCATCCTTGGTGACGCCCACATCTCCGCTGTGCCTTCCACGCCGACCGTCGAGGTGTTGCCGGAACCGCCGCTGCCGGTGTCCGCGAACAGCGCCCGAGCCCTGGCCGCTCAGCTGGATCTCCTGGAGCGGTTCGACGCCAAGCCTGCTGACATCGCGCACACCCTGGCTACCCGGGCGGTGTTGCCGCACCGCGCTGTTGTCCTCAATGGACGCGTCTTGGCCGCGCCCGAGCCGCGTCCGACCCGACTCGGCTACCTCTTCACCGGTCAGGGTTCGCAGCGCGTAGACATGGGGGAGGGCCTGCGGGTCTTCCCGGTGTTCGCCTCCGTGCTCGACGACCTACACGCACGTCTCCCGTTCGACGACGACGCCATCGATCAGACTGGTAACGCCCAGGTCGCGCTGTTCGCACTGCAGGTGGCCCAGTTCCGCCTGCTGGAGTCCTGGGGCGTCCACCCCGAGCTGCTCATCGGCCACTCCATCGGCGAGGTGGCCGCCGCGCACGTCACCGGGATCCTCTCCTTGGACGACGCCTGCACCCTTGTTGCGGCCCGTGCCCGGCTCATGCAAGCGCTTCCCGCAGGCGGTGCCATGCTCGCCGTCGAAGCCGCCGAAGACGAGATCGAACTCCCCGATGGCCTCGATCTCGCGGCCGTCAACTCGGATCGTTCAATTGTAGTATCCGGGGATTGTAGAATTGTTGAACAGTTCGAACGTAGAATTGTTGAACAAAACAGGCGCTTCAAGCGGTTGACGGTCTCTCACGCGTTCCACAGCCGTCTGATGGACCCCATGCTGGACGAGTTCCGCCGAGCCATCGCGGGCCTATCGTTCAACAATCCGACAATCCTCTTGTTGAACAGTTCAACTGGTGACCCGGCCACGGCCGAGTACTGGGTGCGGCAGGTCAGGGAGACGGTCAGGTTCGCAGCGGCCGCCGCGTCGGTCGAAGGGGTCGCGTACCTGGAGTTGGGGCCGGACGGGGTGCTGTCCGCGCTCGTCGATGCCGGTATCCCCCTGCTCCGGCGCGACCGCGACGACGTCGAGTCGACCTTGGCCGCGGTGGCGCACGCGTTCACCAGCGGAGCCAACCCCGACTGGGCAGCGGTCCTCGCCCCGTGGCGCGGCAGGCTCACCGACCTGCCTACCTACCCCTTCCAGGGTGAGCGCTACTGGCAGCAGGTCACCGCTGCCAAACCCGCAGGTCTACGCCCCACCGGGCACCCGCTGCTCGCCGCGACCGTCACCTCCGCGACCGGCGGCCACACCCTCCTGACCGGCGTCATCTCCCCGACCACCCACCCCTGGCTCGCCGACCACAAGGTCCACGGCAAGGTCGTCGTCCCCGGTACCGCCCTGCTCGACCTGGTCCTGCACGCCGCGTCGCGCACCGGTCAGGCGATCGACGAGCTGGCCCTCCACGCGCCGCTCGTCATCGACGCCCCCGCCGAGCTCCAGCTCACCCTCGACGACAGCACGGTCACCGTCCACTCGCGACTCGATGACGGCCCGTGGACCCACAACGCCTCCGCCGCCCTCACAGCGGAGGCGACCCCAGAGCCGGAACCCATCACCCCGGTCGACGCCGACGAACTCGATCTCACCGACCACTACCCGGCGCTCGCCGAAGCCGGACTCGACTACGGCCCGACCTTCCGGGGCCTCGCCTCGGTCCGCGTCACCGAACACCCGGCGCCTTCGACCTGGTTCCTGCGCCACGAGGTCCACGCCGAGGCCGCGATCACCGATTCCGCCAGTTTCGGCCTGCACCCCGCGCTCCTCGACGCGGCCCTGCAAGCGATCGCCGCGGCGGAACCCGGTGGTGCGGCCAGGGTCCCGTACGTCTTCGGCGGCGTCACCCTGCACGCCACCAAGGCATCCCGGCTCGTCGTGCGGATCACCCCAACCGGCCCCGACACCGTCCGCCTCCACGCCGAAACCCCTGATGGCACACCGGTCATCACCATCACGTCGCTAACCCTGCGGCCCACCACCACCCCGCGCGCGGGCGCCCTGTTCGAGGTCGACTGGACGCCGACCGAGCACCCCACCGCGCAGGCCGACCACGTCAGCAGGCCCGCCACCGCCGCAGAGGCGCTCACCGCGATCCAGGACTGGCTCACCAAGGACGCCGGAACCCTCACGGTCGTCACGGAAGGCGCCGTCGTCGCGGCCGCGGGTGATCGGATCGTTGACCCCGCCCAGGCCGCGATCTGGGGTCTGGTCCGCACAGCGCAGTCCGAACACCCAGGCCGGTTCGCGCTCGTCGACGGCTCCCCGGCCGTCATCCCCGGCGAACCCCAGCTCGCCGTTCGGGCTGAACAGGCCTACCTGCCGCGATTGGTCCGCAGTCGCCCGGGCATCACGACACCGGAGGGGTCGTGGCGACTCGTGCCTGGTGGCACCACCCTCGCTGACTTGCGCGCCATCGAGGTCCCGCGCACCGACCTGGCTCCCGGCGAGGTCCGCGTTGACCTCCGGGCGACCGGCGTGAACTTCCGCGACGTCCTGATCACGCTCGGCACCTACCCCGAGGCCGCCGAGTTGGGGTCCGAGGGTGCGGGCGTGATCACCGAGGTCGGCGCCGGTGTGACCGACCTGCGCGTCGGCGACCGGGTGTTCGGTCTGCTCAGCGGCGGGTTCGGGACCAGTGCGGTCGTCGACCGGCGCCTGCTCGCGGCCATTCCGGACGGCTGGTCGTTCGCCGACGCCGCTGCCGTTCCGATGGCGTACTTGACCGCCTACTACGCGCTCGTCGACCTCGCCGGGCTCTCGGCAGGCGAACGCGTCCTGGTCCATGCCGCCGCCGGCGGAGTGGGTGGCGCGGCCGTGCAGATCGCGCAGCACCTCGGCGCCGAGGTCTTCGGCACCGCGAGCCCGGCCAAGTGGGCCGCGACCGGGCTCGACGACAGCCACCTCGCCTCCTCGCGTGATCTCGGGTTCGCCGACAAGTTCCCCGCGGTCGACGTCGTCCTCAACGCGTTGGCGGGCAAGTTCATCGACGCGTCAGCCGGGTTGCTCGGCGGAGGTGGCCGGTTCATCGAGATGGGCAAGGCCGACCTGCGCTCCGGTATCCCCGGCTACCGCGCGTTCGACCTCTGGGAAGCCGGACCGGACCGCCTCGGCGAGATGCTGGCCGAGGTCTTGGACCTGTTCGCTGCGGGCGTCCTCACGTTGCCGCCGATCCGCGCTTGGGGCATGCGTGAGGCGACCGCCGCGCTCCGGTTCGTCGCTCAGGGCAGCCACATCGGCAAGAACGTCCTGACGCCGCCACCGGCGATCAATCCACAAGGGACTGTTCTCGTCACCGGTGGATCTGGCGCACTCGGCACGCTCCTGGCCCGTCACTTGATCGCCGAGTACGGGGTCGAACGGCTTGTGCTGGCGAGCAGGCGTGGAACCGGGCCCGACCTCGGCGACCGCGTGCGGCACGTGACCTGCGACGTCTCCGACCGGACCGCGCTCGCGGACCTGATCGCGAGCATCCCCGATCTCGCGGCCGTCATCCACGCGGCGGGGACCACGGATGACGGTCTCGTCGAGTCGTTGGACGAGAACCGGCTGCGATCGGTCGCTGCCAAGGCGGATGCCGCGTTGCACCTCGCTGAACTGCCGGGGGACTGGCTGCTGGTGTTGTACTCCTCGGTCGCCGCGACGCTCGGCACGCCGGGCCAGGGGAACTACGCGGCGGCGAACGCGGTTCTCGACGCTGTGGCGCACCACCGGGCCGCGCGCGGACTTCCGACGGTGTCCATCGCGTGGGGCCTCTGGGAGCGGGTCGGGGACCTGAGTGCGCACTTGGACGACGTCGCGCGTGCGAGGGCGTCGAGGCTTGGCGCCCCACTGTCCGATGTGGATGGACTGGCGCTGTTTGATGCGGCGATCCAGGCGGGCAAGGCGCATGCCGTCGCCGCCGCTCTCGACGTCAGCCGGGTAGGCGACGACGCGCCCGCTCTGCTCCGGGGTCTCGCTCCGGCCAAACCCAGGAGGGTCACCCGGGCTCAGACCTCGCTGGAGTTGGTGCGGGCCGAGGTTGCCGCTGTGCTCGGGCACGCCACTGTGGACACCGTGGACCCGGGGAAGTCGTTCTCCGAGCTCGGTTTCGACTCGTTGACCGCGGTCGAACTGCGCAACCGGCTCACGTCCGCGACCGGTCAGCGGTTGCCCGCGACGCTCATCTTCGACCACCCGACCCCAGCCGCACTCGCCGCGCACGTGGACGCCGCCACCGTTGTCAAGCGGGCGGAGGTGCGGGCGCCGGTCGACGAACCGATCGCGATCGTCGCCATGAGCTGTCGCTTCCCCGGTGGCATCGAGTCCCCGGACGACCTGTGGCGCCTGGTCGCTGAGGGCGGGGACGCGATCGGACCGTTCCCCGCCGACCGCGGGTGGGATCTCGACGAACTGCTGCACCCGGTGACCGGTACCAGCGACACCAACCGGGGCGGGTTCGTCGAGGGCGCGGGCCGGTTCGACGCCGCCCTGTTCGGCATCTCGCCGCGCGAAGCACTGGCCATGGACCCCCAACAACGACTCCTGCTCGAAGCTTCTTGGGAAGTCTTCGAACGCGCCGGGATCGACCCGTTGTCTTTGCGTGGTACAGACGCGGGTGTCTTCGTGGGTGCTGCGGCTTCGTTGTACGGGGCGGCGGTGCGGGCGAGTGAGGTCGAGGGTCACCAGATGACCGGGGTCGCTACCAGTGTCGCCTCCGGCCGGTTGGCCTACTTCTTCGGCCTTGAAGGTCCAGCGGTCACTGTGGACACCGCGTGCTCGTCTTCGTTGGTGGCACTGCACTGGGCGGCGCGGTCGCTGCGGTCGGGTGAGTGCTCGATGGCGCTCGTCGGGGGTGTCGCGGTGATGGCGACACCGGGGATGTTCACCGAGTTCTCCCGGCAGGGCGGGCTGGCCGCCGACGGTCGGTGCAAGTCGTTCTCAGCCGACGCCGACGGGACCGGCTGGTCCGAAGGTGTCGGTGTGCTGCTGGTCGAACGGCTCTCCGACGCGCTCGAGCGGGGGCATGAGGTCCTGGCCGTCGTGCGGGGATCGGCGGTCAACTCCGATGGTGCGTCGAACGGTCTGACGGCGCCGAACGGGCCTTCGCAGCAGCGGGTCATCCGATCCGCTCTGGCCGCCGCCGGGCTGGAACCGTCTGATGTGGACGCTGTGGAGGCGCACGGCACCGGAACCGTCCTGGGCGACCCGATCGAGGCTCAGGCGCTACTGGCCACCTACGGGCAGGAGCGCGATCGGCCGTTGTGGTTGGGGTCGCTCAAGTCCAACATCGGGCACACCCAGGCCGCCGCAGGTGTCGCGGGGATCATCAAGCTGGTGCAGGCGCTGCGGCACGAGACGCTGCCCTCGACGCTGCACGTCGAGAAGGCCTCGGAGCACATCGACTGGGCATCGGGTGCGGTCGAGCTGGTGACCGGGTCCCGGCCGTGGCCCCGCGGCGATCGACCCCGGCGGGCGGGCATCTCCTCGTTCGGCGTCAGCGGCACGAACGTGCACACGATCATCGAGGAAGCGCCCGCCCAGGTCATGCCGCCACGACCGGTCACTCCGACGCCGCCGGTGGTGCCGCTGGTCGTGTCGGCGGGCAGCCCAGCGGCACTGGAAGCCCAGATCGCGGCGATCCGAACCGTTGACGAACCACAGATCGACGTGGCGAGGGCCCTGGTTGCCACCCGCGCCGACTTACCGCACCGCGCGGTTCTGCTCGACCCGCGATCGGCCCCGGTGGCCACCGGCATCGCGGGCCCTGGGCGGTTGGTCTACCTGTTCACCGGTCAGGGTTCGCAGCGTGCGGGCATGGGGCAAGCGCTCCGGGTGTTCCCCGCGTTCGCCGAGGCATTCGACGAGATCCGCGCCCGGCTCTCCTTCGACGACTCCGCGATCGACGAGACCGGCAATGCCCAACCGGCTCTGTTCGCACTGCAGGTCGCCCTGTTCCGCCTGTTGGAGTCTTGGGGCGTCAACCCCGACGTCGTGGTCGGTCACTCCATCGGGGAGGTCGCCGCTGCCCACGTTGCCGGGATCCTGTCCCTGGACGACGCCTGCACCCTGGTCTCCGCGCGGGCTCGATTGATGCAGGCCCTTCCCGCCGGTGGCGCCATGCTGGCGATCGAGGCCGCCGAGTCCGAGATCGAGCTCCCCGAGGGCTTGGACTTGGCTGCGGTGAACTCGGATCGTTCGATTGTGGCATCTGGAGATTGTAGAATTGTTGAACAGTTCGAATGTAGGATTGTTGAACAAAACCGGCGGTTCAAGCGGCTGACGGTGTCGCACGCGTTCCACAGCCGCCTGATGGACCCCATGCTCGACGAGTTCCGGCGGGCGATCGCGGGGCTGTCGTTCACCACGCCGACAATCCGAATGGTGACCAGCTCAACCGGGGACCCGGCGACGGCTGAGTACTGGGTGCGGCAGGTCCGGGAGACCGTGCGGTTCGCCGACGCCGTACGGGGGCTAGCCGACGCGACCTTCCTGGAGCTCGGGCCGGACGGGGTGCTGTCGGCGATGGTGGGTACCGGCACGCCGCTGCTGCGATCCGGTCACGACGAACCGACCTCGGCGATCACCGCCCTGGCCGCCGCGCACGTGCGCGGGGTCGCGGTCGACTGGACCGCCGTCCTCGGCGACGGACCCCGCGCCGCCCTGCCGACCTACCCGTTCGACCGCACCCACTTCTGGCTCACCGGTGAACCCACCGCGGTGGACAGCTGGCGGTACCGGGTCGACTGGGCCGAGGTCACACCCGAACCGGCCACCGGGCACTGGCTGGTCGTCGGCAGCGGCGAACCCGGGATCGTCGAAGCCCTCCGCAAGACCGCCGACGTCACCGAGACCACCGTCGACGACCTCGCCACCACCCCGGCCGACGGCGTCCTCGTCCTGCCCGACAGCGCGGAGAACGTCCTGCGGGTGCTCAAGGCCAACCCCCTCGCCCCCGTCTGGGCCGTCACCCGGGGTGTCCAGACCGACCCAGACCAGGCGCGGGTCTGGGGCCTGGGTCGGGTCGCCGCGCTGGAGCGGCGCTGGGGCGGCCTGATCGACGTCGACGGCGACCCCACCGCGCTTCCCCTGGCGGGCGGCGAGGACCAACTCGTCCTGCGCGACGGCCGGGTCCTCGCCCGCAGGCTGGTCCGCGCACCGGAGTCGCCCGGCACCCGCTGGACCCCGGACGGTCCGGTCCTCATCACCGGCGGCACCGGCGCGCTCGGCGGGCACGTCGCCCGCTGGCTGGTCCGCCTCGGCGCCACCCACCTGGTGCTGACCAGCCGCCGCGGCCCCGATGCCCCCGGGGTTGCGGCGCTGGTCGCCCAACTCGGCGTGCGGGTCGACGTCGTGGCCTGCGACGCCGCAGACCGGGACGCGCTCGCCGCCCTGGTCGCCGAGTACCGCCCGACCGTCGTTGTGCACGCGGCCGGGGTCGCGGGCACCACCGCGATCACCGAACTCGACGAGCTCGCCGCCACCCAGCGCGCCAAGGTCGACGGCGCCCGGCACCTCGACGAGCTCCTGCCCGACGCGCACCTCGTGCTGTTCTCGTCCATCGCGGGCGTGTGGGGTAGCGGTGGTCAGGCCGCGTACGCCGCCGCCAACGCCGCCCTCGACGCGCTCGCGGCCCGCCGCCGCCTCCAGGGCCGCAAAGCCACCGCGGTGTCCTGGGGACCGTGGGCCGATGGTGGCCTGGCCGCAGGCGAAGCCGAGTCGTACCTGCGGGAACGCGGCCTGAATCCGATGGCGCCCGCGCGGGCCGTCGCCGCCCTCGGCGCCGCACTCGCCGCGGACGAGACACACGTCGTCATCGCCGACGTCGACTGGGACCGGTTCCTGCCCACCTTCACGGCCGCCCGTCCCAGCCCTCTGCTCGCCGCTTTCCAGTTCACCGCAACCGAAACGGGCCGAACCGACTTCGCGGCACGCCTGGCCACCGCCACACCCGCCGAACGCGACCGCACCCTGCTCGACCTCGTGCGCCGCACCGCCGCCGAAGTGCTCGGCCACACCGGCACCGCCGCCGTCCCGGCCCGAGCCTCCTTCGCCGACCTCGGTTTCGACTCGCTCGCCGCGGTACGCCTGCGCGCGGGCCTCGCCGAAAGCACCGGACTCGACCTCCCGACCGCGCTGGTCTTCGACCACCCGACCCCGGTCGCCCTCGCCGCGCACCTGGCCGAAGAACTGGCGACCGATCCCGATGAAGCCGAGATCCGCCGTGCACTGGCCGAACTGCCCATTGAGCGACTCCGCGCCGCCGGGGTCCTCGAACTGCTGCGCGCCGCGGACTCGTCCACTGTGGACGAAGATGTCGAATCGGACAGTGCGAACGATATTGACCTGATGGACGTCGACGCCCTCATCCAGTCGGCCTTCGACAACCCCGGCACGTGATCCGTGGAGCCCAGCATGAGTCGTGAGCAGCAGATCGTCGAGGCGCTGCGGGCGTCGCTGAAGGAGACCGAGCGGCTGCGCAAGCGCAACCACGACCTGACCGCTGCTGCGGCCGAACCCATCGCGATCGTCGGCATGGCTTGTCGTCTACCGGGTGGGGTGGCTTCGCCGGACGAGCTGTGGGGGCTGGTCGACCGTGGCGGGGACGGGATCACCGGGTTCCCGGGCGACCGCGGTTGGGACCTGGTCAGCGAGGTCGACTACGCCAGGGCGGGCGGTTTCGTCGACGCCGGTGGATTCGACGCCGGGCTGTTCGGCATCTCGCCCCGTGAGGCGCTGGCGATGGACCCGCAGCAGCGCCTGCTCCTAGAGGCGAGCTGGGAGGCGTTGGAGCGGGCAGGCATCGCGCCGGATTCGTTGCGGGGCAGCGCGACCGGCGTGTACGCGGGTGCGTCCAACTCCGGGTACGGCGCAGGTGTTCCGTTGCCTGAGGAGGTCGCGGGGCACGCGTTGACCGGCACCGCGAACAGTGTGATCTCCGGCCGCGTCGCTTACGCGCTCGGGTTGGAAGGGCCCGCGGTCACCATCGACACGGCGTGTTCGAGCAGCCTTGTCGCTTTGCACCTGGCGATGCGGGCACTGCGCGCCGACGAGTGTTCCATGGCTCTGGTCGGCGGTGTGACGGTCATCCCGTCCACGGCCGTGTTCGCCGAGTTCGCCCGGCAGAACGGGTTGGCCGCGGACGGCCGCTGCAAGTCCTTCGCCGCGGCGGCGGACGGCACTGGCTGGTCCGAGGGCGTGGCCGTGCTGGTCGTGACCAAGCTGTCCGATGCGCTGGCCAAGGGCTACGACGTGTTGGCGGTCGTACGCGGGTCAGCGGTGAACTCCGACGGCGCGTCGAACGGTTTGACCGCGCCGAATGGGCCGTCGCAGCAGCGGGTCATCCAAGCCGCGTTGGCTTCGGCTGTACTGTCACCGTGTGATGTGGACGTAGTGGAGGGTCACGGCACGGGGACCCGGCTCGGTGACCCGATCGAAGCCCAAGCCCTGCTGGCGACCTACGGCAAGGGGCGTGCGGAGCCATTGTGGTTGGGGTCGCTGAAATCCAACATCGGTCACACCCAGGCGGCCTCCGGTGCCGCAGGCGTGATCAAGATGGTGCTGGCCCTGCGGCACGGCATCCTCCCCAAGACACTGCACGTCGACACGCCGACCCCGCACGCCGCCTGGAAGCGAGGCGCGGTCTCGCTGCTGACCGAGGCGCGTCCGTGGCCATCGGTGGACCGCCCGCGCCGAGCCGCTGTGTCGTCGTTCGGCATCAGCGGCACCAACGCGCACGTCATCCTGGAGGCGTACGCGGCGGAACCGGTCGAAGCCCCGGCGGTCGAAGAGCCGGTGGTGGTGCCGCTGGTGTTGTCGGCGCGGACCGAGGACGCCTTGCGGGCCCAGGCCGAGCGGCTGGGACAGCTGGACGAGCCTGCGGTGGACGTCGCGTGGTCACTGGTGTCGACACGGGCGAACCTCGGTGAGCGCGCGGTTGCCCTTACCGGCGATGCGCTGTCGGCCTTGGCGAAGGGGGAGTCCGCGCCGGGGCTGATCCGCGGCTCGGCGGTCGACGGCGACCTGGTGTTCCTGTTCACCGGTCAGGGTTCGCAGCGCGCGGGCATGGGCCAAGAGCTGCGGGTCTTCCCCGCGTTCGCCGAGGTCTTCGACGACCTCCACGCCCGTCTCCCGTTCGACGACGCCGCCATCGACCAGACCGGCAACGCCCAGCTCGCCTTGTTCGCCCTCCAGGTCGCCCTGTTCCGCCTGGTCGAATCTTGGGGCTTGCGCCCGGACGTGCTCATCGGTCACTCCATCGGTGAGGTTGCCGCAGCCCACGTCGCCGGGATCCTGTCCCTGGACGACGCCTGCACCCTGGTCTCCGCCCGAGCCCGTCTCATGCAGGCCCTCCCCGCCGGTGGCGCGATGCTCGCCGTGGAGGCCGCCGAGTCCGACATCGAGCTCCCTGACGACCTCGACCTCGCCGCGGTGAACTCGGATCGGTCACTTGTCGTATCCGGGGATCGTAGGATTGTTCAACAGTTCAAGGATGGGATTGTCGAACAAGGTCGCCGGGTGAAGGACCTGGTGGTGTCGCACGCGTTCCACTCTCGGTTGATGGACCCCATGCTGGATGAGTTCCGGCAGGCGATCGCGGGACTATCGTTCAACAATCCGACAATCCCAGTGTTGAACAGTTCAACCGGTGACCCGGCCACGGCCGAGTACTGGGTGCGGCAGGTCCGCGAGACAGTCAGGTTCGCCGAAGCGGTGCGTGGGCTGGACGAGAGCACTCGGTACCTCGAACTGGGGCCGGACGGGGTGCTGTCGGCGCTGGTCGGCGGGGTGCCGACGCTGCGGGCCGGGCAGGACGAACCGGTCACGCTGATGACCGCGGTGGCTCGGCTGCACGTCACCGGTGTGCCCGTCGACTGGACGGCCGCGGTGCCGCGAGCACGGCGGATCGCCCTGCCGGTCTACCCGTTCCAGCGCTCCCACTACTGGCTCGCCCCTGCGGTGACCGAACAGTCCGCTGTGGATGGTTGGCGCTACCGCGTCGACTGGACCCCCGTCACCTTCACCGCACAGCCGGAGGACACCCCGGCTGTCATCGTCGGTCCCGGTGCTTCTCCCGCCACCGTCATCGACCTCCTGCGCGACCCGTCGACTCCGCCGATCTGGGTCCTCACCAGGGGCGCCGTGTCCACCGGCGCCAACGACCCCGTCACCGACCCCGCGGCGGCGCAGCTGTGGGGCCTCGGTCAAGTGGCCGCCCTGGAACACCCCGACCGCTGGGGCGGCATCATCGATGTCGACGCCGACCCGGATCCCGCCCGGATCGCCGCGATCATCGCGGGTGGCGAAGACCAGATCGCGCTCCGCGCCAACGGCGCCTACGCCCGCAGGCTCGTCCCCGCACCCGCGAACAGCGGAACCCCGTGGCGCCCCAACGGAACAGTCCTCATCACCGGCGGAACGGGGGCGATCGGCAGCCACGTCGCCCGTTGGCTCGCGGGTCGTGGTGTCGACCACCTCATCCTCACCAGTAGGCGCGGTCCCGACGCTCCCGGGGCTGCCGACCTGGTCCAGGAGTTGGCCGAGCTCGGTGCCCGGGCCGAGGTCATCGCCTGCGACGTGGCCGACCGCGACGCGCTCGCCGGACTGCTGTCCGCGCACGAAGTCACGGCCGCCTTCCACGCTGCTGGTGTCGTCGCGTCGGTGCCGTTGGATGGGACCACTGTGGACGAATACACCGCCACAGTCCGCGCCAAGGCCGACGGTGCCACCCACCTGCACGAGCTGCTGCCGGACGCGCACCTGGTCCTGTTCGGCTCGATCGCCGGGGTTTGGGGCAGTGGCGGCCAGGCCGCGTATGCCGCCGCCAACGCCCAGCTCGACGCGATCGCCGCCCATCGCCGCGCGCGCGGGCAACGGGCCACCTGCGTGTCCTGGGGTCCGTGGGCCGGGTCGGGGATGCTCGCTGACACCGACGCCGAGGACTACCTCCGCCGTCGCGGTCTCACGCCTATGGCACCCACTCGCGCTCTCGCCGCGCTCGGTCGTGCGCTCGATGCGGATGACACCGCGGTCACTGTCGTCGACATCGACGGCCCACGGTTCGCCGCCGTCTTCACTTCCGGGCGGCCGAGCCACCTCCTTCCCTGGTCCAACAACGAGGTTGTCGCCGCGACCGCGTGGGACGAGCGTTGCGCATTGGACCTGGTGCGCGCTGAAGTGGCTGCTGTGCTGGGCTACTCGGGGGCAGTCGATGCCAAGAAGCCCTTCAAGGACTTGGGTTTCGACTCGCTGACGGCGGTAGAACTGCGGGATCGCATCGCCACGGCCACCGGACAGCGGCTACCGGCTTCCCTCGTCTACGACTACCCGACCGCGACCGCGCTCGCCGACCACCTGCGCCGCCAAGCACGCGGTGAGTCCGAGCGGGTCCGCACCGAGGTCGCCACCCGGGTCGACGACCCGATCGTGATCATCGCGATGAGCTGCCGCTTCCCCGGTGGTGCCGACTCCCCGGAAGCGTTGTGGGAACTGGTCTCCGCCGGGCGGGAGGTCGTCGACGAGTTCCCCACCGACCGCGGCTGGGACCTCGACGCACTGCGCTCCAGTTCGCATTCCCTGCGTGGCGCGTTCCTCAGCGATGTAGCCGACTTCGACGCTGACCTGTTCGGCATCTCCCCGCGCGAAGCCACAGTCCTCGATCCGCAGCAGCGACTCCTGCTCGAAGCGACCTGGGAGGTTTTCGAGCGCGCCGGGATCGACCCGACTTCCCTGCGTGGTCAACCGGTTGGCGTGTTCGCGGGCACCAACGGCCAGGATTACGCCGGGGTCGCGCTGGCTTCCGATGCCTTGGCGGGCTACCTGTCGACCGGGATCACCGCGAGCGTCTTGTCCGGCCGGATCGCCTACAGCTTCGGGCTGGAGGGGCCTGCGGTCACTGTGGACACCGCGTGCTCGTCGTCGCTGGTGGCGCTCCACCTGGCGGCCAAGGCACTGCGTGACGGCGAGTGCTCGCTGGCGGTTGCCAGTGGCGTCACGGTGATGGCGACACCTGGCGCGTTCGTCGAGTTCACCCACCAGCGCGGCCTCGCGGCGGACGGCCGGTGCAAGCCGTTCGCCCAGGCCGCGGACGGGACGTCGTGGGGCGAGGGCGTCGGCGTGCTGTTGGTCGAGCGGCTCTCGGACGCGGTCCGCAACGGGCACCAGGTCTTGGCGGTGGTGCGCGGATCAGCCGTGAACTCCGACGGCGCCTCTAACGGGCTGACCGCGCCGAACGGCCCGTCGCAGCAACGGGTCATTCTGTCCGCGTTGGCGGCGGCAGGTTTGGCGCCGTCCGAAGTGGACGCCGTGGAGGCGCACGGGACGGGCACGGTGCTCGGTGACCCGATCGAGGCCCAAGCGCTGTTGGCGACCTACGGCCAAGACCGGGACACGCCGCTGTGGTTGGGCTCGGTGAAGTCCAACATCGGGCACACCCAGGCCGCCGCAGGCGTCGCGGGCGTGATCAAGGTCGTCCAGGCCATGCGGCACGGCGTCCTGCCCGCGTCCCTGCACATCGACGAGCCGACCAAGCACGTGGACTGGTCCAGCGGCGCGGTGTCGCTGCTGACCGAGCCGCAGCCGTGGTCGACCGGTCCACGCCGCGCGGGCGTCTCGTCCTTCGGCGTCAGCGGGACCAACGCACACGTGATCCTGGAGTCGGCACCCGAGACCGAGGCGGTGCCCGCGGCTGGCGCTGGGGGATCCCCCTGGCTGCTGTCCGCTGGTTCGGCGGCCGGTTTGCGCGACCAAGCCGCGCGGTTGCTGGACTTCCTGGAGGCGAATCCCGAGGTCGACCACGAAGCCGTCGCGCACACCCTCGCACGTGGTCGGGCCGCTCTCGCCCACCGTGCCGTGGTGCCTGCGGGTGATTTGCGGGCACTGGCCGAGGGCGGTGTCCAGGGCTCAGTCGTCGACGGCAAGCTCGTCTACCTCTTCACCGGTCAGGGCTCGCAGCGCGCGGGCATGGGGGAGGGCTTGCGTGTCTTCCCGGTGTTCGCCGACGTCTTCGACGACATCCGCGCCCGGCTCCCTTACGACGACTCGGCGATCGACCAGACCGGCAACGCCCAGCTCGCCCTCTTCTCCCTCCAGGTCGCCCTCTACCGACTCCTCGAATCCCGAGGCGTCCGCCCCGACGTGCTCGTGGGCCACTCCATCGGCGAGGTGGCCGCCGCCCACGTCGCCGGGATCCTGTCCCTGGACGACGCCTGCACCCTGGTCTCTGCCCGAGCCCGACTCATGCAAGCGCTTCCTACCGGTGGCGCCATGCTCGCGGTGGAGGCCGCTGAAGGCGAGATCGAGCTTCCCGAGGACCTCGACCTGGCTGCGGTGAACTCGGATCGTTCGATTGTGGTATCCGGGGATTGTAGAATTGTTGAACAGTTCGAATGTAGGATTGTTGAACAAAACCGGCGGTTCAAGCGGCTGACGGTGTCGCACGCGTTCCACAGCCGCCTGATGGACCCGATGCTGGACGAGTTCCGGCAAGCGATCGCGGGACTCTCGTTCACCACTCCGACAACCCCCTTGGTGAGCACGTCGCCTGGTGACCCGGCGACGGCGGAGTACTGGGTGCGGCAGGTGCGGGAGACCGTGCGGTTCCACCAGGCGATCACCGGGCTGGCCGGTGTGGGCGTGTTCCTCGAGTTGGGGCCGGACGGGGTGCTGACGGCACTGGCGCAGCAGGCCCTGGACGTGACCGCCGTCCCGACGTTGCGGGCGGGCAAGTCGGAAGCGGACACCTTCGAGCGCGCCGTCGCCACCCTCCACGTCCACGGTGTACCGGTCGACTGGCCCACCCGCGGCCCCGGCGTCGACCTGCCCACCTACGCCTTCCAGCGCACCCGTTTCTGGGCCCAGCCCAAACCGGTCGCCGCTGGCCTGGACGCCACCACCCACCCGCTGCTCACCGGTGCGACCTCACTCGGCGACGGCGGCCACCTGTTCACCGGCAGCCTCGCCGCCGACGGCTGGCTGGCCGACCACGTCGTTCACGGCCGGGTCGTCCTCCCCGGCACGGCTCTGGTCGAGCTCGCCCTGCACGCGGGCGCCACCACCGGCACCCCGCACCTCGACGAACTCACCATCGAGGTCCCCCTCACCCTCCCCGCTTCCGTCCAACTCGCCGTGGCCAGCCCCAACCCCGACAGCACCCGCGCCTTCACGATCCACTCCCGCGCGGGCGACACCTGGACCCGCCACGCCACCGGCATCCTCAGCTCGACCCCAACTCCGCGAGTGACGGCCTTCCCCGAGACGACCGACGCCGTCTCCCTCGACGGCCTCTACGCCGCGTTGGCCGACGCCGGGCTTGACTACGGTCCCGCTTTCCAGGGCCTGCAAGCGGTACGCCGCTCGGCCGACGGCTTGGTCGTTGACGTCACGGCGCCCGTCGACATAGCGGGCTTCGGGCTGCACCCCGCGCTCCTGGACGCCGTCCTGCACGCGCTCGCGCTGGACAGCGGCGACGACACCGCTCGGGTGCCGTTCGCCTGGACCGGTGTCGCCCTGCACGCGACGGGCGCCCAGCACCTGCGGGCCCACCTCACCCGCACCGGCGCGGACACCGTGCGCGTCGAGGTCGCAGATCAAGACGGCATTCCCGTGGCGACCGTCGAGTCCCTCACCCTGCGCGCCGCGACCCAGATCGTCGACCGGTCACTCGACGACGCACTGTTCACAGTGGACTGGGCCCCGGTGTCGGTCCCGGCTGACGCCACCGTTCGCGATGTCGTGGTTCCCCTTCCCGCGACAGTTGTCGACACGTTGGAGCTGGTCCAGGCGTGGATCAGGCACAACCCGGACCCGCGGCTCGTCCTCGTCGGCTCCGGTGCGGTGGCCGCTGTCGCGGGCGACGAGATCAGCGACTTGGAAGGTGCGGCGTCGTGGGGCTTGGTCCGGGCCGCGCAGTCCGAGCACCCCGACCGGTTCGTCCTCGTCGACGCCGCTGCCGACGCTGACCTCGCCGGAGCGCTCGCACTCGACGAACCGCAGGTGGCTGTGCGCGATGGGGTCGTGCTCGCGGCGCGGCTGGTCCGCGCCCAACCCGGCATCGTCCTGCCCGACGAGCCGTGGCGCTTGGACGTCATGACCGGTGGAACGCTGGAGAACCTGACAGCGGTGCCGAACCCCGACCGTCCACTCGCGCCGGGTGAGGTTCGAGTCGACGTGCGCGCGGCGGGCATCAACTTCCGCGACGTCCTCATCGCGCTCGGTAGCTACCCGGAACGCGCGATCATGGGCTCTGAGGGCGCGGGTGTCGTCATCGAGGTCGGCGATGGCGTCGATCTGGCGGTGGGGGACCGTGTCTTCGGCCTGTTCTCCGGTGGGTTCGGCCCACGCACCATTGTGGACCGCCGCCTCGTCGCGCCGATACCGGAGACGTGGTCCTTCACGGAGGCCGCGGCCGTCCCCATGGCGTTCTTGACTGCCTACTACGCCTTGGTGGACTTGGCCAATGTGCGAGCGGGTGAGCACGTCCTCGTGCACGCCGCCGCTGGCGGTGTCGGCATGGCGGCGACCCAGATCGCCAGGCACCTCGGGGCGAAGGTCTACGGGACCGCGAGTCAGAGCAAGTGGGCAGCGACCGGCCTTTCCGACGAGCGCCTGGCTTCCTCCCGTGACCTCGGCTTCGCGGAGAAGTTCCGCCGCGTGGCAGGTCGGTGGGGCTTCGACGTCGTGCTGAACTCCCTCGCGGGTGAGTACATCGACGCCTCGGCCCGGTTGCTCGGGCCGGGCGGGCGGTTCATCGAGATGGGCAAGGCTGATGTGCGGTCCGCGCAGGACTTCCCCGACCTGCGCTACCAGGCGTTCGACCTGAGTGAAGCGGGCCTCGACCGGCTGCAGGCCATGCTCCAGGAGCTGGTTGTCCTCTTCGGACAAGGGGCACTGCACCTGCCGCCGACTCGCGCGTGGGACATCCGCGACGCGCGAACCGCTTTCCGCCACCTCGGACAGGGCAGGCACGTCGGCAAGAACGTGTTCACCCTGCCGCGGCCGCTCGACTCCGTGCTGATCACCGGTGGCACCGGGGTGCTCGGCACCGAGCTGGCTCGACACCTCGCAGTGCGGGGTGTGTCGAAACTCGTGCTCGTTTCTCGCAGCGGTCAGGCGAACCCGGAGCTGCTCGCCGACCTCGACGGCACTGATGTGGCGGTCGTCGCGTGCGACATCAGCGACCCGGATGCCCTCGCAGAGGTCATCGCGGCGCACAAGCCAACCGATGTCATCCACGTCGCTGGTGTCACCGACGACGCTCTTGTCACCGATCTGACCCCTGACCGGCTCAACACGGTACTCGGTGTGAAGGCGGGCGCCGCCAAGAACTTGGCTGCGCTCGATCTGGAGTCGCTCACCTTCTACTCCTCGGCGTCGGCGACCTTCGGGACCCCGGGGCAGGCCAACTATTGCGCCGCGAACGCGGTGCTCGACGCACTGGCCCACCAGCTCCGCGCTCGGGGCACGAGGACATCGTCGCTGGCTTGGGGACTGTGGGAGCAGTCGAGCGGGATCACCGCGTCTCTCTCGTCAGCTGACCGTGCGCGGCTCGGATCCGCACTGTCCACAGCGGAGTGTCTGGCGCTGTTCGACAGGTCACGCGAGTTCGCGGCACCCCACCTGCTGCCGATGCGGCTCGACGCACGATCGCAGCACACACTCCTGCGTGGCCTCGGTTCCACCGCACGCCGACGGCCCCAGGCGTCGACGCTCACCTCCGACAACGCGCTGGACCTGGTGCGCGAGCAGGTCGCCGCAGTTCTCGGCTACAACTCCGCGGACGTCGTCGACCCTCGCCGAGCGTTCCGCGACCTCGGGTTCGATTCGCTCACGTCGGTCGAGCTGCGCAACCGAGTCAACGCCGCGACCGGCCTGCGATTGCCGCCGACGGTCGTGTTCGACCACCCGACGCCGACCGCGCTCGCCGCGCTCATCGCCGCGGACAAGCCCGCCGCCAAGAAGGTGTCCGTTCGCGCGACCGAGGTCGGCGCGGATGACATCGTGATCGTCGGCATGGCCTGCCGCTACCCCGGTGGAGTCTCGTCACCGGAGGATCTCTGGGACCTGGTGGCGTCCGGGGTGGACGCCATCGGCGAGTTCCCACGCGACCGGGGCTGGGACCTCGAAGCGCTCCACGACCCGGACCCCGAGCGGTTGGGCACCACCTACACCCGATCCGGCGGTTTCCTCAGCGACGCCGCCGGGTTCGACGCGGGCCTGTTCGGGGTGTCCCCGCGCGAGGCGACCGCGATGGACCCGCAGCAGCGTCTCCTGCTGGAGACCACTTGGGAGGCGTTCGAGCGCGCCGGGATCGACCCGATGTCTCTGCGGGGCAGTCGATCCGGCGTGTTCATGGGTGTCGCGACCTCGCTCTACGGCCTCGACAGCGGGCCGTCTGAAGGGCATTCGCTGACCGGCATCGCGACCAGCGTCGCCTCCGGCAGGCTCGCCTACACCTTCGGGCTCGAAGGTCCCGCGTTGACCGTCGACACCGCCTGTTCCAGCAGCCTCGTCGCCCTGCACCTGGCGGTCCAGGCACTGCGCAACGGCGAGTGCACGCTGGCGCTGGCCGGTGGCGCGACCGTCATGGCGACACCGGGGATCTTCACCGAGTTCAGCCGCCAGAAGGGCCTTTCGGTCGACGGCCGTTGTCGGTCGTTCGCCGCGGGCGCCGACGGCACCGGGTGGGGCGAGGGCGCCGGGGTGCTGGTGGTCGAGAAGCGGTCCGACGCGATCGCCAACGGCCACGAGATCCTCGCGGTCGTCCGCGGCACCGCGGTGAACTCCGACGGCGCATCGAACGGGTTGACGGCGCCGAACGGGCCGTCGCAGCAACGGGTCATCGAGGCAGCACTGGCTGTGGGTGGTCTCGTACCGTCCGATGTGGACTTGCTGGAGGCGCACGGAACGGGGACCGTGCTCGGCGACCCGATCGAGGCCCAGGCGTTGCTGGCGACCTACGGGCAGGACCGGGTCGAGCCGCTGTGGCTGGGATCGGTCAAGTCGAACATCGGCCACACCCAGTCGGCGGCCGGTGTCGCCGGGGTGATCAAGGTCGTCGAGGCGCTCCGCCGCGGAGTGCTGCCCCGGACCCTGCACGCCGACGAGCCGACCCCGCACGTGGACTGGTCGGCGGGCGCGGTCTCACTGCTGACCGAATCGCGGCCGTGGCCTTCGGTGGATCGACCGCGCCGGGCCGGGGTGTCCTCGTTCGGCGTGAGCGGCACCAATGCCCACGTGATCATCGAGCACGAGCCGACATCCCCTGCGCCTGTGACCCGCCCGGCGACCGTCGCGGTGCCGTGGGTCCTGTCGGCGGCATCGGACGGGGCACTTCGCGACCAGGCCGCCCGGCTCGCGGACCACACGGCTGACCTGGCACCGGTCGACGTCGGGTTGTCGCTGGTCACGGCGCGGGCAGACCTGGACCACCGGCTCGTGGTGGTGGGGGACTCGGCGGACGCGCTGCGCGCCGCACTGGTGGACGCGCCTGGTCGGGTGATCGCCCGGGGCCGGGTGGCGTTCTTGTTCACCGGTCAGGGTTCGCAGCGCGCGGGCATGGGGCAGGAGCTCCGGGTGTTCCCCGCGTTCGCCGAAGCTTTCGACGACCTGCGCGCCCGTCTCCCGTTCGACGACGCCGCCATCGACCAGACCGGCAATGCCCAGCTCGCGCTCTTCGCGGTCGAGGTCGCCCTGTTCCGCCTCCTGGAGTCCTGGGGAATCCGCCCCGATGTCCTGGTCGGCCACTCGATCGGTGAGGTCGCCGCTGCCCACGTCGCCGGGATCCTGTCTTTGGACGATGCCTGCACGCTGGTCTCCGCTCGGGCGCGTCTCATGCAGGCTCTGCCTGCCGGTGGCGCCATGCTGGCGATCGAGGCCGCCGAGTCCGAGATCGAACTCCCCGAGGGGCTCGACCTGGCTGCGGTGAACTCGGATCGTTCGATTGTGGTATCTGGGGATTGTGGGATTGTTGAACAGTTCGAATGTAGGATTGTTGAACAAAACCGGCGGGTGAAGCGGCTGACCGTGTCGCACGCGTTCCACAGTCGCCTGATGGACCCGATGCTGGACGAGTTCCGCCAGGTCGTTGCGGGGCTGTCGTTCAACAATCCGACAATCCCACTGTTGAACAGTTCACCTGGTGACCCGGCCACGGCCGAGTACTGGGTGCGGCAGGTCCGGGAGACGGTCCGGTTCGCCGATGCTGTGCGTGAGTCCCGGGCGACGACATTCGTCGAGGTCGGGCCGGGTGGGGTGTTGTCGGCCTTGGTGCACCACATCCTTGACGACGCTGTCACAGCGCCTGCGCTGCGCACGGACGAGGTGCCGTCGTTGTTGCGCGCTGTGGGGGCTGCCTGGACGCGAGGGGTCGAGGTCGACTGGGCCGCGGTGTTCGCGCACTGGGGAGGTCAGCGGGTCCCGTTGCCGACGTACGCCTTCCAGCGGAGCCGGTACTGGCTGGCGCCCGCCAAGCGCGCTGAGTCCACTGAGGACTGGCGCTACCGCGTCGACTGGGAGCCGGTATCCGACGGTGCTCCGGCGGCGGGCAAGTGGGCCGTTCGGGGCGCCCAGGACGTTGCCGACGCGCTGCGGTCGGCTGGAGTGGCGGTTGTCGATGAGGTGGCCGATGCGGACGGTCTCGTCGTCGAGGTCGACGCACCGGGGCTGATGAGTGTTGTGGCGTCGGCGAAGGTGCCGGTGTGGGCGATCACCCGCGGTGGGCTCGCCGCGGCCGAGGTGTCGGCAGTCGGACGCGTCGCGGCGTTGGAGCTGCCCCGGGCCTGGGGCGGGTCGGTCGACCTGCCTGAAGGCGTCGACGCGCGGATCGCGGGCGTGCTCGGCGGCGTGGAGGACCAGGTGGTCGTCCGGTCGAGCGGCACCTCGGCGCGACGATTGCGCCGCGCGCCGCTGGGCGTGCGCGGCTCGTGGACGGCGGCCGGGCCGGTCATGGTCACCGGTGGGACGGGCGCGCTCGGGCTCGAGGTCGCGCGGTGGCTGGTCACCCGTGGCGCCACCGAGGTGGTGCTGGTCAGCAGGAGCGGTGGCAGCGCCCCTGACCTCGGTGTCCCGGTGCACGTCGTACGCTGCGACATCGCCGACCAGGATGCCGTCGCCGAGGTGCTGCGCGCGCACCCGGTGTCGACCATCGTCCACGCGGCGGGCGTCGACACCCACACGCCGCTGATCGGCGCCGACGAGACCGCCTACGCCGAGGTGACTCGTGCGAAGGTCGACGGCGCCCGCATCCTGCACGAGCTCGCCCCCGACGCGCACCTGATCTTCTTCTCCTCGATCGCGGGGGTGTGGGGCAGCAGCGGACAAGCCGCGTACGCGGCGGGCAACGCCTACCTCGACGCGCTCGCCGAACACCGCGCCCGCCTTGGCCTGCCTGCGACGTCCATCGCTTGGGGGCCATGGGCTTCGGTCGGGATGGCGACTGGGGACACCGGCGTCTACCTGCGTAGACGCGGTCTCACCCCGCTTGCCCCGGCTCGCGCGCTGTCCGCGCTGGGTGACGCGCTCGACCACGGTGACACCACGGTCGTCATCGCCGATGTCGACTGGGCACGGTTCACAGCGGCTTTCACCTCGGTCCGGCCCAGTCCGCTACTGGCCGGGTTCCACGAGTCGGACGCGGCTCCGGTCAGCACAACATGGGCGACGGATCTCGCTGCGCTGTCCACCCAGGAGCGATCGGCCACCGCGCTCACCTTGGTCCGCTCGCATGCGGCCGCGGCCCTGGGGCACACTGACCCGTCGGCCATCGAGCCGGACAAGCCCTTCAAGGAACTCGGCTTCGACTCACTCGCCGCGGTCGACCTCCGCAACCGCCTCACCGAAGCCACCGCACTGACCATCCCGGCCACCGCCGTCTTCGACCACCCCACCGCGCGGGCGCTGGCCGACCGCCTGATCGCTTCCCTGCCGACCGCGGTCACCGCCAGTGCGGAACCCATTGAAGGTCCCCGGCGCGAAGTTGACGATCCGGTCGTGATCGTCGGCATGGCCTGCCGCTACCCGGGTGGGGTGAACTCACCGGAAGACCTGTGGGACTTGGTCACCGGTGGTGTTGACGCGATCGGTGACTTCCCCGGTGACCGCGGGTGGGATCTCGCGGGCGATGTCTCCTACGCGAGGCGTGGTGGATTCGTCGATACCGCAACGCGTTTCGACGCTGACCTGTTCTCCATCTCGCCGCGCGAGGCGTTGGCGATGGACCCGCAGCAGCGACTCGTGCTGGAGACCGCGTGGGAGGCGTTCGAGCGCGCGGGTCTGGACCCGTTGTCACTGCGCGGATCGGCGACCGGTGTGTTCGTCGGCGCCTCGAACTCGGGGTACGGGGTGGGGGCGGAGCTGCCCGCCGAGGTTGAAGGGCATCTGCTCACCGGAACCGCCAACAGCGTCATGTCCGGCCGGATCGCTTACACGTTGGGCCTCGAGGGCCCGGCGGTCACTGTGGACACCGCGTGCTCATCGTCTCTGGTTGCCCTGCATTGGGCCATTCGCGCGTTGCGGGACGGTGAATGCGATCTCGCTCTCGCGGGCGGCGTCACGGTGATCCCGTCACCCGCGGTGTTCGCGGAGTTCGCCACTCAGGGCGGGCTGGCCGCGGACGGTCGGTGCAAGGCCTTTGCGTCGGCGGCGGACGGCACGGGATGGTCCGAAGGTGTCGGCGTGCTCGTGGTCGAACGGCTTTCGGACGCGATCCGCAACGGGCACCGGGTGTTGGCCGTCGTGCGCGGGTCGGCTGTGAACTCCGATGGCGCGTCGAACGGGTTGACCGCGCCGAACGGGCCGTCGCAACAACGGGTCATCAGGGCCGCATTGGCCTCGGGCGGGTTGAACGCGTCTGATGTGGACGCTGTTGACGGGCACGGCACGGGCACGCGACTCGGCGACCCGATCGAGGCCGAGGCGTTGCTGGCGACCTACGGTCAGGACCGTTCGGCGCCGTTGTGGTTGGGGTCGTTGAAGTCCAACCTCGGGCACACGCAGGCGGCGTCCGGTGTGGGCGGTGTGATCAAGATGGTGTTGGCGCTGCGGCACGGGGTCCTGCCCCGCACGCTGCACGTCGACTCGCCGTCGCACCACGTGGCCTGGGGTTCGGGGGCCGTGTCGCTGCTGGCGCAGTCGCGGCCGTGGCCGGAGGTGGACCGGCCGCGACGCGCGGCGGTGTCGTCGTTCGGGGTGAGCGGCACCAACGCGCACACCATCCTGGAGGAATACCCGGCGGCCGCTGATCCGGTCGAGGCCGATGGGGCCTCGCTGCCGTGGTTGATCTCGGGGCGCAGCGCGTCCGCGTTGCTGGCGCAGGCCGAGCGGATGCGCGACTTCGCGGGCCGGTACCCGGATGCCGTGGTGGCGCGGGCGTTGGCCGCTGGTCGGGCGGACCTCTCGCACCGGGCGGTGGTCAACGGTCGGGCGGCCTTGGACGCGCTGATCGCCGACCAGCCTGCGGCCGGGCTCGTGCGTGGAGTCGCTGGTGAGGGCCGGGTGGCGTTCCTGTTCACCGGGCAGGGATCGCAGCGGTTCGCGATGGGGGACGGGCTGCGGTCCTTCCCGGTCTTCGCGGCGGTGGTCGACGCCATCCGTGCTCGCGTCCCGTTCGACGAGTCCGCGATCGACGAGACCGGCAACGCGCAGCCCGCCTTGTTCGCCCTGCAGGTCGGGCTCTTCCGGTTGCTGGAGTCCTGGGGTGTCCGGCCTGATGTCCTGATCGGACATTCGATCGGCGAGGTGGCGGCCGCGCACGTCGCTGGGATCCTGTCTTTGGACGACGCGTGCACTTTGGTCGCGGCTCGCGCACGTCTCATGCAGGCCCTGCCCGCCGGTGGCGCCATGCTGGCGATCGAGGCCGCCGAGTCCGAGATCGAGCTCCCTGAAGGCTTGGACTTGGCTGCAGTGAACTCGGATCGTTCAATTGTAGTATCCGGGGATTGTAGGATTGTTGAACAGTTCGAATGTAGGATTGGTGAACAACATCGACGGGTGAAGCGGCTGACGGTGTCGCACGCGTTCCATTCGCGGCTGATGGCCCCGATGCTGGGCGAGTTCGCCCGGGTGGCGCAGGCGCTGGAGTACCGGCGGCCGGAGATCCCGCTGGTGCCGACCGCGACCGGGGACATGGCGACGCCCGAGTACTGGGTGCGGCAGGTGCGCGAGACGGTCCGGTTCGCCGACGCGGTCCGGGCGGTCGACGCCGACGGGGTGCGCACCTGGCTGGAGCTCGGACCGGACGGCGTGCTCTCCGCCGTAGTACCCCAGATCGTGACGGCGACAGCGGTGCCCACTCTGCGTGCTGGTCGGGACGACGTCGAGTCCGCAGTGGACGCTGTGGCGACCCTGCACGTTCGGGGCGGTGAGGTCGACTGGTCCGCCATCTTCGGGCGAGCCGTGCCGATCGACCTGCCGACCTACGCCTTCCAGCGCGAGCGGTACTGGCTCGAACCCGCGGCGCCGGTTGCCGACGACAGCTTCTGGGCCGCGGTCGAGGCTGGCGAGGTGGTCGCCTCCGACGAGCTCAACGCCGTGCTGCCCCAGTTGACCGCGCTCCGCCGCGACCACCGCGAGCAATCCACTGTGGACTCTTGGCGGTATCGGGTCGAGTGGCGCCCGGTGTCCGAGTCCGCGCGCCCGGTGTCCGGCGCCTGGTTGGTCGTCACACCCGACGGTGCGGTCCCGACGGACATCCGGGACGCGCTCACCGACGTCGAGATCATTCCGGCGCGGGTCGATGCGTTGCCGCAGGTCGACGGACTCGTGGGTGTGCTGGTGCTGGCCCCGGTCGAGGACGTGCTGCGGGTCGTGCAGGCCGATCTGTCCGCGCCGCTGTGGTGCGTGACCAGGGCGGCGGTCGCGGTTGACGGCGGGCAGTCGGATCCGGTGCAGGCGCGGGTCTGGGGGCTCGGCCGGGTGGCCGCGGTCGAGGTGCCCGGTCGTTGGGGCGGCGTGGTCGACGTTCCGTCCGAGTTGGTGGGGCGGGCCGCGCGGCGGTTCGCGTCCGTGCTCGGTGGTGCGGAGAGCGAGGTCGTGGTTCGCGCGTCCGGGGTGTTCGGGCGCAGGCTGCGGCGGGCGCCGGTCGCCGCGCGCGGTGAGTGGGTGCCGGACGGGCCGGTGCTGGTGACCGGTGGCACGGGTGCGCTCGGTGCGGAGGTCGCGCGCTGGCTCGTCGACCGCGGGGCGACCGAGCTGGTGCTGGTCAGCCGCCGGGGGCCGGACGCGCCTGGGGTGGCTGAGCTGGTGGCGAGCCTGGACGCCGAGGTGCACGTCGTGGCCTGTGACGTCGCCGATCGGGCGGCTGTGGCGCGGTTGCTCGCCGAGCACCCGGTGCGCGCGGTCTTCCACGCGGCGGGCATCGTCGACGACGGTGTCCTCGACGCGCTCGACGAGGCGCGGTTCGACGCGGTGTTGCGGTCGAAGTCCGCGCGCTGGCTGGACGAACTGGCCGATTCGGCCACCACTTTCGTGGTGTTCTCGTCACTCGCCGGGGTGATCGGCAGCGCGGGCCAGGGCAACTACGCCGCCGCCAACGCCGAGCTCGACGCCCTCATCGAGGCCCGCGTGGCGCGTGGCCGCCCCGGCCTGGCTGTCGCCTGGGGACCGTGGGCGGGCGCGGGTATGGCAGCTGACGTCGCCACCCGCCTGCGCCGCGGTGGGTTGCGCCCGCTCGCGCCGCACCGGGCCCTCGCCGCCATGGCGACCGCCCTGGCCGCGGGCGACACCTGCGTCACCATCGCCGACGTCGACTGGCCGCGCTTCACCGCCACCGGCCCGCTGCTCGCCGACTTCCCGACCCGTCAGCCGACCCGCGAACCCGTCCGCGACCTGCTGGACCTCGTCGTCACCCACACCGCGGCCGTCCTCGGCCACCCGACCGTCGACCCCGACCGCGCCTTCCGCGACCTCGGCATCGACTCCCTGACCGCCCTCGAACTCCGCAACTCCCTGTCCACCGCCGTCGACCTGCCCCTACCCGCCAGTGTGGTCTTCGACTACCCCACTCCGGTGGCCGTGGCCAACCATCTGCGATCCCTACTTGTCCACAACCCCACTGCCCATCCACAGCCTTCCGCCACCCCCTCCCCCGACGCCCCCACCTCGATAAACTGGAGCGGGGCAGCCCCCCAGGGAGGGTGGGGGGTGGCCTCGCGCGCGCGAGGGCACGAGGGCGCAGGGGTTGGGGTGGGTGCAAGGGCTGGCGTGGGTGCGGGCGGGCGTGTGGGTGTAGATGTGGGCGCGAGTGGGCGTGTGGGCGCAGGGGTTGGGGTGGGTGCGGGCGGGCGCTTGGGTGTGGGTGTGGGTGTGGGTGGGCGTGTGGGTGGGCGCCCGGTGGAGAGGGTGGGGGTTGGCGGGGAGTCGGGTGGGGTTGTTGCGGTGGTGGGGATGGCTTGTCGGTTCCCGGGTGGGGGGGAGGGGGCTGAAGGGCTGTGGCGGGTTGTTCGGGACGGGGTCGACGGGGTGGGGGCGTTTCCGGGGGATCGGGGGTGGGATCTCGAGGGGTTGTTCCATGATGATCCTGAGCGGGGTGGGACCTCGTACGCCCGGGTCGGGGGATTCCTGGACACGGCGACGGAGTTCGACGCCGGGTTGTTCGGGATTTCGCCGCGGGAGGCGGTGGCTATGGACCCGCAGCAGCGGCTCATGTTGGAGACCTCGTGGGCGGCGTTCGAGGACGCGGGGATCGACCCCAGGGGGGTGAAGGGGAGTCGGACGGGGGTGTTCGCCGGGACCAACGGGCAGGACTACCCGGCGTTGCTGCTGGCCAACCGGCCGGACCTGGAGGGGCACCTCGGGACGGGGAACGCCGCGAGTGTCCTTTCTGGACGGATTGCCTACGCGTTCGGGCTCGAAGGCCCGGCGCTCACGGTGGACACGGCGTGTTCCAGTAGTCTGGTCGCACTGCACTTGGCCGTGAAGGCGCTGCGCGGTGGCGAGTGCGACATGGCGCTCGCGGGCGGCGTGACCGTCATGTCGACGCCGGGTGCGTTCATCGAGTTCAGCAGGCAGCGCGGCCTCGCCCCGGACGGCCGGTGCAAGGCGTTCGCTGATGGCGCCGACGGCACCGGCTGGGGTGAGGGTGTCGGTGTCCTGGTCGTGATGCGGCTGGCGGACGCGATCGAGGCGGGCCACCAGGTGTTGGCCCTGGTCAAGGGGTCCGCGGTCAACTCCGACGGCGCGTCGAACGGGTTGACCGCGCCGAACGGGCCGTCGCAGCAGCGGGTCATCCAGGCGGCGTTGGCCGATGCCGGACTGGCAGCGTCCGATGTGGACGTTGTGGAGGCGCACGGAACCGGCACCGCGCTCGGCGACCCGATCGAGGCGCAAGCGCTGCTCAACACCTACGGGCAGGACCGCGATACTCCACTGTGGATCGGATCGGTCAAGTCCAACATCGGCCACACCCAGGCCGCCGCGGGCGTCGCGGGCATCATCAAGGTGATCCAGGCCATGCGGCACGAGACCCTGCCGCGCACCCTGCACGTCGACCGGCCTAGCGCCCAGGTCGACTGGACCGCGGGCTCCGTGGCCCTGCTCACCGAGTCGCGGCCGTGGCCCGCCGACCGTCCGCGCCGCGCGGGCGTCTCCGCGTTCGGCGTCAGCGGGACCAACGCGCACGTGATCATCGAGGCGTACCCGACCGCGCGGTCCACCGAGACGCCGATCGACGAGCCGACCCCGTTCGTGCTGTCCGCGGCGTCGGAAGTCGCTCTGCGCGGCCAAGCCGAGGCGCTGCTGGACGTCGAGCCGACACTGGACATCGCTGCCGCGCTGCTCGGCCGGGCACTCCTGCCGCACCGGGCTGTGGTGTTCGCCGCTGATCGCGCGGAGTTCGCCGAGCGGGTTCGAGCCGTGGCGGACGGGCGCGGACTGGTCGGTGAGGCGGGGCGCGGTGGTCTGGCGTTCCTCTTCACGGGGCAGGGTTCGCAGCGGGCGGGGATGGGTGACCAGCTCAGGGTGTTCCCGACCTTCGCGCGCACCTTCGACGACATCCGCGAGCGGCTTCCGTTCAACGACAAAGAGATAGACAAGACCGTCAACGCCCAGGCGGCCATCTTCGCCCTGCAGGTGTCTCTCTACCGCCTCATCGAGTCCTGGGTTGCGACGCCGGAGGTCCTCATAGGACATTCCATCGGTGAGGTGGCCGCCGCGCACGTGACGGGCATCTTGTCGCTGGACGACGCTTGCGCTCTGGTCGCCGCCCGCGGTCGCCTCATGCAGGCACTGCCCGAGGGCGGAGCCATGCTCGCCGTGGAGGCAGACCAGGACGAGATCATCCTGCCCGCCGGTGTCGACCTCGCGGCGGTCAACGGTCCCCGTTCGCTCGTGGTCTCCGGCGACGAACCAGCCGTGGCAGAGTTGGCCGCTCAGTGGGCCGCTGAGGGGCGGCGGGTCAAGCGGCTCACCGTGTCGCACGCGTTCCACTCGCACCGGATGGACCCGATGCTGCCCGACTTCCGGGCCGTTGTTGAGCGGTTGGCCGTGGGGGCGGGCGAGCAGTCCCTCATCTCCACGGTCCACCACCAGGCCGATCCGGGCACGGCGGACTACTGGGTGCGCCAGGTCCGCGAGCCGGTGCGGTTCACCGATGCTGTGGCCGAGGCGCGCGAGCGCGGGATCACCCGCTTCCTGGAGTTGGGCCCCGACGGTGTCCTGACCGCGCTCGTCGACGGCGCTGTGCCGACGCTGCGCGCGGGCCGGGACGAGCGCGAAACCCTGCTCGAGGCGGTCGGACGACTGCACGTCGCGGGTGTTCCAGTCGACTGGCGGCCGCTGGTCGCGGGCGGGCGCCGGGCCCCGCTCCCCACGTACGCGTTCGACCGGCAGCGGTTCTGGCCGATCGAGCCCGTCCGCTCCCGCCTCGACGGCCTCACCTACGCGGCCACCTGGACCCCCGTCGCCGCCCCGGCCACCAAGTTGACCGGCACCTGGGCTGTCCTCGGTGACGACATCCACGACATCGCCGGTCTGCTCAAGGGCGCGGGCGCGACCGTTGTCCAAGAGGAAACCGCTGACACCACTGGTGTCATCTCCCTCGGCGGCCTCAACGACACGATCGACCTGCTGCGGCGCGACGGCGCTCCGATCTGGTGCGTCACAACAGATGCCGTCGCCGATCCCGAGCAGGCCCAGGTGTGGGGACTCGGCCGGGTCGCTGCCCTCGAGCACCCGAACCGCTGGGGCGGCCTCGTTGATGGCACCGGCCCTGGCCTGATCGCCGCACTCGCGGGCGTCGGTGAAGACCAGGTCACCGTGCTAGGCGGGGAAGTTCTCGCCCGCAGGCTCACCCGTACGCGCCTGACCCCGAGCAGGACGTGGCGCCCGACCGGCCCGGTCCTCGTCACCGGCGGCACAGGAGCCCTCGGTGTCGAGGTGGCCCGTTGGCTGGTGGAGCGCGGTGCCACCGAGTTGGTCCTGGTCAGCCGGAGCGGCCCGGACGCGCCGGGTGCGGCCGAGTTGGCGGCCAGCCTCGACGCGCGGGTGCACCTCGTCGCCTGCGACCTCGGTGATCGTGACGCTGTCGCTCGCCTGCTCGCCGACCACCCGGTCACGGCGATCGTCCACGCCGCGGGCGTGCCCGGTGTGGCGCCGCTCGCGGGCCTCGACGCCAACACTGTTGCCGATACATTGCGTGCCAAGGTGAACGGCGCTCTACACCTGGACGAATTGTCCACTGTGGATACTTTTGTGCTGTTCTCCTCCATCGCGGGCGTGTGGGGAAGTGGTGGACAGGCTGCCTACGCCGCGGCGAACGCGGCGCTCGACGCCATCGCCGCGCGTCGGCACGCCGAGGGCAAACCGGTCACCGCCGTCGCCTGGGGACCGTGGGCGGGCGCGGGCATGGCCGCCGGATCCGCCGACTACCTGGGCAAACGCGGCCTCACCCCGCTCGACCCCGCCGTGGCGCTCGACGCGCTCGGCGCCGCGCTCGACGCGGGTGTGCCCGCGGTGACCGTCGCCGACGTCGACTGGCCGCGCTTCGCCGACGCCTTCCACACCGCCCGGCCGGGCACCCTGTTCACCGACCTGCTGCCCGCCCCGGAGCCAGTTGCCGAGAGCGACCTGGGTGCGCGCCTGTCCGGCCTGCCGGAGGCCGAGCAGGAGGCCGCCTTGCTGGCGCTGGTCACTACTGCGGTCGCCGAAGTCCTGGGCTACCAAGGTGGTGTCGACCCGAACCGGGCGTTCCGCGACCTGGGCTTCGACTCGTTGACCGCCGTCGAACTGCGCGGCAGGCTCGTCACCGCGACCGGTCTCGCGCTACCCGCCTCACTGGCCTTCGACTACCCCACCTCGGCAGAGCTGGCCAGGCACCTGCGCGCGGAACTCGGGCCGGTCACCGGGGTGGACGCCCTGCTGGCCGAGTTGGACGCGGTGGAGTCGGCCTTCTCGGGAGCCGCGCCGGACGGGCTGACCCGGATCAAACTGGCCGTGCGGCTGCGCTCCTTCCTGGCCCGCTGGGACGGCGGCGGCACCGACACCGATCAGGTCGACGACCTGGACACCGCCTCCGACGAGGAATTCCTCTCGCTCATCGACCAGGAACTAGGCAGATGACCAATACCCAAATGCTCGATAGGGCGGACTTGTTTTGCGTGGGGGGACGACAGCCGTAGCGTTGTGCGCGGACAGGGCCACGCTTTTCGGCCCCGGCTTTGCGGTCCTGCCGCGGCTGTCGTAGGGGCCCCACGCAAAACAAGTTCGCCCTATCGAGCCGCCCGAATCGCGTTAGAGAAATGCGCTGCGATTGGGGTGCACATTCCCCGCGTCGGGTTCCCAGCGCCGAGCCCCTAGCCCCTGGTCGCCTAGGGGTGCTAGGGGGTTGTCCGGCCGGGACGGTGCTTCCTAGGGTCTGTCTCGTGTTCTGGCCCCGGAATGCCCACCGGATTTCGGGACTTCGTCAGTGCGGTGGGCTCGCGGGTTTTGGGTGTGCGCTCCCGTCGGCCCTGGAGAAGGTGGCATCGGGTGACTGACGAGAAGAAGTACCTGGAATACCTCAAGCGCCTCACCGCCGACCTGCGCCAGGCCCGCCGCCGCTTGCGGGTGGCCGAGGACCGGCCGCACGAGCCGATCGCGATCGTCGGCATGGCCTGCCGCTACCCCGGCGGGATCGCCTCGCCCGAGCACCTGTGGGAGCTGGTCGCTCAGGGTCGCGACGGGGTGTCCCCGTTCCCCACCGACCGCGGCTGGGACGTTGTGTTCGACGACGACCCCGACGCGCCGGGCACCAGCTACGCGCGCGAGGGCGGGTTCGTCCACACCGCCGCCGAGTTCGACGCCACCCTGTTCGGGATCTCCCCGCGTGAAGCGGTCGCGATGGACCCGCAGCAGCGCATCCTGCTGGAGACCGCCTGGGAGGCGGTGGAGCGGGCCGGGTTCGACCCGCTGTCGTTGCGCGGTAGTCGAACCGGCGTGTTCATCGGCTCGTCGTCTTCCGCTTACGGCGCTGGTCTTCGGGAGCTACCGCCGGGCGCTGAGGGGCACCTGCTCACCGGCAACGCCCCCAGCGTTGTGTCCGGTCGCGTCGCGTACACCCTGGGCTTGGAAGGGCCCGCGGTGACCGTGGACACCGCCTGTTCCAGCAGCCTTGTTGCGCTCCACCTCGCCGTCCAGGCACTACGGGCTGGCGAGTGCGACATGGCGCTGACCGGCGGCGTCACCGTGATGACCACGCCCGGGATCTTCACCGAGTTCAGCAGGCAAAAGGGACTCGCCGCTGACGGGCGGTGTAAGGCGTTCGCCGCCGCCGCTGACGGCACCGGGTGGGCCGAGGGCGCGGGTGTCTTGGTCGTAGAGCGTCTCGCTGACGCCAAGGCACGCGGTCACCGCGTTCTCGCCGTTGTGCGGGGAACCGCTGTCAACTCCGATGGCGCCTCGAACGGCCTTACCGCACCCAACGGGCCCTCCCAAGAGCGCGTCATCCGTGCCGCTCTCGCCAACGCCCGGCTCACTCCAGCTGATGTTGACGCGGTAGAGGCGCATGGCACCGGCACTACGCTTGGCGACCCCATAGAGGCGCAGGCCCTGCTGGCCACCTATGGGCAGGACCGCGAACGGCCGCTGCTGCTTGGCTCTATTAAGAGCAACCTCGGCCACTCCCAGGCGGCTGCTGGTGCTGCCGGGATCATCAAGGTCGTCCAAGCGCTGCAGCACGAACTGCTCCCTAAGACCCTGCACGTGGATGCCCCGACTCCGCACGTGGATTGGGCGGCTGGCGCGGTAGAGCTCTTGACCGAGCCCACCCCGTGGCCTCGTGACGCTGAGCGTCCGCGCCGCGCTGGGGTGTCGTCGTTCAGCGTTAGCGGCACCAACGCGCACATCGTCATAGAGGAAGCCGAACCGCACGAGAGCGCTGAGCCGGTAGAGCCGCCTTCCGTTGTGGCGTGGCCGGTAGCGGCCCGCACCGGTGACGCCCTGCGCGCCGCTGCTACCGCTCTTGCGACGGTGGAGGCCCAGCCAGCCGATGTGGCCTGGTCGCTCGCGACCGGGCGTGCCGCGCTGGAACACCGGGCCGTGGTGGTCGGTGGCACCGCAGAGGAGTTGCGGGCGGGCCTTGGAGCCGTCGAGCGCGGTGAGTCCGCCGTCAACGTTGTCTCTGGGGTTGCCCGGTCGGACGCGGCGCCGGTGTTCGTGTTCCCCGGGCAGGGCTCGCAGTGGGTGGGCATGGCCACCGGGCTGCTGGCGGCCTCGCCGGTGTTCGCCGCACGCATGGCCGAGTGCGCCCACGCCCTGTCCGAGCATGTGGACTGGTCACTGCTCGATGTCGTGCGCGGAGGCGACCTGGAGCGGGTCGACGTCGTGCAGCCCGTGTTGTGGGCGGTGATGGTGTCGCTGGCCGAGCTGTGGGGCTCGGTCGGGGTGACGCCCGCCGCCGTGATCGGGCACTCGCAGGGGGAGATCGCCGCGGCCGTAGTGGCCGGGGCGATCTCCCTCGAGACCGGGGCGCGCGTAGTGGCGCTGCGGAGCCGGGCCATCGCTGAGGTGCTGGGTGGCACCGGCGGCATGGTGTCGTTGGCACTGCCGCACGACGAGGGGGCGGCTCTGATCGAGCGGTGGCCGGGGCTGTCGGTCGCGGCGGTGAACGGCCCGGGGTCCACTGTGGTGTCCGGTGACGTCGCCGCGTTGGACGAGCTGTTGGCGGTGGCCGAGGAGTCGGGTGTGCGGGCGCGGCGGGTGCCGGTCGACTACGCCTCCCACTCCGCGCACGTGGAGCGGCTGCGCGATCGACTTGACCTGCCCGACCTCGCGCCCCGGTCGGCCCAGGTGCCGTTCTACTCGGCCGTCACCGGCGAGGTGATCGACACCGCTGAGCTCGACGCCGACTACTGGTACCGCAACCTGCGCGAAACCGTGCGGTTCGACCAGGCCACTTCGGCGGCGTTGGCCGCCGGGCACACCGTGTTCATCGAGGTCAGCGCCCACCCAGTGCTCACTGTCGGGCTCCAGGAGACGCTGGAACAGGCCGGTACCGGAACGGCGCTGGCGACGCTGCGGCGCGACGAAGGCGATCTGCGCAGGTGGCTGACCGCCGTCGCCGAGGCGCACGTCGCCGGGGTCCGGGTCGACTGGTCGGTGCTCGCGGCCGGTGGGACCTGGGTGGACCTGCCGACCTACCGGTTCCAGCGACAGCACTACTGGCTCGCCGCGCCCGTAGTGGCAGCGGAGTCGTGGCGGTACCGGGTCGGGTGGCGGCCTCTTACGCCCGGCAAGGGCGCTAGCGGCACTTGGGCGGTCGTAAGGACCGAGGGCGTTGACGGGCAGTGGTGCCTCGACGCGCTAGCTGCCAGAGGCGTGGAGTTGGTGGAGATCGTCCTTGCGGACGACGACCTCGACCGGTGGTCACTGGCCGAGCGGATGCGCGAGGTCGGCTACCCGGACGGGGTCGTGTCCCTGCTCGCCTTCGACGACCGCCCCCACATCGACGACGACGCGGTCATGGTTGGCGTCGGTGGGACTCTTACGCTGGTTCAGGCCCTTGGGGATGCTGGGGTCACTGCGCCGCTGTGGTGCGTCACTGGCGCCTTAGGGGACCCGGTACAGGCCCAGGTCTGGGGTCTTGGGCGAGTCGTTGCGCTAGAGGCGCCGTCGCAATGGGGCGGGCTGATCGAGCTGTCCTCGGGCGGTGACCCTGCCGCCCTAGTGGCCATGCTTGGCGGTGAAGAGGACCAGGTCGCGGTTCGCGCCAATGGCGTCTACGGGCGACGCCTTGAGCGGGCGCCTGAACCTCGACCCACTACGCCCTTGGCGCTCTCCGGCCCCGTGCTGGTCACCGGCGGCACAGGTGCGCTGGGCGCCGCCGTAGCGCGATGGCTGGTTGGTAGGGGTGTCTCGGTCGTCTTGGCCAGCCGCCGTGGGCTGGACGCACCGGGTGCTGCGGAGCTGTCCGCGGAGTTGGGCGCGCCGGTCGTTGCCTGCGACGTGGCCGACCGCGCCTCCGTCGAGGCTGTGCTGGCGGCTCACCCCGTAGTGGGCGTCGTGCACACCGCCGGAGTCGACCACTCCGTGCCCCTGGACGAGACCGATGTCGCCGAGTTCGCCGACGGTCTACGCGCGAAGGTTCTCGGCGCCGCGCACCTGAACGAACTGCTGGCTGACGCCGAGCTCTTCGTGTTGTTCTCCTCTATCGCCGGCGTGTGGGGCAGCGGAAACCAGGCCTCTTACGCGGCTGCCAATGCCCACCTCGACGCACTTGCCGAGTCGCGGCGAGCCCGCGGGCTGCAGGCAACCTCTATCGCGTGGGGGGCGTGGGCAGACGCCGGTATGGCGACCCGAGGTGGTGCGGGCGAGTTCCTCAGGCGCCGGGGGATCAACCCGATGTCGCCCCAGAGGTGCCTGGCCGGTCTGGCCGCCGCGATCGACGCCGGAGAGACCGCCGTGACGATCGCCGACATCGACTGGACCCGCTTCGTCCCCACCTTCACGACCTCGCGCCCCAGCCCGCTGCTCGCCTCGTTCGCCCCGGACGTCGTGGTGGCCTCCGACGTCCCCGAGGTCCCTGCCCTGGTAGGCGCCCTCGCCGACCGCACCTCCGCTGAGCGGCGGCGCCTCGTGCTCGACGCCGTCCGCCGCGAGACCGCCGTCGTCCTCGGCTACACCGACCCCGTCGACCCCGACCGCCCGTTCAAGGACCTGGGCGTCGACTCGGTCACCGCCGTGGAGGTCCGCAACCGGGTCGGCGCGGCCACCGGCGTCCGGCTCCCCGCCACCGTCGTCTTCGACTACCCGAACCCGGTGGCCCTGGCCGACCACCTCCTCGGACTGCTCCTCCCGGACGACACCGACTCGGCTGACCTCCCGGTCGTCGCCGCGGGTGTCAGCTCGGGCGGCGTCGCGATCGTTGGGATGAGCTGCCGGTTCCCGGGCGGGGTCAGCAGCCCGGAAGCGCTGTGGCAGCTGGTCCGGGATGGGATCGACGGCGTCTCGGTGTTCCCCACCGACCGAGGCTGGGACCTGGGCCGCGCCGACGGGGCCTATGCGCCCGAAGGTGGCTTCATCTACGACGCCACCACGTTCGACGCCGACCTCTTCGGCATCTCCCCGCGTGAAGCGGCATCGATGGACCCGCAGCAGCGAGTGCTCCTCGAAGCCGCGTGGGAAGTTCTGGAACGCGCCAACGTCGACCCGTATTCGCTGCGCGGCACCGACACGGGTGTCTTCGTCGGCGCCTCGGCCTCCGGGTACGGGGTCGGGATGAACACCGCCAGCGGTTCGGAAGGCCACTACCTGACAGGCACGTCCAGCAGCGTCATGTCCGGTCGGCTCGCGTACACCTTCGGCCTCGAAGGGCCTGCCGTCACCGTCGACACGGCCTGCTCCTCCAGTTTGGTCGCGCTGCACCTGGCGATGCGCGCGCTGGCGGCGGGCGAATGCGGGATGGCGCTCGTCGCGGGTGTGGCGGTGATGACCAGCTCGGACATCTTCTCCGAGTTCAGCCGCCAGAACGGGCTCGCCGGTGACGGCCGGTGCAAGTCGTTCGCCGGAGCCGCCGACGGCACGGGCTGGGGCGAGGGCGTCGGAGCGCTGCTGGTCATGCCGCTGGACGAGGCGATCCGGCAGGGGCGCTCCGTGCTCGCCGTGGTGCGCGGGTCGGCGGTCAACTCCGATGGCGCGTCGAACGGCCTGACCGCGCCGAACGGCCCGTCGCAGCAGCGGGTGATCCGCGCCGCACTGACTGATGCTCGACTTCGGACGTCTGATGTGGACGTTGTCGAGGGTCACGGAACGGGCACCCGGCTCGGCGATCCCATTGAGGCGCAAGCCTTGCTGGCCACCTACGGCCAGGACCGCGAGACGCCGCTGTGGCTGGGGTCACTGAAGTCGAACATCGGGCACACGCAGGCCGCGTCCGGCATGGCCGGGATCATGAAGATGGTCATGGCGATGCGCCACGGCCACCTCCCCAAGACCCTGCACGTCGACGAACCCACCCCGCACGTCGACTGGACCACCGGCTCGGTCGCGCTGCTGACCGACGCTCGCCCCTGGCCGGACCTGGACCGCCCCCGCCGCGCGGGCATCTCCGCGTTCGGCGTCAGCGGGACCAACGCGCACGTGATCATCGAGCAGGCCCCGGCCACTCCCGACCGGCCGACGCTCCCGGCCGCCGTGGTGCCGTGGGTGTTCTCCGGCAAGACGGAACCGGCGCTCGACGCGCAACTGGGCGCCATGCCCGAGGCACCCACTGCCGACATCGCGCACACGCTCGCGGTCGGCCGGGCTTCTCTCGCCCACCGGGCGGTGGTCCTCAATCGGGAGACCATCGCGCGGGGCGTCGCCGAGCCGCGCAGGCTGGGATACTTGTTCACCGGTCAGGGCTCGCAGCGCGCGGGCATGGGGGAGCAGCTGCGCGAGACGTTCCCCGTCTTCGCCGAGACCTACGACGCGATCGTCGCCAGAGTCCCCTTCGGTGACGACCTCGACCAGACCGGCAACGCCCAGCCCGCCCTGTTCGCGCTGCAGGTCGCGCTGTTCCGACTGTTGGAGTCCTGGGGCTTGGCGCCGGACCTGCTCATCGGCCACTCCATCGGCGAGCTCGCGGCCGCTCACGTCGCCGGGGTCCTGTCCCTCGACGACGCCTGCACCTTGGTCTCCGCCCGCGCCCGGCTCATGCAGGCCATCGACAACGACGGCGCCATGCTCGCCGTCGAGGCCCCTGAAGGCGAAGTCGAGCTGCCCGAGGGCGTCGACCTGGCGGCGGTGAACGCGGACCGGTCGATCGTGGTGTCCGGGGACCGCGTGCAGGTCGAGCAGCTCAGGGCCCGGCTCGCAGAACAAGGACTGCGGGTCAAGCAGTTGCGGGTCTCGCATGCCTTCCACTCGCACCACATGGACGCGATGCTCGACGCGTTTGCCGAGGTCGCCCGGGGTGTGACCTTCCACGAGCCGGTGATCCGGATCGTGCCGACCGCCGGTGGTCGCCTCGACTCCCCGGACTACTGGGTCCGCCAGGTCCGCGACACCGTCCGCTTCGCCGAGGCGGCCGCGGGTCAGGACGCCGACTTCCTCGAACTCGGCCCCGACGGCGTCCTCAGCGCGCTCGTCGAAGGCACCGCGTTCCCGTTGTTGCGCAACGGGAAGCCCGAGGCCGACACCGCGGTTCACGCGATCGCCGGGGTCTGGGTCCGCGGCGCCAAGGTCACCTGGGCGGAGGTCATCGGCGGCGGCAACCCCGTCGACCTGCCCACCTACCCGTTCCAGCGGCAGCGGTTCTGGCTGGACACCTTCCCCGCGCCCGCCGCGGTCACCGGGGACGAGCACGCCTTCTGGGCGGCCGTTGACCAGGGCGACGCCGATGCCCTCGCAGCGAGCCTCAACCTCGACCAGAGCACCCTCGACGCCGTGCTCCCCGCCCTCACCAGCTGGCGCAGGACCCGCACCGACCGGTCTACAGTGGACTCGTGGCGGTACCGCGCCACCTGGAACCCGATCCCCGACGTCGACCAAGCCCCGCTCGGCACCTGGCTCGCCGTCGCTTGCCCGCAGGATGTCCGCGATGCTCTGCGCGCGCACGGCGCGGAGGTCGTGGAGCTCGACCTCACCGGCACCGAGACCGACCGCTGGAACCTCGCCCAACACCTCCTCGGCACCTACGACGGCGTCATCACCACGGCCATCCCCGGCCACCACCCGGAGTACCCGGACCTGCCCACCGCCGTCGCGCTGCCCGTCCTCCTCGTCCAAGCCCTCGGCGACGCGGGCAGCACAGCGCCCCTGTGGTGTCTCACCCGCGGTGCCCAAGCCGTCAGCCGCAGCGACCGCCCAGCTGACCCCGACCAGGCCGCGCTCTGGGGCATGGGTCGAGTGGCCGCACTGGAGTTCCCGGCCCGTTGGGGCGGCCTGATCGACCTGCCCGAGCGCCTCGACTCCCGTGGTGCGCAACGCCTCGCTGTCTCGCTCACCGGCACCGAGGACCAGGTCGCCATCCGGGCCGCAGGCCGCTACGCCCGCCGTCTCACCCGCGCCACTCCCGCCCCCGCCAAGCCGGGTTGGCGCGCGACGGGAACCGTTCTTGTCACCGGTGGTACCGGAGCTCTTGCCGCTCGGGCCGCTGGACTCGTGCTGGACCGGGGCGCCGAGCACCTCCTCCTGCTCAGCCGCAGTGGGTCTGACGCACCCCGGGCTCAGGAGTTGTTGGCCCGTCACGGGAACCGGATCACCTTCGTCGCCGCCGATGTCGCCGATCGGGATGCCCTCGCGGAAGCCGTCGCGGGCCATGACATCACCGCGGTCTTCCACACCGCGGGCATGGTCGAGGCTGTGCCGCTGGCCGAGACCGGGTTGAGTGAGTTCGCGGATGTCCTGCGGGCCAAGGTCACCGGCGCCAGGAACCTGCACGAGCTCCTGCCCAACGCCCACCTGGTGCTGTTCTCCTCGATCGCCGCCACCTGGGGTAGTGGCAACCAAGCCGCCTACTCCGCCGCGAACGCTTTCCTCGACGGGCTCGCCGAGCACCGCCGAGCGCGCGACCTGCCCGTCACGTCTGTCGCATGGGGACCATGGGCGGGCGATGGCATGCTGGTCAGCGCCGATGCCGAGGACTACCTGTTGCGGCGCGGCCTCGCCGCGATGGACCCGGAGTTGGCCACGGCCGCCCTGGCCAAGGCGCTGGACAACGGTGACACGACGGTCACTGTGGCCGATGTGGACTGGGCGCGCTTCACCGCCGCCTTCACCACCTCCCGGCCGAGTCCGCTGCTCACCGACTTCACCGAGCCGGTGGCCGTTCCCGAGCGGGTCGCGGTCGACCCCGGTGACCTGCTCACGCTCGTCCGGGCCAGCGCGGCCGCCGTCCTCGGGCACAGCGACCCGGAGGCGATCGAGCCCGGTCGCCCGTTCAACGACCTCGGGTTCGACTCGCTGACCGCCGTCGAACTGCGGGACCGCCTGGTCAACGCCACCGGCCTGGCGCTGCCCGCGACGCTGGTCTTCGACTACCCGACCGCACGTGCGCTCGCCGACCACCTCGCGGGTGACCTGCGCACCACCCCCGAAGAGACGCCCACCAGCACCGACCCCAACGAGCCGATCGCGATCATCGGTATGGCGTGCCGCTACCCCGGTGGCGTCCGGTCGCCCGAGGACCTCTGGGAGTTGGTGCGCACCGGCGGCGACGGGATGGGGGCCTTCCCGACCGACCGCGGGTGGTGGCTCGACGGCCTGTACGACCCGGACCCGGACAACCCGGCGTCCTCGCACGCCCACGAAGGCGGCTTCCTCTACGACGTGGCCGACTTCGACGCTGGTCTGTTCGGGGTGTCACCACGCGAAGCCGTCGCCATGGACCCGCAGCAGCGTCTCCTGCTGGAGACCGCCTGGGAGGCGTTCGAGCGCGCGGGGATCAACCCGATGTCGCTCAAGGGCTCCAGTACAGGTGTTTTCGCGGGTACCAACAGCCACGACTACATCTCGCTGCTCGCGGACGCACCCGAAGGCAGTGAGGGATACCTCGCTACCGGTAGTTCCGCCAGCGTGGTGTCCGGTCGCGTCGCCTACACGTTCGGGCTCGAAGGACCGGCAGTCACTGTGGACACTGCTTGTTCTTCTTCGTTGGTGGCGCTGCACATGGCGGTCCGGGCGTTGCGCGGTGGTGAGTGCACGATGGCGGTTGCCGGTGGCGTTGTGGTCATGTCCACCCCTGGCGTGTTCACCGAGTTCTCCCGCCAGAACGGTGTCGCACCCAACGGCCGCTGCAAGTCGTATGCCGACGCCGCCGACGGAACCGGCTGGGGTGAGGGTGTGGGCGTCCTTGTTGTCGAGCGGCTCTCGGACGCCCGCCGCAACGGACACCGGGTGCTGGCCGTCGTGCGCGGGACAGCGGTCAACTCCGACGGCGCGTCCAACGGCCTGACCGCACCGAACGGGCCGTCGCAGCAGCGGGTCATCCGCGCTGCCCTCGCTGACGCCAGCCTCACGACATCCGATGTGGACGTTGTGGAGGGGCACGGAACGGGAACCCGACTCGGTGACCCGATCGAGGCGCAGGCACTGCTGGCCACCTACGGCCAGGACCGCGAGACGCCGCTGTGGCTGGGTTCGGTGAAGTCCAACATCGGCCACACCCAGGCGGCCTCCGGTGTCGCCGGTGTGATCAAGGTCGTCCAAGCGATGCGGCACGGTGTTCTCCCGAGGACCCTGCACGTCGACGCGCCCACCAGCCAGGTCGACTGGACGGCCGGTGCCGTCCGGCTACTCACCGAGTCGCAGCCCTGGCCCGCTGACCGCCCACGCCGTGCGGGCGTGTCGTCGTTCGGCGTCAGCGGCACGAACGCCCACATCGTCATCGAATCCGCGGACGACGCCGAGTCGGTCGCGCCAGTAGGCCGCCCGGCCGTGCCATGGGTCTTGTCCGCCGACACCGCAGAAGCAGTTCGCGAGCACGCTCGGCAGCTGTCCACTGTGGATGTCTCGTCGGTTGACGCCGCCTGGACGCTCGCCACCACGAGGGCCGCGCTGTCGCACCGCGCCGTGGCATTCGGCCCCGAGGGTCTCGCCGCACTCGCGGACGGTCGTGCGCAGATCGGCACCGGAACCCTCGCGGGGCCGGTGTTCGTCTTCCCTGGGCAGGGCTCCCAGTGGGTCGGCATGGCCGTCGACCTGCTCGACGAGCCGGTGTTCCGGGACCGGATCGAGGAGTGCGAACGCGCTCTCGCCCCGCACGTGCGGTGGTCGTTGCTCGACGTCCTGCGCGGCGGTGACCTGGAGCGGGTCGAGGTCGTGCAGCCGGTGCTGTGGGCCGTGATGGTCTCCCTCGCGGCGTTGTGGGCCTCGGTGGGCGTGCGGCCAAGCGCGGTGCTCGGCCACTCCCAGGGTGAGATCGCCGCCGCCGTGGTCGCGGGCGGTCTGACCTTGGAGGATGGGGCTCGGGTCGTTGCCCTGCGCGCCAACGCGATCGCTGAACTCCTGCGACCCGAGACCACTCCGACCAGCGACATTCACCGCGAATGGGCGGACCGCTGCGGGCTCATCGACGTCGAAGGCGGCATGGTCTCCCTGGCCGTCTCGCACGCCGAGGCGCAGACCCTGATCGCCGCTTGGCCCGCGCTGTCCATCGCCGCGGTCAACGGGCCACAGTCCACAGTGGTCTCGGGTGACGTTCCCGCCTTGGACGAGTTGCTGGCTGTCTGCGCTGACTGCGACATCCGCGCCAGGCGGATCTCCGTCGACTACGCCTCCCACTCCGCGCACGTCGAACGGGTCCGCGAACGGCTGTTGGCCGACCTCGCCCCGATCGCCCCGGTCACCGGCACTATCCCGTTCCACTCCGCCGTCACCGCGGGCGTGCTCGACACCGCCTCACTCGATGCCGAGTACTGGTACGACAACCTGCGCGAAACGGTGCTGTTCGAGCAGGCCACCGCGAACCTGGTCGACGCGGGCCGCACCGTGTTCCTCGAGGTCAGCGCCCACCCCGTGCTGACCGTCGGCATCCAGGAAACCCTCGACGCCAAGGACACCGCGGGCACCGTCTTGGCGACGCTGCGCCGCGACGAGCCCGGTCGTTGGTACACCGCGCTCGGCGAGGCCCACGTCGCCGGGATCGAGGTCGACTGGGCCGAGGTCATGCGCGGCTGGGGCGGCCGGGTCGTCGACCTGCCCACCTACCCGTTCCAGCGGCAGCGGTTCTGGCCCAAGCCCGTGACCAGCACCGATGTCACCGCCGCTGGCCTCGCCGACGCGAACCACCCGTTCCTGGGCGCTGCCGTCACGCTCGCTGACGACGACGGGACACTGTGGACGGGTCGCCTGTCGCTGGCCACCCACCCTTGGCTGGTCGACCACACCGTGGCCGGTTCCGTGCTGCTGCCCGGCACCGCGTTCGTCGACCTCGCCCTGCACGCGGGCAGCCACGTCGAAGACCTGACCCTGCGCACCCCGCTCACCATCCCCGAGCGCGGCGCCGTCCAACTCCAGGTCCGCGTCAACGGCGACAGCCTGACCGTCCACTCACGACCGGAAACCGGCGGCGACTGGACCACCCACGCCACCGGAACCCTCAGCGACGCCACCACGGAACCTGCGCCACTGACGTGGCCACCCGCTGGCGAACCGTTGGACACCGAAGGCTTCTACACCGCCTTGGCGGAAGCGGGCTATGCCTACGGCCCGACCTTCCAGGGCCTCACCGCTGCCTGGAAGTCCGGCGATGACGTCTACGCCGAGGTCGAACTCGCCGACACCAGCGGCTTCGGCATCCACCCGGCCCTGCTCGACTCGGCACTGCACGCGGCGACACTCGGTGGTCTCCTCGGCGGCGGCACCCTGTTGCCCTTCGCGTGGACCGGGGTCACCCTGCACGCGACCGGTGCGACCGCTCTGCGTGTGCGGATCAGCCCGATCGGCGCCGACAGCATCGCCGTCACCGCCACAGACCCGCACGGCACCCCCGTCATCACCATCGATTCCCTGGTGCTGCGCCCGCTGACCGCCGTCGTCGACACCGAATCCCTCTACCGCGTCGACTGGATTCCTGTCACCGCAAGCGAATCGGCCGATTTCGCCGAGTACGCGCACGAACTCGCCGACCCGGTCCCGGCGCACGTCATCTGGTCACCGACGGCCGCCACGCCGGAGCAAGCCGCCCTCGAGGCCCTGATCACCGCACAAGACTGGGCGCTCGACCCCCGCGTGGCGGACTCCCGCCTGGTCGCGCTCACCCGGCACGCGACCGCGACCGCCCCCGGCGAGCACGTCGACGACCTCGCGGGTGCTGCGGTGCACGGCCTGTTCCGCTCGGCCGCCAGCGAGAACCCCGGTCGCTTCGCCACAGTCGACCTCGACGAACACCCCGACTCCCGCGCCGCGCTCCCGGCCGCGCTGGCCACCGGCGAACCGCAGGTCGCGATCCGCCGCGGCCAGGTGCTTGCCGCGCGCCTCGCCCGCGTCACCGCCCCGGCGCTCGATCCCCGACCGGGCACCAGGCTCGACGTCGTCGGGGACCGCACCATCGACAACCTCGCGTTCGTGCCGGACCCGCCACGCGAACTCGGTCCGAACGAGGTCCGGGTCGCCATGCGGGCAATGGGCGTCAACTTCCGCGACGTCGCGATCACCCTCGGCCTGGTACCCGACCAGCAGGGCATGGGAACCGAGGGCGCTGGCGTCGTGCTCGAGGTCGGCGCCGACGTGCTCGACCTGGAGCCGGGCGACCGCGTGTTCGGTGTCTTCACCACCTGCTTCGGGACCGAGGCCACCACCGACCGCCGCGCGCTCGCGCGGATGCGTCCACAGTGGAGCTTCGCGGCGGCCGCCTCGGTCCCCACCCCGTTCCTCACCGCCTACTACGGCCTGGTCGACCTGGGCGGCATGGCCAAGGGCGACACCGTGCTCGTGCACGCCGCCTCCGGTGGGGTCGGGATGGCGGCGGTCCAGCTGGTCCGGCACTTCGGCGCTGAGCCGTTCGGCACGGCCAGCCCGGCGAAGTGGCCCGCGACCGGTCTCGACGACGAGCACCTCGCCTCGTCGCGGTCCCTCGACTTCGAACCGCGGCTGCGCGCCGCCACCGACGGCCGCGGCTTCGACGTGGTGCTCAACTCCCTGGCGGGCGAGTACGTCGACGCGTCGCTGCGGCTGCTCGCGCCGGAGGGCCGCTTCATCGAGATGGGCAAGACCGACATCCGCGTCGACGTGCCCAACTACCGCGCGTTCGACCTGGTCGAAGCCGGTCCGGACCGACTGGGCGAGATCCTCGCCGAGGTGCTCGCGCTGTTCGACCGGGGCGCGCTGGACCTGCTCCCGGTGACCGCGTGGGACCTGCGCCAAGCCCCCGCCGCGTTCCGGCACATCGCGGGAGCCCGGCACGTCGGCAAGAACGTCTTCACGCTGCCCACCCCGCTCGACCCCGACGGCACGGTTCTGATCACCGGCGGCAGCGGCGTCCTCGCCGGGTTCCTGGCCCAGCACCTGGTCGACGAGCACGGCGTGCGGGACGTGCTCCTGGTCAGCCGCAGCGGCAACGCCCCGGCGGACATACCGGAGCAGGCCCGTGCGGTCGCCTGCGACGTCACCGATCGCGCCGCTGTCGAGGCGTTGCTGGACGGCGTCACCCTCACCGGTGTCGTCCACGCCGCCGGTGTCCTCGACGACGGCGTGCTCGGCTCGCTCACCCCGGACCGCCTCGCCGCCGTCCTGCGCCCCAAGGTCACCGCCGCATTGCTGCTCGACGAGCTCACCGCCCACCACGACCTGGCGTTCTTCGTCCTGTACTCCTCCGCGTCAGCCACTCTCGGCACCGCGGGCCAGGCGAACTACGCCGCAGCGAACGCCGTCCTCGACGCCCTGGCACAACGCCGCCGGGCCCGTGGGCTCCCCGCCCAGTCGCTGGCGTGGGGCCTGTGGGAGCAGGCCAGCACGATGACCGGGCACCTCGGGGGCACGCACCAGGCCCGCGCGGGCGGCACGATCTCCGCCGAGCGCGGCATGGCCCTGTTCGACACCGCGTTGGCCTTGCCCGACGCGCACTTGGTGCCGATGCCGCTCGACCTCAAGGCCGTTGTGGACGTCCCGCCGCTGCTGCGCGGCCTCGTCCGGCCGACCACCCCGACCAGGGCCAAGGCGAGTGCCGCGACCCCGCTCGACCTCGGCGACCGACTCGCCAGGCTCCCAGAACCCGAGCAGCGCCGGACCCTGGTCGACCTGGTCCGCGACAACGCCGCCGCCGTCCTCGGCCACAGCGACGCCACCGCCGTCGGGGGGCAGCGAGCGTTCAAGGAACTCGGTTTCGACTCCCTCACCGGCGTCGAGCTGCGCAACCGGCTCACCGGGGCCACCGACCTGCGGCTGCCCGCGACGCTGGTGTTCGACCACCCGACCCCGGCCGAGCTCGCCGACCGGCTCTGGACCGAGCTGTTCGGCGGTGTCGACCCGGGGGCCGCCGCGCTGGCCGACCTCGACCGGCTCAGCGCGACCGTCCAGGCGCTGCCGGTCGGTGCCCTCGCGGGCAGCGCGCTGGCCGAGCGGCTGCGGGCGCTGCTGGACACCGTCACCGGGGGCGCGGCGGGCCGACTGGACTCGGCGTCGGCCGACGACGTCTTCGACTTCATCGACAAGGAACTCGGCGTGTCGTGACCACGGCCTGAACCCAGCAGCCCCGACCGGAACGGATGTGGTGGAGGACCCCGACATGGCTGACGACGAGAAGCTCCTGCGGTACCTCAAGCGGGTCACCGCCGACCTCGCGGACACCCGCGAGCGGCTGGCGGCGCTGCGGGAACCCGTCGCGGTCGTTGGCATGGGGTGCCGCTACCCGGGCGGCGTGCGCACACCGGAGGACCTGTGGGACCTCGTCCGCGACGGCCGTGACGCGGTCACCGGGTTCCCCGACGGCCGCGGGATCGACGCCGACCCGGTCGCCGTGCGCGGCGGTTTCCTCGACGACGCCGACCGGTTCGACGCGGCGCTGTTCGGCATCAGCCCCCGCGAGGCGCTGACCATGGACCCGCAGCAGCGGGTGTTGCTGGAGGTCGCCTGGGAGGCGTTGGAGCGCGCTGGTATCGACCCGTTGTCGCTGCGCGGGAGCCGGACCGGTGTGTTCGCGGGCGCGGGCGCGTCGAACTACGGGATCGGCCTTGAGTTGCCGGAGGGCGCTGAAGGGCACTTGCTGACCGGCAGTGCCGCCAGCGTCGTGTCCGGTCGGGTCGCCTACGCGCTGGGGCTTGAGGGTCCTGCGGTCACTGTGGACACCGCGTGCTCGTCTTCGTTGGTGGCGCTGCACTTGGCGGTCAAGGCGCTGCAGGCCGACGAGTGCTCGGTGGCGCTGGCCGCGGGGGTCACCGTGATGGCCGGGCTGGGGCTCTACAGCGAGTTCGGCGCTCAGGGCGGGCTGGCGGGGGATGGGCGCTGCAAGGCGTTCTCCGCCGACGCCGACGGCACCGGGTGGGGCGAAGGCGCTGGAGTCCTGGTGCTGACCCGGCTTTCGGAGGCCCGTCGGCGCGGGTACGAGGTGTTGGCCGTGGTCAGCGGGACCGCGGTGAACGCCGACGGGGCGTCCAACGGGCTGACCGCGCCGAACGGGCCGTCGCAACAGCGGGTGATCCGGGCCGCGCTGACCGCCGCGGGTCTCACGCCGTCCGATGTGGACGCTGTGGAGGCGCACGGGACCGGGACCGTGCTCGGCGACCCGATCGAGGCGCAGGCGTTGGCGGCGGCGTACGGCCGTGACCGCGCCGAGCCGCTGTGGCTGGGGTCGATCAAGTCCAACATCGGGCACACCCAGGCCGCCGCCGGTGTCGCCGGGGTGATCAAGTCGGTGCTGGCGCTTCGGCACGGCGAACTACCGATGACCCTGCACGCCGAGGAACCCTCCCCGCACATCGACTGGACCGGGCTGCGGCTGCTGACCGCGTCGCGGTCATGGCCCCAGGTCGACCGGCCGCGCCGGATCGGCGTGTCCTCGTTCGGCATGAGCGGCACCAACGCGCACGCCATCTTGTCCAGTGTGGATTCGGAACCCGCGGCGGCGGGATCCGCCCCCGCGCTGGTGCCCTGCCTGGTATCGGCGCACACGCCAGAGGTCTTGCGGGAACAGGCGCACCGGCTGCTCGGGTCGCTCGACGGGTCCGTGCTCGACGTCGGGCACACCCTCGCCACCGCCCGCGCCGCGCTCGAGCACCGCGCGGTCGTGCTGGCCGCCGACCGCGACGGCCTCGTCGACGGGTTGCGGGCCATAGCCGCCGGTCGACCAGCGGGAACCGTGGTCGCGGGTACCGCGGACGATGGGCGTACCGCGTTCCTGTTCACCGGGCAGGGCGCTCAGCGCGCGGGGATGGGCGAACGGCTCGCCGCCGCGTTCAGCGTGTTCGCCGACGCGCACGCCGAGGTGCTTTCCCGGTTCGGTGAGCTGGGTGACCTGGACCGGACCGAGCACGCCCAGCCCGCGATCTTCGCCTTCGAGGTCGCCCTGTTCCGGCTGCTGCAGTCCTGGGGGATCCGGCCCGACTACCTGGTCGGCCACTCCATCGGTGAGATCGCCGCCGCCCACGTCGCCGGGATCCTGTCCCTGGACGACGCCTGCACCCTGGTCTCCGCCCGGGCCCGGCTCATGGGCGCGCTGCCCGAGGGCGGGGCCATGCTCGCCATCGAGGCCGCCGAGTCCGAGATCGAACTCCCCGAGGGGGTCGACCTCGCGGCGGTGAACTCGGATCGTTCGATTGTGGTATCCGGGGATTGTGGGATTGTTCAACAGTTCAAAAGTAGGATTGTCGAACAAGGTCGCCGGGTGAAGGACCTGGCGGTGTCGCACGCGTTCCACTCGCGGCTGATGGACCCGATGCTGCCCGAGTTCAGGGCCGCGCTGGCCGGGGTCACCTTCACCCGGGCTGCCCTGCCCGTCGTGTCCTCCGTGTCCGGTGAGCTGCTGGTCGACGCCCCCGCCGAGTACTGGGTCCAGCAGGTGCGCCAGCCGGTCCGCTTCGCCACCGCGGTTGACCAGTTGCGCGCCGCCGGGGTCACCAAGTTCGTCGAGGTCGGCCCGGACGGCGCGCTCTCGGCCATGGTCGACGGGGCCGTGGCGCTGTCGCGGCGGGACCGCGACGAGGTCGACGCACTGCTCACCGGGATCTCCCGCGCCCACGTCGCCGGTGTCCCCGTCGACTGGCGGGCCGTGTTCGAGCCGTGGGGCGGTCGGGTCGTGCCGCTGCCCACCTACGCCTTCCGCCGCGACCGCTACTGGCTCGCCGCCGCGACAACCGACGCCGACACCTCGGACAACGACTTCTGGTCCACCGTCGACCGCGCCGACCCCACCGCGCTCGCCGCGGCCCTGCGCACCGACGAGGATGCCGTCCGCGCCGTCCTGCCCGCCCTGCTCGACTGGCGCCGAGGCGTTCGGGACCGCGCCGAGGTCGACACCTGGTCGTACCGGGCCACCTGGACCCCGCTCACCGGCTTGGCGCCGCGCGCGCCCGGCACTTGGCTCGTGGTCGTCCCCAGCGCGAAGGCCGACGACAAGTCGGTGATCAGCACGGTCCGCGCGCTGCGCGGGCACGGCGTCGACGTGGTCGAGTTGCCGTTGGCGCGCACGGAGGTGGACCGCTGGTCGGTGGCCGCGCGGTTGCGGGACATCGCGGGCATGGGCTTCACCGCCGTGCTTTCGCTGCTCGCCGACGACAGCGCCCCGCACACCGAGTACCCGCCGATGAGCGCGGGGCAGGTGGCGAACCTGATCCTGGTGCAAGCCCTCGGTGACGCGGCGATCGACGCTCCCTTGTGGATGGTCACCCGGGGCGCGGTGTCGGTCGGTCGTGCGGACCGGCTCACCGCTCCTGGGCAGGCGCAGCTGTGGGGGATGGGTCGCGTCGCGGCACTCGAGTTGGGTGCTCGCTGGGGCGGCGTGGTCGACATGCCCAACCCCGACGACCGCGCCGTGGCCGCGCTGCTCGCGGTGGTCTCCAGTGGTGAGGACCAGGTCGCGATCCGGTCGACCGGGGTGTTCGGGCGGCGCTTGGTCCGGGCGACACCGCCCGTCGGCACCCCGTGGTCGCCGCGCGGAACGGTCCTGGTCACCGGTGGCACCGGTGCTTTGGGCACGCACGTCGCCCAGTGGCTCACCGAGCGCGGTGCCGAGAAGGTCATCCTCGCCAGCCGCGGCAGCACTGAGTTTCCGCTGGACGTCGCCGACCGCGAACAGGTGGCAGCGTTCGTCGCCGGGCACGAGATCGGAACCGTCGTTCACGCGGCCGGGGTCAGCGACCTCGTTCCGCTGAACGAGACCGGGCTCGCCGAGTTCGCCGATGTCTTGCGGGCCAAGGTCGAGGGTGCCGCGCTGCTCGACGAACTGTTGCCCAAGGCCGAATTCGTCTACTTCTCTTCCGTCGCGGCGACCTGGGGTGGTGGCGGTCAGGGCGCCTACGCCGCCGCGAACGCCTACCTCGATGCACTGGCGGAATCCAGGCGTGCCAGGGGGTTGCCCGCCGTGTCGGTCGCGTGGGGGCCGTGGGAGGGCGCTGGTATGGCCGCGCAGAGCCACGACCAACTCCTGCGCCGAGGCCTGCGCCCGATGTCCCCGGTGAAAGCCCTCACCGCGCTCGGCAGGACACTCGACAGCCGCACCGACCTCACCGTCGCCGACGTCGACTGGACCACCTTCGCGCCCGCGTTCACCAGCACCCGCCCCAGCCGACTGCTCGCCGACCTCCCCGAGGCCGCCGACACCACCCCGGTCGACGCCGGTGACCTGCGCGCCCAGTGGCGGACCCGGCTCGCCGACCTGCCGGAGGGCGACCGCACCGGCGTCCTGCTCGACCTGGTCCGCGCCGAGGTCGCCGCGGTCCTGGGGTACCGGGGCCCGGAAGACATCGGCGCGCAGTTGCCGTTCAAGGACTTGGGTGTCGACTCACTGACCGCGGTCGAGGTCCGCGACCGGCTCGCCACCGCGACCGGTCTCGCACTCACCGCGGGCCTGGTGTTCGACTACCCCAAACCCGCGTCCCTGGCCGAATACCTGGCCGCTGAGTTGACCGGCACCACCCGCGAGGTCGAGACCACCGCGCGGATCGCCACCGACGAGCCGATCGCGATCATCGGCATGGCCTGCCGGTTCCCCGGCGGCATCGCGTCGCCGGAAGACCTGTGGCGGCTTCTGCTGGCGGGCGACGAGGCGATCTCCGCGTTCCCCACCGACCGGGGGTGGGACCTGGCGGAGCTGTTCGCCGAGGACGCGGACGGCGGCACGTCCTACGTCCAGGCGGGTGGGTTCCTGCACGAGGCCGCCGACTTCGACCCCGCGTTCTTCGGGATCTCCCCGCGCGAAGCCATCGCGATGGACCCGCAGCAGCGGCTGTTGCTCGAGACCGCCTGGGAGGCGGTGGAACGAGCCGGTATCGACCCGCACGACTTGCGGGGCAGCCGGACCGGCGTGTTCGCGGGCAGCAACGGCCAGGACTACAGCTACCTGTTGCTCAGCGCGGAAGAGGACGTCGAGGGGCACCTGCTCGCGGGCGCGACCGCCAGCATCCTGTCCGGCCGGGTCGCCTACACCCTCGGGTTCGAAGGGCCCGCGCTGACGGTCGACACGGCGTGCTCGTCGTCGCTGGTGGCGCTGCACCTGGCCGCGCGGTCGCTGCGGTCGGGCGAGTGCGACCTGGCGCTGGCCGGTGGCGTGTCGGTGATGTCCACGCCGGGCCCGTTCGTCGAGTTCAGCCGGTTGAGCGGGCTCGCCCAGGACGGTCGGTGCAAGGCGTTCGCCGACGCCGCCGACGGGACCGGCTGGGGTGAGGGCGCGGCGTTGCTGCTGGTCGAGCGGCTCTCGGACGCCCAGCGCAACGGGCACCAGGTCTTGGCCGTGGTGCGGGGCAGCGCGGTCAACTCCGATGGCGCGTCCAACGGCTTGACCGCGCCGAACGGGCCGTCGCAGCAGCGGGTCATCCGGGAAGCCGTCGCCGCGGCCGGCCTCTCACTATCCGATGTGGACGCGGTCGAGGCGCACGGGACCGGTACGACGCTCGGCGACCCGATCGAGGCCCAAGCGTTGCTGGCCACCTACGGGCGCGACCGCGAGCGCCCGCTGCTGCTGGGCGCGGTGAAGTCCAACCTCGGACACACCCAGGCCGCCTCCGGTGCCGCAGGCGTGATCAAGATGGTCATGGCGCTGCGGCACGGGATCCTGCCCAAGACACTGCACATCGACGCCCCCACCACCCAGGTCGACTGGACGGCTGGAGCCGTTGACCTGCTCACCGACACCACGCCGTGGCCTGCCACCGGGCGGCCGCGCCGGGCCGGGGTGTCGTCCTTCGGCGCCAGCGGAACGAACGCGCACCTCGTGGTCGAGGAGGCAGTGCATGTCCCGGGTGATCCCGCCGAGCAGACCACCTCAGCGGCCGGACGGCCCTTGCCCTTCGTCGTGTCGGCTCGCTCGGAGCAGGCCCTGCGCGCGCAAGCCGAGGCTCTGCGGGCGAACCTGACCGACGCGCTACCCGACGTCGCGCACACCCTGAGCAGGCGCAGCACCTTCGAGCACCGGGCCGTGGTGGTCGCCGACTCCACCGACTCGCTGCGCGAAGGTTTGTCGGCGCTCGTGGACGCGACACCGCACCCGGCGGTCACGGCGGGCAAAGCGGGAACGGCCAAGGTCGCGTTCGTCTTCCCCGGTCAGGGTTCGCAGTGGGCCGGGATGGCACTGGACCTGCTGACCGAACCGGTGTTCGCCGACCGGTTCGCCGAGTGCGCTCACGCTTTGGCCCCGCACATTGACTTCGTGCCGACCGAAGCGCTCGCCGACGAAGACGCGTTGGCCCGCGTTGACGTGGTGCAGCCGCTGCTGTGGGCGGTCATGGTGTCGCTCGCCGCGTTGTGGCAGGCCCACGGGGTCGCGCCTGCGGCAGTGGTGGGGCACAGCCAGGGCGAGATCGCGGCGGCCGCCGTGGCCGGTGCGCTGAGCCTGGCCGATGCGGCCGCTGTCGTCGCGCTGCGCAGCCAGGCCATCACCGAACTGGCCGGGTTGGGCGGCATGGTGTCGATCCCGCTGTCCGAGGGCTCCGTCTGCGAGCGGATCGAGGGGTGGGGCGAGCGGATCTCGGTAGCGGCCGTGAACGGTCCTGAAGCGACGGTCGTGTCGGGTGAGCCGGGCGCGCTCGACGAGCTGCTGGTCGCGTTGACCGGGGACAACGTCCGGGCTCGCCGCGTACCCGTCGACTACGCCTCCCACTCGGCGCAGGTCGACCGCCTGCGTGCGCGGATCCTCGGGGCACTTGCGGAGATCACGCCGCGCCGGTGCGCGATCCCGTTCTATTCAGCCGTGACCGGCGATGTCGTGGACACCACCAAGCTGGACGCCGAGTACTGGTTCACGAACCTGCGCGAGACGGTTCGCTTCGAAGCCGCGACCACGGCTCTCTTGCGCGACGGCCACACCCTGCTGATCGAGTCCAGTCCGCACCCGGTGCTCACGGCCGCCATCCAAGACGCGACCGCCATCGGGACGCTCCGCCGCGACGACGGCGGTCGTGCGCGATGGCTGACCGCGCTCGCGGAGGCCCACACCCGCGGAGCAGCGGTCGACTGGCGGCTCGACGGCCGGTTCGTCGACCTGCCCACCTATGCCTTCCAGCGCCAGCGGTTCTGGCCGAAGGCGCGACCCGAGGCGCCCGCTGTGGTCAGCAACCCGGGTGAGGCCCGGTTCTGGGCCGCGGTGGACCGGCAGGACAGCGCCGTGGTCTCGTCGGCGCTGCGGGTTCCGGAGACTGCGGTGGAGCCATTGCTTCCCGCGTTGGCGAGCTGGCACCGACAGGTGAGCGAAGAGTCCGCTGTGGACGCTTGGCGGTACCGGATCCGTTGGTCGGCGGTCGATGAGGTGCGCGACCCGGTGCTGACCGGTCGGTGGCTGGTCGTGGTCACCCAGGCCGTGGCGGACTCACCGGTCGTGAAGGCGATGGCGGGCGCCGAGGTCCTGGTGGTCGACCCGACCGAGGAGTCGTTCGTCGCCCAGCTGCTCGGTCGCGAGGTTGACGGGGTGCTGTCGCTGCTGGCCCTCGACGAGACCCCGCACCCAGTGCACACCGCCTTGCCGGTCGGGTTGACGGCGACGTTGTCGTTGCTGCACGCGGTGGTCGAGACCGACATCGCTCCACTGTGGTGTGTGACGCAGGGCGCGGTCGGGACGACGGGCGAGGTGCCCGCTCGGCCGGTGCAGGCCCAGGTGTGGGGGCTCGGGCGGGTCGCGGGCTTGGAGCACCCCCGGCAGTGGGGCGGTCTTGTCGATGTGCCTGTGGGCTTCGACGACCGGGCGGCGTCAAGGCTGGTCGGGGTCCTGAGCCGGGCGGATGACGAGGACCAGCTGGCGATCCGGGCTTCGGGGACGTTCGCCCGGCGCTTGGTGCGCGCGGCGACGGGTTCGGCCGCGCCGATGCGGTCGTGGCGGCCGGGCGGGACCGTGCTGGTCACCGGTGGTACCGGGGCGATCGGTGGGCACGTGTCGCGGTGGTTGGCGGCCAACGGCGCCGAGCACCTGGTGTTGACCAGCCGCCGCGGCCCAGCCGCGCCGGGTGCGCGTGAACTGGTCGCTGAACTGTCGGCGTCGGGTGCACGGGTCGACGTCGTCTCCTGCGACCTGGCGGACCGCGCGGACGTGGCGCGCATGCTGTCTGAACTGGACAGTCCGGTCACGGCGGTCATGCACACGGCGGGCATGGGGACGTTGGCGCCGCTGGAGTACACCAGCGTCGACGACCTGGCGTACCTGATCACCGCGAAGGTGGCGGGAGCGCGCCACCTCGACGAGCTCATCGACCCCGCACAGCTCGACGCGGTGGTCTACTTCTCCTCGATCGCGGGCGTGTGGGGGGTGGGCAGGCACGGCGGGTACGCCGCGGGCAACGCCTACCTCGACGCGCTCGCCGAGCACCGGCGCAGCGAGGGCGTGCCGGTGCTGTCGGTGGCGTGGGGGCCGTGGGACGGCGGCGGCATGGTCGCGCTGACCGCCGTCGAACCCATGCTGCGCCGGGGGGTGCCGCTGATCACCCCCGGCCCGGCCATGGTCGCCCTGCGCCAGGCGCTCGACCACGGCGACACCTTCGTCGCCGCCGCCGAGGTCGACTGGGCGCGGTTCGTGCCCGCGTTCACCTCCCTGCGGCCGAGTCCCCTGCTGGCCGAACTCCCCGAAGCCGCCCAACCCGTCGCCACCGCGGTCGTGCCGGCCGAGGCCGCGGCCGACTTCCGGTCCCGAATGGCCGGACTGTCCGAAGTGGAGCGCTCGCGCGCCCTGCTCGACCTGGTGCGCGCCCACGCCGCCGTGGTCCTCGGCCACACCGGGGCGGACGCGATCGAACCGGACAGGGCCTTCCGCGAGGTCGGCTTCGACTCCCTCACCGCCGTCGAACTGCGCAACCGCCTGGCCGCCGACACCGGCCTGGCGCTGCCCGCCACCCTCGTCTTCGACCAACCCAACCCGACCGTGCTCGCCACCCACCTGCGCACCCTGGTCCTGCCGGACACCCCCGAGGACGACCTCCCCTCCATGGCCGAACTCGACCGCCTGGAACTGGCCCTGACCACCCGCCCCGACGACGACATCGCCCGGGTCCGGGTCGTCATGCGCCTGGAATCCCTGCTGGCCGCCCAACGCGCCACCGCGGCCAGCACCGCGGGCGACCTGCTGGACCGGCTCGGTTCGGCCACCAACGACGAACTGTTCGACCTGGTCGAGAAGGACTTGGGGTTGACATGACCGACAGCAGCGCCCGCGCCCCGCACGGGCTCGGGGCGGGTAGTCCACAACCCCGCACTCCACAACCTCGCAGTCCGCGGCCCTGCAGTCCACAACCCCACGGGTTGTCCACAGCCCGACGTTCACCCCACCGCCGTGGCCGCGCCCCCCACTACCCTCGATTCGGGGGCTGCTCAGCACGGCGTGATCTTGCTCAACCGCACTCCGCCGCCGAGCTGTTCGAGACCGACCTGGGGCTGGCATGAGCGAGAACGGCACGCCCGCTGAGCGGAAGCTGCGGGACTACCTCGGTCGGGTCATCGCCGAGTTGCACGAGACCCGGGGGCGGTTGCGGGCGGCGGAGTCGGCCGAGGTGGAGCCGGTGGCGGTGGTGGCGATGAGCTGCCACCTGCCGGGCGGTGTGGGGTCGCCGGACGAGTTGTGGCGGATGCTGGTCGACGGGGTGGACGGGGTCAGTTCGTTCCCGACGGACCGGGGCTGGGTGGGGGACACGCTGACCCACCCGGACGGGCACACCTCGGCGGAGTCGGCGCAGGGCGGGTTCCTGCACGACGCGGGGCTGTTCGACCCGGGGTTCTTCGGGATCAACCCGCGCGAGGCGCTCGCGATGGACCCCCAGCAGCGGCTGGTGCTCGAAGGCGCGTGGGAGGTCGTCGAGCGGGCCGGGATCCACCCGAAGTCGTTGCGCGGCAGCCAGACCGGCGTGTTCGTCGGCACGAACGGCCAGGGTTACGGCGCGGGCATGCAGGCGGGCATGGCCGGGTCCGAGGGGTACCTGCTGACCGGCGGCGCGACCTCGGTCGTGTCGGGTCGCATCGCCTACACCCTGGGCCTCGAGGGGCCCGCGGTCACCGTGGACACCGCGTGTTCGTCCTCGCTGACGGCGCTTCACCTCGCCAGTCAGGCGCTGCGGTCGGGCGACTGCACCCTCGCCCTGGTCGGTGGTGTGACGGTCATGCCGCACCCGACCGGGTTCCACGAGTTCAACCGGCAGCGGGGCCTGTCCTCGGACGGCCGGTGCAAGGCGTTCTCCGCGCGGGCCGACGGTATGGGCATGGCCGAGGGCGCCGCGATGATCCTCGTCGAGAAGCTGTCGGACGCTGTCCGCAATGGACACCCGGTGCTGGCCGTCGTGCGGGGCAGCGCGGTCAACCAGGACGGCGCGTCGAACGGGCTCACCGCCCCGAACGGCCCCTCCCAGCAGCGGGTCATCCGAGCCGCGCTCGCCAACGCCCGGCTCTCCCCCGAAGACGTCGACGCGATCGAGGCGCACGGCACCGGAACCGCCCTCGGTGACCCCATCGAAGCGCAGGCCCTGCTGGCGACCTACGGGCAGGACCGCGACCGTCCACTGTGGCTTGGCTCGTTGAAGTCCAACATCGGCCACACCCAGGCCGCCGCGGGCGTCGCGAGCATCATCAAGATGGTGCTCGCCCTGCGCAACGAGTTGCTGCCCCGAACACTGCACGCGGACGAACCCACCCCGCACGTGGACTGGTCGTCGGGCGCGGTGGAACTGCTCACCGAGGCCCGGGAGTGGCCCGCGGGCGAGCGGGTCCGGCGGATCGGCGTGTCGTCGTTCGGCATCAGCGGGACGAACGCGCACGTCATCCTGGAGGAAGCCCCCGTCGCCGAGGTCGAGGCCCGCGGGTCCGACGCGCCGCCGCTCGTGCCGCTGGCGGTGTCCGGGCGCACGGCGGCCGCTCTGGTCGCGCAGGCCGATCAGCTATCCGATGTGGATGATCAGCTGGTCGACCTCGGCTTCTCGCTGGCCACCACCCGGCAGTCGTTCGAGCACCGCGCGGTGGTGCTGGCGGCCGAGCGGGACGAGGCGGCGGCGGGGTTCGCGGCGATCGCGGCGGGCGAGAGCCACCCGGACGTGGTGCGCGGTGTCGTCGAGCCCGGTCTGACCGCCGCCCTGTTCACCGGCCAGGGCGCCCAGGTCGCGGGCATGGGGCGCGACCTGCACGCGACGTACCCGGTGTTCGCGCAAGCGTTTGACGCGGTGGCCGAGCGGATTGGCCTGCCGCTGCACGAGATCGTCTTCGGCGACTCGGGGACCCTCGACCGCACCGATCACGCCCAGGCCGGGCTGTTCGCCGTCGAGGTGGCGCTGTTCCGGCTGCTGGAGTCCTGGGGGTTCGCGCCGGACCTGCTGGTCGGACACTCGATCGGCGAGATCGCCGCCGCGCACGTCGGTGGGGTGCTCTCGCTCGACGACGCCTGCACCCTGGTCGCCGCGCGCGGCCGGTTGATGGCCGCCCTGGCCCCCGGTGGCGCCATGCTCGCCATCGAGGCCACCGAGGCCGAGATCGACCTGCCCCCGGGGGTGGACCTCGCGGCGGTCAACGGCGATCGGTCACTGGTCGTCTCTGGGGATCGTAGGATTGTTCAACAGTTGAAAAGTAGGATTGTTGAACAGGGGCGCCGGGTCAAGGACCTGACCGTCTCGCACGCGTTCCACAGCCACCTCATGGATCCGATGCTGGCCGAGTTCGCCCAGGTCGCAGCCGGGTTGACGTTCCAGGCGCCGGTCATCCCGCTGGTGTCGACGGTGGAGTTGGACGCCGATGTCGCGACGCCGGGGTACTGGGTCCGGCAGGTGCGGGCGACGGTGCGGTTCCACGCGGCGGCGACCCGGCTGCGGGAGCGCGGCGTGACCCGGTTCGTCGAGCTGGGGCCGGACGGGGTGCTGAGCGCGCTGATCGGTGACGGCGCCGTGGCCTTGCAGCGCTCTGGTCGCCCCGGTGTCGAGACGCTGCTGCGCGGGGTGTCGCGCCTGCACGTCGCCGGGATCGACCTCGACTGGTCCGGCGTGTTCGGGCCGTGGGACGCGCGCGTGGTGCCGCTGCCCACCTACGCCTTCCAGCGCCAGCGCTACTGGCCCGCCCTCAACGCCGCGGGCGACGTCACCGCGGCAGGTCTCGCGGGCGCGGACCACCCGCTGCTGGGTGCGGCGGTGTCGCTGGCGGGCAAGGACGGACTCGTGCTGACCGGGCGCCTGTCAGCGTCCACTCAGGACTGGCTGCCGCAGCACCGCGTCCACGGAAGCGCACTGCTGCCGGGAACCGCGTTCGTCGACCTCGCGCTGCGGGCGGGCGAGCAGGTCGGCTGCCCGGTCGTGGACGAGCTGACCCTCAGCACCCCGCTGGTCGTTCCCGACCGCGGTGCGCTCCAACTCCAGATCGAGGTGGGTCCGCCTGAGCCGGACGGGACCCGCCCGATCGCCGTGCACTCCCGCCCCGAAGACGGCGAGTGGACCCAGCACGCCGCGGGCACGCTCGCCCCGGCCCGCGCGGGTGGTGTCGGACTCGACGAGTGGCCGCCTGCCGAGGCCGAACCCGTTGACGTCAGCGGCTTCTACGAGGTCGTCCAGTCGACCGGCCTCGACTACGGTCCGCTGTTCCAGGGCTTGCGGGCAGCGTGGCGACGGGGCCACGAGGTGTTCGCCGAGGTCGTGTTGGACGGCGACGGCGAGCGGTTCGGTGTGCACCCGGCCCTGCTCGACGCTGCCCTGCACGCGATCGCCGTTGGCGGGCTGCTGGAGGGAACCGAGGTCCGGCTCCCGTTCAGCTGGTCCGGCGTCGCGCTGCACGCGGTGGGCGCCACGGCACTGCGGGTGCGCCTGACCCCGAGCGGCCCGGACGCGGTGTCCCTGGTCGCCGCGGACGGCACGGGCGCGCCGGTGATCACCGTCGACTCGCTGACCCTGCGGCCCGCCGCGGTCGTCGAGGCGGGCTCCGCACCGCGCGACACCCTGTTCCGGGTCGACTGGGTCCGCCTCGACGGTGGCGAGGTCATCCCCTGGACGCTGGTGTCGGAACTCGACGAGTTGGTCGACGTACCGCCCTTGGTCGCGATCCGCGTTGACGCCGGGGGCATCGGTGCGGCGGCGACCCGAGCGCTGGCACTGGTCCAGGCGTGGCTGGCCGACGAGCGGTTCGCCGAGGCGCGGTTGGTGCTGTTGACCGGCCACGACGTCGAGTCCGCCGCGGTGTGGGGGCTGGTGCGCGCGGCGCAGACCGAGCACCCCGGCCGGTTCGTCCTCGCCGAGGCGCAAGAGCCGTTCCCCGGGCTGGACACCGATGAGCCGCAGTTCGCCGTGCGCGATGGCGCGGTGTACGTGCCAAGGCTGGCGAAAGTCCACACCGGACAGGAGTCGACCCGCCTCGACGGCACAGTGGTGATCACCGGCGGTACCGGCACCCTCGGGCAGCTCGTCGCACGCCACCTGGTGACCCGCCACGGCGTCGAAGACCTGCTCCTGTTGAGCCGCCGCGGACCTCTCGCCACCACCGACCTGGCGGACCTGGACGCCCGCATCGAGATCGCCGCCTGCGATGTGGCCGACCCCGACCAGCTGCGGGAAGTCCTCAGTGGACGTGATATCGCGCTCGTCGTGCACGCCGCCGGGAGCACCGACGACGGCATGGTCGAGCACCTCACCGGCGAGCGACTCGACCCGGTGCTGGCCAAGGCGCACGCCGCCCTGCACCTGGACGCGCTCGTCGACGACGGTGTCCCGTTCGTCCTCTTCTCCTCCGCCTCAGCCACGTTCGGCGCCGCAGGGCAGGCCAACTACGCCGCCGCGAACGCCGTGCTCGACTTCGTGGCCCGCCGTCGCCCGAACGCTGTGTCGGTGGGGTGGGGCCTGTGGGAGCAGGCGAGCGGCATCACCGGACGGCTCGACGACGTAGAGCGGGCCCGCATCACCCGCGCTGGCTCCGCCCTGACGACCGCGGAAGGCTTGGCGCTGTTCGACGCGGCGCTCGCGGGAACCGATCCGCACCTCGTCGCATTGCGCCTCGACCTGCCGGCTCAGCTCGACGGGGTGGTGCCGCCGCTGCTGCGCGGCTTGGTTCGCGGCCGCGCCCGCCGAGCCGAACCCGCTCCGACTGCTGGACTTGGCGCCCGGCTTGCCGCGCTGGGGGAGGCAGAGCGGCTCCGCGTGCTGCTGGGCGTCGTGCGCGCCGAGGTGGCTGCCGTACTGGGCCACGGTTCGGTGGAGCTGGTGGCGGAGAACAGTTCGTTCAAGGACCTCGGGTTCGACTCGTTGACGGCCGTGGAGTTGCGCAACCAGCTCGGCACCGCCACCGGAGTCCGACTGCCCGCGACCCTGGTGTTCGACCACCCTTCGCCTCGCGCGCTCGTTGACTTCTTGCTGCCGAAACTGCTCGGCGCCGCTGGTCCGGTCACCACGGCTGTGGCGGCCCGGCCAGCGGACGAGCCGATCGCGATCGTGGCCATGAGCTGCCGCTACCCCGGCGGCGTCGACAGCCCGGAAGCACTGTGGCGACTGGTCTCCACCGGTGGCGACGCGATCACCCCGTTCCCCACCAACCGCGGGTGGGACACCGACGGCCTCTTCGACCCCGACCCGGACTCCGCCGGGAAGTCCTATGTGGTCGAAGGCGGGTTCGTGCACGACGCGGACACCTTCGACCCGTCGCTGTTCGGGATCTCCCCGCGCGAGGCGTTGGCGATGGACCCGCAGCAGCGACTCATGCTCGAGGCGTCGTGGGAGGTCTTCGAGCGGGCGGGTATCGACCCGACTTCGGTGCGCGGCAGCAGGACCGGCGTGTTCGCGGGCCTGATGTACCACGACTACGCCGCCACCATGCCGATCTTGCCCGAGGGGGTTGAGGGATACCTCGGCACCGGCACCTCCGGCAGCGTGTTGGCTGGCCGCGTGTCCTACACGTTCGGGCTTGAGGGCCCGGCGATGACCGTGGACACAGCCTGCTCGTCTTCCCTGGTGGCTCTGCACTTGGCGGCTCAGGCGATCCGGTCGGGCGAGTGCGACATGGCCCTCGCCGGTGGTGTCACGGTGTTGTCCACGCCCGCGGTGTTCGTCGACTTCAGCCGTCAGCGCGGGTTGGCCTCCGACGGTCGCTGCAAGTCCTTCGCGGCGGCGGCTGACGGGACCGGCTGGTCCGAGGGGATCGGGTTGCTGCTGGTCGAGCGGCTTTCGGATGCTGTCGCCAAGGGGCACCCGGTGCTGGCCGTGGTACGCGGCTCGGCGGTGAACCAGGACGGGGCCTCCAACGGTTTGACCGCGCCCAACGGGCCCTCGCAGGAGCGCGTCATCCGACAGGCGGTGGCCAACGCGGGGCTCGAACTGTCTGATGTGGACGCTGTTGAAGCGCATGGGACGGGCACCGTTCTGGGGGACCCGATCGAGGCCCAGGCCCTGTTGGCGACCTACGGTCAGGATCGGGACCGGCCGCTGTGGCTGGGGTCGTTGAAGTCCAACATCGGGCACTCGCAAGCGGCAGCCGGTGTCGGTGGCGTGATCAAGATGGTGCAGGCGATGCGGCACGGCCTGCTCCCGCCGACCCTGCACGTCGACTCGCCGTCACCGCACGTCGAGTGGTCATCGGGATCCGTAGAGCTGCTGACCGCGCCGGTGGCCTGGGAGAGCAACGGCAGGCCGCGGCGCGCGGCGGTGTCCTCGTTCGGTGTCAGCGGCACCAATGCGCACACCGTCCTGGAGGAGTACCGGACGCCCGCCGGTGAGTCCGCTGCCGCGCAGGCGCCGTGGGTCCTGTCGGCGGCCTCCGCCGAAGCGCTCCGGTCGTCCGCGCGTGCTTTGTCCACTGTGGATGCTCCTGCGGGCGATGTGGCGTGGGCGTTGGCTACCGGTCGGGCGCACTTGGACCACCGGGCCGTGGTGCTCTCACCGGCGGGCTTGGGTGCGGTCGCGCAGGGTGCGCCGGGGGCCATCACGGGGGTCGCCGGTCGCGGCGGGGTCGCGTTCGTGTTCCCCGGACAGGGGTCGCAGTGGGCAGGCATGGCCGTTGAACTGCTGGATTCGCCGGTGTTCGGGCGGGCGATCGACGAGTGCGCGACGGCGTTGGCGCCGTACGTCGACTGGTCGCTGCGGGACGCGCTTGCCGGCGATGGGCTCGACCGGGTCGACGTCGTGCAGCCCGCGTTGTGGGCGGTGATGGTGTCCCTCGCGGCGTTGTGGCGCTCGGCGGGGGTCGAGCCGTCGGCGGTGATCGGGCACTCGCAGGGCGAGATCGCGGCGGCGGTCGTCGCGGGGGCGTTGAGCCTGGCCGACGGGGCGCGGGTCGTTGCACTGCGCAGCCGGGTCATCGCGGAGGAGTTGCGCGGCGGCGGGATGGTCTCCCTGGCGGTGCCGGTGGCCGAGGCCGCTGACCTGATCGCCGGAACGCCGCTGTCGGTGGCCGCGGTGAACGGTCCACTGTCCACTGTGGTCTCCGGCGACGCTGACGCGTTGGAGAAGCTCCTGGTCACCTGTGAGGAACGCGGGCTGCGCGCTCGCCGGATCCCGGTCGACTACGCCTCGCACTCGGCGCACGTCGAGCGCATCGAGCAGCGGCTGCTGGACGATCTCGCGCCGGTGTCGCCGCGAGTCGCCGACCTGCCGTTCTACTCCGCCGTGACCGGTGACCGGTTCGCTGATCTCGTGGACGCGCGCTACTGGTACGACAACCTGCGCGAGACGGTCCGGTTCGAGGAAGCCACCCGCGCGCTGCTGCGGGACGGCCACACGCTGCTGGTCGAGGTCAGCGCGCACCCGGTGCTGGCTACGGGCCTGCAAGAGACTGCGGACGGCGGGTCTGGCGCAGTGCTGGGAACGCTGAGGCGCGACGAGGGTGGCCTCCAGCGGTGGTGGACCGCCCTCGCTGAGGCCTACGTGGTGGGCGTACCGGTCGACTGGTCCGCGGTCTTGCCCCGTGGCCGGTTCGTTGAGCTGCCGACGTACCCCTTCCAGCGGATCCGGTTCTGGCCGGAGCCGGTGCAGTTGGCGGGCGACGTCACCGCTGCCGGTCTCGGGCTGCCGGGGCATCCGCTGCTGGGTGCGGCCGTGGCGGTCGCGGGGTCCGACGACGTGGTGCTCACCGGGCGGTTGTCGCCTCGGTCCTGGTTGGCCGACCACGCCGTCCTCGGGACGGTGCTGTTGCCGGGTTCCGCGTTCGTGGAGTTGGCGTTGCACGCGGGCGCACAGGCGGGGCTGCCCTCGCTCGCCGAGCTCACGATCGAGGCCCCGCTGGTCTTGGACGACGACGGTGTCGCGGTGCAGGTCGTGGTTTCCGGGGCGTCCGTGGCCATCTATTCACGGCCAGGGGAGACCTGGGTCCGGCACGCGGCGGGCACGCTCGCAGAGGCTGTTGCCAGTGGTACCCGACTCGACGCTTGGCCGCCATCGGCAACCCCTGTCCCGTTGGGCGACTTCTACGCGGCTGCCGCTGACGCGGGTTACGGCTACGGGCCCGCGTTCCAGGGTTTGCAGGCTCTATGGCGCGGTGATGGAGAGGTCTTCGCGGAGATCGCTGGGCCCGCTGCCGACGGCTTCGGCTTACACCCGGCTCTGCTGGATGCCGCTCTGCACGGGATTGGTGCGCTGCGCGAGGACGACGGCGTAAGGCTGCCGTTCGCCTGGACCGGGGTCACGCTCCACGCGGCCGGAGTGTCGACGCTGCGGGTTCGACTTAGCGGTAGTGACCAGGTGCGGCTGGACATCGCGGATGGCACCGGCGCACCGGTCGCCACCGTTGAGGGGCTCGTGTTGCGCCCGCTCACCGCCGACCAGCTGACCGCCCGGCCTTCGGACCTGCTCTACGCGGTCGACTGGGTGCCTGCCGCGCCAGGAACGGGTGCCGGGTCGTGGGCCGTTGTGGGACCGGATCCGGATGGGGCGGCCGAGCACCTGGCAGCCGTGGTCCAGGCGATCGACTGGCACCCGGACTTCGCCGCGCTGGTGGAGGCCGTCGACGCGGGCATGCCGGTGCCCGAGGTCGTTGCGGTGGCGGGCCTGGATGTGCACGCCCTGCTGGGGACCCTGCAGGCGTTCCTGGGTGACGTGCGGTTCGGTGACGCGCGGGCTGTCGTGCTCGGCTCAGGGGCCGCACGGGGGTTGGTGCGGTCGGCCGCGGCCGAGCACCCGGGGCGATTTGTGCTGGTCGACGGCGTGGAAGGGCTCGCGGCGCTGCCGGACGAGCCGGAGGTGTCGCTGCGGGGCGGGGTGCCGCTCGTCCCCCGGCTGGTTCGGGCGAGCGGTGCGCCGAGGGTGCTCGAAGGCACCGTGTTGATCACCGGTGGCACCGGCGGACTGGGGGCGTTGCTGGCGCAGCACCTCGCCGAGCAGCACCGGGTCTCCCAGCTGCTGCTGTTGAGCAGGCGGGGACTCGACGCACCCGGCGCGGCCGAGTTGGTCGCTGAGCTGGGGGTCCCGGTCGAGATCATCGCCTGCGACGCGGCTGATCGGGACTCGTTGGCTGCCGCGCTCGACGGCCGCACTGTGGACGTTGTCGTCCACGCGGCCGGAGTGCTCGACGATGGCGTGCTTGAGGCCCTGACCCCGGAACGGTTGTCCTCGGTACTGCGGCCCAAGGTCGACGCAGCGGCCAACCTGGACGCTCTGCTGCCTAACGCCGAGTTCGTCCTGTTCTCCTCAGGCGCCGCGACCTTCGGCACGCCAGGACAGGCCAACTACGCCGCCGCGAACTCTTACCTGGACGATCTCGCTGCTCGCCGACGTGATCGAGGTCTGGCAGCGGTCTCTATCGCGTGGGGGATGTGGGCGCGAGAAACCGGGATGACAGTAGGCGCCGACCGAACCGGTCCCGCGTTGTCCGACGTCGAGGGACTTGCCCTGTTCGACACCGCGTTAGGCGCTGACCGGGCGCACGTGGTCGCCGCGCGGATAGACCTGCCGGGCCTGCGGGCGCGGGGACACGTGCCGCCCCTCCTGCGTGCGCTGGTGCCCACGGTCGCCCGCCGGGAACAGGATCTCGCTTCCCGCCTCGCGGGTAAGAGCACAGCTGAGCAACGGGACATCCTGCTTGATCTGGTCCGGGAGCACGCCGCCGCGATCCTCGGTCACCCCAGCGGCGACGCGGTGTCCCCGGAGCGCGGCTTCACCGAGATGGGCTTCAGCTCGCTGACAGCCATCGAGCTGCGCAACCACCTCGGCGGGACCACCGACCTGCGCCTGCCGACCACCTTGGTGTTCGACTACCCGACTCCGGCCAAGCTCGCCGACTACCTGCTGGAACGCGTGGGCGTGGCCGAGTCGCCGACCCTGCTCGGCCACCTCGACCAACTCGAAGCGGACCTGGCCACCGCGGACGGCGACCTGCGCTCCCGGGCCGTGGCTCGGCTGCAGGCGGTGCTCGCCCGCTTCGACGCGCCCCAGGCGGAGGCCTCGCTCGCGGGGGCCTCCGACGAGGAGATGTTCGCGTTCATCGACAACGAGCTGGGGGCCTGATGACCTCCGCCGAGTCCACCGAGGCCAAGCTCCGGGACTACCTGCGCCGGGTCACCACCGACCTGACGCAGACCCGGCAGCGGCTGCGCCAGGTCGAGCGGGAACCCATCGCGATCGTCGGGATGGCCTGCCGGTACCCGGGCGGCGTGGACAGCCCGGAGACCCTGTGGCGCCTGGTCGACGACGGGGTCGACGCGATCGGGGGGTTCCCCGTCGACCGGGGCTGGGACCTCACGCCGTTCGAGCAGTCCACTGTGTCCTTCACCCGTGAAGGTGGCTTCCTCGACGGGGTCGCGGACTTCGACCCGTCGTTGTTCGGCATCTCCCCGAACGAAGCGCTGGGTATGGACCCGCAGCAGAGGCTCGTCCTAGAGGCGTCCTGGGAGGCCATAGAGCGCGCGGGAGTGGACCCGCTTTCCCTGCGCGGAAGCCGCACAGGTGTGTTCACCGGCGTCATGTACCACGAGTACGCGGCGCGGCCATTGGACATCCCGGACGGCGTGGAGGGGTTCCTCGGCACCGGTAGCGCGGGCAGCGTTGTGTCTGGTCGCGTCGCCTACGCGCTTGGCCTGGAAGGTCCGGCTCTTAGCGTCGACACCGCCTGCTCCAGCAGCCTTGTTGCGATGCACCTCGCCGCGCAGGCACTACGCAACGGCGAATGCTCGCTCGCGTTGGCAGGCGGCGTGTCCGTGATGGTCACGCCCAACACGTTCGTCGACTTCGGCATGTCCGGAGGACTCGCCTCGGACGGGCGGTGCAAGTCGTTCTCCGAGTCCGCGGACGGCGCGGGCTGGGCCGAAGGCGTAGGCGTTCTCCTGCTCGCTCGCCTAAGCGACGCCGAGCGCGACGGGCTGCCCGTCTTAGCGGTCCTGCGCGGTAGTGCGGTGAACTCCGACGGAGCCTCCAGCGGCCTTACCGTGCCCAACGGCCCCTCCCAGCAGCGCGTCATCCGCGCCGCTCTGGCCAACGCCCGGCTCAACCCGGCCGACGTCGACGTGGTCGAGGCCCACGGCACAGGTACCTCGCTCGGCGACCCGATCGAAGCCCAAGCGGTCCTGGCGACCTACGGCCAAGATCGCGCGCAGCCGCTGTGGCTGGGGTCGCTGAAGTCCAACATCGGCCACGCCCAGTCCGCCGCGGGTGTCGCGGGCGTGATCAAGATGGTCTTGGCCCTACGGCACGAACGACTCCCGCGCACACTGCACGCCGACGAGCCCACTACGCACGTCGACTGGACCGCGGGCTCGGTTTCGCTGCTCACCGACGCCCAGCCGTGGCCGCACAACCCAGAGCGGCCCAGGCGCGCGGCGGTCTCCTCCTTCGGCGTGAGTGGCACCAACGCGCACGTGATCATCGAGGAGTACGTGTCCCAGCCGGAGCCGCTGCCGGAACCAGCGGCTCCGGCCGTGCTGCCGTGGGTGCTGTCCGGCAAGACCGCAGAGGCCCTGCGCGGTCAGGCCGCTCGGCTTCGCGCGCAGGTCGACGACTCCGCACCGGTCGACATCGCCCACTCGCTGATCGTGTCCAGGGCCTCGCTTGACCACCGCGCGGTCGTGCTTGGAGTCACGGCCGCGGATTTCGCGCGCGGTCTCGACGGGCTCGCCGCCGGGCGGGAGGTGCCGGGCGTCGTGGTCCGCACCGGCGACCTCGGCCAAGGCGGCGTGGTGTTCGTCTTCCCAGGTCAAGGCGCGCAGTGGCCAGGGATGGTCGCCTCGCTGCTGGACACCGAGCCGGTGTTCGCCGCTCGGATCGACGAGTGCGCCGACGCCCTCGCCCCGCACATCGACTGGTCCCTGCTCGACGTGCTGCGCGGTGGCGGCGACCTCGACCGGGTCGACGTGGTGCAGCCGGTCCTGTGGGCGGTCATGGTGTCGCTGGCCGCGCTGTGGCGCTCGGCCGGGGTGGTGCCCGCCGCGGTCGTCGGCCACTCGCAGGGCGAGATCGCCGCGGCCGTCGTGGCGGGCGGACTGTCCCTTGAGGACGGTGCGAGGGTCGTAGCGCTGCGCAGCCGGGCCATCGCCGAGTCGCTGCGCGGCGGCGGCATGGTCTCCCTCGCCGTCGCCCCGGCGGCGGCCGCCGAACTCATCGCCCGGTGGCCGGGACTCAGCGTCGCCGCCATCAACGGTCCCACCTCCACCGTCGTCTCCGGCGACGCCACCGCCCTCGACGAGCTCGTCGAACACTGCGCCACCACCGGGATCCGCGCAAAACGCGTCCCGGTCGACTACGCCTCCCACTCCGCCCACGTCGACCGCCTCCGCGACCGGCTGCTCGCCGACCTCGCCCCGATCAGCCCGCGCACCGGCGACATCCCGTTCCACTCGGCGGTCACCGCGCAGCGGATCGACACCGCCACCCTCGACGCGGGCTACTGGTTCACCAACCTGCGCGAACCCGTCCGCTTCGAGGCGGCCGCCCGTGGCCTGCTGGCCTCGGGGCGCTCCCTGTTCATCGAGGTCAGCCCGCACCCGGTGCTCACCTACGGCCTCGACGAGACCGTCGCCGACTCCGGCCTGGCCGCCGCCACCCTCGCCACCCTGCGCCGCGACGAGGGCGACACCCGCCGCTGGCTCACCGCCCTCGCCGAAGCCCACGTCCACGGCGTCGCCGTCGACTGGCGCGCCCTCGCCCAGCCGTGGGGCGGCACCCGCGTCGACCTGCCGACCTATGCCTTCCACCGCACCCGCTTCTGGCTCAACACCCTCTCCGTGTCGCCGGTGTCGCCCGCGGTGTCCACCGACGCCTGGCGCTACGAACTCGCGTGGCGCCCGGTCACGCTGCCCGAAGCACACCTCGGCGCCTGGGCTGTGGTCGTCAGGGGCGAGCACCCCTTGGCAGCCGCCGTGGCCGCTCACCTCGGCGCGACCTTGGTCGACATCGACGCCATCGACGAGTTGGTGGCCCTGCGACCAGCGGGCGTCCTGTCACTGCTGGCGCTCGCCGAGGAGCCCACGCCCGAGCACCCGGCCGTCCCGCGGGGATTCGCCGACACGATCGCCCTCATCCACGCCCTGCACGCCACCAAACTCCAGATCCCCCTCTGGTGCGCGACCACCGACCCGGCGGCCAACCCGGTGCAAGCCCTGGTCGTCGGCCTCGGCCGGGTCGCGGCGCACGAGTACCCCTGGTGGGGCGGCATCGTCGACCTGCCAGGAGATCCCGACCGCGGCGCACTCGAGCACCTGGTCCGCGCGCTCGGGCAACGTGACGAAGACCAACTCCAGGTCCGGGCCGACGGCATCCGGACCGCCCGGCTGCACCGCGCCCAGCCACCGACCTCCCGGCGCCGGTGGACGCCCACCGGCACGGTCCTGATCACCGGCGGCACCGGTGCCATCGGCACCCACGTGGCCCGCATGCTCGCCACCGCGGGCGCCGAACACCTGCTGCTGCTCAGCCGCCGCGGCCCCGACGCCCCCGGTGCCGCTGCGTTGGCCGCCGAACTGGTTGACCTCGGCGCCCGGGTCACCATCCGCGCCTGCGACCCCGCCGACCGCGACGCGCTGGCCGCCGTCCTGGCCGAACACCCGCCCACCGCGGTCTTCCACGCCGCCGGGGTCGTCGACTCCAGCATCCTGGACTCGCTGACCCTCGACCGCGTCGACACCGCACTGCGGGCCAAGGTCACCGCCGCGATCAACCTGCACGAGCTCACCGCCGACCTCGACGCGTTCGTCCTCTTCTCCTCCCTCGCCGGGGTGTTCGGCGCCGCGGGCGAAGGCAACTACGGTCCCGGCAACGCCTTCCTCGACGCCTTCGCCCACTACCGCCGCGCCCAAGGCCTCCCGGCGACCGCGATCGCCTGGGGCTCCTGGGACGGCGCGGGCATGGCCGAAGGCGCCATCGGCGACGCCATGGCCCGCCACGGCGTCCCCCGCATGGCCCCCGACCGGGCCCTGCGGGCGCTGCGCGCCGCGATCGACAACGACGACACCGCCATCGCCGTCGCCGACATCGACTGGGACACCTTCGGCTGGTTCTTCACCACCACCCGCCCCAGCCACCTCCTCGACGACCTCACCGGCGACACCCCCGCCGAGCCGTCACCGGACCGCCCCCTCGCCGAGCGGCTGGCCGAGGTGTCCCCGGCCGAACGCAACCGCGCCCTCCTGGCCCTCGTCCGCGACCAGGTCGCCCTGGTCCTCGGCTACGAGACCCCCGTAGAACCCCGCCGGGCGTTCGGTGACCTGGGCCTGGCCTCCGCGGGTGCCGTCGAACTGCGCAACCGCCTCACCCTCAGCACCGGCCTGCGAATCCCGGCCACCGTCGTCTTCGACCACCCCACTCCCGCCGCCCTCGCCCAGTTCCTCGCCGCCGAGATCGCCGACCTCCCCGCAGCCCCTGCCCCCGTCGCCGCCGCGGTTGCCGCCGCCGGTGACGACGACCCGATCGTCATCGTCAGCATGAGCTGCCGCTTCCCCGGCGGCGTCCGGTCCCCCGAGGACCTGTGGGACCTGGTCGCCAACGGTGTCGACGCCATGACCCCCTTCCCCGACGACCGCGGCTGGGACCTCGCGGCCCTCTACCACCCGGACCCCGACAACCCCGGCACCACCTACGCCCGCGAAGGCGGCTTCATCGACGCCACCACCTTCGACGCGGGCCTGTTCGGGATCTCCCCGCGCGAGGCGTACGCGATGGACCCGCAGCAGCGGTTGCTGCTGGAGGCCACCTGGGAGCTGTTCGAGCGGGCGGGGATCGACCCGTTGTCGCTCAAGGGTTCCCGGACCGCGGTGTACGCGGGCACCGGTGGCCAGGACTACATGAGCTTCCTGACCGCCTCCGGCAGCGAGGGCTACCTGGCCACCGGCGGATCACCCAGCGTCGTCTCCGGCCGGGTGGCCTACGCCTTCGGCCTCGAAGGCCCCGCCCTCACCGTCGACACGGCGTGCTCGTCGTCGCTGGTCGCCCTGCACCTGGCCGTGCACGCGCTGCGCCGGGAAGAGTGCGACCTGGCCGTGGTCGGTGGTGTCACGGTGCTGTCGGGCCCGGGCATCTTCACCGAGTTCAGCCGCCAACGCGGCATGTCCACCACCAGCCGCTGCCGTTCCTTCGCCGCCTCCGCCGACGGCGCTGGCTGGGGCGAAGGCGTCGGCACCCTGCTCGTCGAACGCCTCTCCGACGCCCGCCGCAACGGCCACGACGTCCTGGCCGTCGTCCGCGGCACCGCCATCAACTCCGACGGCGCCTCCAACGGCCTCACCGCCCCCAACGGCCCCGCCCAACAACGCGTCATCCGCGCCGCCCTCGACTCCGCCGCCCTGGACCCCACCGACGTCGACGCCGTAGAGGCCCACGGCACCGGCACCGCCCTAGGCGACCCCATCGAAGCCCAAGCCCTCCTCGCCGTCTACGGCCAAGACCGCGCCGAACCGCTGTACCTCGGCTCGGTGAAGTCCAACATCGGCCACACCCAGGCCGCCGCAGGTGTGGCAGGCGTGATCAAGTCCGTCCTGGCCCTGACCCACGGCACCCTCCCCGCCACCCTCCACATAGACGCCCCCACCCCGCACGTCGACTGGACCACCGGCGCCGTCTCCCTCCTCACCACGGCCCGCCCTTGGCCGCAGGTTTCCCGACCCCGCCGCATGGCCGTCTCCTCCTTCGGCATCAGCGGGACCAACGCCCACACCATCCTCGAACAAGCCCCCGCCGCGCCTGGCTTGCCGACGACCCCCCAGCTGGTAGGCGCCCCGCTCCCGTTCCTCTACTCGGCCAACACCGCTACCGCGTTGGCCCAGCAGAGTGCGGTCGGCGAGGGGGCTCGGGACGCGGATGTGGCTTGGTCGTTGGCCACTACGCGCGCGGCGTTGGGGCATCGGGCTGTAGTGGTTGGTGGGCAACGGGTCCAGGACGTTGTGATGCACGGTGGGTTGGCCTTCTTGTTCACCGGGCAAGGGGCGCAGCGGGTCGGGATGGGGGCGGAGTTGTACGCCACCTACCCGGTGTTCGCGGACGCCTTCGACGCCGTTTGCGCGCGGGTCGAGGTCGGGCGCTCGTTGCGAGATGCCGTCGCGGATGAAGATGTTCACCAGACGGTGTTCACGCAGGCCGGGTTGTTCGCGTTGCAGGTCGCGTTGTTCCGCCTCCTCGAGTCGTGGGGGGTGGTGCCGGACGTGCTGGTCGGCCACTCGATCGGTGAGTTGGCTGCCGCGCACGTGGCCGGGGTGCTGTCGTTGGATGACGCGTGTGCGTTGGTGTCGGCCCGGGGCAGGCTCATGCAGGCCTTGCCCGCCGGGGGCGCCATGCTCGCGGTGGAGGCCGCTGAGGGCGACGTCCAGTTGGGTGCCGGGGTGGATCTCGCCGCGGCCAACGGGCCGCGGTCGATCGTGGTGTCGGGCGACGCCGCCGCGGTGGGGGAGCACGCGGCCCGGTGGCGGGAGGAGGGGCGCAAGGTCAAGCGGCTCACCGTGTCGCACGCGTTCCACTCCCACCGCATGGAGCCGATGCTCGACGAGTTCGCGCGCGTCGCCGAGCGGTTGACTTACCACCTCCCCACCATCCCGATCGTCACCACCGCCCCCGGCTTCGTGGACAGCCCCGCCTACTGGGTCCGCCAGGTCCGCGAACCGGTCCGCTTCGCTGAAGCGATCACCTCCCTCGTCGATGTCACCACCGCGATCGAGCTCGGTCCCGATGGCGTGCTGAGCGCGCTCACCCAGCAGATCGCCCCCGATGTGGTCGCGGTTCCCGCGCTCCGCCCGAATCGCGACGAACCCACCACTCTCGTCTCGGCTGTGGCCCGCCTCCACACCCGGGGTGTTGACGTGGACTGGCGGGCCTACCTGCGCCCGTGGGCGGCCCGTCGTGTTCCGTTGTCCACCTACCCGTTCGAACGCCAGCGGTACTGGCCCGATCCCGCCCCCGAGCCGTGGTTCTACCGGGTTGGCTGGCAGGAGCTCCCCGCCGCCGCGGCCACCCTCTCCGGTCGGTGGTTGGTGCTCGGTTCCGACGAGATCGCCGCGACGCTGGAGCGAGCGGGTGCCCAAGTTGTCACAGGGCCCGCGCCAGAGTTGGACGGCGATGTTCTCGACGGCGTGATCGTGGTCCTGGATGCCGCGGCGGATGTGCTGGACGTTCGCCAGTTCCCTGCCCCGGTGTGGGGAGTCACCGTCGGTGGGGTCGCCGTTGACGATGAGGCGGTCGACCCGCGCAAGGCGGCGGTCTGGGGAATCGGCCGCGTGGTCGCCCTTGAGGACCCGTCGGGCTGGGCCGGGTTGGTGGATGTCGCCTCCCTCGACGACTCCGGGATCGTCGCCGCGCTCCGGTCCGGCGAGGACCAGGTGGCGGTGCGGTCAGGTCGGGTGTTCGGTCGACGGCTGCAGCGGGTGCAACGTCCGGTCGCCACTGCGGGTGACGTTGCCGGAACCGTGCTGATCACCGGCGGCACCGGGGCCTTGGGCGCCCAGGTCGCCCGCTGGTTCCGCGCCCGTGGAACCACGGATCTCGTGTTGGTGAGCAGGCGCGGCGCCACTGCCCCGGGGGCGGAGGAGTTGGCCGTCGAACTCGGTGCCCAGGTCGTCGCCTGCGATCTGACCGATCGAACCGCCGTCGCCGATCTCGTTGCCAGGTTCCAGATCTCGACGGTCGTCCACGCCGCCGGAATCCTCGATGACGGACTGGTGGATGGACTGACAGCGGACCGGTTGGCCGCGGTGGTCGACGCGAAGGCCGGGTCCGCGGAGCTCCTCGATGAGTTGATCCCCGACGACGCCCTGTTCGTCGCGTTCACGTCGCTCGCGGGTGTCTTGGGCAATCCAGGTCAGGGGGCCTACGCGGCCGCCAATGCGCAGGTCGATGCGATCGTCGAGCGGCGTAGGGCAAACGGCAAGCCTGCGTTGTCTCTGGCGTGGGGTGCCTGGGCTGGCGAAGGCATGGCCGCGGGGTTGGCTGATCGCCTTACGCGGAACGGGATGCACCCCATGGCGGTGCCGCGCGCGCTTAAGGCATTCGCTGACGCGTTGACTCAGCAGGGCTCTTACGTCATCGCAGATGTTGACTGGGATGTGCTGGCTCCTCATCCGAGCCCGCTGCTCTCCGAACTCGTGCGTAGGACCCACATCGATCCGCAGCCCGCTAGCAAGCCCCGCCGGGTGCGAACTGATCTGGACACCGTGGTTGTCGAGTTGGCGGCCTCGGTCCTCGGGCACGCGGACACGACGTCGATCGAGGCAGGCCGTCCGTTCCGCGACCTCGGCTTTGACTCCCTGACCGCGCTTGAGCTGCGCAACCTGCTGGCGGCGGAGATCGGAGTTCCCCTTCCCGCTGGGCTCGTGTTCGATCACCCAACTCCGGCCGAGCTCGCCAAGCACCTCACCGGCTTGATAGGCGACACGGGCCCTGTTGAGGTCACCGAAAGGCCTATAGAGCGAGGGGTAGCCGAGCCGATCGCGATCGTGGGCATGAGCTGTCGGTTCCCTGGCGGGGTCGACAGCCCGGAAGCCTTGTGGTCGTTGGTACGCGACGGCGTCGACGCTATGACTGCGTTCCCCGACGATCGCGGGTGGGATCTCGACGCCCTTCAAAGCTCGGCCGCACGCGTTGGTGGCTTCCTGGATGACATCGCGGGATTCGATGCTGGACTGTTTGGCATCTCCCCCCGCGAAGCGTTGGCAATGGACCCGCAGCAGCGGTTGCTCCTAGAGGCCTCGTGGGAGGTCTTCGAGCGCGCGGGTATCGACCCTCTATCGGTGCGCGACAGCGACATCGGCGTGTTCGCCGGGACCAACGGGCAGGACTACGCAACTCTGCTCCTGGGCTCCGATGCGGCCGTAGAGGGCCACCTCGGCACTGGCAACACCGCCAGCGTTCTCTCCGGCCGGATCTCTTACGCATTCGGCCTCCGCGGCCCAGCGATCACAGTTGACACTGCTTGCTCGAGCAGCCTTGTAGCACTTCACCTTGCAGCGAGGGCCTTACGCGACGGTGAGTGCTCTATGGCGCTGGCCGGTGGTATCACGGTGATGCCGCAGCCGAGCACGTTCATCGAGTTCAGCACGCAAGGCGGTCTTGCCTTCGACGGCCGGTGCAAAGCGTTCGCGGAGGGCGCGGACGGTACTGGCTGGGGAGAGGGCGTTGGCGTCCTCTTACTCACTCGGCTCTCCGACGCCATAGCGAAGGGCCACCGGGTTCTGGCAGTAGTGCGGGGAAGCGCGGTCAATCAGGATGGCGCGTCCAATGGCTTGACCGCCCCCAACGGGCCAGCTCAGCAGAGGGTCATCCGCGCGGCGCTTGAAGACGCGCGACTTCGCCCAGACGACGTTCACGTTGTTGAAGCCCATGGCACCGGTACCGCGTTGGGTGACCCCATCGAGGCCGAGGCGCTGCTGTCCACCTACGGTCGCGACCGCGACGAACCGATCTGGCTTGGCTCCATCAAGTCCAACATCGGGCACACGCAGGCAGCGGCAGGTGTCGCAGGCATCATCAAGATGGTCATGGCACTGCGCCACAAGGAGCTGCCCAAGACCCTGCACGCCGACAAACCATCCACGCACGTGAACTGGTCGACGGGGTCTATCGCGCTGCTGACCGAGAACCAGCCTTGGCCCTCTGAAGACCTACGCCGCGCTGCGGTGTCATCGTTCGGTCTTAGCGGTACGAACGCGCACACCATCATCGAGGAATACCCCGCAAGCGAGCACCCCGCGCCGACCGACGCTCACGACCTGCCTTGGCTGCTGTCGGCTCGTAGTGAGGCGGCTTTGCGGGAGCTGGCGGCACGCATGCAGCACGTTGACGCCAACCCAGTCGATGTTGCCACCACCTTGGCCAGCACCCGCGCTGTCCTTGAACACCGCGCGGTCGTCGTGGGTGACTACGCGTCTGGTCTTGCCGCGCTCGCCGCTGGCGAGGACTCGCCCCACCTGCTGCAAGGCGTAGTGCGCACCCCGCTTGAATCCGAGGGTATTGGCGACGACTGGCTTTCCCTAGCTCGCGCCCACGTCGACGGCGTTCGTATCGACTGGCCTACCAAGGCGCGCGAGTGGGGTGGAAGGGTCATTGACCTCCCGACCTACGCCTTCGACCGCACACGCTATTGGCCCGACAGGGCAACGCCCATCCTCGCTGCAGATCCGGCGGAGCAGAGCTTCTGGAGTGCGGTAGAGCAAGAGGACGCCACAACCGTTGCCGACACTCTTAGGGTCGATGTCGACTCGCTCGCTGACCTGCTGCCCGCCCTTGCGGCATGGCGTAAGGCCCGCAGAGACGAGTCGACCGTTGACTCGTGGCTCTATCGCGCGACCTGGCGTCCGGTCGAGCTGCCTGCGGCGTCGCCTACTGGACGCTGGCTCGTCGTGTTCAGCGATGAGTGCCCAGACGACCTCAGCAACCTCCTCCCAGACGCGACGGTCGCGCGCCTTTCAGATGGCATACCCAACGGCGACTGGGACGGTGTCCTCTCGCTGCTACCCGCGCGCGACACGATCACCTTGCTGCGCGCGGTCGACGCCCCCATCTGGGCTCTTACGAGGGGCGCGGTCAGTACCGGTCGCTCGGACGCCTCGGTTGACCCCGATCAGGCGCTGCTGTGGGGCCTAGGCAGGGTCGCTGCTCTGGAGCATCCCGCCCGCTGGGGCGGCTTGGTGGATCTGCCCACCAACCTCGACGACCGTGCGCTCTCCCGCCTCGGTGCCATCCTGGGTGGCGCACTACCCGGTGAGGATCAACTCGCGATCCGCCCTGCAGGGGTCTTCGTTCGCCGACTTGCCCGCGCGGCAGAAGCTCCTCGGCCCGCCTGGAACCACAGCGGCCGGGTCCTGATCACCGGCGGCACCGGTGCTCTAGGCGCTGCCACAGCGCGGTGGATGGCCGACCGGGGCGTGCAAGAGCTCCTGCTGGTCAACCGTTCCGGCAGCGCCGCTCAGGACCTAGTCGAGGATCTTGCCTCCCGTGGCACCAAGGCCACGGTTGTTGGCTGCGATGTAGCGGACAGGGGCGCGCTAGCCGCGCTTCTTAAGAAGCGCCCGGTCAGTGGCGTGGTCCACGCAGCGGGTGTGGCGTCGACTGTTCCGTTGGAGTTCACCACGTCCGAGGAGTTCGACGACGCACTACGCGCCAAAGTCCTCGGGGCACGTCACCTGGATGAGCTCCTGCCAGAGGCTGACCTGTTCGTCCTCTTCTCCTCGATCGCTGGAGTGTGGGGTAGCGGCGGTCAGGCCTCTTACTCCGCTGCGAACACTTACCTCGATGCGTTGGCCGAGCGTCGTCGAAGCGAAGGTAAGAAGGCCACCGCCATCGCGTGGGGACCATGGGCTGGCGGTGGCATGGCCGAGCAGGCGCACGACTACTTACGCAAACGCGGCATCATCCCCCTCCGGCCTGATCTCGCAGTGACGGCGTTGGCGTTGACCGAGTCGGCCACGGTCGCCGACATCGAGTGGGGCAGGTTCGAACCGTCGTTCACGACCAGCCGTCCCAGCCCGCTCCTGGCCGACTTCGCGCCTGTCACCGTCGACGCACCCGTGGTCACCAGCATCGACGGCATCCGTGACCTGGTCTGCCGTGAGGTGGCAGGCGTGCTCGGCTACCCCGACCCGGTCGCCGCTGACGTGCCGTTCACCGACCTCGGCGTGGACTCGCTCACCGCCGTGCAGGTCCGCGACCGGATCGCCGCCGCCACGGGCGTCCGGCTGCCGTCCACGTTGGTCTTCGACTACCCGACCCCGGACGCGGTCGCTGACGAGCTCTTGGCCCGCATCGGCGGGGGCAACGAAGTCGAGATGACGACACCTGTGCCATTGGCTGACGACGCGATCGCGATCGTCGCCATGAGCTGCCGCTACCCAGGCGGGGCCACCTCACCGGAAGCGTTGTGGGAGATCGTCGCCGAAGGCGTTGACGCCATGTCACCGTTCCCGGACGACCGCGGGTGGGACCTCTCGGCAGCAGGTGAGATCACCGCGGAAGGTGGGTTCGTCCACGACGCCCCTGACTTCGACGCGGAACTGTTCGGCATCTCGCCCCGCGAGGCAGCCGCCATGGATCCCCAGCAGCGCCTCCTCTTGGAATCCACCTGGGAGCTCTTAGAGCGAGCAGGCATAGCGCCGGATTCGCTTCGCGGCAGCTCCACCGGTGTCTTCGTCGGTGCGTCCGCCTCCGGCTATGGCGTGGGAGGCGCACTCCCAGCGGGTTCTGAAGGTCACGCGATGACCGGTACGTCGAACAGCATCTTGTCCGGCAGGGTTGCCTACTCGTTCGGTCTGGAAGGCCCTGCTGTCACCGTCGACACAGCCTGCTCCAGCAGCCTCGTTGCACTACACCTCGCCGCGCAGGCTCTTAGGTCGGGCGAGTGTTCTCTGGCGGTAGCGGGTGGTGTTGCGGTGATGCCGACCCCCTCGGTGTTCGCCGAGTTCGCCAGGCAGGGCGGCCTCGCCGCGTCTGGGCGGTGCCGGTCCTTCGCTGAAGGCGCGGATGGCACCGGCTGGGGTGAGGGCGTTGGTCTGCTCCTCGTGGAGAGGCTGTCCGACGCACAGCGCAACGGTCACCGCGTCTTGGCGCTGGTCCGTGGCTCAGCGGTCAACTCCGACGGTGCGTCCAACGGTCTCACCGCCCCGAACGGTCCGTCGCAGCAGCGAGTGATCCGTGCTGCGCTCGCTAGTGCCAGATTGACCACGAAAGACGTGGACGCGGTCGAGGCACATGGCACCGGAACAGCGCTAGGTGACCCGGTTGAGGCTCAAGCGCTGCTCGCCACCTACGGCCAAGGCCGTGCCGAGCCGCTATGGCTGGGCTCGATCAAGTCGAACATCGGCCACACCCAGGCCGCAGCAGGCGTTGCCGGGATCATCAAGATGGTCGAAGCGATGCGGCGAGGGGTTCTGCCTAAAACCCTGCACATCGACGAGCCCTCTAGCCACGTCGAATGGGATTCCGGGTCTATAGGCCTGCTGACGGAGCCGCGGGCGTGGCCACAGGTAGACCGCCCGCGACGGGTAGGCGTGTCGTCATTCGGGATGAGCGGGACCAATGCGCACGTGGTCATTGAAGGCGTCTCGGAAGCCCCTGAGGTGGTCCAGGACGGCGCTGCGCCGACAGTTGCCCCGTGGGTCGTGTCCGGACGCTCTGACGCGGCACTGCGGGCACAGGCCGCGCAGCTCGTCAGCGTCGCGGATGAGGACCTTGTCGGTGTAGCCCGCGCTCTGGCCAGCGAGCGGGCCGGGTTGCCGCATCGGGCCGTGGTCCTTGCTGGTGACGCGGTCAGCCTCCGGCGTGGCCTGACTGCGTTGGCGGGCGGACACTCGGACACCGCGCTGGTAAGAGGCGTGACAAGCAAGGGCGGCTTGGCCTACCTGTTCTCCGGACAGGGCGCGCAGCGAGCTGGCATGGGTAAGGGCCTCTATGCGGCGTTCCCCGCCTACGCGGACGCATTCGACGCAGTGTGCGCACACATGGACTTGCCACTGCACGACGTCATCGACACCGAAGACGTCCACGAGGCGATCTACACCCAGACCGGTCTCTTCGCGGTAGAGGTTGCGTTGTTCCGGCTGCTGGAGTCATGGGGCCTTACTCCCGACACGCTGGCAGGCCATTCCTTCGGTGAACTTGCGGCGGCTCACGTCGCGGGCATCTTGTCGCTACCGGATGCCTGCGCGTTGGTGAGTGCCCGAGCTCGGTTGACGCAATCGCTGCCCGATGGCGGTGCCATGCTGGCTGTTCGCATGACCGAGGCCGAGGTTCTCACCGCCATCGACGGCTACCGGGTCGACATCGCCGCCATCAACGCCCGGGACTCCGTAGTGCTCTCTGGGGATGCAGACGTCATCGCCGAGCTGGAAGCGTTGGCACGCTCGAACGACCGTCAGGTCAAACTCCTGCGGACTGCGCGTGCATTCCACTCGCACCGCATGGAGCCGATGCTGAAGCCGCTCGCCGAGGTCGCCAAGAGCGTCGACTACGGCCCCGCGCGACTGCCGATCGTGTCGACGCTGACCGGGCAGCTTGACACCGGAGACATGTCGACATCGGACTACTGGGTCCGCCAGGTCCGCTCGACAGTGCGCTTCGCGGATGCCATCCGCTCACTTCGCGCGCGAGGAGCGGCTCGGTTCCTGGAGATCGGCCCTGACAGCCAGCTGATCGCGCTCGCCGATCAGACCCTGACCCATCCGGGCACCAACCAGCCCGCGACCGCTGTCGCCGCACAGCGCTCAGGCAAGGACGAGGCCACCTGGTTGATGTCCGCCCTAGCCACCCTGCACGTCAACGGTCAGAAGGTCGACTGGACGAAGGTCATGCGCGGCTGGGGTGGTCGCCGCGTCGCGTTGCCGACTTACGCCTTCCAACGCAAGCGCTACTGGGTCGACGCTGTCGGCACTACGACACCCGAACAGCCCGCGCCGTTCACCGCGCCTGAGTCGATGCTCGACCTCGTCCAAGCGGCTACCGCGAGGGTCCTCGGCCACAACGACCCCAGCGCGGTGGAGGTGGACCGGGAGTTCCTCGAACTGGGCCTGGACTCCTTGACCGCGCTCGACCTCCGCGCACTGCTCAAAGAGGCGGCCGGTATCGACCTCCCCGCGAGTATCGTGTTCGACCACCCAACGCCCAGCGACCTTGCCCGTCACCTTGAGGGTGCTCCTGCCGAAAGCGCTACCGGGCTCCTCGAGGGCCTCTATCGCGAAGCGCTCCGGACAAGCAGGGTCGATGACTTCCTCAAGTTCCTCGGCGACGCTGCCAAGTTCCGGCCCGCCGCAGACAGCCTGCACGAGGTCAGCACCCCAGTGCGGCGAATCTCCTTGGCCACTGGGGACAGCGCAGGGCTCCTCTTGTGCTGCAGCGGTCTTACAGCAGGCGGTGGTCCTCACGAGTTCGCGCGCCTCGCTGCGGCACTACGCGGTAAGAGGGACGTATCGGCCATCCCGGTGCTCGGCTATGGCCGCGACGAACTACTCCCGGCAACCCAGGAGATCGCACTGGATTGGCTTGCCGAAGGCGTTCCTCGCGACACCCCGGTCTTCCTCTTAGGCCACTCCGGCGGAGCCACACTCGCGCACAGCCTTGCCACTCGGCTCGCGAAGCAGGGCAGGCCGCCAGCGGGTCTGGTTCTTGTCGACATCTACCCCTTGGACCACCCGATGATGAACGAGTGGTCCACGGAGCTGTCCGAGGGCGTCTTCGAACGCCGCGAGCAGTACGTGCCCATGGACGACGCCAGGCTGACCGCGATGGCCTGGTACGGGCGCCTCTTCTGGCAGGTGCCGGACCCGGACCTGTCCATCCCCACCTTGCTGGTGCGGGCCACTGAACCCCTCGGCGAGGCATCCGGTGATTGGCGCAGCGCGTGGCCGGGGGCTTCCACCGTGGACGTCACCGGCAACCACTTCACCATGATGTCCGAGCACGCCGGGTCGACCGCCGACGCGGTCCACCACTGGATCGCCGCGCACGTCGGCGAGCAGCCCCCTGAAAGGAAGCACCAGCGATGACCGAAGTCCTGGCCCGCGCGAGCGGCGTCACCCGGCGCTACGGCGACGTGGTCGCCGTGGACAACCTCAGCGTGGAGATCCCGGCCGGGCAGCTGCTCGGCCTGCTCGGCCCCAACGGCGCCGGCAAGTCCACCCTGATCAACATGTTCGTGGGCCTGCGCAAGCCCACCTCGGGCACGGTGGAGCTCTTCGGCCACGACCCGCGCGACGTGCGGGCCCGCCGCCGGATGGGCATGACCCCGCAGGAGACCGGCATGCCGGAGACCCTGCTGGCCGGTGAGGTGATCGAGTTCGTCGCCTCGCACTACCCCAACCCGATCTCGCGCAAGGAACTGCTGGCCCAGTTCCACCTCGAGGAGGTCGAGCGGCGCCAGACCGGCGGTCTCTCCGGCGGCGAGAAGCGCAGGCTGGCCATCGCGCTGGCCTTCGTCGGCCGCCCCGACCTGGTGTTCCTCGACGAGCCCACCACCGGCCTCGACGTCGAGGTGCGGCGGGCGCTATGGGACGGGGTGAAGGCCTACAACGCCGCGGGCGGCACGGCGGTCATCACCAGCCACTACCTCGAGGAGATCGAGGAGCTGGCCCAGCGGGTCATCATCATCGACAACGGCCGCGCCGTCGCCGACGACAGCGTCGAGGCGCTGCGCCGGGTCAGCGGCCTGCGCAAGGTCACCATCCGGGCCATCGAGGTGCCTGCGCTGCCCGGCGTCGTGGGCGTCGAGCAGACCGGTGACCAGGTCAGCCTCATCACCGCCGACTCCGACCAGCTGGTGCGCGACCTCGTCGCCTCCGGTGCCCCCTTCGCCGACCTGGAGGTCAGCGCGGGCTCGCTGGAGGACGCGTTCCTCGCCTACACCGCCAAAGCCCCGACCGCGGCCCCCACGGCCTAGGAGACCGACGTGAACACGATCGCCGCCTACACCAAGTTCGAGATCCTGGGTGCCATCCGCATCCCGATGGTCTTCGTCGCCCTGCTGTTCCTGCCCACGGTCGGCATGCTGCTATTCGTGGTGCCCGCCCTCGGTGACGACCCGGTCGCCGCGACGCTGAGCACCGGCTCCATGTGCCTGTTCACCGTGCTCATCATCTGCTCGGCCCAGTACGGGCTCGGCATCGCCGACGCGCGCATGAAGCCGTGGGGCGGCTACGTGCGGACCCTGCCGGGCGGGCCGCTGCCCAAGATGGTCAGCATGATCGCGATGAGCTCGGTGTTCGTCGTCGCGGGCAGCATCCCGCTCATCCTCATCGCGGTGATCGGCACCGAGGCCACCGCGTCCATCGTCGACATCGTGCTGGGTCTCGGCGCGCTGGTGCTGGCCGTCATCCCGTTCTCCCTGCTGATGCTGGCCATCGGGTACGCGGTCAACCCGTACCTGGTCAGCGTCATCACCAGCATCGCGCCGATCATCCTGGCCTACCTGGGCGGCCTGTTCACCGACCCGAACAGCACGGGCGGGTTCACCGCCAACGTCTCGCCGTTCATCCCGACCCGCGGCTCCGCGGAGTTGGTGTGGGCCGCCATCGGCGACTACACCCCCAACACCCTGTCGATGGTGATGCTGGGCGTGTGGACGGTCGTCCTGGCCTTCCTCGCCTACCGGGCCTACCGGTCCGACGAGGGCAAGCGCTTCCGCTGACCCACTCCCGAAAGGAGGAGCACCGTGCAGTTCCGCAAGCTCAAGGTCGACGGGGCCCTGGAGTTCACCCCCAAGGTGTTCCCCGACGACCGAGGGTTGTTCTTGTCGCCCTTCCAGGAGCCCACCTTCGTGGAGGCCACTGGCCACAAGCTGTTCCCAATAGCGCAGACCAACCACAGCCGCTCGCAGCGAGGCGTAGTGCGTGGCGTGCACTTCACACTGACCCGCCCTGGCTCGGCGAAGTACGTCTACTGCGCGCGCGGTAAGGCCATAGACATCATCGTCGACATCCGGGTCGGTTCCCCCACCTATGGCCAGTGGGACTCTGTTCTGCTCGACCAGGACGACTTCCGCGCGATGTACTTCCCGGTCGGCTGCGGGCACGCGTTCATCTCGCTCGAGGACGACACCGTCATGTCGTACATGGTGTCCAGCAGTTACGTCCCCGAGCACGAGTTGGCTCTGGCGGTTCTCGACCCCGAGTTGGGCCTACCGATCCCCGAGGACATCACCGACCCGATCATCTCCGACCGGGATCAGGTGGCACCGACGATGGCCGAAGCGCGTGAGGCGGGAATCCTGCCCGAGTACGCGTTGTGCCAGGAGATCGAGCGGGAGCTCTACAGGTGAAGGTCGTCGTCCTCGGTGCGTCGGGGTTCATCGGCACCGGCATCGTGCGTGCGCTAGCGGCGCGGCAGATCCAACTGCGGTTGGTCGCCCGCCGCGCGACCGCGGTGCCTAGTGACGCTGTGGCCGAGGTAGAGGTGCGGGCAGCTGATCTTCGTGAGGGCGTCGCGGACCATGTCACCGACGCCGACGCAGTGGTGCACCTCGTGGCCTATACCGATGGCGGCTGGCGTGTGGCCGACGGTGATACGACCGCCGAGCGCGTCAACGTTGGGCTCTTAGACGACGTTGTCAACGCGCTGCGGTCAAGGCCAACCCCACCTGTGGTGCTGTTCTCTGGTACGGAGACACAGGTTGGTTTGGCCGACAGGGTGCGCATCGACGGGACCGAGGAGGACAAGCCTCTTAGCGCCTACACCCGGCAGAAGTTGGCAGCGGAGAACCTGCTGAAGGACGCTACCCGGGACGGCATCATCCGGGGCGTGTCGTTGAGGCTGCCGACCATCTATGGCGAAGAGGGCGACCGAGGTGTTGTCGCGTTCATGGCGCGTAAGGCGTTTGCGAACGAACCTTTGACGATGTGGCACGACGGAACCGTTCGCCGTGACCTTGTGTTCGCCGATGACGTCACTACGGCATTCGTCGCCGCCCTCGACCACGCCGATGCGCTCGCCGGACGGCACTACGTGCTCGGTAGTGGTGTTGGCGTGCCGCTGCGGAAGGTGTTCGAGTTGGTGGCCGCCGAGGTGGCGGCTGTGACCGGTCAGCCGCCGTTGCCGGTCATCTCCGTGCCGCCGCCCGGGCACATGGAGCCGACTGATCTCAAGAGCGTCGAGGTGGACGCGTCCGCGTTCCGCTCGGTCACGGGCTGGACGACCCAGGTGAGCCTCGAAGAGGGGATTCGCCGCACTGTCGCTGCTGTTGCCGGAGGCTGACATGCGAGTTCTACACCTGAACAACTCCGGCTTCGGCCACGTCATCCCCTCGCTGGGAGTGGTCGAGGAACTGGTCCGCCGTGGTCACGAGGTCACCTATGTGACCGCGGCAGGCCCAGTCGCGAAGGTGGAGGCGACAGGCGCGACGGTCCTGCCCTACGAGTCGCGACTACCGGGCATCGACCTGTCCAACTACAACACCGCCGATGAGACTGCCGCTCTTACGGGGATCTACCTGACTGAGAGCGAGGCGATCCTTAAGGCGGTCGACGAGCACTACAAAGGCGCGCCGGATGTCATCTGCTACGACCTCACCGTCTATCACGCCGCTCGCGTCCTAGGCCGCCAGTGGGATGTGCCGATCGCGCAGTGCCTGCCTGTGTTCGCCTCCAACCAGCACTTCTCGTTGTTGGAGAAGATGGTCGAGAAGATGGGCCGCGCTGAGCTCACCCACCCCGAGTTGCAGTCGTTCTTCCGCCGGTTGACCGCTCTCCTGGCCGAACGCGGGCAGGCGGACGCCGACCTGGAAGACTTCATCGGTCGCACAGAGGACCTCAACCTCGTCTACTTCCCCCGGTCGTTCCAGTTCGCGGGGGACACCTTCGACGACCGGTTCGTCTTCGTCGGCCCCGGCCTGGCCGCCGACCCCACCCGGTGGACGCCGCCGGACAACGGCAAACCCCTGCTGTTCGTGTCTCTCGGCACTTGCGTGAACCGGCGTGCGGGCTTCTTCAAGGCCTGCGTCGACGCGTTCCGCGACCAACCGTGGCACGTGGTGATGGCTGTGCACGAGGGTGTTGACCGCGCCGAGTTGGGCCCCATCCCCGCCAATGTGGAGGTTCACGGCTGGCTGCCGAACCTCGACGTGCTCGCCCACACTTCCGTGTTCCTCTCGCACGCGGGGCTCGGCAGTGTCATGGGTGCCCTCTCCCGTGACGTTCCCCTGGTGGTCGTCCCGTCCTCGCCCGAGGACTGGGTCAACGCCCGGCGGGTGGCGGAACTCGGCCTGGGCAGGGTCATCCGGGACGAGACGCCGCCGCCGTCGCGCATCCGCGCGGCCGTGTTGGACGTTGACCGGGACAAGCTCACGCGGGAGCGCGTCGGCCGGATGCGAGCGGACATAGAGGCTTCTGGGGGTGGCGTGGCGGGCGCGGACGCGTTGGAGACCTATGTGGCTAAGAGGGGCCACTAGGGGTTGTTGGGCTCGCAGTGGGCTCCCTACCGTCCTGGTCAAATCGGACGATAGGGGCAAGCAGTGCGAATTCTGTTCGTGGCGCACTCCGAGAAGACCCACTACTTCAGCATGGTGCCGCTGGCCTCGGCGCTGCGCACCGCGGGCCACGAGGTCCGGGTCGCCACGCAGCCGGACATGGCCCCGGCGGTCGTCGAGTCCGGCCTGGTCGCCGTCCCGCTCGGCAGCGACCACAAGTGGAAGCAGGTCATGCAGGAGAAGGGCGACGACTCCTGGGCCGCCAGGGTCGTCGACGCCGTCACCAACGACGTCGACCACGACGCCCTGTTCACCTTCTTCGACGAGACCACCCGCGACTACTTCCGCACCGTCAACAACGAGGAGTTCGTCGCCGACCTGGTCGGCTACGCCCGGTTCTGGCAGCCCGACCTCGTGATCTGGGAGCAGTTCACCTGGGCGGGCGCCGTCGCTGCCGAAGCCGTCGGCGCCGCCCACGCCCGCATGCTCTGGGGCGCCGATGTGGTCACCCGCAGCCGCTTGCGCTTCCTCGACGGCGTCGACCACCGCGGCGACCCCCTCGCCGACTGGCTCACTGAACTGCTCACCCGGCACGGCGGCGAGTTCAGCGAGCGGGTCGTCACCGGCCATTGGACGATCGACCCCGGCCCGCCCGGCCACCGCATCGACAACGGCCTCGACGTCCTACCGGTCCGCTACATCCCCTACAACGGGCCTGCGTCGCTGCCCTCTTGGCTCGCTGAAACGCCTACCAAGCCAAGGGTCGCGGTGACGGCCGGGGTATCGGTGCGCGGCTACTTCGGCTTCGACATGTTCTCCCTGGGTGCCCTGCACGCCTTCGCCGACATGGACATAGAGGTCATCGCGACTCTGCTGCCGATGCCGGGCGAGACTGCCGACGCTGCCCCCGCGAACGCCAGAGTGTTCGACTTCGTGCCAATGGCCGGGCTGCTGCCCACATGTGCCGCGGTCGTACACATCGGCGGTGCCGGCATCCAGTCCACTGCCGCTGTGCACGGAGTCCCGCAGCTCATCCTGCCGGGCTTCTGGGACACCGTTGTACGCGCGGGCAAGGTCGTCGAATCCGGTGCCGGGTTGTCCATCCTGCCGCACGAAGTGACGCTGGAGCACGTTCGCGACTCCTTGGCCCGCCTGCTTGAAGACCCGGCGTTCCGGGAAGGCGCTAAGAGGCTGCAAGAAGACGTTCTTTCCGCTCCTTCGCCTAACGACGTGGTGGCCGACCTAGAGCGGCGGGTGGCCGATGTACGGGCGTGAGTTCGCCGAGATCTACGACCTCATCCACCGAGGCCGCGGCAAGGACTACCACGCCGAGGCGGCGTTCGTCGCCGACCTCATCCGGGAACGCGCACCCCACGCACGCTCCCTTGTGGACATCGCTTGCGCTACTGGCGCTCATCTGGTCGCGTTCGCGGAGTTGTTCGACGAGGTCGCGGGCGTTGAGATCTCCGAGCCAATGGTCCAGGTAGCGCGTAAGAAGTTCGATGGTGAAGTCGTGCACCTAGGCGACATGCGCGCCTTCGACCTCGGACGCGGCTTCGATGCTCTTACCTGCATGTTCGGCTCTATAGGCCACACCATGTCCGAGGCTGAGCTGGACGAGACGCTGGCTTGTTTCGCGCGCCACCTCAACCCCGGCGGCGTACTCGTTGTCGACCCATGGTGGTTCGCGGAGACCTTCACCGACGGCTACATCGCCGGTGACGTAGTAGAGGTAGAGGGCCTCACCGTGGCGCGCGTTTCACACGCGATCCGCGCCGGTGACAAGTCGCGCATGGAAGTCCACTACACCGTGGCGCGCCCCGAAGGCATCACCCACTTCGCGGAGACCTACCTGGCATCGCTCTACTCAAGACAGCAGTACGAGGAGGCCTTCACGCGAGTAGGCCTAAGAGCCGACTACCTGCCCGGCGTCCAGAACGGTCGCGGTGCGTTCGTCGCGGCGAAACACTAGGGGTACCAAGGGGTTGCTGGTGCGCCAGCGGCGTTCCTAGGCTCGCTTACATTCACACCGCAGGGGTTGGGACACGACCGTGACCGAACTGTCCGAGGCCAGGCAGGTGGACTTCGCCGCCGGGGTCGCCCGATCCGCGCTCGCGGGTACCGCCGCCGAGTTCGACACCTGGCTCGCCGACTGCCGCGACCGGTTCCACACCCTGGTCGAACCCGTGCCGCTGGACCGGCTCGACGGCTGGTCGGTGCACCGGGAGACCGGCGACATCGGCCACCACAGCGGCAAGTTCTTCACCGTGCGCGGACTCGACGTCGAGGTCGCGGGCGCGCCGATCCCGCGCTGGAGCCAGCCGATCATCAGCCAGCCCGAGATCGGCATCCTCGGCATCCTGGTGCGCGAGTTCGACGGCGTGCCGCACCTGCTGATGCAGGCCAAGGTCGAGCCGGGCAACGTCAACGGCGTGCAGCTGTCGCCGACCGTGCAGGCCACGCGCAGCAACTACACCAGCGTGCACGGCGGCAAGGCCGTGCCGTACCTGGAGTACTTCCGCGACACCGCGCGGCACACCGTGCTCGCCGACGTCCGCCAGTCCGAGCAGGGCGCCTGGTTCCACCGCAAGCGCAACCGCAACATGGTGGTGCGGGTCGACGAACCGGTCGAGGTGCTCGACGGGTTCTGCTGGCTGACCCTGGCCCAGGTGCACGCGCTGCTGCGGCTCGACGACCTGATCAACATGGACACCCGCACCGTGCTGTGCTGCCTGCCGTTCTCCGGTGCCGGGGTGGCCTACCGCTACCCGGGGGCGCGGGAGTTCGCCGCCGACCTGGTCGGCGCGCTCGACCCGGCCGCGCCTGCCGCGCACACCACCGGCGAGGTGCTGAGCTGGATCACCGACTCGCGCACCCGCCACGACGTGCGCGTCCGCGAGATCCCGCTCAACGAGGTCGCCGACTGGCATTGGGCGGACGGCCGCATCAGCCACGACACCGGCCTGTTCTTCGACGTCGTCGGGGTCGGGGTCACCGCGGCGGGCCGCGAGGTCGGCCGCTGGCACCAGCCGATGCTGCGGCCGCGCGGCCTCGGCCTGGTCGCGTTCCTGGTCCGGCGGATCGACGGCGTGCTGCACGTGCTGATGAACGCCAGGGTCGAACCCGGCTACTTCGACGTCGTCGAACTCGCCCCGACCGTGCAGTGCACCCCCGACACCTACGCCAAGCTGCCCGCCGAAGCGCGGCCGCCGTTCCTCGACCAGGTGCTGACCGCGGCGCCGGAGCGCATCCGGTTCGACGCGGTGCACTCGGAGGAGGGCGGTCGGTTCATGCACGCCCGCACCCGCTACGTCGTGGTCGAGACCGACGCCGACCCCGCCCCCGACCACCCCGACTTCCGCTGGCTCGCCCCGCACCAGCTGGCGACCCTGCTGCGGCACAGCCACTACCTCAACGTCCAGGCGCGCAGCGTGCTCGCCTGCCTGCACAGCCTGGTCACCCCGGAGGGAACGCCATGACCACCCGCGTCTGGGACTACCTGCCCGAGTACGAGAACGAGCGCGAGGACATCCTCGACGCGGTGGACACGGTGTTCCGGTCCGGGCAGCTCGTGTTCGGTCCCAGCGTGCTCGGCTTCGAGTCGGAGTTCGCCGCCTACCACGGCCTCGGCCACGGCGTCGGCGTCGACAATGGCACGAACGCCCTGGTCCTGGCCCTGCGCGCGCTGGGCGTCCGCCGCGGCGACGAGGTCATCACGGTGTCGAACACCGCGGCACCCACGGTCATCGCCATCGACCAGATCGGCGCCACCCCGGTCTTCGTCGACGTGCACGAGCGCAACCACCTCATGGACGTCAGCCAGGTCGAGGCCGCGATCACCCCCCGCACGACCTGCCTGCTGCCCGTCCACCTCTACGGCCAGTGCGTCGACCTCGCCCCCCTCGTCGCGTTGTCCGAGAAGCACGGCATCCCGATCCTGGAGGACTGCGCCCAGTCCCACGGCGCCCGCCAGCACGGCCGGATCGCGGGTACGACCGGCAAGGCCGCCGCGTTCTCCTTCTACCCGACCAAGGTCCTGGGCGCCTACGGCGACGGCGGCGCTGTCATCACCGATGACGCCGAGGTCGACGCCAGCCTGCGCAGGCTCCGGTACTACGGCATGGACAAGCAGTACTACGTCGTGGAGACCCCCGGCCACAACTCGCGGCTGGACGAGGTCCACGCGGAGATCCTGCGCCGCAAACTCCGCAGGCTGGACGGGTACCTAGAGGCGCGCCGCCGGGTCGCTGCGCGCTACGCGGAGGCGTTGTCGGACACCGAACTGGTCCTGCCCTCGGTCGAGCCCGGCAACGACCACGTGTACTACGTCTACGTCGTGCGCCACCCGCGCCGGGACGCGATCCTCGAGGCGCTGCAGGCCTACGACATCTCGCTGAACGTGAGTTACCGGTGGCCGGTGCACACCATGAGCGGGTTCGCGCACCTGGGCTACGGGGCCGGGTCGCTGCCGGTCACCGAACGCCTGGCCGACGAGATCTTCTCGCTGCCGATGTACTCGTCGCTGTCCGAGGACCTGCAGGACAAGGTCATCAACGCCCTGCGCGAGGTGCTGCGCACGGTGTGACGCCCCGCCGGGTCCACAGTGGGCCGGTGGACGTGGGGTCCCACTCCGCGAAATGGCCTCCGAGGCCCCACTCGCGGAAATGGGACCCCATTTTCGCCGTCTCCGCCTCCGCCGGGGTGAATGCGCCCGAATAGCGCTTCCGGTGATCGCCGGGACCGACCGGCCAAAACGGACTGAAGTGCCTGATCACCGCCCCGGTGTGAGTTGGGTCATGTCCGCCCACCCCGCTGCTGAGAGGTCGCTGAGACCCCGCGCGGCCCCCCGGTAGGGTCGGGCCGGGCAAGCGTCCCGGGGGAGGTCGCAGTGGGTCTCATTCGGACGGTCGGCAAGACCGTCGCGGCACGGCTGGCGAGTACCGCGCTGGCCCGCTTCGTGCTGCGCAAGGCGGGCACCAGGGCGTTGTCCCTGCTGCCGGAGAGCGCGCTGGTGCCGTTGCGCCGCGACGGGCTGGAGCCGGTCGCCGAACTGGACCGGATCAGCGCGGGGGCGCCGGTCACCAAGCTGCCCATCCCCTTCGGGGTGAACGTGTGGCTGGTCACCGGGTACGCGGAGAACAAGCAGGTGCTCGCCGACACCGCCTCGTTCAGCAACGACTACACCCACCTGGGCGAGATCATCGGCGGTCAGGAGCACAGCCCCGGCGGCCTCGGGTTCGCCGACCCGCCCGACCACACCCGGCTGCGCAAGCTGCTCACCCCCGAGTTCACCATGCGCCGCCTGGCCCGCCTCGGCCCGCGCATCGACGCCATCGTGGCCGACTGCCTGGACCGGATGGCGGCCTCGTCGGACCCGGTCGACCTGGTGGAGGCCTTCGCGCTGCCCATCCCGTCGCTGACCATCTGCGAGCTGCTCGGCGTCCCCTACAGCGACCGCGACGAGTTCCAGCGGCTCGCGGTGGCCAGGTTCGACCTCTTCAGCGGGGCGGGCGCCTCGATCGGCGCGATCTCCGAATCACTGGTCTACCTGGAGGGCGTGGTCAAGGCGCAGCGCGCGGACCCGGGCGACGGGCTGCTCGGCATGATCATCCGCGAGCACGGCGACGACGTCGACGACAAGGAGCTCGCTGGCCTGGCCGACGGCATCCTCACCGGCGGCTTCGAGACCACGGCCAGCATGCTCGCCCTCGGTGCCCTCATCCTGCTGCGCGACCCGGCGGCCAGCGCGCTCGTGCGCGACGACGACGCCGCCACCGGGCCGTTCGTGGAGGAGCTGCTGCGGTACCTGACCGTGGTCCAGGTCGCCTTCCCGCGCTTCGCCCGCCGCGACCTGGAGGTCGGCGGGGCCCGGATCGGCGCGGGCGACGTGGTCGTCTGCTCGCTCAGCGCCGCCGACCGCGACAACGCCCTAGTCGGGGGCTCGCCGGAGTTCGACCCGACCAGGCGGCCGACGCAGCACCTGGCCTTCGGGCACGGCGCGCACCGCTGCATCGGCGCCGAGCTGGCCAGGATGGAGCTGCGCGCGGCCTACCCCGCCCTGGTCCGCCGATTCCCGAACCTGCGGTTGGCCACGCCGGAATCGGCGCTGCGATTCCGCAAGACGTCCATTGTCTACGGCGTCGAGGAAATCCCGGTCACCATCGGCTGACCCATTTCCCGGACCCGCCACAATCACCACTCCGGGCATTCCCGGCCACCGCGGATCCACCGCTGGGTGCCCGCCTGGGTACGCTCCGCGCCGAGGGATCACGGCACCCGCTCGCGCCGTCCCCGTCGGGCACCCCCCGACGCGCGCGGCGCCCGCGGTCCCGCAGGTCCCGAAGAAGGAAGGTCCCCGATGTCGTTCCGCCGCCTCGCCGCCACCCTGCTCCTGGCGGGCGCAGCAGTCCTGGGCACCGCGCTGCCCGCCTCGGCGCACGTCGAGCTCAAGTCAAGCGACCCGGCCGAGGGCGCGAGCCTGGCCCAGTTGCCCACCGCGCTGACCCTGACCTTCACCGAGGCGGTCACCGCCAAGGTGGACGCGGTCGCGGTCAGCAGCCCCGGCGGTCTCCGCTGGACCGTGGGCACGCCCACCGTCGCGGGCACCGTGGTCACCGTCCCGGTGCAGCCGGTCGGCCCGGCCGGTCCCTACACGATCGAATACCGGGTGAACGCCGACGACGGCCACACCGTCAGCGGCGCCATCAACTTCACCCTGGCCGTCGACGCCCCCGCCCCGACGACCACCACCGAGCCCAGCGTGGCGGCCACCACCCCCGAGGTCGTCGCCACCGAGGCGACCCAGCAGCCCCCTGCGGCGCAACCCGCCGCCGCCGAGACCGGCGTGCCCACCTGGATCTGGTTCGTCGTCGGCCTGGTGGTCCTGGTCGCGATCGTGGTCGGCCTGCTGTTGCGGTCCCGCCGCGCTAGCACCAAGTAGGCACCCGAGTAGGCGTGTGACGCGGGTCAGGTCCCGGCCTGGCCCGCGTCCTTGGCCGCCTGCTCCAGCTTGGCCCGGTAGCCGGCCCACCACGCCTCGTCCCCCTCGGCCATGTTGTTCGCCTCGGCGCGCATCCCGACCCGGCCGTCGACGAGCTCGCGGACGATGTCGGCGTGCCCCGCGTGCCGGTGCGTCTCGGCGATCATGTGGACCAGCAGCCGGTGCAGCGTCGTCGCCGCCTTCTCCGCGCTCCAGTGCGGCACCCGGGCGGGCGCGTCCAGCGGCAGGCCCTCGATCGTCTCGTCCGAATGCGCCCACACCGCGCGGTACAGGCCGGTGATGTCCTCGCGGGACTCGTCCGGGGCGGCCCACATATCGATGGTCGGGTCGGTGGCGGCCAGGTCCAACCAGGCCGGTCGACCGGGGAACGGGCGGCCGAAGCTGTCGCCGAAGTAGGCGATCTCGCAGCCCGACACGTGCTTGACCAGACCGAGCAGGTTCGTGCCGGTCGGGGTCAGCGGGCGCCGGATGTCGTATTCGGACGCCCCGTCGAGCTTCCACACCAGCGCCTCGCGGGCGACGCGCAGGTAGCCGAGCAGGTCCGCCTTGGGTTCAGAGGTCATGGCGACAGCATGCCCGCCGCCACCGACAGCCGCGCCCCGCCGTACTGCGGCTGAACCACGGGTGAACGGATGGTGGTCACAGCGGCGGCGGGTGATCACCCCTCCTAGGCTGCGCTCGCGGGTGTCGACCGGGGAGGGGATCGCCGTGACCGAGCTGCGGGAGGCGCTGCGCGCGGTCCTGGACTTCCTGGGACCCGGCAACCTCGTCCTGGGCATCGTGCTGCTCATCGCCACCCCGTTCGTCGACCGGTTCCTGATCCGGCGCAAGCGGGTCAGCTACCGGGTGCACTACAACTCCAAGATCGGCCTCGGCCCGGAGAAGCTCACCGACGAGGCGCCCGCGGGCACCCCCGGCCAGCTCGCCACCCTGACCCGGCTGCTGGACCGGCTCAGCATCGTGGTGATCCGCATCCGCAACACCGGCGGCTACGACATCGCCCCCGACGACTTCGAGAAGCCGCTCACCTTCACCTTCGGCGAGCGGGTCGTGTGGAACGCCCGGTTCTCCGAGGCGGGCTCCGACGAGACCCGCGAGAAGCTGCGCGCGGGCCTGCGGTTCTTCCGCACCGACGGCACCGACCCGCTCGGCACGGCCGGACCGAGCGCCCCGGTGGGGGAGCGGGACAACCTGCGCACGGTCCGCGACAAGATGACCCAGCGCATGGTCCGCTGGGTCGGTGGTCAGGCACCCGCGCCCAAGGAGCCGGAGGCCGAGCCCCGCTGGCACGGCGTGCGGCTGGAGACCCTGGCGCTCAAGCGCAAGCAGAAGATCAAGCTGGTCGTGGTGCTCGAGGAGCCGGAGGACCACCAGGGCGGTGAGACCAGCAAGGAGATCACCGTCAGCGGCAAGCTCGACGACAACGGCATCATCAAGGACGAGAAGAGCCAGCGCCGGTTCACCCTGCCCAGGCTGACCGGCGCGCTGGCGCTGGTGCTGACCGCGTTCCTGGTGCTGAGCCTGGTGTTCGCCTCGCCCCCGGTCGACCCGTCGGTGCGCTGCGTCGCCGGTGACCTCACCATCAAGGGCTCCAGCGTCTTCATGCCCACGATCACCGCGATGGCCGAGGACTACATGGCCGACTGCGCCGACGCGCACATCAAGACCCAGCCCACCGGCAGCATCGACGGTGTGCGCTGGCTCGCCGGTGCCGACCCGGCCACCTCCGCCGCGCTCTCGGACGGCCTGCAGCGGCAGAACGCCGACGGCCTGCGGTCGCTGCAACTGGCCGTCGTGATCTACCACGTCGTGGTCAACGCCAAGGTCCCGATCGACTCGCTGAGCACCGCCGAACTCGGCCAGGTCTACCGCGGCGAGATCACCGACTGGAACCAGCTGCGGCCGGGCACCGAATCGCTGCCGATCCGCATCGTCGGCCGCGGCCAGTCCTCCGGCACCCGGCAGCTGTTCGAGGCCCAGGTCCTGCACGCGGGCGAGGGGATCCTGTCGTCCAACGAGTGCCTCACCGCCGACCGGGACCCCGGCGCGCGGGTGATCCGCTGCGAACGCGACTCCAACGCCGACCTCATCGCCAAGATCCGCGACGTCCCCGGCGCCATCGGCTACGCCGACGCCCCCTCGGTGGCCCAGGCCCGCACCCAGGGCCAGCTCAAGTCCATCAGCATCGACGGCAAGACCTACGACACGACGGCGGAACTGGAGTCCAGCTACCCCTTCTGGACGGTCGAACACCTCTACACCAAGGGCGACCCCGCCGCGGACAGCCTCCTCGGCGCCTTCACCGACTACATCCGCAAACACGACAGCGGCAGGCTCCGGCTCCAGGACTCGGGCTACTTGCCTTGCACGACACCGGAAGGCGTGTCGCTGAGCCTCTGCAACAACCGCTAGTCCTCGCCATTGGTGAGGATCGGCGTGCTCTGCTCCAACCGCTAGTCGCCGCAGCAGGCGCGGATGGCGTCCGGGGTCAGTGTCCGCGACAGGTCGACCAGGGCAGCGTCGGTGAACAGGGGGCGCAGGGGCTCGGGGATGTCCTCCAGCTCGGTGGTGTCGACGTGGAGGATCGACTCGGGGTGGGTGCGCAGGTGGTCGGCGAGGCTTGGCCAGCGGATCTCCAGGATGGTCCACCTGGCCAGGTCGGCCACCGGGACCGGGTTGCCCTCCAGGGTCCGCACGGCCCGGACCATGCTGTAGGTGTTGATGAACCGCTTCATCGCGCGCGGGTTCTTGGGCAGTTGCTTGGCGTACCGCTGCAGCACGTGCTCGGTCGCGGCCACGGCTTCCGGGCTGGTGATGCGCTGCAAGGCTTCGGTAGCGACACGATCGCGAACCTCTTGGCTCGTGGCGCTCATCGCGGCGACGACCTCCGCTTCGGTTGAGCTGCGGTCGAGTTCGGTGCGCACGCGGGCCACCTCGGCCGCATTCGCCCGCCTCGGGGCCGCAGTACCGAGGAGCGTGCTCAGGTACCCCTCCTGCCGCGAGGAGTCGATCATCGGCATCGGGACCCGCAGCTGGAAGAACTTGTCCAGGAACAGGTATCCCAACGGCCTGCCCGGTTCCGCGACGGCCGTGGTGAAGCGCTCGTAGGCCTGCTCGTAGCTCGCCCGGAGCCACGCGCCGTCCGCGGAGACGATGAAGTGCGGGCCGATGTCGCGGACCAGGGTCTGCACCGAGTCCAGCAGATCGACCACATAGGACTCCTTGCAGCGGTCAAGGTCGTCGACCAGGAACACCACCGGCCGCTTCGCCCTGGCCGCCAGCCACCCGAAGTGCCGGTTGACCTCCAGCATCGGGTTGGTGTTGGACTGCTCGAACAGCTTGGCCCCGCGCGCGGAGTCCCACAGCAGGAACCGGCTCGCCACCAGTGCGCCCGCCACCAGCGTCCCGACGCCCGCGATGGCGCCGGTGATGTTCTTGACGATGTCGCCGAAGCTCTTGAGGTCGGAGGCGAACAGCCACCAGATCCCCGCGCCCGCGGCCAGCAGGACCGCCAACGCCAGCGCCACCGGTGCCCCGACCCGCCTGAGCCGGGCGAACGACTCGCTGATCCGCAGTCCCAGCCGCCCCCAGAACCCGCGTTGACCGCGGACGGCGGTGCGCAGCGCGGTCAGCAGCGCCCACCACGCCGGTCCGACCCCGGCCTCCCGCCACGCGTCGAACGGCACCACCGTGAAGTCCTGCTTCAGTTCCTCCCGCACGAACCCCAGCACCGTGCTCTTGCCCGACCCCCACGGCCCGTCGAGGTGCACCAGGAAGGACGAGTTCACGTTCCGCAGGTGGCGGGCGATCAGCCTGGCCAGCGGTTGCCGCCGCAGCAGGTCCTTGTCCGAGGGCGCGTCGGTCGCCCACTCGATCTGGTCGGCCATCGGCCGCGTCCAGACCCGGACCGTCCCGTCCACCCCGCCGCTCACCAGGACAAGTCGGTCGTCGAGGGTCCCGAAGGCCAAGCCGCGCACCGGGCCGGTGTGCCCCGGCAGGTTGGTCAAGGCACCAGACCCGGGCTCCCACAACCGGATGAGCCCGTCGTCACCGCCGATCGCGACCGTCGGGCGGCTGTCGATGCTGTCGATCGACGAGACGGCCAGTGCCCTGGGCTGGGTGGCGACGGCGAGCGCGGTGTCGCCCTGCGCTTCGGTGACCAGGCCGTCCTCGGTACCGGTGAAGATCATGGACTCGTACCCCACCACGCAGGTGTAGGTGGAGTCCGTCGGGAACGGCAGCGGGGCGGCGCCGGTCGGGTAGCTCCACAGCCGGATCGTGCCGTCGTTCGAGATCGAGACCGGGGTCGCGTCGTCGAGCAGGGCGACCCCGGTGACGAAGTCGTTGTGGGTGCCCAGGGGTTCGACGGAACCGTTCGTCCACCGGATGACCTGGTTGTCGTCACCGCCGCTGACCACGGTGCTGCCCCGGCCCGCCACGATGGCGTTGGCGATGCCGTCGTGCTGGTAGAGGACGATGCCGTCTTGTTCGCCGTAGAGCGGCCATGCGCGCACCGTGCCGTCCTGCCCGCAGGTGAATACCTGACCCGCCGCGTACCGGCTCGCCGCGACTCCCCACACCGGTCCGGTGTGCCCGTGCAGCTCGCGCAGTGCCGTCCCGTCCAGCGACCAGACCCGGGCCACGCCGTCCTCGCACCCGGCCACCACCATCGGCGGGTCGGCCTCCACGAAGGCCACGGACGTGACCGGCGAACCCGCCCTGAGCAGCCGCTGCTCCCGCACCGGCGCCACGGCCGCCCGCTTCAGCTCGGTCCCCAGCGCGTCGAGCGTGATGACCCGGTCGGCGTCGGCGGGGTCGTGGACCACGACCGTCCCGGAGTCGGCCACCAACGCGGACAGCGGCGCCGGGAGGGCGCCGCTGTGCCGGGGGATGTAGACGCGGGTTTCCCGCTGCGGCGCCATGCGCCGAGGCTACTCAGCCGAAGAAGACCGAGGTGGCCAGGTTGTCGAACCCGAGAGCGGCCAGGTCCGGCACGTCACCCTCGACGACCAGGGACTTGCCCTTGCAGTCCTTCTCCGACCACAGCTTCAGCGACCCCAGCGCCGACAGCGACGAGGCGTTGCGCGGCCGGGCCAGGTTCTTGCAGCCAGGACCGGCGGTGCCCTCCGCGGCGCCGTCCTCGCTGAACCGCGGCTCGTCGAACAGCACGACGCTGGTGGCCTTTGGTCCGCCGGGCGCCTGGGTGGTGGTGGTCGGCGCCGGGCTGCCCGCCTTCTTGCCGTCCGGGGTCACGCCGAACCAGGTGCCGCCGACGCCCTGGCCTGCGGTGTCACCGGGCTTGGTGTCCTTGGCGAAGCGGTACACCGGCCAACCGCCGATGGTGACCTGGGTGCTGCCGTCGTCGCGCTTGACGAACCCGACCGCGGACTTGGGCACCCCGGCCACGAACACCTTGCTGCCCTTGGCAACGGTCACCGGCGGCCACGTCTTGGCGCAGTCCCCGTTGCACGTCGACTTCGACGGCTTGGCGGTGTCCTTGTCGAACCGGTAGAGGGTGAGCCCGGCCCCGTTGACCACCACCGGGTCCAGCGCGCCCGCCTTGCTCGCCTTGAGCTGCACCCACTTGCGCGCCGTATCGGCCTTCGCCGAGTTCACCGTGCCGTCCTCGCCCTTGGCCCAGTCGCCGGTCCCCTCGGTGGCGTTGTTCGCCTTGGCCGTCCCCGCGAAGAACGACACCCCCTCGGTGGCGTCCGCGCCGTAGTCCACAGTGGACTCGGAGGTGGGCGCCCCGGTGGTCGCCTCCGTGGCCGACCCGGTGCCGCAGGCGGACAACGCGACCACCCCGGCGGTGATGAGGACAGCGACGGACAGCACGTTCTTGCGGTTCATGGACTATCTCCCCGAATAGTGGTTCCCGGCCTCCCGCCGGGTCTTGGTACGCCTCCAACACGGGCGCCACGACGGGGCGGTTCAACCGGATTCGGGGGAGCTGGAGTGGCGCGGGCTACTTGTGCAGCACCACGGGGAGTTTGGTCAGGCCGCGCAGGTTGAAATGCGAGTGCCAGTGCAGTTGCTCGTCGGTGAGTTCGATGCGGGAGTAGCGCGCCAGCAGCTCGGTAAAAGCCGTGCTCGCTTCCAGTTTTCCCAGCACCGCCCCGAGGCAGTAGTGGTTGCCCGAGCTGAACGCCAGGGACTTGGGGTCGGTGCGGGCCAGGTCGAGCTGGTCCGGGTCGGGGTAGCGCTCGGGGTCGCGGCCTGCGGCGTCGAAGAGCACCAGGACGGTTTCGCCTGCGGGGATGACCTTGTCGGCGATCGGGGTGTCCTGGGTCATGATGCGCGCGGCGAGCTGCACCGGTGGGTCGAAGCGGGACAGCTCCTCGACCGCGGTGCCCATCAGGCCGGGGTCCGCGCGCAGTGCCGCCAGCGCCTCGGGCTGCTGCAGGAGGGCGAGCATGCCGTTGGCGATGAGGTTGACGGTGGTCTCGTGGCCCGCGTTGAAGATGAGCAGGATGTTGGCGACGATCTCGTCGTCGGTGAGGCGTTCGCCGTCGGCGTCGGGCTGCATGAGGACCGAGAGCAGGTCGTGCTCGGGGTCGGCGTCGCGGCGGGAGTCCATCAGGTCGAGCAGGTAGGCGCGGAACTCCGGCTCGGCCTTGTTCATCGCGATCCGCCGCTGCGGGGTGACCCCGGGGTCGATGACGTAGCCGACCTTGTCGGTCCAGTCCCGGCACTTGGCGCGGTCCTGCGGCGGGATGCCCAGCAGCTCGCCGACCACCAGGATCGGCATCGGCAGCGCCAGCCCGGTGATCAGGTCGACCTCGCCGTCGCCCATCTCGTCGATGAGCCGGTCCACCACGTGCTGGATCCGCGGCCGCATCCGGTCGATGCTGCGCGGGGTGAACACCCTGGCGATGAGCCTGCGCATCCGGCGGTGGGCCTGGCCGTCCTGCATGAGCATCCACTTGCTGGTGCTCTTGACCACCGGGCAGGTCGGGCCGCCGCGGATCATCGCCCAGCCCGGGTCGGCCGGGAAGTTGCTGGAGGCCGACGGGGCGCGCAGCAGGGCGTCGACGTCGTCGTAGCGGGAGAGCACCCAGTAGCCGAACGGCGAGCGGTGCACCGGGTCGGTCTCGCGCAGCCGCCGGTAGTAGGCGAAGCGGTCGGCGGCCAGTGCCGGGTCGTTCAGGTCGAACAGTGCGGTCATAGCGGGATCCGTCCCTGACAGGCCTGGTCGCACGACGGTCCGATCGTGCTGTCGGCCGGGGGCACCGTCAACCCCTAGGTGGACCCCTAGTGACCGTGCTGGTCACGCTCAGCGACATCCGCAGGTCGCTACGGTCGGTGATCTCGGTGGTGGCGTTCGGTACAAGATCACTCGGTCGCGGCCCATCAGGGGATGTCGCCGCTGGGTGGGGCGCTGTTACTTTAGGCTTCAACGTGTACGCCGTACGAGTGATACTTGGTTGCGAGTCGGTTGTCATAAGTCACGACCTGTAACTGATGTTATGGGTCGATGCGATGGAACGGGCAACAGAGCCCCCAGGCGGCCCAACCGGCGCCCGGACCTCGCGCCACGGACGGCCAGAGGGGCTTGGCACACAGAAGAATCGACATCGCCATGACACTGCTGTGGATCATCGGTGGACTCGCGGTACTCGCCGTGCTCACCTGGCGCCTGCGCCGGGCCTCGGCCCTGGTCGACCGCATCCTGCTCGAGGAGCGGGTCGGCGCCGAGCACGACGCCAGGGTGGACGAGCAGAGCAGGATCGTCGCCGCCGAGCAGGCGCCGGAGCGCACCGTCTCCTGGCCGCACCCGCCGCGGCTGGCCTGGGCGCGCCAGGAGACCAGCGCGCACAACCGCCTCGCAGGCTGAGCACAAGGACCCGTCGAGCACCGGCCGGGTGGCCCTGCCGCAACGCGCACGAGGAGTCGAGCATGGAGTGGGGAAGCAGGGACTGGACGCGGTGGGCGCCGCGTCGTGGTTGGGGCAGCGGTCCCGACCGGCTCGGTCCCCCGGTCGGTGGGCGCCGACCGGGGGACCACCGGGCAGGCGCGCGGCGCCGCCCGAGCACTGATCAGTAGCGGGGACCGGGGGTCAGCACGGGTCGCCGAGGGCGGCGCGCAGCCCGCGCCGATCGATCCACCCCAGGTGGGCGCGGGCCAGCGGGCCGCGGAAGGACCACAGGTGGTGCTGGTACCACCGCGCCGGGCGGCCGTCGCGCTGGCTCGGTGCCAGGTTCGGCCCCAGGTAGGTGCCGGAGAACTCCAACCGGGTCTCGACCGTGTCGGCCCCGGTGTGCCTGGCGCTGAGCACGCGGGCGTGGATATCGGGCATCCGGCGGCGCGCGGTCAGCACCGAAATGCGCAATCCGGCAATTCCGTCGTCGAATACCCGGACGTCGGACAGATCTCGGATATCGGGGTGGGCGAACTCGTCGAGAACGGTGTCGTCGCCCTCGTTCACCGTTTCCCTGATGAACGCGACGGCGATGTCGACCTGCTCCCTGGCGTGGCGCGGCCGCGCGGGCAGCAGGGCAAGGGCGCCGGTCACCGCGGTGTCGGCAGGGCGACCTCGGCCAGGGCTGCTTTGAGCGCTCTGCGGTACTCGCGGCGGATGGCCGCGGCCCGGTGCATGGCGTACTCGGCGTCGGTCTCCGGGTGCACCGGGCGGACCGGGCGCGGCGCGCCGTCCGCGTCGACGGCGACGAACACCAGGTGCGCCTCGGCGATGCGCTCCTGCTCGCCGCTGCCGTGCCAGCGCCGGGCGCTGACCTGCACACCGATGTCCATCGAGGTGCGGCCGGTGCCCTCGACCTGGGCCACGGCGGCGACGATGTCGCCTGCCCAGAACGGGGCGAAGAAGGTCATGTCGGTCATCGACGCGGTGACCGCGTGCCCGTCGCTGTGGCGCACCGCGGCCGCCCACCCGACCTCGTCGGCCAGTTCCAGGATCAGCGTGCCCTTGCCGGAGCCGAACATGTTCTCGTCGCCAGGCCAGATGACGCGGGACAGCTCGCAGCGCGAGTGGCCCATCGGCCGCCCGGTCGGCAGGGGCGGCGCGTCGGTCAGCGGTGCCCGTGTTGGGGAGTCGACGGGGGTCATCGGAAGCGTTTCTCCAAAGGGGGGTTTTCGGTCACGTCGAACGGAAACCGGCACGGGGGTTTTGCGGGGAGACCCGGCCAGTCTAAACGATCACTTGGGTGACCCCGGCCAATTTCTCATGATCGGCGCATATCTCCCTGTGTCGGGCGACAAAGTTGACTGTCCGTGATCGAAGTGGGCCTAAAATGTCGGATACCTCTAGCTCGATCCGGTGATGCGCGCCGAACAGCCCGGTGCGCGGTACTCGACCCTGTGGGTGACCCCCGGCATCGCGCCGCGCTGCCGGGAGGGGGCGATCCGGCCCCTCTAGACTTCGCGGGCACCCCCCACCAGCCCACAGTGAGGTTCCGCCGTGCTGACCATGCAGGACGCGTTGCTGGCGTTGACCAGGTATTGGACCGAGCGCGGCGCCATGGTGGTGCAGCCGTTCAACACCGAGGTCGGCGCTGGCACCCTGAACCCGGCCACGGTGCTGCGGGTGCTCGGCCCGGAGCCGTGGCGGGTGGCCTACGTCGAGCCGAGCGTGCGCCCCGACGACGCCCGCTACGGCGAGAACCCCAACCGGCTGCAGACCCACACCCAGTTCCAGGTGATCCTCAAGCCCGACCCTGGCAACCCGCAGGAGCTCTACCTGGGCAGCCTGCAGGCGCTGGGCATCGACGTCGGCGCGCACGACGTCCGCTTCGTCGAGGACAACTGGGCCTCGCCCGCGCTGGGCGCCTGGGGCCTGGGCTGGGAGGTCTGGCTCGACGGGCTGGAGATCACCCAGTTCACCTACTTCCAGCAGGCGGGCGGCCAGACGCTGGACCCGGTGTCGGTGGAGATCACCTACGGCGTCGAGCGGATCATGATGGCGCTGCAGGGCGTCGCCCACTTCAAGGACATCGCCTACGCCCCCGGCATCTCCTACGGCGAGGCGTTCGGCCAGGCCGAGTACGAGATGAGCCGGTTCTACCTCGACGACGCCGACGTCGAGACCCAGCGCAGGCTGTTCGAGGACTACGCCGCCGAGGCGCGCAGGCTGCTCGACGCCCGGTTGCCGGTGCCCGCGCACATCCACGTGCTCAAGTGCTCGCACACCTTCAACGTGCTCGACGCCCGCGGCGCGGTCAGCACCACCGAGCGGGCCAAGGCGTTCGCCAGGATGCGCGGCCTCGCCCGCGAGGTCGCCGGGCTGTGGTCCGAGCGGCGCGCGGAACTGGGGCACCCGCTGGGTACCGCCCCGGTCCTCGCGCCCGCCCCGGTGCCCACCGAGTTCCCGTCGGTCGAGGGCACCAGGACGCTGCTGTTCGAGATCGGCACTGAGGAACTGCCCCCGCACGAGGTCACCCGCACCGTTGCGGCCGTCGAACGCGCGCTTACCGACAAGCTCGCCGCGACCCGCCTCGGCCACGGTGACATCCGCACCTACGCCACCCCGCGCCGGGTGATCGCCGTGGTCGACGCGGTCGAGCCGGTCGAGCCGGACGCCGAGCGCACCGTGCGCGGACCGCGCGCCTCCGCCGCGTTCGACGCCGAGGGCACCCCGACCAAGGCCGCCGCCGGGTTCGCCCGCGGCCAGGGCGTCGACCCGGCTCAGCTGCGCCGGATCGAGGTCGACGGGGTCGAGTACGTCGGCATCACCCGCACCGACGTCGGCCGCGGCGCGGTCGAGGTGCTCAGCGGTGTGCTCGCCGAGGTGGTCGCGGAACTGCGCGCGGACAAGAACATGCGGTGGAACGACCCCAAGCTCTCCTTCACCCGGCCGATCCGCTGGCTGCTCGCGCTGCTGGGCGACCAGCCGGTGCCGGTCTCGGTGTCCGCGCTCGCCGCGGGCACCACCACGCGCGTGCACCGCACCGCGGCCACGCCGGTCGTCGAGGTCGCGTCGGCGGACGGGTACCTGGCGCTGCTCGCCGAGCACGGCATCGTCGCCGACCAGGTCGACCGGCGGGCCCGCGTGGTCGCCTCGGCCGCCGAGCTCGCCGCGTCCGTCGGCGGTGCCGTCGACGGGGCGTCGGCCCTGGTCGACGAGATCACCAACCTCGTCGAGGAGCCCAACGCGGTGCTCGGTTCGTTCGACGCCCGCTACCTGGACCTGCCCGCCGACATCCTCACCACGGTCATGCGCAAGCACCAGCGCTACCTGCCGGTGCGCGACGCGGACGGGAACCTGTTGCCGCACTTCGTCGCGGTGGCCAACGGCGCGTGCGACCACGACACCGTGCGCGCGGGCAACGAGGCCGTGCTGCGCGCCCGCTACGAGGACGCCAGCTTCTTCTGGCGCGCGGACCTGCGCACCCCGCCGGAGCGGATGAAGGAGGGCATCGCCAAGCTCGCCTTCGAGCAGAAGCTCGGTTCGATGGCCCAGCGCGCCGACCGCATCGCCCGGATCGCCCTGCTGCTGGGCGAATCCGCCGGTTTGTCCGAAGAGGACACCGCGACGCTGCGCCGCGCGGCGGAGTTGGCCAAGTTCGACCTCGGCTCGCAGATGGTGATCGAGCTGACCAGCCTCGCGGGCACCATGGCCCGCGAGTACGCCAGGCGCGCGGGCGAGCCGGAGCCGGTCGCCCAGGCCCTCTACGACATGGAACTGCCCCGTTCCGGCGGCGGCGCGGTGCCGACCACGGTGCCCGGTGCGCTGCTGGCCCTGGCCGACCGGTTCGACCTGCTGGCCGGGCTGTTCGCCGTCGGCGCCAAGCCCACCGGCAGCTCCGACCCGTTCGGCCTGCGCCGCGCGGGCGCGGGCGTGGTGGCTATCCTGCGCGCCTTCCCCCAGTTGCGTGCGTTGACTGTCCCGTTCGGACTGTCCACTGCGGCCGACCAGGTGCGCTCGCAGGGCATCGAGGTCGACGACGCGGTGCTCGCCGAGGTGGCCGAGTTCGTCAAGCGCCGCTACGAGCAGGTGCTGCTCGACGGGGGCACCCCGCACGAGCAGGTGGCCGCGGTGCTGCCGCTGGCCGACGCCCCCGCCGTCGCCGACACGACGCTGGCCGAGCTCGGCGGGCTGCTCGCCGACCCGGGGTTCGCCGGGCTGGTCGCCGCCCTGCAGCGCGTGCGCCGGATCGTGCCCGCCGACACCGGCCCCGGCTACGACCCCGCCGCGCTCGTCGAGCCCGCGGAGTTGGAACTGCACCAGGCGTTCGAAAAGGCCCGCGCGGGCGGCGGTGCCGGCCTGGCCGGGTTCACCGCGTCAGCGGCCGCGCTGACCGACCCGATCAACGCCTTCTTCGACGCCGTGCTGGTGATGGCGCCCGAACCCGCGCTGCGCGCCGCCCGACTCGGCCTCCTCGCCGAGATCCGCGACTGGGCCGCCCCGGTGCTCGACTGGCAGGCGCTGGGCACCGCGCTGGAGGCCTGAGCACCGGGCTCTTGTTGTTCGGCTCGCGTCGGTGGCACCGGGTCGGGTTGCTCGCGGAGATCCGCGACTGCGCGGCCCGGTGCTGGACTGCCGGGCGCATGGTGCCCGGGTACTGGGTTCTTGTGGTGTCGGCCCGGCTAGGCACCCTGCGTGGGTTGCTTGCGGCGATTGGTGGCCGGCGGCCCGGTGCCGGGTCGGCTTGGCCTGGCGGGGCCTGTGCGCCATCGCCGGGTGTTCCCGCCCAGCCCTGGGAATCACCCCGTCAACCCGGTCCAGGTTCGCCTGGGCCGGGTTTTCGCTATCCGGGCCGGGGTGCGCCGGACCGGAGGGTCAGTCTTACTTCGCAACCCACTTGTCCATTGTGCCGGTGCCACCCATTCGGCCCCGGTGTTCGATCGGCATATGTCGAACAGGGGCGCGCCGAAAAGCGACACCCGGCCCGGGTGGGGTCCCTCGAGCGGTTAACCAACACCCTCGGTGGTCGCCCGGTGGCCGAATTGCGTGGTCACCTCGTCGGTCGGCGCCCGTTCGGCCCGCATTCGCCCCCGCCCGGCAGGCCGCCGCGCGCGCGGCGAACGGGGTATTCGCCCGCCCCGGCGAGCGGGTGGTCGGGCGGTAATGCCTACCGTCCGTCGCCGTCCGGATTGCCCGGCCGGGCTTTCGTATGCCGTCCGGCACGCCGGTGCCGCTCGGTGCTCCGGTGGGGGGAAACAACCGCGCACCCGGCTCCCCGGTCGGGGGTGAAATCCGGGGTCGACCGGCGGATATGTGCCCGGTGGACCAGGCTTTCGCCGATGCGCGTCCCCCGGCGCGCCCGCGTGCGCGGCATTAGCCGAACGATCCCTATTTGAAAGAGCGTTGCGCAGCGGGTACTGTTCACGCCAAGTGGGGAGCTGTTTTCAATTCCCGTGACACCCCGTGTGCAGTGAGGTGCCCTATGGCTCAGAAGACCATCGTCCAGCTTTACGACGACCTCGACGGCTCGGCAGGCGAGGACATCCGCCCGGTCGAATTCAGCCTCGACGGCGCGAACTACGAGATCGACCTGAATGAGGCGAACGCGACCCGGCTGCGCGAGCAGCTCGCCGAGTTCGTCGCCGCCGCCCGGCGCACCGGTGGTCGGGTCAAGCGGCACACCGCGCCGTCGACCAAGCCCGCTGGCGACACCCGCTCCAAGGAGCAGACCAAGGCCATCCGGGACTGGGCCAGGCAGAACGGCCACGAGATCTCCGAGCGCGGCCGCATCCCGAGCGCGGTCGTCGAGGCGTTCGAGGAGGCCCACACGGTGAAGGCCAAGGGCAACGGCAAGGCCAAGAAGGCCGCTTTCTCCGGCTGATCTTCTGCGGCTGATCCAGCCACCGGGACCGGACCGCGGCGGGGCGACCCGCCGCGGTCCCGCTGTTGTTCCAGGCCCCGCGGGCTAGAAGCTGACCCCGCCCTGGATGTCGCGGGCCTGCAGCACCTTCCCGCTCACCGTGCCGGTGATCTGGTTCACCACCCCGCCGCGGTCGGCGTGCCCCGCCTGCGCCTCGTTCGCCCACTGCTCGCGCAGCCGCTCGGCGAACTCCGGGTCCGCCCGCTGTTCGCGGTCCAATTCCTCGGCCAGCGCCGCCACCTCCGCCGATTCCGGTTCCGCACCGGCCGAGGCGGCCAACGCCGCCGCCGCGTCCGCGCGCTTGCTGAACCGGTCGCGCACGAGCTCGTAGAGCGCGCCCACCGACTTGCCCGCCAGGGCCGCCGCGATTGACACCAACACCGGTTCGGGCATCCGAACCCCTCCTTAGCTGCGGTCGTCGCACCCACGGTACGACCTCCACCGGTGCGGGGGCACCGCCGACCCGAGTCCGCTTCCCCGACCGGGCATTTACCCCACCGGGACCGGTTTCTCGGCCCGCCCGGCTAAGCGCGGGCGGTGGTCGTCCAGCGTTCCCCGGCTATTCACGTTCGGCCGGGGTCACCGGGCGTGGGCTGGCATTACCCCGACCGGCGCGGGGCACCCGGGGGTTTTTCACCTCCCCCGGTGGGGTGGGTTATCCACAACCAAGATCCACAGGGGCGATCCGGGTGGGCGAATCGATTCGCCCGCGGCGACCCCGCCGGGTGTGGGTGAACCCCCCGCGCGCCGGAGGCGGGTTTCCGGCGGCCACGGGGGGCGCGGACGTGAAACCGTCAGCGGTATTAGTGCGGACGGCCGGTCAAAGCCGTGCGGTGGGCCCGTCGCGCCGGTGTCGCCCCCGCCGGGATTCGGGTGGGTCGCGTCCGCGATATCCGGCGGATATCCGCTCAGCTCACGCCGAGGTAGCGCACCGGCGTGTAGTCGAGCTCGCCCGGCCCGCCCCAGACATAGACCCGGTGTTTGACCGGCGTGGACCCGAAGTCGTAGGCCAGGTAGCTGGTCCGGTCCCGGTCCACCCACCGCTCGAACAGCCGCACGTGTTCACCGTCGCGGACCAGCGCGTCGCCCGCGCGCAGGGCCGACCGGTCGATCACCCGGGTGATGTCGCCGAGATCACGCCCGCCGCCTGGCCGCGGCGTGGCGTAGCTGACCGACAGGCCCCAGGCCATGGACACGAACCCCGAGCAGTCGGTGCGGTAGGCGGGCCGGTGGCAGCCGCCGAGGACCCCGGCCCAGTCGGTGCCGGTGCGCCCGGTCGCGGGCGTGAAGCAGCCGTCCTGGTCGTAGGTGGGGCCCGCGGTGAACCACGTCTCGGCGCGGGCCATCGCGGCGGCGCCGAACTCGGCCACCCTGGCCCGCTCACCCGCCGAGGCGTCCGCCGCACCCAGCAACCCCACGGCGGCCACCGCCGCGATCGTCAACCCCCTGCGCACCTCCCCTTTATAGCTCAGGTGCTGGTCAGCGCAGCCGGACCGGGAGTTCGGCCAGCCGCCAGGTGCCCGGGTCCGGTGCGCGGACGGTCTCGGGTCGCGCGGGCGCCAGGTCCGGGAAGCGGCGCAGCAGGCCGGTCACGGCGATCTCGGTCTGCAGCCGGGCCAGCGGCGCGCCGAGGCAGAAATGGGCGCCGTGGGAGAAGCCGAGGTGACCGGGGGCGCCGAGCGGTCGGGTGATGTCGAGGCGGTCGGGGTCGTCGAACGCCCGGGGGTCGCGGTTGGCGGAGGCGATCGCGACGGTCATCGCCGCGCCCCGGGGGATCTCCGCGCCGTCGACGTCGACATCCTCGGTGGCGAACCTCGGGGTGGTGAGCAGTTGAGGCCCGCACCAGCGCATCAGCTCCTCGACCGCGCGTGGGGCGAGGTCGGGGTTGGCGCGCAGCGCGGCCAGTTGCTCCGGGTGGCTGAAAAGAGCGGCGACCCCGTTGCCGATGAGGTTGGTCGGGGTCTGCCCCGCGAGCAGTAGGTGCCAGACCAGGGTGACCAGTTCGGTCTCGGTCAGCGGGCCGTCCAGCAGTTGCGACAGGATGCCCGCGTTCGGTTCGGTCCTGCTGGCCGCCACGGCCGCCTCGGCGCTGGCCATGATCCCGGGGATCGCGGCGATGAAGCCCGGCCCGTACCCCGCCGAGACCGCCGCCCCGTACTCCCGCCAGCGTGGCCGGTCGGACTCCGGGATGCCGAGCAGCTCGCAGATGATCTCCATGGGCAGTGGGCCCGCGAAGTCGAGCAGCAGGTCGGTCTCGGTCTCGAGGGTGTCGAGCAGGCGCTCGACGACGACCTCGACGGCCGGGCGCATGGCGGCGGTGCGGCGGGCGGAGAACGCGGGGGCGGCGGCGCCGCGGACGCGCGCGTGCTCGGGCCCGTCCATCTCGGCCATCGTGTGCAGGTAGCGCTGGCAGTGCTCGGGGATGCCCGGTGGCCGCAGGAAGCTGGCCTCGCTCAGCACGAAGCGGGGGTCGGCCAGCGCCGCCTTCGCTTCCGCGTGCCGGGTGATCGCGAACATCGGCGGCATGCCGGCCCCGGTCAGCTTCGCCACCGCCGAAACTTCCCTGACCTGCGCGTATGCGGTGAACGGGTCGGCGAGCACGGCCGGGTCGGTGACCGGGATCTCGGGGACGGGACGCACGGGGACCTCCAGGTGGGATTGCGGATGTTCTGACCAGATGATGCCATCATCTGGATCCGGTGTCGGGGGCGCCCCGGGCGCCCGGGATGATGTGCCTGATGGGAGGCGCGGAGATGGATCGGCTGAACAGGGCGCAGACCCAGGAGCGCAACCGGGAGCGGATCCTGGCCGCGGCGCGGGCGGAGTTCCTCGACCGCGGGTACCGGGACGCCAAAGTGGACGGGATCGCCGCGCGCGCCGGGCTGACCAGGGGCGCGGTCTACTCCAACTTCCCCGGCAAGCGGGCGCTCTACCTCGAGGTGCTCGCCGAGCGGGCCGAGAGCGTGCCCGAGCAGCCGCTGTCGCGCCCGGAGACCTCGCTGGTGGCCGCGGTCGGCGCGTTCGCCAGGACCTGGGTATCGCGGGAGACCGACTACCCGTTGACGGAGATCGTCGGCGACGCGGCGCTGCCCCACACCCAACTGCAGCGGCTCAACGCGCTGCTGCTGGGCCTGGCGATGGAGCAGGTGGATCCGCCGCCGTCACCGGCCGGGGCCCCTCCGGCGCGCCGGGTTCGCCAGGCCGGGCTGGTCTTGACGACCCTGCACGGCGCTCGCGCGCTCGCTTCCGCCGCACCGGGGTTCGCCGAACCGTTCGACGTGATCAGCGCTTGCGAGCAGCTGGCGGCAATGGCGCTCAACGACTGGTGGGCCTACCCGCACGCGGTGGCTCCGGCGCTGCCCGTCGACCGGCCGTGGGTGCCGGTCGAGGCGGTCGACCTGGTCAGCGGTGAGCCCGTGGTGATCGGGGACGGCGTGGTCGCCGTGCTGGGGACGCACCGGCTGGCGGCGGTGGAGGAGGCGGTGCGGCTGGGGGAGCGGGTGACCCTGGTGGTGGTGACCGGTCAGCCCGCCGAGCTGTACCCGTTGGCGCGGTTGGTGATCGCGGAGGTCGCGGTGGGGGTGCGCCGGGCGTTCCGGGAGGGGGTCGCGGTGCGCGTGGTCTGCGACGAGCGGATCGCGGAGCTGGTGGGGATCACGGCGGTCAGCGATGCCACCGAGGTGGCGGTGCGGGTGCGCGGGGGTCGGGTCGTGGCCCGCGCCGACGGTGTCGGTGCCTGCCACGCGGTCGCCGGGCCGCGCTCGGTGCGCGTCTGAGCGAGGGGTGTCCCGGACCCCGCCCCACTTGCGTGACCCCGCGGGGCCCGGGACGTGTCCGCTAGCCGAGCAGCCCTCCGATGAGGCTGGTGATGGTCCCGATGAGGCCAGAGATGAGCGAGATAATCGGTTGGAGCAGCGAGCCGATCATGATCTTCCTCCTCTGTTCGATTCCCGGTCGGAGCGGACAACCCCGACACCGTTGTTTGTACGGTCCATCTGGGGCGCGGGCGAGCAAGTTGCCACTGTGGAGTGTCACCCGATGGGGTGGATTTGCGAAACGATCGCGCCCGCCGATCGGGGGAATGACATCTACCAGGGGTTTGTTCGGAAACTGACGAATGCTCGATTGTGGAGCATGATCCCCCGGTCGGTACGGAGTGGGTCACGCGCTGCGGCCGTGTGGGTGAGCCCAGCACCGACGGCCTAGTCCATCCCGGACACCCGCAGGGTGACGTTGAGCCGCCCGGCCAACCCGAGGTCGGGATCCCCGGTCCCCGGCAGGACCCCGGTGATCCCGTGGTAGGCCAACCGCGACTCGCCGCCGAAGACGACCAGGTCGCCCGAGCGCAGCTGCACATCGGTCCAGGGGCGGCCGCGGTGCTCGGTGTTGCCGAACCGGAACACCCCGGTGTCACCGAGGCTGATCGAGACGACCGGGTCCAGCGCCCGCTCGTCCTTGTCCTGGTGCAAACCCATCTTGGCGTCGCTGTCGTAGAAGTTCACCAGGGCGATGTCGGGCCGGTAGTCCCCGGCGAACCCGCCCGCGGCCACCGCCCGCCTGCCGAGGTCGCCCAGCCAGCCCGGGAACGGCAGCACGGCCGACCCGTCGTCGAGGACCCGCGAGTAGCGGTAGGGCACCCAGTTCCAGCCGAGGCAGACCATCCGCACCGACATGACCCCACCGTTGGGCAACCGCTGCTTGCGCATGCCGGGTGACCACTCGCGACAGGCGGCCAGCAGGTGCCGTTGCCCGGCCAGGTCCAGCCAGTCGGGCAGGTGCACCGCGCCGGGTGCGAGCTCCCGCGGCGGTCGGGGGATCAGCTCCATGATCGGGTCGTCCACCTGAGCTCACCGTCGAAAAAGGACCACCGCGAGCCGTCCGGGCCCGCCCCGCACAACCCCTCGACGTCCCCGACCGCGCTGGGCAGCGAAGGCAGCGCCAACCCGGAGAAGGCAACAGTCCGATGAGGACGCCACTGCGGCAACGCGGCCAACCGCCGCCCCATCCCGACCCAGTCGCCCCCGTTGTCGGCGATCACCCACAGATCAGGACAACCCCCCGCGAACCGACAAGCCTGCCGCAACCACGAAGCCGCCTCCGAAGGCCACGACACCACCACCCCGACCGCCCCCTCCCAGGCCGCGACAAACGCCGCCGCGGCGGCCGCCGACTCCGGATCGCGGCCGTGGCCCACGTTCACCAGCCCACCCCCGAGCTGCCGGGCGAGGGCCAGGACGGTGGCCAGCTCCGGCCCGGTCACCGGGCCGCACCCGGATGTGCTGTGCGGTAAGGGATGGGTGTCTCCGGTTCGGTGGTTATGTGGTGGATGTGGGTCCCAGGTTGCGGCCGAGGTCTACATCCGCCAGGCCGCCCGCCGTTGCCGGGTGGGGGCCGCAGTGGTGGCAGCTCCCGCCTGGTCATCGGGCCACACCCGGATGTGCTGCGCGGTGGGGGATGGGGATGGGTGTCTCCAGTCGACAGCCGTGTGGTGGCCGGGAGTTTGAGTTCCGGCCACCACAGGCGGTTGTGTCTCAACCTGCCGGGGTGCAGAGGTCGCACGGGTGGTTGCCCGCGGCCTGCGCTGCGGCCAGGGTGCGGAAGCCGCGGGGGTTGGTCGCGGCTCGGGCTCGGGGGCAGGTGGGGTAGCAGACGACGCCGTCGGTGGCCAGGTAGGTGATGTGGGACTTGGCCAGGTCTGCCAGGGTGTCCACATTGGTGTCTTCGGCGCGCAGCAACCGTTCCTTGGTCTCGGCGCCGAACACGTACTGGCCGAGGGTGCCGTCGGAGCGGGTGACCCGGTGGCAGGGGATCAGCAGGGGCACGGGGTTGTTGCCCAGGGCCGTGCCGACCGCGCGGACCGCCTTGGGTCTGCCGATCGCCCTGGCCACCCAGGCGTACGGGCGGGTCTGGCCGGTCGGGATGTCCCTGGTCGCGGTCAGCACGTCCCGCTCGAACGGGGTGAGCACGCGCAGGTCGACCGGGATCTCCTTGGCGCCGTGGCCGCGCACGGCCTGCCGCAGGCCCGCCGGGGCGTCGGTGGCGCGCCGCAGTGGGCGCTGGAACAGGGCGCGGAACCGCTCGCGGAAGCGCTCGTCGTCGTCGTCGACCGACTCGGCGGTGCGGATGTAGCTGACACCGAGGTCGGTGAAGGCCACCAGCAGCTCGCCGACCGGGCCGTCGAGCCTGGTCCAGTCGCCGTACAGCGCGCCGGTCAGATCGCGCGGCGGCGCCACCGCCAGCCCACCCAGGCGCAGCGCGAGCGGGTTGTTGATGTCTTCGCCGGTCATCGGGCCACCTCCTTCGCGTACTGCTCCCGCAGCCGGGCCAGGCCGCGGGAGATGTGTGACTTGACGGTCCCCTCCGGGATCCGCATGACGGCCGCGATCTCGGCCACCGGCAGGTCGACCACGTGCCGCAGCACCACGGCCACCCGCTGGTTGTCCGGCAGCGCGCCGACCAGCGCGCCCAGCTCGTCGCGGGTCTCGGTGTTGGCGACCACGTCCTCGACGGTCGGGCCGACCACCGCCCGGTCTGGCAGCTCGGCCATGCTCACCGCCGGTCTTCGCGCCGCGCCGCGCAGCGTGTTGCGCCAGGTGTTGAGCAAGATCGTCAACAACCACGACCTCGGCCGCAGCGCCAGGATGCGGGACCGGTCGTAGCCGATCAGCGCGCGGTAGGCCCGCAGGAAGCACTCGGCGGCCAGGTCCTCGGCGTCGGGGCCGCCGACGCGCAGCGCGACCGAGTAGACCACTCGCTGGTAGGCGCGGACCAGCCCGGCGAACCCCGCGTCGAGGTCGTCGACGATGGCGGCGAGCAGGGCCACGTCGATCTCGGCGTCGGTCTCGGGTAGGTCATCCATGCCTAGATAAACACCGAGGGCCCCTCCGGCGTTGCACTTGGTCCGCCCGCGAGCGTACCTGCCGGGCAGGGCCGTGGCCTGGCACACTGGGCGCCCAGCCCGAGGAGCGCCCATGGACCTGAACCGCCGCCGGTTCCTCGCCGCGGGGTCCGGACTCGCCGTCGCCGCGGGTGCTGTGGCCTGCACCGCCGACGCCGGGACTCCCGCCCAGCCGCGCCCGTTCGACCCGAACGACTGGGCTTCGGTGCGGGAGCAGTTCCCGCTGACGCGCGATGTGCGCCAGTTCGCCGCCTACGTCCTGGCCGCGTCGCCGCGCTCGGTCAACGAGGCGATCGACCGCCACCGAGCCGGGCTGGACCACGACACCCACGCGTACCTGGACAAGGAAGCCGGGACAGCGGAGGAGGCTGTCCGCGCTGCTGCTGCGGCGTACTTAGGTGGCCGCGCAGAGGACATCGCTCTTACAGACAGCACGACTATGGGTCTCGGTCTGCTCTATGCGGGGATTCGCCTCTTACCGGGGCAATCGGTTCTTACGACAGAGCACGACTTCTTCTCCACTCACCACGCACTACGGCTTCGCGGCGTGGAAGTACGCCGGGTGCGCCTCTATGAGACGGCCGTGTCGGCCTCAGCCGAGGAGATCGTTGCCAGGCTGAAGGCGGGCCTGACGCCCACGACCAGAATCGTTGCCATCACTTGGGTGCACTCCGTGACCGGGGTGAAGCTCCCGGTGCGGGCCATCGCCGACGCGGTTGCCGAACACAACGCGTCCTTGCCACCCGAGCAACACGCGCTCCTGTGCGTCGACGCGGTGCACGCGTTGGGCGTGGAAGCGGCCACCCCGGCCGATCTCGGCTGCGACTTCTTGATCTCCGGAACGCACAAATGGCTGTTCGGACCTCGGGGAACAGGGATCATCTGGGGGCGTCAGGGTGCCTGGGAGGCGACCTCGCCCGTGCTGCCGTCGTTCAGCGGCCCCGCGTTCGACCAGTGGCTCAACGACACCCCGGCAGGCCCGACGACGGCCGAAGCGTTCACCCCAGGGGGTTATCACACGTTCGAGTACCGCTGGGCTTTGGCGGAGGCGTTCCGGTTCCACCTGGCCATCGGCCGCGACCGCGTGCAGGCGCGGACCCGTGAACAGGTGCAGCGGGTCCAGGACGAGATCCGGAAGATGCCGTC